>NZ_JANAVY020000009.1 GCF_025195085.2 Vibrio intestinalis | reverse complement strand
TTGCTTGGCGACCATAGCGTTGTGGACCCACCTGATTCCATGCCGAACTCAGAAGTGAAACGCAATAGCGCCGATGGTAGTGTGGGGTTTCCCCATGTGAGAGTAGGACATCGCCAGGCTTCCAATTTATTTTCACTTTTTAAAAGTGAAGACAAAAAGGTATGAAAGAGCCCGTTTGCAAAAACGGGCTTTTTTAGTCCTAACGGACACTGATGCTGATATAGCTCAGGTGGTAGAGCGCATCCTTGGTAAGGATGAGGTCCCCAGTTCGAGTCTGGGTATCAGCACCATTTACTGTTTGTTTTGAGTTTTCTGTTTGAAAGTTTAAAGCAAAACGTAAAGAATTTTCTTAGCGACCATAGCATTGTGGACCCACCTGATTCCATGCCGAACTCAGAAGTGAAACGCAATAGCGCCGATGGTAGTGTGGGGCTTCCCCATGTGAGAGTAGGACATCGCTAGGTACTTATATAAAGCCTCGACTATTTGGTCGAGGCTTTTTCGTATGTGGTCATTTATTTCACTGTGAATATTGTGAGAACGATAGAGTGTGTTTGCGAGCCGTCGAAGGGTCGAACCATCGCACCGCCCATGTGAGAGTAGGTCATCGCTAGGTACCTATATAGAGTCCCGGCTATCAGGTCGGGGCTTTTTCGTATCCATCCAATAAAGTTTTATTTTTTCTCGTTCAGCGACCAATCATAGTCGTAGCTAAACGAACCTGAGATTGCTGGAAGATTGGTACGATACTTCTCTATGTGGCTCTTCACGCCACCATCGACATCAAAATCAACACTAAACCATTCATAGATTGAAGAAACGTTCAGCTTATTACCTTTCACTAAGACGCCTTTGTCACTATTAATAAAATCTATCGCGGCTTGCTCCAATAGTGCTTCACTGTTTTGTGCGCTAAAGGCTTTCAGTTGTAAGTTTGGACAGCCTAAACTGGCGCAGTTGACTGCATAATGGGTGCGAGGGTCATTCCAGATCGGACGTAAAATCTTGTGCTCTATGTCGTTAAGGGTGAGCTCTTTGCCATTAACCGTGATCACCTCTTCATCCCAAGGACCAAAGCTGAATAGGCCGCCTAATTTGGTTATCGATTTGATGGGGTATTCTTGCAAAATTAGGTCAACAGTAATTGCGTTGTACATGTTAACCCAGTAGGCGTATTGCTCGGCTTTCGATAACTGATGAGGATTTTGCTGGGCGAGATTCGATAGGTAGTTGTTTAATCGAGCATCATCTTGGGCTGTAACCGCACTATACCGAAATAGATGATGCTGGCCTTCGACCACCAGATAAGTGTCTAGAATGGCTTGCCATTGTTGGTGAGAAACTTTGACCGTACTCGCTTCATTGCTTTGTTGCCAATAGCTCCATAACTCCGATTTGGGAGCTGAAAGTACGTTGAATGATATAGCGATTAGGCCGACGCCGATTAGTTTTCTCATCTTAATACTCACGTTATTAGCAGTAATCCATTAGACCGAGTGTGGTGAGCTTTTCTTTCAATGAAATGGTGTGGTTATAAGCTTGGCATAAAAAAGGTTGGCTCGTGGCCAACCTTTTGTTGTTCAAATAAATTTTAAGCAAGAAAGCTCGGGATCTTACTTTCGTAGTCAGCGATTTTGTCTTCGTGTTGAAGTGTTAGGCCGATGTTATCTAAGCCATTAAGCAAACAGTGACGACGAAACTCATCGATTTCAAAAGCGTATTCTTTGCCGTTTGCACGCACTAGATTTGCTTCCAAATCGACTTCTACCTCAGCCCCTTCGTTTGCTTCTACAAACTGGAAGATCTCATCCACTTCCTGCTCAGTTAAGCGAACGGGAACCATCTGATTGTTGATTGAGTTACCGTAGAAGATATCGGCAAAGCTTGGGGCGATCATCGCTTTGATGCCGTAATCGGCTAATGCCCATGGAGCGTGTTCACGAGATGACCCGCAGCCAAAGTTTTCACGCGCTAGCAGAATAGAAGCGCCTTTATAACGTGGAGCGTTCATCACGAACTCTGGGTTTGGCTGCTCGCCCGCGTCATCTAGGAAGCGCCAATCATGGAACAAGTGCTTACCAAAACCTAGGCGAGAAACTTTCTGTAGAAACTGCTTAGGGATGATTGCATCGGTATCGACGTTGGCTGCATCAAGAGGAACGACTAAGCCTGTATGTTGTTTGAAACCTGACATGGTAGTTCTCCTTAATCTAGCTCACGAATATCAACAAAGTGACCGGCAATTGCAGCGGCTGCCGCCATCGCCGGGCTTACCAAGTGGGTTCGTCCGTCACGTCCTTGTCGGCCTTCAAAGTTACGGTTTGAAGTAGATGCGCAGCGTTCGTGTGGACCCAAACGGTCATTGTTCATTGCTAGACACATAGAGCAGCCTGGTAGTCGCCATTCAAAGCCCGCATCTTTAAATATGGTATCCAAACCTTCAGCTTCGGCTTGCGCTTTCACTTGCTCAGAGCCGGGTACGATAAGCGCTTGCACGTTATCGGCAACTTTGCGGCCTTTTGCTACTTCTGCTGCTGCTCGCATGTCTTCGATACGCGAGTTAGTACAAGAGCCAACGAATACCTTATCTACCTTGTAGTCAGACAGAGCTTTGCCCGCTTCTAGGCCCATGTAAGCGAGTGCTTTTTCAGCGGAAGCCTTTTCTACAGGATCCGCAAAGCTTTCGGGTGCTGGAATCGGTTGGTCTACGGCAATAACCTGACCTGGGTTAGTACCCCAAGTCACCTGTGGTTTAATGTCGGCTGCGTTTAGCGTCACAACTGCATCAAACTTAGCATCGTCATCGGTTTTTAGCGATGACCAGTACTCAATTGCCGCGTCCAAATCTTCACCTTGCGGTGCGAACTTGCGGCCTTTGATGTATTCGAATGTGGTTTTATCTGGTGCGATTAGGCCCGCTTTCGCGCCTAGTTCAATTGCCATGTTACATACCGTCATACGACCTTCCATCGTAAGATCAGTAATCGCTTCACCACAGAATTCCACAACGTAGCCAGTACCGCCCGCAGCTGTGGTTTCGCCGATGATTGCTAGCACGATATCTTTCGCGGTGATGCCATGGGCAACCTTACCTTTTACTTCGATCTTCATTGTTTTAGCACGTGCTTGTTTCAGCGTTTGAGTTGCCAGAACGTGCTCAACCTCAGAAGTACCGATACCAAAGGCTAGCGAGCCGAATGCGCCATGGGTGGCTGTGTGCGAATCACCACAAACAATCGTCATGCCCGGTAGAGTAATGCCTAGCTCAGGGCCCATTACGTGCACGATACCTTGGTACTTGTGGTTGATGTCGTAAAGCGTTACACCAAACTCTTCACAGTTTTTAGATAGCGTTTCCATCTGGATACGAGCCATCTCACCTGAAGCGTTGATGTCTTTGGTTTGTGTGGAAACGTTGTGGTCCATCGTTGCAAATGTTTTGCTTACCTGACGAACCTTACGACCTTTTTCACGTAGGCCATCGAACGCCTGCGGTGAGGTTACTTCATGAACCAAATGGCGGTCGATGTATAAAATTGGGTTTTCACCCTCAGCGGCTACCGCAACGTGTGCGTCGTAGACTTTCTCGTATAATGTTTTGCCCATTGCTCTTCCTCGTCGTCCTTGTCACCGCAACTGTGTTAGCTACTCTTAATCAGCTTGGTTATTTAGCGGACTAAACTCCCAAGTCTGATTGATATCGCTGCCTTGTTGCAGCACCAATGACTTAGAGGAAGTACCTCTGCCATTGGGTTGGTATTATTAATGACGACTTTAATCTGTTGTGTTTGTGTATTCAGTAATTATGAGTTCAAGATGTACTCAGCGATCTTATCGCCCATCTCAGAAGTTGATAGCGCTGGTTTGTCACCAGAAAGATCACCCGTTAACTCACCAGCTGACAGCGCTTTAGATACTGCTGATTCAATATCTTGCGCAGCGTCTTCTTCACCTAGGCTGTAACGCAGCATTAATGCCGCGGATAGAATTTGTGCCACAGGGTTTGCAATGTTTTTACCTGCGATGTCTGGTGCACTGCCGCCTGCTGGTTCGTATAGGCCAAACTTGTTCTCATTAAGCGAAGCGGAAGGAAGCATACCCATAGAGCCAGTGATCATGGCACACTCATCAGAAATGATGTCTCCGAAGATGTTTGAGCAAAGCATCACGTCAAACTGGGCAGGATCTTTGATGAGCTGCATAGTCGCGTTATCGATGTACATATGTGATAGCTCAACATCTGGGTAATCTTTCGCGATTTGTTCAACCACTTCACGCCACAGGATAGAGCTTTGAAGTACGTTCGCTTTATCAATAGAGCAAACTTTCTTACGACGTAGACGTGCCGACTCAAATGCAATCTTAGCGATACGTTCAATTTCAAAACGGTGGTAAACCTCAGTATCGAAGGCTTTTTCATTTGCGCCTTCCCCTTCACGGCCTTTTGGTTGACCAAAGTAGATACCGCCAGTTAGCTCACGAACCACGACAATATCAAAGCCATTGCCTGAGATATCAGCGCGCAGGGGAGAGAAAGCTTCAAGACCTTTGTGGATTTGCGCAGGGCGTAGATTACAGAACAGTTGGAAGTGTTTACGTAGTGGCAGTAGTGCGCCGCGCTCAGGTTGGTCATTCGGTGGAAGGTGCTCCCATTTCGGGCCGCCAACTGAGCCAAATAGAACCGCATCAGATTCTTCACATGCTTTTACCGTGCTCTCTGGTAATGGGCAACCATGGTTATCAATCGCAATACCACCAACGTCATGTGCGTCACGCTCAAAGCTGATGCCATGCTTTGTTTCAATTGCATCCAGAACCTTGTTTGCTTGCGCCATTACTTCTGGGCCAATACCATCACCAGCTAATACGGCAATCTTGTAGTTTTTGTCTGTCATGTTAATCCTTTAAATATTTTAGCGTTGTGTTGCTTTAATTTTTACCTAGCGCTCGAACGTAAGCGCTAAGGTGTAATCCTATACAGCGGTGATTTTCTTTTGCTTTATTTGTGCGATGGTATCTGCACGATGAATACTGTTTATCACGTGCAATAGAGCTTGGCCTGAGGCTTCAACAATGTCGGTTGATACGCCAGTACCGTGATACTTGCGGCCTTTATAGTTAGCGATGATATCCGCTTGACCTAAGCCATCTTCACCTTCGCCTTTGGCAGTAAGGTCAAATTTATCGAGCACGATGTCATAACCTGTCACGCGGTAGATACATTGATATAGAGCATCAACTGGGCCGTTGCCGACTGCCGCTTCACTGGTTTCTTCATCGCCACATTGCAGTTTGATGCTCGTCGTTGCCATGACACTGCCCGATTGCACGCTCAAGTAGTTCAACTTGTAAAAATCGTCTTCTTCGCGCAAGTTCGAGAAGTGCATTAGAGCTTCCAAGTCATAGTCAAATACTTGTCCCTTTCGGTCAGCAAGTTTCAAGAAGTCTTCATACAACGCATCCAAGTTGTATTCATCTTCGTTGTAACCCATGGAGTCCATGTGGCTCTTAACCGCCGCTCGACCGCTACGACTTGTTAGGTTGAGTGCTTGGTTTTTAAGACCAATAGATTCAGGTGTCATAATCTCGTAGGTATTTTTGTTTTTCAACATGCCGTCTTGGTGGATGCCTGATGAGTGGCTAAATGCATTAGTACCTACAATTGCTTTGTTGCTTTGAATTGGCATGTTACACAGCTGACTAACCAACTTACTGGTGCGGTGAATTTCATCGTGCTTAATACCAGTATGAACACCTAGTAGTTCTTGGCGGGTTTTGATGATCATTGCGATCTCTTCTAGCGAACAGTTGCCCGCGCGCTCACCAATGCCATTGATAGTGCCTTCAATTTGTCGTGCCCCCGCTTGAACAGCTGCTATAGAGTTAGCCACAGACATGCCTAAGTCGTCATGACAGTGAACAGAGATGATCGCTTTGTCGATATTAGGAACACGGTTGAAAAGAGTTTGTACAATGCCGCCGAATTCATTTGGAACGGTATAGCCTACCGTGTCTGGGATGTTGACCGTGGTTGCGCCTGCATTAATTGCGGCTTCGACCATTCGGCATAGGTTGTCGATAGGAGTTCGGCCAGCATCTTCACAAGAAAACTCGACATCATCAGTGTATTTACGAGCATGCTTTACTGCTTTTACGCCCATCTCGACGACATCTTCATAACTGCGGCGCAGCTTGTCTTGAACATGAACAGTAGAGGTAGAAATAAAGGTGTGAATACGAAATGCTTCAGCCACTTTTAGCGCTTCGCCAGCGGCATCAATATCTTTAGCAACAGCACGAGACAGGGCACACACACGGCTATTTTTGATATTACGCGCGATGGTTTGTACGGACTCAAAGTCACCAGGGGAAGAAACAGGAAAGCCAGCTTCGATAACATCAACACCAAGGCGTTCTAGGGCGTAAGCGATCTGCAGTTTTTCTTTAACTGTCAAACTGGCTGACAATGCTTGTTCGCCATCACGCAAGGTGGTGTCGAAGATAATGACCTGATCATTCATAAGTGCTTCCTTTTCATTTCAATTAAACGTCTAGTAAATACGCGTTTAATCGTTTTCTTCCATTATTTGGTCACAAAAAAACCCGCATCTCGGTGCGGGTTTCTGTAATTCTGTGTCGTTATTTCTCTTCCACAGCCTACCCGCGCGATGTTGTCACGATCAGGAGGAGGCTTAGCAGGATAGAAAAATGAGTTGTCATTGTTAACTACTTCCTAAGAGCGTTAATGAATCCACAAAATTAAGTTAATAGATTAGTACCGTACTCAACCCTGCACGTCAACCCTAAAGTCGATTTTTTATTCATTTGGATGAAATTTACAGCGCAAGCGTTGTTATTCGAATATTTACAGGTACAAAAATTGGTTTGATGAATAGGCATTGTTGTGGCAATAACTTATTAATCTGACGTTCATGTTTTAGTCACTATCATACCGCTGATTATTTCAATTCGTTGTGGGATAAAATATGCGTGCGATAGACCCGATCATTAGATTCGATCTCGCTTTCTCGTCATTTTGTTTGACTCACCGTTTTCAGCAACCGGTAGGCAAGTTAAGTCGTGTCATTTCTCATACTGGTGATGGACCTCTCTATTTATTGGTTGGGCTTGTAGCGTGGTGGGTGAACAGTGCTTTAGGCATTGAATTTATCAAAGCAGCTCTGCTGGCGTTCGCCTTAGAGTTACCTATGTATTGGATCTTAAAAAATGGTTTTAAGCGTCGCCGCCCATTTGAACGCTCAGATCATCTCACTTCGATCATTCAACCTGCTGATCAATACAGTTTACCTTCTGGCCATACTGCGGCTGCTTTCTTGATGGCAACTGTTATCGGAGTCTATTACCCTGCATTCAATCTAGCTGCTTTGGTATGGGCCGGGCTAATTAGTTGTTCTCGTATATTACTTGGTGTGCATTTCTTTACTGATGTGGTTCTCGGTGCTGCGCTGGGAATTAGCTGCGCTAAATTTGCTTTACTGCTGTTGTCTTAGTTGGAAACCGTGTAACCAACACAACAAAAAATCGTCACTTTACTGTCACGCTACACACTTACTTTGAAGCCATCGTCGCGGCCTATAGGAGAGAGTTATGCGTTCGATGGAACCGATTGCCAAGTTAGACTTGGCCTTTTCGCTGTTTTGCTTGCAACATAAATTTTGTTTACCGGTATCAAAAGTCAGCCGCTTAGTATCTAAGACGGGGGATGGCCATTTGTATTTGGTGCTAGGGCTGATGTCTTGGTGGCTAGATGGGGAATTGGGTAAATTGTTTTTGGCTGCGGGCTTATTGGCGTTCACTCTAGAACTGCCGATTTATTGGTTAACCAAAAATCTCTTTAAGCGCCGCCGCCCGCAAGAACTGAGCTCGCTGATCCCTTCTTTTATTACTCCTTCTGATCGCTATAGTTTACCGTCAGGCCATACTGCGGCCGCATTTTTAATGGCAGCACTTATTGCTCAGTTTTATCCCTCTTTTGCTCTTTTTAGTTTCTTATGGGCAGGGATGATTGCGCTGTCACGAATTTTATTAGGGGTGCACTTTTTAACTGATGTGGTGTTAGGCGCGTTGCTTGGTTTGTCTTGTGCGACTGCCTCTTTGCAATGGCTAGGGGTGATTTAATGAAGATTTTGTATGGTGTTCAAGGAACAGGAAATGGCCATATAGCTCGCGCGCGTGCGATGTGTGAGGCATTGAAAAATCGCGGAGTTGAGGTTGATTTTCTATTCTCTGGCCGAGAGAAAGACAAATACTTTTCAATGGAACAATTTGGTGATTTCCAAACTCGCCGAGGCTTAACCTTTGTTACTGAAAAAGGGCGAGTGGATTACCTTAAAACGAGCACTAACAACAATTTGCTGGGTTTTTATCAAGAAGTAAAACAACTCGATTTAAGCCAGTACGATCTGGTGCTGAACGATTTTGAGCCGGTTTCTGCATGGGCGGCGAAACAGCAGGGTAAGCCTGTGGTGAGCATCAGTCATCAAAATGCCTTCCGTTACCCAGTGCCGCTAAAAGGGGCTAGTTGGTTAGATAAATTAGTCATACGTTACTTTGCTCCCAGTAATCATCATATTGGCCTGCATTGGTACCACTTTAACCAACCGATACTGCCGCCGATTGTTCATACTCGTAAAGAGCAAGTGGACAGTGAATCTTTTGTTCTCGTTTACCTTCCGTTTGAAAGCTTAGATGACATTACGGAGCTTTTACTCCGCTTCACTAGCCAATCTTTTATCTGCTATCACCCTAATATTATCGAAGCTAAGCTGGTGGATAATATTCAATTCATGCCGCAAAGCTTTGAGCATTTTCATTATCACTTGAACCGCTGCGCTGGGATTATTGCGAATGGTGGCTTTGAGCTGCCTTCTGAAGCATTAACCTTAGGTAAGAAGTTACTTTTAAAACCGCTTACTGGGCAGTTTGAGCAGATGTCTAATGTAGCAACATTAGAATCCTTAGGTTTGGCGTCAAGTATGGAAGCATTAGATGCTGCGATAGTGCGTGCTTGGCTTGATGAATCTCCGGGAGAAAGTGTCGCTTATCCTGATGTGGCTGATGCGATTGTTGAATGGGTAATAGCTGGCGATTGGGATAATACTACTCTGCTAACACAGCAGCTTTGGGGGAAAGTTGATTTCCCAAGTTATGCCATTAATGTCTGAACATCATTGAAGGCTTGTATCGATTGTTGGTGCGACCGATTGCTCCCGTCAATAGCTGATTCTTAAGGTGTTGGGTTTGTATTTGTTTGATGAATTGAACTTTTCTCTGCGTTTGTCTTCCAATTTATGTTTTTTTATATTTTCTCAATCCATTGAATTTTAATGTTTAATTTTCTTTTAATATAAAAATAAGTGATTCGTTATCAATCTTGTTGTTAAAGCGACTTCGCTTGGTTAATAGTCTTTTCTCGCAACAATTCATCCAAGCGGTAAATAGATAACCGCTATCGACTCTAGCTGAGAGGCAACTCTTTTCTATGGCGTCGAAACCATTACAAAATGAACAAGAGAAGTGACTGATGACAGATATTAGAGAACCGATTGGCGCCATTGCTAGCTACCGTATGGAAAGCACCCTTCGTGGTGTTGATTTAAACCTTCTCACTGTTTTTGATGCTGTAATGCAAGAACAAAACATTACTCGTGCAGCACATAATTTGGGTATGTCTCAACCTGCGGTAAGTAACGCAGTTGCCCGTTTAAAAGTGATGTTTAATGACGAGCTGTTTATGCGCCAAGGTCGTGGTATTCAGCCAACTCAACGTGCACGTCAACTGTTTGGGCCTGTACGCCAAGCGCTTCAACTTATCCGTAATGAGTTACCAAGCTCGGTATTCTCACCTGAGACATCAACGCGACTATTTAAACTGGCGATGTGTAGCCCTTGCGATATGCGATTTGCGCCGCAGGTTATGGCAACCATTCACCAGCAAGCTCCCAACGTGCAATTACACCTAGATGCTGAGTTTGACCGCCACCTTGCTGAGCGTATGCGCTACCAAGAAATTGACTTTGTGATTGATTACGCTCGGTTTGATGAGCAAGGCTTCTCAAGCACTGAAATCTTCCAAGATGAGTTAGTGATTGTGGCTGCGAAATCGCACCCACGTATTCAAGGTTCAATCACTGCTGATGCGCTTAAATCAGAGCGCCACGCTAAGCTTTCAAAAGTTCATGGGCAGCGCAGTTTCTCTGAGCAAGCTTACCGCGAGTTGGATGTAACGGCTTACTATGAAGGCACTAGTTTAAGTAACGTTTTATACGTTGTAGGCCAATCAGAACTTGTGACAATCGCACCTCGTTGGATGGTAGAAAACGCGGCGAATAAAGACCAATTGCAAATCATCGCAGCGCCATTTGAGAACATGATGATTTCGGGTTACCTAAGCTGGCATGAATCAAGCGAGAAAGATAAAGGACACATTTGGTTACGAGATCAGCTAATGGCGATTTGTGGCGAAGTGGTTGTTGCCAATCTGTCTAAGTAAGTTATTGAATAAGTTTATTAATTTATCAATAAAGCAAATAAGCCGCCGATGAAATAGGCGACGAAGCTAGAGTTTAAAGGCCTCGGAGGGTAGATACCACCGAGGCTTTTTTCTTATAAGTTTGATGCGCGTCAGTTGCCTTTTTTAGCTTGGGCGGTACACTGTCGGCCAAATTAGCTTACATGTGTAAGCCAAAGGTAGAGAAGATGGCCAATTTAGATTTTCATATCGTAAAAAAAATTCGTGAACAGATTGCTAAAGGCGGCAGCCGCACTGCGTTAAAACACAAAGTTGAAAGTGTTTGGCAAAGCATTAGCTGGAAGCAATTTGGTGAGCAAGTGGACGCCATTTCACTTGCGTTATTGGCTCAAGGATTAAGAGTACAAGACAAGATAGGGATCTTCTCCAACAATATGCCGCAGTGGACCATTGCTGATATCGCAGCAATGCAGGTGCGCGGTGTGACTGTGCCTATTTACCCAACCAATACGGCAGCGCAATCGGCTTACATTCTGCAAAACGCAGATGTGAAGGTGTTGTTTGTGGGTGAGCAAGCACAATTTGATGCGGCCGTATCGATCTTTGAACAATGCGATCAGCTAGAGTTGCTGGTGGCTATGTCGAATGACATTGATCTTAAAGATCATGAGTTTGCTATTTCTTGGCAAGATTTCATAGCCAAAGGAGAGCAAGCAGAACATGCCGATCTAGAGCAACGCATCAATGATGCGAATTTTGAAGATCTGTTTACTCTTATCTATACATCAGGCACAACCGGTCAACCAAAAGGTGTGATGCTTGATTACGCCAACATTGCCGCTCAGCTGCAAGGCCACGATCAGCGCTTGAGCTTATCTGAGCAAGATGTATCGCTTTGTTTCCTACCTTTGTCACACGTGTTCGAGCGTGCGTGGACTTTCTACGTACTCTACAAAGGCGCAACGAACTGCTACCTACAAGACACTATGCAAGTGCGTGATGCGCTGAGTGAAGTGCGTCCTACCGTGATGTGCGCAGTGCCTCGTTTTTACGAGAAGATCTTCTCTGCGATTCACGAGAAAGTATCCAAAGCTCCGTTCATCCGTAAAGTGCTATTCACTTGGGCTGTTAACATGGGCGCGAAGATGGCGGTATGTCATCAAGAAGGGCGCAAGCCATCATTCATGCTGAAGAAAGCCCACAAGCTAGCAAATAAATTAGTGCTATCTAAGTTACGAGCGCTATTGGGTGGTCGAATTAACTTCATGCCATGTGGTGGTGCTAAATTGGATGAAACCATTGGTCGTTTCTTCCATGCGATCGGCATTAACGTCAAGCTGGGTTACGGCATGACGGAAACCACCGCGACGATTTCATGCTGGGATGATAAGTGCTTTGACCCTGACTCAATCGGTATGTCTATGCCAGGCGCACAAGTGAAAATCGGCGAGAACAACGAGATTCTTGTTCGTGGCCCTATGGTGATGCGCGGTTATTACAAAATGCCGGAAGAGACCGAGAAAACGTTCGATGAGCACGGTTTCTTGAAGACAGGTGATGCTGGCCATATCAATGAGGATGGTAACCTGTTCATTACTGATCGTATCAAAGAGCTGATGAAAACGTCTGGCGGCAAGTACATTGCACCGCAGATGATTGAAGGTGCGATTGGTAAAGACCACTTTATTGAACAAATCGCGGTAATCGCAGATACACGTAAGTTTGTATCGGCGCTGATCGTGCCATGTTTTGATAGCTTGGAAGAATACGCTAAAGAGCTGAACATTGCTTATCACGACCGTTTGGAGCTACTAAAGCATCATCAAGTGATGGAGATGTTTGAAAAGCGTGTTAACGACCTACAAAAAGAGCTAGCGAAGTTTGAACAAGTGAAGAAGTTCAAGCTACTGCCGAAAGCTTTCTCGATGGATGATGGCGAGTTAACGCCGACGCAAAAACTGCGTCGTAAAGTGATTAACGACAAGTATCAAGACGAGATCGAAGAAATGTACAAAGATAAGCCTGCTCAAAAGCAGTAATCACTGAACAATTTTTCGAATTGATGAAATATCCCCCAGCTTGGTGTAGACCCTGAGCTGGGGGATTTTTTTATCTCAATCTTTCTGCTTGTCTGACAATAGAAAGGAAAGTTGATGAAAAATTATTCTCTTTTTTTATTGCTATTTACCAATGATAAAACTGATATAAGGATTAGTACTGCTCGGTAGGTCTGTGATTGGTCTGAAACCTAGCATTGTGTCTGTAATGGGATAAAAGTCGCAATGGATTCATTGAAAAGAAAACGTTACATTTGTTGCGGTAGCTTGCTTTTTGTTATGACAAAAGCAAGGCATAGCGAAAAAGTGGAAGTATTTCAATTAGGCTACAAATAAGACCTAGACTATGTAAAACCACTCTAATTAGTTGACCTTACTGGTTAGTGTGGCAAAGGAGCAAAATATGGCAGCAATGTTGTCCGGTGCAGAGATGGTGGTTCAATCTCTCATCGAAGAAAGCGTTGAACAAATCTTCGGTTATCCAGGCGGTTCCGTTTTGGATATTTACGATGCCCTTCATGCAAAAACCGACCAAATTAAACACGTATTAGTTCGTCATGAACAAGCCGCAACTCACATGGCCGATGGCTATGCCCGCGCGACGGGTAAACCGGGTGTGGTGCTGGTGTGTTCTGGTCCCGGTGCGACCAATACCATTACAGGTATTGCCACCGCGTACATGGATTCTATTCCAATGATCGTTATCTCTGGCAACGTACCCAATAACCTGATTGGTAATGATGCGTTCCAAGAGTGTGACATCGTTGGTGTCTCTCGTCCTGTGGTCAAGCACAGCTTCTTGGTAAAGAAAGCGGAAGATATCCCAGAGACAGTCAAGAAGGCATTTTACATTGCAACTACTGGCCGACCAGGTCCGGTGGTAATCGATTTACCGAAGGACGTGCTTAATCCACAAATTAAGCTGCCGTATGAATATCCTGCTTCCCTTTCGATGCGCTCATATCGCCCTACAACCACAGGTCATAAAGGCCAAATCAAGAAAGGCCTTAAAGCGTTACTAGAAGCGAAAAAGCCAGTGCTGTATGTCGGGGGCGGTGCAGTTATCTCTGAAGCAGATGCACCACTACTCAAACTGGCCGATACGCTTAACCTTCCTGTCGTCAGTACCTTGATGGGGTTAGGGGCGTTTCCTGGTACGCACAAAAACTCACTTGGTATGTTGGGCATGCATGGCACTTATGAAGCCAACATGGCCATGCACAACGCGGATTTGATCTTTGGTATTGGGGTTCGTTTTGATGATCGAACCACCAACAACCTTGAGAAGTACTGTCCGGATGCCAAGATCATGCACATTGATATCGATCCTTCGTCGATCTCTAAGAACGTGAAAGCGGATTTGCCTATCGTTGGTTCGGCGGACAAGGTTCTGCACAGCATGGTTGATTTGCTGGTAGAGCAAGGCGGTACTAATGATGAAGCTTCGATTAACCTGTGGTGGGATGAAATCCAAACGTGGCGTGATAAAAATTGTCTGAGTTATGAAACCTCTCCGGAGCGTATTAAGCCACAGCAAGTGATTGAAACTCTGCACAAGCTGACCAATGGTGATGCTTATGTTGCTTCAGACGTAGGTCAGCATCAAATGTTCGCAGCGCTTTACTACCCATTTAATAAGCCGCGCCGTTGGATCAACTCTGGTGGCCTAGGCACGATGGGCTTTGGTTTGCCTGCGGGTATGGGAGTTAAGTTTGCTAAGCCAGAAGAAGAAGTGGTGGTGGTAACCGGTGATGGCAGTATTCAAATGAATATTCAAGAGCTGTCTACCGCGATGCAATATGATATCCCAGTGAAGATCATTAACTTAAATAACCGTTTCTTGGGTATGGTGAAACAGTGGCAAGATATTATCTACCAAGGTCGCCACTCCAATTCGTATATGAGTTCTGTTCCTGATTTTGCCGCAATAGCAGAGGCTTACGGTCACGTAGGGATTCGCATTGAAACGCCTGATCAACTTGAATCTGGCCTTAAACAAGCATTAGAGCTAAAAGATCGTTTGGTGTTTGTTGATATCAACGTGGATGAAACTGAGCATGTTTACCCAATGCAAATTAAAGGGGAAGGCATGGATAAGATGTGGCTGAGTAAAACGGAGCTTACCTAATGAGACATATAATTTCGCTACTAATGGAAAACCAACCGGGTGCTTTATCTCGTGTGGTTGGTTTGTTCTCTCAGCGTGGCTATAACATTGAGTCGTTGACTGTATCACCGACCGATGACGAAACCTTATCTCGTCTTAATATCACGACGATTTCTGACAATATTGAGCTTGAGCAGATTCAAAAACAGCTCAACAAATTGATTGATGTACTTAAAGTACAAGAGGTGTCGGAGCTAGAGCATATTGAGCGTGAACTGTTGATGGTCAAAGTCAAAGCCAGCGGCTTTGCTCGCGCTGAAGTAAAACGCACCGCCGACATCTTCCGTGGTCAAATAGTCGATGTGACGGCTTCGCAATACACAGTGCAGCTTGCAGGTACCAGTGAAAAGTTAGATGCGTTTATTCAAGCTCTTTCAGAAGTCACTGATGTAATTGAAGTGGCACGTAGTGGCGTAGTTGGTATTGCGCGAGGAGAGCGAGCGCTTAAGGCTTAACTCAATAACGACTGAGTAGAGATGAAAAAAACCACCGAATGTTCGGTGGTTTTTTTGTTTGAGAGTTTTAGAGAAACTTAGTGAAGGATACGTGCACGCACTGTGCCTTCGATGCTCTTCAGTTTCGCTAATGCTTCTTCCGAGCGCTCGGTCTCAACGTCAATCACCACGTAGCCAAGGTCTGCTGATGTCTGTAGGTACTGACCTGCAATGTTAATACCTTCTTCAGCGAAGATGGTGTTGATCTGCGTAAGTATGCCCGGACGGTTTTGGTGAATGTGCAGTAGACGAGAGCAATCGCCGTGCTCTGGTAGTGAAACCTCTGGGAAGTTCACACTTGATAGCGTAGAACCATTGTCTGAGTATTTCGCTAGCTTACCTGCCACTTCAACACCAATGTTCTCTTGCGCTTCTTGCGTAGAGCCACCAACGTGAGGCGTTAGAATTACATTATCGTATTTCATTAGCGGAGACTCGAATGGGTCTGCATTGGTTTTGGGTTCGGTTGGGAATACGTCAATCGCTGCGCCAGATAGGTGACCAGCTTCTAGTGAGTGACATAGCGCTTCGATATCTACCACTGTACCGCGAGCTGCGTTAATGAAAATCGCGCCTGGCTTCATGCGGGCAAACTCTTCTGCACCCATCATGTTCTTAGTTCCCGGAGTTTCAGGAACATGTAGCGAGATAACGTCACACTTGTTGAGAAGCTCGCTCATGGTATGAACTTGAGTCGCGTTACCAAGAGACAGCTTGTTTTCAATATCGTAGAAGTAAACGCGCATGCCAAGGTTTTCTGCAATGATACTTAGCTGAGTACCAATGTGACCATAACCGATGATGCCTAGGCGCTTACCACGTGCTTCGTAAGAGTTATCAGCGCTCTTCTTCCAAATGCCACGGTGAGCAAGAGCGTTCTTCTCAGGGATACCACGTAGCAACAGTAGAATTTGACCAAGCACTAGCTCAGCCACACTGCGCGTGTTGGAAAATGGTGCGTTAAACACTGGAATACCGCGCACAGCCGCAGCATTAAGATCGACTTGGTTAGTACCAATACAGAAACAACCAATCGCTACGAGCTTTTCAGCCGCATCGATAACTTGCTTGGATAGGTTAGTACGTGAACGGATACCAATGAAATGCGCATCTTTTACCGCTTCTAAAAGCTCTTCTTCCGGTAACGAGCCTTTGTGGTATTCGATGTTGGTGTAACCCGCTGCTTGCAAGACTTCTACAGATGATGGGTGAAGCCCTTCGAGCAGTAAAATCTTAATTTTGTCTTTTTCCAGTGAAACTTTGGCCATTTTCTTCGTCCTTTGAATGGGGAAAGGGGGCTAAACTGGCGCACATTGCATTAAAGGGGCTAAAAAGAGGTTTTCCTAACCGCTTTATAGGAGCGCAAACGTTTTCCTTGTGCGTCTTCTGCTCATTAAGTTAACAAAAAAAATACAGCTTGGGTAAGAAAATTACGGAATAAACAATAATTTTTATATTATTAGATGAAGAAAGCGGCGCTAATCAGCGCCGCTTGTAAAGAAATGACAGAATTGGCCTACACGAATGGTAAGCGATCTGTTGTGCTCGAAAGAGATTATTCTTCGATTTTCGCGCCTTCTGGCGTACCTGTGATAACCACATCAGCACCGCGAGCTGCGAATAGACCAACCGTTACTACACCTGCGATAGCGTTGATTGCTTTTTCCATCTCTTTTGGCTCAGTAATCTGCATGTTGTGTACATCTAGGATCACGTTGCCGTTATCTGTAATCACACCTTCACGGTATGCAGGATCGCCACCTAGTTTTACTAACTCACGTGCAACGTAAGAACGTGCCATTGGGATAACTTCTACTGGCAGTGGGAACTGACCTAGCACGTCTACTGCTTTGGTGTTATCGACAATACAGATAAATTTGTCAGCGATTGCTGCAACGATCTTTTCACGAGTAAGAGCAGCGCCGCCGCCTTTGATCATATCGCGAGCTGGGTTGATTTCATCTGCACCATCAACGTAAACATCAAGCTTTGCCACTTCGTTACAGTCAAATACTTCGATACCTAACTCTTTTAGTTTGGCTGTTGAAGCTTCTGAGCTTGAAACCGCACCTTTAATATCATCTTTGATTGTACCTAGTGCATCGATGAAGTGATTCACAGTAGAGCCAGTACCAACGCCAACAATGCTGTCTTTCTCAACGTATTTTAGTGCTGCCCAACCGGCTTCTTTTTTCATTTCATCTTGAGTCATGCTCGTCTCCTAAACTGGAAGTGGGTTATCGATTGCGCGCGGGATTATAGCGGTTAAAAGTTAGGATTCCCATTGCCAGATTCGGCTCGGTGTCACTATTTTGGGTAGTGGCACGTCCCATTGTTCAATTGGTAGTGCATCGACATGCTGGCAATCGTGGGCGAGGCCTATCGGTTTAGGGCCATTTCCTGAAGCAAACCAAGGCGCAAGAGTGCGATCGTAGTAGCCGCCACCCATGCCCAATCGATGGCCATTAGAGTCAAATCCAACTAACGGTGTACAGATTAAATCCAACTGATTAACAGGCTTGATTAAGGTTTGATTGAGCTTAGGTTCAGCAATCTTGTATTGGTTGAGCACCATCGGTGTATCGGCTTGGTAATGCAAAAACAGCAGATGCCCCTTTGAAAAGGGATGAATCACTGGCAAGTATAGATCTTTGCCTTGTTGCCAAAGCCATTTAATTAGCGGATGGGTATCAACTTCACCGTCTGCGGTTAAATAGAGGGCAATGTGTTGAGCGTTGTTTAGCTCATCGAGAGTAGAAAATTGCTGAATTAACTGTTGCGCCGCTTGTGATTGCTCTTGTTTGGAGAGGCTATTGCGACGTTGACGGATAGTCTTTCGAAATTCTTGACGAGATGTTGTCATTGTTACCCCACTAGATGAAGGGGTAAAAAGGAGGATACCCCAGAGTGCCGTTGGAGATTTTGACCCTTGAACCAGCTGGTTCAAGGCGGATCAGCAATGTTAACCGTAGGCTTCTCGGTGCATGCCGAGCTTGCTCAATAGCTATCAAGTACTAATCCTTGGGTATTGCTTATCGGCTCAGGGACGTAATCCCACTGACGCACACTCCAGGGTAAATTTGGCTGTCTATGTACAGACATTAAGACTAGCTTAACCTTTCTGTTAGACAAAGTCTTTAAGATAAAGAAGACGCCTTTCCTGGCTGTACTTTACTTAATGCATCATCTAAAGATGCAGAGAGCTTTTCCATTCGCTCTGACAGTTCGGCCTGCTGTTGCTCGTGTTGCTCAGTAGTGTCGTTACGCGTTTCAATTTCATAACAGAAGTTGAGTGCCGCAATGGTAAGCAGTTGCACTTCATTGGTCACTTTGGTCTTGTCTGTCATGTCTTTCAAGCGATCATCCAATCGCTTAGCGGCTTGAAGCAATGCTTCTTCCTGACCCGCAGGACAGTTAACACGTGTTAACTTACCTAAAATTTCGACTTCTACCGCTTGGCTACTCATATCCACTCTACACTTAGTATTAAGGTGATACTGCAGACCATCACCGAGGGGGAAACTATAGAAAAAGCCTTGTTAAGATTCAAGTGTTTCCCGTGCGACAAAAGCAAAACAAAGGGTGATCACACAGTAATTGGGCAATTTGTGTAAAAGCTATTCATTATTGATGACTTCTACATTTTCGCATTGTGATTGAAGTGGTACGATTAACCTTTAGATAAAAATTATTTAGGTCTTTCCATGAGTGACAAAACCCTACCAGATTACTTGATGTTTGCTAGCGAGCTTCAAAGCGCTGGCCTTGCAGTAAACCCAGCAGAATTACACGGTTTGCTTGCCGGTATGCTAAGCGGTGGTTTAAGCCTCGATGACAAAAGCTGGCAACCGCTGATTTTTGACTACACCAATGAAGGTATGGGTTGGCCTGACAAATCGCTAAAGCTAGCGCAGCAAACGTTAGAAGTGGCAACTAAAGAGCTCACTGGCTCAAGCATGGAAATGTCGATGCTACTCCCTGATGAAGAAGCGAGCGCCTCTCTTTTTGATATCGCTGATGGCGTGGCTGACTGGGTAAATCATTTTATTTCTGGCTTAGGTTTAGTTGGTGCGAATCTAAAGAAAGCCTCCAAAGAGGCGAAAGAAGCCTTGGCTGATTTAGAAGAGATCTCAAAGCTTGGCATCGATGAAGATGATGACATGCAAGAGCAAGCCATCTTACTTGAGCAGGTGGTAGAGCACGTCAAAGTGTGCGTATTAACCATTCACGCTGAGCTTGGCCAAAAGCCAGTTCAAGAGACCAAAGCCCCTACGCTTCACTAAGTAAGCGATTCAGTTAAGGTAGATGCATGAAACAGTTTGATGTTGTGATTGCTGGTGGCGCAATGGCCGGAATGACTCTTGCTCTAGCGATTCAAAACTTAAGCCAAGGCTCGTTATCTGTTGCTGTAGTGGAGCCATATCAAGTCGATCACTCTGCTCATCCGGGTTTTGATTCTCGCTCTATCGCGCTTTCATACGGTACGGTCAATATCCTTAAGCAGCTTGAGCTTTGGCAAGATATTGCACCTGTTGCGACTGCTATTAAGCACATTCATGTATCAGACAGAACTCATGCCGGCATTACTGAAATCTCGACCCAAGAGGTTGGTGTTGAGGCGTTAGGTTATGTCGTCGAACTTGCAGATGTTGGGCGTATTTATCATCAGCGCTTGGCAAATGAGAGCAATGTTGAACTGCTGTGCCCAAACTCTGTAACGTCGATTGAGCGGGATGTTGAGCATAGCGTGGTGACACTTGATGATGGCGAGCAGCTGAAGTGTAAGTTGTTGGTGGCAGCAGATGGAGCGATTTCCTCATGTTGTCAGCAATTAGGCTTGAGCTTAACTGAGCATGACTTTGACCAAGTGGCTGTGATTGCCAATATCACCACTGAGCAAGCCCATCAAGGCCGAGCGTTTGAGCGCTTCACGTCGCAAGGGCCTGTAGCTCTGCTGCCAATGAGTGAAGATCGCATCTCATTAGTGTGGTGTCTACGCCCTAACAATGCCGAGCAAGTGTTGCAACTGGATGAGTCAGAGTTTCTTGAGCAATTACAGCAAGCATTTGGCTGGCGCTTAGGCAAAATGATTAAAGTGGGCGAGCGGGCAAGTTATCCGCTGCTGCTTCGTTATCGAGAGCAAAACAGCTCTCACCGTTTTGCTATTGTTGGTAATGCGGCTCAAACACTGCACCCCATTGCGGGTCAGGGGTTTAATTTAGGCATTCGCGATGTTGCTACTTTGGCGGAAGAGATCGTCAAATCACCGCAAGATGCGGGTAGTTATACCGTACTTCGCGAGTTTAAGCAGCGCCGCACTCAAGATAGAGAAGCGACCATCGCACTGACTTCGTCGTTGGTTCATCTGTTTTCAAATGATTATTTAACATTGCGAATTGGACGTAACTTAGGTTTGGCCGCAATGGAAAATTTACCGGTTCTAAAAACACCGCTTTTACAAAGAACATTAGGTTTAATTGCACGGTAGTGCAAAGGGTGCAGATATGATGCAAAGCGTTGATATTGCAATTGTTGGTGGAGGCATGGTTGGCCTCGCGCTTGCGGCTGCATTTCGTGATAGTGATTTACGAGTCGCGGTAATTGAAAGCCGTACTCCAGAAAGTAAATTAAATGATTTACCAGACGTACGCGTATCGGCACTGAGTCGTTCAAGCGAAACAATGCTAAGAAACTTAGGCGCATGGCAAGGGATAGTCGATCGCCGCGCTGCAGCCTATTCCGCGATGGAAGTCTGGGAGCAAGATAGTTTTGCACGTATCGAATTTGATGCGATGCAGATGGCTCAGCCTGATCTTGGGCATATCGTCGAAAACCGAGTGATTCAGTTGGCGTTACTTGAGCAAGTTGAGAAGCAGTCCAATGTAACGTTATTTATGCCTGCTCAATGTCAATCTATGGCGATTGGCGAAAGCGAGGCGTGGCTGACGCTCGATAATGGTCAATCATTAACGGCTAAATTGGTGGTTGGCGCAGATGGCGCGAACTCATGGGTTCGTCGTCAGCAAGATATTCCATTAACCCACTGGGATTATGGTCACAGTGCTGTGGTTGCTAATGTTTGGACGCAAGAGCCCCATCAGCA
The DNA here is from genome assembly GCF_025195085.2 of Vibrio intestinalis. GTDB lineage: Bacteria > Pseudomonadota > Gammaproteobacteria > Enterobacterales > Vibrionaceae > Vibrio > Vibrio intestinalis. The sequence goes on along the minus strand of NZ_JANAVY020000009.1, from coordinate 116,579 downwards.
GGTCGCACGACAAATCTTTACTCCACAAGGCCCGTTAGCATTTTTGCCAATGGGTGGAAGCCAAATGAGTTCAATTGTTTGGTCTACAGAACCTAACCGAGCAGAACGTTTGGTGAACATGGATAAAGATGAGTTTAATAAAGCGCTTACTGCTGAGTTTGATGCGCGTCTTGGTTTGTGTGAAGTAATTGGTGAGCGTTATGCCTTTCCGCTAAAAATGCGTTATGCACGTGATTTCGCGGTAGAGCGTGTAGCTCTTGTTGGTGATGCAGCTCATACCATTCATCCACTTGCAGGCCAAGGGGTGAACTTAGGTTTACTCGATGCCGCAAGTCTTGCCCAAGAGATCATTGGTTTATGGCACAAAGGCCAAGACATTGGCACTAAGCGCAACTTGCGTGGCTATGAACGTTGGCGTAAAGCTGAGGCGGCGAAGATGATTGCTGCGATGCAAGGTTTCCGCGATTTGTTCGAGGGTGATAATCCGGCTAAGAAATTGATTCGTGGCATTGGAATGACCATTGCGGGTCAGTTGCCGGGCGCTAAAGATGAGATCATGAAGCGAGCATTAGGGCTGAAAGGACATCTACCAAACCTAGCTAAGTACCCAGCGCATATTGAAAACAAATAGCTTAACGTTCAGTTAGGTTGATTAGAGCTAGACCACGTAGAGTGACTCTAAAATGACAAAGGGTTGGCACATTTCGTAGCCAACCCTTTTTTAATTCTGTTATGCGTATGCGCAGCGCAATCGCATTATTTCTTGATTTACTTCCTTCACCGCTCGGAAGTGTCGCTTTTCAGCTCTGGCCGGCAAAATCAATTTACCGTTATCGAATTCAAATTTACCTACACCGTAGATATAGATTCTTCCTTTAAATAGCCGACTAACATGTTTAGCAATCATACTAGGTGTATAGCGCTTAAACAGTCTCATAGAATTATCCTTTTTGTTTAGCAAGCACCAATAATTATACGGATTTCCCACTTAAAAATGTGTGACGTTGATGGGGGAATACCCAGTTGTAATCGTTGTAAGTGGATATTTGTGCTGTTGTGAGCAAAACAGCGGATAAATATCCATTTTTGTGTGATTTTTACCTCACTATTGTTCTGACTGTTGGAACTTCATAAAGTTCCAGTGGCGTGTATTTAATCACCAGAATGTGACAGATTTAAGAATAGTCATAGAAGAGTGTGTTTTGCCAACTAAAAGTTAAATTAATGTAAAAAAAAGCCCGCGTGGATTTGCGGGCGAATAGTCACAGATGCATTACACAAAAAGTGGAAATCCTGAACTATACAGTGGACTCACTTTTTACTCATGTGAGGAGGGACTCACTAGCAGACTTAAGCTCTCTTAAAGTTCTACTAGAAGCTCAACAGATGTCACATGAGTGATTTCAGAGTAATTCAAAAAAACACCCGTGACTATATATGCTTATTAAATGAATAAAAATTTATCGATAATGGAGTGGCATCTGCGATCGAGATCTCGTTTTTGGTGGGTGTTTGTATCGCTTTGTCGTCACTATTTAATGATTAGCGGCAAATGTTGGTGATTTGTGGTTGGCAAAGTTGAATAAGATCTTGGCATGAAAGTGCGACTCCAGCCATACGACTGCCACTACTAATGGTGATTTCATCCTCAGCTAATAGCTGCTGATCAAAAAAGATCGGCATATGACGTTTGAGCAGCAAAGGCGCAACCGTACCTGCTTTATAGCCAGTAATTGACTCAACTTGGCTCAAATCTACACAGGTCATTCTGCGGCAATCCAACAATGCGCGTACTTTTTTAGGATCAACCGCTTGATCGCCAGGCACACAAGCTAGCGCGTATAAGCCACCCATATCGCGAAGCACCATTGTCTTAACCATTTGAGCTGGGCGAATGCCACGCTGCTGAGCCGCATCTTCAATGCTGGTGGCTTCTGTTTTGTGCATCAACAATCGGTACGGAATTCCTTGTAGTTCAAGGAACTCCGTAATTTTCGAGGTGAAGGGATTATTCATCATCAAGTGAGTATGGAAGTGGTTCCATTGTCCAGATTGAGTTTGGCTGCGATGCTAAGCGAAGCTGAGTATCACTGTCTAAGTTGTTTGGCAGTACTACGGTGGCAATGGTTTCGCCATCAGAATATTGGTAACTCGCAAGTAGTTTACCTGCAGTTCGCCAGTTATCGCCCACTGAACGCTCAATGGTTTCATCATCAGATAGAGGCTTGTCCGCGTGGCCTTTGACAATAAATAGGGCACGCTTATTTGTACCGCGGTATTTCGCTCGCGCCACCGTTTCTTGTCCGGTGTAGCAGCCTTTTTTAAAGCTAATGCCATCCAGCGCCTGAACGTTTAATGCTTGTGGAATGTGCTCAATTTGTTGACTGGCTTCAAGCATAGGTACGCCAGCTTCGATCTCAAGCTTGCGCCAAATGTCTTGATGCACTTTCTCGGCTGGGAGTGTTCGGCTGAGCAGTTCCGCCGAACCCGCTTCCATCACAATCAACCAACGCAGGTGATCGATTTTCACGGCCGTACCATTATTTAATGGACGAACATCGCCGCGATCAGAGGTCATTTGGTCGATCGTTGCTTCTGCTTTTTCACCAATAAGACCTAATAGAACCTGTTCACTCTCTACTAGCTCGATCTTTGAGAAGATCGCGTATTTCTTTAGCTCAACCAGTTCTTTCTCCATCGCTGATTTCGGTTGAACAAGAGCATAGCCATCAAGGTGATGGAATAGGCGGAACACATTCCATACTTTGCCTTTTGCATCACAGTGCGCGCCAAATGTTAGGCTCTCTTTCGCTAACTGCACAACGTCACAGGTAACTTGACCTTGTAAGTAAGATTTGGCATCAGCGCCAACAGCAGTGATAACACCCCAATCGCTTAAATGAGTAAGCGTCAATTCTGGTAATGGGTCTCTAGCGGTTAAAGAAAGCGGAGAAAAGTCGTTGAGCCAATCCATGAGAGATACCTAATAATTATCGAATTTGAATATGTTAAGGCTTACTCGCAGCGAACTGCAAGCAGAGCTTAAAGCTTTTACCGTTATAATGTGGGTTGTAAGTCGCGATAACTCAAGGGCAAAGGTTTGCGACTCTGTACGGTGGCGTTAGTGTGACTCACTTAGTAGTTGTCAGTCGGCTTGCTTGTTACACTCGGGGCAAATAACCGATTAAGGTGAGGAAGAAAAATGTATTCCCCGGAAGAGAAAGCGCGGATTAAGTGGGCATGTCGCCGCGGTATGTTAGAACTGGACGTTGTAATCATGCCATTCTTTGAAGAGTGTTTTGATGAGCTTTCAGAAACCGAGCAGCGTGATTTTGTTTCATTATTAGAGTGCGATGACCCAGACCTATTTACTTGGATCATGGGACATGGCCGCAGCGAAAACCTCGCACATGCCTCAATGGTTGATAAAGTGGTAGCACATAACTTGAGTAAAGTGCGTTAAGCCATTTAATTGAATTTACTGGCCTAGTTTAGATGGGCTTAAAAATAGAAAAGGAGCGATATCATCGCTCCTTTTGTTTTTTCAGTTCCCTAATGTAAGCGCTTATTGAAGCTTTTCAGGTACCAAGATAGTTGGGCCGCTATCTTCTTGCTTCTCTGGGTAATCTAACGTGTAGTGCAGGCCACGACTTTCTTTACGCTCCATCGCACAACGCACCATCAGTTCTGCCACCTGCAATAGGTTACGCAGTTCAAGTAGGTTGTTAGACACCTTAAAGTTACTGTAATACTCGTGCGTCTCTTGTTGCAGCAACTGGATTCGGCGCAGCGCGCGTTCCAAACGTTTGTCAGTACGAACGATGCCCATGTAGTCCCACATAAATAGACGCAGTTCATGCCAGTTATGCTGGATAACCACTTCTTCATCTGAACAAGAGACTTGGCTTTCATCCCATGCTGGTAGGCTTGGTGGCAATTGGGCATTACCAAGATTGGCAATGATATCGTTGGCTGCAGCCCAAGCGTAAACCACACACTCAAGCAGTGAGTTAGAAGCCATGCGGTTAGCACCATGAAGGCCTGTGTAGCTCACCTCACCAATCGCGTACAACTGGGAAAGGTCAGTTTGGCCGCGTTGATCGACCATTACGCCACCGCAAGTATAGTGCGCAGCGGGAACCACAGGAATGGGTTCTTTGGTCATATCAATGCCCAACTTCATTAGGCGGTCATGGATGGTTGGGAAGTGCTTTTCAATAAAGTCTGCCGGTTTGTGGCTAATGTCCACGTACATGCAGTCTGCACCTAAGCGTTTCATTTCAAAGTCGATAGCGCGCGCTACGACATCACGCGGGGCAAGTTCAGCTCGCTCATCAAAATCAGGCATAAAGCGTGAACCATCAGGTCGACGCAGGTAAGCGCCTTCACCACGAAGTGCTTCAGTAAGCAGGAAGTTACGAGCTTCTGGGTGGTACAGGCAAGTAGGGTGGAATTGGTTAAACTCTAGGTTTGCTACACGACAGCCAGCACGCCAAGCCATCGCAATACCATCACCTGATGAAACGTCAGGGTTAGAGGTGTATTGGTATACCTTGGAAGCGCCACCGGTTGCTAGCACTACAAACTTACTGCGAACGGTTTCGACGTGTTCGTCATTACGGTTCCATATGTAAGCGCCAACGATTTTCTTGCAGTCACCGCCAACTTTATCTTCGGTGATTAGGTCAAGGGCGTTGTGTCGCTCGAGTACAGTAATGTTCGGGTGGTTGTGGACGTTATCTTGCAGAGAGTTTTGCATCGCCATACCAGTGGCATCTGCGGCGTGCAAAATACGGCGATGACTATGGCCACCTTCACGAGTCAGGTGATAGCGAGGTTTATCATCGCTGTCATTCTCTTCTCGGTCGAAAGGCACACCACCATCAATTAGCCATTGCACACAATCTTTCGCATTCTCGGCAATGAATTTTACGGTATCTTCTTCACAGATGCCGCCACCGGCAATCAGTGTATCTTCAACATGCGAGTCGATGCTGTCTGACTCATCGAATACCGCTGCAATACCACCTTGCGCGTAATATGTCGCCCCTTCACTGCGTGGTCCTTTACTTAACACAATGACCTTGCCGTGTTCTGCAACACGCAACGCTAACGATAGACCGGCAGCGCCACTACCTACCACTAACACATCACATTGATGTTCACGGTTTGCGTTCATAAAACTTTTAAATTCCTGAGTTATTTTAGAGTGGGAGCACTCTGTCCAATTCAATTAATGGCAATAATACCACTGCGTGGCATGCAATTGTTGCGAAATGCCATTGCTTTTGCTCGCCTTCATCCTCACAATTCATTTTTATAAGGGTGTTGGTCATCACTTCCTAAGAAAAATTTGAAATAACTTTGAACTTTCTTTTTTTTGCTAGGTCACAATAGTGCTCAAGTAAACAGTGGTGTCAATACTACATTTTGCATAATTAATACTCATACCGGTGTAGGTAGGGGTTGATAACGACAGGAGTACCCGCTCGAATGAACGAGCAACTGACCGATCAAGTATTAATTGAGCGAGTTCAGAGTGGAGATAAGCAAGCATTCAATTTATTGGTTTTGAGATATCAAAACAAAGTCTGCAATCTTATTTCTCGTTACATCAACAATCCCGGTGATGTTGCTGATGTAGCACAAGAAGCATTTATTAAGGCATATCGAGCAATACCAAGTTTCCGCGGCGAAAGCGCCTTTTATACTTGGTTATACCGAATTGCGGTTAATACTGCGAAAAACCATATTGTCGCGCAGAGCCGTAGGCCACCAGCGCAAGATGTGGACACTGAAGAAGCTGAATATTACGAAAATGGTGGTGCATTAAAAGAAATATCGAACCCTGAGAACTTAACGTTGTCCAAAGAATTGAAACACGTTGTTTTCAGTGCGATAGAAGCACTGCCAGACGATTTAAAAACTGCGATGACTTTGCGCGAGCTTGATGGCTTGAGCTATGAAGAGATTGCCGCAGTGATGGATTGCCCAGTAGGAACGGTACGCTCGCGTATCTTCCGTGCACGTGAAGCGGTGGAAAAGAAAATTCAACCACTTCTACAACGCTAGTACCAGCAACATAATGGTGAAAATAATGGCTGACAAAGAGAAACTTTCAGCACTCATGGATGGAGAATTGATCGATAAAGCTTTAATCAGTGAATTAGAGCAAGATCAAGATAGCTTACAAGCCTGGAAGAATTACCACCTAATCGGTGACGTTCTTCGCGGTGAGGCACCTGAAAAGCCAGAATGGAATATTGCTGAAAGCGTTGCTTTAGCGCTAGAAAATGAACCGGCACATAATTCATTTAGTCAATCACACAATGTCTCTGACATCGGTGATGCACGTATTGAACCTCAACCAACACCAGAAAAGGCGAGACGCTACCTACCAGCGTGGTTAACGCACTTTGGCCAAGTAGGTATTGCTGCTTGCGTCTCGCTTGCGGTGATTTTGGGTGTTCAACAGCAAGGCGGTTCTGATGCGCAATCAGAGCAGTTACCTGTGCTGCAAACTGTTCCGTTTTCAGGTTCAGTTGAGCCAGTGAGCTTAACGCGTCAAAACGTAGATACGCCGAGAAGTGAAGTGAACGTACAAGAGCAACGTCGCCGTATTAACGCGATGCTGCAAGATTACGAATTACAACTTAGACTAAATAGTGAAAACTCTATCGATCGTAATGATCACTCAGATACGGTAGTTGAATGAAAAAATTCCTGATCAGTGCGCTGACACTGTTCAGTTTGAATACACCAATGGCCTTTGCAGAGCAAACCTCTGCAGAGGCTTTGTTGCTTCAAATGAACGACGCAAGTCAGCACCTTAATTATGAACTGTCTTATATCCTGATTAAGAAAAACAGTATTGAACCATTACTTTATCGCCATGCGCGCGATGAAGAGAACCAACTTGCCCACTTGTTGTACTTGGCTGGCCCTATTCGTGAAGTGATTCGTCGTGGTGATGAAGTGAGCTATATCGAGCCTGGTGTTGAGCCATTCACGATTGAATCGGGCAATATGGTAGCGCCTACCATTCCTTTACTGAACTCAGACATCAAAGAACTTTCAACAAATTACGACTTCATTCAAGTTGGCCGTGCGCGCGAGGCTGGCTCTGCTTGTCAGGTTGTCCGCGTGGTACCAAAAGATGGCCTGCGTTACTCCTACATTCTTTGGGTCGATGAGAAAACACATTTGCCTCTCCGTGCTGATCTTGTTGATCGCGACGGTGAAGTGTTAGAGCAATACCGCACCATTTCTTACAGCGTAAATGATCATATTGCTGAGATCTTGGGTAAACTGAATGAAGTGAAACTGCCTCAAGTCCTATCTCTACCGAAAGGTAAGTTGAAAGAGACGTTTTGGGATGTTGAATGGATCCCGAAAGGCTTTGAAGCAAAGGATCTTAATCGCTATCGTATGGCGATCACTGAGCGTATGGTCGAGAGCCAAATGTACAGTGACGGCCTATTTTCTTTCTCTGTGTATATCTCAGAGCGAGACGATCAATCAGTTAAAGGGCAAGTGGTGCGTCAAGGGCGCAGAACCATGCATACCTTAGTCAATGGCAATATGGAAATCTCCGTTATTGGTGATATTCCACCAACCACGGCTAAGCGCATTGCCCAGTCGGTCAAATTGACCATTCAAGAGAAGTAACCGCTATGATGACGGCACTTGCGACAGTCTCGTCTGTAACCAAAAATATAAAAGGTTACGATGTCGAGTTAAGTTGTGAGCAGCAAACCAGCTGCTCTAGCTGCTCGTCGCAAAAAAGTTGTGGAACAGGCATTGTTTCCAAAGCGATTGGTAGTAAGGCGCTGCATTGGCATCTTGTTACAAAGAAAATGGTTAAAGTCGGCCAAGTGGTTGAAATTGGTTTGGCGGAAAAAAGCCTATTGCAGTCGGCTGCTGTGGTGTATTTGATTCCTTTGTTTTCTTTGATGGCTGGCGCTTTGATTGCTAACTGGTGGATAGCCCCGTCACTTGGTTTAGGAGAAGGGCTGGTTATTATCCTTTCGGCCTTATCTGCATTGGCGGGTATCTATGCGGCGAAACACTTGGCCTCACGAATTGAGCGACAATCTTCCGAACAAGTCATATTATTAAGAGTACTGGGAGAGCCCGTTTCCTAGCTATGCACGATATCGTACGAGAGTTTCTCTCGCTTAGGTAAGGTTATATAGTGCGAAGCGCCTAGAAATTGGGTAGAATCTGCCAACTTGATTGAAATGCCGTCAAATGACGGCTTTCTTATGTCCCTATTTACAAGAGTTTAGTCACACCAAATCATGAAGCACATTCGTAACTTTTCGATTATCGCCCACATCGACCATGGTAAGTCGACCCTATCTGACCGTTTAATCCAAGTTTGTGGTGGTTTAAGCGATCGTGAAATGGCAGCCCAAGTCCTTGACTCAATGGATCTTGAGCGTGAGCGTGGCATCACCATCAAATCTCAGAGTGTGACTCTTGACTACACGGCTAAAGACGGTGAAACCTATCAATTAAACTTCATCGATACTCCAGGACACGTAGACTTTGCGTATGAAGTATCTCGCTCACTAGCAGCGTGTGAAGGTGCACTATTGGTTGTTGACGCTGGTCAGGGTGTAGAGGCTCAAACTCTTGCTAACTGTTACACAGCAATCGAAATGGAACTAGAGGTTGTGCCAATCCTAAACAAGATTGACCTACCAGCAGCAGATCCAGAGCGTGTAGCAGAAGAAATCGAAGAGATCGTTGGCATCGATGCGATGGAAGCGACTCGTTGTAGTGCGAAAACAGGTATTGGCGTTGATGATGTTCTAGAGAACATCGTTTCTGCGATTCCAGCGCCAGAAGGTGATCCTGAAGCGCCACTACAAGCACTTATTATTGACTCATGGTTTGATAACTACCTTGGCGTAGTTTCTCTAGTTCGTATCAAAAACGGCGAATTGAAGAAGAACGACAAGATCAAAGTAATGAGCACTGGCCAAGTCTGGGGTGTAGACCGTCTGGGTATCTTCACACCGAAACAGGTAGACACAGATGTACTACGCACAGGCGAAGTAGGTTGGGTTGTTTGTGGTATTAAAGACATCCTAGGTGCGCCAGTAGGTGATACGCTAACCCTAGCTAAACACGGCAGTGACAAACCACTACCAGGCTTTAAGAAAGTTAAACCTCAGGTATACGCAGGTCTATTCCCTGTATCGTCTGACGATTACGAAAACTTCCGTGATGCACTAGGTAAGCTAAGCCTAAATGATGCATCTCTATTCTACGAGCCAGAAAACTCGGCTGCACTAGGCTTTGGTTTCCGTTGTGGTTTCCTTGGCATGCTGCACATGGAAATCATCCAAGAGCGTCTAGAGCGTGAATACGACCTAGACCTAATCACTACAGCACCAACCGTAGTGTACGAAGTTGAAGAGACCAACGGTAACCTGCTTTACGTAGATAGCCCAGCTAAGCTACCTGCGGTTAACGATATCGAAGAAATTCGTGAGCCGATTGCACGTTGTAACATCCTAGTGCCTTCTGAATACCTAGGTAACGTTATCACTCTATGTGTGGAAAAACGTGGTATGCAGGTAGACATGGTTTACCACGGCAACCAAGTTGCGGTTACTTACGACATTCCAATGGCAGAAGTAGTGTTAGACTTCTTCGACCGCTTGAAGTCAACATCACGTGGTTATGCGTCTCTGGATTACAACTTCCAGCGCTTTGAAACATCGAACATGGTTCGTGTAGACGTACTTCTAAATGGCGACACTGTGGATGCGCTAGCGATGATCACTCACAAAGATCAATCGCAAACTCGTGGCCGTCAGCTCGTTGAGAAGATGAAAGAGTTCATCCCTCGTCAGATGTTCGATATCGCAATTCAAGCTGCGATAGGTAACCACATCATTGCTCGTTCAACCGTTAAGCAGTTACGTAAAAACGTAATCGCGAAATGTTACGGTGGTGACGTAAGCCGTAAGAAGAAACTGTTGAAGAAACAGAAAGAAGGTAAGAAACGTATGAAGCAGATCGGTAACGTTGAACTGCCTCAAGAAGCGTTCTTAGCGATTCTTCACGTAGGCAAAGACTAATACCCATCATATTTGAAGCAGCAGCATGTTGTCTGCGTTAACTCAGCCCGATAGGGTTGAGTTAGCTTGTCGATTAGCTGCAACTCCAACGAGCTAGGGTATTGCGTGAGCAAAATAATTAAATAGGTGAAAGAGCTTCGGCTCTTTCACTTTCGCATTTCTAAAGGTAAGGGAACACATGGCGAACAAATTTTCTCTGTTCTTAGTTATTCTGACTATTGTCACCGGTATTGTTTGGTGTCTAGAAAAGTTGGTATTTGCTAAGAAGCGCGCTGCAAAGCTTGCAGAAATCGAAGCTCAGACCAACGGTCTAGATGCGGAGACTATCGAGAAAGTAAAAAAACAGCCGTGGTGGGTTGAGAACAGTGTTTCTATCTTCCCTGTGATTGCCGTAGTTATGTTGCTGCGCAGCTTTGTTTACGAACCATTCCAAATTCCATCTCAATCTATGATGCCAACGCTGCTAGTCGGCGATTTCATCTTGGTTGAGAAATACGCCTACGGCCTAAAAGACCCAGTATGGCGTAAGCAGCTTATCGAAACAGGTAAACCAGAGCGTGGTGACCCGATTGTATTTAAGTTCCCGCTTGACCCAAACGTTGACTACATTAAACGTGTTATCGGCTTGCCGGGCGACATCGTAAGATACAGTGCCGATAAGCAAATTTGCCTACAGAAGAAAGGCGAAACCAGCTGTAATCCAGTTGCTCAGCTAAATAAAACCAATAGCGGTTATTACTATGGCCGCACGGCGATGATTGAAGCGGACGAGCAGCTTGATGGGCATGAACATAAGATTCTAATTAACCCAGCACGACACGACATTGTTGAGAACTATGCGCCTCGCAGTGGTGTGAATGAGTGGGTTGTACCTGAAGGCCATTACTTTGTTATGGGTGATAACCGTGACCACAGTTCTGATGGCCGCTTCTGGGGTTTTGTTCCTGAAGCTAACTTAGTTGGTAAAGCCGTTGCGATTTGGATTAGCTTTGAGCGCGATCGTGATGAAAGCAGTATTTTACCTACTTGGGTTCCAACAGGTGTGCGTTTTGAGCGCATCGGTGGGATTAACTAAATCTCTGACATCGTTGAGCTAACCCGTTTCACGATTTAAGAGATTATTTAATAGATTAATGAGAGAGCATGAATTCTCCAATTGCATTGCTAGAAAAAAAGCTCGGCTATCAATTTAAAGATGCTGAGCTTATCAACTTAGCGCTGACGCACCGCAGCGCTAATGGTAAACACAATGAACGTCTTGAGTTTCTGGGCGATTCAATTTTAAGTTTTGTCATTGCTGATGATCTTTACCATCGTTTCCCTAAAGTAAACGAAGGAGATATGAGCCGTATGCGTGCAACGCTAGTACGTGGTAATACATTGGCTGAGCTAGGTCGTGAATTCGAACTAGGAGATTACTTAAAATTAGGTCCAGGTGAGTTGAAAAGTGGCGGCTTCCGTCGTGATTCAATCTTAGCTGATGCTGTAGAAGCCATCATTGGCGCTATTTATTTAGATAGCGACATTGAAAACGTACGTGGCATTATTTTGAGTTGGTACAACTCGCGTCTTGAAGCGATCAAGCCGGGTGTTTCTCAAAAAGATCCAAAAACTCGTCTTCAAGAGTTTTTACAAGGTCGAAGAAAACCACTACCTGTGTACACAGTGACTAATATTAAAGGTGAAGCACACAACCAAGAATTTACTGTGTCGTGTGAAGTAGCAGGTATTGGATCACCTGTAATCGGTAAAGGCACCAGCCGTCGCAAGGCAGAACAAGCGGCTGCGGAAACAGCATTAGAGCAACTAACCAATGGCTGATTCAACAGACAACCAAAACGAAGAATTTGATATCGATGCGTACTTCTCATCGAGCAGTGAGCCGAGCTCGCCGGAAAACCAACACTGTGGCTTTGTCGCGATTGTTGGTCGTCCAAACGTGGGCAAATCTACGTTACTGAACAAAATTCTGGGTCAAAAAATTTCAATCACTTCTCGTAAGCCGCAAACGACGCGTCACCGCATCATGGGCGTGGATACGGAAGGTGATTACCAAGCGATTTTCGTTGACACTCCAGGTCTACACATTGAAGAGAAGCGTGCGATCAACCGTTTGATGAACCGCGCGGCAAACTCTTCCCTGAGTGATGTAAACCTCGTGTTCTTCTTGGTCGATGGTACACACTGGACGAAAGACGATGAAATGGTATTAACCAAACTTCAAAAGTCTAATTTCCCAGTGGTTTTATGTGTTAACAAGGTAGACGTAGTTCAAGACCGCAACGAAGTCATGCTGCACATGCAAGAGATGTCGAGCAAGATGGACTTCGTTGATGTTGTGCCAATTTCGGCTAAGCACGGTAAGAACATTGACGTACTGCGTAAGCACGTTCGTGAACATCTACCAAAAGCGACTCACCACTTCCCTGAGGAATACGTGACTGACCGCTCTCAACGTTTCATGGCCTCTGAAATCGTGCGTGAAAAGCTGATGCGTTTCACTGGTGAAGAACTGCCATACTCGGTAACGGTTGAGATTGAGCGCTTTGATTACAACCCTGAAACTGATGGCTTCCACATTAATGCGCTTATTCTTGTTGAGCGTAATGGCCAGAAGAAGATGGTCATTGGTAAAGGCGGCGAGAAGATCAAAACTATCGGTCGCGAAGCACGTCTAGATATGGAAGAGCTTTTTGGTCGTAAGGTTTACCTAGAAACTTGGGTTAAAGTGAAATCAGGTTGGGCTGACGATGAACGCGCACTGCGTTCTCTAGGTTACATCGACGATTTGTAATACAGTGAAGCGTGTACGCTTCGCTCCGAGTTTAGAATGAAAGGAGCCTCTGGCTCCTTTTTTAGTCTCTGATAGTCAGGTAATTGTAAGGTTTATATGTCCGCAGAAGGTTTACAGCGCTGCTTTGTTCTTCATCGCCGACCATACAGTGAATCCAGTTTGATTCTCGATGTGTTCAGTGAGGAGTTTGGCCGGGTGACCTTAATGTCAAAAGGGGCTCGTAGTAAGCGTTCTAATCTAAAAGGGGCGCTGCAACCCTTTACGCCATTATTGCTTAAATGGTCGGGCGGCGGCTCAATGAAAACGTTGCGCCAAGCGGAGCCAATCAGCCTTGGGTTACCTCTGACCGGCATTAACCTTTACTCAGGCATGTATGTCAACGAGTTGATTGGGCGTGTGTTAATGGCCGAGGTGCCAATGCCTGCACTGTTCCACGATTATCTGCACGCTTTAACTGAGCTCGCTCAGGCCGATAACCCAGAACCAGCGTTACGTCGCTTCGAATTAGCTTTATTGCAAGCCATGGGTTACGGCGTGGACTTTCTGAATTGTGCGGGCTCTGGTGAGCCGATTGATCCAAAGATGACCTATCGTTATCGCGAGCAAAAAGGATTTATTGCCTCGGTGAGAAACGATAACCTCACGTTCATGGGCGATGAACTGATCGCCATTAGTGAACGTAGATTTATAACCAAAGAACAACTTAAAGCTGCAAAACGCTTTACACGTATAGCGTTAAAGCCTTATCTTGGCGGCAAACCATTAAAAAGCAGGGAACTCTTTATAAGCATGGTTCCCAAACGGAGTATTGGAAAATGAGCTCAATCTACCTAGGTGTAAACATCGACCATATCGCGACACTACGTAATGCACGTGGTACGAAATACCCAGATCCTGTGCATGCAGCAGAAATTGCTGAGCGTGCGGGCGCGGATGGCATCACTATTCACCTACGTGAAGACCGTCGTCATATCAACGACCGCGATGTTCGTATTCTACGTGAAACGCTACAAACACGTATGAACCTTGAAATGGCCGTTACGGATGAGATGGTAGAGATTGCGTTAAGCACTAAACCTGAATATGTATGTTTAGTGCCTGAAAAGCGTGAAGAGCTTACTACTGAAGGTGGCTTAAACGTGGCTGGTCAACTGGAAAAAGTAAAAGCCGCAACTCAAAAATTAACAGCAGCGGGCATTAAAGTATCGCTGTTTATTGATGCTGACCGTGAGCAAATCGACGCAGCGAAAGCATGTGGCGCACCTTTTATTGAGCTGCACACTGGCCACTATGCTGATGCGATTAGCGAAGAAGATCAGCAAGATGAGCTAAAGAAAATCGCAGCGGGCGCAAGCTACGCGGCTGATCTAGGTATCACGGTAAATGCTGGTCATGGTTTGACTTACCACAACGTTGCGCCTATCGCAGCAATCCCAGAGATCTACGAGCTAAACATCGGCCACTCAATCATCGGCCGCGCAGTATTTGATGGCTTAGAGAAATCAGTGGCAGATATGAAAGCAATCATGGTTGAAGCGCGTAAATCATAGCGATAGTTGAGTTTAGGTAGTGATATGGCAATTGTTGGTTTAGGCACTGATATCGCAGAAATTGAGCGCGTTGAAAAAGCCTTATCTCGCAGTGGCGAAGCGTTCGCTAAGCGCATCTTGACCGATGTTGAAATGGCGAAGTTTGATAGCCTAAAGCAGCAAGGTCGCTTTTTAGCTAAGCGCTTTGCTGCCAAAGAAGCCGCCTCTAAAGCATTAGGCACAGGTATTGCGATGGGCGTGACCTTTCACGATTTTACCGTGACTAACGATAAGCACGGCAAGCCAGTTTTAGCACTAGCCAATAAAGCGTTAGAGCTCGCCCAGAGTAAGCAAATCAATCATATCCACTTATCTATTTCTGATGAGCGACACTACGCAGTCGCTACGGTCATCTACGAAAGCTAGGTGACAACTCTAAGGAACTAAAAACTCCAAGATACTAAAAAGGCAGCTCCTCAAGAGCTGCCTTTTGTTTAGGTCCAAGCGAACTTTACGCCTCGGTTAAATAAGGCTCCGCACTGGCGGTGACTTTTTCCATTTCATCTTGCAGTTCAAACAGCTCAGGTTCGATATCTTCAATGCTTGCACCTGAGCGTAGCTGTTTCTCGATGGTCGCGCACACCTTCTTCAAGCGCGGGACGCCACTGTACGAACAGCTGCCATGCAGTTTATGTACGTGGTGAATAAGTTGTTCAATATCGAACTCTTCATTTTCCAAGGCTTGCTCCACGATGCCATCGACTTCTGGCATGTAGTCGATCAGCATTTGCAGCATTTCTTTAGCAAGATCTTCTTTGTTGGCCGATTGTTTGAGTGCCGCTTGCCAATCGATGATGATGTTCTGATGCTCGATGGCCGCAGCGTGGGCTTGCACGATAGGATCTGGATGAGCAGGAATATCGAGCTTTTCTAATTCATCCGATTTCGTTAAAGGGCTCCAGTGCATCAACACTTGTTGCAGCACATGCTCTTCAATTGGCTTAGTGAGATAGTCATCCATGCCTGCTTGTAGCAGGCGGTCTCGCTCGCCACTCATAGCATGAGCAGTCACTGCTATTACTGGTGTGTGAGTATTGAGTTCGCCCTGTTTAATCTTGCTACATGCGGTGACACCATCCATATGCGGCATTTGAATGTCCATTAAGATGATATCGAATTTTTGCGATTCCGCTTTTGTAACTGCATCGGCACCATTGGTCGCGGTAACCACTCGTTCAACACGTTCATCGAGCAGAGCCGCAATCAACTTCAAGTTAGCTGGGTTATCGTCGACCGCCATTACTGTTAGTGGCAAGGTTTCATTATAAACTGGTTCATCCTGCTCAATTTCTGGCAAGCTTTCTTGGTTCGCCGCTAGGGTTTGCAATAGCTTCTTACGTGACAATGGCTTAGTAATACAGTGAATCTGATACTTCTGAATCAAGTGATCAGAGAGTGCCAATGCGGTACTCGGCGTACCCACCACCACATGTGGGGCGCAGGTGAGCGCTTTTTCTACCCATTGCTCTACTTGCTCAAGCTCATTTGACTTGTTGGGTGCTAGGTTAAGCAATACGTAATCGAATTTCTCCACTTCTTCTGGCAACGAAGAGCGGTAGCTAACCGAAAGACCATGCTGCACCAACATCTGACGGGTAATTGAGGCGGCCTGCATATTGGGTTCAACCAACAGCAGAGAGCGTTGGTTAAGCACTTGCGCTTCAATCAACTCACTCATTGGCATGTCAGTGGCGTGCAGACGTAGAGTAAACCAGAAGGTAGAGCCTTGGTGCAGGCGACTGGTTAAGCTAATTTCGCCGCCCATTTGGCTAACCAGTTTTTGGGTAATAACCAAACCAAGGCCAGTACCACCGTAGCGACGAGAGATACTTGCATCGGCTTGGCTGAATGCTTGGAATAGCTGCGCTTGCTGGCGCTCAGAGATACCGATACCGGTATCACGAACCATAAATTGCAGCTCGACCACATCGTCTTTCTGTGAGCGTAGCTCAACACTGATATCAATGTTGCCGCGCTCAGTAAATTTAATTGAGTTGCCGACCAAGTTGGTCAGAACTTGCTGAATACGCAGTGGGTCACCCACAAGGCCTGTCGGAACTTTAGAATCCACTTTAAGTGTGATTTCCAACCCTTTTTCATGGGCGCTGGTGGCTTGTAAGCTCACTACTTCTTCTAAGGTTTCTTGGAACTCAAAAGGAATGTTTTCAAGAGCCAGTTTACCGGCTTCAAGTTTAGAGAAGTCGAGAATGTCGTTGATGATGTTGAGTAGGTTGTTGGCCGACTTCTCAATGGTTTGTAGATAGTCAGTTTGGCTATTAGTCAGCTTGGTTTTCAGCATTTGGCGGGTAAAGCCGATGACACCATTGAGCGGCGTCCGCAGCTCGTGTGACATATTAGCCAAGAATTCAGATTTCACCCTTGCGGCTTCTTGGGCGCGTTTTTTCGCGATATCGAGCTCAACGTTTTGAATCTCTAACTGCTCTAAGGTTTCACGTAAGTCAGACGTTGCTTGGTCGATACTGTGCTGCATTTCAACATGGTATTCAGACAGCGAAACTGCCATCGCATTGATACCATTTTTCAGAGAATCCAATTCACCATGCATCTTGCCTTCGATACGTACATCTAAGTGACCGCGACGAATTCTATCCACCATGTTTTTCATGTGAGAGATTGGGCGAGTCACATCATGCATTAATCGCATGGCGAAGAAACCAGAAAGGCTTAGCCCGATTAACAGTACCAAGAAAGCTGAGAATATCTCTTGATATTGCTGTAAGCGCAGTGAAGAAAGGTCTAGCTCAATGGAGATATAACCCAGAGCTGGTGCACTGTTGCGTCCATCCGGCGTGGGTACGACGCCTGATTCTGTGATGATCGGCGCCCGTAGAATCAAAGTATTGTCTTGCAAGTCAGAGGTGACTAACAGTGGAATAGGTGCAGTGCGCGGAAACGTCAGTGATTCAAAATTAGGGTGGAAGTTCGAGGTAACAAACAGTTCGTGGTTGTAATCAAACACCGCAATACTGCGGACAAATTTAGAGTTCTTACGGTGGGCATAGCTGATAATGCGACGTACCGATTCTCGACTGTTGTTTTTAATCCCATCTTCACTGGCAATCGCTAACGGCTCAATGATACTTAGACCAGAATTGATCACCTGTTTTTCTAAGTCGTGATAGCGATTGAATGAAAAAATTGCACTCAAGATTAAGCCAATGATGAGGGTTGGCGCTAGAGTAAGAGTAATAACGCGGGCGCGTAAGCCATATCTGGTCATTATTGTCTAAACATCGTGGTGTGGATATGGGAAAATATTAGATAAATCCCGTCGAAGCGATAAGCATAATCGCCCAAGCAAGGGACTACAATGATTCAGGCGCGAAAAGGTGACGCCTGAACTGCAATTTGAAGCAATATTACAGGCACTGAGCATGGCGCGTTTTTTCCAACCTAAAAAGAAAACTCAAATAAACACCAAACACCAAGCGTTTAAGGTCGAAAAACTTGACCATCAAGGCGCGGGGATAGCGTATCAAAATAAAAAACCAGTGTTTATTGAAGGGGCGTTGCCGGGCGAGCAAGTTCTGGCTCAATTTACAGAGTCCAAAAGTAAGTTTGCGCGCGCTCAGCTGATCAAAGTACAGCAGGCGAGTAGTGAACGAGTTGAACCGTTTTGTAAACACTTTGACCAGTGTGGTGGCTGCAACATGCAGCACTTGGAGTTGGCGAGTCAGCGTGAACACAAACAACAAACGCTAAGCCAGTTAATGAGCAAGTTCTCGGGGCAAAACCAGTCGTTAGTACCGTCTATCGTTGGGGGCGATAAAGGCTATCGCCGCCGTGCACGCATTAGCGTTATGCTCGATAAGAAATCGCGCCAGTTGCAGTTTGGGTTTCGCCGTAAGCAGAGCAAGCAAATTGTCACGGTGACCCATTGCCCAGTGTTAGCACCAGAGCTTGATGTCATGTTGCCTGAGCTGCATCAATTACTACAAAGTTTTGACCGTCAAGAGAGCTTAGGTCACGTAGAATTGGTGAAAGGGGATAACACCAATGTGATGGTATTGCGCCATACTAAGTCTCTAACGAATAAAGATCAGGCGGCGCTAGAAAAGTTTGCACGAGAAAAGCAAACCACGCTGTATTTAATGCCTGAAGCGGAGCAATTGAATTTAGTTGCCGGAGAAGAAGCCCATTACACCGAGGTTGGAGTAACGGTACCATTTTCACCGAATAACTTTATTCAAGTGAACCAAGGCGTAAACCAGCAGATGGTAGAGCAGGCGCTTACTTGGTTGGAACTGAGCAGCGAAGATCGCGTATTAGATCTATTCTGTGGCTTGGGGAACTTCAGTTTACCGATGGCAAAACAGGTAAAAGCTGTGATTGGCGTCGAAGGTGTGGATGCGATGGTTGAAAAAGCGACCCACAATGCCCAGTTAAATCAGATAGACAATACGCGGTTCTACCAAGCAAATTTGGAACAAGATTTGTCACAAGCGCCATGGGCTAGCGAAAAGTTTGATAAAATACTGCTCGATCCAGCCCGAGCGGGTGCGAGTGGTATAGTCGAACAATTGTCTGCACTTGGTGCGGCAAGGGTAGTTTATGTTTCTTGTAATCCTGCTACTCTAGCCAGAGATAGCCAAAGCTTGCTGCAACAAGGCTACCAACTTGAAAAGCTCGGCATGTTGGATATGTTCCCACACACCAGCCATTTGGAATCAATGGCGCTGTTTGTGAAACAGAAAAAATAAAAGTTTGTTAAAACGACGGATGTAAAAACTAACGGCGCGACCTATATAGGATGAGTCGTTAGATAAAAAGAAAAACTAGGACGAAAAAGATGGTTGCGGTACGAAGCGCTCATTTAAATCAAGACGAACAGTTTGAGCTAGACAAATGGATTGCTAGCCTAAAACAGGAGCCAAAGACGGCTCAGCGCTTAACGACTATATATCACCAGTGTGAAAGCTATTTGCAAGGCAGAGAGGATGCCGCTCTGCTCTTGTGGCGTGGCCGTGAAATGATCGAAATCCTCATCACGCTGTCGATGGATAAAGCCACATTGGTTGCCGCGCAATTGTACCCGCTCGTTGCGAGTGGTGCGCTAGACAGAGAAACCTTCGAAGAAGATCACAGTAAAGAAACCGTTAAACTGATTGATGGCGTGGCTGAAATGGCGGCGTTGGGTCAGTTGAATATAGCACTAGAAGGAAGTGCGGCTTCAAGCCAAGTGGATAACGTGCGCCGCATGTTATTGGCGATGGTGGATGATTTCCGCTGCGTGGTCATCAAGCTTGCAGAGCGAATCTGTAACTTGATTGAAGTAAAAAAAGCGCCTGATGAAGTGCGCCGTGCAGCAGCGAAAGAGTGTGCCAATATCTATGCACCGCTGGCTAACCGACTTGGTATCGGTCAGTTAAAGTGGGAAATCGAAGATTACGCGTTTCGTTACCAACAACCAGACACCTACAAACAGATCGCTAAACAGCTTTCTGAGCGTCGTATTGTTCGCGAGCAATACATTAAAGATTTCGTTGATGATTTAACTTCAGAGATGAAAGGCTCGGGCATCAATGCCGAAGTGAGCGGTCGTCCAAAACACATCTACAGTATTTGGCGCAAAATGCAGAAAAAAGGGCTCGCATTCGATGAGTTATTTGATGTGCGTGCAGTGCGAATCATTGCTGACCAACTGCAAGACTGTTACGCAGCACTAGGCGCTGTGCATACCAAATACAAACACCTGCCAAGCGAGTTTGATGACTACGTTGCCAATCCTAAGCCCAATGGCTACCAATCCATCCACACCGTAATTCTGGGCCCTGAAGGCAAAACCATCGAGATCCAAATTCGTACCAAACAGATGCATGAAGATTCGGAGCTCGGCGTTGCCGCGCACTGGAAATACAAAGAAGGTGGCAGCGGTCGTAGCGGTTACGATGAGAAGATTACTTGGCTGCGTAAACTGCTCGATTGGCAAGAAGAGATGTCAGACTCTGGCGAGATGCTGGATGAAGTTCGAAGCCAAGTTTTTGATGATCGTGTGTATGCCTTTACTCCACGCGGTGACGTTGTCGACCTACCAATGGGCGCAACACCACTTGATTTTGCCTACCACATTCACTCAGAGGTCGGTCATCGCTGTATCGGTGCCAAAGTCGCAGGTCGAATCGTTCCGTTTACCCATAAGCTGCAAATGGGCGATCAGGTTGAAATCATCACCTCGAAAGAGCCAAACCCATCACGTGATTGGTTAAACCCTTCAACAGGTTTTGTGACCTCAGGTCGCGCCCGCGCGAAGATTAATGCTTGGTTCCGCAAACAGAGCCGTGAGAAAAACCTCGAAGCTGGGCGTGAAATCCTAGAGCAAGAACTGGTAAAAATTGGTGCAACACTGAAACACGCCGAGCAATATGCGCTCAAACGTTTCAACGTGAACAGCGCAGATGAGTTGTATGTCGGTGTCGGTAGCGGTGATTTACGTATCAACCAAATCATTAACCACATCAATGCACTAGTGAACAAACCAACCGCGGAAGAAGAAGATCAACAAGCGTTAGAAAAGCTGCAAGAGGCCGAGAACAAAGCGCCAGCGCAAAGTCGTCCGAAAAAAGATGCAGTCGTGGTCGAAGGGGTAGATAACCTTATGACCCATCTAGCGCGTTGTTGTCAGCCAATTCCTGGTGATGAGATTGCAGGTTACATCACTCAAGGCCGCGGTATTTCCGTGCACCGTAGTGATTGTGAACAGCTCGAAGAGCTGCGCCATCACGCGCCTGAACGTATTATTGAAACGGTATGGGGCAGCGGCTTTGTCGGCTCATACATTTTAACGGTGCGCGTAGAAGCGATGGAGCGTGGTGGTTTACTGAAAGACATCACGTCATTGTTTGCCAACGAGAAAATCAAAGTAACCAGCATGAAGAGCCGTGTCGATTACCGCACACAAATGTCGATCATGGACTTTGATTTGGAAGTGACCAACGTTGAGATTCTGCAACGCGTGTCGAAGCGAGTGGAACAGATCAAGGATGTGATGTCCGTTAAACGCCTAGGCTAAAATTCTCGTCATACTTGAAGCTGATAGCGTCGTTGACTGCGCTTGCTCCGGAGTGCCGGCCCAGGCCCATCACATAGGCGAGCTATGCTCAGGAGTCTCGCTCGCTTGTCGCCTAGCTACAACTTCAATTATTTAGAGAATTGGTCACTATTTTACAAAGGTGAGTAGGCTAACTGCTCGCCTTTATTTATATCTGAACAGAATATAACTGTGACGAGCTTGAAATTGAAAGGTAATGCATTAGCGAAGTGTTGTTGGCATGGATGCCAACGTTAAGCATACAGGGACGTACTTGCTGCGTCTTCGTGTTGTATTGCCTTTCTATTGCACTATCACTCCTTGTATCAAACAGAAGAGTAACTATTAATGAGCCACCCAATCGAACAATTAGAACAAATTATGGCGCAGCTTCGTGATCCGGAGAGTGGTTGCCCTTGGGATGTGAAACAGACCTTTGACACTATTGTGCCGCACACTATTGAAGAAACTTATGAAGTGGTGGATGCCATTCATAATCGTGACTGGCCTAACTTGAAAGAAGAGTTGGGCGATCTTCTCTTCCAAGTGATTTTCTATAGCCAAATGGCGAAAGAGCAAGGGCTGTTTGATTTTCCTGATGTGGTGGAGACGGTGAATGAGAAACTGACGCGTCGCCATCCGCACGTTTTCTCGGATGCTGAATTTGAATCCGACGAACAAATTAATGCCAATTGGGAAGCAGAAAAAGCAAAAGAAAAAGCCCAGATAGGCAAATCGGAACAAAGTATTCTAGACTCAATACCAAACTCTCTACCTGCTATTTCTCGTGCTACAAAGATTCAGAAAAAGTGTGCTCGCTATGGCTTCGATTGGGACTCTTTAGGCCCTGTGGTTGATAAGGTTCGCGAAGAAATTGATGAGGTTATGGATGAAGCACTTCAAGTGGATGTTAATCAAGATAAGCTGGAGTTAGAGCTGGGGGATTTGCTGTTTGCTACGGTCAATTTAGCCCGTCATGTGCAGGTGAATCCTGAATCTGCACTGAGTAAGGCCAACTTGAAATTCACTCGCCGTTTCCAAGGAGTAGAGAGAAAGGTTGCTGAGCAAAACAAGCAATTACAGCAATGTTCATTGCAGGAGTTAGATGAGTGTTGGAATCAAATTAAGCGCGAGGAAAACGCTTCCGAGTAGTCAAACTGTAGCGAAATGGGACAAGATTGACTCAACTATGTTTCTTGCTTGCATGTTCTATTAACGCAGTTTGATTTGAAGCAAAAAATAAATAATCGTGGTGTGATAGATTTCACGTTGTGGCGGTAAGGGGCTTCTGGTATATTTATATCCCGTCCAGAAGAAATCCATTTCCCTCATTCAACCAATTTCAGGTTAAACATGACGACAAATTACATTTTTGTTACTGGCGGGGTTGTATCCTCTCTAGGTAAAGGTATTGCAGCAGCATCTCTTGCGGCTATTCTAGAAGCTCGTGGTCTAAAAGTGACTATGATGAAGCTTGACCCTTACATCAACGTTGATCCAGGCACTATGAGCCCAATTCAACATGGTGAAGTGTTCGTTACGGAAGATGGCGCTGAAACTGACCTTGACCTTGGTCACTACGAGCGATTCATTCGCACCAAGATGACTAAGCGTAACAACTTCACTGCAGGTCGTGTTTACTCAGACGTTCTAGCGAAAGAGCGTCGTGGCGATTACCTAGGTGCAACTATTCAGGTAATCCCTCACATCACTAACTCAATCAAAGACCGTGTAATTGCTGGCGCTGAAGGCCATGACGTAGCGATCGTTGAAGTTGGTGGTACTGTTGGTGATATCGAATCTCTACCATTCATGGAAGCGATTCGTCAGCTAGCTGTAGAACTTGGCCGCGAGCGCGCTATGTTCATGCACCTAACTCTAGTTCCTTACCTTGCAGCAGCAGGTGAAGTGAAAACTAAGCCAACTCAGCACTCTGTAAAAGAGCTGCTATCTATCGGTATCCAACCAGATATTCTAGTTTGCCGCTCAGATCGTATGATCCCAGCGAACGAGCGTAAGAAGATTGCGCTATTCTGTAACGTTCCTGAGAAAGCGGTAATCTCAATGAAGGACGTAGATTCAATCTACAAGATCCCTCAACTAATCAAGGCTCAAGGTCTAGATGACCTAGTATGTACTCGTTTTGGCATCAACGCGCCAGAAGCTGACCTTTCTGAGTGGGAACAAGTAATCTACGAAGAAGCGAACCCAACCGGTGAAGTGACTATCGGTATGGTTGGTAAGTACATCGAACTGCCTGACGCATACAAATCTGTAAACGAAGCACTTAAGCACGCAGGCCTTAAGAACCGTCTAAGCGTTAAGATCCAATACGTGGATTCTCAAGACGTAGAGAACAAAGGTGTTGAGATCTTAGAAGGTCTTGATGCAATCTTAGTTCCAGGTGGTTTCGGTGACCGTGGTGTTGAAGGTAAGATTCGCGCTGCACAATTCGCACGTGAAAACAACGTTCCTTACCTTGGTATCTGTTTAGGTATGCAAGTAGCACTTATCGAATACGCGCGTAACGTTGCGGGTATGGAAGGTGCGCATTCAACAGAATTTAACAAAGAGACGAAGTACCCTGTGGTAGGCTTGATCACAGAGTGGGTTGACGGCGAAGGTAACGTTGAAGAACGTACTGAAAAGTCAGACCTAGGCGGTACAATGCGTCTTGGTTCACAGCTATGTCACCTAGAGAAAGGGACTAAAGCACGTGAACTTTACGGTAACGCGACGATTCACGAACGTCACCGTCACCGTTACGAAGTGAACAACAATCTTCGTCCGCAAATCGAAAAAGCTGGCCTAAAAGTTTCTGGCCTATCTGCGGACAAGAAATTGGTAGAAGTTATTGAGAACCCAGCTCACCCATGGTTTGTAGCTGCTCAATTCCACCCAGAATTCACATCAACACCTCGCGATGGTCATCCGCTATTTGCAGGTTTCGTGAAAGCTGCGGGTCAGTACCAACGCGGCGAATTTGAGAAGTAAAAGGATACGGGCGGTTGCGAAGGTTTGCGACTGCCCTTTTAATTTCGACATTTATTTTTGAATACGAGAGGAAACATTAATGTCTAAGATCGTTAAAGTTCTAGGTCGTGAAATCATCGACTCACGTGGTAACCCAACTGTAGAAGCTGAAGTACACCTAGAAGGCGGTTTCGTAGGTATGGCAGCAGCTCCATCTGGTGCATCTACAGGTTCTCGCGAAGCTCTTGAGCTACGTGACGGTGACAAAGCACGTTTCCTAGGTAAAGGTGTTCTTAAAGCAGTTGAAGCTGTAAACGGCGAAATCGCTACAGCTCTAGTTGGCAAAGACGCTAAAGACCAAGCTGCAATCGACGCAGTAATGATCGACCTAGACGGTACTGAAAACAAATCTAAGTTTGGTGCTAACGCAATCCTAGCTGTATCTCTAGCAAACGCTAAAGCTGCTGCAGCGGCTAAAGGCATGCCTCTATACGAGCACATCGCTGAGCTAAACGGTACTGCTGGTCAGTTCTCTATGCCTCTACCAATGATGAACATCATCAACGGTGGTGAGCACGCTGATAACAACGTTGACATCCAAGAGTTCATGATCCAACCAGTTGGTGCTAAAACTCTTAAAGAAGGTCTACGTATCGGTGCTGAAGTATTCCACAACCTAGCTAAAGTTCTTAAGTCTAAAGGCTACAGCACTGCAGTTGGTGACGAAGGTGGTTTCGCTCCTAACCTTAAGTCTAACGCTGAAGCTCTAGAAGTTATCGCAGAAGCTGTTGCTGCTGCTGGTTACGAACTAGGTAAAGACGTTACTCTAGCTATGGACTGTGCTGCATCTGAGTTCTTCGACAAAGAAGCTGGCATCTACAACATGAAAGGCGAAGGTAAGACTTTCTCTTCTGAAGAGTTCAACCACTACCTAGCTGAGCTAGCTAACCAATTCCCAATCGTTTCTATCGAAGACGGTCTAGACGAGTCTGACTGGGATGGCTTCAAGCACCAAACTGAACTACTAGGTGACAAGCTTCAACTAGTAGGTGACGATCTATTCGTTACTAACACTAAGATCCTTGCTGAAGGTATCGAGAAAGGCGTAGCTAACTCTATCCTTATCAAGTTCAACCAAATCGGTTCTCTAACTGAGACTCTAGCTGCAATCAAGATGGCTAAAGACGCAGGTTACACAGCTGTAATCTCTCACCGTTCTGGCGAAACTGAAGATGCAACTATCGCTGACTTAGCGGTAGGTACAGCTGCAGGTCAAATCAAAACTGGTTCTATGAGCCGTTCTGACCGTGTTGCTAAGTACAACCAACTTATCCGTATCGAAGAAGCTCTAGGCGCTAAAGCTCCTTTCAACGGTCTTAAAGAAGTTAAAGGTCAATAATTCATAGTTTGAATTATTAGCTTAAAGCTTTAATGAATGCCTCACTTTTTAGTGAGGCATTTTTCGTTTAGGGCTTTAAGAACAATGATATGTTCTAACCGTGTTGCTGCTACACCTAAAAGAAAGCAACCAACTTATCCGTATCGAAGAAGCTCTAGGCGCTAAAGCTCCTTTTTTTTACAACGAAAGCGGTCTTAAAGAAGTTAAAGGTCATTAATTCATAATTTGGATTATTAGCTTAAAGCTTTAATGAATGCCCCACTTTTTAGTGGGGCATTTTGCGTTTAGGGCTTAGAGTTTCGAGAGGCTCTACTTCGGTGGGGCTTTTTTGTATCCAGACAAAACAAAAACACCTCCGCGAAGGAGGTGTTTAATTGAAATTTTAGTGAGCCAATTAGAGTGCTGCAATGGCTGAGATACGGCGCTTTTGCATCTCTTCTCTAATCGCTGCGCCTTTAAATCCGTCTTGGATGATTTGCTGAACATCGACGCTGAGTGCCGCTTGATAGGCGCGTTCAAAGAGCGCTTTTTGTGGGTAGTCGATCTCATCATGGCCAGTGCGGCCGCGGCTATCGGCCATGCAGCAAAGTAATATTTCTTCCAAGCGCTCTGGGCGACGCCACACATCGAACTTATCCAATACCTTGAGCTTGGTTTGTGGTTTTAATTCTGCCGCTCTGTGGATGTTAGAGTGCTGCTCGCAAACCATTAACGCTAAGTCTCGATACTCATTGGGTACGCGAACACGTTTAACCAGTTTCTTAATTAGTTTTAAACCTGTGTGGCAATGCATCTTATGGCTTGGCCATTCCTCTTTGGGGGTGATGCCTTTACCTAAATCATGCACTTGTGCTGCAAAGCGCATTGCGGTCGACTCGCTGAGTAATGCTGCTTGCTTCGCTACCATTAAAGTATGAATGCCAGTATCGATTTCAGGGTGCCATTTTTCTGGTTGAGGCACACCAAATAGCTGATCTATTTCAGGTAGTACGATAGCCAAAGCGCCGCAATCTCGTAACACCGATAAGAATACTTGTGGATCTTGCGTCGACAGCGATTTATGCCACTCTTGCCAAACACGTTCAGGAGTTAGGTGGTCGATCTCGCCTTGTTTAACGATGTCGGCCATTAAGGCCAGTGTTTCTGGGGCAACGATAAAGCCAAGGTGAGCCAGTTTGGCGGCAAAGCGAGCCACACGTAGCACACGAAGAGGATCTTCGGTGAACGCATCCGATACGTGGCGTAACACCTTGTCTTGCAGGTCTTGCTGGCCATTGTATGGGTCTATGATGTTACCCGCATCATCCATCGCCATTGCGTTGATGGTGAGATCGCGGCGCAGCAAATCATCTTCAAGGGTAACGTCCGGGGCGAAGTAGCATTCAAAGCCAGTGTAGCCAGAGCCCACTTTGCGCTCAGTACGGGCGAGGGCATGTTCCTGCTTAGTTCTAGGGTGCAGGAAAACAGGAAAGTCTTTACCAACAGCAGTATAGCCAAGCTGCAACATTTCGGCCGGTGTCGCGCCAACCACTACCCAGTCTTGATCGTATACATCTAACTTAAGTAATTGATCGCGAACTGCGCCGCCAACTAGGTATCTTAGCACTTTTGCCTCTCTAAATATTACTTCTGCCATTGGATATTCGCGCTAGCAATGGTACTTTCCTTAGCAATAAATTCCCAGCGGCTATTAGCATGTATAACCAACATTTTGGATTCGTAGAGCTACCGTTTTCGATAGTGCCTAATTCTCGTTTCCTTTATCTAAGTCAACGCCATAAAGAAGCTATTTATCATCTCCAATCAGGCTTAGGTGATGGTGGTGGCTTTGCGATGTTAAGTGGTGAAGTCGGCACGGGTAAAACTACCGTAGCGAAAGCCATGCTAAATGGGCTCGATGGGTCAACTCAAGCGGGCTTTATCTTAAATCCTACTTTCTCAAATATAGAACTGCTCGAAGCAATCTGCGATGAGTTTGGTTTAGATTATCAACCGAACGCTTCTCTCAAGCAGCTTAATAGCTTGATAAAACAGTTTTTGCTTGATAGCTATGCCAATGGCAAACAGACCTTATTGTTGATTGATGAGGCGCAGCATCTATCGGTGGATGTACTAGAGCAACTGCGATTGCTGACGAACTTAGAAACCGATCAGCACAAGTTGCTGAAGGTTCTGCTTATCGGTCAGCCAGAACTGCAGCAAAAATTGCAGATGCCGCAATTGCGTCAGTTGGCGCAGCGTATCACTGGTCGATACCATCTATTACCGCTAGATGCACAAGAAACCGCGAAATACATTCAGTTTCGCGTGCAATTGGTCGGTGGCAATGATGAGCTGTTTTCAAGCAGAGCGGTTAAGTATATCGCTGAGCAAACACAGGGAATTCCGCGCTTAATCAACTTGGTTTGCGATGCGAGTTTGAAGCGTGCTTACCAGTTAGGTGAAGAGAAGCCAAGTTACCAATCGGTAGAGTTTGCTTGTGATGAAGTGATGAGCTTTCAAGCGTCGTTTCAACAACCGCAATTACAGCGACAGCAAAGACAAAGCCGAAACTCGACCTTACTATCTGCTGGTGCCGGTTTGTTACTCGCAGCTGGCGTGTGGTGGAGTGTGCCGAATTACTTGCAACAGCCGATACACAATTGGGTGGTGGCACAAAACCCCGCAAAACCAAACATCGAGACGACCAAACAGATCTTTCCTCCTCAACTTGGAGAGTTAGTACTTACTTCGCAGCAGTTTGAATCTTCATTAGCGGATCTCTATGCGTTGTGGGGCTATCAAGCTTCCCGAGTGGATAAGCTTTGTATTGAGAATAACCAGTCGCTATTTCACTGCCAATCATTCCATGGTGATTTGGCGGAGTTAAAGCAGCACAACTTACCTGCTGTGGTTACTCTAGAGCATGAAGGGCAAACTCGCTATGCAGTATTGGATAGGCTTGATGACACTCAAGTGGAGCTGGTACTGCAAGGTAAACGGGTGATTGTGGCGACAGAGTGGTTTGAGCAAATGTGGCAAGGAGACTATCACTTGATTTGGCAGCGAGGATGGTACCGACCTCTTGCTCCAGGAATGAGTGGGTCAGAAGTGGCAAGCTTAGACAGTTCTTTGTCTCATGTATTAGAGCTTGCGCCATCAAGCAGCTCCCGTTATGGCGCCGAAGTGAAAGAGAAGGTAGAACTTTTCCAGCGCTGGCAAGGGCTAAGTGTTGATGGCATTGCAGGAGCGGAAACCTTGCAAAGATTAGAGCTGTATAGCCAAGGTGATGCGCCTAAGCTTCAATTAGAGGAGCGCAGCTAATGTCACAAACTTTAAAAGCGCTACAGAGTTCTGAGCAAGGCTACAATAGTCATCAAGCGAGTACTCCACTATCAATGGGTGTCGCGCCGCAAAAACGCTCGCCTATGGCGATTCACTTAACTTGGCTACTTTTGCCTGCCATCGTCGCGGGTGGTCTAGCGGTGTACAACCAATATCAAGTTCAGTCGGTTGAGTGGCAATTGGCGAATCAAGGCCAAGAGGTAACAGTAGAAGTACCGGCTCCAGTTATCATTGAACCTTATGTTGGCATTCAGAAACTGGCATCGACGGAAGCGGAACAACCTTTTGTTGAAGAAGTTGCTGCTGCGCCTGTTGCTTCATCTAAAGCGATTAAGCCAGCACCAATATCGGATGCCACGCCAAAAGTAAAAGTCACCAAGAAGAGACCGCAAATTACCGCGCAACCCGCAGATGAACCATTGTTAGAGAACATAGATCTGTCTGAACTTTCACCCGAAATCCTTCAGCGCGTTGAAGCAGTCATGGCGGGCTCAGGTACTACTCAAAAGACGGACATTGATGATTTATCGCAATCGGCCAGTAAATGGCAAGGTAAATTACCCGCATTGAACTTCCAAACCCATGTCTATACGACAGATGTGAACAAACGTTGGGTGAAGATCAATGATGTCGAGTATAAGCAAGGCGACTGGATTTCGGATAACCTGAAACTCGTGACGATAGAGCCGCAAGCATGTGTGATTCGCTACAACAAGGATTTGATACGCGTGCCAGCGCTTTATGAGTGGAATGGCTAACTGAGTAGGCCAGAAAAGCGTTAAATACAAAAAAGGTCACCAATGGGTGACCTTTCGTTTATCGGGTGTGACGATTATGCCCAACCTGATGGGGAGCGTTTCTTACGCGGAATAATATGCGGAAGAATCAAGCCAAACAGTAGACCGATACCAGCGATACCACCTCCGTACATCAAGTACTTCATCAGTAGATCATCTTTTTGTGTATCTAGTTTAGCGCGTAGGTTACGAATCTCAGTTTGAGATGCTGTAAGCTGCTGACTGATCTCGCTGTAGTTTTGCTCTAGTTCAGAGATTTGCTTATTACGAGTCTCAAGCGAATCAACGAGACCATCTTTCTCTTTGTTCGCAATTTCGTTGGCGTTTTCTAATTTGTATTTTACTTCAGAAAGCTCTTTTTCAAGACGAGGAAGGCGCAGTGCCATACTTTCTTGTGCAGTCACGAATCGAGAAGCAACCCAACCTTTGCGTCCCTTTTCATCGATAATTTGGCTGTAGCCAGTTTCTTTGTTGGTAGTAAGAAGGTTCACTTTGTCGCCAGCATTCACGCTGCCGATAATTTTGTACTGGTTCGAAGGGCCAGTGTGCATGTAGGTGAACAAATTATCAGAGATGTAGCGATCTTTAGCCATTGCAGCAGGGGCTGCAAGAACACATGCTAAGATCATAAAAACCAGTTTTTTCACGGTAAATCCTTTAACAGTCATCAAGCTTTCAGCTAGAGGGCAAATAGTATGAAGTTTCTTTAGACTGTGCAACAAAGAAGGGAGGCTGAGCCTCCCTTTCTGCGGTGTTGAGTCAATAATGACAGTGTTCTAACAAAACACTGACCTATTGATTAGGCGAATGAAGCTTGAATTGCATAGAAGAACACAACCGCTAATAGCGCGCCCGCAGGTAACGTTACAATCCATGATGCAACGATATTACGTACAACACCCAAGTTCAGAGCAGCAATACCACGTGCAAAACCTACACCTAGAACCGCACCTACAAGAGTTTGCGTTGTCGAGATTGGCAAACCAGTACCTGAAGCCAGTACAACTGTACATGCGGTAGCTAGCTGAGCTGCAAAGCCGCGGCTTGGTGTTAGCTCAGTGATACCTGTACCAACGGTCGCCATAACTTTATGGCCAAGCGTTGCTAGACCAACTACGATACCAAAACCACCTAGAGGTAGAATCCACCAAGCAATCGTGCTCTTGCCTGTGATTTCACCCATGTGCTCCACAGTTGAAACAACCGCTGATAGTGGACCAATCGCGTTTGCTACGTCGTTTGAGCCGTGAGCAAATGCCATTGCACAAGCTGTGATAACCATTAGTACGCTGAAGATACCTTCTACGCCTGCAAAGCCGTGGTCATCTTCACGTTCAGCAAATTTCTTCTGAATGTAGATGTAACCGCCAATCATGATAAGGCCAGAGAAACCAGCAGACCATAACCATGCTTCAGTGTTGCTAAGGTGAAGACCTACGTGCTTAAGACCTTTCTTGATGGTTACTAGTGCGATAACCATAGTGGTGATAAACATGTAAACAGGTACAAAACGTTTTGCATTGAATAGTGGCTTTTCAGTGTCGAAGATCAGACGCTGAGCACTTACGAAGATGACGTAAGCAAAGAAACCAGAGATAACAGGCGTAATAATCCAGCTACCTACGATACCTTGAACACTCGCCCAATCGACAGCTTCTGTACCTACTGATACACACGCAAAACCGATGATAGCACCGATGATTGAGTGAGTAGTAGATACTGGCCAGCCCATGTAAGACGCTAGTAATAGCCAAGTACCAGCAGCAAGTAGAGCTGACATCATACCGTAAACAAGAACATCTGGCTGATGAGCAAACAGTGAAGTTTCAATTACACCTTTACGGATCGTATCGGTTACTTCACCGCCGGCAAGATATGCACCAGCAAATTCAAAGATCATTGCGATAATGATCGCTTGTTTAACGGTTAGCGCTTTTGAGCCCACAGAAGTGCCCATTGCATTGGCTACATCATTCGCACCAATACCAATGGCCATCAAAAAGCCGAAAATCGCTGCAACAATAATCAGGACAGTGCCGTAGTTCGCAAGGATATCCATCGTAATACCTAGTTGTTGATAACAAGCGGAGCAAAAATTAGACACGAAAAAGCCCCGTTAGCGTAGAAATATTCATCGCCTATATGGGGTGTGTCGAAAAATGCTCTTCGTTATTGAGTTAACTTATCGTTTATGAGCGAGATAGCAATAATTCCAATCGAGCGCCAACACGTTGTGCTTGATCGGCAATACCGCCTACCCATTCTAAAATTTTGTACAGGAACATCACATCGATAGGATTTAGATCTTGTTCGATTAGCATTAGCTGCTGACGAAGTTCAATCTGCATCGCATCGGTGTCGTCTTCAATCATGTCCAATTGATTAATCATCTCTGCAACCAGAGTGACTTCACGGCCTTTAAATCCAGTTTCCAACAGTTCATCTAGCTCGTTGATCACTTTTTGCGCTTGGTTTGCTGCATCTAAACAACGTTTCAAGTAAGCAATAAAATTCTCTTGTAGCGGAGCTGGGATAGTTAGCTGGCGGCCATAAACACGACCTGCGATATCTTTAGCAAGGTTTGCTAGTTTGTCTTGTTGCGTTAGTAGTTCAAGCATATCGCTACGATCTACTGGCATAAACAAACCGCGAGGAAGTTTTAGACGAATTTCGCGCTTTAAAACGTCGGCTTCTTTCTCAAGGTGAGAAATTTGTGCACGAATTTCAGATGCTTTTTCCCAATCGCCTTGTGAGATCACTTCAAAGAAGTTCACAAGGTGAGAACAACATTCGTTCACGCACACGACGTGGCGTTGCAAAGGCTTAATAGGGGACTTTGCAAATAACCCCATGATTGTATTTACTGGCATGGTCATTCAACCTAATTAATATAACCTATAAATAACATACACCGATTTGAGGTGAAATGTTGAACGATGGCTATAAAGGCGCGCATGTTAACCCATTAAATCTCTCTTTAAAACTGTTTTAGATCATCATTGGGGCGATATTTCTCTCTTGCCGAGTGAGAAATTAGGCAATATCCTGTTCGTATCTGCTTTTAAAGGTATAACTATGGAAACCGAGATAGAACTGAAGTTTTTCGTTTCTCCTGATTTTTCAGAAACTTTACGTAACAAAATATCAGAAACAAAGGTACTTCAGCACAGTTGTCGTGAATTGGGTAACACCTATTTTGACACTTCTGATAACTGGTTAAGACAGCACGATATCGGCTTGAGAATCCGCCGTTTTGACGATGTATTCGTCCAAACAGTGAAGACAGCAGGACGTGTTGTAGCAGGGCTGCATCAAAGACCAGAATACAATGCAGAACATAACAGCAACGACCCAGATTTAACGCTGCACCCGCAAGACATTTGGCCAAATGGTAAAGATGTCGCGACGCTGCAATCTGAGTTGTCTCCTCTATTCTCGACTAACTTCACCCGTGAGCAGTGGCTACTTGGCATGCCTGATGGCAGCCAAATAGAAGTGGCTTTTGACCAAGGTGAAGTGATTTCCGGTGAGCTGCGCGATGATATTTGCGAAGTGGAACTGGAGCTAAAATCAGGTCAAACCGATGCGCTGTTTACCTTAGCTCGCATGCTTAGTGACAACGGCGGCATGCGTTTAGGTAACCTTAGCAAAGCGGCTCGTGGCTATCGCCTCGCGATGGGTTATACCGGTGATGAGGTGCGCGCTTTAGAGCTGGTGAATACCGATAAGCATGACAACGTCGAATCTTGCCTGATTAACTCGCTTGAGCATGCACTATCTCATTGGCATTACCATGAGCAAATCTACTCAGAGCGTGAATCGATTGAAGCACTGCATGAAATTAAGAACTCGATTAGCTTTATTCGCCAAACCTTAACCATTTATGGTGGCATTGTGCCGCGCAAAGCCAGTGCACTAATTCGCCAAGAGCTTAAATGGTTAGAGCAAGACTTAGAGTGGATTAAACACTACGATTATCTGGAAGACCTGCTGGAAGACAAAGGCCATGCGCTGCGCAAACTGGATGCACGTAAGTTCTTGGTTGCTGAGCTATCAGAAATGCAGCAGCAATTGCCTACCCGCGAAGATACCCTTGCTCAATTTAACTCGGCACGTTACACCGCATTATTGCTCGATTTAAGCCGTTGGATCTTAACTCGTGGTTGGCAGCCGTTCTTAGATGATAAATCACGTCAAAAGATGGCGCTGGGTATTGAGCACTTCTCAGTTCGTCAATTAGAGCGTACTTGGAACGAACTGATTGATGCTTTCCCGCCAGAGAAGATTTTATCTCGCCAAGAGTATATCGATCAGCAATATCGCTTGATGCGTAACCTCTACACAGGGGTGGGGTTCGCCAGTTTGTACGACGCAGAAGAGCGTAATAGCTTCCGTCTACCTTGGGCTGACTTACTGCAAGGGATTGATGACTTGTTGATTCTGAAAGTGCTAGAGCCACTGGTTGAAAAACTAGAAGGCGAAGAGCGTGAGCAGCTAGAGCGCTGGTTAAGCCGTCAAGAGACTTCAATTTTGCATGCGATGGAACAAACTCGCATCATGAGTATTGAAGCTGAACCATACTGGCAAGAATAGCTAGAAGGTTAATTACAAAGGAGAGCTATTGCTCTCCTTTGTTGTTTTGGTCTGATAGTTTCTCGAGATCTCGATTCATCTTACTTTCTAACTTCTCCAATCGGCTGAGTAACTTTTGTTGCTGTTCGAGCATTTCCGTCATCTGCTTCTCTTTTTCCGCTGCTAACAGACTTTGTCTTTTGGTCGGTGAGGTAATAATTGAAGTGATTAAGCCTGAGATCATACCAAATAAGCCAACACCACAGATGATCAAAGCCGAGGCCAAGATCTTACCGCCCTCAGTCACAGGGTAGTGATCGCCATAGCCCACCGTAGAAATGGTTACTAACGCCCACCATAATGCTTCACCACCTGTCTTTATATTTGCTTCGGGGGAGTGCCCCTCAATAAACAGCATAGAGCTAGAGCCAAGCGTCATTAGCACCACCAACAACAATAAAATTGAGGCGACCGTGGTTTCTTTGCGATTGGTGAATAACTGCTGCACCAAACCACGACTGGATCGAATGACTAAAATCACGCGCAAAATATGAAAGATGCGTGCAAAGCGTAAAGGTTCGATCATTGGCACACTGGCAATGAAGTCGATCCAGTGTCTTTTCATAAATTGCATTCGATCTGCGGAGCGGATCAAATCAATCAATAGTTGTAGAAGGAAAATGCTACAGATGAGGAAGTCGAGGCCGATAAGAACCTGACGAGTTTCTGGACTGATTGGTAGGAACAATAAGCCCGAGATCACAAATAGCGCCATAAAAGACAGAATAAGTGACAATAAGCTCATCGGCTTGGTGTCGTCTTTGGTATTATTTCTTTTCATACGAGGCTCAAAATAAATCGATGTACTTGCTATCTAATTACATTTACTAGCACTAAAGTACCCAAAAGAGTCCACTTAAGATAGAACTCTTATAACCCTGACTTTAGCGGAGAACGGACAATGACGACAATGGCTTTTAAGCCTTGGGAGCGAGTGGTTACGGACATTCGACTGGTTCCTAAGATGGCATTGCTAATGGTGTTCAGTACCTTACTGATCGTCGGCAAGCAATTATGGGACGCGAATACCTTCTACGAATCAATACTACTTGTTACTGAAAACGCTGCTGTTGCTCAAGAGCATTATGAAGCTTATCTAATGCAAGTAGTTTGGCAAACCATCGTATTGATCGGTGTTTTTGTCGCTATTCTGTTGTTCGCTGCACGCATTATGTTGCGCCAAACTAGCTACCTTAATCAAGCGATTAAGCTAATGGCGAGCGGTGACTTGTCTTCACCGATTAACCTGCAATGTAAAGACGAGTACGGCGATGTGGCGCGCGAGCTTGAGAAAACCCGTTCTCGTTTACAAGAGCTGATCAAGATGCAGGTAAGCTCGTCACAAGAGCTTGCAGGCCTAACTGAGATCATGACATTGAGTATGTCTGAGACCAAAGAATCTGCGCAGGAAGAGTTCAACGAAATTGACCAACTTGCGACCGCAATGAGTGAGATGACTTCTACGGTTCAAACGGTTGCTGATCATGCGCAAAACGCTTCGTCACTCACTGAGAGTGCTTCAGGTCAGGCGGCAACAGGTCAACGCTTCGTTCAAGATACCGTGGGTAAGATTAGCGAGCTTTCGCAAGATATCGCAGCGTCTGCACAAGCGGTAAACCAAGTTGAAGAAAGTGTCGACTCTATCGGCAGCGTTGTTGGTACCATCCAAGGCATTTCAGAGCAAACTAACTTACTTGCATTGAACGCCGCGATTGAAGCTGCGCGTGCTGGTGAAGCCGGTCGTGGCTTTGCGGTCGTAGCGGATGAGGTTCGTAATCTTGCACAACGTACTCAACAAGCGACAGTAGAAATTCAAGAAATGATCACTCAACTTCAATCAAGCGCAAATTCTGCGGTTGAGTTGATGGAGAAGAGTGTGGTTGAAGCGGCAGAAGGCGTAGAGCTAGTGACCAACGCGGGTAGCGAGCTTGATGGCATCGTAACGCAAGTAAATCAAATTAATGACATGAACTTCCAAATCGCGACGGCTGCAGGTCAGCAAAGCAGTGTGGCGGAAGAGATGAACCAGAACTTAACCAATGTACGTGAGCTGGTGGAAGCATCAGTAACCGTGGTTAGTGAGCTGTTAGAAACGTCTGAAATCATGCAGCAAAATGCTGAAGAGCTAGATAAGAAGATCACATCGTTCAAGGTGTAATCTAACTTTTAGCTAATCTTGACCTCACAGAGTGACTCAATAAACGCCTGCTACTAAATAGCAGGCGTTTTTTATTGGATAAAATCTGTTATAAAAGACAGTAAATCAGCACCATACCTAAGCTGTGGCATTGTTACCCAGCAGGAACATCGCATGTATATTAAGGCTCTCATCAAGGAAGAACTATGACACTGCCTTCATCTCTCAGTCCTATCTCTCAATCTGCTTTGACTCAGTTGGAAGAGTTCGAACTCGAAAAACATTGGCCGCAAGAGGTCTATTCTCAACTTGTTTACGTCGCGGGTTTGAGCAAATTTGTTGTTGAGGCGCTCGCTAAAGATGAAGGGTTACGGCAACAACTGCCAGAAATGCTAACGATGGAAAACCGAGCAGACCACTACAGACAACATTTAACGGCGCTGTTAGCAGAATGCCATGATGAGATGGCAGGACAGCGGGTACTGCGCCAGTTTCGATACCGTGAAATGGTCAATATTGCTTGGCGGGATTTTAACGGCAGTTGGTCTTTAGAGCAGAGCTTGCAGCATTTGTCTGAGCTAGCCGAGGCGATGATTTTTGAAACTTATCAGTGGCAATACAAAGCGTGTTGTGAGCTGTGGGGAACGCCATGCAATGCGCAGGGCGAAGCGCAGCCAATGCTGATTATTGGCATGGGCAAACTTGGTGGCGGTGAGCTGAACTTCTCATCGGATATCGACCTTATCTTTACCTACCCAGAAAATGGCGAAACGCAAGGGGCACGCCGCAGCCTTGCCAATGCGCAGTTCTTTACCCGTTTAGGTCAACGTATTATCAAAGCGCTCGATCAACAAACGTTTGATGGCTTTTGCTATCGCGTTGATATGCGTTTACGTCCGTTTGGTGATAGTGGACCATTGGTAATGAGTTATGCCGCACTGGAAGATTACTACCAAGAGCAAGGGCGTGACTGGGAACGCTATGCGATGATCAAAGCGCGGGTGATGGGACGAGAAATGTACCCGGAATATCAAGAGCTGCGCCAAATGCTGCGCCCATTTGTATTCCGTCGCTATATCGATTTCAGTGCCATTCAGTCGCTGCGCCGCATGAAGTCAATGATCAGCAGCGAGGTTCGTCGCCGTGGCTTGAGCAATAACATTAAGCTTGGTGCGGGTGGCATTCGTGAAATTGAGTTTATCGCCCAAGTGTTTCAGTTGATTCGTGGCGGTCGAGAGCCAAGCCTGCGCCAGCGTGGTCTTTTGGTTACCTTGGATGCGATTCAAGAATTGGAACTGCTAGAGCAACATGAAACTAATCATCTGCGCGACGCTTATAAGTTTCTGCGCCGATTAGAAAATTTGCTGCAAGCGATGGCTGATAAGCAAACGCAAACCTTACCTGATAATGCTCAAGAGCAACTTCAACTTGCGGTGGCTATGGGCTTTGAGGGCTGGGAAGATTTACTTGAGCAAGTGCGCTCGCACATGGCGAATGTTCATCAAGTGTTTACCCTGTTGATTGGTGATGACGAAGAAGAGCAGACCGAAGTTGCTAAGCATTTCCATGAGCTGTGGGATATGGCGCATAAAGCGGATGTGATAGAGCATGTGCTTGAGCATGATGTGGCGGTAGAAGAGCCGGCCATCATGGCGCAAACCATCATTCAATTTAAGAGTGATTTAGCTAAGAAGACTCTTGGCCCTCGCGGTCGAGAAGTGCTGAACCACTTGATGCCGAAAATCTTCCAAGCGATCTTTGCCCATAAAGACGCTAAGTTTGGTTTATCACGCGTGCTGCATCTGCTGCAAAAAATCGTCACTCGAACCACCTA
Organism: Vibrio intestinalis; assembly: GCF_025195085.2. Classification (GTDB taxonomy): domain Bacteria; phylum Pseudomonadota; class Gammaproteobacteria; order Enterobacterales; family Vibrionaceae; genus Vibrio; species Vibrio intestinalis. Next base: position 77,958 of record NZ_JANAVY020000009.1, on the reverse strand, counting down.
TCTCGAACTGCTAGATGAGCATGAAGCTGCTTTGATACAGTTAGTGCGTTTGTGTACTGCTAGCCCGATGATTTCAGAGCAGCTAGGCCGTTATCCTATTCTTTTGGATGAACTTATTGACCCGCAGCAACTCTATAATCCTGTGCCACTTGAGTCGTATCGAACGGAATTGCGCGATTATCTTGCGCGTATTCCAGAAGACGATATGGAACAACAAATGGAAGCGCTGCGCCAGTTTAAGCAGATTTGTATTTTACGCATTGCGGCTGCTGATATCGCAGAAGTGCTGCCGGTGATGAAAGTAAGTGATCACTTAACTTACCTTTCTGAAGCGATTGTGGAATCAGTGGTCAATCAAGCTTGGCTACAAATGACCGAGAAATATGGTCAGCCGACTCATGTTCACGATCGTGACGGAAAAGGCTTTGCCGTCGTAGGTTATGGCAAAGTCGGTGGTTGGGAGCTTGGCTATAATTCCGATTTAGATATCGTGTTTATGCATGATTGTCCGGTCAACGTGTACACCGATGGTAAAAAGGAAATCGATGGTCGCCAGTTCTACTTACGTTTAGCGCAGCGCATCATCCATATTTTCTCAACTCGCACGGCATCTGGCATTCTGTATGAAGTGGATACTCGCTTACGCCCATCGGGCGCTTCCGGTTTGTTGGTTAGCCCAACCGATGCGTTTGATGAGTATCAACGTGAAGATGCGTGGACATGGGAACATCAAGCACTTGTACGAGCGCGAATGATTTATGGTGATCAAGCGCTGCAAACCGCGTTTGCTGACATTCGCCACAACATACTGACCTTGCCTAGAGACACGGACAAACTGAAAAAAGACGTCACTGAGATGCGTGTGAAGATGCGCGATCATCTGGGTGGCAAAAAAGCAGGGCGCTTTATGCTCAAGCAAGACCCCGGTGGCATTACTGACATCGAGTTCTTGGCGCAATATTTAGTGCTTAACTATAGCCATGACAAACCGAAATTAACCCGTTGGTCTGACAATGTACGCATCTTTGAATCCATGATGGCGCAGGGAATCATGGATGAAGTCGAAGCGATGGCAATCACACACGCTTATACTCAGATGCGCGATCAGATCCACCATCGAAATTTGCTTAACTTGGATGCCGATTTAGCCGATGACAAATTTACTAAAGAGCGTGAGTTGGTGACTAAGGTTTGGCAGCACTGGCTAGAATAGGGTTTAGGCTATGAAAACCCTATGTTAAACTTCGCTTGAATTACATAATGGAGATCCATAATGAAACCAATCCTACCTGACTACAGTCAATCAGGCGTACTTATTATCGGCGACGTAATGTTAGACCGTTACTGGCATGGTCCTACTGGCCGTATCTCGCCAGAAGCCCCTGTGCCTGTAGTGAAAGTAGAAAACAACGAAGAGCGCCCTGGTGGTGCAGCTAACGTAGCAATGAATATTGCCTCGCTAGGTGGTCACGCGCATATCGTCGGGTTAACAGGGATCGATGAACCAGCAAAAGTGCTGAACGAGACATTATCTTCACTGAAAGTGAAATGTGATTTCGTTGCACTGCCAGAATACCCAACCATTACTAAGCTACGTGTGCTTAGTCGTGGTCAACAACTTATCCGTTTGGATTTCGAAGATAAGTTTGAAAATACCGATCCAGAGCTGATTCTAGATCGCATGGAGCAAGCGCTACCAAAAGTGAAATCAGTGGTTCTTTCTGATTACGCGAAAGGTGCTCTTGAGCACGTGCAGCAATTTATCCAAAAAGCTCGAGCAGCGAATGTGCCTGTCTTTATCGACCCGAAAGGTGCGGACTTTGAACGCTACCGAGGTGCAACGCTTCTAACGCCAAACATGGCTGAATTTGAACACGTTGTAGGTAAAGTGAAATCAGAGCAAGAGCTAGTAGAGAAAGGCCTAGCACTGATCGAAGAGTACGACTTTGAAGCGCTGCTTGTGACTCGTAGCGAGCACGGTATGACACTTCTTCGTCGCGGTCAGGAACCATTCCACCTACCAACTCAAGCGAAAGAAGTGTATGACGTAACAGGTGCAGGCGACACGGTTATCTCTGTGCTTGCAGCTTCTGTTGCAGCAGGTAAGCCATTAGACCAAGCGTGTGCATTAGCGAATGCTGCAGCTGGTGTGGTTGTCGGTAAATTGGGCACATCTACTCTTTCGACCATCGAGTTAGCAGAAGCAATTCACGGCAGCCAAGATACTGATTTCGGAGTCATTACTGAGTCAGCATTGATTGAAGCTGTGAAGCAAGCGCAAGCGAAAGGCGAGCAAGTGGTGATGACTAACGGTTGTTTCGACATTCTGCACGCAGGCCATGTTTCATACCTAAACCACGCAGCAGAGCTAGGCGATCGCCTAATCGTTGCGGTAAACACTGATGAGTCTGTTAAGCGTCTTAAAGGCCCTGGTCGTCCGGTTAACCCGACTGATCGTCGTATGGCGGTGTTGGCGGGTCTAGGTGCCGTTGATTGGGTGGTGCCATTTGGCGAAGATACACCTCAGCGTTTAATCTCTGAAGTACTACCTGACTTGTTAGTTAAAGGTGGTGACTACAAACCAGAAGAGATTGCTGGTGGTAAAGAAGTGATCGCTAATGGCGGCCAAGTTAAAGTGCTTAACTTTGAAGATGGTTGTTCAACCACAGAAATTATTGACGCTATCAAAGGCGGTAAGGGTTAATCCCTTTGACTAAGCCAATTATTTGCTAAGCAATAGATGCGAAAACGCCCACTTAGTTAAGTGGGCGTTTTTATTAGGCGTAATTTAAAGCGGTGAGCAGTTTAGTACACATCTCGCACGTAACGTTTTTGCTTCTTCAGATTTGCCACATACTCTTTCGCTTCTTCTTCGCTGACTTTACCGTGCTCTGCGATAACATCGTGCAGCGCTTTATCAACGTCTTTAGCCATGTGGTAAGCATCACCACAAACAAAGAAGTAACCGCCACGCTCAAGCCATGCAAACAGCTCAGCACCACTTTGACGCATCTTGTCTTGTACGTAGACCTTTTCTTCTTGGTCACGAGAGAAAGCCAGATCTAAGCGAGTCAGAACTTCTTTCTTTTGTAGTGCTTCTATCTCTTCTTGATAGATATAGTCGGTCGCACCATTTCGGTCACCAAAGATAAGCCAGTTGTCACCGGGTGAAGCTTGAACTTCACGTTCTTCTAGAAAGGCACGGAATGGGGCAATACCGGTACCCGGCCCAACCATAATCATCGGCGCTTTGTCATCTTCTGGTACTGCAAAGTTTTTGTTTGGTGCGAAGTAGCAAGGGACTTTTTCACCTTCATCGACGATGTCAGCTAACCAAGTAGAGCAGGTGCCGTTATAGTCACGTTCACCGCTTTGATAGCGCACACTACCTATGGTTAGATGAACTTCATCGTTGTGTTTGTTTAAGCTTGATGAGATGGAGTAAGCGCGCGGTGCAATTGGCTTTAGCAGAGACAATACTTCCGCCAGCGACAGCGTTACATTTGGGTAAGCACGCAGAATATCTAAGGTGTCTTTGCCCCATAAGAAGTCATTCAGAGCAGAGCTGTCTTCATTGGCAATCATTTCAATCAGTTTATGATCACTAGATGCTTCCGCCATTGCTTTGACAAACTCTTTCGATGGAGTTCGAATATCCAAGTGGCGAGTGAAAATTTCGCGCAGACTGTGATTCTCACCATTCCATGATGGCTTTTCGTCGCCAGAGAAATGTAAGTGCGCTAAGAAATCTTCCACCAATTGAGGTTGGTTCTGTGGGATTACGTTGAGTGCGTCACCCGGTTTGTAAAATTCACCTGAGCTTTCCAACGAAAATTCATAATGAACGATCTCTTTCGATGATCCTTCTTTATTAAGAACACGTTTGTGCTTCAACGTCGCTTGCAGCGGGTTCTTACGACCGAACTTAGACTTCTGCTTTGGGCTAGAGGCTGCTCCTTGTGCTGAGCCGCTTTCACCATCTTCACCTTTGTCTGCGATGCCAGGTAGAGTGGCAATCATCCACTCTTCAGATGGTTGTTCAAAATCGATATCGCAATCGACACGTGTGGTAATACGGGTTGCGCCGAGCTCTTCTAGGCGTTCGTCCCAAAGCTTACCAGCCAAACAGAATTCGTCGTAGCTAGTATCACCCAGAGCAAGCACTGAGAAGAAGGTGCCATCGAGCTTAGGCGCATTGTCGCTGCTCATGGTTTGCCAGAGGGTTTCTGCATTGTCTGGCATTTCACCTTCACCGTAAGTACTGGTCACAATCAGTAGGCGAGATGATTTAACAAAGATTTGCGCATCGACATCATCCATGTCGTAAACGCTCGCCGTCATGCCGTATTCTTTGGCTTTTTCCGCTGTATCGTAAGCAACGCTTTCTGCATTACCTGTTTGTGAACCATAAAGAATCGTCAGTGCTTTCACCTGAGGTTTAGATTCAGCGTGGACGACGGATTCTTCTTTTACCAATAGACGTGAGTGCAGGCCAGAAAAGAAGCCCGCTAACCAAGTCTTTTGGTCTTCGTTAAATGGTATATCTTGTGGCAAATGAGGTACTTTCATTGTTCTTCCTATCTTAAGATACGCGCCTTCCCTAGGCTGCTGGGGCTTCTTGTTCAGTTTGTTTTGCGAGTGCTCTTTCTTGCTCAATATCCGCTCGAATCACATCGGCAAAGGCGTGGCAGTACAGTGTTGCCATGCGCTGGTTAATCAGTTCGATGGATTGCAGTTGTTGGCTAATGTCAGCTTCTCGCGCAAGGATCCAAACAGTGGTTCCTCGGGAATGGGTATCCCAAACATCGCGTCGTGCTAGTGATGATTTGTAGTCTTGCACTCGCTTATCAGCAAGCAATACCGCAAGCTCTTCATCTTTGTAGTTGGAAACGGCTTCTTTGACGTCTTTGCTAATCGCATCAAGCAGTTTTTTGTCACGGTGCTCAAACAAGCGCTTAACCAGAACGGTTTGTTCTTGTTCGTCGCTGGTTTGTGTTTTGACTAATTGCTGTGCTCGGTGCAACACACCGCTGTGAGTCAGTAAGTCACAAATCAGAGAGGTATCCATATCCCCATATTGCGGGCTTAAGCCATGAGCAAGATCGATACCGTCACGGTAAGCAAAGTGAACCTGCTCAATTAAGCGACCCGCTTCACCGCTGATAAGCTCTTCGAGCATTTTCTTTCGCGGGTGAGATTCGAGAATGCTTTCTGGATGTTGGCTTTGTACTAATGCAAGCGGCATCACCAAGGTAAACATGGTGCGGCTAGTTGGCCAATCAGCCAGAATTTGTTGCACTTTTGCCGATTGGGTAAAGCGCAGGTGCTGTTCTAGGTGCCACTTTAGTGCTTCTTCATAACCTGGATCATGGTCGATCAGTGGCAGCGCCATCACAGAGTCTTTACTGCAACTGTCTGCAAATTTTCCATCAACGTTATACTGGTAAGCCACACCTCCAGACATGCCATTACCAAAGCCTTTTCCGTAACCACCTAAGTTGATCACCGAGCCGTTGGTCATGTATTCACAACAAAAATCACCAACGCCTTCGACAACCGCAACCGCACCAGAGTTACGCACTGCGAAACGGTCGCCCGCTTCACCGTCAATAAAGGCTTGGCCACCCGTCGCACCAAATAGGGCGAAGTTACCAATCAGTACGTTATTTCCTGCGCTTAACTGTTTGTCACTTGGTGAGCGAACCACAATGTGACCACCACTAGAGCCTTTACCGACACCATCGTTACAAGTGCCAGTGTGCTCCATGATTAGGCCACTGTTGTTAAATGCAGCGTAACTTTGGCCTGCGCTACCACGGCTTTGCACTAAAATGGATTCTGCGTCTAAGAAGCGGCGGCCATTACCACTGGTTAGAACCGCTGGGTGATTTTGGCCAACTTGTTGGTAGTTAAGGCTACGTTCGATGTCTATCGATAGCTGGCCACCGGTAGATTTATTGCAGTTATTCAGCTTACCGCCATCGAGTACGATTTGGCGTTGCTCAGATTCGAAGTAATCCCCAAGTAGTTGTTCGATGAGCTTGTCATCGGGTGTGAAATCCGCTTCAAGGTAAACAGGTTTAGCAATCTTGACGATGTCTACGTCACGCAGTAAACCAGTGACATCTAAGCGACCAACAATACTGTGGTGGTTGGCTAAATGTAGTAGCTCTGTGCGGCCACGAATTTCTTGTAATGAGCGGTAACCCAGTTTGGCGAGAATCTCACGTACTTCATGAGCGACGTTCAAGAAGTACTGCGCTAGGGCACGAGGGTCGCCTTGGTAAAGCTCAGGGTTGGTGGTTAAGCCAGCAGGACATTTGACGTTACAGTTCTTCGCCATGACACATTTCAGCATCATTAATGCAGTGGTACCAAACTCAAAGGAGTCACCACCCATAATGGCTGATTTGATGACGTCCATACCAGTTTGGTGCGCATTTGAACAGCGCAGCGTCACTTTGTCTCGCAAGCCGTTTTCACTCAGGGATTGGTGAACTTCGGCGATACCGATTTCGGCAGCACGGCCGGTGTTCTTCAAACTGGTTACTGCAGCTGCACCCGTACCACCGGTGTTACCGGCTACGTTAATGACATCGGCACCTGCTTTCGCCACACCAACAGCAATTGTGCCGATACCTTCAGACGACACCAGTTTGACGATGACGCGAACACGAGCAGCTTTGGCATCGTGAATTAGCTGACCTAAATCTTCGATAGAGTAAGTATCATGATGTGGAGGAGGGCTGACTAATTCAACGCCTGGCGTACCGCCACGAGCTGCTGCAATTTCTACCGTTACTTTTGGCGATGGTAGCTGACCACCTTCACCAGGTTTTGCCCCTTGAGCGATTTTGATTTCAATCTCTTCAAGCTGAGGGTCTGCTAAATACCCGACCCATACGCCAAATCGACCAGAAGCAAACTGTTTGATTTTGCTCGATTTGATGGAGTTAAAACGAGATGAATGTTCACCACCTTCACCAGAGTTACTCATCGCGCCTGCAATGTTAGTCCCTTGTGCGACGGCTTGGTGAGCATTGGAGTTGAGTGCGCCGTGACTCATTGCGCCGGACGCGAAGGTCGGCGTAATTAAATGTGCTGCGTCGACCTGATCTAGCTCGATGGGTTTACGCGCTGCGCGGATTCGGGTTAAAAACCCTGCTAGCTCTGGCTTGGCTTTTAGCTCTATTGCATCGCCATTGCGTGTCACTGACGATACTTTTTCACTCCAAGCTTGTTCGATAGCTGTCTGTAACGCATCAGTGGCGTTTGAGTTAGTCAGCTTTAGGACAAAGTGATCGCCTTGTGTATCGACATCTAAGCCAGACCACAAGTAGTCAATGTTGCCATCAAAATGGAAACGATCGAGTAGGTGAGCAAACTGCTCGACGGTAGTCACTGCGCCAAAATCGAGCGGCAATAACAGAATGTCGCGCAGAGTCGCTGGGCGAGATTCCCGTTCAGTATAAAGATTGTTGGCGAATGAACGGTATGAAGGGGTAACGTTAAATGCATCAATCTGCTCTGGTGTGAGTTTGTCGTAACCACGTTCTTTGTAGCCGAGGTCATCGTTAGTGACGATCGCTGACTCAAGTGCTTTCTCTGCTTGGTCATCGTTGGCGTACTGAACAGACTCTTGAGTCATGTTGATGTATTCGCGAACAGCCGTGTTACCAAAGCTGTGTCCCGCACCGTCTTGACGCTCTTTAAATAGGCCGAGTAGCGGGATTTGGTTTTCTTCGTTGATCGCCAATGCTTTGAAGTGCCATTTTGCTGCACTCCATGCCAAATCATCTAAACGAGCACCACCAACCGGTGAGCTGATGTTGGGGAAGTAACGCTTTAAACAGTCAGAGTCAGTATCTAAGAAGTTGGATTCAAAGAACTCGCCACCGATATAACTTTCCGCAGTACAAAGACCGAACTTACCCATGGTCTTCATTAGTGATTTTTCACACGCTTTCTGGAAGTTGTTTAAACCCGTTTCAACACTCTGATTGTTAGATAAGGTTTTCGCTCGGTGGAATACCGATATTGGGCAGATAGCTGATGCACCAAAGCCAAGTAAGCAGGCAATATCGTGGCTGCTCACCGCCTGACCCGTTTGATAAACGATACTGGTATCAAAACGGAGGCCTTTCTTAATTAAGCGCTGATTGACGGCGGTTACCACAAGTACCGCAGGCAGAGCCGCTTTATCACTGGCGATGTTTTTATCGCTTAATACGATAATGCCGCAGCGATCTTTGGTCGCTTGTTCAACTTGGTCGCAAAGCTGCTGAATCGCTTGCTCAACGCGTTGAGTGTTATCTTCCCTGCTGTTGAGTGTTGGTGTGAAAACAGCGTCTAAAGTGGCAATTTTGATGCGATCTTGCTGGAAAATCTGCTCAAGTTGTTGTGGTTGAAGAATCGGTGAGCGCAACACCAGTTGCACTGTATCTTGTGGGCTGAAGTTTGGTTTTGCACCTAATGCGACACGCAAAGTCATGCCGTCAGACTCACGTAGTGAATCTAATGGTGGGTTAGTCACCTGAGCAAAACGTTGGCTAAAGTACTTCGACATGCCACCTTCTTCATCGGTCAGCACGTTAGGTGCGAGACCAAAACCCATCGCAGTGATCTTTTCTGCGCCGTTTTCTAACATTGGGTCGAGGAAGAATTTGAAACTCTCTTGGTTGAGCGAGTAAGCCACGTGGCGGCTGTACGAGCTAAATTCGGTGTTTTCTGTTACCTCATCAATCGATGAAGATTCAAGATCATTGAGAGTAATACGTGCTGACTCAAGTAACGCACTGTAGTTACGTTCTTTAGCAAGGTTCTCTAGAATCTCTTTCGTTTCGTAAGATTGGCCTGTTGCGTGATCGAAATAGATCATGCCGCCTGCTTGAATGCGGCCAAAGCGGGTAATTTGCTCGGCCGGGAAATCAATTTGTCCAGCTTCACTCATTACCGCAAGGTAACGATCCGTTTCGACACTACGCAGTGGGCGTAAACCAAGACGGTCTAGACGCGCACCTACTTTTTGACCATCAGAGAAGATCAGCGCTGCAGGGCCATCGTTTTTCTCTTCCGACAAACTGAAATATTCCAGCATGTCGCGGACTTGTTGTGAAAGGTTATGATCGTTTTCCCATGCTGGTGGCATCATGGCCAATACTGCGGTGACGATATCGAGATGATCTTCCACTACGCGACGGGCAAGAGTTTGGTCTAGACGAGCAGAATCTGATTGCCCTTTAGGGAAAATAACTTTTTTATGCTGCTGACGCGCGATGGCATCTTCGCTCAATCGGTTCTTCTTATCGGTGTTTAACTCACCGTTGTGCGCCATTCTGCGAAACGGCTGAGCCATCATGGTCGCAGGCGCAGTGTTAGTTGAGAAACGGGTGTGGAAGAACAGCGTGGTAATTTGGTGTTCTGGATTCGCTAAGTCAGCAAAGTAGGGCACCACTTCCCAAGAATTTAGACGACCTTTGTAGACTTGAGTATTTGAACTCATTGAAAGTGGATAAAAACCTTCAAGTGCGTCATCAGTAAATCCGGTCGATTCAAGTGTGCCGAGCGCTAGGTTAATCTGTTGCTCAAATTCAGCGATGTTGCGCGAAGAGTCACCATTGATGAATACCACTTGATGAATAGTTTGCTGAACTTGCAATGAAGCTGCGTTCACCGCTTCTGGGTTGATTGGCACTTCTCGCCAGAGTTGAATGGTAAGCCTATATTGGCTCAGGGTTTCTTCTATCAGGGCTTTTGCAGCATCAAACTTGGATGGGTCAAAAGGGAAGAAAAAGTTGGCAACGCCAAAGTCACCTTTATTAAGGTGAGGCTGACCAAGTAAAAAGCGATAGAAGTTAACCGATAAATCGATATTTACACCAGCACCATCACCAATACCTTCGGCGTTCATGCCGCCACGGTGGGGAATCGTGCATAGAGCTTGGTGAGCAAGAGAGAGCATTTCATGGGTTTGTTCACCGGTTTTATCGGTGATGAATCCCACCCCACAGCTCGAGTGCTCATGCTCGCGATCATACAGCGAGCGATATTCCTGATTCATTCGATCATTTCCTTGATTGCTAGCAGTGCAACACTGCGGGTTCCTTTGGCATGTATCACTACGGTGCCGAAGCCTTCAGCTATGTTTTACATGAGAACGATTCCGATTCGCTCTTATGATTAGGCTCAATAATTATCACGAGCGGTGCTATATGGCAAGCATTCTGTGATTAAGATCGCCTATTTTTCAGATCCCGATAGCGAAAAGTTAATGAATAGTTGTTCGTTTTTTCTGCTTATATTGTCAGAATGCTTCGGCCTGTTATCGAATGAATTTTAGTGGTGAGTGTGGCTTTATTCCAATAATCCTGAACTATTTAGCGATTCTCTTAGTGACTCTGCGCGTTTTCGGTTTACTCCAAAATCTGAATAACCAACCCGAGACTCAGAACGAACCAGTAGTTGGTTGCCGTCGATTTTTAACTCTAAGTCATCGACGAACTTCATAATTTTACTGGTGCACTCGATGCGTAGGTAATCAGACTGTTTGTCTGCGGTTTTCGCACCGGGTAATTGCAGCGCGATTTGTTCTATTTGGTCGATGGTGACATCAGGTTTGAGTGTGAAGGGCGCAATTTGATGCTTTTCTCTGTCGTCTAACGTAGAAACGCAGTTAGGTTTATCGCCACAAAGTTGATTGATTTTGCTCGCCATGCTTTGTTCTCCTTGGCTACATCCGGCAAGAATGAATAGCGAAGTAAAGGGGATTAGATATGAACGCATTTGTATTTTCCCTGAATTATCAAGCTTTTTCAGTGTAGCAAATTACGTAGCGGGTGGAAGTGGCGATCAGAGAGTTAGAGAAAAGAGTGAATAAAAAAGACCAGCGCAAGGCTGGTCAAAACTATAGACGGAAGGAAAGAGTGGCGGAATAGCGTTATCCCGCCAATAGAGATTATGCTGAAAGCATGAGTGAATTAGCTTTTGCTTCTAAGTTGGTGCCACCCATGAGGTAGTCATCAATTGCGCGAGCACATTCACGGCCTTCATTGATACAACGAACAACCAGAGACTGACCAGTTCGCATATCACCTGCGGCAAATACACCTTGTTGATTGGTTGCAAAACCATTCGTTGCCACGTTACCGCGGTCATCAAGTCCGATGTCTAGCTGAGCCAGAACACCTGTTGGTTCTGGGTGTAAGAAGCCCATTGCAAGGAAAGCCATATCACATGGAATTACTCGCTCGCTGCCTTCCACTTCATTGAAGCTCGGACGCTCACCTTCTTTCGCATCTTGCCAAACGATGTCAGCGATACGAAGACCGGTTACTTCACCTTTATCGTTACCGATGAACTCTTTAGTTAAGATATTCCAGTGACGATCAACCCCTTCTTCGTGCGAAGTCGAAGTACGCATGATCATTGGATATTGTGGCCAAGGCATGTTTGCTGGGCGTTTCTCTGGTGGGATCGGCATGATTTCAACCTGAGTAATACTCTTCGCACCATGACGGTTAGATGTACCCACACAGTCAGAACCGGTATCACCACCACCAATAACCACAACGTGCTTATCTTTCGCGTGAATTTCTTCGGTTTTCAGATCCATGTCGTTGGCACGACGGTTGTTTTGCGCAAGGAACTGCATCGCAAAGTAAACGCCATCTAGCTCACGGCCAGGAACTGGCAGATCGCGTGGCACTGTAGAACCGCCAGTCAGTAGTACAACATCGTATTCTTGACGTAGTTGCTGAGCGTTCACATCCACACCGACGTGTTGGTTCACTTTGAACTCAACGCCCGCTTCAGCCATCAGGTTCACTTTACGGTCGATGACATCCATACCGAGTTTGAAATCAGGGATACCAAAGCGAAGTAGACCACCGACTTTTTCATCACGCTCAAATACTGTCACAGTGTGGCCAGCGCTATTAAGCTGCTCTGCCGCGGCAAGGCCTGCTGGGCCACTACCGATAATGGCTACTGTTTTACCAGTGCGAGAACGTGGTGTTTTTGGCTTCGCGTATCCTTCGCGGTAAGCCGTCTCTACGATGGTTTTCTCGATGTTACAGATGGTGATTGGGTCTTGGTTGATACCCAAGACACAAGCACTTTCACAAGGAGCAGGACATACGCGGCCTGTGAACTCAGGGAAGTTATTGGTTGAGCTTAGAATGTTCCAAGCTTCTTCCCAGCTATCACGGTAAACCGCATCGTTGAATTCAGGAATGATGTTGCCAATAGGGCAGCCGTTATGACAAAACGGCACACCACAGTCCATACAGCGAGAAGCTTGCGTACCAATCTTCTCACCAAATTCTTCGTTGAGTACGAATTCTTTGTTGTTTTGAATTCGTACGGTTGGGTCGAGCTTCTTTGGAAGCTCGCGACCATGCTCTAAAAATCCAGTAGGCTTACCCATTACACTGCCTCCGCTTCTTTTTGTTGTGCCTCTGCCTTACGTCTTTGAAGAACTGCTTTGTAATCACGTGGCATTACTTTCACCATGCTTTGCAGACTTACTTCAAAGTTGTCTAGGAAAGACTGAGCCACTTCACTTCCTGTGAATTGAACATGCTTGGTTAGCATGTCGAGTAGTAGGTCTTTATCTTCTTGCTCGATAGGGTCTAGGTCGACAAGTTCTGGGTTTAGCTTAGATTCAAAGTCACCCGACTTATCCCACACGTAAGCTACACCGCCACTCATACCTGCCGCGAAGTTACGACCTGTAGAGCCAAGGATGATAGCCGCGCCGCCAGTCATGTATTCACAACCGTGGTCACCCACACCCTCAACGACGACTTTCGCGCCTGAGTTACGTACACAGAAACGTTCGCCCGCTAGACCGCGAATGAAGGATTCACCAGAGGTTGCACCGTAGAAACATACGTTACCCACCACAATGTTATCTTCTGGTACGATGCTTGATTTAGCATCTGGGTAGAGCACTAGTGTACCGCCCGAAAGGCCTTTACCCCAGTAGTCGTTCGCGTCGCCTTCTACTTCAAACTTCACCCCTTTAGCAAGGAATGCACCGAAAGATTGACCTGCAGAACCGGTGAACTTGACGTTCATTGGTTGAGGTAGACCTTGGTCTTTGTACACTTTCGAGATTTCGTTCGACAACATCGTACCCGCAGAGCGGTCTGTGTTGATGATAGGGAACGCCGCATCGACAGCTTCACCTTTTTCAAGCGCAGGAATCGCCGCTTGAATCAGCTTACGGTCTAACACTTCTTCTAGGTTGTGGTTTTGTACTGTCTGGTTGTAGATACCATCCGCTTCACGCGCTTGTTCTACGTGCAGAACTGGAGACAAATCTAGGTTAGTGTATTTCCAGTGACTAATGTCTTGACGAAGTTTCATCTTCTGACCTTGGCCAACCATCTCATCGATAGTACGGAAGCCAAGCTCTGCCATGATTTCACGTAGGCCTTCAGCCATGTACTGGAAGAAAGTCACAACATCTTCTACGCGGCCATCAAAGCGCTCACGAAGAGTTTTGTTTTGCGTTGCGATACCAACTGGACAAGTGTTCTTATGACACTTACGCATCATGATACAGCCTTCAACCACAAGTGCCGCTGTGGCAACACCCCACTCTTCAGCACCAAGTAGTGTTGCCACTGCTAGGTCGCGAGGAGTCTTCATTTGGCCATCCGCCTGAACGACGATACGGTTACGTAGGCCGTTTTTCAGCAGCGTTTGATGCGTTTCTGCTAGACCGAGTTCCCAAGGTAGACCCGTATGACGAATAGACGACATCGGAGATGCGCCAGTACCGCCATCGAAGCCTGCAATCAGTACAACATCAGCTTTGGCTTTTGCTACGCCAGAGGCAATCGTACCGACACCTGCTTCCGATACCAGTTTCACGTTGACGCGGCCTGCGCGGTTTGCGTTTTTCAAGTCGTAGATAAGCTGCGCTAAATCTTCGATTGAGTAGATATCGTGGTGAGGTGGTGGTGAAATTAGGCCAACTCCTGGAGTGGAGTGACGTGTTGCACCGATCCAATCATCAACTTTATCGCCCGGTAGCTGACCACCTTCGCCTGGTTTCGCACCTTGCGCCATCTTAATCTGAATTTCATCAGAGTTAGTTAGGTAGTAAGACGTTACACCGAAGCGGCCTGATGCTACCTGTTTGATCGCTGAACGTTCCCAATCGCCATTCTCTTTGCGCTCAAAACGAGTTGGGTCTTCACCACCTTCACCCGAGTTAGACTTCGCGCCGAGGCGGTTCATCGCTACTGCTAGCGTAGAGTGCGCTTCGTAAGAGATAGAGCCAAATGACATTGCACCTGTTGCAAAGCGTTTCACGATGCTTTCAATTGGTTCAACGTCTTCAAGTGGGATTGAACCTGCTGGGTTCTTAATGAACTCAAGCTGACTACGTAGAGTAACTGCGTTGTCACCTTGTTTATCTACGGCATCGGCATACTGCTTGAACTGAGCGTAGTTCTTGTTGCGAGTCGACTCTTGCAATAGTGAAATTGTTTCTGGGTTAAACAGGTGTTTTTCACCACGCTGTTTCCACTGGTAAACACCGCCCACATCCAGCATTTGAATTGGGATTTCACGTGTTGGGTAACCCACACGGTGACGAATCAATACTTCTTTAGCGATATCGTCTAGGGTTAGACCTTGGATGCGTGAAACAGTACCTGTGAAGTATTTATCAACCACTGACTTGTGAATACCGAGCGCTTCGAAGATCTGTGCGCCTTGGTAAGATTGCAGTGTTGAGATGCCCATCTTAGAGAAGATCTTCAATAGACCGCCATTGACACCTTTACGATAGTTATCAAATAGGCTTTCTAGCGAGGCTTCTGGATCAAGCTTCTTACGACGTTGAAGATCAACCAGTGTTTCAGTCACTAGGTATGGGTTAACTGCGTTTGCACCGTAACCGACTAGGGTTGCGAAGTGGTGCGTTTCACGTGCGTCACCGGTTTCAACCACAATGCCACATTTCGCGCGTAAACCTTTACGGATTAGGTGGTGGTGAACTGCACCAACGGCCAGCATTGCTGGAATCGCTGCGTGGTTAGAGTTAACCGCACGGTCAGTCAGTAGGATGATTGAGTAACCATCAATCACCGCATCTTCTGCGTATTGGCAAATACGTTTTAGAGCGCGCTCTAGCTTGCCTTGGTCTTCATTGGCTTGGAAAACGATATCGAGCGTTTTCGCTTGTAAGTGCTCGTTATCAATCGCACGTAGCTTTTCTAGCTCAGCGTTTGAGATAACCGGTGACTCAAGTTCTACTTTACGACAGTGAACAGGTGACTCAGCCAGTAAGTTCTGATCTTTACCAATGTAAGTGTTCAGCGACATCACCATACGTTCACGAATCGGGTCGATAGGTGGGTTGGTTACCTGCGCGAACAGCTGTTTAAAGTAGTTAGCTAGATGCTGAGATTGGTGTGAAAGCACAGCCAAAGGCCAGTCAGCACCCATAGCAGAAAGCGGCTCTTTACCTTCTTTCGCCATTGGCACGATGATTTCGTTCACTTCTTCTGAGCTGATGCCAAACGCTTGTTGACGGTGCAATAGGCGCTCAGGAGATGGTTGGCTATGAACGTTATCCGCTTCTGGAAGTTTATTTAGGCTTAGTAGGTTTTCTGCTACCCATTTTTCGTATGGTTGAGCAGTTGCAATACCATCTTTCACTTCTTCATCAGAAATGATGCGGCCTTGCTCTAGGTCAGCAACAAAGATGCGTCCTGGTTGCAGACGACCACGGAACTCAACGTTCTCAGGCTCGATTTCAACTACGCCAGACTCAGACGCCATCACTAGGAAGTCATCTTTAGTTACTGTGTAGCGAGAAGGACGCAGACCGTTACGGTCAAGGGTTGCACCTACTTGAACACCATCAGTAAAACATACTGATGCTGGGCCATCCCATGGTTCCATGATGTTCGCGTGGTATTGGTAGAACGCACGACGAGTTGGATCCATGTTCTTATTTTCTTGCCATGCTTCAGGAATCATCATCATTAAGGCATGTGGCAGGCTACGACCAGAGAGAACTAGGAGCTCAAGTGCCATGTCAAAGTTAGATGAGTCTGAGCTACCTTCCTGACAGATAGGCAGTAGCATGTCGATTTCAGCTTGAGTGAACAAGTCTGATTCAATGATCGCTTCACGCGCCTTCATCCAGTTCAAGTTACCGCGAACTGTGTTGATCTCACCGTTGTGGGCAATGTAACGGAAAGGCTGTGCTAAGCGCCATTTAGGGAATGTGTTGGTAGAGAAGCGCGAGTGAACCAGTGCAAGCGCAGTTACCATGGTTGGGTTTTGTAGATCTAGGAAGTATTGTGGTACTTGCTCAGTGGTTAGCTGACCTTTATATACCAGTGTCTTATAAGACATTGAGTTGATGTAGAAATCATCACCAATGTTCGACACGCTTTCCAGACATACGCGTACTGTGTAGTTACGCAATACATAAAGCTTACGCTCTAGTTCCTCAGGAGAGGTATTTGGGCCACCAGTAACGAATACGTGTTCGAACTGTGGCTCTGTGCTGAGCGGGTCTGCACCGATCATTGAGTTGTCGGTTGGCAGTACGCGGTAGCCAATCACCTCTAGATCAAGGCGTTTAGCGTTACGCTCTAAAATGTCACGACATTGTGCGCGTTTATGCTCATCTTTCGGGAATAGCACCACACCAACGCCGTACTTTTCAAAAGAAGGCAGCTTAATCCCAAGCTTTACTGCTTCTTCTAAAAGAAATTCGTGGGGCTTTTGCAACAAAATACCCGCGCCGTCACCACTGCAAGGATCACAACCTTGGCCGCCACGGTGTTCCATACGGGCAAGCATATCCAATGCTTGAGTTACGACATCATGAGATTTACGGTTTTTTAGGTGAGCAACAAAACCGATACCACAGGCATCATGCTCCAATTCTGGAGTATAAAGACCCTGTGCACTATGCTCTCTATCTACCATAGATACATCCTTCCAATCTAATCTGGACGCAGCACTATTAAGCGAACTTAATCCGCGTCTCTTCCTTTTATAGTTTTGATTCGCACCTGAACGAGGTTGCTCAGGTTTGATTCCTTTCTGCTTCTCACAGGAAAAATGTTGCGAGAAAAACAATCCTTGGTGTAATCCATTTTACAGCATCACTTTTGTAGTGATTTATATAGGTGGGGGATGAATAACACCGATTTTCTTACAGTTTGTTTTGTAATTTAACCGAAGTTCTGCAAGTAAAACCTGTAAGTATCCTACAATTTACTCGGTACGAAATGCAATCAAAAGTCGGCACTGTTGCGCAGTTTTTTCGTCGCATAAATAGTTTTTATGTTGGCAATGTGCCTAATTTATAGTTTGAAGCACGTATTTTTGCATGTTTATTGATTTGTGATAGGGATCATGCTGTGAATTATGGTTAGATCAATTGTGATAAAAAAGGGTTTCAGAATTGTAATTAAATTACAGAAATCTTAATGATTGTTATTCTCATTCTCAAGTAAGTACTCATGCAATTACACGAACTGGTTAACACCATTGGACAAGATCTTCAGCGCCGTTACGGAGAAAAGGTGCACAAACTAACGCTGCATGGCGGTTTTAGTTGCCCTAATAGAGATGGCACGATTGGCCGTGGTGGCTGTACGTTTTGTAACGTAGCTTCGTTTGCCGACGAGCAAGCACAAATCAAAAGTATTCAAGACCAGTTGCAAGATAGAGCGGGTGAGATCGCTCGTGCTAAGAAGTACCTTGCTTATTTTCAGGCTTACACCAGTACTTACGCGGAAGTACAAGTTCTCAAGAACATGTATGAAGAAGCTTTAAAGGCTGCGGATATTGTTGGCCTATGTGTGGGTACTCGTCCTGATTGTGTGCCTGATGCTGTGCTCGACTTACTATCTGAGTATGTGAATAAAGGTTATGAAATCTGGCTAGAGCTAGGCCTACAAACGGCCAATAACGATACTTTAAAGCGAATTAACCGCGGCCACGATTTTGAGTGCTATGCTGAAATTACTCAGCGAGCACGAGCTTTGGGTATTAAAGTGTGTACCCATTTGATTGTCGGTCTGCCCAAAGAAACCCGTAGCGACAATATTGAGACCATGCGTAAGGTGCTCGATGTTGGTACCGATGGCATCAAGCTGCATGGTTTACATATTGTTGAAGGCAGTACTATGGCTAAGGCGTGGAAAGCTGGGCGTTTACACGCACCAGAACTGGAAGAGTATGTTGCAACCGCCAGTGAACTTATCCGCATGACTCCAGCGAATGTGGTGTATCACCGCGTATCTTCAGCGGCGAGAAGACCAACGTTACTTGCTCCTTTATGGTGTGAAAACCGATGGTTGGCGATGACTGAGATAGGTCGAGAGCTGAATAAAGAAGGTGCTCAAGGCAGTTTAATTGATGATACATTTGAATATGTTAAACCTGTATTGCAATAATTGAGACTAACCATACAGAAACTGGTATCTTCTTCTGTTAACCAAAGTTAATTTTAGATGACGCAATGATAGAGCTATTAGGAACGTGGATATATGAATCCGTGCATTTGCATGGGTTTGAGTTAATTCTTATATTCGCGGTCATTATTGTTGTTGCGCATCTTTACGTAAATTTCAATCGCCAGATTGAAGTCATGTTCCAAGATACCCCTTGTTCGCTACTATTAGTTGATGCGAAAACTGGGCAACTGATCTTATCTAACAATATTGCCGCGCAGTTATTAGGCGTGCGCTTTGTCGGTAAATCCTACCTCCTACCGGACTCCTTACATCAGTCATTTATCAGCGAAGTGACCGCTAAGTTCTCTGGTGATGGCTTTACTGGTTATCAAATTGAATGGCCAGTCTCGGCGACTAAATCGATCCAAGTCGAAGTCACTGGGCGCAAAACTCACTATAAAGGCCGTTCCGTTTGGTTGATGTATGTGACGCCTTATCGTGCCAGTGACGATGAAATACAGGCTGAAATCAAATCCCTATCTGTGATTAAAAGTGCGTTTGATAACCTATCTGAGCTTATTTACGTTAAAAGCAGTCACGGCGAGAAAATGGTGACTAACCGAGCTTTTGACCGTTTTTGGCAAGAGCGTATTGACGAGGGTAGCGCGGAAATAAAAGGCATTATGAAAGGCCGCGCCAGTAATCGCCGCTGGACCATCGATTCTGATGGCCGCAGTTGCTTGCTCGAAACACACCAAAGCGTGCTGATGTCGGCGGAAGGGGAATCGCTGGGCATGCTTGGTATCAGCCATGACGTGACAGACTGGTACAACATGCAGCAAAGCCTGCGTGATGAGATGGATAAGCGTAAAGACACCGAAGTGGCGCTGGCTCAGCGTGATACGATATTGCAAAACATCCTTGAGTCTAGCCCTGATTCCATCGGTATCTTCAATGAGAACCTGGTTTATCAAGCATGTAATGAGCCGTTTATCAAAGCGATGGGTATCTCAGACATTGATGAGTTGATTGGTAAACGACTGCAAGATGTTATCTCCAAAGAGGCGTACGAGCGCTGGTCTGAAAGTGACAATGTGGTGCTAAATGAAGGTAAGTCGCTGCGTTATATTGACCAGTTGATTCACAGTAACGGTGAAATAACTTGGTACGACGTGGTGAAATCACCATTTAGAGATCCAGCTTCCGGCACGAATGGCGTATTGGTCATGGCTCGTGACGTTTCTGAACGTTACCTTGCTGAGCAAAAACTCGAAGAAGCGAACCAAGAGCTTGAGCGTTTAAGCTTTGTCGATGGCTTAACTCAAATTTCAAACCGTCGCCGCTTTGATGAGCAACTTGAAACCTTGTGGCACTTGCATGTGCGTGAGAAACAGCCGCTCACCGTTATGTTGTGTGATATTGATGACTTTAAAGGCTTTAACGATCTCTATGGTCACCAAAAAGGCGATGAAGCTTTGATTGCCGTAGCCAAAGTATTCCGCCAAGTGGTGTCTCGCTCAAGTGACTGTGTGGCCCGTTACGGCGGCGAAGAGTTTGGTTTCATTTTACCTAATACCACTGCAAGCGGTGCCAAGTTAGTCGCGGAGCGCATTCATGATGAAGTGCGTAAGCTAGACATTCCTCATGCTAGCTCAATGGTGAATGAGCTACTGACGGTCAGTCTTGGCTTTGTCTCTGCCTTCCCTCATCCAGATGACAGCTGTGAATCTATCGTTGCCTTGGCTGATAGTGCGTTGTATCAGGCCAAAGCAGATGGTCGAAACCAAACTTGTGTGCATCACACATCAGAAAATTAAGCCTTGTGAACTAAGGGAATCCTTAGCCGAATATGGTGAAAAAGGTTAAGATTTAATTAACCTTTTCGCTCGGAGCGCTTAATGAAAACAATCAAAAACCTCGCTCAGTATTATGTGGATTTGCTCGTCAAGTTGGGCATTTTACGTTTTTCTATTCTTCTTGCCCTTGCGCTAGTGGCTTTAGCGGTTGTCGTTCAAGTCGGTATCACGCTCGTTCTCAGTGGTCATGTCGATAACATAGATATTGTTCGTTCGGTTTTCTTTGGTTTGATCATCACCCCTTGGGCCGTTTATTTCTTATCTGTGGTGGTTGATCAATTAGAAGAGTCTCGTCAGCGCCTTTCCAAATTGGTTTCTAAACTGAAAGACATGCGCTCGCGTGACCAAGAGCTGAACAATCAACTGCAACAGAATATCGCCAAGCTAAATCAAGAAATTGAAGAGCGAATTAAAGCAGAAGAAGCGCGCGAAGAGGCGATGAAAGATCTCGAGAATGAGGTTTATCAGCGCGAACGTACGCAGATGGAATTAGCTGAACGTACTGCGTTGTTACGCTCATTCATTGATGCCTCACCCGATTTGATTTACTACCGCAATGCCGAAGGTGTGTTCTCTGGCTGTAACCGAGCGATGGAAGAACTGACCGGCCGAAAAGAAGCGCAATTAGTCGGTTTAACCCCATGGGAAGTGTATAGCAAAGAAGTGGCGCAGCAGATTGTTGAAACCGATGATACGGTGTTCTCAGACAATCAAGCCATTACTTACGAGCAATGGTTAGAGTATCCCGATGGCCGCAAGAGTTACTTTGAACTACGCAAAGTGCCTTTTTACAGCAAAGATGGCCGTCACTTGGGCTTGGTTGGCTTTGGCCGTGATATTACTGAGCGTAAGCGTCATGAAGAGTCACTCGAAAAAGCAAGCCGCGATAAAACCACCTTCATCTCGACCATTAGTCATGAGCTGCGAACTCCGCTCAACGGCATTGTTGGTTTAAGCCGTATGTTGCTCGATACCCACATGACTGATGAGCAGCGCAAACATATGCAAACGATTAATGTCAGTGCGGTGACATTAGGTAATATTTTCAACGATATCATTGATATGGATAAGTTCGATCGTCGTAAGTTAGAGCTTTATCCTGCGCCGCTGAATTTTGATGAATTTGTGGTCGAAATTGAAAGCCTCTCTGCCTTGATGGCCGAGCAAAAAGGATTGCGATTTGATTTAGAGCGCTTAACCTCGCTGCCACTCGCCATTGAAGTAGATGCAACCCGTTTGAGACAGGTTTTGTGGAACTTGATCAGCAATGCCATGAAGTTCACCAAAGAAGGTGGTGTGGTGTTGTCAGTTAGCTCAGAACTGGATGATGGCTTTGCTCACATCACCATGGAAGTAGAAGATACCGGTGTCGGTATTCCTGAATCGGAATTGGAAAAGATCTTTGCCATGTATTATCAGGTGAAGTCAGGTAAAGATAATTTACACGCCGTGGGCACGGGTATTGGCCTTGCGGTATCAAAACAGCTCATCAATATGATGGATGGTGATATTCAAGTGAGCAGTGAAGAGGGCTTTGGTAGCACCTTTACCGTCACTATTCGCGTGCCGATTGGCGAAATCGAGCAGCCCAAAGTGATCGAAGCATGTATGGAGCAGTCACTGCGCATCTTTATGGTGGAAGATATCGAGCTTAATGTCACTGTGGCACGTTCGTTATTGGAAAGCTTAGGCCATCAAGTAACGGTTGCAATGACGGGGCAAGAAGCGATTGAGCTATTTGACCCTGAGCAATTTGACTTGGCCTTTTTAGACATTCAGCTGCCGGATATGACAGGCTTTGATGTGGCGGCTTATTTCCGTGAGCATTACTCGCAGTTACCGCCGTTGGTGGCACTGACCGCGAATGTGCTCAAGAATAAGCAAGAGTATTATGAGAAAGGGATGGATGAGGCAATAAGTAAGCCTCTATCTCTTACTGCTGTGCAAGAAGTGTTGAGTTTGGTCTCTGATGGTGAAACTAAGCCGCAGCCTAAGGTAGTATCCAATGCCCAAGAGAGTGACAATACAGAAGTGTTTCAACGTCTATTGGATTTGGAGATGCTTGAATCTTATGTTGGCATCGTCGGCACGAAACCGGTTTATGACAGCGTTGAAATGTTTGAAGATATGATGCCGGATTATATCGATCTATTAGATTCAAATATGACCGCGAAAGATCAAGAGGGCATTGTCTCTGAAGCCCATAAAATCAAGGGCGCAGCGGGCTCTATTGGTCTAAAACATATTCAGAGCGTAGCGCAAAAGGCTCAGTCGCCAAACCTACCTGCGTGGTGGGAGAACATCGATGACTGGGTCGAAGAGATTAAAAATGAGTATCTGCATGATATTAAGGTACTTAAAGATTGGTTAGGAACCGTTAAATCATCCTAATATTACCCGTATAACAACCAAGCATTACATAGGTGACGTCATGAAAAAATTTGCAGCAATCTCTCTCGGTATAGCCTTGTTAGCTGGTTGCTCTTCGCCACAAGTGGGTTGGGAGCAAGACAATCAAATCATGGTTGCGCAAAATAGCGTGGAGCTAAAAAGCAACTTGTGGCTAAACAAAATGCCCACCATAGGTGAAGTACAAGATCAGACTTTACATGGAGCCTTGTACCTTGAATCTAATGCCGCTCTGCCAGCTGAGTTGATGGTGCAGAGTATTGCGATTCGTCAGGGCGATGAAGAGTGGTTGATTGATGGCGATCTGCTTGAACTAAGAACCCACAGTGAAAATCATTGGGAAATTGCTTTTGTTTGGCAATTCTCTGTTGACCCAGATCAGCCGGTAGATGTGGCGGTCATGCTGAATAATGGCGAGCACGAAGAGTGGTTGGTAGAGAAAAGTGTCGCGATTGACCAAGTGTATTAATCAACAAAACACTTAATTAATTGAATTTAAAGCCAGTTAACTTCGACTGGCTTTTTTATTACCAAAATAAATGTATTGCAACATGCTTATTTCCAAGAGGAATATTTTATAAATATTGGTTATGTTTGGTTACTTTTAGGTAAAAAAAATGTTTTTAGTTTTTATGTGAATAAGTGGTTGAATATTATTCACTGTTGCATAAAATTTAACCATGAGCTCAAGCTCATAACCCATCAAATTTTATTGGATTATTAGATTGCTAGGAGGCGCACAATGAAACAATTCATCGTTATCAAACACGTTAGTGCGTCTGTCGATCCTATGGCCTTACTAGGTGCTGCTTTTTGTGGCTCAACCGTTAACGCCGATCGCAAAGATACCCAAGCAACCTACTGATCCGTTATCCAATTTTAATTGGCTGCGGAGAAAGGCAGCCGATTAAGTGAAGACAATCCCCTCATTTGACTGCCTTTTTCCCAGTAAACTCACTAACTGGAGAAAAACCATGAGTCATTCAATTTACCTAAAACTTGCTACCGTACTTGTTAAAGCCGATGTCCGCCGTGAAGAGAAAGCATGGCAACGCAAAGTCCGCCGCAGTTCTTTCGATATTCCTTGGGGTAACGAGCACTTGCTGCGTGATATTGGCCTGGATACTGAAGGTCGTCCTTTGAACAAGACCATTAGTCCTGAAGTCAAAGTTGAACGCCGTTTACGTCATCTTCGCCGCGTACTAACTTTGCGAATACCAACGTAGCTTAAAGGGGGAGCATCGCCTGCTCCCCCGACTTTTTAAGGGCAAGGATTGGAGTAAGTGGTTCCGATTGCTTGTATCTCAGATAACAAATCATCACTTAAATTAACCGAAATACTATCGATATTGGCTTTAAGCTGTTCCATGGTGGTTGCCCCAATAATGTTTGAGGCAACAAATGGACGCTGATTTACAAACGCCAAAGCCATCTGCGCAGGGTCTAAGTTGTGCTTATGCGCTAAGTCTACATAGGCTTGAGTCGCTGCTTCCCCTTGCGGGGTAAAGTAGCGAACAAAGCGTTCAAACAGAGTACAACGCGCGCCTTCTGGTCGTTGCCCATCGAGGTACTTGCCAGATAAACAGCCAAATGCAAGAGGAGAGTAAGCGAGCAGCTCAACCCCCTCATAATGGCTGATTTCAGATAACCCCACTTCAAAGCTGCGATTGAGCAAGTTGTAAGGGTTTTGAATTGAGACAATTCGTGGCAGCTCATGCTTTTCTGCTAGTTTGAGCAGTGACATCACGCCCCATGGTGTTTCATTTGACACGCCAATGTAGCGAATTTTTCCCGCCTTAATTAACTCAGCTAACGCTTCAAGCGTTTCGATCAGCGTGACTTCATATTGTTCATCACTGTATGGGTAATTGAGTTGGCCAAAGGTATTGGTTTGGCGCTGAGGCCAATGAACTTGGTAGAGATCGATATAATCGGTTTTGAGACGCTTTAAACTGTCATCAATGGCGAGATGAACATTGCGGCGGTCTAGGCTCATGTTCTCGCGAATATAAGGAACGTTGCGAGGCCCAGCGACTTTGGTAGCGAGTACTACTTTTTCTCGTTTGCCTGATTTTTCAAGCCAATTGCCAATGATAGATTCGGTTGAACCTTGGGTATCAGGCTTGGGGGGAACAGGATACATTTCAGCGGTATCAATAAAATTAACCCCCCGTTCTAAAGCGTAATCAAGCTGGCTAAATGCTTCTGCTTGAGAATTTTGCTCACCAAACGTCATAGTGCCTAAGGCGATTTTGCTGACCTCTAAGCTTGAGTGTGGCAACTTGCGATAAAGCATAACGATTCCTTGTTAAATTGCATATTCAACCAATATACGGATCAAATCAGATCAAGAAAAGTGCAGCACCAGTAAAGTTTGGTTAAACACACCTATACTTAAGCTCAACAGCAAACGCGATTGCTGGGGGAGTCATGCATAAGAAGCAATTAGATAAATGGATTCATGGACACCATAAAGCGAGCTATCAGCCGCCGAAAGTGTTTGTGATCAGTTGTTCGGATCTTTCGCACTATTTATTAGCCGTGGAGTTCAAACACAAGTTGGAGCCGATCTTACTTGATGATCAACCTATCCACTTTGAGTCGCTAGATAAGGTGAAAGAAGAACTGTTAAAGCTAGGCGTAGAAAAAGCATATTTAAGGCTGCATAACGCCTATGATGAATGCGGGGCAAGCGATGGGCCTGCCTACCATGATATTGAGATGTCGTTAGTTACCCATTGAGAGATTAAGCAAAGTTCTGTTGTAAAATCTCAGCGGTAAATTGTGTTCTAAGGTAAAAACCTCGGGGCAGGGTTTTGATCATTTTGCCGCTCGCACCATACGCATCGGTCAGCACTCGGCTGTTGGCCGCTTTAGGGCGAAGTTGCAGTACTTCACCATGACGCGCTGTAATTTGCTCAACTTGTCCGAGTACGATCAATTCCATCAGTTCTTCCCAGTCGGTTTGTAACTGCTGCTCTTGCTGCGCTGTAGGCGACCAGATAAGAGGAGAGCCAACGCGTCTTTCTGCTAGTGGAATTTCTCTTTCACCTTCCACAGGAACCCACAAAACGCGCGATAGCTTATTGCGCACATGGCTTGTATGCCAAGTTAAACCATGAACGCCTGTTAGCGGCGCGACACACACAAATGTTGTTTCAAGCGGTTTGCCTGTGTAGCTGATAGGTATGGTCTTGAGCTCAATACCAAGCTGTTCGAAATCTTGCTGTGGCTTACTGCCTGCCGTTGCCCCTAAATGCCATTCTAACAATTGTCCAACCCAGCCTTTATCGCGGCGAAGATCCGGCGGTGTTTCCATCCCAGCTTCATCTGCGAGTTCTTTGAAAGTGATGCCTGCGATTTCTTTGGCGCGTTCTAGCAGTTCTTGTTCAGACTGAGGTTCGGGTTTCATTGCTAACAATAGGGTTGGTTGAGATGGCTTTATTGTAATGAATTAACGGAAAATATCGACTCGTGGATCTTTTGAACGATATGCCTAAAAGATCATCATTAAATGGTTATCCACAGGTGAATTATCAAAATCCGGTAAATTTGTGACTAATGTATGTATTTACAGGGGTTTTAGGCGCGTATTCTAGGCTAAGTTGAGTGACTGTATAAAAACTATCACTTGGCTGTGTGGATAAATGCAACTTGGTGGATCTTTGACCGATCTGTATTTTGGTTTAATGAGCTTTATATAAGTAATTGCTAAAGTCTGCTCTTTTGTGTTTAGGTGTTTGTATATTATGGTTTTTTTGTTTTTGTGTGGCTTGGGTTAATTACGTTTTTAGGGGCGCTGTTCGATTAATGATCGCTTGTGGAATGCTTTTTCACATAGTTATACACAGAAAAGGTGAATAAATGTGGCTGATGTCTCATTCTAATGTGAATAAACGGCTGCGTGGTCAATAGTTATCCAAATGAGCAATATTCGGTGATAATTTCTGCGTTAGTCACACTAGTAAGTTTGCTCCAGTTGGGGATATGTGGAAAAATTACCGCAATTAAGAATTTATTTGAGGTTGGCCAGTGATAGATGGCGATGGTTACCGCTTAAATGTGGGAATTGTAATCTGTAACAACCATGGTCAGGTCTTCTGGGCAAAAAGATACGGACAACACTCTTGGCAGTTTCCGCAAGGCGGAATCGATGAAGGTGAAACACCTGAACAAGCCATGTATCGTGAATTATACGAAGAGGTCGGTCTTACTAAAAAAGACGTAAAAGTTGTCGCCACAAGTCGCCATTGGCTGAGATACAAATTGCCAAAGCGTTTAGTGCGCTGGGATTCAAAACCAGTTTGTATCGGCCAAAAACAGAAATGGTTTCTACTGCGATTAGATTGTGATGAATCTAAAATCAACATGCAGCGTGGTAGTTCCCCTGAATTTGATGGTTGGCGTTGGGTCAGTTATTGGTATCCAGTGCGTCAAGTAGTCTCTTTTAAGCGTGACGTTTATCGCCGCGCGATGAAAGAATTTGCCTCAATGGCAATGCCATTTAAAGAACGTCGAGCGAAAGGCAAGCGTAAGCCACGAAGAGGTTAGAGATGCTTTCTCAACTAAGGGAAATAGTTGAACAGGTTTCCAAGGTCGATGATGTCCATCAGGCATTAGACATTTTGGTTAAACAGACGTGTCTCGCCATGAACACAGAGTGTTGCACCGTTTATCTCGCAAACGAAGAAATGCAGCGCCTTGAATTAATGGCAACCCAAGGATTACGATTTAAAGGCAAAAAGATCCACATTAACTTCAGCCAAGGCTTGGTCGGTTTGGTAAAACGTACCGCTGAGCCTTTGAATTTAGCTGAAGCTTCCAAACACCCTAATTTTAAGTATTTTTCTCAACTCGGAGAGGAAGTGTATCAAAGCTTTCTCGGCACTCCGATCATCCACCGTAAGCAAGTATTAGGCGTACTGGTTGTTCAACAAAAAGATCCTCGTCTGTTTGATGAAATGGAAGAGTCATTTTTGGTGACCCTAGCGGCTCAGGTGGCGGTGATCATTGCCCACGCCCAAACACAAGGCCAATGGCGATTAGAGAAAAAACAACAGGCGATCAAAGGAATACCTGCCTCCTCAGGTGTTGCTATCGGCCAATTTTGGTGGGACGACACCCAGCCAGAGCTTACCGATATATACCCAGCTTCCACATTGAACGTAGATCAAGAGCAAGAGTGGTTGTTGCTTGCGATTGAAGCGGCATTGGCCGATTTTCGTCGTATGCGGAAAAAGCTGGATAGTGAAATCAATAAAGACGCACTGGCGATTTTCGATCTATTCACCCACTTGTTGAACGACCCAATGCTGCGCAAAGATCTTAAAGCGCAAATTCAAAAAGGGGATCGGGCTGACTGGGCGATCAGGCAAGTAGTGGAAACCTATTCCAACCGTTTTGCACGCATGTCAGATGTCTATTTACGTGAACGTGCACAAGACATTCGCGAGCTAGGCCAGCGGCTGCTTCATTTCTTGCACAACACCGAAAATGAGCAGCCTAAATTTGATAAGCCGGTTATTTTGGTGGTTCGAGAGCTAACGGCAACCTTGCTGGCTTCCATTCCAAAAGATCAGTTATTGGCGGTGATCTCGCTAGAAGGTGCGGCGAACTCGCATGCGGCGATTTTATCTCGCGCATTAGGCATTCCTGCAGTGATGGGCGTGACGCTTAATCTATCCAATATCAATGGCAAACGTGGTGTTGTGGATGGTTATAGCGGCAAAATTTTGGTCTCGCCAAGTCGTCAATTGCTTAAAGAGTACCGAGCGTTAGCCGATGAAGAACGTGAGTTGGCCACCATGGTTAACCAACGTATCGAAGAGCCTGCTTTTACCTCAGATCAGCAGCGAATTGAAGTGTTGCTCAATGCCGGCCTTAGTGCCGATGCCAATATCGCAGTCAACCAAGGGGTAGACGGCGTTGGTCTGTACCGAACGGAAATTAGCTTCTTACTGCAACACCGCTTTCCATCTGAAGACGAGCAAACCTTGCAGTATCAAACGGTACTTAACACCTATCCAGATAAAAGAGTGGTCATGCGTACCCTCGATATCGGCGGTGATAAGGCTTTGCCTTACTTGCCTATCGAAGAGGACAACCCATTTTTGGGCTGGCGCGGGATTCGCTTTACCCTCGATCATCCAGATATCTTTTTGATGCAGATTCGTGCGATGCTTAAAGCCAGTTCGCAGACACAAAACTTGAGCATTCTGCTGCCTATGGTTTCTGGTGCTCAAGAGTTAGATGACGCCATTGCGCTGATTGAACAGGCTTATCAGGAAGTGTCACAAGTCGATGATCGAATTGTTCGCCCGCAAGTTGGGGTGATGATCGAAGTGCCTTCCATGCTTTACTTACTGCCTTTAATCGCGAGTAAAGTTGATTTTGTTTCTGTAGGTACCAACGATTTAACTCAATACCTATTGGCCGTTGACCGAAACAATGCGCGAGTTTCTGATGTTTACGAATCCATGCACCCTGCGGTTATTATGGCGTTGAACCATATCCATCAATCGTGTCAGCAGCTTAATCTCCCTGTCTGTATCTGTGGTGAGCTCGCTGGTGACCCTATTGGCGCATTGCTGGTGGTTGGGCTTGGCTATCGCAGTTTAAGTATGAATACCTCCAACGTCGCGAAAGTGAAATATCTACTGCGCCACACAAGTAGCGAAGAATTAAAGCAACTTGCTGACAAAGCTCTGATGCAACCTTATGGCAAAGATATTTATACTATGATGCAAGACTTCTTCGAACAAAAAGGCCTTGCTGGCTTTATTCGAGCGGGTAACAAATAGCCTACCTAAGGTTAGATAAGGATACAGAGTGACGATTGAACTGTTAATGCTGCTGCTAATGCTTGGTGCATTTGTTGGCATTATGGCTGGCCTGTTGGGCATTGGCGGTGGACTGATTGTCGTTCCTGCGCTGGTTTTCCTTCTACCTAAAGCAAACATAGACCCTTCAATAGTCATGCAGATAGCATTGGCGACCTCTTTAGCCAGTATTATTATCACCTCGGGTTCATCAGCGTTAAATCATCTAAAACTCGGCAATGTGGATATGTTCGTCATCAAGTGGTTGATGCCGGGTGTATTGGTGGGAGGCTTCTTGGGCGCGAATGTCGCTGAGTGGATTCCAAGCCATCATTTGCCAAAGGTATTTGGTGTGATTGTCTTGCTGTTGGCATTGCAGATGCTACTTAGCATTAATAGCACCAAAGTAAGAACGATGCCAAGCAGCACTATTACCGCCTTGTGTGGCGCTTTTATTGGGATGGTTTCAAGCCTTGCAGGTATCGGTGGCGGCTCACTTTCAGTGCCGTTTTTAAATCGTCATGGCGTAGAAATGCGCAGGGCGGTAGGTTCATCCTCTGTGTGTGGTTGTGTTATTGCCATATCAGGCATGGTAGGCTTCATCTTACAAGGATACCGCGTCGATAATTTACCGGAATACAGCGTGGGTTATGTGTATTTACCCGTGTTGGTTGCGGTGGCTTCAACCTCAATGTTAACCACTCGTATTGGGGCGAAGCTTGCCTCCACGATGCCGACCGTTGCATTGAAGAAGGTGTTCGCGCTGTTTTTAATTTGTGTTGCGGGAACTATGTTGCTGTAACACACTCTCAAAAAGAACTTAATAATCTAAGAGTAATCCGTTTATGTCTCAGGGATATCTAGACTTTCCTAATATTGATCCTGTTCTATTCTCAATTGGGCCACTGTCAGTGCGATGGTATGGCTTAATGTATCTTATTGGCTTCATGTTTGCCCTGTGGCTAGCAAATCGTCGAGCGGACAAGCCAGGTAGTGGTTGGACGCGTGATCAGGTTTCTGACTTGCTATTTGCCGGTTTCTTAGGTGTGGTGATTGGTGGCCGAGTTGGCTACGTATTCTTCTACAATTTTGATTTATTCCTGCAAGACCCGTTGTACCTATTTAAAGTTTGGACTGGCGGCATGTCGTTCCACGGCGGCTTACTTGGTGTGATTAGCGCAATGTTCTGGTATGCGCGTAAAAATGGTCGAACCTTCTTTGGTGTTGCTGACTTTATTGCGCCACTAGTGCCATTTGGTTTAGGCATGGGCCGTTTGGGGAATTTCATGAACAGCGAATTATGGGGCAGAGTGACGGATGTGCCATGGGCATTTGTCTTCCCTAATGGCGGTCCTTTGCCACGTCACCCTTCTCAACTTTATGAGATGGCGCTTGAAGGTGTGGTGTTGTTCCTAATTTTGAACTGGTTTATCAAAAAGCCTCGTCCTCTTGGTTCCGTATCAGGGTTATTTTTAGCTGGATATGGTATCTTCCGCTTCGTTGTTGAGTACTTCCGTGAGCCGGATGCCCACCTAGGTCTATTTGGTGGTTTTATCTCGATGGGACAAATCCTATCTACCCCAATGATCGTTGCGGGTGCTCTCATGGTGGTATGGGCCTACAAACGTGGCCATTACAAAGATGAATTACCAAAAGCGAAGTAAGGAATTGGTGTGAAACAGTATTTAGAACTCTGTCAGCGAATTGTTGACCACGGCGAGTGGGTTGAAAACGAACGTACAGGTAAGCGTTGTCTTACCGTGATTAATGCCGACCTAACGTATGATGTGGCGAACAACCAATTTCCACTAGTAACGACTCGTAAAAGCTTTTGGAAAGCGGCTGTCGCGGAGCTTCTTGGCTATATCCGCGGTTACGACAACGCAGAAGATTTCCGTAAACTTGGCACCAAAACATGGGATGCTAATGCGAACCTAAATGACGCTTGGCTAAACAATCCTTACCGTAAAGGTGAAGATGACATGGGCCGTGTATATGGCGTTCAAGGCCGTGCATGGGCAAAACCAGACGGTGGTCATATTGACCAACTACGTAAGATTGTTGATGACTTAACTCGCGGAGTGGATGACCGGGGTGAGATTTTAAACTTCTACAACCCGGGTGAATTCCACATGGGCTGTTTGCGTCCGTGTATGTACAGCCATCACTTCTCGCTATTAGGCGATACTTTGTATCTAAACAGCACGCAACGCTCTTGTGATGTGCCACTTGGTTTGAACTTTAATATGGTTCAAGTGTATGTATTCTTGGCGATTATGGCTCAGATTACTGGTAAGAAAGCAGGCGTGGCGTACCATAAGATTGTTAACGCGCATATCTATGAAGATCAGCTTGAACTGATGCGTGATGTGCAGCTACAGCGTGAGCCACTTGCTCCAGCAACCTTCCACATCAACCCAGAAATTAAATCTCTCGAAGATTTAGAAACATGGGTAACATTGGATGATTTTTGGGTTGAAGGTTACGAGTGTCACGAACCAATCCGATACCCGTTCTCAGTGTAACTAAGCGCTTTGAGTAACTAAACCGTCTCGCAAGAGGCGGTTTTTTTATGCGTGGAATTCATGCCTAGTCGTATACCTAATTACTTGCTTTTAGGTTCACAGGTAAGGCGACAATCGTGTTAAGTAGTTGGATTTGAATCGCGAATACAGCGATGGCTTGGCAAAACTCTCACGCTGATGAGCGGAGCTAAGCGCCCTTGTGTGGTGAGATTAGATAGGGAGTAGGGGAATGGTTTACTTGAAACGAAAAAGCCCGCAACCGAGGTTGCGGGCTTTGAATGATGCGATGGTAACTTTTGCTTAAGCAGTTAGCGCTAGAATTGTACCCGGCATTACAATGAATACTGCCAATAGGTAACCTGCTACAACAGCTTTGTTCTTCACTGCCATGTCAGAGATTAAGTCTGCGCCTTTCACTGGTAGTTCACGTAGGAACGGAATACCAAAGATAAAGATAGTCGACATTAGGTTGAACACTAGGTGTACTAGGGCAATCTGTAGTGCGAATACTGCGAACTCACCAGATACTGCTGTCGCTGCTAGTAGTGCTGTAATACACGTACCGATGTTAGCGCCAAGAGTGAACGGGTAAACGTCACGTACTTTAAGAACACCTGAACCAACCAGTGGAACCATTAGGCTAGTAGTTGTAGAAGACGACTGAACTAGCACTGTCACGATTGAACCTGAAACGATACCGTGAATTGGACCACGGCCAATTGCGTTCTTTAGAATTTCACGAGCACGGCCAACCATTAGGCTCTTCATCAGTTTACCCATTACAGTAATAGCGACGAAGATTGTTGCGATACCAAGAATGATAAGCAGAACACCACCAATCGTGTCACCAAATGTTGCTAGAGGCTCTTTAATAGCGCTTACAACAGGCTTAGTGATTGGTTTGATGAAGTTCATACCCTTCATGCTCATATCACCAGTTGCTAGAAGTGGTGATACTAACCAGTGAGATGCCTTTTCAAGGATGCCGAACATCATCTCTAGCGGTAGGAAGATCACTACAGCTAATAGGTTAAAGAAGTCATGGATAGTTGCACTAGCAAACGCGCGCTTGAACTCTTCTTTACAGCGAACGTGACCAAGTGAAACTAGAGTATTAGTTACTGTTGTACCGATGTTTGCACCCATAACCATAGGGATAGCGGTTTCTACTGGGAGGCCGCCTGCTACAAGGCCAACAATAATAGAAGTAACTGTACTAGAAGATTGAATTAACGCTGTTGCTACTAGACCGATCATTAGGCCTGCTACTGGGTGAGAAGCGAATTCAAATAGCACCTTAGCTTGATCGCCAGTTGCCCATTTAAAACCACTACCTACCATAGATACAGCTAGAAGTAGCAAGTACAACATGAATGCCAAGTTAGCCCAGCGTAACCAGCGAGCAGTGCTCGAGATTGGTGCTGCTGTAGAAGTAGCTTGGTTCATCATAATTTTCTCCGTTGGACCGTTAAAACGTTGTTTGGTCGGTATGTTTAATCTGAGGGCGATACTAGAGAGGAAATATTTCAGTAATATTACAGTTATGTGTAACAAAGCGATTTTTATGACTAGGGCAAAAAATAGCCTGTAATTCGAGTTTTACACCCAGGCTAAGTTATTGATTTTAATTGAGTAAAACGGAGTTTTTCTTTTGTTGTTTAGCTCACAAATAATTAAGAAATTTACTGGAATTTGTTTTTGCTCTGGCCTTTATATGACATTTGACTGTCATATTTGAATTTGATTATTCGGTTTAAATAGTGGTTTTTAGTTTTCACTTCGAAAATTACGAACTATTGTTGTCATCTAGTACTTTTGTTATAACCTAGCGTGTTGTTCATTCAGGCGATATCCGGATATGTCTCACTTAAATTACAACCATCTCTATTATTTTTGGATGGTATGCAAACAAGGTTCTGTTACTAAAGCGGCGGAAGCTCTGTTTCTTACACCTCAAACGGTAACAGGTCAGATTAAATCTCTAGAAGAGCGTTTAGATGGCAAGTTGACTAAGCGTAATGGCCGTAGTGTGGAACCCACAGAGCTTGGCCAGTTGGTATTTAAATACGCTGACCGTATGTACGGTCTGAGTTATGAAATGCTGGATATCGTCAATTACAGCCAACGCTCTAATTTGTTGTTTGATGTCGGTGTTGCGGATGCGCTGTCTAAGCGCCTTGTGAGTAAAGTGCTGCTGACTACTGTTCCTGATGACAACAGCATCCATCTCCGCTGTTTTGAATCGACCCATGAAATGTTGTTAGAGCAGTTATCACAGCACAAGCTGGATATGATTCTTTCTGATTGTCCGGTAGATTCAGGTAAAAGCCCTGGTCTATACAGTAAGAAGCTCGGTGAAAGCCGCATGAGCTTTTTCTGTTCCGGTAATGTGGATGCGGTTAACTTCCCTGCGGTTTTAGAGCAACGTAAGCTTCTGATCCCGGGCAGTCGAACCGCGATGGGGCGAAAAGTGCTTGAGTGGTTTGATCGCCAAGGCATTCAGCCTAATATTTTGGGTGAATTTGATGATGTCGCGTTAATGAAAGCTTTTGCGCGTTATCATCATGATGTGATTTTTTTAGCGCCGACGTTATATATGTCAGAAGTGGGCGATGATCTGCCATTGCAGTTGATTGGCCACATCGATGAGCTAAAAGAAGAATATTATGTGATTTTTGCGGAACGAATGATCCAACACCCCGCAGTAAAAAATGTCTGCGATGCGAACTTTAGCAAGCTGTTTAATTGACATTTTTTAACCAATTCGGTAAATCGGGTATTAGAAATAGAATTATTCAGGGTAAGCGCCCTTAATCATTACAAATAGATGTGTAGAAATATGGTTGTTCTCAGGAGTGCTCCCTTATGAACGTACAAGAGATGGAAAGAAATTCAGCGCAAGCTGTTGTGCTATTGAAAGCCATGGCAAACGAACGGCGTCTGCAAATATTGTGTCTGTTACACAATCAAGAGCTATCGGTCGGGGAGTTGTGTGGCAAGCTTCAGCTAAGCCAATCGGCATTATCGCAACACCTTGCTTGGTTACGTCGTGATGGGTTGGTGAATACCCGTAAAGAAGCACAAACGGTTTATTACACCCTTAGCAGTGAAGAAGTGAAAGCGATGATCCATCTATTGCATGGTATTTACTGCGAGGCGTAGGTTAGACGCAAGGTTGAACCTTGTCTTGTTCAGTGAGCGTGTGTATTGAATGAGATGAGTAAAAATTAGATATAAAAAAACCGGCCAAGGCCGGTTTTTTCTTTACTGGGAATCAGAGTTCTATTATAGAGCTTTGATTGCAGCAGCAAAGCGAGACTTATGACGAGCTGCTTTATTCTTGTGAATAAGGCCTTTAGTCGCCATACGGTCTAGTAGAGGTGTAACTGCAGTGAATGCAGCAGTTGCAGCTTCTTTGTCGCCTGCTTCAATAGCAGCAACAGTTTTCTTCATGTAAGTGCGCATCATAGAACGACGGCTAGCATTGTGCTGGCGACGTTTCTCAGCTTGGATAGCGCGCTTCTTAGCAGATTTACTATTTGCCAAGGGTCTAACTCCCAAAAACTTTAGTTCGGTGACAATTTAAGGGCGAGGACTATCCCTCATTTGCGCCTAAATGTCAAATGATTTGTGCAAAAACCAGTCTGAACCAAACAAATTTTGGATTAGACGGGGCTTCGCGGTTAAGATGGCGGGGATTCTATCAGTATTTTTTTTTCAATGCTAATACTTATCTGCTTACATCACGACTTTCATCGAAGTAAATGAGCAGATATATAGAAGCATTGACGTGTCTTAGGGGTAATTGTGAGTAAACGTCTGCTCAAGTCTGGCATGATCGTCAGTGCTATGACTTTGATTTCTCGTGTATTAGGTTTAGTGCGCGATGTGGTTGTCGCAAATTTAATGGGGGCGGGTGCCAGCGCTGACGTCTTTTTCTTTGCCAACAAAATTCCTAACTTTTTGCGCCGCCTATTTGCTGAAGGGGCATTTTCGCAAGCTTTTGTTCCTGTACTGACTGAGTACCACGCCAGCGGGGATATGGATAAAACGCGTCAGTTAATTGCGCGTGCTGCCGGTACACTTGGTGTTATTGTTTCGGTTGTAACCTTGCTTGGTGTGCTTGGCTCAGGTGTTGTTACTGCCTTGTTTGGCTTTGGCTGGTTCCTTGATTGGATGAATGGCG
The DNA here is from genome assembly GCF_025195085.2 of Vibrio intestinalis. Taxonomy (GTDB): domain Bacteria; phylum Pseudomonadota; class Gammaproteobacteria; order Enterobacterales; family Vibrionaceae; genus Vibrio; species Vibrio intestinalis. Next base: position 41,724 of record NZ_JANAVY020000009.1, on the reverse strand, counting down.
GTCCATCAGCTGAAAAATTTGAGCTGGCCAGCTTCATGCTCAAAATTACCTTCCCTTACTTATGGTTCATCACCTTTGTCGCGCTCTCTGGGGCGATCCTCAATACAATGGGCAAGTTTGCGGTATCATCATTTACCCCAGTCTTTCTCAACGTGATGATCATTTTGTCTGCTTGGTTTATTGCGCCGCAATTGGCTCAACCAGAAGTAGGCTTAGCTATCGGCGTATTTTTAGGTGGTTTGGTTCAGTTCTTGTTCCAAATTCCTTTCCTTATAAAAGCGGGCGTAATGGTCAAACCGAAATGGGGTTGGCGCGATCCGGGTGTGGTAAAAATTCGCACTCTGATGATTCCTGCTTTATTTGGTGTTTCTGTTAGCCAAATTAACCTGTTGTTCGATACCTTTATTGCCAGCTTCTTAGAAACCGGTTCAATCAGTTGGCTTTATTACTCTGACCGCTTACTTGAATTCCCGCTCGGTTTGTTCGGTATTGCGATTGCCACTGTGATTCTTCCTGCTCTATCACGTAAACACGTTGATGCCCATAGCGAAGGCTTTGCCTCAACCATGGATTGGGGCGTGCGTATGGTGATGCTGCTAGGCTTACCTGCTATGTTGGGCTTGATGGCGTTGGCTAAACCTATGTTGATGGTGCTGTTTATGCGTGGTGAGTTTTCTCCGCAAGACGTACACCAAGCTTCGCTCTCTTTGTTTGCCTATGCCTCTGGTTTACTTAACTTCATGTTGATCAAAGTGCTCGCGCCTGGCTATTACTCGCGCCAAGATACGAAAACACCAGTGAAATACGGCATCATTGCTATGGTCTCTAACATGGTGTTCAACGCCATATTTGCATGGTTCTACGGCTATGTTGGTCTTGCGATGGCCACTGCGTTGTCAGCATTTGTCAACATGGCACTTCTATATAGAGGCCTTCACTTGCAAGGTGTTTATAAGCTAACTAAAACAACCTTACTATTTGCAGCGCGATTAGCGGTTGCTGGTGGCGCGATGGTTGCGATGATTATTTGGCAGCTTGAAGATATGAGTGTTTGGCTAACTTGGAGCTTTGTTGAGCGAGTAATGTGGCTGAGCGTGCTGATTGGTATGGGGGCGGGCGTCTACCTGCTGACCTTACTTGTTTTGGGTGTGCGGCTCAAAGACTTAAAAGCAGCGACTGAATAATATCCCTAAGCACCTCAATAGGTAGCGCTTGAAATCATAGCAGCTCCCTATTGATGCTTTCTCGATGAAGTCAGTTATTCTTGCCGAACAGTACATCTTGAGGTTACTTGCCGATCAGGATTGGTATATAATCCGTCAGTTTCACGCAGTGTAAATTAGAAAACAGGGCATTAAGCACGTTCCCATGGAATTAATCCGAGGTATTCAAAATATACAGCCACACCATCAAGGGTGTGTGTTGACCATAGGAAACTTCGATGGCGTTCATCTAGGCCATCAAGCGGTATTAGATCAAGTTTCTCAGCAGGCTGAACAACTTGGCTTGCCATCTATGGTGATGACATTTGAGCCTCAGCCTTTAGAACTGTTTGCTAAAGAAAAAGCGCCGGCTCGATTAACGCGTTTACGTGACAAGTTTGTTCAATTAAGCAAGCTGGATATCGACCGTTTACTTTGCGTGAGCTTTAACACTCATTTTGCTCATTTGACTGCTGAGCAGTTTATTAGTGACTTGTTGGTCAAGCGATTGGGTGTTAAGTTTCTGGTAGTTGGTGATGACTTCTGTTTTGGCCGTGGCCGCAAAGGTAATTTTGCGATGCTGCAGCAAGCGGGTAAAGAGTATGATTTTGAAGTGGTGAGCACTCAAAGCTTCTGTTTACAACAGTTACGCGTAAGCAGTACCGCGATTCGAGAAGCATTAGCCAGTGACGATTTAGCCTCTAGTAAAGAGATGCTAGGCCGTAACTACAGTATTAGTGGGCGAGTTTCCCACGGACGTAAGCTAGGAAGAACGATTGGTTTTCCTACTGCGAATATCCCGCTTAAACGTTGCGTTTCGCCAGTTTCCGGTGTTTACGTAGTGGAAGCCTTAGGCCTTGGTGAACAAGCCATTGGCGGGGTAGCGAACATTGGTAATCGCCCAACGGTGAATGGTGTTCGCCAACAATTAGAAGTACACTTATTTGACTTTCAAGCTGACTTATACGGTAAACAGCTAGAAATTGTACTTTTGCATAAACTTCGTAATGAAGAAAAATTCGCTTCTTTTGAAGCTCTAAAACAACAAATTGAATTGGATGCTGAGGCAGCAAGGGTGTGGCTGCGTCAGCTTAAAGGTTAAATGGTTTAGTCCACCATTTAGCATAATGTCTAACTTTCGCCCAACATAACGGAATTAAGAATCGATGAGTGAGTATAAAGATACCCTGAACTTACCTGAAACAGGGTTTCCAATGCGCGGCAATCTGGCTAATCGCGAGCCAGAAATGCTTAAGCGTTGGTATCAAGAAGATCTATACGGTGAAATCCGTAAAGCCAAAAAAGGCAAGAAGTCATTTGTTTTGCACGATGGTCCTCCATATGCGAACGGTGATATTCACATTGGTCACGCACTAAACAAGATTCTTAAAGACATTATTATTAAATCCAAAACTCTTTCAGGTTTTGACGCACCTTACATTCCTGGCTGGGACTGCCACGGTCTACCTATTGAATTAATGGTAGAGAAAAAGGTTGGTAAGCCAGGTCAAAAAGTTACAGCGGCTGAGTTCCGTGAAAAGTGCCGCGAATACGCAGCAGGCCAAGTTGAAGGTCAAAAAGAGAGCTTCAAACGTCTAGGCATCATGGGTGAGTGGGATAAACCTTACCGCACTATGGATTTTGCTACTGAAGCAAACATCATCCGTGCGCTAGGTAAAATCGCTGACCAAGGCCACCTTCTGAAAGGTTTCAAACCTGTTCACTGGTGTACTGACTGTGGCTCTGCACTTGCTGAAGCGGAAGTGGAATACAAAGATAAAGTATCTCCATCTATCGATGTACGCTTTAAAGCAGCAGACGAAGCAGCGCTGCTTGCTAAGTTTGACCTAAATGAAGGTCACGAAGGTCAAGGCGACATCTCTATCGTAATCTGGACAACAACGCCATGGACACTGCCTGCAAACCGCGCAGTATGTCTACGTGACGATCTAGAGTACGTGCTAATCCAAACGGAAGCTTCTCCTGAAAACGGACAGCACCCTGAGCGCATCATCGTAGCGGCAGAGCTAGCGAAAGATGTAATGGATCGCGCTGGTATCGAGCATTTCCACAACCTTGGTTTTGCTAAGGGCGCGGATCTAGAGCTAACTCAGTTCAACCACCCATTCTACGATTTCACGGTTCCGGCGATCCTTGGTGATCACGTAACAACTGACTCAGGTACTGGTGTGGTTCACACAGCTCCAGGCCACGGTCAAGAAGACTTCGCAGTAGGTAACAAATACGGTCTAGAAGTGGCGAACCCAGTAGGGTCAAACGGTGTTTACCTACCAGATACCGAGCTATTTGCTGGCCAACACGTATTTAAAGCAAATGATGCCGTTGTTGAAACGCTAAAAGAAAAAGGCGCACTACTACACCATCACGCTTACGAGCACAGCTACCCACATTGCTGGCGCCATAAGACACCAATCATCTTCCGTGCAACACCACAATGGTTCGTATCAATGGACCAAGCAGGCCTACGTGCTAAAGCACTAGAGTCAATTAAGAGTGTTGAGTGGATGCCAGAATGGGGTCAAAGCCGCATTGAAGGCATGATTGAAGGTCGCCCTGAGTGGTGTATCTCTCGTCAACGTACTTGGGGTGTGCCAATCGCTCTATTTGTTCACAAAGAAACGGCAGAGCTGCATCCAAAAACGTTAGAGCTAATTGAGAAAGTAGCTCAATTGGTTGAAGAAAAAGGTATTCAAGCTTGGTGGGATGTGGAAATCGCAGACCTACTAGGTGACGACGCTGATCAATACGAAAAAGTGCTAGATACACTAGACGTATGGTTCGACTCTGGTGTGACTCACTACTCTGTAGTTGATGCGCGTGAAGAGTACAACGGTAACAAAGCGGACCTATACCTAGAAGGTTCTGACCAACACCGTGGTTGGTTCCAGTCTTCTCTAATTTCATCTATCGCGATGAAAGACGAAGCGCCTTACAAGCAAGTGCTAACGCACGGCTTCGTAGTAGATGGTAATGGCCGTAAGATGTCTAAATCTATCGGTAACGTAGTTGCACCAAAAGACGTAACCAACAAGCTAGGTGCAGATATCCTGCGTCTATGGGTTGCATCAACAGACTACACTGGTGAAGTAGCGGTTTCTGATGAAATCCTAAAACGCTCTGCGGACGCTTACCGTCGTATCCGTAACACAGCGCGTTTCTTCCTAGCGAACCTAAGCGGTTTCAACCCAGCAACGGATATCGTTCCTGCTGAAGAAATGGTTGCTCTAGACCGTTGGGCTGTTGGTCGAGCACTCGCTGCACAAGAAGAGATCATTAAAGCATACGAAGAGTACAACACACACGGTGTAACTCAGCGTCTAATGCAGTTCTGTTCTATCGAAATGGGTTCATTCTACCTAGACGTAATTAAAGACCGTCAGTACACAGCGAAGCAGGGCGGTCACGCTCAACGTAGCTGTCAAACTGCGCTTTACTACATCGTAGAAGCATTGGTTCGTTGGATGGCGCCTATCATGTCATTCACGGCAGATGAAATCTGGAACGAGATGCCAGCTTCCCTTCCTACAGGTGAAAGCCGCGACAAGTTCGTATTCACCGGTGAATGGTTCGATGGCCTATTTGGTTTAGCAGAAGGTGCTGAGCTAAATAACGAATTCTGGTCTGAAATCCAAGCGGTTCGCGGTGGCGTGAACAAGCTGCTAGAAGATGCTCGTAAAGACAAGACGATTGGTGGTTCACTGCAAGCGGAAGTAACACTATTCGCAGCAGACGAACTAGCTGAAAAACTTGGTAAGCTAGAAGATGAACTACGCTTCGCGCTACTAACTTCAGCAGCGGTTGTTAAACCACTAAGCGAGAAGACTGATGCGGCACAAGCGACCGACGTTGAAGGTTTGTTCGTAGAAGTGAAAGCAACGGAAGCTGAGAAGTGTGACCGTTGTTGGCACCACACTCCTGACGTAGGCACAATCGCAGGCCATGAGACAATCTGTGGTCGCTGTGTGACTAACGTTGAAGGTGACGGTGAAGTGCGTAAATTCGCTTAATCACTGAACTTTTACACACCGAAAGGTCAAATTAGTTAAAGTTGCATGAGCAGCATTAACTTGAAAGGAATTATAGCCCCAGTTAATGCTGGGGCTATTTGTAGGAATTGGAATGACACAATCTTTAAAGCAATCAGGTGTACGTTGGCTTTGGCTTGCGCTAGTGATTTTTCTGGCTGATATCGGTATCAAGTACCTTGTTATGAATAACATGGGCTACGGTTGGAACAATCGCATTGAAATTTTGCCATTTTTTAACCTGCTCTATGTACACAACTATGGTGCTGCATTTAGCTTTTTGAGTGATCAAGAAGGTTGGCAGCGATGGTTCTTTACCGGGATCGCATTTGTGGTCACTGGTATGCTGACGTATTGGATGAGTAAGCTTCCAGCAAGCGAAAAGTGGAACAACATCGCTTATGCTTTGATCATTGGTGGTGCGGTAGGCAATGTGTACGATCGCATCCTCCATGGCTTCGTAGTCGATTATCTGGATGTCTTTTGGGGCAACTATCATTGGCCGGCATTTAACTTAGCCGACAGTGCCATCTGTATTGGCGCGGCAATGATTATTCTCGATGGCTTCTTAAGTAAAAAAGAAGAGAAGCCACGCGCAGATGCCAAATAGTCCATCCGCCGCATAATAACCCTAAGCGCTGTCCGTTGATTCGGACGGCGCTTTTTATTATGTTGAAGCGGATAATAAAAATACTTAGCGGTTCAATAGGAAAAGGAAGCGATAACGTGACAACAATTACCCAAGATTCAGCAGTCACTCTGCATTTCACCATCAAGATGAAAGATGGTTCGGTTGCAGATAGCACCCATAATATGGGCAAGCCAGCCAAATTGATTATTGGTGATGGCAGCTTGAGTGAAAACTTTGAACGCTGCTTATTAGGTTTAAACGAAGGTGAGCAAGCTGCAATTGAGCTGGCTGCGGCTGATGCATTTGGTATGCCTAACCCTGACAATGTACACCATATGGATCGCGCGAGATTTGTTGGTGATTCTGAAGTAGAAGTCGGCACGATTATGGCGTTTTCTGGGCCTGACGGTATGGAGATTCCGGGTATCATCACTGATATTGCAGGGGATTCTGTCACCGTTGATTTTAACCACCCGCTAGCCGGGCAAGATGTGACTTTTGAAGTTGAAATTTTGTCTGTAGAATAGCCAGCCAAAAAGTAGAACCATCCACTACCATGAGCAATGAAATGAAGATCCTATTATCCAACCCACGAGGTTTCTGTGCCGGTGTTGATCGTGCTATCAGCATTGTTGAGCGCGCACTAGAGATGTACCAACCTCCTATTTACGTGCGACATGAAGTTGTACATAACCGTTTCGTGGTGGAAGGTTTAAAGCAGCGTGGAGCTATCTTCGTTGAAGAGTTACACGAAGTGCCAGACGACAACATCGTTATCTTCTCAGCTCATGGTGTATCGCAAGCTGTACGGCAAGAAGCAAAAGCGCGCGACTTAACCGTGTTTGATGCAACTTGCCCATTGGTAACCAAAGTACATATGGAGGTGGCACGTGCGAGCCGTCGTCATATGGAAGTCGTTTTGATTGGTCACGCAGGTCACCCTGAAGTAGAAGGGACAATGGGGCAGTACTCAAGTGAAGATGGCGGTATGTACTTAGTGGAAGTACCTGCCGATGTTGAAAAGCTTGTCGCTAAAGTTAAAGACCCATCGAACCTTCATTACGTGAGCCAAACGACGCTGTCCGTGGATGAAACCGCCGATGTGATTACAGAGCTGCGTCGTGTATTCCCTGAAATTCAAGGGCCGCGTAAAGATGATATCTGCTACGCGACTCAAAACCGCCAAGACGCAGTGCGCGATTTAGCCAATGACGTAGATGTAGTGGTGGTCGTAGGTTCTAAAAATTCATCTAACTCAACTCGTTTAAAAGAGCTGGCAGAAAAGCTAGGCACTCCTGGCTACCTGACTGATTGCCCTGAAGATATTAAGCCTGAATGGTTTGATGGCAAAACTAACGTAGGGGTAACAGCTGGCGCATCAGCACCTGAAGAGTTGGTAAATCAGATTCTTGACCGTATTAAAGAGCTTGGTGCAACCACAGTTGAAGATCTTGTCGGCCGTGAAGAGAACATGTTCTTTGAAGTGCCAAAAGAACTGCAAATTAAGCAAATTGACTAAGCATCGCGCTTAGCACAGCAAACTCAAATTTACTAAAGGCGACTCTCTGAGTCGTCTTTTTTATGCCACTTACTTTTATGCGGCTTATTTTAATATAAGCGAAAAAAAGACTCCCAGTTGTGGGAGTCTTTTCTGCTTCTCAGGCCATGAGAGAAGCACTAGCAAGCGAAAGTGCTAAAGAGTATCAGGCGGTTTTAGTATCAGCTTGCGGTTTCTCTTCGTCCGCTAAGTCTGTCTCGCCTTTACCTTTAGAGGTAATCATTACGTAAGCTGTCACGGCTAGAGTAAAACCGACACCAACGAAGGTTGAGATTTGCATTGGTAGACCAAAGCCTAGGCTGCTGTTGTTCAGGATGAAAGTCACACAAACTGTAGTCATGAACATAGCTGGAACCGTGGTAATCCAGTGGAACTTGTTATGGCGTAGTAGGTAAGCCGATGCCGTCCAAAGCATCATTACCGCCGTTGATTGGTTAGCAAAGCCGAAGTAGCGCCAGATGATGCCGAAATCTACTTGAGTCAGGATGCCACCAAGAACAAACAGTGGCACAGCCATCATTAGGCGGTTACGCAGTGTTTTTTGTTCCATGTTGAAGTATTCAGCAAGGATTAGACGGCTAGAGCGGAACGCAGTGTCACCTGATGTGATAGGCAGAATGACCACACCAAGGAAAGCCAAGATACCGCCAAATACGCCTAGCAGGCCAAACGATGATGAGTAAACCACGTTACCAGGGCCACCGTTAGCAACGGCTTCTTGTAGCGCATCGAGTGAGCCGAAGAATGACAGCGCGATAGCACACCAGATAAGCGCAATCACACCTTCACCAATCATTGCCCCGTAGAAGACAAAGCGACCATTCTTTTCGTTTTCCATACAACGCGCCATCAGCGGAGATTGCGTTGCGTGGAAACCAGAGATAGCACCACATGCGATGGTGATAAATAGCGCAGGCCATAGAGGCATATCATTAGGGTTTAGGTTAGTGAACATGTCGCTCACTTCGAAACCGCCTAGAACGGTATGTTCACTTGAGAAGGCAATTGCCGTCATTAGGCCAACAGACATGAAGATCAGTAGCGCGCCAAATAGAGGGTAGAAGCGACCGATGATTTTATCGACAGGAACAATCGTTGCGATGATGTAGTAGCCGAAGATGATCGCGACCATGCTTGTCATGCTAACGGTTAGGCTAGTTTGGTCGTTGATTAGGTTGGTAATCATACCTGCGGGAGCAGAAACAAATACCACACCAACCAATAGAAGTAGAACAATGGCAAAGATGTTCATAAAGTGTTTAGCGCCATTGCCTAGGTATCGGCCAGTAATAGTAGGTACAGATGCGCCGCCGTTACGAATAGAAAGCATACCTGAGAAGTAATCGTGAACTGCGCCAGCAAAGATACAACCAACAACAATCCAAAGCATGGCGGCTGGGCCGTATAGTGCACCCATGATAGGGCCAAAGATTGGGCCAACACCAGCAATATTGAGCAGTTGTACTAGGTAAACCTTTTTAGTCGACATAGGTACAAAGTCGACCCCGTCGGTTTTGGTGTGTGCCGGCGTTTGGCGTTTTTCGTTAATGCCAAATACTTTCTCTACGAAAGCTCCATATATAAAGTAGCCACCAATCAGTGCTGCTACGCAAGTAAGAAACCACAACATAACTCTTGTCCTAAAGTGAATTATTTTCAATCTCAGACTGCATAGTAGAATGGGTAAGCGCTAGATTCATGCGACTTCCTAGTCAGTGGTCATATAGCGTATTAAGTGGCAATTTAACTAATTAAGTGGTTTTTGTGGTGCTTGAGTGGTCATTGGTTCAATTTAGTGGTTACACTGTTGGCCAAGGTTAAAATTTAAAGGAAAAACAATGATAAAGCAGTTAGGTTTACTGTCATTGGCATTGCTAGCCGGTTGTGCAAGCTCGGTTGAGGAGTTAGCGCAGCAAGGTGAGTGGCATCAAATTGGTTATCAAGATGGCATCAGCGGAAATAACTCTCGTTCGGTGCAAGAGCTCGCTAAATTAGGTTCTGCAATGCAAGCTGACTATGACCAAGGCTACCTTGAAGGCATTACTGAATTTTGTAATCCCAACGTTGCCTATCAAATTGGCCTGTCTGGCCAGTATTATGAAGGTGTGTGTGAAGGTACAGAACAGGCGCAGAAGTTCCGTATGGAATGGCAGCGCGGTTGGAATGAGCACCAGAACTAATGGCTTAAAGCACAACCCCTAAGCCATTAGCTTCAACAGATTAATCTTGGTCGTGCTTTTCCACAGCGCGACGCAAGAAGCCTTCTTGCTGGTGGAGATGATGTCGAGCGCTGTCGACATCCATTCCAGTAAGAATCATTAGAATCGCCACTTTCACATCGTAGTCAGTTTGCTCTAGCGTCTCGATAGCGAGTGGCTTTTCGCAATCTGTGGCTTGCATAACAATACGAGCAGCGCGAGCCACCAGCTTCTTATTGGTCGCTTTTACATCCACCATGAGGTTTTGATAGCTCTTACCTAAGCGAATCATACTCGCAGTGGTGAGCATGTTGAGTACCAACTTTTGTGCCGTTCCTGATTTTAAGCGAGTAGAGCCAGTTAAAGCCTCTGGGCCAACAATCGGGCTAATGGCAATTTGAGCTTCTTCGGCAATGGGTGAGTCAGGGTTACAAGAGAGGGCTACTGTCGTCGCACCAATCTCATTAGCGTAACGCAATGCGCCAATCACATAAGGCGTTCGGCCACTCGCGGCTATACCAACCACCACATCATTGTCTGAAAACTGGATGTTCTTAAGATCTTCTACACCTAGTTCAAAAGAATCTTCTGCGCCTTCTTTGGCTTTTAAAATCGCTTCTGGGCCGCCTGCAATCAAACCAATCACCATTTGATCCGATACGCCAAACGTTGGTGGGCACTCAGAGGCATCCAAAACGCCTAATCGACCGCTTGTTCCAGCGCCCATGTAAATGAGTCGGCCACCTGATTTAAATGCCTCCGTGATGCAGTCTACCGCTTGAGCGATCTCTGGCAGAACACGCTCAACCGCCATTGGCACTTGTTTATCTTGTTGGTTAATGCGTTTAACAATATCGAGTGACGACAATAAATCGATATCCATAGTCTCTGGGTTACGTCCCTCAGAAACTAAGTGTGAAAGTGCCGCAATCAGTGCGTCGTTAGTCATACGAATCCTTATTGTTCTGCAAAATAGAGAACGCCTAGAGAGGCGGGTTTACTTGCACCAGTTACTTCAGGCAAGTTGCTTGGTAAATTGGCCATACGGCGCTGAGCTAGCCATGCAAAGGCCATGGCTTCCATATTATCACTGTCGACGCCTTTTTTATCAGTAGGCATTACCGCCCATTCAGATAAAAGATCAGCTAAACGAGACATTATTAACGGGTTACGTGCACCGCCACCACAGACTAACAGCTCTGGAGTTTCACCTACCTGATAACGCTTAACCTCGTTAGCAATTGTCATGGCAGTGTATTCACAAAGCGTACGCTGAACATCCGGTGCAGAGAGTGAGTGCTGACTTAAAATAGCCTCTAACCAAGGTAAATTGAATAGCTCTCTGCCTGTGCTTTTCGGCGCGTTTAGAGCTAAATATGGCTCTTCCAATAATTGCGTAAGCAGGGCTTGGTTTAGTTCACCTTGCATGGCGAACTGAGCGTTTTTATCAAATTTCTTACCTAAGTGTTTATCACACCAGGCATCCATCAACATGTTACCTGGGCCTGTATCATATCCAATCACAGCTTGATTCGGCCTAAGTATCGAGATGTTGGCAATGCCGCCAATATTTAATACCACGACGCTCGAGTTCGTGGGCTGAAATATTGATTGGTGAAATGCAGGGACAAGAGGCGCGCCTTGGCCACCTAAAGCCATGTCTTTGCGGCGAAAGTCAGCAACGGTATCAATGCCTGTTTTGGTGGCAATGATATTGGCATCGCCAAGCTGCATGGTAAAAGGTGCACTACCATTTGGCCTATGGTAGACCGTTTGCCCATGATTGCCGATGGCGGTGACATCGTCAGCTTTACAATTGGCATGTTGTAGCAAGGCATTCACGGCATCCGCAAACAGATGGCCAAGTAAATGATCCAGTTCGCCGATCTCTGCGAGGTTGGTTTGTTGTCCAATGCAGACATTAAGTAAGCGCTGTTTGAGGGAGTCAGGCATTGGGTATTCATGGGAGGCGATGAATTGAATGGCATCTGCGTCAATATCAACCAACGCGGTATCCACGCCATCCATGCTTGTGCCAGACATGACACCGATAAAGCGTTGTTTTGTTCTCATATCCAATTTTAACTATTTGAATGACTTATTCATTGTATACCGAGATTAATCGGAATAACCTTGAAGCCATAGCGAAATTTATACCAATCGCCTTCACTCCCGAAAATGAGTAAATCATTGGCGCGATTGGCCCTTTAAGTTAGGAGACATTATGGGCCCGTTATGGCTAGACGTAGCAGGATACGAACTAACCGCTGAAGACAAAGAGATTTTACAACACCCAACCGTGGGCGGCGTAATTCTGTTTGGTCGTAACTATCACGATAACGAGCAGCTTTTGGCATTGACCACAGCAATGCGTAAAGCGGCTAAGCGTCCGATCTTGATTGGTGTTGACCAAGAAGGTGGTCGAGTGCAACGTTTTCGTGAAGGCTTTTCTCGCATCCCTGCTGCTCAGTTGTACGCACAGCAAGCTAATGGTGAGCAACTCGCTCAACAAGGTGGTTGGCTAATGGCGGCGGAGCTGATTGCCCATGACATCGATTTAAGCTTCGCCCCTGTACTTGATAAGGGGTTTGATTGTAAGGCGATTGGTGACCGTGCTTTTGGTGACGATGTCGATACCATTTTGCGCCACAGCACGGCTTTTATGCAGGGCATGAAATCAGTGGGAATGGCGACAACGGGTAAGCACTTCCCTGGTCACGGCGGCGTTATCGCGGACTCTCACCTAGAGACACCTTACGATGAGCGCGACTCGATTCTTGAGCAAGACATGGCGATTTTCAAAGCGCAGATTGAAGCGGGTACGCTTGATGCGATGATGCCAGCGCACGTAATTTATCCTCAGTATGATGACCATCCGGCAAGCGGTTCGCAGTTTTGGCTGAAGAAAGTACTGCGCGAACAACTTGGCTTTAAAGGTATTGTCTTCTCTGATGACTTAAACATGGAAGGCGCAGCAATTATGGGCGGCGCAGCGGAGCGTTCTCATCAAGCTTTGGTTGCAGGCTGCGATATGATCTTGCTGTGCAATAACCGTGACCAACAAGTAGAAGTGTTAGATAACCTGCCGATTTTAGAGTTCCCTGAAGCGATGACCCTTCTAAAGAAACAGTCATTCACTATGGCAGATTTACAACGCAGTGAAGAGTGGAAACAGGCCTCTGAAGCGATGAAGCGCATGTTAGAAGGTTAATTATTCAAACCAATGCTAACTAAATAAAATCCCGCATCATGCGGGATTTTTTAATGGAATCCGAGTAGCTCTTTGAGTGTTTTTAAATAACGGCGACTGACTGGGATAGGATGATCACTGCATGTGATGATTTCTGCTAGGCCATTTTCAAGTAATTTGATCTCTTTAATCGCTTTGACATTGATGAGGTATTGGCGATGGCAGCGAACGAGGGGCGTTTTTTCTTCCAATACTTTTAGCGTCAATTGGCAAGTGGCTGCTTGCTCTGCAGTTTGTACGTGCACACCACTAATATCGCTGTAAGCGAACTCAATATCTTGCGTGGGAATAATTACAATACGATTTAAACCAATACAAGGCACTTGGTCTAAGGTTTGTGGTGCGACGGCTTCATAGCGCTGCTGGTTACGCAGTTCGGTTTTTAGCAATCGCTGTACGGTCTTATTTAATCTTTCAGTATCAACAGGCTTAAGCAGATAATCAAAAGCGTTATCTTCAAAGGCCTGAATCGCAAACTCGTCATAAGCGGTAACAAACACCACTTTTGGCATTGTGTCTGGGTCTAGCATACCGAGTAATTCAATACCGGTGATTTGCGGCATCTGAATATCAAGAAATACCACGTCCGGTTTGAATTGGTTAATCTTCTTCAAACCTTCAATCGCATTACTGGCTTGATCGATTACTTCGATTTCACCTGTTTCTTCTAGAAGTTCGGTAAGCTCTTCGCGAGCAAACTGCTCATCGTCGATGACCAAAGCTGACAGCATGGTATCCATTCCTTATCGCGTTTTAGGTGTCACTATTTCGTTTGGCTCGGAATGATAAAGCTCATTCTCGTATATCGTTCTTTCTCTACATCGATGTTGAGCGCACTCATTCGGCCAAATTTGTTGGTTAGTCGCTTGGCGACGATTTGCATACCTAACCCCGCATGATCGTCGTTAGGAGCAACATAACTGCCGGCATTATCTTCCACCACGATTTGATGCCCATTGGCCGTGGTTTGGCTATAAATCTTTATTACCCCACCTTCCAACAAGTTGGAGATTCCGTGTTTGATGGCGTTTTCCACCAGTGGCTGCAAAGTAAAGGTTGGCAATTTGCGCTCAAGCAGCAGTGGGTCGATGTCTATCTCTATATCAAGCCTATCGGTAAAACGGGCTTTCTCAATGGTCAGATAGGCATTCACATGAGCAAGCTCTTCTTTAAGCGTTACCGTCTCGACCGATTGTTTCAAGTTACTGCGGAAAAACTGAGATAAATGCTGAATCAACTCGCGTGCCTTAGTTGGATCGCGACGAACCACGGCGCTGATGGTGTTTAAAGCATTGAACAGAAAATGCGGATTGACCTGAGCGTGCAGCAACTTGATTTCTGCTTGCGAGAGCAGGGTTTGCTTTTGCTGATATTCACCAAACAAAATTTGGCTAGAGAGCAGTTGCGCTATCCCTTCGGCCATTGACATATTAATGGTTGAGAATAGCTTACGCTTTGGTTCATAGAGCTTAATTGTGCCGATAACCTTCTCACCAGTACGCAGCGGAATGATCAGTGCGGAGCCGAGCTTACATTCTGGCGACAATGAGCACTGATAAGGCTTTTCTCGTCCATCGAGATAAATGATGTCGTTCTGCGCGATGGCATCTAAGGTGCTTTGCGAAGAAATAGGTGTTTCTGGCTTATGGTGATCATCACCAATGCCGACAAAAGCTAAGATCTTTTCATCATCAGTAATCGACACAGCGCCAACATTAGTTTCCTCATACACCACGCGAGCGATCTTTTCTGCATTGTGAGTGTTAAAGCCTGAAGCGAGAATACCGACAGACCGCTCGGCGATATTTAGTGCTCGCCGAGAAAAGGTCGCGGAGTATTCTTCAAAAATGGTTTTGCGGTCATGCAAGATACTCATAAACAGGGCAGCGCCGACAGAGTTGGCAATGATCATTGGCGCAGCAATAGCGGAGACTAAGCTATAGGCTTGGTCAAATGGCTTAGCCACCATCAAGATGATCGCCATCTGCACTAGCTCTGCCACCAAGGTTACGCTGAATACGATGGTTGGGCTAAACAGTAACGTGCTCTTATTTTTACGGAGCAAGTAGGTATGCAGTAAGCCGCCGATTAAGCCTTCCGCTGTGGTTGAGATAGCGCAGGCAAGGTCGGTAAAACCGCCTAAAGTGTAACGGTGTAAGCCACCAGTTAGGCCGACAAAAAAGCCAACGACGGGGCCGCCGAATAGGCCTCCCATCACGGCGCCAATGGCACGCGTATTGGCGATGGCATCATTGATCTGCAGACCAAAGTAAGTGCCCATCACACAGAATGATGAGAAAAGCACATAAACACTGATTTTGTGACTAAGGCGATTAGAAATACTCAGCAGCGGCAGAAACAGAGGTGTCTTGCTCAGCATGTAGGCGAGCATCAGATAAACACACATTTGCTGGAGGAGAGACAGAATCAGATCCATTGCTGCATCCTAAATGACTGAGATTTGATAGCAATATTCTAACAATATGAATGCGAGAAAATACGCTTAATGCGCAGTTTTGTTATAAAAAGCGATAAAATAGAGGGTGTAAATTTAATTTTACATTCAATGTTAATTTAAGTTTACGGTTGAAATCTAATTTTAGCCTGTTATTTTATGTTTTAAACAATCTCATCGGAAATGGATTTGATGGGTGTAAATTTGAATATACAGGTTTGAGTTATGCAAAAAAGTGAATTGAGTAATATTAACATCATTGATGAGCAGGTGCTGATTACACCAGAGCAGCTAAAAGCCAAATTGCCTCTTAGTGATAATGCTCGTCGCTTTATCCAGCAATCGCGTCAAACTATTGCTGACATCATCCATAAAAAAGATCATCGTTTGCTGGTGGTCTGTGGGCCATGCTCCATTCACGATGTTGAGGCGGCGAAGGATTACGCGAAACGTCTTAAAGCATTGTCAGAACAACTGAATGATCAACTGTATATTGTCATGCGCGTCTACTTTGAAAAGCCTCGTACTACCGTTGGCTGGAAAGGTTTAATCAATGATCCACAACTCGATGGCACATTTGATATTGAGCATGGCCTTCATGTAGGTCGCCAGCTGTTAGTTGAGCTGGCTGAAATGGAAATTCCACTTGCAACTGAAGCCCTAGACCCAATTAGCCCTCAATACTTGGCGGATACCTTTAGCTGGGCGGCGATTGGTGCACGCACCACGGAATCACAAACTCACCGTGAGATGGCCAGCGGCCTTTCAATGCCGATTGGTTTTAAAAATGGTACGGATGGCAGCTTAGGCACTGCAATTAATGCAATGCAGGCCGCTTCATCAGGTCACCGTTTCATGGGTATTAACCGTGAAGGCCAAGTGGCATTGCTGACGACACAAGGCAACCCAAATGGCCATGTCATTCTGCGTGGCGGTAAGCAAACCAATTACGATTCAGTGTCAGTGACCGAATGTCAGCAAGAGATGGTGCGCTCTGGTCTAGAGCCTGCACTGATGATTGATTGTAGCCACGCCAACTCTCGTAAAGACTACCGTCGTCAGCCGTTAGTAGCAGAGGATGCCATTCACCAAATCCGTGAAGGTAACCGTTCAATTATTGGTTTGATGATTGAAAGCCATATCAACGAAGGGAACCAATCCGCAGATCTTCCTCTAAATGAGATGAAGTATGGGGTTTCGATTACTGATGCGTGTATTAATTGGGATTCAACTGAGGCACTATTACGACATGCTCATCAAGAGTTAGTGCCGTTCTTAGAGAACCGCCAAAAGAGTTAATGGAATAAAGAATAACGGTAGGAACATCAATGGCCGAACAACTGAATGAACTGCGCGATAAAATAGACGCAGTCGATAAACAGATTTTAGATCTGCTCTCTCAGCGTCTTTCTTTGGTAGAGCAAGTGGGTGAAGTAAAAAGTGAACATGGTTTGCCTATTTATGCCCCAGACCGAGAAGCCGCTATGTTGGCCTCTCGCCGCGCAGAAGCGGAGAAAATTGGTGTTCCACCTCAGTTAATTGAAGATATTCTGCGCCGTACTATGCGTGAGTCTTACGCCAGTGAGAAAGATTCTGGCTTTAAATGTCTAAACCCAGAACTGCGCTCAGTGGTGATTGTCGGTGGTAAAGGTCAACTAGGTGGCCTGTTTGCCCGTATGTTTACCTTATCTGGTTACCAAGTAAAAATATTGGGCAGTCAAGATTGGCCTCGTGCAGGTGAAATCCTCGACAATGCGGGTCTAGTGGTGGTCACTGTGCCAATCCACTTAACGGAAGGGGTAATCGAGAAGCTTGGCTCTTTGCCTGATGATTGCATTCTGTGCGATCTCACCTCGATTAAGTCGAAGCCACTGCAAGCCATGATGAACGCTCATAATGGCCCTGTGGTTGGCTTACACCCAATGTTTGGCCCAGATGTACCAAGTTTGGCTAAGCAGGTGATTGTGTACTGTGATGGTCGCGGCCAAGAGCACTACCAGTGGCTGTTAAAACAGTTTTCTATTTGGGGTGCTAGCTTGTGCCAGATTGAGGCAAGTGAACATGACCACGGCATGACACTGATTCAAGCTCTGCGTCACTTTACTTCGTTTGCGTACGGGCTACATTTGAGCCGCGAAAATCCTAACATCGATAAATTACTGCAACTTAGCTCACCAATTTACCGCTTAGAGCTAGCCATGGTTGGTCGTTTGTTTGGTCAAGATCCAAACTTGTACGGCGATATTATCCTGTCTTCAGATGAAAACATTGCGATGATTAAGCGATTCCACCACTGTTTTGGTGAAGCGCTGAAGATCTTGGATGGTAAAGATAAACAGGCGTTTGTAGAAAGCTTTAACAAGGTTAGTGATTGGTTTGGCGATCACTCACAGCAGTTCATGGATGAAAGTCAAAACTTGCTCAAACAAGCCAATGATTCAATTCATCGTGGTTAGATAATTTGGCGACAAATGATAAAAATAAAGCCCCAGCGTTAATCACGCTGGGGCTTTTTAGTATTCAGCTGAACTAAGTGAATTATTGACGGCGCAGCGTAATAGCAGCTAGACCTAAGTCCATGATTAACTCATCGTCAGATACGATTTTAAACGCGATTTTATCGTTTGGATTCGAAGGCTCAGAAACAACTAGGTATTGAGTACCATTTTGATCAATAACTTCGAAGTCAGCATCTGTACGAACACCGTCAGAAACCATGTAATCAGAACCTAGTTCAATCTCACCTGATTGCATGGAGAAACCCATAGCACCCGCTTCAGAAGTCCATGTACCTTCGTAATCATGACCACCACATCCAACAAGAACAGCAGAAAGTAGTACCGCTGTCATTAGCTTGAAAAATCTCATATTGATTAACCTTAAATATCCATTCTGAGTTTCGATTTTTATAGTGATTCACAGCATCACTGTACAACAAAATCAGTGCCGTGAACGGTGCACAACATATCACTGATTTATGTTGCAGTGAAACAAAAAATTAACGGTCTAAGGCTTTAAAATCAATGGATTTAGTCTTCGTTATTGTTGCTAGTTTACCGTGGTTTTGCTATCAGAATCTGACGCTTCATTGGCCACAGAGAAAGCTTTAGTCTCAGTGTAAGGTGAGTGGGTTAAATTCACCTGCAATCTCACTGTGTCATCAATTAGCTCACCAAATACAATATTATTGATATTTTAATGATTAAATTTCCGTGTGGTGGGGCGGCCTAGGTAATCCCAATATAAGAAACTTGAATAGACGCAAATAAATGCGAGATATATAGAACTATTCGATAAATAGCAATGAAAATAGGTGGCTACTTATATCATAAATATGGAAAATATGGTTAGTCAAAGGTTTGGTAGTTTGAACATGCACGGATAGTTAGATGAAAAACAATTGCATAATTCTGGATGGTACACGTGTTATATAAAATGATAGCAATGTTGTTTTGTTCTGTTCTTTCTTTTTCAGCACAGTCATATGTAAGTATAGAGTTCTCCGATGATTTTAATAGTAAACTTGAACAAAGAAAGTTGGACTATAAAAACGGCGATGTATTACTAAACCAAAGATATCGTGAAATTTTAAAATATCTTAAAAAATATGATTTAGACAATGATTTTAAAGAAACACAACGGAGTTGGTTGAAATACAAAGCTGAAGCATGCAATGGCGAAGAGTTTTTTGATGATTCAAATGTGAGTAGTGATATTATGACGCAATATCTTATTTCGGATTGTATGTCGTGGGTCACATATGCGAGATTACTAGAGTTTGACTATATCGAATCTAAAAAAGTAGAACTTGCTTATACTCTTCGTCAAGAGAGAGCCTATTCAGAATCGGATTATTATAAAGATTCTTGGAAAGGCTATGTTTCTAAATCTTGTAATATTAACTTAATACTCCACAATGAAGATGTTGAACACTGTGCAGAAAGGATTAATTACTATTATAGAGAGGTTGAGTTGTGATATGTGTATATTTTTAATAGGATAAGTTACGCTTTAAATAATAAAAGTGGTTGTTTAATTATGAATAGATATATGATGGTTGTAATGCTTGTGATTGGCTTGTTTGGCGCTAAAACCGCTTATGCAGTTCATCCTCAAATTGATGTTAAAAATAGTGACATTACCAGCACATTGTGTAGTGATGAAGAAGATATTTACTTTAGTGCTAAATTGAATAATGGAAAGTTTGCTTCATTGTGTGGATATAAGCATAAAAGCCCAGATACGGGGTATGTTAAATATAGATATGGTTTTCCAGATAATATTGAACTAGAGTATCCCAAAGATGAAGGAACCCCGAAAGGTAGATTTTTAACATACCATATTAGATTAAGTCCTAATGTTCAAGGGCGAACAATATTCTTCCATATTGGTAAATATAGATACGATATCAGTCATGTTGCTGGTAACTGTAGCGTATTTGCTTATGAGGGTAAAAAGGTAGTATTTGAATCTTTTTGTAATGAAGAATTATGGTTGAATACATTTGATGGGAGAATGTCTGGAAGATTAATACTTAATAAAGAGTTTGTAAAACGTTTTCCTCAGCAATTTCAAGACCCTACTGAGCCAGAGTTTCACTAAGGGTACAATAGGTGCTTAGTCTTTTGGGGTTACTTAACGGGTGGTTGATATTAAGGAGCGATTACTTTTTACATGTAGTATTTAAACTAGTTGTAAGAGTATGAGCAAACTTAAGCACGGTTCATAATGGCCGTAAATTGTGGTGTTTTCTTGGTTCCTTGTTTCTTAAACTGTATAGGATGAAAGTAATTATATGATTATCGAATCAATGGATAGTGAAAATGAACATATCTAGTTTGATAACGGTATTGTTAGCTCTCCTATTCGTTACTCTCCCTGTATTCGCTGAGTCTTTAGATATTACACCCAATTTTAGAATCGGAAAGTGTCAGCAAATCAAACAGGAAGCTGATCTGAATAAGTGCTTTGGTTATGAAAATGTACTCTCAACCTACGAGTTTGATAGAGATGGTGAGGAGTACCCCGCTACCATACTTTATCCAAGTGTCGAGGGAAAAACATTGCGTATTTTTTGGTTCGATGATCAAAGAACTGAGCCGAGAAGCGTGCAATTGACTGCCGATGGAAGCCAATGGCGAGTTGGACCTGAACTTTATGTGGGGTTGAGTAGTCAGGAGCTTACTAGAGTGAATAAGGCGAACTTTGCTGTGAGAGATTTCGATTTTGATGATCAAGGTGAGGTATTGTGGAAATCTGGCTATGTGCCAAGCGTTCTCGCGCCGGAGCGACTTCGAGTGTATCTAGATATTCAAAATGATTTGAGCACTGAGCAGATGATGGCTGTGAGCGGGCAAGGCGTGTTTTGTTCTTCTCATGCTGAAAAGCTGGGTGTAAAAATGGTAATCAAAGAGATTAACCTATATTTTTCAGACCAGCAGCGCTTTAAGGTGGATTGTAAAGATGTGGAAGAATAAGCAAGTAGTGCTGTCGCTTCAAAACAAATGATTGAAGCGACAACGCTCACTCTAGTTTGTTGATTCAACCTCTTCAGAACGAGTGTCTTTATTGACCGCTGTTTTAATCGACGAGTCAACATAAGGTGCATTAGTCAGGTTGATCTGTAGTTTAACTACGCGGCTTACTAACTCGACCAGCGGTTTCCATTTTACTTTTTTCTCTTTTTCAAACAGATAATCAAAGTTTTCGGGCGTCCAGTCCATGGTGTATTGTGGGTTGAGCGCTCGGCCTAAGAAGCGTACTTCATAATGAAGGTGAGGGCCGGTAGAGTTGCCTGAATTACCGCAAGTGGCAACCACATCACCTTTACTGACGAACTGACCACTTTTTACTTTGAAGCGTTGTAAGTGGGCGAAAGAGCTCATAAAGCCGAATGAATGGCGAATAGTTAAGAAATTGCCATATCCTTTCTTACTTGGTCGCACGGTTTCTACCACACCATCAGCGGGTGCGATGATCTCGGTGCCTCGTTTACAAGTGAGATCAATACCAGTATGTGTGTGGCGCTTACCTGTGATGGGGTTAGTACGACGACCGTACGAGGACGAAATTCGTAAATAGTCGAGCGGTGAATCGTTTGGAATGATACGAAACATCGTTGCACGTACAGCAGAGTCTACCGCCGCAGCATCGAGTCGATCTTCTAGATTTAGCTCACCTTCAGCCTCTTCGCTTGCTAGCCCTAAAACGGATTCTACATCGTAGACACGTTGGCCTAGTATATTAAGTTGGCTACTCTTCTCTTCAAGTTCTTGAGAAAGGCCATGAGTGGTATCTAATTGAGCAGAGTAGAGAGATTCAAAGTTAGACTTTTGCTCTGACACCTCTGTTAACTGTTGCTCAAGGGCTTCTACGTGTTTTTGAGTGTGTACCAACCAAGTTGCGGTACCTAAAATTGCCGTTGTTGTGGCAGCGAAAGCAATAAAAATGTTTTTTCTGCTGAGCGAGAAACGTTGTTCCCCTTTGCCAGCAGGGATAGATATAGTAATTTTTTTAGACATAAAACAGGATTAAGAGTGTTCACCTAAATCTGACAGGTGCTCAATTTCTCGATGCAGCAGCTTATCGTCACCCACATTGAGTTCAACGATACGCTTAATGTGGCTGATACTCTCTAGGTCAATGTGCTCAATGGATACCCGTAAGGTATGGTCATTTTTAGCAACGATTCGACCCACTAATTCGATTGTCACATCGCTGTCAGGCAATGAGAAGCGAATTGAAAGCGGTTTTAATTCCAACGATTCTGACTCATCACAAGTAACCAGAAGGCCATGCAAAGAAAGATCTTTGATGCTTGCTTCGACTTGATGTTCACCTTGGGTGATAATCGCAGGGGCTTTATATACGATGCGGGAAAAACGACGGCGTTCAATCATACTTAGTTCTCTTCCTGTTATTTCTGTTAGCTTAACAGAATAAATTAATTTGCTGTGTGGAGTCGCTCAAAGTTAATGATGGCGGGTCTTATAAAAGGTTTTTCATATTTACCGTATACAATAAAGGCCGCTATGATAGCGGCCTTTGCATAAAATTCAAGCGACTTTACGTAACGCTAACGTTACTTAGTCACACGCTTGTATTTAATACGGTGAGGTTCTGCTGCTTCAGGACCAAGAGTCTTCTTCAGCCACTCCATGTACTCATTGTAGTTACCTTCGTAGAAGTTCACTTGGCCTTCGTCGCGGTAATCAATGATGTGAGTAGCAATACGGTCTAAGAACCAACGGTCGTGCGAGATAACCATGGCACAACCAGGGAACTCAAGCAGTGCTTCTTCTAGTGCACGCAATGTTTCCACGTCAAGGTCGTTGGTTGGTTCATCGAGTAGCAGTACGTTACCGCCCGCTTTAAGAAGTTTAGCAAGGTGTACACGGTTACGTTCACCACCAGAAAGCTCGCCGATGATCTTTTGTTGATCTGAGCCTTTGAAGTTAAAGCGTGAACAGTATGCACGAGCAGGGATTTCGAAGTTGTTGATCTTGATGATGTCAGCGCCTTCAGAGATCTCTTGGTAAACGGTCTTAGTGTCATCCATTGAATCACGGAACTGATCAACAGAAGCCAGTTTAACGGTTTCACCCATCTCGATCGTACCCGCGTCAGGTTGCTCAGTACCACTTAGCATCTTGAATAGGGTAGATTTACCTGCACCGTTGGCACCGATGATACCGACGATAGCACCTTTAGGCATGTTGAATGATAGATCATCAATAAGAACGCGGCCGTCAAACGACTTGGTTAGGTTCTTAACTTCGATAACCTTATCACCTAGACGCTCACCTGGCGGGATGAATAGTTCGTTAGTCTCGTTACGTTTCTGACGATCGCCGCTTTGTAGTTCTTCAAAACGAGCCATACGCGCTTTAGATTTAGACTGACGACCTTTCGGGTTTTGACGAACCCACTCAAGTTCTTTTTCGATAGTCTTTTGGCGAGCTTTTTCTTGTGATGCTTCTTGTTGTAGACGCGCATCTTTTTGCTCAAGCCATGATGTGTAGTTACCTTCCCATGGAATACCTTCACCACGGTCAAGTTCTAGAATCCAACCCGCTGCGTTATCTAGGAAGTAACGGTCGTGGGTAATCGCAACAACAGTGCCGTTGTAATCCACTAGGAAGCGTTCTAGCCATGCTACTGATTCTGCATCCAAGTGGTTGGTTGGTTCGTCAAGAAGTAGCATGTCTGGCTTTTCAAGAAGAAGACGACAAA
Source organism: Vibrio intestinalis (assembly GCF_025195085.2). Lineage (GTDB taxonomy): Bacteria > Pseudomonadota > Gammaproteobacteria > Enterobacterales > Vibrionaceae > Vibrio > Vibrio intestinalis. Next base: position 18,152 of record NZ_JANAVY020000009.1, on the reverse strand, counting down.
TCGCAACACGGCGGCGTTCACCACCAGAAAGGTGTTCGATTTTTTGATCCCACTCAGGCAGACGAAGTGCATCAGCTGCACGCTCAAGCGCGTTTTCTAGGTTGTGACCATCTTTCGCTTGGATAAGCGCTTCTAGTTCACCTTGTTCTTTCGCGAGTGCATCGAAGTCAGCATCTTCTTCTGCGTAAGCTGCGTAAACTTCATCTAGACGCTTCATTGCACCAGCAACGTCAGATACCGCTTCTTCAACTACTTCACGAACGGTTTTAGATTCGTCTAGTACCGGTTCCTGAGGTAAGTAACCTACTTTTAAGCCAGGTTGTGGACGCGCTTCACCATCGATGTCGGTATCAATACCGGCCATGATGCGTAGTAGGGTAGATTTACCTGCACCGTTTAGACCCAAAACACCGATTTTTGCGCCAGGGAAGAAGCTAAGAGAAATGTCTTTAAGAATTTGACGCTTAGGTGGCACGATTTTGCTCACCCGCGACATGGTATATACGTATTCAGCCATTGCCGATCGTTCCTAAATTTCTTTGCACATAAAAGCGTATTTTACACCAACCAAACTCGGTTTGTTAGCCAAGTTAATAAATGGAAGTAATCGCACGCTGTGATTTCTATTTTATTAAATGTGTCACAGTTATATGAAATAATTTTTGTTTACACCTAAATACTTTACAGGACTGATTAGAATAGTCCTTAATGTTTATACCCAAACGTTTTCATAGCATCTGCTATTTTTGGGTAAACGACGATAATTTCTCATTAGGACGAGAAGAGATGACGCCAAGGTTTTCAAAACCACTGCATCGCCTTCCATCATCGCTATTGGCTTTTAGCGCGATGTTATGCAGTGTAAATGCTCATGCGAGCAAAGAATTAGATTTAAGCCAACAACGCAAAGTATACGATCAAGCTCAGCAGCTTTTAGATGATAGAAATATTGAACAATATCTGAGCATACGGCCTCAAATTGCCCATTATCCGCTGACACCTTATGTTGATTATCGTGTCTTCATGGCTCAGTTGGGTGATAAGTCCCCTCAAGAAGTGACCGCGTTTATTGAGCAAAACAGTAGCTTTCCGTTTTCCAATCGTATTCGCGCGCCCTATTTAGATAGACTGGCTCAGCAGAAAGAGTGGCAAGCATTGCTTCGTTTTCAAACCGAGCCTCCTCGCGGCGAGCAATATCAATGTCATTACTACAATGCATTGCTACAAACTGGTAATAAACAAGCGGCCTATAAAGGGGCAGAGCATCTTTGGTTACATGGAAAGAGCGTCTCTGATGCTTGTGACCCACTGTTTCAAGAATGGGATAAAGCGGGCTTAAGAACGGATCAACTTATCCTTGAACGTATGTTGCTTGCATTTGATGCGCGTAACGGCAAGTTACTCAACTATCTCGCTAAGCAGCTCGATAGCACCAGCGCGCGCAATAAAGCCAAGCAAATGGTGGCGTTATTTAACCAACCGGAGAAAGTTACCCAGTTTGCGATTAAGCAACCTGCGAAAGATTTCTATCAGCAACAAGCTGAAATGGCACTAGAAAAATTGGCGCGTAAAGATGTCACTAAAGCGCAACAGGCATGGTCGACAGTAGTTGAGCGCCAGCACTTGCCGGATGAACGAGCTCAGCAATTAGCGGATTACATTTCGTTTCGTCTAATTAATACCGATTCGCCAAGTTTAATCCAATGGCGAGACAGCAAAATAGCCACCACCTCCAATGTGAAGTTGCTAGAGCGTCGTTCTCGCTTAGCTATTCAACATGCAGATTGGCAAGGGGTGACTCAATGGATCGCTCTGATGCCAGAAGAGGCTCAGCAGTCGAATCGCTGGCAATACTGGCAAGGTCGTTCTGAGGTTGCACTTGGACAAACAAGTGAAGGCCAAAAGCGTTTAGAGTCTATTCTTGGCCAAAGAAACTTCTACAGTGTTGCAGCGGCTAAAGAGATTCAACGTTCGATTGAGTATCCCCAGACAACGTTTAGTTTAGATCGCAGCCGTGTCGAACCTTTTGCTACGAGTTTGACGCGAATTGATGAATTGATTGTGCGCGATAAAATTGCCGCAGCCAAGAGTGAATGGCGCTGGTTGCTGCGTCGTGCTGATAGCAAGCAAAAAGAGATGTTAGCGGCATACGCGGCGTATAAACGCTGGCATCACTTGACAGTGACGGCGAGTATTCAAGCCAAAATGTGGGATAACATCAAGTTGCGTTTCCCAGTCGCTCACAGCTGGTGGTTTAATTTCTATGGTGAGAAGCACAATATCGACCCAATAACGTTAATGTCGCTAGCTCGCCAAGAGAGTGCGATGGATGTTGAAGCAAGATCGCCTGTCGGTGCTCGTGGCATCATGCAAATTATGCCTTCAACCGCGAAGTATACGGCGAAAAAGTATCAGCTTTCCTATCGCGGAAGCCACGAGTTGTATGAAGTGGGGAAGAACATCGAAATTGGCAGTCACTACTTGCAAGGACTTTTAGAGCAATACGATAACAATCGAATTTTTGCATTTGCTGCGTATAATGCAGGGCCAGCAAGAGTGAAAACGTGGCGTTCTCGTACGCAAGGCAAATTAGATGCTTACGCCTTTATTGAGGCGATTCCTTTCAATGAAACTCGTGGTTATGTACAAAACATTTTAATGTTTGAAACTTACTACCGAGATTTGTTGGGGGCGGACGGTGCGTTTCTTAATCCTCATGAAGTGAACACCCAGTATTAGGCGCACAATTATGTCATTACAACCTGAATATCAAGAGTGGCAGCAAGTATTAGATCTGATTAAGCAGAGCACAGAATCCGAGCAACATGAAATGTTATTAACCATGTTACTTACGCCGGATGAGCGTGACTCTCTCGTTGCTCGTGTGAATATTTTCCGTGAGCTACTGAAAGGGGATTTATCTCAGCGCCAGATTAGCCAACTACTTGGCGTTGGTGTGGCCACCATTACTCGTGGTTCGAATGAGTTGAAATCGAAAAGCGGTGATGAAAAGCAGCAGATTGCTCACCTATTAAAAGTTGATTAATTAATCTCATTCAGGTGATTAGAAAAGGTGTCCTCGGACACCTTTTTTGTTTTTGGCTGCGTTATAAATTAGCAGGGAAGTGCTCAGGGTTAATAAAAGGGATCAAAGCCAATATGAGTGCCTGATGATAAACAGAGCTGCGAGTAAGCAAATCTTTGGTTAGCAAGCCAATTGCCCCGCCTTTTTGCTTGATGTTATTGGTGGCAAAGACCTCATCCATCACTGTGCCGAGCTCATTATCCGCAGACAACTTTTCAACCACGGCAGGGGGCAACATCAAACTGGCAGAGCGAGATTCACCGCTTCTATTTTCTGATTCAATCACCATCCAAGCAAAAGTAGTCTGTCCTTCATTGCCCGCTTCAAGCCCTACATAATAGTCCGCATTGGGTTGCTCTGCTTTGGCGTTTTTAACGCGATTGAGTGCGCCGAGGTGAGTTTCGTGATCGCCAATAGGTTGGTCAGCAACGCCACTTGGCACACTGACGCCGATAAACTCAAAAGGTTGCTCAGGGAAGCTTGCTGAAAAAGCACTTTCTACCGCTTTAATTTTGGCAGGGTTAAGCGAAGCGACAATAACTGTCTGGGTGGACATATCCGTTTACCTTCTTAGAAGAGACGAACTCTTTTAGCTGATGTAAATCGACCGGCGGTGATAAGTAGTAGCCTTGCATGAAATCGCATTTATTGTCGGCGAGCCAAGTATGCATGTCTTCTGATTCAATGCCTTCTGCGGTCACAATCATCGACTGTGAATGGCATAAATCGACCAATGGTTTTACTACTTTTCGGTTGTCGGTTTTAATCAAGGCGGCTAAGAATTCGCGATCCAGTTTAATTTTTTGTACTGGGTATTCTACAAGTTGTGTGATGGATGTATAGCCAGAACCAAAATCATCAATAGCCAGTTTAAAGCCCATGGTCGAGAGTTCATGCAACAAGGTATAGCTTTGTGAGTCGGTGGCGAACGTTTCGGTGATTTCAAAATCGATAAGATCTGGGCGCACTTTGTAGCGATGTGCCATGCGCTCAATAAACAGCGCCAGTTGTTTAGAGTCGAGTTCTGCTGAGGAGAGGTTAATCGACAGTTGGATGTCATGCTCGAACAGCGATTGAATCCCCACAAAATCACGAAATGCCTGCTCTATTACCCAACGGTCTATGTTACCGAATAATCCGGTCTTCTCTGAGATAGGGATGAACTCCGCCGGGTTTACTTTGCCTAGTTTTGGCGAGTTCCAGCGCAGCAGGGCTTCAACGCCCATTACCTTATCTCCTTGGCGGTTGTAATAGGGCTGATATTGCAAAGCAAACTCTTTGTTGTATTCACCACTTCGCAAGGCGCGCTCAACTTGGGTACGGCGTCGCACGGTATTGTCGAGTTCTTGCGAGTAGTAGGCTACTTGGTTTTTACCAGCTCGTTTGGCTTGGTACATCGCGGTATCTGCATTGGATAATAAGCTCGTTAGGTCGTTGCCATCATCTGGGTAGGCTGCGATACCTATGCTAGCAGTAATTGGGAAGCTACCTAATGGTGAGCTGCCGGTTTTCATTAATGGTTCAAGAATGGCCTCAGCCAAGGATTCGGCGTACGCATCCCTTTGTGAAGATGCAATGAAAATCGCAAATTCATCACCAGATAACCTTGAAGGAAGGCATTTTAGGCTGTGTTTCTTTTGCCAATCAAAGCATTGCACTTTGAGGTGGTTAGCAAAGTTAATCAGCAAGTTATCGCCAGTATTGTGTCCATACTTGTCATTCACATACTTAAAGTTATCTAAGTCGATATAAAGAATCCAAGCGTAGTGAAAGCGAATTTTATTGGCCAGAGTTCGCTCGACAGCGGTTTGAAACTGGTATCGATTGGCGAGTTGGGTTAAGTGGTCATTTTCTGCCAGCGCTTTGGTCTTTTGATAGCTTGAATGCAGTTCACGATACATTTCGTAAAAACGTACTGATAAACGGCCGATCTCATCGTCATTGGGCAGCTTTTCGATGTTATGGAGCTTTCGTTGCTCAACGTCCAATAGCTGTTTGTCTAATTTGGCGATCGGGCTAATGACGTGGCGATAGAGCAAGATTAATAAGATCAAAACCGTGACCAGAGCAGAACTGGCAAAAGAGAGCACCAACTTATGCTCGATGGTTTCAAGTTTATCGTTAAGCAAGTATTGAGCAGGATCTAAGGTGGCGTATAGCCCTGACTTTAATTCAACAGAGTGATTTAACCCAGATTTGTAAACAGGATGGTCGGTAAAGAAGATGCTGCTGTCGTTATCAAATTCGAGAATATGCTTGAGTTGGTCGAACTGACTTAAGGTGAGATAGACCACCACAAAGTAGATTTCGTCATTATCATAATTGAATGGGGTCACTAACGTATCGGGGTTAAGAATGTTGTAGCGAACCAAAACACTCTGACCTTGGTGGTTTTTGGTAAAGCCAGTATGAGTAAGCTGCCCAGAATGCTGATAGATATAATTAACGTAGCGCATCACCTTCTCATCAAACTTTGAGAAAGGGTCGCTTTGGCTGTCGGCAAAGAAACGAGCTTGACGTTGGTTGTTTAAGATTGCCACGCCGATGGTATCTTGCCCGCTAGACTGCAGCGTTGCTATGGTACGTTGCAAATCATCCTGCAACTCCATCTCTTTAAAGGGATTCTCTTGTGGATCGAGATAGTGACGAATGATGTCGCTTTTGGTGAGCGTGAGCGAATAACTGTTGATCAACGCATAAGATTGACGAAAGTGGCCTGCTAGCTTCTCCATTGTCAGCTGCAAGTAACTCGCTTCTCTTTTTATTAATGCGTCTTTTTGATTGTGATAAATGCTGTAACTCGATAAGGCAGCACTGAGTAACACAACTGGGGTAACAAGTAACAGGACTCTAGTATTGAGTTTCATGGCCTTTCAAATGCAATTTATTACGTCAGCTCTTGAGCTAATCGTTCGAGCTTGAGAACCCAATCGATTTGTTCTTGCTCGAATCATGATTGTATTGAGCGCTATGATGCATCAACTAATTGCGATTCATGCACAAGTTTTAGTCAACTTAATCAGTACGTTGCAGCTTTGAAGGTTGTTACATTTGTTGCAGTTATTTTGTGATATCGAAATGGTTGAAAGAGTGGCTGCGTAGGGAAGGTGTCATGTGAATTAAATAACGCTGACACATTTTAATTAAGCCACGCAAAGGCCAATGTGTCAGCGTGACAAGTCGAAATTTAAGTCAGTTTAACCTGAGTGGGTTTGACGTTTTCGCTTGGGTAGCAGCCGAGAACTTTCAGGTGCTTCGTGATTTTGGTTACTTCAGACAATGCTTGCTGCATATGTTCCGAATCTAGGTGAGCTTCCAAATCTACGTAGAACATTTCTTCCCACGGGTTACCCATTATTGGGCGCGACTCTAGCTTTGTCATATTGATGCCGTAACGCTGCAACACTAAGAGGGTAGCAACCAAAGAGCCGGCTTGTTGCGACGTTGACATGATCAGCGTGGTTTTCGCTGGAATTTGTGGTGACACTTCAACAGGCTTGCGCGCTACGATGATAAAGCGAGTGTGGTTTTCTGTTTGATTAGCAATATTGCCTTTGATCGATTGCAGTCCGTACAGTTTGCCACTGGAAGCGTTACCAATCGCTGCAATATCTGAGCGATTGAGTTCGCGAACTTTTTGCATCGCATCGGCAGTACTTGCGCAGGTTTCTAGCTTCACCCCTTTTAGGCGGCCGATAAACTCGCTGCATTGTTGGTGCGGTTGAGGGTGCGAGTAGAGGGTGGTGATATCTTCAAGACGAATATCTGATGTGGCGACTAAACAGTGCTCAATAGGCAAGGTTAGTTCACCGACAATATAGAGCGTTGTGTGTTGTAGAAGGTCATACACCTCATTAATTGAGCCAGAACTGGTGTTCTCAATTGGCAATACACCAAAATCAGCATGGCCTGATTCCACTGTATTGGCGACTTCTTTAAAGCCTTCACAATTTAACTCAATCAGCTCAGTGTTTTTTCGGCTGAAGTACTCTCGGCTTGCTAGGTGAGAATATGAGCCCTTAGAACCAAGGAATGCGACGCGAGCAAGTGGCTTACGGCTTTGTTCTGGGTTGGCTAGGTTCTGCAAGTATGATTGCTGAAGAAGGACAGAGTCTTCAATGATAGTGTGGAACAGCTTAGTAATGTATTGCGCGTCAAGTTGGTATTTGTTTTGACCATTATCGATCAGCTTAACCAATAGTTGCTGCTCTCGCTCAGCATCACGAACAGGTTTGGATGTCTCAACCTTGCTCTTGGCAACTTCAATACTCATTTGGCGACGCTCAGAGAGTAGCTGTAGCAATTGATCGTCGAGCTCGTTTAGACGCAGTCGAATTTCGTCGAGCGAGTATTTTTGTTCAGTCATCCTATTTTCCTTACATAAAAAAACCTCCCTTTGGGAGGCTTTCTGTTCGTTTTTGACTTATCTTGCGAAACGAGTGAGCCTCCAAAAGTTATTGGAGAAAAAACAAGTCAAAAAAGAACAGAGTGTTTGATGTCATAAATCGTTTATTTTTAGTGGGTTCGTAAACACAATAAGCAACCGAGTTTTCAGCGTCAAGCAAAAAAATAGCGCCTTTCGGCGCTATTTTTCATGGTTTACTTTACTCCGCTTCTTCAAGTTCAGGTTTGTCTGCTCGACGAGCTTCTGGTTTGTGGCGCAGTTTGTTTAGCTGACGTTCTAGTTTCTGTTCTACCTCGTTAACGGCAGCGTATAAATCTTCATGTGTTGCTGAAGCGACCAATTTCCCTTTTGGAATGGTAATTACGGCTTCAAACTTTTTCTGTTTATTCGGTTCTTCGCTAAAGCTTGCTTGGCATCCGATGATGTCCACTTGCCACTTTTCTAGCTTTTTAAACTTGCTCTCAATGTGATTGCGGATTGCAGAGGTGATGTCGATATTTTTGCCAGTGATGTTTACTTTCATAGATGTTTTCCTCTGTTGCATCCCTCATGGGTTAACTCCAGATTACTCATCCATACTCAAAAGAATGTGACGTAGATCTTGTTTTGGGGTGGGTTTTTAGCGTTCAAATTCAATTGTGATCTAATTCAAAATGTCTTTAGATAAGCGCATAAAAATGCTTGAGAAACTTTGAAAACGCTTTAGATTGGGAGTTGTAAGTTGCTAAAAATCATTCGCTTTTTAGGGACTTCATTCGACCTCAATAAACCCTCTGTTCAATCTTTATTCACCTTGCCTTTGTGATTTAGTTCACTATTGAATCTTCAATTTATTGCTTTGGTTAATTTAGTGCATCTTAGCTGGCGAATAAATATCCTTTCTTTTTGTTGGCAGGCCTAATCCGTACGATAACGCAATTCACTTTTTAATATCACTTGTTGTTAATTGTTTTATTGTTGCTTTCAAGTTTATAAAACTAAATTTGCGAGCAATGAGTGTTATAAAACATATTTCACTGCAATTAATTTGTATTGGGGGTATATCAAGCTGCTCTATAGGCTCTTTCTTGGTGATTAATGTTATTAAGTGGGGCGTTTTAATTGAAAAGTTTGGTGTTTATGAAGTTTAAAGATATCTCAATCAAGAAAAAGGTATCCGCTGTATTTGTATTGATTGCACTAGCAGTGGTTATTCTCATGGCTTTTATTAGCAATCAAGTCACTCAGGTTCGTGATGCGATGAATGTATTTGCGACCACAACCGTTCCTAGCGTCCTTCAAGTAAAGAATATGCAAATCAGCATAGAAGAGATTCGTCGCGATCAATACGCATTAGCTGCGAACCCTAATGATAAGTTAGTACCAATCTGGCATGAAAACATCGCTACTTTCGTGAATGAAATTAACACCAGCCTTGATACTTATCGTCAAGGTTTATGGGATGAACGTGATCGAATTGCTTTTGCAGAACTCGAAAAACGCTGGCAGGTTTATCATCATCAAATCAACCTTTTTACTGAATTGATGCAGCATGGCGATATCGCCGAAGCGAACCGAGTTACAGTTGAAGGCTATGATGAGTATCAGGCAGCCTTTAGTGCAATGACTGGGTTGGAGGAAATTAACCAGATTTATATCAGTGAGGATAATGAGGTTGCTCATCAGAGAGTTGAGCATACGTTCATTGTTGGCGCAATTGGATCTCTGGCCGTGATTAGCTTTATGTTGGTGGTTGCTACGTTATTGATAAAACAGATTTGTGATCCTTTAGACTTGGTAATTGCTTTGGCACAGCGAATTAGTCGTGGCGATCTTACTGGTCGATTAGCTCGCGATAAAATTGGCAATGATGAATTGGGTGATTTAGCAGATGCATGTCAGACAATGCAAAATGGGTTAAATCAAATGGTGGAAGAGATTGCTAGTGCATCTACTCAGTTAGCAACCTCTATCGAAGAGGTTAGCGCAGTCTCTGCTCAAACAGAGCAAGGTATGGCTAGTCAACAGCATGAGTTGGAAATGGTATCAACGGCGATGACGCAACTCCAATCTACGGTTAATGAAGTGGCTAATAACACAGAAGAGGCCTCTAGTGCGGCAACCGAAGCTAATACTAGTACTGCGCAGGGGGCAGGGAGTATTACATTAGGAGTTCAGCAAATAGAGAAGGCAAAGGATGTGATTGAGGACGCTGGTAGTATGGTTGCTCAGTTAGAAAAAGACTCTAGTGATATCAGTATGGTGGTTGATGTGATTCAAGGAATCGCTGAACAAACTAATCTACTTGCGCTGAATGCGGCAATCGAAGCGGCACGAGCTGGTGAGCAAGGCCGAGGTTTTGCTGTTGTGGCAGATGAGGTAAGGACGTTAGCAGGACGAACTCAAAGTTCTACTGAAGAGATCGTCACCATTATTGGACAACTTCAAGATAGAGCGAAACGTGCGGTAGAAGCGACCAATCAAAGCTGTGAGATAATTAATCGTTGTAATGAGCAGGCGATTGAAACGGGAGAGACCATGAGGGGGATTAATATCTCCATTGAAAATATCGCGAATATGAATATTCAGATTGCTAGCGCTTGCAGTGAACAAAGCTCTGTTTCTGAAGAGCTGCAACGTAATGTAGATAACATTCAACATTCGTCGACTGAAGTTGCCGCAGGAGCTACGCAAACGGCTCAAGCTTGTGCAGAATTGAGTCAGTTAGCTTCAAATATGCAAGTTATTATTCATCGCTTTAAAGTAGCGTAAGACGGAAAGTCACTGAATAGAGCTGCTAACTATAATTTCGTAGATATTTGTTAACGGAGCGCATTTCTGCGCTCTTTTTTTGTCGATAAGTTTTTTAATTAATCTTTATTACGGCCTCAGTTTAAATGGTTCAACCATGGAAAACTTGGTCTGGATTTGTTCAAAAGAGTGATTAGCTCCCATTGCTCTGGGAGTTTATTGTGGTTTTAGCAAGACTTTATATCTTGATTTTAACGTAGGTTATTCTGCAAACATACAATTCGTATTGGAACTAACATCCTTAATTGGAACCTCTCAAGTCGTAAACCGTGAAGTGTGACGAGTCTTTGTTTTATTTAATTCTTAATTTTTGAGTTTAAGCGATATAACGCGCCACTTATATTTCATTTTCGTGGAATTTAATTTCGTTTATTTATTTTTTGGTAATTTTATTGGTGGTGAGTAATGAGATTCAAAGATTTTAAAGTTAAGCATAAGGTGGCTGCTATTTTTGTCGCTATTTCTTTGGCCGTAATACTACAGATCGCATTTATGGTTAAACAAATAAGTAACGTTAGAGATTCTATGCTGGTTTTTTCAGATGTTAGTGTCCCAAGTGTTTTGTTAGTAAAAGATATGCAAATTAACCTTGAAGAGATCAGACGTGATCAATATGCCTTACTGTCTAATCCTACACATGAATTGGTTCCAATTTGGCAGCAAAATATGGTTGATTTTCAAGCTCAGCTTGAACAAAGGTTATTTGATTATCAGAGTTATGTGTGGGACGCGAAAGAGCGTGAATATTACGAGAAAGTGGAAGTAAACTGGAGAGAGTATTTAGAGCAAATAGAAAGCTTTCGAATAGCGTTTAGTGCCGGAGAAATAGGTAAAGCAGGTCAATTGACGATTGATGGATATGAGGATTATCAAAATGCTTTTAAATCTCTGACAGAGCTAGAGGGATTAAACCGGGAGTTCATTGTCGAAAAGAGGGCGCTGGCGAATGAACAGGTGACTCAAACCTTTATGGTTAGCTTTATAGGTATCGCTTGTGTTCTTACTTTTATGGTTTTTGCAGGGTGGGGATTAACTCGGCAAGTATGTTCACCTCTTGTCCGTGTGATGGCGCTAGCTCAAAGCATTACCAATGGTGATTTAACACAAGCAATCGATAGAGAAAAAATTGGTAATGATGAGTTTGGGAAGTTGGCCGATACTTGTCAAAAAATGCAAGATAACCTTAAGTCAATCATAGAGCAAATAGCGAGTTCGTCTACACAGTTAGCGAGCTCGATTGAAGAGGTGAGTGCAGTATCGACGCAGACAGAGCAAGGTATGGTGAGCCAGCAAAGCCAATTATCCTTAGTCGCAACAGCTATGACTCAGTTACAAGCAACTGTTAATGAGGTTGCAGCTAATACTGAAGAAGCGTCGAATGCAGCGATGATTGCAAATGACAATATAAATGATGGGACTAAGAGCATTAAAGAAGGAATAAGCCAGATCTCTCATGCCCAACAAGTCGCTGAGTCTACAGGAGACATGGTTACTAAGCTTGAAAAAGATTCTAGTGACATCAGTATGGTTGTTGACGTCATTCAAAGTATCGCAGAGCAAACAAACTTGCTTGCTTTAAACGCAGCGATAGAGGCTGCTAGGGCGGGTGAAAAAGGCCGCGGTTTTGCTGTTGTTGCCGATGAGGTCAGAACGTTAGCGGGGCGAACCCAGAGCTCTACCGAAGAGATTGTTGCGATAATCAATCAATTGCAAGAGCGAGCAATGCGAGCAGTAGAAGCGACAAATCAGAGTTGCGATATAATCAATCAATGTAATGAGCAGTCGACAGTGACAGGAACAACGATAGGAGACATAAGTTCTTCCATTGAAAATATTGCGAATATGAACATTCAGATCGCTAGTGCATGTAGTGAACAAAGCTCTGTTTCCGAGGAGTTGCAACGTAATGTAGACAATATTCATCATTCATCGACTGAAGTTGCCGCAGGTGCAACACAAACGGCTCAAGCTTGCATAGAGTTGAGTCAGTTAGCTTCTAATATGCAAAATATTATTCATCGTTTTAAAGTGGCGTAATGACCCATCCTAGTATGGGGTATAAATACAAAATTAAAAGCTCACCAAGTGGTGAGCTTTTTTGAATCAATCGTGCTTAAAGCGGATTCTTCGATATCAATTGTCGAGTGCGATTGGCCGCATCGGTTAAGCCTAGCTCTTGGTAAGCTTCTAATTGAATTTCGAGTGATTTACGCGCAGCTACCGTATCAGGGTAGGTTTTTTGCAATTCTTGGCAGCGGTTGATAGCTGCAATCCATGCTTCACGGCGCAGATAAAAATCAGCTGTGGCTAAATCGTATTCCGCTAGGCGGTTCTTAAGCGCGAACATGCGCTTTTGCGCATCTTTTGCGTAGGCACTTTCTGGGTAGCGCTCAAGTAGCTTTTTGAAATCAGCGAAAGCGGCTTTTACTGGCTCTGGATCGCGGTCGCTACGATCGATATTGAATATATCGTGCATAAAGTTTCGATCTTGAGCCATATGGCTTAGACCGCGCATGTATAAAATCCAGTCAAGTTTTTCATGAGTTGGGTTCAAGCGCATAAAGCGTTCAATCGTTGCTAGACCTAACGCTAAATCGTCGTTTTTGTAGTAAGCGTAGATAAGATCAAGCTGAACCTGCTCAGAGTACGCACCGAATGGGTAGCGCGAATCTAGTGCTTCTAGCTTTTCAATCGCGGTAATCCAGCTACCACTTTGAAGAGAAATTTGAGCATCAGAGTAAAGTTCTGATGGTGGTACATCTGGGACGATTTGTTCGCTGCCGCTACTGCAGCCTACTAATAGAGTTAATGCTAAAAGCCCAGATAAAGTATGCTGTTTCATGTCAGGAGTCGATTCCTTGAAGTAAATAATTCTGTCGCTTCCGTTACTTTCTTGTCGGTAGCAGATACAATGGTGCAATATTCTTCCACACTCGTGACAATTAGTCTCACAGTTTTTGAAAAAGTTCGATATGGCTCAGCAGATTGAATTAACTAATACAGTAAAAGATAGCCAATTAGGTCAACGTCTTGACCAAGCTATCGCCGAAATTTTTGCCGACTTCTCTCGTTCGCGCCTGAAAGAATGGTTGCTAGCGGGTAAGGTTCAAGTCGATGGCGAGGTCATTACCAAGCCTAGAACCAGAGTTATGGGCGGCGAAGTCATTACCCTGCAAGCGGAACTTGAGGATGAAGAACGCTGGGAAGCGCAAGATATTCCGTTGGATATTGTTTACGAAGATGACGATATCATCGTAATCAATAAACCGCGTGACTTTGTTGTTCACCCAGGTGCGGGTACGCCAGATGGTACAGTGCTAAACGCATTGTTACATCATTATCCTGCGATTGCAGAAGTGCCTCGTGCAGGTATTGTTCACCGTCTTGATAAAGACACAACAGGTTTGATGGTTGTCGCTAAAACAGTTCCAGCACAAACTCGTTTAGTGCGCGCACTGCAAAAGCGTAAGATCACCCGTGAGTACGAAGCGATTGCGATTGGTCGTATGACGGCTGGTGGTAAAGTTGATCAACCTATTGGTCGTCACTCTACTAAGCGTACATTGATGTCGGTAGCCCCGCTCGGTAAACCAGCGGTGACGCATTACCGTGTGGCGGAGCACTTCCGTGAACATACGCGTATTCGTCTACGTCTAGAAACCGGCCGTACGCACCAAATCCGTGTGCATATGTCTTACTTGCAGCATCCACTGTTGGGTGATACTGCCTACGGTGGTCGTGCACGCATCCCGCAAGGTGCAACTCAAGAGCTTACGGATATGATTCGAGCATTTGATCGTCAAGCACTGCACGCAGTAATGCTTCGTTTTGATCACCCAGTGACGGGCGAAGAGCTTGAGTTCCATGCTCCTGTGCCTAATGACATGGTGGTGATGGCTGAAGCGCTGCGCAAAGATGCTGAAGAGCATGGTCTAGAAGAAGACTACTAAACGGTCTAAACGAGGTTTTCGATGTCTTTCTTAGTACCTAATTGGAAAGTACCACCCCATGTAAAGGCCGTTGCTTCTACGCGGCAAGGTGGTTTCTCAACTAATGAGTATTTAGGGCTTAACCTAGGTACGCATGTTGGGGACGATGCTGATCTCGTTGCTAGTAATAGAGCGCAGCTTGTTGAACTCGCTCAAATGCCGAGTGCGCCTGTTTGGCTTAATCAAACACACTCAACCAAAGTTGCTGAAGTTTTTGCACCAAGCTCAGAGATACTTGATGCCGACGGTGTATATACCAGTGCAACTGGTGTTGTGTGCTCAGCCATGACAGCCGATTGTTTGCCAGTACTGCTAACAGATAGTAAAGGTACACAAGTTGCTGCGGTGCATGCGGGATGGCGTGGCCTTGCAAACGGTATCGTTGAAAATGCCGTTGAGAAATTCTCCGGTGAAGTGATTGCATGGCTTGGCCCCGCGATTGGCCCCAGTGCATTTGAAGTTGGAGAGGATGTGCTTAACGCATTCGCAGATTTTGATGCGCAAGCCATTGATGCATTTCAACCGACAGGTGAATACGGTAAATGGTGGGCGAACATGGATGAGCTAGCCACGCAGCGATTAAACAAGCTAGGGGTTACGCAAGTCTTTACAAGTGGTCTTTGTACCTACTCTGAACCTGAGCGTTTTTACTCTTACCGACGCGATGGTGTCACTGGCAGGCAAGCCACTTTTATTTGGCTTGAATCCCACTAAAGAAATGATGAAAGGCTGACTAGTGTCAGCCTTTTTGTTATCTGCGTAAATGTTTTCGTTTTTGCTTCTGATGCCCTTGAAATTCTTGTGGTCAGTATCCATCTTTTGTTTTGATTAATAGAATTTTTCCGTTGAGGTTAGGAAGGTTGGTATGCGTCTAGACAGGTTTACTAGCAAGTTTCAAATCGCTATTTCTGATGCGCAGTCATTAGCGTTAGGTCGTGACCATCAATATATTGAACCGGTGCATTTAATGGTGGCACTGATGGATCAAAATGGCAGCCCCATTCGTCCATTGCTCACCATGCTCAATATCGATATTACCCATTTGCGTTCAAAACTAAGTGAAATCCTAGATCGCTTACCTAAAGTGAGCGGTATTGGTGGGGATGTACAGCTTTCTAGCGGCATGGGTACGCTGTTTAATTTGTGCGATAAAGTGGCGCAAAAGCGACAAGACAGTTACATCTCATCAGAAGTATTCCTACTCGCAGCACTAGAAGATCGTGGTCCTTTAGGTGCGCTGTTAAAAGAGCTCGGCCTGACAGAAGCCAATTTATCTGAAGCGATCGATAAGATCCGTGGTGGTCAGAAAGTCAATGATCCAAATGCAGAAGAACTTCGCCAAGCCCTTGAGAAGTTCACCATCGATCTTACTGAGCGTGCAGAGCAGGGCAAACTTGACCCTGTTATTGGCCGTGATGATGAAATTCGCCGCACAATACAGGTGCTGCAACGCCGTACTAAAAATAACCCTGTGATCATCGGTGAGCCTGGTGTGGGTAAAACCGCCATTGTTGAAGGCTTAGCACAACGCATCATTAATAATGAAGTGCCTGAAGGTCTACGCAACAAACGTGTGTTGTCATTAGATATGGGCGCGTTGGTTGCAGGTGCAAAATACCGTGGCGAATTTGAAGAACGTTTGAAATCGGTTTTGAATGAACTTTCTAAAGAAGAAGGTAATGTCATTCTTTTCATCGATGAAATTCATACCATGGTCGGTGCCGGTAAAGGTGAAGGCTCAATGGATGCGGGTAACATGCTAAAACCTGCCCTTGCGCGAGGTGAACTGCATTGTGTTGGTGCGACAACATTAGATGAACATCGTCAATACATTGAGAAGGATCCTGCTTTAGAGCGACGTTTCCAAAAAGTGCTGGTGGATGAACCAAGTGTGGAAGATACAGTAGCAATTCTACGTGGCCTAAAAGAGCGCTATGAGTTGCACCATCATGTTGAGATTACCGACCCTGCAATTGTCGCTGCGGCTAGCCTATCTCATCGTTATGTCTCAGATCGTCAGTTACCAGATAAAGCCATCGATTTGATTGATGAAGCGGCATCAAGCATCCGGATGCAAATTGACTCCAAACCAGAATCTTTGGATAAGTTAGAGCGCAAAATCATTCAGCTTAAAATTGAGCAGCAAGCGCTGAGCAATGAAAATGATGAAGCGAGTGAAAAACGCTTAGCAACACTTAACGAAGAGCTGCAAGAGAAGGAACGCGAATTTGCTGAGCTCGATGAAGTATGGAATGCAGAAAAAGCGGCACTGTCTGGTACACAACATATTAAAGCGGAGCTTGAACAAGCGCGCATGGATATGGAGTTTGCACGCCGCGCTGGTGACTTAAATCGAATGTCAGAGCTGCAATATGGACGAATCCCTGAATTAGAGAAGCAGTTAGACTTAGCAACTCAAGCTGAAATGCAAGAGATGACGTTATTACGCAATAAAGTCACCGATGTAGAGATTGCTGATGTATTGTCTAAGCAGACAGGCATTCCTGTTTCTAAGATGCTTGAAGCTGAAAAAGAAAAACTATTACGAATGGAGCAGGTGCTGCATAAACGCGTGATTGGTCAAAAAGAAGCAGTTGAAGTGGTATCCAATGCGATACGCCGTAGCCGAGCGGGTCTGTCAGATCCGAACAAGCCAATAGGTTCTTTCTTATTCTTAGGCCCAACAGGTGTGGGTAAAACGGAACTATGCAAAACACTAGCTAGCTTTATGTTTGATAGTGAAGATGCCATGGTTCGTATCGACATGTCTGAGTTTATGGAAAAACATTCAGTCGCGCGTTTGGTTGGTGCGCCTCCTGGTTATGTTGGTTATGAAGAAGGTGGTTACTTAACCGAAGCGGTTCGTCGTAAACCTTATTCAGTAATTCTGCTTGATGAAGTTGAAAAGGCGCATCCAGACGTATTCAACATTTTACTGCAAGTATTAGATGATGGCCGTTTGACTGATGGCCAAGGTCGTACGGTAGATTTCCGCAATACCGTTGTGATCATGACGTCGAACTTAGGCTCTTCAAGAATCCAAGAAAACTTTAATGCACTGGATTACCAAGGTATTAAAGATCAAGTAATGGATGTTGTAACTAAACACTTTAGACCTGAGTTCTTAAACCGTGTTGATGAGAGCGTGGTATTCCATCCATTGGGTCAAGACCATATCAAGTCGATTGCGGCTATTCAGTTATTACGTTTAGCAAAACGCATGGAAGAAAGAGGCTATCATCTAGAGGTGTCTGAAAAAGCGCTCGATATGATTGCTCAAGTTGGCTTCGATCCAGTCTATGGCGCTCGACCATTGAAACGCGCAATTCAACAAAGTGTCGAAAACCCATTAGCGAAAGCCATCTTATCTGGCCGAGTGATACCGGATAAAACAGTGAAACTGGTGGTCAATAACGATCAAATCATCGCGCATCAGTAATGGTTCAAAAATTCATTCAATCAATAAAGGGGCTTTTTAGTCCCTTTTTGCTTGGTTTTTGATGGTTTTGCTTAATTAGTATCCGAACAGCTCGAAAAGAGCTAATTAATTTAAAATTACTATTGTGTTCGGAAATAAACTACCTATAATGCGCCTCCGTTGTCACGGGAAACCAAGCAAATATGCAGGCAACGAAGACGGCGAAAGTTACTTAGCTAACTTTCAGAGAAATAACTAAAAAAGTGTTTGACACGAATGGTTATCTCGCTAAAATGGCCGTCCTGTTTGAGTGAAGCTCAACAGAATGTTCTTTAACAATATAAACCTATCAATCTGTGTGGGCACTCGTTGATGATAATCCAATTAGATAGCTTAGCTATCAAATTAGGTTTCAATGAAACGAAGTGACCATTGAGTCGAAAGACTCAGCACAGTCAATTCAAA
>NZ_JANAVY020000008.1 GCF_025195085.2 Vibrio intestinalis | reverse complement strand
TCTTCAGGAAGTCAGAAGGGAGCGTGTCTGTACCAAGGAAGATGAATAAGGCTACGTGGGACAAAGATTATAGAGCAAAAGTTCTCTTTACATCAGCTTAACAAAGTACGTTCGCGCCCTTCATCTGCAATAAGGTTATCAGCAAACTCTGCGTATAACTTTGCATGTCTTTCATCGTATAGACCACCTGCTTTAGCGAATGCCTCGTATTGAATTTGATATGGTGTTTTCATTTTTTCTCCGATTCTTAATTTAAATACCGACTGGTTGGTATGTTGATTTTTGTTAAAAAAATCACGCAGTCAAACGTGATTTTTAGATGCTTAACGACAGTATTTTTTAATAAACTCGAACTTTATTGATTCAATAGGAAAGTCGTCATTTAATAAGTAGTTCATAGCTATACCATCAATCTCAGCAATAAACATCTTCGTAATTATCGAAGGGTTGTCGTGCCCTAAAGTACGAAAAACCTCTTCTGTAGTGGTTTGCAACCCCTGATATCGTTCTTTGATTAAATCAGCAACGATAGCTCGTGTTACAGGGTGAACCATCACATTAAAGTTGAACTGGTACATCTGCCTATGTTCTGGAATCGTCATCCCGTCAAAGATGGATTCAATCAACGAAGGTAGCAAAAGATCTTTACTTTCAATGTGCTCATCTTTCTTATCTGCTTCTTCAATAAGCTCAGTGATATGTATAAATACGGCTCTTAGAATTTCATCTTTATTTTTAAAATGATGAAATACCGTACCCTTTGAAACTTCCGCTACTTCACAGATAAGGGAGATAGGTGTCTTCTCAAATCCTTGTTCAGCAAACAACTGAGTTGCTGCTTCAATCACTCTTTGCTTTCTACTCATTTAACCACCAAAACCGACCGGTTGGTATGCAGTGTATTGACTGTTTTAACAAGTGTCAAATGAATAGATAAATTTTCCTATTTTGAATATCGGATCTAAGAGCTGGTCAAACACGTTTTTGTCCAAATCCTTGTTAAACGACTCTAAGTCAGAGTCGTTTCGCTCTCTGTACTAATCAAATCCGATTGCTATTACACCGTCTTTGAAACTAACTCTTTGGCGCAATAGATTGCATCTTTGGTTTCAACGTCGACGACTTGAATTGCATCAAAGCGGTCGGCGTTTTTGACTGCGACATCGTGCGCCAAAATAACAAACTTGGCGTGAGCTATATCTTTAGCGGTAATTCGATTGGAGATGCCGTTGGCGCCTTGGGTTTCGACTTTAATTTTAACTCCTAACTGCGCTGCGGCTTTTTCTAATGAGCGTGCAGCAAGAAAGGTGTGCGCAACACCAGATGGGCACGCGGTTACAGCGAGAACGTCAGCGACACCTTCCTCCGTAATTTGATCGCCGACTGGTTGATTATCAAAGCCGCTATTGTCTTGCACGACGTTCTTTTTCAGTGAGATAACGATAATGGCCGTGGTCAAAGCACCGAAGACTGTCCCGAGAATATAACCAATCACACCATCGACAACCGGCAATACAATCCAACCGCCCCATGGAGCATGGTTGATGACATTGAATGAAAAGCCAATCACGTTGCCCACCATGCCGCCAGCGATGACCGCGGGTAACACACGTGCAGGGTCACTGGCTGCAAATGGAATTGCTCCCTCGCTGATACCTATCATCCCCATGATGCCGGCCGCTTTACCTGCCTCTCGTTCCTCACGATTAAATTTCTTTGGTGATAGTAGCGTTGCGAGCGCTAAACCAAGTGGTGGCGTACAGATGGCGATGCCAACCCCGCCCATTAGCCACGGCTGAGTGTTGATTTGGGTTTGAGCAAATAGAGTTGCCACCTTATTGATTGGCCCCCCCATATCAAAAGCAGTCATAGCGCCCAGCACACTGCCTAGCAAGACTTTTCCTGAGCCCGCCATGCCTGTGAGCATTAGGTTCATTTGTTCCATAACGTATGCGATAGGCGCGCCAATGCCCCACATTACCACGCCACAGGTGATGAAGGTGCCAATCAACGGATAGATAAAGATCGCGCCTAACGCAGTCATGCTGTCGGGCAGTTTGATTCGTTTTAGGGTTTGGATAGTAAAGCCTGCAATAAAGCCGACAATGATTGCGCCAAGAAAGCCGCTTTCATAATGTTCAACCGTTATCCATGAGCCAATCATGCCAGGGGCTAACCCTGGTTTATCGGCCATTGAATAGGCGATATAGCCACCAAGCACCACGGTAAAAAGGGTTAAGCCAGCTTGTCCCATTTGCGCGATGTCTGCGAGTAAGCCTGTTTCTGGTAGGCCGCCATGGCCGCTTAACATCACTGAAAGAGAAAGCAAAACACCACCCGCGACCACAAACGGGATCATGTGTGAGGTGCCAAACAGTAAGTGCTGTTTGATTCTTCTTAGATGAAAAGAGTAGGGCGGTATAGCTGCGTCTGATGACGGTGTATCTTGTTGCTGCTCAGAGTTGTGCTGCGTGGTATTGATGGTTGAGAACAGCGCTAAAACATCGGTTTCGTTTTGTGCTGACTTCAGTTTTGTAACAAAGCCATCTTCGACTAATTTGGTCGAAACTTGTGCTAACACCTCAATATGATGCTCATCATTGTTGCCGGGCGAAGCGAGCATGATAAAGACATCAGAAGACTCTTCCGTTTCTGAGCCATAGTCGATGCCTTGTTGGCTAATCCCAATCACAACGCAAGGTTTTATCACCGTATCGCTTTTGGCGTGGGGAATGGCAATGCCTTCATCAAAACCTGTGTTACCGATGTATTCGCGCTGCCATAGCGCATCCAAAAATAGTGTGCGGTTGGTGAGCTTGCCCGTGCTATCGAGCATATCAACCAGTTCTTCAAATACTTCCTGCTTGTTGGTGGCTTTTAGGTCCAAACAAATGGTATCTAGGTCGATGAAGTCGGTGATGTCCATAGCAATAACTCTTACTCAAACTATCGACAGACTAACGACAGAGAACCATGCGATATATAGCAATAAAAATCCATTAACTGGATTTTTGTAACCAAGTGGCAAGAGTGTGATTTCTCGCTTTAACTTGGTTTCGTTTTCCTCATAAAATTTAATGGTTTTGCGTTTACAACAGACTTTTTACCGAAGAGAAAAACGATGAAGATTGTCGCGGTCACGGCATGCCCTACGGGGATTGCTCACACTTACATGGCAGCAGATGCGCTAACCAAAATGGCAGCAAAGCGAAATGTTTCCATTAAGGTGGAGACGCAAGGTGCAATGGGAGTGGAACATCAGCTAACAGCGGTTGATATAGCACATGCTGACAAGGTGCTGATTGTATCTGATATCGAGATTGAGCAGCCGCATCGTTTTGACCCGAGCAAAACGGTGTATATCGCAATGGAAGAAGTGCTGCTGAATGTGGAGAAGGTGTTTATTCAGCACTGCCGCGATGTGTGATTAAACAGGCCTCGATATGAATAGAGAGTACCAACTGACCTTCTTTGTCGAGGATTCATCCGCAACCAGTCATGTTGCGCAGCCTCTATGCCGATTAGCCCGTCAGTTCAAAAGCCATCTGCGTATTATCAATATCACTCAGAGTCGAGATGCGGATTTGTCCAAGTCGGTCGCCATGTTGCAAGTGGCGCTCAAAACAGGGGACTTGGTGCAGATCACCGCCACTGGCGTTGATGCTGAGCTAGCCTGCTTTGTGCTCAAAGACTTGGTGGCCGAGCATTACGTTTTGGTTGGCTCGCAAATCACCCATGATTTTACGCCCGATCTCACGGAGCGTTTCCCGCAAATCAGCCCGCAATGTGAGACGCGTTGGTTTCACGCCAAAGCTCAAATGCCGTTGACTCGGTTTGAATGTTTAAAAGGGTTGGCAAAGTTAGTTTACCCTGACCATCCTGATGAATTGCTGTTGTCGTTTATTAAGCGAGAGGAACGATCGTCCACGAGTGTCGCGCCGGGCGTTGCGTTACCTCATGTTATGTTTGAGCATGTTAGTGCCGTTTCGGTTGCGGTGATCACTACTGAAGATGAGATTGATTGGAACTCACGCATGGGGCCGGTGACTATGGCGATTGCGCTTGTGCTGCCAACTACGCCGAGCCGAGAGCAAATCATCGCGGCCACCACACTGACACGCAATCTACTTAATGAGCATGTGGTTGAACGCTTGCAGAAAACACGCAGCAGCGTCGATCTTCAAGCGCTGCTTATGTATCTCACTTCACGGCTTATCTAAGTACTTAGGTTAAGCGCTAACGTTAGGCGTTAGTTGGCGCCTCGATATTCACTAGGCGTTCTGCCTGTGCGGGTTTTGAATACTCGGCAGAAGTAATTCACATCTTTAAATCCGCAGCGCATTGAAACTTCATTGAGCTTAAAGTTGTACTTTTTCAGCATGAACTTGGCACGGTCGATACGAACTCGCGTAATGTACTCGGCAAGCGTCATGTGGCCTTGTTGTCTGAACAAGCGCGATAGATGGTTGGCAGATAAGCTGAATCTGGCCGCAATGCAATCGCGGTTAAGAGGGCGGTGGAAGTTTTCTTGAATGTAGATGCAAATGCCTTGATAGAGATCTTTGACTCGATTTTGTGGCTCAGCAATAGGGGCGTCGAGCATGGTATTGCTGTATTGCAGCAACGCTTGCAACAATAACTCATCCATCGGTTTTTTGTTGTTTTCACGCGATAGAGAGGTGAGAGCCTCTAAAATGTTGTCAATCGCGAAACCAGAACGTGTCTGAAGGCTGTGCTTTTGAATATCGTTAAATCCCGCTTCGCCACGCACTTTACTTACGTAGCTCAAACCAAGCTGGCTGCGGCCAAAGAGTAAACTTAACACTGAGCAACCTTGTTCCCAATCAGGCTTATTCCAACAGTTTGGAGGGATGAAAAACGCATCCCCAGCTTTGGCGGTGATTTTTTCTACCTTGCGGTCATGAGTCTCCATTTCATTAATGTATTCACCCTCTAACACAATTTCGAGCCTCGGAAAGTTAACTTGATAGCTAAACGTTGGGGGCGAGTGAAAGTCGCCAGCAAACCAGATGTTTTGGTTAGGCTCGCGCTGTTCTAAAACCGATGAAATAACAACTTGGAAGTTCATAGTTCGCACTTAAAGAGGCACAAAGATAGAGAGCGGATAGATATACAATGATACTTCTGCGGCGTCTATCACTGTAGATCACACTTCATGCCCTATGTTACAAAAATCCAGTTAATCGATTTTAATTACAGTTTGCTCTAAAAATGACTGGAGAAATGGATCATGGCGTAAATCACATTTATTCGTATATGGATTAATTGTCTAGTAAATGCATTTTATTTTACCTACTACCTAGATAATAAAATATAAACACTAAAAGGCATCTTGTTCTTATTGTTGGGTAACAATATGTCTATTTTATTATCTTCGACTGTTGAAGAGTCATTCCATAATAAACTTCCGTTTAATGACAGCGTATTTCTACCAATGGAAAATGTCATTCAGAATTATCCTTGGGGCAGTAAGTCGTCATTAACTGATTTGTTTGATATTGAAAATCCAAATGGTGAGCCGCAAGCAGAAATGTGGATGGGGTCGCATCCAAATGGCTGCTCTATAATTTCTGTAAATGGTGTGAAGCAAGGTTTGGCATCGGTTATCAGTTCCAATCCGAGCGCAATGTTAGGAGAGCGTGCGATTGCACAATCTGCTGGGCTGCCTTTTTTATTTAAGGTGCTTTGCGCTGAAAAAGCATTGTCGATTCAGGTGCACCCTAGTAAGCAACGCGCCCAGTTAGGTTTTGAACAAGAAGAGCGAAACGGCACGCCTCTTAATGCGTCTAACCGCAACTATAAAGACCCAAACCACAAGCCTGAGTTGGTTTATGCGCTAACGCCATACACCGCAATGAATGGCTTTCGCAGCATTGCAAAAATTATCCAATTGTTTGAGCAACTCGGTTCTAAGGCGTTGAAATCGCTTGTTGATGATCTCGCTAAATCGCCGAATCCTCATGGGCTTTCTACCTTTTTTAAGCAGCTCTTAAGCCTAGATGGTGAAGAAAAAAATTCAGCTATTCATGATCTTATGATGTTTGTAGAGAATGGTGAATCATCACTTAGCTCGTTGATTGGCGAGTTAACCCGCCAATACCCGAATGACATCGGTTTGTTTGCTCCTCTCATCTTAAATGTGCTCACCTTAGAGCCAGGAGAAGCCATGTATTTGGACGCCGAGACGCCACACGCCTACATCAAAGGTACAGGCTTGGAGATTATGGCAAATTCAGATAATGTGCTGCGCGCAGGCCTGACGAACAAACACATGGATGTGGAAGAGCTAGCCTCAAACACTCGTTTTGTTGAAACGCCATTTGATTCGCTTTTGCTTAGGCCGCATTACGACCAAGGGGCATTGAACTATGCGGTGCCCGTTGCCGACTTCAAGTTTTCCATTTTGATTAGTCCGAGAGAACGGCAAATGAAAGTGGAGAGTGCGGAGATTTTGTTTGCGATTGATGCGCCTGTTTATCTTCAGCATCAAAACGGTGAAATGTGTTGTATAGAAAAAGGCCGTTCAGTATTTATCCCCGCATTAAGTGAAATATATAACATTACTAGTATTGGTCGAATTGCTCGCGCTTATTACTAATTGATATTTTATTTATTAAGCCTCGCTTTAATTAGGCGGGGCTTTTTTATGCCATGAATATTTAGATAAGACATAAATCACACTTCAATATCCATGATACAAAACTGCTATTGATGACTTTTTATTACTATTTCTGAAATGCCACTTCTCTTTTAAATTTAACGCATCAAGTAAATATAAAAGAGTTAAACCATGCTGAATCAATTAACCAATACCCAACTCATCAAGCGCGAGCTTAACGCGACGTCAAAAGGTGAAGTATTTGAAGAGTTAGCGCAGATGCTGCTCGACAACCAACGCATCGACAACAAAGCGGCGTTTTTGGATGACATCCTGACTCGTGAATCAATGAGCATTACCTCAATGGATGGCATCGCTTACCCACACGCAAAAAGTAAAGCGGTGATCGAGCCTGCAATTGCAGTTGGCGTAAAGCGTGAAGGGATTGATTACGGCGATGAAGACGGTGTGAAACCTACATTGTTCTTCATGATTGCTTCGCCAGATAACGGCGCAGACCACCACATTTACGTTCTTCAAGAGTTGTTCGGCAAGTTTGAAGAGACGTTTATTGAAAACATCCAAAACGCACAAGATGAAACTCAGATCCTAGATATTCTAATTAATTCATAAGGTCAGAAATTATGAGCACTCTAACAGCACAAGCTACTAACGACAGTGGCGATTTTAAAAAGCTCCTAAGTACCATGAAGGGGCACCTACTATTCGGTACCTCTCACATGCTGCCATTCATCGTGGCGGGTGGTGTCTTGCTGGCATTAGCGGTAATGGCATCGGGTAAAGGCGCAGTACCAGCAGATGGTTTACTGGCTGACATTTCAAACATCGGTATCAAAGGGCTGGTTCTTTTCCCAATCATTCTTGGCGGCTTTATTGGTTATTCGATTGCAGACAAACCAGCACTTGCACCAGCGATGATCGCATCGGGCATTATGGCCGATATGGGCGGTGGTTTCCTTGGCTGTATTGTTGCGGGCTTTATTGCTGGTGGCGTGGTACATCAACTTAAAAAGATCCCACTTTCTACCAATATGACGGCATTGGGTGCGTACTTTATTTACCCACTAGTCGGTACGCTTATCTCTGCGGGTATCGTATTGTGGGGTATCGGTGAGCCAATCAAACTGTTTATGGCGTCAATGAACGAGTTCTTGGCATCTATGGCTGGAGCATCAAAAGTAGTACTAGGTACGATTCTTGGTGGTATGACTGCGTTTGATATGGGCGGCCCAATCAACAAAGTGGCGACGCTATTTGCTCAAACTCAAGTAGATACTCAACCATGGCTAATGGGCGGTGTTGGTATCGCGATTTGTACGCCACCACTAGGCATGGCGCTAGCAACTTTCCTATTCAAGAAGAAGTTTACTAAACAAGAACAAGAAGCAGGTAAAGCGGCTGCGATCATGGGTTCAATCGGTATCTCTGAAGGTGCAATCCCATTTGCTGCGAACGACCCAATGCGCGTTCTACCTTCAATCGTTGCGGGTGGTATTGTTGGCTGTGTGTTTGGTTTCTTAACTGACGTACTGCTTCACGCACCATGGGGCGGTTTAATCACAGCGCCTGTATCAAGCAACATCCCAATGTATGTCGTCGGTATTGCACTTGGTTCATTAACAACGGCTGTGATTGTTGGCTTCTGGAAACCAGTTGCGGTTGAAGAATCTGAAGAAGAAGTACAAGCAGCACCTGTGCAAGCGGCTCCAGTAGCAGGTGAAGGCGAGTACGACATCGTGGCAGTAACTTGTTGCCCATCAGGTGTAGCGCACACTTTCATGGCAGCCAAAGCACTAGAAAAAGCAGGCGCAGCAGCTGGTCTGAAGATCAAGGTCGAAACTCAAGGTCAAAACGGTATTCAGAACCGAATTACAGATTTGGATGTGGCGAACGCTAAGCTAGTAATATTGGCACACGATATTCAAGTGAAAGACGCTCACCGCTTTAATAACGCCAATGTGGTTGAATGTTCAACTAAAGAGGCAATGAAAAACGCAGCGGCATTAGTCGTCGCATAACTCACCTTAAATAAGCTCCTAACTCTAGAGCCCTTCCCCCTAAGGGCTCTATCTTTTCGCTTCGCAAAGCTCCAAATCTTCTAGTGATTCCTAATCTTTTCGATATTGACTAACAAACAGCGTTTGCGCTTGTTGCTCACTAAAGTTCAGGTCGAAGGTTTGCTTTAATACCTGTCGTAACTGCTCTGCATCGGTTATTTCACTTTCTTCCACGTTTCCTGTTGTTAAGTCAGTTTGGCTGAGTGCTAAATGACGTAGCAGGTAGCGATGATGGTGAGTAATCCTTGAGACGACAAGGTGCTGAGTAAAGGCGGATTCTGGGTATTGCGAGCAATAAAAGTGGCCCATTTGGTAGTCAGCCTCAGTGACTTCAGCCAAATCAAAGCGGTAGAGCGGCTGAGGATCTTGATCATCTTGTTGCCACATCAAGGTGAAGCCATTGTGCGCCGATGGCTCAATGAAATAGCGTCGATCACTGTCCTGCACGCTTTCACCATTGAGTGGAATTGGCTTTCTTGGCGTCGAGATACCAAACCCTACATCGAGTAACCATGCTTGGCCTTGCCAATGCAATAGGGTTGTGCGGTGAGTTCTCGGGCCATGATCGGCTTTAAGGAGCACTCGTGCGTTAAGCCGTTGTACCTCAAAACCTAGTTGTTGCAGCGTTTCAAACAGCAGTTTATGGTGCTCATAGCAATAGCCACCAGTTTGTTTGGTTAACAAACGCTGACCAATTTGGTCGAGTTCGAGGCTCGTTGGCAGTTTGAGCAATGGGTTAATACTGCTAAATGCTAACGTGGCTAAATGACGTTCAATGATGTGAGTGACTAAATCTAAGCCAGTTAGCTGCCGATCGACAGCGAGCCTTTCCAAGTATTGTTGCACGGTTGAATTCATACTAAGTTGTCTCACTGGTTAAGCCTGATTTAGCTTGGCACTGAACTGCGCAAGCTGCTGTTGGTCAACATAAAAGCCGTCTCTACTGGCGGCATGTAATGCTCCGCAAAACTCCATATTAAAGTAAGCAAACAGCCTTTCAAAGAATCCAGAAAAGATAGGGCATAGCTCGGGGTTAGCAGAGCTAGCCAATACGAAGGCGCGCTTGCTCTCCAATGCTCTCGCCTTGGGTTTGAGCTCGGGCACTTCCAGTAGCTCTGTCATGCGGTCGATCAGTGCTTTCATTGGTGCAGTGACACCATGCCAGTAGACGGGTGAGGCAAAAATGATGTTATCCGCGACGAGCATTTTCTCTACCAAAGGGTAAAAATCATCGTTTGGGTAGTAGCTTTGATAATTGAAAGGGGAGATAGAAAGTTGGTCAATATCAATCAGGTCGACAGCGTGGTCAACTTCAAGAGCGGCGATGGCTTGGGCGGTGTTACCTTGCTTATTGGCGCTGGAAAAGAGAATTATGGTCTTCATTGTCATTCCTTTTTTTAGATTTCAAATCGGTTATTTCCATGGAATGGCAAGGACTATAAAACCTCAACCTAGCTTGAGGTAAAGCGCTTTTTGAATGGATATAAAAAAGGGTGGCAGAGTTGCCACCCAAAAAGGAGATATTAGCCTAGTATTCCCAGTGCTCAACACTATGAGCGCCAAAGAATTGGTTTGAGAAGTAATCTTCACAGCTACCTTCACGCCATACATCGGCAGTCGCGCAGTGTAGACCACCACCGAATGCGTAAGCATCACGCAGATCGACAGGGATAACTTCGAAGCCAAGTTTATCGAACTGTTCCATTTGTCCGGTTTCAGTCGCTTCAACACACACGGTTTTGTGATCAAGAATGAGTGTATTCATTGATAGCCATGTGCTGGAGTAACATAGCGGTGGTGGTGTATCCCATGCAGGTGCCACAGCTTCAACAATTTCCCAACCGTTTTTCTCAAAGATATCGCGTTGTCCTTTAAATAGTGGACGGTGTGGGTTCAATAGCATCAACCCTGGACGTAACGGACAGAAGGTCGCATCAATGTGAATTGGGTGGTTATCTTCGAAGCTTAATGTATGTACACGATAGCCTTGAGGCTCGTACTTACGTTTGATCCAACGAATACCCGCTAAGTTAGTTGTTAAGCCGTGTTGAACGAAGATGTCTTTACCTAAGCGCATCACGTCAGCGGCATCAAATAAGATATCAGTCTCTTTGGTGCTGTACTCTTTTCTGAGTGAGCGAGCCATGGTTTCTTCGTCAGTTAATGTTTCGTAAGCAGCGACATAGTCCATACGGAAGCTGTCGTCTGATAGACGAGGGCGAGGCGCTTGCTCGATGATACACTCAGGATCAGATTCAAAGTATTCACGCAGTAAGTCAACGTAAGCCAAGTATTCAAAGTAGCGGCTTCGGAAGCTCATTGGCGCCATCAGGATGCTTTTACCCATAGTTAACAGGCAGTCGCGTGGAGGCATAACACCAAAACCTGAACTGATTGAAAAATCAGGGGTGGTAATACGTTCGTGCCAGTCAACAGCTCCCGGACGGTCAACAATGATGCCACGGTCTTCTAGCGTTTTCGCGAAGCCATTTAGACATTCATTGGCACGGTCAATTGATTCCTGTGTACGACGACCAGCTTTGCTGCCACGCATTGGAGAATCCGCAGGGATTTTTTCATTACTTGCTGGACAAGCTTCAGGAATATGTTGGTTATCAGCAATACCGACAATAACGTGTTTTAGTGGGTCAAAGTCATTATAAGATTCAACATGTAATCCAGGACGAACAATAGGCACACCTGAATCTTTTCTTTCTAAAGGTAGGGAAGCATTTGGATATAGATCATTTGAAACACTCATAGCAAGTTCCTTCAAGCACAAGTTGATATTAGTTTATATAGAGCTAATAAAATCGTTAATTTGATTATTTATTTCTGTCTATGGGTTTATTTTTAAATAAATAATGATTTCAAAATAGCCAAATAATGCTGGAAAATAGCGAAAATCTGCTTTGTTTAATTAGTGGATATTTATCCAGAAATGACGGATATTATGCGACTTATAAAGTATGAATGACTATTAGATTGGCGTGCTTCAAAAAATAAAACTATAGATTAGATTACAGCAAGACTTTAATCACGTTTCGATTTTTTCTAGTTGATGGAGAATCACCTCAATGCAACTCTAAGATGTCTCTTTGTCATGGAGTTAAAGGTGATGAACCAAAAAATAATGGCGAATACCCCGGAGTTTCATTTATTTGATCTCCAAAAAGTAGAAGAATCACAACATATGATCTTTGGTGCGGATTATATTCTCATCCAACCAAATAGTGATGGGTGTACACTTCATTTGGCGAACAAACAATACAAACTCAAAAAAAGTGATGCTGTCTTGCTGGCACCATTTAACCCATTTAGGTTGTCCGTTGAAAGCAGCGCAAAGACTAAAATAAACAACCAATACAACATTTTGCATTTTCGTTTGCATGCTCTAGGTCAGACATTTGTTGATAGCGTACAGTTTAGATTGGTGCGTGAAATGTTAGAAGAGGCGAAGTGGGGCTCTCTTTTCACCGGTGAGGTGGTGAATGAAGTTAGGCATCAACTTAATCAGATGGAAAATAAATTTGATTTCATTCATGTTATTTATTTTTTAGAGCTATTAAATACATTAGCCAAAGAAAAAAACAAAGTAAGGTTATTAGAAGATCATTTAGAAATAAATACCGCTAAGAAAGCAGAAGATAGGCTTCAAGTCGCACTTGATTATATTGAGGGTAATTTATCAGAGCCTCTTTCTGTTGCTCAAGTATCAAAGCAAGTCCATATGGCTGAAAGTACATTTTCTCGATTCTTTCATTCAAATAAAGGTGTGACATTCAAACAATATTTAATTGAGCAGAGAGTTAGACAAGCTGCGAGATATTTAGTGAGTACAGATTGGAGTATTGCAACAATTAGTGCAGAGGTGGGT
Source organism: Vibrio intestinalis (assembly GCF_025195085.2). Classification (GTDB taxonomy): domain Bacteria; phylum Pseudomonadota; class Gammaproteobacteria; order Enterobacterales; family Vibrionaceae; genus Vibrio; species Vibrio intestinalis. Next base: position 130,685 of record NZ_JANAVY020000008.1, on the reverse strand, counting down.
TTTTCTTCGCTTTCCAATTTCAATTCAAAGTTTAAAAACCTTCTCAGAGTGACGCCGAAAAAATATCGTAGCGATCATATTGATATGCGTTCTGAGATCAATGATTCTATTTCTATCGTTGGACAAGTTCAAAGGCAGTGCAATGACAAAGATAACTTTCATGCACATGCCTCTGTGTTCTAGATACCATTGATTTAAAGGGATTAAATCGTTAGTTGTTGGAAACCCAAAAATGCGCCTTACCTTGGGCCGCGAAGACTTTGGCAATCGCAATGTAGCTGATGCTTGAGATCACCGTGGCGTAGATAGGCGCTTCTACCCATCCCATATCAAACATCAAGAACAATACGCTGCCCGATGTGAAACCAATCAGCATCGAGAAGAGTGCGGCGTAAATATTACCTTCGATATAACGACTTAGCATCATCGGCGCGACTAAGGTTGCCATTAAGGTTCCTGAGCCAAGAATGGCCAGCATAGAGAGCATAAATGGTGGCGCATAGAGCATGCCGACAAATCCAACCAATCCCAGTCCCCATACCGCAGTGCGATTGAAAATTAGCAGCTGTGTTTCCGTCATGCGGCACTTAGGCCAAATCGCTTGGCGCAAATCGTGTGACACTGAGCCTGCGATCGCATGAAGAACAGAGTTTGCGGTCGATTTCATTGCAAAGAGAATAAACAGGGTAATGATGGCTGATGTGGTTGGCGTAAGAAACGTGGTTAAAAAGATAGGCATTGCGTTGTCTGCATTCTCTAGCCCCGGCACTTTCACGCGGACATATAAGCCAGCCAGTGGTACTAGGCTAAGTAAGCAAGCCATCGGTGTCATGTAGGCGGCCATTAAATGAAGCTTAGTGGTTTTTGCAAGCGCCATGAAGCGAACGGACATATAGGGAAGGGTTGTTGCGTAGATAAAAGCATAGGGTAAGACTAAAAAGACGTGCCAAGTGCTAGCGCCATAAGGGCCGGAATTAGTGGGTTCAACTAAGTGCGGGTCGATGGAGTGGAGAGCGTCGATTAGGGCCGTCGGTGAGATGTCTGAAAATACGGTGATGACAATGATTGCCGCTGAGGCACACATCCCGATTACCATGATGGTGTCAGTAAAGGCCACAGCAGCAAGCCCACCAATAGAGGTATACAGGATAATGATACCCACCATAATCAAAGATGCCGTCGTGGGAGAGATACCTAGCCACTGACCTGCAAGTAACCCTAGCGCTTTGACTTGCCCAATCATAAACACTAACAACAATAAGATGGTAATTAGGGCAGCGAAACCTTGCGTGAGCCTTTTGATTGACTCAGGACCTTGATGGTTCTTCGCAATATATTCGGGAATGGTTAAGCTGCCCATAGCCTGTGCTTTTTGGTGTAGAAATCGCGCGCAAAACAGTACGGCTAATACCATGGCTGGAGCAAAGAAGAAGTTTCCGAGCAGCTCTATCGCTCCGTATTTATAAGCAACTCCGGGGGAGCCCATAAAGCCCCACCCTGAGAAACCTGTGGCAACAATTGTTGCAGCCCCTGTGAAAGGCCCAAGACAATTTGCAGCAAGAAGAAAACCGCCTTCACCTTCGTCAGCTTTCATCAGCTTATTGCTGTATAAAGCCAGAGCGACCATCACAGCGACGGTGATGAGAAGTAATATCCAATTGAGCGTTATATTCATTGCTGCATCCTTGTCTTATTGCGTTTACGGCGTTATTGATTTGCCTGAACGGCTGCAGATTTAGCTTGTCTCTTCTTGTTCATCGTAAAGACAATTTCACCCATACCACCACCAATAACCAAGATGCCACCTAAGGTTTGCAGTGCCGTTAAGCTTTCGCCGAACATCATGATACCGATACCTGCGCCCACCACGGTTTCTAAGTAAGAAACACACGCGAGCTCGGCAGCTTTAAGGTGCTTGGCAGCAATAGTTAGTAGTGAAAGTGCACCAAAGCCAATAAAGAAGCCCATTGAAATTAGCCATACCCAAGAACTGGTATCCATTTCAGCCAGTGACGGTGGATTGAAAACAAAGAAGATACCAATGGCGATTGCACCGAATGCAAAGTTAAAGAAGGAGCGCGAATCCGATCCAACATCGGTACGGTAGCGGCTCAAGAAAAGATAGAGACCATAGCCGATACCAGAGGCCAAACCGAGCATGTCACCTAAGAAATTTTCTTTCGAGAAGGAGAGCGATACGGTTAGGCCACCTTCAGGGGTATAGCTAATAATACCGATGATAAATAGACAGCCGATGAATACTGCGGTGAGCAATGCTCCGGTGAGTTTCGATATTTTCTCTTTTAAGAAAATGGCGGCCAAAATGGTGGAAAAAACAGGGCCGGTGTAAATGAGAAAAACTGCGTTTGCTAGTGTCGTGTACTTGGTTGAAGAGACATAAGCTGCCAAACAGAGCCCGAGACACGCACCACTGGCAATCACGGCGGGGGTCAGTTTCGTTCCTTTAATTAGATGGGCTTTCCCTTGATAGATAAGAATGGCAAGAATACAGATTGCGCCTACCATCATGCGAGTAAAGGCGATGACATCACCACTTGTATTAATGTTCCTTGCAAAAAGTCCGACGCAGCCCATTAAAGCGGCTGACACGATCATTGTCGTATAACCTAGCGTTTTGGTGTTCATAATTGACTCCTTAGGTTTTTGATACTTTGGAGACCTTTTCGAGCACCCCATCACCAGACTTCTCGTACTTGAAGTAGACAACAACAACAAGTATCCACAGCAGTACGTTAGCGATGATGAACGCATCGATTGACCAGTAACCTGTTAGCATCAGTATTCCTTATGTGATTGTCCTTGAGCCTTATTTCTAAAGGGGTTCAGAGTTTTAACCCAAGGTTACTCATTGCGATTTACCCATTAATAATTCATCAATCACTAAGGGATAACTAGCCAAAACCTGCCGAAAAAGTGCCAAATTCTGCAAGGGTGAAACAAGTTTGAAGCAGAGTTTATTTTGCGGCGATGATCACGTTGAACGTGATGGTCATCGTTTTGGTCTTACTTGTGGTCTTAGTTGTGGTTTTCGCCAAGGTTATAGCGGCGAGGATTATTCGACGTCTGTTTGGAAGGTAGCGATTGAAACGAGGTAGATTATTTCTGAGGTAATACTGAAGGCAATATCGAAAAAAGCCCTGAGTGATGATCACTCAGGGCTCTGCGATTGTTTAAAGTGAATTGAAACGCTCTCTAAACCAAGATGATGTTTACACCGGCCTCTTCTAGGGCTGCGAGTGTTTCTGGATCGGCATTTTGATCGGTGATCAAAGTATCCAGTTGACTGGTGCAGGCCAGCAGTTTTCCACCCGGCTTACCTATTTTCGAGCTATCTACCATGGCGACTAAACGCGCGCCATACTCAAGCAGTTTTTTCTCAGCCATATAGACCACAAGATCAGAAGTATGTACTCCTGATTTAGACACGCCAGTGCCAGTAAAGAACACAAAGCGGCTGGAATGATCGTCGGTTGATTCAGTATCTGGTGAGAGTGTGATGTGACGCTCTGGCAGATATTGGCCCCCTAACACAATCAGGCTTGGGTGATTTTTTTGAATCAGCTGATACGCCAATGGCATGAAGTTAGTGACCACCTGAATATTGTGGCCAGCTAAATACTCACCCATTAAGAAGGTGGTATTACTGCCGCTTACTACAATGCTGTCATTCTCATCACACAGTTCATAAGCCGCGCGAGCAATGCGCAGTTTTTCACCGTAATTGTGAATATCACGCTCTGAAGGGATGAAGTGCGAAGCTGCATGAGCTTGGCTATGACTCTCTTCTGTGTGAATCACTTCTGCGCCATTGCGTATTTTGGTCAGCTTGCCATCTTCTGCCAGTTTGGTGATATCGCGACGTGCAGTAGATAGAGAGATGTCGAGCATCTCTACATAGTCATTGGTGCTGATGTAAGTATGGTTTTCAAGATACTCCAATAGCCTTCTATGACGCTGTGCTTCATTCATAACTAAGTCCTTGATCTTTCTGATTGGTTTATTTTGACCGAATTTGACGTTTTGAGCAAATTAAAATTCATTTTGACGTTTAATGAACTTTTGGTGAGCGTTTAATGTGATCTTTGGCATGTTTTTAGTCATAAAAAATCAAAAATGACTTTACGTGACGCTTATTGGTCATATATATTCATTTTGCGTCACAAAGAGTCACGGGAGGCCAAGGTGAAGTATCAAGCAATCATTATTGATTTAGATGGCACATTACTAAATGACCACAATCAGATCAGCGGAAACAATATAGAGGCGATAAAACTAGCAGTAAGCGAAGGTTATCAAATCACATTGGCGAGCGGTCGACCACATAACTTGATGCTGCCTTTCGCTAAGCAACTGGGTATTGAGCTACCTCTTATCTGTTGCAATGGCGCTTATCAGTTCCATCCTGTTCAGCAGCGCGTCATGAATAGCCAAGTGATTGAAGCGCAGGTAATGGCATCTTTGTTGGATACCTTAAACCTTGGTCAGTTCCACTTTACGCTTTACTGCGAAAATGGCATTTACGCGGCTCAAGAATCTTCTCATTTCAATGGCTTAAAACAGCAAATAGCTCAGTTAGGCGCAACGGGAAACACCCAGATTGTGGCTAATGTTCAAGAGCTACTAAGCCAATGTGGTGACGTATATAAAGTTTTAGTATCGAGCCAAGACAAAGTCGCACTTTGTCAGCTGCGCGATGCACTTCAAGCCGACTTACAAGCGGATCTTTCGACACCAAATAAGCTAGATATCACTGCTGATGGCGTCAACAAAGGTCAAGCAACACTTTGTTGGTTAAACCAATTCAACATCAAACCAAAACAAACTATCGCCTTTGGTGATGGCGACAACGACGTGGAAATGTTCCGTGTGGTTGGAGAGCCTGTCGCCATGGCTAACGCTAGCCCTGCTTTGCGCGGCTTAGCAAACCTCATTGTCACAGATAACAACGGTTGCGGCATTGGACAGTACCTCAGACTGGTTGTGTCTGAAGGTCAACACACTTGCCAACACTCATATTGCTACTAAGGAAACACCATGAAAAAAGTAAAAATCGCAGCAGGTCTTGCACACGTAGATTACGGCCACATCGCTGACATCGTTAAAGAAGTGTCTGATGCAGGCGCAGACTACATCCACTGTGATGCAGCAGATATGCACGATCTGAAAAACATGCAGCTAATGGGTGGCCACCAAATCGTTGAAGGTATTCGCCAATACACTGATAAACCAATCGAAGTACACGCTTACTTCAAAGATTGTGACCGTCTATTCGTAGAGAAAATCGCGAAAGCGGGTGCAGACATGCTGATTCTTCCAGCTGAAAACTTCTTGGGCGCACCTCTGGCTTACATGATGAAGTATTGCCGCGACTACAACATGAAGTTTGGTCTAACAGTTGGCTGTTTCACTCCGGTTTCTTTCGTTAAAGAAGCGATTTACTACCTAGACCGCCTACACATCGTAATCCACGGCGTGAACAACGATGAATGGTTATGGCGTGAATCTGCAATCGAAATGATCCGCGAAGCGCGTCAGCTAATTAACGAACGCAACCCTAACTGTGAGCTATGTGTGGATGGCGGTATCCGTAACCACAACCTAGAAGCGTTACTAAAAGAAGACATCGATGTCATGGTGGCTTCAACCAACATCTTCGGCCACAAAGATGGCATCACAGCGGGCGTACATGATTTCCGCGAAGCGCTAGACAAAGCAGAAGAAGCGGTTGCTGCTGAAATCGCTTAATAGACACAGTCACTAAACAGATAAAGGTGTCGGGCTGATTCACCCTCGAAATGCTCCGGCTCGACACCAACCAAGGATTAACCATGACACATTTTAATCACTATCAACCGACTAAGCTGAGCTTTGGCCCGGGCAATGTGAGCCAAATTGGTCAAATGGTGGCGCAATATGGTCAGCGCTGCTTGGTGGTTTCAGAGCCAATCTTTGAAGCCGTAAAACCAGCTTACGATCGTATTTTTGCTTTGCTTGCTGAACACAATATTGAAGTGACCCATTTTGATGGTGTGGTACCAAACCCACCAACCACAGTAGTGGAATTAGGTCGTCAAGTGGGTGTTGCAGCAGGTTGTGATGTGGTATTGGCCATCGGTGGTGGCTCATCCATTGATACGGCAAAAATCATTGCAGCCGCGATGAAGGTGGAAAAGATCCAGTGGTCACAATGGTTTGCTGATTACGATTCACCGTTTGGTGATATTAAAGCACTGCCAGCGACACCTGTGCCATTGCTTGCGATTCCAACCACGTCTGGTACGGGTTCACAAGTGACTCACGCAGCGGTAATCACGGATTTGGAAAGCCACTCGAAACTGACGCTATTCCACCCAGATTTCTACCCGCGTGAAGCGATTATTGACCCAGAATTGATGCTCACTCTGCCACCGCGCATGACAGCGATGACAGGTTTTGACGCCTTCTCACACGCATTTGAATCATACACAGGTACTAAGCCATCACCGCTTGTTGACAGCCTAGCGCTAGAAGCAATGAAGCTGGTGGTTGAGAACCTAGCAAATGTAGTGAAAGACGGCTCAGACCTTGAAGGCCGCTGCCGCTTAGCCAGCGCCGATACTCTAGCGGGTATCTCATTGGCCAATGGTGGTGCAGGTGCTCCGCATCCACTGGGAGAGATTCTAGGTAGCCGCAAAACCAACTTGCCTCACGGCTTAACGTTGGCCGTCGTCTACCCAGCTTATGTCCAACTGCAATGGCGTAAACAGCCAGAGCGCTATGCCAAAGTGGCTGAACTGTTTGGTGCCGTGGGAAGCACTGAAGAGAAAGCACAATCATTGGCGCAGCACTTGGTGACGTTTCTACAACAAATCGGTTTGGAACATAACTTAAGCCAAGTAGGGGTAACAGAAGAAGACGTAACAGCTCTTGAGCCAGCGTTTTGCTTCAACTTACCACTGACATCTGGTGAAGAAATGAAAACCATTCTGCGCGCTAGTTTGGCTTAGCAGAATGTAACGGAGATAAGAACATGGAAAACGGCATTAACAAGCTTGATCAAGCAGCAGCGAATGCGGACAGAGAGGACATCCACTGCGGCCAGATCAAAGCGTTAATTTTCGATTTCGATGGTCTACTAGTCGATACAGAAACCTGTATGTTCAAAGCCTGGGAAGCTTTGATGAAACCATACGGTGTGAACGTTTCGCCACTCCAGGTTGCTGGCCTAGTTGGGAGCTCAGCGCCAGCAACCGCCCTTTTCAATTTATTTAGAACCCATTCTGGCGAGCAAATTTCAGATGATGAAATTCGCCAACGTGTTCTAGACCTTGCCTACCAATTTATTGAACAACAAAGCGAAAGAGACGGTGTCCGTGATTATTTAGAAGCGGCGAAAAATGCGCAGCTTAAGCTGGCGTTAGCCACCAGTTCTGAATATGAGCATTACATGCCGATTCTAAAACGCCTCAAGTTAGAACATTACTTTGAGAGTTATACCGGCGCAGAAGAAATTGCCATTGAGCGTCGTAAACCTCAGCCAGATGTCTACTTAACCAGCCTAAAAAAATTGGGAGTTTCTGCCCATCAAGCCATTGCCTTTGAAGACTCACCTCCGGGGATCACAGCGGCTCGATCGGCAGGTATTCCAACGGTTGCGGTAACCAACCTACTGACTCAACACCTAGATGTTTCACACGCCACTATTGCGTTGTCGTCTATGAGCCAGATATCGCTAGCGCAATTGATAATTCAACTTATCGAGATAGAACAATGAACAAATTAGAACAATTGAAAAAATACACCACAGTCGTTGCTGATACAGGCGACATTGACGCGATTGCTGCATTCCAACCACAAGATGCAACCACCAACCCTTCATTGGTCTTAAAAGCGGCTGAGATGCCTCAATACGATCACCTGATTGTTGATGCTATCGAATGGGCAAAAAAACAGAGCGCAGATAAAGCGCAACAAATCGTGGATGCGAGTGACAAGCTTGCGGTAAACATCGGCGTAGAAATCTTAAAAACCGTTCCGGGTCGTATCTCAACCGAAGTGGATGCTCGCCTATCGTTTGATAAAGAATCGAGCCTAGTCAAAGCACGTAAACTGATCGCTATGTACCAAGAAGCGGGCGTTGAGAAAGAACGTATTTTGATCAAACTGGCTTCAACATGGGAAGGCATTCGCGCAGCGCAAGTGCTAGAGCAAGAAGGCATCAACTGTAACCTAACTCTGCTATTTAACTTCGCTCAAGCAAAAGCGTGTGCAGAAGCAGGCGTGTTCCTAATCTCACCATTTGTAGGCCGTATTCTGGATTGGTACAAAAACAATACCGATAAGAAAGAGTACCTTCCGCATGAAGATCCGGGCGTGGTTTCGGTTTCAAATATCTACAACTACTACAAAGATCATGGCTACAACACAGTCGTGATGGGCGCGAGCTTCCGTAATGCGGAAGAGGTGCTTGCACTTGCTGGTTGTGACCGCTTAACCATCGGCACAGCAATCCTTGATCAATTGGCTGCGCAAGAAGGCGAAGTTGAACCGACTCTTCACGCAGAACGTGCAAACGTGCAGCCAGCACCAACCGCAATGACAGAAGCTGAGTTCCGTTGGGAGATGAACCAAGACCCAATGGCGACAGAAAAACTGTCTGAAGGTATTCGTAACTTTGCTGTAGACCAAGGCAAGTTAGAAACCATGATTGAAGCGCGTCTGTAAGGAGTATTGGCAATGATTTCTCGTAATAAACTTGCAGATACGATTCGCGTACTGAGTATGGATGCGGTGCAAAAGGCGGGCTCTGGCCACCCGGGCGCACCTATGGGTATGGCGGATATTGCTGAAGTGCTTTGGCGTGATTTTCTAAAGCACAACCCAACTAACCCAAATTGGCCTGATCGTGACCGTTTCATTCTTTCTAATGGTCACGGTTCAATGCTGATTTACAGCTTGCTGCACCTTTCTGGCTACGATCTGACGATGGAAGATATCCAATCTTTCCGCCAGCTTCATGCGAAAACAGCAGGCCACCCAGAGTATGGCTATGCGCCGGGTGTAGAAACGACGACTGGCCCACTAGGCCAAGGCATCACCAACGGCGTGGGTATGGCATTGGCTGAGAAAGTATTGGCTGAGCAGTTTAACCGCCCGGGCCATGACGTTGTTGACCACCACACTTACGTGTTCATGGGTGACGGCTGCATGATGGAAGGTATTTCTCATGAAGCGTGTTCACTGGCAGGCACACTTGGCCTAGGCAAGCTTATTGCGTTTTGGGATGACAACGGCATCTCAATTGATGGCCATGTGGAAGGGTGGTTCTCAGACGATACACCAAAACGTTTTGAAGCTTACGGTTGGCACGTAATCTCTGATGTTGATGGCCACAATGCAGAAGCGATTCGCCAAGCGATTCTAGACGCGCAAGCAGAAACCGGCAAACCAACGCTGATTTGTTGCAAAACTATCATTGGTTTTGGCTCACCAAACAAATCAGCAAGCCACGATTGTCACGGCGCGCCGCTAGGTGAAGATGAAGTGGCATTAGTGCGACTAAACCTAGGTTGGGATTACGCACCGTTTGAAATTCCACATGAAATCTACCAAGAGTGGGATGCCAAACAAGCCGGTAAAGATGCGGAAGCACAATGGGCGAACCGTTTTGCTGCATACCAAGCAGAATACCCTGAGCTAGCAGCTGAGTTTAACCGCCGCGTAAACGGTGAGTTGCCAGAGAACTGGGCGCAAATCAGTCAAGATGTCATTGAGACTTTGCAAGCTAACCCAGCAACGATTGCGACTCGCAAAGCATCACAAAATGCGATTGAAGCGTTTGGTTCGCACTTACCTGAGTTCTTAGGTGGTTCGGCAGACTTAACGCCGTCAAACTTAACTAACTGGTCTGGCTCTAAAGCGATCACCGCGCAAGACGCATCGGGTAACTACCTAAGCTATGGCGTGCGTGAGTTTGCAATGTCAGCAATGATGAACGGCATCGCACTGCATGGTGGCTTTATCCCTTACGGCGGCACGTTCCTGATGTTTATGGAATACGCACGTAACGCGCTACGTATGGCGGCACTGATGAAGCAGCGCAGTATCTTCGTTTACACCCATGACTCGATTGGTCTAGGTGAAGATGGCCCAACGCACCAACCAGTAGAGCAAATCGCGTCACTGCGTTTAACACCAAACATGAGCACATGGCGCCCATGTGACCAAGTTGAAACAGCGGTTGCGTGGAAAGCCGCGGTTGAGCGCAAAGATGGCCCAACATCGCTAATCTTCTCTCGCCAGAACCTTGTTCAGTTTGAACGTGATGAAGCCATGCTGGCAAACGTCGCGAAGGGTGGTTATATCCTATCTGATTGTGAGGGTGAGCCAGAGCTGATTCTTATCGCTACCGGTTCAGAAGTGGCCCTAGCGATGGAAGCGAAAGCGCAGTTAACAGGCGCACGAGTTCGCGTGGTTTCTATGCCAGCAACTGACGTATTTGATAAGCAAAGTGCGGAATACCAACAACAAGTGCTACCAAGCAATGTGACTAAGCGTATTGCGATTGAAGCAGGTATCAAAGATTACTGGTTCAAGTACGCAGGCTTGCAAGGTGAGATCATTGGTATGACGAGCTTTGGTGAGTCAGCGCCAGCAGAGCAACTGTTTGAGATGTTCGGCTTTACCGTTGCGAACGTTGTAGAAACAGCGCAGCGATTGATGGAGCGCGCGTAATGGAATCATTCATCACTAACCAAGTGGATGAATGCTTAAGAACTAAGGCAGCAAAGGCTGCCTTAAACCACATTAAGCAACACATCCATGCTGACACTGTTATTGGTATCGGCACAGGCGCAACAGCGGAAGTGTTCGTTCAATTGCTCGCAGAGAGCCAATTGCCGTTCGCTTACTGCGTATCAAGCTCGGATCGTTCATCTAACGCCATTCAATCAGCAGGGCTCAAAGAGCTGCCATTAGCGCAGTGTGAGCATGTGGATTTTTACGTAGATGGCATTGATGAAGGCTTAAGTGATGGCACTACTATCAAAGGTGGCGGCGCAGCACTAGCGAGAGAGAAGGTGATCGCCACCATGGCGAGCTGTTTTATCACCATTTCTGACGAAGGTCGCTTGGTGGAAGCACTCGGTAAATTCCCATTGCCGATAGAAGTGCTACCCGCTGCGAAAATGCCAGCGATTTTGGCGTTAAAAGCACTCGGTGGAGAGCCTGTTCAACGCGCGAATTGTGTTACCGATAATGGCAATATTATTCTTGATGTTTCTGGGTTGGATATAACTCATTCATCCCAGTTGGAATCAGCGCTAAACAGCATTCCTGGTGTGGTCGAGAATGGCATTTTTTCTCGTCGAAAAGCGAACTTTATGGCGTTTTCTAACTCACTTGGTGTGCGTTGGATAGCGGCAAAATGAGACCTTGATTACAACTTTATCAATAACCCTATTTTTGACGAGGATTTGAGGAAATAAACATGATGGACAGCAAGTTTTCAGACCAATTTATAAAGTATCTTGAGCCTCATATTGATGAGATGCTCAATGACTTATCGGGTCTGATTGCGATTCCATCAGTACGCGATTTGGCAAGCCGAACTGAGCTTGCGCCATTTGGTCAGCCGATTCGTAGAGCGTTTGATTATTTGATTGAGTTTGCTCAAAAAAATGGGTTAGAAGTGCGCGATCACCAAGGCTACGCATTAGATATTAGTGTTGGCCAAGGTGATCAAGAAATTGCTCTGCTGCATCACGTAGACGTGGTGTCAGCAGGGGATGAAGCACAGTGGCGTACACCGCCTTACCAAATGACTCGTGAAGGTAATTTGCTGTTTGGCCGTGGTGTGACAGACAACAAAGGGCCATTAATGGCCAGCTTGTACATCCTCAAGTTGTTTAAACAAATGGATGTGCCGTTAACCAAAAAGATCCGCGTGATCATTGGTGGCGCAGAAGAGACAACTTGGGAATGTGTAGAGCATTACTTTAAACACAACCCGCAGCCAGATTTTGGCTTTTCACCTGACGGCGACTTCCCAATCGTCAATGGTGAAAAAGGCATTCTGTATGCATCGCTAGAGAGAGCGTTTGCTCAAACTAGCACCAAAGGAACTTGCCAGATCATTAAGCTGGAAAGTGAGCGAGATCGTACCTCGACTTGCCATCACTTAAGCGCAGAACTGGCGGGCTCTGAAGCTGCAAAAGTAGCGCAGAAATTTGCTGCTTTTGCTGATGTGATTGATTGTCAGTCATATCATCGCGTTGAGTTTTCAACGCCGTGGGAGAAATCCCGCAATCCGCATAAAGTTGATAATTGTATGGACAAGTTTATCGACATTATGCGCCATGTAGATGGGTTAGATGCTAACTCGGCACATTTGGTCAATTTGCTTAACTCCCACTTTGCAAATAGCCACGATGGCCACAAGTTAGAGCTTAACCACCAAGATGATGAAATGGGGCCAACCACCAGTTGCGTTTCAGCCATCAATTTGGATTCTCATGGCTACAACTTGGATTTTGATTTTCGGTTTCCTAAAGGCCTGACGATCGAACAAGTTCGTTCCCAACTCCGCGCTTTATCCCAACAAGCTGGAGTGAACTTTATCGAGCAGCAGTACTTACCCTTATCTTACCTCTCACCCGAAAGTGCCCTTATCCAGACGATGGGGAAAGCTTATTCCGACGTTACAGGAATGGACGCAGAATGCTTTAGCAAAGGCGCGGCCTCGTATGCGCGTGCGTTAGAGCATGGGGTGGCATTTGGACCAACTTTCCCTGGAGAAGTGACTTTTGTGCATGAGCCGAATGAACAGCTCAGCCTTGAGTCGTTGATAAAAGCAATAACGATATACGTGAAAGTTCTCATATCATTTCAGGAGTAAATTATGAGAGATAAGGTTCAAGCACTTGCCGGTGGTATGATGGTATCCATCATCGTACTAGTCATCGCTGGTATCTACATTGGTGTAGGTGCAGGCGTGGTTAACCAGATGTTATCGCAAGACTCTGTAATCTATGCATTCTTCAAACTAATGTTAGATCTTGGTTTGATGGTTATGCGTAACCTACCCCCATTCTTTGCCATTGGTTTGGCATTCGCTCTGTCGAAAGCAGAAAAAGGCTGGGCAGCCTTCACTGGTTTCACTATGTTTATGTGTTTCAACGTGGCGATTGGCTCGATTGCAGCCTTCAACGGTTGGACACCAGACACCATTAGTGTTGATTACCTAGTAAACAACATGGGTTACGAAAAAGTAGCAGCGCAAAACTTCAACTCTCTATGGGGTGAAAACCTAGGCGTGTTCTCATACAACATGGGTATCTTCAGCGGTATCATCGTTGGTTGTATCACGGCTGCGCTACACAACCGTTTCTACAAATATGAAATGCCTTCAATGCTAAGCTTCTTCTCTGGCCCTCGCGCGGTCGTGATTTTTGCTTACATGGCGATTATGCCAATCAGCTTGATCGCATACTACGCATGGCCACCAATTGCAGGCGGTTTACAATCTATCACAACACTAATCACCAGCTCTGGCATCTTTGGTTCATTCCTATTTGGTGTGTTTGATAAAGGCCTATTGCCATTTGGTCTTCACCACCTAATCGCATTCCCAATCGAGTACACTCGTGTGGGTGGCGTAATGGAAATCGACGGTGTGATTTACGAAGGTGTTCGTAACATCATGAACGGTCAAATGAGCTCGCCAGACGCAACAGGCTACATCACTCACAACTTCACCAGCGGCCGTATTCCAATTCAAATTGGTGGTCTAACAGGTGCGGCTTACGCGATGTACGTAACGGCTAAAACTGAAAACCGTAAGAAAGTCGCGGCAATCATGGTACCAGCAGTGTTCACTGCAGCGGTTATCGGTATCACTGAGCCACTAGAATACACATTCTTATTTGTTCAACCATTCCTGTTCTTTGCTGTGCACGTGCCACTAAACGGCCTAGCTTACGTAATTACAGAGATGTTTGGCGTATCAATCCACGGTAACCAGTTACTGTTCATGGTGCCAAACCTACTGCAACCTGAGAAGGTACATGCATGGGCACTACTATGGATTGTTCCACTGTACTTCGTGGTTTACTTCTACACCTTCAAATACTTCATCTTGAAGTTCGACTCTAAAACTCCGGGTCGTGAAGAGGAAGAAGGCGATATCGCACTGTACTCAAAAGAAGACTTCAAGAAAAAACAACAGCAAAACACAGCAGGCTTACCTGTAGAGATCATCAAGGCTCTGGGCGGTGCAGAGAACATTGAAAACGTCTCTAACTGTGCAACGCGTCTACGTGTGTCACTGCATGACGAAAATCTCGCAGCAAGTGACGATGTGTGGAAAAAAGAGCTGAGCGCTATCGGTGTGGTGCGTATGCCAAAAGGTATTCAAGTTATCTACGGCGCGAACGTCATCACCATTGCCTCAGGTATTAAAGAAGCACTAGGCGTCGATTCTTAAGCGCCTCTAATCCCAAATTAAACGCGAACAATAACAAGCTCCCTCCTATGGCCACGGGGCATAGGGCGGGATCCCTGTGCCCAAAATATGGAAATCATAAGATGAAAACTCTAACAAAATGTTCATTATCTCTACTTGCAGTGTGTGTTTCGGGTGTTTTACATGCGGCAGAAACGCCAACTTCAACATGGCCAGAACGCAGCCCAATTGTGTTCTGGGGCGACCGTGCTAACGAAGATTGGAGCTATGTCGACAACCTAGCAGAAGCGGATAAGAGCTTCTCTGAAAAACTTAAGCGTCTTGATATTTCAGAAGATGGCGATTGGAAAGTCTCTTTTGCTGGTAACGTAAAAGTGGCTTTGGATAACCGCTGGAATCACATGTATGACTCTGACATTCGCAAAGACAATGAACTGCGTTCACGCATGCAGTTCTCTGCGGATGTAACCTACCAAGATTGGATGCGTATGTTCGGTGAAATTCGTACCAACTACACCAACCTTGATGCAGCAGGCCCGGTAGACGATGCAGGTACTGACTTCCACCAGTTCTTCGCTGAATTCAAATTGCTTGATGACGGTGAGCAATACCTAAGCACACGTCTTGGCCGCCAAGAAATCTACCTAAACGAATGGCAGATGATGAACCGCGAACCAACCCCAGTGCAATCTAGCTGGAATGCGGTGAGCGCGAAGTACAAAGTGAACGGCATCAACTTTGATGCTTATTACGGTGAAGAAGTATTCCCACTGTTTGAAGATGGCAGTTTCGCAGGCAACTGGGATGACAAAACTAACGGTAAGAAATCGACCGGTCTGTTTGCTAACTGGCGTATGGACTTTGGTGCGATGCAAGCATACGTAATGAGCAACGAGCTAACTAACTCAAGCTTTGTGAACGCACCAGACGGTGATGTTGATATTCAAGTATTGGGTATTCATGCTCATGATTTTGTAAGTGAAGGCTTCGGTTACATGGTCGATGGTGTTTACCAGTTTGGTGATCATGCAGGTAAAGATATTTCTGCTTACATGGCTTACGCTGATTTCAACTATAACTGGAAAGCTGATTGGAACTACCGCGTAGGTATGAACTTGCACTACGCATCAGGCTCAGATGCGAACAGCGATAAAGTGAATACCTTTAACCCATTATGGACAGGCGACCCAGTTGGCTTCGCACACGATGGCGCTTACGGTAACGCGATGCAGTTTGGTGGTTACTCAGTGATCGAATACTCGCCAAAACAAAGCATCATCACTGGTTTCATGTCGACATGGCGTGCTAATACCGAAGACGCAATCTACACGTTGAACCAAGATGTGCTGTTTGGTGAAAACTCAGACGAAAAATACGCATACACTCAGTTCTACCTACAGTTCCATAACTACCTAACGGGTAACCTGAAGAGCGAAGTGAATATGTACTACGCGCTAGAAAGTGATTACACCCGTGATGTAGTAGGTACGTCGAGCGATGACATTGCTCGTATCGAGCTAGCGTTCATCTACAACTTCTAATCGAAGTGAATGCCCACTCCTCTTTTTGTTCACCTTAGGGTGAGTGGGCAACTTGATTAATTATGGAATTAATCAAACATCAATTTAGTCCCTTCTTTCCTAGGAAAATCCCTTGTCGTTTTAATATTTCGCCCAGCCAAAAGCTGGGCATTTTTTTGCGTCAGTTGTTGAGCCATTGATACTGTAAAGAGTGTAGTTCTATGATTTACGATGGTTCGCCGAGGTTTACTGGTGATTTGCAAATGAGATCCATTCTCAATAGAATTGTTGGTTATTGAAGCAGTAACAAGGATGTGGGGATGGGTAGTTCGGTAGATAAGCCTTGGTTGATTGATGACCAATACTTAGATTGCCCGATTGGGGAACAAGGAAAATGGCGTAAGCACTCACTTCCATTACAGGCTAAACAAACAGAGTTCTTAAGTGCTCATATTTGTCCTGACATTAGTTGTACTGTCAGTGAATGTCAGTTTTCCAATCCTTACCATTCTCGTATTGTTTATTCGAAACCTACCACTTTGTTGGTTTTCGGTGTTGAAGGTATCAGCCAGTTTGAGTTTGTTACTTCTCAGTTAGGTTGTACCGTGAGACCCGGTGATGTCTGGTTATTGAGTACTGCAAAAGATGAACTTTTGCGGACTACTCCAGCAAACACGTTATCGAAAATGACGGTAATTAAGTACGCCACCGAGCGAATCAACCAAGCGTTTCACCAATCTGATGAGCAACCTATGCAGCTATGTGGTAGCCAAATGATTCGGCTTGGGTTTCAACAGTCACCTGAGGAATGGATTGCTGAGCTAGTGCGCAATCCGATGCTATCGGTGAGTGATAGGTTGTTAGCAGAAGCTAGAGCATTAGAATTGATCGCTCGTTGGTTAACGCCAGTCAACCAAGCGCAAAATGAACAATCAGAATCGAACCTGCAACCTGTGATTGATGCATTAATCCAGAACTTGGCTCAGCCTCCATCTTTAGACAGTTTGGCAAAACAAGCGGGAATGAGTCATGCACGGCTTAATCGTCAGTTTAAATCCCAGTTTGGCAAAACTGTATTCGAGTGGCTGCGTCAGCACCGTTTAGAGAGAGCAAAGAACTATTTAGCGAACCCAGACCAAGCCATTACCGATATTGCACTGAATTGTGGTTTTAGTAGTGCCAGCCACTTTACTCAAACCTTTAAGTCTCAATACGGCATTACGCCAACTGAGTATCGTAAAGGTATTGAGCAGGGTAACTGCACGTGATTTAAATAGAGTGGGAGTTTTGCTGAGATGGTTTGCCCTGACGTTGGGTTATTAGCAGTAAAGCCCCCATTGCTGCTGCCGAGAGATAATAGGCAAGTTGATAGTGATATTGGTAGGCTAAGCTGGCCATTATTGGCCCAAGAGCGAGCCCAAGCCCTTGGCATAACCCGTTCATTCCCGCTAGCTTTCCTTGTTGTTGATGGCTGACCGCCTCGGTCATTAATGCCAAATTGGCCGGTAAGAACAGGCCCAATCCAATACCCAATAACCCCATTGAAGCAGCGAATAACGGCGTGCTTGAGCTAAACACGCAAGCAATCAGTGCGATGGACGAAATCAGGCTACCGATTTTTCTTACTGAACTTTGCTTATCTAAATGAAAGGTTTTGCAGCGGCTTAAGACGATTTGAGTCATTATCATCGCCAACATGCTGCTCATCATAATAGCGCCAGTAAACTTAATGGTTTGGTCTCCATTAAGAGCAAACTGATCTTGCAGTATCCAACTGGTGATAGGTTGTAAGCCGCTATAGATGGTCAAGCTGAGCGTTGTAGAAGCTAAATAGAGCGCAACAGCTCTAAGATTAAAGTGGCGGGTCGCAGTGACGGTTTGATTGTGAGTTTCTGGTAGCTTAGCGATAACCCAAAACGATGAGAGAGCCATGATTGCGCTAAGAGCGATAAAACCTTCGACGAGCCAAGATTGTCCGCTAAGCACCGCCATTAAGCCGCCAATAACGGTTCCAGCACCAAACGTTGCTCCCATTACTCCCATCGCTTGCATGCGATTGTTAGATTGAGTGATATCACTAACAGTCGCTTGGGTTGCTGGCTTTAATCCCGCACTCAACCCAGCCTGCACTGCTCTTATCGTAAACAACAGGTTGGCAAACAGTGCGGGCAGTAACGCAACGAACTCGATCAACATGGCCAACATAAATGTGGTGATGGCACTAGAAAGCAATCCGATGGTCAGTACCAGTTTTCGACCGAACTTGTCACACATCCAACCCCAAATAGGGGCTGTAATGATCAGCAAAAGTGCGGATAGACTCATGATCATGCCTACACTGATGTCCGACATGGTCATACTTCTCGCTATAGTTGGTAGACTAATCGCAAAGTAGGCGTGGCCAGCGCCATTGGCGATTAAGGCAAAAAGTAATGGTCGAGTCTGCTGCATTATTATATTTCCTTATTTGAATGCGATGTCGAGTTCCATTGGCCCAAATGGGGTGGTGATACTTTGGCTGTGCACTTGTGTAAATCCGGCTTTCATCATGTGCTGAGCAATTTCGCCACGTTGAAAAGAGACATCATTACCACGCATTGCAGGGATAAATCGACCAATAACGTGATGTCGAGGCTGAGTTCTTTGTTCGGTCAAACCTTCGTGAATGCTGACAAAACAGCCTCCGTCATTGATGGCTTGCTTAGCCTGTCTCATCAACTTCGATAGATCGTTAGCGTAATAGAGTGACATTGAAGCAAACAGCAGATCATAACCTTGGGGGAGCTGAGTATGGTTATAATCGCCGGAATGAAAAATGATTTGCCCGTTGCCGTTGAACTGAAGGGAGAGTTGTTCAACCACTTGGGGCAAATCGAAAATATGGTAATCAAGTTTGGGATTGCTATAGGTAAGAACTTGAGCTAACTCATCAGAGCCTGCCCCAATTTCTAGAAAGCTGTTTACATGTGGCCAAAAGGGTTGGTTTTGCAGCAGGGCAGCGTAGTAATCACTAGCAAAACTGCGATGGAATGAGCGCAAGTTTGCGGTCGACTGTTGCCAAAAGTTAGCATCGTCGAAATGTACTGCTTGGGTAGGTGGCTCATCACTATTTAGCATTGATAGGATTTGGGCAGCTGTCGTCATCTTGATTGCGCTAAGATGAAGCAAGGTGCACTCCATCGATTTGGGCTGGTTTGATATCAGTAGCTCTGAATATTGGGGAGCAATGAGATAGACCGTTTGTTGCTTGCTGATTACGCTTAAACTAGCCAAAGCATCCAAATACAGAGTGGTTTGGTTTAGTTGCCAATTAAACTTGCTGGCAACCTGCTTAGCGGTATGAGGCGTTGCAAGTACGTCAAACACCCCACTTCGTAAACCGGCTTCGATCAATGGCCATTCTAGGGCTCGATGCAGCATATCAAACATTTTGGTTTGGTTAGCAAAAGTCATTATTACCAATCCATTTTAATCGTTAAGCCAAAGTAACGCTCATGGCTGTCTTCAACCACGATGCCTGTTGGCGTGCTAACGGAGCGGCTGTAACGATGCTCATCAAAGGCATTGTCGACATTGAATGCGATAGACAGTTGGCTAAATTGATAGCCGATTTCTGCATCAAGGGTAAAGTAGCTTGGATGAGTCAGTGTGTTGGCAGAATCAAAATAGTATTCACTACTGCCTGAGCCGATGATTCTTGCGAACCAACCTTGCTGTGTTAAGTACTCAAGACCAAGCGAGTAAGTAAACTCAGGCGCTAATGGTAATTCGTTACCCGCTAAATCATTGGCAACAAAGCCAGACCCATTAAAGCTATGCACTATGTATTGGTCCGATTCTGTTTTCATCGACCCTAAACGAATAAAACTGTTCAAGGCCTGATTCCATTGGTAGTCGGCGGCTAACTCAAAACCGTAGCTGGTGGTCTGTGCTGCGTTAGAGATAGTTTGTATAAAACCAGGTTGTAGATCGGTGATTTGCTTGTCTTTGGTTTCAATATGGAACAGCGCACCAGATAGGCTTAGCTTGTTGTTTAATAGCAGCGCTTTATAGCCTAGCTCAAGGTTCGTGCTCTTTTCTTCATCGTAGGTGAACGAAGCGAGATTTTGCGCAGAAGCGTAATTGTAGCCAGCAGGCAGGTAACCTTGAGCTGCGGTGAAATAGAGCTGGCTTAGTGAAGACAATTGATAGCTCAAACTTGCTTTAGGCAACCAAATGGTATGGTCAAGGTCCGCCTGATAATCACTCGTAAACAGGCCATTAATTTGCTGTTTCCCGCTCTTGTTGATGTGTTCTGCACGTAAGCCTAAGGTGAGTGCCCAATTTGGTTGGAATTGCCATTCGAGTTGACCAAATCCAGCAATACCAGACTGTTCGATATGGGTGATCCTCTGGCTACGGGGCATCATCATGCTGCCGCCAATAGTGAAATCTATATCGCTATCTTGTTGGTATAAATACAGGCCTGCAAGCCAGCGTAGATCTTGGCTTTCTGGCTCATTAGTGAGTCGAAACTCTTGCGATAGCATCTCATCCTGCATGTCCATTTCGGTGGAGGGAATGGGGGCCGGAGTCAGGTCTAAGTCGGTTGAAAAGTCGCGCTTAAATAGTGTGCCGCCAGTAATTGAGGTGAAGGTTAATCCATTCCAGTCACGGTTAATACGCAGAGAATGAATATCTGAATCTCGGTTTTCAAAGCTATCGCTGTTGTAGTTGGTCGTGAAGCGTTCGGTTGCCGCTAAACCAGTGAGGTAGCGCATTTGGGCTTTACCCAGCTTTTGGCGACTAATATGACTTCTCCATTGCCATTCGGTGTTCTCTCCGATTACCCCATCAAAACCAATAGCGCCTGAGAAGTTATCTTGCTTTCCACCTTCTTCATTGCCATCGAGTAAGTTGATTTGTGGCCCTGTGGTTTGCTCTGCACGTATGGCGACAGACCCTGCCAATGTATCGGTTATTAATGTGTTGCTACCACGCAAAATGAGTACATTCGATGGCTGATAGTCGTTGGCACCATCTGTAATACCCGAGGATAGCTGCGCCGTTACGCTCGTTTGCCAAGTTGGAGATTTGCTTTGTAATTTGACGACACCGGCTTCTGAATGACGTCCATATAAATCACCTTGTGGTCCTTTGATGACCTCTACCGACTCTAGGTTAAACAGCACAGGTAGCTGAGTGCCGCCTAGCGGTAAGGCAATATCATCGAGGTAGTAACCGACCGGTTGTTGCAAGCTCGTGTCGTAGCCAGTGCTGCCACGAATAGCGACACGAGTTTGCACCGATGATTGCTCAACACGAACATTACTCGTTTGTTGTTCTAAGGTTTCTAGGCTGGCTTTCCGTTCTTCAATCTCCATGTTTTCTACACTCGCAGGAACAAGCAATGTGGGTTCTTGCCAATGACGAGCTGTCACCACATAGGTTTCATCAGCAGATTGCTCTGCTTGAGCGATGTTCGCGACTAAAAACGCACTGCTAATGGCAGTTAAAGCGAAAGGTAAGCGGGGCAAAATCATTGAGCGACTCCATGTCGACTGGTGACAAATTGCGCTCAATATTATTAATAAACGTAGTGATGAAATATCAAATGCCGCACATCGAAATATCAAATGCTGAATGGAAGTAGCATTTGGTTTAATTTATATAAGACACCTCGGTGCATTTGCTGTGTGAATGTGTTCCTTTGTTTTTGCGATCGATATAAATGAAAACAGCAAATGAGCATTTCGTTTGTATGCTGGGCTCGGAGGCTAGTATGAAGTTCGCAAAATATTGGCAAAAACAGAGAGTGTCTGTTGATAGAAAGGTATTTGGAAACGACCATATAATGGTATGGGGAGCATCGAACGAGAGTGAGCAAGCCGCGCAGCAAAGTGCCGCAAGCCGAGTCTTTAAGATGAGCGCGTTTATTCAAGGAGACTTTTCTAAAGGCGATGACTACGACTATTGGATTGATTTCGTCAAAGAAGAAATTGTTGACGAAGTTAAATCTCAAGCGGGTGAGACCATCGCGGTATTAAGCCGCAACAATTATGGTGCAACCATTTTAAATACTAGTCATCTCGTATTTGGTGATATTGACGTTTATCCTCCTAGTTTTACTGATCGTCTAATGCGAGTTTTTGGTCGGAAAATTAAAGATAAGTCGTATTATTTATCATTGATCGAGAAGTATCAAAAAGCGCATCCACATCTAGCATTTCGAGTATACGAAACTCATTCTGGCGTACGATTTATCCTTACGAATAAGCGTTATGCTCCTAATGATGACGTGATAAAACGTTTGTTTGAGGCGCTTCATGTTGATCCGCTTTATAGTCGCTTGTGCCAGCAACAAGAGTGCTATCGAGCACGAATGACACCTAAGCCTTGGCGTTTGAATATATCACGTCCAACGAGTCGTTTTCCTCGCGAGGATAAGTCTGAGCAACAAGCGTTTCAGACATGGCTTAGTCGTTATCAGTCAGCATCTTCGGGATATTCTGTAGTGAAATATATGGCTTCTTTTGGCTCAACGAGAGTTGATCAGGAGACTCAGATAATACTCGATCTTCATGACCGAAACGCCCATCAAGAAGCGGGCAATTTGGCTTAGTAAATGAAAAAAGAGAGCTGAAATCAGCTCTCTTTTTTTGCTTATCCTTTAGGTCATGCTTAACCCATGAACCAAGAGATGAAGATCAGCGCGCCAAAGTTGAAGGTTAGAACTAGAGCGATATTACCGCCGCCCGCAGTGTAAGTATTGTCTCTATTTAAATGTTCAAAGTGTGGATTTCTTACTTTAAGTACCATTGCCAGCGGGCCCCAAATCGCTAAGAACACCAATACCATTCCCGCGTAATCAAGCATGCTTACGAACTCATTGGCAAATAGTTTCGCCAACACGAGCGGTAAAACAAAGGTTAAGCCATAGCTCACCAACTTATTCTCTGTTAATGCGTCTTTGTTTTGATCAAACAGTGCCATCGACACACCAAGGAACGATGTCACCAAAGCAAGTGCAGAGAAAATGGCAATAATCGGTTTCAACATGGCAGCTTGGCCACTGAAAGCTGCGATAAGTTGAGAAATATTGTCGAACTGGCTCACTGCCTCTGTACCCAAGTTACCAATGATGGCAAATAGCCATGTAAGGTAACAAACCAGAGGAATGATCGAACCCAGCAGAATCATATTGCGAATTTGTTTGGCGCTCGCTTCATGGTTGTAAATCACCAAAGAAGGAATGACGACCATTGAGGCAAAACTCGTGAAGATCACGGCGCTGTATTGCACCACATCGCCACTGGTGAAATTACTGGCTTGGCTTAGATAATCCCATTGAACGTTGCTTAGAAGCGAAGCGATCACAACAAACAACATCACCACCATTATGATGAATAAGGCACGGTTGAGCTTATCAATGTAGCTTTTACCCGCGACGACGACAAAACCCATCACTAAGCTGAACACTGTATAGCACTGGCTTGGAGAGAGTTCTAAGCCGAGGTCGAGCAACATCTTATGCAGCAGATCACCAATACCGATGATGTAAGCGATCAACATGCACACTAGCAAGAGGTAAAACAGGAAGTTGATAAAGTGCATGCCTTTGCGGCCAAGGGTGAGGTAAGCGATGCTACTCATGCCCACATTGTCTTTAGCTTTGGTACAAGCTTCAGCTAGCAGCAGGGCTGAATAGGTCGTACCTACAAAGATCACCAGCATCAAAATAGCACTGACCATAAACCCAAACTGTGCAAGTACCATCGGGATGGCCAACATACCTGCTCCAAGAGCGGTGCCAGATAAGATTAAGGCACTGCCAAACAACTTCATATTCAAAAGAAAATACCCTTAGCGAAAATAATTTCAGATTAATCTGTAAAATTAGGTTGCCAAGACTAGCAAAAAAATTCAGTTAGAGTGCATAGGTTTTAGCTAAATTTATGAAATTTTCTAATTTGGTGGTTTATTCATCAGTTTTCCTGATGGTTGGGTAATGGCGACGAATCAGTGGCTGAATGTTTGAAGGTCAAAATTCGCCCTCATCATGCGATGGTAGCAGGAAAACTGCTTGAAAGAATAAGTGAAGAAAAGCTTGTGAAAATCACAGAGTTAATGAATGAATTGTCGAAAGAAATTGGGGAAATAACCCATGGTGAACGCTAGCTTTCATTACTGATTTGTTGAATGGGTTAGTAGTCATGTTAGTGAGCAGGTGAATAGGTTCGACACATTGTAATTCATTGATTCTAAGTTAATTTAAACCATAGCTAATACCTATTGAATTAATAAGAATATCTAGTTTTATAAAGTTCGAACTTAGGTCTAATCTTCCAGATATAAACAAGGCATGTGCCGCTTATAAAGCAATAAAAAACTCTGGAAGGAAATCGTTATGAGTAAGAAGCTCACTACTGCTGCGGGTTGTCCCGTCGCGCATAACCAAAATGTAATGACCGCAGGGCCAAGAGGCCCGCAATTGCTGCAAGATGTTTGGTTTCTTGAAAAACTAGCTCACTTTGATCGTGAAGTGATTCCTGAGCGTCGTATGCACGCCAAAGGGTCTGGTGCTTACGGCACTTTCACGGTAACTCATGATATTAGCCAATATACTCGCGCTAAAATCTTCTCTGAAATTGATAAGAAAACTGACTTGTTCGCACGTTTCACTACGGTTGCGGGTGAGCGAGGTGCAGCCGATGCAGAACGCGATATTCGCGGCTTTGCGTTGAAATTCTACACTGAAGAAGGCAACTGGGATTTGGTGGGCAATAACACGCCAGTATTCTTTTTACGTGACCCCCTAAAATTCCCAGATCTTAACCACGCGGTAAAACGTGACCCGCGCACTAACATGCGCAGCGCGACCAACAACTGGGATTTCTGGACATCGTTGCCTGAAGCCTTCCACCAAGTGACGATCGTAATG
Organism: Vibrio intestinalis; assembly: GCF_025195085.2. Taxonomy (GTDB): domain Bacteria; phylum Pseudomonadota; class Gammaproteobacteria; order Enterobacterales; family Vibrionaceae; genus Vibrio; species Vibrio intestinalis. The sequence goes on along the minus strand of NZ_JANAVY020000008.1, from coordinate 105,784 downwards.
AGTGATCGTGGTATTCCTGCTTCATACCGTCACATGCATGGTTTTGGTAGCCATACCTTTAGTTTCATCAATGCAGAAAACGAACGTTTTTGGGTTAAGTTCCATTTCAAAACTCAGCAAGGCATTAAAAACCTGTCTGACCAAGAAGCAGAGCAAATGATTGGTAAAGATCGCGAAAGCCATCAACGTGACTTGTATGAAGCGATTGAGCGTCAGGATTTCCCTAAATGGAAGATGTATGTACAGATCATGCCTGAGTTAGAAGCGGATGAAGTTAACTTCAACCCGTTCGATCTAACCAAAGTATGGTCGCAAAAAGATTACCCATTAATTCCTGTTGGCGAGTTTGAGTTAAATCGTAACCCAGAAAACTTCCATGCTGAAGTTGAGCAATCTGCGTTTAACCCCGCTGCGGTCGTTCCAGGAATTAGCTTCTCTCCAGATAAAATGTTGCAGGGCCGCCTGTTTGCTTATGGCGATGCACAGCGCTACCGCTTGGGTGTGAACCATCACCAAATTCCGGTTAATGCGCCTCGTTGCCCTGTACACAGTTATCACCGCGATGGTGCTATGCGAGTGGATGGTAACTATGGTTCAACCATTGGCTATGAGCCAAACCACAAGCAAGAGTGGGCTGAGCAACCAGATTATTCTGAGCCGCCACTTCGTATCTCGGGTGATGCTGATCATTACGATCACCGTGTTGATGAAGACTACTTTAGCCAAGCGGGTGATTTGTTCCGTTTAATGAATGCTGAGCAGCGCCAGCAGTTATTCGACAATACGGCGCGTTCTATTGCGGGTGTTCCTGAATTCATTCAACAGAAACACATTGAGCACGCATACCAAGCTGATGAAGCGTATGGCTTCGGCTTAGAAAAAGCACTGGGCTTAAAATAACGTTCGATAAACGATAAAGGCGCGTAATGCGCCTTTTTGCTGGGTAGTGAACCTTCAGAGTTTTGTGTCGAACTATTCTTACTCACGCTTTATTTTCCGCTCTAGCGCACTACCTATTGAGCAAAAATGGCTTGGGTTATGTTCTCCTAGTGAGTTCAACAGCACCGAGTGATGTATTGTCTGCGTTTTGTGGAATATGCCAAGAAAACTGCGATAGAGAAAATGTAGTATGTTGTATTATATGTTTGGCTATTAAGAATTGATCTGCTGATAGCCGCTCTTGCCGTGGTGTTCTTTATGAAAAAAAACAAACACTTTGGATTTTCCCTTATTGAATTAGTAGTGGTCATTGCGATACTCGGTGTGCTCGCCATTACCGCACTACCACAGTTTCTTAACTTACAAGATGAAGCCAATGAAGCGAGTGCTGATGCGGTGTTTTCTAGCTTTCAAGATTCAGTAACCTTATACCATTCAAAATGGTTAGTTAGCGGCGAGTCTATGGTGGATGGTATCGAATATGATGATGTAATTTATCCTTCTACGCTCGGTTACCCAATCACGGGGCGGCAACGAACTCAAGATTTCGACCAATTTTATGCGGCAGACTGTAAAGACCTATGGAACAATCTTGTTAACACTAGTTTGGGTTCAGACATTGGGTTGAAGGATGGCTCTGAAATCATCGCTTGGGGTAAAAATGACGACCATTGCTACTACCACTATGTGAGAGGATATGGTGAGGGTGACTCTGTGCCTAGCCTAAAATACTTTCCTGTTGTCGGCGAATTTGAGCAGACCAGAATCAGCTATAGCGATATTTAAGCGGTTTCCCCAATTCACTGATAATCTCTGTTTTACTCGAATTGAGTGCAAGCCGTAAGTAAGGTTGTTTTAAAGGCCAATACACCAAAACGCATGATATCAAGATCAAGTAGAGCTGTCCGGCCAAGTTATTGACAAGGTGGCCTTTACTACTCCGGTTTTCTTTAATTCTTGTCATCAGGCTCTAATATCTTTTCGCTTTTTCCTTCTATTTTCCCTACTTTCTCATTTCTAGCCCCTTATACCTTAGTCTAAATTGTCGACAATTTGCTTGAAAGGTCGCTCATTAATCGCCTATTTTGTAATCAAGTTAAGAAATTGTTGACACTTTGTTCTGGAAATCATCAGGCTGAGTGGTCTTAGAGGCAAAATAGACAAGATGAACAGTGAACTCAATTTAAAGCCTAGTGATTTAAAAAACCTTGATTCCAAGGGTAATGGCGACAAAGAAAATACCAAGTCGGTGACGTTGACTGAAAGCTTAATCGAAGCGATCGTGAATGGTGATTTAGCGCAAGGCTGTAAGATCTCTGAGCCTGAGTTGGCTAAACATTACCAAGTCAGTCGTGGGCCATTGCGTGAGGCGATCATGCGTCTTGAAGGGTTGGGTTTAATTGAGCGTATCGCCCATGTAGGGGCTCGTGTCATTACCTTAACCCCAGAAAAACTGGTCGAGTTATATGCTGTGCGTGAAGCGCTCGAAGGGATGGCCGCACGCCTAGCTGCAAGGCATATACAGCAAGATGAAATTCTAGCGTTAGAACTATTGCTTACCCAGCATTCCAATCATATCGAACAAGTCGAAGGTGCTTCTTACTTTCAGCAGCAAGGAGACTTTGACTTTCATTACCGCATCATCAAAGCCAGCCGTAATCAAAAGCTTATCGGCTTATTGTGCGATGAGCTGTATCACTTGCTGCGTATGTATCGTTACCAATCGCCGCGTGCACAATCTCGCCCGAAAGAGGCGCTGGCGGAACATCAATTTATTCTTCAAGCGATTCGTAATCGTGATGAAGAACTCGCTGAAATGCTAATGCGACGCCACATCTCAGGCAGTCGTAAGCTGATTGAACAACAAATATAAGGAAGTAGCCATGAGTCAGTCTCCGGGGGCGAAGTTTCGACTCGCAGTAGAAACCAATCAACCATTACAAATTGTCGGTACGGTGAACCCGTACTGCGCCATGATGGCAAAAAACGTTGGCCATCAAGCGATTTATCTATCAGGTGGCGGTATTGCTAATGCGTCATATGGGTTACCCGACCTAGGCATTACCACCCTTAATGATGTGCTCGCGGATGTCGACCGAATCAATAATGCCTGCGATCTACCGTTATTGGTGGATATTGATACGGGTTTTGGCGGCGCATTTAATATTGCTCGCACCATTAAATCGATAGAAAAAGCGGGTGCAGGTGCTGTGCATATTGAAGACCAAGTGGCACAGAAGCGCTGTGGTCATAGGCCCAACAAAGCCATTGTTAGCCAACAAGAAATGGCAGACCGAGTAAAAGCTGCGGTCGATGCCAGAGTGGATCATGACTTTGTGATCATGGCTCGCACAGATGCCCTAGCAGTAGAGGGGATGGATAGTGCCATCGAGCGTGCTATTGCTTGTGTTGAAGCGGGCGCGGATATGATTTTCCCTGAGGCGATGAATCAACTAGACCAATACACTCAGTTCTCTAATGCTTTGCAGTCTGCAACGGGTAAGCATGTGCCGATTTTGGCCAACATTACCGAGTTTGGCCAAACTCCACTGTATGGCTGCGAGCTGTTAGCCCAATCGAATGTGGATATGGTTCTTTACCCACTGAGTGCTTTCAGGGCGATGAACAAAGCCGCTGAGATGGTCTACCAGCATCTGCTAACTGAGGGGAATCAAGAGGCGTTACTTGACTCCATGCAAACTCGCGCTGAGTTGTATGCCCATCTTAATTACCACCAATATGAAGACAAGCTCGACCAGCTGTTTTCAAAATAATTAGGTAAGACATTAATTAACACCAAATCCAATAAACGTGAAACCGTCTGAGTGCGATTACTGAGTTAAACAGAAATGCTCCAAAGAGAGCCCGCACCAGACAGAAAAGGAGTTCAACATGCCTTCTAAAGTACTAGACGGCGCAGGCCTTCGCGGCCAAAGCGCTGGTAGCACTGCGCTATGCACTGTCGGAAAATCAGGAACCGGTCTAACTTATCGAGGTTATGACATTACTGATTTAGCCAATAACGCTCAATTTGAAGAGGTCGCACATTTGTTGCTGCGTGGTCATCTTCCTAATCAACAAGAGCTTGATAATTACAAGACTTATTTGCTTAGCCTTCGAGGTTTACCCTCGCAGCTTAAGCAGGCGTTAGAGCTGATTCCTGCTGATGCGCACCCGATGGATGTAATGCGCACAGGTTGTTCTGTATTAGGTAATTTAGAACAAGAAACCGAGTTCTCCCAACAACTGGTCGCCACTGAGCGCATGTTGGCACTCTTCCCTGCCATTATTTGCTATTGGTATCGCTATAGCCATGACGGTGTAAGAGTGGATACGGAAGATCAAAGCCAAGATTGTATTGGTGGTTATTTCCTTAAGTTACTCACGGATAAATCTCCTAGTGAGCTGCACAAACAGGTCATGCATTGTTCACTGATTCTCTACGCAGAACATGAGTTTAATGCTTCCACTTTTGCTGCCCGTGTCTGTGCCTCGACTTTATCGGACATTCACTCTTGCATTACCGCTGCCATTGGCACTTTGCGTGGTCCTTTACATGGCGGCGCAAATGAAGCTGCGATGGAAATGATTCAAGATTGGCAAACGCCAGATGAAGCGGAGCAAAACATTCTGCGAATGTTGGCTAACAAAGACAAAATCATGGGTTTTGGTCATGCGATTTACCGAGAAAGCGACCCACGCAATGCGCTGATCAAACGTTGGTCAAAAGCGCTGTCTCAAGCGGTGGGTGACACGCATTTATACGCAGTGTCTGAGCGGGTTGAATCGGTGATGAAGCGTGAGAAAGACTTGTTCTGTAATGCGGATTTTTTCCACGCATCGGCTTATCACTTTATGGGCATTCCAACCCCATTATTTACCCCAATTTTTGTCATGAGCCGTTTAACTGGCTGGGCTGCTCACGTGTATGAGCAACGAGCGAATAATCGAATTATTCGCCCAAGTGCCGATTACACCGGCCCAGAACATCAAGAGTGGTTGCCTATCGAGCAACGTCAATAACTCTCGATTCAAAACGGCGAAAGCCACCGCTTGTCGGTGGCGATAATAACAAATTGGAAGCAAAGCCATGAGCATGAACACTCTTTACAGAAAAGCGCTGCCGGGCACTCATTTAGATTATTTCGATGTGCGCCAAGCGGTTGAGGATATTGCGCCTAACTCATATCAAACTCTTCCTTACACTTCACGAGTATTGGCTGAGCAATTGGTTCGTCGCTGCGAGCCAGAAAAATTGCAAGCCAGTTTGAGGCAGCTTATAGAGCGCAAGCGTGATCTGGATTTTCCTTGGTATCCGGCTCGGGTGGTGTGCCATGACATTCTCGGCCAAACTGCATTGGTTGACTTAGCTGGCCTACGTGATGCGATAGCAGAACAAGGGGGAGATCCCGCCAAAGTTAATCCGGTGGTTGAAACTCAGCTGATCGTCGACCATTCCCTAGCGGTTGAACACGGGGGCTGTGATGCGAAAGCTTTTGAAAAGAATCGCGCTATAGAAGATCGCCGCAATGAGGATAGATTTCACTTTATCGAGTGGTGTAAAACCGCATTTGAGAACGTGAGTGTGATTCCGGCGGGTAACGGCATCATGCATCAAATTAACCTTGAGAAGATGTCTCCGGTTGTACAAGCCAAAGATGGTGTAGCGTATCCCGACACCTGTGTTGGCACAGACAGTCATACCCCGCATGTTGATGCCCTGGGTGTTATCGCAATCGGTGTGGGTGGCTTAGAAGCTGAAACTGTGATGCTTGGTCGCCCGTCAATGATGCGTCTGCCTGATATTGTCGGGGTAAAACTCACAGGTCAGCGCCAAGCGGGTATCACCGCTACTGATATCGTATTGGCGATTACCGAGTTTCTGCGCAATCAAAAAGTCGTCTCCTGTTATCTAGAATTCTTTGGTGAAGGAGCAAGTGATCTCACCATTGGTGACCGTGCAACCATCTCAAATATGACGCCAGAATATGGCGCCACCGCTGGCATGTTTTACATCGATCAGCAAACCCTCAACTATTTGAAGTTAACAGGGAGAGACGATGAACAGGTGCAGTTGGTGGAAACTTACGCCAAACAAGTAGGCTTATGGGCGGATGATTTAAACACTGCCCAATATGAGCGAGTGCTTGAATTTGATTTATCAGCGGTAACACGGAATCTTGCGGGGCCATCGAATCCACATCGTCGTTTACCCACTTCTGAGCTCACGCAGCGAGGTATTGCGGGCGAATGGCAACAAGATCTACCCGATGATCAATTGCCAGATGGAGCTGTGATTATTGCTGCGATTACCTCCTGCACTAACACCAGTAATCCTCGAAATGTTGTTGCAGCAGGGTTAGTGGCGAAAAAGGCCAATCAACTTGGCTTAGTGCGTAAACCTTGGGTGAAGTCTTCGTTTGCACCGGGATCGAAAGTCGCCAAGCTTTACCTGCAAGAATCTGGCTTGTTGAAAGAGTTAGAACAGCTTGGTTTTGGCATCGTCGCGTATGCCTGTACAACGTGTAATGGAATGAGCGGCGCATTAGACCCAGCCATTCAGCAGCAGATCATTGACCGTGACTTGTATTCGACCGCAGTGCTTTCCGGTAACCGAAACTTTGATGGCCGAATTCACCCCTATGCTAAGCAAGCGTTTTTAGCTTCACCGCCATTAGTGGTTGCTTATGCGCTAGCGGGGACAATTCGATTTGATATAGAGCGTGATGCACTCGGGATGAATGCTCAAGGAGAGCCCATTTACCTAAGTGATTTGTGGCCGAGCGATGAAGAAATTGATGCCGTGGTCGAGCAAAGCGTTAAGCCTGAGCAGTTTAAGCAAGTCTATATTCAGATGTTCAAATTGGATGATGCAGAGCGAAGTGAAAGCCCGCTGTACGATTGGCGTGAAATGAGTACTTACATACGCCGCCCACCTTATTGGCAGGGAGCACTCGCAGGAGAAAGAACCCTATCGGCTATGCGTCCGTTAGCCATTTTGGGTGACAACATCACCACCGACCACTTATCACCTTCTAATGCGATCTTGCCAAGCAGCGCGGCGGGTGAGTACTTAGCAAAAATGGGATTACCTGAACAAGACTTTAACTCCTATGCCACCCATAGGGGGGACCATTTGACTGCTCAACGAGCGACCTTTGCCAATCCAAAATTGTTTAATGAAATGGTCAAGCAACAAGGGGAAGTTGTGCAGGGGTCGTTGGCCCGTGTAGAGCCAGAAGGGAAAGTGACTCGCATGTGGGAGGCGATTGAAACCTACATGAATCGTCAGCAACCGCTCATCGTTGTGGCAGGCGCTGATTATGGTCAAGGTTCGTCTCGTGATTGGGCGGCAAAAGGGGTGCGACTTGCGGGAGTAGAGGCCATTGTGGCCGAAGGCTTTGAACGTATTCACCGCACCAATCTGGTTGGAATGGGCGTATTACCATTGCAGTTCAAAGCGGGGACAGACCGTCATACCTTGCAGCTAGATGGCACCGAGTTGTATGACGTAGTGGGTCACATCACTCCAGAGGCTGATTTGGCTTTGGTGATCACTCGCGCAAATGGCGAAAAGCTCGATGTCCCAGTGACTTGCCGTCTAGATACAGAAGACGAAGTTAGCGTTTATCAAGCAGGCGGCGTATTACAGCGTTTCGCCCAAGATTTCTTAGCGGCTTAGGGTGGTGTTATGGAAAAACTAATTAAGCAGTCACAACAATCTCAGCTGAGAATTCCTGCTACCTATATGCGTGGTGGAACCAGCAAAGGGGTATTTTTCCGGCTGCAAGATTTGCCAGCACCAGCCCAAGTGGCAGGGGAAGCGCGAGATAAGCTGTTGATGCGGATAATTGGCAGCCCTGATGCGTATCAGAAACAGATTGATGGGATGGGCGGGGCAACGTCGAGCACCAGCAAAACCGTAATCGTGTCGAAGAGTAGTCAGCCAAATCATGATGTGGACTATCTGTTTGGACAGGTCGCCATCGATAAGCCATTTGTTGATTGGAGCGGTAACTGTGGAAACTTGTCCGCTGCGGTTGGGCCATTCGCCGTGCATGCTGGTCTGGTTGATCCTAAGCGCGTGCCAGAAAACGGAATTGCGCAAGTGCGTATTTGGCAGGCCAATATTGAAAAGACCATAGTCGTGCACGTTCCCATGGTCGATGGGGAAGTACAGGAAATGGGGGACTTTGAGTTAGATGGGGTGACCTTTCCGGCCGCTGAAGTACCAGTTGATTTTGTCCGCCCAGCAGCTGAAGGCAGCCTTTTCCCGACAGGCAATCTAGTGGATGAACTTGATGTGCCTGATGTAGGAAGGTTTCCGGCCACATTAATCAATGCTGGCATCCCAACTATCTTTATTGAAGCGCAGGCTCAAGGTTATCAAGGCACTGAACTACAGTCAGAAATTAATTCTGATGCTGCTGCGTTAGATCGCTTTGAAATGATAAGAGCACATGGCGCATTAAAAATGGGTTTGATAGAAGATTTAGAGCAAGCCAAGACTCGTCAGCACACACCGAAAATCGCTTTTGTCTCTGCGCCCAAAAGCTATCTAAGTTCGAGTGGGAAAGAGGTTGAACGAGAGCAAGTGGACTTACTGGTTCGCGCGCTTTCGATGGGGCAACTGCATCATGCCATGATGGGGACGGCTGCTGTGGCAATAGCCTCTGCCGCCGCAATTCCCGGTACGCTAGTCAATTTAGTGGCGGGAGGTGGTGAACGAGAAACCGTTACTTTTGGTCATCCATCCGGAACGCTCAAAGTTGGCGCACAAGCGTCGTGTTCGCAAGATCAGCAATGGCAAATTGAAAAAGTGACCATGAGCCGTAGCGCCCGCATATTGATGGAGGGCGTAGTGCGTGTTCCCTCCGACCTATTTTAATAACGATAAAGCGAAGCTGTATTAAAACCAAGTTAGAGCAGTATCGAGACATACTGGAGGAAGCACTATGTCTGAGTATCAGAAGGAATATCTTTGGGCCAAAAACGAGCCTGAGCAGTTTTGGCGACAACAATCTGAGCAAATCGATTGGTTTAAAGCGCCCAATACCATTTTAGCCACGGACGAAAACGGCATTGAGCGTTGGTTTCCCGATGGGTTGCTCAATACTTCATGGTTGGCGTTGGACTACCACTGCGAGCAGGGACGAGGTGACAACATTGCCTTGATTTATGATTCTCCAGCAACGGGAGCAAAGAAAACTTTTAGCTATCAACAACTGCGTGATCAAGTGGCGAAGATTGCTGGAATGTTGGCTAAGCAAGGTGTGACAAAAGGCGATCGCGTGGTGATTTACATGCCGATGATTCCAGAAGCGGCCATGGCCATGCTTGCTTGTGCTCGTCTGGGGGCTATCCATTCGGTGGTGTTTGGTGGCTTTGCGCCCAACGAATTAGCCGTGCGAATTGAAGATGCAGAGCCTAAGGTGATCATGACGGCCTCTTGCGGGATTGAAATCAACAAAGTATTGCCATACAAACCTATGGTCGACCAAGCAATTATGGATAGCCGCTGGAAACCGGAAACCGTGTTCGTATTGCAAAGGCCACAAGTAATCGCAGATCTAAACCAAGACCGTGATATTGATTGGCAACAAGCCTATCAAGATGCGCTACCTCATGCTTGTGTCCCGGTACTCGCCACTGATCCGCTTTATATTTTGTATACCTCAGGCACGACGGGTAAGCCAAAAGGCGTGGTACGAGATAATGGTGGTCATGCTGTTGCGATGAAATATTCGATGAGCACGATTTACAACATGCCGCAAGATGGCGTGTTTTGGGCGGCATCCGATGTGGGCTGGGTAGTTGGCCACTCTTATATTGTCTATGCCCCGTTGATTCATGGCTGCACGACGATTTTGTATGAAGGAAAGCCAGTGCGTACACCTGATCCGGGCGCATTTTGGCGAGTGTGCGAAGAGTACCGAGTCGATGCGCTGTTCTCTGCTCCAACGGCATTTCGAGCGATCAAAAAAGAAGATCCTCAAGGGGATTATTTAAACCAATACGATCTTAGCCAATTAAAGACGATTTTTATGGCCGGAGAGCGGCTCGACCCGCCAACACTGGACTGGGTAGAATCGAAAACCGATAAACCTGTGGTCGATCATTGGTGGCAAACGGAGACTGGCTGGGCGATTGCGGGCAACCCGACGGGGCTTGAAATGATGCCAGTAAAAGCTGGCTCTGCCACCAAACCTATTCCTGGCTATCAAGTAGAAATCCTCAATGAGCTAGGCGAATCAGCGCAGGCCAATCAGCAAGGTTATATCGCCTTGAAACGCCCATTACCTCCAAGTTGTTTACCCACCGTATGGCGCAACCATGACCGCTTTGAATCAGGTTATTTAAGTCAATTTCCGGGTTACTACGTGTCAGGTGATGGGGGGTATCTCGATCAAGATGGTTATTTGTTTATTATGGGGCGAATTGACGATGTGATTAACGTTGCTGGGCATAGGTTATCCACCGGAGAGATGGAAGAAATCGTTGGTGCGCATCCTGCGATTGCTGAGTGTGCGGTTGTCGGTATTCATGATGATTTGAAAGGTCAATTGCCATTAGGCTTTGTGGTACTAAAAGACGGGATAAGTATTGATTCGCTGCAATTAGAGGGCGAATTGGTCTCTAAAGTGCGAGATTCTATTGGCGCAGTTGCCTGCTTTAAACATGCTTTGGTGGTGGAGCGATTACCGAAAACACGCTCCGGTAAGATATTGCGTCGCACGATTCGTCAAATCGCAGATGGAGAGTCTTACACCGTTCCATCAACCATCGATGACCCATCCAGCATCAGCGAGATTGAGCGCGTATTACAAAGTTAGCTGATGATCAAAGATGTCACGGTTTGAAAGGAGCAGTAAAATGCTCCTTTTTTCATTGAATCAATAGTTTATAATCGTAGCTCATTATCAGGTCGATGATGATTTGTAACCAAGGAAGAAATATGAAGCCGCATCACCAGCAATTTTTAGAACAGTACCTGTCACAGTTAACTGCCGAACAGCGCAGTCAAATCCCGCAAACCATCGCCGAGTATTTTTGTGCTGATGAATACAATGCAAATCAATGTGCCAAGCTGATCGATCAGGGTATAAAGACGGCTTCGTGCAGTTTAAAGCAAGGTTATGAGATAGAAGATGAGCCATTGCCACAAGTCGGCCGATTAACCGTGGTTTTGGATTGGCAAGAAAATCCTGTGTGCATCGTTAAGTTGACTCAGGTGGATGTTTGCCCGTTCGATCAAGTTACGCCAGAGTTTGCGTATGCTGAGGGGGAAGGCGATCGTAGTTATCAATGGTGGCACGATGCCCATGTGAAGTTCTTTACTCAATATGCTCAACAAATTGGCGCAGAGTTCAATACATCTTCTGATCTAGTGTTAGAGCGGTTCGAGAAGGTTTACCCAGTCTAATCGTTCGTGAGTAGTTGAAAATACTAATAGTTTTATAAACTACGCTCGGTATGACTAGCGTAAATTCGATAGACTGAATGTCTGGATACCAATCAGCATTCGAACATTGAAAGGAATCGCTATGTCAAAGTTAGAGCTAGATATATATGTTGTCGACGCATTTACCGATCAGCAGTTTAAGGGCAATTCAGCGGCAGTTGTACCGGTAACGCAATGGCCTAGCGTGGAGCTGATGCAATCCATCGCCGCAGAAAATAACCTGTCTGAAACGGCTTTTATTGTTCCTGTTAATCAAAAGCTTGGTTACACAAGCTCTTCCAATCAATATCAAATTCGTTGGTTTTCTCCTCTGACTGAAATTGATTTTTGTGGTCATGCTACGTTGGCCGCATCGTTTGTGCTGTTTAACCAGCTTGGTGTTACTGGCGAAATCGAATATTTGACTCAAGAAGTCGGCAACCTTTTTGTGCAGCAAAAGCAAAATGGCCGAATTGAAATGAGCTTCCCAAATCAAAAGCCAGATGAGATTGATGATACACCGAGTGCATTGTTAGATGGGCTATCTCGCTTACCAGTAAAAGTGCTACGCAATCGACAAGCCTATGTGGCGGTGGTGGCCAGCGAGCAAGATGTGTTCGAAGTCGAGTACGATTCAGACCAGCTTAAACAGCTTGCGCCGTATGATGTGGTAGTGACAGCGAAGGGGAGTGAGTACGATTTTGTCTCACGCTACTTTTGGCCTGCTAATGGAGGTGATGAAGATCCGGTGACTGGTTCTATTCACACTGGACTCGCGCCTTACTGGGCAGAGCAACTTGGTAAACAGAATTTGGTGGCTTTACAAGCATCTAAGCGTAGCGGAGTACTGCACTGCCAACTTGTGGATGATCGTGTATTGGTGTCAGGTACGGGCGTGTTGTACCTCAAAGGCACGATATACGTTTAGGAGCAAGCGTTAAAATATAAAACCAGAGCAAGCTGGTTTTATATTAGTTAGAGCTTAAAACGGTATGTCGTCATCAAAGATAATATCAATAGTTACGTATTCGCTTTTCCATTCTCTAGGAGTCATAACTTTTAATTTATTGTCTTGTTCATCAAAAACATCTTTATGTACTCTTAGAACTTTGATTCCGTCGTCTGGGAACACTGCGGAGTAGTAATCTTTTTTGTAGCCAAGTTCGTCCTTGCCTAGGCTTCTAAATCCAGATGCGTAAAGTATCTCATATAGTTCATTTGTTGATTCGAAAAATACTCTGAAGGGAATCTTAGCTTTGCTTTTTATATCAGAGAAAATAGGGTGGTTGTTGAGCAATATGTTTGAGACAGCCGTTTCACCATTATTTTTCTCACCAATTAAGTATTCTACTAACTGATTTAGAGTTTCAGATGTTTCGGATAGCTTTTGGATTAGATCCAACTCTTTTTTCTTAGATTCATCACTTAAAAGCCTTTGAAATAGTCCCGCCCATTGTTCTTTTAGGAAGTTAGTGATGTCTTGTGCACCATGGAAGTTATGGATGGTATTGTTCTTTGGCAGGTCATATACTTCTTCTAGGAATTCATATACTTTTACATCATCCACTGCTGCATATCTAACACCAGATACGCCTTTGTTTACTTCAAAAGTTCGATACTCGGTAGCAACAGCATGATCAACGAATATATAAACTTGTTTTCCTGTGTCTAAAGCTTTTTTTAGCTCTTTGTTGGATACCGAGTATTCACTTTCATGTGATTGAGAGCCGTATCTACCACCAATTATTGATACTAGGATGTCGCATTGGTCGATTTCTTTGTAGCAGTATTCTTCCAGTTTTTCTTGGCTTCCATATGAAATATGGCCTTTTTCATTTAGAACAGCATCGTAACCCTGTTCAACTATGAATCTTTCTAAATCAGTTCTAACTTGTTTTAAATCGTAGTAGGTAGAGCTTACGAATATTCTTGGTTTAGCCATTTTTTACCTGTTTAACTTATATGCAAATCAACACACTTTCTCATTTCCGTACACCGTTTTATCACGCTGTATCGAAGTTGGGAATTGAGATTAGGGCTAAAATGAAATACTCATCACATTCGATGGATAATCACTAAAATTCCTCTAGTGCTGTTTTGTCTCCCGCTACTGCTAGTTTCTCCATTTAGTCGAAAATAGTTTTCATTTACATTACTGCCATCTCACATCATCCAGTCATTAGGGGAGACTCTAGGTGAACAATAAAGCAGTACTAGCAGCCGCTATTTTAGGAACACTTGCTTATGGACAAAGCGTCGCCGCACCGCAAGCGGACGAGACGGTTATTGTGCATGCTGCTCGTGTAGCAAAGGACATGAAAGATATTCCGCAAAGCATGGATTATCTCTCTGCTGAGGATATTGAAAAGCACCGTTATAAGACCGTAGCGGATGCGATTAAGTCTATCGCAAACATTGTATTACCGGAGCTACCGGGCGATTACAGTTACATTCAAGTGCGTGGATTGCCGCGTCACTTAGAGCAAAGTAACGTGCCAATTTACGTTGATGGTGTACCGCAGACCAGTTTATATGGCCTCAACTTACTGTTGAAAGACGTTGAATCGATTGAGTTCTTACGTGGACCCCAAGGTAACACTTATGGCAGTAATGCTCGTGACGGTATCATCGTTATTACCACTAAAAAGCAGGGCAATGATCCTTCTGCATCTTTTGAGTTAGGTGTTGCTAACTACGATCAACAAAGCGGAACGGTGACTGCGGGTACAGCGCTGATTGAAGACGTGTTGACTGCGAAAGTTACGCTAGATTACTTATCTCGCGATGGTTTTGTTGAGAATACTCACCTTAACAAATCGGTAGATCCTAAAGAGCAACGTTCGGCCATGTTAAGCCTGCATTGGACGCCAAGTAGTGACTGGACAGCCAACCTTTACCTTGACCACACCACATTAGAAAGTGGTGTATATCCGTATGTGAAAGATGACCCGAAAACCGAACGTGGTGATGATCTGAAAACGGCGACCGATATAGAAGGTTTGTTCGATCAAACCTCAAAAGGTGCTGCGTTGAATGTTACTTGGACAGGATTAGAAAACTGGCAACTAAGCTCAGTTACGGGTATTCGTGAAATTGATACTTATGGCCGTTTTGATGCTGACTTAGTGGTCACGCCTCCCGCTGGGTCTGCTTATCTTGATAACTATATTCGTGAAAAAGATACCTTCCAAGAACTGCGTTTAAATTCGAACTTAGGTGCACTACCTGTTGATTGGACATTTGGCGCTGCGTTTTATCGCTCTCAAGAAGATAATAATAACTTCACTGAGATGGATATAAACAAAATGCAGCTTACCAAGACCGCTGGTAAGTATACCCGAGATACTTATACCGCTTATATGGATGCGAGTTGGCGTTTTGCGCCGACATGGACACTAAAAGCAGGCGCACGTTACACCAAAGAAGATTTCCAGATCGACTCTCAGTTCTACAGCATGTTCCGTTTCCCATTTGAAACGCAGGGCAGCTACCAGAAAGACTATTCTGAGTTCTTACCTAACTTCGCCATCAGTAAAGATTTTGGCAAAAATCACACCGTGTATGCGAGCTATGGTGAGGGTATGTTAAGTGGTGGAGGTTCATGGATTGCGGAAGCGAGTGACAGCTCGGGCAATCTAGGTCATGGCTTACCTTATGACCCTGAAACCAGCGAAGTGTACGAACTTGGGTATAAGAGCTATTGGAATGATCGTACTATCGTCGCCGATATTAACGTGTTCGATATGCGTGTGAATAACCTGCAATACGCTTATCAAGACCCGACGACAGGGGCGAATGCGATTGCACCAATTAAAGAGGTACGCTCACGTGGTATCGAAGGCTCAATCAGCGCACTCATTAATGATGTGTGGGAAGCGGCACTGAGCTTTGGTTTCAATGATGCCAAGGTCACTCAAGTGGATGGCTACACGGGAGCGAGTTACTCTGAAGGCGCACGCATTCCATTTGCACCGGAGCATACAGTTAATGTTGAAGCGACCTATTACGGTGAAATTGGCGACAACTGGACGTTTACTCCAAACCTCGGTGTTGGCTTCTATGGTGAAATGGCACTAGATAAGCAAGGTAACAACTTCCAAGACCCTTACTTTGTGGTTGATGCCAATGTTCGATTCAATTATCGAGACGACTTTGAAATTCGACTCTGGGGCGTCAACGTCACCGACGAGCGATATAAAACCTATTCGGTTAACTGGGGTGGAACAGGCTTTAGCAATTATGGTGACCCAGTGCGATTTGGTGTCGATTTAAGCGCTAACTTCTAATCATAAGGGCTTTCATCATTCGATTTGAAAGCCCGATTTCTTTCCAGTGGTAAGCATGGCTTATCACTGCTGTTTTTATTTCTATTTGGAGGAAAGGATGTCTTCGTCATCTTCCCCCTCAGCGTTGCCTTGGCTACTGCAATTTTGTCATCAACATCGATGGATTTTGATTTGTTCCGTCTGCTTGGCAGCGATTGCAGCGACGCTCTCTCTTGCGCCTTACTATTTTGTCTATTTGATTGCTGATAGCTTACTTACTCAAGTGACTGACCAACAAGCTATTTGGTGGTTTACCAGCTTAGCGTTGGTGGCCATGTTACTGCGCTATGGTTGTTTACTGTTATCTACCTATTTAGCCCATTCTAGCGCCTTTCATATTCAGTATCAGATTAGGACACGCTTGTTTCGGCACATGAGCCGCATTCCGTTAGGTTATTTTAATCAAACCAGTAGCGGCGAGATAAAGAAGGTGTTGGCAGAAGATATCGACAGAGTGGAAGTGTTTATTGCGCATCAGTTAGCTGATCTTGTGACAGCGCTGTTTGTGCCTTTGACCACTTTTGTATTGCTCTGTTTTATAGATTATCGCATGGCTCTATTTGCGCTAATTCCCATTCCTCTTGCTGCCATTAGCCAAGCGATGATGTTTCGTGGTTACAAAGAGAAAGCCCAGCAATACCACCATAACTTGGAGCAGCTCAACAGTGCAGTGACGGAGTTCGCCAGAGCGATGCCCGTGATTCGTTTGTTTGCTATGCAGCAGACTCGCCATACTAAGTTAGAGCAGGGCTTAGCTCAGCATCGACAATATTTAGCTAAATGGATAAAAGAGGCGGCTTGGCCAATGGCTGCGTTCAAAGCTTTTCTTAACAGTGGCTTAGCGGTGTTGGTGCCGATGGGTCTCTATTTTTGGCTTGATGGTTCATTGACCATTGCCCAGTTCATTATCTGTTTGTTGCTTGGTGTAGGAATGCTGGAGCCGCTGTTTAATCTAACCTTGCTGAGCACCTATCTGGGGCAAGTTTTTGAAGGCGTAGGGCGATTAATCAAGATTGAGCAATTGCCGCAAGAGTCTGTGGTCACACAAGCCAACGATTCCAATCAATCGGCTTCTAAGCCTAATGTAAAACATCATCAGGTTCGGTTCGAGCAAGTCAGTTTTCATTATCCAGAAACAAACAAATCAGCACTGCAAAACATCAGTTTTGAGCTCAAGCCTCATACTGTGACTGCGATTGTCGGTGGGTCTGGGGCGGGTAAGTCGACCTTGGTTCATCTATTAGCCAGAATGTGGCAACCAAGTAGTGGTCAAATTTATCTTGATGATCAGCCATTAAGTGATTTTTCAGAGACGCAGTTGATGGATCAGATGTCGTTGGTTTTTCAAGATTCACACCTATTTAAGCTGACCATCCGGGACAACATTACTATGGGTAAGCCGTATTCATTTCAGCAAATAGAGGCGGCAGCGAAAGCGGCCAACGCTCATCAGTTTATCAAACAATTGCCCCAAGGTTATGACACGCTATTGAGTGATGGTGTCTCACTGAGCGGCGGTCAAAAACAGCGTATCGCAATTGCAAGGGCGATGCTAAAAGATGCGCCTATTCTAGTGTTGGATGAGCCGACGGCGCATGCAGATGCCACCAATCAAAAGCTGATTCAATCCGCTATTAGCGAGTTAGCACAAGGTAAAACGGTCGTCGTGATTGCACACCAGCTTTCTACAGTGGTCAATGCCGATCAAATTTTAGTGCTTAATGACGGCTTATTGGTTGAGTGTGGATCGCACCAGCAGTTGCTAGAGCAACAGGGACACTACGCACAGTTATGGAACACGCAACAAACCGCTAAGCAATGGAAAATTAAGCCGTCGCAAATGGTAGAGCAACAACCGGAGGCGCAGCATGCTTAAACGCTATCAACAGTTAACGGGGATTTCGCTGCGCCCGATGCTGGTTAATACCCTGTGGGTCGCATTGGATGCATTGTTTGCGCTTGTGCCTTATCTATTGGTTTTTCAGCTGTTATCGGTATTGATTGCTGACAACCAACTGCCCGAAACTTGGCCTTATTATTGTTTAGCCATTGCGGTTTGTGTGCTGGTGCGGATGGTGATGATTCGTATCGCCAACCTCAAACAAAGTTACTTAGCGACGCTCGTTGGGGAAAAGACCCGAAATGGTTTGTTGAGCAAGTTGACTAACATTCCGATGGGCCGCTTACTAAGCATCGACCTTGGTACATTGAACAACACATTGCTTAAAGATGTTGACCATGTAGAGCACGCTTTTTCCCATGTAGTGAGTCATTTAATGGCCGTGCTTTGTACTTTAAGCGTAATTCTTCTTGGTTTAGCCTATTTTGATTGGCGCTTAGCGCTAAGCATGGCGGCAGGCATTCCATTGGCTTGTGGCGCATTCTATTGGTTAAACAAAGCTTCCTTAACTAGTAAAGCGCAGTTGTACCAAGCGGGAGATGAGCTAACGGACACCATTTTTGATTACATCGCAGGTATCAAAATTTTGCGAGCTCATGGTTGTGCTGGGGGAGAGATTCTATCGCTAGATGAGAAGTCAAAATCCGCACGAGATGCGCATCTTGCCTTTGAAAAACGTGCCACATTGGCTCCTGCCGCATTCATTGTGTTAGCTGAGTCAGGCTTTGCTTTGCTGATCAGTTTGGGCATTTACTGGGTGCTTGATGGGCAAGTTACTGTGTCTGTTCTGTTGCTGTTTTTACTGCTTTCAACGCAGTTTTATCGTCCGATCATGCAGGCGGGGATTTTGATTTCTCAGTGGCAGTTCTTCCAGTCAGCGATGGATCGTGTCGCAGGTGTATTAGCTGAACCAGGCCTTGATAACATTACTGATAGTTCCCCTAAGCAGAGTTCGAATAATGGTTCAAATCCTTTCTCGGGAGTAGAGCTAACAAACGTCAGTTTTGCATATCAGCAGCAACAAGTTCTTAGCCAAGTCAGTTTTACGGTTAAGCCTAATACGGTAACTGCGATTGTTGGGCCATCAGGCTCGGGTAAATCAACCTTGATTCATCTACTGGCAAGATTTTGGGATGTGCAATCAGGGCAAATATTGCTATCAGGGCAACCCATTAATAGCTTAAACCAAACTCAGATAGCTCAGTTGGTCAGTGTGGTATTTCAGCAAGTGTATCTATTTGATGACAGCATATTGAATAACCTGACGATGGGGAATCCATCCATTTCCACTGATGAGATTGAGCGCTGTTGTCAGATGGCATCGTGCTGGGAGTTTATTCAATCTTTACCGCAGGGCTTGGATACTCAAGTTGGTGAAGGTGGGACTAAACTGTCTGGTGGTGAAAAGCAGCGGATTTCCATTGCTCGTGCACTGTTAAACCAATCGCCATTAATACTGCTGGATGAAGCAACCGCAGCGTTAGATGCAGAGAACGAACTCAAAGTGAAGCAAGCGGTTAGCCACTTGGTTGCAAATAAGACCGTGATTATGGTGGCGCATAATTTATCGAGTATCACTCATGTGGATCAAATTGTTGTGATGAACAACGGGAAGGTTGAAGCGGTAGGTAAACACGAGGCGCTGTTGTCTGACTGCGAAACATACCAAGCATTGTGGCGTGATCATCAGTCTTCGACCAGTTGGTGCTTGTAATTCAGGATTCGCTATTGAGTTAAGCTAAGGGCTCATTGTTGGTGAGTCGTCGAGCGATTAGCCGTTTATGAGGCATAGCCATTTGGCTTCAAATCTATCTATTCGTACCGTAAAGATGACAATTCTTATGCGGTAGTGCGTGATATCGCCTGAAATTAATTGATAATTATTCTCATTTGTTATAGTTTTCAGCTCATCTATTGATTTAACTATCAGGCATGGAGAGCAGACTATGGAGCTTGTTGACATTGATACTACGCCGTTTCGTATGTACGACATTCTCGATTGCGCCCAAGATGATCAATTGGCTCAGTTTGCTACCTCTAAAGTGACCTTAGAAGAAAGTGTATGCGATGGTGCTGGTTACATTTTTGACTTAGCAGAGGGGATGTCGGTTACTTTGAGTGACGTGACATTCAAAGTACCAACTCGTTTCAAAGAGCAAGCTCAAGACTTCTATGGTGCTTGTTTAATCTTACAAGGTGAAATGGACTTAGTGGTTCCAGAGCAAGCGAAGGCGATCACCATTACCCGAGAAAGAGCCTTGTTCTTTGTCTGTCAGGGTGGAGAGTTTGAGTTCCACTACAACGATAAGCGCACCAAGTTCTTAAATTTTTGTGTGCCGAAAGCCTTGTATGAGTCTTTGATTGGCGCAAATGTCGACCCTGATAATGTATGCAATAAATACGACCTTGTGTCAGTGACTGCGCCTATGGTGAAAGTGGTGGATGATATTTTCCGCTCAAAGCTGAGTAAATCTGCCAATAACTTTTATCTACAAGGTAAGGTGATGGAGCTGTTAGCCATTCTGTACCACAACTTGACTCACCCAGTGAAACAGTGTGATGGCATGACATCTCGTGATATGGATTGTATTCAAAATGCGGCTCGAATCATTGAAGAACACATGCAAGAGCCGCCTTCACTACAAGACCTAGCTCGCCAAGTAGGCATCAATGACAACAAGCTAAAACGTAACTTTAAACTGGTGTTTGGCGATACTGTATATGGCTTTTTGTATAGCAAACGCATGGCCAAAGCCAGCGAACTGTTGGCGGAAGGGGAGCTATCAGTACAAGAGGTTGCCAATAAAATTGGCTTCAAGCACGTTGGTCATTTCTCTAAGAAATTCAAAGAGCAGTACGCTTGCAGTCCAAAAGACTATCGTCGTAAGTCTGTTGCTGTGGGGTAATGGTATTCTTTGCCGCAGAGTACATGCTAGTTGGCTTTGAGTGACTCTCTGAGTTGAACTAAAGCTTCGTTAAGTGACAAAAACTCTCCCTCTGTTGTCTCGTCAGGATTCAATTAATACGTAATATGAGAGTCTTTATTTGCTCACCGTAGTGAAATAAGGATACGGCCAATGCACGCTGAATGGACATCTGCTTCGTCAAGTTACACCTCAAATTCTACCTTTTTCTGTTTCGTCGCTGGTTGCCGATATTGGTTGCTTGTGTGTGTGTTGGTGAGTTTGACTGCTTGTTTGTATTTAGTTTCTCAGCAAGGTGAAATCACTAGTTGGCTATTGCAGGAACCGCTATACCTATGGGTATCAGTGATGGCGACCGTAATGTTATTAATGTGGTGGTTGTGCCGTAGCTTGTTGCTCACGTTGATTACTATGTTAGTTTGCGCCGTCGGTTTGTGTTCGACTTTAATAGCGCTCAGTCAACTTGGAATGCCCCTGTTTAGTGCATTGCAAATTGTGTTGTTAGTCATAGCAGTATCGATTACCAGTGCTGTTCAGTTTTCTGTAAAAGAAACGCCACAGCCAAGCATGAGCCCGTCAGCGAAGATACTCACATCTAACCTGGGTTCAATTGGGTTAGTGACTATTTGGGCGGCTGCGCTAATTTTGCTGATTGGGTCATTCATTGGTTACAGCTTTGCGATAGCAAGTATTGCGGTAATGCTTGTCACTCAGGGATTATTGCTGTTACTGCTGGTGGCCTTTGCTCCGTCTCTCACCTCAAAAGAGACTAAGCCTGATTGGCTCGACAAAGGATTGAGCAAAACGATCCAACGCATACTCGCGAGACCTAAGCTATGGTCGATAGGGTTTATTGTTGTTACATTGCTTATGGCCGCTGGGTTGGCCATGTTGAGTGTCACTCATGAGGCAATGAACTCTACCTTGGTATCTTGGCCATCATTGCTGTTCGCTGGTGTTTTGTTATGTGGTTTGATTAAGGGGCAAGGTAAAGGGTTTGTCTCTTCGTTAATGTGGATTTTTCTTGTGTTGACGATGACTCTTGGTGCGACGTTAGGGGCGCTGGCCATGGCGATGATGCCGATTACCGCAGGTTTAATGGGGTTTGCGTCAGTGCTGATTTACCTAATCGTTGATGCAGTGATACAAATTTTGCGCCCAATAAAGCTCAACCAGCAAATTACCTCATCCAATGCTAAAAAAGATCACAGCACCGAAATTTCAAAGAAATTAGCGTCTGCATCTAGGCCGCTAGTTATCTCAAACACCATTGTTGCCAGCGCATTTTCGTTGTTTGTGATGGCCAATCATGGGGATTTGCTCACTTTCGGTTTGTTAATTGGTACTGCCATTTCTTGGTCTATCATGTCGGTGTTGATTTTGTTGCCCGCGTGCGCTTTGTGTTTAAAGTAAAAATAAATTATTCATAAGGTTACAACTCGCTAATAGTTAAAAATGTAAAGCTAACTTTAGATTCGATATAAATAACTGATAGTTATGTTTCATAAAATAGGTGCTTGTCATTCTAAATTGAGATGAATTATTTACATGGTTTTTATAAAACTCAATCAAGTAAAACACTTTGATTATTTAATTTAGTATTCATCAATAGAATATTCTTTTAGAGTTAGATTGTAGTCTTTTATTTTCTCAAAGAAATTTATTTCATTTTCCTCTTTATCAGTTGAAAATATCTCAACGTTTTCATCTATATTGTTTTTTATATGTTGCATTATTATGTTTCTGTCTTGATTACCACACCAAATAGTATCAATAAAAATTTCTTCCTTTATCATCTTAGGTGTTGTTTTTGATGTGAAAGTTTGGAATTTGTGAGTGATATTAATTTTATTCTCTTTTTCTACTTCCTCAATAAACAAAATTCCGTCATAATTTATCAACCAATAGACTTCTTCTCTTTTAGCATTTATCAGCTTAAATGCAAGTAAAGCAGAGCCTCCAGCACCAACAAACGCCATCGGGCCAATCCATAATACTGCTATAATACAGATGCCTACTCCGAACCATGCGATATACCTTAGTATTGAAAATATTATCAAAGGTTGGTCTTGGTGTTCATATGTTGATATATGTTTTTTGTCCAATCGATAATAGTAACATTTTTCAGCGAACCCAAACCACACGAATAAAAGAGGTAGTATTCCGCTGGAGATAGCAAGGTTGAAATGTTCGCTGTTTGGAGATAATAGTTTACCTTCAAAGATTGACAATAGAAAATAAGGAAAAACAAACGCTGCCAAAGAAAAGCATTCTCTTAACTTGTAAAAACCCAATGATAATTTTGTATCAAACTTTAAAGAGTCAGGGCTACTTGAAATTTGGCTGTATATTTTTGATCTATATTTTAATAGTGTTTCTTTTTTAGGGTTTGTTTTTACAAGCTTGGTAAATTCAGCTGTAATTTGCTCTTTAGTAAAGTTAGGATTCATAATGTTACCTATATAATAACAGCTTCCACAGGGTTTTCTGAAGGTGACCAATTAAACTGATGATTAGTGTACCATTGTTGGTCATGATAATTTTGTATGATGGTCACTTTTTCTTCGTTAGAGTTCAAAGGTTGAATTAATGTCATACTATGAATGCCAATCTGTGCAATATCTATGGAGTAGTTGTATGTTAGTTTTTTATTGAGTTTTGATCCTTTAGTTGCATCTATATAAAAACTAACTTCAATTAATAGCTCTTTTTTTGGGGAGTCTTTTATTTTTAAATCATAGTTAAGAGATTCAGATGTATTTGAAAAGTTCGATGCTATGGTAGTATATTTTCTAGGGGAGCTGACATTAACGACTACTTGGTTGTTGGATTGTTCTAAGTTTTTATTGAGGTGTACGTGTAGTTTTAGGCCTTCTCTTTCGAATTTTACTTTTCCATACCCATTACTAATCTTAGTGAACTGTCCTAGTTGTTGTACGTAAACTTTTGGCTGCATAGTAAACTGATACAATGCTATTAGAGCTTCAGCAACGCCTTCAGGTGTATCGGGGAACTGTTTTTCACTAGGTTTCGATGACCAAGGTAAACGATGTAACCATTTCTGATAGTCATCTTTTTTTAGTCCATTAAGAACTAGTGTAGATAATAGATATAGAATACCACCTATTAAAGCGGTGCCAGTTACAAATGACCCGACTAAAAAACTAATGCTTACACGAGAAGCTAAAATCATAGCCCCCCTTTTAGCCACTTCGCTGGCGCCCATTAGAACGAGTCCATTGAACTTCATTTGCATGTAAAGTTTATTGGTTTCGTCAGTTTCATTGTCAATGTCAGTTTTTAAGAAGTAGAGTTCTATGCCTATTGCTAATATAGCGAAGGAGCTAGTAAATCTAGAAATTCGGATGTAATCACTTACCGAACGATGCATATTACTAGCGCGTTTAATTGTCGATTGATAAAAAAACTCTGAAGTTTTATCTACTTTACGCCACGATTTGCTCTGGAATATTGCCGCTAGAGAGCTAAAGGTATAAGAAAATTTCTGCACTAATTCAGCTTTTTCTCTTGTTGTATGAACATTGTTTTGTTTTAGATCACCGTAGGCCATATATAGATCACGAGCATTGAACAAAAAGGCTAAAAATCCTAATCCGCCTAAGTTCTCAAATGTTTTACTGGTTACTTTGATACTGTTTTTAAAGTTCAGTTTAATTTTACCTCTGATTTCTTTAGCTACATCCTCTCCATCTATCAACATCATCGATGGAGTACCATAAAATAGTTCATTCATTTCGCTTAAGGCAGTGTAGTAACGAGTGCGTAGATTTTGTTGTTCGACTTCATCTAAGAGATCAAATCCATTTTGAAGTCTCTGCTTTGCATCTATTACTTTATTCATTGCCTTTTGCTTTGCTTTGGCACTATCGATCTGCTCTTCCATTTCTACAATTCGCTCTGGAGAAGTAGTAGGATCATATCCTGCAAGGTCTAGGTCGGCACGGTTTACGGCTAGTTTAGTTCCATGTAATTGTTGGTAGAGCTCTTCAACTTCTTGCGCTATCTTAGTTCTTTGTGCTTTCCAGTTTGTTCTAGCATCTAAAAAATCTTCTGAGATCTGGATCTTCCTATTTAAGGAAATCTGTTCAGCAATCGTTGAGCGGTCAATAAAACCATTGTTTCCAAGCATGAATGTAAATGATGTGGTACGGCGAGCTATTATTGATACAGTCGCTTCGCCAGTTGTCTTGATAGCTTGTTTAAATGCTTGTATCACAGGCTTGGTTTTTTCAGATAGGTCACTATAGAATTGACTGCTTTGTATTGATTCGCTTGACGTAAAGCTCAGAAAGTCATTATAGCGAGAAATAAAGTTTCCTGTGTCGTTGATAGATACATTATCAGTATCGTTTGGTATTAGTTCAGAACCTATCTTGAGGTATAACTCTTTACTAAATCCAGAAAGATAAAGGGGAATCAGAGTAGTGGGTTGTTCAAATTCTTTTTCAAGCCATGACAATGTCTCATCATCAATCACTTTCGTCATAGCCTCAGTAATGAACTGATGGACTTCAAACAATAATTCTTGTCCATCAACGTTGTGGTGATCTATAAATCCTCTTTCTGGGGCCCACCCAAAGGTTTGAACAGACGCGATTAACTGCTGGCGATATTGATTAAGGCTTTTAACTAAATTTTCTAGTTCAGGACGATCTGTAGTATTAAAGTCTTCGATTGCTTGTAGAAGTTTTTCGTTGTTTACCTCATCTCTCCATTGCTTCGTATTGTTCCAGCGAGCGAAGACTGTTTCGCTATCAACATCGTGCTCTCCATATTTTGACACAAGCTGTTTCTTGGCGGACACAATTTTCTGTTCTTGTAAGAGCCTTTGGGCGTAACCATAGTGCGTACTTTTTAATGCTTCTAAAGGCCGTAAATCAGCCTTTAACTTTAAATATTCTGATAGTTGTGCATAGTAATCGTGTTTATCAGTGTCACTATTTGTATTAACTGAAGCTGGATAAATTAGATCCTCAGGTGCATTAAGTGACGTAACTTTTGCCGCAGTTTCTAGAAGTACCCATTTGTGCTCTTTTGTTTCTTTGAGTTGTTCGTACTCAAGTACTTCTTTGTTCAAAAATAGACCTAGCTCTTGTAAATCACAAATTGGATCGTCAAGGGCTACAAATATAGCAGATTGCTCATCTGTCATTCCTGATGTTAGTGCTGATTTGGGAACAACAGGCTTAATGTCTGTATTCTTAGTATTTTCTCCTGCAGCAGTTTGGGTCATGTGACCCAAAAACTTTGAGCAATTCGAGCTATCAATTGATATATCCGATACAAAAGTTTCTATTTCAGTGATTAAGCCTACATGTTTAGCATCCATTGATTGGCAGTAATCTCTTAGTTCAACTTTTCGCATCCATTTTTTATAATTAGATTTGTTTTTTAAAACATCGTTAAACAGTCTCCAACTCCATCTTTGTTTCGACCAAGCTAGATAGATAGTGTTGTTTTGGTTGTAAGTTAGGAACGGCGCTGTTTTTCCAGCTGACCCTCTTTCTGTTTTTCCTTTTTCTTTTATCCAGGTATCTAGATCGTATTTGATGAGGTTATTACCTGATACTTCATATTCGTGGAATGTTTTGTCGTAATCACATAGAACATAAAGCCATCCGTCCCTTAGCTGACGCAGTGTGTATTGAGACCTAGAGAGATTGTCGTTGAAAATACCGTTCCCTTTCCAGTTGTTAACTAAACCATTTTTTGCATTGCCTAAATCATCTAGTTCATCTAATGCATAGCGAACAGGGACGATATTTATGCCGAGCGCCTGCATTGGACAGGTGCCTAGTGACAACCCAGCTTCTTGTGAAGATTGTTCCGAGGCGTTTGATATAGCATTAGACATGAATTTCTCCCTGTGAGTACTGATAAGCAAGGTGTGCGGCTTTCTCAATTCTTTGCTCTGGTGTTAGCCTAGATGGCATGAGTACGAGTTGTTGAATATCTTGGTATTCATTGTTGTCTAAACAGTTTTCTCCAAGAAAACCAAGGACATTGGTGTAGAAATATATAGCTCGCTCAGATGTAAATCCTCTTGATTTGGCATTTTCTATGATGGTTCTTGTATTACTTTTCTTTTGTGCAACCCAATGAGGGAAATATAGAGAGATATGTTTATCGAGTCCCAAAATAAACTGTTCCATAGCTACGATGTTTAATATATTTAGATCTTGTTCTGTCAGCACGTACTTACGCTTATTGACTGGTTGAGGAAAGCTCTTAACTTTGAACCATTTTTCCTGAACATAAAACCAAGACTCTGAAATAGGGCCTGTTAATTCGAAATGATTTTGCTCAGCATGGTAAGTAAATAATGCTCGGGCGACTCTAGGATCCTGAAGCCTAAAAACTACTTGGTGACCCATTGGGTGCTCAACTTCCACTAGCGAGCGAAAATGATCGGCGGTTGTTTCTATATTTGATTCTGAAATGAATAACCATGCTGCTTGGTTTTCGAAAAAATTTTGCTCCTGAGCCCAAGCTAGTACGCTAAAGCGTTGAGAATCAAGAAGTTCAATTAGCCATGGAGAAGCCTCTCTTAGAGGTTGTAAGGGGCTATTTGTATATATGCATTGAACATTTAAATTTTCGGTTAATGAATATATTTTTTCCGCCAATTTATCAACCGCATTTCCATCAATTAACAAATAGAGAGATTGACTCTTGGGTACTCGTAATTCAGGTATTTTGCTTGCTTTCATCTCGTTCCTTTTCTTCACAAGTTTCACATATACCTTGAGCTTTTGATGCCGAAATTTTCAAAGTTTTTATCTGCTGAGCAGTAACAAACTTAGCTGCATTCTGCTTATGGACAATCAGCTCCTCGGGCGCTACTAACTCTTCAATAATTCTTGGTGCTATTGCTTCACTGCCACCGTAGCCGCTGCCGCTACCTGGGCTGCCACCTGCGTTTAGGTTGATGGTCGGTCCAACAATGTGTACGCCCGCTGGGTCGACTTTTACAAAGCTTCCGCCAGCTTTAATGGTGATTTCGCTGCCGGCCTCCATGACTAGCTTATGACCTGATTTGAGGTGAATCTCTGTACCAGATTGGAGTGCGTAGTTGGAGCCTATTTTTTGGTTTAACGCCCCATTAACCACTTGGGTTGTGTCTTTAGTTACTTTGGTTCGGTCTTCACCTTTTACGATGGTGTGTTGATTGTTTTTCACCAACGCAAAACTATCGTTATCGACGGTTAAGTGCTTATCGTGCTTAATGTGGGTGGTGTGGTCGTTCTTAATTTCCGCATCCAAGTCTTTTTGGGCATGCAGATAGATTTGTTCTTGCCCTGCTTGGTCTTCAAAGCTGAGTTCGTTATAACCTTGGCCTTGGTGGGTTTCACTGCGTAAGATGGTTTTGGTCTTATGCTCGGGTAGGGCATAAGGTGGTGTGTTGGTTGCATGGTAGGTGCGACCGGTAATAATTGGTTGGTCAGGGTCACCGTTTAAGAACGATACAATCACTTCATGGCCAATACGTGGGATGGCCATCATGCCGTATTGGCTACCAGCCCAACCTTGGGACACGCGTACCCAGCATGAGCTTTGTTCATCAGCATTAGAATATCTATCCCACGGGAAATGCAGTTTTACTCGGCCATGTTCATCACAGAAGATTTCTTCGCCTTCTGGGCCAACCACAAGGGCAATCATCGGGCCATCGACTAAAGGCTTTGGCGTCGGAGTCGCGCGCCAAGGCATAATGGCCGGCACTAAATGAAATTGGTTGGCGTAAGTGGTGGCGCCGCTGCCCCCTTCTTCTTCGAGCGCTTGTGGCTGGCTGCCTTGATGATGAATCTGGGTAATCAGCCAAGTTTGGTTGTTGGCATCATCGAGGTGCTCACTGAGTGAGAAGCTATGCCCCGCTTGTAGTTGTGGGTGATTACTTTTGCCTTGCGCGGTATGGGCGCTACGGCGCAGATACTCTAAGCGGGTTTGGTTAAAGGCTTTACCACTGGCGTCGTCTTTAAAGCGGCCCGGGTAATCAAAGTGTTCGTATTGGTCTTGGCGTTGGTACTCCATGCCAGTACCGACACTAGAGCCGGTGGTTTGATGGCTGAAGGCATAATGGGGCTTTTTAAAGCTGTAGTCATTAAGCTGAGAGTGGCTAGTCTGCGCCTGTTTAGTGACACTAAACTGCGACACATAGTTTTGCTCACTCATCCCGCCGGATAAGGCGTTATAAGGTAAGTCACCAATGTAATGCACACTGTCGTTACTGTCGGTAAAGAGTAAGGTGTGTTTACCCGGTTGGTGGACAAAGCTGTAACGCAAACCTTCTTCAGCGGCTAAACGCTCTAAAAAGGCCAGGTCGGTTTCTCGGTACTGAACACAAAACTCACGTGGTAAGCAATCACGTTGCACCGCAAAGGCGTAATCTTCAATGCCCATCTCTTGCAAAAGAATCGAGATAATTTCTGGCACCGTTTGTTGTTGGAAGATACGGCTGTTTTGGCGAAGTGCTAAACGCTTGAGCGAAGGCACTAAGGTTAACGAGTAAAAACTATGATGGTGGCCGCTGTCGGCTTGGCTATAACTGCTGGCAATGCCATGGATGGTTTTGACTAACTCACGATTTTGGTAGATATCCAGTTGGACGGTTTTATCCACCACATCAGCGGCGGTTAAACTGGGTAATCGGCTGGCAAGTTCAACTTGGTAATGGTAGCCATGGCAGTCAATGCCATTGGTTATTGACGCACAAGAGATGGACTCTGTGCCGTGATAGTCATGCACGACAAAGGTCTCAGGGTCGAGGCCATCCACTTGCAGAGTAAAATTGAGAGTTACCATTACCGCTTCCTTTTGCTTAGCTCGCTGTGTGCGATACCAACTGAGATAAACCTTGTGGGTTGAAATGAGTTCGGTGACACAATGGCTTATCTAAATTGGCATAAAGCCCACTTCCGAAGAAATGGGCTAAGCCCTAAGTGATTCAACTCAATGAAGGCACTTAGGGAAGAGTCATATCGAGCGCGATTACGCTTCGATAGGCTTACGCCAGTCGTCTGCACCTGAAGTACCCGAGTTAACGTGGTCCCAAGTGATTTTACGGTATGACATAGAAACGGTTAGGTTCTGAGTGAAGTCTGCAAACGCAGGGTCTTGACAGTGCGGCATCTCACATTGGATATCCACGATAGACGCGTTCTCTAGGCAAGTTGTGAAGAAGTTCTCTTGCTTACCTTCTACTGAAGTGCGGTACCATTTTAGTTCCACTGACTTCATCTTCTCACCCGCAGCCAGTGCGTTGTAAAGCAGAGGTACCGCTTTGTTTAGTGATACAGTGAATTTGAATGGTTTGTGAACACGTTGACCAGAAGGCTGACCAGATTGCGGGTCAGTCGGTACTGTTACTACGTGGTCGAAGAATTGCACTAGCATCTCATCTTCGTGGCCTTCAACGTAAGAGTCACCGATAGAGTCAGAAGTACATGCACCTGCAGTGATAAGGCCCTGAGTTTCGCCCTCGATGGCGATATAACATGGAGTTGGCATCTTAAAATCCTTAAGTATTAGTCCTATTAGCCACCCAGAGCGTGAGCCGGGCGGGGAAGTGATTAAATAATCGCTAGGGTTATTACAAGGTCGATGCCAAGTTTTTAAGTGAGTAAAATCAGGTGGTTATATTGAATAAAGCAACAACTTGCTTTGCTTTGGGCAAGTTGTTGCTTATTAGGTAAAGAATGGGTAATCAGTCGTTATTGAATAACGAGTCTAATTTAGCAGCCATATTGTTTGGCAATGTAAGCTTCAAATTGCTCAAACATTTCAGTGTCTGAGTTTTGGTTGCTTGCTAGCTCCTTCGCACCGTCTACGATCTTTATGGTTGCATTAAGAGGCTTGATTTCAGTTTGAGAACGATTGGCTAGTTTAGCCATTTTATCTTGCTGAGCTTGCCACGCTTGTTCTGGTGTTAGGTTACAAATATCAGCCAGATATTTAGCGTTAAAACCTTCACCTGTTAATGCCACGATAGTTTCGTTGTGGGTTTGGCTGTTACCCGGTTTCCAGTAGTGCTCGGCTAGTAGAGGGCCGATTTCTGGGTTATCGGTAAGGTAGCCGTACTTCTCGGTAAAGTAAGATCGAGTTTGGTACACCGCCATATGAGCCAGTAAGTAGCCTTGGTAAGCACATGAGGCTTCGTCAGACAGTAGGTGTGGGATTGCCATCAATGGTCGAGGACTGCACTCAAGGCCAAGAATGCGTTTCTCACAATCACGAGCCAGTTTGGTTACTAACTCAGGCTGTAGTTGGTCATCATCTAACTGGTATAGCGCACGTTCGAAGTAAGGCACAACAAGAATAGAGCGCTCTTCATAAGCTTTAAATGGTTGGCCGCTCATGGTGATGTTTTTAATGATGTCGTCTGGTACGGGTTGACCATCAGCATTTAATGCATACAGTTTTAACCAGTCAGCATCTTTCAGCAAGCTGTCACAGAACATCGATTGTGTTTCTGCATAAGCCATAGACGTAGGCGCAAATTCAATTGAGTAACATGGAGCGTTTTGCTTCATGTTAGCGAAGTGTGCTGCATGGCCGCCTTCGTGGAAGAGTGTGTTCATACCGCTGTACCCACTGCCAACTTGGTCAGGTTTTGCATTACTGGTGAAGTTTACTTTGGCAGCTACCCATTCGCCCTGGTTATAGAAACAAGGAACTGGGCCATGGCAGAAGCCATTTTGGTATTTACCCTTACGATCAAGTAGATCAAGCGTTAGCTCTGCATCAGAAAACTCGATATTTAACCGACCGAACGACTCAACCCAGCGGCGCAGTGATTTAGAGAATGGCACATATGGGTCAAGATCGCGCATTGCATCGCCGGAGTAGGAGTAAACGAAGTTATGTCCTTCTAGCGCTTGAGCTCCCTTGTTAGTGGCTAAGCCTTCTAAACTAGCGAGGTGAACATCACGAGTGCGTGTTTCAAAATCATCAAGAATGGCGAACAGCTCATCACTGCTCATGTGTTCGGTTTTTAGTACCGAATAGTCGAAGTAGTTTTTGTAGCCCAGTGAACGAGCAAACTGGTTACGACGTTTTACTAACTCTAAAAAGCCATTTTCTAGCAGCCATTGCTCTAAATTTAGAAGCGCTTGGTGAGCTGATTGGCGAACCTCGGCATGATCGCTGGTACGAATCGCAGAAGAGATGACCGGTAATGAACCTTCAACTTGTTCGCCGGATTCGTTTTGATACATCAGCGGATGTGATTGCTTCTTCTTAAACAGCTCGGATTCAAATTTGATCAGCTCTGCTTGTTTCTGCTGCGTGTCTGTATCTTCAATCGCGTGCGATTCGAACACCGCTAGCCAACCTTTAAGGCCATGGATCGTCGCTTCTTTTTCTTGTTCATTCGTAATAGAGATAGCCGTCTCTAATTGTTTTTTAGTCTCAACAATGTTTTCCGCATCGCTGAGGAACTGCGTCCACTTGGTTTGCGCTTCGGCTGATCCTTGATGGTCATCGCTGATGCCCATGTAGGTTTCCCAGAAAAAATCTTCTTTGTTTCGATGGATCGCGAGATAACGAGCATTGAGCTCGTTGAGATATTGAGTAGCGTTCATGTGAATCCTTGTGACTACAGCCCAAAAAGAGGATAAGGGCTAATGGTTCTATCCATTTAAATAATGGTTATCAATAACTTAACAATGAAGATTATGTCACAAAAATAGTCAACAATGAACATAAGCAATTGTTTGCAATGTAAAGTGATAAATATCATTAATGGAGTTGATTTTTGCGTTAAGGAAAAGTAGTGAGTCCTATTGCTAAGGTTTGCGCGGTGGTGTTGTCTGGGGTCGCCGCGTTTGGATATTACCACTGGTATTTAGTACCAAAAGATTTGGAAAAAGTAGCCAACAGTTATTTGTTTGATATCGCCCATCATAAAGATTGGATGGATCCGTCTGCGATAGTTAATGAGGGGGCCTTATATCAGGCTGAAATCTCTTCCGCGACTGATACGTTGGACTGGGTTTACGTGCATGGTAAGGTGAATTACCACCACCAAGAACAAAGAGTCTGCAAGCATGTAACCTTCCGCTATGACATTGAAAGTGTCGATAACTATGAAGTGATCGCCGTACGCAATTGCTGAGCCTATTGCAAAACCTCGCTCTGGAGAGTTCTTAAAAAGGAAAACAGGATAACTTGATAGTGCAATTGTACCGCGTTTAGGGGTTTACAAAAAAACAGAGATCGAGCAATCTTCCCATTCCACTTTTTATATGAGCCAGACGGAATGCCTGCATTGAACATCAAATTTATTGCCTCTGATATGGATGGCACTTTGTTAAATGAATCTTCTCAGCTAGACCCAGAGTTTTATGATGTATACCAGCAACTAAAAGAAAAAGGCATCATTTTCGCGGCGGCGTCTGGTCGTCAATATGCGAGTCTGCAAACCACGTTTGCGCCTATTAAAGATGAGATGATGTTTATTGCTGAAAATGGCACTTTGGTGATGCACAAAGGGGAAGAGCTATACAGCTGCCCGTTAGACCATCCTACGATAGCTAAAGTGATTCAATTGACTCGTGACATTGATGGTGCATACACGGTGCTATGTGGCAAAAAGTCAGCTTATATCGAGACTCAAGATCCAGTTGCGATAGCGGAACTAAGCAAGTACTACCACGAGTGCCAATACGTAGACGATTTACTTACGGTAGAAGATGACTTTATCAAAGTCGCGATTTGTCATTTCGATAGCACGGCTGAACATGTCTACCCAACTATGAACGAACAGTTCGGACATTCTCACCAAGTGGTTGTGAGCGCCAAGATTTGGCTGGATATCATGAATGCAGAAGCGTCAAAAGGAGCAGCGATAGAGCATCTTCAAAAGACTCTTGGCTTTGCTCATGAGCAGACGATGAGCTTTGGTGATTACTTCAATGATGTTGAAATGCTAAAGGCGAGTTACCACTCTTACGCGGTTGAAAATGCGCACCCTGAAGTGAAGCAATACGCTCGTTTTAGTGCGCCAAGCAATAATGAATCTGGTGTATTAAAGGTGATTAAAGATACTCTTCTTTAACTTCTGAATTTAAAAAAGCCCAGCATCGACTGGGCTTTACTATTTTTAACTCTCTTCTCGGGTGGCATTTTCCATTTCAAAAATAGGGCGCCACATTTCTTCTAGTTCTTCGTCGCTTGGTATTTTGCCATGCTGAATCTGCTTTACGACTCTACATGGGTTCCCTACTGCAACGCTATCAGATGGTATATCTTTAGTCACAATACTGCCTGCGCCAATCACGCTGCGATCACCTATCGTGACGCCATCGAGAATGACAGATCCAGCGCCTATCCAGACATGATCTCCAATGGTGATTGGGTTACCTAATGCTATTGGCAACACACGTTCTGCCATATCAATAGGATGGCCAGCGGTGCTGATGACCACATTCGGTCCAAGTTGAACGTATTCTCCTAAGTAAACTGGAGCTAGATCTAAGATGGTAACGTTGGTGTTTAAAAATCCACCGCCTTTAAAGTGAATGTTTTCGCCTAAATCGCAGTAAAACGGCGGGATGATGGTTTCACCGCTGTAGCTACCGAGCAACTTTTCAAGGATCTGATGTTTAATTTTATGCTCTGATGGTCTTGCGTGATTGTAATCGTAAAGCAGATCTTTGGTTCGATCTTGGGTTTTGCACAAGGCTTCATCAATCGGAATGTGCACAGAAAAATCAGACAGCTTATTGCTCATCGTTTTGTACCTAGGAAGGGCATCTGCATTGATTGTCAGCTTTTCATTCGTCCTCAGCATTAATGCGAATGGGTGATTGCGACACAAACCTCAAACTTTCAGAGACAAGTCATTCGGTTTTATGGAGGAATTTTAGGACCGACGGCTATCGGTTCTCGGCATGGCATTTACTTTTATCATCAAGCTTAGAGATTTATGCATTTGATGCATGTTTATGCTGACTAAATATCATTAGATGGTTTTATCAATAGGCACTAAACTCCGCGCTCTTGAATTTGCAGGGGTATTTTATGTTTTCGCAATCACTTACTGCGCAATTAATACGAATGCTGCTCGCACTCAGTGTCACCCTTTATGTGGTGCATAACTGGGAGCCAGTATTAAACCTTTTGGCTCAGCATGCTGTCGATATGGGTTGCCACCAACAAAGTGGTACAGAAGGCCATGAGCATCATTCACATCATCATTAAGAGTTATTGATATGAGTATTTTCCGTTTTCCTTTGCTGGTTTGGTTGGGCATTGGAATTTTGATCACCAGTTTAGGTATTCGCCAATCATTTGGTATTTTTATGATGCCGATATCTGAGCACTTCCAAACTGGACGTGAGTTTTTCAGTTTTGCTATTGCATTGCAAAACTTGCTATTCGGTATGTTTCAGCCGTTTGTTGGTATGGCTGCAGATAAATTTGGCTCTAAGCGCATCATCTTTTTCGGCTCTATTTTTTATGCGTTGGGCCTGTATCTGACATCGATTGCTGCTGAATCAAGCATGCTGTATATCTCTCTAGGCGTGCTTATTGGTTTAGGTTTGAGTGCGACCAGCTATGTGATTGTGCTTGGCGCAGTTGCTAAAGTAGTTCCAGCGCAGCATGCAGCTAAAGCATTTGGCTTAACAACGGCTGCAGGATCGTTTGGTATGTTTGCTATGATCCCAGGTGCGCAATGGCTACTGACTGATTTTGGCTGGCAGCAAGCGATGCAGGTGTTTGCGATGCTTTGTGCCATCATGGTTGCGCTGAGCTTATTCATGAAAACCAGCGATAAAAGTGGAGCTCAGCAAGCAAACAACCAGCAAGACAATCAAACGCTGACACAAGCTTTAAAAGAAGCGTTCTCTCATCGCGGCTATTGGCTGATTCACGCCGGATTTTTCGTGTGTGGTTTTCATGTGATGTTTATCGCTACTCATTTACCAAGCTATTTGGCGGATAAAAACCTGCCAGCGACAAGTGCAGCAATGGCATTAGCCTATGTTGGCATCTTCAATATCTTTGGTTCGTATTTTTGGGGCGTAATGGGTGACCGTTTTAATAAGCGTTACGTGATGTCGGCGCTGTATTTAATGCGCACTGCCGTTATTGCCGCATTTGTTACTTTGCCAGTTACTGAGCATACCGCCGCTATTTTTGGCGCAGCAATTGGTTTTTGTTGGTTAGGTACCGTGCCTTTGACTTCTGGCTTGGTTCGACAAATCTTCGGTGCACGTTATCTATCTACTTTGTATGGTTTGGTTTTCTTTACTCACCAAGTTGGCAGCTTCTTGGGGGCGTGGGCAGGTGGTCGAATTTACGATTACTATGGCTCATACGATCCGATTTGGTGGTCAACCGTGGTATTGGCATTTTTAGCGGCGCTTTTGCACATCCCAATTAATGACAAGCCAGTGGCTCGTTTAGCCCATGCATAGTAGATAGATTCACTCTGTTAAGTGTGTGAAATTTAAACTATCTATCCACCTAATCGAGAAAGCTGAGTTATACTCAGCTTTCTTTTTGCTAGTGAGATAATGATGTACGCGGATTGGTTTACGGTAGAAGCTTTGATAGCCGCGAGTTTGATCTTTTTGGGCTCAT
Organism: Vibrio intestinalis; assembly: GCF_025195085.2. Classification (GTDB taxonomy): domain Bacteria; phylum Pseudomonadota; class Gammaproteobacteria; order Enterobacterales; family Vibrionaceae; genus Vibrio; species Vibrio intestinalis. The sequence continues at coordinate 69,649 of NZ_JANAVY020000008.1, read as the reverse complement.
TCGTGCAAACGGCCATTGGTTTTGGTCTCGCGATTGTAGCTGCGCCTTTGTTGTTCTTAATTTCACCTGATTACGTACCTTCTCCTATTTGCTTAGTCGCCTTGTTCATCTCTATTTTAAATGCGTTAAAGCATCGCAGTAATATTGAAATTGGCGGGCTAAAAATGGCCTTGATTGGTCGAGTTCCCGGCTCAATTGCAGGTGGTGTATTGTTGGTCATGGTCTCAACTGATTTGCTTGCCTTGTGGTTAGGTGGCCTCGTGCTCTTTGCGGTGGTTGTGAGCCTGTTACCATTTAGAATAGAGCCGACGCCAATGCGCATGGGTGTAGCCGGTTTCTTCTCTGGGTTCTTTGGCACAAGCTCTGCAATTGGTGGGCCGCCGATGGCGCTATTGTTGCAGCATCAAGAAGCGAATCAATTGCGCGGCAATCTCTCTGCTTTTTTCGTATTTAGCTCGATGATTTCTTTATGCGTACAAATGCCCGCAGGGTTTCTGACGTTGCACCATGTTTGGATTACGATTCCTCTCATCCCTGCGGCTTGGTTAGGTTACTGTTTGGCGCGGTTAACCACTCAATCTCTGCCAAAGGAAAAAATCCGAATTGGCGCTTTGCTATTATGTTTTATTAGCGGTGCGACAGCGGTCTGGCAAGGTATCGTTGCCGCCTAGTTCATCGTCTGTTCATGTTGGCGTGAGATACTAGAAGCACTCTCTCATTTTGATTTTCCGTTTTTACAAGAGGGTAGAAGGTTATGAGGACATTAGGAAACATCATCTGGTTTATATGCGGTGGTGTATTTATGGGGCTGCTGTGGTGGCTATTTGGCTTATTAGCCTTTATTAGTATTGTTGGTATTCCATGGGGACGAGCTTGCTTTGTAATGGGTAACTTTTCATTTTTCCCATTTGGACAAGAAGCTATCTCTCGTAGTGAGTTAACCAATGAGATGGATGTCGGCACAAGCCCGTTAGGTGTGATTGGTAATGTGGTTTGGTTTATCTTTGCTGGTTTATGGCTCGCGATTGGCCATATCTTATCGGCAGTGGCGTGTTTTGTGACGATTATTGGTATTCCATTTGCACTGCAACATTTGAAATTGGCTGTGATCTCATTGGCTCCAATTGGCAAAACAGTAGTGTCAAAAGAAGAAGCGGCAGCGGCTCGTTATGTTCAGCATAACCGCTAATTGAGTTGTTGGATATTCTAAGAGCGAGGCTATCATTGCCTCGTTTTTTTGTGTCTGAATAAAGTGTTATTGGACGTTAATGAGGGGAAAATGGATGTATAAGAGTGAACGAATTGTATGCTAGGCTATTGTTTTAACGGCAATGTTTTATAAAATTCCTGATTTTCTAATTCTCAATTATGCTAATGGTTTCATTTTTCTTTTTGCAAGGTGAATGCGTGAGACAAGTTTTACCTAAATATGGGATTGTTTGCATTAATATCCACGGGTAAATGATAGAATTACCCTGTTTTTTTCGTTTGTGGACGCAGTATGTCATGAGAACTCTTTTCAATAATCATGAGCTTTTTAGCCAAATAGCGAAAACAGCCATTGTGTATTCGATTGTGCCTTTGGCTTACTTTATCCCTGTCTTTGCTTTCTCAATTCCTATCGAGTCGGTATACGATTATCTACTTGAAGTGACCCGTTTGTATTGCGTTGTTTTGATTGCTTCGATGGTGAGTAAGTTAGTTAAATCTAAAGTGATTAAAATTGGTTTAGGTTTCGCCGTGTTTAATGGCGCATACGATGCCATTACCGAGATCATCGCAATAGATAATGCAATCAGTGGTCCTTTCCCATTTGCAGACGCATTGCTTGATGAAGCTCTACTGATTGCTGCTTATGGCTGTGTACTATACGGCTTGTACCATCACTTTAAGAGAGTGAATACTTTATCGCTTACCGACAATTTAACCAGTACCTATACAAGATCGGCACTGGATTTGATTCCTGTGGGTCAATATCAGTTGTTTTACTTTGATCTGGATGATTTTAAACAGATCAATGATACACAAGGGCATAATTTTGGTGATCACGTGCTCAAGACCTTCTCTGGCCACATGATTGAGGCGTGTGGAGAATCGGGCTACATATTAAGGTTTGGTGGCGATGAGTTTATTGCGCTCGTTGATATGAAAGATGCTCAATCTTTTATTGATAGCGTTTCCCACGCTTGTGATGCGGATAAGGTGAAGTTTAGCTATGGTACCGCAGCTTGTTTGAACAATGACTACAAAACCGCCATAGCAGAAGCAGACGAAAACCTCTATCAAATGAAGAAGTACCGTAAGTCAGATTATGAGCACGTATTTGGTTTAAATTAATTAAGTTTCGCCCTAGTAAGCCTTAATACCATAAGCGCGCAATTTACTAGGTAAAACTTTATCTAGTTGGTCTATTTCGTCAGTGAAAATTTCAATCAGTGGGAATTCGTGTTGCTGATATATCGCACGGATTGCCACTCTTTCTTTTTCCTCTGTCGCGCCGTTATCATCCCCCCAATATTGAAGGTAGACCTTGCCACTTGGCAGGTAAAAATCGCTCAATACATCTTGTTCTATCGGCAGTTGGCGATCGTATGCGTGCACAACGCCGTTAAGATACAGCCAATTATCGATACGAAGCTCTCCTTGCGAGCGTACATAGTGGCCATCTAACGTGCGGTGTTTAGCTTCAAATTTTTGGCGAAAGCTTGAGATAGACTTATCTGTGGCATGCGCCTCGGCATCTTGCCCTAGAAACTCCACCACAGACTGTTTTAGACGTTTGTTACGTACGATAGAGTCATGCCACAACACGTACTGTTGCTCATTGTGGTTGTCCATTTGTTGTTGGCCGCCGTGGGTCAAACCAGATGGGCTCACTTGCCAGCCTTTGTCCACTCTTGCTATCCATCCAAGCTCGCTCAATAGCTGGTTGACCTTCTTTGCTGGAAGCTTTAGTCGCTCGCCTATTTGGGTCGCGCTTAGTAATTGACCACTGGTGGCGTCGGTATCTATCAAGAGGTTTTCAGGCCAAACAATAAACTGGCCAAATTTGCTGTGATTGACGTACTCACCACCAAATTTACTACCTAACTCAGTAAGTACCCAATTATCTTCATGGCGGTTGATGTAGCCAGCAAGTTTGAGGTCGCCAAACAGCGCTTTTGCTTCTACGTTTCTCAACTTGGCAAGTTGTGAGGTGGATATTTTCTGCTTGGCCAAAATAGACTGTCCTTGTTGCACCGATAACGCACATTTTACCCATCTTATTTTTCGGCGCTACTGTAAGGGAAGATAATGCGGAGTGGATTAAATTGAAGCGATGAAAAAGGAGGCCGAAGCCTCCTTGATTAAGATTTAAAAGTGTTTAGCACCACTTGGTTGCGCCCCAACCCTTTTGCTTGGTAAAGCGCTTTGTCGGCGCGGCCAATGGTAATGTGCTGAGTGGCATCGGCCTGAGTGATACCAATACTGATGGTCGCTCTCACTTGTTGGCCATTAAACTCGATGGCCGTTTTTTCCATCAGCTGACGAAATAGTTCACATTGCTCATAGGCGTCGTTTTGGTCATTGGCGTGAAACAGTACACAAAACTCCTCGCCACCGTAGCGAGCAAGGCTGATCGCACCAGGTTTAGGGAAGCATTTTTCCATCAACTCAGCGGTGGCTAAGATGACTTTGTCGCCACACAAATGGCCGTATTGGTCATTGAGCTTTTTAAAGTGGTCGAGATCGCAGAGGGCAAAGTAGGCACTTTCATCCTCGACGTTACGCTCGATTTCCTCACGGACAGTCATTTTATTGTCGAGATGGGTCATGACATCTTTACTACGCAGTTGCTTGTGAAGCAGTAAATTTGAAAGTGCGACTTCGGAAAAGTCACGAATCATACGTAGCACGCTATGGTATGTCGGCAGGAATGATTGCACATAGATAACCGCAATAAGTTCTCCCTTACTGAAAAGAGGAATCGAATAATGGCGGGATTCAATTCGCAGTAGTTTAGCCAGAGGATCGGCGTATTTTTTGCCGAAATAGCTAAAGTTATTGACTGAAAAACTTTGCGCTAGGCGTGGATCCGTGAGGATGATTTTACTGTTGCCGTGGAAGTCTATGGTACTGAAATGACCGTAGTCAGCATCGTATAAGCAAAACTGCACCCCTTGGTGAGGCAAGAAGCGATCGAAAATGTGGCGAAGGTGAGACTTAAAATCTGCCATCTCATGCTTGGTGTTGAGTTCCGCCAATGATTGGTTGAGCTGATAAGAGAAGTAGTTAATCGCGATAGCGAGCAGTAATAGGGAGGCGATCACAACTGCTGTGAGGGAGAATTGATAAGAGGTTGCCAGTATATCTGCCCTGTCTGTGCCCGATATAAACACCCAACCATAAGGGTTGTTGGCATCAAATACTGTCACTTTGAACTGGTCTCGATAGTAGTATTCGTGCTCGCCAAACTTGATGTTTTTCTCAATCAGTTCGTTGATGCCGCTATGGAAGCTAATCGACTGGGTGCCGATGCGTGCTGGATCTGGGTGAAATATCAATCTGCCTGTGTGCTGATCGATAACAAACACATAGCCTTCTGAGAGTGTGCGTAAACCACGTAGACTTTGCGTGGTGTGCATTAAATCGAACTCTAACCAGATTTCTTTAAGTTTGTTCGGTGTGTATTTCACCGCGAAAACCCAGTAGTTTGGCTTCTTCTCATAAAGTGATGAGACAGCGATGTCGCTTGATAACCTTTGCAGTGGCGTCCACTGAATATCCGCTTCTTGCTCTGCTGTCACGCTTTTTAAATTGGCGGAGCGGTACTGCTTGGTTTCATGGTTAACTGAGATGATATCCGCATACGAAGGGGAGTGCTTAAGAATACGCTGAGCGGTATGGTCAAATTCAGTAACAGATTGAGCGTCGTGAAGAAGATAGAGTTTACTGATTGCCGCTTCGACTTGGGCTGAAACAAGGTGCGATGAAGTATTGAGATTGGCCAGAGATTGTCGATGAGCGTTGAGCTCAGAAGAGTTGAGTTGTTGATACGCGAGATAAATCATCCCGAGGGATAACAGTATTATGTACGGCCTGAGCGTACGTATAATGAACTTAGGTAAAGCCATGATTAATATTATTTGCCAACGTTGTTATGCATACCCTGTGATCTAAATAGCATTTCTATTCAATACGGGCTGATTATTGTGATTTGTGTCGCGTATACTAAACGCATTTTCTACGCATATCAATGCACAGTGTGATTTAAGTTGGCGGTAAATCGGGTATAAAAAAGGCGCTAATACAGCGCCTTAGAGAGGAACGATGGTGTAAATTTAGTTACGTTTGAAGTGAAATATCGCCATGGAGACAGGCTCGATAAGGATCTGTTTGTTATCAATACTTTGATGAAGTTTATGGCTACTGGTATTGCAGATCATATTCCATTGTTGATCATTTTTACTCGGTAGAGTGAACCTTGCTGGTGCATTGGTTTGGTTGATGCAGTAAAACAACTCGTCGCCTTCTTCATCGATGCCTAAATGGAGCGCAACAGAGGTGAGGTTATTCCAATCATCATGTTCCATAAACTTGCCGTCGATCCGACGCCAGAAAATGCGATTGTGATTACGGCGCTCGCCACTAAACGCGCGGATAAATGGCAGCATGTATTCTTGTCTTGCTGCGACCATTTCAGCTAACCAATTTTTAAAACTTTGCTTGCGTTCGTCTATTTGCCAGTTTATCCAGCTGATAGGGCCGTCTTGGCAATAGGCGTTGTTGTTTCCTTCTTGTGTATGGGAGAGGACATCGGCGGTTAAAATGTGCGGTATGCCAAATGCAAATAACAAGCTAGCCATAAAGTTGCGCTTTTGCTTTTCACGCATCGCAATGATTGATGGTCGAGTGGTTTCTCCTTCTTCGCCGTAATTCGCCGAGCGGTTATCGCCGTGACCGTCGCGATTTTGTTCACGATTTTTATCATTGTGCTTTGATTTGTAAGAGACCAAATCTTGTAAGCAGAAGCCGTCATGATAGGTGATGTAGTTTACAGTGAGTCGATATGGCCAATTCGCTGCGCTGTAGAGATCACGCGAGCCCATGATTCGAGTAGCAAATTCCGTTAAGTAACCGTTATCACCCCGCCAGAAGCTTCGGGTAATATCACGCAGGCGATCATTACATTCATTCCAGCCGAAAGGAAAACTGCCAACTTGGTAGCCATTTGGTCCAATATCCCAAGGTTCGGCAATCAATTTGGTTTGCTTAAGCACAGGATCTTGCGCAACGGCTTTAAAGAAGCCTGCTCCAGGGTTGAAGTGGTCACCTTCTCGTCCTAGGGTTGCCGCTAAATCAAAGCGGAAACCATCTACGTGGAACTCGCTTACCCAGTAACGCAGGGTATCCATTACCAGATTGAGTGCGGGTTGATAAGAAAGATCGACTGTGTTGCCGCACCCAGTATAATTGGCGAAATGAGTGCCGTGTTTGAGGTAGTAGTTTGAATCTAATGCTTTAAGGTTAAAAATAGGGCCATCACCGCCGCCTTCTGCTGTGTGGTTATACACCACATCGAGAATGACTTCGATACCATTGCGGTGCAGTTCTCTAATTGCTGTTTTTAGCTCAGCGACAGCATCTTTGTCGGCATAGCGTGGGTCAGGAACCATGAATAAGTAGGGGTTATAGCCCCAATAGTTCACCATGCTCTCTTTGAGTAAGTGAGGTTCATGCATACATGCTGCGACTGGAAGTAGTTGTAGGGTATTAATGTTTTGCTCACGGTAAAACTGGAGCATTGCTTCACTAGCTAAGCCTAAATAACGACCTTGCTGTTCTGTAGGTACTTCAGGGTTTAGTTTACTCACGCCTTTAACATGAGTTTCAAATAGCACCATTTCATCGCGAGGGCGATTCGGTGAGCGAACGTTCTGCCAATCGAAATCATCTTCGATCACAAGGCATTTAGCCAACTGAAAACTTTTGGTTGAATCGAATGGCACTGCGTAATGCAACGCTTTATCGAGCGCTTTGGCATACGGGTCTGAGAGGTAGTGCTCGTTTCCGTCTTTGTTTATTACGTATCCGTATTTTTGACCCGCTTTAATCCCTTCGATGTAGGTATGACGAATGCCAACGTAAGGTTGACTTAATTCATGCGTGCTGAAAAATCCGTCCTCATCAAATAGCGCCAAACGAATGTCCGAACTATCTGGAGAATAGATTGAGAAATTGCACCCTTTAGTATCTAAAGAGGCCCCTAATGGGTATGGGCTAGAGCTTGGTAAAGTCATTGATGTCGGTAATCGTACTTGTTGAGGCGAAAGCATAAGTAAAATTCTTTGAGTCCAAGAGGTCAAGCGCCTCTCAACCACTAAATAATAGAGCAGAGATGAAAGTTTATTTCAGACTAATTCATCTTAACTCTCTAAATAGTGAACTATATGGCATTTTGTATTACAAAGATTTGTCTAATCCTAAAGAACTCCACCTTCTAACCGTGACGTAGCTCGAATAAACGCCGTTTTGGTAATTCTTTCATCCTTTCTCATCCCCCCTAAATAAATTTGCGGTGGAGGAAGTCGTCCTTCTCGTTGTTGGTTAATCTTTGCTCGTTGAAACATCAAGGGGTTTAACAACCTCGTTCGATTCTTTCTCTCTTTTATTCATGGTGTTACTGCCTATGCCCTGAATCAAACAGAAATAGATAAGAACAAAATCAAAAAACAAAAAATACCCTACAACGGTAAATGGAGTTAATAATGAAAAAAGTAAGTTTAATTGCTGCCGCAGTGGCTGCTTCTCTAGCTGCTGGTTCAGCTTTCGCAGTTGATTTTAATGGTTTCGTACGTGCAAGTACTGGTGTGAGTGGTGAGACTGGTGCTGACATTACGTGGCAAAAAGCGAAGCTAGGCCGTCTAGGTAACCAAGGCGACAACTACTACGAGTTTGGCTTTAACGAAGAGCTACAAACTGGCGAGCAGACTTGGCGCGTTGAATCTATGATTGCTCAAGGCAGCGACAGTTCTAATGGTTGGGTTGGCGGCGACGTAAACGTTGCTCAATTCGCAGTTAAAGCGAAAGGCCTATTTGAGTTTGACCGTGACGCAACACTATGGGCTGGTAAAACTTACTACCAACGTAAAGACGTTCACATTAGCGACTTCTACTTCCTAGATACATCAGGTACTGGTATCGGTATTGAAGGTGTGACTGTTGGTAAAGATATGAAGCTGTCTTTTGCTGTAATCGAAGATAAAGGCTCTCAAAAATCTGATACAGAAACTGAATTTGTATTTGATAAAGAGCAGTGTACAGGTACAGGTACTCCGGCTGATGACAGTTGTTACAAGTCAGTAGCATCTGATGAAGATGTTAACGCACACAAAATCGACCTTCGTCTAGCTAACATCGGCCTTTGGGAAAACGCATCTCTAGAGTTAGCAGCAGTTTACAACTTTGCAAGCGAAGGCAGTGACCAAACAGTAAAAGCTGACGATGGCGTGCTAGCAACTGCAATCATCCAACAAGGTCTTGATACTGGCTTTAACCAAACAGTATTCCAGTACGGTACAAGCTCTTACGGTAAAGATATGGCTGGTCTAGGTGCGGGTTCATACTTTGACCGTTCTGGCGACAACAACGATGCTACTGGTTTCCGTATCTTTAACTGGGGTGTGGCTGGCTTAACCGATAACATTGAAATCGGTCACAACGTTCTTTTCGCAAAATCTTATGATGTAGGTTCAGCGAAAGTTGAGCACGACCTTGCATCTATCGTTGTTCGTCCAATGTACAAATGGAACGACAACATGCGTTCTGTACTAGAAGTAGGTTACTTCACTGAAGAGAAAGGCGCAGACAAGTCTGAAGGTAACAAGTTCACTCTAGCTCAAGCATGGGCAATGGGTAACAGCTGGTGGGCTCGTCCAGAAATCCGCATCTTCGGTACATACATTACTGATAGCGAAGGCACTACATTTGGTGAAAAAGGCGATTCAGACTTTATCCTAGGTGCATCTGTAGAAGCTTGGTTCTAAGCTAAGGCTTGAAGCATTAAATGTCCTGATAGCCGACCTTGTGTCGGCTATTTTTTAAATATTTCCTAGAGCTATTTAAAGGGAATATTTAAAAAATAATAATAAGGAATAACTATGATCCTCCGAACTATGATTTTAAGTGGTTGCGTGCTGTTAAGTGGCTGCCAACTTACCCAACCTGCCGAACAACACACGCAAGTAATTCAAACCAACAAAGCGGTCGCTTATGACCAATTACAACATTTAGCGGTGACGCTACCCGGTTCTGCCATCGTTGATATTAATGATAACAGTCAATACTTAAGCTATGCAGGAATAGACAGCCCAGTGGCGGTATTCGAAATTCCTGCCAATCGCGGCGAGTATAACCTTACGGTGACGAGCCTTATCGAAGAAACTGCGTTTGTTCCTCGCGCTGTGATCATTGATAAAGCTGGTAATCTAGTGGCTAAATATGATCAAGAAGAGTTTAAGTACACCAAACCTCGCCTTGCTGATGGTAACCGACTGGTGTTGGATACGGATTTTTTCCCGCCAGCGGGTAATGACTCTATGTATCTGATTGTTTATACCGACCAATCTGAACTTGGTGGTTATACTGGCGTGATTCACCCAGCTCAACTAGACGCTGAGGCTCGCGGTAATCACTTCCCGATGGATCCTGTTATGATCCCGAATGCACTTACCGGCAAGATTGAAGTGGAACTAGGCCGTGCGAGCTTTTTCCGTTTTGGTTCAGAGCCGAGCACTTCGCAAACTAGTCCAGTAGCTAACTTACCAAAAGAGACCGTTAGCCAAGTAGAAATCAAAACTGTGGTGCCTGAAACGCAAACTTACTACCACAACGCGATTAAGTCAGCGGTTGAATCGAACAATTTAGATAAAGCGCTAAGCCTACTTGATGAAGCCAAAGCACTTAATATTGAAGGTGCGCAAGAGATTTTTATTAAAGCGGTAAACGCGAAGTAAATACGCTTTGATAGGTATTGTTAAGCCCTCTTCGGAGGGCTTTTTACGTTTTAGGGATGTAATTTACCAAGTGTAATGCATCGATAAGCCGAATGACTCCGTGGTTGCCCAAGGCATCAGTTGAAAGTCACCTTGATATTGGTCTGTGAGAAAATAGCCACTGGCAATACCAATCGCTGCGCCGGCTAAAACATCTGAGTAGTAGTGTTCTTCGGCTTCGACGCGAGCGATCCCAGCTAAAATCGCAACACCATAGGCTGGAATGCCAACTTCCCACCCATAGCGTTGTTGCAGCGTGGTAGCCGAGGCGAATGCATTTGCCGTATGGTTGGATGGGAAACTGTCGTTATCACTGCCATCTGGGCGTTCTTTATCTACCAAAGATTTACCAATTAATCCCACTCCTGATGCGACCCCAATACTAAAACCTGCCTGCTTTAAGCCTTGCCAATCTCGATGATAAGTCGGTATCAGTGCTGCGGTGGCCACTAAGCCGTAAGTGGAGATGTCTGAAATTTTATCCCAAGTATCGACACTGCTACCCCAAGCTAGGTTGGGTAACAAGCTACTAAATATGAGCGTTGATGTGACGATCAGTTTGTTCATGACGGCCATCCTTGTAGAAATATTGCTTTTTAGTAGGCGAGATTATCGGGGATGAGGCGTGAAATAAATGTAACTAATTGCACCGCGGTGACTGCAATGTGGCTCACAAAAATCAAGATTAATGCGGATTGGCTGTAAATAATAAAGTGTTTAATAACAGAATGTTGATGGTGATTGTTGGTTTTCTCGGTTGATTTGTTGATGGCTTAACTTTGACTCTCGATTAGCTTTTCCTACGCTTAAATGTATGCGATTTATTACCACGTCAGCTGAAAGGAGACACTATGGCGACTTTTAAACAGGACATTCCAAATCGAGTAACGGTTTACCATGATGACATTGAGCAAGAGAAAGCATTGAAGGAAGCAATGCTTCCCGAAAAACCGCGCTACTTCAATGGCTCACCCACATATCAAGCAGAGAGTATCGATTCGTTTAAGCAGCATTTAGATCAAATGGGCATGTCGCTTGAGAAATAAATCTACTCAATGAGCGCCATTAACTGTTTTGTTTAGGAGAGCTCAGTAAATAATAAAGCCACTGCAAATTGCAGTGGCTTTTTGATGTTGAAGCTGAAAAATAACAGCCTCGTTATTGCTGTTAGTAGATAACGAGCTGTTAATGTTGCAAGTAACTTAAGCGCTTTCCGCTTGGTCGTTATCTTGCTGCTCTCCTAAGAAACCGCCAGTCTGGTGCGCCCAAAGCTGAGCGTAAATGCCATCATTTTGCAGTAGTTCTTGGTGCGAGCCTTGTTCGACCACTTGGCCTTGGTCTAGTACGATAAGGCGATCCATGGCTGCAATTGTCGATAAACGGTGTGCAATCGCAATAACGGTTTTGCCTTCCATCAGTTCGTACAAGCTTTCTTGAATCGCCGCTTCGACCTCTGAGTCGAGGGCAGAGGTTGCTTCATCCAAGACTAATAACGGCGCATCTTTAAGTAGTACACGAGAGATGGCGATACGTTGACGTTGACCACCAGAAAGCTTCACACCGCGCTCACCTACTTGGGCATCGTAACCTACATTGCCAAATGGGTCGTTGAGGGTCTCAATAAACTCATGTGCGTGCGCTTGTTTCGTTGCTCGCATCAGATCTTCTTCACTAGCATCTGGTCTACCGTAAAGGATGTTTTCACGAATAGAGCGATGAAGCAGTGATGTATCTTGGGTCACCATACCGATGTTGCTGCGCAAAGATTCCTGAGTAACATCAGAGATGACTTGGCCATCAATGGTGATCTTGCCTTGTTCTACATCGTGGAAACGCAGCAGTAAGTTCACTAGCGTTGATTTACCTGCGCCAGAGCGGCCAACTAATCCCACTTTCTCACCCGGTTTGATCTCAAGATTTAGGTTGCTCAGTACACCTTTTTCTTTCTCACCGTAATGGAAGCTTACATCTTCAAAGCGAATACGGCCCTGAGACACTGCCAGTGGTTTCGCGTCTTGTTTATCTTGGATATCGATAGGTTTTGAAAGCGTCTTCATGCCATCGACAACGGTACCCATGTTTTCGAATAGAGCACCTACTTCCCACATGATCCACATCGACATACCGTTGATACGTAGGGCTAGACTCACCGCAATGGCGATCGCACCCACACTGATAGCACTATCCATCCACAAGTAAATAGAAAGCGCAGCAATAGAAAACACTAAAATGTAGTTGGTGATCTCGACAGCGACATCAAAACCAGTAACCAAACGCATCTGGCGGTACACCGTTTTAAGGAAGCCTTGCATGCCTTCTTCAGCGTATTCGGTTTCACGTTTACTGTGTGAGAACAGCTTAACGGTCGCGATATTGTTGTAGCTATCGACGATACGACCTGTCATTAGTGATCTCGCATCTGCTTGTTCGGTAGCTACTTGCTTCAGCTTAGGGACGAAGTAAAGCTGAATACAAATATAAGCGACAAGCCAAGCAAGCATCGGGATCATTAAGCGCCAATCTGCTTGAGCGAGTAGAAACACCATCGCAGTAAAGTAAACCGAGACGTAAACAAACACGTCCATGGTCTTCATTACCGTTTCACGCACCGCTAGTGAGGTTTGCATTACCTTAGTCGCAACGCGGCCTGCAAAATCATCTTGATAGAAGTTGATGCTCTGTTTTAGCAGGTAGCGGTGGGCTAACCAACGAATCGACATCGGGTAATTGCCCAATAATGTCTGATGGGTAAGCAACGAGTAAGTGACAACTAACACTGGCATAACGAGCAGCAGTAGCACACCATAGAAAATCAAATCTTGGCTGTTGTCTTGCCAAAACGTGTCAGGGTTACTGGTAGAAAGCCAATCAACCAAGCTACCCATGGCACCAAAGAGCGAAACTTCTACGATCGCAACAATAGTGGCCATGATAGACATGATAATCAGTGGCTTTTCAAACCCTCGGGTGTAATAGCGGCAAAAGGCAATAATACCTTCTGGCGGTTGTTCGGGTTCTTTTTCTGGAAAGGGTTTAGTAAATCCCTCAAACTTTTTAAACATACATCATCCTAAAACGTACAACAGAGTGGTTAACTCATGTTTTTAAGTATCTTTTGCAAAAAGTATCAATGACGATTTGTTGTGAGGAATCGTCCTAGATGAGTGGCGAGATGCTTATGGTATCTCTTTGTTGTGTGAATTGTAACCACCGAACAACATTTCATTATTCATTGTTATGAATATTATGCAGGTAATTATTATTAAAGGTATGGCTGACAATAAACCTTACTGTGAAATTGGTTTTTGACAGGAATATTTATGGATTACCGAGTTAATTAACAATTAACTCAGTAAAATGTCGATTAACATTATGTTTACAATCTTCTACAGATAGAACAATAAAGGAGTTTGTACTGATGTACGATATGCAAACCCGACTTAAGTCACCGCCTACATTATCCAATAAACAAAATGCTAATTGTGTGGTTATGGTACCGCCAAAAGAGTTTGGTTATAACCCACAAACGGCTCAAGACAATGAATTTCAGCATGTTGTAGACCTCTCTACGCAGCAAATTAGGCAACGCGCTATGTCTGAGTACCAATTGATGGTTTCAGGTTTGCGTGCCGAAGGTGTGCAGGTGATTGAACTGGATTATTTGCCCTCGGCAACGGCAACACCTGATGCGGTATTTCCGAATAACTGGTTTAGTACCACTTCTGACGGCCAATTATTTACCTTCCCAATGGCGTGTGAAAATCGTCAACAAGAAGTTCGTACTGATGAGTTAGTTTGTACGTTAGAAGCATCGGGCCGACAGGTCGAACAGATACAAGATTTACAGCCTAATATTAAGCAGCAGGCCTATCTTGAAAGCACAGGCGTCGTGGTGGCTGATCATGTCAACAAAACCCTATATGCGGCGTTGTCTCAGCGTTGTGATCGTGCTGTATTGGAAGAGTATGCTGAGCTTATAGATTATCGGCGCGTGGTGTCATTTCAAACCGCTTTACCTTCAGGCAACCCGATCTACCATACCAATGTCATGATGGCGATTGGTGAGCGGTTTTGTGTTATTTGTGATGAACTTATTCCGCAGTTTGAACGCTCTTTTGTGCTTAAATCTCTGGCGAAAGATAAGCAGATTATTTCTATTAGCTTGGAGCAAATGAATGCGATGTGCGGCAATGTACTTCAACTGGAAACGATTAATGGCCAAAAGGTGATAGCCATGTCGCAAAGTGCTTTTGACGCTTTTACGCCTACGCAGCGTAATCAGTTGTCGAGCCACGGTAAGCTATTGTCTTTTAATGTGGAGACTATTGAATCTATTGGTGGTGGCAGTGTGCGTTGCATGTTGGCGGAAATCTTCCTTCCGAGCCGCAGTCGCACTTTGTAACTTAAATTGAATCGGTGAAAAAAAGCGGCGTTTGACAATACGCCGCTTTTTTCGTTTATTCAGTAAGTTAATATGTTTGTGTAATTAAAAAAGCGATATTCTGCGTATTCAAATTTATGGTATTTACATCATCATTATTGTTGCAGGTCTTTGCGTGGATCATTTTGTCGTTTTGTCATTTTTAATTGTCTTTGCATGGGTGGTTATTCCTACCATGTTCTTCTTTACGCTTTTCTTAGTTGTATGTGGTGTTTTTAAAGCTACGGACAATGAAGTGTATTATCCAAGGTCTGCGTCTATCTTAACGTGGAGCCCAATTCGCGGAGTTTGGATTGGCATGTCGAGTTTTATGGAAGATCAAGCGTTTAAGCGTCTAGAAAATGGGCCTTTAAAGAGCCTTCTGACATCAATTTATCCTGTTTATTATTTATGGGATAAAACCTCTCTGATTGCGATACTGGTGATGATAGTTCTCGCTGGTGTCATGATGTTTGGCTAAGGCTAATTACTGTGTTGAGTACTCTGATTTGTCTTACACTTTTTGTATGCTGATAAAGGAGTTAGCCAATGGAAAAAATGAAAATGCGTCTGGTAGCGTTAATCAGTGTATTGCTCTCTGGTTGTCTAGGAATGCCCCAAGATGTCACGCCCGTCAATGACTTTGAACTAGAACGTTATTTAGGTACTTGGTATGAAGTCGCGCGATTGGATCACTCTTTTGAGCGCGGTCTAAGCGATGTTACGGCGGAATATCAGCTGCGTGAAGATGGCGGTGTTCAGGTTATTAATCGAGGATACAATGCTGAAACGGGCGAGTGGAAGCAAGCCGAAGGTAAAGCTTATTTTGTAGAGGAGTCAGATAAGGGTTATCTGAAAGTGTCGTTTTTTGGCCCGTTTTATGGCTCTTACATCGTGTTTGAATTAGAAAAATCAGGCTATCAATACGCGTTTGTTTCCGGCCCAAATAACGATTACCTGTGGCTATTAGCTTGCCAGCCAAACGTGGATGCCAAGGTTATAGAACGCTTCAAAAACATGTCTAAGGAGCGAGGCTTTGACACGTCGCAGCTTATCTTTGTCGAGCATAGGGAGTAATGGCTAAGCTACCAGCTGAGCTTTTCTCCCGAATAGATAAAGAAAGAGCCTGAATCCTCGGCCGTAGTTCGCTCAATTGAATCTATGATGGATTGAGCAACAAAACTGGGTTCGAGTAGTTGACCGGTTTTGAGCCGTGATTGAAATGGTTTTGAGAGTGAAGTGTCTGTTGTACCCGGATGAAAAGCGAGCACGCAGCAATTAGGCAGCTTATAACGCCATTCTATGCTTATGGTCTTTAACGCCATGTTAAGTGCCGCTTTCGAACTGCGATAGCTTATCCAGCCGCCTAACCGATTATCTTCAATACTGCCAATTTTTGCTGAAAGCGCCAAAAAGTGAGATGGCGTTTTGGATTTTAATGCTGACATAAAATGCTTAGCTAATAACAAACTAGGCAGAGTATTCATGTGTACGTTGTGAAAGAAAAAGTCGGGTTCAAAATTGGCGACGGATTTTTCTGGTTGATGAGTTTGAGTATGCAATAGTCCAATTGCATTGATGAGAACGTCGACATGGCTGATGTTCTTGGCAAGCGCACTCACTTGCTGTTCTTTGGTGGCATCCAGCTTGATCCATTGTACGTTTGGATAGTGAATAGTTGGCGAGTGATTGTTAAAGGTAGCGGTTATTTTCCAACTAGGTTGCAGCGCCGCATATCTCGCCACGATGGCTGATCCGATACCGCCACTGCCGCCAATGATAAGCACATTCTTCATTTGTTACCTCCAAACAGGGCAGTGTCCACTGCCCCTGTTACTGCGATGTGAATCTGACTATTTTGGTAGTAGCACAGTATCAATCACATGAATCACACCGTTGCTGGCTTTTACATCTGCGGCGATCACCGTTGCGTCGTTGATCATCACTTTGTCATCCACCAACTTCACCATTACATCTTGGCCAAGTACTGTGGTCGCGTTATCAATGGTAACCACATCAGCTGCCATGGCTTTGCCTGGTACGACATGGTACGAAAGCACGGCGACAAGCTTGTCTTTGTTTTCTGGCTTCAACAGCATTTCGACGGTTCCTTCGGGCAATTTAGCGAAGGCTTCATCGGTTGGAGCAAAGACAGTGAATGGGCCTTGCCCTTTCAACGTTTCAACTAAACCTGCGGCTTTCACGGCCGCAACCAAGGTGTTGAAAGAGCCATTTTCTGCTGCCACATCGACAATGTCTTTTTTCATACCGTGATGATTGGCATAAGCACTAGCAGAGATGAGGCAAGCGGTAAGCACTATCGTTATTGTGGCCGTCATTTTTTTAAACATGGTAATTCCTTATTTATCTCGCGAACTGCTCACATGCTTACGTGTACAAAAATCAACCCGATCAATTTTAATTGTGTGTTGTTTGCTTACGTCACGACTTCTTTTATCCGAGCTATATTTTATTGATGATTGAGTTAACACTTTTGGCATGAATTAATAACTGATCTGTGAATGGTTAGTTACAGTTCCGAGTGCGGTTTTAAATTTTTACCGTACTGCCCTTTTTATTTTTGCTGCATAACATTTTTGTTGTTGATTGGTTCCATAGAGAGACAGAACAATGAGTTGGGGATTTATATGAATATAAAAGACTTAAGTGTCGTGAAGAAGATAGCGCTCAGTTATCTGGTGGTGTTTATCGTGTTCGCGGGCATTTCAATATTGCTAGTGACTAGCCTGTCTTCACTGAATGGCAATATTGCGACATTGACGGATAAAAGTTTACCGTCAGTATCGATTTTGAAAGGTATCCAAGTGGATATTACTAAGGTACGTAAAGATGAATTTTCTTTGCTGCCGAATGCAAATAACCCCAAAATTGGTCAATGGCTACAAGACCTCGATCAGTGGCGTACAGATGTGGCCAACGGGATTTCAGCCTATGAAGGGCTAGATTTGACCGCTGCTGAAAAACGTTCTTTCAGTATTTTCAAAGAGACTTGGAATCAATATATTGCTGAAACTAGCACCTATAACCAATTGCTGGCGAAAGGGGATGCTGACAGCGCTAACCAGGTCGTGCTATCGAGCTTTGGCACTTACAGTAAGGCACTGACTAGCTTGGATGACACTTTGGCACTCAATGATGAGTTGGTGAAACAAATTGGCCAAGAAGTGCAAAGTGAAGCATCGTCTACACAGTACAGCGCGGGTGTTGGCTCACTGATCATTATTGTTGTGATCGTATTATCCTCGATCCTTTTATCTCGAGTTATCTGCCGCCCAATCAATCGCGCATTGGAATTTGCTTCGATGATTGCGAAAGGCCATCTTAACAATTCAATTGATGAAAAAGAGCTAACCAAAGATGAGTTGGGTACGCTGTTGCGTGAACTGGTGGGTATGCAGACCAATTTGCATTCCTTAGTGTCTGAGATTAGCGATTCCACCATTCAGCTTACGGCCGCTGTGGAAGAGGTGAGCGCCATTTCATCTCAAACTGCATCAGGCATGCAGAATCAACAATCTGAGTTAAGTTCTGTGGCTTCTGCGATGACAGAGATGCAGGCCGCGGTTGCGGAAGTCGCGCAAAATACCGAAGTCGGAGCGACGTCGGCTTACTCGGCGACAGAGGTGGCTAAGCAAGGAACTGAAACTCTTCAACAAACTATCGCGGTTATTGAGCGCGTGTCGATGACGATTCAAAATTCAGACGATTTAGCGCAAGAGTTGGAGTCGAGCTCGAACAACATTAACGTTGTTGTTGATGTGATTCGAGGTATTGCAGAACAAACCAATTTACTAGCACTGAACGCAGCTATTGAAGCGGCACGTGCGGGTGAACAAGGACGAGGCTTTGCTGTGGTAGCAGATGAGGTTCGTTCACTAGCGCAGCGCACCCAAGAATCGACGTCGCAAATTGTTGAAATCGTCAATCAGTTACAAGAGAACACCAACAAAATGGGTGCATCGAGCCGTGATTGTCAGCAGGGCATTGCGCAGTGTGTTGAGCAGGTTAATGATGCGGGCAACCAAATCAACGCCATCGAACATTCGGTGGATGATATCGCTCAGCGTAGTACCCAAATTGCGACAGCGTGTAGTGAGCAAAACTCTGTGTCTGAAGAACTTAATCGCAGCGTAGAGCTTATTAATTCGTCATCGGTAGAGATGTCTGAGGGGGCATCGCAAACCGCAATCGCGTGCCAAGAAATCAGCAGCTTGGCGCATGGCCTAAAGGCGCGGATGGAAAACTTTAAGTTATAATTTTTGATTAGGATTTTTTAGTTAAGCAGAACAAAGGGGCGCAGTGAGCGCCCCTTTTTGACTGAGTCGATTGGCTAGGGCGTTAAAGCTGCTTAAGTTTGCCTTTAGCGTCGTCTAGCTTAGTGTAGCCTTTCGATTGCATTAGCTGCTTCAATTCCGTCTCAATACGAGCAAAAGCCGGTGTGCCTTGCTGCTCAAATGTCGTCGCAATTTGCACCGCATCTGCGCCCGCTAAAAGGTACTCAAAGGCATCGGTTCCGGTGTTGATACCACCCACACCAATCACTTTAGTGCTTTCCGGTAGTAACTCTCGAAATGCGCGCACGTTAGCTAAACCAACAGGTTTGACGTATTCACCGCATAGGCCACCAAAGCCGCCTTTTGGCTTAATGACAGGCGCTTCGGTAATTGGGTCGATCACTAAAGTGTTACCTAGTGAGTTGATGGTGGTAATAAACTCAACCGGATACTGTTTGATGATGTTTGCAACGGCTGTGGTGTGTGACATATCAAAATAAGGCGCAAGTTTGATGCCCATTGGTTTGTCACAAATCGCTCTAAGCTGTTTTAGGGCATTCTCTGTTTGCTCAAAGTCGTAAGCAACTTGTGGTTTACCTTGAATATTCGGGCAAGAGAAGTTTACTTCGATCATATCCGCATCTGTGTTTTGAAATGCTTTGACCATTTCAAGGTTGTCAGCAAGGCTAAGCCCTGAAACACTGACAATCACAGGTTTGTTGAACTTTTTCAGATCTGGGATCATGTCGATATAGGCTTGGTAGCCCAAGTTAGGTAAGCCCATAGATTGGATCGAACCATGAGGAAGATCTGCGTAGCGTGGTTCTACGTTTCCTTCGCGAAATTCTTTGGTGCAAGATTTGGTCACGATCGCAGAAGATTGAGAGTTGCCTATAGCTTCAAGCTCTTGGAATGTCGTACATTTTGGCCCTGACGCATTCATTATATATCCATCAAATGTTACGTCAGCGATAGTAGTAGATAGGTCTACCTCAATCATTGTTTGCTCCTAAGTTGCGTATGTTGTGTCGTTGCAGTCACGACGAGATAAAATTTGTTAGCAAGCTCAAGTGTCCAGCGGTTGTTATTCTTATTTTTATCACTGCGAGAGTGTAGAGATGAAGCTACGCAAACGTTTTGATCCATCACAAACCTGATCTGATTGGCGAAAATAACTCAAATGAAGACAATCACTTGGTAGGCGAATTACCCAGTGTTAGATTTAAAGTGCGCGGTTGAGAAGAGAGGCTAGGATGTCAGCGAAGAATAAACTGGTTCGTTATAAAAGCATTGATGTGACGGATGTGTTTGAAAAAGAGCGTCAGCTTATCGAGCAGGTTCAGCAAGGTGAGCTTGAACAAGTGTTGTTGCTTTGGCAGGCAAAACAGCCAACCTTGGTACTGCCATCAGGGCGGAAATGGCCACACACATCAGAGTTAGAAAACACTTTGAACCGCAGTGAGTGGTTGTTATCGGCGAGAAAGACGGGTGGTGCGCCTGTGCCGCAGCTTGAAGGTATTATTAATCTCTCGCATATCTATCATTGGCCAGATGGGCAGCCTTACGATATCAAACAAGCCTATTTGGACTTGTGTGGTAGGCTGAGTTTGTTCTTTGCCCGTTTAGGGGTAGCAGTAGATGTACATGTTACAGAAGGCTCTTATTGCGATGGCGACTACAACCTGAATATTGAGGGGCGCAAAGTGGTTGGCACTGCTCAGCGAGTGCTGCTCAAAAAAGAAGGCGGTAAAGTTGTACTATCACAAGCATGTATCATCATTCGCGGTGATTCGAACAAATTGGTTGAGCCGGTAAGATTGTGCAATCAATTATCTAACCAGCCCAATGACATTCGTGCTGAAGTGCATACCGCTTTGGCGGAACATATCGATCTGTCTCTTACGACCGACGGCCTATACCAAGCCATTACTCAAGCATTTCTCGATAGGAATTCTTAGCTCAAAAGGTCTACACGCCTTAATCACCCAAGATATAAACGACTTCGCCGATAATGTGATTACTAGGTACTGAACCCCAGTACCGGCTATCGACGGAGTTATCTCGGTTGTCACCCATAAAGAAGTAATGATTTTCTGGAACAACAAAGTTCGCCATGTTTTTCGGTGAACGTGCGTTTAGTTGTTGAATGGAGAACGTTTGATCGCCAATCACTTGTTGGTACAACGAAATAGCATCGCTGTGCGACAGTAATTCTGTTTGAAGCTGTTGGCCGTTTAAAGTGATAGATTGGCCTTGAACAGTAATAGTATCGCCGGGCAAAGCGATGAGTCTTTTGACGTAAGGCACTTCAATATTAGGGGGATAAAAGGCGTAGACTTTTCCTCTAACCATTAAGTCAGGTGAAGCAATTTCTTTATCTAAAAGAGTCACTCCATAGGTTTGATAGGTACCAAAGCCCAGCTTACTCACTACGATGTGGGTATTTGGCTTAATTGTCGGAGCCATTGACGATGATGGAGCGATATAAGGTTCGTACAAAAATGCTCGGAACGTAACAATAGCGAGAATAAACGCGACGTAAATGGCAACAATCCCCCACCATTTGGAGAACCAGCGTCGTGATACATTGGGTTGAGACTTCTTAGCGACAAAATATGCATGAACTGGGCAAATCAGAGAAAATATCAGCACGATTGGGGTTTGGAGTTTCCAATCAACTAATGAAACGATACTAATGAGAATGAAATAACCCCAAAACAGTTTCGCTCTGTTGAGATACAGGAAAGTGAACGCGTGCAGAAATACACCTAATAATATCGCAATCCATGCCTTAGGCTGCCAATTTGAACTCAAGCTTCCTCCTGAATGCTATTTCTAAAATGATCCACTAATTTTTCCTAATACTTCTGTTTCTAAGCAGGCTACTCACAACGTTGGCTGCTTAGAAACAGCGTTATTTGTGGACTTCTTTATCTGCTTTATGCTTGTAGTAGAACCCTTGACCAACCATCAATAACGCGGCACCAATTGCAACGATTAAGCTATAGGGAGGGAATGGTGCAATTTCATTAGGTAAGAGTGCAAACGTGAGAAAAAAGGGAGCAAGTATGAAAGAGCGTTTCGCTTTTTCTCTATTGTTTAAGTTCCACCAAAATAACTTCATGTAGTTCGTCCTAGATTATGTTTATTTGCTTGAAAGCATGAAGTCAGTGACGCCATTCTTTCAAATAATTACCTGGATTAACAGGCGGAGTTCACAGCAAGAGCTTGGGTAAATTAATGTCTAACGCCATGTTCTCTTTTTGTTCTTCTCTTCCTTGCTGATAAACGCTTGTTCTAAGTCGATGCTGTAGCGATTGGCTATCGAGCATAAATAGATAAAGATATCCGATAGCTCATCACCAATATCACCAAACTTAGAGTTAGGGTCGATAGCAATGCCTTCTGCTTTTCTGACTGCCTTGAACAGCTCGCCAACTTCTTCACCAAGCAAAACACACTTGTCTTTGACGGGCTGATCTGAGAAGCCTCGCTCAACTTCGAGTTCGCTAACATAGCGTTGAAAATCAGCAAGAGTGGGTTTTGATTCAAGAGTGGGCATGGTCAATCCTTTGGGGTTAGTAATAAATCGTTTTATCTAATTTCGGCAGATAGATTTCGTTGCCGCCTGGATAAAAGCTATCCATGTTGTGCTGTGTAGGCTTGTCGATATGGAGTTGGGTACGTTTGGTCGAGGCCTCTTCACCTTCTCGGCAGCCAGTTAATACGTCTTTGTAAATCGCATTACCTGTCAGCAAGTTGTAATCAAACTCAAAGTATTCACACTGTAAGATCCCGTAGTTAATGGTTGCGCCAATTAAACGCCACTGATTTTCTTCGAGTCTAAAGCGGTGTACATAATTCCATTTTTGCATTGAACCGCCAAAATGACGAATGACCAATGCACCTCGTTCAATCGACAGTCCGTTAAACGGGTCGCCCATTATTCCGCCATGTAGGCTTGGCAATACGGCTTTGTCGCTGTAGTGCATCAGTTGCCAGCCATCGTCAGTATTTTTGTAGATAAGAATCGACCGCAGCGTGCCGAAATCACCCATTAAGCCAGAATCTAAGATGACCACTTTTTCATCAATGCCATCTCTATCTAAATCGCCATACACTTCTTCCAGTACATGGCTTGTCTGTTTTTCTGCAAATCGATCGATGGGCTCAGACTCTGCGATGGCATGTGGCACAAAACTAAAGGTGATGAGAGCAGCAATGAGGCTTTTCATAGTACTTGTTGGTTTTTATAAAATTATTCAGTGCGTTATCATACGCAACCAAATTGGTGGTTAATATGACAGATGTAGTAGTTCTCACCATTTGGCGTTACTTTCGCGGCAGAAGAGAACGCATATCAGTCGCCCAGCATTAAATTTAGCACCCTTGCTTAATTAGAATAATGTCATCAATAGGAGTAAAAGAAGACGTTGAATCAGGAAAGAATCCGCGTCGCACATCTTCCAATACGAAATCTGTTAATTGGTAGCCGAATTCTCTTATTTCCTTTGTTAACTCTTGTTTTAACTCTGTGCAGATTTGCTGTGGTTGATTCGCTAATACTTCTCGAACCAAGTAGCGTGCAAATAGATCTTGGCTTTCGTTTGACGCTTTGTGCCAGATTCGGTGAGGCATGACGGAGGTTTCAGCGACAAACGGAATTTCTGATTCGATAAGTTGATAACCAACGGTTAAGTTAAGTGCGAAAACTTGTTTTTCTTTGCTTTTAATGTAGACAGGCCTGTCTCTCAAGCTCACTTTCTGTGGGCTTTTATTGTAGAGCCGTATTAACTCGTTTGGGATGAAATGGGTGCCAGTTTGATAAACGTTTTTGTCTCCATAGACTAAGGCAAGTTCATCTTTTTGAAGTGTCAGAATCAAAGCGCTTGGTGGATTTTGCTTATTAGAGAGTTGATCTAATTCACTTGAGTCAACAATCATAATTGTTTGGTTGAGCACCAATCCACCCAGTATCAATAGAGTGATTGTGATGAGGCTAAGGCAGCCAATCGAGATTTTTGCCAGTTTGGTTAATTTCAAAGTAACGCCTGAAGTTATGATTTATCAATATCTTAGGTTATATAAGCATGGTTTTATATGCTAGTTAATTAATATTAATTATTGAGAAATGGGAATGGGTTAGCAAACATAAAATCTCAGCAGATCTTGTGTTTGGGTCGGGAGATGTGTGTCTATGAACTACTGTGATAGAGAGGGTCTAGAAATTAAGGTTATCGAATCTATGTCTCAATCAAGTCGATAAATATTGGCAAGGCTCTCAAATTAAATTATTCAACTTGGCTATTGGTTAAAAATCAGGCTTAGTGACAATATTCACATTGAACGAGTCTGCATTAAATAGAGGGATTGTATGGTTCGCTTTTTGGCTAAAATCATCACGTTAATTATCGGAGTCTCGCTATTTTTGGCCTACGATGCGGTGTATTTTAGTGATTGGTTTGTTAAGCATTCTAGTGAAACGATCATCGGCTTGTTTAGCCAACTTCCCAATGTGAAAGCCTTCTTACTTCAATGGGGCTTTTTTGACACCGCTTTGTTGATTAATTTTATCCAAGCTCTGTTTTTGGCCATAGTGTTTTCGCTGATCGTCAGCATGCTATTGTCAGTTATCAGCAGTCTTAACCATTATGCCGAGTACTTAATCTTCGGGACGTTTTTAGGTTTTGCTTATTACGCTATTCCAGCTGTGATTCATTTCATCGAAAGTGGCGCATTTGGTCGTCAGAGCCTGCTTTCCGTGCAAGCGAACTTACTTCTCGTTAACGTCTTGGTTTGGTACTTACCTATGGTTGTGATGGTCTTTTTTACTGCTAACTTCAAGCGTCGACAGTTTAGCCAAGTCGAAAGATTTTGGTTTCGATGAATGATTTCTTAGTTTCGAGACTTTCAATTTAATCCCTTAAAGAAGCCATGTTATTTGCGTCTCTTTGGCGCAGAATGAGTCCGTCTTTTGGCGCGGATGAAGGGAATAACATGCTAAGAATATTAACATTATTGTTATCTTGTTGGGCTGCTAGCGTTGCTGCTAGCAGTAATAGAGTCGAGCAAGTTGCTGACGCTTGGCTGACGATCGTCGATAGCGGCGAATATGCAGTAAGTTGGCGTAAAAGTGACGAGTTTTTTCAGAGCCAGATTAGCGAAGAAGAGTGGTTAGCGGCAGTTGAAAAGGCTCGTAACCCACTGGGTGAGAAGGTATCGCGTGAGCTAGTTGATAAACAAGTTCATGCAGATTTGCCAAGCGCTCCTTCAGGAGACTATTTGTTTATCACTTACCGAACCGATTTTGAAACCAAGCTTGCGACCAAAGAAACGCTTATCTTAAGAGATAACCGAGGCCACTGGGGTGTGGTGGGTTATTTTGTTGAGTAGTTGCTTTAAGGCAAGTAGAGCAATAGCCAACTAGCAGAACGTAGCGAGGGTAAAAAAGCACCCATGAGATAAGCGATCTCATGGGTGAAATAAGGGCAACAATTAGACATTGTTAAACTTGGAGATGTTGGCAATATCCTTATCTAACCGTTAAAAAGTATCCGCGATCTTTAGAATGACTTTATATCAGTGTTACCAACGGGCTTCACGTTAACATTATATTTAACAATAATTAATTAACATTTTTACAAAGATAAATTCCAAATTTGAAAACAGCGTGTTACCAATCGCTGCTTCGGTTCCAATGGAGCCTCACCCAGTTGGGTTTTTGACCAATCGACCTTAATTGCGGGCAAGGATTAACCAGATAGGTAAAGTCTGCGGCTTCACACATCGGCAAATCATTAATCGAA
Source organism: Vibrio intestinalis (assembly GCF_025195085.2). Taxonomy (GTDB): domain Bacteria; phylum Pseudomonadota; class Gammaproteobacteria; order Enterobacterales; family Vibrionaceae; genus Vibrio; species Vibrio intestinalis. The sequence continues at coordinate 44,094 of NZ_JANAVY020000008.1, read as the reverse complement.
TCGGTAAAGAAGTGAATATTCCCGTAGTCTTTTGGTTGCTGCTTGAGCCACTGATTGAGCCGAGTCACTTTACCCTCTCGATAACTAGGCACTCCCAAAATAGAGTGGGTATAGGAGCCATTGTTTACTTCTAAATCAATACCTAGCGCTTGAGAAATACCGAGCGCCAATGCGACTTGATGAACCAAGAAACTAACGCTAGCTGAAACAACGATCATGTCGATGTCGTCATGTTTAAGCTGCTGGATCAGCTTAGCGGCTTGGGGAAACACCAAAGGTAAAATTTGGGTATCGACACATTCAATCACTAAGTCGTCCACTTCGCTTTTACTCAAGTTGGCTAATGGCTGCATGGCAAAACTTAGGTATTGCTGCATATCGAGCTCACCTTGAGCATATTGCGCCATCAGCCAAGCATCTTTTTCTAAGAATTCTGGGTCATCCACATAGCCCTTTGCCACTAAAAACTGATTCCAAATCATGGCGCAGTCGCCATCAATCAGTGTTTCGTCTAGGTCAAATACGTAAAGAGGCTTTGGCATATTAGGCTCTCACTGGTTGCATTTCGTTAAGGTTAAACAATAAGTTTAGTTCGCTTCCGACGGGCATCAGTCGTTCTGAAGAACGGTTAAGTAAATCGACCGTGAGCTCATTTTGCGCTACTTCTACTTGATAGCGGATGACATTACCCAGTAATTGATGGCGTTTAATCGTACCGCGCTGAGGCGCTGAAATATGTGAGCCATATTGACGACCGGGCTCTTGAACGTAGATGGATTCCGGTCTTATTGCGACTTTATGTGGTGTCGTCACGTTAAATAGTGCGTGCGCACTATCGGCATCGATCAGGTTGTAATGCCCCATAAACCCGGCCACAAACTCATTGGCGGGTTGGGTGTAGATTTGCTCTGGTGAGCCAGCCTGTACGATTTCACCTCTGTTCATCAAGAAAATACGATCAGACATGATCATCGCTTCTTCTTGATCGTGGGTGACGAAAACGGTGGTGAGATTCATCTCGGTTTGAATATCACGAATCTGTTGGCGCAGGTGTTTACGAATTTTGGCATCCAAAGCGGAAAGAGGCTCATCCAGCAATAGAATGCGCGGTTTGACCACCAATGCTCTTGCTAGCGCGACCCGTTGTCGTTGGCCGCCAGAGAGTTGATGCGGGTATTGTTGCTCTTTACCTTTTAGTTCGACTAATTCAATCACTCGATTAACTTGGCGTTCTATTTCCGCTTTGCCCATGCTTTTCATCTTTAGGCCAAAAGCGATGTTGTCAGACACACTCAGATTTGGAAACAGCGCATAAGATTGAAACACCATGCCGATCCCGCGTTGCTGCGGAACTTGGTGGGTAATTTCTTCACCATTGACCCAAATTTGGCCATCATCCACAGGATTCAGGCCAGCTAGGCTGCGAAGCAGTGTTGATTTACCGCAACCACTTGGGCCAAGCAAGGTAATGAACTCGCCTTTTTCGATTGAAAATTCGATGTTTTCAAACACCGTATTGTCGCCAAAGCGCTTGGTGAGTTGATTTACAGATACATAACTCATAGTCATTTCACTTTTTAATTATTTGGCTCGCGCGTATCGGCTTGCTAGCCATGTACACAGGAAGATAAATAGGAAGTAAGTCATCACTAATGCTGACGTAAAGTGGCCGCTAGTTTGACGCATGTTGTATAGGTAAATTTGCAGTGTTTCGTAGCGAGTGCCGACCAAGATATTGGCGAACACAAACTCACCTAATAGAAACGAAAACGATAAAAACAGCGAGGCCAGTAACCCTTTACGAAGGTTCGGTAGAACGATCAACCAAAATGCCTTTATGGTACTCGCGCCAAGAAGATGGGCTGCATCCATCAGATCATGCAAATTGATCGCTTCAAAGCTGTTGGCAATGGCGCGGTACATAAATGGCAGCGCAATGGTGAAGTAGGTGCCAATTAGTATCCATGGCGTGCCAACTAGTTGCCATTGGCTATCGGCGTAGAGTTGTAGCAAACCGACCGAAGACACTACAGGAGGCACGGCAAACGGCAATAAGATGAGTAAGTTCATTAGCTTATTCAGCTTAGGGAAGTAATAGAACACCACAAAAATCGCAGGGAGAACTAGAACAACGCTGAGTGTCAGTGCTGCGATACAAATGAACATCGATCGGCCAAATGCCGCGAGGAATCTTGGATCGGTCAGTAATTGTTGGTACCAATCTAGGGTGAAGCCATCGGGCAGTATGGTTGCCCCCCAACTTGAAGAAAACGAGTAAACCAGAGTGGCTACGATAGGTATCAACATCAGCCCCACTATGGAATAGACCACCACTTTATCAAATAGGCCATTAGGTTGAGTTGATGAGAGTGAGGAAAGGTTACTGTTTGACATTTTTGCTTCCTGCGTAACTTTTGCTAATCAGCCATTGGTTAACCATGGTAATAAACGCCAATATCGCCATTAAGATGACAGAAATAGCTGCGGCTAAGTTTGGCTCTAGGAATAGGTCGCCAGACACTAAGCTTGCGATACGTACTGTCACAACGTTGTAGTTGCCTGAGGTGAGAGCATAAACGCTGGCATAAGCTCCAATTGCGTTGGCAATCAAGATGATGAAAGTGCCAAGTAGTGCTGGTGAAAGTACCGGAAGCGCAACTTTTGCCCAGTATTGCCAAGTCTTAGCGCCAAGTAGCGCTGCTGCTGATTGCCAATCGTCATTGAGCGCATCAAAGGCGGGGTAGAGCAGTAGTACGGCCAAAGGAATCTGGAAGTAGATATAAATGGTCAACAGCCCCCATTTGCCATAGAGGTTGAAGTCTTCAATCAGGCCATATTGTTTGAGTAGCAGAGTGACCGCACCATTGACACCAAGGATGATGATGAAGGCAAAGGCGAGTGGTACGCCAGAAAAGTTGCTGCTCATATTGGTAAAAGCAATTACGCCATCACGGATTTTGCTGTCGATTCTTCGCAATGAAGACACCAACAAAGTCGCGATTAGCAGGCCCACCACACTTGACCAAAATGCTAACCAAAGGCTATTGCTAAAGCCTTGCAGCATGAAGCTTGAATCAAATATTTCGAGATAGTTTTCCAATGACCATTGTTGTTCGTAAATAAAGCTATTGTTGACCACCCAAACCATAGGCGCGAGCTGGAACAAATAGAACACAATGGCAAAGGGCAGCAACCAGAGTGCGGGTTTTAAACGTGTAAACTTCACGCGCTTAGGCCGAGAAGCCGATGCGGAAGAACCGATGGATGCGGATGTCATGATGGTTTGACTCATAGTGATAAAAGCTCTTTTGGCCACGGCTTAGCGTGGCTTAGGCCAAGAAGTTGGCAAACCGCGCCGCACAGTTCTGTTTGTCGTACCGAGGTCGCTTGGTGTGAGAAGTGCTCTCCAATCACAAACAACGGCACTTGGCGCTCCTCTTCTAATGTACCGCCGTGGGAGCGGTCATTATTCATACCGTGATCGCTGGTCACCATGATTTGATAACCATCGTCTAGCCATGTGTCGATGTAGTTGGAAAGAATAATGTCGGCGTGGCGAGCACTGTTACGATATTGCGCAGAATCCAGCCCATGCTTGTGACCCGTATCATCGATATTCATTGGGTGAATTAGCAAGAAATCTGGACGATGAGACAAGCGCAAGTGCTCAGCATCGAGAAACAGCGCTTCATCGGGGTAGTGATCCCAATGATAGAAACAACCATGTTGAATATTGCAGGTTTCATCGTGGGTAAATCTATCTCTGACTGCGTGATACGGCGCTCGGTTGTATAGCTCGCTCACCCAATGGTAAGCCGCGGCCGCGGTAGTTTTACCTTGCTGTTTCGCGAGACTAAAAATCGAATCATGTTGAGATAGGCGCACAATGTCATTGTTGACGATGCCACTTTGTGCGGGCGTCATGCCAGTGAGAATGCACTCGTACAGAGGGCGAGACATCGAGGGCAATGCGCTTTGAATGGGGTATAGCGTCGCTCTTTGCTCCTCAACTAATGCATTTAGGTAGCCCATGCAATGCTGGGCTACCTGATAGTTGAGGCCATCAAGTACGACTAGGATGACCTTGTTACTCATGTTACACCTGTACGGAGTTATTACTGCTGGTGGATAAGCACGTTTTCTTGCCATTGGCGTGGTAACTTACGCGCTGATTTTTCCCAAGCTTTGAAATCGCTAACCGGGTGAACATTTTGGTATTGCTCATTTGGAAGCAGCTTTGCTTGTACAGATGCAGGAAGGGTAATGCTTGAGCGAATTGGGCGAGCATAACCTTCAGCTAGGTTAATTTGGCCTTGGTCGCTGAAGATGTATTCACGAGCCAGTTTGGCTGAGTTCGGGTTTTTCGCGTATTTGTTGATGATGGTGGTGTAACCAGAAATGATGGAACCATCTTGTGGAATGCTCACGCTAAAGCGTTCACGGTCAATTTTATCTCGGTAGTTTAGCGCGTTGAAATCCCACATGATGGCGACTTCTACTTCACCTTTTTCAAGATTGGCGATGTTTGGGTCAGTAAACGATAAGCGGCCTTGTTTCGCCAGTTTAGAGAAGTATTTCAGTGCTGGTTTTAAGTTTGATTCATCACCGCCATTGGCAAATGCCGCTGCTAACACGGCATTGTTAGCTTGCGCTGCCACGCCCACATCACCCACGGTCACTTTATAATCACCGTCTAAAATGTCTTGCCAAGATTTTGGTGGCTGTTTAACCAAGTTATTGTTGGAAATGAAAGCGATAGTCCCTGTGTAAGCAAGTGCCCAGTGGCCATCTTGGTCTTTTGCCCAAGTTGGGATCTCATCCCAAGTGCTTGGCTTGTAGGCTTGAGTTACGCCTTTCTTCACAGCAACGCGCGCGAAAGCAAAACCGACATCACCAATATCTGCGGTTGCGTTGTTCTTCTCGGCTTCAAACTTGGCAATCTCTTGTGCAGAGCTCATATCCGTATCTTGATGGTTAAGACCGTAATTAGCTTTAAGGTCTGCCCATGTGTCTTTCCAGTTTGCCCAGCTATCAGGCATGCCGACACTGTAGACTTGGCCTTCTTTTTTAGCGGCTTGAATCAGAGTTTCAAGGTTGGCGTCTTTGGCCATGATTGAAGCGGAAAATGATGTCGCGACTAAAGAGGTTGCAACCATTAGTTTGTGCGCGATTGGTGTTTTCATTGTCTCTATCCTTTTGGACTAGGTCAGTAAGTTCACTTTTTAATCCTAAGCAGGCAATGTGACGCTTTATCGCAACTTATTTGACAGTTTTTAGGCACTTATATGGCAGTTTTGCGTGATCTAGATGACGGATTTATGGCAAAAGCAGAAATGCATAGCCTGTCATATTTCTGTGATGTGGGGTTTTTACAGTGAAAGTAATGACACATGGACTAGATCAGAAATTTTGAGCCAACCACAGACACAACTCGGCCGTATCAAAACGGCACTCAAGCAACAAATTGAATCAGGGATTATTAATGAAGGCGATAAACTGCCTTCAGAAAGAGAACTGAGTGAGCTATTTATGACCACCCGCATTACCATTAAAGACGCCTTAGTTTCTTTGGCTACCGAAGGTTTGCTTTATCGAGAAGAGCGTCGAGGTTGGTACGTCTCGCCGCAGCGAATTGAATACAATCCACTGTCACGTAGTCACTTTCATCAAATGATGCGCGAACAAAACCGAATTGCTCAAACCCAACTCATTGATGTGCGCAGCGAACTAGCCAACGGTGATGTCGCACAGGCGCTACAAGTCGATGGGTTTACGCCAATCCATATCATTGAAAGATTAAGATATATCGATGGTCGCGCAGTTCTGTTTGTCGAGAACTGTTTAAAAGCGGATTTGTTTATTGATATTTTGCAGCAGGATTTGACGCAGTCACTGACTGGGATTTATCAAACGCGTTTTGGCTATTTGACCTCGCGTTCGCGATTTGAAGTGATTCCAACATCGGCGCCGGCTCATGTCGCCAAGGCGCTTAATCTCGCACAGGGACAAGCAGTGCTTAAGATCTGCCGAGTTAATTACAATCAGTTTGGTGATTTAATGGATTGTGAGTTTGAATATTGGCGACCGGATGCGGTGATGATTCGGATAGATAGCCAAGAAGAGAAGAATCGGTTTGATATAGAGTAGAGGTTGAACGCTCATCCATGAGCGGAACAATTTATTGGGCTACTTGATGTTGATAAGCTTCAAGCATTTGGTCTGGTGTCATACCTTGATGAATTTGGTTCTTAGTCACCATTTGAGAAGCTTGTGCCATAGGTACACCTGCTTGTGATGCTTTTTGAATCAAGTCACCGTTAGAGCCATTGTTTGCTTGTGCACCAGCAAAAGCTGAAACAGAGAATACAGATAGAGCGATAACTAGTACTTTTTTCATAATGGAACCTTTCTTTGTTTAGTTATGGCAGGTCATTGCTGCCTTTTCGTAACTAAGAATACCGAGAACCTCGTCGCAAGTAGAGGAAACTCGACATTTCCATTTTGGCACTATCTGAGATATCAATCACACCAAGCAAAGCAATAGCGCTAACTATATAACACCTTGTTGCTTGGCCATTGCATGGGCCACTTTTGGCGCTTTCCATAATGTTGGCAACAAAATCAGTGAGACAGGTACTGCTGTCACTACGATGAATGATTGCAGAGCAGAAATACCACCAGAACCCATTGAAATTAGTGCGATTGCAACCACACCCATTAATACACCCCAAAAGCTGCGAATCATACCGTTAGGCTGAGTTGAACCAGTAAGAACCACACTGATGGTGTAAGTCATTGAGTCACCCGTAGTGACGATGAAAGTCGTCGTCAAAATCAAAAACAAGATTGAAATCAACATTGGGTAAGGCAGTTGTCCAGTAATTGCTAGCAGCACTCCTGGTAGGTTAAAACCTTCAAACGCCGCTGAGATTGTGCCAGGTTCGGCAAGCTCAAAGGCAAGACCAGAGCCGCCAACGATGCTAAACCAGAAACAAGTGACAAGCGGGGCAACAATGCTAATAGCAAAAATAAGCTGGCGGATGGTACGGCCACGAGAAATGCGCGCAATAAAAATTGCCATCATAGGGCCGTAGCCAAGGAACCAACCCCAGAAGAAGACTGTCCACCAATCTAGCCAGTTCTTATCGCCACGGTAGAGAGCCATTGGTACAAAGTTATCGACCATTTGTGCGACACCTTGCAAGTAGCCATCAATGATGAAACTGGTTGGGCCGAAAATCAGAATAAAACCGATTAAACCAACCGAAAGCAGAATATTGTAGCGACTGATGATTTGAATGCCTTTGCTGACACCACTTAAGGCAGACAAGGTGTACATTGCAATAGCAAATAGGACTACAGCGCACTGGGTAACAAAGGTATCAGGAATAGCGAATAGCTCACTTAGTGCGTAGCTAATTTGTAAACCCAAGAAGCCAATAGGGCCGATGGTGCCAGCTGCAACAGCAATAATACTTGCAGCATCAGCAATATTACCGATCCAGCCGTTGATCGCTTTGTCACCAAAAATTGGGTAGAGCAAAGTGCGAGGTTGAAGAGATAAGCCTTTATCGTAATGCAGGTGCATTAACACGATTGATGATAGGCCACCCAAAATCGCCCATGCAAGGAAACCCCAGTGCATGAATGATTGAGATAAAGCATTGATGGCCATTGAGCGTGCATCGCTAGTGCCATAAAGAGGTGGAGCCGAAACAAAGTGAGCAATAGGCTCAGCTGCCGCCCAAAATACGCCGCCGCCAGCCAATAAAGTACATAAGACGATAGACAACCATTTAAAGGTGTCCATTTCTGGCATGGAGATAGCGCCAAGGCGAACTGCTCCCGTTTTGCCGAAAGCAAGCCAAAGGCCAATCAAGAAGTTTAGAAGCAAGAGAACTTGCCAGAAAGCGCCAAACCAGTGAGTGGCAAAGCCAAAACCTTGGTTTACGAGAGAAGAAAGAGAAGATGCATCAGTGATTGCAAGAAGAACGAATCCGACTAGGAAGCCGCCGCTTAACCAAAAAACAGGGTTGGTCAGTTGAAGTTGGTGATACCAAGCTTTGCTTGATTCCGGGGGATGGGCGGCATGATAATCGATCTCGCCCATTGAAGGGTGGTCAGCAGCGTTAGTCATATCTGACATAGTATGGTTCGCTATTTTCGTGCTCAGTACCATTATTAGCCTATTGTTGCTGTTATTGGCTTTAGGTATAAGCATGTGAATTTCCCTCAATTATTTGCATAACAAAGTGTGAGGATGATCAAAAAGTCGCAGATACTAGCACAGCGGGAGAGAAATAGATAATCGGATTACAGCAAGATATACGAGCAGGGGTGATATGTGGTTGGAATCAGAGAAGAATTAAATTTGTCCGGCTCCGCTCGTCCCTGAGCGGTATGGTAAATGCCGGAGTTCATATATTAGTAGCTCGCTCTGCGACGGTTTTCTTTACGGTCTAGTACAGAGTGGAATTCGAAATCACCAGTTGCTACGCCATGTACAGCTTGGTCTGTTGTCATGCCTTCAGCGGTTGCTTTTTGAATTAAGTCACCGTTTAGGCCGTTGTTTGATTGCGCTGAGTTACCTGCAAAAGCTGATACAGAAACAAGTGATAGAGCGATAATTAGTACTTTTTTCATAATGGTTACCTTTGTGCTGTTTAACAGTCTTTATTTCTATTGGTTTGTTTGTTAGCGGGAAGTCGATATTGACCGTCGCTGATTAATGTTCTGCACCACGACGGTGCTCTTTACGGTCTAGAACAGGACCTTGTTGAATTTCACCTACCGATACACCTTTCACGGCTTGTTCGGTTGTCATACCTGCTGCTGTTGCTTGCTGAATCAAATCACCATTCAGGCCATTGTTAGATTGAGCAGTGTCTGAAGCGAACGCTGACAAAGAAAATAGCGATAGAGCGATGATGAATGCATTTTTCATAACGTTGTTACCTTTTCGTTATTGAGCAGTTTTGAACTCTAATTAATGAATATTTACGTTAGTGGTTTGCAGTGCGATCAATCGGACCTTGTTGTATTTTGCCAGTCGCAACACCGTACACAGCTTGTTCTGTTGTCATGCCAGCTGCAGTTGCTTGTTGGATTAGGTCACCGTTTAGGCCGTTGTTCGATTGAGCTGAATTCGCCGCAAAGGCTGAAACCGAGAACACTGATAGAGCGATGATGAGTACATTTTTCATAATGGTTTACCTTTTTTAATCTGGTCTACTGTTGTTAGTGAAGTTGGGTTTGGATTAGTGATTCGCGTTACGAAGTACTGCACCTTGCTGAATCTCACCCGTAGCGACACCCTGTACTGCTTGTTCTGTCGTCATACCCGCGTTGGTTGCTTGTTGAATTAGGTCACCGTTTAGACCGTTGTTTGATTGAGCTGCGAAAGCTGAAAAAGAGAAAACTGATAGAGCGATGATTAGTGCGTTTTTCATAATGGTTGCCTCGTTTTTTTATTTTGGTTAGCGGGTCATCCCGCCCTACAAGATTAATAATAGTGCGACTTTCGTCACACTGCGAGGAAATGCATACTTTCCATTTTGGAAATCTATTAGAGGTTCGTCACAAAATTCCTTGGTTCAATACAAATAAAAAATGGCTCAAGGATGAATCACCCTTGAGCGGTAAAGATACAAACCCAGTTTTAAAAAAGTGTTAGTGCAATGAAATCAGAATGATAAATCGGTTAACTTGTGCTCGGTGTTTTGTAGACAGTTTTATACAACCGGCCTTTTTGCGGGTCATTTTGCTTGGCGCGATGAAAGTTCAGCATGCAGTTAAAATTGATGTCTGATAATCGAGGTAGCTCAATCAGTCTGCAATCTTTGGGAGGTAACAGAATCTTTCTAGTAGTGAGTAACAATAGAGGGCTAGTCGAGCAAATCTTCAAGTGTCTGTGCAGGGAGATTCCAAACAGCAGGATATCTGTTGAAAGTAAGTATGTGATGGATGATGGGAGTTAGAGGGGAGTGAAATTTATCCAGCTTCGCTCCTCCTTGAGCGATGTGGTCGATGTGCTGGAGTGCATATATTAGTGGCTCGCTCTGCGACGGTTTTCTTTACGGTCTAGTACAGAGTGGAATTCGAAATCACCAGTTGCTACGCCATGTACAGCTTGGTCTGTTGTCATGCCTTCAGCGGTTGCTTTTTGAATTAAGTCACCGTTTAGGCCGTTGTTTGATTGCGCTGAGTTACCTGCAAAAGCTGATACAGAAACAAGTGATAGAGCGATAATTAGTACTTTTTTCATAATGGTTACCTTTGTGCTGTTTAACAGTCTTTATTTCTATTGGTTTGTTTGTTAGCGGGAAGTCGATATTGACCGTCGCTGATTAATGTTCTGCACCACGACGGTGCTCTTTACGGTCTAGAACAGGACCTTGTTGAATTTCACCTACCGATACACCTTTCACGGCTTGTTCGGTTGTCATACCTGCTGCTGTTGCTTGCTGAATCAAATCACCATTTAGGCCATTGTTAGATTGAGCTGTGTCAGATGCGAACGCTGAAAAAGAGAAAACTGATAGAGCGATGATTAGTGCGTTTTTCATAATGGTTGCCTCGTATTTTTTATTTTGGTTAGCGGGTCATCCCGCCCTACACGATGAATAATAGTGAGATTCTTATCACGCTGCGAGGAAATGCATACTTTCCATTCTGGAAATCTATTGGAAGTGCATCACAAAATTTATGGGTTCAATATAAATAAAAAACGGCTCAAGGATGAATTACCCTTGAGCCGTAAAGATACAAAACCAGTTTTAGAGGAGTGTTAGCGCAATGACATGAGAAAGATAAATCGGTTAACCTGCGCTCAGTACTTTGTAGACAGTTTTATACAACCAGTCTTTTTGTGGGTCATTTTGCTTGGCGCGATGAAAGCTCATCACACAGTTAGAATTGATGTCTGATAATCGTGGCAGTTCAATCACTCTGCAGCCTTTAGGCGTTAACTGCGCCATAGTGAAAGAAAAATGATCCGAGTCGCGCACGATGTTTTCTATCGCTTGGGTGTTTTCGATTTCCACATTTGGCACGATTTTGTGGCCCAAACTGCTAAGCCTTTCTAGCAGCGGGTAACGAACCTCATTCCAACCTGGGTTACGCGTTACTATAAAAGGATAGTCGAGCAAATCTTCAAACGTTTGTGCAGGGTGATCATCGCGTACATAAAAAGCAGGGTAAACTTCGAGAATCGGTTTTTGTATGATCACCTGTGGCAGCGTTTCGTCGTAAACATTGAATGCCACGGAATTTTCGCCTTCAACCAAACGAGAGCGCGCTTCTAAGCTCCATTGACGGATTGATATCTTGGCTAAAGGCGCTTCTTTTCTTATTGCTAGATAAAGGGCATCACCGAAGTTGTCCCACATTAAAGCGTGGCCATAGATGATGATCTCTTGCTTTAGTGTCTTTGGATCGAAATCGCTGTGCTGAATTGAATGGAAGGTTGCCAATATTTGTTCGAAGTGGGCGATGTTAGTATCAGTAAACGTGGTTGGTTCAAACCCATTTCGTGTTTGTATGAACAATGGGTCTTCGAAATGCAGTTTGAGCTTAGCGAGTATTTTACTTACGGCGCTCGAAGTTTTGCCTAATGAGTCTGCCACCAGCTTTACGTTTCTTAACTCATACATTTTCACTAGAACATAGATACTTTGAATGTCTAGATTGTGTCCCATATTGACCGCTCTTATTCGTTACGTCTTGTATTGAATATAGGGGGGAGACGAACCTCAACTCAACGATATTATCCTGCTTTTGGCGTGAAGTGTGCCGCATATCAACAACAACGTAATGTAACGTGGATAATTTTATGTTTGGTACATCGTACTGCGAGAGAGAAGTGCACGCTTGTGTCGTCAAGTGATGACAGGAAGAAAAACGGCCGCATTGTAAATGCGGCCGTTGGGTTGTTCTTGTAGGGTTAACTTAACCTAGGAAGGAGATGTAACCTTGTAGAATGATAAGGTTGACTATATCAATGAAGAACGCGCCTACAATAGGAACAACCATAAACGCTTGTGGCGATGGGCCAAAGCGGTTAACGATAGAGCCCATGTTCATGACCGCTGTTGGTGTGGCGCCTAAACCAAAGCCACAGTGACCGCCGGCGATAACCGCTGCATCATAGTTATTACCCATAACTCGGAACGTCACGTAGTAGGTAAAGATGGCCAAAATAACCGACTGCACACCGAGAATCGCTAAGAACGGGATTGCGAGGTCAAAAATGTTCCAAAGTTTTAGGCTCATCAGTGCCATGGCTAAGAACAGTGACAGTGATACCGTACCCAACATATCGATGGTTTCAGCATCCAGCTTACGAATCTTAGTGACTTCCAAAAAGTTGGTGATGATTACACCAATGAATAAGGCGTAAACGAAGTCAGGGATCATTAACCATTGGATGTCGTAAGTACTTACCCATTGCTCAACGTATTTTGCACCAGTGACACAGATTAATAGGAAGAATAGCTTCTCGACCACTTTTTTAGCGGTCACCTTGTCTTCTTCATACTCGTTGTAAGTCACTAGCTCCGGAAATCTTTCATGGGTTTTAGCATCGCGGCCACCGCAACCATATTCCGATTCAATGTTGTTTTTTTCTACAAGACGCTGCGCTACAGGGCTACCAATGATACCGCCAATGATCAGGCCGAATGTGGCCGATGCCATGGCGATTTCCAATACATTGTTGAGGCCATACACATCTTGGAAAGTTTGTGACCATGCAGCGCCTGTGCCGTGACCACCGGAAAGCGTTATGGAACCAGCAATCAAGCCCATTAATGGGTCTAATCCTAAAGCAGCTGCGAGAGAAACTCCCACGCCATTTTGAATGATGATATAGAAAGAGGCTACGGCCAAGAAGATGAAAACCTTCGCGCCCCCTTTAATGAGCTGAGTGTAATTGGCCGCTAAACCGACAGTGGCGAAGAACATCAGCATGAAAGTGTTTTGTAACGGTAAATCGAATTCTAGGTCGATGCCGTTGAAATGCAGAGCTGTAATGATGCAGGCAACAATTAAGCCTCCAACAATGGGCTCAGGTATGTTGAACTTCTTTAAGACCGGTAGCTTGGCATTAATGAAATGCCCCAAAAACAGCACACTAATGGCAATCAAAAATGATTCCAGAGCACCTACAGATATTAAATGATTCATATTGCCTCTTATTATTTTTCTCTTCATCCTCCGTAATGACTGAGAGTGAGTTAATCCTTTGCTCCATAGTCACTTTTCTCGTCTTCGTGTTCACAATCTCTAAAGGTGATATTCAATGCGCCTTAGGCTGATTTTAGAGCCGTCATTAAGCGGTGGTATTGATGCGCTTATTATCCTTAGCCCTAAAATGTAAAAGGAGCGGGTTAGGCTCCTTTTTGTCCGCCACCATCAAATACAACAAGCATTTTCAGGAGGGTGGAATAGAGTATTGTGCGTAATGGCCGAGCGGCAGTTTCTGAACCTATTTAGGCTCCTTTACTTAAACAGAAAGTGCTTATCACTATGAAACAAAGTTCCTTCCCGTCATAACGAATAGAGCGCCCAATAGGCGCTCTCACATTTGAGTTTGCTTGTTCCCTGCGTAGTTTTTAAACTCTGACTCATGCGAGTTAATTGAGCCGATTCTCGGGAAATGATCAAGCTGCAACAAGTGCTGTTGTTATAACAGGGCAGGATTATAGCATATCGCTGCAAAATTTGTTTATTTTAGTATTATTCGCTGATTTTATAACCATTATTGCAATTATTGGCTAGGGTGTATTGACCTTTTGAGCTGATTTTTGCCGCAATTTGTATCGATTAACAACCATCAGTGACCGTACCTGTGATGACTTCTCCAGTTGACGCGTTGTTAATGTAATAAGCAAAGCAGCCATTTTCGTTGAGGGTATAGCCAGTAGACCAAAGGTAGGCGACGCGGTTCTCTCCGCGAGTGCCCGAGTCAATGTAGCCGGGCACATCAATAAAACCATTTTTGCCAGCAAACATATTACCGAGAATGCAGTAACTTGGTTCGGCACAGGGGGTTGTTGTCCAGCGTCTTGTCCAACTGGAAGGTACTTCGATGTGTAGTAGGGCGCGTATGCTGCCTGCGCTGGCTTGAGGCATGCCTTCGATAAGGGTGATGGTTTCACCTTCGTAGTCTACCGAGTTCTCTGCGTTATCAATAATGATCCGAGTACGCACAAGCTCCATAGCACTGGATAGCGCGGCAGCGGCGCCTTCAATTTTCGCTTGGTGACTGTCGCGAGTAAAATTGAGATATCGCTCGGCTGCGAATACACCAAGGATGCTCACAATTATCAGTGTTACTATCATTTCTATCAGCGTAAAGCCGCGTTTTCCCATCTAATACGTCCAATGTTTCAATGGTCAAGAGTTAATCCAAGCTTAGCCAATTGAATGGATAAAGGTCAACATACGATAACCATTTAGCATTAAAGTTCGCATAAACTTTAGTCAAGTTACCCTTGGAGTCTCTGTCATCTGAAAGATAAAAAGTGCTGACGAAAAAAGTGAATTTCCTCCTCTTTCACTCTCTTTGTTCCATACTTTAGAGGGTTTGCGCAAAGGAAGGAGTGGATTATCGGCAAAAAGATCATGCGGGGGTTACATTGGTTGCTTTTATTGCTACCTGCCATGCTGTGGGGTTACTTTACGCTTAATGACAATGTGTGGTGGGTAGAAAACATCACGGGTTATCCGGCGCTATTCGTTGTGGGGTATAGCCTTTGGTGCATCATTATGTTGCTCATCAAGCATTGGTTAAAAGCAGGGATTTGCGCTGTACTGGTTAGCTGCTTTTTGCTGCTTTCGCCAGTTCAAAGTCGTGAGCTGTTTGCTCGGTGCGATAACCCTTTAACCATCATTCAATACAACCTGTTCTATTCTAATCCGAACCTCAACCAATTGATGACTTACTTAATTCAGCATCCTGCGGATTTGGTGGTTTTACAGGAAGTGTCGCCGTCGGTGGGAGAGATGCTTCAAACCCTGACTGACATCTATCCGTATTATTATGGTGGTCAACCGGGAGTAGGTTATCCGTCAAGCCAAATGATCTTGAGTCGCTTCCCGTTAGACCAAGGATCAGTCTATACCACGCCCGATCAGCAGCATGTAATTTTTACTACTTGGCAGGCGGGCAGACAAAGCCCATTGCTGCTGGTAAGTGCTCACCCAGTATCACCGCGGAATGAAGAGTTATGGCATAGAAGAAATGCGATACTTGCAACGATAGAATCGCTATTAAAGGGATATGAGAATGATGAAGTGCTGGTGGTGGGGGATTTTAATCTCTCTGCTCGCAGCGTGCGCTTTACTCGGTTGTTTTCTGGTTTTCAAACCGCACCCGTGGCAAGTTGGCCAATTTGGGCTCAGCAAGTAGATACACCTTCATGGTCGATGGTAGCGATTGATCATTTGTGGCTTAAATCGACACAAGGCACTCGTAAAATATGCACTCGGCACAGTCAAGCTGCGCCGAGTGGGTCGGATCATAGAATGGTCGTTACCCAAATAGGCTATTAATCGAGTGACTTTTTAAAGCGCTTCGAGGCGACCAGTAACCCAAGTACGGTGAATGCGGCAAGCCAGGCGGTGTCACGCCACAAATCGATCAAGTCTGCGCCGCGCAATACAATCCCGCGAATCAAACGCATAAAATGTGTAGCAGGTAGGGCCTCGGCAATCCACTGCGCAACGATTGGCATCCCTTCATAAGGAAACATAAATCCGGACAGTAAAATAGAAGGCAGTAAGATGAATACGGTCATCTGCATTGCTTGCAGTTGAGTACTCGCAACGGTGGAAATAACCAAGCCAAGCGTTAAGCTAGCGGCGATAAACAGCAACGTACCCAGTAAAATTTGGCTTAGAGCGCCGTTGATCGGTACGCCGAAAATGAAATGGCCTAACCCGAGAATAATCGCCACTTGAATCAAACCAACAAAAATATATGGGATGATTTTAGCCACCATGAGCTCAAACGAGTGGATCGGGGTGGTGATTAATAGCTCTAAGTTACCTCGCTCTCTTTCTCTAACAATGGCGGCACTGGTGAATAGGATCATCGTCATGGTCAGTATAACCCCGAGTAAGCCGGGCACAATGTTGACGGCCGAGCGTTGGCTAGGGTTGTAGAATAGTGCCACTTCAAAGGTTTTGTGTGTGCTAGGTTTTATTTCAAAATCGAAATCCGTTAGCGGCATGTTTTGTAAAGACATAATCGCGCTGCTGATCATGGTGTCTGAGCCATCGACAATCCATTGGCCTAACACATCACCTTGCACCATACGCTGAGTGAGATCTTTCGGCAGAATCAAAGCGGCGCGCACTTCACCTTGCTGGATCGCTTGTTCAGCCTGTTGAGCGGTTGCAAAACGGTGAGTAATCTCGACCACCTGCGTGACTCGCACGGATTCGGTAATCACACGGCCTGCTGCACTTTGGCTTTGATCGACCACCGCCACAGGAATATCGCGAACATCGGTATTGATGGCGAAGCCAAACAGCAGTAATTGGATGAGAGGGATCATCACAACCATGCCAAAGGTGATTCGATCTCGAGAGAGTTGGCGAATCTCTTTAATCATGATTGCCTTCATACGGGCGATTGAACGGATCATTGTCTGCCCTCCCCTGTAACGGTAACGAATACATCTTCAAGGCTCGGTCTGGCCAAGTTCATTTCAGCATTGGCAAGTTCAGGAAACTGCTCAGATAACCATTGGATAGGCTGATCAACATGATCGCGAATCAAAACGCGTAGTCGAATACCAAGTTGAGCGGCTGAGCGAATCTCTTGTCTGGCTAACAGCTTTTCTTTAAGCGCTCTAAGTTGCGGTGCTTTGACTTCCACAATGTTAACGCCCATATCGGCCATTAACTGCTCTGGCTCACCATCTGCACGAATTAAGCCGGATTCCATTATTGCAAGTCGATGGCAGCGCTCGGCTTCATCCATATAGTGGGTGGTCACTAAAATGGTGGTGCCTTGGTCGCTTAAATCAAACAGCTGCTCCCAAAATTCGCGGCGGTTTTCAGGGTCGACGGCAGAGGTCGGCTCATCCAAAAACAATAGCTCTGGTTTGTGCATGGTAGCGGCGGCTAGTGAAAGACGCTGCTTTTGGCCGCCACTCATGCCACCAACGCGCTGTTTGCGTCTTTGGTCAAGGCCGTAGGTGGTCAGTTGCTCGTTGATGCGTTGTTGCAGCGGTTTGGTCGGCATACCGAAAATCTGGCCGATGAATTGCAAGTTTTCTTCGACCGTTAAATCATCGTACAAAGAGAACTTCTGCGTCATGTAGCCTATTTTAAGTCGCAGTAATTCCGATTGTTTCGGAATCTCCAAGCCCAGTACATCTACATCGCCTGAGGTTGGGCTAAGTAGACCAGTCAGGACTCGAATTGTCGTGGATTTACCGCAGCCATTTGGGCCGAGAAATCCGTAAATGCTGCCTTTGGGTACATTTAAGTTAATGCCTTCGATAGCAGTGAAGTCACCAAATTTTTTCACCACATTTTGCGCAGTAATCGCGTACTCACTCATGGCTATTCTCCTGCTAAATCAACTTGAGCAGGGATTCCTGATGGCAATTTAACGGCGCTATCCTCGAGATCGACTTCGGCTAAATACATCAAGCGCGAACGCTCTTCTTCGGTTAGGGCATAGTAAGGTGTGAATGAAGGCTCAGTGGCCACCCAACGCACAGTGCCGCTATAAGGTTGCTCTACACCATCAACATGCACTTTGACCGCTTTACCCGGAACAAAATTTACCCGGTAAGTAGCAGGCACATACACTCGGGCGTAAGGAATGCGGCTCGCTTGAACCACCGCAACAATCGCGTTGGTAGGTACTCGTTCCCCTAAGTTGTATGGCAGGTTGTCTAAAATACCGTCGCGCGTTGCGACAATGGTTAGCTCATCGAGTTTTTGTTGCTGTAGGGAGATCTCTGCTTTCGCTGCGGCCAGTTCCGCTTTAGCTTGTTCGATATCTTCAGGGCGCGCACCAGCCGTTAGTTTACTAAACTCTTCGTTGGCAGATTCTAGCTCCGCCCTTGCTGAGTCACGGCCGGCCAAAGCGGTATCTTTTTCTGATTGACTGATAAGTTTTTTATTCACCAGTTCAGCTTTTCGTTGGTAGTTTTTCTGCGCCTCGGTTAACTGAGCTTCAGCCAGTTTTACTCGTGCCGCAGCAGCAGCAATATCTTCAGGTCGCTCACCGTTAGTTAGCTTGAGTAGGTAGGCATCCGCTTTCGCTTGAGAGGCGATGGCTTGCGCTAACATGGCTTGCTGGCTCTTGCTATCAAGCTTAACCAACACTTGACCTTGAGTCACAGCGGATCCTTCTAGTACGGGCAACTCACGAATAATCTCGTTGCTAGTGGCAGTAAACGTGACTCGATCTCTTTCTAATGTGCCGAGGGCTTTGGCCGTTTCATTGGAATTACAGCCACTTAAAATGGAGATGAAGGTGAGGGCGAGAAAGATGCGTTTCATGATGAAAACCTCTGGCTGTTTTCGTTGTTGTCACTATCACTCACTGCGAGCGTAAGCAGATAGGCAAAGTTCGAAGAATAATTAAGCTACCTATTTAGGGTAGACTGATTTGTAAGCCGAGGAAAAGAAAGATAATTAACCAAATATTCATCAAATGATTAATTAAGTGAATTGACTGAACTTTGGACACAAAAAAGGGCCCGTAGGCCCTAAATTACATCACACTGATATTACTTAGTGTACGACTGTGCAATGTTGTCGATACGTTCGTTAGCGCGTGCTGCTTCCTCTTGAGCTGACATAGCTGCATCGCCAGATTTACCTACTTCTGATTTCAGAGCTTGTACGTCTTGGCTAAGCTGGCTTACTTGGTTGCTTAGTTCATCAAGCTTGGCAGTTGTTGCCTCTGTTGCCTCGTTATTGCCTGAAGCACAACCCGCTAGGATAAGTACTGAAGACACTGCAGCTGCGATAACCATTTTGTTCATGATTGAACTCCTTGCATTGGTAAGTTTTAGTTTTGTTTTACACCTTACGAGGTATAGCAGATCAATTGTAGTTCTAAATGTTTGATTCGAGTAGTAGGGAAAAGTCAAAATAATCCAAGAATTTAGCCAGCTTATTGCGAGGGAGTGGAATTTTTGTTCGCGAGAAAGGAGTAATCGGTGTGGTTTTAGTTGATTATTTTATGTGATCTCTATCCAGATCGGTCTGTTTCGAGGTATCATTACGCGTTTAATTTTCATCGTCGTTAGAAACGACACTCAGCATTTTGGAGAACACTTTGCAATTTAAAGATTTAGGCTTAGACAATCGCTTGTTAAAGACTTTGAACCATTTTGATTTTAAGAAGCCGACGACCATTCAGCAACAAGCCATTCCTGTGGCTATTGCTGGAAAAGATCTGCTGGCATCATCAAAAACAGGCTCAGGTAAGACTTTAGCATTTGTTCTACCTATGTTGCATAAATCGCTAAAATCCAAAGCGTTCTCTGCTAAAGACCCGCGTGGTTTGATCCTTGCTCCTACCCGTGAGTTGGCAAAGCAAGTGTATGGTGAACTGCGCACTATGCTAGGTGGCTTAAGTTACGATGCGACCCTTATCGTTGGTGGTGAAAACTTCAACGACCAAGTGAAAGCGCTGCGCCGCTACCCTAAATTCATTGTGGCAACGCCAGGACGTCTAGCGGATCACCTAGAGCACCGATCTCTTTACCTTGACGGTTTAGAAACATTGGTTCTGGATGAAGCAGACCGTATGCTTGATTTGGGCTTTGCGCCTGAGTTACGTCGTATTCACAATGCCGCGAAACACCGCCGTCGTCAGACGTTGATGTTCTCAGCAACGCTTGATCATGCGGAAGTGAACGACATTGCATCAGAGATGCAAAACGAGCCTAAGCGTATTGCTGTGGGTGTTTCTAACCAAGAGCACAAAGACATCACTCAGAAGTTCTACCTGTGTGATCACTTAGATCATAAAGAAGCGATTCTTTTACGTGTATTAGAAGAAGCTGAGTACCGTCAGGTCATTATCTTCACTGCAACACGTGATGATACCGAGCGTCTAACTGCCAAATTGAATGAGCTGAAACTGAAAGCGGTCGCGTTGAGTGGTAACTTAAACCAAACACAGCGTAATACCATCATGAGCCAGTTTGAGCGCGCGGTATTTAAGATTCTTGTGACGACGGATGTGGCATCACGCGGCCTAGACATCGCTAACGTGACTCACGTAATCAACTTTGATATGCCTAAGCACACTGAAGAATACGTACACCGTGTAGGCCGTACTGGCCGTGCTGGTAACAAGGGTGATGCGGTGTCTCTGGTTGGCCCGAAAGATTGGGATAGCTTCAAACGTGTTGAGACTTACCTGCAACAAGATCTGGCTTTCTCAGAGCTTGAGGGTTTGAAAGGTAAGTTTAAAGGCATCAAACCGCGTAAGCCTGATATGCGTAACAAGAACAACGATTACCGCAACAAGAAGGCCAAGACACAAGCGAAGAAGGTGGCGAAGAAGCCAGCGAAGCGCGATAAAGGTTTCTACCAAAACGTGGCTGTGGGTGATTCTGTCTTTATTCCTAAGAAGAAAGTTGCGCCTAAAGTGGACGACGAGTAAATCGCTGTTTGTATTAAACAGACATGAAAAAAGCTGCCTTAGGCAGCTTTTTTCGTTTTACGATGATTAGTCGTAAATCGTCGGGATAGGTTGACGCTTATGCTGAGTGATAGTGTATATATGCACTAAGCGGTCGCTTACCTGCTGTGAAACAGGCTTGCCTTCTAAGAAATCATCAATCTGTTCGTAGGTAAGGCCAAGCGCGTCTTCATCGGCTTTTTGTGGTGCAAGCTCTTCAAGATCGGCTGTTGGTACTTTTTTCACTAGTTGCTCAGGCGCGCCTAGCGTTGCCGCCACTTCGCGCACTTGGCGTTTGCTTAAGCCAAATAGCGGTGCAAGATCACATGCGCCATCACCAAATTTAGTGTAGAAACCAGTAATGTTTTCCGCGGAATGGTCAGTACCCAACACTAGGCCGCCAACGTAACCTGCGATTTCGTATTGAGCAACCATGCGCGCGCGCGCTTTTACGTTACCTTTTACAAAATCAACTTTTGCACTGTCTGTAGGCAGAAGGTCTGTGCCTTCTAATGCCAGATGAGAGGCCGCGTGCATGCCATCAACGCCTGGTTTGATGTTTACGGAAACAGAGTGGCTCGGCTGGATGAACTGCAAAGCAGATTGCGCTTCATCTTCGTCTTGTTGTTCACCGTAAGGCAGGCGAACTGCGATAAATTGGTAACCGCCACCATGCTGTTCGTTTAACTCGTTAACGGCTAACTGAGCTAATCGACCGCAAGTGGTCGAATCCACGCCGCCACTGATGCCAAGTACCAGTGATTTGCAGCCTGAATCGGTTAGTTTACGTTTGATAAAATCAACTCGACGAGTGATTTCAAAGTGAGGGTCAATCGATGGTAGGACGCGCATCTCATCGCGAATCAACTGTTCCATTAGTTTTATTCCTGCAAGCGTTATTAATTGTATTGATATTCGTAGTATCATACCTCAATCAACACAGTTTGGGGCGTTAATCTCAAACATAGCGACATTCTCAATAGGTTTTCCCATGTCTAAAATTGCCGTTTTCGGTAGTGCGTTTAACCCACCGAGCTTAGGCCATAAGAGCGTTATTGAATCACTACAACATTTTGATCACGTATTGCTGTTACCGAGTATCTCCCATGCATGGGGAAAACAAATGTTGGATTATGCGCTGCGCACTCAACTTGTCGATGCGTTTATTGATGATATGGATTTGGATAACGTATCGCGCAGCCAAGTAGAAGAAGTTTTATTTCAACAAACCAAGCAAGCGGTCACGACATTTTCCGTGTTGGAAGCATTGCAGCAACAATGGCCTGATTCAGAGCTTACTTTTGTGATGGGACCAGATAACTTATTCAATTTTAGTAAGTTTTATAAATCTGATGAGATCGTACGCCGTTGGTCAGTGATGGCATGCCCTGAAACCGTTGCCATACGAAGCACTGATATACGTCACGCTTTACAACAAAATCTACCAATTAATCATCTCACCACCCCTAAAGTTTGCTCTATTCTGGCCGACAATAAATATTATTAATTAAATTATCATCAAGTGTGCAGTATGGTGATTGACCACTGCCTCTGATTACTGAGGTGATTATGGCTAAAAATAGCACTTGGCTTGTTTTTGGTCTGTTTTCGGCTGCTGCCCAAGCGACTTGTTTATCGGACAACTCGGAATTCCATTTCCAATCGAACTCGTATGATTCCGACAGCTCAGAGTGTTATCTGTACTATGCCGGTGATTCGATGATGGATGAAGTTATCAATGGTAAAGAGTACCTAGCGCCAGCTCGTAAAGCAGATAAGGCTAAGTATTGGTCTGATTGGGTATTCAAATCTAAAAATAGCCCGATGCTGACTCAGCAAGTTTCAGACAGTTATTTTGGTATTGGCGTGTGGATGCCAGACGAGATCGAACGTGAGCGCAATGATCTTTCTACCGAAGAGTATTTGATGAGTCATGGCGTGCAATTTAGTGTCGGTATCGGTGATAAAAAACCGGGCGAGCCTCGCATGCGTTTAGATTACCTATGGCACAGTGAAACCAGTGATAGTTGGTCGATGCAAATTGAGGTGCCGTTTTAACGGCACCTTACTAAGCGTTGCCTACATTGCGTATTGTCGATTGTATGTTGGAGTGATGGCTAATGATGGCCAAAGGCGTTTCAGGGCGTGAGAAATAGTAGCCCTGAATCAGCGTACAACCCATTTGATAAAGCTTTTGTAGCACTTCTTCGCTTTCTACCCCTTCCGCTACCAATTTCACGCCTAGCTGCTTGGCCAGTTGAATGATCAGCGACACCAACAGTTCCGATGTTTCGTTATACAGCAGTTTATCGATGAATGACGCGTCGATCTTAATGCAGTCGATCGGATAGTTGTGAATGTATTTTAGGCTTGAGTAACCAGTACCAAAATCATCCAGCGCAATAGTAAATCCTTGATTACGTAGCTTATCTAGCAAGTAGCGAGCTTCGTTGGTTTGCGAGAGTAACACGGTTTCAGTAAGCTCGATGGTAAACTCATTCGGTGTAAAGCGATGACCCGAGATGGTTGAGGTTAGGTGCTTCATGTAGCGAGCTGAGTCTGCTAATTCATGAGCCGAGCAATTTAAGCTTAAGTGCACTTTATAGCCCAACCCTGCTTCGAGTTCCCTTTTTGCTTGGCAAGCAAGCTCAACGATTCTTTCCCCCAACTCAACGATTAACCCTGATTGCTCGGCCGCTTCAATAAACTCATTGGGATAGATCGTGCCCAAGGATTCGCTTTTCCAACGGGCGAGTATTTCAAAGTGATCCCATTGGTAGCTGTCTCTATCGACGATGGGTTGCAGCAGTACGAATATTTCGCCACCAATAGCACTTCCTCGGTCAAGCTCGTTGCGCAGTGCATCAATAACCATGGTTTGTCGGTGATATTGTTTGCTCAAATGGGTATCGTAATTTTTTATCTTCTCATTACTGTGCTTACAATCTTTTAGCGCTAGTGAAGCATGCAAAATGATTTGGTCTGCGCTAAGTCGGTGATCGGCTTTGCGTGCTAGGCCAATGCTGACTTTGATTTTGATGGTGTGTGACGAGTCTTGATAACCTTCGTTGAGTTTGGCAATGATTTTTTGGCAAATGGTCAATGGGTCGCTTGAGAAGGTGATAAAGGCAAACTCATCTCCGGCGATACGATAGGCATGCTGGTGGTCAGGCAGCGCATCTTGAACGGTTTTACCGACGAATTTGATGACTTGGTCACCAATGTAGTTTCCATATAAGTCATTAATGGATTTGAAGTCATCAATATCAATGTAGGCAAGGGTGAAGGGCTTTGATTGCGTATCTGATAGCCTTTCAAGCTGATTTGAGAGATAACCACGGTTGTGTAGACCGGTTAAATTATCGTGTGACACTTCGTGGCTAAGTTGGTTGACTAAGCTATCTGAACGAGCGGAGAGCCACTTAGAGCGAAGATAGTGCATCGCAAGGTTAGCCAACATTTTATGCAGGTAGATTAGCTCAGCACTTTCTTCTATTGGGTGAGTAAAAGTTGAGAGCAGAATACCGAGAATATCACCGTTACGACTTTTCAACGGCACGCCAATATAGGCATCTACATCGTTGTTTTGTAGGTAAGTATCGCGCGGGAACTGCTGAGTAATATCGTGAGTATAGATACAATAAGCTTGATTCGATTTTCTGACCACATCGCAAGGTGTGTCTGCCAGTGAGTAGCTAAATTGTTGTTGTATTTCTTTACCACAGGCAAATGAAAGGGTTTGTGCGGTGTTGTTAATCGTATCGATTTCAACGATGCATGAACATTGACTAGCAAACTTTTCATGCAGTGTTAAAGTCAATTTGTGAAGTAATTCCGGTCCATCAAGGGAGATGATATCGTTGATAATATCGAATTCCATCATCTGTACCGGAGTGTTGAGCCTAGCCATACGAGTTCTCCCTATTGATAGTGATCTTTGTCACTTAAAATTTAGAATTCGCATGGTTAAATATGGTACACGTCGCATATGTTTGCAAATGTAAACTTGTTACCTAAACAAAATTAGTCGGTCAATCGGCTACGAAGATAGTCCAAAAATAGCTGTGTGCGGGTATTTTGGTAATCAAGTTTAGGGTAATAGGCATAAACGGTCGCCTCATCGGCAGTAATCTCCGGCAAAATGCGTTTGAGGTGACCAAGTTTTAGATCTTCTTTAATCATCACATCATTGGTGAGTAAAATACCCATGCCGCTTTTCGCTGCATAAAACAGAGCTTCAGGGTTGGTAGTGGCAAAGTTACCCGAAAGTACAATACGCTTACCTTTAGAGAGCTTAATTTCTCTTTGCTGATATTCGCCCCAATTCAACATATTGTGCTGAGTTAATTCCTCGGTGGTTTGTGGTTCGCCGTATTGCTCTAGGTATTTAGGGGATGCATAAAAGCCTGCTTTATGTTCAAACAAGCGTGTCGCTTTAAAGCTCAAAGAATTGAGCTGATCAATTTCACGGCTGATAAATAGATCAAGGCTCAGGCCGGGTAATTGTCCCGGAGTGGTGGTAATCAGCTTAATGCTGATGTCAGGGTAGAGCTGCAAAAATCCATCAAGATGTTGGACGAGAAACTTTGAACCGACTGCTAAGGTCGCCCCAATTTTTAGGCAGCCAGCCGGGGATTGATCCACCGAGCGGGTTTCATCAACAATAGATTGCCAACCTTCAAGGTGTACTTGAGCACGTTGGTAGAATAGGGCGCCAGCTTCTGTTTGGGTGACGGAGCGAGTGGTGCGCTTTAACAGTTGAACGCCAATTCGCTCTTCGAGCCAATGGATGCGCTTACTAATGGCTGAGCTGGTGGTGTTCATTCTGCGGGCGGCGCCGTTGAAGCTGCCTTCTTCTACCACCAATAGGTAACTTTGTACGCTTTGTTGCCAATCCATTTCTGCCCCTTAATTACTTCCGGATAGGAATTAATCAGTTTCCACACCAGTCTATTATCATTTGTTAGCGTACAATTTAAACTGGATGGCATGAAAATCAAGCAAAACACTTCCTTTCGGAAAACACCGTTATTGCTTGCGATGATGATCATAGCGACTGGTCAAGTGGGTGTTGCCATTTATCTTCCCGCCTTGCCACAGATCAGCCAATCACTCAGCGTAACTCAAGCAGACGTTCAACTCTTAGTGACACTCTACCTTGTCGGGTTTGGAGGGTCTCAGTTATTCTACGGCCCTTTGTCAGATGCCATCGGTCGGCGGCCAGTCTTTATTATTGGCCAAGGTATCTACTTAATCGGCACGCTCATTTGTGTTCTATTTTGTTCCTCACTCGTGGGGTTGATTACGGGACGCTTGTTGCAAGGGTTAGGCTCTGGCAGTGCGTCGGTGCTAGGCCGTAGTGTGTTACGTGATAGTTATGATGGAGCACATCTGACCAAAGCCCTTTCGTATATCTCAGTGACGGCGTCAGTTATGCCGATTTTTGCTCCGGTATTAGGCGGTTGGCTGACTTTCCAACTCGGTTGGCAATCGGTGTTTGTGTTTGTGCTGATCTATTTGGTCGCCATTTTCTGCTTAGGCCTGAAAATTTTACCTGAAACATTGCCCTACGCGCCGTCACGGTTTAATTGGAAAAATGTCGGTCAGCAATATTTAGAGCTTATTGTTAACAAACAAGTCATTACCAGTGCGAGCTATAACTGGCTGAGTTACTTGGCAGCGCTCGTGTCACTTTCCGTATTGCCATTTATCTTGCAGCAAACGTTAGGGTTAAGTGCGGCCGAATACGGCACGCTCATGATCGTACCATCAATGGGTTTGATGGTGGGTAGTGTCAGTATGAACGTACTAAGCCGTTATGTGGCGCGTAGGAATATTTTAGCCGCGGCGATAATGATCGTCGGCGCGGCAGGCGCTTGGCTCACTTTGTTGCCATTGAGCTTGTTTAACCTGATTTGGGCATTTACTTGGCTTACCGTTGCTCAAGGGCTTTCCTTTCCGATTTCGATCAGCATGCTGTTAGAGCCACATAAGAAACAGGCAGGTGCAGTATCGGCGTTGTCTGGTTCAGTGCAGATGGGGCTATCGGGCATATTTGGTGGCTACTTAGTGCAAAATTGGATTCAAACTCAGTTTTCGTTAGGGTTGTTTTATCTGTTAGTCGCGAGCGTCATGATGAGCGTTTTAATTTCAACCCGATCAGCCGTCTATGCTCAACAGCCGAGTGTGTAATTTATTGCCTCAATTGAAGCAGTTCGTTGTACAATGCGCGCCAGTAATTTGAGTGAACCAGAAAAGGTCAGTCCATGGAACACAAACAGTTTGAAACGCTAGTAAAGCAACTTTGTGAGCAACCGGCTTTACCACAAGCGCTAGAGATTCTTAAAAGCAGTGAAGATCAAGAAGTCGCAGAAGCGGCAAATTCACTTACTGGTCAGTTTGCTTTGGCAGAAGTTGAAGGTGAGCAGCGCATTTATCACGTATCTACGCTAACTAACGAGCAAGGCGAACAAGAAGAGTTTGTTGAGCATGTTATGAATGAAGGCGACGACGTTATTAAATTCGTTGCTTGGTTCTTTGATGCGATGTTTGAAGTGAAGCGTAAAGATACCTATCAAGCGGCAGGTAAAACTTACCAGCAGCCAAAGCGCTCGTAATTGATGCGATTGAAAAAAGCCCTAAGCAAATGGTTAGGGCTTTTTTGTATCAGCTGTTGGCTTCTAGGTTAACTACGTTATCAGGTACTTGGTTGACCCCTTTCTCTTCAAGCCATGCTTGCAAGTTATCCGCGCCGCCGATGTATTGTCCATCAAGCCAAATTTGCGGCACGGTGACAGGGGTTTTCATCCCAATGATTGCCTTCACCTCAGGGATCATACGATAAAGCGCCGCGCTGTCTTTCACAACGTCGTGGTACTCGAAATCGATCCCTGCATCGTTGAGCATCTTTTTCGCTTTTACGCAGTAAGGGCAGGTCGCTTTGCCGTAGACAATATTGCCTTTTAATGTGTCGCGCTTGGTCCACTCTTGGATAACGGATTGAACCAAAACACCACGATTGAGCGCTTCCCCTTGGCTGACTACCTTGCCTTCAACCACGAGAATCGGTGCATGCCACGAACCTAGCTTCAAAGGCTCCCACCAATGGGATAACCAATCTTTTACTTCTAACTCGACAGGAACATCGGCCAGCTCATTATCAAAGGTATCTTGTAGGATATCTTTAGTCAGTGTGCACTCACCACAAGGGATATTGACCTTAAAAGGTCCCCAACTGCCTGCCCAACGATAAAGCGTAATTTTGATTGGTTTTGTCATAGTCTTATCCCCGCAACGTTCCGTTATTATCAGATTAAGTAATGAATCACTTATTTTCCAAGTTATTACCAATCTGAATCGTCATTTTCGTCAGGCTGGTATAAACAATAAGAACGGAAGGATGCGCATTTTATTTCACAGAGCGCGCTTTTTTACTTTCCCATTGAGTAATAAATGCGACCGAGCCAATAATGATGATGGCTCCAAGCCATAGCCTACCAGGCGGCACCCAACTGAATACTAGCCAGCCTGCGAGAACGTTAAGAGGCAATTTCGCGTGGTCGAATGGCTGAACAAATGAAGCATCCGCGACCGAATACGCTTTTACGATTGCCCATTGAGCGAAAGCGGTAGCCACGCCAGCAGCCAGTAAAATACCCCACAACGACGCGCCGCTTGGTGTTTGCCAGTCTGGTAGCGCGAGCAAAATATTAAAGGGCGTGATCAGAATGAGTAAGTAAACCACCATGGTTGAAGGCGAATCGTCTGAGGAGAGCTTTTTCACCATCAGTGAGTAACAAGCCCAGAAGAACGCGGCGCCAACCGGTAATAAAGTGGCCCAGTTAAATTCGTCAGCCCACGGCTCTAAGATGATCATGGCGCCAATAAAGCCTGTTAGAGTTGCTCCCCAACGCGCGATACCGACTTTCTCTTTAAGAAATAAGCCTGAGCCAATTGTGGCAAATAGTGGTGAGGTCATTAGCAGTGCGATGCCTTGCCAAATAGGCACAGGGTAAGCCAAAGCCCACAACCAAAGCTGAATACCAATCACCGATAAAAACACGCGGAAAACGTGCAAGCCAAGGTGTTGGGTTTTGAGTGATTTTCGAATGCCGAGTGTTTTGAGGTAAGGCAAGATAACCACAAGAGCGACGGCATATTGCACTAATGCCACGGTGGTTGATGACAAGCCATAATTAATACTGGCAACTTGAGCCAAACTGTTAACGATAGCAAAGGCCAAGCCAGCGCCGAGCATCCAGCTTGCCCCTTGAATTGGGTGATGATTGGGTGTCATATAATCGATTTAAGGTTGAATATCGCAATAATAGTTCGCGAAATCATACTGCCTTTTCTGGTCAGCTACCTTAGTTTTTTGTGCGATTAATCATAACCACTGAGAATATAACCAAAATCATCCCCAATGCGTGCCAAATCGTGAAGACTTCATCGAGCACTAAAACGGCAGCTACGGCTGTCACTGCGGGGCCGATGTTGTTGGATAAGCTTAGCTCCGTCGGTGAAAGCCTCGCCATTGCCGCCGCAACAAAATAAGAGGGCAAAACAGTGCAAAAAACACCTAGGAAAATGCCAAGTCCAATAAGCTCGATTGACCAATTCGATATGTCAGTGTCACTGATCAGCAGATGAATCAAAATCGCCACACCTGCGCTGCCCATTCCAATACTGGTAAACAGTGAGCTACCAAGTTGACCTATGAGAGGCTTGCTTGCCACTAAGTAAATGGCGAACACCAAAGCGGAGCCGATCGCAAATAACGCGCCTACCCCGACGTCAGAGCCAAAGGTTTTAAGATCGTGACTAATGATTAATGCGATTCCGCCATAGCCAAGTAATGTGGCAACAACGACCGTTTTACTTGGCTTTTGGCCAAAAGCGATCCAACTGATAAGCACCACAAAAGAGGGAAACAAGAAGATAAGCAAACGCTCTAACTGGGCTGAAATGTATTCAAGCGCAGTAATATCGAGAAAGCTCGCCACGTAATAGCCAAGCACACCAATTAGGGCTGCTTTTATGCCTGACTGCTTAATTTTCTCACGGTTGCTGCTTTGTCTAGCGAGCCAAATTAGGGTGATAAGGTAAACGGGGAGTGAACTGGCCGCTCGGAGTGTCATGATCGCAGTGACATCGGCACCATGTTGATAGGCGAGTTTGACCAAAATGGGTTTTAGAGAGAACAGTAAACAGCCAATCAAAGCAAAGACAATTCCCAATTGGTGATCGGTAAATATTGAGCTGTAGCGATAAGTGGTGGTTTGAGACGGTTTTTCCATTCACACGTTTCCTGTTGAGGGTTAAAGGCTACGAGTGAAATGTATGGTCTGGCTACATATCTCGTAGCCAGACATAGGTTTACCTACCGGCTAAGAGGCATAACTAGTAGGAGCCATAGAGCGTTGATTTGGTAGGTAAACATAAATAATATTCCTTAAAGTGAATATTGAGAGTAACAATTGCTTAAACTTTGTGCAAGGTATGTGCAACTTATGTTAGTTCGTTTGATTGTTTTCAATTCTTTGTTCAACCTGCTTAAAGGCGCGTTGGTACATCAGCCATGCGCTCAAACCAGCCAAAATATTACCCGCTAATGCACCCCAGAATAACCCTTGTAGGCCGCCTAGCCATGAACCTACCCAAAGACAGGGTAAAAAGAACACGAACAAGCGCAAAGCTGAGATAGTCAGCGCAGTGTAGGATTTGCCTAGCGCATTGTTGATTGACACCATCAGCATACAAATACCGAGTGGGCCTAAGCTCATCGGCACAATCATCAAGTGCCAAGTTAGGATTTGTTTTACCTGCTGTTCACTGGTCATCACGGTGGCAAGAAGGTCGCTAGATAACCAAGTGATCGCCGCGATGAGTAATTGCGAACCAAGCACAAATTTACAGGCGATAGAGACTAAGTGACGAATATCATCAAGCTTTTGCGCGCCGAGCATACGGCCAACCATCGGTGGCATCGACATAGTGAGCGCAAGTACAGAGACAATGGCAAAGAACTCGTAGCGAGAGCCAAGTGCCCATGCTGCGACGGCCGCTGTGCCATAACCCGCTAACAGTTTGGTCGCTAGCATCGAAGAGAGCGGCGGTAGCAATTGGCTGATCATCGCAGGCCCCATGATGTTACCGATAGAACGTAGACTCTTTGCCACGTCGAGATCGCTCCAATCAAAGCTCATCCATTGTTTTGCGGTGACTTTGGGTGCGACAATTAAAATACCGATACCAAATGCCAAAATGGTTGCGATAGCTGCGCCATTAATACCGAGATCGAAAGTGAAGATGAAAATAGGATCAAGGATCAGGTTAAGCACGCTAGTGATCATCATCATCGCTCCGGGCAACATGGTATTACCATTAGCGCGACACACGCTATATAAGAAGTAGAGTAGCGCTCCCGTCCATGAGCTGACTAGCCAATAAATCCAGTAGCTTTCGACAATCGGTAGCACGCTTTCAGGCGCACTAAGCAGCAGTAAAATAGGCTCGCGAATGAGGTATAACAATACCCCAAATAGTGCGACACCCACCGAGCCCATAGCAATAACAAGCCCGCCCAATTGCTGTGCGTAGCGAGTTTGATTCGCGCCAATGGCTTTAGCTATTACTGCTGTTGTCGCGATACCTAAGCCAACTTGCAGGCCAATGATCACCATTTGAATCGGCAAAGTGAAACCCTGAACCGCAAGCGGCAGAACGCCAAGCTGACCGATGAAGGCACTATCTACAAGCTGAAAACTCATTAGAGAGAGCACACCAAACAGCATTGGCCATGTCATATTGAACAACTGCTTAGCTAAAGATGGAGTATTTTTTGTCATGGAAACTTATTTGCTTAGAAAACAAAGCCGAGGGTAGTGATACCCTCGGCTAATCATATTGGAATTGTTAATAGTGTAACGGATCACAGAGTGAATGCGAGTAATATTCGAGCAGGTCTACTCGTCAAAATCCTCCGCGTACCCTTTTGGTGGCGGTGTCCAACCCCGTTCATCACTATTATGTTTATCTGCTCTATCCGTGGTGAGCGCCAGCTTGATCTGTTCTTCTAAGTGCATGAATAGCTTGCGATAGTTATTATCAAAACGCTCGCCTTCTGAGTCATCCAGCCACGCTTGATAAAGCATATCAGACTTCTTATCTTCCACTTTTTTATAGTTGGTTTTCTGCTGTTCAACCAAGAATGGATGATGGCCTAGTTCACGCAGCGCATGGGAGCCAAGCTCTAGTGCTGAGTGATAGGTTTCCGATTCAATAATGTCTGCGCCTGCTTGGCGAAGTAAGTAACCGTCGCCGCGGTCAAAGGCGCGTGCGAGAATCTTAACCTTCGGATAAGTGTGTTTAACGTATTTGACCAGCTCCAGTGTGGTATCTCGGTTATCCATCGCGACCACGATCATTGACGCTTCTTCAATACCTGCGGTGTGAAGGAGGTCAGGACGAGTCGCATCACCAAAGTAAGCTTTAGTATTGATTTGGCGAACAATATTAACTTGATCGGCCTGATGATCCAGCACTACTGTTTTTACGCCATTGGCAACCAATAGGCGGTTAACGATTTGGCCAAAACGACCAATGCCCGCAATAATAACCGTACCTTGCTCGTCAATCTCATCCGCCTCGCCTTGATTAGACGCTTGCTGGAAGCGTGGCAAGATCACCTTATCGTAGAGGATAAATAGCCCCGGAGTGAGGAACATCGACAGCGCTACAACCAGTGCTAAGGTTTGTGCGATCTCTGGTGGGATAACATGTTGCTGAGTGGTAAAGCTCAACAGAACAAAACCAAATTCACCAGCTTGGGCAAGGCTGAGGGTAAACAACCAACGATTGCTGCCTTTGATGCGGAAAATCAGCGCTAGGATGTACAACACGATACCTTTCAAAATCATCACACCCAGCGTGAGACCGATAATTAAGAAGAAGTCACCAAATAGGATGCCGAAGTTAATTCCCGCGCCAACGGTAATGAAAAATAGCCCGAGCAATAACCCTTTGAATGGGTCAATGTTGGACTCAAGCTCGTGGCGGAATTCACTGTTGGCCAATACCACACCCGCAAGGAAAGTACCGAGCGCTGGCGATAGGCCAACCAGGCTCATTAGGGCCGCAATACCGACCACCAACATAAGTGCAGTTGCGGTGAAAATTTCTCTTAAGCCAGAGCTGGCGACAAAGCGAAACAGTGGGCGACTTAAAAAGTGACCACCAACTACTAGGCCAACTACCGATGCGATGATGACTAAGGCATAAGCCCAGCCCGGTAGGCCGGCCACTAAGCTCAGTTCTTCATGATGGTGTGCGGCGCTAGCAGCTGCGCTTTGCGCTTTTTCGACGAGTTCAGGCAAGGCCAATAACGGGATAAAGGCCAGCATAGGAATGACTGCAATATCTTGGAACAGCAAAACAGAGAAGGCGTTTTGTCCCCCCTCAGTGCGGCTTAATCCTTTCTCGTTGAAGGTCTGTAATACGATAGCGGTAGAGGAGAGCGCAAAAATCAAACCAATGGCTAATGCGATGGTCCAGACTTGATTGAACGCTAATGCAATCCCCATTACTGCTGCGGTCGTCAAGCCAACTTGCAAGCCGCCTAAACCCAGTAGACGGTTGCGCATGTTCCACAGCATTTTTGGCTCGAGCTCTAAACCGACCAAGAACAGCATCATTACCACGCCAAACTCAGCAAAGTGCTGAATGGTGGTCGTCTCTTCACCGACAAGGCCAATAATTGGGCCAATGACCACACCGGCAATCAGGTAGCCCAATACTGAACCTAGCCCAAGGTGCTTAGCGATAGGAACGGCGATAACGGCCGCGACTAAGTAGATAAATGCTTGTAAGAAGTAACTGGTCATGCGTTATCTCCTTTAATCAATTGGTCGAGATAAGGATTAAGCTTTTCAACTTCGTAGGCGCGTTTATAGTCAAATTGGTCATCAACAAATGCCGTCAGCAGCTTTTTCCAGTTTTGAACATGTTGTGTGATACGACCATCCTCTTTGGCTGTTCTCGCGCCAAATAGAGCCAGCGGCGCCATATAACGCATGCCAGTTAATGCCACCATCTGTTCAATCGGGTGTAATAGCTCGCGGATGGTGAAATGGTTATAGCCCTCGGTTTGGTATGCGTCCGCTCGGCCACCTGCGGTTAACGCGCATAAGAACCCTTTGCCTTTCAAAGCGGTGCCTTTGCTGCCGTAAGCAAAGCCATATTCCAGCACCAGATCTTGCCATTCTTTCAGCATGGCTGGCGTCGAGTACCAATAAAGAGGGAATTGAAAAATGATCACATCATGGTCGAGTAAGCGTTGTTGCTCACGGTCTATGTTGATGTTGTAGCTTGGATACTCTCGGTACAAATCGACGGTAGTGACGCCATCGATAGTTTGCGCGGCTTCAAACAGAGGTTGGTTGACCTCAGAGCGATGCTGAGATGGGTGAGCGTATAGAACGAGAACCCTTTTTTTATTAGACATTATGGTTACTTCCTACAGTTATCGATGACCATTATTTAGTTGTTCGATGCTTGAAATTCAAGTAGTTGACGTAAATCAGTGAGGTGGTCAACTACTAATGATGCATGGTTTGAAAATGAAGTTTGCCTGCCATGAGTGACCAAACACGAAGGCATTAGCGCGTTGTACGCCGCTTGTAAATCGTATAGGTAGTCCCCGACATATAGCATTTCATTAGGCAGGATTTGCCATTCATCCACCAATGCCAGTAATGCATCCGGTGCGGGTTTTGGCGCGTAATGCTCTCGGCTGATGATGCGCTCGATTTCTAGGGCATTGGCATCGACTTTGGCTTTGGCTGCTTGAGCGCAATTTCGCGTAATGATCGCGGTGTATAAGGCGTTATCGGCAATGAAGCTAAGTAAGTGCTCACAACCAGGCATTGGGTGAGAGCTTTCGGCGTCATCCAGTTCATGTTGCAATATCTTTTGTTTCGCATCTGCCCGTTGATTTAGGCAGGAGAGGTTATCGGCGAAATCAAGCACGTCTTGTTCTGATGGGCAGCCGATTTGGTTGCGTAACCACTGAAAATCCATGTTGGAGCTTACCAAGGTGTTGTCTAAATCAAACACAATGGCTTTGAGCTTATGAAGGTTGAGTGGTATCGCTGTCATAGCACTTCCTTGTCTAATGGCGAAACAAACAAAAAGCCCCTTACGGATGAACGTAAGGGGCAATCATTAGGCGAACTCTTTTTCTAAGTAAGCGACGATATCGGATGACTCATACATCCATTCGACGCCTTGTTCAGATTCTATTCTTAAGCACGGCACTTTTATGCGTCCTCCACCAAGTTCGAGCTCTTGGCGATGAGTCGCGTTGTTTTTAGCGTCTCTTAGTTCGATATTGACCGATTGGCGCTTCATCGCACGGCGAACTTTGACACAAAAAGGGCAAGCATCAAATTGATAAAGCGCGAGAGATTGCGCTTTGCTATCTACTTGCTGCTGCGCCTCTGGAGAGCGCTTAATGCCGCGGGGTGAAAACACGAAATTAAGTAGTAATATGATGCGGCCTAGAAACCAACGAACAAACTTCATTATCTACCTCAAATTAAAGCGATTGTTTTTATTGTAACAACTAAGCAACACCGCACAACAATTAAAACTCGATTTTATGCTGTTTTGTAACACTCAAGCCCAGTCGCTTCGCTAGCCTAACTAAGTTCGCACGATCGACAGATAAACTGCGCGCTGCTTCCGCCCAATTGAAATCGGCGTGTTTGAGCGAGTCGATAATGATCTGACGTTGATAATCATCGGTGGCGGTACGTAAGTTAGTTACCGTCGGCAGCGCATCGCTCTGTTCTAGGGCAGGTTTGAGCATCGCTGGTGGAGTATCACTTTGCCCAAGATTCAAGTCTTGGCTGCGCACGGTAATGGTCGATTTTCCCGCTGCATTGGCGCGAGCTTTTAACGCCGCGCGATTGATCACGTGCTCCAACTCGCGCACGTTACCCGGCCAGTCAAAGCGAGGCAGCTGAATTTGCGCTTCTCTCGCGAGCTTGATTTGCACTATGCCAAGCTTCTTGCGGACTTGTTCCAAGAAGTAGCCAGCGAGTAATGTGACATCGTCACCGCGGTCGCGCAGCGGCGGTACTTCAATAGGGTAGACGCTCAATCGGTGGTAAAGATCCGCACGGAATCGGCCTGCTTCCACTTCGTGTTTTAGATTGCGATTGGTCGCAGCTAACACTCTCACGTTGATGCTTTGTACGTTATCTTGCCCAACAGGCTGAATCTCGTTGTTTTGTAGTGCGCGTAGTAGTTTACTTTGCGCAGATAAACTCAACTCGCCAATTTCATCTAAAAATAGCGTACCCCCATCGGCCAATGAGAACTTACCCAGTCTTGAACGATCTGCGCCTGTAAACGCGCCTTTTACATGGCCGAACAGTTCACTTTCTACCAAGTTTTCCGGTATCGCCGCACAGTTCACATACACCATAGGCTGGGTACTGCGGTGAGATTGATGGTGAATACTGCGCGCGACCAATTCTTTACCAACCCCAGTTTCGCCATGAATCAAAATGGTGAAATCTGAGGCGGAAACCACCGAAATGTCTGATTTTAGTTCCTGCATTGCTGTGCTTTCGCCAATTATCTCGCTGCTTTCGCGTTGCCATGATTGTTGGTTTAGCTCTTCCAGTTTCTTCTGTGTGTATTGGGCTTGCTGTTCCAATTGAGACACAGTCAAAGCGATCTTGAGGTGCGAAGCGACAATCGCGGAAAGTGCTTCTAAACTTCGATTAGGAATGGCATCAAACATCTGTGGCGACAAACTGTCGAAGGTCAATATTCCGAGTAATTGGTCTGCATAGATGAGCGGTAACCCCATACAGGAGTGCATTGGTAGGTCACCGTCATAGTCAAGCAGCAAGCTATCAAATGGGTCTGGCAGTGGGCAATCGGCATCAAATTTTACTGCTGATGTTGCTTGGCAGATTTGCTCAAACCTTGGGTGGTCGGCAATGTTAAAACGACGTCCTAAGGTATCGCGCGTCATGCCCTGCACGGCCAGCGGCACCAACGTTTCACCTTGCAGGCTGAGCAGGGCAACACAATCACACTGAATGGCTTTACGAATAGCATCAACCAGTTTGTTGAAACGTTCGTGCTCGTTATGGCCACTAGCGAGGCCAACAGTCATATCCAATAGTGTGGAAATGGAGATATCTTGCATAGCGATGATCGGTAATGAGTGATTTAACTATTTTAGTGTCATTATGACATGAAATAAAGCGTGTCTTATTGACCTATTTTGTCTTGGTAAGGTATTGAAAAGTAGCTGGTTACTGGTTTGTTGATGTTGGCACTATTCCTGCTGTAGCCAAGATGCTCAAAAGAGCACAGCTCAATATAATAATTAGGAGAGACACTCTCATGCTCAACGACCACCACATTTCTGTTGTGAAAAGTACTATTCCACTGTTGGAGAATGCCGGCCCAGCGCTGACGGAACATTTCTATAAGCGCATGTTCAGCCACAATCCTGAACTTAAAGATATTTTTAATATGACTCATCAGCAAACAGGCCGCCAAAGTGTCGCACTGTTTGAAGCGGTTGCTGCGTACGCAAAAAATATCGAAAACCTCGCAGCTTTGTCACAGGCGGTAGAGCGTATTGCTCATAAACATACTAGCTTCAACATTAAGGCAGAGCACTACCAAATCGTGGGCCATCATTTAATTGAAACCCTGCGCGAACTAGCAGCCGATGCGTTCACTCAAGAAGTGGAAGAAGCATGGACAGCTGCGTACTTGTTCCTTGCGGATATTTTTATTCAACGCGAAGGGCAGCTATATCAAGAGCGCGCTGAGCAACAAGGCGGCTGGCAAGGGCGTCGCGAGTTCATCATTGCGGAGAAAACAGTAGAGTCAGAAAAGGTAACCAGCTTTGAGTTGCTGCCAAGTGATGGTGGTGCGGTGATAGATTATCACCCAGGTCAGTATCTTGGTGTTGAAGTTAAACCGTCGCTTGGTGAACACGTGGAGATTCGTCAATATTCGCTATCTCAAGTGCCAAATGGCCGAAGCTACCGTATTTCAGTGAAACGTGAAGGCGAGCAGCATTTAGGCTTGGTCTCCCATTACTTACATCAAGAGTTACAAGTCGGTTCAACCTTGAACCTTTACCCACCGGCGGGTGACTTTTTCTATTCTCCGAGTGAGCAGCCATTGGTGTTGATTGCTGCTGGCGTTGGTGCCACTCCAATTCAAGCAATGGCTCAGAAAGCGGCAGAGCTGAACAAATCTGACGTTACTTATTTATATGCATGTGAATCTAAGCCACAACATACCTTTGCTAACGAAACCGCGAAGTGGATCGAAGCGCACCAATGGCAGCATAAAGTATGGTATCAAGATCAACATGGCTTGATGGACTTAAGTGCCGTCGAGCTAGATACGGAACAAGCAGAGGTTTACCTGTGTGGGCCGATCGGCTTTATGGAATCTGTTGTGAAGCAGCTTGAAGACAAAGGCGTGGCGCGCGAGCGTATTCACTACGAAGTGTTTGGCCCTCACGCTTACTTGTAATCCATCGTTCGCTTGAAGGTTTTCATTAGCACAAGGCTCTTTTCTAGAGCCTTTTTTACATCTGGTGTTCTGTAAAGAACAGATGGCGTGCGGTGCTTCTTATACAATCGAGATTCGATATCTGTTGTTGGAAGTGATGCGTGCAAGGTTCAATAGAAAGACGACTACTGCTGTTATTTGTTGTCGCCATGATCATTACGTTGAGCTTGGTGTCAGTTTTCTCGCTGATGGTGGCTCGATCGGAAGGTCTGCGTAACGAGAAAGAATACAATCTAGAGCAAGCAGCGCTTGGTATTAGCTTAGTCAAGTTTCAAGTCTCCCATTTACAAGCTCTTGCCAAAGATTACAGCCAGTGGGATACCACTTATCAGTTTGTAGAGTCGCCAACCGATCTTTACAAAGAGCAGCACTTGGATCTCGATTCGCTGATCGTTACTGGTATTCATGGTGCGATGATTCAACGCGGCAATGACGAAATATTGTATGGTGTCAGCCAACTAGCCAACAACGAGAACGCCCAGCTTTGGGAGATGTTTTCATCGGTTCCTGATTATGGTTTAGAGCGCTTTGAAAGTGGCGTACTGTACTTTAACTCAAAGCTTTACCTCTATGTGAGTTCTCCTATTACCGACAATAGTGCTGATTTGAAAGCCAATGGCCGATTGGTGATGTTAAAAGCGCTCAACGCCAGTTTGACCAGCGAAATTTCTCAGATCTTGAGACGCGAATTTACTATGGCCTCTTCCGCGACTGATAACTCGGTTTTTGTCCTAACCGGACAAGATAAATGGCAGCTAAAAGCGGTAAGTGCGACCCAGCAAGGGAATGAGCTGATTGGTTACTATCAAATTGTCCATGACAAAGAAGGCATCTTACCCATCGATATTTCGGTGAAAACCCATTACGAAAGTGATGGTGTACTGGAGCTAATTTACGAGTGGTTACCCTCTTTGGTAGCGTTGATGGTGCTGCCTTTGGTCATGACATTTTTGCTTCGTAAGCACATTACCCGCCCAATTAAAGAGCTGATTAACTGGCTAAACCAAGTGGATGGCTCAATGCTCGCAGAAGAGCTAAAGCCGTTTAAACATGCGGATAATGGCGAGATAGGTCATCTTAGTGAGAAGTTCAGTAGCATCTATAACAACTTGTACCAAGAGCACCAATTTAGCCAGTTGCTGCTTTACTCAATAAGTGATTTTATCTTTACTGTCGATCATCAAGGCAAAATTGATTACTGCAACCCTGCCGCTACCGAGTGGTTAAATGTCAGCGCCAATGTGCTGTATGGGCAAAGCTTTGAGCTGCTATTTGATAACTTATCAGAAGATACACCTTGCCCGTCAAACTGGCTTTACCGAGCCATTGAATGCGGCAGTGAATACAGTGGTATTTCGTTGATTAGAAAGTTCAGTAGCCGAGACAAAAGTGAATGGCTTGAGATTCAGGTTAGTCCAATGATTCGTTCTGAAGAAGAAAAAGCAGGGGCAATGATCATTTTACGCGCCAAACCGGATTATACCGAGGCATAGCGCAAAACCAGAATTGGCGGATACAAAAAACCGAGTGGCGGATAGCTTACTCGGTTTTTTATTGCAGCAATTTCAGTATCAGTCGCATTGACTCAAAGGCTTATCGATTAAATAGCCGTGACAGCCAACCAAGTAAGCCATTGGCTTGTGGTTGAGCACTGTGATTGTCAGCTTGCCCTTGCTCTTTTCCTTGATAAAAGCTCGCCATCAGCTCGGTACGAAACGTTTGTGCATCGCCACTTTCAATATTGGAGAGTAACTGCGCAGTATGTGCGGCGTGGTCATTGGCTAAACTAAAGTCCATTGCCAAGTAACCTTGTACATATAGCCATAAATGGCTGATAAATCGCAGCTGTTCGCCCTCTTGGTAATGAAAGCGCTGACTGTGCTCAGCAACGTTGTCTTGTAGTGCTTGGCGCATCGCCTGTGCGGCTTGTTGGTTAGACTCAACGCGCGCACTGGTTTCAATATGCACTTTGGTCGTCAAACCGAGCAAATGCTGAATCGTGGCCGTTTCCGGTTTGGTTGCTAATACCTTTTCAAACAACGGATTGTGTTGTTGATAGAACGCAAGCCAAGATGACTCATGGTGGCTGATCGCACTGCATTGGTGAGCACTAATTTGTTCAACAATCTGCTGTAACTTAGTCATTGCTCTGCAGGGTTTGCCAAGTGATCTCGTAAGAGCCGTTGTTGCCGTCGACGAACAAGCTGTTACCAGTAATCATAACGGAAAGATCCATGCCGCGGTCGATGTTTGCAGCTAACGCTTCAAGGTTATCGTTTTCAAAACAGTGGATGTTAGCAGGGAAACTCGACATCTTGTTCTGCGACTGTGACCACCAAACATTGCTCTTGCTGTTAAAAGCGTAAATATCAACGCGCTTAGCAAGGCGAGTGGCCTTTTTAACGCGATCAAGTGACGGTTCACCCACTTCAATCCAGTGTTCGATGGTGCCATCTAATGCTTTGTGCCACAGGTCTGGTTCTTCGATATTCGATAAACCTTTAGTGAACTCGAGTTCAGGCTTTGCATTGAGGCAGAAAGCCAAAACACGCGCCATCATACGTGTAGTCGTTTCCGATGGGTGCAGTGCGATAGTGCACTGTAACGAGTCGTAGTAGTCGCTATTAGTGTTAGACAAACTAATACGAAACTTATATATAGTGGGTTTGAGAGCCATAATTACCTAAAAAAATAGCCAGCTAAATAGCTGGCTATAGAATGCGTTAAAGTCTAATTAAAGAACTTTGATGTTTTCAGCTTGCGGGCCTTTTTGACCTTGAGAAATGCTGAATTCTACCGCTTGACCTTCAGTTAGAGTACGGAAACCGTCGCCAGTGATAGCGCTGAAGTGTGCGAAAACGTCAGGGCCGTTTTCTTGTTGAATGAAACCAAAACCTTTAGTTTCGTTGAACCATTTAACTGTACCAGTAACAGTGTTAGACATAGTGTAATTCCTTGATGTATCGTAAATAAGCCTATAACGGCACGGATAGCGTGGAAAAGGAGATTGCTATTGCGTACGACGTTACGGTAGAGATACGAGAAATCCAACGAAACGGCGATCTAGACAAGAACCGTTTTCTAGCTAGCGATTAGTCTAAAGCGAAGTTAAGTTAAGTCAATAAAAATCAATCTAAATTTACTATTATTTTGAACTTTACGGCGAGATAATATTGGTCAACTAAAGATTAATGTTTGTAAACTAACGATTGTCACATTTATATGCTGTTAGTAATGACAAATAAGACAGAATATTGGTGTGTAAAAACAACAGAGTAGATTTTTTAGATTTCTAAATGGTTGAGAATATGAAAAGAAAAGTAAAAGCGAGCGAAAGCTCGTCCCTTTCGCTTCAAAGCAGTCTTGAATTGGGGCGAGGGGAGATTCAAGACTGCGCTTTGAAAGCGGTTGTCACCAGTAAATTGTTTAAAACACGAGTGGTAAAACCTAAAAAAGGCAAAGGCAGTTATCAACGTAAAATGAAATTTAAGGGCAAAGAACCCTATTCAAAAGTCGCTTAATTAAGCCACCTTTGAATAGGGTTCTTTTTTGTTGGGCACTATATTATTTATGGTGGTGATTAATATTATCTATCAACTCAGTTGCCTAGCTCGTTTATAAATTATTTATCGCTCAATTTTAGGCGAATAAATGGAGTAAGCGGTGATTTGCCCAGCAACAATCGCAGCAAACATAAACAGTGCCGATAAACCAATGCTCGGTATTGGTAAAATGGATTGCTCAAAAACGGACTGACTGGCACTGACCAATACACGACTACCTGGTACCAAAATGATGATGCCTTGTAAGATGTAAATAGAGCCAGTTAAGCCAAGGCGCTTGGCTAGCCAAGTACCATATAAAGTAATCAATACCGTGGTTACCCAAGTGCCCACTACCCAGCCACTCTCAAAACCAAGATAAAATGGCCCCCACATACCTAATACTGCTACAGGTAGTCCGAGTAGGATGTCTTTCGCGCGCGCGTTGAAAATGATGCCGATCGAAATAGAGATAAGGAACAGCCCGCCAATGTGCAGCCATAAGGGCACCTCATTGAGATAATTGGCTGATTGCGCTTGCCCCCATATCGACTCACCAATATTGAGCCCCATCACAATGCCGACAAACAGCTTGATCAGCGTTAAACCGCTTTGGCCTAATAAACTCGTCCCTGAGACTAAATCGTTAAAGGCGAGACACTCCAATGAGTTGGCTATCGATAGCCCGGGGACAAACAGAATAATAGAGGCAATACAGAGCGCCCAAACTGGTATGGGTTGGCCAGTGCTGGCAAACCACGCGACTAAAATGCCAGTTAACAGTGCAGCAATAAACTCTACCGCAATAGAGCGACGGCCTTTCAAAACTTGTTGCGTGCCCCAAACCATGAGGCCAAGAAATACCGCGAAATAGACGGCTTCCATCGTACTACCTACCAGCATCAAGTACGCGGGCGGTATTGCCATGTTAGCAAGTGCAGAAACCCATTTAGGGTAGTGGGTTGGCTCAGGAATAGGATCATCGTTGGAGCGATTGATCTTGATGATGGTATTAGCCAACAAGCTTAGGTTGATAGACGCGGGCGGATGACGCTTCATCACCACTGCGTCGTTATCAGCAGGAAACTGATAATTCACTGTGGTCGGAGTCGCTTGCACCATGACATCAATGCCTTGGTTCTTGGCGTAAAACTGAGTGTATTTTTCAAGTTTGTATGGTGGGCATCCGCAGCGATGCAACGTGTCACCGATGTTTACAATTTGATTAATTCTGTATTGCGAAGGCATGAGTTTTTGTTGCTGATGTGATTTGCGCGCAACCCTAACAAACACGTTGTTCGGATTCGACAAGTGAATCGTTGAAGAGTGGTTGCAGTCACACAATTAGTCCCGATCACTACGTTTCATCGATGGTGTCGCATTTTCACAATCGGGCGAAAAATAATTTATATGCTACAATTTTGTTACTTAAAGGGCGGTTTTTAGACGTAGTTCGATAAATTACCCATAAAACTGCATAGTTATAGAAAGCAAGCTTTTAACCGTTGTTTTACAAGTCATATTGATTCAAAAATAGCGATAAAAAGCCTAAAAAATGTTGTTTGAATTTTTATGTTTAACTGAGAAAATGGTCGCAAAATGAGTTTTCATTTATGAAAAGATGATTTTAACGTCTTAGAAACGAGGTGTGATTATGAAAATAGTTTTAATCTTAATGGCATCACTGTCTGCTGGTGTGGCATCAGCTGATCATCTTCATTCTTTCTTACTAGGGTTAACCATCGCAACGCTTGCTGTAGGCAGTTGTTACTGGTTTGCGTTTCGAACGACGCGCTTCCCTCAGCTCGCTTTGTTTCTATTGATTTGTGGCATGTTGTCTAAATTGACGATTACTGTAGTGGGCGTCAGTGTGGGTGTTGCCGCGAACCTTATTTCCTCGCCGCTCATATTTGCTTTGTCTTATCTGTTCTTCCTAGTGGTGACCAGTTACCTATGGTTTAGTTACCGTGATTCGATAACTCCAACACCAAAGGCTATCCCAGTTGCGTAAGCCGCAGATATAGCAATAAGCCAGCACATTGATGCTGGCTTTTTTAATTCGGTTTTCTTTGCGTCAATTCTTGTTTAACGGTAACCATTAGTAACAGCCGAGCTGAAACCGCCTACGCTTTGAGTATACTCAATTGAGAACTAAGGGCGCGAACGTACTTTGTTAAGCTGATGTAAAGAGAACTTTTGCTCTATAATCTTTGTCCCACGTAGCCTTATTCATCTTCCTTGGTACAGACACGCTCCCTTCTGACTTCCTGA
>NZ_JANAVY020000007.1 GCF_025195085.2 Vibrio intestinalis | reverse complement strand
TGATAATCATGCACGAGTTTCTCATATTTTTAACTTCATGATCAGATCGTGATTACCTTGAAAAGTTCCCAATAAAATAAAGTCTTTTATTTTCAGTGGTTAAAGTTCGATCCCACCCTTACTTCTCTGTTGGACCTATGCGTCATCTACTGGTATAGCGCTTTCCCTGATTGCTCTAAAACCAATGCTCGAGTTAACGCTATAGAGTGGATGGTAGAAAATACTGAACGTCGCCTTAAACACATTAACCCGCAATCAGAAGACCTTCGACTTATTGAGATGGCACATCAAACATGTTTGCGAATAGAAGAGGAACTTCGCCTTCACTACGGCTTGGCAGCTCCTTCTTTAGGCCGAGTACGCCGAAGACTTAGCCTTTGGGTCGGTGAGATAAGGGAAAGCAATCAACAAGCAAGTACAGTTGAAACTAAAAAGGTGCCAGCTCCTCATGAGTTTACCCTAGAGATATCACCGCCAAAGCAGGAACAATCTAAACCAGAAGAACTTCAGCATTCTCCAAATAATCCTAAGAAATACTTGGTGGCAGCTAGTTTCGCTATG
The DNA here is from genome assembly GCF_025195085.2 of Vibrio intestinalis. GTDB lineage: Bacteria > Pseudomonadota > Gammaproteobacteria > Enterobacterales > Vibrionaceae > Vibrio > Vibrio intestinalis. The sequence continues at coordinate 149,916 of NZ_JANAVY020000007.1, read as the reverse complement.
GTTATCGCTATTACCTTATTTTTCTTCTATCCCCACTATCAAAAGAAGCAACTTATAGCGCAGGTGAATCAAGCTTCTATTCCCGAACTTGCAAGTATAGTCGATGAACTTAACTCTCAGAATAATCGGGATACATTGAGCGATTTACGACAACCAACCATCACTAGACTTGATCAACTTATGGATGGATGGACATTAGATCCGGTTAGAGTAAACAATCTAGATAAGCTTGAGCACTTGACGAACCAACTGCTGCTACTTTATCCAGATTCAAATTATGCTTCAAAGCTTCAACAGGACTTTCAACTGAAGAAAGCAAGCTTCGACAAAGAATTCGAAATGATCTATCAAAGATTTTCTATCGCAAGAACAGCTATTGCAAATGCGACTTTACATCAAACAGATAAGAAATCTGTACAGGCTTATAAGTACAGTAACTCTCTGTTTCCTTTATTAGGTCGAATTGAATACTCAGAAAAACACAAACAACAAAAAGATGTAGAGCGTTCTCTTCAATTGCTGAACACCTACTTATACAAAATCAATCAGTTAAAAACTGAATCAAACAACGTACAGTAACAAAAAATAACGGCTTATGTTTCTTAAAAAGATGATGCGAAACCCAATTGCGGTTTCAACCATATTAGCAATTAGTCTCGCGATATTGTTTATCGCGATCTTTTTCTATGCTCAAACGTTTGAGTTGCTTTATTTGTATATAGTATTGGCTGTTATTGCCGTACTCTATGTATCTTTCCTCGCCATTTTGTGGATGAAGAAAAAAAGAGGCTCAGACTCATTAGCATTGGAAACGGAAGAAGATGCGTTATCGATGATAATGCGACCTCTCCTGTCCAAAACAGCGACTAAACCAATTTACCTGATGATCGGCAACAAACAGTCTGGTAGAAGTCAATTTTTGGTTAACTCTGGTGCAATCAAATCTGTTGACCATAGTAAGACAACTAAAAATGACTTTTTCAGCTGGTACGAGTCTGAAAAGGCCGTTTATATAAAACCTAATCCGCGACTGTTGTTTCAAGAAATATCAAGTAATGATGCCGCTTTATGGGAACGTTTCACACGTGAGGTGATCGCACATAGACCGAGAAAACCTTTCGCTGGTTGCATGTTCTTTATTGATTACGAATTTCTCATCGTTTCAGAAACCGAGCAGAAAGAATTTGTTATTACATCATTAACAAAACGCCTCAGTTCTATTGTTGAGCAAACTGCTTCTGCGCTACCAGTTTATATTATGATGGCAAAGTTAGATAAACTTGACGGTTTTAAGGAATATATCCAATTCAGCTCGTTGAAAACACACATTGAATTCCTATCTATTCCTTTAAAAGAAGCGAAAGGCCTAACTTCATCTTACTTTAACGAAAGTTACGCGAATCTGGTTAGTGTCTTAGAAACAAGCGCCCTTGATGCCTCTGCACAAGCCTCAAACATGGATGAAAAGCAAGCCATCATAACGTTTCCTAAACAGTTTGAGCTGTGCCAGTCTCAAGTAAGCTACGTACTTGAAAAACTAAGCGAGGTGAATACTGGAGTATACTCTTTTGACATCCGCGAGATCTTCTTCAACTCGAGCTTACAAGGTGGACGAAAGTACAACTTGCTTGCTAAAAGCTGCAGCAACTACTTTAACCTTCCGATTATTGCATCTGAACATACCCACCTAACTGAAACGCCATACTTCGTTCGCTTTTTAATGGATTCTCAAATCTTGCCCGAAAGCGACTTTGCCGGTGAAAACCAAACTTACCTTCGTCGAATCAGAAAGCAGAGTAATTTAGCAATAATCGCTTCATTGCTATTGCTCGCTGGTAGCGGCTACTATTTTGCTACAACCCTTGATGCAAACCTGAGGGTTATTAATAAACTACTCAACATTGACAATATTCATCAAAATGACCATCAAAGCGACTTTGCAGAGCTTTTAACAAACACCAGTGAATCATTACAACCATTGTATAGTGCATGGTTTGATGGCTCGACTGCGCTCGATAATGAAGCTCTACCACTTAATATCAGTCGCTTAACATCAAGTACAAAAGTCGCTTATGGGGCACTGTTAGATGACTTACATAACAAACTAATTCCAATCATTGAAACAGGCTACCGACTGGAACTGACTCGAAACCAAAACAACTTTAATCGAGCACTGCCACTATTAAAAGCCTACTTAATGCTGAACGACCCATCTAAACGCGATATTCAGTTCTTACGTCATCAAACCCTAACAATGATGGACTCACTTAACGTGAACCCTGAAGTTGTAGAACAAACAATGCGTTATTTAGATACCTACTTTAAAACTGATTTTGCTCCAGTGAACATAAATATGGATATCGTTCGAGCCACAAGACGTTCACTTTTAGCAAACTCAAATGTTGATCTTGTTTACGCAAGCGTTCTCGGCCAAGCTGACTCAACTGGTTTGGGCACACTTGATCTAGAACGTGCCGTAGGGTTTGAATTCAACAATGTATTCAGTGAACCAACTGACAGTAGCCGTTTGGTCATCGGAAAATTGTTCACCTCTTCTGGCTTTAATACTTTCTACAGACCAAGTGTTGACACTATGTCAGAGCAAGTGATCAGTGATAACTGGGTACTTGGTTTAACTAATAACATTGTTCCAACAGAAGAAGAACACGAAACGTTCAAAGACCAAGTCCGTAAAAAATACACTGATGACTACATAAGCTACTGGCGTAATGCATTGAGTGAGCTGAAGGTTAAACGTTATGACAACGTGGGGGATCTCACCAACGCTATTGATTTGATATCTGGCCCATCATCGCCAATGACAACTGTATTAAAACAGGTATATGCGAATACTCAGTTCTCTCCAATTGGTAACCAAAACACTTTAGTATCAAAAGTTAACCCAACGCTCTTAGAAGCCGGTGAAGCTATTGCAGATAAAGTAACCGAGGTAACGAAGCCAGATTACCTTCTGATGACTCGTGTAGAGCAAGCATTTCACCTGCTAAATCAACTGCAGGTCAATGAAACTAATAACTCACCGACACCTTGGGACGAAACGATCGCAGCCCTTAGCCGTGTGCGAACCTATATGAAAGAAATAGCGGATGCTCCAGATCCGCAAATGGCTGCACTAGCCGCTGCGCAACACCGAATGAGTAGCACAGAAGCAGATCCTCTAATTAAGCTAAAACAGATCGCCCAAAAATCACCTGAGCCAGTAAGAAGTTGGCTATTAGGAATGGTGCAACAAAGTTGGTCTGTGATAATCAAGGAATCTTCAAAAGGCATTCAAGCTCAATGGCATAGTGAGGTCTACACCCAATTCCAGCAAATTGGCCTCAATAAGTACCCCTTCGATCTGACATCAGAAGAAGACATTTCGATTGAAGACTTTGAGCGGATTTTTGCAACAGGAGGATTGTTAGATAGTTTTATTCAAAAGAACTTTGCACCGTTTTACGATACGAACCTGTGGATACCGAAGCAGGTAGAGGGAGAAGAACTGTATTTATCTCCAGAACTGCTCGTTCAACTGCGTAACTACAATGTTATTCGAGATACGCTCATCAACAAGAGCACCAACCGCGTCTACATCCCATTTAGTATGAAAGTCATAGACCTAGATTCAAGTGCCATCAGAGCCACTCTTCAGGTCGCGGGCACAGACATTAAATACTATCACGGCCCAAGCCAAATTCGAGATATGGAATGGCCTCCTCAAAATGGGGACTTCAACATAAACATCACTATTCAAGATGTTACAGATGAAGGTAAACAGCATGTGTTAAGTAAAAGTGGTCAATGGGCGATCTATCGCTTACTTGGGGAATCAACACTAACAAACCAACATAATGGTAGTTTTGTTAGTGATACAAAGGTATCTGGGCGAGATTTAAGCCTGAGAGTTACCCCATTAACACCTCGAAATCCCTTTACATTAGCAGAGCTATATAACTTTACTTTACCAAAAACAATCAAATAAAAATAAAACAACGAAATAGGCAAAACCCATGATTTCTAACATGACAGTACAAGGCTTAGACAAACTAGATCGAAAAATACTTTCTAACTTATTGTCAAATGGACGAGAGTCTATTGCCAATCTTTCTCGAAATATTGGTTTATCGCGCACAGCGGTAGCAGAAAGAATTAATCGACTGGAAAAGACGGGAATAATTAAAGGTTATACCGCTCAAATTCGAATTGAGAACGAAGGACGCTCTGCAGCAAGTTACTTACTTATCTCCTGTGAAAAAGGGAAGAAAGACGAAGTAACCAATGCACTTAAAGAGATTCCCGAAGTCCGTTTGACTAGTGTTGTTGGAGGAAACTTTGACATCATTGCTTTGATTGAGGCTCCAGACCTTCAGTCGATACACTACTTGTGCAATGAGATCGAGTCCTTTAGTGGCATCAGAGCACTTGAGACAACGGTTGTACTTCACCAACCAATTAATCGATAGTCCGCAAATACTTAAAAAGCCTCAGCCATTGCTGGCCGAGGCTTTTTAGTAAAAACGTACACAATCAATAATGTATGTAATCAATCGTGTCGGTGTGACCCGCTAAACTTTATATACTACCTATAACTCGTATACTCACATCCCTTTCTGTCGGAGTTCCTAGCCAGCAAGTCTGCCCCAGACTATTCCCTTCCCCATTGCCTAATTTGTTTTCTGGAACAGAATCCAAATTTACCGTAAGTATCAGGTCCCATGACATAGGGTCGCGTAAAATAAAACGCATCAAACCAACGAGTGTCTTATGGAGCTCACTACCATAAGAAAAACGCCTAAACATATCGAAATCGATGTTGTCAATGCACATATTAAACTTACCGTTTAGATCTGGAATACTTTGCCCTAAATGTAAGGTACGGCCCAAATTACAGTTTGAACGATTAAGTTTATTACGTTGACTCGCGGCAATTTTTACACGTCGATAAATCCACTCTTCGATACGAACGTGCGGTAGAGAGAAATAGTGAGAAACAATACCAGAAATAAGTTTTGGTGAGCGTGTCCGTGTCGACAGCTGATTAACATATGAAAGAATCTTAGCTCTATCTAGCTCCGCTGCTTCACAATCTTGCATGACACTCGACAGCCCCGCCAAATGCAATATCCGTCCCGAAAAAGCATCACTTGCGCCGCTTTTATATTGCACATGATATCGGTATTTTTTCCAAACGCGATACAATAAGCTTGTATATCGGTTATGGAAGAAATCGAAGAAATCTTTAACCGGGTTATCATCTGGATCGCGGCCTGCCAGCTTTTCAGTGTAAGAAACAGGCAAAGGTGAACTAGAGCCATGCAAACCAAGAAAATTGGTCTCAATTCGAGAATACTGCTGGCCATTTCTTTCCATGTGAGTAATAAATTCCATATCACTCTTAGGAAAACATAAATTTGGCGAAACACTAAATGCTATACGCTCTTGGTGAAAGTATTTATTCTCCCCCACCGCAACAAAATTAGAATCAGGCTCTAGTTGATAGTATTTCTCAAGCAATAGAACAGCTTGATAAAAGCTGAACTCATTGCTGCTGTCTGTTAATGTCGTAATCATAGGATCGTTTGCTGTCCGATAAGGCTTGCCCAGGTGTATAACTCCCCTGTCGCTTCATCAAATACTTCTAACTCAGTAAAAGAATTCACACTTGAGTACAAACGGATAAACTCATTTAGCACCGTCGCCATAAGATACATATCACCTTCATTAACAAAGAACTTAGAGTTCATAACCAATTTAAACTGATTACCTCTTACCGATACTCCGCGAAACACACGATCAATAGGCTTCATTTCTGAAGAGATAATACCATCTAATCGATGAATCGACGCTCTGTGTGCTTGCCTATCTACTCGTGAGTGGAAATCATAAGTGGACAATAAAACTTTCAAGACGTCGATATTCGCCAATGACAAATAGTTGAGAGACATGTTTGCAATCAATTGCCATTGAAGCTCCCCATTCACTTGTGGGCTAACCGATTGAGTTGGCTTTGTAATATTTCTAAACGTCGCATAGGTCGGAGACTTGTGCGTTGCATACGTGATATCTCCAACGGATAAACGCTCCGCTAAATCAGCGTTGCTACATTGAAGCTTCATTAGCACCGTTTCCGTACCTAAGTCTGCAATGTCACTGTTATGTGTATGGAAAGAAATATATCGCTCAAGACCTCGGCCGTTGACACGTTCGTTGACCTTGGACTTATAAAACTCTCTTTTATCACGTTGGTTGATTTGGTGCTCGAACGATTCGAACTCGATCAACGGCTTACTGCGTCGTTCATCTTTGCTCCAACTCTCAACCTGTTCAATAGAATACACTTCGTAATGCTCTTGAGCATTACTTTGGGGGCGAACTTTATACTCATTCCGACGATGTTCCAATCGTATAGGGTCACCATCTTTTTCAAACAGATTAACAGCCGGGGTACAATGTAAACGGAAGTGTTTATCTTTCAAAACAACCTCCGATGGTAAAGCTCGTTTGAAGAAGAACTTAACCCTTACATTACTACGTTGAGGAATGCCTCTTAGCCAATCTAAACCTTTTAAATCAAAGAACATGAACTTATCAGGTAGAGAGAAAAGCTCTTGCAATAAACGATAGCCTGCGAACGAATTCTTACCGTATGGTAACAAAGCTTCATCTTCTTCATGTCCAACCGGTTTAACATATTCTGGCCCAAGGCGATGCTTATACCCGCCACCAACATCTAATTCGACATAATCCAAATAACGGAATAACCATAAGAATACGGTTCGTGTGATATGTATTTCACCATGAAGATGTATGCGTAACGTATCCAGACCGATGCGCGATAATTCAAGGCCATGTTCTGTCGACAACGTGACATCGATAGTTGAACTTGTACGACTATTCGTTTGCTCGATATTGGTTATCGAAACTGGGTATAGATCAACATCATAGCAAGTACGAAACAAGCACTGCGTCCCTTCTACTTGCTCACTAGCCATCTCAACACCACGTTTCACCACCGTTTTTTCAGTAACACTACCAGTATGAGGCTTAAGTTCTGTGATACACAAAGACGGTACGGATCGCATATAATGGGGCCACAGTAACGTCATGAGAGATTGTGTCAGTTCTGGTAACTCATCATCGATCTTTTCTCGGATGCGTCCCGTTAAAAAGGCAAAACCTTCCAATAATCGCTCGACATCAGGATCGAACGTTCCTTCTGAGAGAAAATGTGTCAACTTCGGATGATATTTGGCAAACTCACTACCTGATTCACGCAAATACGTGAGTTCATCTTGAAAGTATTTACTGTTACTCAAGTGCTACCTACTAAACGTTAAATTGGCCATCTGTGCCCATATAGACATCGATCGACATAGGGACTTTCCCACCGTTGTGAGACACTTCCCCCCGAATACCAAAGCCAAGTTGTAATGGATTATGGTGATCTTCTCGGTACTGCACGTGGACATTGAGTAACCGGGGCTCAAAGCGTTCAATTGTGGCTGTTATATTTTGCTGAATGTGGCGAACCAGGTTCGTGTTATTAGACAGAACATCATTGAAATCTGGCAAACCATATTCGTTATCAATCATAGCATTACCAGAATGCGTATTAAGCAAGTCTGCGAGGTGTGAATGGATAGACTCGATTAAATGCTTGTGAGATACCACTTTTTCGTAACAATTTTTGGGCTCACCCAGTTCAATGCGTTCAAGAAGACGATATCCTTTTTCCATATTCGGTCCTACGAAAAAAGCAGCCAGTATTCACTGACTGCTTAATAGTATTGCAATGTGTTACTGGTCTAACTTACCAACCAGAGACAAGTCAAAACTTGCACCCATGTACTTAAAGTGAGGACGTACTGACATCGATACTTTATACCAACCTGGATCGCCCTCTACGTCTGATACCTCAACTTTCGCAGCTCGGAGTGGACGGCGACCACGTACTTCTGCTGGTGGGTTTTCCTGATCAGATACATATTGACGAATCCACTTGTTCAGCTCGATTTCAAGGTCAGAACGCTCTTTCCATGAACCGATCTGCTCACGCTGAAGTACTTTAATATAGTGAGCTAAGCGGTTAATAATGAACATATAAGGTAACTGAGTGCCTAACTTATAGTTCATCTCTGCTTGTTTACCTTCCGGCGTATTCGCAAACACTTTTGGCTTTTGAATTGAGTTAGCAGAGAAAAACGCTGCATTATCAGAGCCCTTACGCATAGTCAGAGCAATAAAGCCCTCTTCTGCTAATTCATACTCTCGACGGTCAGAAACCAAAATTTCTGTTGGGATTTTCGTTTCGATCTGTCCCATAGATTCAAAGTTGTAGACTGGTAAATCAAACACCGCACCACCGCTTTGAGGGCCAATAATATTTGGACACCAGCGATATTTAGCGAATGACTCACTTATTTTTGAAGCCATTGCGTAGGCAGAGTTACCCCACAAGTAGTGATTGTGGTTATCTGTTACTAATTCATCATAGTCAAATGCTTTGATTGGATTGTCTTCAACAGAATATGGATTACGTAGCATAAAGCGAGACGTACATAGCCCAAGGTAACGTGAATCTTCATGCTCTCGCAAACCACGCCATTTGGTGTATTGGGGGCCTTCAAATACCGATTTAAGATCTTTCAGGTTTGGTAGTTCTTCATACGTGTCAATACCAAAGAACTTCGACGATGCCGAAGTAATAAATGGCGCATGCGACATCGCACCTACGTTTGCCATATACTCCATCAATTTGATATCAGGCGATGATGCAGACAAGTCATAATCACAAATGACAGCACCAACTGGCTTACCACCAAATTGGCCATATTCACGAGTATAGATTTGCTTGTACAAACCTGACTTCACTACTTCAGGCGCATCTTCGAAGTCATCTAGAACTTCATCTTTCTTCGCAGAGATCAACTCAATTTGAATGTTCTCACGGAAGTCCGTGTGATCGACTAAATACTTAAGGCCACGCCAAGTCGATTCGACCGCCTGTACTTCTTCACAGTGAAGAATCGCATCAACTTGTTTAGAAAGCTTCTGGTCAATTTCTGAAATCATAAGATCAATTAAAGATTGATCCACTTTCTCTGTAGTTGAGCTGCTTAGTAGCTCACTGATAAATGCTTCTACGCCACGTTTTGCGACATCAAAACCTTCGTCACTCGGCTTCAAGCGAGTTTCGTTAAGAATGCTATCCAGCAATGAACCGGACTCCGCTAGGGCCGCTTCTTGTTCTGGAGCTTGTGCTTCTGCAGACATGGTATTCCTTACTCTTCTTTAGCGTCTTGTTTATCGCCAATACTTAATTCATCTAAAAGTTTCTTTCTTGCTTCTTCGTCTTGAAGTACAGAAGCAATTTTCTTACGGAACGCAGGGACATTACCTAGAGGCCCTTTCAACGCTACTAATGCTTCACGCAGTTCAAGTAGGCTGTTTAATTCTGGAACGCTCTTAGCAATTGATTCCGGAGTGAAGTCCTTCATATGTTGGAACGTCAGATCCACCCCCATTTGAGCACCTTCTTCATCAGACAGTCGGTTCTCAACATTCACCTTAACGTTTGGAGACATGCCCTCTAACACTTCGTTAAAGTTGTCTTTATCGATATTTACTGGCGTGCGTTCTTCAATCGGTGTTTCATCAGCGCGTGAAGTGAAATCCCCGAGTACCATCATACTTAGCGGCAGTTCTACGTCTTCTTGCGCATCACCAGTTGCTGGAACATAACGGATATTAATTCGCTCTTTAGGAGCCACCGAGCCGTCACGTGACATATTTAGTTCCTTATTTAATTCTTTGATTAGCTAAAAAATGCTTGCCACTCGTCATACTTTTCAGGCAAAAGCTCCTTACTACGAAACAACTGATGAAGTGTTTTTCGAATGAGGCTCTCTAGCTGAGACGATAAGTGGGGTTCCCAAACCGAAAGATTAAATGTTTTTTGTACTTCCCAACCTTTCTCAAGATATGGTAAGCACAAAGAATATAACCCCAAGGATTGGTAAGCTGATATCAATTGTAAATACAGCATGAACTGCCCACGTCCCGAACGATCAAGTTCGAGTTTCTGGGCAAGAACAGCGGCATACTCCCCTAGATTCTCTAAGGTAATATCCTCCATTTTCAGTGAGTCATCTTCGTTGATAACAACCGTCTGAACGACAGATGGCGAACGAGATCCAGTCGTATCTTGCGTTTTTAACCAACGCAAAGTTTCTTCATCTGCAAATGGTATAGAATTCTTAAATAGTAGGTTTTCGATGCCTTCTAATGACTCGACGAAGCGAGATACTTCTTGCTTGACTGCCAAAGCGGCATCAGTGAGGCCGAGATTGTCCAGCATTGAATAGACGTAGTAGTGGCCAGTTAACCAAAAAGGGGCATCCGTGAGCGTGCGCTCTAGTCGCTTTAAAGTGTCGATATCGCTTTCTTGATTTGCTTTATCTCGATACTCTGCTTGCTGATCAACCGAAACAGCTAAACTTAACTCAGTACAGTTACTTTTATGATCTGGTAGGCCGTCAATATCGCACCAAGTAAGATGACGATAAAGTCGATAAGCAAGAGGTTCACTCGGATCAGAGTAAATCATTACTTCGGCCACTTTTTTTAACGTTCGTTTCGATGCCGCGGGAGAAGAAAAGTCGGTATCGACATCAACCTCTTTGATAGTCTTCTTAGAAGGCGCTGTTGGTCTATGCACAACAGGTTCAGTTACCTTTGGGGTCGTATTAGTCGCTTCTGATTTGTCGTCTGCCATAGGTACAGATGAAGATCCTACGGACTCGACGACTTTATCCGCACTTTCAATTTGCCCATCTCCACTCACTTGCTGAGACAACACATTGAGTTGAGTACGAATTTCAAAAAAGTCGGCTTCTGAATCTTGATAAATACTATCAAACTGACGCTGAACTTCTTCAACAGTCGATATACAGCTGGATACCTGTTCCCACGATATTGACTCGCTCATCAATTTGGCACTAACTAACTTAAATTGATCATTAAGCCATTCTACCGCCCCATCACGACCCCGTTTTCTTTTCGGATAAAGCGCGCTACCAAACGTATTTAGTGCCCTATTAAGCAGGATTAACCCCTGCTCAAAGCCAGCAAGTCCATTTTCTTCAGTGAGTGCTCTTGCCAAATAACAAATAGCTTTTAAATCTTTGCTATGATGTTCCAATACTTCGCAAGAAAACGTTTTTACAGTATTCCAATCAACTGTTTCGCCGAACAAAGAGCCAAATTTTTTGACTTCGGCCTCCATCATTTCATAGCAATACTCGTAACGAGCATCTTCACCGACAACTGAATCATTAGAGATTGGTTTGAGCAAAAGTTCGATATCAGTCATATTTAACCTCGATCCTCTGACAAGTATTCTTCTAACGCTTTCTCAATTGCCGTAGCACCTCGGCCAGGTCGAGAAAATTGATGACTTTTCTCTTTATAGTCCGCAGCAAGGGCCTGCAACTTGGTCGCAACATCATTGAATATTGTTGGGTCATTAGCCTCTAACTCTGCTAATGAATCTCGAAGCTTATCTTTCTCAAACATATCCTGACCCTGAACAGTGCTAAATAGAATATATTTACTTCTATCAATACTTAACGACTTTATTTTTTCATCAATTCCGTATTGATTACCAAAATAAGATTTGGCTAACTTAGCTTCAGAAATAGCCTCGGTATAACGATCTTTACCAGCTAACTCATCGATCGATTTATAGATATTAACCATTATTTGCTCAGGTAAAGCATGGCTGTAAAAATAAGACTTAGATTGGTTTAGTAACCAGGCAGCTTTAATCTCATCGCTTGCTAATGCCACTTCACCATCGAGAATAAGTTCAGCAAGTTGTTCACTTTTACTACCAACCGCCGCTGATAGCTTGAAAGAATCACTGGCGGCAACATTCAAACCAACCATAACTTGAGATAAACTCTGCTCGACGGACGGAGAGAGCGAACGCTCATTGTCTAATTCTTTACGCAATACGACCAATTCTTTGTGCAGTTGTCGAAGTGCTTTAGGTAATTCATCAGCAATCAATTGGTAAGACTGAAGCTGGCCACTATTCTTATTATAAATAGTTTTTAATTGACCCTGCTGAATATCGTATGCATTTTGGTAAGGTGCTGAATCCATATCTTGTCGATCCATCTCACTAATCAAACTCTCCATCTTCCAAGGAGATTGAGATAGAAATGAAGCTGTTGCATTGACGGTATTTACGTTAGGATCTTGCATTAAAGAATATTGCAAAACAGGCCCACCTTGTCCGCTATCTACAATACTTTGATACAAATGAGTGCCTGTTATTGTTGCTAAGCATATAACCAACCCTGTTTCGAGCAGCTTGAAACGTCTGAACTTGAACCTGTCTTGAGGCTTGCAATGGGTCAACAATAGGTCAGCATTGCGTAAGCTGCTAAATATTGGTGCACTCGATAATGGATCGAGCTCTTGCGTATCAATTCGCGCAAGTTGCTGAGCAAACGAAATTGCAGTATATCCGTGACTTCTAGGGTTATTGATAACTTCTTTTAACAGTTTCCAAATATGCCCTGGAATCAGTTCCGGACACTTGCGCTCTTTTAGCTGTTTATGCCACGCATCACCAAACAGATAGCCAAGGAATAAATGCCCCGCCAACATTGCTAACGAGTAAACATCGTCTTGTGGCTCAGCTTGACCAGTTGATACGTAGAGTGGAGATGCGTAATTCAAGCTTGTTTCAGCGTAGGTATCAACATCACCAATATAGCGCGCTGCACCAAAATCAATCAGTTTAACGAAATCACCTTCGCTGACCATGATATTAGAGGGTTTAATGTCCAAATGGCAGATACCACGGGTATGCATAAACTCCAACGCACCAGCGAGTTGGTACACTAACCAAGCAATATGATCGTGTCGAAAACCCTTGCTAGAATAACGAGCCATCTTTTCTGCAACAGACTCGCCTTGAACCCACTCATACATAAAATATGGGCGTTCAAACTCATTACCGACTTTGATAAATTCAGCGACACTCGGATGTTGCGACATTTCAAGTCGACTAGCTTCATTAAGTAATAACTTATCCGCCAATTCGGAAGCATCATTGTTGACCACTTTGCAACAAATCTGCTTTTCTGGCTGAGCCTTTTTCGACAAACGGTAAATCGTCGTTTTACCATTTTGTGAAGGAAGAGTGTCTAAGACATCAAATTGTGAAAAAAGCACGTATTCAAGCTTTGGCTTACTTTTCTTCGCCAGCCTTTGCTCATTCAACTTCTTTTTTTCAATTGCTTTAGCCACCAACTGATCCATGTATCCGTTGGTTGCTCCCTGACTATCTGACACTTTGTGCTCTTTTGCGTAGAAATATGACCAGAGAAAATGATATTTCCTCGGCTATATCCCATTCAATACTGAATAAGCAAAACGAACAGTACGACTATAACTTTAGTTATTATTACTAATTAATCCAACTCTACAACTTACGCTTTAACTAGATAATCGTCATTGCTTTACCATTTAATGAATCAATTAATAATATTGAACTCACTAAAGATAAGATTTAAATGTATCACTCATTATTAGCAAGTATTTGCATTAAACCCTTATCACCGTGGTAATCAAACATGAGAAGAGACGCGGGTTGGTTAATAGAATAATGATTGGCAGCAGCAAAGGCTAATAGTGCAACGGAAGAGCAACTTCCCATCGTTCCCCAAAAATCATTAATACGGACAGGGTCTGTAGGATTAGCAAAACGTTGTGCCTTTGCACCAAGTACAAAGCCATAGTCTTCAGTATGCGCACGAAAGTTAGACATATCAGTATAAACATGTCCAAACGTATCTAGCGCCTTACTTGCACGTTGAACTAAACGATACATACCTCGTCTATCGGTTGTGCTCTTTTCTGTATCGAAGTAACCCAACTGAACTTTTGCCTGTAGCTTTAATGTGTCAACAGTATTTTTCCTGCAAAGGATTAACCCTGCTCCGCCTTCACTAGGTATGATACCCCATGGATTATGAGTACTCATGACCATTGAAGAGTCAACAAACTCTTGCAATGATTCCACCAGTGAATCTAGCGAAATACACATCATTGCATCATGTTTATCGAGCCATTTAATCGACTGTGCAAGAAAAATAGGTCCGCTAGCATGCACCGCCTCCACAGACAATAAAGCACCAGAATATTCGCTTTCACCTAACCAATCTTGCACTTCCATTGGCGAGACTGACTTTGGAACTGCGATAAGTAATGGAATCGGCTTCAAAGAGCGCGGCAATTGAGCCAATAAAGAATTAAGTAAATAGCCTGTCAGTTCACACGTTTTTTCAAATACTTTACTTTCATTGGTGTAACCTATTTTAGCGAAGGTGAATCGTTCAATTCCGTCATTGCCTTCCACTTGCTCAAACCTTGCCAAATCAGATTGAGCAACAGTCGAAGCAATGTCAAGGCTCATTCCCGTTGGGGTCATTACTTCCATTCCTAATACATAACGAGCTGTCGATTTATTCATATTCACAGACCTACTCTTGCTTCGTGATCGCAGTGGACACCAAAAGGTGCTCTTTCCCCTGACAAGGAAAAGATGCATTATAACTTATTGAAATTATTTTATTTTCCGTATCAACAAACAAGGTATAAATCGCCATATCAACGTGGCTAACTTCGTTGTTAAAAGTAGCAATTGCGCGATATCTGTCATGAGGAATACGAAATGAGATCGTATCGTCATGACAAAAACCACTCATGACTAAACGCTCTCCCCCTATTAGATACCCTTTGCATTGCTGATCCAAAGGTGCACTTTGGTAAAAACCAAGATCAAAATCGACGGGTAGCATTGGTTTTCTATTCTCAACCCACTCTTCATCGAATGTACCGGCCAGCACCTGACGAGATTGAAAAAAAGGTGGTAGAGGGCCAAAGCCAGCGACCCGTACATTCTTAGCGGTAGAGCTCCAATCTTCTTTTAGATAAAACACAGAAGGCACTTTCTGCTCAAGCAGCTCTTTATTAGTATCAGCAACCCCTCCCCCTATGCGGTTTCGCATATCTCCCCCGATCGCACAAGTGTAATCAATCTCTTTTTCAATAAATGGAATGGGGTTACTTAAAGTAATACTTCCACCATGTTCAACCCAAGCTCGCTCACCTTTAACAACCAATGTCTTATCAAGATGTTCATCAATCAAAACCCGGCACTCTAACTGAGTAACAGGCTTCTTGGCATAACTGCGAGCTTTGCCATATACAAGGACATCCGTATTGGATTTACAGTAGGCAAATTCGTGGTCGACTTTCATTGCTGACCACCCCTCATCTCCTTCATACTGAGGGTCATCAAAAATCTCACTATCACTCAGCGGTTGCCAAGCTACGCCATCAAATTGCCACGAACGCTTTGCAACCACGACCCAAACTTCATCACCATTTTCATCTCGCTGAAAGCGCCCTTTCAGTGAAAGTTCAGGATGTGGTTCAATATCCCATAACTGCATGGCTATTCCTCATATTGAATCGTTCACTTGCTGAAGAGGTTACTTTCAACTTATTAAAGTTCCAGTCTTGCTGACTAATGGGCATCGCCATATCCCACGCGATATAAGCTCTGGACTGAATACAAAGTTGTCGCCACAACCATGAGCGAAACAATACATTGATATGGGGATCTTGCATCGCGGCTAAGGTGGACTCAAAGCTGAGTGCATACCCCAAACGGCTCGCTAAATTCTGCTGGTATTTTGATTCTGCAACCCATTGTTGCAGTATGCTGACAACTTGTTCCCACTCGTATTCCACCCCAACCTCGTTAGGTTTCAATGGCAACAGGTCTCCGTAGACAACGTACAAAGCTTGAATCCAAATTTCACCTTGACCTTCATCCAAGCTAACCAAATACTCCACAATATCGGGAACTAGCTTACAATCACCGCCGAGAGCAAAATCAACAGGAGCCAATGAAGAAAAAATGTCAAACGCTTCAAATTCTTTCAACTCTAGCAGTTTTGCATAGGTCAACACTTCTTCAGACGGCAAGCTGCTCGGATTTACGCCGAAATACTGTCGGAACCATGTGCCTCGGTCATGCTTGGTAATTAGATGTTCAAACAAATATTGCTCACCATCAGCGTTGTCATTAAGCCACTCTATTCCTTCTTTAACATCATGTAACGCAAGGATCGGAAACGCGATATGAGAAGGAATGATATTGGCGTTGTGCCAACGTCTAATCAAGGCAATGCTCAGCGCTTGGCGAACACGTAAGCATTCAAAGTAAAACGAACTCGACGTCACATTGCCTTCTATCAGCTCAGACATCACATTATCGATGATCTCCACCGGAGATTGAGCCGCAAAAACCTTTGCCGTTGGAGTATCTAGCTCCCCTAACAAGCTCAAGCCACACAACAAATTGTCATACTCTAAGCCCCACTCTTTTTCCAGCATAAGCCAAGCATAGATACTGGCTTCTTGGTTACGTAATTGGTGAATTAACCCAGGATTAAGACGATAGAAAGATAAGTAAACCTGCTTAAGCTGCTTCATTTGACGTTCTATCAAACGCAAATAGTCGAGATCTCGACTTGGATAACCGCGCTTATGAATTTGAACCCGTTGCCTTAGTAAAAAGCTAAGACTTTCTGAAGCAATTGCCAATTTTTCGTTGCAGAAACTCAGCCAACTGTCAGACAAACTAGCAAGGTCATTAACCGCAAGCTCTGCTTTCACCAACGCTCCTTCGACATCTTTCTGGGTTATTGGAGCTTTTAGGTACTCAACACCTATTCTTTGTCTCATCTAATTTCCATCATTCACGTGCGATAGCTATTAATTAATAGCTATAGTGCCACCTTGAATCTTTTGTGCTTTTTCAGCCTGTGAAGTGACATATTTCGCTTTGGTAGTTACGCGCCCATCTCGCCCGCTATAACGAGTTTCAGTATCACCACTTTTGATAATGAGCTCTTGCTCGGCTTCAATCACCATCTTCTTGGCTCTTAGAACGTATTCATCTGAGTCATCCAAAATGGAAAAAAAGATATCAGTAACCAAGGGTAAGCTTAAATCCTGATTTATAAATTCAATACGGCAGCTCAGCTTATTATCGATCGCCATCTGCAATTCGCTACGCCGAAAGCCGCGACCTAGCCTTGCTATAAGCGGCTGTTGGAATGAATTACCATCAAAATCGACTCGGACACTACCAGTAGATTCGTTCATGGCGACAATAGTGCCAAAACGCGAAAAGCAAGCCGTTGTTTCGGCTTGCTGTTCCGTGATGGTTTTAGTTATAAGAGTATGTTTTTCCATCATTAATTAATCGCTACGTTACCACCTTTCACAATGACTTTGTCACTACCTTCAATGGTGATTGAAGAACCAGACATTTTAATCGAACCATCACTATTCATAACTAAAGAAGAGCCACCGGTTTTCAATACAATCTTGTCGCCACTGATGATTTGTGTAGCACCATCGGCTTTGTAAGACGTGTTACCTTTTACTGACACGGTTAAGTTGCCACCAACCGTTTGATTATCATCTGCACCAATGTCCGAGCTCTTGGACGCACCAACCGTCAAATTACTATTTTCACCAACATCTAAATCATCATTTTTACCAATCTTCGTTGTACGGTTGTCACCAATCTCGAGACTGGAATTATTTTTCACATACTGCGTTTCGTTTGCGTTGTATGTAACCGTAACGTCTTGCTCTACCGTTTCTGTAAATGTGCTATTTACCTGAGTGGTTTTATGGCCATCAATGGTTTCTTTGTGATCGCCGTGTATTTCATTGGTCTGATGACGTGCAACCTTTAAGAACTCATCCTGCCCGATATCGCGATAGCGATTGTTAAGCACCTTAGTAGACATGTCTTTCTGCGCATGAATGTAGACTTCTTCCTGGTTCGCTTCATCTTCAAAACTCAGCTCGTTATAGCCTGTTCCTTTATGTGTTTGTGTCCGGAACGTAGTACGAGTTTTGTTTTCAGGTAAAGAGTAAGGAGGGAAGTGAAGCCCATTGTAGACCGCGCCTGTAACAAGCGGACGGTCTGGGTCTCCTTCAAGGAAAGTAACTACCACCTCATGACCGATACGAGGCAAATAAACCGCACCCCAAGTTGGTGCCGCCATTGATTGACTAACACGAATCCAGCAGCTTGAGTGTTCATCATCATCACCATAACGGTCCCAATGAAACTGAACTTTGATTCGACCAAGCTTATCGGTATAAATTTCCTCACCCGCAGGACCAACAACTACAGCTGTTTGGGGGCCATCAACCACAGGGTCCGCAAGTTTCGGCGCTTTGAAAACCACATTTCGTGGAATACAAGAAAATTGATTGTAGTAAGTGGTTGGCTGACCACTAGCTTCATCTTCATGTACTTGAGGATCTTGTCCCGTATGCATGACCGACAACATGATGTAATCGCGGTTAATTTCTGCACGCGGGTGATCGCTGACATTAAAGCTATAACCCGATGCCAAACGCATCACATCGCTACTTGCTTCCAATTGTTGGTTATCAACAATATACTCGGACATCCATTCAGTGGTTCTTACTTGCCCCATTGCAGGATCAACATAACGACCCGGATAATCAAACTGCTTGAGATCTTGGTCAAGCTCACCAGAATGCGTCATTTCTTGAGGGATTTTAGGGTGCTCGTAATTGTAATCAGTATACGTAACCTGGCCAGTTCTCACCCGATTGACTAACTCTAAATCAGAAATATGCTCTCGGTCAGGTACACCACCACTGTCTGAGTGGTACACGATAGGCCCAATGTAAGAAGCATTGAGAGGAGAACTCACCAAAGGTGCAATCGCGTCATTGCTATCTACAATCACCATTGTGTGATTTGAACTGGTATGATCGAAGTAATACCACATACCATGCTCAGCCATCATACGCTGTACGAAATGTAAGTCAGACTCGCGATATTGCAGTACGTATTCCTTTGGAGGGTAAGCACCTGAAAGTTCGAACCTATAGTCGGTTACCGCACCATCATCAAGCACTTCGGTAATGATTTCTTGCGCTGATTTCTGTTGGAAAATACGGCAGTCCTGACGCTGGGATAAAAACCAAGCTTGAGGCACCAACACCAACTGATAACGAGAGAATCGACGGCCCGTACCCAAATAACGGACTTCGTTAACGACACCATTAAACACACGAGCCGCTGCAGTACCTTGTCCAAAAAGGGTTAACGTACCTGCTTTTCGTATTAACGTATCAAAAGAGATATCTGGATCAAGTGAAAGTAATGAGAGACTGATTTGAAAAGGTTTCGAAAGCTCCTCGTTTACTTGGAAACTCTCTACTCGAAATTCGCACCCACACCCAGGTAGTTCAAATTTAAATTCTACGTCATTCACCATATCTTTTACCTGATACAAATAATTGAATTAGGGCTAACATTTGTTAGCCCTGAATCACTACGCAAAGAGCAATTAAGCTTCGCGTGGAGCACGCCAGTCGTCGTTACCCGCTGTTCCGCAAATTTCGTGTGTTACTTCGATTGCGCGGTACGTAAACTTAAGAACTTCTTCTGTCACGCGGTCAGCTGTTGCTGCATCTTGACAGTGGTTCATACGAGTTTGCATATCTACAAGCAACGCATCGATCAATTTGATTGAGTAGTAATGCTCTTGCTTACCTTGAACTGAAGTACGGTAGAAACGAATCACACACTCAGGAAGCTTTTCACCAGAAACTAGTGCGTTAAATAGTAGCGAAGAAGAACGATCTTGCGCTTTAGTTACTGTTACAGGACGGTGTACACGCTGACCTGTTGGCTGACCGCTTTGTGGATCACGAGGAACCGTAAGTACGTGGTCAAGTTCTTGTACTAGAAACTCATCAACGTGAGCTTCTTGCCAAGTATTACCCACAGAATCCGCTGAGTAAGCATCTTTAGTAATGTGACCTTGAGTTTCACCATTGATAGACATATATGCTGGAGTTGGCATCACTATTTCCTTTTTTAAAATCTAAATTTGTTAAATCACCAAATCGCTTATCACCGCGACTAACCAGTAATAATCAAATCTCATGCCAACTTTAAAAGTCAAACAAATACAATCACTTAGAAAAAACAAACACTATCAATCAATTTATTAATTACAATTTTTTGGATTAAAAACCAAAAAATCAGAACCAAATAATAATAAATTGTCAGGCTACTAAAAAGTAAAAATAACCAGGTACTCATTACAAAATAAAGTTATTCCAACTAGCGTATTAGTTATTTTTACTAGGAATAAATTCAAAACATCAAAATACAATTAAACAAATAAAACATTTACACTCGTAACACCTTTAAATCAACTAATAAACACTAGGCAAATTATCTTAATTAAAAAATTGACTTGCCAATTTTAGTATAATGTCGCCATCTATTTTTCTCTAAAAAACAAATGGCCATGATAAATATAAACCTTTCTTCATTAATCCAGCGTCTACACCCAATCGCAAAAGTAGCATTAGAAGACGCAGCTGCTCTCGCAGTATCTGAAAAAGCAAACGAAGTTCAAATTGAGCACTACTTATTGAGTCTATTAGAAAGGCCAAATAGTGATTTTGACGTATTATTAAGTCATTTTGATTGTTCTGAGAATTTATTAAGACAATCTATTCGCTCTACACTTGACACAAACGCCAAAGGAAATGGTAGCAAACCTGTTTTTTCCGCTTTATTAATCGAATGGTTACAAGAGAGCTGGCTAGTCTCTTCTTTAGACCTATCCGAAACTCAAATCCGCTCTGGGGCGCTACTTCTTACATTAGTTAGCAATCCACTGCGTTACGGGCAACATGGTTACGCATCTATTTTAGAGGCCATAAATCCTGACAGTCTTAAACGCAATTTCGCAGAATTAACGAGCCACTCCATCGAAGCACAAATCGCTACTTCGGAGACAACACAAGCTCGCGAAGAAGGCTCTGCATTAAGTAAATTTACTACTGACTTCACTGGTAAAGCACGCAAAGGTGAAATTGACCCAGTGTTCTGTCGAGATCAAGAAATCCGCCAAATTGTTGATATTCTAGCGAGACGCCGTAAGAACAACCCAATCGCAGTTGGTGAACCTGGTGTTGGTAAAACAGCCGTGGTAGAAGGCTTAGCATTAAAAATCGTTCAAGGCGATGTACCTGACAATTTAAAAGGTGTTGAATTGTACGGCCTAGATATGGGGCTTCTACAAGCAGGCGCTAGCGTGAAAGGCGAGTTTGAAAAACGACTAAACGCAGTTCTAGACGAAGTTAAAAACTCTCCGACACCTATTATTCTCTTTATTGATGAAGCACACACACTAGTTGGTGGTGGTAACCAAGCAGGTGGAAGTGATGCCGCTAACTTGCTAAAACCTGCTCTTGCGCGTGGTGAAGTAAAAACCATCGCCGCAACTACATGGTCTGAGTACAAAAAATATTTTGAGAAAGATCCTGCTCTCGCGCGTCGTTTCCAGCTTGTAAAATTAGATGAACCGTCTCCAGAACAAGCTGCATTAATCATTCGTGGTTTACGCCCTGCTTACGAAAAGTCACACAATGTCTATGTCCGTGACGATGCAATCACCGCAGCTGCGGCCCTATCTGCGCGCTATATTTCCGGTCGTCAACTACCTGATAAAGCGATCGATGTACTAGATACAGCATGTGCTCGTGTCAACATTAGCCTTAACGCAATTCCTGCTTCTGTTGAAACACTTCAACAAAACCTCGCAGCACAGCAACGTGAACTTGAAGCTCTTGAGCGTGACGAACTACAGCAAACCGGTGACAAACATAGCCTTGCTAATATTCCAGAGCTTAAAGAAGCGATAAACACAACCAAGGAGCAGCTGGCAGAGCAAGAAGCCCAATGGCACAAAGAGAAACATCAAATTGAAGAGATGATAGCTCTACGCTCTCGTTTGCACGACCTAGTATCTGATGAAACGAACCAAGAAGAACAGGATGCCGACGAAGAATCAGAACAAGAGGATTCTCCATACTTAGACATGGATGAAGAAGCCGTTCGTATTGCTATTTCGGCATGCCAAGAACAGCTAGATATGATTCGTGGCGGCAACCCTCTCGTGCATTTTGAAGTTGGCCCTGACGAAGTTAGCCATGTGATCTCAGATTGGACCGGCATCCCAATGGGTAAAATGCTTCAAGACGAATCTGAAACGACGCTCAAGTTAAAAGAAAGCCTGACACAAAGCATTAAAGGCCAGGAGTTCGCTATTGAAGCTCTGTCGGAAGGTATCCAAACTGCTAAAGCGGGCTTAGGTAATCCAGATGCTCCAACAGGTGTATTCCTTCTAGTTGGCCCAAGTGGTGTTGGTAAAACAGAAACCGCACGCGCGATAGCCGACCAAATGTTTGGTGGTGAACGCTTCATGACCACCATCAACATGTCAGAGTTCCAAGAGAAACATACCGTATCTCGCCTAATCGGCTCTCCACCAGGTTACGTTGGTTACGGGGAAGGCGGCATGCTGACAGAAGCGGTTCGTCAACGCCCTTATTCTGTAGTATTACTTGATGAAGTAGAAAAAGCCGACCCAGAAGTTCTGAACTTGTTCTACCAAGTATTCGACAAAGGTACGCTCAACGACGGTGAAGGTCGTACTATCGACTTCAAAAATACGCTGATTATTATGACAAGCAACCTTGCAACCCATGAGATTGAGTCTTTGGTTCACCAATCAAAAGACATTGATGCTCACATCGTGGCAGAAGCCATTCGCCCAACCTTGAACCAGCACTTCAAGCCAGCATTATTGGCTCGTATGTCAGTTCTTCCTTTCTTGCCTCTCTCTGACGAAGCAATGACAGCCATCATTCACCACAAACTCAACAAAGTGTCGCAACGCTTACAAAACCACCATAAGCTATCGCTCAGTTATGAGGAAAGTTTAGTCGAGTTCGTATTGGGCAACTGCCGTCTTGCTGAAACAGGCGCTCGTAACATTGACGCTGTAATCAACCGTCAACTACTTCCACAGCTATCAACTCAATTGCTTGTCCATAACAAGGACGATTCACATACGCAAATCGAAGTATCTGTCGATGAGCAAGGAACCTTAACCTATGCGTTCAGCTAACCATAGTGAGCTAAGCAACGCGCTACTTGCGATCAGTCAATCTTTGGCTGATCGCAGCCAGCTAACCCAAACATTAGATGCAGTGTTAACGGCTGCGAGACAAATGACTCTTGCAAAACACGGTATTATTTATGTTTTAGATCAGACTGGACAAGCGTTGATTCCGAGCACTGCACACTACAACGACAACGCGATAACCTCCCACCCTTGGGAGGCACTTCAACTTGACTCCGCTAGCGAAACAGATCCATTCAACTTTGCCATTCGCAATGGTGAAGTTGTGTTGATTAACGAACTGTACAAATACAACGGCTATGATTGCGAGCGCATCTACCACAGCGAACGAATACTGGGATTAAAGAGCGACAACTTGTTGGCATGGCCTCTGATAGACAATGAAAGCAAAACTATTGGTTTGTTAGTCCTATTAAACTTAAGCATTATTGACAATGAAGCGGCATTAACCGAGTTCTGCCGTATGGCTGCAAGTAATATTCGCCAAGCCATTTGGTTAGAGCAGTACGGACAAATGATCAAAAGCCTGAATGCTGACAACCAAGCCTTAGTGCGTGAGAACACTCAGTTGAAACAACGCTCACAAAAAACCTATCAGGGCCCAATAGCAAAAAGCGAAGAAATGCTAAATGTCTTAAACCGCCTTGATAAAGTCTTAGCCCTTCCAGTTGATGTTTTGTTGCGTGGTGAAACCGGTGCAGGTAAAGAAGTTATCGCCAAATACATTCACGATAACTCTAACCGAGCCCAGCAGGCATTAATTGTGCAAAACTGCGCCGCCATTCCAGAACAACTATTGGAATCTGAACTGTTTGGTCATAAAAAAGGGTCATTTACAGGCGCAGATAAAGACAAAATTGGCCTGTTTGAAGCCGCCAATGGCGGTACACTATTCTTAGATGAGATTGGTGACATGCCGATGCTATTGCAAGCAAAGCTGTTGCGTGTCCTGCAAGAACGTAAAGTTCGACCTATCGGTGCTAGCAAAGAAATAGAAGTGGATGTTCGCGTTATTGCTGCGACACACTGTAATCTCATGCAGCAAATCAAAGATGGCGGGTTTCGCGCCGACTTGTTCTATCGCTTAAACGTATTTCCAATTACGCTACCACCGCTAAGAGATCGTAAATCAGATATAATACCTCTTGCAGAACACTTCGTTCAACATACAACCAACACATTGGGTTTACCACAAGCGCCTGGGTTAAGTGCGAATGTGCGAAAGCAACTCCTATCATACCCATATCCAGGTAATGTGCGAGAACTCAAAAACATTATAGAGCGTTCGGTACTGCTATCAGATTTCGAAACCATCACTCATATCGAGTTTGGTGAACAGCTGCCCGAGCAACTCCCAACCAATAGCTCAGAGCAACCAGAAAATACTAACCCACCCTCAGAGTCTACATCTGAAGTGTCACATGAAAATCTGGATATCACATCTTTAGGATTAAAAGAAGTCGTAAGCCAATACGAAAGAAATGTCATTATAGATAGCTTAAACGCGTGCAACTGGCACACAAAGCGAGCAGCAGAGCAATTATCTCTCCCTCTTAGCACCCTAAACCACAAGATGAAGAAATACGATATATCAGCAATGGGTTAAATACCCGCTCTAAATCCCCAAGTCAGAACCAATACTTTAATAAACAAAAAACCGCCCTAGGGCGGTTTTGTTATTCAACGATTACATCAAGCAACCACTTATTGAGTATCCTTTTTCGCGCTTCAGACAGTGGAAGCGCTTTCGCAGTGGAGTAATCTCTCATAATGGGATCCGCATTCATCCATGTGCTTAGAGAGGATGACTTATGCGGTAACTTACTTCCCACTGAGTGTTGTATATTCAGATCCGCATCATCTGTTACGCCCGATGAATACTCCGAAATAGCTTTAAATTCTACTTCGTTCATCTCATACCATTTCGCTTTATGATGGATAACTCGTGAACTTAATAAAGTTGCTTCTGTAATCTTCACTGGGAAAACAGCCAATCTTCCCGAAGAAACATTCAAATCCATCTTCTCCTTACCATTGATGTCTACCCATATATATGGCTTTTCATTTGGGCGGGGGACAAATGGACGTAAACCCGGCATCTCTTTACCCGCAGCATTCATGTACTTTAAGGGGATCTCAACTGCGTATAAATCAGTGTCAACAAAGCCTGAGAACATACCGCCCTTTACAGTAAGCTCATCTTTAAATGCAGGCATATTGCCAGCAATATGGTTGACAAGTTCAAGCATACCTTCATGCACAGCCTTAGGCGTGAACGAAATCTCTCTTTTTTCATTATCAACGCTAATTTTCCCTAAAGGATGCAAATCCATGTCTTGATGTTCAAAATCATAGTTCCCGCATGCGTCATTTGCTTTTATTATTATATCGGCGGGAATGCGGTGCGGGTCGAACCGGCCATTTTTAAGTTTATCCTCGACATTTTCAACGGATTTTGTACTGACAATGAGCAGCAATTTCGTTTCTTGTTCTGAAGTATCATAAGATGTCTGCGACTTGCTCCAACCCAGTGGCTCCATCATATTTCGATAACTACCGTCAGGCACAAGATATTTAACACTTTCATCGTGAATATATAAATTAACCTTTGCATCTGATGAGAACAGCTCAGGGTACTCCCTTGCTTTTTGACCTTTTCTCGCTAGAAATGCTTTTTCATATAAGAATTCATGCTCTTTGGACATAGTTAAATTAAAAATTGATGCGTTATCTGTACTAACAATTTTCTTTTTACCATCCTGAGTCCCGAAAACTAGCTCTCTTCTATACGTAAGGTTTGACTCAGTATCGTCAACATTGGGTACACCAACTTCTAAAACATAGCGCATCAGGTAAGAAGCTGATTGCTGCTCATCCGCTTTACCAAAAACCGACTTCCACTTCTTACTACCATAATCGTCAGCAATCGGCTTAATACCATTGATTAAGTTACACCCAAAGTAATAGGTTGGCTTGACAACAACACCAAACAATTCAGAGTTAGCCTCCATTATCCCTTGTTTTTCTATAAATGCCTTCTCACTATCAACTAATGATTCCAACACAATTTCACGAACGTATTCTGTGGTATAGGAGCCGACATCATCTAAAAATTTATTTTGCCTTACCGGTCGAACCCCAATAGGCACAAGAGTAAGCAAGCCCTCCTCTTTAAATTTTTTTAATACCTTATGTTTCATGTCTAGAATAACAAGAACTCTAATGGGCATCGTCGGCGAAATTGTCTTTCCTTTATTGACCAACTCTTCAAGCGGATACCATTGATCATCAAGTTTAATTGAAACCAGATGTTTAGAATAAATGTTGTCATCAAGCTTAGATAAATCCGGCGCCTTCAACAAAGACCTAAGTTTAGTTAGGCTTGGATCTGCTAAAACGTGTATTGGACAGAATTTCTGATAAATTTGAGATTGTGAGAGTGCTTTTTCTCCACCCGCAGACTGCATTGCTCGATAAAAAACATAACCAGTCATGGCAGAAAAACTCAACACACTTTCCGATGCGCTATGGTAATTGTGCTTTGTTTCTAGCCAAACCTCATCAAGATGAAAAGAAGGAAGCCAAGAGCCACCTAACTCCCAGTTGTCGTTTAAGAGATAGGTTTGTATATAACCTTCAATATCCAGTTCTCTTGATTTGGGATTAATGTTATGAGCCGCATGATACTCCGAAACAATATTGGCCTGGTCAGTACCTTTTTCCATTTGTGCTTCCAGTAAAAGCAATCTAAGTAGGCCATTGAGTGCAATAGCACGTTTAATGTACGACTTACCTAATACGCTCAATTCATTAAACGCTGGAAAATCCCGATAGAGTAACGCTTGTCCAACCACATCAAGCTCTGAAAAGTGTTTCTGTTTTTCTTTGTATTCTTCTACTTCTTTGTTAAGAATTTGAGCCGCACCGTTCATAGTAGAAACTAAAGTGTCAGCGGCCCAATACAGCCCATATGCAACAGCAGCGCCAGGACCTAGTACTGTGGCAGCTAAACCAAGTGCGATGTCAAATGCTTGGCCGGAAAACTTCCCAATGGCCTTATGGGCTTCCACCTCGGCTAAAACCGCCTTCTGGCGATTTTTCTCAAGAGCCAACAACCAGCTTCTACACGCTGGGTATTCAAACGCAGAATTGAGATAAAACTTCAATTCCGCTCGACGACTTAAATGCCTATTGCTCGTGTCATTGTCAGCAAACACACCTCTACCTAGCGCCGATATGCGATGTTCCCACTTAACAGCATCTGCACCGAGTGACTCTAAAATTGAAGATTTAAGCTCTGCTGCACGTTTTTTTGACAGTTTAGTATTGTATTCCACTGAACCAATATCACACGTATATCCTTCAATGTTCAGCAACATTTCTGATTCAGTGTTACGCAAATATTCGGCCACTTTAGAAACTAACTTCTTGTCGGACATAGCAAGTTCACTATTGGCACTGTCAAATTCAAAAAACAATGTTAAATAGCTTGCCTCACCCTCTTTTGCCTGCTTTTGTTCTAGTAACGGACTACCGTTTAGCAACACTTTATGATTCACACTAACATCAGAGAATGCTTCAAGGAGCGCTTTTTTATGTTCCGCTTCAGACTCAAGCAGTGCCTGCCGATCTTTTTCATCATTCAATAATAAAGTTGATATTACTGATTGTGTTTTCTGACCATATTGTTTCGACTTATTAATATAGGCATTAAACGCCGTCTCAGAATTTTCGATACCTTTCGGGATTTCAAGGCCGCTAGAAACAAGCTGAGCATAACCAAAAGGCTTATCGAGTGCATACTCAACCGCACGAACAGCAGGTTTTAAAGGGGTTAAAATTTTATCATCAACCTTATGCCAAAAGTGCTGTAACGCTGGTGGAATCGTATAAACGCTCGGTAAGGCATTCCCAAGATGATTTGACCAGTTAAGTGCTCTCGCCAATTCAGGTATAGATTCAATTGTACCTTGTGCTGGAGGTTTGAGTTTTTGTGCAAAATCTAAGAACCCCTTTGCTTTAGCATCAATACCGACCGCAAGTTTTAATACTTCCAAAATACCATCGGCTTGGTCTGCATTCAAACCTGCGCTGAACGCTTTATGAACCGTGGTCATACTGAATGGATCCATCACGCCAGACGCTGAAGCCTCGATAACCCCTTTGTAGTTGCCAATAGAATTGAGAATATTAATCGACGGTTGCACACCACTCGCAGGCTTATTTTCGCTAGTATTTGGCAGATTTTTACTCCAATCGAGCCAACCTTTAAACATATCCGGCGCATGTTGAAACAGTGACTCTTCAACAGAAATAGGATCACCAGATACAATGATGCTGCGCCCAGCTATCGAATAGATAGGTAAGTGTAATACTTGCTCAGACAAGGAGTAACAATTGTTTGGGAGGCTTAGTTCATCAACTTGGGATAACCTTTCTTCCAATTTGCGTTTTTCATTTTCATCTTCGAGCTCTAGGTTATCTTCCAAGTAGCCATTAATCGTATTTAAATCTATATCAAAGCGAACTAATTGCTTAATTTGATCATCATCATCAAGATGGCCGCCCGTGATCCAAAATGTGGCTACATATTGAGTTACTTTCTTTGCAACGTCAGAGTCAGTAGCTTGATTAGCAATATCAAAATACGTAACCGGCCTTACGCGGCTAGTGATTTTATTGGCTATATCCTTAGCATCACCTTGTATGATTAAATTTTCTGGTTGTCCTGACAAAGTAACTTCGGCCCCCTCAAAATAGTCGGCTGAGAAGAATAAATTGATAGTCCAAACCTGAGGAATACGCAGATAATGAAAATTATGTTTATCGCTTTCGCTTTCGGGATATATTTTTTCATACAGGCGTTTATACGCGCCTTTATTTTGCCCAAACTGCGCCTCTGCTGCTTCAGCTTTATGGATAAAAAACTCGGCTAATTCGGGCGCTAAAAATCGCCTCTCGGAAGGGTCTTTGCTTAGCCTTTGGTCCTGTTTAATATCTCTGTTAGTTACTACGCTAACTTCAATGCTTTCATCACTAGAACTTACAACATCCTTGGCCAAGGCTACTAAGCGTTCCGTCCAAGCAGTATCTTCAGACATAACCGCTGCGGGAATTAAGTAAGGTGGGATAAAGACAGGTTTTAGCTTATCAGTCGTACTAGAAATCGTTAATGGCGAAGAAGAAAGCTTATTCCCATCAAGCTCTTTAACTGATTGGACCTTGGTATTCCAACCTTGTAACCGACCTGATGAATCACTGAAGTATAATGGTGAGTCATTCTTACTACTGCTACCATCTGCAGTTTGACCCGCTGCTAGTTCTGGTAGGGCCAGAGCAAAACCAGGTAACGGGTAGAGCCCGTTGCCAGGAATGGTGCCGCCATCTGGTCCAACCAATTGCCCCATCAAATAGAGAGAATGCTGTTCAATCTTAGCCCTAGCCATGATTACGCTCCTCTAATACCGCTTTCGCTTTTTCTAAATCAGCGTAGCTTGGCAATGGATGAAGTAACTCGCTCCAACTCTCCGCCTCTTTATGCTCAATTACATAACGACTAAAGCCAAAACCAAACGCCGATTTTTTTAAGCCTTTAGCCCCGTAGAGATATAACATTTGTGTAGTAGGACTGTTCTCTTTTGGCTGGTGTAACACGCGGGTTATATTTCGACCATTAACAGGTAAGAACCACATGTCACTACCGTTAAAAGCCAACAAATTGACCGTAGCAGGGAAGTTACCCATTTTTTCAGAGGGTCTTCCCGAACGGTATGCCTCACCTCCGAGGCAGTAGAAGCCATCTCCATACACGCCGCCCCAGACATTACAATCGTAGCTATCCGGAGTAAAATCACCCCGATCAACCAGTTTTAAGGTTTTGGCATCAAACACGAATGTATTACCGCATTTGGGTACATCGCTCTCCCCAAAAGTTTCAAGGTATTCATCATTCTCCCACCCACAGCCAAACCCCGCCAAACTCGAATTAAAACTCAAATAGATCGCTTGCTCTGACTGGCTCATATAGGGCTTGGCAAAAGAGGTCATGTAACGTGCGTATGAACCATTTACATCAGTAAATTTTACTACCTCTTTGGTGCCTAGCTTAACCAGAAGAAGCTCATCTCTTTTTTTCACCACGACTTGTGTACTGTCTGTATCCCACATAATGTCGTGACGAGTAGCCCCATATTCCTCACTAATGTCTGTTATTTCGCCATTATCTAGATCATACAACACAGTACTATTTTCCTGAGGGATAACAAGATAGCGGCCGTTTGGCGAGCGTGACATATATTTAGCATAATCAATCCCTGTATTAGGCGCGGGTGGCAATACCCCCTCAGGGATCAGCAATTGAGGGTCAGTACCATCAATTTTCAATGCCCAATAACTGACTTTTGATTTATCTTCTCGGTTTTCGATAGTAAACAATATCTGAGGGAGCTTAACATTCTCAGTATTCCAATCTGCTACCTTTGGGTTATTAGGGATTTCAAAAGAATAGCGGTATCTCCACTTACTTCCATCATTAAATCGTGTATTTATACGTGACTCTAATTGGTCCGCCAATAATTCTATTCGAGCTTTTTCATCAAAATAGGGTTTAGTAACGATGTAACCGATACCTACGGCAACTACCGTCGTCAAACTTAAGCCGAGTAATATTTTCTTTTTCATTCTTATTCCATTTTCTAGTTGGGTTACAACGACCAATCCAGCACTAATGACTCGAAGCGTTGTTTTTCTGCTGCTGTCATACCTTTAGGCTTATCATTTGGCTGAGATTTTGGCGTGGGTTCAGTAGACACTTCAGGTTCAACAAATAAATCGTTATAAGCGACCTGT
This sequence comes from Vibrio intestinalis, assembly GCF_025195085.2. Lineage (GTDB taxonomy): Bacteria > Pseudomonadota > Gammaproteobacteria > Enterobacterales > Vibrionaceae > Vibrio > Vibrio intestinalis. The sequence continues at coordinate 118,909 of NZ_JANAVY020000007.1, read as the reverse complement.
TCAAAAAGTATGTGACGACTGTCTGGGTCTTGGTCATGTACAAGGGACATAGTAAATACCCCATCCGATGGCAACCCACTGAGTAACGCTTGTTGCCAGTCGTGGTCTTCCCCTTCATAAAACTCTAAATCAAACACGTCTTTATAATCACTATTGTGATCTATCACATAGAGTGAGTTCAAAGCGGTGATGCCAGAGGTACCAACATCAACCCGGAATAATAGACCACTGTTTTTTCCATCCACATAGGCAATCACGGTATTGCTATGATCGTAACTTCGAACGATGGCCTGTTGGTCACTCAGCCACGGCATGTCATCTTCGGTAACTTTGTGGATGGCAGCACTGTCTACATCAGAAGTGAACTCTTGCGCACTGAAAGACTGCCCGTCACTGTAACTACTTAATTCATCTAATGGCGTGCTGGATTTATCTAGTAAAGCCGCATCCGATTCTAATACTTCTATTTGGGCAAAACGCTTTTGCTTCGGTGAAAAAATGATCTTGAGTCCATTTTCCCCCTGTTGGACTTCACCCGATATTTTATAAGGTACCCAGAAGTGCGGCATCGCAAACCCGCTTGCGCTTCTTTGTATTACCTGAGGTGTGTTTTTTTTCTTTTCTTCTTGCTCTAGTGTTCGGTAATACTCAACATCGACATCTTGGTAGTAACCTTTCTCAGTTATGGCCATTTCGCGCCAAAGCTTACCTTGCCAAAAAACATACAGATAACCTCCACGAAGTTCTGACGCTTTCGTTTTGTCGTTGCTTTCATCCAAATATGCTAATGGCCTCACTGGCACCAAGACATTATCCCACTCATCCATCTGAGTATCTTTATGCACAGGTTGTAGGTCCTCTGCCAATTTCAACAATATCGGTTGAGGTTGATCAACACATGGGATTTTGATGTAAAGTGTTTTGCCCTCAGTTTCAAGGTCTTTAAACGTAGCAAGGCTTCGATGCTTGTTTTCTGAATCAGCCTTGCCTACGGTAACCTTCTCTTTCTGCGCTTCTGTTTTCCCTAACATCAAACATGCTGCGTTGCTAGACCACTGCCCAGCGAACTCCACCACAATTTTATGATCAGGACTTGGCTCACAAGGTGCGTAGGTATAATTGCGAACGAGAGCTACGTCATCTGTGACCTGCTTATATCCCGCTTTAAGTACTTTTTTTTCATTCAGAGAAGAAACAGAATCGACAAGTGTTTTTAGTCTAGGAAAGCTTTGAAGCTGGCTGCTTGTTAGCGGTGTTCTGCGAGAGAAAGGTGATAGAGCAACCCAACTACCTTTTACTAACTCACTTCTAACAGCGGTTAGTAACCTATCGTGTGACTTTTTGGTTGATATGGAGAGATTTTGAGCCAACTCTTTAGGTAGGCTCCTTAAGAAGTCATCTATGTTCCGCACACGAGAGAGCTGCCCCATACACTCATCTGGTGTAAGAACATAAGGTAGCTCGTTGGAAGATAGCTTCGAGCTAGGTATAAATTTGCAAACTAATTGCATTTGGATTCTCCACAACCGACATCATAAGTATGGTTGCGGTGATATTAAAGCTGATAAGGCTTACAAGTACGATTTGGTAGAAGAATAATACTAATTTATTTTATTAAATTCAATCAGATGCATCACTAACAAATACAGGCAAAATAACAGCCAAAAGAGTCAAAATGACCAGAAAAACCAGCAAAACAACCAACCCAAAGCTAATCTTGACCTCATTGTGACGCTCACACCATTTAATTACTCAAGTTACAAATTTCAATTTAAGATCAGGAGCCTTAATTTCTGTTTAAAATAAAAAAGCGCACCATATTTAAGTGCACATTACCTGAAATCAATTTTTGTTATCGCCTTTAACGTATACAGCAACTATCGAGCTCATTTTCACCGATGCGATCCTGTCAATTAAAGTGAGTGCTGTTCAATCTTAGCCCTAGCCATGATTACGCTCCTCTAGTACCGCTTTCGCTTTTTCAATGTCAGCGTAGGTTGGTAGCGGGTAGAGTGATTCACTCCAATCATCAGTCTCTTTGTGTTCAATCACATAACGACTAAAGCCCAAACCAAACGCAGATAGCCTTTCTCCGTTCACACCATATGTATATATCATTTCTGTAGTAGGGCTGTTCTCGGTCGGTTGGTGTAATACACGGGTAATATTTCGGCCATGCGCAGGGACGAACCACATATCACCACCATTAAAAGCCAACAAATCGACTGTAGCTCGAAAGTTACCCATTTTTTCAGATGGCCTTCCGGAATGGTATACCTTCCCACCTCCCTCACCACCGAGGCAGTAGAAGCCATCTCCATACTTTCCGCCCCAAACATTACAATCGTAGCTAACAGGGGTGAAATCTCCTCGATCGACCAGTTTTAAAGTTTTGGCATCAAACACGAATGTGTTGCCGCATTTTGGAACATCTTGTCCCCCAAAAGTTTCAAGGTATTCATCATCCTCCCACCCACAGCCAAACCACGCTAAACTCGGATTATAACTCAAATAGATCGCTTGCTCTGACTGGTTCATATAAGGCTTGGCAAAAGAGGTCATGTAACGGGCGTATGAACCATTTACATCAGTAAATTTCACTACCTCTTTGGTGTCTAGCTTAACCAGCAAAAGCTCATCTCTTTTTTTCACAACAACTTGTGTGCTGTCTCTATCCCACATAATATCGTGACGAGTTGAACCAGACTCCTCACTAATGTTTGTTACTTCTCCATTTTCTAGATCGTACAAGACGGTGCTATTTTTCTGGGGGATAACAAGATAGCGGCCGTTAGGCGAGCGTGACATATATTTTGCATAATCAGTCGTGCTTCGATAAACAGGCGGCGGGAATACCCCCTCAGGGATCAGCAATTGAGGGTCAGTACCATCAATGTTTAATGCCCAGTAACTGACCTTTGATTTATCTTCTCGGTTTTCGATAGTAAACAGCACCTGAGGGAGTTTCACATTCTCTGTATTCCAATCCGCAACTTTCGGATTTATTGGGAGTTTAAATTCATAATCATGAAGCCAACTCTCAGTGTCTCCTCGATTTGTATCCAACCAATCGGCTAACAGCTCGATTCGAGCTTTCTCATCAAAATAGGGCTTAGTGACGACGTAACCAATACCTGCGACAACAACAGTCGTCAAACCCAAGCCGAGTAATATTTTCTTTTTCATTGTTAATCCATTTTCTAATTTTGTTGTAACGACCAATCCAGCATTAATGACTCAAAACGTTGTTTTTCTTCTGTTGTCATACCTTTATTCTCGTTTGGCCGAGCTTCAGATGGAAATTCTGTAGTGCTCTCAGGTTCAACAAATAAATCGTTCTCAAAAAGTGCATGGGGAGTGGTATAGAACTCTAGCCCTTATAAAGTAGTCTCTGGAGATAAACACCACTGACTTTAAGGTTTGATTTCGCCACGAAGTTTGCTCCTTATTTGACCTGATTTGAGTCGCAATGTGTTGTCACAAAATGATCGCCTTGTCTTTCAATTTGGCATGTGCGCTCACAACGTCGGATTTCAAGTGATGTCCACTTGCCGTAGTCTATTTCTTTACATTTTTCTTCCTGTGCTTCCTGATAACGGGCGAAAGCTTGTTTGTATTGAGCGTGGTCTGGTAAGGCTGGAAATTCCTGACGTAAATCATAATCAGAAAAATGAGGCTGCAAACTCGCGGGAACAAAAAGGGAGAAACCTTTAACACTATCGCCTTTTACAGGCGGCTTATAGTGGTAGGCGAGTTCATCAATTGGCGAACTCTCATCTGACTGACGCGCTCTATACAGTCGTGGTGTAAGCGCATCCTTGCCACTTAATACGCCTAGTTGCAACGCGTAACGGCTGTCTTTACTAGCCAAAGGTATGGCTTTGTCGGCTGCTCGAGTATTAAATGAACGATAACCATCCTTGGTGTTGCAAGTAAACGCACCACCATCCTCCCGCCAGTAGATATAATCTGCAACGGCATTGTACTTTCTCCGCTCTTCGAGTAAATAACATTCCTTAGGGTAATAGCGCTCCACAGTGTAATGTTGCCGCTCGCCAACTTGATAGATGAGGTTGGTTTCCTCATCGACCCGACCTAATACAATTTTGTTATGAGAAGTTCTTGCTGTTACCAGTAGCTGTTTTCCTTGATTCAGAAGTTGTACTCTTATAGGTTCATCATAAGCATGCTCATTACCATCCAGCCATTTCTTTCTCAGTTCAGGAGAATCCGGGTTAGGTAAAGTCAACGGCAGCTCACTCATAACCATGCTGTTGGTATCAAATTCATACGCTTTGCCAAGTTTCGACATGTAGGCTTTACTGCTGTCAGGCAGCCAGCCACCAAAGTTACAATCCCCCCGAAGCGTTCGATGTGGCGGGTTTTAAGGTCTGCAACGGCACAACCTTTTATCGTTACAAATAACCCCATGTTAAAAAACAAGAAGCGGCCATTTGGTGAACGCTGCGGGCGCAAGTTTTTGGCAAAGCCAACTAGGCTGCCAACTTGTTCTGGAGTCAACAAGGTTTGTAGGTTACTGCCGTCTAAATTCATGGTGTATAAACCAGCTTGTTTGCGGTTTTCTGCACGATAAATCTGAGTGATGATTTGCGGCTTATCTCCAGGGTTATCCCACTGAGCCAACGGTGCGGTGCGTGGGTCTGCAACTTCCAATAGCCATGTGGCCTCTTTTGAGGTCGCACCATCTTTAAAATGTACTGTTGGCATCAACCGTTCTAAAGCGCGGTTGTACCGCTCTTTTTCAATCTGAGCAACCGATCTTTCTTCTAACCATTGCTGAACTTGTGAGCTAAAGGCACTACCTACCCCAACGCCTGCTATAGCCAATGCGGTCAAGCCAGATACAACTTTTTTGTTCATCACTTACACTCCTAATTCTTGTTTCCACAGCGACATGTTTTGGCTAAGGTGATTTACAAAGTTTGATTAATAATAAGGAGTTAGGTGAGCAAAGAAATATTCTCGCCAATTCTTGTTTGATAAATGATGGATTGTCGATGAGTAGTTAAATACATCGTAAATAGAAAAATGGGTATGCAGAACATACCCATAGAACCAAAGCTCAAGAAATAGCGCTATAACGCTCACATCATGCCGCGAAGGAGAGATCCCATGCGCTATCCTGACGCTCTAACTCTGTGTTGCTTTTTAAAAGGGATACAACGCCACTACTTAAAGTAAAACTTGTATTGACTTCTTCTGCGCTAGCCGAGAGATCGTTAGTACCATTGACATAAACTGTTATCGCGCCTTCCGCTAAAGTAGAGACATCTAAGGTTGTTTCCCACGAACCATCCATTTTAACTGATGCACTACCCGTCACTTCAAGCATGTTTTTATCGACCGCTTTTAAGGTAATCTGCTCGCCAAAATCAAAACGTTGACTAGCCCCTGTTACTGGTAAAGTACTTGCTGAGTTGAGGTCGATATCGGCAATAAAATCAACCGATACAACAGGAGTGACCGGTAACGTGTGGCTGGTATCATCTAGCCCAATATTACCTACCTTATCTTTTAACCCAGTAACGGATAAGACAATACTTTTACTCGACGTATTAGGAACAACGACATCACCAACCCACACGGTTTTGTCAATGGTGGCGCTCAAGTTGGTAATTGAGTTGACACCAAGTGCTGCCGAAACCTCTTCTACTTCTTCGCTAAACACCAACTTGGTATTAACGCCCTGCCCAACAGCTTGATACTTAGGATTAAACTCTACAGACAACAGCGTTGGTGCAACACCATCAACTTCGGCAGTCAATATATCCCCAATGCCTGCAATGTCGTTCAAACTCTTAAAGCTGCCATCGTTCACTTTAATCGTTATGGTGTCGAGCGTGCCTGTTGGTGCTTGATACTTCGTGGTCCAAGTAATGTTATCGGCGGTGTTCCAAGTACCATTCACTAGCTGACCTGAATCTCCACCATTGGCAGTAATCAGTACATCTGAGGAGTCGAAGCCCGCTACTTCTTCAGTAAATGCGAAAGTCAACGTGACTTGCTCTCCTCCTGCTAACACCCCAACCTTGCTGTTTGAGATAGTCAACGCTGGTGTTGACGAAGCTGTAACGGTCGTATTGACGGTCGAATTGGCTGTTTGATTCGCAAGGTCTACAGCACTTACGTTCACTGTATAGCTTCCCGGCTCGAACAGATAGTGAATAATGTAAGGGTCAGAAGCGCTGACAGGTAATGTCATCGATTCTGGGTTCACTAACCCTTTACTACCATTTGCTGTCGAGGTTAAAGTTTCGAGGTTTTTATCGCTCGCAAACACCGTGACATCAACTGGGTACTTTCCATTGGTTGGTATCGGAGATGTTTGACTCGCCGTTACACTTGCTATGGTCGGTAGCTCATGATCTACCACTGAAGCTAGGCCTCTAGCATCGTAACTTTTCCCGAATAGTTGGAAGGTTTTCGTCTTTCGTCCAATTGAATCAGTCACCGTTACTGTAAAGTCATAGACCGCTTGCTCGTCTACAGTGAAGTTCATTGTGCCACTAGCATTTGATGAAACAATATTGCCCGTGTAACTCAATGGGGCTCCTACCGTTGGTTGAAAGTCAATGCTGTATGCTGTCGCTTGGATACCAGCGGAATCTACCGTTGAAATAGAAAATGCCTGCGTGTTGTTTTTAAACAACAGTTTACCATTTTCGATACTTGCCCCAGCTTCAAAAGCCAAGGTGACTTGCGGTGAACTCACATCAATGATCTTTCGGATGCTAGTGTAAAGCCCTACTTTATCCGTCGCGATGATATCTACGGTAATGGAATCTCGGTTTTCTAGCTGGGTAGCATCAAGCTCAAAGTACGATGCGGAACCATTACCATCTTCAACTTTTTCTTCCTGATGATTTGGATTCAACACCGCGTAATTGACGGTATCTACACCACTGCCTGTATCCGTAATATCGAATCGGAAACGCACTTTTCCTGGATTCGCATCAGACGGTGTGACGATAACTTCATCACCAATGAGTGGGGCTGAATTATCAATCCTGATATCTACTGAGTCTTCACCACTTCTTGCCCAAACATCGGTTGCTGTAATCGTTGTTTTGAGGGTTTGCCCATCTGAATTTGCAGGCAAATCACTGTTAAACTCTGAGCATTGATATTCTGGAGCATCCGAGCAAACCTCAAGCTGAGTAAAATTGTTACGGCTATCTTTGTAGTTGTACGACTTTGAACCAACTCTCGCTACTAAATTATCTAATCGCGAGTTTTCGTACAGTTTAATTCTAAACTTAACCACCATCTTTTCACCGTTAACCGTCGTATTACCAACTGGATCAGTGATTAGAACTTCTACATTACCTTGTGGAAGCTGCAACAATATATCGTGATCTGGCGTTAGGTTACCCGCTACATCCGATAACTGCGTAATTTTGTACTCCTGCGTAACACTTAAGCCATTGATAATGTCTGAGTAGAGCTCAGAATAAGTACATTTCACATTACCCACACCCGTTGTACATTGTGTAGGTGTAAAGGCTCGATTACCTTGAAGCCTTACGAGTTTCGGATAGGCCGCTTTCTCTGATGTATTCACTCCAGCAAGCTCATCATTGTATGTAAGATCAAAGGTGAGCATTTTGTTATTTTGCGCCTCATCAAACCACACATCATTATGATTGAAACTGTATGAGTTTCCATCAACCACAGTTGGCGCATCAACATCCATCATTGCAAAGTTAAACTTGCTAACTGTCTCGCGTCCGTTTGTCGCGACTGTTCGCGTAATCAAAGTAACCGGAGCCTGACTCATACTCTTCGTCGAGGCTAAACTACAGCTGTACGGCTCTTGCGATACATTAATCACTCCGGAATATGGCGCTTCGTTTGTCGGCGGAGCCTCTTCAGAGTTGTATGCTTCCCTCACCCAACACTCTAAAGTTTTCGCTTTTACCTCACTTTGTGTATTAAACGTTACATTCAACGCGCTGTTAGCTTTATAGTTTTGGAAGTCTGCGGGCGACTCTATCGACAAGACTACACCTTGTCTTTGAACACTTAATGTTTGGTTAACCACACCGACTTTACGATCGCTTTCATTGAGATAGCGAACCTTATTGTAAACTTTGATATCTAGCTCGTAGCGTCCATCCGCTGCAATTTGTGTCTCTAGCAGCGTTGCCGTCCATTTGCCCGGTTCCTGTTCAACAAAAGTTAAGCTGGTTCCGTTTTGTTCGCCGACCAGTTTGTAACTAGAGTCAATTTTATCCACACCACTTTCATCAACGACATCAAGTGTCAGAATGATGTTACCTTCTTGATAAATTGTATTGTTGGTTATTGGCGTTCCATCGATATAGCTCATGGCAAGGGTAACTTGAGGTAGCGCATTGTTGACTTTAATCTTTATGTCATCGTTGCTAGTCGTTATTGTTTCGTTACCGCGAACATCAGAACCTTTTAGTCGCAAACTATAAATCCCTGTACTTAAATCATTCAGAGGCACTTTAAAATCATTACCAATATTAGACCCAGGGGTTCCTGGCTGGGGTTCTGTGTTACTGAACGTCCAGTACTCTAAGCTTTCTTTGTCTACACCTTCAACTGACGCATTGCCATTGGAGTTAAGATCTTGCGCGATAAGGTTGAACACGTAGTTACCTAGATAATAGTCATTCTCATTGTACCCACTTAACCTCAATGCTGGACCTTCACGGTCTAAGATTATGTGATTAATATTCGTTTGGGATTCGAAACCATTAACATCTGTAGTTTTAACGTAAAGTGCAGTTGTTTTTTCTTGTCCCGTAGTGTCAATTCTGTCTGTTTCAGACTTATTTAAAGACATCACGAACGGTTGACTTGGGTCGACTGGTGTCATGGTTTTGATTGGATTTGGGAACCCTTCTTGGAACAAGGAGACTTGGTCAATCTTCGAGTCATCAGTGACCGAAGTAAACCGTACACTAAACTCTCTACCCAATACATAACTTTCTTTTGATAAAGCATCTTCTACCCAAGGGGTATTCAATCGAATTTCTGGACCAATGTTATCAACTTTAAATGTAAAGATACCCTGAGTGCTCACGTTAGAAGGGTAAGCTTTATCCGTCGCTGTTACGTAAAATTCATTCGACGCTAAGTAGTCAAAGGCACCAGCAACTAGCTGAACTTTTACATCAGGCTGCTCACCAATCAAATAAGGAAGATCGCAGACTTCTGCAGCTGGGTCACAATGGGATAATCGAACTGCCTGACCTGAGCCACGACGAAGATCTATTTGAACGTCGCTCCCTTGACTTAATGATCCCCAATTAATCACAGGAGTCCAAATTGAGTTGCCTCCTAGTTTTTCTTCAATTGCTCCTCCCGAAACAACCGGGGCTTCAGAGTCAATCAAAACATTAAAACGAGGTGCGGTGCTGATAAGTTCAGAAACAGAGTTGTTCAAGTTATCTTCTGCTCTTACGACCACCAGCCAATTACCATCACCCGGATAGATTGTATTTCCTTGGTTGTTACAAACATCCCCCGTACACAGTTTGACCTTAAACGAATCTTGAGAGTTCGCTGAGAAGTCCTGCGCAGTAAATGTGGCTTTTTCACCTGTGGGTTTATAGAACACCAAACCACGGACATCTCGCTTGTCACCGACGACGTCAGAAATAGCAAATGTTAGCTCGTGAACATTTTTAGCATTTAAATAAATACTTGGGTCAATAGGTTTACCCTGAACATCGTTGGGTGGGGTGTAGCTAGCGACAGGATAGTCGTTGTCAATATACAAAGACTCGATGTATGGTTCTTTACCATCATAACCGTACGAGTTTCCATGTGTATCTTTTGCGCTTGTATTAAGTGCAAATTCAACCATCTCTTTGAGTTCTGGTAACTGAGTATCTAGGGTAAAGAAATATTCTTTACTGTAACTATCGCCGTTTGAGCCTGCAGTAATATTGACATCAATTGGTTTGGGCGACGATGGCTCAGTGGCGTTATACCACATGGTCGCAAACTTCGGTTGACTTCCCTCTACGGTTACAATACCCGATGGATCTTTGAGCAATATTCTTGCGGCTATTTCGCCCGCAACAAAGCGTTTATTATTGACTGTGACTTCACGCCCCAAATCAATCGACAATGTCGTCTGAGGAGGCAGTTTATCGATACTTTCTCCGGGACCATCAAATATTGATTTGCCACCGCTCTCTGGGTTGGCCATTGAAATATCATCGGCATAAAGTTGAGCTATATTTTCAGCAACACCATAGACTCCGGTCATAACATCAAAATATGCTTGGGCTAAGTGAGTTCGATAAGTCTTTGAACTGAACTCATAGGTGTCCAATGTAATTTGAGTGTTTCCTTCTCCTATACCATTGGCTTTGCCATCATAGCTAAAGTCATCATACATCGCTGATGCAAAGTCTAATGAGTTACTACGCGGCATGTCTTTGGACAACTCAACGATACCCTCCACAAGAAAACGATGGAGATAGTCATTTGTAGGGTTATTAGGGATAGGCTTTGTGGTAAGCAGCTCGTTAGTTGCATACGATACTATTGTTGGATCAAAACCAAAGAAGGAATCATTATTGCTACCTGCTAGTGCTCGTGTTACATCATCAAGAACTTGTTTGGCTCGCGCGACTGTTTTCTCACCAGCGGCAACTTGATTCCATTGGTTATCAAACAACCCCGTTTGATATACTGATAGCTCGGTCAGGTAGAATGTTTGCGAACCATTTAAAATAAAATAAGCACCGATATTAGCTTTATTTAAATCAACAGCTTGCCATTCACTCGCATCTTTCTTCCACTGATAATAATGAGAAACGGGAGTCGCTACACTGATCAATCTCATGCGCATAAACTCGTAGTTCATCAGGTCAGTCATTGTTTCACATGACGCTACATCTAAGGTGATATTACCCGAGTTTTCTTCTTTTTCCTGAGCAGTGACACAGCTCGATAATGGTGTAAACTCACCATTGGCACTCAAGCCTTCAAGTTGTACCCGAGCCCCAATAAATGGAGTAACTACTTTCATTGTTGGTAAGTCAAAACTGCTGCGGAAAAAGACCTCTTGAATAGAACTTTCGTTTTCTGATTCATCAATGGTCTTTATAACAAGTTTCTGACTGCTTTCTTCAGCTGTGGAACTGAAACTATCACCCAAGACCTCTTTAACATACGGTATGTAGTAGACCACCTCATTAACACGTCCATCTCCATCCTTTGAAATTGTTTTGTGAGGAATATTCGCGGTGAAGTTTTCGTCAGAACCGATAGTTTTCGTAACGTTTTGTAATGAATAGTTCCCATCGTTGTTTCGACTAACATAATACTCTACAACAAGAGTAAGTTTATCGGCATTAGACCCTAGCACTGAATCATAACTGTTGTCTGAAACTTTAACCTCTAGATACGGGATTTTCTTTTCTTTCAGTAAATTTACGTTAAAGTTTTTAAAATCCACGCCTTCAATGCTGTTTTTGATACCATTGCTTGCGTAGAGGAAGTCTATCTTCAAGTAATCACGACTACTTTGAACTGTACCTTCAGTATATGTATTTTGTGTATACGCACCATCATACATAGTACGCTCACCATCGACACCAACCTTTACATATGTCATCAAGGTGCCGCTACTAGGATAAGTTACCACTTGTGTTGGACGCTGATCATCTCGACTCACCGTATGAACAAGATTTCCTACATTCCCTTTACTGTCTGATGCCTCTATGTCAAAGACGGTAGTTGAAACAAAATCATCGGTTAAATAAGGATTGCTAAACTCGCAGGCATTTCCTACTTCAGAAGGGAGTGGTGTACACTTAACTTCTTCTTTTACCCCACCATTGAAAGCCACTGTCACAGAAGAAATATCTTGATATTCCTCTTTAACAGTACCTTTTAATATGTACTCTGGTACGCCGTTATTAATTGTATTGGCCGATGTAACTTTAATTACTGGAGATTCGTTATCCCATTCAAAATTAATGATATGGCCTTGACCATCCACTGGCTTCAACTGGTTTCCAAGAACATCAGATGTATACAGAATAACCCGAGCTTCAGAAGTGTAGAGTTCTTCATCGCCATAGATTCCATCCATAGCGGTAGTATTTATCATAATACGAGCACTAGTTTCTCGTAGTCCTTGTTCGAAATCCGTAAAATCAACTGAACAATACTCATTGCCATAATTTGCGCCATCATCACACACTAACTCTTCAGACCAAGTTCCATGACGTTGGTACTGTATGTATGCAGAAACGCTTTTGACACCAATCTCATCGTGCAGTGAAATATCTACACTATCAAGACCTGCTAAAACTCCTGTGTTCACGCGTTTTACATCTGGCGGAGTTGTATCTATTTCTATGACATCACGAGGCGGGACAACGCCATCTGCCCCCCCTGTACCTAAGTCGTTAATTTGTTGACTAAATTCAACATAATCATCCGCACTTGTCCCTGATACGTTCAAGTTTGGGTCGTTTACAACAATGAGAACATGCTGAGCGAGAAGGTTAGTGTAGACATCACTCGTCACACTTACTTGTCCGAAAGATAATGGCGTTAATGCGCCATTTAACTCACTAATTTCCTCTCCGTTCAAGTAGCCGTCAGAAACAACGTCGCGGTATTGGATATCCGCCAAATGCATAGAGGTATAAGTATGGTTGTCATCACCATACTTACTAATAAGATCATGAGAAAAAGAAGAGTATGCGGTTAGCAATGCACCATATTTGTGGCCATCAGAAGCATAGCTACTTTGCCCTCCACGCGTAATATCAACAGGCTCAGTTTTATTGATATCGAAGCCATACATATCGCTGACGGTAGATATTGACTGAGAGACAGCATCACGACTAGATACCCCCTGAGCCATCTTATATTTTGCAAGACCCGCGGCAATATTTGATAGTGGTGTAAGCATAGCTTTGTGATTGCTGCCTTCACTAAAGTTGACCACACTATCAAGGCGGATAATTTTTCCGTTACTCACCGATATAGTTTCATTCGTGAGTGGATCAGTATAGCTGCCGCCTTGAGCACTGATTAGTACTGGCTGCGAAATAGACTCAATACTGACCTTGTAATCACCAAAGGCGTCTGATGTAGTGGATCCCAACTTGCGTCCGATTTTTCCATCTTCGTATTCCCATACTTGGATGGTTGCTCCATTTACTGGCGCATCAAATACATTTCCTGAAATGGAGCCCACGTTTCTTGCAGGGGGAGTTGAGTCACCTTCCCCACCACCGCACGCGCTAAGCGCAATAGAAACTATCCCTAAGCTCAATAACCTTGCAACTGACTTATTCTCAAACATACTGACCAAATAAAAAATTTTTTGCGATTATATGAGCGCTAAAAAATTTCTCAATATGTCCAAATCACCACCAAAACAGGCATAAACGCACATAAATTAGTATTATTGAAAGTAAATCCACCACCCTGTACATTCCACAAAAAACGATTAACCAGTGGAAATGTCAGAATTCTGTCTTAATAGTATCTAAAAATAATTGTAAGTAATTTTATGACACGATTGTAATTTACAATACAGCTCACGTTTAGTATGGAAAACTCTTTACGATTCAAGTTTTTTACAGATGGGCTGATGTGCAGAAGGTTAACACGCCACAAACCAGGTTCTGACTTAAATATAGGCAGTGCTAATCATTTGCTAGTTTATTAAGCAACTTAGTGAGAAAGATTGAGAATAATTTGGATGCTATAAACATCATACAACGCAATTAAGCGTGTATTTTGAAGTTGAATTGGTTTGTTATCGATTAAGAGGCTTGGAGCGTACTACGGGAATCGAACCCGTATCATCAGCTTGGAAGGCTGAGGTAATAGCCATTATACGAAGTACGCTTTATCTTGGTAAGCCCAACCAATATGCCACAATATCCTGAAAAGAAAAGTAATTTTTCATCACTGACCGCTTAACTGCTGACTGTTTCACCATTATGCTGCATTAAACGCCACAATTATGAAAACTGAACATGTTCTTCTTTTACCGAGCTTTCAAAATAATGACTCACTGCTCTGTCTTTACCTTGCGCTTTAGCTTGGTACATCAAACCATCCGCATCCGATAAACAGATATCATCACTACCATGCGGATAATAAGCACAGCCTAAACTCACCGTGACCTTCAGATCACCGTCATCTGATAGCTGTAGATTGCGTATAAACTCACACACCGCTTGCGCGCGCGCGACCACTTCTTGGTAACTTAGCCTGTTGATTACAATGGCAAACTCCTCGCCACCAACTCGCCCGACAAGATAGTTTGGTTCAGAGAGTTCGGCAATCACTCGCCCTACTTGCTGTATGACCACATCACCAACCTGATGGCCATAGTTGTCATTAATGTGTTTGAAATCGTCGATATCAAACAACAAAATGCCGACCGTGCTTTTACCACCCACTCTAGAGCTAAATTCTTGATAGAAATGACGACGATTACTCAGCCCTGTTAGCGGATCGGTTTCGGAAAGGTATTTTAGCTCGCTGTTGGCTTTTTCTAACTCGCGCGTTTTAGCCTTTACAGTCATCTTTAAAACCACAAGGTAGGTGATCGCGATTAAAACAAACACTAATGCCAATACCGGTGCTAAAAATGTTGGGTATACCGTTTCGATGTACATCCATCGGCCGAAAATTCGCTGTTTCTCTTCTTCGGAGATCTTATTCATGCCTTTTGAAAGCGCTAACAGGTGCTGGCTATTGTTCTGCTGCACCGCAGGGCGAATGATGCCCGAATACATATGGTACACACCCGTAAACAGCTTGGCCGCCTTGGGGCTATGAAGGTAAAAGTTGGCGACTTGTAAGTCAGCGACAAAAGCTTGGATCTTGCCATCGAAGGCCGCCTCTATCATCTCTTCATTGTTAGCAAAGGCTTGCAATTTAAGTTGAGGAAAGTTTTTTTGAGTGAATTCTTGTTCGTAGCCACTATTTACTACGCCCACTATATAAGGATGCTCTCCTGACAGGAACTCCGCCACTTCCATCCCTATAAGGCTGTGATTGACGAACAATTGTGTGTCGATAGTAATAATAGGCGCGCTGAAATCGAGGTACTTGTCTCTATCCATAGACCAAAGCAAGCCGGCATGTACATCAGCTTCCCCTTCTTTTACCGCTTTGAGCGAGTCGCTCCAGTCAACAAGTAGAAACTGAACATCGACGTTATTTACACGACCATACTCTTGCCAGTAGTCGATAAGAATGCCTGAAGGTTGGCCTTGATCATTAATGAAAGAGAACGGCTTCCACGCTTTAGAGTTAGTGACGATGAGCGTGTCGCGCGGTTCTGGGGCGCAAAAAGCCTGACCACTAGCAATGACGATCAAAATCCATATCAAGCGCAACACAACCGACCTCGGAAACCCAAAAGATACCAAACAAAAATGGCGTTAATTATATAAATATAACTAACTTGTATAGTCTATTTTTGGCGGTCGATAGCTATCTAAATACATTTATAAGAGGCACTTCACACTCTGTATGCATTGAAGGGGTGAATTAGTTCTTTGTGCAGTCCGTTTGTACCAACACAAGAAACAAAAGTACTAGTAAGCCCCTAATTTACTAGGGGCTAATACGTAACTACAGCGACGCTGCCGCGATGTAGTCAGTCAATTCTTGATTTGATACGCGAGTAATTAGATCACCCTCAACGTAGAATGCGACTGAATCAGCTTGTTTCTCACCACGTAGAGTTTGTGTTTTACCATCTAGGTAAGTCACGTGCATTTCAAGCGTAGTGTCATTGATTTGCTCGATTGTCGCTTTCTCAATGTCGCTGTTCGCAGCAAGCGGTACTTCTGTTAGAGAAGAATCCAACTGATCGTTTACTTTGATGTAGTTTTTAGTTGGGGTATCAACCACAGCAGGTGACTTACCTGTAATTGGGTTTTTGCCAGTCCAAAACTCGATAGCGTTAAAGATGAATAAGTCAGCAGTACCTGCTAGGCCGTATACTGGAGACAATAGTAAGAACATACCTTCACGACCGTAACGGTTATCAACAATTTCTAAGTTGAATTTCGACACTAGACCCGTTGTCGCCATTTGACCCATACAGCCCGTTAGCGTTGTCATACCTAAACCTGCTACTACGGCTAATTTCACTGCGCTCAATTTCATTTTGTTTGTTCCTTTAATAAAAATTTGGCGCGCATGCTACTCCTGAGTTTTGGTATAGAGAAGATTTGGCTCGGTTAATTGACAAAAAACTAACTATGTAAAAGTTTCGCCCAATCAGCCACTTGCTTACAATTTGAGCATTAAATGCAAATACAGATTCCCCCTCTCCTGTCAACAATTGAAATTTCCAGTTTCAATGATTTGTTAAAGTGATTGTCACTTATTAGCCAGAGCTTTTAACAACAAGCATTTAACATACAAGTTTATTTTTAAGATATAACGAAAAAGAGATTCCAATCACATTTATATTGGTTATAATTCGCGCCCATTGCGCTTTATGTTGATAAACGCAAACTAATTTTTAAGAAATCGAATGTTTAACCCACCTCTTTTATTTCGATTTAAGGGGACAAACGAGAAAGAAAATGAGCAAGATTGATAAAGCAATGCGTATCCTGCTAGCAGGATTCTGTATCAACCTTTGTCTTGGCATCCTGTATGCTTGGAGTGTATTTAACAAAGCGCTAGTAACTGATTCTGGCTGGTCAGCGGCAGAAGCATCAGCTCCTTACGCAACAGCAACTATCACATTCTCTATCTGTCTTCTTATTGCTGGTATCCTTCAAGACCGTATGGGTCCTCGTCTGATCCTTATCCTTGGTACTGTTCTTACTGGCCTTGGTATGATCGCTTCTGGCTTTGTAAACTCACCAATGATGCTAAACATCACTTTTGGTGTGATTACAGGCGCGGGTATCGGCTTTGGTTACGCGTGTCTTTCTCCTTCTGCAATGAAATGGTTCCACCCTTCTAAGAAAGGTATGGTAAATGGCCTAATCGCTGCGGGCTTTGGTCTTGCTGCTATTTACCTAGCACCAGTTACTTCTGCGCTGATCGACAACATGGGCATTCAAACAAGCTTCCTAGTACTTGGTGTTGGTATTCTTGCGATTGCTGTTCCTCTAGCGGCAACCATCAACAACCCACCAGCAGACTACACACCAGCAGAGCCTAAAGTTAAAGAAGGCCAAGCACCAAAAGCGGTTAAGAAATCAGCTGACATCAGCTGGAAAGCAATGCTAACAACGCCACAGTTCTACTCACTATGGATCATGTATGCATTTGCAGCGTCTGTTGGTCTAATGATCATCGGTAACATCACGACTATCGCAAGTGTTCAAGCGAACCTTCCAAACGCGGTTTACCTTGCATCTATCCTAGCTATCTTCAACTCTGGCGGCCGTGTTGCTGCGGGTATGCTAGCTGACAAGATTGGCGGTGTTCGTACTCTACTTCTCGCGTTTGTGCTGCAAGGCATCAACATGGCACTGTTTGCAACTTTCGATTCAGAGTTCACTCTAATCATCGGTACTGCAATCGCTGCTGTTGGTTACGGTACTCTACTTGCTGTATTCCCAACGCTAACTGCTGAGTTCTACGGCCTGAAAAACTACGGTACTAACTACGGCGTGCTATACACAGCATGGGGTATCGGTGGCGCTATCGGTGCTGCTATTGTTGGTTTCTCTACGACTAACAGCGAAGGTTACGGCCTAGCTTACACAGTATCAGCGGCAATGATGGCAGTATGTATCGTACTTGCATTGGTAACTAAGCCAGTATCAGACGCAAAAGCAGCAGCGCTTCAAGCAAACGCGTAATTTGCTCGCTACCAATTAAATCTCAAAAGGCTTAACCTATGGTTAAGCCTTTTTTGTTTTGCCTGCGATGAAAATAGAACTACCAGCCGACTATTACCTCGATAACTTCTACAAACTTATCGAACATGCTCAAAGCCAATACCCCGATCTTCTAAGTAAAGAAGAACATGATTGGCTTAACCAGTTCAACGCTTTGAGCAAAGACGCCCAATGTCTGCTGGTACGCCTGTATAGTCGTAAAGGAGAGCTGTTTCGCTCCGATAAACTCAACTACGTTGAAATCCGCTCAATACCATCAGCATTAGACGAGCTTTTGCAGCAAGCATTGGTTTCAATTAATCCTGCAATTAATCATCCAACATTAGCTAATATACTGGTAAAAAGTGAAATCACCGCCCTCTATCCAGAGATAGCCAAGTCCTGCTCTAAATCAGCTGCTATTGCTCTACTTCCAGAAAAGGTATTTGACCAATATCATCAGCTCAGCTTCAAAGTAATTAAGCTAGAGCGCAGTGAGATGATTGATATTCTCCTCGCACTATTTTTCGCCAACACCCATCAAGACCTAAGCCAGTTTGTACTTGATGATCTCGGTCTTCATACCTTTGAACAATATCAACTGAGTAAAAAGACCCGCTATTTTCAAACACGTGAACAACTTAACCAACTGATGGCATTAAGCCATCTCGAAAATCGGTTTTACCAAGCAGATAGAAAGTATGTCGATCAGTTACACCTTCTTGTGAAGCAGCTTCCGGCTATCATCAAACATCCACGTTTGGAGCGTAAAAGGCAGCGACTGATTAACGAGATAGCCCGTGATTTTGAAAGGTTAGAGCAATGGGATATTGCATTAGAACTGTTCAGGCAAAGCCAGCTTCCCCCTAGCAAAGAAAGACAAGCCCGCATATTTGATAAGATCGAAGATATAGAAAGATTTAGTGACATTGTAACTAAAATGCATGCCTCCCCCTATGATATGAGTGAGCTTGAAACCGCACAGAAGCTAAACCAGCGTTTACAACGAAAACTTGGCCATAAAGTCCCACGTAGCAAAAAGCCCGTCGTCGATACTTTGCGATTGGAGCTCGATCTAAGCCAACAAAGAGTAGAGCTTGCGGTCAAGCAGCATTTAGAACAACAAGGTTGGCAAGTTTACTATAGCGAAAATGCGCTACTGACTGGCTTATTCGGCCTAGCGTTTTGGCCGATGATATTCGCGCCTATCGAAGGTGCTTTTATTAACCGCTATCAACATCGTCCACTCGATTTATATCACAATGACTTTATTGCTCAGAGAACCGATACCTACCAAGCCTGCTTAACGCGTGTACAGCAAAACGATCTGAACTATTTAGTGGATGTGTATGATGAAAAATACGGCATCAGTAACCCTTTTGTTCACTGGTCTCTCTTTGACAAGCCACTGCTTAAACAAGCTATTGAGGTGATTCCTCGCGATCAATTAATTGCACTGTTTGAAATACTCATCAGTGATTTAAAACTTTATCAAGCGGGAATGCCAGACTTAATCGCCTTTAAAGGAAAGCAGTTCGAATGGATTGAAGTCAAAGGCCCTGGTGATAAATTGCAAGACAACCAAATCCGCTGGATTAAACACTTTCAACGATTGGGCTTGCCTTTTAAGCTCTGCTTGGTTAATCACTAACTCGCTGCTTTGATTGAGAAATAAACTTAGCGGGGTCGATAAAGTCATAAAATACCGGATGTTTGTCGGTGTAACCTGCCATCCAATTACCTTGTCCTAATGCTGGGTAGTCATCTGGGCTGCCGATACGCATTGTAAAGTGAAGGTGCGGCACAGTTCCGATTCCATACCCTTCATCAACATCAGCGATATAACCGATTAATTGGCCCTTTTTAACGGTGGGTTGGTCAATCAGCCAACGACGTTTAGATACATGCCCATATAAAGAGTACAGACCATTTTGAGGATGGTCGATGATGATCAATCCACCATATGCCTCCTGTTCACCGACAAAATAAACATTACCACCTGCAACCGCATAAACCGGATCGCCAGGCAGCGCATAGTAGTCGATTGCCGAGTGATATGAGTTAGCAAACTGTGGCACTTGGCCAAACTCACCGTAATCTTGAATAACACCCGAACTCGGCATAGGGAACTGGAAAGACTCCCGCATTGATGCCATTGTCTTATCTAACTGACGCTGTGTAATTTGCTCCCTTTCCATGACTTGCTGCTTTTGCCAATTATCGTAAAACTTTGCGCCTCCAAACACGGCAACCAACATCAATACACAACAAAAAGGAAACCACTGACGACGCTTCAAACTTCACTCCTCTACTAAATAAGCTATCGGCCTCTAAGATAAGCAATAAACTCAAACAGTTAAGTGACAATAGAATCATTATAAAAATTATTAATCGAAACTTAATCTTCGTCCTTAACGTCACGACACTCAGAAATACTCGTCTAAAACCTAAGACACTCCTGAGTGATTGGCTTAAATACGTGTCACCTCAACAAGCTTGAATTGAAACTCACCTCAAAATTATTGATAATACGAACCATTATCAACCAAGCCCAAGCGATTATGTTTGATACATTAAGCCAAGGAACGCACGGTGCAAGCATGTTGACTGCGCAGCACGGTTCGCAAACCGCCACCACAATTCTTCTTGTTGAAGATGATCCTGCATTGAACCACCAACTTTCTTCACTCCTATGCAGTCAACACTATCATGTCACCAGTTTGGACTGTGGTGAAAAAGCACTCAGTGTTTTAAGTCATCACCGCTTTGACTTGGTGCTCTTAGACATCAACCTGCCTAATGTCGACGGATTTGAGATCCTCAATGCCGTGCGTACGCAATCTAAAACGCCTGTTATCATGCTGACCGCCTATGGCGCAGAGGAACATCGCATTAAAGGGTTACGCTATGGCGCTGACGACTACATAAGCAAACCTTGCAACTTTGAAGAAGTCAGTTTGAGAATCGAAGCAGTGCTGCGCCGAACTCAGGCAGTCAACCACTTGTCCTCTTCATCTCGACACTTGTCCCATCACGAAATCGTACTAGACCGACAACAACACACGGTTACCGTTCGCAGCGATGAAGGCGAGCAAGATGTCGTGTTGACGCCAATTCAGTTTAAGTTGCTATGGACCTTGGTACAAAATTCAGGCCAAGTGCAGAGCAAACCTTATCTCTATCAAGCGGTTTTAGAGCGTGACTTTAGCCCATACGACCGCGCATTAGATATGCACCTTAGCCGAATACGCAAAACACTCACCAATTTAGGGATGAGCCAAGACAGAATCAAAACCGTGCACGGTAAGGGATACCTAGTAAAATGAAAAAGCATCTTTTCTGGCGATTGTTTGTTGTCCTGTCTTTGGGTGGTGTGGGCTTTTTCTCTTTGCTGCACAGTGCGGCAATTCTCTCAGACGAGAAGATGAGTTTTATCGCAGAAGAGCATCGGCAAGAGATCCTTAATTGGGGCGCACAAGCACAATCTTTATTTAATCAAGGAGATCTACAAGCGCTTGAAACCTGGCTCAAACAACTTTCGGAGCGAGAAAACACATGGGCGACGGTGGTAAAAACCCAAGTGAATGTGCTCGCCGGCGATGATTTGAATGAACGTTTTTGGGCTGGGTATGGCCTAGGTAGGAGTGTAGAGTGGAAAATCCACCTCTACTTTGCAGAAAACCCCATTATGGAGGTCGCATTTACCCAACCTAACCATCATTTCTTAATCATTCTTCCACAGCGAATGCGCCCAGGTACTTACATGTCCTATGCATTTTGGCTGTTTAGATTTGTTATTCCGTTTATTACATTGCTCTCTCTCACCATTTATATCTATCGGCATGTAATGCGCCCAATAAAATATCTGCACAGAGCAACTAAAGAATTTAGCCAAGGTAACTATCAAACTCGTGTCGGGCATCAAATTCATTTAGGCGAAGATGAGTTGAGCCAAGTCGCGCGCACATTTGACGCTATGGCGGAGCGAACCTCAACCGTAATTGATCACAACCGAAACTTAATCGCCGAAATGTCCCATGAAATCCGCACGCCACTAGCAAGAGTCGAAATGGCGGCCGATTGTGTAGAAAAACACATCGACACTGAAACCATGCTTGAGAGGATTCGTAAAGAAGTCACCACCATGCGACAAATGGCAGAAGACACATTGACATTAGCCTGGCTCGAAAATGAACAACCCAACTTATGCAAAGAGTCATTTGACCTTACTGAGCTACTAGAAAGTATTATCGAAGATGCCCGTTTCGAGTACCCAGACCGAGCAATCTCTTATCACTTACCACCGACGCTCCCCTTACAGCACTCTAATCAAAGAGCGTTAGCGCAAGCGCTGGAGAACATTATTCGTAACGGCTTAAGATATACCCCTGCCGGAGATATATTGCTTATTCAAATTACAGAGAAACAAGGCGCAATTGAACTCACCATTTCTGATACAGGCCCCGGTATTGATCCGCAGTTAACCACCACTATATTCAGGCCATTCTTTAAAACCGGTAAGCAAAAAGGGTCGCGCAAAGGTTTTGGTGTGGGCCTTGCGCTCGCCAAGCGTCATATTGAAGCAGTCAACGGTACTGTTTTAGCTCAAAACCGATCCAATCACGGCTTAGACATGGTGATTACCTTACCCGTTTAAACTGATCAGCTAATTCTACATTTCAACAGCGCCATACCATTACCGCTAGTAATGATGGCGCTACCGATGTATTAAAATGTGCTTAATTCCTATAGAACGGCTTAGAATAACGTTAAGTTCGAGTGCTATATCGATTGCCACATCTATGTCCTTTGTCACTGATATGTAACAGTTGTAAAGTTCGTTTACTCAAATTATCTAAACCGACAGAATCCACTTGATAATTATTCTCATTAATTTCAAGCGGAGGTTACGGTAAAATGGATACCGTATTTAAAATCAGCCCACTAGCACTGGCCGTATGTGCTATTTCAACCCCAACACTAGCAGAACAACAACCGGAAGTTGTCGAAATTGTTGGACAAAAAATGGCAGGCATTGATGCAGTCATTAGCTCAGATGATTTGGACAAACATCAAGCCAGCGATCTACAAGATGTCTTTCGTAAAACACCTGAAGTGACTGTCGGTGGTTCTGCTGGCATCACACAAAAACTCTATGTGCGTGGCCTTGAAGATACCATGCTCAATGTTACCATTGACGGTGCGCAGCAAACCAGTAGCTTGTTCCACCACCAAGGTCGGATCTCCATCGAACCTGAACTCATTAAACAAGTGGAAGTAGCCGCGGGCGCGGGCCGAGCGACTAATGGCCCTGGAGCATTAGGTGGTGCAATTCAATTTAAAACCAAAGATGCCCACGACCTTCTGCATAACGGCAATCAATTCGGCGCTAAAGTAAAAGCCGGCTACTACTACAATACCAGTGGTTATAAAGGTTCTGTGAGCTTATTTGGCGAAGTGTCTGATGGTTTAGGCTTACTTGCTTCATATACTTATGTCGATCAAGAAAACTTGGAAGATGGCCGAGGCGAAGAGCAGCCCTACACCGCAGCTGAACAACAAGTTGGCCTAATTAAATTATCGGGCGACATCAATGAAAAACACTATATCTCTTTGGGTTACGATTTTCGTATCGACAATGGCACCCGCTTAAACAAGCCTCACTTTGTACCAAGCTTTAAGAATGAACCTCTTGAACAAGAAGCCGACCGAGAAACGCTAACCGCAAATTACGTGTTCAGCCATAGCGACTATATTAAGTTAGATGCAACACTCTACAACACCAAAAATCGAATTGCCCACCTAAATAACCCTCGTTTTGGTACTAGCGACGGCAATATCGAAACCTTCGGTGCCAAACTATTTAACACCGCGCAACTTGGTCAACACACATTAGTCATTGGTGTTGACTATATCGATGACCAATCCGAATTTTCGACTCAATGGGACGGAGATAAAACCGATTACGAAAAAGGCAAGATCTACGGTTTCTTCCTCCAGAACGATTGGCAAGTTAGCCAAGCATTGCTAATTACCGCGGGGGCCCGTTACGACTCTTACGAACTGACCGATAACATTAATCAAAACTTCGACTCATCAGGCTTTAGTCCAAATGTTGGCATTGATTACCAATTTGAAAATGGCCTATCTCTGTTTGCATCCTATGCAGAGGCATTTCGTGGACAAACGGCCAAAGAACTATTCTTGATTGATTACGCAAAGAACGACCCAGATCGTAAACCTGAAACTGCAAAGAATGCTGAAATTGGCGCGAAGTTCCAAGGCGATAATCTGTACGCAGGTGTGACGCTGTTCGACAGCGAAATTAAAGATGTGGTTGGCAAAGACGGTACGTTCACGAACATAGGTAAGTTTGAGAACCAAGGTATTACCGCATACATCGGCGCATACTATGGTGAGTTATCTGGTCAGTTGAGCTACAGCCAATCTCGCCCAGAGCTAAATGGTGACCCTCTCACTGACGGCCACATGAACTTGGGTACTTCTATTGGTGATACATGGGTACTGGATATCAACTACAGTGTAATGCAAGGATTGGAGTTTGGTTGGACAGGCACCTTTGTTGAACGCCTTGAAGATGTCTATGACGTTACTCAATACCCAGAAAAACCCGGTTACGGCGTGCATGACATTTACGCGCAATGGCAACCAGTGCCTAATGAAGAACTCTTGTTAACCCTCTCGGTTAAAAACCTGTTCGACAAATACTACTTTGACCACGGTACCTACATCGAGTACGTGGGTAGTCCCGTTGCACAAGGTTATGCGGCCGCAGGCCGTGACTTCCGATTCAATCTCAGTTACGCATTTTAGTAGGTAAGCCATGAAAACGATAAAAGGGATTTTAGTTGCGGCTTTAGTCGGATTCTCTGCCATGTCATTTGCTAAGCAAATCACGGTTGAGCACCCGCTTGGTAAAACGACTTTGGAGACTAAACCACAGCAGGTTATTGTACTGGGTATGGATACGCTAGACGTTCTCAACAAACTTGATATAGAGCCTATTGGTGTGGTCAAAGCCCCGATGCCTGACTATTTGAGTCAATACCAAGCGGATGAGTACGCGGCTGTTGGGTCATTGCACGAGCCGAACTTTGAAGCCATTTTTACGCTAAAACCGGATTTGATTATCGCCAGTAATCGTAGTTCGGAATCGATAGATGAGCTAAGTAAAATCGCACCTACCGTTGTGTTTATGGTCAATGCCCAAAACTATTGGCCATCGACGCAGGCAGCATGGCGCATGATTGGCAAAATCTTTGAACGTGAAGCGGATATAGAGAAGATCATTAGCCAAACCCAAGCCGATATCGAACTCGTCAATGCAAGGGCCAAAAGCCGAGACGCGCATGCACTGATGGTCATGACCAACGGCGGTAATGTTGCTACTTTTGGTGCAGGCTCTCGCTATAGCGCAATCTTTGATATCTTCGGTTTCAAAGAGTCAATCGCTAACGACAAAAACCTCAGCCATGGTGATTTAGTCAGCTTTGAATACATCGCGCAGGCAAATCCTGACTACTTATTGGTAATGGATCGTGACCGAGCTATCGGTAAGGAATCTGGCGAAGCGCGGAAAACGTTTTATAACGCGCTGATTAACCAGACTAATGCGGCAAAGAATGATCGAATTATCCACCTCAATCCGCAAGCTTGGTATATCTCAGCCAGTGGTATTACCGCCACGCAGATTATGATTGAAGACATGAATTCTGTACTGAAATAGTCCCTTAAAGCCGCAATGAATCGCATTGCGGCTTTCTTACCTAACTGTGCGATCCATTTCTCATTTAATAGCGTACCACTGACATTTCATCCAAACCTAAAATCGTATCTAATCAATTATCTATACCCTAACCTTCTTGGTAATACAGCTTGATCGATCTAACCTCAACCCGTGTTCAAAACGGGGTGCTATTCGCAACAAACAGCATCACGGCACTCGCTTTTGCATTCGTGTTACCTGTAATGAGCCTTTTCCTAGTCGTGAGACTGAATGCTGAACCAGCCTATTTAGGTATTTACACCACTGTCAGCTCTTTTATGACAGTCATCGTCAGTCAAAAGCTGACAGGATTAGTTGACCGAGGCGTTTCGAGCAAAAAGCTATTTATGTTTTCGCTGAGTGCCATCGCAGTCGCCGCTGTGTGCTTTTCTCTTGCGAGTGAGTTTTGGCATGCAATTGTCATTGCTTGCTTAGTTATGCCATTTGCCTCATCTTCAATTCCGTTAATTCTGACCATCATCAGAAACTACGCCGATAACAGCGGGCAAGATAGTACCAAGCTTAATTCTCAAATGCGTTCTTCAGTTTCTCTTTTATGGATAGTAGGCCCACCACTGGCCTTTTTGTCTGTCGAGCATCTTGGCTTTACCACCAACTATTACTTAGCTACCTTCTTAGCTCTGTTAGTATTTTGCTTCGTCGGATTGCTATTTAAAGCGCCGCAGCCGATTGCAAAACCTATACGTGAGCAAAGCAGCAATACCTTACCGACTAAAATATGGTTACTTGCTGGCATCGTGCTACTGGCAAACATTGGTAATAGCACTTACATCAACGCTATGCCTTTGCTGATTACCCAAGAGCTTGGAATGCCAACTTCATACCCTGGTTACCTGCTTGGCCTAACGGCAGCAGTGGAGATCCCAATTATGTTGCTTTCAGTAAACTGGGCCAGACGCTGGGGAAAAGAGAGTGTTCTTAGAGTGGGCTTTATCTCAGCCGCGTTTTTTTACATTGCCATGTATTACTGCGATAGCATGCCAAGTTTCCTGGCCCTGCAACTATTTAATGGTGTCTACTTCGGTATTTTTGTCGGGCTTGGTGTGACCATCATGCAAGACTATGCGCCCAACAATATTGGTAAAGCCTCGGCCATTTACACCAACGCAATGCTAGTTGGAACCATGATAGGAACCAGCACTATGGGGGTTATTTCTCAATACCTTGGTTACCGTTCCACCCTACTTTTGAGCCTAGCGGCCATCACCTGCGCGTTAATCGCACTGACGATGTTCATCAAGGCCTACCAAGAGAGCACGCCTACAGTTCAAAAAGAAGCGCATTAGATCACTACTCGAGAACAATATTAATCACAAGTCTTAAAACATTAATGTTGGAATACGATTGGAATAAACTGGCTTGTATTTGGGAAGATGGGCGAAAGCTAGAATTAGCTGGAACAGAATAGAAATAAAAGTGAATGGGTAACAGGTGAACAAGGCAGTGTAAGTTCACCTGTTACGAGTTCTAAATACTTAGATTAGAACTTAAAGCCAACTACGAATTCAAATTCGTTGTTGTTTGAAGTTGACTGACCGTCCGAGCCGTCACCAGCATCTTTGTAGTCCCAGCTAACCACTTCATAAGCTACAGAAGCATGGAATGAAACGCCTTCAGAGATAGTTTGGCTGAAAGTAACCGATGGCTTGATGTGCGAGTATACTTTTGTCACATCAGTTTCAGGCGTGTGATACGCTTCAATGTAGTTCTCTATCTTAAACGTTAACTTTTCAGTTAATGGTAGAGTATACGTTAGGTAATCCTCAGTACCCACTTGGTAGTGGTATTCATCAATGGTTTCATCTGTATAGTAACCAAAGTTGTACCATGCCAAGCTCAGGTTCCAGTGTTCAGAAAGATCACCACTTAGGTAAAAGTTCGTTTCTACACCGCTCATTGCTTGAAGACTACTGTCTGAGTGCGTATTACCGCCTTGTGCCCATAGTTCGATACCAAATGAGAAATCATTATCAAACAAGGTTACGTCAGTACTAAAGAATGGCGCAATAATGTACTGGTCATAACGAGCGTCAATCTCACCATTATTCGCTTTGTAAACTGAATCGTAACGGTATAGGTAGTAAAGCGTTAGGTCAAAGCTGCCGAAGCTGCCTGCTGATTGAGCCAAACCAAATTGAGTATCCCAACCCTCTTGGTTTTCTGCGCCTGGATTTGAGATGAAGTCTTTATCGACATCGAAAAGAAAGTCAACGTTTTCACTTAAAGTGTAAGAACCCTTACCAAGGGTCCACTCAGTTTTCGTGTAACCGTCTCTGTGATCATTCACCTTCACTTCATGTGTTAGTGAGTTTAGACCTGTATCTGCGAATGCGCCTGTGCTTGCAATAGATGCGGCAGATGTCACTGCCAACGCTAGTAGTGTTTTTTTCATAATTATCTACAACCTTGTATTTACGGGGTCCGTCAATGGTCCCCTAATCCACTTAAATAGAAATTTCCTTGTTTTTGATATACTTATCGATACAAAAACTTATTTCGTTGCGTAGATTGCAGAATTATATTTTTTTTGTCAATTTCATTAGTTTTGCTAATGACAAATCAACTTAAACCTTATAAATCAAACAGATAGATTAGAATTGAAAGAAAAAATTATCTAAATGCGCAATTTTACAGCTGTTACCAAATATTAACAAAATTCATCAATGCAGCACATTTTCCTTAATGTTGATTATTTATTTGCAATTTAATTCACCAAACTCTGTAAAGAATCATTTTTGCAAAATTATATACCAGACAAACAAAACGCCATATTTATCAATAACAAGATGCCTAATGCGAGTCACGTCACATTTTTAGGTCGATATTTGGTTTTATTTAGAAAAATATAACGAATGATCACAGACAAATTTAATGAGATATAGATCGTAAAGCAGTCAATTCTGCTTAATAAATGAGCATTCACCATAATTAAACTCATCTAGTGATCTGTACAAGAAATAAACACGCATAATTATCCAATACCACCTTAACGTACGTGTAACATCACTTGGGTTTGGAACCATAAATACACAGTTTTCTGCTCAAAGCACAGTCAATTATGTTATTTGTCAGCTTTTGAAACTGACCAGATTGGTCAATCGGAGAACTTGAATGACTGGCCAAGTGAAAGATCTCTCCAGCTCGTTGGCTGAGATACGATATACTTGCTACTGAGCAATTGGAAAATAAAAATAGTAATGAAATTATCTAAGTTAATCGCACTACTCAGCGTCGTCATTTTTGCTGGCTGCGCGACTTACGCTGGACTCAATTATGACAGCATGTTTGGTCAAGCAGAGGTACAACACAGAAAAGCAGCAATTAACTCCGCCGAAAGCATTAAGTTTTTAGAGGAAGTAAAGCCTATCATCGATAACCGATGTGTGGTTTGCCATGCCTGCTACGATGCACCATGTCAGATCAAGATGAGCTCGGTCGAAGGCATTGATCGCGGTGCGAGTAAAGAGTTGGTCTATCAAGGCACACGGCTTACTGCCGCGACGCCAACTCGCCTATTTGAAGATGCGCAAACCACAGAGCAATGGCGCGACTTTGGGTTCCATCCTGTGCTGAATGAGCGCAACCAAACCCCGACAGCAAACGTAGAAGCGGGCTTGGTCGCACGGCTTTTGATGCAAAAAGAACAACATCCCCTACCTCAAGTTGACCAGCTAGAGGGTTTCGATTTTTCCGTCGATCGCGATCAGGTTTGCCCAACTATCGAAGAGCTAGATCAATACCAAGCAGATTATCCAACTTGGGGAATGCCTTATGGAATGCCCAATTTAAGCGAAAATGAATACAGTGTGCTGATGGATTGGCTAACGGCTGGCGCTAAGATGAATGCGCCGATTCCGTTGACGTTAGAACAGCAAGCCTTAATCAATCAATTTGAAGCCTTCTTGAACAGTGATAGCTTGAAGCATCAGTTATCTGCTCGATATATCTACGAGCATCTGTTTTTGTCACACCTCTATTTTGATGAGATTAATCAAGAGAGACCGCGTTTTTTCACCTTAGTGCGTTCTACGACTCCACCAGGAAAGGCAGTGGAGCGTATTACCACCCGTCGCCCGTATGATGACCCCAACACGCCACGCGTTTATTACCGCATCATCCCTGAGCAGGGCACTATCGTGGATAAAACCCACATGCCTTTCGCGCTCAACAACGCACGGTTAGAGCAATGGCAAGAATTGTTCATTAACAAAGAGTACCAAGTCACTCAATTACCGGGTTATGAACCAGAGATCGCGGCAAACCCGATGACTGTTTTTATCGATATTCCGGTAAAATCACGATTCAAGTTCATGTTAGAAAACTCACAAAACAGCATCATGGCTTTCATTAAAGGCCCTGTTT
The DNA here is from genome assembly GCF_025195085.2 of Vibrio intestinalis. Taxonomy (GTDB): domain Bacteria; phylum Pseudomonadota; class Gammaproteobacteria; order Enterobacterales; family Vibrionaceae; genus Vibrio; species Vibrio intestinalis. The sequence continues at coordinate 88,897 of NZ_JANAVY020000007.1, read as the reverse complement.
GCCGCGGTCAACTCGCTCTCAATGTCATCAATGATCGCTTTTGGGTATTCTTCCTAGACCCAGAAAAATCAGACATACCGGAAGTGAATGAGTTCTACCGCCAACAAGCGGAGAACTTAAAACTGCCAGGCGAGCTTGAGAGCAACACGTTACCTGTGACTAACTGGGTGAGTTATGCACGCCAGCAAGCAAAATATTTAGAAACTAAATCAGAGTTCATTAACCATTGGTTCAAAGATGGGAAACACTTAGACACCAACGTCATTTGGGATGGCAACGGCGAAAACGGTAATGCCGCTTTGACCGTATTCCGACATTTCGACAGTGCTTCCGTTGTGCAAGGGTTAGTAGGCCAACCACCAAAAACTGCATGGGTTATGGACTATGCCTTGCTCGAACGAATTCACTACCTATTAGTAGCAGGGTTTGATGTATATGGTAATTTTGGCCACCAGCTAATCACACGAATGTTTATGGATTTCTTACGTCTCGAAGGAGAAAGTAACTTTGTCACCCTTCTACCAAGGGATATCAGACACGTAGAACAGTCCAGCTGGTACCAAGACCAAAGCTCACAATTGAGTGATTTTTTACAGCGCAACGTAAAACCGTTCGATCAACCAACGCAAGTGCCTTACGTTACAGACAATCCAAAAGCAGAACTATTCGATATTTTGCAAACCAAATTGTCTCCCGTTTTAAACGAACGCTACCAAATCACCAATACTGGCTTTAAACCTAGTAATGAACAACGATTGCAGCAGATAGATCTCATTCAGGGTGAAGGCTTAAAAGTTGTTCCTCAGATCATGATGTTACTTATCGAAAGTGAAAGCGGTAACGACGAACTGTTCACCCTGTTGCATAATAATGCCCATACGAATATCTCAAGCTTATTCGATGAAGAGAGTAATCGTGACTATCAAAAAGACGACCTCACCCTTGTTCGCGGAGTGATCGGAAGCTATCCGGCTGCGTATTTATCACTCAAAGAAAATCAAATTCCGCAGCTGGTCGACATGCTCACAAATATAGAAACCGAGGCAGACTACGTTAAGTTGTTGGACGCGTTTGCAATTCGTCGTAGTCACCCAGAATTTTGGGCATTCAGCGATAAAGTACATGCTTGGTACCAACGCAATCAGCCTATCGAATTTGGTTTACTTGACTACAATAGATTTGAGAATAGGTAAAACCGTTAACCTTCTCAGGGAGGTGGATATGAACAGCCAAGACCGAATGAAATCGATAGAACAACAAATTTACGTGGCGTGCTCTGAAGGAGATTACGACACAGTAAACATGCTTGAACATCAACTTGAGATGCTGCGCAGCAAAGCAGAGCATCCATTCGATGACGACCCTTATGCGCCAGAGGGAAAGATATTCCCTGATGATGAGTGGTGACCTCCACTCTCAATAGTTTAACCAGAAAGCCCCTAATTGGGGCTTTTTTATTTTGCTTTATACGCATCCTTTTCAATGGCATGCTTTTTCATTCTTAGATAAAGCTTCTTGCGTGGGACTTGTAAATAGTTCGCCGCTTCTGACACTTTACCCGAGTGCAGATATAACGCGTCTTCGATTAACTGACGCTCGTAATCCTCAACCAACTCATCCAATGGTGAGTTCATCGATTCTTGGCTATACAAGCGCTCTTTGCCCGTGAGTTTGACGATACCTATCGCATAGAGCTCCGCAACATTTCGTAGTTCACGGATATTACCCTGCCACTCATGGGCACGCAGAATAGACAAATAATGAGCATCAACTTTTGGTAAAGGCTTGGCTAACTTGCGGCAGCTCTGTTTTAAAAAATAGTGAAATAATGATGCGATATCATCAGGTCGTTGTCTTAACGGTGGCACTTTAATTGAACCCTGATTAATCAGATAGAATAATTCTGGTACCAATTTCTGCTGAGCGACTAGCCCCTCAGGCTCACTATTAAACAGTGAGATAAGTGAGATATGTCGATCACTTACCCTTTCAACAACCAGCAGCTTCTGCACCAGTTGCCTTTGTTGCTGCTCCGATAGGAACTCTAGGCCACTGATGATGACACTCCCACTGAATGAAAGCTCTAATCCCCCAATCAAAACATCAAAGTCATCGCCGAGTTCAAAACGGCACTCGATATGTTCTCGAGTTGGTGATTTCATATCAACGATTAACTGCGCAATACTATGTCGCCCACTACCGGCCTCGCCATAAATCACAACGTGAGAGTCTAGCAATGCATATTGGGCGACATGCTGTCTAATCAATTCTATTTGGGCAGAATTACCCACCAGCGTCTTATCAATCTTTTGATGTATATTCTGCTTTTGCTCAATAAAAGCGCGGCGGTGATCTAAATGCTGCTTTACCAATTCAAGCAACTCGGCAGGGTTTATCGGCTTTTCGACAAATTCACATGCTCCCATTTTTACCGCATCCACCGCCATTGGAATATCACCGTGACCAGTAATAACAATAACCGGAATATGTGGGTCAAAACGCTTTATTTGCTCTAGCAACTCGATGCCATGCATTTGAGGCATGTACATATCCAGTAAAATAACCCCAGGCCAATCGACACTAATCTGCCTCATTGCTTGGGTTGGATCATCTATACATTTTGCCATCAAACCTGATATCGACATCAAGTGAGCGTAAGAATCTAAAACGTCTCTGTCATCATCGATAACGAGTACTGAAAAATGGGTGTTATTCACAAGGCAACTCCATTACAACCATTGCGCCTTTATTTAAGTTAGAGGCTAGAAATATCTGTCCTTCATTTGCTTCAATTAATGACTGACATATGTTCAAACCCAGCCCCAAACCAACTTCTTTTGTGGTGGTAAATGGCGAGAACAACTTGTCAATGATGGCGGCATCAAAACCGTTGCCAGTATCCTCAATCGCAAGTCTATGAAAACCTGTGTTTTTGCCAAGATACTTGACCGCGACACTTTTTGACTCATTACCACTTTCCACCACAGCATCACAGCCGTTGACCATCAAATTAATAAATACCTGCTCTAAACTGACATCGTTGGTTAGTACCCTCGCATCGTCGGGTATCGAACTATCGATATTAACTTGTTGTCGCTTACATTTTGTCGAAACCAAAATCGTTGCTTGCTCTACAATTTCAGCCAGAGAATATGATTGCTTGCTTTGCTGAGCATCATTTTTTCGAGCGAAATGACGTAAGTTCTTAATGACTTTACTCATCCTCGCAACTAAGCCATCAATATGACTTATCGAACTTTTTGTGTTGTCAAAATCACCTTTTTCAGCAAACATGTTGGCGCTATAAACGTACGTCGACATGGCATTGAGTGGCTGATTTAGCTCATGAGCAAGGCTCGTCATTGTCTGCCCGACCACCGCCATCTTGGCTGCTTGAATTAAATCATTTTGAGTGTTTTTCAAATGCACTTCAGCGCGTTCACGCTCTGCGATTTCATTGGTGAGTTGGTGATTTTTCTCCAACAGATCTTGCGTTTTATCCGCGACGATTTTCTCAAGCTCTAACGCAGTTAGCGTTTGCTGAGTGACATCTGTGATGGTCACAATCACCTTTTGTAAGTTAGCATGGCTAAACAGACGAAAATCAAAGTGTAAATAACGCTGCCCCGTTTCAGAGTCAAACCCCAATGTCACCGCATCTTTATCAAAGATGTTCAAACGACCATGATTAGCAAACACATGTTGGAGCTTGATTTGATTATCAGGTTTAAAGCTCGCCCATAGCGCTTGTTGCTGAGACAAAGTCTTTAACCCTAATAACTGGCGAGCATTTAGGTTCGCAGATTCAATATGACCTTGGCTGTCACAGGTCACCAAGCTTGCGGTGGTATTGTTAATCAAGCTGATCGCATTGGTACGCTGAATCTCGCGAACTTTATCGCCATACTCGATTAACTTCTCACTTAATCGACCGATTTCATCTTTGCCATCCGCTTTGATGGGATGGCTCAAATCATCATTTATGATTGCATCGATACTGGCGCTTAAATTAGTCAATCTGGCCACAATTCGACGGTTAATAAAGTAGTAGGTCAAAAATAAACTGGTCAGTATAGAGAGACTAAAACAGACAATAAGCACATGATTACCATAAGAAACCATCTGAGTCGTTTCGCTCTTTACGTCCCTAAATGCCTTATCTGCATTAACAATCAAATGCGCTATTTGCTGATGCACCGCTTCTAAACGGCGGTCAATATCATCATTGGTGTTTTGCATTTGTTGATTCAGTTTTACCTTTTCAAGTAGCTGCCGATGAAAGTCTCCTTGCAAGGCCAATAAGGCATTAAGCTCACTCACCAACTGCTGATATGCAATTGACGCGGGGTGATCGTAAATGGGTTTACTTAAGCTGTTGAGCTCATCTAATCGGTAGGCAACGACCTTTAAACCGTTATTGACCAGTTCTTTTTGTGAGGATTGAATAATCTCTGCCACCATGTCATAGATCTTACTTTCTAGATCCAGTACTCGCTGAATCGTGTTCAGCATAGCGAGCATTTCATGTGTGGTTTCACTCTCTCCACCACGCTCAATCTGCCAATGATACTCCTGACGCAATGGCTTAAGCTCTGTATCAATATCTTGATGTAACCAGCTTAATTGTTCTTCATAACGGTCAATGGTCCGCTGTTGATCGATACGTTGCGATACTTGAGCAGCAATCACATCTAAAGAGCGCCTTAAGTCGCTGTAAAATTGCTCTAGTACGCGCAGTTCATCAGCAGGATTCTCGTGAGAGCGGCGGCTTTGAGATAAAGTTTGGTCAATTTTATCAAGCTCAGACTTGAGTGCTTGTAAGTGATGGTCTAACTCAACTTTGTTATTCGAGCCCACCAACAAGTCAACTCTTCGACGTATCTCGCTACTGCGGCTTTCAAGCACATAACTCAAGTTGTATTTAGGTACGCTTGATTCAAGCAGGTTACTGACTTGGCCATCGAGCTGATTCCATGTCGTCCCCGCCACAACACAAACTATGGTGAGCATAAATGTACTGCAACCGAACGCGACAATGAGTTTTGTACCTATGGTATGACGTTGTTTAAGGCTCATAAATGAGCCTCTGCTTTAATGTTTTTTATTTCGTCTTCTATCAAAATTTGGGTCTGCATTAACTGGTTTTTTAATTTGTGGCTGAACTCGGCCATCAATACTTGTGTTTGATTATTCCCTTCGTCGTTTTTACTTTTAATTTGCGCAATACTTTTACCCAACATTTCTACATCGCGTTCATTTAACGGCAAGCTAAACAGCTTGAACTTCAAACTATTCAAGCGCTCCTGCGTTTTCACGTCTTTTAGCTTTTTCTCAAGAGTCAGTAACGAAAGCCACGTGTCTTTTAAGACAGGCAATCGTTGGGTAATGGCAATATCAAAAATCTGATTAACAATGCTTTCTCGGATCATGACTTGTTTAAGATCTAACACTGGATTTTGTTCTGAGAACAAACGACTGTCAGCAATAGCATGCTTTGCCATACTGCTGGTTACCAAACGAGACTGAACATGGTCAGATTGCAACATTTGGATAAATTTCTGAGCATACTGATCGGGATACTTTCCTTTAATCTCAGCCATATACGTAGGCATCAGGGTTAAGTCTCGGTCATAAGTAAAACTAAGATGATCAAAGCCTTGCTTCAGCAATAGCGCGTAACTATCAATCGTTGGCCCAACTCCAAATTGGCCTTTCGCCACATAATCACTGACACCAAAACTTCGGGCAGAAATCGTCCCCAAGTTGGCACCAGTATTAAGAATAATTTGCCACCCCTTTTCCCAACCATACTGAGTAAGCATGCTTTCTATCATCATCTGAGTCGTGCCTGAACGGCTTGGCGTACTCATCGTAATGTGGCCGAAATAGATTGGGTCTGTAAGTTCAACAAAGGTTTTCGGTATTGGAAGTTTATTGGCATTTAAATAATCTTGGTTCCATACAATGCCAGCGCCGGAATACCCAAGCACTGCAACTTTGTCATTGGGAGGTAAAACAAAAGACGTTAGCCAATCCGGTGTTGGCGTTGCAGCATTTAATACTTTCAACCGGCCATGATTCGACAACTCTTGCATCAGAAATGGGGATGAAGTCAGAACCAAATCGATATCTTGGATATAACTACGGTTAAGTAATTGAATAGACGATTGAGTACGACGATGGATCAATCGCACCTCTACTTGTGGATATTGTTTGCCAAATTCCTCAATTAACGCGCCGAGCGGTTCCCGCGAAAACGTTGTCAATATGACCAGTTCATTGTCTTTTGCTTGAATAACCGCAGGGAAAAGCACCGTGGCTATCGCTAGAATCGCACTAGCAAACTGTTTAACTGCCCTGTTTTCCACTTCACAAAAACCTTTAATAATGTGCGCCAATTCAAAACTCCTTTATAAAGCAACAAATTCATTGTTGCTCTACTTGAGTCACTCCTGACGCATCCTTTTAACGACTGATGGCAATTTTATCAGCAACTCCAATTTCTAGAATGACAAAATACCCACTTTTGACTCGGCCAACTGATTAATTTGAGTCAGTTATGCCCCAAAACAGCCATTTTGAGCAATTAAAAGAAAATCATGAAGATGCCTCCGTGAAAACACATTCCAACATTTGATAGAACACGGAGAGCTTTATGTTCAACTTCTTCAAAACCCGTCCTGATGCGCCATTATCAGACGGTTCAAAACAAGAGATGCAATCTCGCTTTAAACGCTACCAATGGCAAGTCTTCTTAGGTTTGGTATTTGGTTACGCGGTATTCTACGTAGTACGCATGAGTTTAGGTGTGGTTAAAAAGCCTATGCTTGATGCAGGAATCGTAACCATTGAAGAACTCGGCCTAATGGGTTCTGCGTTTTTCTTCACTTACGCTATTGGTAAGTTCTCGAACGGCTTCCTTTCTGACTATGCCAACATCGGCCGATTTATGTCGTTCTCTCTAGTACTTTCAGGTGTTACTGCAATTGCTATGGGTCTTAACACCGCCGGCCTATTCTTCGTATTGCTATGGGGCTTAAACGGTTGGTTCCAATCTGTTGGCTCTGCACCTTCTTGTGTGTCACTGTTCCAATGGTTCTCGCCTAAGCAACGTGGTAGCCGTTACTCTATCTGGGGTGGTTCGCGTAACATCGGCGAAGGTATCACATGGATTCTAACTGCAACTCTAGTGAGCTACCTTGGCTGGCGTGCTGGCTTTATTGGTGCTGGCATTGCGGCGATTGCTGCTGCGCTATGCATGTTCTTCGCACTAAAAGACCGCCCACAAACTTATGGTCTACCAGATGCTGCAACAGCATTTGATGAAGAGCCAGAAATGAAAAAAAGCAACGACCCGAAAGAAACTCGTCGTGCACAGCTATTCATTCTAAAACAACCAGCAGTATGGCTAATCGCAGCAGCGTGTGCGGCAATGTACGTATCTCGTTATGCCATGTCTTCTTGGGCAGTTCTGTACCTACAAGAAGCGAAAGGCTACTCACTGATTGATGCTGGTTTCGCTATGTCTACTTACCCTATCGCGGGTCTAGCAGGCGCTATCTTGTCAGGCATTATTTCAGACAAACTGTTCAAATCGAACCGCCACATTCCTACTCTCATGTACGGCATTGCAAACGTTGCAGGTATGTGTCTGATGTTCTTTGGCCCAGATAATCGCATGGTAGATGCTATTGCTCTTGGTCTTATCGGCTTCGCTATCGGTGGTCTAGTAGTATTCCTTGCAGGCCTAACCGCTTGTGACCTAATGCCTAAAAATGCTGTAGGTGCAGTAAAAGGCTTCATCGGCCTATTCTCTTACATCGCAGCATCAGCTCAAGAAGTAATCTCGGCGTCACTTATCACGATTACTGAAGTAGATGGCGTAAAAACGTACGACTTCAGCCAAGCGCAATACTTCTGGCTGGCCGCAGCAGTGGTCTCTCTATTCCTAGCGTTGACCGTATGGAACGCGAAGAAAGTCGTTGATGTTCAACCAGAAGAAAAAGAGCTGGAAGTAAACCCTAGCCACTAATCCATAACTCGCTGCTCACCCAGCGGCTCAGTAAGGGCGTCTTTGCGGCGCTCTTACCTGAGCATCCCCTTAACAATATAACGAAGCCCATTTTAATCACCCTTTTTGTCGTTATAGGTGCAAATATGTGTAAAACAAAAATCGTAGCAACGCTTGGCCCAGCATGCTCATCACGAGAAACGCTGACTAAATTAATCAAAGCGGGCGTAAACGTTGTTCGCTTAAACTTCTCCCATGGTACCGCTGACGAACATGTTGAGCGTGCCGCTCATATCCGTTCAATTGCGTCAGAGCTGGATACGACAGTCGCAATATTGGCCGACTTACAAGGCCCTAAAATTCGTATTTCTTGCTTCAAACATGGTCCGATTCAGCTTACAAAAGGGGATGAATTCTATTTAGATGGCCTGCTTGGTAACAGCGCAGGTAACCTGCACCGTGTTGGCTTGGACTACCCAGAGCTTATCGCTGATCTAAACATCGACGATGTTTTGCTACTTGATGATGGCCGCGTTCAACTGAAAGTGCTTGAGGTCAATGAAGCGGAACAATGGGTTCGTACCGAAGCACTGAACAATGGCAAACTCTCTGACCGTAAAGGTATCAATCTTCTCGGTGGCGGCCTATCTGCGCCGGCACTGACCGCAAAAGATAAAAAAGATATCGTCACTGCGGCTCAAATTAAAGCCGATTTCATTGCGGTTTCATTCCCGCGTAACGGGGAAGACCTGGATTACGCACGCCACCTCGCAGAACAAGCAGGTAGTGATGCTCACATCGTCGCGAAAGTAGAACGTGCCGAAGTGGTTGCGAACCAGCAGGCAATGGATGAGGTGATTCAAGCATCAGATGTCATCATGGTCGCTCGTGGCGATTTAGGTGTAGAGATCGGCGATGCGCGACTGGCCTTCACACAGAAAAAGCTGATTGAGCGCGCTAAACATCATGGCAAACCTGTCATCACCGCCACACAAATGATGGAATCTATGATCGATAATCCATTGCCAACCCGTGCTGAAGTGATGGATGTCGCCAACGCGATTATCGATGGTACAGACGCAATCATGCTCTCTGCGGAATCAGCAGCAGGCGCCTTCCCTGTCGAATCTGTCGAGGCGATGGTGCGCATTGCAAAAGGTGCGGAAGCAGAAATTGAATGCCAGCACAACTGCTGGGAAGAATTAAGCCATCTATGTTCAGAGCCCGGCAAAAGCTTTGCCCTATCTTCTATGATTTCAGCTTCTCGCGTACACGAAGACTTAGGTGTAGCAATTTTAACTCAGCATGGCGAAACCCCACGACTAATGTCTCGCTGCCAAAGTAAAGCGGCTATCTGGGCACTGAGTGACGATTCTCGCCTATTGGCAAAAATGGCCATTCTACGTGGTGTGACCCCTATTTTCTTTAGCCATAAAGATCAGTCAAACGTAGAGCTACCAACTTTAATTGCAGAGCATTTGAAAACCCGAACCTCTGCATTGCCGATTAGCTCTTTGCTGATCACTCAATTGGAATCGGTAGAAGGCAGTGGTGATGTAAATGTCTGCCGATTGCTTAAACTGAGTGATTCAGCAAAGACATCTAAGCCAGAAGTGGCTGCATAGGTCACTATGTACTTGTAGGTTGTTATCGGAACATAAGTTAAGCGAACAATAATTCATCGCTTAGTCTACTTCCGAGGTTTCTCCCAATTAAAAAGTTCCCCCAACTTTTTCTGCTCCACAGGGATTTGACCTGCCGAAAGGCAGGTCCTTTTTAGAATATTTGCCCTTTTCTCCTTCCTCGAGATATTTATCTTTTTAACCATCAATTGCTAATATACAATGCACGTTATGCTGCAAACTAATCCTTTACAAAGCATTTTTTGACGATATTATGCTTGCGCAAACGTTTTCCTAGCCATTTTGGTCGCATAAATGAGGGTATTATGCTGTCGGACATTGACATTTGCCGCGCTACGCAACTAACTCCAATAACTCAAGTTGCTCACGCTGCCGGCCTACAACACGATGAGTTCCATAGCCAAGGCAAATACAAAGCGAAAGTTTCACTTAACAGCCTTAAACGTCTAGAGAACAACATTACGGGTAAGTTGGTTATCGTTACCGCGATTACACCTACGCCGCTTGGTGAAGGTAAAACCGTTACTACCATTGGGTTATCTCAAGGCCTTGCTAAGTTAAACCGCTCTGTGATGGCGTGTATTCGTCAACCTTCTATGGGTCCTGTCTTTGGTGTCAAAGGCGGTGCTGCAGGCGGTGGCTACTCACAAGTCGCGCCAATGGAAGAGCTCAATCTTCACTTAACCGGTGACATTCACGCAGTAACTGCGGCACACAACCTCGCCGCTGCGGCTATCGATGCTCGCATTTACCATGAGCAGCGCAATGGCTATGAAGACTTTGAACAACGCAGCGGATTAACTGCGCTTAGAATTGATTCTAAGAACGTGGTTTGGAAGCGTGTCATGGACCACAACGACCGCGCATTACGTATGGTCACCGTGGGTAAAAATGACATCGGCAAAACCATTAATGGCTACGAGCGCGAAGATGGCTTCGATATTTCGGCGGCGTCTGAGCTTATGGCAATTTTAGCACTCGCCTCTGACTTGAGTGATTTACGTCAGCGTATTGGACGCATCGTTGTCGCCTACAATTTAGATGGAGAGCCCGTCACAACTGAAGATCTGCAAGTTGCAGGTGCAATGGCTGTTAGTATGAAAGAAGCCATTGAGCCAACCTTAATGCAAACACTTGAAGGCGTTCCTACCCTGATACACGCAGGTCCATTTGCTAACATTGCTCATGGCAACTCCTCGATTATTGCCGATAGCATCGCCACCAAACTGGCCGAATTCACCGTTACCGAAGGTGGTTTCGGCTCAGATATGGGTTTTGAAAAAGCGTGCAATATCAAAGCGCAAGCTTCTGGAAAATCGCCTGACTGCGCCGTGATCGTGGCAACGCTCAGAGGCTTAAAGGCCAACTCTGGCCTGTATGATTTGAAACCGGGACAACCGATCCCTGACTCACTGTTCGAAAATGACGAAAAAGCACTGATTGCGGGCTTTGAAAACCTTAAATGGCATATTAATAACGTCAACAAATATGGCGTACCTGCTGTTGTGGCCATTAACCGCTTCCCACAAGATAGCCAAGAAGAACTTGAGCAACTCAAAGCCATGGTCGAAGCACTACCAAACAATGTGGAAGTGGCAATCAGCGAAGGTTTTGGCAAGGGTGGCGAAGGTACTATCGACTTAGCAGAAAAAGTGGTTAAACAGTGTCAGCACGAGACGCAATTCACCCCTCTCTACCGCTTAAATCAAACCACAGAAGAGAAGCTGATGGCTGTTGCGGAAGTCGGTTACGGTGCATCCAACGTGACATTAAGTTATCAAGCACGTAAGCAGCTTGATCGTTTTATTGCTCATGGCTATGACAACCTTGCGGTATGTCTGGCAAAGACCCCGCTGTCAATTTCCACAGATGGCAGCATTAAAGGCGCACCAACCAAGTTTAATGTTCCTATCCGCGAGCTTAAATTATGCGCTGGTGCAGGCTTTATTTACGCTCTGTGCGGAAATGTAATGACCATGCCGGGCCTACCTGAAAAGCCAGCGTTTATGAATTTAGACCTAGATGACGATGGCAACATCATTGGCTTAAGCTAAGCCATCCAATCAAGTTATCAATCAAAGCGAGCTCTATGCTCGCTTTTTTATCGCAGCTAATGAGGAAACCCATCAAATTTCGTAACCTCTAAGCCATTCTTATGCCACTCAGGTTGTTCACTGATAAATATTCTCGCATCGACGGTCTTTGTTGGCTCTTGGTTAAGGCTACCTGCTGGGACAATTAAGAACTTTCCACTTTTGTTTATGTAAGGCAAGCCTGAGCCGCACATCTTACAAAACACTTTTACGAATGCTCGCTCAGGATGGACAAAGCGTACTAGATGCTCTTCTCCTTTAAGCCATTTAATATTGTCAGGTGCAGTAAACAGATTAGTTGCATGTGCCGCCCCCGTTAACTTACGACACTGTTCACAATGACAAAAAAAGAAGTGTTTGAACTCGTCTTTCACTTCGAACTGAACTTCACCGCAGCAACAGCCACCTGATAATTTTCTAACCATCGGTGCTCTCCTTAGCCTGATAAACGTATATTTTTTGTATCGAATGCAATTTTTCAGCTCAATCATCTTTCCTTATCTTTAACACAAACACAACTCAAAGAGGTTGGAATGAAAGTAAAGCTTAAATGGTTCGCTCCTATCGCCGCTGTTGCAGCAATTGCCGCATCTTTTGTTGGCCAAGCCGATAGTGATATGAAAACCGCAATCAACGCAGACAATACGGCTATCGCCACATTAGCGGGCGGCTGCTTTTGGTGTACAGAATCTGATCTTGAAAAACTTCCAGGCGTTATCGATGTGATTTCTGGCTATTCTGGAGGTGAGCAAGAAAACCCAACCTACAAGCAAGTCTCTTCCGGTAAATCTGGCCACATTGAAGTCATTCAAGTCACTTATGACACCGATGAACTGACTTATGAGCAAGTGCTGGATCAGTTTTTCCGTCATATTGACCCAACAGATAGTAAAGGCTCGTTTGTGGATAGAGGGCCACAATATAGACCAGCCATCTTCTATCACGACCAGAAGCAAAAACAGATTGCGTCTAACTTCATGTCTGAGATTGAGCAGTTGGGCGTTTTCAAAAAGCCGCTGATGACGGAATTGATTAAGTTCGAGAAATTCTGGCCGGCAGAAAATTATCACCAAGACTACTACAAGCGCAGCAAAGTTCGTTACAACTACTATCGCTATGCATCAGGACGTGACCAGTATTTGGATGACATTTTTGGGGACGATCGAGAAAAGAACCCGAAAACGTTACGCCAACTGATTGATGACAGTAAAGCACAAGGCCAAAGCAAAGCGTATTCAAAGCCTTCAGAAAAGGAAATCAAATCAAAGCTGACTGAATTGCAATACTACGTAACGCAAGAAGATGGCACAGAACGCCCATTCAAAAACAAATACTGGGACAATAAACAAGCCGGTATTTATGTGGATATTGTCTCTGGTGAGCCTCTGTTTTCTTCAACAGATAAGTACCGTTCAGGCACAGGATGGCCGAGTTTCACTCAGCCAATCAACGATGTCTACGTGGTAACACAAACTGACTACAAGTTGATTTACCCACGTACCGAAGTGCGAAGCCGATTTGCTGATTCACACTTAGGCCACGTGTTTAAAGATGGCCCTGCGCCAACTGGGTTACGTTACTGCATGAACTCGGCCGCTATGCGTTTTGTCGCCAAAGAGAACATGGCAAAAGAGGGATATGAAGAGTACCTGTACCTATTTGAGGGGTAAGCCAATAAACGACAAAAGGCGCACTACTTGAGCGCGCCTTAATCCCTCGTTACTCAATCGTGAGTCTGCGAATCGAAATGTCTATAGATGCATTTCGATATTAAACGAGGCTTTGGAAATGATTACTTGATTCCATCCAAATTGTAGGTAAGACAGTTATTCCTCCATGCGAGTCGGTTCAGATTGCCTTACAACTTAAATATGGCTCAAAACAGTAAAAGTGCAAGTTTTGGATAAAAATTCCTCGAGCCAGTTTTCAACATTTCAACATAGCACTGACGACTCTATCTTTACCCATCAAGAGACCCTCTATTTAACCTCGGTTCGAGATAAGAAAGCCGATAAACTGAATTACTCAAATATGAAAATCAATATTCCATTCTTGTCGCTATAGTTAAATAGGCAGGGGCGTATAATTTCAGCCTTCCGCGCAACTAACTTAGAGGCCCCTATCCCCATGACCAAACGAGAGAAAATTAAACAATCTTTCCTAGCCAAGATGCCTAAGGATGCGATTAACCAATTTCTCTCCAAAGACAAAACACCGCTATCTGTGCTGTTTATGTCGCTTATTGTTGGGGTATTAGCTGGTTTAGTTGGCACCTATTTTGAGCACGCCGTTCACCTTGTATCCGAAACTCGTACCGAATGGCTGAAGAGTGAGATTGGCAGTGTGCTGCCATTATGGCTCGCGGCATTCTTAATTAGCGCCCTGTTGGCTTTTATTGGTTACTACTTAGTACATCGCTTTGCACCTGAAGCCGCAGGCTCTGGTATTCCAGAAATAGAAGGTGCAATGGATGGTATTCGCCCCGTTCGTTGGTGGCGTGTTTTACCGGTTAAATTTTTTGGTGGTATGGGCGCACTTGGGTCAGGCATGGTGCTTGGCCGCGAAGGGCCAACAGTGCAAATGGGTGGTGCAATTGGCCGAATGGTCACGGATATTTTCCGTGTGAAAAGTGAAGACACGCGTCATTCATTACTGGCTTCTGGCGCTGCCGGTGGCTTGGCCGCTGCCTTCAATGCCCCACTTGCAGGCATCATGTTTGTCGTTGAAGAAATGCGTCCGCAGTTTCGTTACTCACTGATTTCCATTCGAGCAGTCATCATCTCTGCTATCTCAGCCAACATCGTGTTTCGCTACATCAATGGCCAAGATGCGGTGATCACCATGCCGCAATATCAGCCGCCAGAATTGAATACCTTATGGTTGTTCCTATTACTTGGCGCACTATTTGGCATCTTTGGCGTCGTGTTCAATCGCCTTGTCACTTTCGCACAAGACATGTTTGTTAAGCTGCACAAAAACGACCGTAAACGTTATTTGCTGACAGGTTCAATGATCGGTGGCTGCTTTGGTTTAATGCTGCTTTATATGCCAGAACTTACCGGCGGCGGCATTTGGCTTATCCCCAATATTACCAATGGCGGCTACGGCGCAGATTTCCTATTGCTGTTATTTGCTGGGCGCATTTTCACGACGCTACTCTGCTTTGGCTCTGGTGCACCAGGTGGTATCTTTGCCCCTATGTTGGCGCTAGGTACCCTATTTGGATATGCTTTTGGCTTAATCGCGCAGCAACTTTTCCCTGATTTGCCGATAACCCCAGGTATGTTCGCCATTGCAGGTATGGGTGCGTTATTTGCGGGCACTGTACGCGCGCCTATCACAGGTATTTTATTGGTGATCGAGATGACCAATAATTATTACCTGATCTTGCCACTCATTATTACTAGCCTCGGTGCGGTTATTTTCGCTCAAATGCTGGGTGGACAACCCATATACAGTCAGCTCCTTCATCGTACCTTGAAAAATGAGAAATTAAGACAGCAAGATTTACCACCAGACGCAAATTGATAATTGCCACGCAACCGATCAACTTGCTATCATTTGCGCCCAATTTCATGAATTTATGGCGGAAATTGCATTTATTGTCGCAATTCCAACCTTAACCACTTCATGAACGCTTATCGACTCACACTGTTAAGGGCAAAAAGGAGCGCCTTCTTGAATTGGAGAAGACTGACGCAATTTCAAAATGTACCACCATCACAAGCTGCACTCGCATTGGGTATTATTGGCTTGGGACACGCATGGTCACTTTACATTCCAGAAATTGGCGTGCTTATTCGACCTTATCTTGCTGGGCTTGGCGCCATACTGCTCGCCCCTGTACTGATAAAATATCTCACCAATTTAGAAACCTTTATCGCCGACTTGCGTCACCCATTAAGCGGCAGTTTGATGGCGCCAATGAGTATGGCGCTACTGATTTTATGTGACTATCTAGCGGTAATCTCGCCGATCATCGCTTATCCAATTTGGTTTGCTGCACTCTTTCTCCACATCACCATGATGGTGCTGTTTTTCACTTTCCAGCTCTCCAACTTTAAAATGTCGAATATTGTACCGAGTTGGTTTTTATACCCTGTTGGGCTTATCAGTAGCTCGTTGGCGGGGACGCAGTTCGGCCACACACTGTTTTCTGAAACCTTAGTGAATGTGTGCATTACGATCTATTTCTTTATGTTGCCTTTGGTGTTGTACCGCTTAGTATTTGAGGGGATGCTGCCGCGCCGCGCTAGACCAACATTGGCTATCATGGCGGCACCGATAAACCTGACGCTTGCGACCTACCTAGTTAACTTTAAACAACCAGATCCAATTCTGACCGGTGCATTGGCGGGAATTGCCATCACCATGACGCTAATGATTTATCTCTGCTACTTTCGCTTAATGCGACTCAAGTTTCAGCCATCCATTGCAGCAGTCACCTTTCCATCAGTGATCAGCGCGGTAGCAATGCATCGCCTGACCACGTTTTTTGAGCAATACCATCCTCGCTGGCATTGGCTGCATGATTTTGGTCTGTTTGAGCTTTCTATCGCTACCATTTTGGTGATATGGGTATCGGCGGGCTATGTAAAAATGTACTGGCCTCAACGCTTAAGACGTAAAGCTCAATAACGGCCGTTCAAGACATTAACAGCATTAAAGCCACTGACGAATCTTCTGTAAGATGGTATCGGTGTTGGCAGGCTTAACCAAATAGTCGTTGAATCCAGCATTTGAGAGCGAAGCAACTAACTCGGTGCTTGAATCACCGGTATAGCCAATGATGGGCAACTGGCTAACCTGCGTCTGCATCGCGCGAATCGCTGTCGCTGCCTCTAAGCCATTTAATATTGGCATTTCAATATCCATCAGCACCAAGTCAAAATTTGGCTCTGACAAACATTCAAGGGCTTCTTGGCCATTTTTTGCTTGTACCACTTCAAAGCCATGTTGCTGCAATAAAATGGCGGTGTAAGCTCTAAACGAGTGGTTATCATCAGCCAGCAACACGCGCTTACCTTGAAACGTGATTTCATCGCTCTGGCGGCGCTCATCAGAAACCAGTTGTCGACTCATCATTGGCGATTCAAAGAACAACTCATCAATCACTCGGTTGCAATACTTCATCAAGCGTTGCTTTTCCAAAGGATAGAAAGCCATAGGCCTTTCTTGGCCATGGTAGTAACACCATTGCTTATCAAACAGATAGACAATTCTCGCTTCGGTGAAACCAAGTTTTACTTCTAACTGCTCAAGGTATTGGTTATCCGCTAGCTCGCAGTTAATGTCGATGAAGATGATATCGTACTCAAACTCATACTCGCCTCGCTCTAGCGCCTCTTCTACCTCTAAGTGAATAAACTTATACCCTTTGTAGAAAGCGGTATCATCAAGCACGCGAGAGATGGCCATCGAACGGCCAACATAAAGTGCCGATTTAGATTTCAACAGATCGGACTTAATACCAGCAACGGTATCAGAACTATACAGCGGGAAGCATAGGGTAAACTCGGTAAAGTGGTTGAGCTCTGATCGGCAACTGATCTTACCGCCCATCGCTTGCATTACCTTGTAGCAAAACGGTAAGCCAAGCCCGTAGCCTCCACTTTTACCATAGGTATAGAAATCTTCGAATATTTGGTTACGAACATCGCTACTCATACCGATTCCGTTATCACGGAAAATCAGCTCGTTGTAGTGGCCACAATGTTTTAGCTCCACTTCCACTCTAAATTGATCGCGTTTTCCGTAGTAAAAAGCATTCTTAAGCAAATTGTATAACGCGTACTTAAGCAGTGTATCACTACCAAAGAACGAGAAATCTTGTTTAAGATCCATTTGCACACTTTGGCGATGTTGTGGGCTTTGATAAGAAAAACTGTTGAGGGATTTCTGTACTACTTCACGCATCGAGTGTTTACGGTAACTGGCATTGGTAATGCGATTTTCATCAATCGATGTCAGAAGCAAATCGATGGTTTCTGTACCACTTCGAATCGCTTCATTGGCATCGGCAATCACCTCTTTTGCAAGCGTCGCCGACTCGTTCGACAAGGCAATTGGCTGATGTTTTTCCTTTGGATCAGGTAATAAAGAGTCAAGTACATCGATGGTCGCTTTTAACGCACTGAGCGGGTTACGCATCTCATGGGCAATGCCCGCACCAAACGATTTTGCAATAGATACGCGGCTTTCACTTTCACTCTGATTACGGCGATAAAACACAGTGCCAAACATGTAGTTAAAGATAAATATAGGCACATATTGCCAAAGTACTGATTGTTCCAACGTTTCTGCGTGTGGCCCGTAGACTAATAGCATAGCGACCAAAACCGCAATAACTGCCTGCATTATCACAATCGATGTTCGGCAAACCAGTAATATATGAATTAGGGTTGAGGCCATAAACGACATTACCCATACCGTCGACCAATCATTTTTGAACATCATGTAGGCGAAAAAGAACGGCAAACAGATAGATATACTGATAGAGAAATAGAGCGGTAAATAACGCTTAATATAACTAGGAACGTGATGACGTAACGCAATAACTAAGAACAGCAATGAGCAAAAGATACGCAGCCCGAGCGACTCATAAGGCTGAGGGAACATATAAGTCCAGACATAATAATAAACCGGAAAGCCAAAGAAGCCCATCCAGCCAATTAATGTCAAATTAGGTTCCGCATTTTGGTAAACCTTGCGTACCGCATCCATAACCATACTCACGTTAAAAATTTAAAGCCCTATAAAAATAGGGCTTATTTATAATTTACATTTTACTTAATAATGGGATATTTGGGAAATTTTATACAACCGATATCATGTACCGTTAACTCTAAGCCATTCCATGCAGCGAGACACGGCTACCGCTACGATCAGCGGTAACATCCACTCTAAGTGACATCTGCTCTTTAAGCTCACTCACGTGTGAGATCAAACCTATGGTTCGGCCACCTTGCTGTAAATCAATCAGTGTTTGGATGGCCAAATCGAGCGACTCTGGGTCTAAGCTACCAAAACCTTCATCAATAAACAGGGTATCAAGACGAATACCGCCGCTATAAGATTGCACAACGTCTGAGAGGCCAAGCGCTAACGCCAATGCAGCCATGAAAGACTCACCACCTGATAAAGTCGCAACATCACGCAACTTACCTGAATAGCCATCTTCCACCAGCAAATCAAGGCCAGAACCCGCATTACCTTTTGCTCGCTCCTCCTTACGGCGTAATTCGTAGCGCCCCTTACTCATCTTGCGCAAACGCTGAGAGGCTTGAATCAAGACATCATCGAGCAGTACGCCAAGCACAAAACGATGCAGGCTTACCTTGGCGCCCGTTCGGCCATTAGCAATATCACTTAACGTACCAATCACTTGATACTCTTGTTCAAGCGCTTGATTTTGTTTGTAGAGTTCGGTCAGTCGCAGCTCTACTTTATGTAGGTTGTCGTACTGGGATTTTAGCTGGCTAAGCGCATTTAGCGCCTTTTGATGCGCTTGCTGAGCGCCAAGTAAGATTTGCTCCAAAGCATCAAGATCTGGCAATGGCTGCTCGGCTAGATCTTGCTCTAGTGCCGAAAGCGCGCCTCTTAAGCTAGATAGCTGCTCGGAATATTGTTGTAACTGATGCTCTATCTGCTCTACTTGAATTTGGCTAAGCTCGGCGCTAATGAATGCGGCTTCATCGGCAAACTGGCTGGCACTCAAGGCTTGCTGCCACGTTTGTTGCACCGCTTCGAGCTTTTGCTTCGCCTCTTCCAACTGTTTGTTAAAGGCATCCGCTTGGGTTTGGCTGGTCAGCAGTTGGCTTTGAGTGTGCTCAAACGTGGTTTTCGCCGCCGCTTCTGCCTGTTGCAAAGAGTGAATCTGCTGTTGAGTTTTGTGCTGCTCTGCTTGCACAAACTGGCTATCTTGCTGGCTTAAATCCACATCTTGCATCAAGGTATGCAACGCAGATTGCACAGTGGCTAATTGCTGTTTGTCTTGAGTCTGTTTCTGCTCCATCAAAACCAGCTGCTGCTTAAGCTGTGTAAACTGCTGTTCTAGGCTGTTTAACTGCGCGTTAAGCTGCTCGATATTGAGCTGCTCTAACTTGGCAATCTCCGTTAATAGCTTTGCTAACTCCTGTTGCCATTGCTCGCCCGATTTACTCACATCGCTTAGCTGTTGCTGCCAACCTTTTACGGCTTGCTCAACTTTAGCCACATCCATCTGCGCTTGCTGCAATGCTTGATTAGCTTGCTCTTGCTCATTTAGGCGAAGCTGCTGCTCAGCACGTGCATCATCAACTTTTTGTTTAGTGATCGCTTGCCCCACAAACTCAGCAGGCTTGGGATGTTCTTTACTGCCACACACAGGACAAGGCTCACCAAGCTGCAATGTTTGAGCAAGCACCGCCGCTTGCGCTGAGTGCCATGTATATTCGAGCTGATCAGCATTGCGCTTAGCCAATTCAGTTTGCTGCACCGCAAACTGATGTTCGCCTTGTTTTTGCTGATGGATTTGCTGTAACTGCTGCGCCGCTTGTTGGGTGTTGGCCAGTTCGTTACATGCTTGAATCTGCTTTTCAACCGTTAGGCGCTGTTGCTGCATGGCTGGCAACGCAGCAATTTGCTCTTTACTGCTTTGTAAGTTCGTTTGCTGCACTTTTATTTGCCGCTCTAATTGCTCAAGTTGACCACGCCCTTGTGTTACTGCCAACTCTGACTGCTGGCAGGCACTTTCAGCCGCCACTAAATGCGCTTGCTGCTTGTCGCGCTCAGCCAAGCGCTTTGCCACTTCCTGTAAATTGAACAACTGTTGCTGCAAAGCAGGGACAGCTTGAGCGGCTTGTGTCGCTTGCTCTAGATTGGCGTGCGCTACTTGATGAGCTTGTTGCGCGGTAACCACTTTAGCCGCTGACAGCTCTACTTGCTGAGCGAGCTGATTAGCGCCTTGCGCAGCTTGCAACTGATTATTATAAGGTAGCTTTAACTCTTGAGCGGCCAAAGCTTGTTTACGCTGGGATGTTAAGTTGTCCATCTCAGGCTGCTTGGCCTGAAGTTGTTGTACTTGCTGAGTCAGTTGTTCTCGGCGGACGAATTTTGCTTGCAGATCGCTCGCTGATTTATGCGCTGCCTGCGCTTGCTCTAGCTCTTTAGCCTTGCTGTCTGTGGCTTGCTGCGCTGACTCCAACTGCGGAGCTAACTCTTGCAGTTGCTGTTTGAGCGCATCTTCCGTTGCCACACTTGCTACATCAAGCGCGCCTTTAATCTGGTTATCAAACTCATCTTTAGACCGGCGAATATGCGCGGCTTTATCAAACAACGCACGTTCAATCGCAACATAAATGTGAGTTTGGAAAAGCTGACCGAAAATCTGCTCTCGCTCTTTGGAGTTGGCGATCAATAGTTCACGGAACTTACCTTGTGGCAGTACCATCACCTGACGAAACTGTTTTACATCTAGGCCAATCAACTCCACCACGGCTTTCGCCACGGGAGTAGGTTTATTGGCAATCAACTGCTCTTCGCCGTCGACCAATTTAAACAAGGTGGCGTTATGGGCTTTTTTGGTTGTCCCTTCACCGCGTTTTTTTGGCACTTGCTGCTCAGGAGAGCGCACCACTCGATATTGGTTTGGTCCTAAGCTGAAATCGAAGCTCACCTCAGCTACTGCATCGGCGCTGGCGTGGTCACAGCGCATTTGATCGCCAGTACGTTCGCTGCCTGTCGTTTCGCCGTACAAGGCAAAACAGATCGCATCAAGAATCGAGCTCTTACCCGACCCTGTTGGGCCATTGATCAGAAATAGCGGAGCATGCCCAAGCGCGGTAAAGTCGATTTCTTCTTTACCCGCAAACGGGCCAAACGCTTGAATGGTTAACTTTAGCGGCGTCATTACTTAGCCTCCTTGTCAGCAGAAAGCTGCTGAATAATGTCTGATATCGCCGTTTCTTGTTGCTCAGTCAGTGGCTCCTTTTTCGCTTCTAAGAAGAAGTCTTTAAACATATCGAGCTCACCACGCGCTAGCCTCGCCTTGCCAATATCTTGATCGACGCCCACCAGCATGCCCGGCTTCTCGAGATGCAGGACATTTGGATAGACCTTACGCAATTTTTCCATTGGGTCTAAGATGGCGTGCTTGTCTTGTAAACGAACCAATAGATAATCGTGGGCATTAGGGTCGGTTTTACCTTGTTGCAAGATCTCATCCATCTCCCCCTCAACAATGCGCATTTGATGCGGTGCGACAAGCGGGATATGGGTAACCGATTTGAAGCCGTTTTCATCCAGCTCTACAAGGCTCATACCCTTGTTGTGGTGTTGCTCAGAAAAACTGTATTTCATTAAAGAGCCAGAGTAACGGATATACTCCTCACCCTTTTTTTGTGGCTGATGCAAATGACCTAATGCGACGTAGTCGAAATCAACGAAATGTTGATGGCTGACGCGCTCAGAGCCGCCAATAGAGAGCGGACGTTCTGATTCAGATTCTATCGCGCCATCCATAAAGCAGTGGCTAATGAGTACGTTCTTTTGCTTGATATTTCGCTGCTCTAGGATCAAATTGGCTAGATATTGATGGGCTTGATCATGGTCTGACACGCTTTGCTGGTAGTGATGACGCACTAACTCAGGGTCGTTATAAGGCATGCCATAAAATGCTACCTCGCCGATTTCACTATTTAGCACCACGGGTTTCAGCATATCGTCAAAGTTAGCAATGATGTGCAGGCCTGCGCCTTTCATTTGCCCTGCGCCAAACGCTAAGCGCTGCGCACCATCATGGTTACCTGAGATAAGAATAATCGGTAGGTTGCGCTGTGAGCACACCTTTTCAACAAATTGGTCAAGCAATTCAATGGCTGCGGTTGGGGGTACTGAACGATCATAAATATCACCAGCGATGACCAGCGCATCAACCGGATTTTCATCAATGTATTGGATAATCTGTTCGAGTACGGCTCGCTGATCATCAAGCAGTGAGACGTTATGAAACTGACGGCCTAGGTGCCAATCTGAGGTGTGAAGGAACTTCATTTGCGCCCTTATTCTTATCGTTAAGGGCGCAATAATAACATTGTAGAATTGAGCTAACTATCGGCTTTTACACTGAGTAATCGCATTTTCTAGCAGTTCTAAGGCGGTTTGCTCACATGGTGGAAGCTGCGCGTCGCTCATTTCAATCGGCGTTACACGTTGACCCCAACGAACATGACCCGCGCCCCAAGTTAAACCCGCGCCAAATGCAGCCAAAAGCAGGTTATCACCCGGTTTTACTTTACCTTGTTCTAAAGCTTCACACAGTGCAATCGGCACAGTCGCCGCAGAAGTGTTGCCGTAGTTTTGGATGTTTACAAACGCCTTCTCTTGAGCAATCCCCGCGAGGTC
The DNA here is from genome assembly GCF_025195085.2 of Vibrio intestinalis. Lineage (GTDB taxonomy): Bacteria > Pseudomonadota > Gammaproteobacteria > Enterobacterales > Vibrionaceae > Vibrio > Vibrio intestinalis. The sequence continues at coordinate 65,768 of NZ_JANAVY020000007.1, read as the reverse complement.
ACACAAAGTTTGGATGATGCGAATGTTCGCTTGATGCGGGATTACAACATCAACTTGATCGGTAGTCAGTTGGCTACGAGTCAACACGCTGTGCGCCGCAGCACCCATGCCTTTTACCGCACGTTTGAAGATTTCTTTACCTACGAAGTTGAAATCCCAATGGCCATTATCAGCGGCAAAGCGATCCATCGAAGTACCAAATTTGGGCACGGCCAAAATATCACGGCCTTGCGAATCACAACCTAGCTGCGCGTTTTGCAGACCAACTGGCTGCTCTGTCTTACTTAAGATGGCTGCGCCTGCACCATCACCAAATAAAACTGCGGTATCACGCTGTGTCCAATCAATATAAAACGATAGACGCTCAGCACCGATAATCAGTGCGTTTTGGTAGTTACCCGCTTGGATTAAACGTGTCGCGGTTTCTAGCGCATACACAAAGCCAGTACAAGCTGCGTTCAAATCAAATGCCGTCGCACCTTGAATACCAAGATTTTGCGACACTTTAGACGCGATGTTAGGGATAAGAGAATCTGGTGAACAGGTCGCCACGATAATTACATCAACGTCTTGAGCGGTAATTCCCGCACAGGCAATCGCGTGCTTAGCAGCAACTGTCGCCATATCTGACGTTTCTACATGGCTAATACGACGATTTTCAATCCCCGTTCGAGTGCGAATCCACTCATCAGAAGTGTCAAGGAAGGTACTTAGGTCATCGTTAGAGAGCGTTGCTGGCGGAACACATTTCCCCCAACCAGTAATTTCAGCGTAGTAGTTGGTCATTGAGAGCCTTTATTTTTCTTCATTTATCCCCAAATAGTATATATCCGCGTGGTGCATGGCAATATTCACCGCTACTGCAATATTAGTACAAGCTCGCGTAGTCACTAAAACAGAGAATAGGAAGTGGTAATGGAAGAAGTGTATTTTGCTGGCGGCTGCCTTTGGGGAGTGCAAGAGTTTATGCGCCACGTCCCTGGCGTTGTTGAGACAGAAGCTGGCCGCGCAAACGGAAGCAGCACCGCAACCAATACGCCTTATGATGGTTATGCGGAGTGTGTACGAACCGTTTTTGACCCCAGCCTAGTCACACTAGAACAGCTGATCGGCTACTTTTTCGAGATCATCGATCCTCATAGCATCAACAAACAAGGTGATGATATCGGCGAAAAATACCGTACAGGTATTTACAGCCAAAACGCTCAGCACTTAGAGAGCGCAAAGCAGTTTATTGCCAATCGCAAAGACAGCGAACAGATTGCGGTTGAAGTCATATCACTCAACAACTATGTAAAGAGCGATCCTGAGCATCAAGACCGTTTGACGTTACACCCTAACGATTACTGCCATATCCCGCTAGATTTACTACATAAGTACAAACAATAACTTAACAACAATATTCAACAACAGATGGTAATGCTCAACACCATCGTATAAGCAATTAGAAGAGAGAAGTCATGTCAACATTCAACACCCGATGCCCATCGTGTTCAGGGGTTAACCGAGTTCCATTAGAACGCGTATCTGAAAGCCCTAACTGTGGTAAATGCCAACAGCCACTGCTCGACGGTGCGCCTATCGAGGGTACAGAGTCTAATTTTGCTGCTCTACTAAACAGTGACCAACCTGTTGTGGTCGATTTTTGGGCTCCGTGGTGTAACCCTTGTGTGGGATTTGCGCCCGTGTTTGAAGATACCGCCAGCGAGCGTACAGGAAATGTTCGATTCGTAAAAATAAATACTGAAAACCAGCAGAATTTGGCGATGCAACATCAAATTAGGAGCATTCCAACCGTTATGGTATTCAAAAATGGTAAAAGAGTTGATGTCATTAATGGCGCGCTACCCAAAGGCCAGTTTAATCAATGGCTAAATGATGCTTTGACCAAATAAACCACCTCCCATATCAAACAAATAAATGCCGACAGATTGCTTATTTTGTCGGCTTTTTCATATAAATACTCAGCAATTCCTACGATAAAAATCATTAATCGTCAGGAGTAAAACTTTTCGTTTTACCAAAACCTCTCAATTGTCCATAGTCGCCGCAAATCCCCCCTAAATTATATTCAACTTGAGGCAAAGACATTGGAAAACACTCTAGCTCCTGCACCTAAAGCTCGCATCGCAGTTCCTGTTATCGCGTTAGCTCTATATGCGGTAGCATCTGGCTATTTAATGAGCTTGATTCCGCTAATGCTTCCACACTACGGTTTGGACGGCAGTTTAGCGAGTTGGCTAGCCAGTGTGTTCTATGCCGGTCTTCTAGTTGGAGCAATGGTGATCGAACCTTTAGTAAATAAAGTGGGTCACCGCAATGCGTTCATCTACTGCCTATTGGCGTTTATTTCGACCATTCTAGTATTGCCTACCATTGCTTCGGCATCGGCGTGGTTAGTGGCTCGTTTTATCGCGGGTATTGCGGTTGCAGGCGTGTTCGTGATTGTTGAATCTTGGTTGCTTCACGGTGACGAAAGCGCACGAGCAAAACGCTTGGGTTTGTACATGGGTTCTCTATACGGTGGTAGCTCACTAGGCCAACTTGGTATCGGGTTCTTAGGTATCACAGGTAGCGTGCCATTCATCGCGATTTTCTTGCTACTTAGCTTAGCGATTGTGGTGTTGTTTTTTGGCCGTTCTGATCAACCTGAATCAGGCCATAGCGCTTCACTGTCTCTAAAACAAATGACCAAGCTAAACCACGCTGCAATTATTGGCTGTATTGTTTCAGGTTTAACTTTAGGTGCGATTTACGGCCTAATGCCTGTAGAACTGAGCAATCGCGGTATTGCTAACGATGACCTAGGCGGTCTAATGGCATTGATTATCTTAGGTGGTATGGCGGTACAACCTATTGTGCCTTGGTTGTCTAAGTTTCTAGGTCGCACACTACTCATGGCGCTATTCTGCCTACTGGGCGTTGGCTCGATTAGCTTAGCGGCTTCAGACAGCAGCATCTACCTACTAGGTATCAGCTTGTTTGTGTTGGGTATGGCGGTATTCGCAATTTACCCTGTTGCGATCAACCTAGGCTGTGACAAACTTGACCCGAGCTACATTGTTTCGGTGACTCAAGTAATGCTATTTAGCTACAGCATTGGCTCAGTTGCAGGCCCAGTGATTGCAGATGGCTTTATGCTCGGCACTCAAGGCCTACTAGGTTACTTATTTGCTGCACTACTGGCGACTTGCATCTACATGCTACTTGCGAGCATCAAAGGTAAACGCCAAGCAATGGCGGGCGAATAAATCGATATTCAATGTCGGAATCTGAATGTTCCAGACATGCAAAAGGGCGCTAAGCGCCCTTTTTGATTTTTAATGTTTGGAAAACGTCAATCAAACAAGTCAATCACACAACTTGCACGCTTTCATACCACGGTTACAACGTTTAGTGCTGTTAATACGGATGACCACTACAGAAGTCGATTCACTGCCCCCAGCTTTATTCAAATCCACTGGCTGGCAAATAATATCGCACGAGTAACAAACGTTCTTCCGCCCCAAAACATTCAACCTTAACGTTCGCTCAACGCGGTGGCCCATAATATTGGTTTTGTATAGCCAGCTAGAGAAGGTTTCATGCTGCTTATCGCGTGTGGTGATGTACATTTCAATTGGCTCACCGAGCAGCTTTTTCTCTTCAAAGCCTAGCCATTCGCACGCTGCAGGGTTTAAGTATTCGATTTCACCATCAATATTGACTGTGATGATCACGTCACCAATCGCATCTACCAATTGTTCGCTAAATCGATTTTGCCTTTCAATGTTGTCATAAAGGAGCCTAAAGCGCTTATAAATCTCGTCTAGCTCAGTAGGTAGATTGGTCAACTCTTCATTTTTGAATCCCGATTCATCAGTGATCATTTCTGCCACTTTTGACGCCGGAATCATAACAAATTGCCTGATCATCACCCACGCCACCAGAATCGTAGCGAAAATAAACAAGCAGACACTGACAGCCACTATCCAATGATCGCTGATCTGTTTTTCAAGTGGGAAATACACCACAAAACTCGCTGGTTGAACCACCCCACTTGGCAATATGGCTCGGTATTCAATTTTAATGTCTCGTGTTGTCGCGACGATATCGTGCACCGAAATTTCTACTCCGCTTGAATAACTCACGCGCATTAAACGGCGACTTGCCGAAGTGTATTGAATATCGAATCTGCGACCTAGCTTTTGGCTAATCTTGGAGACATGGTGCGAAGTCACCTCTTTAAACATGGTTAGTTGACCTGATGGACCGTCTCGATTGACACCACTTAACTCGTACGAGCTATAGAGAAATACTCGGCCATCGACAAAAATAAAGCCATGGTCGCGAGACATTTCATACGGGCTATCCATCACCGGTACAAACATATCGACCATGGATTTAAACAGGTTGTTGGCGGTTTTAGAGTTGGAGTACACCTCTCTGCCACCTACGTCTTGCACTAGCACACCGGTAATATCATTTTGCTCCAAATGGCGGCTTTCAATTACACGGCTTAAACCATAGAGATTGCGGTACTTGGTGTAGCTATACACGGTGTTGCTGGTACGTAAGAATTCGCTCTGCTCGTTGATTTTAAAAAACTCATCTTTAACCAAGCCAAGCACTTGGTATTTGTAGTTTTCGGCAATTTGATTTTTCCAGTATTCACGCTCACCATTTAGCGCCATTAACGCCGTTGCCCCTGCGACAAACGCCACCACCACGGCTACTGAGTAGATAACCCAGCGAATCGTTACATCGAGTGAGGAGCGAATTTTCATACTGCTACCGTCTCGCAGTATTGCTCCACCTCATTGGCAAGCACGACAAGATGCTGTGAAATGTACTCCACCCGTTCGGCCGCAAGCTCTGTGTTGTTGTCAGCACTGGCGTGTTCTAAATCCCTCGCAACTTCTGCGATTGGCTCGCTCCCGAGATAAAGCGCACTGCCTTTGATTCGATGCGCGACATCTTTGAGCTCTGGAATATCTTGTTTATGCCAAGCATCGTTGAGCTCATCAATATCCTTTTGATAGTTAGACAAGAAAGACTCCAATATTTCCTTGGCGATATCCATATCCTCGCCGCTCATGGCAAGTACCGCAGTTGGTGTAAATGCTATGTATTCTGGGAACTGGCTCGGCGCCTGATTCTCTAATTCCTCAAACTCTTCAAACGCATCAAATACGTCGCTAACGTCATTAGTTAACGGATCAGGCGCAGCGCTACTGATGTTTTCCAACTCAGCCAACAAGCTTTCCAGTGAACTATCAGGAACGGTATCGTTGCTCGACTGATCGTCAGTTGTGAACTCGTCATCCCACTCAATGTTTTCAAGCGGCTGCTGAGAGGCGGTTTGATAGTCAGTTTGCGGGCTAACCGCTTCTCCGCCATCAAGCCACTCGATATCAATCTGCTCCGCTGGCTCAACATCTTGCTGCTCACTCACTTGTGGCGTCACAGACTCAAACTCATCTAACCAACTCAAGTCATCATCTTGCTCTGTGGTTAAGTCTATTTTGCCGAAATCAGCCACTTCAGCAGTATCTAATGTCGCTGCAACACTATTAAGCTTGGCCTCTAACACATCCAACGGACACGGCTTAGAAATGTAGTCATCAAAGCCTGCTGATAGACAGCGCTTGGCCGCACCACTGAGTGCATCTGCGGTAATCGCAATAAGATGAGGTTTACCATCAATTCGCTGTTCGGCAATCTTTCCAGCTAAGGTAAAGCCATCCATCTCCGGCATGTGACAGTCAGAGAGCACGACATCATAATGCGTACCCGACTGATACATCTTGTAGGCGATTGCCCCATTTTCAGCGCTATCAAACTCGACCCCTAAACGTTTTAACTGCCCGCCGATAACTTTACGGTTTACTTCGTTATCTTCAGCGAACAGCACACGAAGAGTCGTTAAGTCTTTGCGAGCAAAGTTTTGCGGTGAAGGCACTTCTTCTTCACCATTGGCGGCCTCTACCACCACTCGCTGCACGGGCAGCATAATATTGAACAAACTGCCATGGCCAAGCACCGAGCTGACTTTGATTTCTCCGCCCATCTCATCGACGATTTCTTTACTGATACTCAAACCAAGACCAGTACCACCAAAACGACGGGTAATATCACCATCAGCCTGAACAAATGGGTCAAATAGGCTATCAAGCTTTTCTTTAGAAATACCAATGCCGCTATCGCGAACTTGGAAGCTAAGTAAGTCGTATTGATTGCCAAACTCGTCTTGACGGTAGTTCTCCGCAATCATCTGCGCACTTAGCTCCACATAACCTTGCTCGGTAAACTTAATTGAGTTGGAGACTAAGTTATTCAGCACTTGCATCAAGCGGGTGGAATCACAGTAGTAGCTAGAGTTGAGCTGAGAATCGAGTCGGCTATGCAGCACTAACTCTTTCGCCTGCGCTTTATGGCGGAAGTTACCCTCAACGCCAGAGAGCAGCGTGGTAAGGTCACAAGTGATACTTTCTAGCGTCAGCTTACCTGCGTCCATTTTAGAGAAGTCGAGTACGTCGTTCAGCAGCGCCATTAAGTTACGCGCCGAACCATTCAAGGTATGCAGTAGATCCGCCTGTTCTTGGTCTAGCTTGGTAAATGACAAGGCTTCCGCCATACCTAATACACCATTCATTGGTGTACGAATCTCGTGGCTCATGCGCGCAAGGAAGTCTGATTTAGCTGATGCCATGTCTTCCGCTTGGCGTTTGGCAGCTTCTGCTTCTTGCAGCGCTTTTTCTAAAATGGCCTGCGCCTTGGCTCTTTTCTTTAACTGATTGCGATAAAACACGAGCGCAATCATCACTAGAATTGCGAACGAAACACCCACATACAATGACTGGCGCACAAGACGCTGTCTTTGTTGATCTTGATAATTGGCTTCCACCGCTCGTTGCCATTTTTGGCCAATTTCTTGTTGAAAGTTGTCACCAAGCACATGAATGCCGAGATTAAGAAAATCGCGCCAGCTTTGTTGGTTTTTTGGTAGAGCGATACGTGGCCACAATTCTTCTTTCACATCTTGGGCGATATGAATTTTCAAACCATAAAGGTTTTTCTTGTCGACCAGATAAATACTATTGAGCAGTTTACCCACAAAGGCATCCGCTCGCCCTTCGGCAACCGCCTGAATCGCTTCTTCAGCCGTATCAACATAGATGATTGGGCTACTTGGCAAGATACGCGCAACGATATCGTTTTCATGCAAACCGCGTACTAACGCTATGCGTAGGCCAAGCAGTTCTGAGATCGCGTAATAGTCCGTTTCACTAATGATGCCGATTGAGGCTTTATCAATATCACTGGTAAAGTCGAGCGCCACCGAGCGGGATTCGGTTTTGAACACGCCAGGGAAGAGATCCACTTCGTGGTTTTTCACTGCATCGAGTGCTTCTTGGAAAGAGCGATAAGGCCGACCAATAAACGTAATGCCCAAGCGGTCTGAAATCAGGTTAAGCACATCAATGGTGTAACCTTCTAGCTCAAAGTTATCGCTAATGAAATATGGCTCTTCACCGTTTTCAATATAGGCATAAGTTAGAAACGGCTTATCGACCAATAACCACTCTTGTTCCTCTGTCAGTTTTTGGTGGTAGTGACCAATCACCATTTGAATGCTGTTGTGTTGGCCTTTATTCACCCCTTGCCAAATTTCGCTCACCACCGATTGTGACGTCATTCGGATACCACGGTTAATATCACGCATTAACGAACGTTGCTTAGCCAGTGTTTTCACTCGTAGCGGAACACCGTGATATTGCTGTTCTAGAATGAAGCTATTTTCTAAGCCTCGCTCTTTAAGCTTTTGCGCGATCAGATCCGTGCTCCACGAGTAAATGTAGTTCACGTAGCGCGCATTACTTAAAGTGCCATCGAGATCGTTGTTGTGATAAACCAGATGCTGAGAATAGTTAAAGTTTTTAGGAAGAAGAGAGGAAGGGATATCAAGAGCAACTGGTCGGCCTTTATGGCGATCACCAATACGTTCATACAAAGCAGCGCCAGTGTATGCAAACGGGATACTAAACAAGGCATCTTCACCGGTACGAGCTGCAGCGCTGAAGCTAATGGCATCAATCTCGCCCGATTTGAGTTTAGCTGTCAGTGACTCGTATGGCTCGCGCACAATGGTCACTTCATAGCTATAGCGAGCGCCCCAAACCTGCCAATACTGACCCATGAATTCTGCAAGACGTTGTACACTTTGCGAATCAGGATAAACGGTGCTGCCATCCTCTGAGGCAGGGATACCTACGGTTATCGCTTTCTGAAAAGATTGCGCGTGAGCACCAGTGCTAGTTAGCACTGAGCCGAAAACGATAAGCGACAAAGTCAATAATCGACGTACAACAGAGTTCAACACGAGCTCGACACCTCTTGGCTATTTAGAGTTACAGTATATTGCCCCAATAAAAAGGTTTCTGTTCTTTAAAGAACAGACTTCTGTATAAAAATAGAAAATAATGTCAGCGTTTCATTTTGTTGAATTTGGTACTGCATGTTTAACGATAAAGCTGCCCTTAATCGCCCTGTTTTGATCATCGACGATAGTCCTATGTACCGCACTGCCGCAAAAGGCATGCTGCAAAAACTCGGCTATTCTTCTCCAACGATCGACTTTGCCCAGGACGCCAAAGAAGCCATATCCAAATGTCGAACAAATAATTACTCGTTGGTATTTTTTGATTACAACTTAGGTAAAAAAGCCAACGGCTATCAGTTAATTGATGAGCTAAAAGAAAAACAGCTATTAAGCCCTGATTGCGTCAACATCATTGTGACCGCAGACTCCACTCCTGAAGTGGTGCGTGGCTTTATGGAATTAGAGCCGGACGGCTACCTGCTGAAGCCGCTCAACTACACCACGCTTAAAGAACGCTTACCGCAATTTGCCAACAAGAAACGCCACCTTGGCGATGTGATGACCATCATTGGCAACAAAGAGTACCAAAAAGCGATTGATGCGATTGACCAAGCCTTCTACAAGCAAGACGACATCATCGTTCGCTCACAAATTCTTAAAGCGCAAGCCTTAATTGGCCTTGGCCAATTAGATGAAGCGCGCAACATTTTAATTAATGTTAAAGATTCACCAGAGCAATCATCGGTTAATTTACAGCTGGCAAAATTGGCCTTTGAGCAGCGCCAATACAAACAGGCGGTGTTCCTTGCGACACAAGTAAAGCAAGACGCCTTCCGCTCAGCGCAAGCCAATGAGCTGTGTGCTGAAATCTATGCAGCTCAATCGCAATACGAACAAGCAGTAGATGAAATTGAAGCCGCACTTTCGATCTCACCAAAGGTGATTGAACGTCATTTAAAACGCATCGCTTATAATCTGGCGCTATTTGATTTGAAAAGCGCTATCTCCTCGATTGTGACAATGCAAGCTGAGGTGAAGAACTCATTCCGCGACAGCGTCGACCATTACCTACTCGGCGCGTCAATTACCCTTGACCAAGCGCAGTTCCAATCAAACGAAAACCGCGACGTTCATATTGCCGCGGTGGCAAAACTTGTGGATCAGTGGCGACAACAGTTTGTTCGCGATGAATACAAGGCGTTTGAGCTGTTGTTATTCAGCCGCGTTTACCATTTGAAAAGTGACTTCCAAAAAAGCCGAGCTTACTTTAAGCAATATTTAGATTTGCTGAGCGAGCAGCCAGAGCGCGAAGTGACTCTATATGAAAAAATCGAGCTCACTAAAGCCTCTTTCGCAGTGCACGACACAGACCAATATCGCGCAGCGGCAAAGCAAGTGACCGATCACCTTAGAAATGCCGACCCTAGCCCATTAAATCAGCCGATTTTTAGCTACTTCCAGCAATATCGTAGTAAGGCAGAGCAAGGCTATGCCCACATTGTCAAAGTGAAAGAACACGCTAAGCAGTATGTAGCATCTAAACATTTTGAAAAGGCTTCAACCCTGTTAAGTAAGGCTGTTTCGACGAATGTTGTCGATTCTGAAATTTGCCTACTGACGATGGAAGTGTTGACCCAATCTTGGCCACTGAATTGGAATCGTAACCAAGTGCTGCGTACCGCTATACTGTGCAAAGAACATTTGCATGGTACCAAATATGAAAAAACCAAACGCTTTTATAAAGCATGTGACACCTTAGCCAAACAGCTAAAATATTCTGACTTAAGAGTGACTGGTTCACTAGCGGTATAAGTATGACACTGAAACATATCCTGATCCTTGAAGATGAGAACTTCCACGCCACTATCTTGCAAAAGTTAGTGCGCAGTGTCTGCGATGCCGAGGTAACGGTCGTTGCCAATGGTCGTGAAGCGTTAACCCACTTAGAAGTGCAGCAACCTGACATTATCTTTGTTGACCTTTGTATGCCAGATATGGATGGCGTTGAGTTTATCCGCCATATTGCGCAAACCAACATGCGCCCATTTATCGTGCTCACCAGTAGCATGACCAACGATGTACAAAATGCCGTGATTGATATGTCTCGCTCATATGGGTTTGAGCCTATCTCGCGCATTTGTAAACCCGTCAGCAAAGAAGCAGTCAGCCAGATCGTCGATCATTGGCGTCACCAGTTTCAAAACCAGAGTAAAGCCATTCCGAAACAAGTGATGCAAGTGAATGAAGAACATGTTCGCTACGCGTTACTGCATGATGAATTTGAACCGTTTTTCCAAGGTCACTACTGCGCGAAAACCGGCAAGCTAATCGGCGCAGAGGCACTGGTTCGTTGGCGACACCCTGAATTCGGACTGATTCCACCCGATCGCTTTTTACCCATCGTAATTGAGCAAGGGCTAAGTTATGCCCTCAGTTGTAAGATGCTGCGCTATAGCGTAGAGGAAGCCGTCAAGTGGCACCGCGCGGGTCAACATATTAATGTGTCGATCAACATTTCACCGTCAGACATTGAGAAAGACGATTTTGCCGACAAAGTGCTGCAAATCATCGAACAGGCTCGCTTTCCTGCCAACAAACTTACGTTAGAAGTAACAGAAGTAGAAGTGACTAAAGATTTGGCGCGCTCGCTAGATAATACAAGCCGACTGCGCATGCGTGGTGTTACTCTCTCTATTGATGATTTTGGTACCGGCTATTCGTCGATTAATCAGTTGATCAGTAGCCCATTCAGTGAGCTCAAAATCGACCGTCTGTTTATCGATAAGATGTCGAGCAGCCACAAACACTTTGCTGCGCTGCAGTGCATCATCAATTTAGCGCAAAGCCTCGATCTACGTATGGTTGCGGAAGGTATAGAAACACAAGCTCAAGCAAAAATGCTGGCAAAACTTGGTTGCCATAGCCTGCAAGGCTATTACTTCAATAAACCTATGTCGGCGGAAGCGTTTTTTAATTCCTGCGTCCTCACACAATTGAAACCTCAAACTCGTGGTGAATCAGTAACTATTTGATTATTTACTGCTTTGCGAATTACACTTAGTTAACGACACAGTTAACTAAGTGCTAGCGATTGGACACTCTACACCACACCATACAATGGCCGTGCGAACTGCCTACCGAAACCAAAGATGCCATCGTGCTTTGTGCGATTCGCGCTAGCCAATTTCCGATTGCCAAATCTGAAGCGAAATCAGGCGGTGTGACTTACCTTAAAAAGGGCATTATTGCGATTACCTTTGGTAATGAAAACACCAATACCATGAACTCGGGAATTTACGGTGAAGGTAGTTGGCTTGGCAGTTCGATGATCAACCAGTCAGTGCACCTGCACGCCTCGATTGAGGAACTTGAACCTGTTGAAGTAATTTACTTTCCCAAAGAACGTATTGATGCCCTCGCCGCAACCGACCCGTTTGTTTATAAATGGCTCTACCACTGTAGTGTCAGAGCGCAGCAGCAATGGCTTTTTGCGCAAATCACTTCGCTGCACGACAGACAAACCCGCGTTGTGTTTACCTTGCTTGAAATCGCTAGGTTAATGAAAACCGTCAAAGGCAGCTTTATAAAAGTCAGCGCTTCCCAAAAGCAGCTCAGCGCGATTACTGGCATCTCCAGACCACGGCTTAATGAAGTGTTAAAGATGTTGGAGTCGAGCGGAGAGATCAGTATTGAAAGAGGTTCTATTCATTTAATTGAGCCATCAAAGCTGCAACATAGGCTCTCTGTTCTCGACGGCACTATTCGCCTGAATTGATTTTTCTTATATGTCGGTTTGATTGATTCGGCTTTGGTTTATGCGGCACATTTTTGCGTTCATGTAATAAATGGCGGATCGCTAACCATGGATGTGGCAGTAACATCCGTGGCCCAGAATATCGCATCACTAAACGCATCTGTTCTTTTGGCTCTGGCTTATAACAGTGAATTGGGCATTTGTTACAGGTGGGTTTGTTTTGCCCATAAGGGCAACGATCCAAGCGAACTTCTGCATAATCAAGCAACTGCTGACAAGCCTCACACAGCCCATTTTGACTGCCATGATGAGAACGACAGTATATTTGAACCATGTAAGTAACGGTTTTAAATTCTGTCAGCAATTCGCCTGATAAAATTTGAGAAAATACTTTCGCCATCGAAACATTCGCCTATTGATATAATAGTAACTCTATTTTATTGGTATAAAAGCAAAATGCTTTGATATAGATAAAACTAGCGCGGTAAATATCATTAACCTCACTCACAACTGGTCAAATATCAGCCAAATGAAGGTGTTTGAATTTCGTACAACAACACTCAAATTATAGTCAGTTACAATTTCTAACTAAAGCCCTAGAACGCCCGTCATATATAGATTTCAGCCTTTAAATCTCACTAAACTCTCAGCCTAAAACTGGTCTTACCTTTTAAAAATCATTGACATAGATTATTTGTATTAAAATTTAAACAGACTATCGAAAATCACTTAAATCGGTGATACATTACCGCCGTTGCATACAAAATAGTGACCAATATCACACATAAAAATAAAGTTAGCTTACGCAACAATTTATAAATTTGAACCAGGTAATCACGATGTCTATTAAAAACCTATCTATAGCCAAGAAGATTTCGCTTTCATTCTTGCTTATTGCGCTTATTAACATTGCTTTTGGCGTATTTTTATCAGCTGAGCTGAAAAACATTAAATCAGAATTGCTGAACTACACCGACGACACCTTACCCGCGATGGAACGCGTTGATGCTATACGAGATAACCTATCAAGTTGGCGTCGTGGACAATTTGCTGCTTTCACTTTTGATGAGCCACACCGTGTACAGAGCATCATCAAGAGTAACATTGAAACCCGCCATGAGATTGCCAAAGAGCTTGAAGCTTACGGTAAAACTGTATGGCCAGGCGTTGAAAAACAAACATTTGATCTGCTAATGCGTAATTGGGATAAGTACCTAATCACCATGGATCAGTACAACGCTGCCATGCTCAACAATGATAAAAAAACAGCACACCCTATCTTAACCAACTCGCTTGGCCAGTTTGAGTCAGTCGATCGTGAACTGGGTGAACTGATCGATATTTTGAAAGGCGCGATGGATAGCAACAAGAGCAATATTCTTGCATCAGTAAATGGCCTAAGTAACTCTTCAATTGCGAGTAATGTTGTCATTCTTGCGATTATGGTGGCAATGACTCTGCTACTGACCAAACTTATCTGCGGCCCACTAAAATTGGTTGTTGAGCAAGCCCATGCGATTGCCACTGGCGATCTCTCAAAAGATATCAACCGCAAAGCGATTGGTAACGATGAGTTAGGCGAACTGGCTGATGCCACCAGCCAAATGCAAAACGACCTACGCCAAATTATTGATAATGTCATTGCAGCAGTAACCCAATTGAGCAGCGCGGTTGAAGAGATGAACCAAATCTCTGAGATTTCATCTACAGGTATGAAAGAGCAGCAAGCGCAGATTACCCACATCGCAACGGCGATGACGGAAATGAAAGCAGCAGTGGCTGATGTAGCACACACTACAGAAAACACAGCATCGCTATCGAACGAAGCCAACGTGCGCACGCAAAACGGTGTTCGTGAAACGCAAACCATGGTCGACTCAATTAATGAAGTGGCGAATGTGATTGGTACTGCAGGTGATACAGTTTCTGAACTAGAGCAACAATCGCACAAGATCAATGTTGTAGTCGATGTAATCCGCGATATCGCTGATCAAACTAACTTACTTGCGCTAAATGCAGCGATTGAAGCGGCACGTGCCGGTGAATCTGGCCGTGGCTTTGCGGTAGTTGCCGATGAAGTTCGTACACTTGCTGGCCGTACCCAAGACTCGACCAGTGAAATCACTGCCATCATTACAGAGCTACAATCATTAGCTGTCGATGCAAAATCAGCGACAGAGCTATCTCGCAGCAGCATCACAACGTGTGCAGACCAAGGCTTACAATCAAAGCAGCTAATGAGCAACATTGAGGAATCTATTTCTGAGATTTCGAACATGGGTACTCAAATTGCCACCGCTTGTAACCAACAAGATTTGGTAGCAGAAGAGCTCAACCAAAGCATCGACAACATTCACGTGGCTTCACAAGAAGTTGCCCATGGCTCAGAGCAAACCGCGCAAGCTTGTCGTGAGCTAAGCCAGTTGTCTGTGTCGTTAAAAGATGTCATGAGCCGCTTCAAACTAAGCTAATGCTTAACGCTAAACCGACTCACATCCCGCACTAATATTTTCGAGGGTTCCTTATTGGAGCCCTCGATTTTTCGTTCCCCCGACAATAACTCGAACGCGTATGGAGAATTTATGCGTCTAAACAAAACTCTACTTTCTATTGCCATTGCAGCTGCTACATTAGCTCCAACTCTTCAAACTGTTGCGGCGCCATTAGAACTTAACAGCACCGCTCAACAACAACAGCAGATCCAAGCGGCTAACGCATGGTTAGAGGTGAACCTCGGCCAGTTTTCTGACAACATAGAGCAGTTTAAATCTCATATCAATAAAGAGAGCAAGATTTGCGCAGTAATGAAGGCTGATGCTTACGGCAACGGCATTGAAGGCTTGATGCCAACCATTATTGAGCAACAGATCCCTTGTGTAGCTGTAGCAAGCAACGCAGAAGCAAAAGCTGTGCGTGATAGTGGCTTTAAAGGCCAGTTAATGCGTGTACGCTCTGCTGACATTGGCGAAATCGAAAGCGCGCTACAATACAACATCGAAGAGCTGATCGGCAGCCAAGAACAAAGCATCGCATTGGCTGAACTTGCCAAAAATACGGGTAAAGAGATCAAAGTGCACCTTGCACTGAATGACGGTGGTATGGGCCGTAATGGCGTAGATATGTCGACTGACTCAGGCAAAAAAGAAGCGGTTACGATCGCATCTCAAGCTGGCGTAGAGATCGTGGGTATCATGACGCACTTCCCTAACTACAACTCTGATGACATTCGCACGAAACTTAAGTCATTCAAAGACAACTCTGCATGGTTAATCAGCAACACAGATTTAGAGCGTGATGATGTACTGCTTCACGTTGCGAACTCTTACACAGCGCTTAACGTACCTGAAGCTCAGTTAGACATGGTTCGTCCTGGCGGCGTATTGTACGGCGATTTGCCGACCAACCCTGAGTACCCTTCTATCGTATCGTTCAAAACTCGTGTCGCTTCACTGCACGATCTGCCAGATAACGCGACTGTAGGTTATGACAGCAGCTTTACAACAACGAAACCAAGCGTGGTTGCGAACCTGCCTGTCGGCTATTCAGATGGCTATCCACGTAAGATGGGTAACAAAGCAGAAGTGCTAGTGAATGGAAAACGTGTAAAAGTGGTAGGCGTTACATCAATGAACACCACTATGATTGACGTATCTAGTGTTAAAGGCGTGAAAGCCGGTGATGAAGTGGTGCTGTTTGGCGTTCAAAAAGGTGAAGCAATTACAGCCTCTGAGATGGAAAACCACGCAGAGCTTATCTTCCCTGAGCTATACACCTTCTGGGGCAATGCGAACCCACGAGTTTATGTAAAGTAACCCTTTAAACTCACAGAGGCCATACTCTGTATTATCAATCGAAGCGAGCCAAGTGCTCGCTTTTTTGTTTTCTAATTGAGGATTAGCTTTAAGCAATAAACTGGGGGCACAAAAAAACCAGCTTACGCTGGTTGTCTTATTCCTCTCCAACAGAGAGAGAATGGAGGCGCCTCCCGGAGTCGAACCGAGGTCCACGGATTTGCAATCCGCTGCATAGCCACTCTGCCAAGGCGCCTTTATTTATGTGCTCAATGAGCAAAATCAAGATGGTGCTCCGGTCGGAATTGATGGTCCGACATATCGGCCAGCCGACACGAAGGCGAGGTTTTAATCTCACACATCTTCATATTTTAGATGGTGCCCCGGGCCGGACTTGAACCGGCACAGCGCGAACGCCGAGGGATTTTAAATTGCCAAGCCCTACAATATAATCATATACTACAGATACTTAGAGCATTTTTAGAAATTCATGTAATTAAAAATGTAATACTTTTCAGTTTTCTAGGGGTCTGTGATGATCGAAAAACCTGACTATTCAATGTATTTTAAAATCGGTAAAGGTCTAGCCATTTACCGACAAAAGCACTCTCAATCATACTATGTTCGTCTTAGGATTGATAAGAAAAACGTGCAGCGTAGCCTTAAAACAACTAATCGTGATGAAGCTCTTAGAAAGGCAATTCGTTTTGAAGATGAAATGAAGAAACGTCAGTTTGCAGGTTTGCCGATCATCGAAACTAAATCAATGACGATTAAAAAAGCGTTTGAGGGTGCGATTGCCCTACTCGATGCTAAAGACGTTCAAAAAACAATTTACACAAGCTACAAGACGCTTATCAACAAACATATCATTCCTTACTTCAAGTGTAAGTCGATTGAAGAGCTTACCGCTAAGAACATTCGTCTTTACTATGAAAGCCGTGAGTTATCTCTAACACGCAAGAGAATGACTAACACTTGCTTTATGTTGATGTTTCAATACCTAGAAGAAGAAGACTACATTAAAAAGTCTGAGATCCCTTCCCTACCAAAATCAGAAAGTAAGAAAGTTGAGAATCGTGTAGCGTTTACCAACCTTGATTTAGCTGCTATTCAAGAAAGTTTTGATGAGTTTGCGCTGAATGGACGCACAGACAAAACTAAAGAGTATCGTAAAACACTAAAGCATTACTTTAATCTCTTGGTCGAAACAGGGATTCGAGCAGGTGAAGAAGCAGGTTTTATGTTCAGTAATGTGATTAAAGATGAAATTGATGGAGAAATTCACCATTTCATTACTATTGAGAAAGGTAAAACGAAAGGCTATTCGAGAAGTCGCAAGATCCCTTTGAGTAAAAGTGCTGTTAATTCCCTTGTAGAAATGGCAAAGATACAAAATCCATCAGAAAATATTACTGAAAAGAACTTTGTGTTTGTTCGTAAACCAATCTTAGAATCTTCTTATGATACAAAGGGCGATTTCGTGAAGATGTTCAAAACATTGATTGATAGTCTTATTGCTGATAAGAAAGTTTCACAGCCCTACACTCTCTATTCTTGCCGACATTACTTTATCACTAAGCGTTTAAGTCAAGACGTTGATATATATCTTCTATCAAAATTCGTGGGTAACTCGCCTGATATGATTCGTCTTCACTACGATCACGCTGCTCAAATGATGAAAGTTGATAATATCGACACTATGACATTCAGAGATAGAGAAAATGAAGAGTTTCTATCTCAAATGGAACAGCGAGAGCAAGAACTAGATGTGATTAACCCTAATCGCCATAAAGAACTCAGTGAAGCCCTTCAAAAAGAGCAAGAAGAAAAAGAAATGAAAGAACTGTTAGATTCTTTTGATCTGAGTGATGATGAATATTTTGTACCTATGACCTTTGATGATTGATTACATTTAGATTTATTATTCAAAAAATAAAGTGTATTATTTATTCCACTCTCTAGGTAATGGAATAAACTCTTACCGCAGCCATATCATTTATCATTTCTTCATTTAATTCTAATTTATGGAAACCAAAATCACCTACAAACTTTGTGAAACTATTTATATCTACTTTCGATAAAATAAATAACAGAGGTTTCAATTGCTTTTTATCATTTGAAAAACACTGCTCTAGATGTTGCTTAGAAATATAGATCGTATTAGGTTGGTATTGGGTTATATCGTCAGATAAATCTGCTTTTATTCCGTGCTCCTCTCGGAGATGCTCTAGAAGATAATGTAGCTTATGCATATCATTAAGCTTTGTCTGATAATGTTGTGATAATTCTCTTAAATCACACAGCCGTTCCTCCAATAAGCTGTGATGTTCCTTACCTGCTAAAATAATTGACTTAATCTCTTTTTTTATTAGCCTATATTTATTTTGTTTTAATCGTGGCTTAAACCATCTGAGCAAAATTTGGTTACGTGCTTCTCTCGTAACGTGTCGTTCTGAATATGCAACTGAAATAAATAAATGTAGCAATGCATTATCTACAGTAGTAGATAGTAAGCGTTCATATTTATAGCTTGACATCTTTATCCTGTGGTACGTTATATACGAGTGGTGTCAATCATCATCGCTGACTGACACCACATCCTACTGATATCTATAATTATACTTTGAAAAAATCTAACTCTGTCTTCTGAGTTTCCGCTAACTTAGCTAGTTCAGATGATGCTTGAAGAGTTTCTTCTGTACCTAACACATTCTGCTGAACCAAATCAAACGCAAGCGTGGTATTTTTGGATATATCTTCCGTTACACTAAATTGTTCTTGAGCAGCAGTCGCAACCATTGTATTAATGTCGGATATTGATTGAACTGATTTAGAGATGTCCTCAAAAGAGGCTTTCACATTATCCGCAAGCTGAACTGATTTTTCAATAAGCTCAATGTTATGAACCATATTGTCTTGGGCCACTTGAGATTGCTTCTGAAGTGTTTCAATTATATCTTGAATGCTAACCGTTGACTCCTGAGTTTTAGAAGCTAAACTCCTCACCTCATCCGCTACTACCGCAAATCCACGCCCATGTTCACCAGCCCTTGCAGCTTCAATCGCCGCATTTAAGGCGAGTAAGTTCGTTTGTTCTGAAATGGAATTAATGACCTCTGTAACAGAACCTATCTCAATAGCAAACTGCCTTAGCTCATTAACTATGGTTGCACTTTCATTAATAGATAAGTCAATGGAGTTAGTTAAAGTAATATTCTGCTCTAATGTATCTTTTCCAGATTCAACGTTTTTAATAGCGTTAATTGCTTGTTCTTCTGCTACACCAGCTTGTTGACTCACCTCTTGAGCTGTTGAAGATAGTTCATTTATAGCAGTTGAAATCTGCTCAACTTGAGACAATTCTTCCTGTGCATTTGTTTTCGAATCATTCATTATTACATTTAATTCTTCAGAAGCAGACGAAACGTTCTCTGATATACCATGTGAATTTTTTATTAATTCCGACAGCTGTTTTGACAATTTGATCAATGACAAATAAATACCTGTTTCTTTACCAGTCTGATTGATCTTTTGGGAAAGATCGCCGTCCGCAATATTTTCCATTAAAACAGCAATCTCCCTTGGTGAACCACCTACTGGCTTCAAAACCAAGCTATTAACTGCTAATAATAATACACATAATGCTAACACGAGACTCAAAATTCCGATAATTGCAGAAGTATAAAATTGAGACTGAGCACCTTTCTCAATTTCAGAGTCCATTATAAAACTAACAAACTTCCACCCAGTAATCTCAAGCTGCGTCCAAAATGCTGTAAATGCAACATCATTGCCATTCAAATTTGTTGTGTAATGAAGCTCGGGATTACTTGCTGTAAACTTCCTATAAAGTGGATGTTCTTGATAGATGTTTTTACCTCGCATTTCTGGATAAGGTGCAACGAAAATTGTTCCATCTTCAGCGTATAAAAATAAATCTTTACGTTCCACCACAGATTGTATTAAAGAATCTAAATACAGCGTTGCAATAACTGCAATATCCGTGTCGACTTTATAAGCCATAGTAATGACTTCTTTGCGTGTAACTTTAGATATAAATGGAGCAGAAATATAAAAACTCTTATTTTCTTTGAACATTGCATTATAATATGTACGTTCCAAGTCTCTCACATTAAAGTTTAATTTATCGCCTTCTCGATTAAATATAGAACCTTCTTTATTTATAATATAGGTTTCTTCTACAAACCCAGCTTGAGCATCATAAAGCATCTTCAACTGTGAAACGCCTTCATTAGAAAGCCTAGCCTCATTTATATCAGAATTGTTAACTTTTACCGCCGAAAAAACCCTTTTAAGCCCTTTAATTTTTTGAGTGAAGTACGTCTCTATCGTAGAATTCTTCTCAATTAGCAGTTGCTTATTTAACTCAATACTTTCATTTTTAAAAGAAAAATAATTAATACTAATCAATGTAATAACTATTACAGCAATAAGCACTCCGATAGACCCCGCTATCTTTATTTTAAACTCGTTCATCGTTTCCACACTCGCTTTCTAAGACTCACACTCGACATTTTAACTAAAATATCATATTTGAGATAGTATCTAATAAAAAAAAGTTCACTCTAACTTCTAAACTTGTTACCTAGCCCGCTTTAACTCACCCCAGCGATAAGTTGTTGAACCACTTTGCTGAATCTTTAGAGCCAGTGCGCCTTCAAATTTATCCGCTTTTTCGGGGGCGTATTTTCTTAGCTCACTAATCAGGGCTTTAAAAATATCGTAAGTGCCTAACAGCTCTGTTTGAGTAGTCGAAGTCTCAGCGACTAACTCATCCAAAGCTTCCTGTCTTCCCTCTATTCGGCTAATCAGTTTTTCAGGCGGTGCAGACCCGTTTTTGATTAAGTCATCACGCAGAACTATGTCTTTGCGAAGCTTGTTGTTCATAAACTCTTTAAACTGACCTTTGATGAAGTCAGAGTTCGCCAACTCTTGTGTTTTTTTCAGCTCATTTTTTGCTGCGGATTCTAATCGGCTTTCTTGTTTCTTTCCACTCATAATTTTCTCCTATCCATACTTATTGAACTACCACAAAAACAAGCAATGACAATAGGTTAGTAGTAAAAAGATCATCCGTACCCTAATGCTAATAACAAAAGTGGTAGACAATTTTGTGGCTAAAAGATGGACCCGTTTCAACCATAAAATCGCCATAACTAAAGAGAAGAACCGAAGTCTATTCAGCACCTTGACCGCTGAAAATTTGCAAATCTTGATATCTGTGGACTACTAAAAGTAAGCATTAATACAACCAGCTTGTATTGATACCGACTTTCTCAGCTCTCCGTTTGAGTAAAGTGGGTATCAATGCTGGCCAGCTTTCAAAAAGTTGAGCAAATAAAAAGGAGAAAAAAGAGCAGTGAAACAAATACGATTATTATGCCGAACAGCGCATACTTACGGCTTCCACAAGAACAAAATAGGATTTGATAAACATAACTTTAGACTTGACGACCTTACACCTGAAGAGCGTAATTACCATCCAGAACGCACCAAAAATAATGTAGTATTCCGACAGGGCAAGATTATTGAATCCTCACAATTATCCGCCCTACTTGCTGAGATAGACCAAGATCAACAGAACAAGCTAAAACAAATCAAAGGCGGTATGTCGGATAAATATGTCGGTGAGTTGAATTTGACTCGCTCTAAGAGCAAATCGAAACTAAAAAAATGGGCAAATAACGCTTCAAACCCACTAGAGCGAGACTTTTTCAATGAATTACTATCTAGGGTTGGCGTGGAGAAAATTTATGCTAAAAAGGCACTTAAAACGCTTTCCAGCTTTGGCAAAATTAAAAAGTTTAACGACAAGAAAAAAGCCCTAGATCAGTTGGAGAAGTGCAACAAACTACTAAAAATACACGATAATGGTTCAATGTCACTAAAAGTAATTTCATCAGAAAAAATATTTAAAATTCCTGACCAACACGAAACTACCATATCAGCAGAGGATTGGCATACGTTGATCCAGAAGTTCCACAACCAATTTTATAGTGATTATGACGCTTATTACACAGCGATCCATCTAGACGAAAAACAAGAGAACCCCCACGCTCATCATAGATTAAGCGGTTACAATAACGTTACCAAACAATTTGACCTACCCGATCACGAATTAAATATGGTGCGTAGACTATATAACAAGCCTGATCTTTTCAGGGGTAAAAAATGGAGTAAGTTGACCCCTAATGAGGTAGAGCACTTCGGACAGCTCTACCAAAATATTATGTTCAAATACTGCAATACTCAGCTACAAAAAATAGGCTATAGCATCAATGCAGTAAAACGAACCCCCGAACAAGTAAAAAAAGATGCTCATCACTACTCGAACTTAAAGATCAGACAACGAGTTCACAACGGAGTAAATCAACTTAATGGTGATAAAACAGAACTGATGGAAGCAGTAAGCGATCTTAAACACCAAGAACAACACTGGAAAGATAAAGCTGGTCAGGAGCGAAGAACAGCTATCAACTGGAACAAAAAAGCTAAACAGCAAAAGGAGCTATTCCAACGTACCAAGGCCAATCTTACACAATGGTTTGAAGAAAAATTTGAACAATGGTTTAACGGCTTATTAACGTTCAAAAAATCCAGCCTTGATCAAGATCTAACTAAACCTGTCGAGCTTCATCTAGCACTTGCTCAAGAGCGAGAACAAGCTGGAAAAATTTTAATGGATGAGGTGAAACAAGGATTACAACAAGATCAATCAAGACGTTATGAGAGAGAATTTGCTAAACAACAAAAAATCCTATCTCGAAACACATACAAATCGTTTTGAATGTAATAGACTTTGTTTCTTATTCATCATTTCCATATATAACCTCATTGACCAGCAAAAGATTATTTGATGAGATTATTGACTTTTCAACCTCTTCATTATTAAGAAAAAGATCATCGGCATTAAAAATATCATCAATTAACTTATCGTCATCCAGCCTTTCATTAGAAATATTTTTAGCTTCAAGATTATAATGAAATTTATAATCTTCATCTTTCCTTTCAGTATATTGATTAACAGGGTGCTTATAGTTAAACTCTACACCCAAGCTATTAAAACAGTGTTTTATCTTATAGATCTTGCGATCACGCCTTGCTATCTTATTAAGATCTAATACTTTAAAAAGATAGTTCAAATGAAAGAAACCTGACTTTTTATAGATACCCAGCAATACCTGTAATTTTGCAGCTCTTACGTCTCGTACCCCTTTAAGCTTTTGAAAATCAAAGCAGTAGTGGTTTTCTGTGGATAGCAGCAACTTAATATATTGATGTGACAATTTAAAATTCACCTCTTTATTAGAATAACCGATCTCTTTAAAGAAAGGTGTATCTAATCCATTAATAAACTTATTTATATTTTCATAGGTCATTGAACCTTTAGATAACACATCATTATTCGTGAATATCTCACTAATATGAAAACTTTGCATGCCTTTTATTCTTTTCTTATTCGTTTTATATATAACCGTTGCTTTTGCCAGAATAAATAAAAACAATTTAAAATGATAAATATTATCAAAATCAAACAACTTGTAATGAAAGTTGTTTTTGTTGCTAATCAATTCTTGAGGTAAAGTAATATAGTTAATCATATGTTCTCCTTATAATGGTTACTTAGGAGTATTAATACATAAAATTACAATAAGTCAAATTTAAAGTGGTGGGTGCAGTGCATAATAACTGTTGGTAGCAGTTGATTATTAATGGTGTTAGCAAATACTGATAAGTGGTGTCCTAATAAGATAAACACATTTAAGGTTATTACTCTTTTAATAATAACCTCTTTAATCAATGCTAAATATTGGCAATATTATTTATCTTATGGCTAACGCAAATTTGTTTCTGATTTAAAATTTCATTAATCATAAATATCAAAATCAATTAATAACAAATGGACTATTTCCATCAATAACTTTTAAAAGTTTATTTTCATGATACGACATAAGTAACAGCCACTATAAAGGAGTTATTTATGGATAAATCAAAATCGAGTGCAACTCACACTAACGAGAAAAAGAGCCAACAAGATCTAATATTAGATAGATTATTCGATTACTTTTCAAAACCTAAAGGCGAAAAACCAACCTCTGATAGTGATATTGAAGTGAGTTTCTACAAATCCGCACTTAATGCTCTACCGAAGAATTTTCATAATAATAATTACAATGGTGTAAATATTGTTATGTTGTTAATGGCTCAAGAAGAATCTGCTACTAAAGTGCCAATCTATGCAACATTTAAACAAGCCTCAGCTTTGCTTGAGCAAAACAAACAACATTTACCACCAAAATCAGATGATTTTGATCCTGATAAGCCATTGAAAGGAATTAAATTAAATGCTCAGGTTGTGAAATATTTAGAGTCGTACAAAAAAGATGGCGAAGTGATCAGCAAAAGCCAATTTGAAAAAGGGACTAAAGGATTATCTTTTAAACAAATGAAAGATAAGGGCTATGAAGTTCGTAAGGGTTTGAGAGGTTACAAGGTCTTTCCTATTGAGAAAATCAAACATCTACTACCACAATCCTTCATCAATCAACGTGATTATTTTGCCAAACAACAAGCGCTAGAAGCTCAAACGATGTCACCTGAAATGGAAGATCAACGCTTTATAGAACAAGCTCAGTTGATCATTGACGCAATGGGCGTTCCTATTATAGAAAGAAACGAAGATCGAGCCTATTACTCACCAAATCAGCACAGTATTATTGTTCCTCCTCGCAATAAATTTAAATCTGACAAGGCATTTTTTGCCGTGGTATTGCACGAGTTAAGCCATTCAACCGCAAAGGCATTAGGCAGAGAGATAAACCATCCTTTTGGTTCAGCGAGTTATGCCAAGGAAGAACTGATCGCTGAAACAGCAACTATGTTTATGTGTTTAGATGAAGGATTAGAAACTTTTCATTCCCACGCAAAATACCTTGAAAGTTGGGCGAACAATTTTGTAGATAAGAAAAAAACACTGTTAAGCATTTGCAAACAAGCCAAAGATGCACAGCAGTACATAGCGGATAAGGTAGCGAGTCACAAACTAAAACTTGCCAATCAAGCCACTTACAGCATCCCTAACGAGTTAGATACAAGAATAGATTTTGATGAGCAGTATCACCAAGAGTTAAACGAATTTATCAATACTCAATCACGCTCCTACGGATTAATGATCCCTCTGAAAAATCAGCGCATTGTTGGGTTCAACCAGCTAGATAAAGGGCTGGCGGTTTACACCGATAAAAAGTGCATCAATGTCTATGGAACAGCAGCTAAAAACCTAGAGAAAAAACTATCCGAGCTAGAGGTAAAACAAGAGCTATGTAACTGTACTAGCTTGGGTGATGAGTTGGGACTTGATTTGTCGGATAAATTCAAAAGTTCGAGTAAGTTATCGTTGTAAAAGCCCAACAAGGGCTTTTACAAATCAACAAAAGCAAAGCCACAAGATAAAACGTGCATTTCTATAATGAAAAACGATGAAAAACACATCACCTTTTTGTGTGGGGTGTTTAAATCAACGACACTTGCGAAAATCCAACTTTCACAAACGGGTAAAAAATCCAAGTCTGTAAGTTGTAAGTTTTGCAAACACTTGAAGACCTAAATTTGTTCCGTTTCACTTAGCTTTAGATCTGGTTTGAAGTGGTTGAAGCAAATCCTATCCTTTAACCAGTGATCGCCCTTCCCTTTCTCATATCGTTCTGAGTCTTTCACTGTTCAGATTCTTCATAATCAAAGTTACAACGCTCTAAACACGCTTCTGAATCGTTTTAACGTGTTTTCTGTCCTATGTATCGAGTTGAGCTTTAGAATCGCTCTAAGGTCGTTTAGGAGTGTTTTTTGTAATGGAAGGAATTACAGATATAAAAAAAGCTACTCAATGAGTAGCTTAATTTAAAAATTTGGAGGCGTTTAGCGGAATCGAACCGCTCTCCACGGATTTGCAATCCGATGTATAACCAATCTACCAAAACGCCATATTGTTTTTGCTTAATAGCAAAGACTTGATCAACAAGTCAGTCTCTTAGACGAAAAGAAGAGATTGGAGCGACACACGAGGTTCGAACTCGTGACCTCAACCTTGGCAAGGTTGCGCTCTACCAACTGAGCTAGTGTCGCATTAGATAAATTAATATCTGAGCTTGAAAATGGTGCGGCTACCCAGACTTGAACTGGGACGCTCTAAAGCGAGAGATTTTAAATCTCTTGTGTCTACCGATTCCACCATAGCCGCATTTTCAAACTACTTAGTGCAATATCTGAGATATGTAACACTATGTAATAACTTTTTTTCTGTCTCTTTTTGGTGTTAAGTGGTTGTATTTACAAGGCATTTAATCAAAGTGCGCTGAAATGCGACTAATTTTAAATCCCTTGTGTCTACCAATTCCACCACCAGGGCAACGCAATCATGCGATGGAAACACCATCATCCTCTTGGCTTTGCCTTGAGAACGATGCGTACTTTACCGGATTATGTCTTACGGTCAACTATAATTTTGCTTCTATTTATCAGATGGTTACTTTAAGCACAACCCGATCAAATCACGCTCACAACCCGCGGTAAAAACAGCCATCACTTCTGTTCAATATTTAAAAGCCTACACTTTGCTACTAAAACCAATTTGGAAAAAGGACTAACCCATAAATTGACAGAATTTATAACTACCAAAGTGTCATTTATGTAAATTAAGTTTTC
The DNA here is from genome assembly GCF_025195085.2 of Vibrio intestinalis. Lineage (GTDB taxonomy): Bacteria > Pseudomonadota > Gammaproteobacteria > Enterobacterales > Vibrionaceae > Vibrio > Vibrio intestinalis. The sequence continues at coordinate 39,136 of NZ_JANAVY020000007.1, read as the reverse complement.
TTTTATTCCAAATTCCTCTTATTGGACAGTAATTCAATCAGGAAAATCGCTTCAAACCCTTACCAATCGGCGCTCTGTATCTTTTATTACAGTTTCAAAACCCATTGAATCTGGTCTCATTTTGCCCTACTAAAGCAACATCAATCGACGCAATTGATTTATATCATAACTTGGAAGCATTGAGATTTTATTATACGCAACGAGAACTATAAGAATATTTTTGTTTGTAGAAAGCCTTGATTCATAAATGGAATGATTATGACTACCGGAAAAGACGATAATAAATCAAACATCGATGCCTCACTCGATGACGCATCACTTAATAAAGACTATTCATATGCGGCCAACTTAATTTCGACCACAGATCCATCCAGCTACATTACCTATGCTAACCATGAGTTCTGCGACATTGCAGGTTACCGACAAGAAGAGTTGCTAGGTAAACCTCACAACGTGGTTCGCCACGCTGACATGCCTAAGTCTGCCTTTGCACAAATGTGGAAGTACCTGCAATCTGGCAATAGTTGGATGGGCTTAGTGAAAAACCAGTGTAACGACGAAAAGCACTATTGGGTTTCCGCTTTTGTTACCCCGATTAAAGATGCCGAAGACAATATCATTGAGTATCAGTCGGTTCGCTCAAAACCCGCGCCAGAACAAGTGGCAAGAGCACAATCTTTGTATAAAAAGCTTCGCGAAGGTAAAACGCCACGCCTACAGCGTGTCGGGTTCCACACCCTTTCTCTACTAGTGAGTACGTTGTTATTCATCGCTGCGTTTGCGCATGCAGTGCTACAGCCCCACTGGTTAGCGTTTTTCCTACTTGCTCTATCCACGGTCATGTTATGCGGGCTTGGCTATCAATACAGTCGATTCAAGCGCATGCAAACGCTATCGAAACAAGCTTATGACAACCCATTAATGGAAAAAGTCTACACCGGTAAGTTTGACGATTACTCGCAAATGGAACTGGCTTTAATGATGCGTAAAGCGGAATTACGCGCCATTACAGGCCGCGCAACAGAAACCTCTGGGCACATTCTGATCTCGGCTGAAGATGAGTTCGGCACTATTCAAACTATCGACCAGAGCTTAAGTCAGCAATGCGCTGAAACTGAGCAAGTGGCAACCGCGGTAGAAGAACTTACCCACTCAATAGCGGAAGTGGCTAACGCAGCGTCAGCCGCCTCTATGGTCGCGGAGCAAGCAAACGAACAATCATCCATTGGCTTAGAAAGTATTGAGGCGACCATTGGTGAAGTGAACGTTCTCGCCAGCGAGTTAGCACAATCGCAAACCATCATTAATCGACTTGCCCAAGATACGCAAAAAATCGATGGAATCTTAGAGGTTATCACCGCTATTTCTGAGCAAACCAACCTATTGGCGCTTAATGCTGCTATTGAAGCGGCGCGAGCGGGGGAAGCAGGCCGAGGCTTTGCCGTTGTTGCCGATGAAGTACGTAACCTCGCATCAAAAACAGGCTCGTCAGCAAGTGAGATACACTCGATGATTCGCGGCTTACAAGAAACAGCAGCCAACGCCGTAAGTGCAATGGATCAAGGTATTGAACTATCTAGCAGGTGTAAAACACGTGCCGATGAAACAGGCGAAGTATTGAGAAACATCTCTAATCAGTTAAACGGCGTAACAGACAGCAGCCATCAAATCGCCACAGCTGTCGAAGAGCAAGCGTCTGTGACTCAAGAGATCAATCGCAACATCACCAACATTAAACAACTTGCTGATGAAACTTCTCAGACATCACACAGCTCTATCGACCGTACACGTGAACTGGTAGAAAACATTGAAGCGATGCAGCGATTAATGAAGCAGTTCCAAGCGCAAGAAACCAAGCAAGCGTAAAAACTCCGCCTTTTTAAAGGCCAATCTATCAATACAAAGCCTTAGCTATCACTAAGGCTTTTCCTTTTTAGGAACGAGAATCATTTGTACTGAGGGTTGAATTTATCTATTCTTGCGCCACTGACTCTATAAATAGAACCTAAAAAATGAGTACCCCTTGTTTCTTCGAGCATCATGGCAGGGCTCAGACCTGGCATTGAAACTACAAAGCCAAACGATGTTTGACTATGAAGATGACGCGCAGAAAAAGCTCGATGGTTACACAGTATTTGACCTTGTAGGTACTTATCAATTACCAGTTGGCAGTTTAGGTTTCGGTATTCAAAACCTATTTGATAACGACTACACCACCGTTTGGGGTCAACGCGCTCAAATCCTCTATGCTGCACACTATGATGCCGCTGCGTATGACTATAAAGGTCGAGGCCGAACTTACACATTGAATTACCAAGTGAAATTCTAATCACATAAAAACAATCGTCAGTGCTTTACCAACGCCAAACTCTCAATCAGGGTTTGGCGTTTTTAATTGTGGGAAAACACATTTAGCATCTTGAGCATAAAAGTATCAAAAACTCCCATTTAGGAATGCGATGTGAAACTTACTGTTACGTATAACTTTTAGAGAAAACGTAGACTTAACTCGAACTTTAAAAGGAAACTCAACTATGAAGATATTCACTAAGTCTATATTGACACTAAGCCTATGTACCATTTTTTCAGCCCAAGCATTCGAGTTAACGAGCTCTGATATTCAAGAAGGTCATCCAATGGCGAAGACTTTTGAATATAAAGGCTGGGGGTGTGATGGAGGGAACGTATCTCCTCAACTTTCATGGCAAGACCCACCACAAGGAACTAAGAGCTTCGCGATAACGGTCTATGACCCTGATGCTCCAACAGAAAGTGGGTTTTGGCATTGGGTCGCATTTGATATTCCGGCATCTGTTCGAGAACTACCCCGTGGAGTCGATATTAAAAAATTGGGCGGGCAAGAAACTCGCATTGATTACAATAGCGTAGGCTTTGGAGGCGCGTGCCCACCCGTTGGTGACGGAATGCATCGCTATCAATTTACAGTCTGGGCATTGCCAACGAAAAAATTAAACCTTACGCAAGATACGCCAGCCGCTGTCGTGGGTTTTAACTTAAATAGTATGGCTTTAGATAAAGCCAGATTAACCGCAACTTACACTAAATAGACTTGAGGGGAGTGATGAATAATCTGTATCAAGTAACACCTTTTCGAGCTCAACAATTGCAAAAGCTTCGAAACGTTAGGATGCACTCCCCTTGCATTATTCAAGTTGTCTCCGGAAGTAAGCGTTTGTACTGGAGAGAATCTGCGATGATTTTGACGCCTTCGAACCTATTACTGTGTGAAGCTTCCACTTCGTTGAGCTTTGAAAACTTACCGAACAAAGGATACTTTCTCTCTCGAGTGTTTAGTTTTCATTACCCACCAAGCGATGCCACCATTGATCTAAGTAAGCACAATGCGGCCAATTTAACATCCCCAGTATATGGCACTGACAAGGCTCTAGAAGTTACGCTAGATGTTTTATCTACTTTTGATCTTGGTCTCTTTAGTCAAGACACGCAGATGTTTTGGTTAAATGCCTTATATCAGCAACTGGCGGAGCGTGGCATTCTGCATTTGTTATTTTCTAAAACAGGCATCCCTTTTAACCAGCGCTTAAGTCGCTACCTTGCGCATAGCCCCAGCGATGAACATACCCTTGAATCATCGGCTCAGCATTTCGCAATCAGCCGCTCGACCTTAATCAGAAAACTAAAGCAAGAAAACACCAAGTACAAAGAAGTTTTAATTGAAGTTAGGCTCAATCATGCCCTGTACTTAATGCAAAATGAAAAACAAAGTATCACGATGCTCGCACAAATGTGTGGCTATCAATCTGAAGCGCGCTTTAGTCAGCGCTTTAAAGAAAAGTTTGGAATTACACCAAGCGAGTACCTAACAACAATCAAAACTTAAAGCGGTAAACAATCGAGTTATATATGAAGGTGACATTATTGAGTTGAGAGTTTGATAGCTCAATAACAACAAAGCCCCAGCATTTCTGCTGGGGCTTTGTCGAATAATGGAGGCGCCTCCCGGAATCGAACCGAGGTCCACGGATTTGCAATCCGCTGCATAGCCACTCTGCCAAGGCGCCTTACATATTGTATTGAGATGGTGCCCCGGGCCGGACTTGAACCGGCACAACGCGAACGTCGAGGGATTTTAAATCCCTTGTGTCTACCAATTCCACCACCAGGGCACACAAATTACTTTGTGATGCCGTTTAATGAGATAAACACCATCTTTAAATTTGGAGCAACACACTAGGTTTCTATCCTAAACAAAAGGGGATGACCTCAACCTTGGTAAGGTTGCGCTCAATAACTGAGCTAGTGTCGCTTTTTATTCTACTTAGAGAAGTAGAATGGAGGCGCCTCCCGGAGTCGAACCGAGGTCCACGGATTTGCAATCCGCTGCATAGCCACTCTGCCAAGGCGCCTTACCGTTTGAACGCTTTGAATACCCACCGCTGCGTTCGGGTGCCTACTCTACGGATTAGAAAAAAAGAGTCAAACAAAAATCGACATAAATCTGTTTGTTTGCCGACAAATAGAACAATTCGGTGATGCTTTGATCTAATTGAATAAAATCTGCCAGTCATTTAGCACTATTGATATAGGCTAATCGTACCCTAGCGCGACACGCTCTAGTTTCTTCAAGCCTTTGACAACCAGCTCATACGAGCGCTCGCAAAGGTCATGCACTAGGCCATCTTCCACATCGCCCGGGTAATACACGGTGATCCAATGACGTTTATTGGTGTGGTATCCCGGAGTAATATCATCAAACTGCGAAGTCAGCACTTCTCCATCTTCTGGCTGTACTTTTAACGTGACGTATTCACGCCCCTCGCGCTTGGCGAGAATGGCAAACATCTTGCCCTTTACTTTGTACACCAATGCATCAGGGCCGAATGGGTAATCGGCCTCAGCCGCCATAAAAGTATCTAGATATTTGGCTAATTCCTTATTGGTCATCATCGGCTCCTATTCAAATTGACCTAACCACCCGCACAATAGCTGATTCAGTTGCTCGCGCTGATCTACAGGAATTGATTCCACCAGCTGAGTTTGCAGCGCGACATGCTCTGATATTAGAGGATCAATTAAAGCAAAACCTTGATCAGTGAGTTGAACTGACACACTGCGTCTATCTTGTTCACTGTGAATGCGAGCAATCAATCCTTTTGCTTCCAATCGGCTAAGGCGATTGGTCATCGCGCCTGAGGTCAACATTAAAGCAGAAATTAACTCACTTGGCGTCAAACAGTAAGGTGCTCCGCTGCGCAATAAACTCGCCAATACATCGAACTCGCCTAACTTAAGCCCATGCTGTTTATGAAGCTGCGCTATTTGAGTTTCGAGATGTTTCGTCACCCGCATCATTCGGCCAATGATCGCCATTGGCTGGGTATCTAATTTAGGTTTTTCCTTTGCCCATTGGCAAATAGCGTTTTCAACAGTATCCATTTGTCACCTAATGACTGCTCAAATATCTTTACATAAAGTCACTTTATATAAAGATACTTTACATTACGCCTTCGCAGCAGTAAATTGGCGATATATCTTCACGTAAAGATAAATGAATGAATTATGATTTTTCTCGCAATGATCCCGGCCTTTTTTTGGGGCTCAACCTACGCTGTCACTCAATATGCTTTGCCTGATTGGCCGCCGATATTATTGGGCGCGCTACGCGCACTTCCAGCAGGCTTGCTCTTGCTCGCGATAAAACCAATCTGGCCTAAAGGCAAACAATGGCTTCAACTCGCTTGTTTAGGGACAATCAACATCGCGGTGTTTTTCTGCTTAATTTTTGTCATGGCGCTTACTTTACCTTCAGCAATATCCAGCGTCGGTATGATGTCATTACCCGTGTTTGCCATGGCTTATCATTGGTTATTACACAAACGCACGCCCAGTGCAGTGCAAATTGTCAGTGGCACGCTACTAGTCGTTTTTGCATGGCTGCTATTTAGCCCGGGAGAGATGGCGCTCAACCCACTAGGCTTACTGGCAATGCTCGCGGCCATCATCAGTATCGTGATAGGCAGTGACGTAACTAAGTCTCTCGCAAAACAGATGCACTGGTGGCAGGTTTTGGTCTGGCAGTTAATCTTAGGCGGCGTTGTGCTAAGTGTTGCGGCATTGTTTGATGGTGTTCTCAACCCAGAGCGCTACCTCCATGCACTGCAACATATAAGTCTATTAAACCTTGGTGGTTTAGCTTGGGTCATTTTGCTTAACACTGCACTTGGGTACGGTTTGTATGTATGGGTACTACAAAGAATGACGGTGGTTGAGTTTACCTTTGGCGGGATTGCCAACCCGATTGCAGGTATAGTGTTTGGCATGGTGCTGATCGGCGACGACTACAGCCCGACTCAATACTTACTCATGGCGGGAATGGTTGCTATGTCGCTGTTACCACAGATAGTCAGCGGGTTGAAAAGGAATAAAGAGCAGAAAGTGGCTTCTACCACTTTCTCATCAAACGACCAACCAAGTTAGGGTGATACGACCAACTGTGGTCAAACATACTCAATAGATCTGGGTTACCATACTTAGACAAGCTAATCGCATGGAAGCGGTTAGAACACGCTTTAAGTGCAGCCACTTGTTGCTGCGCTTCTTCCACTGGACATGGCGCAATAAAGTCCGAAATCACCACCATATCTGCGTTGCGATATTGATCGCCTTGCATCAGTTCAACCGTTTGTTTAATGACAGGCTCTAAGTCCGTTCCGCCGTGAAAGCTATAACTTAGAAAGTCGCTTGCCTCACGCAGTCCGTCTTGTTTGGTCAATTGATAGGTAATCAACTGGGTAGAAAATAGAATCACGTAACAGTCTCTATCTTCTGCTAGCGCTATTTGCATCAGAGCATACGCCATCGCTTTTGCGCATTGCTCGGGAAAACCACTCATAGAGCCTGACGAGTCGATACATACGATAAATGGGCCTTTATCGATATCCGCGGTTTTATTGTCTGGCTTATGCGCTCTTACTTTGCGTAAGGTGCGAGATTTACCCTGCATGCGATAGTTCATTAAGCGCTTATCCACTAAATGCTTGTAGAACACCACTTCCAACTCTGGGTACGCTAGGAACATAGTCTCATTTGGCAGCAGCTTATTGAGATCATCACTTTCATGAATACCGACAATATCGTCTGTCGCTTCATCGGATTTCTCTTCCACCATTTGCAAATCATCGGCGGGCGTTTTGAACAAACTCGGATCGCTCACATCACTTGCCATACGGCCAAGTTTTTCAGCGATCTCTTGCAGCGCTTTGTGCTTTTTCAAGAACTCAGCGTGACGTTTCATGACACTCAAATCAGATTTGCTAAGCTTGGCCGACGCCATATCCCATAAACGGCCAACGCTGCTTGCATCCCCTTCTTGCGTCACTTTATCCATGTTTTTCATGGTTTCCATGCGCTGGTAGAGATCTTTAAGTACTTTCTCTTTGTTGACTTCGAGCTCGTTTAACTGCGCTTGGCGAACGGCCTCCGATAGGCTCTTATACCATTGGTCACAGAAGTAATGAGGGAACATAGGGTTATGTAGCCCTTTGTTGTCTTCCATTAATTGGCGAGCTTGCATGTAAAAACTGCTGTGCCACTCTAGCTGCTTGATCACATCAGGAATACGCTCAAAAAACTCAGCTTCGTCCCAATGGATGACTTGTTGATACAAGCCGATCTCTTGTTGAAAATACTCGGTATCACACACTTTAGTGATACGTTGCTTTACACTGCTGCTCCACTTAGCAAGGTGGCTTTTTACCGACGCTTTCACGCCGTTATTCTCGGCCATCGCAATCACTTGTGAGCGAACCATAACCTCGTTTACTGCGGTATCAATAATGCCGGAATCGGCCACCATTAACGCAAGGTTTAACCCATCAACACCTAACATCACAAACCCTTAAGAGAAGAACTGATCAAGATTGTTGAATCTAAACACAGTGCGCTCGCACTCTGTTTTGGTCGATTCTAACTGTTGAGTCAGTTGCTGTAGGCTGGCTTCCATCAACCTTGGTAGTTCAGGGTTAACAAAACCGTGTGGCAGTGCGCCACGGAAGTTTGATTTTACCTGACGTAAATGATGTTCTGCATGAGTTAACTGAGCTAGTGCCTGCTGGGATTTGCTTTGCCACTCTTGATACAAGGACGCGTCCAACCCTTTATTGGTCACCAATCCAACCAATACCGCGCGGTTTGCGATGTCTTTAATCACTAGGTTGTTGGCGGCATCCATCTCAAAGCGAATACGGCACAAGCTAGTATTTTGGTTAACATAACCATACACATCGCCTTGGCCATCTTTGATTACACGCTCAAGTTCGTTTTTCGGCACGTACACCCAGCGGCTGTCGCCTTTTTCAGATTCAGACACCGACATATTACTTTGCAGTAGTACCAGCTTAACCAAATCCGTCGCGTTACCCACCTTGTATTGCTTGGCTTTAGAAATATCAAAATGATGAATTTGCTTTTTAATCAGTCCCGTTGTCGATTCCATCGACAACATCATCGCAAATTCAGACTCTAACTCTTCTTGAATCTCAGCAAGGTCTTCGCGGCACACGCTGATTTGGTGCTCCACTTCTTGCTGGTCAAAAGCGTGTTTCAATGCAAATTCTTTAAGCACACTTTGCACGATTTCTAGTGACTCAGGGCTGTTCCACAAACAATCTTGCAATAACAGCAGATCAAGCGGATTGATTTCATCGCGGCCGTTAAAATAGGCGCTCGCTTTAAGCAACTTAACCGCCTTTTTCCAGCGACGGTCTGATACATACATATCCGATTGAGCAAACTCGACACCTGCCTGTTTCGCTTTCTCTTCAAGCATGGTTTTTAATTGGTATAGCTTTTCGAACACCTCATTGCTTAAGGTTAAGCGTTCAAGCTCTTGTTGCCATTGGTGGTATTCTTGATCAGTGATGACCAACTCTTTCGGCACTTCCGCCTCTTGTACCGTTCCCACAGTCAGCATAGATTTGAAGTTTTGCTTATTCTGGATTCGGTTGACGAAAATGCGCACCAACATACGGTCATATAATGCTTCTAAACCGCTGTCTTCATCAGGTAGTTCGTTTGACGCAGAAACCAGCAAACGCATCGGCACACGTTCAATATCGCTACCGTTTTTGAAGGTTTTCTCATTCACCACGGTCAACAAGGTGTTGAGTATCGCTGGGCCTGCTTTCCAGATCTCATCTAAAAACACCACTTGTGCGGTTGGCAAGTATCCTTTAGTAAGGCGCAGATAACGGCCATTGTCTTTGAGCTCTTGAATACTTAATGGGCCAAATACTTCTTCAGGCGTTGAAAAACGCGTCATTAAATATTCAAAGTATGAGGAGTGATCAAACGCTTGAATGAGGCGTTTGGCGATAAGACTTTTTGCGATTCCCGGAGGGCCAAGTAGAAAAACACTTTCACCCGCTAACGCTGCAAGCAAACACATTTTGATCGTATCTTCACGTTCGTACACCCCATCAGACAAGGCTTTTGCTAACTTGGTAATACGTTCAGAGAGCAAAGCTTTATTTGAGTGACTCAATCTAGATGTGTTGTTCAATGTAGAGCTCCTAAGCAGCTTGTCACCCCTTATCTGGCAATGGCTGAGGCCATCTTCACAAGGTAACAAATCGAGAATCGGACCAACCTTTATAGCAGATGGCCCATAGACGAAACTCGCTGCAATCATTGTTTGCATTATTGGGAGTCACTTCACAAGTGCCATGCCGCATAAATCAGCAGCCGATATTATTCACCTTTTATTCGCCCTCAATAATCGCTAATGTAACCGCAGCGCTAAGAAAACAACGAATTACAATAAATGACACCTACGAATCAGAAAACAGTGCTCCATAAATGGAAGCGAATTGCCTTAGTTGAAGAAACCGTTGAACTGCCAAATGGCTCTAACATCGTACATACCACCATTGCCCATCCTGGGGCCGCGGTAATCCTACCAATTGATGAACAAGGTCGAGTCGTTTTAATCAATCAATTTCGCCCTTCACTTAAAAAATGGCTGATTGAACTGCCTGCCGGGACGCTCGAAGATAACGAGCCCATAGCTGAATGCGCAGCACGCGAGCTTGAAGAAGAAACCGGATACAGCGCCCAACAAATCATTCCTATGGGGCAAGTTACCCCACTCGCCGGATTTTGCGATGAAATTCAGTACCTTTTTGTCGCAAAGGGCTTAAATAAAACCGCTCGTTACCAATGTGACGACGATGAAATCATCGAAGTGATACATTTATCAGTTGATGAACTAGAACAAATGATCATTAATGGAGAGATTAGCGATGCTAAGAGTATCGCCTGTCTTAGCAAAGCCAAGTTGTGTGGCTACATATAGGAATTTTAGATGGACTTTCGTTCTGACACCGTAACTCAACCTACCCCTCAAATGCGCCAAGCCATGGCTCAAGCACCTGTTGGTGACGATGTTTATGGTGATGACCCAACAGTTAACGCATTGGAGCAATGGGCTGCAGAGCGACACGGCTTTGAAGCCGCCTTATTTACCACATCTGGCACTCAAGCAAACCTTCTTGGTTTAATGGCACACTGTGAACGCGGTGATGAATACCTGTGTGGTCAACAAGCTCATAATTACAAGTTTGAAGCGGGCGGCGCTGCAGTATTGGGCTCAATCCAGCCTCAACCGATAGAGAACAACCCTGATGGCACCATTGATTTAGATAAACTTGCGGCGGCCATCAAACCAGATGATTGCCATTTCGCTCGCACTAAATTGCTTAGTCTAGAAAATACCATCAACGGTAAAGTGTTACCGATGAGCTATTTGGCTCAGGCACGTGAGTTCGTCGATACCCATAACCTATCCCTTCACCTAGATGGAGCGCGAGTGTACAACGCAGCAGTCGCACTCGATATTGATGTAAAAGAAATTGCTCAATACTTCGATTCAATGACGGTCTGTTTGTCGAAAGGGCTTGCCGCTCCTGTTGGCTCGTTGCTACTGGGTGATAAAGCCTTCATCGCCAAAGCGCGCCGTTTACGTAAAATGGTCGGTGGTGGAATGCGCCAGGCGGGCATCCTTGCAGCAGCGGGAAAACTCGCACTGACTGAACAGGTCGAGCAGCTTAAACAAGATCACCTAAATGCTAAGCGCCTCGCGCAAGGACTTGCGGAGATCAAAGGCTTCCACGTCAATCCTGACTTCGTGCAAACCAATATCGTGTTTGCCAAACTCGGTGAAGAGATCGACGCAAAAGCCTTAGTTCACTATTTAACGGAGAAAGGCATCACAGCTTCAGCGGCAAATCCAATGCGCTTTGTCACCCACAAAGACATTTCCGCGCACGATATTGAAACTGCCCTCTCAGCGCTTGCGCAGTTCCGCTAGATTCACGCTCTTTATCATATTGAGCTTCCCCTTAGGGGAAGCTTTACAATAAAAACAAATCAAATATAAAAAGCACTTAAGCAATGCGTAAATTCATTCTCTTTTCATTGGTTCTTATGACGAGTAACGCTCAAGCTGAGCCATTTGGTAATGCTGAGTTGGGCAAAATTAAATCGCCTAGCTGCGTATTTTGTCATGGTGAAACTGGGGAGGCACTCAACCCGCGCTACCCACACTTAAACGGCCAAAACGCGCAATATCTCTATCAATCCATGTTGGACTACAAAAACGGCAAGCGCACTAGCCCAATGGGGCAAATGATGAAAGCACAGTTGAAACAACTTAATGAGCAAGATCTAAAAGACATTGCCGCTTTCTACGCCGAGCAAAAATAACTTTGTATTACTCCACTCCAACTCCAAAAAACGAAAAGGGCCGCCTCAACAGGCAGCCCTTAATATCAACTGAGCGAGTTTAGTTACTCGTAGTCTGATGCGTAAGTTTCTTCGTACGTGTGTGAGTACAGCTCAAACAGGTTACCAAACGGGTCTTCCATGTAGATCATTTGTGCTGGCTTGCTGTCGTCTTCTGGGTGGTAGCGCATGATATCCATACGAGCTTTACCACCAAACTCTTCAACGCGTTTGATAACGCCATCAAAGTCATCGGTTTGAAGACAGAAATGGAAGATACCAAGGCGAGAGAAATCTACTTCGTGGCGCTCTTGACGTTCTTTCATTTCAAACAGCTCAACACCAATACCATCTGTGGTTACAAGGTGAGCAATGTTAAAGCCTTTGAAGCCTTCACCAAACACGGCAATACACATACGGCCGATTGCGGTTTCACGCTCTTCAATAACTTTTGTGTTGTTCATTACAATACGTAGTCCAAGCGCTTTGGTATAAAACTCTACCGCTTTATCCATATCGCCAACCATGATGCCTACGTGATTCATTTTCATAATCTGCTCCAAATTCTTAGGGGTCTTTCGTTTCGTTGGATGCAGTATATGGAGACATTTCAATTTCAGAAAATTATCAATAATTATAAATATAATAACGTTACGTTATCAGCATTGATGAACACAAATCGCTAAAACACGAATTGCTAAAAAAGAAACGGCTCTATGAATCCCATAGAGCCGTTAATCCGTTCACTGTTTCAGATTGTGCCGCTTCATCACTATTTGTTTAACTGGAGTAAATCCCACTTATTGCCGTACAAGTCTTGAAATACCACCACCGTGCCGTACGCCTCAACGCGAGGCTCTTCGGTAAACACCACGCCGTTTTCCTTCATGCTGTTGTAGTCTCGCCAAAAATCATTGGTCTGGAGGAAAAGAAAGACTCGCCCACCAGTCTGATTACCAATGGCTTGCTTTTGCTCTTCGGTTGTCGCCTGAGCAAGAAGCAAATTCGTACCATTTGAATTGGGCGGAGACACCTGAACCCAACGTTTACCACCACCTAAATCGGTATCTTCGACCAAGGAAAACTGCAGTTTTTGAGTGTAAAAAGCGATCGCATCATCGTAGTTATCAACCACAAGGGCGATGTTGCCAATTTGCTGTTGTAGTGACGCAGACATAAAGAAACCTAAGATTATTAATTACAAAGGCGAGTATACGTGACTTCTCGCCCTTCCACAGCAATACATCTTTCGGCTATTGAGTACATTATCCCTCTTGTACAAGAACATCGGTAATGAACTGCTTGTGCTTAGATAGATAATCAATATCTGCCAAGTAAGCCAAATGATGGCCATCGTTGATATTGTCGAGAAAACCGGCGTGGCCTTGCGCTGCTTGAGCATGCATAAAATTAACTAAGGTTTGCAGCCTCTCTATCATTTTCTCAACCAAGCTGCTTCGCTCTGTGATAGCTAAGCCATAAGCGTCGCAAAACTGCTTTGCTCTTAAAGACTGCGCGGCAATATCACCCATGGCATCAAACTCGTTGGTTTTAAACGGCGCCCAACAATAAAGCGCGTAAGCGATATCCCAAGCTCTAGGTGCTGGGTGAGCCGTATCAAAATCAATAATACCGACCGTTTGATCGCCTTGTAAAACGACATTGTAAGGAGCGTAGTCACCATGACAGATCACTTCCATCGGTTCGCGACTTGGAAGCATCCACTGTAAGTTGTTCTTTCTCTCCGCCGATAAGAACGACTGCGAAGCATCGTGGTATTGACGCAACAACCTCGCCGCCGAGATCAAAGCGCTATTTGAGGCGATATTTCCTGTCAGCGGGTAGTTTGCTACGTCACCTTCAACGTAAGAGAGAATCTCGTTGCCACTGTCATCAAAACCAAACGGCAGCGGAGCGCCGCCAAATCCTGATTTGGCAATGTGAGCCAACAGATCTTGCACTGTTTCCGACCAATCGCCTTTAGGTCGGTAAACTTTTTCATCAGAACGATAGATCGAGTGTTCTCGACCACCTTGAAGCTCTTCCATTGCATTCCTTTTATCCGGCTAAATTGATGTTCAAAGCCTGTCACCAGACTTTGAACCCGTTCCGAATAGCAGGTTAACGGCTTGGGTCATTCATGAACACTGCGACATCGCAGTTAATCGGTCGAAATAACAGTTTTGCTTAGTGCCGACCATGCCCCTTGATTAACTGAAGGCCATATTGGCCGCCATCACAAGAAGCAGCGCCGCAAAAATTTTCTTGATGGTCGCGACTGGCATATGATGGGTCGCCTTTGCACCTAATGGCGCGGTAAACCATGAGGTACAAACAATACCGAGCAATGCAGGCAGATAAACAAACCCTGCAAAGCCCTCTTGTAGCGAAAAGTAAGCACTACCTGAGCTGATGTAACCCACCGAGCCAAACAAGGCAATTACGATGCCACAAGCTGAAGCACAACCAATCGCTTTTTTGATATCGAGAGAGAAGAAGGTTAATAGAGGTACTAAAAGCGCCCCGCCACCAATGCCTATCATCGCTGACAAGCCCCCTGTGATGGTGGTAAGAACGGTTAAAATCCCTTTGTTCGGCATGCTGCGTTTTGTTGATTCTCCACCACTGAAAAACATTTTCAAAGAGATGAGCGCCACACTGATAGCAAAGACAAGTCGCACCACGTTTTCTGGTAGCAAAGCTGCCATGAATCCGCTCACGAGAGCACCAAGGGCAACGCCTGTCATGATCCAAGGGGCAAGGCTCCAGGGAACATTACCATTCTTATGGTGGGCAAGTGCAGAAGAGGTAGAAGTGAACAATATAGAAGCTAAAGAGGTCGCAATGGCTGCAACCACAATCTGTTCAGAAGGCAATACTTCAAAATGAAGCAAAATAAGACTGAGTATCGGGACGATCACTAACCCTCCGCCAATGCCTAGCAATCCGGCCAAAAAGCCAACCACACTGCCTAATAACGCGCAGCATACTATCAGTAATACGAGTTCACTCATTCCTTTGATCTCACAATATAATTAGGGTTATTTAACTGAATATATAAATCGTTCCATATTAAGGGCAAATAATATAACTGACACTTAATTGAATATTCAAACACTAATCATCATGAATATTTCTCATGTAGCACGTGAAATAATACCACTATTAATCATCCCCTACTCAATCTATAAAAACGTTACGCACTTAAAAACAATACTGTTCATCTCTGATATTGCTCGTCAGAGGCAAATAATAAAACAACAGTTTAACTAGGGTTATTATCACTCAGTTAATACAAGGCGTTAATTCAGCTTTCATCTAAGGAATAGGATACATAATTACAATGACTACAGATTTTACATTTGCGATCAATACCATTGGTTTCGATGAGAATTATCGCCCTGCTGACAATACTCGAATCACCACCAACTTCGCTAACTTGGCACGTGGTGATAGCCGCCAACAAAACTTGCGTAACGCACTGAAGATGATTGACAACAGTTTCAACGCTCTAGCTCATTGGGATAACCCTCAAGGTGATCGCTACTCTATCGAGCTCGGCATTGTTTCTGTTGATATGAAAATTGAAGGCAGCAATGAGGCATTCCCTTCAATTGAAATTTTAAAAACCAATATTATTGATAATAAAACCCAAGAAAAAATAGAAGGTATTGTTGGTAATAATTTCTCATCTTACGTTCGCGATTATGATTTCAGTGTATTACTGCTAGATCACAACAAAGATCAAGATACTTTTAGTATCCCTAATAATTTTGGAGAGTTGCACGGCAAGTTGTTCAAGTATTTCGTTGATTCAGAAATCTACAAACAACATTTCAATAAACGCCCTGTTATTTGCCTAAGTGTTTCCGATAATAAAACCTATCATCGCACAGAAAATCAACACCCTGTGTTAGGTTATGAATACCAACCTAATGATTCGTCATTAACTGAACAATATTTCCAAAAGATGGGCTTACAAGTTCGCTACTTTATGCCGCCTAACAGTGTTGCGCCCCTTGCTTTCTACTTCTTTGGTGACTTGCTTAACGATTACACCAACCTTGAGTTGATTAGCACCATCAGCACCATGGAAACGTTCCAGAAGATATATCGCCCAGAAATCTACAACGCCAATGCGGTCGCTGGGAAACGCTACCAGCCTAATTTGAAGAACCTAGACCATTCGTTAACGCAAATCGTCTATGACCGTGAAGAGCGTAGTCTGCTTGCGATCGAGCAAGGTAAGTTCGCAGAAGAGCACTTCATCAAGCCTTACCAAACTCTGCTTGAACAGTGGTCAGCCAACTACAGCGTTTAATTCTTCAAAAATAGAGCAAGATAGATTATGAAATTACTACTACCAACATCGACAGCAGGCAGCCTACCGAAACCGTCATGGCTCGCTCAACCTGAAAAGCTATGGTCTCCGTGGAAACTCGACAACGAAGAATTAACCGAAGGCAAACACGATGCTTTACGTGTTTCACTGCAAGAGCAGCAGCAAGCGGGCATCGATATTGTCAGTGATGGTGAACAAACCCGCCAACACTTTGTTACCACATTTATTGAGCAACTCAGTGGAGTGGATTTTGACAAGCGTAAAACGGTTAAAATTCGTAATCGCTACGATGCAAGTGTGCCTACAGTCGTAGGGCCGGTATCTCGCCAGCGACCAGTGTTTGTTGAAGATGCGAAAGTACTGCGCAAACAAACAGACAAGCCCATTAAGTGGGCACTACCCGGCCCAATGACCATGATAGATACCCTCTATGATGACCATTACAAAAGCCGAGAAAAGCTCGCGTGGGAGTTTGCCAAAATACTTAATCAAGAAGCAAAAGAACTCGAAGCAGCTGGTGTTGATATCATCCAGTTCGATGAACCTGCTTTTAACGTTTTTTTTGATGAGGTCAATGAATGGGGTATTGCGGCTTTAGAACGTGCGATTGAGGGGCTAAAATGTGAAACCGCTGTCCACATCTGTTATGGCTACGGCATCAAAGCCAACACCGATTGGAAAAATACATTGGGTACAGAATGGCGACAGTACGAAGAAGTATTTCCAAAACTGCAAAAATCCAATATTGATATCATCTCATTGGAATGCCACAACTCGCGCGTGCCCATTGAGCTGCTAGAGCTGATTCGGGGTAAAAAAGTGATGGTCGGTGCGATTGACGTAGCAACAGACGAAATAGAGACGCCAGAAGAGGTCGCGGATACGCTTCGTAAGGCTCTGCAATTTGTCGATGCAGACAAATTATACCCTTGCACCAACTGCGGCATGGCTCCCCTTTCTCGCTCTATCGCCAGAGGCAAACTCAGCGCATTAAGCCAAGGAGCAGAAATCATTAGAAAAGAGTTACAAGAACAACTGTAGCTTAACTCGAACACTTATAGACTCTCGGCAGATGTTATGCATCAGCCGAGAGTCTTTGACCTAATCCAAAATTTCGTGGCCTAACTGAGTCAAATAGCTCTTCATAAATTCCGTCCGCTTTTTCGCTTCGATTTTGGCCGTCTTGGTCTGCATCGACTCCACAAGACGAAATAACTTAGTATAGAAATGATCAACCGTGTACTGCTTATCGTCGGCCTCTCTGCTATTACAAAACGGGTCTTCTGAGTTGTATAAGTCCACTTGCAGCGCAGCGCTGACCAAAATACAGCGAGCGATGCCGATAGCACCTAGTGCGTCTAGTCGGTCGGCATCTTGTACAATTTGGGCCTCTAGGGTTTCTGGCGTGACATTTGCGCTAAAGCTATGGGCAATAATCGCATGGCGAACTGCTTGGTGATATTGAGATGGGTAGCCAATATCAACTAAAAACCGCAGTGCCTTTTCCGCTGCAATTTCAGAGCTTTTGGCTCGATCAGGATGATTTTTAGGGAAAGAGAAGCAATCGTGCAAATATGCCGCGGGCAAAACAACCTCAAGCTTCGCTCCTTCAATAGCGCACAGCTCTTTAGCTGTTTTCACTACCCTTTTTACATGGTTCAAATCATGGGCTAAATCTTGTTTCATCTCACTGCTGATGAAGTCCAAAAACTGCTTCTCGTATTGCTCTACCATGCGCTCTCCACTTAACTGCTTGCTAACTTAACCATCAGAATAGTAATACAAAACATGTTAGCAGATATCGAACAAGCAATTTTCCGATAAGCATATCATCCGTCTCTCCTCCTATTTAGATTGCTTGATGTGCTTATAGGTTTCTATCGGATTAAATGGGGATATATCGTTCGACTGAATCTCTCTGAGTTTTTCTGAATCCAACCATTTAGGAGGCTCTAACTGCACATCGAATTCTAGCCACT
The DNA here is from genome assembly GCF_025195085.2 of Vibrio intestinalis. Classification (GTDB taxonomy): domain Bacteria; phylum Pseudomonadota; class Gammaproteobacteria; order Enterobacterales; family Vibrionaceae; genus Vibrio; species Vibrio intestinalis. The sequence continues at coordinate 21,055 of NZ_JANAVY020000007.1, read as the reverse complement.
CTAAAATGATTTTCTGACTACTCAGCGATTCGTTATTCAGTGCCCGTTCAAAACTGTCCTGCTCCTTAGATGAACACTGGTCTAAAGCGTAACGAGAAAAATAGACAATCACTTCCTTTAACTGATTGTCGTCGACTTCTAATAACCAAGGTTGCTTTAGTAATAGGGCAGAGATCCCATTAGTTTGACTTAAACAAACATCCACTTTTTGCTCGTATAGTTTATATAAGTCGTACAGCCTTAAGTCATCAGCTTTTAAACCAGTACTCGCTAAAAGTGCGATGCTAGCGAGAAACTTCCATAACGCATTCCCAAAACTCACGCTCACCTCCTGTGGTCGACATCGCGGCATATGTTGCCTCTTCCCAAACACGATTTTTCAATATTGGATTAATACTTCCCATCGCATCTCCAAACTCTTCCCAATGATATTCATAAATATCTCTTGAGTAATTTGAAAACGACTTTTTGCTACCGAATATCTCTACTACGGGTGAAAACGCGAGTAACCCCGTTAGTTGATTAGCTAAATCAACCCTATTATTGATTCGATCGATAGCGTCTATAGATTCTTGAGTAAACCTAACTCCTTTAGTGTCGCATACTTTGCTCAATGACATACTCTCTCCTTTGTTCTTCAGCGTCTGCCTTCAAATTATGCATTAAAACAAAATCCCAAAAGTATGAATTTATGGGGAGTACTTTAACAAGCATCTAGCTTATTACCCGATTAAACAAGTACATAGCGACGTGCTGAAAATCGGTCGGAAAAATCGATTGCGAGCCAAAAACGCAAACAATCCACTGTATGCGTATGCCATTGACGTGATAACCTCCGGCGCTTCAATTATTTATTGATAACTCGCTAAGTATCTGAACACGATGAAATAAGGAAAGGCTGTGAACAGTAACAAACAATCCAAACAACCTACAATGTTCGACAATATTGTATCAGCGCTTGATGCAAGTAACTTTCTAGGCCAAAAGATACTTATTACAATTTGCTGTGCCGTCGTTCTACTATTTTGGTTTCAACCACTGGTCTACCAAGCTCGATGTGAAGACCATGGCCTGCTATTTCTCTACTCTCTGTCTGGAAAGCTCAGTCAGTTTGGGTATCAGATAAGAACTCAAAGTGGCCATGAAGGGATGTCAGACGGAACGGTTTACTGGTTCGTATTATGTGGCGTAATCGTATTAACAACATGGTTGAGAACTCGACACTTTAACGTCGCACCTTCTGTTCTTCTGGTATTGTCTACCACGTTTTTAGGGCTGACGGTCGTTATCGAATCATACTTTTGTATAACTTGGTTTAACATAACCATGTTTGTCGCAAGTTGCTTATGTCTCGCATCGAATCGACATCTTGATAAGATGTATAAGCAAATTGATAGAGTGAAACCAAACCTCTAGTTACTTACTCCCGTATCTTTAGCCACCATAGACGCGCGTTTGTGGTGGTTCACCACCTATTAAAGTGTTAGCAAATTTCTCCTGCTCCAAACTCGATGTCACCGTCTGTTTGAATGACGGTTTGAGCCATTATTTTCAGCCCATCAACAATGATATCTAAAGGCATGACTGGCTGTGACCCTGTCGTATCTTGCTCAGGCACCAAAGGTATATGCACAAATCCATGGGGAATAGACTGTCCTACCAAATAGTGTTGCAGCCCATAAAAAAGGTGATTGCAAACAAAAGTACCTGCGCTGTTTGACACCTGACAAGCTATACCCGCTTGCTGCAATTGCTGAGTGATAGCTTTAATTGGCAAAGTAGAAAAGTAAGCGGCGGGGCCATCTTCTACGATAGGCTGGTCAATAGGTTGATTCCCGGCATTGTCCGGAATTCGGTAATCATCGATATTAATAGCAATACGTTCAGGCGTAATCTCAGCTCGACCAGCGGCTTGCCCAAGAGTAATCACATAGTCTGGCTTAAAATATTCTATAGCCTCAATAACAACTTGAGTTGACTCAAATCGTGTTACGGGCACTTGGCAGGTAACTATTTCACCGCCATTTAGCTGCTCACCATCTAGCCGTTTAATCACTTCTAATGCCGGGTTTATCTTCGCCCCATCGAAAGGCTCAAAACCCGTTACTAGTACCTTTTTCAAATCCCTTTCCTTCCATAGATAAAAGGCTTCCATTTACTAGGAAGCCTTATTTCACTTATTTTAACACGCACCTAAGCCGTTAATCATACAAGCAGTTATGCCAACAAAATATGTTTTAGCTCATCAATATGCTCAATGGTGTAACTTGGATTAATCTCTGCCGTACCCTGCTGCCTAGCATGGTTAAACCAGCAGGTATCAATACCGAAATTTACCCCACCTAGAACATCTGAGTGCAGGTTGTCGCCCACCATCAAAACTTTCGTTTTACAAGGCTGCCCCATCATCTCCATTGCGTGATGGAAAATGCCGGCATCAGGCTTCGCCACGCCCACTTCTTCTGAAATGATCACGTGTTCAAAGGTGTTACTTAGACCCATTTTAGCTAAGCGCACTTGCTGCAACTCGGTAAACCCATTAGTGATAATACCAAGCTTTGCTTTACCTCGAACCGCATCCAAAAACTCATTCACACCAGGGATCATGGTACAAATATCCGCCATAGCATCCAAGAAGGCGGAGTTTAGCTCTGCGGTTGTGGTGTTAAGCTGTTTGGCGTAAGACTCAAAGCGAATGTGTTTGATCTGCTGTGCGTCAATCACGCCATCTTGATAATCGCCCCAAAGAGGCTTATTGATTTTTTGATATTCTGCAAAGTCTTGCTCGGTAAACTCTACCCCTTTGCGCTTAAACATCAATTGCATGCCTTGGAAAGAATCAAAATGAAACAATGTTTCATCCGCATCAAAAAGAATCCAATCGTACTTCATGGCCCGTCCTACTTGTTCTTAATGGGTGTCAAACGTGATGAAACACCGCGAAGGGCTCACTCTAAACCATGTTTTGATTCGGCACAAACTAAAAAGGGATTTACAATGTAAACCCCTTTAGTTTCATTCGGATAGAAAACAATTAACGGTAAAATATCTTACCGGTTTGAACGTTGAGATAGATCTTATTCGCTTGCTTGTAGCCGCCGCAATAAACAAAGTACACGTCTTCTTCTTTGTAAGTCACTGAGCGAACCCAGCCATTCAGTTCTTCGAAATCGAGCGGAATGCAAATCCCTTCTTTGATCAAATCGTCGGTGGTTTTAATAAACACATCAAAGTACTGTTTAAAGTCATCCGAGCCTTCAATGTATTTGCTGATTGTCTCAATACGTTGCTGCTTGGTGATGGTTGGCGGCACTTCAAGTAATGCCTCCATCGGCACCCATTCCGCCACTTCAGGGCCATTTTCTTTATATACGTAATACGGCGAGATTCGTCCCCAACCATCGCGCTTTTCTAACACGTGCAGCTTGTCACCACGATAATGAACGGATTCAATAAACGCATCGTAATTAGGTGCTTCTCGCACACCGAGTTTTTCTGGGCTAACGTAGTAGTCCGTTTTCTCAGGTACAGGTTCAGGAACAGGGATAGGTTCGGTTTGAACAGGTTTAGCGGCAGGTTCTGGCTCTTGCTCTTCCTGCTGTGCATCTTGGCTTGGTTTTAGATAAAACATATAGTACCCACCACCAGCAAGCGCAATGCCCACCAGTAGTAACACAACCATCAGTACTTTTTTCATTTTACCGTCCAAGTTAAATTAAAGCTTAACTACTATAACGGCAAGTTGGTGAAAACTTTAGCCTTGGTTGCTTTCAAACAGCGCATCGCATTTGGCGGCGCAGATAAAGTCGTTTTCATGTAGTCCTTTTATTGAATGGCTCCACCACGTAACCGTGACTTTACCCCACTCCAGTACAATCGTTGGGTGATGAAACTCTTCCTCTGCTAATGAAGCCACTTTATCGCTAAATGCCCACGCCAATTTAAAGTTCTTGAAGCGATAGCTCTTTTCTAATTGTGGTACATCATTTCTCACCACTCTTTGCCAATCAACCAATTGTTTGAGCAATGCATTTTGCTGATCCGTGCTCAACGCTTGAGACTCGCCATTGCACGGCGCACACTGTTTGTTTATTAACATGTTTCTTCCCTCATTAGTTGCTTTTAAATTGCCGCCTTTTGCTCAAACAATGGTGCAAATAGTCCTTGCTGCTGCGCTTTGCCTACTTCTTGCATCAGATCGACCTGACTGAGTTGGTACAAATGACTAATTTCACCCAACACAAAATAAATAGGTTGCATGATATCGATACGATAAGGGGTTCTAAGTACGCGGTTAATCAAAAACTCCACCCGCTGAGCTTGATCACTTTCAAGGGCATAACGAGTCTCACCTGGAGATGAAAGAATGCCGCCACCATAGATTTTCAGCTTACCCATCTCCTCAACTAGGCCAAACTCAACGGTAAACCAATAGAGCCGTGCGAGATAAGCACGTTCTGCTGGCTCAGCGGCTTGCCCTAGTTGTCCATAAACATGAGTAAAGTGAGCAAAGTCTGGATTGGTCAACATAGCGCAGTGGCCATAAATTTCGTGGAAGAAATCTGGCTCTTGCAGGTAATCAAACTCATCTCGCGAGCGAAGAAAGGTCGCGACTGGGAAACGCTTAGCCGCCAATAATGCAAAAAATCGGTCAAAGCTGATTAATGCAGGTACCGGCTCTACCCGCCAACCTGTGGTTGCAAGCAAAACTCGGTTGATTTCATATAAGTGCGGTGCGCGTTCGGTGGGTAAGTCCAGAAGTTTTAAGCCATCAAGGTAGGCACGACATGCCCTTGTTTGTACCAGTTGCTGTTGCCGCTGTACTAAATCATGCCAGATTGAGTTTTCGTTATCGTCCCACGCAATTCGACCTTCCGTGTCGACTGGCTTAGATTGATACTGAGTCATACTGCACCTACCTAAAATCAAAACTCCCTATCTAAACCTTATGGCAATTTCAGAGATTGTTCCGCTATTTGACGCTTACATGAGCACTGAATTTTGTAACATATTTTTTACACACGCAGTTTTGGTTAACGCTCGTTTCATTGCTTCAATTTGAAAATGGTCAATAACGGTAAATACTTATATGACGCTAGGAGGTGTAGTTTATGTCTGAATCGAGCCCTTGCTGGGTACCATCTGCCAATCGTATCCAACATTCGAACCTGATGTCGTTTATGTCCTTTCTATCCACCAAAGGCATTACGTTATCGGATTACGCCGCTTTGCACGCGTGGTCGATACAACATAGTGATACTTTTTGGCAATTGTGGTGGCAATACGCGCACGTGATAGGAGAACAAAACCCGCCGATTAAACTATTGGGAGCCCCCAAACGACGCCTTGATCAGAAAGCCGTGCCCGCGCGTGACACTTTATGGTTCCCTGAATGCAAACTCAACTACGCTGAAAACTTACTTGAACTTCCCAACATGGCCGATGATGAATTAGCCATCATTTACCAACATGAGTCTGGAGAGCATCTACAGATAACCTGGCAAACACTAAAACAACAAGTGTCTTGCATTCAGCAATGGCTTATCTCATTAGACATAAAAGCAGGTGACATCGTCGCTGGTTACCTGCCTTATAGCTATCACAGTGTAATAGCGATGCTTGCTGCCACCAGTTTAGGCGCAGTGTGGACATCCTGCTCTCCCGATTTTGGCATAGACAGCGTGACCGAAAGGTTTGGCCAAGTTGCACCCAAGGCGCTGTTTACATGTGCACAATATCAATTTGGCGGCCAGCACTACGATATGCAGGATAAAGTCTCTGCATTGCAGGCCAAACTGGGCTCATTAAAGGGTATTTGCTTAATTGATAAAGCCCTAGAGCTAGATAGCTCTATACCAAGCACCGAGTGGCAAACGCTGCTCACAACGTTCTCTGCCACTAACATCCACTATTACCAAGCCAGTTTTAATCACCCGCTTTTTGTTCTCTATTCCTCAGGGACGACTGGCAAACCCAAATGCATTATTCACACCGTAGGCGGCACTTTGCTCAATCACCTTAAAGAGCATCAACTGCATTGTGATATTAAACCTAGTGATCGCGTATTTTATTTCACCACATGCGGTTGGATGATGTGGAACTGGCACGTATCAGCCTTAGCCTCTGGCGCTTGCTTGTGTATTTACGATGGCAGCCCGACCTACCCTGATATAAATAGGCTTTGGCAGTTTACGCGCCAACATAGCATCAGCTTGTTTGGCACATCAGCAAAATACCTAGAAGCATTACAAAAACAGCAATATCATCCTAATCGGCACTTTGCCCTTCCTGCGTTGCGCACCTTATGCTCGACAGGCTCAGTGCTCTACCCTGAGCAGTTCGATTTTGTTTATCAGCATATCAAGCAAGACTTACATCTGGCTTCGATCTCAGGCGGCACCGACATTTGCGGCTGTTTTGTGTTGGGCAATCCCATCTCCCCCGTTTATCGAGGTGAATGCCAAGGGCCAGCACTAGGCATGGATGTTGCGGCATTTGATCAACAAGGCGTAGCTATTACAGAGCATAGAGGCGAACTGGTTTGTCGCAATAGCTTTCCCAATCAGCCTTCAGGCTTTTGGCATGACGATGATGGCAGTCGCTATCACCAAGCGTATTGGCAGCGCTTTAGCAATACTTGGCACCACGGTGATGATGTTATGCAAACTAAGACTGGCGGGATGCGGTTTTTTGGTCGCAGCGACGCAACCTTAAACCCCGGAGGCGTGCGAATTGGTACAGGAGAGATTTATCGTCAAGTCAATCAAATAGCAGAAATTACTGACTGTATTGCCGTGGGTTATCCCGCAGACAATGACGAAAAGATTGTACTGCTGGTAGAGATGCAACAAGGTAAAACGCTGAGTATTGGAAAAATCGAGCAGATAAAACGTTATATCAGGATTCAGTGTTCACCAAGACACGTGCCATGGCAAATTCATGCGGTCAGTTCGATACCGAAAACACGCTCGGGAAAATTGGTGGAATTGGCGGTAAAACAGTTGTTACAAGGTCATGAAATAGAAAACCTCGGCGCTATTGCCAACCCCGAGGTCTTAAAGGAAATTTCAGCCATAGGTGAGGCTATTTGCGCGCCACCACCATAAGCACGCGGAACATGCCTTGAGTAGTTGATACATCAAACGGCACACTGCACGTCACTTCTTTAAAGCCAACACCAGTTAAAACACGCTCTACATAATCTGGGCTCATGGCCAGTTCTTCATCTTGCGCCGAAGCAAGCCAATCCCAATGAACAAAGTAACCGCCTTTTTCGAGCAGGCTATAGATAATGTCTGACACGTCAGCGTAGTTATCAATCAAGCCGCAGACGGATGACGCGACCACTAAATCAAACTGATTACGGAATGCTGGGTGCATTGCCACTAATCCGCGAGTAAGAAAGTCCACCACTGGCTCAACGTTGTAGAGTGATTTTTTATCCAATTGCTCAATCATGGCCTCTGAGCCATCCAAAGCGACAATGTCTTTTACTCGCTGCGACATTCTTTCACTGAGCAACCCGGTACCGCAGCCAAAGTCCAAGACGTGCCTGCCGCTGATATCGACCTCTTTTACTAAGCTTGAAAAAGCTTCTTCTGCAAAGGTAATGGTGGCTGGATCATTTTCCCAGTTTTGGGCGTGCTCATCCCAATCGATAGTCATAATACTCTCCCTGACATCATGCCTACTGAAGGCGAATTCCTCGCGTTAACCAACAATATATTAATTTTGACGTCTGCCAAACAGACATAGAACCAAACTTCAATTAATATACTTCAACAGCTTAGCGCTGTACTGTTACACGTTTATGTGCGAGAAAAACAATGATTACATACTATTCGTCAAACGCAAAGATGAATAAACATGCCGCATTTATGCATAAAACACATTTAACGTCAACGAATACTATATAGATCATTTACCCTAATCGATAGCAGGCTATTGTATGAATCTGTCGCAAATTCAGGCTTTTTGTATCGTCGCAGACACTGGCTCTGTTTCAGAGGCGGCGCGCCAACTCGATTGCAATCGCACCAAACTCAGTATGTCTATCAAGGCACTAGAGAAAGAGCTTAGCACTGAACTATTTGTGCGTACTGGTAACCACCTCTCGCTATCAGAAGCAGGAAAAGCGATCTATAAAGATTGCGAAAACTTACTCGTCACCGAAGCGCGCATTAAACAGACTTGCGCGCAAGTTACTGGTGAGTTCAACGCAGAGGTTTGGATAGCACGAGACGACTCACTACCCGATGAAATGTGGCAAGATTTAGCGCATCGACTTAATAAACGCTTCCCCGCCACCGCCTTTAATATCGTATTGGCGTCATCCGGTGATTTGGCAAACCTCGTGGTTACAGGACAAGTCGACTTTGCTTTTGGCGTCGATTACGAACGCATTGATGACCCTCACGTGACCTATCAGCCACTGGGTAAGATCCGCATGATGTCGGTATGTAATGCTGCCAACCCTTTAAGCAAAATGCGCCGGGTATCCGACAATGAACTGCGTAACTCGATGCAAGCAGTTATGGTGTATCTCAACGAGAAAGATAACCCTGAGCTACAGCCGCTCTCATTGCGCCATATTGGTTTTTCTAGCTTCGACTACATTCTCAACACAATCCTTACTGAAAACGCATGGGGCGTATTGCCAGAGCCGTTAATTCGTCACCACTTAAGAAAACAAGATCTTGCCGTCATTAAGCACACCTACGGCATGACTCAAGAAGACTTTTGTATGTTTACGGCGGTGGGGCGTGCAGAGCACCCTGGTATGTCTTGGCTCGCAGACAAACTGAACGAATATCTATTTGATTTTTAAATCAATCAAATCTCTCCGCGTAAAAAACAGCCAGAGTCAATTTTGTTGACAGCAAAAAATCAACATAAGTCATTGATTTAAATTAAAATTTAACATTCCCAATGAATTTACACTGACTCAAGAGGCAGAAGTAGTTTGTATATTTGCCCAGATATTTGAAGAATGTCAGTAAGATTTTAATTGAGAATTCATTATGTGTGCCCAAACAAGCCAAAATGAAAACCGTATCCTAACCTTCTCAGCCCTTTTAGCGTCGGGCTTTGCTGTTGGTGGGCTTGTGCTTGGCTTATGGGTGGGTTCTTTGGTCATCGTATTTGACGGTGTCTATTCGTTAGTCAGCCTACTGTTAACATTATTGTCACTGGCAGCTTCGCGTTATATCAACCGCCCTACAAAGGACCAATTCCAATTTGGTAAAGCGGTTATTGAACCTGTGGTCATTGCGATCAAAGGTGGTGTGATCCTTACGATTGTAGGTTACTCATTGTATTCAGCGGTGAGTTCTATGTTCACTGGTGGTCGCGCTGTTGACCCATCGATTGCAACGCTGTTTGGTGTGGTCAACGTGATCGGTTGTGGTTACGGTTGGTGGTATATCGCCAACAAATCCAAACAGTTTTCTTCAGGTTTGATTGAGGCCGAAGCTAAGCAGTGGCAAATGGATACCCTATTGAGCGTGACTGTGACTTTAGGCTTTGTGAGTGCGTTTATCGTAACGTTAACACCATTTGCATACCTAAGTGTCTACGCTGACCCAATGATGATGATTTCGATGTCTTTCTACTTCATCAAAGTACCATTTGGCATGTTACGTCAGGCGGTTAAAGAGCTACTGATGATGAAGCCAAGTGACGATATCCACCAAGCGGTGAATCAGCAAGTCACCAATATCGATAAGCAAGTCTCACAACATATGGAACTTGCTGGTGTTGCTAAAGTTGGCCAAGAGCTGAGAGTGAATATCGATGTGCATTGTGACAACAAACACGTTGAAGTCGCTGAAATTGAAAAAGCTCGCCGTCTATTGAAGCAGAAGTTGTCACCACTGGATCTAAACTTACAACTCACCATGAATATCACTAGCTAATCCTGCTTGCCCAAAGTGAATACTTTGGGCTTTTTATTACCTGTTTGCAGGTTTGGAGAAAAGCGTTTTTACCAAACTCAATACGATTAGCTGATCAAGCAACAAAATCACTCTCAAATCTCATTTACTCAATTTTATAGCACTCTAGTCTCGAATCTCTTGGTACTTATTCACAACGAAATACCATAAATACCGCTTAAAAACCTTACACCCTCTTCCCTTTAAATGAATAACTTGCCCATTATGAAACATGTAGACTAACATCATACTAATGGCTTAATTTTGTTGGCAGGAGGCTGACTTGAAAAAAGCGGATGTAAAATACATCAAGCAAATGAAAGTGCTTATTGTGGATGATTCAAGCACCGCTTTACTGTTGTTGAAACAACAGCTTCTTGCGCTGGGGCTTGAGCACAACCAAATCACCACCGTTGAACGCTATCAAAACGCAATCAAAGCCATTGAATCTAGACACTTTGATGTACTCATTCTCGACTACCATTTAGAACAAAACTTAACCGGTTACGAATTGGCTATGCTGCTCTATCGAAACCGCTTAATTGGTGACTCCACTGGGGTATTGATGATCTCCGGTGATGCGCGTCAAGAGACGGTGTTAACTGCTCTTTCAGGCAAAGTCCGTCACTTTGTCACTAAACCATTGAGCAATAGTTCGTTGGCCGAAAAGCTCCTAGTGATACATAGAGAAAGCCAAAAGCTCGTTCAAATCAATCAATACCTCTTCTCCCATAGAACCGTTGACGCCGCAACCCTGTTTGAAATGATCAATCGTTCTGGCTTTAGCATCAGCCTTGAGGCCCATTTGATCGAGCACTTCATGCAGCAAAACCAATGGGATTTACTGGATGTGTATATCACGCTCTCTTCGACATCCTGCCACGCTTCTAAAATGTGCGCGATTGCCCACTTGCTGCATAGAGACAATAACACTACGCAAGCCCTCGAAGAGTTGCACCAGTTCTTAATTGAAAACCCTTTATCGATTCGAGTGATTGATACGATTTCTCAACTCTATGCGGATTCAGAACAACACGAACAAGCGGCCATATGGGCGGTAAAAGCGTTTGAATTAACCCCAAGCATTGGTGAACGCGCTTCTCATGCCAGCCAGTTGTTGGCAGTAGCAAACAAAAAAGCCCCTCTTTACAAAGTCGGCCTTAGCTACGCACAACATATGTCGATGGCCGATGTCAATTGGTTAAAAGCCGTGATAGGCCATTTTCAATCACTGGAAAAAACCTATCTGCAAACGGAAAGCACCACGGCTAAAACCGACCTATTGCATCATGCTAATCAGTTTATCCACACCGCGAGTCGACGCCTGACGCCAAAGCGGATTCAACACTTACAATCGATACATCTGATTTTCCAATGTCATGTGTTGATCCATGAAAATAATGAGGCGCTTGGCCACCGTAAACTGCTACAAAGCTTAGCGAATTATTATGATGAGTTGTTTGAGTGTCCAGTCATCTTATTACTGGAATATTTGCCCGCACTGGACTTATTTGGCGAGCGAGAAATCTCACGCACCTTAGTCAGCGTATTGAAATCGCGCGGGGCTAATCCAAATAACATTCAGCTGCCGAAACGATTCTTCCAAAATGAAGACGCTGCCTACAGCGGATTTGATTTTCACCAGAACAATAGCGAGTTGGTACTTTATCAAGATTTACTCAAACAATACCCTCACTCGTCTGAAGCGAAGATTCAATATTTACATGCTCAATGTGACCGCTTTGACTGCATCCACGATGAGCACCTAAACAAATTACTATCAGAACTCAATAGTTTAGACTTACCACCAAACTGGAACAATTGGGTAGTGACAGGCAAGCAACATGGCTATTCTGCCCCGCCGCCCAATGCATTTTCGTTCGCCGCAACCAAGGATGGGAGTGAACGATAGCATAACAATATTCGTACAAAGTCATAGTTGGAAGGAGATAGCGTATGAGTGTGCAAGAGCTAAAAGAAGTCTATGAAACCGTCGATGAGATGAGCTTAGATGAGAAACAACAATTAATCGCATATCTTGAGGAGAGCCGTCAACCTCGATCAGTCGTTGATGTAGTAACACAAGAGGAACTGGATTTAATCTACGCTACAACGCTAGGGAACGCTCTGAAATAATCACTTTCCAAATAGATGCTCCTAGAACAGATAATTAAAAAGCGCCTGACTACATAGTCAGGCGTTTTTTATTACTTTATCCGATATACGTTAGGCTGGGGTTACCGCTTGCGCACGCAGTGTTTTAGCACTAACAATCCAATCACGCATGGATTGAGGCGACATCACTTTCGGGTTGCCTAAATCTTTATCGCTCGCCATAGCAAGCTCTGGAGGCAACACATCAATAATCAATTCTAGATCTTTGTGTGATTTGACCTCTTTGACAAATACATCGGCCATCTCCTCACTGTAGTCTGCGTGTCTTGCTTTAGCGGCTTTCACTAAACCATCTAGCAATACATACCAAGTGGTCATTGGTCCTTGCACAATAGAAGCGGATTCTGCCGCCGAATCAATGAAGGCAAACGGCACAGTTGAAATTGGTTGGTTCATTTCCATCGCGGCAAAAATCCAATCGGTATCAAACGAAAAGTCATATACTGTCGGTTTTTGCAGTATTTTTTCTAGCACGGGCTTACTGTAAAGTTTAAACGCGGCTTGAGTATCTTTGATGCCTTGCTCAAAAATTTGCGCACCAATCATCCGCTGCATGTGACGCAGTGATTTAATCCCAACGCCCCAGCGTTCTTCCTGTTTAACCAAAATGGAATCAGGGTGTTTACGATTACCCAATACCACTTGTTTACCTTTCTCAACATACTCATCCAATAACAAGCCTATTTGCCCAAGATGCACTGAGTTATCCGCATCTGTATACACGATTGCATCTGCCCCGTTCGCCAGTGCGGTTTGACAGCCTAGGATGATTGAGCCGCCCTTACGCGAATCATCCACATGGGCAAGATTATTCAAAGGGCCACTTTTAGCTGGGATCGCGTTGCTCAACTGCAATACATGCACTTTTTCTGCGATGTTTCTTGGCTGTTGATTAGCGATACGTTTTGCAATGTGCGCGCTATCATGAGGACAACCATCATCAACGGCATAAAGCTGCCAATCGACTAATGAATCTTTTACCACCCAATTTAACTGACGAATCTTCGTCCTTAGTGAATCTTCGCCATTTTGATTGGTCGCTGTTTTTGGCTGAAGGCGGTTATGCTCGCCCCACATCGCGAACACTACCCCGATATTGGTTGGTTTAGAGAGTTGCAATACTTGTTGACGAGAATGGACTAACTTAAGTGCCAGTTGGAACTCCAATGGCGCATTATGCTCTTGAGCGAGTGTGGAGAGTTGCTGCTGATTGAGGTCTTCCAACGCTAACAGGTGGTCGGCTAAATCAAGTAGACCTTGTTGGTGAGAGTAGTCGGTTAAATCAAAATTGACACGCGAGTTTTTTAATAGCTGATACGCTATTGTGAGAGATGTATCCATACTTATGCCCTAGCTGACGTTGTTATTTTTTGTACCTTTACTTAAAAGGTAGTACGCATATAGTTGAATACAAGTTGTCAGTTTAGATTTTATTGGCAGCGTACATCTGGCGTGTATTTGAAGTTTCTATAGCGCGCTTTGTGCGACTGTTTCTTACTGATATCAAATAAACCTGCCCAGTTGGAAATCTCGGAATTTGTAGCCCATACGTTGGCCATAATTCGCAGATGTGAAGACTCTGCGCTCGGAATTGGGTCATACTTGTTGTTTCTTACCTTTAAAACAGATTTTCCATCGATAAACCATTCCAAACTCTCTTTAGACCAATAAATGGCATATTTATGAAACGCTTGCGAAGCATCAAAATCGAGGAAGATTAAGGTTTCATGAGTATTCTCATACCCATCATCATCAGTCCAAAAGTTTAGTTGAACCATGTTGGTGTTTGAGCCTAGAAATTCAATATCGATCTCATTGTGCTTACCATTGCCGTTTTCTGGCTTATCGTAAGGGCCTGCAAACAAGAAGAAAGACGTAACAACCCCAGGCGCCCTGATTGGTTTCATTTCTACTTCATAACAGCCATAAGAGTAATAACCATGGCTTCTCAGCTCACCAGAATAGAAACTGCGATTACCCTGTTCATCTCGGCCACGATCGGTTTTAAGCGTAATACTCATGCCACGCTTATTAAACTTTATCGCTTCATCTTCCCAACGGGAAACAAAAGGGAACCCGTTCTCCCACCCATCAGCCACCCACCACTTTTCTGAGTCTAGGCTTGTAAGTTCGTCCTCAAATGCTTGAGTTAGCGGAGAAATTGTCATGATCAGGCTTAAAAATAAAAATCGGAAAATATTCATCATTGTTATATGCATTCTGTTTATTCAATAATAAGCGTAATGCATAATGATGAATTTGCACGTCACTAAACCGACTTAGTCAAAATATCATCCATTGAAGTTATTACTCATCTGCAACAGGTGCAAAACTGCGCCGCTGAGTGGCCTTCACTCCACCGGTACTTTGTGAATCTAAATTAGAACGCGAAATCTGTTGCTCCGTACTATGGACTGCAGGGGATGCGGGGACAGATTCTGTTGGGGCTTTTTGATTGGTGGGTAATGAATCGTGATCATGTTCAACGATGTTTCCCCCTAAATCGATTGGTGTCACTACAGTAACCCCCTTCTCATCGGTTTGCTGCTTAACTGGTGACTCGGTTTGCGATGGCCCAATAATCAAGCCCGAACTCACCACTGGCGCTTTAGGTGCAACAGGAGCAGATGTTTTAATGTTATCCCCACTCACAGTTTGGCTAGTCGATGGCTTCGGCTGCTGCGGGTTAGTAGTTTGCGGATTTTGTGGCTCACTGCTTTTAAGCTGAAGCCCAGTGGAACTCTTCGTATCTTTCTCACCTTTGGGCGCAGGCGTGGTAGGAGGAATCGCTAAACTCGGGTCAAAGGTTTGCTTAGCTTTAAATCCGGCGTCTAACTGCAGCTGTTTTTTTGGTGAAAACTGTTTGAGCTGCGTACCTGATGATGGTGGCTCATTCCCTTGGCTGCCCGCAGATTGAATCACCGCTGTGGCGAGTTCGGATGAAGGCGCTTTATAAGCAAAGTAATTGAGCTTGTCTTGCCATACTTCAACAAGTGTGAATAGCTGTAACCAATGATTGTCGAGTATCGCCCCCACACCCGTGACAGAAGCATTACTTTGCAAACGCGTGTTGGCTTGCTCAAACTCCTGATGCAGCTCAGCTTGCAAACTTTCCCAGTTAGATCCGGACATTAAGAAATAACGCACACTATTGCCCCAGTACTCATAAGCGATTGGGTCTTGATCTTTTTCAGCAGCAATCGCCGCAAGCCCCTCTGCTAGCCCAGCGGCTTGCCACATGGCTTTGACCCCGAGCTGTTTTTCTAGTGTTAACATTAGCGTGCTTTGAAGATGAAAACTCGCCGCGGCTTGCGCGTAACGCCCTTGGCCTAGCAGCAAAGTAGGTGTGGTTAACGCATCCACAACTGGCTTCTCGATCGCCATTAAAGTCGACGATACAAACCAGAGTATCCATATCCATCGCTTCATCTGAATGTCTCCACTAAGCAACGCCCTGGATGATCAAATCGAGAGTTAAACTTCACATCTCGATACTCCACGGTTTCTCCATGTTTGTAGAGCTTACCCATTTGTTTATACAGTAACGCTTCCAATACCCCTGCATTGGTTTTAAGACTTAAGCCTTTTTCATACGCGCTGGTCATTTCAAAACGCCCTTCGTACCAACCGCGCTGTGGGTCATACAGTTCTTTCACCAGCACCATCAAGCGATCGGTATAGTCGGTATCCCACAAAGCCCACATCTGAAACGCGACACGAGTAGATACCAACGCTAGGTGATCGTGCGATGAGCCATCGTCAGCTAAGGTAATCCATGGCGTACCCAGCGCATAAATCGCGTCATAGACGAAGTATGGATCTCCGGAAACAGTGTGCTCGCCACGGGCGGTGTATATCCGTTCATTGTCCCAGCGCTTTTGTTGCACAAGGTAAACCGCATCCGCCATTGCGGATAACGTGTTGTTAGTATGCGTCGCATCGCTTGATGACACATCGCCGACTTTATCCCAGTTGAATTCTAATCCCATCCAGAGATAAGGGGTGCTGTAGACCGGTCTTAACACGTTGAAAATTCGGGGGTCTCGGCCATCAAAAATCAAATCGACATCGTAGATGGTCGCCACGTCATATGGCTCTATATTCATCGCCTTTTCCGGCACAATTTGCCAGTCGAGATAACCATAAGAAGTGTACTCCTCAACCCCTAAGCGCCCCTCTTTGTAGCGAGTAACTTGCCCGTCATTGACAGCGCCGCCATAAAGCTCGCCATCAATACTAATCAACTCACAGAAGTTCCAGCGCAGAACCGCTTTATCAATGTATTCGGTAAACTCTGGCGAATGGCGTTTGACTATCGCTAATGCAATCAGCAAGCGGCCTACATCCAACGATGACCAGCCAATATCTTGATATTGATTACCATAATTGACCATTTCACCGGTTTGAGTGCCATACACCTTATTCGGCACTTGCCCTTGGCTAAGTGGCATTTTATTCAAAAATGTCAGTACCATGGTTAAGCGCTCGTCATACTCTTTATTAGTAATGAATTCGAACTCTTTGGCCGCTAAAAGCGAAATGAGATAATCACCAATACCCGACATATTGGTGGTAGGAAAACTATCTAGGTTATTGACTAACCCAGTCGATAACTGAGTGTTATTTTTAATATACTTCCACGCAGTTTGAGCCCACGCAAGTTCCTCTTCCGTTAATGGACCGTGCCTACCTTGCCGTAGCATCTGGGAATGATTGATGGCCGTAATGCCATCATTCACACCTTGATAGACAACCCCACAAGACGAAAGAAGTATTGCTAACGCTAATACAACCCAACTCTTTAGCATCTAGCGCCCTTTACTCTACAGGTTCAATTTTCTTACGCGGTAAACATTGCCCTTCATAACCAAATGGCGACTCTAACGCCTTTTCCCATAGACTTGGCGCGACGTCATCTTTGTAGGTCAATAGCTTACCTTGCTGCTTATACAAGAGAATTTCTAACGTGATGCCGTTGTTATTTGAGGTAAAGGTGTTAATTAAGCCTGTACCGTTTTCAAATATACCTTCGTAGAAGCCTTTTTCGCGGTCATAAGCCGTAGACACATGATCAAACACTAAATCGGTATATGGTGTATCCCAAAGTACCCATATCCCCATCGCACCTTTGATCGCAACCGCTGCAAATTGCGGAAGGAAGTCCCCTACCTCTGAAATGGTGTTCCACGCAAAACCATCCGTGTAGATGGTGTCGTAAACGAAGTATGGTGCGCCAGCCAATTGGTGCTCAGTACGCGCGGTAATAATACCCGTTTGGCGATAGCGCTCTTCTTGAACGCGGTAGATTTGCAAAGCGAACTCTGCCATCCACTCATGTGAGTAGGTGCTATCATGGGGTGAGCGATCGGAGACGACGTCCCAACCAAGTTCGATGCCATCCAAAACATAACTTTCCGTTACAACGTAACTATGAGCTTTCAGTTTACGTGGGTCTCGGGTGTCATAAGGTACGTCATAACCAAATAGATTGATGGTTGAATATGGTTCTGGCATTGCCGCTTGAGTGGTATCAAAGCCCCATAGCTCAAAACCTTTTGCTGCGTACTCTTCATAACCTAAGCGGCCTTCTTGCAGATACTGCACTTCTTTACCTGGTTCAAGCAGTGCACCAAACATAGTGCCATTCTCGTCCACCACGTTACAGAAGTTCCAACGCAATACAACCGAGTCAATACTGGTCGCAAACTCTGGGTAGCGATGTTTAAGAATATGCAGCCAAATCAGAAGACGGCCTAAATCCAACGCGGAATAGCCAATCTCACCCGGTTGGTTGCCGTAATCCACTTTCGCAGCGGTTTGAGTGTTATACGCTTTGTTAGGTAGCTCACCCATGAATAAGTCGAGCTTGTTCAGAGTGGTCAGAATCTTAGTTAGACGAGAGTCAAACTCTTCCTTTTCAATGATCCCCAATTCATAGGCACTGGTCATGCCCGCCATATAGGAAGCCGCATCCCACCAAGTCACCGACGGGTAGTTGTTTACCGCATTCACCAACCCGGTATTTTCTTGGTAGTTGTTTTCAAAATACTTCCACGCGATCCGAGCCATATCCATCTCTTTCTCGGTCAATTCGCCACTTCTAGGTTGAGGTATATCCCAATGCGTTTTACGGTCAATAATATCCTCTGAAAACTGATTATATTTATTCCCACACCCAACCATGGCCAGAGCGATCAAACATAAACTAATCCTGCGCATACACCTTCCTCTGCGTTATTATTTTTATTCCTTAACCATTACTTTCGTCTTGCCTTTGGCATCATGGTTATTGCTCACCAATGGTGAGTAGAGGTCCATTCTCTATATAAGCCAGTGATTCTAAGACGATGCCGTTAGTATTGGCGGTAATCGCTTTATTGGTTCGACCATCCAGTTCATAACGGCCTGAATACCAACCTTTTTTACTTGAGTAGAGTTCACCTGCTTCTTCCATCAGCAAGTCGGTATAATCCGATTCATACAAGGCATACCAGCCAAATGCGGCTTTGGTCGACAAGGTTTTTAAATGGGACTGGTCTTTACCGTCATCGGAAATGGCATTCCATTTTTTACCGTCTGAAAATACTGTGTTGTAGACAAAGTAAGGAGCTTCATCAACGTTGTCCTCACTGACGGCGGTGACAATGCCGGTCTCGTCATAACGGCGTTCTTGAGCTAGATAGACACGGTGAGCGAAGATTTTAGACACCGAATCAGCGCCAAACTCTATGCTATCCAAAATGTAGGACTCACTGACCACATAGTTATGAGCATGGAACTCAGCGGGGTCACGCTTATCGGTTGGAATGTCGATGCCATATACGTCAATCAACTCTAAGAAGTCGATATATTTCATTGAGTTGAATACATCTCGTCCCATCAGAGCAAGAGATTTAGAGGCGTACTCTTCATACCCTATACGGCCTTCTTGTACTCGCTCCATGGTGCCATCTTTCGAGCTAGGACGAGCACCAAACATGTAGCCATCCACCAGCATGGCATTGACGTTCCAATGGTTTAGCACATCATTCACTTGTTTGTTGTATTCTGGGTATTGCCAAATCAAAATGTTCATCGGCACCAAAATTCGCCCGATATCAATCGCTGACCAGCCAATACCGTTTTCCATTGGATTATTGGCATAATCCACCATTTCCAAAGTTTGGGTGTTGTACGCTTTGTTAGGCAGTTTGTTGTCTACCAGAGGTAAGCGCGCCAATGTGGTTAAGGCTTTTTCCATTCGCATCTTGAACACGTCAGTGCTGATCACGTTGAGCTTTTCAGCTGCAATTAGACCCATCAAATAAGAAGCGGTATCCCACATGGTGGTTGAAGGGTAACCATCTACCGAATTCACTAAGCCGGTATTCTCTTGGTAATTGTTCTCGAAATACTGCCAAGCAATATTGGCCCACTCAAACTCTTGGGTGGTTAAAACTCGATTATCCTTGAACGGAATATTCTCTTCTTGTTCAAAGGTAATATTACCTAGCACATGGCCTTGCTGGCGAGTTTCAATGCTGAACGCAATGGCCAGTGCGGTGGCTAAACCGAGAATGAATACGATGTGATGTCGAGCTGTTAATAATCCCTGTTTAAACGCCATACTTTAGCTCCTCAGAATTTGTCGCAGATTCTTGGTCTTCATCCGATGAAGGGGGTGTCCAGAATGCGGCGGCCATCATGCCCCACATTGCCATCATGTTATTTATTATCCAAAAAGTGTTGAGCACTAAGCCACCAAACGAATAGCTACCCCACATACCTGTCGAATGCCCTACCCACGCAAATACCAAGCTGAACAAGCTCAACAAGAACACTGCAGTTTGTGGTAACACCAGTTTGAAGAAATTACCGGTTTGTCGCTCTTTAGGTGTAGTTGGGAAGCTAATTTTACGCCCACGTAAAACCGTCCATAGTGCCCGCATATTCACAGGGAAGAAGGAAAGGAAATTGGTTTTGCCTTTGTATCCGGCCACGCCCCATGTTCCGATCATCATCGCAAGTTCTGCAGTGAGTACATAAGGTAAGAAGTGCATGTAGAAGGTCACATCGTAAGCACTGACTGGCGCGATAGAAGTTAAGAAGTAAACGATTGGACACGCCAAGAAAATGATGTTCCAAATGGCCGATAAGTTTGACCAGAAACTCGCGCCATACATGAGCTTTTGCTTGAACTTAAGCCCTTTGCGGAACACGGGATTATCGTTCATGAAGATATCGATTGAGCCACCGGAGTATTTAAAACGCTGCACTGTCCACGTTTGCAAATCTTGGGGCGACAGCATTTTACTTTCGACCTGCGGATGCATCACCGAACGCCAGTTACGCTCGCTGTCAGAATGCAGAACAATTGAGGTATATAAGTCTTCTGATACGTGGAATTTGTACGGTGTAAATTCGGTATCGAACAAAATTTCATTACGTAGATTGTCGGAAATATCTCTGTCGACTTGCTTCTCTTTGGTCAAGCGACGAATCTGTTTCTCAACTTCGTCTTGTTCTTTGGTGATTTGCTCTGCGTATGCACGTAGCGCCGCTTCCATAACCGCTTCACGGCGGTGGATAGAGCCTGCACCACAACAGAAAGAGGCATTAACCCAGTTGCGACGTCGCTGAATCACGTCGTAAAACATTTGAGGGTCATTGACGAACGGGTCTTCGCCTAAGGTAACAGGGCCATAAACTTTCTCTATGCCCGTTCCGATGAAAGACGACCATTTACCAAGTTTACGCGCCAAAAATTTAGGTAAGCGTTCACCTTCGGGTAAATCAAAGAACCATTGTGGGGTTTGAACCCACGCCACGTTGGGATCTCGGAAGTAACCTAAGGGCGCGAACGTACTTTGTTAAGCTGATGTAAAGAGAACTTTTGCTCTATAATCTTTGTCCCACGTAGCCTTATTCATCTTCCTTGGTACAGACACGCTCCCTTCTGACTTCCTGAA
>NZ_JANAVY020000006.1 GCF_025195085.2 Vibrio intestinalis | reverse complement strand
TCTTCAGGAAGTCAGAAGGGAGCGTGTCTGTACCAAGGAAGATGAATAAGGCTACGTGGGACAAAGATTATAGAGCAAAAGTTCTCTTTACATCAGCTTAACAAAGTACGTTCGCGCCCTTTACCGCGATAAACAAAATAAGCGGTATGGTTATCCGCTTTTAAATAGTTCATTCCGGGTGTGAGTTGAGCAATATCTGTCGTTTGTTTGATATTCAGCTCTTCTAAATCAGTATCAGAGTAAATATTTAACGAAGCGGGGATATCTTGTTTACTCTGTTCGATTTTTTGTGCCGAAACTATGATGGTTTCCATCACGCTAGCGTCAGGCTCAGCCGATGAGTGAGCGTAAGTTGTTGCTAGTAATAAGCTGATTGATATTGCTTGTGCGAGTCCTGTCTTGCGTAGATTGGTCACTTCTGATTCCCTCTTCACAGGCTAGTTCGGCCTGTATAACCACTGTTTAGGTGCATGTGTATGTGAAAATATTCTTTTCTAAATTCTCCAATAGGCGATGAATTGACGACTACCCCAAAACGGATATCAATACCCGCTTCGGAACTAATATTTATTTTGTCAACAAATAGGGTTCTTTTTATTCTTAGAAGTTAATAAGCTGCTGGAACTTAATATGTTGATAAAGGTAATTAATATTACCGATTAAATTACCAAGGAAATGGCATGACATTTAACTTGAGTGTGAAAGATCTGAGTACTGTGGCGATTTACTCAGTGTTATTTTTTGTATTAATGATTGCAATTGGTTTTGTAGGATTTATCCCAGTATTTATCCCTCTTTTAGCGGCTTTAGCTCCCCTGTTTGGCGGGGTGATCTTTATGCTGTTTCTCACACGGGTCGATAAGTTTGGCATGGTTGCACTATTAGGCTTTGTGAATGGCCTATTAATGTTTGTCGCGGGTATGGGGTATTGGGTAGTACTGACTGGTGCAGTGTTTGGTTTGCTGGCCGATTTATTATTAAAGAGTTCAGATTACCGAGAACTTAAGCGTGGTATCACCGCATACAGTGTCTTTAGTTTGTGGGTGATTGGAAACTTTTTACCTTTCTATCTTTCACGAGAAAGCTATTTTTCAATGATCTCCGAGGGCTATGGGCAAGAGTATGCTCAAAGCTTAAGTGTGTTGATGCCATATTGGCTTCTGCCTGTATTGGTTGTTGGGGCAATGGTTTGCGGCTTTATCGGTGCAAAGGTAGGCTCGCAACTACTTAACAAGCAGTTAAGCCGTGCAGGCGTGGTGTAGGTTTACCAATGGCTGAAATACCAACTTTAGAGCCAAGAGATAATCAACTTCCTCACTCAAAATCTGCTTTGGTTATACCGCAAGAGAAAAGTAGTCGAGTCGATCCCCGTAGTAAAATTTTGTTATTACTGTGTGTCAGTATCATCTTGGTGGGTGGGGCTGGTGGAGGCCAAGTGGCTAAAAGCGCTTATTTCTTATTAGCAGCACTGCCTATGTTGGTACTCATGTTAGAAGGCTACTGGAAGAGTGGCTTAATGCTATCGTTGCTATTTGGCTTTTTTGCGTGGATTGCAATCACAGTTGTGCCAAGTCTTGAAGGAGATAGCCAAATCGCCGTAATGGGTATGGTTGTGTTCTGTACTCGCATTTTGCCAGCCGTCGCTAGCTTTAGTTTATTGATGACCATCCCCGTTTCTGAACTGGTTTCAGCCTTGTATCGGTTTAGGTTACCTTCAGCTTTGATAGCTGTATTGGTCATCATATCGCGATTTTTCCCTTGTGTATTAAGTGAGTTTATCGCTATAGAGCGTAGTGTGCGCATGCGAGGCCTCGCGTTGGGTAATGGCAGTTTGAAAACGGCATTGCTTTGTCGATTAGTGCCTTTTCTTAACAATACTTTACGTATAGGTGATGAGCTTTCTGCTGCTGCGATCAGTCGTGGTTTAGGTGCGGAAAAGTGTCGTACTCATTATTACCAAACACGCTTTTCTTGGTTCGATTTACCTATCTTGGCTGTCATCGTGGCTAACGTAATATTGGCCATTCTATCGCTGTGGGTGATGCCATGAGTAAATTATGCTTTGAAAATTTCAGTTTTCGTTATGCGGAAAATTCAAATGGTAGTCCGACATTGCAAGCCATTACCTTGACCATATATTCAGGTGAATGCCTGCTGTTAACTGGCGGGTCTGGATCAGGAAAAAGCACTCTAATTCGAGCGATGAGTGGTCTTATTCCTAACTTTTACAATGGCGACACTGGTGGGCACCTTTATCTTGATGGTGAAGAGCTATCGAGTATTCCTGAAACCTCTTTATATCGGAAAATTGCAACGGTTTATCAAAATCCGCGTAGCCAGTTTTTTACTAATAAAATTGGTAGTGAACTGGTATTCAGTGCGGAAAACTTCGCAGTAGAGAGGGCAACAATAGAGAAACGGCTTCAACAAACCTTGGCGCATTTTCAGTTAGAAGGTCGGGAGCATAACAAGCTCGACTTATTATCGAGTGGAGAAAAGCAGCGCGTAGCTTGTGCGGGTGCCAGTTTGATGCGGCCAGAGATCATTTTGCTGGATGAGCCAAGCGCTAATTTAGATGCTAAGGCAGCCCACATGTTGGCTAAGGCCATTACATATTGGAAACAACAAGGTATGACGGTGATCGTGGCAGAGCATCGGAGTGCCTACTTAGATGGTTTAGTCGATAGGCAAGTTCACCTCGATAAGGGGCGAATTTCTGAGGTTACTAGCGATAGTTTTTATCAGGCTCCAGAATCAAATATGTTTATGGGCGAACGATCCAATAAGTTATCGGCTACTGGCTCGGCGTTTGTATCACCTGATGAGAACTGGTTGATTAGCCCTCGTACGAGTTTGTTTTCAAGAGTGTCGAAACAGGTTAAAGCTCATTGTATTGCCAAATCTGCCATCGTTGCTGTAGTCGGTGAAAATGGCGCCGGAAAAAGTAGCTTATTTCGTCAGTTGTGCGGCCTAGATAAAGGGGCATTTCAACTTGGGGATGAGCATGGTCTGCTGAAAGGTAAAGATCTTCGTCGTCGCTGCTTCTTCGTCGATCAGGAAGTAAATCGTCAACTGCTGTGTGATTCAGTGTTAGAGGAAGTGATGCTCAATATGCCCAGCGATGATGAATCGCAAGCGGTATCGATTTTAAACGAGTTGGACCTAGGTGATTTGTTAGAGGCTCATCCACTGGCTATTTCGGGTGGTCAAAAGCAGCGATTGGCATTAGCGATAGCCGTTGCAGCCAATCGAGAATTTACTGTTTTAGATGAACCAACCAGCGGGTTAGACAGAGCTAACGTAGCTAGGGTGATTAAGCAAATTGCTAAGCTACGTGAAAATGGCAGCACAGTAATCATCATCAGTCATGAGCCAGAATTATTGTTGAGATGTTGTGATTGGGCGATACATATCAGCAAGCGCAATATTGACCAAATCTATCGTCTTGATGACACTGGCAACAAGCGTTTATTGCGCTTTATGCAACGTGGCGAAACAGAAGAAACGGAAGGCATTCGAACGCACCAAAATGCTTTGGTTGTTAATTAATTCTTCTTGTTTTGCTGAGCAGGTCATTTTTGCACGCTGATTGCTTTATTTGCTTGGGTTGTCCCGATAAAATAAGCACAAATTTTTAAGATCGGAATCATCATGGCAAAACTAACACTGCAAGAGCAAATGCTAAAAGCGGGCTTGGTTAACGAGAAAAAGCTAAAGAAAGCCAAGAAAGGCTCTAAGAAATCACGTGTACAAGCGCGTGAAGTAAAGGCGGCGGTAGAAGAGAACAAGCGTCAGCAGCAAGAGCGTGACAAAGAGCTGAGCACGCAACAAAAAGAGCAGCGTTTGAGCAAAGAGATCAAAGCGCAAATCAAGCAGTTGATTGAGATGAACAAGATCGATCTGAAAGATGGTGAGATCAAATACAACTTTACCGACGGCACTTTGGTTAAAGCGCTGTATGTAGAAGAGTTAGTTCAGACTCAACTGGCAAAGGGTATCCTTTCGATTGCGCGTTACGAAGAAGGCTATGTGGTGATCCCTAGCGTAGTAGCGAATAAGATTTCCCAACGTGATGAAGAGACCATCATTGAGCTTAATACGTCATCTTCTGATGAGGTTGATGAAGACGATCCGTATGCAGATTTCGTCGTGCCTGATGACTTAATGTGGTAAATCATCTCAAATAGCGTAATGTCGTTTCAGACGTTCAAGGGCCTCCATTACTGGAGGCTTTTTTGATGGCCGTTTTGGGCTGCTGGAAATGGTCTCAAAGTGCCGTCACCGAAGTAATATAATATATTACTTGGTTTGTGGTTACTTACCTGACACACTTAGCGGGCATTTTAAATTAGGCAATCATTATGAAACTTTTAGTTCGCAATCTAGAGCGTGCAACGACAGAGCAAGATATTCGTGTTTTGTTCTCAACTTACGGCAAAGTGACCGAGTGCAACTTGGTGTTAGATCAAGAAACAGGCCTTTCAAAAGGCTTTGCATTTGTTGAAATGCCTGACGAAAATGAAGCAAAAGCTGCCGTTGAAGCGTTAAATTTATCAACGCTAGCTAAGAGCAAAATTCGAGTTAAATACGCTCAAAATTGATCGTATAGAGAAAGGGCAGATTCAATATTTTGAATCTGCCCTTTTTGATGTTGTGGGTCACTTAGTGAGCTAAGAGAGCTGCTTTTTGCCTAACTGACCTTTTCCAGCTTTCGCTCTTCTGCTTTCTCCTTTTGCTCATCGAATAAATCTTCACTACTCGATTCAGAGAAAATTTCAGCGACGGCGCTTCTTTCTAGCTCGCCTTGCAAGTTACCTTCATCATCGACCACTGGTAGAGAAAAGTCGCAAGACATGGTTTCAGTAAGGACTTCTTCAATCGCTGAGCTTGGCGATACCGCAGGCACTTCTTCGTAGATTTCATCAAATAAACCTTCGTGATCCGCTTCTTTAGCCGCGTCCAACAAGCCCTCTTTGGTAACAAGCCCTTGATAGCCATCTTCGGTGACGTGGTAGCCGTAATCTTGCTTAGAGCGTTTCATTTGCTGCAAAGCGTCATCGATGGTGAGTGCCGTAATACGAAGCGCTGGAGGCTGCATAACCGTCTCTACCGTTAAAGCGCGAGCACGATTGACGTCTTTGACGAACGCTTCGACATAATCATCCGCAGGATTAAGTAGAATCTCATCGGGCTTACCTTGCTGTACCAGTGCGCCATCTTTCAAGATCGCAATGCGATCGCCAAGGCGTAGAGCTTCATCTAAATCATGAGTGATGAAGATGATGGTTTTGTGCAAGGTCTCTTGTAGCTCGATCAATTGATCCTGCATTTCACTGCGAATAAGTGGGTCAAGTGCTGAGAAGGCTTCGTCCATCAGCAGTATTTCTGCATCTGTTGCCAAGGCCCGTGCTAAACCCACACGCTGTTGTTGGCCGCCAGATAGCTGGCTTGGGTATTGTTTTTCGTAGCCTTTTAGGCCAACAGTATTGAGCCATTCTGTAGCTTTTTCGTTGCGCTGCTCTTTCTCGATACCTTGTATTTCAAGGCCGTAGGCAACATTTTCTAGCACAGTTCGGTGAGGAAGAAGACCAAAACGTTGGAATACCATCGACATCTTATGGCGACGAAACTGTTCCAACTCGGTGTTAGACAGTTGCATAACGTCGATGCCTTCCACCATGATCTTACCTTCGGTTGGGTCAATCAAACGGTTGAAATGGCGAATCATGGTCGATTTACCAGAGCCAGATAAGCCCATGATAACGAAGATTTCACCTTGTTTGATGCTCAGGTTGATGTCTTTGAGGCCAACGGTATGCCCAGTTTCCTCTAAGACTTGTTCTTTACTCGCCCCTTGTTTGACTTGGTCCATCACTGAGTGCGGATTTGGGCCAAACACCTTATATAAGCCACTAATCTCAATTAAGGTATCAGTCATGCTTTAGTCCTCCAAGGTGCGCTTGAGTACGCTTTGCATACGCTTGTGAAGCGCGGTCGAATAGAATGGCTAGAGCGACAATAGCAAAGCCATTGAGAAGACCTAGGGTGAAATATTGGTTAGTGATGGATTTTAGTACCGGTTGGCCTAAGCCTTTTACGCCAATCATCGAAGCGATAACCACCATAGACAGTGCCATCATAATGGTTTGGTTGATACCTGCCATTATGGTTGGCATGGCTAGCGGTAGCTGCACACCGAACAATCTTTGTTTATTGCTGGCACCAAATGCGGTGGCAGCTTCAAGCACCTCTTTGTCTACCAAACGAATGCCAAGGTTGGTTAAGCGGATAACCGGAGGAATAGCGTAAATGACAACGGCAATTAGTCCTGGAATTTTACCGATACCTAATAGCATCACTACGGGGATCAGATAAACAAAAGCTGGCATGGTTTGCATCACATCAAGCAGAGGCGTGACGATTGATTGCACGCGGTTTGAGCGAGCCATAGCAATACCAATCGGGATGCCAAGAGCAATGGAGAGCAAAGTACAGACCGTGATGATACTTAAAGTCCGCATTGTGTCTTCCCACATGCCAAAGTAGCCGATCAGCAGCATCGATACCACGCAGCCTACAGTGAGCTTCCATGAGCGGCTTGCCACGTAAACCAATCCAGTACAGACAGCCAATACGATGAACCATGGGGTGGAGATGAGCAGTTTTTCAAACCAGACTAGAAATGAAAGCAGTGGGTCGAAAATGGATTCAATCAGCTCGCCATATTCGCGAGAGAAATTACGGTAGGCTCCGTCGAGGGTTTTTCTTATGGCTCGTAAGTCTGCGCGATCCATCTCTGGAAATTCGCTGAGCCAACTTAAGTCAGACATTATTACTTCCTTATCAATGCCAAAACTTTCGATGAGCTTTGGCCTACAACTTTGACGATTGAGTTGTTTGTCCTGAGTAGAGGTTGCGCACTACTACTCATAATAGTGTAGCAGCACGCAATAAAAGAGGTGATTACAAGGCTTTAGTTACTTTGTCAGCCACGTCTTGTGGAACCCATTGTTGCCAAATTTTTGGGTAGGTTTCGAGGAAGTAGTGCATCGCCTCTTCACCATCTGCTTGGTTATCTTCCATCCATGCAAGCAGTTGGTTCATATCTGCGTTGGTGAAACCACGTTTGGTGAAGTATTGGTAAGCCTCTGGAGCGCGACTAGCAAATTGTTCGGTAGTAATCGTGTGAACCGGTGATGGTGGGTACATTGTTGCTTTTGGTGATTCACATTCAGCTTGAGTGGTACAGTTAATGAATTCATCTACATCAATACCGCTGCCGAAATCGACTTTGACCATTTCATATTTACCTAATACAGCAGTTGGTGCCCAGTAGTAACCAAACCAAGCTTCTTCTCGCTCGTAAGCCTTGGCGATAGAGCCAGAAAGGCCTGCACTTGAGCCAGGGTCGACAACAGTGAATCCTGATTCATCTAGCTTCATGGCTTTGAATAGGTTGCCTGCGCTGATTTGACAGTTCCAACCCGCAGGGCAAGAGTAAAAGGCGGATTGGTCAGGGTCTTCTGGGTGGCTAAAGAGTTTAGCGTGCTTTTTGACCCCTTCAATGTTGGCTAATTCAGGGTATTTAGTGACCAAATATTTAGGTACCCAGAATCCTTCTTCACCGCCATCGACAAGGACTTTGCCTGCATAGCGTAGGCGTTTTTCCTCTACGCCTTTATCTAATGCATCTTTTAAGCTGTTGCTCCATAGTTCAGGTGCGATATCAGGTTGCCCTTTTTCGATCATCGAGGTGCCAGTTGGCATGGTATCGCCTGGTATTAATTCAGCTTCACAGCCGTAGCCGTGTTCGAGAATAAATTGGTCAACGTGCGCAATTAGGCTTGCAGAATTCCAGTTCATGTCTGCAATGGTGACCTCGCCACATTCATTCGCAGAAGCGTGAGTCGCGGTCGCACCAAGCAGTAAAAGCGCTGCTTTTTTGAGTTTCATCTCGATTTCCCTTTCTAATGAATACCTTATTAGGGTAGCGAAACAATATTTAGAGTTCAAATCAATCTACTGGGCTTATATCTAGCACAATTTCGATATTAAAGGGCATGACAATGAAATAAATACAATAAATAGCGTATTGTGTCAGGTTTGAGAGAAGGATTAGTGATTTTATGGAAGAATAGAATGTTTTGTTGTCTAAGCTTTTTGCTGCGCAACAAGAGGCATTGAGACCCTCTTGTTGCAGCAACATTAGCTAAAGCGCTGAGCTTCTATCGTACTAGTCGGCTGACCACACGTTGCGAATATCTGGCCATCCCCAGTTGGTTAGGGCGACATCTTTTAATACACCGTGGAATCGCAATGTTTGACGGTGGTGGAACAGAGGCAACAACCAGAACTGGTTGATAAGTGCCGAAGCGATGGGTTCAAGGGCTGATAAATACTGCTCGAGTGGGGTAACGCGGCGCATGTTTCGTAGCGCTTGGCTAAGCCATTGTTCGGCCTCTGCACCAATCGCGCCATGAAGAATTGAGTTATTGTACAGTGAATTAAAGGCCGAGGCGTGTCGGTTGTCATCAAGGTTGATGTTGGTGATCACTAAGGTTTCTTTGAGTTCATGATTGCGGGATAAATCATTTAGCTCTCTAAAGGCGTAACTGTTTACAGTGACGTTGATACCAAATTCTTCCAACTGTTTTTTTACTGCATTTGCGCAGTTCTTCAGCGCGGCATAGTCGTATACCGCAATGGATATTTCACTTGGAAGCGTTGTTGGTTCTCCTGCGGGCCTCATCACTGAATGCCACATCGGTAAGACGTTGTAAGCGTATTCACTGCCAAAGTTTTTGCCTTCATGCAGCAGTTGCTGGTGGACGCTTTCCGGCGTGACAAGGAAAGAAAAATAACGTTTTTGCTGCTCAGTAAGTGGGGACTCACTTCTTTGATTGAACAAAATGAACATACAACCATCTTCAATACGCGTTTGCTGAACATCCTGTTCTTCTTGGTCGTTTTCTTCTCCGGTTAGATAGTAATTGCACGACCTCTCACCCTTGTGCTCGGGGTGATTGGTCGCAATCTGGTTGGTATCGATTTGCTTGTTTCGCAGTCCGCCTTCATCCAGCTGCCAAATTGTGACCAAATCAGTCAGCGCGCGACAAGCGTAGTAGTGCTCAAAAGCGCGCAGGCCAAGCTTAGTATTGGAGTGCTCGCTTACTTCAAACACGCCACTGCCTATCACAGCGCCTTGATAATTGTCTTGCAGTTGCTGTAATGGCTGTATGGAGTATTTGATGCCAGAGAGTAAGCCGCCAAAGCCCAAATCAGGCTCTGAAAGATGGAATACGACCTTATTGGCCATTGGCGCTTCGGCTTTGGCTAAATGGCCGATTTCTCTTTGATAGTTAGGCAATTGTGCGAGGCGATTAAAGAGATCGGCGACACTACGTGCATCAATGGCTGAACCGTCGTGGAAAGTAATGCCAGGGCGTAAATAGAATGTCCATTCAGTGGCTTGCTCATTATGTTGCCAATGATGCGCTAATTGGGGTTCTAATTGCCCATGCCAGTCACTACTTACAAGGCAGCAGTATATTTGACGAATCAAATAGCGTTCACTTGAGCGGTGAAGTTGATGGGGTACTAAGCGCTGGAATGGACGTTTATAGGTTAGCTGAATGTGCAACCGACCTTCACGCATTGATGCACCTGAAGTGGATTGAAGCAGTTGGCCAAATACGCGCTGATCGTTATCGAGGATTGAGAGGGCTTTTTCGTATTTGCCTTGTTGAATACGCTCAGTGGCTAGCTGTGCTTTCAATTCGGACAACTCTAGATTGAGGATCAGAGTGGAGCGCTGATTTCGTCCTACTTTGGGTTGCCACTGTAGCCAACCGAGCTTTTGCATATCACCGAGTAAGTTTCGGGCATGACGTGCACTGGTAAACAGTAAGTCAGCCACATCGGACAGAGCCGTTTTTACTTCTTGTCTTACTCCAAGCGGAGTCAAACGAGCGTAGTAGCGTAACAGATTGAGATCAGACATTTATTTCCCTTATATCCGTGAAACTAAGCACTTTATGCAAAGTTGACTTCCGCATTTTAACCTATTGTGGTCGTAAAACGCTTAATTTCAATCAAATAAGTGGAATTAGGGAACAATAAAAATCTAATTGTTCAGTTTTTGTTTCCTTTCAAGTCAAGCAGAATAGATCATGGAGAACACATCCAAAGCGGCAGTAGATAGCACCCTGCTCCTGTCACCCCCGGAATTAAGCCGCTGTTTACTGCTGCTCTGCGTGTCTTCTTCACTGAGCTTTTCCAAGGTGATGTTTATCACCTTGGAAAAGGCTTGAATAACGAAGTTTGAGCGATGAATTCCAACGGGTGATTGTGAAAATTTGTGTTATTTACAGAGTTTCAATCACATTCAGTAGTTGGCTATTGAACTCTTCATTTGTCACTTTTTGCTCTGCCATATCGAAGTTATCGAAAAAGCTTGGTAGTGAAATACTGCCTTTTACATCTGCTGCAAAGTATGGCGCTGAGCCTGATGCCGCAGCGAGCACACTGCTTGCACCGCCTGGGCCAGGGGAAGTCGCTAGCATAATCACTGGCTTGTTTTGGAATACCTGCATGTTGATGCGCGATGTCCAGTCAAAGACGTTTTTATATGCAGCTGTATAAGAGCCGTTATGTTCAGCAAATGAGATGATCACTAAATCAGCTTCACCAATGGCCTTGTAGAATGCTTGAGCCTGTTCTGGTTGGCCTAGTTGCTTTTCGCGTTCATCGCTGAAAATCGGCATTTCTAGGCTATCAATATCTAACATTGTGATGTCAGCATTAGGTACTTGTTTCGCTGCGTATTGAGCAAGTTGCTGGTTGATAGATTGCTTGTTATTGCTGGCTCCAAAAGCGAGTACTTTCATGATTCATTCCTCAAATTCGTTTTTCATTTCAGTGGATGGGTATAGATTACTTTGATTCTATTTATTGATTAATAACCTATCTGTGTAATGATTGTTTCCATATGACTCTTAATAGGGCTAGGCAATGAGTGAGATGAATTTGTTGGATGGAATGGTGATCTTTGCCACTGTGGTGGATGAGGGGAGTTTTACCAATGCAGCAAACAGTACGGGGCATTCGACTTCTTACATCAGTAAAGAGATTTCTAAACTGGAAGAGCGTTTAGGGGTTCGATTACTTCACCGCACGACGCGCACGCTGAGTTTGACGCCAGAGGGTGAGCACTACTTTCGCCACTGTAAGCAAATTATCGAGAGTGCTCAAGAGCTAGAAGATGCAATAAATGGTAAGCAAAGTGAGCCGAAAGGTTTATTGCGGATTAGCTGTCCGGCAGGATTCGGCGCTGTGCAGCTAAGCCCAATTCTCGCTAAATATATGGACCAATACCCAAAAGTGAAACTGGAAGTCAATGCCAGCGATCATAAGGTGGATTTGATAGGTGAAGGCTACGACGTGGTATTGCGCTCTTCACATAAAGCCCAAGACTCGACATTGATCAGCCGCCGTGTTCAACGTTCATGTACTCGAACGGTTGCCTCGCCAGAGTATGTGGCAAAGCACGGTTTGCCAAAGCATCCCTGTGAGTTAGCCAATCACCGCACTATGAGTTACTCCAATCATAAGCAGCCTTTTGTTTGGGATTATATTGGTAAGCAAGGTGAGCAAATAAAAGTCGATTTAGACAGCGTTATTCTAACCAACAGCCCAGAGGTTGAACTGAGCTTGTGCTTGTTGGGTAAGGGCATTTGTCGTTTACCTGATGGTCATGTGAGAGAAGGGCTAGCCTCTGGCAAGTTGGTTGAACTATTTGCTGATTATCCTCGCCACGATATTGAGTTGTGTTTGGTTTATCCAAGCCGCAAGCATATGTCAGCCAAAGTACGAACCTTCATTGATTTTGTCGTGGAAGAGTTAGGCCAACATTAAGGTTAGCTTAATCTTTTGATGGATGAGTGGCGGATCACATCATAGGTTGCCAGTCATGGAAACTTACTTGTTAAAGTAATTAATACCGTTATTGAGCAAAAGGAATGGCATGAAAAAAGGTATGTTGGTTGGCTTAACTGTCGGCTTTGTTGTGTTCGTTGGAGTTGGCAGTAAATTACAGTGGTTTGGTTCGAATAACTCAGAGTCTTTCCCTAAGTTGCCGGCAGAACCCGGTTTTGCTGTTTCTACTGAGTTTGATGGCGAATGGGCGGGTAGGCGAGTCGATGTCACGAACAATAATTTGTGTGAGAAAACCACCATTACTGGCAAAGTTGTTGATGGATTCGTCACCCTCACCTTAACCTACAACGGCACTCCGTTAAGAGGCTGGATAGATGAGGCGGGTAATTTACGTCTATATGCGAATAATCGAATGTGGGATTACCGATTTACTGCGACAGCAAGTGGCCATCGTATTCAAGGGGATTGGTTCTTAACTAATGGGCCGTGCAAAGGGTCATGGCATGTAGACAAAGTGGATAGCGAACGTTAACGCTATTATTGTTCAACATATTTTGCCAACCTCTATATATACTTAGGTAACGCATATTTAGATGAGTGGTAACGAGATGGAAAAAGTGGTCGATTTAAATCTCTGGCACAAAGCGCACGTGAAATCTGCTGAGGAACTTCAGCAACTGTTTGAGCAAAAGGTAAAGCAGTTTCAATCTGAGCCAAACTCCAAAATAGAGTTACGTTTAGAGCGATTGGAGTTGCTAAAACAAGCTATCCTCCAATACAAAGATGAGCTTGTCGATGCCTTGGGTCAGGATTACGGATTTCGTAACTCATTTGAGAGCCTAATATGCGATATTGTCCCGTCTGTTGACCATATCAATTTCACTCAGAAACGCTTAAAAAAATGGGCTAAACCGAGTAAGCGTCAATCGGGTTTATTGCTCTCTCCTTCCAAAGTAAAAGTGGTCTACCAGCCGTTAGGGGTTGTTGGGGTGATTGTTCCTTGGAACTTCCCTGTTTTTTTAAGTCTTGGTCCTATTGTGACTGCATTGGCGGCCGGTAACCAAGTGATGGTTAAACTCAGTGAATACACCCCGCATACCAATCAAGTCTTGCGCGAGATATTTAACTGCTTAGCTAGCTATATCACGGTGGTTGAAGGTGATGTTGAGATTGCCCAGAGCTTTTCTGAGCTGCCATTTGATCATCTATTGTTTACTGGTTCAACGCAGGTTGGCGTGAAAGTCGCGCAAGCGGCGGCGAAAAACCTGACACCCGTAACGTTAGAATTGGGCGGTAAATCCCCAGTAATTATTGCTGATGACGCGAATTTTAATCGGGCAATTGACGCCATTTTATTTGGTAAAAGCAGTAATGCGGGGCAAATTTGTGTCGCGCCAGATTATGTATTGTTACCTAAAGGTCGCGAGCTTGAATTTATCCAACGTTACATTAGCCGCTTCCGCAAGGCGTATTTGAAAAAAGAGAGTGCGGACTCAGTCACTCATATTATCAATCAAGGGCAATATGACCGACTGCAGGGGTATTTGGATAACGCTAAGCAGCTAGGGGCTTCGGTTTATACCATTGATGAGGTTGCTACAAGCGATCAGCAAATGTTGCCTCATTTTCTGACTGGTGTGACAGATGAAATGGCGGTAATGCAAAACGAAATCTTTGGTCCTATTTTACCTGTCATTGGTTATCAAACCATGCAGGAAGCGCTGGATTATGTGACGAGCCGACCAAGGCCGTTGGCGCTGTATTTGATGAGTAAAGATAAGAAGTTACAGCAGCGAGTGTTAGAGGTAACCCACAGCGGCGGTGTTTGTTTCAATGATACCTTGTTCCACGTGACTGCTCATGATGCTCCATTTGGTGGCATTGGTAACTCGGGCATGGGTCATTATCATGGACAAGAGGGCTTTGCCACGTTTTCCAAAGCGCGAACGGTGTTATCCACCCCGACTTGGCTACCGAGATCTTGGTGGTTATCTAAACAAGCGAAGTGGCTCAAGCTAGCGATGTCGCGTTTATTTCTTCGCTAGTTTTACATTGTAAATTGACAAAAAGCTCGACCTTTATGGCCGAGCTTTGTTTTATGCACTTTTACTTATTTGAACAATCACTGTTTGAGTTAGTAGCGTTAAGGCGCTTCAGAGATAGGCTCAGGGGCGTAATGTTGTGGCCCCAGTTTGGTTATCTCTGGGATGATGGTAGCAATGGTCATAGTTGACCAAGTACCGGCAACAATACCGATGAACATTGTGACCGAGAAGCCATAGAGTGGCTCACCACCCAATAACCACAATGACGCTACTGAAATCAACGTAGTGCCTGATGTAATCAAGGTGCGCGAAAGCGTGGAGGTGATTGCTCGGTTGTTAAGCTCGGTAATCGGCAATTGAACATTCGCTTTTAATAGCTCTCGAATACGGTCTGAAATGATGATCGAGTCGTTAAGCGAGTAGCCAAGCACTGCCAATAACGCGGCAAGTACAGTTAGGTTGAACTCTAAACCAGTCAGCGAGAAGAAGCCGAGTAGCAATACCACATCGTGAATTAGTGCGAGTAGAGCACCAGATGCTAAGCGCCACTCAAAGCGGAAGCTCAAGTAACCAAGAATCACTAACAAGGTGATCAATACCGCTAGGCCACCTTGCTCAGCGAGTTCTTGCCCCACTTGCGGGCCCACTAAGCTGACGTTAATCATCTCAACTGTGTGAGAAAAGCTTTCTAACAGTGGTTTGATTTCTGGTTGTTGGTCTAGCTGTTCTGGCGCGCTGTAACGCAGTACCCATTGGCCTTCTTCCCCTGTAGAAACTACAGAGACAGATTGGTGCAGCGCAGCTTCCAAATTGGTTTGAATTTGTGGTGCAGTTAAGGTCGAATCCAACCTTACTTCACTGATCATACCGCCAGTGAAATCTAGGCCGTAGTTCAGCCCTTTAGTGAACAAAGAAAACAGTGAGGCCAAAATCAGCAGGCAAGAAATTAGGCTGCCTGCGTGGCGTAGCTTAGTCATGTGTTTTGCAGAAAAGCTTTGTGTAGTCGACATCATTATACTCTCACTCCACGGCGGGCATCTCGACCCCATATAACGTTGATAATTGCACGAGAGGCGAAGATACCTGTGAACATGCTGGTAAGTAGGCCAAGGCCTAGAGTTAGTGCGAAACCTTGAATCGGACCATTACCGATGGCGTAAAGAGTCGCGGCTGAGATTAACGTCGTAATGTTAGAATCGAGGATGGTGCTAAATGCGCTGCTAAAGCCGAGATCGATAGCTTGAGCAAGGCTTCGACCCTCACGCAGTTTCTCTTTGATTCGCTCAAAGATCAGTACGTTGGTATCTACCGCCATACCTATGGTCAATACAAGGCCTGCGATACCTGGAAGCGTCAATACTGCCCCCGGCAGTAGGGCGATTAAGCCAAGTAGCATCACCATGTTCACCACCAATGCAACGTTGGCTACCCAACCTAGTTTACGGTACCAAAGCGCCATAAATAGCAGTGTTAAACCCATACCCATAGCTAGAGCTGCAAAACCGTTTTGAATGTTTTCAGCACCCAAAGAAGGGCCAATTGTACGCTCTTCAACAATGGTTACTGGCGCGGTTAGCGAACCTGCACGTAGCAGTAATGCGAGATCTTGCGCGTCACTCAGTTGGCCTACACCTGTAATTCTGAAGTTGTTACCCAGTTGAGATTGAATAGTGGCAACACTGATGATGGTGTTGCTTTGTTCTACTTTACCTTGGCTATCTCGGCTGTATTCGCTGTAACCAGTCGCCATCGGCTTACCAATGTGCTTACCAGAGAAGTCGGCGATTTTTCTACCGCCAGCAGAATCAAGGCTGATGTTTACTTCTGGCATACCCATCTCGCCCATTCCAGCGCGTGCATCTACGATGTGCTCGCCCGTTAACACTGGCTTACGAGCGACATAAACCGGTTGACCTTGCTGATCGCGAATCATCATAGTGCCGCGGGTTGGATCGGTTTTGACCTCATAAAACGCAAGGCTTGCCGTTGCACCAATCACGTTTTTAGCGGCTGCTGGGTCTTGTACGCCCGGCAACTCGATACGGATGCGGTGCTGGCCTTGGCGCTGAACTGCCGCTTCGGTAATACCGAGCTCTTCAATTCGGCTGCGCATAGTTTGCAGGTTTTGCTGAACTGTAAGGCTGGTGAGTGTTTGCTGCTCAGATTCACTTAAACGTACCAGTAAACTCGTCTCGCTCTGTTTACTTACTTCCCATTGTGGGAACTGTTGGCGCAAGTGTGAACGCACTGAATCATAAGCCGCTTCGCTTGGTGCTCTAACGCTTAATTCGGTATCTGAAATCTCATTGATTTTGATGCCGCGTAGTTTGTTTTCTCGAGCAAACGTTTTCAGTGAATCACTGGTTTGTTGGGTATGTGAACGATAGACCTCTTGCATATCGACATCCAACAAGAACTGAACGCCGCCACGTAAATCTAAGCCGAGTTTGATCGGTTTAAAACCCATATCGAGCAGCCACATTGGTGCAGCAGGCACCATGGCAAGAGTCACGATGTCTTGTTTACGCGCCATATCCGCCATGATGTTTTTTGCTTGGTTTTGGTCGCTAGCATACTCAAGAACTAGGGTTGTTTGTTCGGTGGTTTGATCGATGCGTTTTACATCGATGTTGTGATTATCTAATTGCTGCTTCACGGTCACAACAGAGAGAGGCGACTCTTTGTGGCCGATGATGACGGCTGCATCTTCACCAAACCAAGAGGGTAAAGCGCTGAAAAGCATGATGATAACAGTGGTCACAAGTACCACGTATTTCCATGCTGAATAGTGATTCAGCACGGTCTTTCGTGTTGGTTTTTTTTGCATAACATTCTTCTTACTGGCTAGGCCAATAGGGTTACTAAACCAAAGAGGTTTTCTTTAGATTCAGTTAAATGGTGCATAGCTAATGCACGTAATTTGCCCAAGGGCATGGGTGAGGTTTCCCTCAAAGAAGCGTGTTATGCATCCGCTTGGCTGATGAATCGATATAAGATGTTCGATTCTTTCCAGCCGGAGACTCGGTGTAAAGTTGCAGGAGGGGTGAGCGTCCAGTCATGCCAATGATCAAGCGCGAGATAGACTCGCCATACAATAACTTGCTCGATGACTTCGTCGAGGTCAAAAACCAGCTCATAGCTTGGTTCAGCCTCGTTTAACCTTTCATAAGCGAATGAACCATTTCTTAATACCGAGCTTAGTGTAGGTATGATTGATTTAGCAGGAGCTCGCTGCTCTGCTTCAACTTTTTTCGATTGTGTATCGGTCTGATGGACGTGTTTGCTCGTTACAGCGTAAATAGCGGAGTGAACACTAGAGAGACCGGAAAGTTGATGGTTGTCAGAGGTAGTTGTATTGAGAGCCGTTGGCAGTGATAGCGTTGATGCGCTAGTCGGTTGAGCGCTGAATGCAGCATGCGCTGAAAAACACGCAAGCCAAAGCGCGAGCAAAATGCTCAACACGCGGCAGTGCTTTAACCAGTCTTTCATACAACTTAGCATCGGATGCTACTCAATTTATCAATCGAGCTTATCTTAATCCGACTCTTATAAATCGACAAGAAAACAATGTGCTGCAATGGAAAATAGTTCAGAGCATCGTTAACCGCGAGTAAAGCGTTGCCTAAATGCCCTAGGTGTTAAGCCCATGATTTTTATGAATACCTTTCGGCAAGCCGCACCGTCTTGATAGCCGACTAAGTGAGCGATGTGCTCAAAGGAGTGAGTGGTAGATTCAAGTAAATCACATGCTTTTTGTGTTCTGAGCTTTTGCAGATATTGATTTGGCGTATCGCCCGTCGCTTTACTAAATCGACGTTGTAATGTCCGCTCTGTAAGGTGAACGCTCTGTGCTAATTGAGCAATTGAAAGTGGCTGGGAGTAATTTAGGTTCATGCTATTTTGCACTTCAAGTACTGCTGAGTCTCCATGTTGTGTTGGTGCGACGAACTGCAAGTAGTAACGCTGTTCACGCGGAGCAGTATCGACCACCAAGATTTTACCCAGTTGCCTCATGATTGATGGACTTGCCAGTTTCGCAATCAGTTCGAAGCCAAGATCTAGCCAAGACATCATGCCGCCGGCACTAAGAATATCGCCATGATCGATCAGTATTTGATTGGTATCGAGAACTTGTTCGGGAAACTGCTGCTTCAGTGCCTGTTCAAGCCCCCAATGCGTTGTTACTGCGCGACTATTGAGACTTCGCGTTGCACTAAGAATAAATGCCCCCGCACAAGCTGATGCTAATAACGCACCTTGTTGATGTTGATTGTCTAACCAATCAATGAATGACTCCGATGGGTTGAGGTAGCTATCTAAAAGCGGGGTAGCGTGAGTCTCAGTGCTTTCTGAGCTGGAATGACTCGGCGGTAAGATAATCACATGCTGCGTAAGGTCAGCTAGATGCTCTGTGTTGATAATGCGGGTATTGAATCGAACATTCACTTGCTGCTCTTCACACAGTCGATTAGCGAGCTGAAACATCTCTTCCAATCCGTAGACTGCCGATCGCAATGCATTTGGATATTGAATGATGGCGATTGCTATATGTGCATGTGTCGTTTTTGCCATGTTTTATGTCATTTTAGACTCTAACTCTTCGAGTATATATGAACCATAATTACTCCATCAACGACAGAGGACAAAATTATGACTCAAGCACTATTGGTTATCGATTTACAAAACGACTACTTTCCACAAGGTAAATTCCCACTTTGGAACACGGAACAGACATTAAGTAACGTAGTAAACGCAATTGAATTGGCGAATCAGCGCGGAGTAAAGGTGATTCACATTCAGCACATTGCCGACCCTGCTGCGGGTATCTCGCCTTTCTTTAATCAAGGTTCAGAAGGTGCTGAGATCCACCCTCAAGTAATGGCCGCGGCTCCAGATGCAGATGTAGTAATTAAGCACTATGCAGATAGCTTCGAAGGGACGAACTTGCAACAAGTGTTAGAAGGTTATGGTGTTGATGAGCTTTTAGTATGCGGAATGATGACGCAAAACTGTGTTACTCACACTGCAATCTCAAAAGCGGCGGAGCAGTACAAAGTATCAATCTTAGCGGACGCCTGCACCACAGTAGACGAGATGATTCACAACATCGCCTTACATGCAGTTTTGACAAGAGTAGAACTGGCAAGTGTGAGTAGCGTGCTAGGTTAAAAGTATCTAGCCAGTTGGTTCCGAATTAAATGATTTAGCCACCTTGGAATAGGTGGCTATTTGGTTTGAAGTTATTGTTAGAGGAAAGTTACCTTGATGGCTAGGTATCAGCTATCAGTTTGATTTGAGCTTTAATCTCTATTGGTTTTTCATAGTGAGTTTAGTGCTTGGCTAAGACTGGGTTACTTTAGCTGCTTTAGTTGTAGTCACCGTCGAAGCTATATTAAGTTTGGTTATTTCCTCAGGTGCTTTTTGCTCCTCAACTGAATTCGGAAGAGCCGCGACTTGCCCGCTGTAGCCACAACCACTGCCAGCACCGCCGCCGGAGTTGAGGTTGATTGCTGGGCCAACCATGTGAACGCCTGCGGGGTCAATTTTTACGAAGCTGCCACCTGCGGAAATAGTGATTTCATTGCCGACATCAAGCACAACTTTATTGCCCGCTTTTAGGTGCACTTGTGTGCCAGCTTTGATCGCAACACTCTTGCCCACCTTATTATGAATAGAGCCAGTGACGTCTAATGTGGTGTCTTTGGTTACGTTGGTTCTGCTTTCGCCGTTGATGGTGGTGTGTTTATTGTTTTTCACTAACGCAAAGCTGTCGTTATCGACGGTTAAGTGCTTATCGTGCTTAATGTGGGTGGTGTGGTCGTTCTTGATTTCTGCATCTAAGTCTTTTTGGGCATGCAGATAGATTTGTTCTTGCCCGGCTTGGTCTTCAAAGCTGAGTTCGTTATAACCTTGGCCTTGGTGGGTTTCACTGCGCAAGATGGTTTTGGTTTTATGTTCAGGTAGGGCATAAGGCGGCGTGTTGGTTGCATGATAGGTGCGACCGGTAATAATCGGTTGGTCAGGGTCACCGTTTAAGAACGACACAATCACTTCATGGCCAATACGAGGAATGGCCATCATGCCGTATTGGCTACCTGCCCAACCTTGTGACACGCGCACCCAACATGAGCTTTGTTCATCAGCATTGGAGTATCGGTCCCATGGGAAGTGCAGTTTTACTCGGCCATGTTCATCACAGAAGATTTCTTCGCCTTCCGGGCCAACCACAAGGGCAATCATCGGGCCATCGACTAAAGGTTTTGGTGTGGGTGTTGCGCGCCAAGGCACAATGGCTGGTACTAAATGGAATTGGTTGGCGTAAGTGGTCGCGCCGCTGCCGCCTTCTTCTTCGAGGGCTTGTGGCTGGCTGCCTTGATGATGAATCTGGGCAATCAGCCAAGTTTGGTTATTGGTATCATCGAGGTGCTCACTGAGCGAGAAGCTGTGTCCTGCTTGCAGTTGTGGGTGATTACTTTTGCCTTGCGCGGTATGGGCGCTGCGGCGTAGATACTCTAAGCGAGTTTGGTTAAAGGCTTTACCACTGGCGTCGTCTTTAAAGCGTCCCGGGTAATCAAAGTGTTCGTATTGGTCTTGGCGTTGGTGCTCCATGCCCGTACCGACACTAGAGCCAGTGGCTTGATGGCTGAACGCATAATGGGGCTTTTTAAAGCTGTAATCATTGAGCTGAGAGTGGCTAGTTTGCGCTTGCTTAGTCACACTAAATTGCGACACATAGTTTTGCTCACTCATCCCGCCGGATAAGGCGTTATAAGGTAAGTCACCAATGTAATGCACACTGTCATTGCTGTCGGTAAAGAGTAAGGTGTGTTTACCCGGTTGATGGACAAAGCTGTAACGCAAACCTTCTTCAGCGGCTAAGCGTTCTAAGAACGCCAAGTCGGTTTCTCGGTACTGAACACAAAACTCACGGGGTAAGCAATCACGCTGCACGGCAAAGGCGTAATCTTCAATACCCATCTCTTGCAAAAGAACCGAGATAATCTCAGGCACCGTTTGTTGTTGGAAGATGCGGCTGTTTTGGCGCAGCGCCAAACGCTTGAGCGAAGGCACTAAGGTTAACGAATAGAAGCTGTGATGATGGCCGCTGTCGGCTTGGCTAAAACTGCTAGCAATGCCATGAATGGTTTTGACTAACTCACGGTTTTGGTAGATATCCAGTTGAACGGTTTTATCCACTACATCAGCGGCGGTTAAACTGGGTAATCGGCTGGCAAGTTCAACTTGGTAATGGTAGCCATGGCAATCAATACCATTAGCCATTGACGCACAAGAGATGGACTCTGTGCCGTGATAGTCATGCACGACAAAGGTCTCAGGGTCGAGGCCATCCACTTGCAGAGTAAAATTGAGAGTTACCATTACCGCTTCCTTTTGCTTAGCTCGCTGTGTGCGATGCCAACTGAGATAAACCTTGTGGGTTGAAATGAATTTGGTGACACAATGGCTTATCTAAATTGGCATAAAGCCCACTTCCGAAGAAATGGGCCAAGCCCTAAGTGATTCAACTCAATGAGGGCACTTAGGGAAGAGTCATATCGAGCGCGATTACGCTTCGATAGGCTTACGCCAGTCGTCTGCACCTGAAGTACCCGAGTTAACGTGGTCCCAAGTGATTTTACGGTATGATAGAGAAACGGTTAGGTTCTGAGTGAAGTCTGCGAATGCAGGGTCTTGACAGTGTGGCATCTCACATTGGATATCCACGATAGACGCGTTCTCTAGGCAAGTTGTGAAGAAGTTCTCTTGCTTACCTTCTACAGAAGTGCGGTACCATTTCAGTTCAACGGTTTTCATCTTCTCACCAGACGCCAGTGCGTTGTAAAGCAGAGGAACGGCTTTGTTTAGTGATACAGTGAATTTGAATGGCTTGTGCACACGTTGACCAGAAGGCTGACCAGATTGCGGGTCAGTAGGTACAGTCACAACGTGGTCGAAGAATTGCACTAGCATCTCATCTTCGTGGCCTTCAACGTAAGAGTCACCGATAGAGTCAGAAGTACATGCACCTGAAGTGATAAGGCCCTGAGTTTCGCCCTCGATAGCGATATAACATGGAGTTGGCATCTTAAAATCCTTAAGTATTAGTCCTATTAGCCACCCAGAGCGTGAGCCGGGCGGGGGAGTGATTAAATAATCGCTAGGGTTATTACAAGGTCGATGCCAAGTTTTTAAGTGAGTAAAAACAGGGGTTTATATTGAATAAAGCAACAACTTGCTTTGCTTTGGGCAAGTTGTTGCTTATTAGGTAAAGAATGGGCGGTCAATCGCTAAGGTTTAAGCGAAGATCGCGGTGTATAGGAATCCTGCGCCAATTGCCATGCTAAGGATCACTACTAGGAATGCTGCGATCATCTGATTTTTAAAGATAGATTTCAGTAAAATCACTTCCGTTAAGCTTGCGCCTGCACTACCGATAATCAGTGCCATTACAGAGCCCAAGGCCATACCTTTTTGTACTAATGCTGCGCTTAGAGGGATAACTGCTTCAGCGCGGATGTACAAAGGAATACCAATTACAGCAGCTACTGGAATCGCGTACCACTTACCTGCGCCAGCGTATTCCGCAATAAGCTCTGTTGGGATAAAGCCATAGATGAACGAGCCAATCGCGATACCCATCAATAAGTAAGGTAGAACTTGCTTAAAGTCTTTCCATGTTGAGTGCCAAATTTTCACCCAACGGCTTGGTTGTTTTACTTCTACTAATTCTGCGGTTGCTGTGCCGTCTGAAGAGCAGCAAGAAACAACAGGTTCTACTTTTTTCTCGCCGCAGCAGCTTGTTTTCGCTGCAACTGGAGCGGGTTCTTTGTCACCACAGCAACTTGTTTTTGCTGCTACAGGAGCTGAGTCAGAACAGTTTTTTGGTCCGCAACTTGGTGCTGGCTCTTTAGCTGCCTCTGGCTTGCTATCACCACAACTTGTGCCGCAGCTAGATGCTTCCGCTGTTTGGTACGCTTCAGGTTTTACATAACGCTCAAAGCCTAGTTTTTCTAAGATCATACCTGCGACTACTGAAACGAACAGTGCAATAGCAAAGTAGAACAGTGCGACTTTCCAGCCGAAGGTCACTACAAATAGACCAATGATGACTGGGTTAAGTAGCGGGCTAGCGAATAGGAACACCATCATAGGTCCAAAGCCAGCTCTTGCTCGCAGTAGCCCTTTTAAGAAAGGGATGGTTGAGCATGAACAAAATGGTGTGATTGAGCCTAATAGTGCAGCAACCACATAGCCTTTGCCGTTACGTGAACTCAAGATCGATTGGATCTTTTCAGGTGTTAAAAACTCTTGCAGTACGCCAACAATGTAGCTGATGGCTAAAAATAAGATGGTTAGTTCAACAGCGAGAAAAGCAAACATATCGAGTGCTTCTTTCGCCATTGTCATTAGTTCGTTACTCATGGTGGTTCTCCAAAAGGAAGTTATTTGTCATTTCGACTTTTCTCGAATTATAGAAATGAAAATTTAAAGATCAAGCTTTATTTCGATAAATATCGAAATAATTTTTGGAGTCGATTTGTGAGAGCGGATTGCAAAAAACAGATATTTCGATTATTTTGGAAATATACCAGTTAGAGGAAAGCGATATGCAATTAGAATTTGTCGCGAAAGCATTAAAAGAGTTGGGCCACACCACAAGGCTGTCAATTTACAAAACCGTCGTCAAAGCGGGTTATCAAGGCATCGCTGTGGGTGGATTACAAGAAACGCTC
Organism: Vibrio intestinalis; assembly: GCF_025195085.2. GTDB lineage: Bacteria > Pseudomonadota > Gammaproteobacteria > Enterobacterales > Vibrionaceae > Vibrio > Vibrio intestinalis. Next base: position 177,944 of record NZ_JANAVY020000006.1, on the reverse strand, counting down.
GGTATTCCGGGATCGACGCTTTCTCACCATATTTCGAGTTTGGCATCCGCAGGGTTGATAAGTCAGCGCCGCGAAGGAAGAACGCTCTATTGCGTTGCCGAGTATCAGTGCCTCGAAGGGGTAATCAGTTTTTTACAAGATGAGTGTTGTGTCGATGAGCAATGTAGCTGAACCCTTACAACTAAATCAAGTGTGGGAAAAATATCAGCGATCGCTGAAAGCATTCTTGCACTCTAAGGTAAATAACGAGGCGGATGTCGAAGACTTGCTGCAAGAGATTTTGATTAAAACCCATCAAAACCTATCAACTATTAAAGATCAAACCAGCGTCAAAGCGTGGTTGTTTCAGCTTGCCCATCGCACCATTGTCGATTTTTATCGTAAGCGTGCTCGTGTTCAACGTGACCAAGAGATCGATGCAGAAGAGCTTTGGTATCAGCAAGAGCCAGAAACCTTAGAGCAAGAGATGGCTAAGTGTATCGCGCCATTTATTCAAGCACTGCCGTCAGAAAATGCAGCCATGCTTTCAGCGGTGGAGTTAGAAGGTCAAAGCCAAAAAGAGCTCGCAGAAAAGCAAGGTGTTAGCTACTCCACGTTTAAGTCTCGGGTACAAAAAAGCCGTATGGAACTAAGAAAACTGTTCGAAAACTGTTGTGAGTTGCAACTTGATAAGCACGGTAATGTCGTTGATTACCATCAGAAAAATAAACAATGTGGCTGTTAGGAAAAATTATTTAAATCTTTTTCGTCTTCTTTGGAATCACCTCGTCTTATAGGTGTAAGCGAGATAAATCGCCCCTATTAATCTTCAGCGCGACAATGCTGAATCCAAACGAGAAGTGAAAAATGATTAAAGTAGTAAGTTTTAAAATCTGTCCATTTGTTCAACGTGTAACCGCGGCTCTAGAAGCGAAGCAAATTCCTTACGAAATTGAATACATCAGTCTGAGTAACAAGCCACAGTGGTTTTTAGATGTATCACCTAACGGTCAAGTACCACTGCTGATTACAGAGTCAGGCGCTGCGCTATTTGAATCTGATGCGATCATTGAATACATCCAAGATGAGTTTGGTCCACTAGAAGAAGGCATCGGTAACGAGCAGCGTGCTTTAGATCGTGCATGGAGCTACTTGGGTTCAAAACACTACCTTGCTCAATGCACGACAATGCGCAGCAGCAATGAAGAGCTATTGACTGAGCGCGTAGCGAACTTGGGTAAAGCATTCGCTAAAGTTGAGGCTCAATTGGTTGATGGCCCATTCTTCAAAGGTGAATCGCTCAGCAACGTGGATATGGCTTGGCTACCATTGCTGCACCGTGCTCACATCATTAAAGCGCACACTTGTTTTGATATGTTGGAAGGCTTCCCTAAAGTGCAAGCTTGGCAGCAAGCTCTGCTAGAGACTGGCTTAATGGAGAAGTCGGTAGCGGACGATTTTGAACAAGCATTTACAGGCTTTTATTTATCTGAGCAGACCTTCCTAGGCGCAGGTAAAGATTGCAGCGACAATGGCGGTTGCGGAACTAACTGCTGTTAATCGTTTGAGCTGCCATCATCTTGTGGATGGCAAGCTTATTGAGAGTAATAAATAAAAAGAGCTTACCGTACAATGCGGTAAGCTCTTTTTTGATGGTTAAGCGATTACTGATCTGAGTCGCTAGGTGAACAGACTGCTGTTCATCCATAAATGGGTCACAATGGCGGCCGCGTAGCCGATGCCAATCACAGGCGCCCATTTTAGATGGCCGAAGAAGGTATATTTACCGTGGGCTGCGCCCATTAGTGCTACCCCTGCTGCGGAACCAATCGACAACAAGCTACCACCAACACCTGCCGTTAAGGTGACTAACAACCAGTTACCCATAGACATGGTTGGCTCCATAGTGAGTACGGCGAACATCACCGGAATGTTATCGACAATCGCAGATAGAATCCCCACCATGATGTTGGCCCAAATAGGGTCCCACTGTAGGTACATCACTTCAGAGATCATGCCTAAGTAGCCAATCAAACTTAAACCACCCACGCACATCACAACGCCGTAGAAAAAGAGCAAGGTGTCCCATTCGGCATGAGAAACTCGGCGGAAGATATCAAACGGTACCACAGAGCCTAAACGCTTTAAGGCATAGTCATCACGGTTCGCAATGGCCATTTTGGCTTTATTTGCCAATGAGCGCTTGAGTGTGCGACGTAGATAGAAGCCAAAGAACTGCAAGTACGCCAAACCCATCATCATGCCAATTACTGGCGGGAAGTGAAGCACCGCGTGGAAGGCCACCGCAGTTGAAATAGTGAGTATGAACAACAACACAATTCGGCGCGCGCCGCGTTTTAATTCGACATGTTCATGGGTTACGTTTGGTTTACTGTTAGGTATAAACAGCGACATGATGACCGCGGGTATGACGTAGCTAACCACAGAAGGCACAAAAAGGGGCATGAATTCAGAGAAGGAGACATGGCCAGCTTGCCAAACCATCAAGGTGGTAATGTCACCAAATGGGCTAAACGCGCCGCCTGCGTTTGCTGCGACGACGATATTTATACAAGCAAGGTTAATGAAGCGCTTATTGTCTCCAGCGACTTTCATGACAACAGCGCACATGAGTAGGGCGGTGGTTAAGTTATCGGCAATAGGTGAAATAAAGAAGGAGAGAATACCGGTTAACCAAAATAGGGCGCGGAAGTTAAACCCTTTGCCGACCATCCAAGCTTGCAGCGCATCAAATAAACGCCGCTCTTCCATAGCGTTGATGTAGGTCATCGCTACCAATAGGAACAGCAGTAATTCCGCATACTCTAATAGGTTATGTTCCAACGCGGCATGGGCGACCTCTATGTAACCCTGTTGGGAGTACACATAACCCAGCATCGCCCAAATAAGGCCTGCGGCAAGTAGCACGGGTTTGGATTTACGTAGCTGTAAGTACTCCTCCAGCATTACCAAGGTGTAGGCAATGGCAAAGATGACTATGGCAACGTATCCGATGGTGGATTGGGTAAGGTCTAACGGGGGGGATTGGGCGCCGCTACTGGCGGCAAAAACAGAACAGGGCAACATTAACAGGGCTAAACAAACTGGCCACAGTCTCTTCATTACTTCAACTCCTTGAATATTAACAACTACATAGGCTTAAGTGTTAACACTCGAACGGATACTGAATGGCAGAGTTCGCAAAGCTAAACACTGTCAGATAGTAAAAGGTTATTGATGCAGTCCCACTGCTTGCTGCATGTTTTATTGTTGTTTGTTGGGTAGATATACCAACGCCATCCATGACGTTATCGAGCTGACGATTTACAGTTTTCCCTCTCACATGAACGCTTTTGCTGCGTTTCGCATCACGATCGTGGTTGCGAGAGCTTTTGCTGCACCATCACTAATGGTTTGGCCTAATACCCCAAATATTTGAATCTAGGCATAAATACTTGTCGTTCGAGCAAACTTATTCTAGTGGCCTTTGGCGAGATAGTTTGTGAGGCATGTGGAATAAGCCGACATACCTTAATATTTAACTAATTTTGATGATTTTATTAATACAGTTGATGTGCATTGTTATGAACTTTGACTAGCATTTTTTACTAATTATGCGTGTTATCACAAATTATGATATCAAGTTACGGCTTGTTAATAGTTTTAATTGCCAATTGATTCGGATCAGATTTCTAGCACAGTAATTCCCACAAAATGGATGAGGCTTTTGGTTTTTTCTCTATAAATTGATGGAAAAAGCACCATGGGCTCCCTTTTATTCTGTTCCTAATAATTAAGGTGATAACAATGTCCAATCCAATTCAAACAGGGCGTAAAGTGACATGGGGTTGCTATGTCGCGCTCGCTTTTGCGGTGGTATTTTTCTCTGGCTTGATGAAATCGAACGAGTGGTACGGTGTGCTCGATTTCACTACGCTAAATGGCTCTTTTGGTAAAGTCGCTTACGATGTAAAAGAGACGGCTGAAGGTGTTGAAGCGGCAACTACTTCTTTACGTGGTAAAGGCGGTAGCGGTGCTCGTGACGGTTTCATTTTTGCTCTAACTCTTATCCCAACTGTTATGTTCGCACTTGGTGTTATCAACGTTCTTGAACATTACGGCGCGCTAGATGCTGCTCGTAAGCTTCTTACTCCTCTACTTCGCCCATTAATGGGTATTCCTGGTAGTTCTGGTCTTGCTTTGATTGCTTCATTACAAAGTACCGATGCTGGTGCGGCGATGACGCGTCAATTGAAAGATGAAGGGCGTTTAACCAAGCGTGAAACTGATGTGTTTACTATGTTCCAGTTCACCGCTGGTGCGACTATCGTTAACTTCTTCTCTTCTGGTGCTGTGCTATTCACTCTGACCATGGCTGATGGTTCTCTGGCGGTTACGTCTTCAATCGGTTTAGCGGTAGCAATCATGTTTGTATTTAAATTTGTTGGTGCCAACTTATTCCGCATTTACCTAAACATTACTGAAGGCAAAGAAGATAAAAACCAAGATAAAAGCCTACAAGAGGAGACAGCATAATGAGCGAAGTTAAACAGAAAAAACCTATGGTGACAGACATCTTCGTTGAAGGCGCAAAGAAAGGCTGGGTTATTGCAACAACGTCTACTGTGCCTAACGTTCTTATGGCTTTCGTTATCATTAAAGCGCTGCAGATTACGGGTGCACTTGATTTGATGGGTACTGTGTTTTCGCCAATCATGGCTGTCTTTGGCCTACCGGGTGAAGCCGCAGCTGTACTTATTGGCGCGTGGATGTCGATGGGTGGTGCTGTTGGTGTTGTTATCACATTGTTTGACCAAGGTATTCTTAACGGTACTCACATTGCGATTCTTGCCCCTGCTATCTACCTAATGGGCTCGCAAGTTCAGTACATGGGCCGCATCATGGGTCCTATCGGTACTGAAGGCCGTTACATTCCTGTAATGATTGCTATCTCTGTATTGAACGCGTTTGGTGCAATGCTAGTCATGAACCTATTTGTGTAAGGGTAGAGAATGAATTTTTCACTGAATGAATACCTTGAAGAGCTGCGCCCACTGATTGATGTGGATTGTGGTACTTACACCGTTGAAGGTATTGAAGTTATCGCTGCTCAGTTTGAGCAAAAGTTCGCCCAGCTTGATGGTTGGAACGTAAAACGCATCGATTGTGGTAAAGCGGGTGTTGGTCTAGAAATTCGCAACAAACCAGAAGCGGATGCGATTGATGTGATGCTTATTGGTCACATGGATACGGTTTTCCCTGTGGGTACCGCCGCAGAGCGTCCAATGAGCATCGACGCAGAAAAAGCATACGGCCCGGGTGTTTCTGACATGAAATCGGGTTTGCTAAACATCGTATATGCGATGCGCAACCTTGATGCTGATGTGCTAAACAAACTGTCGATTGCGATCTGCATGAACCCAGATGAAGAGACTGGCTCGCTAGACTCAGTTGATTGGATTCAATCTGTAGCTAAGCAAGCGCGTCATGTATTAGTGGCGGAAGCGGCGCGTGCAGATGGTGGCCTAGTTAAAGCTCGTAAAGGCATGGCTCGCTACAAGTTTGACTTCAAAGGCGTAGCTGCACACGCAGGTAATGAGCCAGAAAATGGCCGCAGTGCTATCACTGAAATGGCGAACTGGATTTTAGCGATTAATGCGATGACCAACTTCGAGTCAGGCACGACGTTAAACGTTGGTATTGTCTCTGGCGGCGCGGGTGCAAACATTGTCCCTGAAGATGCCCAAGCGATTGTTGATGTGCGTTTTTGGAGCAATGAGGAATACGACGAAGTTGATACTAAGTTGAATGCACTTAAAGCTCAGCCATTTACACCTGATGTTGTGGTTGAAATGGAACGTGAAGCTTACAAGCCATCGATGGTAGCCAGTGAACAAACTCAGGCCTTGATGGCACTGGTTGAAGAATCAGCGCAAGAGCTAAACATCGACATCAACTGGAAAGAAGTGGGTGGCGGTTCTGATGCGAACAACACCGCGATTCTTGGCGTTCCAACATTGGATGGTCTAGGCCCAATTGGTGCAGGCTTCCACAGCGATCAAGAGTACTTGTTGCTTGAGTCGATTGAGCCACGTATTCGCATGTTGATGCGTGTACTAGAAAAGCTCGCCAAATAATTTAGTCAAAAACCTTACCCCTGATAAAGAGCCTAATTTAGGCTCTTTTTTTATGCTGCGTTTTCGGTTCGGTTTTGGTTTTTCAAACAGTTGTAATGGCTATGACTGATATTGAAATACAGCGGTCTCTAGCTGAATGTAGTCGATATCTTCATCTCTTGGGTCAATCATAAACACATCAAACTGCTCAGAGTGTTGGAATGAGTGGATGGCTTTCATTACTACATCAGATTTCACAACACTGGCGAGTTGTTTATATAGCTCATCATAAAACTGGTTGAGAGGGCCGTAATCAAGATCGTCTAAGTCATCCAGCTCTAGATACAGGGCTTCATTTAACTCGTCACTTTCATGGTCAGTAAAGTCTAGGTTGAACATGTGATACTTCCAATCCGTGGTGTAGTAGTCACCTTGTGGATCGGATTTCTCTTGCCATGCCTCTTCTCCCTCAACGAGAAAGCTAATGAGCAGTTGGAAGTCGTGATCCGGATTAAATTCAAAATCTACAGCACGGATTTTGTAATCACTGAAAAACGCATGTTGGTCGTTTAGATAGTCAGCAAGGGCTTTGCAAACACCTGATTTGTAATGTTCGATATCGTGTTTAAATTCGTTAATTGTTGGCATGGTACACTCAATAAAACAGGGATTAGATGATTTGGAAAAACCTAACTCAAAGCGAAGTATAAACTTGCTTTGAGTTAGGTAATTGATTTTCGTAAGCGTTAAAGTGCGGCTGGTACGCCTTGGCGTTCAACCGAGTCGCTAGCCAGTTTCGCTACCATATGCAGAAGGTAACGTTGCAACAGGCCGATTTTGATTGGTGCGATCAGAATACGGCACAAATCGCCTTCTCTGCTGTAGCCAAATAGAGTTCTAAAGCCCTTCTTCTTAAGGTGCAGGGCAATCAAGCTGTCCGCGTGGTCAGGATTTGGGCGAACAAACTTTACGGGTGTACTCGCACTTAGTCCTTGTTGCCAAATGCTAGGGTTAGCCAAGCCATGTTCAATCGCAGCGTTTGAACCAATCAGTAACTGCTTGCCTTTGACACGCTTTTCAATGAATGGACGGAGTTGGTTTGCCGCTCGATACCAATGTTTAGGCGTGCTTTCGTTTAGTCTTAATTCTAAAAACGCGAGATCGTTATTGTCGTGATGTTGGTAAACATTCACGACGTTATTAATCAATCGGTTAGCGATGTTTAAAGAATTACAATTGTTTTTCACATCGAGCATGTTTAGCACGTTATCGTGTACATTCATGCTGCCAACATGTTCTTGAGTTAACGAACCGTCTTGGTATTTCTCAATTAAGCTGTCGACCTGAAGAGGTCGTTTTTCAACCACGTGGAAAGTTTTACTTTCAATCACGTCGTCGCCTTTGACGATCTCTACTTTGTAGATGCCCGGTACACACAAAGATTTGTGTGAGAACGTCCAACCAATGTAGCAGCTAGTATCTACTTCCAGTTGGAAGTCCCACTCAGACAGGTAGCCACCATGGGTGTGAATGTAAGGGTGGTGAACTCGTGCTTTGAGTTTGATCTCTTCAGGTAGCTCATCCATTGGTGTGTCATCACTGAAGTAACCCACTCGCATACCAAATGAGCGACCCACTTCCGTTTCCACCAACAGGGTTTCTTTACGATGGTCTAACTGATGGATGGCAACGAACCCTTCATCTTCTTCCGTTTGAGCTTGCTTGGCTGCCTCTAGTTCTTCTGGTGTTCCGGCTTCAGCGTAGATGCCAAAGTGGACAACTTCGATTAAATTGAACTTATCTTTGTTGAACTTACCAGCCTGAATCTCAGCAACTAGATCTCGAATGCGGCGTGAGTGGTGATCGGCATGAGTATCAATCAGAGGTTGATAATCGCCACGTTTTGCCAGTTCGATAAGCAGATCATGCAGGTCTTCTACGCTGAGTTCATTGGTGAGAGAAGCTAGTTCTAGTTGATCTGGGAAAATGTCTAAACACTCTTCCCAGTGTTCATCCATGATGGTTTCAAACAGTTTGATTTTGTTGATACCCAATAAAAGTACGCGCTCACACAGCCAACGTTTTTGGCTTTCGTCATCGTCATCATGCAGCTTAGTGAAGTTCATCCCTGAGTGATGGATGTACACTTGTAACAGGTTATCTTTCAACACATCAGAAGCAAACCAGAATAGGAAATCCACTTCTGCAGCGCGGTAAGGGCCAATGAAATCTTCGATGTATTGAGACTTCATCATGGCAACCAGTTCATCTATTTGAGCCTGCGTCGCAGGTTGCTGAAGATGGACGTAATCCTCAATCAATTTCAGGGCATAAAGCTCTTCTTGATTAAAGTCGCGCTCTTCATGAATCGTGTTAAGTAAGCGCTGTTTTACGCGCAGCTGAACGATTCGACGCAGCTCAGTTTCAAAGTAATCAGGATCGATGGTTGGGTCATATTTGAATAGCTGACCCATGAAAATCTGCTTGTAATTCTGCGGGATCACGTTTAACGATTGATGCAACACCTGTTGCTCTGGCTCGTCAGTCTGTGCTTCTTGTTTGTACATCTCAAACATCGGCTTGAACACATCCTGATAGTCTTCACCAGAGCGTACTTCGCTGATGAGGTTTTCAGCAACAAACGCGCTCGCACCTACATCAGTAATGCCAACGATTTTCTCAGTTAGCGCAGCGTTTTGGCGTAGAAACTCTTCAGACTCGAAATCACCGTAGCGTGAAACGTTGTAGAAGTGGCCTAACATGCGGCAAGTTTTACACGGAGCAAGGCGAACCCACAGCTCAACAAAGCGCTCGCAGAAATCTTTGATTGGTGAGTTGTCTTGCTTAGAGATGACGTGTGCTGCAACCAACAGCTTCTGAGCTCTGTGGTCAAAGTCTCGCAAGAACTCATAGCGTTTTTGCTGGAAGAAGATGCTGTCATCATCACGATCGAGTTTCTGCTGTTTATCAAAGCATTGCGTTGCTTTATCAACATCATCATGTTTCGCATGTAAGTATTGTTCGACTACTTCCCAATCTTGATTGATCTGTTTTAGCACTTCTTCTTCTGGCTCGACATACTGCCAAGACGGTGTTTTTGGTCCGCAGACGAAGTGGCTGGTTTCGGAGGTTTGGTCTGTCAGTGCGCGAACTAACTGCTGATCAAGCAGGCTTAACACATATTGGTTTAAATCATCTTTAGTGCCGTTTTCTCGGTCAAAGTGGACGATGGCGGCACACATAGCCAAGATGGTCTCACGTGGTGGGCCTGACCTAAATTCATCGCAGATTTGTGGGTAGTCTTCATTTTCGATGATTTGCTTGAGCTCATCACGATGGTCTAAAGAGATTTGATACAGCGTTTTTGCTTCAGTGAGCGCGATATTGCTGCTGTAACCTGAGAATGAGTCGATGCAATGGAATAATAGTGTTTTCCAGTCGCCGTTATAGCGTGCAATAAATTCTTTATCCGAGATGAATTTGTACTCGTTAACCATCTCATCCATTAGATCGGCGTGGAAACTCTGTTTATCATTCCAACGATGCATTACATCAAGTAAGCGTAGAAGCTTAGGGCATTCTTCATACTCTTCATCTTCGTCGTCAGGTCTCCAATCGCAGATTACGTCGTTAAGGATGCTTGCCAGTTCACTGTGGAATGTTTCAAACATCCCCACGTAATAATCGATTTTTTCAGCAATCTTGTAGTTGCCATCAATCATCAGCTTAGGTGCGTCACAAGCTTCGATTTGGTCGAGAATCTCTGGGCCCTCACCGGTTAACACGTAGTCCCAAACTTGTTGGCCGTTGTCGAACTCTCCACAAATAAAGGCTTTCCACTGTTCTTCAGAGGTGCCTCTTGCGTAGTAGATGTCGCCCCACTCTTCTTCCTCATATTCTTTCGGTTCAACAATCGGGCGACCTAAGTACTCTTCGATTTCGATTTTGAGATCAGCGGCGGCATCATCGGCAACACTATCGATGAACATGGCTTCGCTCATAGATTCTTCTTTTTCATCAAAATCGTACCATTCCGTGCCAGCATCAGGAGAGACGATAGATAGAACCAGAGGGCGAATTGGATCGTCATTGTATTCGTGTGGACTTGAGGTGTACTGCAAGAAATCCATCGCCGCATAACGCTCTTTTAGCAGACGTTTAAAGGCTTCAAACTCTTCTGGCTGTTGGCGGAATACTTCAAGTAGAGGTTGGCGTCGCTGTTTACCTTGTACCTGTTGAATATTGATACGGCTCATCGCTTCTAAGGAGAACATTTTGGCGCGCGCCATGTAGTTATCACAGTAGCAAAATGCTTTGAGCATATGGTGGCTGTATCCGTGATGACTGACCACAATCGCCAATACTTCACCACCAAATGGGGCATGTTCCTCGTCCCAGTAAGGGACGATGTAGCTGGCAAGGTGATAGGTGTATTGCGGGTATTTGAGTGCCAGCATGAACAGCGGCAATAAACCCAGCACTTCTGTGTCTGAAACCCACATATCAGAAGAGTCGTTAATTCGACGAGATACCGCTGTTAACGTAATTGCGGTTTGTTCCAGTTCTGATTCAAGTTCAGCATGGTGAAGGGCACGGAGGAAAAATGCGGTCTCTTCTTCGTACACACAATTGCTGAGATTGGTTTCTGGTTTGATCTCTTCAAGTCTTGCTCCAGCAAACTTAATTAGCGTGCGAGTGATAGGGTCTTGAAGTAGTTTGCCAATGGTATCATCGCAGTTCTCTTCGACTTTAAACGTCACGTGACAGTAGAAGTCGTGGAAGGCATCTTCACGCTCAATATATTGGCGATAGAGTTTTAGACCTTGGCGCAGGGATTCCACATTTTGTGGGTCATAAGGAATGACAAGAGCGGTTGTTTCTTCTAATACAGACATAAATTAGACACAGCATTATAAAATTCGCTTAAGAATAGGATTGCACTGCGTCTATGTCATTGAAAATTTTAACTAACCGCTTCTTTTGTGATCATAAGCCAAAGAGAAAGCGATTGCTCATCTGTGGGCTACTTTTGCTTACGTTGTGCGGCTTTAGCGGCGAGCTTTTGTTGGCGTCTCTGCTGCATGTGCAGCTGGCTTTGACCACCCACATGCTCAATACCCCGCTCTTTCGCTAGCATGATCTGTTTTTCACGCTCTCGGAAGCGAGCGATTTGCTCTTCTGAGTGGCTGCCAAAACATTTAGGGCAGCTGACACCGTGTTCAAATTGTTCGGATTGCTTATCTTGTTCAGTTATCGGTAATCGACAGGCGTTACAAAGATTAAAGCTGCTTTTTTCGAGTTGGTGATTGACCGCCACTCGGCCATCAAATACGTAGCAGTCACCTTGCCAAAGGCTTTCTTCTTCCGGCACTTCTTCTAAGTATTTTAGAATGCCGCCTTCGAGGTGATACACCTCATCAAACCCTTGTTCTTTCAGGTAGGCGGTGGATTTTTCACAGCGGATACCACCGGTACAGAACATCGCGACCTTTTTGTGTTTCTCGGGATCAAGATTGTTCTCTACATATTCAGGGAATTCACGGAAAGTATCAGTATTCGGGTTTGCCGCATGTTTGAACGTACCAAGTTCAATTTCGTAATCGTTACGAGTGTCCACCACAAACACTTCTGGATCTGAGATGAGGTCGTTCCATTCATTTGGTTTAACGTAAGTGCCGACCACTTGTCGCGGGTCGATACCTTCCACACCCATGGTCACAATCTCTTTCTTCAGCTTGACCTTACTGCGATTAAAAGGCTGCTGTGAGTTTAATGACTCTTTGTAGACGATACCGGCTAAACGCGGTTCATTGTTAAGCCATGCGAGTAGGGTATCTATCCCTTCTCGGCTGCTTGCAACGGTGCCGTTGATGCCTTCTTTAGCCAAAAGTAATGTGCCTCGAATTTGGTGTTGCTGCATTAAATCTTGCAGGGGCTTACGCAATTCTTGGTAGTTATCCAATTGGACAAATTTGTACAGAGCGCAAACAACGAACTCACTCATGGTAATTCCTTAGTAGAAATGAGGTTTATTGAGAATTGTTCTCATTATATCTCTAACTAGTTTAGACAAATACCGACAGTTTTTAGGGGCAAAGGAGAGGATATTTACCGCATTGCGGCTTTAAATCATCTTAATGGTAAAAAATGGCCATTTTTGCTTCAAAAAGGGTAAGAAAAGTCTGATGGCTCTTTCGATGTTAATGTGATCTTGCTCTCTTTTTTGTTGATTAATCTAAATTTAGTTAAGTTGCTGATATTTATGGTTTTGTGCGTAAATTATTCGTTTGCACTTACTTCGCTCAACAGACAATAACCCCTTGGTGTATGGCGGTTTGTCAGCCATTGCGAATTTTGCAATCTGATTTTTTCTAGCGGGAATCCTAAATGTAAAATTACTTGTAATGATAATTGTTATCACTTAGATCTAAATGCATACATGTAGGGTCAACTTCTTAAATAAAACACAAGATATAGAATTATGGACGTAATAAAACGAGACGGACGTACCGAGAAAGCCAGCTTAGATAAAGTAACGAGACGTGCTGAGGCGCTCTCAGATGGCCTAAAAGTAGAACCTATCGCGGTTGCTCAACGCGTGGTAAGTGGTTTGTACGATGGTATCAAGGTGACTGAAATTGACGTTTTCCTAGCGGAAACGGCAGGCAGTATGGCGGCGGAACATCCAGATTACGCAAAGCTTGCAGCACGGGTCATGGTGAGTTCTTTGCAAAAAGAAACAGGCGGCCTTTGGGATGCGACGCAAAAGCTCGCCAAAATTGGTATTTTGTCTGATGAGTACGTAAGTTTCGTTGATACCCATAAACACGAACTTGAAGAGCTGATTGATTACCGCCGGGATTATCAGTTCGACTACTTCGGTTACAAAACACTAGAGCGTTCTTACTTGCTAAAAGTGAATGGCGAAATCGCTGAGCGCCCACAAGATATGTTTATGCGTGTGGCAATTGCTGTTGCTGGTAACGATTTAGATGAGATCAAAGAGCTGTATGACTTGCTAAGCCAAGGCTACTACACCCACGCAACGCCGACGCTATTCAATGCGGGCTGTAAAATGCAGCAGCTTTCTTCTTGTTTCCTATTGGCGATGCAAGACGATTCAATTTCAGGTATTTACGATACGTTGAAAGATTGTGCGTTGATTTCAAAATCAGCGGGCGGGATTGGTCTTCATATCCACAATATCCGAGCAACTGGTGCACCAATTATAGGGACCAACGGTATCTCTAACGGCATCGTGCCTATGCTGAAAGTATTCAACGAAACGGCGCGTTATGTTGATCAGGGCGGTGGTAAGCGCAAAGGCTCATTTGCGATTTACCTTGAACCATGGCATGCAGATATTGAGTCCTTCCTTGATTTGCGTAAGAACCACGGTAAAGAAGAGTTCCGAGCTCGTGACTTGTTCTTATCATTATGGGTGCCTGATTTGTTCATGCAGCGTGTGGAAGAAGATGGTGATTGGACACTGTTTAGTGAGCATTCTGCTAAAGGGCTATCAGATGTTTATGGTGATGATTTTGTACGTTTGTATGAACAGTACGAACAGCAAGGCTTAGGTGTTAAGACCATTAAAGCGCGTAGCTTGATGACACAAATTATTGAGTCGCAAGCTGAAACTGGCACACCTTACATGCTCTATAAAGACGCATGTAACGAGAAATCTAACCAGAAGAACCTAGGTACGATTAAGTCGAGTAACTTATGTGCAGAGATCATGGAAGTCTCGACGCCAGAAGAGACTGCAGCATGTAACTTAGCCTCTGTGGCTCTGCCTAAGTTTGTCACTCAAGATGGCTTTGATTTCGATGCTCTGCACCGCGTAACTAAGGTTGCGATTAAAAACCTAGATCGCGTGATTGATGTTAACTACCACCCAACGGATAAGATTGAAAAATCGAACCATGCTCACCGACCTGTAGGCTTGGGTATTCAAGGCTTAGCGGATGTGTTCTTTAAGATGCACCTTGCTTACGACAGTGAAGAAGCGCGCAAGCTCAACCGTGATATTGCAGAAACTATGTACCACGCGTCGCTAGAGGCGTCTTGTGAACAAGCGCAAGAGAAAGGTACATACGATAGTTACGATGGTTCGCCAATTAGCCAAGGTATCTTCCAGTTTGATTTATGGCAGGCAGAGCCAAGCAGCCGTTGGGATTGGCATAGCTTAAAACAGAATATATCTCAGCATGGCGTGCGCAACTCACTGCTAATTGCTCAGATGCCAACTGCGTCAACTGCGCAAATCTTAGGTAATACTGAAGCATTTGAAGCGCAGACCAGCAACATCTACAAACGTCAGACGCTTTCTGGTGAGTTCATTATTGTGAACAAACACCTAGTGTACGATTTGGAACAGCGCGGCCTTTGGACGACAGAGATCCGTGACAACATCATTCTTCATAATGGTTCAGTCCAAGATATCCCCGCGATCCCTGATGATCTCAAAGCGGTCTACCGCAACATTTGGGAAATATCGCAAAAAGCCATCATTGATATGTCAGCCGATCGTGGCCCATACGTTTGTCAGTCACAAAGCTTAAACCTATGGCTAGCTTCCCCAACCTTTGCACAAATTAACGCCATGCATTTCTACGCATGGAAGAAAGGTCTGAAGACTGGCATGTACTACCTGCGTTCTAAGCCATCGGCGAATGCAGTGAAAGTGACCGTTGGTGGTCAGCAACAAGATGAAGATTGCCTCAACTGTGGCGCCTAGTTCACATCAAACCGAGTAGAAAGGAAACGGTATGATCGTTAAAAACAAATTCAGCTTATTCCCAATTCAATATGAAGAAATCTGGGATGCTTACAAAACCCATGAAGCCGCTTTTTGGACCACAGAAGAGCTCGATTTTGCGCAAGATCTTGCGGATCTTAACAAGCTAGGAGAGGGCGAAAAACACTTTATTCGCCACGTGTTGGCTTTCTTCGCTCAAAGTGAAGGCATGATCAACGAAAACCTGCTGACTCGTTTCTATGGTGAAATCGAGATTGCAGAGGCGCGTTGTTTCTTAGCACTTCAAGCGTTTAACGAGGTGATTCACGCAGAAACATACGCACTGCAGCTTGAAACCTACATCCCTGATGTAGAAGAGCGTGAGCGTCTGTTCAATGCGATTGAAAACGTCCCAACGGTTAAGCGCAAAGCTCAGTGGGTAATGAAGTGGATTGGCTCAGATAAATCATTAGCCATGCGTTTGATAGCCTTTGGTTTGGTTGAAGGCTTGTTCTTTGCTGGTAGCTTCTGTGCAATTTACTACTTCCGTAAGCGTGGCCTGCTTGCTGGTCTTGCGGCAAGTAACGATTTGATTGCCCGTGATGAAGGCTTGCACTTTAGCTTCTCAGCCTTGCTGTTTAAGACATTAGGTCAAGGCCAAGTGACTCAAGCCGAGTTTGAAGAAATCTGTCGTGAAGCGGTTTCAATCGAGAAAGAGTTTGTAACCGAAGCATTGCCAGTTGACCTGATTGGTATGAATGCTGAGCTAATGTGCCAATACATCGAGCACACCGCAGACGTGATTGCCGATTTGTTTGGCTTTAAAACGGTATTTGGTGCTGAAAACCCATTTGATTATATGCGCTTACTTGATATGGAAGGCAAGACTAACTTCTTTGAGAAGCGTGTGACTGAGTATAAGCGACCATCGGATCGCCAACTAAGTTTTGATGCGGAGTTCTAATATGGAAATTGAAATGTTCAGCAAGGATAACTGCCCTCAGTGCGTGAGTGCCGAGCAGTGGTTAACTAACCAAGGGCTGTTTGTTGCGACACTGAAGCTGGATAAAGATTTTGATCGCGAAGCGCTGTTTGAACACTTCCCTCGTGCGCGTAGCTATCCTCAATTCAAACTTAATGGCACACCTGTTGGCGATTTCGCCACGCTGCAAGCGCGCATCGCGTTTGAGCAGGAATGCGCGTTTTAATCATCTTTTGAGTTAAGTTAAGAATTGCTCCAACCCAAGCCACTTCTAGATTATCTAAAGTGGCTTTTTTAGTCTTTGATTCTGCCGCGTAGCGACTTGGTTTTTGAGCGAATGTCTTTAGCTTTTAAACGTCTTTCTTTAGATGCGCGTGTTGGTTTAGTTGCTCTGCGTGCTTTTTGTATCACCATGGCTGATTGAATTAACTCGGCGAGCCGATTAAGTGCGTCTTCTTTATTTTGCTCTTGAGTGCGAAATTGCTGCGCTTTGATGGTGATTACGCCTTGCTTGGATATACGAGAGTCTTTTAGGGCTAGTAGACGCTCTTTGTAGATCGCAGGCAAGGTGGAGTGCTGAATATCAAATTGTAGGTGAATGGCTGAAGAGACCTTGTTGACGTTCTGCCCACCCGCGCCCTGCGCTCGAATGGCAGTCAGTTGGATTTCCCAGCTTTGCAGCGTCACAGTGTTTGAGATTTTCAGCATAATGTCTTTTTGAGGTTCGGTACTTGGTAAGTGATTGAAGGCTTATGGCGTGTTCAATAAGCCTTCTTGATATCGAAATATTGAGCTTAAATAAGCGTTGCAGCGGTTTGATTACCCATTGCGATCAGTTTATCTAAAATGTGCTCGCCATCCGCGCGTAAGCCATTGTGCTCGTATTCATTGGTGATCCATGCCTTAGCATTTGGCACCATCGCCAGTGTTTCACGGCTAAAGTCCATCTCAACAAACATATCATCGGCATAAACCGCGCAGCTTACTGGTACTTTGTTATTCGCAAGTTGGGCTGGGTCGTACAGCTGCGTCCAGTCAGATTTAGCAGCCAACAGTTCAGCGGCTTGTTTTAACGGCTGTAGGCAAGTGTATTGATCAAACATCCAAGGGAACACCATTTCGCCAGTAAAGTAGAACGGCTTACCGGATTGGTAATTAAATTCGTCATGCTCACCACGGACTCGGTGCGCGCTCCAGTTTGAAGCAAAACCTTGGCAGTAGATAGACTCATGCAAGATGGCGTAGAGCGGATTAGTTTGGAATGCTTGCTCTGCCAACATTGCATTGAGGAACTCGTAACGCAATGTCGCTTGGCCATCAATTTCTACCAAGGCATTTTCTAATTGGTAGTAAGTGGCAATAAAGCTGTCGCTCATGCCGAAGTTGATGCCAATTTGCTGAAATTGCTCAACGGTAAAACGTTGACCATTGGGTAATGTGACATCATTTTCGATCAGGTGGTTGGCAATCTTCTGGCAAAGTTCTTGAGCCGCTGGGAACTGAGCAAAGAAGGCTTTGTTCTTGTCCATGGTACGCTTAAATGTGGCGTTATAGACATCATCAGGATGGCGCAAAATCGACGGCACACCACCAGTAATATAGCTACGTAGCAAGCTTTGCGGGAACATGGATAAGTATGTCAGCGAGCAGAAGCCACCAAAGCTTTGACCTAAAATTGCCCACTGCTCAACGCCAAATTGCTCACGAATAAATTCAGCGTCACGCACGATGTTGTCGGCGCGGAAATGGCTTAGGTAATCGGCTTGTTGCTCTGGTGATAATGTTGCCAGTGTCTGGTGACTGATTACGCTGCTGTTACCTGTGCCGCGTTGGTCAAGTAGCAATACCCGGTATTCTTGTAATGCGCGTTTTGCCCAACCGCTGTTGCCAAGTGGTCTCATTGCAGGGAAGCCGGGACCTCCTTGGAAAAATACCAGCCAAGGTTTGTCAGCATTATCACCGACTAGGCTCATTTCTCGTGCGAAAATGGTCAACTCACCTTTACTTGCATCTGAATAGTCTAGAGGCACGGTGAAACTGTGGGGACGGTATTGGACACCCTCTTGGATAAAAGCTTGCGCATGTAACATTTAACGTTCCCTAATGTGGATTCATAGCGGTTTAAGTCGTTATTTTATCATTGGCTTGACGACTTGTTTACCCCGTAAGGTAAGCGTTCACCTTTTGGTGTTGAGCGTTAAAGAAAATGTTGGTGGATATGTGGGGAATGAATTAAAAAAAGAGCATTCCATTAGGAATGCTCGGTGTTGGTTTTATTCTTGGTGACGCTATGTATGCTAAGCGGTTAGTAGAACCTGCGCCTTACGATGGAGGAGTCTTTCGGTAGTGAAAGCATGGATTCTTTGTCCTTCATATAACGGTTTTCAAACGATGTTGTTCGATAACCGACAGGAGCAACTTCGACGATTTCTTTGACGATCTTTTGCACCTCAGGATCTGAAATGGCAACACCGCTTTCTAATAGCTCATGTAATTGAGGAACCAATTGTTCGTATCGGGCCATTTTTAATCTAAGTTTACTTTCTGGATTTCTGGCCATACTCATAGCTGTTGCACCATTATTGCTCTTGATGTCTAGCTCGGCACCGGCTTCGGTTAGTAGTGTAATAATCTTATATTCGCCTCTTTGACTTGCGATCATCAGGGCTGTTTCACCAGTCTCTTTGTTTTGCTCATTCACATCTACGCCGATGCTAATTAAGTATTTTACCGTGTTTGGAGATTGGAGGCTGGCGGTCATTAATGGGTTTAGTTTGTATCGACCGAGGGTATCCAGACTGGCATTGGCCGCGACTAAACGTTCAACTGTAGCTGCGTGGTCAGATAAGACCGCTTTCATTAGCGCGGTATCGCCCCATTTGTTTTTAGCTTCGATGTTGTTAGCGCCAGCTTTCAATAGTAGATCGACAACTTCTAATGAACCTTGTGAACTCGCAGTCATCAGTGCCGTACCACCATATTCTGCTTCGGCAGCGTTAACATCGGCTTTGGCTTTGATAAGCAACTGCGCAATCACAGGGTTTCGATTGGCCGCCGCCATCATCAATGCGGTATTACCATAACGGTTAACGAGGTTAGGGTTCGCACCTTCGTTCAGTAGTTTTTTGACGGTTTCGGCACAGTCGTTATCAATGGCATATAGCAGAGGTGCTTGCTCCTGCTGAGTCAAGGTTTGTTGACATAACGCTTGGTCTTTAGGAAGTGAAGAATAAGCCGGTGGTTGATATTGCTTAAGTAAGTTTACTATCTCGGCGTAACCACTTTCTTTGGCGTAATCCAATGGCGATTTACCAAAGTTGTCTCTGATATAGGTTCTTGGGTTGGCTTTGAGTAATTGCTTAACGACTTCTGTATGGCCTTTTTCACTGGCGTAGATGAGAGCTGTTTGAGCGTTATAGCCGTTGGTTGATTGAACATCCACAGCGGCATTCGCTGCCAGCAGTTTTTCAACTATCGTGGCGTTACCTTCCCAGCTTGCCATCATTAAAGCTGTAAAACCTCGCTGGTCAGCGAAATCAACGTTTGCGTTGGCCTTAAGTAACTCATCAACAACATCGGCATGGTTATTTTTGACAGCGTACATTAGTGCTGTCATCGCGTTTTTATCGATGATGTTTGGATTGGCTTTGGCGGTGATTAATTGCTTTGTCGCATAAGCGCTGCCATTTCTGGCTGCGACGATTAACGCGGTGAGTCCAAAATTGTTGGTCGCATCAATCTCAGCTTTTGCCTCAATCAGTTGGGCGGTGATTAACGACTGATCTTCTATAGCTGCGTAGATGAGTGGCGTCGCGTTGATATCGTCTGTCATGTTCGGATCGTCGCCCATTCTGAGCATTTCGCCGACTCTGATAGAACAGTGATGTTCTATTGCGTTGAATAGCCGATCCGGGGAATTAAAATCGAGGTTATCGCAAGGTTCTTGTTGGGCATAGGAGGACGTTGATATGCCTGCAGCGATGATAACAGCGAGCAGCGATTTTTTAGTCATAGTAATGCGTATCTCCGGCAAAGCAATGGAAAAAGGGAGTTAAGACAGGTAGTTCAGTCCAAAGCTGAAGAATCTAAATAAAAACAGTTGCTTATTCAAGTGTCTTGGTTTGTAGAGTTGCGATGTAGCCCATTTATTTCTTAGCCTAACGGTAATTTGTAAAAGATGGATAGTTCTAGTCGATTCATGTTATCCATTGCGGTTTTGTTGGGGAAATAATGAGACAACAGTTCATTAACATGAAGATCCGACAATAGAAAAGACCGGATAGTCTATATTTTAAACTGCGGATAACTCACTTTGGGCGAGGTAAGAGATGATAAAGAGTGAAATCGTAGGTTACTCTCAAGCGTTTGTTGAGAAACGAACGGACTGGACTGATGAAATTTTCAGCCTTCGTTTAACTGGCGCATCGCTGAAATTTAAAGCAGGGCAATTTACCAAACTCGCCTTACTTGATGAGCAAGGTGAACTGATTTCACGTGCCTATTCTTTGGTAAACGCACCTCTAATGACAAGCGACGTACTAGAGTTTTTATTAATCTCGAATTCAGATGGGAAACTCTCCCCGCGCTTACATCAACTCAAAGTGGGAGATGGACTCTACGTCGGTGAAAGCGCCCATGGGGATTTGATTTTTGATACCATTCCCAAATCATCGACCAATTTATGGTTGCTCTCGACAGGAACTGGGATCGGGCCATTTTTGTCGCTACTTGATGATCTTAACTTCCGCCCTAACTGTGACAAAGTGGTGCTAGTACATGGTGTTCGTCATCAAGCTGATCTTGTGTATCACTATTTGATAGAACAGTTGATTGAGCAATATGAAGGGCGATTGGTATACATTCCTATAGTGTCGCGTGAAATCAAGCAAGGAGCGTTGCATGGCCGAATTCCACAACTGATTGATGAAGGCCAGTTGATGGATGCCGCAGGAGTGAACTTTGACCCTGAAGGTAGCTTTGTTATGTTATGTGGCAACCCGGCGATGATAAAAGATACGACCAAAAGCTTGCTAAATCAGGGGTTAAGCCGTTTTCGCCATGCTGTGGGCGGCAATATTGTCTATGAGCGATATTGGTAACTGCGGGTCATTAGGTCAATGATCAAACGTGTTTTGGCCTAATGTCCACAGTTCGATCACATGTGGCGCGTCATGGCATTGGCCAAGTAAAATTTGATAGTTGGGCAAATAATCTTCACCGAGATACGTCGTTCGAATCAGCTCGCCAGTTTTTAAATCCACCTGAGTCACTACCCTTCCTTTAAAGTTCTGAAAGATGACAAATTGCTCGCTGCGATAGACCATTTGTTCGTAGTAAAACAAGAACTGATCGGGCGTTTCGAGCAGCGTACATTTGAGTGCTAGCGTGTTACTTGCTGCCGGCTGTACTGGTGTGGTGAGCAGCAGCATCGACAATAAAATTGAGCTCATATCTCATCCCTATTCTTAACGCGACTCTTTTAGTATAGGCATTAAGTTTAGCAAGGCGGTTGAGCTAGGGTTTTGGTTTGCTGAGTAATGATTTGAAAGAGAAACCGGTCACTAAGCTGGTGCCGAGTAATACCAAACTGGTCCCAATGATCGTGCTGACGCCAATCGGTTCATCGAGAAACAGGTAACCCCACAAAATACCAAAAGCGGGAATCAAGAAGGTGACCGACAACGTTGAGGCAGGCCCAATCTCAGACACTAAGCGGAAATAAAGTAAGTAAGCGGTCGCGGTGCAAAGTACACCGAGCGCGATCACTGAGCCAATTTCGACATCCGAAGGTGTGGTGCGCATAGGGATGAAGGGTAACAGAGGTAACAACCAAAGCACCGCCGCCCACATGTTGCCGTGAGCATTATCAAACGGCGCAATGTTTGGTGAGGTTTTGGTGTAGTTCGTGGCAATGCCGTAACTGCACGTCGCCATCAAACCCGCGAGTACCGGCCAAATCGCTTCTTGGCCAATTTTTAGTGCATCCCAGCCCACCAATACCGTCACACCTGCCACCCCAATCACTAACCCCATGATTGCTTTTTTGGTTAGAGGGGTTTTATGCCAAAACACGCCAATGACCGCCCCCCAGATCACTGCCGTAGAGTTAACTACAGATAAGGTTGAGGCGTTAAGTGTTTGCGCGGCAAAGGCCAATAAGACGAAAGGCAAAGCTGAGTTAAAAAGGCCGATGATCATAAAATGCTTAAGATGGGCTCGAAAGAGAAGGCTGCGCTTTAGATATAAGCTCACCAAAAATAAGCAAATAGCGGCAAATAGAACTCGAAACTCAATTAAATAAGCAGGGCCAAAGGCTGAGGCAGAAATGCGCATAAACAGGAATGAACCGCCCCAAATGGCAGCCAATAAGAGTAGGCGAAAAAAGCTAGCGGTGGTCATGGGCGTCCTGGTCAACTGAGTCTATCTGTCGCCAATGTGACTGAAATGCGCACCGCAATCAACCGTTTTGAGTTTTAGAGTTCCGAAACTGGCGATTATCATCGGGTGAGAATATCAGAGTATTCTTTGCTCGCTTTGTCTATCCTTTGCGCGCTACTTTGAGTGCTTGTTGTACCGTGACTGCCGTTTGGATGTGAAGAATGAATTTAATTGTGAATGTGCGTAAAGGCGTCAGAAAGCAAGGTTTTGAAATGGCGACACGACAAGCATGGAAGTGTGGCGTAAAGGCTAACTTGGTGAACCGCGTAATAGGGGTCGCTAAAGGTCAAATCGTGTGTGTGTTAGAGGGTGTGCGAGCCGAACTTTCTACCCCGCTGAATAACCCTTTGCATGATGATGAAAAACAGGGCCGATATATTTTTGTTGGCGGCGTGTGTTGGGAGCCAAACTCGATTTTAGCACCGGGCTTTCCGGAGTTTATGTTTATGCATGTACGTAATTTAAGTAACAAGCATAAATACATGACAGACGATGAGCTGTTCTTCAACTTAGCGTGAAAAACAAAAAGGAGGCCGAAGCCTCCTTTTTACATGTTCAATCATCAAGATGATTAGAAGCCTTTGATGTTCTCAGCTTCTAGCTCAGTGAAGTATTTAACTGTCTTCACTTTTAGCTCTTGAGTTGATGGCTCGTCACAAACGATCACTGATTTAGGATGTAGCTGAAGTGCAGATACAGTCCATAGGTGGTTTACGCTGCCTTCAACTGCTGCTTCTAGAGCTAGTGCTTTGTTGTGGCCAGTAACAAGAATCATGATCTCTTCAGCGTCAAGTAGAGTACCAACACCGATAGTTAGTGCGTACTTAGGAACCTGGTTGATGTCGCCGTCGAAGAAACGAGAGTTCGCGATACGAGTGTCTTCAGTTAGTGTCTTGATACGAGTACGTGAAGACAGAGAAGATGCTGGCTCGTTAAATGCGATGTGACCGTCGTTACCTACGCCGCCCATGAATAGGTTGATTTTGCCGTAAGACTTGATTTTGTCTTCGTAGCGTTTGCATTCAACTTCGTTGTCATCCGCGTTGCCATCAAGAAGGTTGATGTTCTCTTCTTGGATGTCGATGTGGTTGAAGAAGTTGTTGTACATGAAAGAGCGGTATGATTCTGGGTGATCCGCAGGGATACCGATGTACTCATCCATGTTGAAAGTTACTACGTGCTTAAAGCTAACTTCGCCAGCTTTGTGCAATTCGATAAGCGCTTTGTAAGTCGCTAGTGGAGTACCACCAGTAGGTAGACCTAGAACAAATGGACGCTCTGCAGTTGGGTTGAAGTCGTTAATGCGTTTAACGATGTGTGCTGCTGCCCATTTGCCTACTTGTGCTGCTTGGTTAAGCGGGATAAGTCTCATTTTCTGCCCCTGATTATTAGAATTCAATATGCTGTCTTAATTAATTTGCATTATAAAATAAGTGATCTTGATCTTCTATTGTTTTTGGTCAATTTTTGTCGTTTCTTTTTGTTTTGATAACGTTCATCGAAAAGCACACGTTTGCTTTGAGTGTTTTATCAATAGTTTTATAAAAGAATAATGGAGATAATTTCTTCAACGAAGTATCCACTTTGAGCCTCTAACGGTTCTCACAATCATCGAGTTAGCATATCCTGTGCCTAGCCAGAGTCGTTGATAAGCTCAATAATTTCGACGATTGGCCGATACTAATATTATCAACACAACATGTGACATAAATACGAATGAATATGATAGGGATCGCCATAGGGGCGACCGGACTGCTTTTACTTTTCTTGTTTGTGTGGATGCTTGCGCTATCCATTCGGAAAAAACGCGTAGAACAAGAACGCAGACAGCGAGAAATTGCGCTGAGAAAAGCGATGGAGCGTGACAGGAAAATGGAAGAAGAGCAGCGTGTGATGAAAGCTGAGGGTGGCGACATCACCATGATTCTCTATCTTGCTAAAGAAGCTGAACGAACCAACTTGCGCCAAGCTTTATATTGGTACCATAAGGCCGCTGAGCTAGACAATATCACGGGCATGTATGGCATTGTGCGTATTAGCGATCGGATGCGTGAAGACCTCGTTCTAAAAGAACAGGCCAAGTATTGGCGCACAGCCATTGATGCCCATGATGGTGTATTGCAAGCCAAGTTTGAAATGGCAGAATCGCTGATTCATGGCCGAGGTGTCGAGCCAAACCTTGAGAAAGGCATATTTGTGATGGAGCAAGCCGCTAAGCAGCGCCATCTTGAAGCGATTCTGTTTTTGGGTGATTGGTTTATCGCTCATAACAATCCAGATCCAAGTCCAAGCACTTCTACTGAGTGGTTTCGTAGAGCGACTGCGATGCGCAGCAATGAAGGCCGCATGAAGCTTGGTCTTAATTACATTCATGGTCTTGGTGTTGCAGCTGATCACGCGCAAGGCTGCTATTGGTTAGAGCGCGCTGCTGAAAAGGGTTATACCCCTGCGATGGTTCGACTGGGTGAGATTTGGGTTGACCATGGCGGTAGCGGGCGCTGCATTGCCTATATTTGGTTGTTCTTAGCTGGTCAACTTGGCAATGATGAAGCGCGTATGATGCGTGATAAAGTCGCGCTTAATATCGGTGTAGATACGGTTGTTGGTTTACAAGCTCTTTCAAAACCTATGCTTAAACGCATTCGAGAGAACAAGGTTAGCAAACACTCGCTGATTAAAGCGCTGAATAAGCTCTATAAGCGTGATATCCCTTACGATAAATTCGATATGAGCCCAGCAATGATGGCGGGCGAAGATATGGTTGTAGAGGGCGAAGCAGACTTGTTTGATAACTTGGAACAAGTTGACGTGATAGAAGCACCTATGATGGCAGAGCCGCAAGCTGAGGCCGCACCATTAGACTTTTCACAATCGAGCGTGTCACCATCGACCACCTCCTCTCAATCAATCACTTCCCCTTCATCAGATAAACCACAGCAGTAATTGGATAAAGAAAAGCCCCGCTCAATGACTTGAGCGGGGCTTTTTGTTTCTAGCGTATAGCGCTACAGAATTGTCGAATTAGCGTAGACGAACGTAGCCGCGCTGTTTCTGTTTTGCTTTACATACACATGCGGTGAAGATTACGTCAGTTGAACTGTTCAGCGCTGTTTCGGCTGAATCTTGAATTACACCAATGATGAAACCAACCGCAACCACTTGCATCGCGATTTCATTCGGGATACCAAACAGGCCACATGCCAGTGGGATAAGCAGTAATGAACCACCTGCTACGCCTGATGCGCCACATGCTGATACTGCAGCGACGATGCTGAGTAGTAGCGCTGTCATGATATCAACCGGCACTTCCATGGTGTGAACTGCAGCTAGAGTTAAGGTAGTAATCGTGATTGCCGCGCCAGCCATGTTGATGGTCGCGCCAAGCGGGATTGATACTGAGTAAGTATCTTCATCCAGTTTTAGCTTCTCACATAACGCCATGTTTACTGGGATGTTTGCAGCACTTGAACGAGTAAAGAATGCCGTTACGCCGCTTTCGTGTAAACATTGAAGAACCAGTGGGTATGGGTTTTCGCCTGTTTTCACCATCACGATGAGCGGGTTAACGACTAACGCGATGATGGCCATTGAACCTAGTAGAACGCCCAGTAGATGTGCGTAACCCATTAGCGCTTCGAAACCAGTCGTCGCTAACGTAGCTGACACTAAACCAAAGATACCAAATGGCGCTAGACGAATAATGAAGCGAACGATCTGTGATACGCCGTGGCTAAGATCTTCAAATACCGCTTTGGTTGTATCAGACGCATGGTGAAGCGCCAAACCAAGGCCAACGGCCCAAGCTAGAATACCGATGTAGTTCGCACTCATTAGTGCATTTACTGGGTTATCGACCAATTTGAATAGTAGTGTGTGCATCACTTCCGCAATACCTTGCGGCGGGGTCGTACCTTCAGCGCCTGAAACCAGTGTCAAAGTGGTAGGGAAAAGGAAACTCATGAGAACAGCAGTCAGTGCGGCTGTAAAGGTACCAAATAGGTAGAGTACGACGATAGGGCGCATGTAAGTGTGTTGGTTTTTCTTTTGGTTGGCGATAGACGCTGCCACCAAGATAAACACCAAAATTGGCGCGACAGCTTTTAATGCGCCAACAAATAGCTCACCCAACATGCCTACGCTTTTTGCGTGTTCAGGAGAGTAGGTGGCCAATGCTGCACCCAATAGGATACCGACTAAGATTTGCAGGACGAGATTGCCTCTAGCAAAGCGTGCTAAGAAAGAATATTGCATAGTATTACCTTGTATAGGTTTTGTTTTAATAGTGGTTTTGCTTTGTCAGGTGGCAGAGCACACTACCAACTTTGAAAGCGGTGATGCCCATCTCAATGTGTGATTGATTAATTTCTCTACTGGAAATGTAAACAGGTACTTATCTTGATGAGTATCGTCAGCGAACGGTTGCTGAACGAAACATACTAGCGGCTTGAGATATTGTGTCTATAAATAATTGGATTTTGGTATTAAAAATTACAAAATGTCACGAAGTGTGAATTTTATGTTGCTGTTAAACGTTTGCGGCGTGCAAAAGAAAAGGGGCTTATAGCCCCTTGGAATAAAGATGTCGAAATCAGTAACCGGTTTTTAAACTGCGGCTGTGTGATTGAGTGACTTTGCAGAATTTGGTGAACTCTTTGCTTTTTGCTCTTTGTTCGGCCAACGAGCTGCTATTGCGCTCTTGTTCACGCATTAGCTTTAGAAAGTTATTCACGCGTCGCTCATCGATGACCCCTTGCTCAAGCGCTTTGTTCACTGCGCAGCCTGGTTCGTTACTGTGTTGGCAATCAGAGAATCGACACTGCTCGACGAGCGCCTGTACATCAGAGAATGTTTGCTCCACTCCCTCAGCGCAGTCGTGAATTTGTAATTCACGCATTCCCGGAGTGTCGATTAACACACCGCCGCTGTTGAGTAGATGAATCGAACGACTGGTGGTGGTATGACGGCCTTTGCTGTCACTTTCACGAATGCCGCCAGTACTTTGAGCTTGTTCGCCGAGTAACGAGTTGACCAGCGTTGATTTGCCAACACCGGATGAACCCATAAAAGCGACGGTCCTACCTAGCCCACACCAAGCGTGTAATACTTGGCACTGGCTCGCATCTAGTGCGTTGACCATTTCAACCATGAGCATTGGGTCAAGCGCTTGTACTTGCGCCCGTTTGTCTTGGCTATCTTGACACAAATCGGCTTTGGTCAGCACGACAACTGGCTCGACTTGTGCTTCATGTGCGATGGCTAAGTAACGTTCAATGCGGCTTAGGTTAAAGTCGTCATTTAACGAACAAACGATAAATAGGGTTGAGACGTTGGCTGCGATCAACTGCTCTGCCACTTTGCTACCAGCGGCTTTGCGGCTAAACAGGGATTGCCTTTCTAACAGGCGTACAAACTGTTCATTTTCATCCAGTACCACCCAGTCACCTACCGTCATCTCAGGTAAGGATTTATGAATGGGTAATGAGCTTTCGCCGTTTTCACTCATTAGTTGATAACCGCTACGGTGATGAGCCGAAATTCGGGCAAAGTGATGCTGCTCTAGATCTTCTAGAGTAAGTTGTTGTTGAAATAAATTGTTCCAGCCAAGTTGATTAAGTGTATGTGGCTGAGAATTTTGAGTATTCATTGGTTACCCCAAGCATGCAGTTTTGTACTGCTATAAAGCTTTGTAGGGTCAGAATCGTAGACCCCGGTTGAGTATCACCGGGCAAAGAGGGAGGGAAGGAAAGTTTAAAGCGCCTTCGCTATTTTTGCCGGGTGGGTAAGTAATACAATCATGATGTTCCTCCATTAGGTTAATTGCGGCTAAATATAGCAAAAGAGATGGGGAAATGCCCATCTCTTTTTCGGATTAATGGTGGTGCTTCATACCACTCATTACTTTTTTGATTGGCGCAGAAAATATCTGCTTGTGGCCGTTAGCAAAGACTACCTCAACATCAATGCTGCCACCTTCAATCAGGGGCTTGTTTAGCTCAAACAGCATGATGTGAAGGCTACCTGGTTCAAGTGACGTTTTACTTTGAGCAGGTATTGTTATCTGTTTTACTTGGCGCATTTTCATCACATCGCCTTCATTGATGACGTCATGCAGTTCGACTTTTCCTGCTACAGGAGTAGAGGCTGAAACAATTGTTCGGTCGATATCAGTCGGGTTCATCAGTTCGACGAAAACGGCGCTGGTTGCAGCATTCGGTGGGGTTGCGCGTGCGTATGGGTGATGAGCCATAATATCCATACTGGCGTGCGCCAGCGGAGCGATAAGCGCCCCCAGTAGTATCAAAGTGTTGAGCTTCATTATTATTTTCCTTGATCAGTAATGGTTTGAATTGCGTGCAAGATTGGCGCAGGAGAAAGCGTGTGAGGCACTTTGGTAATCAGCGTGCCATCGGGTTTTAAAAAGTAGAAATAGGAGTTGTGATCAAGTGTGTATTTTAACTCCGATTCAGGCAGTTCGGTTTTCTTAAAGATCACCCCGTAACGGTTTGCGATAGATTCGGTGGTGGCCATATCAGCGGATAATCCATTCAGCGCAGGGTGAAAGTATTGTGCGTATTGATGAGCCAGTTCGCCACTGTCTCTATCTGGGTCTAAAGAGATAAAAATAGGGCTGAACTGTTCAATAATGTTGGGTTCGAGTTGGTTGAGCGCGCCTGCCAACATAGCAAGTGATGTTGGGCAAACATCGGGACAGCGGGTAAAACCGAAGTAGACAATACGAGTGCGGGAGTCTCGCTGATTGTACAGGTCAAAGGATTGATTTGTCCCTTGGCTAAATATAGCGCTGGTGTTTGTGGTTGCCTCGGTCTGTTCAGTGGTATTTAGGTAGAGTTTTAACCCCATACCAAGTGCGAAAGCCAGTAATAAAATCGTAATCCAACGTTTACTCATCGAGCCATCCTTAGAGAGATATAAACATGAGTCTGCCCATCGGTAACATAGCCTTGCCATGTCATATCTGTCGTGGTGCAGGCGGGCAGTAAAATTTCAGCTTGGTAGTGATTATCCGTTGTGGGTTTTAATTGGTATTTCACCGTTCCCATATCCATTTCGACACCATCTAAGGTCAAGTTTAGAGCAGTTGCGCGGCTATTTGGCCATTGTGCCGAAATAGTGAAAGGAACTAAGGGCTGGACGATATCGCGGTTGGAAGCGATAGTGATGTCACCCTGGATACAAGGTTGTGACGTCAGCGAGCAATATTGCACTGATGTGTCAGCGGAGGGTTTCATCGCCATGTAAATATCCTTGGCATAGAAACCAAGCGCTAAGGCAAAGATGGCGACCAATAGAGAGAAAAGCTTCTTCATAAAATGATATGGCTAATGAATGAAACCTAATCTTATCACTCCGGCAACAATTGGACTGTGCTTTATAACAAATGTGTGCCGTTTATCATGGTGTTAGTGTGCTATCGACATAAAAAAAGGAGAAGCAGTGCTTCTCCAAGGGCAGTGAAAAAGTAGTGTTATAAAACAGTCAGTGTTTTGACTTCGAACTGATCATTTTCAAACAGCTCTCTTTCGTATTCGCCAGAAATTCTCACCATGTCTTTGTCAGAAAAACTCACCGCTTGCTTCGCTTTCAATTCAATTTCGATTTCATCAGTTCCGTCTGAGAAGACGTAAGTTTTTGGGCTTATTTGTTTGATGATGTGGCCTTCGAGCGTGAATTTTTGATCGTCAAACCAACTTTGCTGCTCGAGCATATCTGCAATGGTTGTTGTAGCTACCGGCCCAGTGTATTGAATGGTGGATTTGGTCATTTTGTAGTGGTCATCTTGGCTGTTCTTACGATCCGCGCCATCATCAAAAGCAAATGCAGCACCTGTACTACCAATGATAAGTGCCGAGGCAATAGTAGAAGCAACAATGGCTTGTTTGTGATTAATACCGATGTGTGACATTTTTTGTTTAGCGTGAGCAACGATTGTTTGAATGTTCATAATGATTCCCTCTTCAGGCAGTAATTCTTGATTTCATGATTCAGTTTACGGATTGCATCTGAATGGGGAGTGAGTGCGCGGTTCATATTGAGTTAACCAAGAGGCGCGAAAAGGTGTTCTTTATTGCTTTTATAGCTCAGTTAGCCAATATCTTTTGGTGAAATATTTTGCAATCATTTGCCAAACTGAGATGTCGCATATTTGAACCAAGCACAAAATTTACGTGTAACCTTATGTTTGTTTATGAGGGCTGAATTTATAGACACTCGCAAACCAGTTTTAATCTCAGAAAATTTATAAATCTTGAACTAAACATGTTAGTTGATGCTCTTTTTTGAGCAGGATATTTCGTATAACTCTAAATATATATGGAAATAAACTCATGAGTTTAAAACTAACAACGGTCTATGCTGGCTGTGCTGCGGCTTTATTATCAGCACAAGTCATGGCGGCACCCGCGGTGCCAAGTATAGATATCAATGGCTCTAATAATTTACAATTTTCAAAAATCGAACTGGCGATGGAAACCACCGCTGGATACAACCAAATGGTCAAATATTATGACCAAGCGGACGTGGCGATAAAATTCAATCAGTGGAGTGGCACGCCTGGCGACACGTACAACATCTACTTTGATGGTGTAAACGTGGCGAGTGGCGCGATCACGGGAAGCACCACCACTGCAAACTTTAAGTATGGCACTGGCGGCCGCTATCAATTGGTTGTCGAAGCGTGTGATGCAACGGGTTGTACTCAAAGCCAACCCGCGACTCTTGTTGTTGCGGATACCGATGGTGCTCACCTTGACCCATTGACAATGAACATTGACCCTAACAACAAAACCTATAATACCGATCCAAATACGGTCGTCGGTACTTACTTTGTTGAATGGGGTATTTATGGCCGTGATTTCACGGTAGACAACATTCCGGCTGATAACTTAACGCACATTCTTTATGGCTTCATTCCAATCTGTGGTCCTAATGAATCGGTAAAGAGTGTCGGTGGCAACAGCTACAATGCATTGATGACGGCTTGTCAGGGTGTTCCTGATTATGAAGTCGTTATTCATGACCCTTGGGCGGCTTACCAAAAGTCATTCCCACAAGCAGGGCATGAGTACGCATCTCCTATCAAGGGTAACTATGCCATGTTGATGGCGCTGAAAAAGCGTAACCCTGATCTGAAAATTATCCCTTCAATTGGTGGCTGGACACTGTCTGACCCATTCTATGATTTCACTAACAAAGCCAACCGTGATGTGTTTGTCGCGTCGGTTAAGCGTTTCCTAAAAACATGGAAATTCTATGATGGTGTTGACATTGACTGGGAATTCCCTGGTGGTGGCGGTGCGGCACCTAACCTAGGCGACCCGGTGAATGATGGCCCAGCTTACATTGCCTTGATGCGCGAGCTGCGTGCAATGCTAGATACGTTGCAAGCAGAAACAGGCCGTACTTATGAGCTTACTTCTGCGATCGGTGTCGGTTACGATAAGATTGAAGACGTAAATTACGGTGAAGCGATCCAGTACATGGATTACATCTTCGCTATGACTTACGACTTCTATGGTGCGTGGAACAACGTATTAGGCCATCAAACCGCGATCAATTGCGGAACGTTTATGCGCCCTGGTCAGTGTGATGGCACAGGTGTGGATGAAAACGGTAAGCCGTATGAAGGGCCTGCCTATACGACCGACAATGGCATTCAGTTGCTGTTAGCTCAAGGTGTACCAGCGAATAAGTTGGTGGTAGGTACAGCAATGTACGGACGAGGCTGGGAAGGTGTAATGCCAGAGTCTCTAACCGTACCGGGCGACCCTATGACTGGTGTTGGTAACGGTAAGTTGAAAGGCTCAACTGCTCAAGGTGTTTGGGAAGATGGCGTTATCGATTACAAAGGTATTAAGGCGAATATGCTCGGAGCTAACAACACGGGTATTAATGGCTTTGAATACGGCTATGATGAGCAGGCTGAAGCGCCTTGGGTTTGGAACCGTTCGAACGGTAAGTTAATCACCTTCGATGATGATCGTTCGGTGAAAGCGAAAGGTGCTTATGTACGTAATCTTGGCCTAGCCGGTTTGTTCTCATGGGAAATTGATGCAGATAATGGCGACATATTAAATGCGATGCATGAAGGTCTCGCAAGTGCTCCTCCGGGCAACCGCGCGCCAATCGCTTCTGCTGGAGTCGATCAAACTGTCGTATCGGCAACAGCGGTGACTTTAGATGCCAGTGCATCTAAAGATAGCGACGGCACGATTGCTAGCTACCAATGGACCCAAGTTTCAGGTGAGCCAGTTGTGCTAACAGGAGCAACCACGGCACAAGCAAGCTTTGTTGCACCAACGGTTACACAGAATTCTGTATTGGTGTTTGAAGTGACAGTGACTGATAACGAAGCGGCATCAGCGACTGATCGCGTTACGGTGACGGTTGTGAGTGAACTGCCAGTGAACACGCCACCAGTAGCAGCTATCGTAGCTCCTGCGACAGCCAATGCGGGTGATACCGTTGTGGTCGATGCCTCTACTTCAACAGATGCGGATAATGACCCTCTTACTTACTCTTGGTCGATTCCTGCTGGTCTGAATGCGCAAATTAATGGTGCTCAGGTAACATTCATCGCGCCTGATTACACTGTTGATACCACGTTAGCGTTCGCGGTAGAAGTGAGTGATGGCCAAGCAGCTAGTACTGCAAATGTCAGTGTTCTAGTGAACAAGAAATCTGGTGGTGCGTGTACTGATCTTTGGGATGCAGCAACGGTTTATGTTGGTGGTGACCAAGTATCTTGGGACGGTAAGCGTTGGGAAGCCAAATGGTGGACTCAAGGTGAAGCACCAAGCACAGCCGGCTCTGGCGTATGGAAAGAGTTAGGTGTGGCGACGTGCCCGACTAATTAATTGGCTTTAGTTCAAATTTAATTAGCCTAAACAAAAAGCGCCAACCACTTATGGTTGGCGCTTTTAATTTCGAGTTTGTTTTAGGTGTTTACTGCTCTCACTTTGCCTTGCATAAGATTATTGAGAACTTCGGCTTTTGGCCCATCAGCTATGATGCAGCCTTTCTCCATCACTACCACGCGATCGACCACATCCAACATGGATGTTTTATGGGTGATCAGTATCAGCGTTTCACTTTCTTTCAATTGCGCTAGCTGCTGCTTAATGTGCATTTCTGAGCGGTTATCCATTGCGCTGGTGGGTTCGTCCATCAGTAGCACTGGCGGACGGCCTAACAGAGCGCGTGCAATTGACACCGCTTGTCGTTGACCACCTGAAAGCAATAGGCCGCCTTCACCTACTTGTCGCTCTAAGCCCGCTGGATCTTGTTGAGTAAATACAGTCACGCCTGCTCGGTTGGCTGCGTCCATTACATCGCGGTCATCCGCTAATGGGCGACCAAGCGTGATGTTGTCACGTATTGAACCGTAGAACAGATGATAGTCTTGCGGAACACAGCCGATATTGCGTCGGATATCCACATGATGAAGTTGGTCGATATCAGTTTCATCGATACGGACGTGGCCTTCGGTCGGCTTATATAAACCTAAAATCAAACGCTCTAAGGTTGTTTTACCAGAACCAATACGACCAATAATTGCGACCTTTTCACCCGGGTTAATGGTCAAGCTCAGGTTACGTATCGAGGCAATTGGCGAGTCAGGGTAGTGGAAAGTCACTTTATCCAACTCAATTTTACCTTGAACTATTGGACGGTGGATGTAGCGTTTGCCTTCTTCTTGCTCATCGGGCATTGCCATCACTTGCTCGATGATGGTCATTGACGATTTGGCCTGATTGTAGCGTGTAGAAAGCAATGACAGCTGAACCATAGGGCCAATCGCGCGGCCACTCAGCATAGTCGCTGCTATTAAGCCACCCATAGTCAGTTCACCTTCCGCGATGAGGTAAACACCAAGGATGATCATGCCGACATTAGAGGCTTGCTGTACAAATCCGGCGGTATTTTGAATACCATCTGTGATGCGGCGGCTTTTGATATTCCAGTTTGCCATGTGAGCGACGGCTTCTTCCCAGCGGTATTGGAATTGGCTTTGCGCACCAAACAGCTTCACGGTTTCTAAGCCTGATAAGCTTTCAATTAAGTTTGCGTACTTTTGCGACGCTAGGCGTGAGCCTTCTTCGATTGTCTGACGCAGTGGGCCTTGAATCAGTAACGAGTAAATCACAAGGATAAGCACACCTGCGATAGGTACCAATACAAGGTTGCCAGCCATTAGCCAAATTAACAGTAAGAAGAGAATCGCGAATGGTAAATCAATCAAAGAACCAATGGTTGCGGAGGTAAAGAACTCGCGAATCGATTCAAACTCTTGCAAGTGACGGGCAAAAGCGCCTACTGAAGGTGGGCGTGATTCCATGCGAATACCTAGCACTTTGCTAAACAGTTTGGATGAAATCAGGATGTCAGATTTTTTGCCTGCGACATCGATAAAGTAGCTGCGCATTAGCTTGAGAACTAAATCGAAGAGGAAGATGACAAAGATACCGCTTGCCAGTACCCAGAGGGTTTCGAAGGCTAAATTTGGTACCACTTTGTCATATACCAAACGAGTAAACATCGGTGCGGCTACAGCGAACAAGTTAATCAGAATTGAGGCAATCAACACGTCACGGTAAATGGACTTTGATTGCCAAATAGTACTCCAGAACCAATGACCTTCTTTGGTTTTTAATACTTCTGGAGATCGTTCGTCGTAACGAAACTGCTTTTTAACTAGGAAATAGCGCCCGGCATACTGCTCATTGAGTTCTTCAATCGGAATAGAAACGGGCACTAGGCCAGACTCACCGGTAACAATCTCTACTTCTTTCTGATCGGCGCTGAAACTGTTAAGAACGCAGGCATCACCGCCTTTGAGTAGCAGTACAACCGGCAGTACAAGCCCTGAAATACTATTTAGAGTGGCTCGATTCTCTTTCGCGACTAACCCCGCTCGTTCTGCTGAGCGAGGGAATAAGAATGGCGTAAGTTTGCCATCCGAAAGTGGCAGACCATTGATAAGCGCTTCTGGAGAATTCGCCAACCCGTAATAACGGCTAACGTAGATAAGCGAATTTAGTAGCGGATCCTGCATACACTAAGCCTTAGTCTATTTATCAACAATGAAGCCTTGGAAAACTTCGATAAAGTGCTCAGACAAGAAGTCTAACTGAGTTTGAGTCTCTACTCGCGAAGCAATGGTTTTGATGCCAAGGTTATGTGCGGTACGCGAGATCGACGTTAGAGTAAATTTCTGTTTTTCATCATCAAGGTGATGGGTGTACAGATAGTCAAGTTTTACATACGCCGGACGGAACTCGTTAATATAATCAAGTGATTGGAAGTTACGGCCGTAATTATCAACACCGAAATCCGCACCAGCGGCACGAACCGCATTACAGAACAGAGCGGTGTAATGAGGTGTGTGTACAAAGCAGTTTTCAGGGATTTCAAAATGGAGTAGGTGCGCAATTGATTTGTGCTTGGTAAGCAGTTGACTAACCCAGCGGATAAAGCTTGGCTGCGCAATACTTGATTGTGCAATGTTAATTGCTAATGGAGACTCAAATTCGCCTTGTTCAAGTTTGGTCGCCATTGCACCAATCACGTATTGGTCAAACAGATGGCTGGCATCCAGTTGTTCGAGAGCGAACAGGTATTGGTTGGCGCTGTAACGTTTGTCACCATGCTCAATCGCAGTGAACACTTCTGCGTGGTAAGTTTGTCCCCAACTGTTGTTGGCTGATTGCACTCGGAAGGTAAACCATTCGTTGCTGATGGCTTCATCCACCAAGGTCTTCCACTGCTGTTTACCCATAAGATCGCCAGATTGATCACTGGAGATATAGCCAAAGTGTTCTTCAGGATTACCTTTGGCAGACGCCAATGCATTATCAAGAATGGTCAAGATCTCAGAGCTAGTGTTGCCACTCTTATTATGTACAACGCCAAGGGCAAATTCAGGTGAGGCCATGCCGGTTGGGTCTGAGTTGAGATCTTGCACGTAAGTTACAATGCTGCCGGCGATCAGTTTAAGTTCACTGTCGTCCATGTTAGGCAAGATAAAACCAAACTCGTCAGAAGAGATGCGGGCTAGAATGATGTCAGGCGAGTTTAGAGACAACTTAATGTGATCCGCCAACTCGCGCACCATGTTGTCGCCACTTTCGTAGCCTTTTTCTTCGTACAAATCTTTGATGAATGTCGCTTCAAGCAGTGCCACACCACCGTAACCGCCTTCACCTAGCCATGCATTAAGCTGGCTCATGTAGTAAGCACGGTTACCCAAGTTTGATACGGTATCAATGTAGGCGCGCTCGCGAAGTTGCTGAGCTTCTCTTGCTTGATCTTTAAATGCCTGTTCAACCTGAGCCGACATGCTGTTGATGCCATCCACAACGCTGATTAGGTCAACGGTGTTTGGGCGTGGTAGCGGATCGCCAAATTGATTTTTGGCCACTTGCTCCATTTTTTTCACGATGTTTTGCAGTGGACGCAGTGCGCGCTGCAAGATAAATGAAATGGCAAATACACCGATTAAAAAGACTAAGCAGAAAACAATAACCAAGTCTTCGAAGGCTTTCCATAGCTGGGCATAGGCATCACCAGGGTGGCTAACAATTTCGACTTCTGCCAGTTGCATCCAACCGCTTGTGACTACGCGACTATCATGGATTTTGCTAAACAGTCCTAGATTGGTGAACCAAGATGGCACGTTATTCGGCTTGATAGGGTAGGTACGAACTATTTCGTCATCCGAATCTAGAAAGTGCAGGCGAACCACGGAGTAGCTACTGCCATCAAACAGAGCATTAATGACCGATTCGACCGCGACGGTATCTTTGTTCTGTAAATAGGGGGCGAGCGCTAAGCCAACAGTATTGATGGTGTTGTTTACCTCAGAGCGTTGCTGCTGCTCAAGGTTATTACGGGTGGTGTTAAATTCTATGACAAACACCGACACCATGAGCAGCATAAACACTGCAAGCATCCCCGCGATAAGTTGTTTATATAAAGTCATATTATCTACTCATCGAAATTTACAATTGGTTTGTTTAATTTGAGTGATTTCTCTCTGGCACGGAGGTCATTCCATAAACTGAGGCGTGATGACTTCCCTGCCAACTGTCCGTTTTTTGATTTCATAAGCCAAAGATTGCGACCATTAAAACTGTATATCGGTAGCAGATCGCGACGACTGGACGCGGTTTTTATCTCTGGGTTGATATTATCCAATATCACGGGCTCGGCACTGGGTGTTGAGTAATACGCTAGAACCATGTGGAACTGGTTCAAAGTGATCGCTTTAACATACACCAGACGGAGTTTCTTATCTGAGACTCCTAATTCCAATAAAGAGAAATACTTAGCAATAGTAAAGTCTTCACAATCTCCGGCGTTACTGCCCAAAAATTCCAGTGGTGTTGCCCAGTAGTCGTTTTTCCCCCACAGCCGATCGTCGTTGACGAAATTCAGCTGATTAAAAAATCGATTCACTTGGGTCAGTTTTTGTTTTTCTGACAAGCTTTTAAAGCGAGCCATTTCTGTTCGCCAAGTGGTGACTCGTTTGGCTGCGCGCTCTCCATAGACACGTCCAACCGCATCAACGAGTTGTTGTTCTTTACTGTTTAGCGCCATCGAAGCACCGGAGCTAAACAGGACTAAGCCAGCAATTGTCGCGTACTTCATTTGTTGGGCAATTCGCGACATAACAGGGTTGATCTTGGCGCCCAATTTACTCTTTAAGTGCATTGGTTTTGGCGCTAAGGATCGGTTTAAGAAGGTAATTCATCACTGTGCGTTTGCCGGTAATGATGTCAACTGATGCAGTCATACCGGGGATGATAGGTAGAGAATTATCTTCGCTTAAGCTGGTTTCAGAAGTGCGGACACGAACTAAGTAGAAGCTATTGCCTTCTTCATCGGTTGTTGTGTCGGCACTGATATGTTCAAGTACCCCTACAAGGCCGCCATATTTTGTGAAGTCGTAGGCGCTGAATTTTACGATGGCGTGTAATTCAGGGCGAAGGAAGGCGATATCTTGCGGGGCAATTTTGGCTTCAACTAATAGCGTGTCTTCACTTGGTACAATCTCAACAATGTCCATACCCGGCTGAATGACGCCACCGACTGTATTAATGTTGAGGGTTTTTACTGTGCCAGTCACGGGGGAGATAACCACAGTTCGGTTAACTCGGTCTTCTAAACCTACAGTGGACTCTGTCATTGCTGATAGGCGGTCTTGCGCTTCGTTGAGCTTTTCTTGTTGCTCAGAGCGGAATTTCTGCGCTGCATCGATACGGCTGAGCATGGACTCGCGAATAGCGGATTTCAGTACCGGGACTTTTAACTCACTCGAGGTCATCTCTCGGCGAGTATCGTTGACTTGGCGCTGTAGTTTGAGCAGTTCAATACGTGGTACGACCCCTTCTTCTGCGAGAGGGCGAGTGATGTCTAACTCTTTACGGGCGAAGTTATAGCTGCTGCGTAGGTTTCTTACGCGCGCTTGAATTTCAACTAAGTCTTGTTGTTTTTGTTTCACTTGCTGGTCGATAAGAGAAATCTGGTTTCTGAGGTTGTTAAGATCTTGGCGATATTCCGCTTGCTGACGCGCGACGAGCTGTGGTTTTTTCTCGGCAAACTCTAAAGGGAAGGCGAGTTTACTGTAATCTAGGATGACGTTTTTTTGCCAGTTGTCTGAATTAAAGTCTTCGTTAATCGTCACACTGGTAAGGGAAGCGGAGAGCTGTAATACATTGGCGGTTAAGTTGGCGACTTGTTGCTCGCGCTCGCGAAAGTCTGAGCGAAAACGAGTGTCATCGATGAGCAGTAATTGTTGACCTTTTTCGACCACTTCACCTTCACGGACGAGGATTTCTTTGACCAATCCGCCTTCTAAGTTTTGCACGACTTGAATTTGCGAAGAGGGAACAACTTTACCTTGCCCGACGGTTACTTTGTCGATCTCTGCCCAAGACGCCCAAGCCACTGCTATGATGAAAAAAAGTAGCATCAGCCAAAGCATGATACGTGCACTGCTTGGGGTATTTAAAAGTAAGGCGGCAGTCTTGTCATCTACGTAGTCTAGCTCGTTGTTGTCGAGACGGTCGTAACTGCTTTTACTCATTCGTCTATCCTATTAAATACGAAGGTATTTGATTGATTTTATTACCTTAACACATCCATGTTAAGAAGTTGCTATTAAAACGTTGTCCTGTAATTGAGACTTTAGAAAATTAAAGAGTGACGAGTTTCATAACCAATTAAGATAAGTTTAGACGCTAAATGAGAAAGGGTATTGAGTTATCAATAATATGCGCGCACAATCACCAAAAAAATGTGCAGGAGATGAGATGGAACTTGAAGATATTCGCCGCGAATACACCCAAGGCGGCTTGCGTCGTAAAGATTTGCAGAAAGATCCTATTGATCAGTTTAATTTTTGGTTACAGCAAGCAGTGGATGCGAAGCTGATGGACCCAACGGCCATGACTGTTGCGACTGTGGATGAAACAGGTCAACCTTACCAACGAATTGTATTGCTAAAGCACTGCGATGCTCGTGGGTTTGTTTTCTACACCAACTTAGGCAGTCGCAAAGCGCAACATATTGAGCACAACGCAAAAGTGAGCCTACATTTTCCTTGGCACAACTTAGAGCGACAAGTGAACGTGGTCGGTGTGGCAGAAAAGCTAAGCGCTGCTGAAAACATCAAATACTTTACTTCTCGTCCGAAAGAGAGCCAAATTGCGGCGATTGCCAGTAAGCAAAGCAGCCGAATTTCGGCGCGTGGTGTACTAGAGGGTAAGTTTCTAGAGCTGAAACAGAAGTTTGCTAAAGGCGAAATCCCTGTGCCATCTTTCTGGGGAGGATTCCGCATTCGACCGACTAGCATTGAGTTTTGGCAAGGAGGCGAGCATCGCCTTCATGACCGATTCTTATACTCTCACGATGATGACAAGTGGGATATCGACCGACTTGCGCCATAGAGCTAAACAATAGAAAACGCCGCTGAATAAGCGGCGTTTTTGTTTTATATAGAGTCACAATTACATTTAGCTGCGCTTAGTGATTCGGCTCGTTGTGTAAAATAACAGACAGCTGTCTTTTTAGCAGAGATTGCGGGATGATTGAGCCATAGCCTCTCTCTAGGGCAAGATCGATCAAATGCGCTTTACTGTGCGCGCCGAATTTGGCTCTTAATCGAGCGACATAGCTTTCTAACGTCTTAATCGAGATGTTCATCGCCGATGCAATATAAGTCGGCTTCTTACCGTAAAGCAGCAAAAATAGCGCTTCTCGTTCACGCTGGGTGAGTTTTTCTGTAGCGTGCTGCAGATGATCGCTGTTGGCCAGTTGGCAAATATCATCCAAACCTGTAGCGCGACATACCCAGTGTCCGACTTCAAGAATTGCCGTTTCCGTCAGGTCTTGCCCATAAAAGATGCTGCCTTGCACCTTTCCTTGCTCATCAAGCCATGGTTTTTTCGTAAAGATATGAGCTCGCCAACTGCCATCGGGGTAGGGGTGAATATCGAGCACTTTGAGTGAATGGCCGGTTGTAACCACGTATTGATCTTGTTGTTGAAAGTCTTTGGCGCAGTTCGAGGTTTGGCATGGAACATCGAAGTCCGCTTTGCCGATCAGCTGTTCTACAGAGTCAAAACCGACTAAATTTGCGTAGGCAAGGTTTGCGCACACAAAAACAGAATTGCGATCTTTACAGCCCCAGTAGCCGGGCAATTGGCTCATCAATGAAGAGAGGTTTTGGTCCATCCGATCGACTCTTTTTATAATAGTTATAGATATGACATCAGAGGCTTATAGTTTAAGGTATTCAAGGAGTTGAGGAAATAAAAAAAGCCAGATATCGGTTGGATATCTGGCAAAAACAAGAATAGTTCTTGTCGACGTGTAGAAGAGGTTCTATGACCCAGCGAGGGTATGCTGAGTATAGACGCACCAACAATCGATATTGGTACCGAGTTCTGATGCTTTCATTTCAGAACTCAGAACAAAGATTACCGAGAATCTCAGGATCAAAAAAGGGGGGAATTCCCCCCTAATTACTTAAAATGGTTCGGTTTTAGTTGATGTCTCGAACAACCCTAAAGCCGACGTAGTTCGCTGAACTCGAAGATGATAGATACAATCTTTCGTGCGCAACTGCTTTCGATGGCGAGAAGTTCCAAGCGCCACCTTTGGTGATCCCTTGTGAGCTATCTGTCCACTGCCAAACGTTACCTACTGTGTCGTAAATACCAAGAGGGTTCGCTTTAAACGCCGTTACTGGTGATGTACTTACATTTGACCACGGAGAGCTGCTCCAGCCAGTGTTAGCGTTGCCTGCTAAAAAGTTATTGCCCCACCAATAGTTGGCTTGGCTACCTGCACGAGCTGCAATTTCCCACTCATCTTCGCTTGGTAGACGGTAATGCGCGCCGGTTTGTTGGCTTAGCCATTTTACGTACGCTTGGGCGTCATTTTGGCTAATGCAGACTACAGGTGCGTGTGGCGATTGCTTAAAGCCTGGGTTACGCCAGTAGCTTTTCTCAACCGCAGTCACTTCTCCCGCAACAATAGCAGTACAGGTGTTTTTTAGCTCTGAGTCTGTTTGGTAGTCGGTTTGAGCAACGAACTGTTCAAACTGACTTACGGTAATTGGTGTCGCACCCATACCGAAAGCATGATCAAGGGTTACCTGATCGGAAGCGTGTTCACCAATTAAGTAACGACCTGGTAAAACTGTCACGACTTGCGGCGCTTTGTTGCCAGTTTTTAGTCGATCTGCGAAGCGATCGCCAGCGCGTAGCGGGTTGGCTTTTTGTTTGAGAACCGCTTTTAGATTATGGTCAGATTTGATGGTGAGATTTTGATCAAAACTGTTGTAGCCATCTTTGTGAATTTGAATATGGTGCTGACCTACTGGAAGCATCACTTCTACAGGTGTACTGCCGTATGCCACGCCATCAACAAACACTTTGTCGTTGTATTGGTTTGAGCGAACCGACAAGGTTACCCAAGCAATCTCTTTTTCATTGTCGAATTGGTCGCCAGAGGTATAACCCGGAGCGAAACAGTATTGCTTGTCGACACCCAATAAGTGACAAGCAGCCGTATCGTTCGGACGAGCTTCGAGTTCGACATCCATGATTGCGCGGTAACGCTCACCATCGTAAAAGCCTGATTGAGAGGTTGTGTGGCGCAGTACGTGAATGTTAAGAGGAGTTTTATTCGCGTTAGCGACGACCACTTCAGATTCGGTTGTTTGTGCAAGCAGTTCGCTTTGGAATTGCTTCACCGCTTTTTGCAGTGCGAGCTCTTTAGTTTGGCCATCACACTGCGATAGCGTCATGTTCGCTTGGCAACGGTTGGTAAAGCTAACGTTAACTTGTTTTGCTGGTTCAAGCTCATCATTTAAGCGAGCGACGCGAGCGCGAATTTTGACTTCATCAAATTCGGCGATGGTTTGCTCAAGAGCAGTAACAGCCGCTTTACGCTTAGTTAGCTCTAGTTGGCCTTCTTCTAGGCTCTGTGCTGCAGAAAGTTTATCTGACTGGCTGGTTTTCAGTGCATTCCATGCACCCTGGTAAACCGCTTGAGTAGTAGCAATATCGACGCTTGGGTCGTCAATCATGCGTTTGTAGTCAGAGTCGAGTTGTTTTTTGGCTGCGGCAAATTTATCGCTCAGTTCTGCGCTGATACTGTTGGTTTTTTCTAGCTCGGTAGTGAGGCGAGACACGGTAGTCTCTTGTTCGTTAAGAGCTTTGCGTGCTTCTTTCAGTTCAGTATGCTTGGTGAAGAGTTGATCATCAATCGCCACAACAGAGGGTGCTGTGTCTTCAGCAAACGCAGTCGTGCTCATGAGGCAAGGAGATAATGCCAGCAGGAGAGTGGATAAACTTGTTCGCATCTTAGTCTTTCTACATCT
The DNA here is from genome assembly GCF_025195085.2 of Vibrio intestinalis. Taxonomy (GTDB): domain Bacteria; phylum Pseudomonadota; class Gammaproteobacteria; order Enterobacterales; family Vibrionaceae; genus Vibrio; species Vibrio intestinalis. The sequence continues at coordinate 134,781 of NZ_JANAVY020000006.1, read as the reverse complement.
TAAATTGGGTTAATTGACCTATTCTAAACGAAAACGCCACTTTGTCTTAAGTTATCGTTGTAACTTAGAAGCAAAATGGCGTTTTCGTTCATCTTTGTGAATTGGCTCGTTTTTATCGCATAGGCTAGATTTGACTTAACCTTCAGATTTTGAGCGAAGTTTTACCCAAACGGTATCGTTTTGATTAATCGTTACTTCGCGGTTGTAGGTTTGATAGCCTTGCTTAGTAACAGTCACTTGATGGATACCTTTTGGCAGTAACACTTCAACCGGAGTGCTACCGTAATCAACACCGTTAATTGTCACGGAGTCGTTGTACTGATCCGAGCGTACTGTCACGCTCACCCAGTTTTTATCTTGCTTCTTTTCTTGTTGAGCCGAAGATGCGTCTTTTAGACAGTAACGGCTAGAAACGTTAAGAAGTTTACATGCTGCAGTCGCTTCTGGTTTTGCTTGAAGCTGTGCTTGCATCTCAGTGAAGTAGCTGTTGTTGCCTTCAAAACCTGAGCGCATGATTTGGCTGTCTTGTACGTGCACATTAAGCTGAACACCTTTCGCGTTTTGTTTCGCGATGTTCGATTCAGTTAGGCTATCCATTAACTTAGCTTTAAACGCTTTTACTGCTTTTTGCTTAGTTAGGTATTGGCCTTGGCTAGTACACTCACCCAAAGTCATGGTTGCAGAACAAGTCGTTTTGTAGTTTGTTTGCATCACGTCGCTTTCGCGCAGTTCAGCTTCAAGACGTTTGATTCGAGCTTCTACTTTTTGCTCTTCTAGGTATGAGAACTCAGAAGATAGGCGAGCTTGCTTTTGTTTCACTTGAGAAAGGCGGATTTCGCTTTCAGTGATAGATTGCTGGCTTTCAAGTAGAGCGGTTTGGTTTGCTTTTACTGCACTCCAAGCATCTTGGTAGGCTTTTTGGAAACTTACTAAATCAATATCTGGATCTTCTAAAAGACGGCTATATTGTTTGTCCAAAGCAGATTTAGCTCGATTACGTTTAGCGTTTAACTCGCTTTCATCGCGCTTAAGTTTGCCGTGCTCGTTTTGCAGTTGTTGGTAACGGTCAGCTTCTGCATCGTATTCTGCAGCAAGGTTACTCATTTCTGACTGTTTATTACTTAATTTTTTATCGATAGCAATTACAGGATCCGTTGAGTTTGCACTCTCTGCAACTACCGATGTCGATACCCAAAATGGGCTTAGCGCAAGCAAAAGCGCGGGGATGCGACGTGTTATCATAAGTCTCTACAACAATTAACGTTTAAATTCACTAAAGTAAGAACAATCACAGACAATTTTTTGACAGTCCATTGGTTTTCTGCCATCAGTAAGAGTCTACTATCCTTTTAGCACTCTGGACGATAAGACTATCATAACTTTATAAAAATAAATCCAAAGTACCACGCATTATTTTGGGGAGTTCACGGAAATAAGCAAGTAAAGAATGACATTTCCTATCAGGTAATGGGCTTAGGAGTGACATCAGCCGTAATTTATGTGCACTTGATCATTCTTCCGGCACTAAAATCTTCACTTTTGTCTCGATTTACAAAATAGATTTAAGCAGTTTGTTGAAGCAATTTATGCATTTTCATGCGCATTGCAGAAATTTTCGAGATCAAACGAGAATTGGTATACCATCAAACTTCTTCTCTATGATCGCCTAATAGGACGGCTATGAGCGACCCAAACACACCACCTATCAATCTTGATATGTCCAAAATTTTGTCACCCAAACCTGCGGAGTTGGTGACCTTGCCTTCTTATATGGATTGTCATGATCACAGCTATACCCAAATTGTGATTGGTTTGAAGGGGCAAGCGGAGTTTGAAGTCAGCGGCTATGGCAATTTAGTTGGGCCGGGACAAGGCTGTGTGGTGACCTCTGGCTCAGGGCATGCCTTTGGCGGTGTGGTCGGGCAGTCGGACATTTTGGTGCTGAACATGCCTATGCCCGATAACGATGACCCATTGATGTTGCAGCGTTTGAATGAACTCAATCAATCTGAGACTTACTTTCAGTTGGATGGTCAAATCCAGAAGTTGATTCAAATGCTGGTGGCAGAGATGCAAGCGAGTCCTAATGATCTGTTGTTAAGCCGTGCCTGTAACGACACAGTGATGGCATTACTGAATCGCCATATCTCCGCGTTATCAGCAAGGCAGAAAGAGTCACGCTTTGATTTAGAAGCCATCGATCGCTACATCGAACAGCATCTCACTCATAAAATCTCAGTTGCTCAGTTAGCGGGCAGTGTGTTCTTGGGCGAAAGTCAGTTTCATATGCTGTTTAAAGAGCATATGGGCATCACCCCTCACCAATATGTATTGAACAAGCGCATCGACAAAGCGAAAAAGCTTATAGAGCAAGGGCAGTTCACCTTGGGTAAAGTGGCAGAGCTGACTGGCTTTTCCGGTCAGAGCACTTTCACCCACAGTTTTTCTCGCTTACAAGGCGTATCGCCATCCCAGTACAAGAAACAATTTGGTTAAAAACGAAAACAAAACTAATCAATAATTTTGTTTGTTGTGATGTGATCATGTTTTTATTTTGTTAAATATCGAAGTTTTTAGCAAATAATCCGGAGTTTTTGACAAGTATTCCTCGTGCACTCAAAATACACTGCAAGCCATTGTAGGAAACCTGAACATTTGTCAGGTGTGAGATTGAGGAAAACGCATGTTTACAGCAACCGATGTGTTAAGTGCTGATTTTGTTGAACAGCCACTCGACCAACTTTGGGCGTTGATCTCTCCACTTTATATGGTGGATGAATCCCAATGGCTTAAACAATTACTCCCTTTGGCGGCGCCAAGTGATGCTGAAAAAACGCTAATCACAGATAAAACCACTCAGCTTATTCAAGCTATTCGTGCAGATAAAAAGTCGATTCAAATGATTGATGCCTTGTTACTTGAGTACAGTCTCGATACTCAAGAGGGCATTTTACTGATGTGTTTGGCAGAAGCTCTGATGCGTATCCCAGATGCGGCGACAGCGGATGCCCTGATTCGCGATAAATTAAGCGTCGCGGATTGGAAATCACACCTGAAGAATTCAGATTCAGTGTTTGTTAACGCATCGACTTGGGGCTTGATGCTCACAGGTAAAGTGGTTGGTCTATCGGAACAACAATCCCCAAGCCCGACGCAAGCGGTTAATCGCTTAGTCAATAAGATGTCTGAGCCTGTGATTCGCAAAGCCATGCATCAAGCAATGAAAATCATGGGCCACCAATTTGTATTGGGCCGAAGCATTGCTGAAGCGCAAAAGAACGGCAAAGCGATGCGAGACAAAGGGTTTACCTATTCTTATGACATGCTCGGTGAAGCCGCGCTGACCTCTGCTGATGCAAACAAATATTTCAAAGATTATTTGATGGCAATTGAAGCGGTCGGCCGTGATAAATATGGTTTGGAAATCAGCCCAGCGCCTTCTGTTTCGATTAAGTTATCTGCGCTGCATCCTCGCTATGAAGTGGCGAATGAAAAGCGCGTACTGACTGAGCTTTACGATACGGTATTACAGCTTCTCACTCGTGCAGTTGAACTTGATGTAGCAATTACTATCGATGCGGAAGAAGCGGATCGTTTGGAATTGTCACTGAAGTTATTCGAGAAGCTATATCGTAGCGATGTGGTGAAAGGTTGGGGCAAGTTTGGTTTAGTTGTACAAGCTTATTCAAAACGCGCGTTACCTGTGCTGGTATGGCTAAATGGTTTAGCGAAGCAGCAGGGCGATCTCATCCCGATGCGCTTAGTAAAAGGTGCTTATTGGGATAGTGAAATCAAATGGTCTCAGCAAGCCGGCTATGCGAATTATCCTGTGTATACGCGCAAAGAAGCGACCGACGTGGCATATTTGGCCTGTGCTCGCTTTCTACTGAGCGAACATGTGAAAGGCAATATTTTCCCTCAGTTTGCTTCTCATAATGCTCAAACGGTTACCTCTATTGCCGTGATGGCGACGCATAAAGAGTTTGAATTCCAGCGCCTGCATGGCATGGGAGATTCGCTTTACAACCACGTAATGGATATCTACCAGCAGTCAGTTCGTATTTATGCGCCAGTCGGCAGCCATAAAGATCTGCTGCCTTATCTGGTGCGTCGCTTGTTAGAAAACGGCGCGAACAGCTCATTCGTCCACCGTTTGGTTGATGCGCGTTGCCCAGTTGGCAGCTTAACTGTCCATCCGATTGATAGCTTGCTTGCCTATGAAAGCTTAAACAATCGCAGTATTCCTTTACCTCCTGATGTTTTCCCTGAGCGTAAAAATTCGGCAGGGGTGAACGTGGATATTGAAAGCGAAGCTCGTCCATTTGAAGCGCAGGTCGAAGCATGGCTCACTCGCCAATGGAATGCCGCGCCGATACTGAATGGTAAGCAAGACACCGAAAGCATGATCAAGGAAAGTCAGAATGTTGAAACGGTGACAGCCCCTTATGACCGACGTTTGCAAGTTGGGCGAGTTGCGATGGCAAACCTTGATCATGTTTCCGTAGCCATTAGTGGTGCGCAGTCAGCATTGAGCGACTGGCAGCAGACACCTTCTAGCGAGCGAGCCGGTAAACTGGACAAGCTGGCTGATTTGCTAGCAGCCAATTTGGCTGAATTGGTTGCCCTTTGCCACCAAGAAGCGGGTAAGACAATTCATGACAGTATTGATGAAGTGCGTGAAGCGGTCGATTTTTGTCGTTATTACGCCAAGCAAGCTGCTGGGCTAGGAGCATTTGCGGTCACTGGCTTTGACGGTCAGGTGCGTCAGGTATCACGCACTGGCCGTGGTGTGTTTGTTTGTATTAGCCCGTGGAACTTCCCACTCGCGATTTTCCTTGGTCAAGTGAGTGCGGCTTTAGTGGCGGGTAACACTGTGGTTGCAAAACCAGCAGAACAAACAAGCTTAATTGCCCACCGCGCGGTAGAGCTAATGTTAGAGGCTGGCTTTAATAACGGTGTCATTCAACTTCTACCGGGAATGGGTGCTGACATTGGTCATGCACTGACTTCTCACCCTGCGATTGCCGGCGTCGCGTTTACTGGCTCAACCGCCACTGCTCAGTTAATCAACAAAACTTTGGCTGAGCGTGACACTGCACCTGTGCCGTTTATCGCAGAAACTGGCGGTCAGAATGCCATGATTGTTGATAGTACCGCGCTGCCTGAACAAGTGGTGCGTGATGTGATTCGCTCGGCTTTTGCCTCGGCAGGCCAGCGTTGTAGTGCGCTACGTGTGCTGTATGTACAAGAAGACATCGCGGATCGAATCATTGCTTTGATTCAAGGCGCGATGTATGAGCTTTCAGTCGGTGTTCCACATCTTCATTCAACCGATGTTGGCCCTGTGATTGACCAAAAAGCGAAGCAGAAACTGCAAGCGCATATTGATCACATGGGGGCTACGCAGAAAACCATTACTCAACTTAACCTGCCAGAGACTTGCGCTCATGGTGACTATATCGCGCCTTCTGCATTCGAAATTGATGACATTTCTTGTCTGAAAGAAGAGCAGTTTGGGCCAATTTTGCATGTAGTTCGCTACAAGGCAAACCAACTAACTCAAGTGGTAGAGCAGATAAACCAAACTGGTTTTGGTTTAACCATGGGGGTTCATAGCCGTAATGAAACCACTTATCGCTGGATAGAAAAGCACGTACGGGTCGGTAACTGTTACATCAACCGTGACCAAGTGGGTGCGGTGGTTGGCGTGCAGCCATTTGGTGGCCAAGGTCTATCAGGTACCGGGCCTAAAGCGGGTGGCCCTCACTACTTGTATCGCTTTACTCAAGCAACTTATAACGCAGAGGAGAAATAATATGGTTCATCAAGTGATTCGTTTTTCTGATGCGTTTTCAGCTTGGGAAAATTGGAACTTAACTGACTTTGATTCGAAAACAGAAGCGTTGTTATCGCTCAAAAACATTTTGGCTCAGAGTCAGCCAACCTTGGACGCAGTTATAGGTTTTCATTTAGAACAAGCCTCAGCTCTATTGGCACAAACTCATCAACTTGTTGGGCCAACAGGTGAAACCAACGAGCTATATACAGCAGGCCGTGGTGTGGCTGCGATTATCGTCGAGCAGAGTTCTGAAAATGCTCAACTTGCGGCGATGGCGCAGATTACCGCAGCACTAGTCGCGGGAAATAGCGTCGTGATTTGTTCAGATGATCAGGACTTTACAGAAAACTTGGATGCTGCTTATCAGCAGTCTTCTTTGCCAACTAATCTCATGCAATTTACGGCTTTCGACGCCTTTCAACAGGTATTGGAATCGGATGTGCGTAGCGTGGGATGGGTTGGTTCAACTAAGGCGGAATTAAGCCTTAATCAACAATTGGCAACGCGCACTGGTGCGATTGTCAGTTTGGTTTCAGAAACGGATCTGGATGCGCTTAATGTCGCTCATGATCCGCATCTGTCGCTTCGGTTTATTACCGAGCGAACGAGAACAATAAATATAACAGCAGTGGGTGGTAATGCGACCTTGTTAGAACTTGGAAGTGATGCCCACTAACCCTGTTGTGGCGGTACCACGGAGGATACCGCCACGGTAGGTGATCTTTTTGCTAAGAGGAAAAACACATGGAAAATAGCTTTGCTATTACAACCACATTTATCGCTTACCTAATCATGATGTTGGCGATAGGTGTTATTGCGTACCAACGAACGAAAAACTCAGCCGACTATTTCTTAGGTGGGCGCTCACTTGGCCCTTGGCCAGCTGCGCTATCTGCCGGGGCATCGGACATGAGTGGTTGGCTGTTACTTGGCCTACCGGGTTACGCTTATGCAGCGGGTATCGAAGCCTTCTGGCTTGCGGGTGGTTTGCTTGTAGGTACATGGGCTAACTGGCTAATTAGTGCAAAACGTCTGCGTACTTACAGCATCACCACTGATGCTTTAACGCTACCAGAATTCTTGTCGCGCCGATTCAACGACAAATCAAAGCTGATTCAAACAATTTCTGCTTTCTTTATCCTTTTATTTTTCCTTTTCTATACCAGCTCAGGCTTGGTAGCAGGCGGTAAATTGTTTGAGACGGTATTTGGCCTTGATTACACCACTGCGGTGATCATCGGTACGGTTTGTGTGGTTTCATACACCTTGTTTGGTGGCTTCCTAGCCGTATCGTGGACCGACTTAGTGCAAGGTCTTCTAATGTCTGCTGCGCTTCTTATTGTACCGATCGTTGCGATGGACGGCGGTTTTAGTGATTTGAGTGCTAGCCTAGAGCGTATTAACCCAGAATTACTAACACTGTGGAACGACTCAACCGGTAAGCCATTGTCTGCGATTGCTATCATCTCTTTGGTTGCATGGGGTCTAGGCTACTTTGGTCAGCCACATATCTTGGCTCGTTTTAAAGCCTCTAGAACTAATAAAGATTTGACCACAGCTCGTCGCATCGCGGTTATTTGGACAGCCCTTTCTATGGTTGGCGCGATGTTAGTGGGTATTGTTGGTCTTATCTACGTAACCAATTCTGCCAATGTAACACTCGATGATGGTGAGAAAGTGTTCATGCTATTAGTGAACGCAATGTTCCACCCAGTGGTTGCGGGTATCCTATTGGCGGCGATTTTGGCTGCAATCATGAGTACTGCCGATTCACAATTATTGGTGTCTTCATCTGCACTGGCTGAGGACTTCTACAAGCAAGTGTTTAAGCAAGACGCAAGCTCTGAAGAGATCGTGATGGTTGGTCGAATTGCGGTAGTCGCTATCTCAATTGTGGCGCTGATTTTAGCAATGACACCTGATAGCTCGGTACTTGGCTTGGTATCTTACGCTTGGGCAGGCTTTGGTGCTGCGTTCGGTCCTGCAGTGGTTCTAAGTTTGTACTGGTCTAAGATGAACCGTAACGGTGCACTAGCGGGCATTATTATCGGTGGTGTGACGATTGTGGTTTGGAAACAGTTATCAGGCGGTTGGTTTGATGTGTATGAAATCGTACCGGGTATCATTCTATCGACTATCGCGATTGTGGCAGTAAGCCGCTTAACTGGCGAGCCAGAAGAAGCTGTTCAAGCTCAACACGAGAAGTTTGAGAAGCAGCTAACAGAACTTGACTAGCCCTTACCTGTGAATGATTTGAGCCCTGCATAGCAGGGCTTTTTTATTCTTCCACGGAAAATTAAATCCTGAGTCACACTTTTGATACACAAATTTCAATCATGGGAACCAAGTGTATATAAAAGAGTCAATTTCAAGGACTGATAAAAAACAGGGAGAAAACGTGATGCCACAAATGTACTGCGATTGCTGTCATAAGAAGACAGCTCACAAGATTGTAATGAAGCGCTGTGACCAAACGCATGATTCATTACTCAAAGCGTTTTTCTGTTTTGTTTCTACCGTAGTACAAGGCGACCATTACGTGAAAATGGAGAAGCAGTACTATTGCCGTGCGTGCAATCATCAGTCAGAACCACAACCTGCTATTTTGCCGAATGTAAAAGCGGCATAAACATTTTCTTACTGAATCTTACGCAATTACGTTTTTCTTGATCCCAATAGTGTGATTAACTGGTTTTATAAGCCGTTGTACTAATGACATTTATGGAAGTTGATCATGGAATTAGATCGAATTGATCGCGAAATTTTGCGTGTTCTGCATAACCAAGGAAGAATCGCTATTGTTGAGTTGGCGCGACATGTCAATCTCACGACCTCTCCCTGCTCTGATCGCGTCAAGCGATTGGAAAAAGAAGGCTATATTACCGGCTATCACGCCGAGTTGAACGCAGAAAAACTTGGCTTAGATGTGCAAGTGTTTATTCATGTTCGCCTTGATCAAAGCAACTTCTCTATTTTTGAAAAATTCGCCAAAGCCATTGAAGATATGCCGGAAATTGAATCTTGCTATTCACTTTCGGGAGACTTTGACACCATGATCAAAGTGCGCGTGCGCAATATGAAAGAGTATCAGCATTTTATGTCAAAGAAGTTAGGCAACCTGCCCGGTGTCATTCAAACTCGCAGCGAAGTGGTGATTGAAGAGCATAAAACCAGCTTTGGGGTCAGTGCCGCGCAGATATAACCAAGCCAGAATTGAAAAAGGAGCACATCACGTGCTCCTTTTACTTTAGGGGGATTGGCTAAGCGACGAAAGACGACGCGATACCAATCAAACCACCAAATACACCACCCCAAACCACAAGCCAGCCTAGGTGCTCTTTAATCATGGTTTGTACCATCTCTTTCACAAGCTGAGGTGTCAGCTCGTTTAAGCGTTGGTCTATGATGTTTTCTATGTTGGTTTTGATTTCATCCATCATCGCGGGCGATTCCAGCTGATCTTTAAGTGCGTTTTTCACGGTATCGCTTTGGCTGATTTCAATCACCGATTGCTGCATTTTTTCAACGAATGGCTGTTTGAGTGGCTGTAGTGCTTCAGTGCCGCCAAACATAGCTAACATGCCGCCAAACGAAGAGTTAGCGATCACTTCAACCAGCGAATCAAATGTTGGGTTAAAATCGACCTTAGCAATCACGGGCTCAAGGTTTAGCGTTTTTTCCCCAGCCATCTCTTTGCTTAAAAATTTATCGATGTTTTGTTCATTAAAGAACTGCTCCATCATTAGCTTTTTGATCGCTGCTTTGAACTCTTCAAAACGTGCAGGGATAACACCTGAGCCATATAAGCCGGGCACTTTTTCAAACAACATGTGAATAGCGAGCCAGTTGGTTATCGCGCCTGAAAATGCGAACAGACCTGCGTAAAAAGCAATTTGGTTATCCGCTTGATAGCCACCTGCCAACAGGGCAAGGGCGATAATGTTAGTGAGTAAACTCTTATTCATTGGGCAGTTATTTATCAAATGTTGAGGTTGAAACAAAGTGGGGCGAGTATATACCAACCAAGGGGTTGGATAGAAATTTTGTATTGTTTAGTCCTCTCTATTGATTCCAAGCAAGCGGTATGTTGTCGGTTTTGTTCAATATCTTTCAAACACAGTTTACTAATATTGAGTGCATACAAGTCGTCACGTACTTAAAAGAGAAATCTGAAATGTTAGAGATAATGAAAATCGACTCGGTTGAAACACTACAACCACTTAAAGCGCAATATTTTGCTCAAACAACCGCCCCCTTAGATGGTATGTGGCATTTTGGTTTTGTACCTATGTCGCAGCACTTTGGTTTCTACCAGAACCACGAGCTAGTGGGTTTTTGCTGCATCAATAATGATGGCTATTTATTGCAGTTTTACCTCTCCCAAAAAGCTAAGTCGCCGGCAGGCGAGCTATTTGCGTTAATAGCGCAAAACAATAGTAAGGTGATTAGTGAGGCAATAGGTGAGATTAAAGGCGCGTTTGTCAGCACTTGTGACCCTCAGTTTCTTGCCTTTAGCTTAGATAATGTAGGAACGCTAGCCGTCAATGCGTTGATGTATTGTGGTTTAAATGACGAGCGCGTTGAGCGTAACAATAAGGTTACTTTGGTTCATGCCAAGTCCAGTGATCTAAGTGAATTTGTAGCATTTGCCGCAGATGCTATTGGCGCGCCGACTGAGTGGTTGAGTGGTTATTTTAGCCAATTGATTGAGAAGCAAGAGCTATTAGGTTTTTGGCTTGACGGGCAACTGGTGGCTTCTGGCGAATGCCGTAAGTTCGCACAGTACCAACAAGACTATGCTGACCTTGGTATCATTGTTTCTCCTGAACATCGAGGACAAGGTATTGCTACAGACGTATTGGTTGCGCTAATTTCTCATGCCCAAGCACAGCGTTTGATTCCGATGTGTTCGACGGAGAAAGGCAATATCGGAGCACAAAAAGCCATTGCGAAAGCTGGACTTAAAACTGAGCATCGTCTTGTTCAAATTAATTTCAAATAAACAAATCGGGTGGTCTTGCGGTAGGGCGTCTTGAATATCGCACTAATCGAGAGAGTTTATCTGCTAGGATCACAAATCAATTAATGTAATGGAAAGAGCTAATGCTTCACTGGATATTTCCTGCTACGCGACAATGCAGCGAACTGATTGAGTGCTATTGGTTTATTGAGAAAACCACCTCGCAACGAGAGAGTTTTCCTAAATTGAACCCTGATCCTTGTGCGCATTTAATACTAGCACCGACGAGCGAGCCATATAGTTACACTTTTGATGGGGTTGTGTATTCTGGTTGTGGTAGCCATTTGCTGTTTGCTCATCAAGAAACCACGCAGCTGGATCACTCTAAGCCATTTGTGCATCTAGGAATTAAACTGCATCCAAGTGCTATCTATCGTTTGGCTTTGAAACCTGACAATGCTGAGGTATTAGATAACGTTAAAGAGATCGATATTTTATCCCTTCTGGGAGTTAGAGAATCGGTCTTGAAACGTTTGCTGAAATTAGCAAGGCATGAGCCTTTGCAATGCGTGAGTGAGTTAGAACATCACTTGGCATCTTGGGTTGTCAGTGCAAAACATGATCAGCACAGTAAGCTTACAGACAAGGTAGTGAGAGCTCTTGAGTCCACCCCGATTGCTAATTTAGATGCTACCTTGCACTGCTCGCAACGCACCATTGAGCGTAGTTTTCGAAGAGTGACTGATTTAACGTTGAAGCAATATCAAGCGATGACAAAGCTAGAGTTAATGTTGGAATACCTCTATCAGCGTCCTTCCAGTGAGATTGATTGGGTCGACGTGGCCTATCAGTTTGGTTTTAGCGATCAGCCGCACCTTATTCGATATCTGAAAAAGCAAATCGGTACAACACCACAGAAATATGTCTCTCAGCGCGGCTTTACCATTGATGTTTATGGTGGTGTGAGCTCGGAATAATGCGCGCTTAAGCCGACAAGTTTAGCTGCAACTTATCAGGGGCGGTTATTGGGTGTTGCAGATCTTGACGTATGAGCGATACCATAAGGGCAATTAATAGGTTAAAGATTTCATTATGTCAGATGAAGAACGCGCTCTAGAGTGGATGCGCCAACAAGTTCATAAAATTGTGCCTTACGCAGAAGAACCATCGTTTGATGATTGCGTAGAGCTGCTTAATCCTGCGTTTAAAAAAGGTAAAAGCGTTGCTCAACTGAGATTTTTGCTAGGCGAAGCCGATAGACGAGCAGGAGCGGCGGAGCGAAAACACGCAGCGCTTAAATACGCCAAAGAGAAAAGCCCGAATGCAGGCCAAATTTTACGCTTACAGAGTAAACTTCAGCAGGTTCAATTGGCGCTCAAGCTAGCCACTGGCGATAACAACATGACGATTTCTCAGTTCTGTGCTGAGTACGATGTGAGTAAGCGCGATGGCAATGAAGCTTGGCATGAAAAACTGCTGCAGCAGAGTAAGAAGAAGTAGTCTCCCCTTTTCCTCTCGAATCCTTTTTTGAATACTTGATGTTCGCTGCCCAGCGGGGCATCAAGTCCTTCCTGTTTGTCTGTGAATGATGCGTTGTGACTGGTATCGATTCATTACTCAATTCATTCCCAAGAGCAACGTAGAATAAGTACTTCTTTTCAACCTTGAGTATGATGGGTTTATTCCGACTAACAAAGGTAGTGTGTAATGAAAATCGTCGTAACAAGTGTCCCAGTAGAGGATCAAGATAAAGCACTCGCTTTCTACACCGATGTTTTAGGTTTTATCAAGAAAACGGAAGTTCCATTGGGTGAGTACAAGTGGTTAACCGTGGTCTCTCCTCAAGAGCAGTCAGGGGTTGAGTTACTGCTTGAACCAATGGCCTTTGAACCTGCAAAGGTTTACCAAGACTCACTCAAAACCGCGGGCATTCCGTGGACGTCGTTTGCAGTTGATGACGTTCAGCAAGAGTATGAAAGATTAGTGAGTCTTGGTGTGGAGTTTTCTATTACACCGAGAGAAGTAGGCAATGTGATGATCGCCGTACTGGATGATACATGTGGTAACTACATTCAACTGATGCAGATGTTGTAACACCAGTAAGTGGTCGCTATTTGGGTGGTATGTAGCGTGTCACCTATACAAGCTCATTCTGCGGTATGTGTGCTAGCATAACTAAATTGATTATTCTCCATAGCGGTTGATGTGATGCCTTCCTCTCCCAAGACACTCTATGAGCAAGAGCTCGATCGTTTGTATGACGATATATCGCTTCCTGCTAAGCAATACATGCTTATTAGGCAGTCTAAGCGGTTTATGGAGCAATACTATTCGCAACGCATTGAACTCAATGATCTTGCGAAAGCAGCGTTTATGTCGCGCTTCCATTATGCGCGAGTCTTTAAGTTACTCTACGGAGTAACACCAAGGAATTACTTACGGGATATGCGCATTGCAAAAGCGAAAGAATTGCTGAAAAGCGGGTACTCCATTACGGATGCTTGTTTGGAGGTTGGTTACGAAAGCTTAGCGACCTTTTCGACCACTTTTAAAAAGAGTACCGGTTATTCCCCTAGAGAGTTTCAAAGTCTGCATAAAACCCTCTAGGGTGATGAGGTTCTAGGATTGAGAGTGCGCGTGTAACCAACGAGTTTTAATTTGATTACGGCCTTGGAGTTTGGCTTCGTAAAGTGCCGCATCTGCCCTGTCCATGGCTGATCTAAAGCTGTCTTGCTCTGATTGAAATGTAGTTGACTTGATGCATATTGACGCCGGATTTTTAGCGAAATATGAGCGTGAACAAACTTGGTATATTTGTATTGCTTTAGTGATGATAGTTAGTGCATTCTATAATGCTGCGTAAATTTTACCGCACCAGCAGTTGCGATCGTCAACCATTATTCTTAAAGGTAAAATATGGAACTTCCAAAATCACTTCCTTCTTCACACCAGCCTCTTCTAGAGCGTATCGTTGATGTACTTTCTTTGGATTCGAGATTTATTGGCATTGGTTGCAGTGGCTCTTTCGCTTCTGACTCGATGGATCAATATAGTGACTTAGACATTGTCATTGCCGTAGACCCGGATCATTTTCATGAGGTTATGGAGCAAAGGTTTGAAATCTTGCAACAGTTCGATGATATGTTAGCGGCTTTTACTGGAGAGCATGTCGGTGAGCCGAGATTGATCGTTTCCGTTTTTGGTGGAGATGACCTGCTCCATGTTGATTTTAAGTTTGTCGCTCTACCAGATGCGGCAAAGCGTGTCGATGATACTCAAGTGCTATGGCAACGAGGGACGGCACTGAGTGATGTTTTTGCAACAGAGCAACCGCACTACCCACAACCCAACGCCCAGTGGATAGAAGATCGCATGTGGATATGGGTACATTACGCGGCTACGAAAATTGCTCGTGGTGAATACTTTGAAACTTTGGAGTTCATATCGTTTCTTAGATTCAATGCATTATCACCTCTGGCGTTGCAGCAAGCAGGTCTCACTCCATCTGGTGTTCGCACGATAGAAAAAAGACTGCCCGACTTTGCAGAGAAGCTGATGAAAACTGTCGCGATGCCTGAGAGAAACTCTCTTATCTCTGCATTAGAGCAATGCGTTAGTATTTATCTAGAGTTGCAAGCGAATGAGCGCGTTGTAATTAATACCGCTGCGCAACATGCCTGTATCGGTTATCTAAGAGATCTAAAGTAACACTGGCGATTGGAGAAAAGTTGTCACGAGCTTCTTCCTTTATCCTGTTTGAATGGACAAGACGCGCCATTCAAATAAGTGAACCGTTATCTGTCAGTAACGGGAAGTTTAGCTTTAGTGGCTAGCAGGGCAGAAAACTGGAGAGGTATCTGCGAGCCAGTCTGAATGGTCTGGCTCGCCGAGTGTGATGAAAGGAGTGGATTAGCTAGTGTGGAAAATTTGCTCAGTTTCGAGTGAGGTCATCGCGCGGATTTGACGCCATACATAGTAGAAAATGCCCAACATCATCAACATGCTTGGAATCGCGATGATTGGGTAGCTGTACAGAGTCATCTTACCTAACTCTTCGTTAAATGCAGCGGTACCAGCGGGGCTGGTGACAATCCAAGTCGCGAGAAAGTAATTCATTGCTGAGGAAAACGCGAAAGTGCTGGCGAAGAGGTAGTTCGAAGACATCAAGCAGCGGTCAAACGCTTCCATTTTGCCATTCTCTTTTAAACGCTCGGTGATTAACTTTAGGTTCAATACTGTGTCGTTCAAAATCATTTTTTGCATCAGCGGGTAACGAGTAAAGGTTGACCCCAATACACCTAAGCCAATTAAGCCCGGAATCAAGGCTTCTTTCAGCGCCAACCAACGTGTATCAAGCTCTAATAGGCCAATACCACCTGTTAGCAATACGCTGATAAAGCCCAGCGCAGAGATAAAGTTAAATTTCTTATTACGGATAAGATCCATACCGCCATACCCGATAGGGAAAAGTAGAGCGACCACTAGGGCCATTGCGGTTCCTAGGTGTTCATCGCCACTAAACTTCATCAAGATCATCGATGGGATAAATACGTTAAAGAGGATTTCTACTAAAGGGTTCGACTTTTTGGTGGTCGTGTTATTCATAATTAGGTACTGATTCTATTATGCCGGCTGCTATTTACTTTCGAGGGTGCAGTTTTCATCGGCTAGCGCGAGATGTAAAGGATTAATACGCCGAGTTGTGTAACTAATAGTGAAATAGTTCGCGGCTTTGTAGATGTGAGATGGTCACTTTGTTCGTTGGATGAGAGGGTTAGGGTGATATAACAACGCCACTGATTAGTCAGGGGCGTTGTTGAGTTTACCTGTCAGGTAAAAGATTACTCACCGTAGAATGCGCGGCGGTAGATTTCTTTTACATCAGCAACAGTTGGTGTGCCTGGGTTTGTTAGCGTACATGGATCGTCGAACGCGTTTTGGCTCATGCGATCAAGTACGGCTAAGAACTCATCTTCTTTGATGTCGACTTCAGTCACTTCTTTCAACGTGAGTGGAATATCCAGTTTGGTGTTGAGTTCACGTAGATCATTTTCAATGCACTCAATGCCTAGGTAACGCTCTATTTCAGCGTATTTGTCTGTCGACTTTTTGTTGTACTCGATGATGTAAGGCATCAAGATGGCGTTTGTTAAGCCGTGAGTGATACCGAATTCGCCGCCAATTTTATGCGCGAGTGAGTGGACAAGGCCAAGTGATACGTTTGAGAAAGCCATTCCAGCCAGCGTTGATGCGTTATGCATGTTGTCGCGAGCAGTCATGTCGTCGCCTTGTTTGTAGGCGGTTTCGATATTTTCAAACACCAGTTTGGTCGCGCGCATTGCAAGCGGATCTGAATAGTCGTTCGCCACTGTTGAAACAAAAGCTTCTAGCGCGTGAGCCATGACATCCATACCGGTGTTTGCAGTGATGTGTGCAGGCATTTTCGCAGGTAGTGCAGGGTCAATGATCGCAACGTCAGGCACGATATGAGAAGACACAATTGGGTATTTGATGTGGTTCTCAAGGTCGGTGATGACAGAGAATGCTGTGATTTCTGATGCGGTACCACTTGTGGATGGAATCGCGACAAATTTTGCTTTAGTACGCAGAGCTGGCATTGAGCCAACAGGAATAATATCTTCAAAGCCGAGTTTTGGATGTTCATAGAAACACCACATGATCTTAGCCGCATCCAGTGCTGAACCACCACCAATAGCGATGATCCAGTCTGGTTCGAAGTCGCGCATCGCTTGAGCGCCTTTAACCACTGTTTGTACTGATGGGTTTGGCTCTACACCATCAAATACAATTGAATCGATACCCGCTTCAGCAAGGTAACCTTGAGTTTGTGCAATAAAGCCAAACTTCTTCATTGAGCTACCACCAGTAACGATAACAGCTTTACGACCCTCTAAAGACTTCAAAGCATCCATAGCATTTTCGCCGAAATAAATGCTCTCAGGGATCTTAAACATATTCATTTAGATATTCCTTCAGTCAAAATTAATAGATAACTGACTGGAATCTTAACTCTAATATGTGCTGCAAAATTGATCAGAATCATGAGCGACCAAAGCATAAAATATGTCTAACATTTGAGATGTGAATTTAGGAGAGCAGTAACATAAATCATGCAAGTTTATGTAATCTTGTTGAATTTATTCGCTTTAAATCAGAGGGTTATTTTTGTGGGTTGGGTAAGTGTTGCGAAGGATAGGGTAATTTGATTAGAGCAGTGAGACTCTCTTGGGGAAATAGAGATAAATCATAGCGGCCAGAATGTGGCCGCTATGATTTAGAAGACGCTAGGAAGCTGTAAGATACCGTGCAATAGGGCCAAACCTAGGGCGAGCAAAACTAAGCTTGCGGTTGTTAGCATTCGGGGCATGATGCGCGAGACAAAAGCGTTTTCACTATGAGAAGTTTCAATTGACTGACGTGTCCATTTTTGGCGATCGAGGCGAAACATTACAATAACCTTAAGGAATGAACCTACGACTTGCTCATACCAGAGCAGTACAACAAATAGCGGGTGGAACTGTTTTGTCATTGACGCAACGATTAAGCAGTTAATACTGCGGCCGATGATTACCCAAACAAAATATGCAGCAATCACAATAGGGCTTACTGATGCTGCGACTAGAAGGACAAAAATAGGCCCCGTTAAAGCTGTCCAGATGCTAATTCTCTGATCTAGTAAACATAACCACAAGAAAAAACCACAATGCTTTGGCCCGAGCTTTAATGCTCGTCCATTGTTACGCAGCATATTTCCATACCAACGTCGCATTAAATTGATACTAGAAGTGAAGAAATTATCCTGAGGTGGATCTTCTAAGCAATTGATGATGACATCAGGTAGATAGAGCATTTTCCACTTATTAGACAGTAGCTCGAACCAAGTGGATTTATCATCTCCTGTGAGCATTTTTACTTTGCCTGTGCGCCAATGCTCTATGGTGTCATGTTCTAGGCGATGAATAAATTCGGGGTTGATTAGAATTGAAGCTTTAAACATAGAAAAGCGTCCAGTCAAAACCATTAGCTGATGGCTTAAACTTACAGAGTTCATGTAAAAATGGCGTTGCGACATTCGCTGACGATACCATTGGGTCACTATGCCCGAGCCATTAACAAGTGCGCGGTTATGAGTTGTAATGGCACCTAAGTCACGATACTTGACCAAGAAAGGACTACATTGCTCAAATACATCGTCACACAGCAGGCTATCACCATCCATCAGCACTAATTGAGCGTCTTCCGCATAACCTTGTCGGTAGAATAAACGTAAGGCTTCAGACATGGCTACACGTTTACCCTTACCATTTTGTGGCAAGTAGTCTATGCGAATATCATGGCCTGCTCTTGCTTTCTCTATGACATCTACATCATTTGGATCCGTAATGCAGGCTGCTACACGAGAGATGGCACCGTATTTAGTCAGTTCTTCAAACAGCTTTTTATAGACCATATAGTTGATCGATGGTTTGCTGCGAAAGCTCGGTACGATGACCAATATTTCACTGATTTTTCGTGTGCCTAAAGTTAGTGCTTTTAGTTTTGGGTAGCGAATATTTTGATAGTAGATGGCTCTAATCGCATGGATTGATTTCCATGTATAGCGCCACAAACCGATAATACCTATTGTTAGCCAAAGTGCTTGTTCTTCTGTATCGCTTGGGTAATTAACTACTAGCAGGGCACATATGATCGTTATGATGGCTAATACCGCAAACCAAAATAATGCTCCGTTGTTACTACTACTTCCTTGATAGGTGGAAGAGTTTACTTGAGTCACATTAGGTTCCTTGTTAAGCGACTAAATAAACCCAAACTTATGCTCACCAATACCGGTTCTTTATAGCTAACGTTTTCAATTGGCTCGTCTGGAATAATTTTGACTAATGTGTATTGCTGCATTCTTGGCAAAGAGTCAGGTAAGCCAGAATACGTTTCACCATTTCGACTATAGACAATGGGTTGGCTCGCACTGTAGTAGCTGATTTCATCGACGGTACCGGAGCGTGAATTTGACTCACTTGCCAGTTTGAATTTTGCAGGAGCCCCTTTGTATAACTTTTTATCACTTTCTAGGTCTACAAGAGCTAAAATCCATTTTGGATTTTCACTGCGTGGGCTTAGGTGCATGATAGTTTGACCGCTGGTCACAGGGCCGTTGGTTGCGTTAACTTCGACAATATCGCAATCGCATGGAGAGTGGGTGTTCATGCTGTCAAAAATGGATGCGATTTCTGTCTCAAGCAATGTTACGTAGTTCGTTTTGTAGTTAAGGAGGTCTTCGAGTTCATTTACTGTTGGCAAGCTAGAGACATCATCTCGCGCGAGTAAACCCTCTCGGGTCATATGCTTTTGATTTTTGGTGTTACTTAGCTCTTGCTCGAGTAGCATTAATGCGCGTTTTTTCTCAAACAATTGCAATAAAGCGTCATTTTTGGTGATTTCGTCAACAACACCAATAGCATGGTTACGTTCAAAAAGCTGGTATTGTTCTTTTTGTACCTTGATTTCAGCCTTGATTGCGCGAATGCGTTTTTCTAAGCCTTGGATGTTGGCGTCTAAACGAGATGAAAAGCTAGTTAGCAAAGATTTAGCATCTCGATAGCGGTTTTTTAGGTGCTCCACCTCGAGTGATGTTGCTGCTGCTTCACTTTTCTTTTGGCGTAAGCGCTCTTGATTTGTAT
This sequence comes from Vibrio intestinalis, assembly GCF_025195085.2. Lineage (GTDB taxonomy): Bacteria > Pseudomonadota > Gammaproteobacteria > Enterobacterales > Vibrionaceae > Vibrio > Vibrio intestinalis. The sequence goes on along the minus strand of NZ_JANAVY020000006.1, from coordinate 115,280 downwards.
CAGAAGCTATTGAAAATAAAGACTGCTTGGCTTTTATGCTGTCACCTAACTGTACAGAAATATCATCTAATACCCCGGTACTTGGTGCTTGAATACGAACCACACGTTGAGCGATTGCTGCGTGCTCTGATTTTATAACGTAGAGTTTTTGGTAAACTAAATAAAGAGCAAAAAACAGCAGCGCTGCGATAACAAAAGTGATGCTAGCGAATTTACCCCAGCTAGCCATCAAACGGGCTTGCTCAAACTCGAACAGCTTACCCTTAACGCCATTCTCTAAGGCTTGATCTAGGCTTATTTTCTCTCCAGAAAGGTAGCCTCCTACGATACTCTGCAGTGTACTTTGTATATGGTCCGGCAGTTCAATAAACTGAAAACCAACTGCAAACCCTTGATCATCACAACGAACTACGCTGATTTTTACATCGACTTCAACCTTCTTTTGAGGTAGCTCAAAGCGAAGGTTAGCTTCGTTAATTTCACTGATTAACTCTGTGGCTAGAACGCACTCAGTTGGTAAGGAAAATCCTCCTAAGCTCCACTCTATTACGTCAAATTCTTTATTATTAATGATTACAGTTGCGGGAAAATCGATGCGTGGATTTTGGCGTTGGCCAGCTTTAAACGCGTCTTGATCAAGGGAAGAGGGCATACAGATCTCCGAGTACAGCACATAAATCGAGTATGTATTAATAAAAATAACGGGCAATTATGCGTATATTTGGAACTAATATCACCTATTTATTAGTTTAAATGCGACACAGTGGGAAGAATGCGTACAGGTATGTAAAAAATTAAAAGCGAAGTCAGTGACTTTGCCTTTGATGGGAAGGGAGAGGTGAAAAGCAAAGCGCAATAAGCAGCGGTGAAGGCAGCTTATCGCGCGCAGCGAGAATGGTTAGAACTCGTGAGTGTCTGAGTGGTTTTGACTGTCTGCGTTTAGTTGGTCGCAAATGCAGTTGATTTTGTAGTTGAAGTAGAGCGGTGTGAACATGAATGTCCAGAAGCCATGGAACCAGTAGAATGTGCGTGGTTGGAATTGGAACGCAACATTGAGGCGGTTACGAGCTTTGAATCCCCATACCAGCTGCATGATGGCAACGATAATAGAAAGCACGCTGTCGACCAATCCTAGTGACACATTTTCAGGAAAAATGAAAATGGATGTAAGGCCAGTTAGCAATGATATGTAGGCGAGGCCTAGCAGCAGGTCAGTGTATGCACTGCCGATGTTATTCATGCCATGAGGAAGCTGATCGATTTTACGAGTTTGAGTACGAATGTAATACGCACTGTAAACACCAAGAGTGATAATGGTTAAGGCAAGTAAACGCCAAGTACTTTGGCTGCGGAAATTTAATAGAGATTGATTGTCCATTGGGATCCTAATGACCGTGGTTGTGTGGGTAAGCAGGGGGTTAGACCCCAAATTGTGTTTGCTAAATAATGTTATATATCAGTATTTAATGGCTGCTTTATAACATTTTGCACATTCTATCTAAATAATCATTTAAGTGCATATTATAATTTTGAGACGCAGTTGAGCTTATTTTACGCGGTGTATAGAGTGATTTTTAAATTGTAAATGCGATGTATTTGCAATCGCATTTTTGCTATTCTTGGCGGAAAGTTGTTCGGTTTTAAGCCAAGAGTATGTCGTGAATGGGTGCTAAGAAGTCACTTAAAAAACTAAAGAAAAAGGTTGGAAAAGTTCAGTCTAAATCGCTTAAGCAATTGAAAGATTTAGCGGCTTCTTCACCATCTTCTACAAGTAAAGAACAGGTATCTGACTCTGCTTGGCAGGCAGAATTTAAGCAAGTCTCTCAGCAAGCTTTAGTGGATGTTGCCTCTGAATTAGCAGCGCCGCTTAATCCGGTATTGTCTTGGTTTAATGAAGGATGCTCGGTTTCTTTCCAATCGATTGGTCAGTCGTTCACACCAACCCCGCAGAACACAGGCACAAAAAAGGACGCTTTGGCGCGCCCTAATGTTCGTTCAATTGTTCATTTACCGATGAAGTCTCCGCCTTGTAAACGCTGCCCAGCGTTAAGCAATGGTGTTTGTAAATGTGCGGCGAAGAAATTGCAAAAATCGGCTTAATCTATTTCGACGGGCTTATTGAAAGTCAGTGAGTTGCCTCACTACAAGCTCATGATCACTCGGCTTACTGATGGCCCAACTAAACGGCTTAATGCCATACCTGCCATGCCTTTGGCAAACGTCTTAGTGCCACTCACAACTGCATTTTCGATAAACGACGGTTTTGCGTTACTGCGCAGCCAACCATGACTATCCAAAATCTCTAATACGCTATCGCAATCGAGTTCATTAGCATCGAAAGTAATCGCCACTGAGCCTGCGTACTTTTTGTGTTTAATGCTGATGATGGCATCAATTTGTTCGAGCTGTTCAACCAGTTCTGAAACCTCATTTTGATGCTCTTTAATGTAATCAGACCTAACTCTAAGTCTTTGATTTGTTTTGTGAATGTAAGTGTTCATAAAAAATCCAATACAAACGATAACTATTGCTATTTGCAAACAGTAGCACCCTATTTGATTGAACGCAAAGAATGTTTAACTAGCTCACATTAAAACAAGGAATAAGGTAGGGATTTAGTTGCTATCCGATATACTTTTTTTATGAAACAGCACGTTGATAAGGCCTTAAAACTCAGAACATGGGTAGTGATTGGCCATCACATACCAGGGCGCGTTCGCCTGAAATATAAATTGGGGATTGTGGCTCAGCTAGCTAAATTCAAATCTCAAGATATTGAACATGCTTTGGCGTCGATTCCCGCATTTAAGAACTACAAGCTCAACAGTGCAACGGGCAGTATTTTGATTGAATACGATGCTCAGCAAATTAATCCAGAATGGATTAACGCACTGTTTTCAGAATCAGATCAACAAGCTGAGCAAGCTTGCTACGCAATTGCTGATAGCTTGAATCTAAATGGAGCAAGTTAATGAGTGACAAACACCAACAAGGTGACACCGCCAATCCATACGCCCAAATGGGTGAGGCACCTCAAGGTGCGGATCAGCAGGTTCCACCTCATGGTGGCTTTTATGGTTATCCACCGCACATGATGCCGCCACCCCATTTTGCAGACCCTCGATTTGCCCAAGCGCAAATGGAGCAGGCGCAAGTCCCTCCACACATGGCACACATGCCACCACCTATGTGGCATCACCCAATGTGGATGCACCACCCGGCCTATTGCCACCCATCCATGATGCCGCCGCCGTATTGGCATCAACATCCCCACATGCACCCACCAACGCAAGCACAGCCAGAGGAAGAGCAACCGGATCCTCTGTTTGAGCAAGCGCAAGCCATGCTTGATGGCGCGTTAGGTGAAGAAGCAGGTATGTTTAAAGAACTATTAGGAAGTCTAGGTATGAACGATAAAGAATTTTGGAAAGGCGCTATGGTTGGCGCTGCGGCTGCGTTACTACTGAGCAATGAAAACGTGCGTGGCAAATTAATGGGTTTAGTTTCTGGCGCTGGTGACATGCTAAAAACTGGTGGTGGTGCCGTAAAAGATACAGCAACTAACACGGCACACAGCGTGAAAGAGAACGTGGCAACGGGTGGTGAAATTTTCCGTGATACTTACTCTGCTGGTAAGCAAGGTTTCCAAGAGTCTGTTGAGCGCCATCAACAAGCGAAACAAGAGCCAGCAGCAGAACAACCAGTCGCGCAAGCGGTTGAAGCTGAGCCTCAAGCGGAAGAAAAGCCTGAATGAGTAACGGCACTGACAAACTAAGCGCAGCTAGCCGAGCCATGATTGTGGGCGCGATGGCTGGTGGCGGTGCGTCGGTAGTGAGTAATTGGCATCGACACCAACAAGGTGACATCGATACCAATCAAATGGCGACTCAAGCGGCTGTATCTGCTTTAAAAGCAGGCGCAGTCAGCGGCGCATCCACTTATGTGGCAGAGAAAATGGCCGGGCGCCCAGCGCTATCACTGTTAACCATTCTCAGTGTAGGCGCAGCAGGCGTGTATTTAATGGATCAGCTTTCGGAAAACAAATCAGATGAACAACAATAATCCATATCAGGGCTACCCATATTACGGTTACCCATACAATGGCTACCAAAACGGTGCGCAGCCAAATCAAGCTGCGCAAGAGACACCATACAAAAAGCAAAACACCAAAACCCACTTTGCTATGGGCCTTGTGGCGGGTGCAGCGGTGGCTTACTTGCTAAGCAATAAGAAGTTTCAGCAAGGTGTAACGGCAACAGGTGAAAAAGCTTGGTCTACCGTGCGTGGTGAAGTGGAAGAGTTGAAAGAGCGCTTGGAAGATACTCAAGCTGAGCTGGAATACTACCGCAACCTACACAAAGGCGAAGAATGATTGGCATTCAAGTCAAACACCATTTCCCAGGCCGAATTCGCTTTAAGGTAAAAGCGCTTAAGCAATATCAAGATATCGGTGAGTGGATTAAGCAAAGCTTGATGGCGATTCAGGGTATCCGCGATGTGCGGGTTAACCTTGAAGCCTGCGCGATTGTGGTCGAGTACGACAAATCGCTGCTCAATAGTAAAACGTTAGAGCAGCGAATTGCTCAGCTCGATTTAGATCAAGCAGAGCAAAGTGACAGCGAACATCAGTTCACTCGTGGTGATATTGCCATGAACGTGATTGGTACGCTGGCGGCGGCTATGTTGCCCAATAAATGGGGCGCATTAACGACCGCAACTCTGATCGCGCCAACTTTAGTTGAAGGTATCAACGAGCTGCGCGACAAAAAAATCTCGGTTGAAGTGCTTGATGCTATCGCTGTTGGTCTGTCGGCTTGGCGCGGAGATTACCGTACTGCCATGATGACCCAAAGCTTGATAAGCCTTGGCGAATACATGGAGCAGAAAACCAGCCGTAACAGCGACCAATTGCTTGCTGATTTGATGCGCCCACAAGAATCGATTGTGTGGCAAGTGCTGCCAAATGGCGACAAACAGCAAATCAATTCGACGGAGTTAGCTGAAGGCGATGTGATTGAACTGGCTCCGGGCAGTGCGATTCCTGTTGATGGTGTGGTGCTTGATGGTGCTGCGTTGATTAACCAATCAACCTTGACCGGTGAGAACGTACCGGTGCGCCGTGAGCTTGATGCTTTGGTTTACTCAGGGACTAGCGTGCACGAAGGCACCATTAAAGTTCGAGTAGAAAAAGTCGGCAGTGAAGCAACTACCGCGAAAATCGCTAAGTTGATTTACGATTCGCTAAGCGAGAAAAGCGAGATCCAACAAGTCACCCAAGACATGGCTAATCGCCGCGTGAAGATCACGCTCGGTATTGGTGCTGCGGTATTTGCTCTAACTCAAGATATTAATCGTGTTGCATCGGTGTTCTTGGTCGATTACTCCTGTGCGTTGAAGCTCAGTACGCCAGTGACGTTTAAGTCGATCATGTATCGTGCTGCGCAGCAAGGCATCTTGCTTAAAGGCGGCAGTGCGATTGAGAAACTGGCGCAAATCGACACATGTGTGTTCGATAAAACCGGTACGCTAACCTACGGTGATATGGAAGTGACCGATGTTATCCCACTTTGCCAAACGAACAGTGCGCGTGACTTGTTAGCCATTGCGGCGTCGGTTGAAGAGCACAGCAATCATCCACTTTCTCAAGCGGTTGTGAATGCGGCGAAAAACCACCAATTGCCACATATTGAGCATGGTGAGGTGGAATATGTTATCGCTCACGGCTTGAAGAGTACCTTGAATCAACACTGTTTGGTGATGGGCAGCCGCCACTTCTTAGAAGCGCACGAACAGGTCGATTTTAGTGAGGTCGAAGAGCAAATTCGTCACTATGAGCAGCTAGGTCGCCATCTGATCTTCATCTCTTCGCAGAAGAAACTGATTGGTATGATTGGTCTTCGCGATCATCTGCGTGAGGATGTCGCTGAAACCTTAAGCCATCTACGTCAATTGGGCATCAAGCAGTTAGTGATGATCTCGGGTGATAGTGCCTACAAAGCGCATATTCTGGGCGGAGAGTTGCAGCTGGATCGCGTATTTGCCGAAGCGACGCCGAAGAGTAAATCAGCCATCATTGATGAGTTGCAGCAGCAAGGCCATAAGGTAATGTTTGTTGGTGATGGCGTGAATGATGCGCCAGCACTTACCAAAGCCGACGTTGGTGTAGCCATGTGCCGCGGTACTGAACTCGCACGGCAAGCGGCAGATGTTGTGTTGCTGCAAGATAAGCTGCACGGCGTTGCAGAGACATTCCAGCTAGCGCAAATTGCGATGGGTATGATTAATACCAATATCAAGATTGCTGAGTACGTGAACAGTGGCATCATGCTGGCGGCAGCCATGGGTATGCTAAGCCCAACCATGAGTGCGCTACTGCATAATGGTACGACGCTAGGTATTCTTGCTCGCTCGGTAGCCATTAAGAACGGTTAGTCGATCTATTTAGTGGGCTAACTTATCGGTTAGGAAAACGCTTGTTTTGTTTGTGCAAAACAGGCGTTTTTTTTGCGTTTAATTACTGATACTATCAGCTCAAACATAGTCGGGGAGCCCAGCTAATCATCTAATCCACTTGAGAAGATGACCAAGTTAGAGGCTGAGATCGCATTGCGAGACCCGTTGAACCTGATTCAGTTAGCACTGACGTAGGGAACTATAGAACACAAACCGTGCGCCTTTTCGCTCCTATTATCCAGCGATGATTCTGTGATAATCGTGCTGATGTTTATGGTTGAGTTTGTGTCACTCATCTACCCACCAGATCTCTATTCGATCTGTCTTTTCGTTGATGAGTCAGTTCCTTACCGTGCGTTAAGGAGTGACCATGTCAACACACCAGCTTTCTCAATCTACGCCAATCGTATTAACCATTGCAGGCTCAGACAGTGGTGGCGGCGCTGGGATTCAAGCGGATATTAAGGCCATTTCGGCAACAGGCAGTTTTGCTTGTTCAGCCATCACTGCGATTACTTCGCAAAACACTCTTGGTGTATCGGCAATTTTTGCCATCCCTCTCGATCACGTCGCAAGCCAATTGGATGCGGTATTTAGCGATATCAAAGTTGACGCAGTAAAAATCGGCATGTTGGCTGACAGCGACATCATTGAAGTAGTAGCGCGCAAAATCGAACAATACCAACCCAAATTCGTGGTACTAGATCCTGTGATGGTAGCGACCAGTGGCGATTTGTTGCTGAAAACAGCAGCCATCAATACGTTAAAACAGCGCCTAATTCCACTGGCGGATCTGATTACGCCAAACCTTCCTGAGGGCGCAGCCTTAACTGGGCAAGCGGTACCAAAATCTGAAGATGAAATGGGCGCAATGATTGAAGACTTGCGCCAGCTAGGAGCCAAAGCGGTGCTGTTAAAAGCGGGCCATTTAGAGCAAGACCAAAACAGCAACGATTTGTACATCACGCAAGATTCAGTCTCGCTCATTAGTGCGAAACGAGTGCTGACTAAGAATACCCACGGTACAGGTTGCACGCTCTCTTCTGCTATCGCTTCATATTTAGCTCAAGGGTATGATCTTGATTGCGCCGTGGTTCAAGGCAAAGAATATATCTCTCAAGCGATCGCCCATGCAGACAAGCTCTCAATAGGAGCAGGGCATGGCCCAGTCCATCATTTCTACGCAACGCAACAATACCTAACTCAAAGCTAGAGTGTGGCTATGACAGCGGTTCGAATTGAAATAAAGCACGCAGCACTGCGTTATCTCGATAGCGAGCAACCTGTGCTGCAAGGTTTGAATATGCACATTCAAGCGGGTAAATGGACGTGCTTATTGGGCCGAAGCGGCTGTGGAAAAACAACCTTGCTGCGTTACTTGGCCGGATTGGCAGAGCAGCAAGTGGAGTGGCACGGAGAGCTGAGTGTATCGCCAAAGTCATTGGGTACAGCGAGTCCGCTACAAGGCCAACTTGCTTATATGGCGCAGCAAGATTTACTGCTGCCATGGCTTAGTGTGTTAGATAACGTATGCCTTAATCAGCGTTTTTCTTCTGTGAGTGAGTCGGATAAACAGCGAGCGCTCACTTTGCTTGAAAAGGTTGGTCTAGCAAACGATACGGATAAGCTTCCGCAACAATTATCCGGAGGAATGCGTCAACGTGTAGCATTAGCTCGTACGCTGATGCAAGACAAACCCTTGGTACTCATGGATGAGCCATTTTCTGCGTTGGATGCCGTGACTCGCTATAAGTTGCAGTCACTGGCGGCAGAGCTATTGCGTGACAAAACGGTGATTTTAATTACCCACGATCCACAAGAAGCGATCCGATTAGCCGATCAGCTTTATGTATTACGAGGCTCGCCCGCTTCTGCTTGTCAGCTGCCAGTACCGAGTACCTTGCCGCCAAGAAACATCGATGCCGAGTGCGCCCAACTTCAGCAGCAGATCTTAGATACCTTGGAGCATGATTATGAGTAACATGACTGAGATTAATGCCGTTACTCATAAACTTGCCGCGCAGCAAACGCGGCTTAACTCAATCGCGCGAATGGTAATATCGATTGCTGTCATTTTGGGGCTGTGGCAATTGGTGGTTGTAGCCTTTGATATGCCAAGCTTTATTTTACCTGCGCCTTTGGATGTGTTGGAGCGATTAGTCGTCCGTTATGACGTCTTGCTTAAACATACTTGGGTGACGGCGCAAGAGATCCTATTAGGCTTGTTACTTGGCCTTTCTATGGGGTTACTGTTTGCGCTGCAAATGCTGTTGTTTGAACCTCTCAAACGTTGGTTGCTGCCTATTCTTATTGCTAGCCAAGCCATTCCTGTTTTTGCTATTGCACCAGTTCTGATGCTCTGGCTAGGTTATGGCATCGCTTCAAAAGTAGTGATGGCTGCCATCATCATTTTCTTCCCAGTCACGACTTGCTGCTATGACGGCTTGCGCAATACGCCTCGTGGTTATCTCGATTTGGCGCAAACCATGGGCGCAAGCAAATGGCAAAAACTGCGTCATATTCAACTGCCGGCATCATTACCTATCTTAGCCTCGGGTATTCGGGTTGCAGTGGTGATCGCGCCGATTGGCGCTGTGGTCGGTGAGTGGGTTGGCTCAAGCCAAGGGCTCGGCTATCTGATGCTACAAGCGAACGCTCGCATGATCATTGATGAGATGTTTGCTGCGCTATTTATTCTCGCACTGCTCTCCATCGCGCTCTATTTCTTTACCGATAAGTTACTAAAACGACTTATCCCATGGAGCCATTAGCGCTCCGAAAATTGCTCAACATAACGATAAAACGAAAAAAGGAACCTTCAGTGAAAAACAATAAACTACTTTCAGCAGTGGCTTTGCTTGCTTCACTTGCATCTGCTTCTGCGTTTGCCAAAGAGAAAAACATTACCTTGATGCTGGATTGGTTTGTGAATCCAAACCATGGCCCAATCGTCATCGCACAGCAGCGTGGCTACTTTGAGCAGCAAGGCCTAACGGTGGAAATTCAAGAACCAGCGGATCCAAGTACGCCACCTAAGCTAGTCGCTGCGGGTAAAGTTGATTTGGCGATTTCTTATCAACCTAGCTTAACCATTGACGTTGCCGCCGGTCTGCCACTGATCCGCTCGGCAACACTTATTGCAACACCACTAAACACCTTGATGGTGTTGGATAACGGTAAGAACGACAACCTAAGCGATCTAAAAGGCAAAAAAGTCGGTATCGCGATTGCGGGTAATGAAGAAGCCGTGATCGGCACTATGCTAGGCCAGCAAGGCGTGAAGTTCTCTGACGTAGAGATTATCAATGTCGGTTGGGCGCTATCTTCTTCTTTGGCATCAGGCAAAGTGGATGCCATATGGGGCGGCCTGCGCAACTTTGAAACCAACCAATTGGCTTTAGAAGGTTATAAAGCGAAAGCCTTCTTCCCTGAAGAACATGGCGTGCCAGCCTACGATGAGTTGGTGTTTGTTGCCAATGCTAAAACCCACGATGCAGAGGCAATCAAAGCGTTTAACCAAGCGTTAGAACAAGCAACCACTTACATTGTGAATCACCCAAAAGCGTCTTGGCAGGAGTTTGTTGCTTACTCGCCTGATACGCTGAATAACGAGTTAAACAAGCGAGCTTGGAACGATACGCTAACACGCTTTGCTCTTCGTCCATCGGCCGTTGATTTGAAGCGTTACGATGAATACGCAGAGTTCATGTACTCGCAAAAGTTAATTGAAACGCTGCCAAAAGCAGCCGACTACGTCCCAGAGTTTAATTAGTATATGAAATACCAAGATTTAATTGATGCGTGCCGCAGCGACTGGAGTGATTACACACAGCATGCGTTTGTACGCCAACTAGCGAAAGGCCGTTTGGATCAAGCGTGCTTTTTACATTATTTGAAACAGGACTTTTTGTTCTTAAAGCAGTACGCGAGGGCGTATGCTCTGGCGATATACAAGGCAAACAGTCTTCAAGATATGCGCCAAGCCCTGCCAAGTGTCCATGCTTTGCTTGATTCTGAAATTGCCCATCATGTTACCTATTGCGATCAATGGGGATTGACGGAATCAGACCTAGAAAATGAAGCGGAAGACTTTGGCACAGTGGCTTATACGCGCTATGTATTGGATGCTGGTATGACCGGGGATTTAGTTGATTTGTATGCAGCGCTTGCACCATGCTCAATCGGGTATGCCGCCATTGGTAAAGCGCTGATTGAAGACAGCGAAACCGTGCGAGAGGGCAATCCTTACGCAAGTTGGATTGAGTTGTATGGTGGAGATGAATTCCAAGCAGGCGTGGCACAGGGAACTGAGCACTTCAACCGCTTGTTGCAAGACATCGATATTAATAGCCAAAAAGGTCAGCACTTAATTCAAGTGTTTAGGACTGCCACACGTATGGAAGTGGCATTTTGGCAGCAAGGCTTTGATATCCAACGATAGTTTATTATCGCTATCGCGCCATATATTACGTTTTAGAGCCAGTGAACAGGAGTTGACTGGCTCTATATTCCACTAAGTTCATTAATAAATCATCCAAACACAGCTCCTGTGTATCGAACGGGGTGCGATCTTTCATCAAATTGACATCTTCTTGATAATTTTTCCACGTTACTTCGGCTAATATCTTGCCTCAAGCTGGTCTAGCACTCGAGTTTATCCGAGTTGAAGCTAATGAGTAGAATTTATGAAAGCACACTTCAATACGAAACGTCATGGTCTTGGCTTATTGCTGCTATTGTTGCTAGTGATCGCGCCAATGACGCTGTTGGTAAGCCATATCGAACTGCTAAGTCATGTCAGTGATTTGCAGGGCTTCTCTATGACTTTATTGACCCACTCCGCGGGCAGCAGTGGCTTTTTGGTGACTTTAGCTGTGCTATGTAGTTTGAGCTTGCTGTGCCGTATGACACCGAAAGCGCGCGTGGCGTTGATGGCGCAACTTGGCCTTATTCTGGTGATTGGCTTTGTGGCTAAGACTGGTTTGAAGCATCTGACAGAAAGCCCAAGACCTTATACTGAGTTATTGACGCATCAGTTGCTGATTCCAAACCCAAGCCACTTCTATAAGCTGAATGAAGCACAGCAGGTTAACGCGATTGAACGAATCTCAAATCATGTTAGTGAGTGGCGCACTTTACATTGGCAAGGAGAGACCGATTACTCGTTCCCGTCAGGCCATACCATATTTGTCGCGATCTGCTTGGCGTTTTTTGGCGGTTTATTTGTTGAGCATAAACGTTATGCTTTAGCTGCTGTGCTGTTTGTATGGGGTGTGGGTGTCGCTTACAGCCGATTGTGGCTAGGCATGCATCGACCAGCGGATTTAATCGGCTCAGTATTATTTGTTAGTGTGGTTTACGCGTTAGCGCCTAACTTTTATCCGCTAGTCAGTCAGCTTTGGCAAAGGCTCAAGCTCGATAGCTATTTTCCGTCGAAACCCGTCCACTAGTATTTAGTATTGTGAAATATTAGTCCCATGCGCCGATAGGAATGATCATCGGCGTGTGGCTTATTGGATCGGGCATAATTTGGCAGTTAAGGCCAAATACATCCATTACCAGTTCTGGCGTCATCAACTTCTCTGGCTCACCTTCAGTTACCTTTTTACCGTTCGCTAGTACAATCAAATGATCGGCATATCGACATGCTTGGTTAAGGTCGTGAAGCACCGCCACCACGGTTCGGCCTTCCTTTCGGTTAAGGCGCTTAAACAGATCCAACAGTTCAACTTGATGAGCGATATCTAAGTAAGTCGTCGGTTCATCCAAAAACAAAATATCGGTATTTTGCGCTAAAACCATTGCAATCCACACCCGTTGACGCTGCCCGCCAGAGAGTTGAGAGACCTGCTTTTCCGCCAGGTCTTCTACCCCAGCAGCTTGCATCGCTTCAGTCACGAAGTGTTGATCTTCTTCACTCCATTGTCGGAACAGATTCTGGTGCGGGAATCGACCTCGGGCAACCAAATCAACTACGCGGATACCATCAGGTGCTTGAGCTGTTTGAGGAAGCAGACCAATTTGCTTGGCGACTTCCTTGCTCGGGAGTTTGTGCAGTGGCTGACCATCGAAATGTATTTCACCTTTTATTGGCGTCAGTAATCGGCACAAACTGCGTAGTAGGGTTGATTTACCACATCCATTAGGGCCAATAATGACACTGAACTTACCATCAGGAATGGCAATGTCTAGCTGCTGGCATATTGGTGTGTTGTCGTAGCCCAGCGTAAGGTCTTGACCTTGAATTCGACTGGTTAAGTGGGAGTTAAGGTTAGAGTCTGTCACGATTAAAGATCTCGACGTTGAGCTAGTAAAAACAGTAAATACACACCACCAATTAGGCCTGTCATTGTGCCGATAGGCAGTGAGAAATCAAACGGTAGCAATTGGCTAATCAAGTCAGCAGAGATGAGTAGAATCGCTCCCATTAAAGCGGAGCCAATAATTAGGATTTGCCCACCGCCAATCAAGCGAGCAATCAATTGAGGGGCGGCCAATGCGATGAATGAAATTGGGCCAGCAGCACCAGTGGCTAAAGCGGCTAGGATCACGGCGATAAAAAGCATCAGCAAGCGGGTGGTTTCAACGTTGACCCCAAGCTGCTTGGCTAAGTCATCACCCATTTCGATAAGCGACAGTCGGCGGGCAAAATAGGTCGCAGCAGGGACGAACAATATGACGCCAAGCATGACTGGCAGAGCATGTTGCCAAGTTCTTGCGTGCAGCGATCCCGCCAGCCATAAATTGGCCGTGATTGCGCTATCAATATGGCCTTTGACCAACATCAGGCTGTTCAGCGCAGAAAGGATGGAGCCCACCCCAATGCCGATAAGTATTAAACGATAGCCACCGACTCGGCCATGTTGGCGAGATAAGAGGTAAACTACAACCGCAGTGGCAAGGCCACCTCCAATCGCAGATAGGCTAACGGCTAAGCCAGATTGTTCGAACAAGACGATTTGTGCGATAGCCCCTGAAGCGGCGCCAGTGGTAAAGCCGATGATGTCGGGAGAGCCTAATGCATTGCGAGATAGAGATTGGAATATCGCACCAGAGACGCCCAATGCAGCGCCAACAAATAGGGCAGTGGTAATCCTTGGTAAACGTATGTTCATCACCACACGTTGCTTAAAGCCTTGGGTGACGTCGCCACTCACAATGGCCCAAACTTCATTTAAGCCAATGTTTAGTTTACCAACAGTGACAGAGTAAACCGCCAACAAGCAAACGGAGCTGAGCAGTGCAAAGTAGGTGAATGCTTGCTTTCTACTCAGGATAAGCTGGCATGAGCCAACTTTTACTACCGAGTAGTGTAGTGGGTTTGTGTTTGTCTTACGGTTTATAGCTGCGAGATTTTCCATCTTTTCACCATGTAGATAAAGAATGGACCACCAATCAAGGCCGCCATAATGCCCACACTAATTTCGTTCGGATGACCGATGATTCGGCCAAGGATGTCGGCAGAGAGGATAAGCATTGCGCCGATGACCATCGAATAGGGCATCAACCAGCGATGGTCTGGGCCAACGATAAAGCGCGCCAAATGAGGCGCGGTTAAGCCGATAAAACTGATAGGCCCGGCTGCTGCGGTGGCAGAGCCAGAAAGTACAATGATTGCGCCGCAGGCGATGAGCCATATAACCTTTGGATTGCTGCCCAGCGATTGGCCGAACTCTTGACCAAGAGAGAGCGCATCTAATGCGGGCGCTATTAAAATAGCGGCGATCGCGCCAATAACAATCAGAACCGTGACGGAATAAAGCACATCATACCCACGACCTTGCAGTGACCCCACCACCCAATGACGAAACCTATCAAACACTTCTTGATGGCTGTTAATGGTGATCAAATGGGTTACGGCGAGAAGCACAACAGACAATGCAGCTCCTGCGAGAACCAAGCGAACTGGATTAACGGTTTTATGCAGTCCAGCTAAGAAGTAAACCGCTATACCGGTTAAGCCACTCCCGATAGATCCAAATAATACGTAATCACTCGGTTGAGTGATATTGGCGAAAGCAATTGCTGCGGCAATGGCGAACATTGCGCCCGCGTTAACGCCAAGTAATCCTGGGTCTGCAAGAGGGTTGCGGGTGAGCGCTTGCATCAACGTACCAGATAGGCCTAAGCCAATGCCAACCACAATAGCCAACAAGCTGCGTGGAATGCGGATATGGTGAACCAGCAAGTGTTCACTATTGGTTGAGTCGTAGTTGAGAATGGCGTCGAGTGTGGTTTGCCAGCCAATATCGCGAGCGCCAATGAAAACACTGGCGCACGTGAGAAATGCTAGCAGAGCAATGGCAACAATTAATCCTTGCTTAAGCCGTTGGTGTTTAAGTTCTTGTCTTGCAAAGGCATGAGCAGTAGACATGACTATTCCGCATTTTTAGCAAACTGCTGGGCAATATTGTTGATGATGTTGCGCGCACTGTACGGGTCGATACGAAATGAAGTTAGACCAAGGCCAAAAACCTGTTGGTTTTTTACTGAAGGCATATTGATGAAAACTTCATTGCTCATAAATTCATTGGCCTTCTTCTCATCTGCTTCAATCAGGAAAGTGGTTTCACCCTTTAGCAGCGATAGGTTTTCATAATGCACACGGATAAAATCTCGGTGACGCGCATTACTTGATTGCCAAGCGTCGTTAGGCGCTTCAATATCAAAACCAAGCGAAGAAAGTAGCATTGCGTGTGCACCTTGTGGTCTACCGATGGCATTGAGCATACCAGCTCCGTGATAGCTGATGATGTTGGCCTTGCCCTCTGGAATCACTAAGGTTTGTTTGGTTTGCGCCACATAGCGTTCGTACTCTGCGAGCTTTTCTGCTACTTGTTGCTCTTGGCCGGTAAGTTCACCGATTTGCTTTGCCAAGTCTTGCCAAGATTGAACGCTGTAATCGAGAATCACCGTCGGAGCGATTTGGCGAAACTCTTCCACTTGCTCAAGGGCAGAATCTGCACCAGTTAGAGATACGATGATTAAATCCGGTTCGACGGCATAAGCGGATTCAAGATCGACACTGCCCGCAGGCCAGAGGTTGGTTAAGCCGCGCTCTTTTGCTACCTCATCCCATTGCGAGAAATATTCGCCTTTTACCGCGCCCGCACTACCAACCAGTGGCGTATCCATCGCTAATAGAGTGCCCGTTAAACTCACCGAGGTGGAGATGATTCGCTTCGGTGCGTGCTCAATGACAGTAACGCTACCATCAGCGTTAGTAAAACTGCGTGGCCAAGCCGAGTCTTGAGCGTAGCTAAGGGAAGAAAACAGTAAAATTGCTGATGTGATGATCGCTTTAATGGTGATTGATTTCATAGCTCGTATTTCTTTACAGGTGGCTGACGTTAAGCGGTGTTCGAATATTCTTTAAACTCAAAGGGCCAATAGAGATTGGCCGCTTAGTGTTTGGTATTTCAGGGGTTAATACTCTTCATCCATGATGTCGTGACGAGCTTCGTGATACTCATCTTCATCTTGGCCACGACGCCAGTAAGGAAGGGCATGTAAGTCGCGTTTTTTCAGCTGGTATGTATCGATAAGGTGCTTACGACACGCAAGTACCGCATCGTTTTCACCAGCAATAAATGCGGTCAACTTGCCTGATTGTGCTACTGGGTCGATGGTACGAATCGCATCTAACAGTGGTTCAGAGGCTGCGCGGACTTCGCGGATCACCCAAACCACTTCAACACCTGCGGGGTGAGTTAACCCATGAATATCTTCTTCACTTGGTGCTTCGATAAAGGCGTAACCCTTTGCATCGGCAGGGAGTTGTTCTAACAGCGCGCTGATTGCGGGTAGAGCGGTTAAGTCGCCTGCAAGAATATGCCAGTCTGCTGGTGGCAGAAGAGCCGCTGGCCCGCCTGGGCCTCCAAGGCCGATTTTGTCTCCGGGCTGTGCATTTATCGCCCAACCAGACGCAGGGCTATCTGGGCTATGCGGCACAAAGTCTACATCCAGTTCGTTAACGTCTTCACGGTAGTAGCGAATGGTATAAGCGCGAGAAACGGGTTTGTTTTCTGGCCAGTAGATCTTTTCTTCGGTGCGAGTAGGCAGTTCAAGCGTGCCCGTTTCTTGGTTAGCAAAAAATAGCTTAATCAGTAGCCCTTCTTTTCCGGTAGGAAAGCCCTTGAGATCTTCGCCAGAGAATGTCACGCGAAGTAGGTTTGGAGTGATGTATTCTTTGCGAACACATTCGATAAGACGAGGCATCATACGTCCATCGCTACGGACTTTGGTCATCATTTTTCCTTAAATGAAATTGCTAATAGTAATTATTATCAATAAATAAATTGTTGATAGCAATTAAAAATCGCCGGTAGGCCGCAGGTTTAATCAATAATTAAACTAGCAAAGCATCGAAGGATGGAGTGAGAATAAAAAAAGAGCGGCAGCTGTGCTGTCGCTCTTTGGTTGATTTATCTATGGTCTAATGCGTGAGTTTTACACTGTAAAACGATCCACTAGGCCGTATAGCTCATTGGCACGGCCATTAAGGTTTTGGCTGCCATTGCGGTTTTCGTTTGCCAGGGCCGCAGATTGCGAGCTTTGGTCTGAAATAACCACGATACGCTGCGAGATCTCTTGGCCAACAATGCTTTGTTCTTCAGTTGCGGTTGCGATCAACGAGTTCATATCCATGATGGTATCGATAGATTGTTGAATCTTCACTAGCGCTTCCGCTGCTGCATTCGCTTCACTTACGGTATGAGTAGAGCGAGATTGGCTTGAGTCCATCGCTTTTACTGCCGCATCCGAGGCTGCTTTAAGTTGCTCGATCATGGTGTGAATTTCACCCGTGCTTTCTTGAGTACGGCTTGCTAGCTTGCGTACTTCGTCAGCTACGACTGCAAAGCCTCGACCTTGCTCACCTGCACGAGCTGCCTCGATAGCGGCATTAAGTGCAAGTAAGTTGGTTTGCTCGGCAATATCTTGAATAACTTCCAGTGAAGAGGAAATGTTTTGTACATCACCTTCAAGGCGGGAAATAACCTCGTTCGCTTGTGATACTTCGCCTGCAAGTTCCTCAACAGACTGCGCTGCCGCGTTAACGATTTGCTGCGCTTCTTTGGCATTGTCGTCGGCTTCTTTGGCACTGTCTGCTGCTTGGCTAGCGTTGCTCGAAATCTCTTGCGCAGTAGTGGTCATTTCTGTCATGGCCGTCGCGACTTGTTCTGTCTCTTCACGTTGACCTGTTGCTAATTCATCAACGCGTGCTGCGCGAGATGACATGTGAGTGGTTTCTTCAACAACTTGCTGGCCAACATCCGTAACACTGCGGATGATGTTTTGTAGGCTTGCGACAAAGGCGTTAAAGTTTTCACTTAGGCGAGCGTATTCTGGCGCGCGGAAGTTTTCCATACGCGCGGTAAGATCGGCATCACCGCTTGCGAATGAACTGATCGAGCGATCAAATTGCTCCAGTGGCCCCATAATGGTGCGGTTCACTGCAATAGCAAATGCCGCCACAAGTACAGCGATAACTAAACAGAAAATAACAATCGCAGTAATCGAGCCTTGAAGCGCTTGGTTTGAGTTCGACTCCATTTCGGCAATCACCGCGTCGATATCGTCAGTATAAAAACCAGTACCGATCACCAAATCCCACTCAGGAATGTAAACGGAGTAGCTCAGTTTAGGCAGCGCGATACTTTCGCCCGGTTTCGGGAAATAGTAGGTCGTGAACTTATCTAACTTGGCGTTTTTGATCAGATCTTGAATCAGGTAGTTGCCCTGTTTATCTTGAAGGTTGTAGTAATTTTTACCTATCCCATCAGTGCCTTGACCTATTGCGATACGTACGCCTTTTGAATCGTAAGCAAACACATAACCCGATTCACCGTATTCCAACCCTTTAAGCGTTGGTAATGCTTCCTCTAGAGATGCACCACGATCTAAAAATGGCTGAACAGAGGATTTAGCCATTTGGATATAGGCTTTCAGCTCTTGCTGCTTCATCGCCATCATGTTGGTACGAGTTGCTTCAATTTGTTGCTCGGTAAGCTCTGTGGTCTTGATGTAAGACACGCTCATCATACCAATGGCCATCAACAACAAGGGGATTATAGAAAGGACATACAAACGATTTCTAATAGATAGACTCATAACAATTCCTGCACTGATTTACTTCAATTTTATTAGAATATGTAACTAACCATTTTCAATGATTAACCGGGATGTTAACAACGTTAGCGGCCGATTACTGTGAAACTTGATAGAAGAATCATTAATTATTGAGAAGAAATATCTATATGTGCACTAGGTTCAGCCGCGATGTAATGTGAAACGGCTGAACGTGAGGAGGATGAGTTGTTAATCGTTTGTTTGTTTTTGAGGGGGCAAATAGTTGTGCCAGCTTTGACTAATCGAAGGGTACTGGAATTCGCAGAATTCTTTTCGGTCGCTTAAGTAGTCATTTTCAACTTCATCGAGTAGGTCGCTGTGTTTTTCTGGGTTACTTCCGTACACCAAACACAAAGTAGAAAAATAGCGTTGTAAATCAAAGCTGTGTTCATCGATGTACTCACCGAAATCGTAGTAATCAGGTCTGTCGTCAG
This sequence comes from Vibrio intestinalis, assembly GCF_025195085.2. GTDB lineage: Bacteria > Pseudomonadota > Gammaproteobacteria > Enterobacterales > Vibrionaceae > Vibrio > Vibrio intestinalis. The sequence goes on along the minus strand of NZ_JANAVY020000006.1, from coordinate 96,264 downwards.
ATTCGAAGGCGAACATATCCGCGGCGCTGATGGCGGCATCATCACCATCTTCGACGTATTCAATCATCATCACTGCCGCAAAGTTATCGACGGCATCTTCCTCTTTACCGAGAATCGGAATATCTTGATCGGCGATATAGGCGTGCCCAGCTTCATGTAACAGTGTGTGCAAGATGGTATCTATTGCGCCAAGTTCGGCCGATTTATCGTATTTTTTTTCATAGTCATTGGCTTTAAAGTAATTCAGTGCTTGCTGGTAAAACTCGTAGGGCATGTGTACTACGTGACTCTCAGGGTCATAGAGTGGGCCATCATCGCCGCCATATCGAATGGTTAAAGTGTTATCAAAGGGAAAATGCTGATTGGCAAGCTCAACCAGAAGTTGATTCACGCCACTTTGCTTGAGTGCTGTAATGGCTTCTTTTTGTGAGGTGTTTTCACCAGACGCATACTTAATGATGACACTGTCTGAGCTGGCGAAGGCCGATAATGAAAAGGTAATTAAGCTACTGAGCAGTAATGGTTGTATTGGCATGGTATTTCCTTATGGAGCACGTCAGTTTTATTCTATCAGGGTAGCGGAATTTCCCGCCAATGAGGAAAGTGCTTTTTGTTATAGGGCGACAACATTGGCTATGCTATACTCCGCGCCCACAGCAAATTAAGAGTTGATTATCATGAGCATCAAAAAAGAAATTCAGCAGCTAAATAACCGTTTAGATACTTGTCGCCGTAAGTTGGATGCCGCCAAATCTCGTGGTGATCAAGAGATGATTACTAAGTTCACTGATGAAATCGACAAGATCACTAAAAAGGTTTCTCAGCTTAATCATAAGCAAAGCTACGAACTGAATAAAGAACGTAAAAGCTTGCTAGATATGCCTTTTTCTCGCGAGATTACGAAAGCAGAACAAGCGGATATGGGTAAGCTTAAAAAGTCAGTGAAGGGTCTAGTTGTGGTTCACCCAATGACGAAAATTGGTAAAGAGCTGCGTCTGGATGTGATGACAGGTTTTGCTCCGAAGAAATTCTAATCAAGAATTTTGTTGAGCGATTCTCGCTACGAATATAAAAATCCCCGCCAAAGTGCGGGGATTTTTGTTTTTACGCTTTAAATGAATGCTTAAGCGTCTTTATCTGTTTTGTTAGATGCCCATGCGTACATCAGCTCTAGTGCAACGGTTGCACCAGCTAAAGCAGTCATGTCGCTATGATCGTACGGAGGTGATACCTCTACTACGTCCATGCCCACGATGTTCATGCCAGCAAACCCGCGCAGGATTTTGAGCACTTTGTCTGAGTTCAAACCACCACATACAGGTGTACCTGTACCCGGAGCAAAAGCTGGATCTAGGCAGTCAATATCAAACGTTACGTAGACAGGCTTATCACCCACAGTCGCACGTACTTGCGCAACAATTTCATCAGCGGTTAAATCATTAGCTTGCATTGCGTTGATCACATTGAAGCCATGATTTTGCTGTTCATACTCAGTACGAATACCGATTTGCACCGAATGCTTTGGTGAAATTAGGCCTTCGTTTGGCGCATGGTAGAACATGGTTCCGTGGTCGTATGCACTGCCGTTAGCATAGGTATCGGTGTGTGCGTCGAAGTGAACCAGTGCCATTTCACCATAATGCTTCGCGTATGCACGCAAAATAGGTAGAGTGATAAAGTGGTCACCCCCTAGTGCAAACATGGTTTTGCCGTTTTTCAGAATCTCACCGGTTGCTTTTTCAAGGCGGTAAGTGAAGTCTTCTGCGTCGCCGCAATCAAACACTAAGTCACCGGCATCAATCATCTTAACGCGATCAAATAGGTTGAAATCCCAAGGGAATTTTTTGCCTTCCCACGCAAGATTAACTGACGCACGACGAATCGCATCAGGGCCCATGCGAGCGCCCGGGCGACCAGATGTTGCCATATCAAGTGGCACACCCAGTACCACCAAATCGGCATCACTGCCGATTGGGTTGCGTAGATACGGTTGGCGCATAAAACTCATTGAGTTTGAATACAGTGAATAATCAGTTTTATCAAACAAATCATTCATTTAGAAATCCTCTAAATAGGTGTAGCCGCAAAGACCTTGTTCGAGTTCTTGAAGCACTTGTTGTTGTTCTTGTTGGTCAACACGTAGGTTAACCAGCTCGCGGTAGTTATCGCGAATCTTATCTACATCGATGTGCACGTAGCGCATCATATCTTCTACTGAATCGCCTTGGTCAATGCGTTCAATAATGGCTTCACCTTGCTCGTTAACCGACACCACAGCGCTGTGTGTATCACCAAACAAGTTGTGCATGTCGCCCAAGATTTCTTGGTAAGCACCCACTAAGAAAAAGCCCATTAGGTATGGCTTATCTTTGTTCCAAGCGGGTACCGGTAAGGTGGTTTCAATACCTTGGCCTTCTACATACTGCTCTACCGCACCGTCTGAATCACAGGTGATGTCTAGCATTACTGCGCGGCGGTCTTCTAGCTCATCCAAACCAGAAAGTGGTAGAACAGGGAATACCTGATCAATGCCCCACGCATCTGGTAAAGATTGGAACAATGAGAAGTTAACAAAGAACTTATCTGCCAAACGCTCGTTTAATTCATCAAGAATTGGGCGGTGGAAGCGGTTCTTTGTGCTCATTGCACGGCTTAACTCAAAGTAAATACGTAGAGATAGCTGCTCTGCCCAAGCGCGTTGCTGCAGGTTTAGAACGCCCGTTGCAAACTGAGAGTGCACTTCAGCCAAGTCACTTTGGGTATCGTTGTAAATTTCAATTAATGCACGAGCATCACTGCCATCAAGCAGTGTCTGCCAGTTACGCCACATATTTTGAAGTAGCGTTGGTGCATCACTTTCAAGTTCGCTTACTTCTTCCGGATGATACGCTTCTGTACCAATCACGTTGGTGATCAACACCGCATGATGAGCCGTTAATGAGCGACCTGATTCAGAAATGATCACCGGCATTGGCTGCCCATACGCTTGGCAAACGTCACCAACGGTTGAAACGATGTTGCGCGCGTATTCAATTAGGCCATAGTTCATCGAGTTGGATGATTGGCTGCGCGTACCATCGTAGTCGACAGCTAAGCCGCCACCGATATCGAAGAAGTTGATTTTCGCGCCCATCTCACGTAGTTCGCAGTAGAAACGAGCTGACTCGTTCACCCCATTGCGAATATCGCGAATGTTGGCCATTTGCGAACCAAGGTGGAAGTGCACCAATTGCATCGCATCAAGCTGGTCTTCTTGTTTCAGACGCTCAATAACTGTCAGCACTTGAGAGGCAGACAAACCAAACTTAGATTTTTCACCACCACTCGCTTGCCACTTACCAGCGCCTTGTGATGCAAGGCGAATACGCAAACCTAAGCGCGGTTTAACGCCGAGGCTTTTCGCTTCTTTCAGTACCAAATCAAGTTCAGAGAGCTTCTCTAAAACGATGAATACTTTATGGCCTAGTTTTTCACCAATAAGCGCAAGGCGAACGTATTCACGGTCTTTGTAGCCGTTACATACGATCACTGAGCTGGCTTTTTGCGCCAGTGCCAACACTGCAAGAAGCTCTGGCTTACTGCCTGCTTCTAGGCCGAGTTGTTTTGTTTCTAGGCTGGCTTGGCTCGCTAAAATTTCATCTACTACTTCTTTCTGCTGGTTCACTTTAATTGGGTAAACCAACAGGTAATTATTCGGGTATTGGTATTCTTCAATCGCTTGGTTAAAAGCTTGGCAAATACCGTGCACACGTTGGTGCAATATTTGTGGGAAACGCACTAGTACCGGCAGGTTTAGCTGCTTTTGCTCTAGCTGAGACACAATATTGCTCAGGGGGATTTGGTGCGTTTTTTCGTAAGTTGGAGAAACGTAAACTTCGCCTTGGTTATCGATACCGTAGAAACCTTGGCTCCAGTAATGAACGTTGTAGTCAGCGCGAACGCGATCTAATTTGGTTGTTTTTTCCACATCTAATCTCACAAGATTGGCGAGAAAAACGTGAATCCGCCATTGGCCTGATTCACACCTAGCACGTGATGTAGGTTTTACGTGCCTAAATACATCATGATCATTTTAGCCCACGATTTTTGATCGCTTGATTTCCATTCACTTATTTATGGGGTAACAGAGGCTTTATGGTGTTGGCTATTGGTCTTAATTTATTGTTTTATTTAAGTATTTATAGCCAGTGCGTATTTAGGGTGCTACTACGTGTTGGGCGCATTAACGGACAAAAAGCATTCAGTGTCTAACAAATATATTTTGTCGAGGTGATAAGCAGAATGATTCAAATTTTAGAGGCTAGTAAAGGGTAAAAAACCGTTTAAAAATCATTAATTTAAATGGTTAAAACTCACGATTTAGTTTTTGTAAACACTGCACCAATTGAGCCTGCTCATTGTCGTCAATATGGCGAGTAAGGTCGCGAACCAAATCGAGGTGCAATTGGTGGTGATGTTTGTGCAGCTCTAAACCTTCAGCGGTAAGCTTAACCACGATAGCGCGGCGATCGTCAGGGTGGGCGCAGCGGTCAATAAGCCCCGCTTTGACTAATTTGTCGACTTGAACAGTCAGCGTGCCTGTCGTGATAGCTAGCTTTTCTGCTAGCTCTTTCATTCTAAGCACGCCATGGTTACCCAGTACTTCGATGGTATGAATCTGCGCCAACGAATAACCGGTTCCTTTTACGACAGATTGCTCCCACGAGGCCATCTTGTCATAAAACTCAGTCAGTAATTGGTTTAGGTTCTCTAGCTCTTTCATCGTCATTCGGCTGCAGTTCAATCGTTAGGTGACTGATTTTATCAAACTTTGCTAGTAAATGTTGATAGTCCTTAAGGCTTTTATTGGATTGATCTTTTATCGAGATGACTGCGGCAAAGTGATCGGCACTGATTTTCCAAATGTGCAGGTCGGTTACCTGAGCAAAAGGGCTCAGCTCGGTTTCAATTTGCTGTTGGTAGTCGTCGCCAATGCTGGCATCTAGCAAGACAGGCGCGGTCTGTTGTAATAAGCCCCATGTCCATTTACCAATCACTAAGCCACCGACAATACCCATAGCGGCATCAAGCCAATGCCAACCAAGGTATTTGCCTACAAACAGCGCTACGATAGCTAATACAGAGGTAAGCGTATCAGCCAAAACATGCATGTAAGCGGCTTTTAGGTTGTGATCGTGGTGACGGTGGTGGTCATGATGGTCATGTCCATGGTGGTGATGATGGTGATCGTCATGAAGAAGGAAAATGCTGGCCACATTCACGGTTAAACCCAGAATGGCCACCATGATTGCTTCATTAAATTGGATGGTCTCAGGGTTAAACAAGCGATGGATCGATTCTACAAACATCGCGATGGCCACAATTCCCAGTGCAATTGCGCTTGTAAAACCGCCTAAAACGCTCACTTTGCCAGCGCCAAATGAATATTTTCCGCTTTGGGCATGCTTTTTCGCGTAACGATAGGCAAACAGCGTGATACAGAAGGCGGCCGCGTGAGTGCCCATATGCCAGCCATCAGCAAGTAAGGCCATTGAGCCAAACAGAGTGCCGGCGATGATCTCGGCAAACATTGCTGATAGGGTCAGTATTAAAACATACCAAGTACGACGCTCACCTTGATGGTTGTGAGGCGTAAAGTCATGGCTATGAGAAGAGGTTACAGGTTGAGCTGTCATAATAATATTGTTTGATTATCAAAGTATTTGATTGTTAATTTAGTTTGATAGTCAAATTATGTCAATGTTGGCTGACGAGAGAGTATTGGTCACTCGGATCAAAAAACAAAAGCCCCAACCAAGAGGAAGGGGCTTTGAGTGTGAATGACCTAGCTGTGGAGAGTAGGCGTTTCAGAAATTCGGACGTTTAGTCTTCTTCAACCAAACTTACATCTTCTGAGTAATCATCTGATGTTTCTGGTTTGTTACGACCATTCAAGGTATGAAAGCGTTTGCGGCCACGCGCTAACTGAACGTATTTTAGCCATGTGCGCTCAAGTTTGGTTTTCGCTTTGCCTGGGTTTTCAATAACTTTAACGAAGTGCTTCTCTTCAGAGTTTGTAGGAGAAAGTTCGCCAGTCTCTAGGCCAAGCATCGTGTCGCCGTAAAGTGTTAGGAGTTCTTCTTCGGCAAGAGTAAAGTCACCAGATTTAGCGAAGCCACGTGGGAACTTAGTGTTGTCGTAGAAACGTTTTTTGCCATGACGAAATTCGGTGTCAGACATTTTCATAAACCTCAAATGGTATAGTGATGGATTACAACCCATGCTTTCGCGCTTTCTGCACCTGCTTGAGCGGTAGCATTGGTATAAGGCGAAAATTAGGCGTAAAGTTAGCAAAAGAAAAACAAAACATTTTTGTCTTTACTATTAGTGCTTTTTGTTACGTTTAGATAACAGTTTCGACTTTCTCTCTTTCGTAATAATTGCTTTGTTTGCTAATTTAGGGCAGCAATTTCCTGAGGATCAAAAATGGACGTAAAAGTCTTTAAAACATTTTTAGAGCTGGCTAACGTGCGCCACTTTGGCCGCGCAGCAGAGAACCTTTACATTACCCAAGCGGCGGTGAGTGCCCGTATTAAACAGCTAGAAAGCTACTTTGATACTCAGCTATTTATTCGTGATCGTAACAACATCAAACTAACTTCATCGGGCGAGCGCTTAGTCAGTTATGCCGAAGTGATGGTGACGACACTACAACAAGCCAAATTAGAACTATCCCTAGAGAGTGGTAAAGCCCTGCAATTGACGATGGGCGGAACGCCGAACGTGTGGGATGCTTACTTACAAAACTGTTTGAGCATGACAACCGACGCGTTTGGCGGCTACGGTTTCATGGCCGAAGTGATGGGACGTGAAGCATTAGTTCGTAGCTTACAAGAGCGCACGTTAGATATGGCATTCGCGTTTGACCAAATCAAAGCCGACGAGCTTAACTGCAAGAAAGTGGCCGACGTGGTGCTATTGATGGTGTCCACTGAGCCAAGCACTCTAGAAACCGTTTTTGAAGATAAATACGTGTATGTTGATTGGGGCACTAAGTTTGCCTCTGAGCACGCAGATCGCCATTCAAAAGTACCTGCGCCTTATTTACGTACATCCACGGCTCGTATCGCATTAGACTTTATTTTAGAAAAAGGCGGCAGCGCTTATCTACCGGCGTCGTTGGTAGAGCCGTTCCTTGCCAGTGGTCAACTTCATAAAGTAGAAGGGGTAGAAGATTGGATTCGCCCAATTTACTTAAGCTACCGTAAGGCGAGCAGTTCAGTGGATGCAATCAAGCAAGTCGAAGAGTTGGTGAAAGGTATTGATCCAGTAACGGCTTACAGCTTGCAGCAAGTCGCTGACTTACCGATGGATGAGTAATTCAATTTATTGGAATCTAAGCAAAAACCTCGGCCAAGTGCTGAGGTTTTTCTTTATGGGGCTTTTTAAATTCTGGGCTAGTAAGAGGAGAAACACAGTGAGCTATTAACCAATCAGTTAGTTCATTTATGAACTTGCTTGTTCTGATTCTTCTTTCTCTTTAGCGGCTTGTCGTTTTAGTTTTTTGTCTTGATCAAAGTGCCATTTAATAGCGAAGTAACCAGCGATAGCGAGTGCAATCACTTTAATTGCCATAGCAACGTAAGGGAAAAAATCTGTCCAATGGTTCACCGTATGTCTCCTTCGGTTTCTGACACTTGCCACAGTCAAGCGAAGAACGATTAATTTAGATGGGGATTTTAACATACAAGTTACATTGCAACAGCATTGAAGTAGCATTTTTGAGGTTGGATCTTGTATAAAAATTCTCGATATTATTCAGAATGACAGATGGTATTTCGGAAGGTTATCTCATATTTTACCTACATGTTCACAAAATATAACAAAAACAAAACACAGCAACGAAATAAATGAGTATCACCAGCGGGTGTTTATTCAATTAGGCATTGAGTCATGGCGAGTTTTTCGCGGTGAAATAAATTTAAATTCATAGCTGAATATTTGGTGGATAAATAACCGTCAAGCTAATTGAGCATTATCACAATATAACTATCCAAGTACATGTTAAGTTTATTTCAACAATAAAAATAGCAAGCACAACTTTCTTCTAATTAATGGAATCGAAAGGAAACGAAATGAAAAGAACTCTTTTGTGTACTGCCATCGCTGCAGCGGCTACTTTTTCTCTACCTAGTTGGAGCAGTGAAACTGTCGATTATAGCCAAGCTGCGATTACTTACTTAAACCAACTCGCTAACCCTGATGGCGGTATCGGTGCAAGACCGACAGGCACTGAAATGGAGACCAAAGCCGGGGTCTGGATAAAGGATACCTTAACAGGCTTTGGCTACGACGTTACCGCCCAATCTTTTAAATACACTGATAAAAAAGGCGTCGATGGCACTTCTGTTAACTATATTGCAGAGAAGAAAGGTTTATCTGAATCGACCATTATTGTCGTTGCCCATTATGATACCAAAGGAGCAGAAAAGGGCTCTCTTGGCCCTACAGATAATGGTGCAGGCGTAGTTACGACTATAGCGGCAGCGCAGGCTTTGATGGCCAATGAATCTGTGCCTTATACGGTGCGTTTCATCTTGGTTGGTGCGGAAGAGAATGGCCTGAATGGTTCCAAATATTACGTTAAAAATGCACTAGAGAATAATGGGTTGAAGAACGTTATTGGCGTTGTAAACCTTGATACCAATGCTGGTGGTGACATCATGTATGTTCATTCTGCGCACTCTGATTATGATGCTGAGTTTAAGTCGGCATGTGAAAGCATTGGCTTAGATAAAACGACCTACAACTATGAGACTTGGATGCGTGATAGCTTCATCAAAGCATCGGCAAAAACGTTAGGTGAGGATAGATTTGTCGTGCATCCAACGGTTGCTGGTTACCCAGAGGGTGAAACCGGTTCTTGGTCCGATCACGCTCCGTTCTCATGTGCGGGTATTGCTATTGCAAACATTGAAGCAACCAACTACGAGATTAATGGCGAGCACGGTTACGATGGATATTCGCAAACCACTAATGAGCTGATGTGGTCAACGGGTTATAACCCTGAAACTAAGAGTGCGAATGACAGAGAGGCCGAAACGAAATGGGGCAAGATCTGGCACACGGAATTTGACCGTTTAGACAAGCTAGAAGAAGCATTCCCTGGCCGAGTGAATAAGCAAATTTCAGATTCAGTTGATACTCTGATTGAGTTTTTAACCAATGGTGATTACCTCAACTAGAATAATCTAGAGATATAAAGCCTAGCGAGTCTAGGCTTTATTTTTATCACCGCGATGTAAGACTCGGCTAAGGGTATTTTCCACGTAGTTTTTCTTGAATAAACTCAATAAAGCAGCGGACTTTAAGTGGGACATATCGATTTTGTGGGTAGATAATATTGATCGGCACAGAGTCGCTAGGAAAGTCTTGTAATACTTGCACTAACTCTCCGCTTTGTAAGTATTTATCCATCATCCAAATCGGTAGTTGAGTGATGCCAAGCCCTGTGAGCGCCAGTTCTAGGTTTGTTTCGCCACTATTACTGCGTACACCGCCTTTAACAGGCACCGATAGCCAATCGTCGTTTTGTTTAAAATGCCAGTTATTTAAAGAGCGATTAAAGTTATAAACAATACAGCTATGAGATTTTAAATCTTTTGGCTGTTTAGGTGTGCCATGCTTTTTTAGGTAATCAGGTGATGCGACAAGCATCAGCGGGTTGCTAAATAAAGGCCTTGCAATGAGTGAAGAGTCTTCTAATTTCTTTGCTCGTATAGCAATGTCGATACCTTCAGCGACCAAATCTATCACGCGCTCTTCGATAGAAAGGTTCACTTCAATATCCGGATATTCGCGTAAAAACTCTCCTATCAGTGGGGCAAGTAACAGTCTTGCCAATGGAGCAGGTGCTGCGATGCGTAGTTGTCCTTTTGGTGACGATACCTGTGAACGCACACTGGCTTCCACTTCATCGATTTCTTGTAAAATGGCTACGCAGTGATTGTAATACTCTTGCCCCGCTTGGGTTAAAGAAAGCTTTCGACTTGTTCGTGTAAGCAGTTTTACGCCCAACTTATCTTCTAGTGCCGCCACCTTTTTGCTGATTGTTGCTTGAGAGCTTGATAATTCGGTAGCAGCGGCCGAAAAACTTCCTGTCTGTATCACACTTAAAAAAGTGCGCATTGCGCCTAACTGGTCCATTAAATTATTCGATATTGGAATAGATGCTGTTCATTTTAGCTGGGTTCTATAACTAATCAACGATAGATATGATCGTTTTGTCAGCAACATTAAGAGTAGAGAAATGAGAGCAACACATACCAAACAAGCCATCCGACAGGCGATGGACCACTTAATTGACCGTGCCACGAATTTTGACATAGATGCATTGGATAGCATTTATCATCAAGATTTTCATACCACTTTGGTGATGCCAGACAGCACGGTGCAAACTTTCAATAAAGTCGAGTTTAAAGAACATTTTGCAAAGCAGGCTTTAGAAGGAAAGACGCAACTAAACACGTGGGCTGATTGGCACGATTTTCATATATTGGGTGACTCCGCCGTTTGCGTATTAACGCGTAAGCACAGCGGTATGAATGGCGAAGAGATGAAGCTTCTATGCAATATCGAATTGCGATTTGAAGATGGTCGTTGGCAGGTGCTCCGAGAGCAAATATTTCTTCGTCCGTTAAGCGAAGGATAACATAACGATACGGCACTCCCCTTGATCGACACTTTGCTCCGTTTGCCTCACCAAATGCTATGGTTAAATGAGCCTTTGGCGACTGAAGAATTGCAGATATTCGGCAATCTAAATTGGGATTGGATGGAGACAATAATGAACAAGATAGTTTTATCGAGTGCGGTGGTCGTATTGGGTGCATTGAGCGCTGCGAGCTTTGCTGCAGAGGATGCCAAGATCATCTCAAAAGAGGCGGCGATTACAGCGGCGCTGGCGGCGGTTGATGTCGAAGTTCTCGGTATTCGCCATGATGAGCCAGATACCCAGTGGGATGTATTCGTCAAAAAAGGTGAGAAAGCCTATGAGGTGGAAGTGAATGCGTTAACTGGCGAGATCGTCGCTGCAGAAGAAGAAAGCCTCGCTGAAATTCAGGCTGAGCTTTCGGGGGATTTGTCTCATGAAGGCACGCTAGGCGACGTGGACAAATAGTATAATTAAGCGTTGCTTTAAATGGATTAGGGCAACGCTTTTGTTTTGCGAGTCAACGAAGCGGCAAACTCTTTATTGTCGGCATAATGGGGCTTAAACGCTTACGATTATTCCAGGCGTTTAAAACAACATACTCCGCTGGCATTTTCACTCACTTGGCACTCATCTATCAAACGCTGTTTTAGCTCTAACCGAGCTCGGCGAAGGCGCGCTTTGGTTGCCGATAAACTGAGCTTGTTTTGTTCGGCATAGTCGGTCTGAGTGATGCCATTGAGATCGCATACTTCTATGATGTGACGGTCTCTATCGGCCAGTGTTGGCAGTATTCGAGGTAAGCAGGTTTGCAGTTGCACCATCACAGGTAGAGTATTTTCTTGCGCCTCGAGATCGTCAATATCTTCCGATTCAATCTTACGTCGCCAACGGTCGATATAGAGGTTTTTGGTTACGGTAAATAACCACGATTTTCCGTCACGTAACGAGCAGAACTTATCGCTGTTACTCATCGCTTTGAGAAACACTTCTTGCATTATATCTTCGGTTTCATGCTGATTACGGGTTTGCTTTAATAACCAGCTATAAAGCATTGGCTCAGTGTTGTGCCATGCTGTCATCAAGCATTTCACTTTTCCACCTCAAGGGTTTTGGCAAACGTTGCCCACTGAGCAACGTTGCACTGGGTGTTTATTCGGCGAGTATTTCACGAAGCTTTTCTTCGCTTGGCACTGAACCCGTATGTCGAACGATATTATCGACAGCAACTCCGGGCGTGCTCATGACGCCAGCTTTCATAATATCTTCTAAGCTCGTAATCTTTTCAACTGCTACTTGTTGTCCTAACTCTTGAGCTATTTGCAGTACTCGCTGAGCGGTAACGACACAGTTTTTACATCCTGAGCCATAAACTTGAATTGTCTTCATAATTTCATCCTATATTGCGGTTTAATAGTACGCGTTGAATAGCCAACCCACGATGGAGATAGCGATAAATAGATATCCGGCGATTAAGCTAAGTAGGCGATATTGCATCACCTGTTTGAGCATCATAAATTCAGGCAAGCTGACCGCGACTGCGCCCATGCAAAAGGCCAAAGTCGTACCTAATGGCATCCCTTTGTCGATCAAAGAGGCCATGATCGGCACTACGCCTGATGCGTTGGTATAGATTGGAATGGCGCTTAAAGTAGCGAGTGGTACCGTCCACCATTGACCATCTGCCAGCGTATTTTCGAACCACTGCGCGGGCACAAAACCATGGATGAAGGCGCCAATGCCAACACCAATGATTACCCATTTCCAGATACGGCTAACAATAGTGCTGGTTTCGTTTACGGCAAAGGTGTGGCGTTGTTGGTAGGTCATCGCGATGTTCGATGAGGCATCTTGATTATTAGTTTGAGGGTGTAAGTCTCCTTGGTATGCCTTAGCAAGGAAAGGTTGTAACCAGCGATGAGCCTTGAGCAAATCTAATAGAACGCCAGCAAAGATGCCTAAAGCCATCCCAATAACGATATACATCAGGGTGAATTTAAGGCCAAGAATGCTGCCTAGCATGATGATCACCACCTCATTGATAAGTGGTGAAGTAATTAGGAAAGCTATGGTGATCCCGATGGGAATACGAGCAGAGACAAATCCCATAAATAGCGGAATGGAACTGCACGAGCAGAATGGCGTTATGGCACCAAATAATGAACCGAGTAGATAACCGACCGCACGGTTTTTTCCTTGAAGGTAATCTCGTACTTTTTCTGTTTTGAGTGCCGCACGCAAAAAGGAAATAACGTAGATTAAAACAACCAGTAGCACCAATATCTTACTGGTATCTTCGATAAAGAAATGCACCCCAATACCAACCGAAGTATCGGGTGTTAAGCCCATTACTGAATATGCTAGCCAGTCTGCTAATAGCGTGAATACTTCAAACATCACATGCCCTTTTAAATGTTCATCTACCTACAACACGGATGAACATCAAAAAGGATGCGAATTATTTTGGCTTTTTAGCCTAAAGGTGGGTTATCTGAGGTAGGAATACAAAAACCTCGGCAATTCGGCCGAGGTCTTTAATTAGGCAGTGAAATTTGAGTGTTAAATGAGTGCAGTCAGCTGAGCTAAGGCTTGCTCGCGGCTGCTTTGCGCTGGTTCATCACCCATAGCTAATGCTTCAGCGTAGACAAACTCGACATCAGTTAGGCCAATAAAACCAAGCATAGTGGTTAGGTAGCCTTTGATAGAATCGCGGTCGCTGTCTTTGTGCATCCCACCACGAGTCGTTACAACAACGACTTTTTTGTTTTCGATAAGACCTTTAGGGCCTTGCTCTGTGTAGGTAAAGGTCACGCCAGCGCGAGCAATGATATCGAACCAGTTTTTTAACTGTGTTGGAATCATAAAGTTATACATTGGTGCAGCCAGTACGATTTGGTCTGCAGCTTTCAACTCTTCAATTAGGCTATTTGATAGTTCGAGAATCTCAAGCAGTTCAGGTGACAAATCATCTGCTGAGCCGCGCAGCGCCGTTGCTACTTTCGCATCAAGCACTGGAATTGGGTTTGCTGCGAGATCTCGTTCGATAATATTGTGCTTGCCTTCTAGGGCTGCATCAATCAGTTGGTTAGATTGAGAGTACTCACCAAGAATGCTCGATTTTAGTACTAGAGTTGAAGTCATAATGGTGCTCCGTCAGATTTGTTTGGTTTTGTTATGTTAGGCGCAGTTTACTGACTCGCTTGGCAGGAGATAATCCGCCAATTTGGATGGTAATGTTCAAAATTTTCGAATAAGAAAAAGCCCGCTAATGTACAGTCATACCATTAGCGGGGAGTGGAAGAGGTAAATTGTTGCGCTATTTTCTAGCGCAACACAAGCTGTAGAGGGCAGGAATAACCAATAGAACCACAGGCAGTGAGAACAACAGGCCATAACCTAAGGTGAGAGACATCGGCCCCATGTACACATCAGTACCACCAATGCCGTAGGCCAAAGGCAGCAGGCCAACAACGGTGGTGATGGAGGTGAGCAAGATTGGGCGTAGTCGGCTTGCGCTGGCATCAATCACCGCTTGGACGACCTCTAGACCTGAGTCTCTAAGTTCATTGATACGATTGATCAGCACTAATGCATTGTTCACTACTACGCCAGTCATACCCAATACACCAATCAGTGCGAACAGTGATAGCGGCTGCATGTGAACGAACAGCGCCATTAACGCGGCAACCGCAGCAAATGGAATCACCGCCATGATCATCAATGGTTGCAGCAAAGAGCTAAACATTAACGCCAATACAAAGTAGATGCCGATCATCGCCGCAGGGAAGGCGACTAAGAAACCAGACAAGGTATCATTGGTGTTTTCCGCTTCTCCGCCAATATCCAGTTTTACTTTTGTACCAATTTGACCACTTAATGCCTCAGTGAGAGCAATACTTAAGTCACCCGGAGAGAGGTTGTCATCGGTGATCTGCGCGCTGACCAATACTTGGCGATCACCGTTGTAGTGGAGGATCTCGCGCGGCGCTTGAACACGTTCAATTTTCGCTAGTCGGTTGAGCGGTACTTGCTCTCCCGTTGGCGTGGAAATTTTAGTGGTATTAAGTTTTGCGATATTGCGATGCTCTTGATTTAGAATCACACGCAGATCCACTTCTTCATCACCAATCCAAGTTGAGGTCACGCTTTCTCCATCGAAGGCGATACGCAGTGTAGACGCTAGATCTTGAACCGTGAGGTTATAGCGACCTAACCAATCATATTGTGGAATGATTTGAAGCTGTGGGTCTTTAAGGCTTTCGTTGTGGGTGACTTTATCTAGCCCAGCCTGTTGCTCCATCCATGTGATGGTGAGATCAACCGCGTGATTTCGTTGCTCTGCATCGTTACTGATCACGCGAATTTCCAGTGGCTCACCCGGAGGTGGTCCGCCAGCATCCACAGTGAATTTCACGAAATCGATCAGATCCGATTGATCCAGAACTTGGTTCAAACTGTCGGCGATTTGATTCGCGGTGCGAGTGCGCTGCTCAAAGTTTGTCAGCGTAAGCAAACCAGTACTCGCAGGGCTTTGATAAGTCATGCTGTAAGCGATTAGTTCATTGTCAGGCAATTGGCCAATCGCGTTCTCTAACTCTTGGTGTGCGGTACGAATCTTCTCTAGTGGCGTGCCGGGCGCAACTTCGGTATACACCTCAATGTATTTGGCCGTTTCACTTGGGAAGATATCCACCTTTAAGGTACTCAGCAGAACGGCGCTGCCCGCCAGTGCGAGTAGTGCGATAGCTAAAACACTTTTTCGCCATTCGATACAGCGTTGCAGTAGGCGCTTGTAGGCTTTTATCAGTGGTTGGAAACGGTCTACTTTAGTGTCTTGCTTATTGCTTTTGTCCATTGAATTAGCAAGGTGAGCGGGCAGGGTAAACGTACATTCTGCCAGGGAGAAAAGCAGTGCCGCAATCACGGTAATAGGGATCACTATGATGGCTTTACCCATTGAGCCGGGAATAAAGAACATCGGGATGAACACTAATGCTGTCGTGGTCAAGCTAGCAATGATCGGGCGAATCACATTCGATACACCATCGACAGCCGCTTGCAAGGCAGGCTTACCGGATTGTTTTTCTTGGTAGATGCTTTCTGCGACGATCACGGAGTCATCCACAATAATACCAATCACGAGCAGAACAGCGGCTAAGGTGATGCTGTCTAGGTTCATCCCAAGCATAGGGAGAACCAGCATTACGCCGAGTACACAAAACGGAATTGATACCGACACCCAAAACGCAATTTGGCGCTGTAAGATAAGGCTTAATACCAATAGCACGAGGATAAGACCCACCCCACCGTTGGTGGTTACGATGGAAAACTTCGCGCTCATATCGTCGGCTAAGTTGAGCACGATAGGAAAACGGTAGTCACCTTGTAAACGTGCTGACTCTTCATCAAGAAGGGCTTTTACGTTGTCGATGGTGGCAATGATATCGGCACTGGCACTTTTCGAGACGGTAAATAGCACCGCTTGCTCACCGTTGACTAAGCCCATTTGGGTCGCTTTTTCAAAGGTGTCGTGCACGTACGCCACATCAGACAGTCGAATTAGCTCACCAGTAGGCAAAGTTTTGATGATGGTGCTTGCCAACTCTTCCGTCGAGGTGATTTGCGTCATTGTGACGATGCGTTCTTCACTGTTCCACGACTCAACGACACCACCAGAGAGCGATAAGTTGCGCGTGTTGACTGCATTTGTTACTTCAGAAAAAGTCAGCTTGTAACGTGCGACTTTCGCAGGGTCGAGTTCAATCCAAAATTCGCGTTTAGTAAAACCAGATAGGCTAACTTTGCCCACCCCAGATACATTGCGGATGCTTTTTTCTAGCTCACGAGCGTATTGCTGCTGAGCGGCGCTGCCGAGATCGGTCACCACGCCAAAGGTCAGCACTTCAAACGATGAGGTGCTTTCTTGCTCCACAACCGGTGGGTTAGTAATGTCTTTAGGTAAGCCTTGAACTCGGTCTACCGCTTGTTGAATATCTCTAACGGTTTTGTCGAGGTTGTAGCCTTCATCCAGCTCGATCAAAATCTGCGATTGACCATCATAAGAGTACGACGTGTATTTCGTCAGCCCTTGAACAGTCTTAAGCTCTTGTTCGATTTTGTTGGTGATGTTGAGCTCGATATCTTGCGCTGATGCACCTGGATACTGAGTGGTTATGCTAACTTCTGCGAAGGCGACATCAGGCAGCTCTTGCAGCTTCAAAATGCTGGTGGCACCAAGGCCAACCAGCACAACCATTAAGGTTAAGATGCGGGCTAAAAAGCTACGCTGAGCAAAGTAGGATAAAAAGCCTTTCATTGCGCCCCCTTACTGCTTATCAACAGACGACAGCTGGGTAGTCGCATGAATCGACATGCCGGGCTTTAGGCTGTGATCTTGGTTTTCAATATCAATTTCGACCGGATAAGCAAGTGAGTTTGCATCCGGTTCTACGCCAATACGACTGATGCTCGCGGTGATACGCTGAGTAGGAGTGGATTCACTCCAAAGCTCGACTGCTTGGCCTACCGTAAGATCGGCCAGATCAAATTCACTGGCTAGTAGGCGCACGGTCAAAGTATCGATATTGACGATTCGGTACAGCGGCTCACCCTGATTTACCCAAGTCCCATTTTCAACATGACGCTGGCTTACAAAGCCGCCAAGTAGCGTTTTGATCGTGGTTTGTTTGAGATCTTCACGCGCATTAGTCACATCAAGCTGTGCTAGTGAAAGGTTGGCTTTGGCGCTGGCGTAATCTGCGGCGGCAATATCCAACTCATTTTGCGATAAGCTGTTCTTTTTTCTCAGCTCTTGATAGCGCTGGTAAACAGATTTTTTGAGTTTGAGATCCGCTTGAGCAAGCGCCAGATGCGCTTGTTTCTTACTGAGCTCAAGTTTGAAATCGTTCGCTTTTACCGTGGCAAGCGTATCCCCTTGGTTAACCATTTGCCCGACATCGAGGTCGGCATTTTGGATCACTCCGCTTACTTCTGAAACGATATTGATGGGATCATTGCTGACGGTCTTACCTATCAAATCCACTGCTAGTAGAGATGGAGCGATAAAAATAGAACCGATAGATAGCGAGATTAGTATTTTTTTCATGGTCAGCTCCTAACGTAATATCAGTAGTTTGCAAGGATCGATGTCGAGTTTTTGTCAAAGGGCGCTCGACAGCGAAGATATTTGTACCATGATTGAATTTGACATAAATTCGACATCGCGCTCAGCACACTGCAACAGAAAAAATAGAAGGTATCGCTATGCTAGACGGTAAGCAGATTTTGGTTGTCGAAGACAACGAAGAACTACAAGGTATTTTGGCCGACTTTCTGGAAGTAAAAGGTGCAGAGCCTGATTTCGCTGAGAATGGTGAGTTAGGGTTAGCGTTGGCTTTAGAAAATGAGTTCGACGCGATTATTTTGGATGTCATGCTGCCGAAAAAAGACGGTATGCAGGTGGCCAAAGAGCTGCGCGCTAATGGCTGTACAACACCGATTTTGATGTTGACTGCGCTTAACGGCCAGCAAGATTTGCTGACTGGCTTTGAGTCTGGTGTCGATGACTTTGTAAGTAAACCATTCGAGTTTCCGGAGTTAGAAGCTCGCCTTATCGCTTTAATCAACCGTTACCGCGGCAAAGTAGCACAAACCCGTCTTTCCTATGGCCAACTGGAAATTGATGAGAAAACCCACCAAGTCAAGCGTGGTGGTCACCTATTAGTGTGTACCCCAGTTATGTACCAAATTTTAGTGACTTTGGTAAAAGCACAGGGTGATGTTGTCACAAGAGAAACTTTAATTCAGCAACTTTGGGGTGATGATGCGCCTGACAAAGATGTGCTGCGCAGCCATATCTATTTGCTACGCAATATCCTTGATAAGCCTTTTGAAAAAGCGATGCTTAAAACTGTGCCTAAATTCGGCTTTCGTTTGGAGAAATAATGACGTTTTTTGACAAGCTCTCTAAGCACCGAACTGGCAACTCAATCCAAGATGTAAAAGTACGTCTATTGACGACTTTTTCATTCATTGCACTTTCCACTTCATTCATCGTCTTTTTTGCCTTTTCGTTGAGTTTAGTCTTCCACGAGGATGCACAAATCCAACAACACTTAGTCTCGTTTGAGGCTATTGGTGTTAAGCATTATGAGCTCTCTCAAGTCGAGAAAACCGAGCTGAGCAAGTTTGTGACTGCTTACTATAACCTTGATGCTTTGCCTGCGAAATTGCGCGAAAACGGACCTTACCCCATGGGGGAGGTAACCCGCTTTCAATCTTTCTATTTTGAAGGTTTCATGGTTTACCACACCGAGTTTGAGTATCAAGGCCAAACGATCCCGATGTATTTAACCATTGGTGCGCGTTCGATTGAATTTGGGGATGATAATTGGGATGTGTTACTTGGCGTTTCCATGTTGCTGATGGTGTTTCTTATTGTTGTGCTGCGCTTTTCACTTAAACGCGTGTTTGAAGGGTTAATGTCTCCAATTTCTGAGCTTTCTCAGCAGCTACAAACCAAGCAAGATGGGCAATTTCAGGTTAATGAACGGGCGATTGATGAAATCCAGCAGATGACCCAACATCTAAATCAATACGCTCAAATGAAAGAACGCTTGGGTAAGCAAGAATTGATGTTCGCTAAGTATGCCAGTCATGAGCTTAAAACCCCGATTGCCGTGGTATTAGGCGCAGCGGAGCTGCAAGCAATGAAACCTGATGAAGCCTTCCAAACCAAGCAGCGCACACGCATTCTTACTGCGGCACGCGGCATGCAAAACACCATGGAAGTGCTGCTTAGTATTGTTAAGCAAGAAAATGTTAGCCAAGTGAATCATGAGTATCAGGTGGAAGATTACCAGCTTGATATGGAGTCTTATCGTGGTTCAAACCATTCGACAGTGCCGATTGATTTGGTAATAGAGCAAGGCGCACAAGTTAACTTCCCTCGTGTTGTATTAGAGATGATTCTGAAGAACCTAGTATCCAACGCGTTGCGTTTTACCGAGCAAGGGATTATTGAGGTAACAATAGGCAGTCAAGGTGTACGGGTGTTAGATACAGGTACAGGCTATCACCCTGAAAACGGCACTGAGCATGGTTTAGGGTTGCTGATTGTCCAGCGTCTATGCGCCAGTTATGGGTGGCAGTTTGAAATACGAGACAACCCTTATCAACAAGGGTGCCTCGTTGAGTTGAGCCGTTAAAGGCTCATTAAACTCTCAATAGATTCTTCCACCGATAGGTCGTGATAGTTGCGAATACGCTTGCCATCTGATGTGTCGATGAGAATGGAATCGATACTGGAAGTACCGTGGGTATCAATAATTGCCAGTGATTGGTCAACGCTTTTGCAGACCATAGTGGAGTGATCGTTTAACACGATTGTGCATGAGTGAAAATTCATAGCCAACACCTATCCGTAGTATATTTGACGTTATGTTTGGGAACACCCTGTTCCTCTTATTATTTAACAAACGTAGTGCACCGCAGAGGAATATGCAATACGAGATAAACCCCCAGTCAGCTAACTCATTGAATCTTGGTGATTGAGTTCCGAAAATGGCGACTTAAATAGAATTATCACGCTACACTAGCCGTTAGAAATTAATCGTGAGAGTCAGCCATGGAACTATCTCAGCAGCAATGCCAAATAGCGCGCGAAGCGCGAGATGCCAGATTTGATGGGCGATTCTTTGTCGCGGTAAAAACCACTAAGATATTTTGTCGTCCTATTTGCCCTGCCAACTTGCCGAAAGAAGAAAACGTCGAGTACTTTCAAGATGTAGCGCTGGCATTGCAAGCGGGCTATCGCCCATGTTTGCGTTGCCGTCCTGACAGCGCGCCTAACTCTTGGGCATGGCGTGGGGTTGATACGACTTTCGAAAGAGCGCTCAAACTTATCGAACAAGGTGAATTGAGCCAAAACAATATGGCTGAATTTGCTGAGCGTTTGGGCATCACCGATCGCTATTTGCGTCAGCTGTTTCAGTCACGCTTGGGGATGTCACCGAAACAATACGCGCTATACCACCAACTGATGTTTGCCAAACAGTTACTGCACAACAGCAATATGTCGATTGCAGACATCGGCTTCGCCAGTGGTTTTAATAGTACACGCCGATTCAATGATGCCTTTCAGAAAATGTTGCAATTAACCCCTAGCCAAGTTCGTAAACAAGGCGCAAGTACGTCGCCAACTCAGCATATTGAGCTTAGTTATAAAGGCAACTTAGCCTGGCAACATATGCTGGATTTCTATCAGTTAAGAGCAGTCAACAGCTTAGAGCAAGTGGCAGGTGATAGTTACGCTCGTTACGTCAAACTTGATCAAACATCCGGTTGGTTTCGAGTTACTCATATGGGCAAAAGCAAAAAGCTGAAATTGGAATTTGAACTTGATGATATCAGTCAATTGAAGCGCTTGGTTAAGCAAGTCAGGCGTATGTTTGACTTAGATGCTGACCTTGAAGTGATTGAAAAGCATCTAAGTAATATTGAGCCTGCATTGGTGGTAAAAACCGGCATTCGCATACCTGGAGTATGGAGCGCGTGGGAGGCGGGCGTTCGCGCAATATTAGGCCAACAAGTCTCGATTAAAGCGGCAATCAATCAGCTCAATTTATTAGTAGGGACTTTGCAGCCACAAGGCATTACCCATTTTCCCACCCCTAAAGAAGTGGCGGTGGCGGATTTAAGTTTTTTAAAAATGCCGCAAAGCCGAAAAGAGACCTTGGCGTGCTTTGCTCAGTTGATCAATCAACATCCAGACGCCACGTTTGACCAATGGCTTGATCTAAAAGGCATAGGGCCATGGACAGTAAACTATGCCGCGCTGCGCGGTCTCTCTGAGCCAGACCACTTTTTAATTGGCGATCTGGTGGTTAAAAAGGCCTTGCAGCAGTTTCCAAATTTAACCGCAGAATCCGTTTCACCTTATGGCAGTTACGCTACTTTTCATTGCTGGAGTCACGCTTAATGAATGTATTTACCTATTTAGACACCCCCCTTGGGCGTATGACCATTCAAGCCAATGATCAAGGTTTATTGGGCGCATGGTTTACTACCCAAACCACGCAACCGGATGATTTAGGCGAGCAAGATGATGGTCATGCCATTCTTAACCAAGCTGCGCTTCAGTTGAGCGAGTATTTTGCAGGAATACGGAATCAATTTGATGTGCCAATTGCAGCAAAAGGAACGGCTTTTCAGCAGCAAGTATGGCAAGCACTTACCACGATACCGTTTGGTGAAACGTGGAGTTATCAGCAATTAGCGGATGCGATTGATAACCCTAAGGCAGTGCGAGCGGTCGGGCTCGCCAATGGTAAGAACCCAATTTCAATCATCGTCCCTTGCCATCGCGTGATTGGCAAGAGCGGTAAGTTGACCGGCTATGCGGGTGGGGTAGAGCGCAAAGCGGCGTTGTTGAAGTTGGAAAACGCCATTTAGTTGTTAGCATATTTCTTAGGATCGAATAATGGCTTTTTGGGCACAAAGGCATCACACGCTGCGCGGGTTGCGGTGGTGGGCTGTTGCCATGCGCCACAGAGATCTTTGAGGTTGTTAGGTGTACGGGTGAACTGACGACATTGACCGCATTTAAACATCATAAATCCTTTTATGCTGAAAATATAAAAGGTACAACATCTTAGCGGTCAATGCTTTATTTAATCTAGCATGGTCGTGACATGGCGCTCTATCTAGATTGGCTCGCTAATTTAGACACCACATTCAGCCACTTCTCACGTTGCTGATGACTTGAGCTAATCACAGGGCCAAAGTAGGTGGTCTTGCGGTTGTTAAAGCCTGCAAAATCGAGAATCGAGTGTTTGAGCTGTTTATAGATGGCGTTGCCTTTGATGTATTTGTACCAAAAGGGCGGGCTATCTAAAGTAATGATCAATTCCGAGGTTCGACCCTTGAGCAGTTTCTTCGGTATTGATTTCCCTTCAACATATTTGAATGCGAAGTTAGGCAAAAATGTGCGATCAATGATTCCCTTAAACTTCGCTGGTACTGTGCCCCACCAAACCGGGCTGATGATCACCACGTGCTCAGACCATTCAATTAATTGCTGAAACTTAACGAGATCCGGTTCGAGTTCCAACGCATGGTCATAACCGTGCTGTAAGTTAATCGCAAACTCCATTTGGCTAATATCAAGTTGTTTGACGTTATGGTGCTGAGCCGCGGATTGGGCGTAGTGATTTGCCATCGATTGGCAAAGGCTAGTGGGCTTAGGGTTGGCGTTGATAACAAGCACGTTTCTCATAGTTCTTCATATCGTTGTGGTCGAGATGTGCAGTGTAAACTCTTACCTAAAGGTCAGAGTCAAGCCCTTGAATACATAAATCTATTGACGCTCGATAGTCTTCAATTCTCGTGATTTGTTGCTCTAATGCTTTGATCTCAGCTTCGACTTTTTGTCGCCTTTCGATCAAAAAATCACTGACACGCTGCCAATCAAAATCATCTTGAGAGCTTTTGAGCTCAACCAGTTCAGACAAGCGAATGCCGATAGACTGCGCATCTTTAATGATTTTGATTAAGTTGATATTGGCTTGGCTATACACTCGATATTTACCTGAGCGAGCAACGTTCAATAGCCCAACGGATTCGTAAAGCCTGATGGCACGCTGAGTTGCCCCTGATAACTGAGAAGCTTGCTTGATGAACATTGTTTTCCTTATTCGCATGTCCACAGAGAAGGATGGCGTAAGCCATACCATCAAATTTGATGGGCTATGTTACCGATTTAACAAAACTTGGGCGAGTAGAGTTAAGTGTGATGCGATGAGCGTCTATTTGCCCTTGATGGAGAATCGTATGAAAAAGGGCCCATGATGGGCCCTTGTGATTAATCGTTTGGTCGCAGCTTTAATGCCGTTAAGACTGTTTCGCTTGGCTTAAGCGATTAAACACAAATCGCCAAATGAACAGTACGAATGCAATGTATGCCAAGCCAACACCGAGCGCTTGCCAATGAAGGCCGTTATACATGGCGATTGGCATTAGCGAGATAATGAAGATGTCGGTGATTGAGCCCGGTACATAGGCAATGGCGTAATCATCAAGCACTTTACTGCGCATTTTAGGATCAACGATTCGAAGCAGCGCAATGCCCATCGCAACCGTACCAGTTAGCCAACCCCAAGAGAAGATGCCTTTTTCAAACCAGTCATCACCAATCACTCGTGGCGCGACCCAGAAAATCAGCCAAAGGGTAAAGGAAACACCGCCAATCGCAAGAATCACCATCGGCATTAGGTACTGCGCCAACACGGTGATTTTGATAGCAGAAATACCAAAGATGATTAGGTAATCGGTGCTGATACCCGCAGCGTGCTTAAATGCGCCGTCACAAAGGTAGCGAGAGGCCTTCGTTTGTTTGGCAATAATGCGCACTAACATGCCAGCTAAAAAGCCAGTTACAAAGGTTGGGATGCTCACTTTGTCGTGGAACGATGATAAGAAGTTGGCAGACAGATAAGCAAACGCAGTAACGACGATGACCAGAGCACCATGGATCGCGAAAGAGTCAACAGAGAGTGAAGACATGGTGTCTTTCATTACGGGCTGTTGGTCGCCCGGTTTCACTAGGCCTTTACGCTGATGGTCATCCATACTGGCAAATGTGGTGAAGGTATCGATCCAACCCATTTTAAGCGCAACTTGCAGCATTAACATGCCGACAGAAATCGAGATAAAAATCCCCACAGTGGCGAAGGTAAGGCCAAGAGTGAAGCCATCTTCCCAACCAAGCGAGGTGAAAATTTCGCCCACAACAGAAGCGGAGCCATGGCCGCCCATAAAGCCAGCAGACATCGTAATACCAAAGCCCGGATTAATGTCTGGCCAAAATAGTGTGGTTAGCAACAAACCAAACATACCCGCGAATAACCATTGCGATACAGACGCAATTTGGTTGAATGCCCATAGTGAGCCCGCGCGTTGAGCCACCGTTCGCGGTGAAGGCAAATCGGTCGCGAGGCCAAGCGCTGAAAATAGTGCAGCGGTAAGTAAACTTGCATTTGCGGTAAAGGTATCTGTCCATGGTAGAACATCGAAAACCGCGGGGCCAAGTAATAGCCCTATAAGACCTGCTAATACAGCAGATGGTACATACATGCGCTGCAACAAAGAAAGGTGTACACGAAGAATTTTCGCAGCGATAAGTAGAAAGCCGGCAATGGCTAGATCAGTCAGCATTAGACCCTGTGGCATTTATCCTCCAGTCATGCGTTAGTGCCAAGTGTAGTGTCCGTTACCACTGAAAATGTCCATATTGATTCAGAAATGACCCTGAACTTTGGCGTGAATTTACTCCAATAGTCATCATCACTGATTAGTGATGGTTAATGAAATTGAACGTTAAAAGTTGCGAAAACAGCGAATTATGCAGATAAAAGCAGATAAGTTTCGCGAAATATGTTGAGTATTTACTCAAGGAAAGGGCGCTATCCTAGAGAGTTTGGTTTGAGAATGCAAACCGATAAACAAAACAAAGCGCAGAGTTGGCCATTACATTGCTCTTAATCAAAGCTAACTCGTACTCTTGTTCTTCAGGTCACAAAGAGACAAAAAAAGGCGCTATATTGGGCTGAATGAAGTCAATATACTGAGATTTTGGTAGCGAGAGCGCATACCTCATTATTTTGAGACATAGCTATTACGCGCCTTTGGATGGAGTGCTTGTATGTACCAACTTTACTATTACCCAAACAACGCAAGTTTGGCTCCGCACTTGATCTTACGTTTTGTGCAAGCGGATTATGAACTGGTATTGGTGGACAAGAAATCGAACTTACACAAAGCGCCTGAATACTTAAAATTGAACCCCGCAGGGCGTATTCCCACATTGATAGATGATGGCCAAGCAATATTTGAAAGCCCGGCGATATGCATTCATCTGTGTGAACAGTTCCCTAGCAGTGGCTTGATACCATCGATAGGCAGTAAGCTTCGTCCGTTATTTTTCCAATGGTTGACCTATTTAAATAACACGCTACAAACACAATTGATGGTTCGCTATTATCCCGCGCGAAATATTGCCGATCAGCAAGCCATACCGGCTTTGATTCAAGCGCAAGATGCCCGAATTGCGGAGTCTTTGTCAGTAATCAATGAACAACTGGCAGGAAAAACTTATCTATTGGGCGAGCAATTAACAGCCTGCGACTTCTTTTTGTTCATGTTATCAGGATGGTGCTTGCCTGTAGAAAAATCGCCATTACACTTTAACCACCTATCTCGTTACTTAGCCAATTTGGCTTTACACCCAACCATTATTGAGGTGGCAGAGATAGAAGGTATCGATTTAACGCCATTTAAACAGTGAGGCCATGATGGAACCAAGAATCAGCATAATTACTTTGGGCGTTAAAGATCTCAAAGCATCGTATGAGTTTTATACCAAGTTAGGCTTTCCCACCTCGTATTCGCCAGAAGAAGGCATCGTCTTCTTTAAAACTGGCGGCGTATGCTTAGCACTCTATCCGATGAATGCATTAGCACGGGATGTGTCGCCTAAATTTGTTGGCCACCGTGAGGGCTTTAGCGGTATCACCCTTGCCCACAATACTCGCAGTAAACAAGAGGTCGACCAAGTATTAGCAGCCGCTGTTGAGGCGGGGGGGTTACTAGAGAAGCCCGCTCAAGACGTATTTTGGGGTGGTTACAGCGGTTATTTTTCTGACCTAGATGGCCATCTGTGGGAGATCGCGTATGGAGATTGCTGGGATTTTCGAGAAGATGGCAGCTTAGTGATTGAGTAGCGAGCTTTATTTAGCTCAACGCTAGATGGATAAAAGCCAAGTGTTTACGGGGTAAAAGCTGTGACACTTGGCTTTTTTGATTTTATTGGGCTAGTTGTTCGCTCTTAAATCGGCAACCTTTGCTTCTAAGGCATCGATGGCAAATGAGATGGTCTCTAAGCCTAATTTCGCTAGTTGCTTCTCGGCTTTAGATAGGTGGGTGTATGCCATTAATATTTCTGATTCGTCGAGAAGATCTTGGTGAATCAGTAATTCTTTGTAGGTTAAGAATCGGTGTTGAGATACTTTGAGTCGGGCGACCAATTGGTCATGATTGCCGTTCGAAGCCTGTTCAAATTGGTCAATCAGTTGGTCGAATAATTTTTGCATTTCGCAAAGTGAGCTTTCGCAAATTGCATCAGTTTTTTTATTGTTTCTTTCCATGATTTATAAAGTTCTTGATAAATAATAAATTTATACGGGCAGACATTCTTATACTGGTTGCATTTATGGTAAATATGGACTGGTTAACATGGTCTAGTTATTGCTGAATTAAGGTCAATATTGTCCATCTTTGGGGGAGGTGAGCATGATTGATCCGATAGTTCAGGCCATTATTAGTCGGAGAAAAAGTGCAGGGTTAAGTCGTGTTGAGATCGCCAACATTGCAGGAATGAGCTTAAAAACGTATCAAAGAATCGAGCGTGGGGAGTCGGATATGAAACTTTCTCAATACCGCTCGATTATTCGGGCGATGAAGGTGACGGATTTGGATATTGCTCTCGATATTCGAGATACGCAGCAAGTCACCGCAGAAGATGTGACCGCCGCGAGTCGCCTACTGAGTGAAGAGGCGCAAGCGATGTTGGTTAAGTTTTTGTTTTTGGTTGCGAATAAAGATAAATAACCGCAGTTAAAGTGAGGTTGCGTTTTACAAGTAATTGGCGAATAGTAGGCGGATAAAAATCAACCACTAGAAAAGAGCTTAATGTTCAGGAGGAACGCAATGCAATACCCGATCAACGCATCATGCCAATGTGGTCAAGTGAGCTACCAGTTAAAAGCAGCGCCTAAAATGGTGGCGGCTTGTCATTGTAAAGAGTGCCAAAAACTCGCAACAGCGCCTTTTAGTGTTACCGCGGTTGTTGATGAGCAAGATATTGATTTTACTGGAGAGCTAGCAGAGTGGGGTCGGCCAACCGACAGTGGTAATCGCAATCACGCAAAATTCTGTACCGGCTGTGGCATTCGTATTTATCACTTCAACCCAGATGATCCAAGTATGATCAAATTGAAGCTAAAACCGACTGATGAAGCATTGCAGCCGCTATTTGAACCCACAGTACATGTGTGGGTGAAAGAGAAAGTATCGTGGTATCAAATACCGGATAACGTCAAAGTATTTCAAGAGCAGCCGTAGTTTTTACGCCTAGCAAAAACGAATAAAAAACGCCAATCAGAAATCTGATTGGCGTTTTAGTCTAGTTCTAATGTCAGTTAGATCTTAAAGCGATTTAGCTCTGTGTGAAGCTCTGAGGCGTTGTCCGAGAGCTCATGGCTAATATCAACAGAAGCTGTCATGCTGTCCATCACATCAACCGCAGTGTCATTGATGATCACTACGTTACGGTTGATCTCTTCTGCTACTAGGCTTTGCTCTTCTGCTGCGGATGCGATTTGGTTGTTCATGTCATTAATCACATCAATCGCTTGGTTGATTTCAGCCAGTGCGATTTGTGCTGCTTGCGTTTCATCTTTAGTATCGCTGGCTTGCTGTTGGCTTTGCTGCATCAATACCACGATTGATTGAGTGTCTTGCTCAAGACGAGCCAACATAGTGCGAATCTCTTCCGTTGATGTTTGAGTGCGGTTAGCGAGGTTACGAACTTCATCGGCAACTACCGCAAAGCCACGGCCTGCTTCCCCAGCACGTGCAGCTTCAATCGCAGCGTTTAACGCAAGTAAGTTGGTTTGCTCGGCAATGCCACCAATCTCAGACAAGATACCTTGAATGCCCGCACTGGATTCAGCCAAGTTGAGAGTTTGCTCTTGTGCGTGGTTTACCTGCTGCGCTAGGTCATCCACTGCGTTTGCGGCGTTATCCATACGTGACATGCCGTTAACGCTATTGGTTTGAACTTGGCTTGCAGCAGTTGCAGCTTGCACGGCGGAGTTTGCTACTTCTTGCGCTGCGGCTGTCATCTCATTGATTGCTGTTGCCAGTGAGTTCACCTCATTAAGCTGGCTATTTAGCTTATCTTTAGACTCGTTCGCGCTTGCTTGGCCTTTGGTCGCACTGCTATCGACTTGAACAGCGGTTTGCTTGGCTGTGGCGATCATCTCTTGCATACGAGCCAAGAAAGAGTTGAACCAGTGAGCAAGCTGCGCGGTTTCGTCTTTGCCTTTCACCTCTAAGCGGTAAGTCAAATCCCCTTCGCCTTGCGCGACATCTTTAAAGCGCTCAACAAGGTTAACCAGTACTTTACCCAGAGAATTAGCAATCAGCGTCATGACAATGATGCCAATGATCATCGCTGCCAAACCAGAGTAAACCCCTTGTTGAATCGCTTGGCTGTTCATCTCTTGTTCCCAAGTGATGAACTGAGAAATGCTTTCTTTTAGCACTGACGTTGGAACAGAAACAATCACGATCCAAGGTGCGCCCGAAGTATCGACCGAGGTCATGGCATATTCGCGGCCGTTTACAGTCACTAAACCAATCTCGCTTTGTGTCGCGAGAGATTGAACCTTAGACCACTGCGAAAATAGATCCGTAGGTACTTTTTTACCTACGCTATCAGCTTTGTCACTGTTGGCTAATGTGGCGC
Organism: Vibrio intestinalis; assembly: GCF_025195085.2. Lineage (GTDB taxonomy): Bacteria > Pseudomonadota > Gammaproteobacteria > Enterobacterales > Vibrionaceae > Vibrio > Vibrio intestinalis. The sequence continues at coordinate 66,991 of NZ_JANAVY020000006.1, read as the reverse complement.
CTTTCCAAGAAGAGATGATGATAGAACCTTCACCATTAAATAGCTCGCGCGCTAATGTTTCGGCTTGGCCTTGTAGCTCAGTCAGTGCAAGGTCTAAACCTAGAGAACCGATTATTTTACCGTTTACCACAATAGGTTGGCTGATGGTTGTGATCAGCTCTTGTTTACCGCGAACTGGGTACATGTAGGGTTCCATCACGAAGGTTTCGCCCGTTTCGAATGGCATTAAATGCCAGTCATCTTTACGTTCGCCACTCGAGTTTAGTTCGCTGTTGCTAAAGCTCTCCATTGCGACTGCGTCGAAGCCACCTTGGTTGTTTGGCGAGAAAAACGGTGCTAAGTAACCTTGGCTGTTGATGGCATCTGCGGCGTTGGTTTCGCTTTCTGGCTGCCATGTTTTTTCTTCCCACACCATGTAACCAGCGAATACTGCTTCATCTTGGGCTTTTAAAGAGGCGATGAACTGCTTCACCAATATATCTGCACCTAGGCCATCTTCAGCGCTTTGCTCGATGATTGAACGTAGTTGATCAAGGTTAGCGGTGACAGGGAAAAGCTGATTAGCGATACTTTTGCCTTGCTCTGATGCCATAGAGAGTAGGTTAGATTGGGTTGCATCAGTCAGCTGGTCAGAAACTTTTGCTGCAATTTGTTGGTTTACGTTAGTAAACGCGTTGGTAGTGATGACCATTGCGATCAGCAAAGTGAAAGCCATTGCTGCGCCGGCGCTCACCGCAATACGTGTTCGAATAGTATTAAACATTGCTTAATGAACCTTTCTAAAACGTCTTAGTTTGGGGTTTTTATTAAAATCGGCTCATTATATCGAGGGGAAATGAATACAATATGCCGTTAAGTAATTTATTATGAATGGCATATGTTAAGTTGTTAATGAAAGTGGCGTTTCGCCTAAAATTTGGCAGTAGCTATATAAATGTTGGCTTGTAGGTTGTGTTTTTAAGTGGCTGTTTTTATTTGTTTAAATATCAACTTGTCACGTGTTCAATGTGCCAGAATTGGCAAAAGGTATAAAAATGAATAGCCAAAACTTTGTCATACTTAAGTGGTATTTTTATGCGTTAAGTCAATTTTTGTTTTGTTCAAATAATGAGCGCAATGATGAATTTGTCAGGGAGTTTAAGTACTTGAGCGGATTCTGTTCATATAGTGTAGTCGCACTGATTCCTCTTTGCGTTGTTAACGAGTAAACTTCGACGTTGATTTGTGTTTATTTTGGGTAATGTTGTGTATATCGAAGCATCTGCTGATTCTGTCATCGTACTGGATTTTGAAACCACGGGTCTTTCTCCTAATCAAGGAGACAGGGCGATTGAAATTGGTGCGGTAAAATTAGAAAAAGGCCAAGTTGTGGATCGTTTTCAGAGTCTGATGAATCCAGGGTTTCGCGTTAGTAGTTTTATTGAAGGATATACCGGCATTACCAACCGAATGCTTCATGATGCGCCAAGCTGCGCAGAAGTGATGGATCAGTTTGCTGATTTTATTCAAGGTAGCAATTTAGTGGCGCATAACGCGTCTTTTGATCAACGATTCTTAGACGGTGAGTTAGCTTTAATAGACCGTGATTATGGTGGCAAGTTTGCGTGTTCTCTGTTGGTTTCTCGTCGTTTAACTCAACAAGCAGGTTCACATAAATTGGGTGACTTGGTGGCTTTTCATCAAATCGACAATGACGGTGTTTTTCACCGTGCGCTAGCAGATGCTGAAGTGACAGCCAAACTATGGAAGATTCAAATTGCTTGCCTACAAGCTGAGCATGGTATTGAGCAGCCAAGTTTTGAGTTGATGACTAAAATTGGAAAAACGCCAAAAGCTTCTGTTAGCACTATGTTGAAGAAGCACGCTTTGCAAATCGGTTAATCGTAACCTTAAGTAAAACGTAAGTTTTCACTTTTCATTTATGGCATATGCCAATAACTAGGCGTATATTGTTTGGGTATTCGTATTGAGGACTACCCAAATGACTTATGCTATTCCCTATCTTAATGGCAATGTTGCCCCGCACTTTGCGCGAGCGCCAGAGATTGCCATCGTTGATGATTCACTCCGTCTCCTTGACCGCATTGCCGTACCAGTCAACCCGTCACAATGCGGCAGTAAGAAATTTTGGCAGCAAACATTAAAACAGCACCAAGTAACGGCGGTTGTGGTGAATACTATTGGCAGCAAAATGCTGAATAGTCTTTTTAATCAGGGTATTGAAGTGTTCTCTGCGCCAAGAAAACAGAGCGTAGCGGATATAAACGCCCAGATGCTCACTCCTGTGACTGAACTGAGCTACGCCAAAGCGCCGCGCAAAGCGCATGGTGGCTGTTGTGGAGGTAGTGAGCATTCACATGCAAGCGGCCATAAGTTGACTCAAGTGATCCCTGCGTCGTTTCGTGGGTTTAAGGCGATCAAGTAATGATGTGGTTGATCGCTTTTGTTGCGTTCATGATTGTGATTGGCTTAATGGCCATCGGGGTGATGGCTAAACGCAAGCCGATTCAAGGCAGTTGCGGAGGGTTATCCAGTATCGATATTGAGCGAGAGTGTAACTGCGTTGAAGTGTGCCAGCAGCACCAACCAACCCTATATCAAATCAGTGAGCCTACGGTTGCTCCAGCATTAACGCGTGACCATTCACCAAGCAGTTAGCCACTTTTCGACGTGCTGACTTAACAATGTTGCCGAACGTTTGTCGGGAAACCTGCATGATTTCAGCCGCTTCCAATTGGCTGAGTCCTTGCTCATCCGCGAGACGAAGCGCTTCAAGCTCCTCGGCTAATAAGCTGACTTTCTCCAGTTTACCCATCGAGACACCATTAGGTTTAAAACAGCTATGCGGCGCTTGAGTGCAGATTTCACGGTGTATTTTTGGTCTTGCCATTAGATACCTAATTTCGAGTAGTAATATGACTTTTACGATTCCACAGCGCCATTGCCAGTGCGTCGTCTGCAGGCGGCCATTTTTCGGTGAACAAACGCTGCAATTTGAGACAGCTTCAACTGGCGCGGTGCAAGCCAAGATTGTAGCAAGTGACAAAGTACAAGGCTATCAGGGCGTTATGCAAGGCGGTTTAATTTCGACATTGCATGACAGCGCGATGCTGCACTGCTTATTTTCTCTCGGTGTCGAAGCCATGACCGCGAGTATTGATGTGCGCTTTCATCATCCTGTACCTATCAATACGCCTATTGTGATTCAAGCTCGCTTGGTAAGTCAAAGGCGTAAGCTTTACCAGTTAGAGAGCTACATATCCTGCGGTGAGCAGTTGTGCTCGTCTGCAAAAAGCCGCTTCATACAAACTTAGAACTGGGGAATTACCGCGCGTGGTGTTAGCCTATGAGTGAATCGATACATTCGCTTGAGCAAGGAGCCATAATGAGCCAATCCCATCCAATTGAAGCCATTTTTGCCGGTAAAGTCGCAGAAAAGTTTGGTATGCGCACCGCGATGGATAAGCAAGAAATCGTCGGTGACGTCTATCTCTCCGAGACGGGGCTAGAAGGCGATGAGTGTGCAGAAACAAAGTTTCATGGCGGCGTCGAGCGCGCTTTGCATCAATACCCGTCTGAACACTACCTCCATTGGCAAACTAAGTACCGAAGCGACAGCGAATGGCTGGCACCGGGTATGGGAGAAAACATCAGTACCAAGGGTATGCTTGAGCATGAGGTCTGTATTGGTGACCGCTATCAATGGGGTGAGGCAATCATTGAGGTCAGCCAGCCTCGTTCACCTTGTGCCAAATTGAATCAGCGTTGGGGCGTAGAAGGGCTCTCGGTGGATATGCAAGACATCAGCCGCTGCGGTTGGTTGTACCGTGTGATCAAACCGGGCGTGGTTAACAGTGAGTTGCCTTTGGTATTGATCGACAGGCCAGACAATGCAATGTCGATAAAGCAAGTGTGCGACATTTACTTTGCCGATCCTTTAAACCCGCAAGGCCTACATGCGCTACTTGAGCAAGCCAAGCTTTCAGCGAATTGGCGCGCGACAGTAGAAAAACGACTGACTACTGGGGAAGTAGAGAACTGGAATTTCCGATTATTGGGTCACGCCTAAAAAGAGTGTTGACCTGTCTATTGGTCAAGGGTTGAAGCTATCCGCACACTGTAATCCCTCGAAAACAAATAGGCCACTGCAATGCAGTGGCCTATTTTTGTCTAATAACTCTGTTTTTGATTCACTTCTTGTTAAGTGCTCTGCGCGATGGAAATAATCCTGCGTAGCATTTCCTCTTCGGTCACTTCTGCATTGCGATAGTAACGGAAGATTTCTGAGTTGATCGCCTGTTGAGCAACAGGGTTTACGGCCATCGAGTCCGTCATACTCGGAATTGCCAGTTGGTTTTTCACCGCTTCTTCAAAATCATTGTGAGATTTGACTTGGCACGGGTTAAAGCCCGATAAGTCGATATCGGTTCTAACAGGAATAGACCCTTTCACGCGATTGAATTCCGCTTGAAATGCTTTGTCTGCCAAGATATCGGCCACTTGATTGGCCTGTTGCTGGGTAAAATCTGGCGCAGCCATGAAGATAAAGCTGTCCATGTTATACAAAAACGCATTGTGTGATTGCGGCGCAGGGTAACAACCTATTTGCTGCGGGACATTGATGTCTGAAGCCATCAGATCACCCAAGATCCAATCGCCGCCTAATTGGAATAAGGCTTGATTGCTCGCCAGCGCTTTGGTCGCGGTATCCCAATTTTGATTGGGTTGTTGAGTATCGATTAAGTTGGATATTTTACGTAGTTGCTTAAGGGCGAAGCGCATTTGGTCTGAGTCAATGTGATTGCTTTTGAGCTCAACTAAGGATTTGTAGTAAAAATCAACGCCACCGGCTGCTATTACCAAGCTTTCAAACAAGGTTGCTACTTGCCACGCCTCTTCGCCAATGGCGAGCGGAATGATATTCGCCTGCTTAGCTTTTTCCATCGCGGTAAACATCTCGGGCCAAGTCTTGGGTACGTCAAGCTCTAGCTGGGCCAAAAGCTGGTGGTTAACCCACATCCAATTGAGGCGATGCAAGGTAATCGGCAGTGCCACATAACCCGTGTCAGTTTTGTTTATCGCCACACTCAGTGGGTAGAGGTTGTTGTCCCAATTATGTTTGATCCCAGTTTCATTGACTGAATGGACAATGCCCACTGCATCCCACGCTTTGATGCTCGGCCCTTCAATTTGTGCGACATCGGGCGTATTGCCAGCCAAGGCTCTTGCTTGCAGAACCGTCATGGCGGTATCGCCACCACCACCAAGTATTGGTGAGTGTTGCAGTGGAATATCATGTTTTAAGAGTTGCTTTTCGAGAACATCCAGCGATTTGATTTCGCCTTGTGATGTCCACCAGTGAAGAAACTCGACGTCAGCCAAAGTGGGCGCTGAGAGGCTTGCTAGCATTAAGCCTAAAATGGTTTTTTTCATAGTTAATCTCTAGGGAAGGCCAACGTAGCGCACAGGCCGCCACGTGTTGTCATGCTCAATGACAAACTGCCTCCGTGGGCTTTAGCAATACTTTGTGAAATGGTTAAGCCCAACCCATTGCCCGGTTTATTGCTCTTACCGCGATAGTAGGGTTGGCAAAGTTTTTCCAGTGTGGATGGGTCGAGTTGCTCACCATGGTCTTCGATGATGACGCGAATAGAATCAGTGTCTTCTTGTAGGTAGATATCGCATTGGTTGCCGTATTTGAGGGCATTATCGACCAAGTTTTGAATGCAACGTTTGATGGCCAGCGGTTTACCCGCATACGGCTGTACCGCGCCGTTATGGATAACAATGGTTTGGCTTTCTGGATCGAGAGAGGCAGCGATATGCAGCACGAGCTGGTGTAAGTCTATCGCTTCAATATCTTCATGAATGTCGGTCTCTTTGATGCATTGCAATGCCCCTTTGACCATCAGGTCTAAGTCGTTGGCGATGCGACTGAATCGTTCGCGTTCGGTATCATCGTCGAGCATTTCTGCACGCAGTTTGAGACAAGCTATAGGTGTTTTTAAATCATGAGAGATCGCGCCAAACAGCATTTCGCGGTCTTTGATATGGCTGTCGATGCGGCGGTTCATCTTATTGAAAGCGTGTACCGCGGCTCTGAGTTCTGCACTGCCTTCTTCTTTAACTTCTGGTACTTTCAAGCGGCTCGACATCAAGGTCGCGGCCTTAGCAAGTTGGCGAATTGGCCGTATTTCGCGCTTGACTACAAACCATGTGCAGATAAGCAGCAGCAAGGATGACAGCAGCATGGTGAACCATTCACGAATCTCAAAATAGCTGGTTTCTAAATTGATATAAGGCGCAGGCAGCACCGCAGCCAAGTAGAACCACGCATTGTCATCGACTTTGACTTGAATGACTAAGATCGGCGGGTTGAGATCACCATAAGAGAGCGAATAATGCCCCCACAACATAGGCAGTTCGTCGATTGGCAGCTCTTTGTTGAACACTTTCAGTTTATCGCGGCGAGTGAATTCTACATTGATGGTCGGTGCATCTTTGAGCTCACTTAACAGCACTTGCTGCACTTCATCGATAACCATGGTTTTGCGCGCACTTTCTGGCAGTGGCGAGACCGGAATTTGGTGGTTGTTGAGCGAGACGAAAAAGCGTGTGCCGCCCATATTACGTAGCTGATTAAGCACCAAATGGCGGTACTCTGGCGGTAACGTTTGGAAAAATGAAATAGTGGAAGCGGCACTCATCGCGAGGCTATTAACGGTTGTTTTTAACCCTTCTTGGTCTTTCTCACTGCTGTGCTGATACCAAATGAGGCCTGCAAGTAACTGGGCAAGCAAAATCACCGCGAGCAAGAACAAACTCGCTCGAGTGACTAAGGAGTTTGACCATGGCTTAGCTTTCATACACGACACCGGATGTCAGCATGTAGCCTTTATTGCGTACCGTTAGGATCAAGGAGCGATCTTTGTCATCTAGATGGTGACGTAATCGGCTGATTTGAACATCGATACCGCGTTCAAAAGGGTCAGCATCGCGTCCCCAAATTTCACGCGCAATATCATCGCGAGAGAGAATCGACTCGGCATGAGAAATAAACAATCCAAGCAGAGACATATCAGCGCCGCTCAGTTGTTTAATTGTGTTGTTATTGATGTGGGTAAGTTGTCTGGTGACGGTATCTAATTGCCATTCATCAAATCGCACTCGGCGAGCTAATTTAGCGCTATGCGTTGTAATGCTGCGGCGTAGGATAGTTTTGATACGAGCAAGTAATTCTCGTGGGCTAAATGATTTAGTGATGTAGTCATCGGCCCCCATTTCAAGCCCCGCCACTCGGTCGGCTTCTTCGGTAACTGCGGTAAGCATGATAATGGGTACATTAGAGGTTCGGCGCAGTTGTTGGCAAAGCGTAAAGCCATCGTCACCGGGCATCATTATATCGAGAATGATTAGGTCAGGCTGATGTTGTTCAAGCACTTTCCACATGGCTTTGCCGTTTTCAGCGCCAAGAACATCAAACCCAGCTTTACCTAGGTAATCGGTTAATGCTTCGCGTAGGTCGAGATTATCATCGACTACAAGGATCTGTTTACCTGTCATGCTGCCCTTCTTTTCGCAACCTTTGGTGATCTAACCGGCTGTTAATCAGTTAAATTATCGTCATTGATAATGATGCCACTACGCATAAATATCTCAAAGTAACAGTGTATGATTTACGGACAGAGGATGAGGATTTTTTGTAAGTGGGCTCTTACAAATGACAGTATTTTTGTAACCTTCTTTCGCCGAGGTTGCAGTATTCTGAGTGTGGACACTATCAGAGCACTCGACACCTTCCTCGCATAGTGACAGGGTCAATCGTCCATTCTTACCCGCTCCTGAACCCCCAGCTTAGAAGTGGTAAGAACTTTAGCCAGCCTCCAGAGGAGGTTGGCTTTTTCTATTTCGTATTACTCACTTTTCTTCCTGTAGAGCGTATCTATGCAATCAACAATTGTTCAGACCCGCTCAACCACTGAGATCTAAACATTAGTCGTTTGTTTGAGATAGAGTTGATTTTGTGACGCTGTCACTTTCAATGTGTCTATTTTTATGATGAATCGCTTATTTCTCAGTAAATGTTCGTTAGCGGCCAGACTAAACAATTAATCTATGTGTTGACCAAAAACTAGGCTCACAAATAGTGCTAGGTCAATTACAATAAGCGGGAAGTAATCGCAAGGAGAGTGAAGCATGGAAATGTCGGTCGGGCAGGTAGCAGAGCGTGCGGGAGTTAAGGTCTCTGCTTTGCATTTTTATGAGCAGAAAGGGTTAATCAGTAGTTGGCGTAATCAAGGTAATCAGCGTCGTTACGACCGAAGTGTTATTCGCAGAGTTGCGGTGATCAAGGCAGCGCAGCAGGTGGGCATGTCACTTGAAGATATTGCCAGTGCGTTTGAACGCTTACCCAGGCATAAAGCGCCAACTAAAAGCCAGTGGGAGTCAATGGCGACCCAGTGGAAGCAAGATTTAGAGCATCGCATTCAACAGCTAAAAGCACTACAAAACGATCTCGACGGATGCATTGGGTGTGGCTGCCTTTCATTAGACAGTTGTAACCTTCGAAACCCGCAAGATGAAAGAGCTCAAGAGCACAGTGGCGAATCGCTACTTACTAACCCTGAAGATACGGTGTTAAAGGGATAGGGCAAACATCAATAAAATCGGCAGTGTCAGTATGCTGAAAAAGTTACCGAACAGCACCATCGATGCCACTTGTGCGGGTGCAATATTGAAGCGCTCGGCAAATAGATAGTTCATTACTGCGGGTGGCAGCATGCTAAATAGCACCATCATTTGCAGCTCCATCTTGGGTAACGGCACAAAGTAGTAAATCAATCCAAACGCAATTCCTCCCGTAATCAGTGACTGCAAGGTGCAAAATAGCCCAATGGATAAACCGCTAAGGCGTATGTTGCACATCTGAGCGCCAAGTGACACTAGCATCACAGGTACTGCCGCTTGGCCAAGTAGTGTGGTGGCATCAAAAAGTGGTTTCCATACTTCTATCTCTGCGAGGTTGAGTGCAAGTGCACAAGCTGCGGCAATAAATACGGGCATTTTTACCACTTGTTTAAGTGGGTTACCTTTACTTAATACCGCCAAGCCAAGGCTAATATGGGTACAAGCGGATACCACAAATAGCAGCACTGCCGCTGCAATGGCGGACTCGCCAAAGGTGTATGTGAACAAGGGGATAGCAAGATTGCCGCTGTTGCGGAACATGTGTGGCGGCGCCCATGCATTGTAATCGATTTTAAATAGCCAACAGATCGGAATCATTACTAGCCCGGGGACGAGTACCGCGATTAGGGCTGCACTGAGTAAGGGAACTTGCTCGGTATCGAGTGGCATTGCCACGAGAGAAGAAAACACCAACGCAGGGGTGAATGCATCCATATTGATGCGGTTAATAGGGGTGAAATCAGGTTTAAGCCAGCGACCGACCGAAAATCCAACCATGACTAAAGCGAAGACGGGGAAGAGGATTCCTATGATTTGTTCAAACATTCCATCGTTGACTCATTATTGTTTTATAAATGAACAATATCAGGCTTGTTCATTCGAGTCACCTAGTGATAGGGATAAGAAAATTGGGTGTACATCAGTGAGCCTACGCACCGATAAACAAAGGCCAGCAATAAGCTGGCCTTGAAGGTGTGGGGTAGTCGAGCGGTTTATTTTTGCTCGGCAAACTTCTCTAAACCAAGTACAAGTGCGATGGCGGCAAACATCATAACGATGGCTAAGCCAAGTTGAGCGGGTTGGTTAAACACGGCTTCAAACTCAAATGGAGAAAGGTTTTGCTGAATTAGCGGTACTTCTTCACCTTTTGAGTTAATGCGCCAAGTAAGAGTCTCTTTCCATGGCCAGATTTTAGGTAGCGTACCAATCATCAAACCGGTGAGAAAGACTAGTGTCGCGTCTCTGAATCGTTTTAACAGCCAAGATAACACGTGCGAGAAGCTCAATAAGCCAACCACACAGCCTGATAGAAACAGTGCGATGATGCCAATGTCGAATGATTTTACTGCGCCCAGTACAGGGGCATACATGCCGATAAGTAGCAGAATAAAGCTGCCAGATATCCCCGGTAGTATCATGGCGCAAATCGCTATCGCGCCTGCGATCACTACGTTGATGCTGGTTGGTTCCATTTGCAGTGGCTTTAGGATGGTAATGCAGTAAGCGAAGGCGATACCTAAAATAAGAAACACTAAGCGATCAAGTGTGCGCTTTTCTACTTGCTTCAAGATATGGAACACGGAAACCAGAATCAGACCGAAAAAGAATGACCATAGTGGAATAGGATGAGTGACCAATAACCAAGAAATAAGCTTGGCTAGGGTTGCGATACTAATGAACACACCGCCAAACAAACTGATCAGGAAGAAACCGTTAATGTGGTTAAACGCCGCTTTAAAGCCTTCACGCTTCCAAATGCCAAGCACACTTGGGTTAATGCGGCGAATGCTTTCCAGCAATGTATCGTAAATACCAGTAATGAAGGCAATAGTACCGCCAGATACACCCGGTACTACGTCAGCAGCGCCCATAGCGATGCCTTTGAAGAAAGTGGTTAAGTAGTTCATTCAATATGATTAATGGTTGAAGATGGCCTGAGTATACTCACTCTGATGTCAAAAAAGTATGAAAAAACCACTTAAAAGTGACCCATAAATAAGATGGACAAAAGAGAGAGCAGAAATCAGATTAGTTAACGCAGGCTAAGTCGGCTACCGTCATATTTTAGATTGGCGAGTAAGGTTTTTACATTGGCTTTACCACGTTGGTCAAACTTAACCCCATACTGGCGCTTATGCCCCGATTGCCTTGCGTTACATACAATGCCAAACAGCGGTTCAAAGCTTTTATGCTCTTTGCCGGAAGTTAGGTGCAGTTCAATAAGTTCTCCGACCTTAAATGGGCGAGATAAACTTGGCGTGATATACATGCAGCCGCTTTTGGACAGGTCGCGAATTTCACAATCAATGCGATGGTTCATGGTATGCGCTTTGGCTTCAAGTGCCACTTCATAACGAGGTTCGTTACGCAGCGGCGTGACCTGCATCGTTTGAGGAATCGACATTAACATCATCGCGACTGGCGCTTTGACAATGTGAAGAATTTGGCTGCGGTATTGTAAAATGGCCCCTTCACCGCGTGGCGAAATCGCATGAATAGTGGCCCAGAAACCTTCTTGGAAAAAGTACTCAAGCTGATCATCAGATACTTTTGGTAGCTCAAGCAGAATCATGCGATTTGAGTGAGTGCCAATAAATAAGCTTTTACCGCGGTAAGTAGTGCCGACAGGTGTGACTATCTCAATGTTTAGCTCGCTACCATGATCGATCATGCTTAACGCATCATTACTATTGATGGTTGATGTCGAACGTTGTTCTTGTTGTCGAGCTTCAGCTTCAGTTGACGCCCCTAATTGGGAATTCATTTAGTCACCGTGTGCCAAGAATATAAATTATTGTTGTAATAGGCTTTAATCAGAGGTGAACCCCAGCCTATGGTTAATTAGCTTGATTCTATTTATTGATTGGCATTAGTTCAAACCTCAATGTATGTTAGAAGTTTGAGCTGAGTAACACTTTCGGAGTCAATATCATGCATAGTGTATTTTTTGAACCAGACGCGCAACAATTTCGCGTTCATCTGCAAGATGAACAATATGCCGTTGTTGCGTATGAGCCTAGAGGCGAAGTGCTTGCTATCACCTCAACTAAAGTACCAGAAGACCTTCAAGGGAAAGGATACGGTAAAGTGATGATGGAAGCTGTACTGCCTGAAATCGAAAAAATGGGTAAAAAAGTAGAACCAGTTTGCAGCTTTGTCGTGGTTTATTTTGAGCGTAACCCGCAATGGCAGCATCTAAAAGCATAATGAGTAACGCGGCACTATGCCGCGTCGCGGTTTTGGGTTTGATTTGATTAAGCTTTAATTCGAGCCATGTAGTAGGTATTGACGTACTCTCCAGCGCGGAATGCTGAGAGCTTGGCCTCCCCTTCAATCTCAAAACCAAATTTCTTATAACACGCGATGGCGGCGTGATTGTCCGTATTCACTTCAATTTGAACTCGTTTTATCTGCAGCCAGTTATCCGCCAAATCGAGCGCGGCTTTAATTAATTGGCTCGCGATGCCAAGGCCATGAAAGTCATCGTGCACGGCAAGGCCAAATTGACCGCAATGTAATAGTCGAGGGCGTTGTAGGTGTTCAAACCCTAAGTTGCCCACTACTCTGCCATCCACTTCGGCAACAAAGCTATAGATATGATCTGGCATGTTTTCTAAGCGCTTCTCCCATGTGGCAGCGGTAGGGTAAGGAAGCTGTAAGGTCTCACGATGTGCTTTAGGTTGAGCAAAAATATCTGCGATAGCTTGGGCATCGCTTGGTAACGTGCGGCGTATAGTGATGTTCATATGGCTTCCTTTCTTAACAACTAGTCAAACACCATAACGCGAGCTTTTTGATAAGTCCATGAAAGTTAAAGTAATGTCTAAATTGTAAATAAAATTGTGTTCTCTAGGTCTGCGAGGTAGTGTAGAAAGCTTGACCAAATAGGAAGTAAATGATGAACCAACCCTCGGCGTGGAAAACGCCCCAAAACTTTTTGCTGATCATTTCCATAATTGTACCGATTGCCTTTTCAAGCTGGATGGCGTTGTTGAATAACTTCGTGATTGAGCGCGCTAATTTTGATGGTGCGGATATTGGATTATTGCAAAGTGTTCGCGAAATTCCGGGCTTTCTAGCCTTCACGGTTATCTTTGTTTTGCTGTTTATTCGTGAACAGCGATTTATGATTGTATCGTTGGCCATGCTGACTTTAGGTAGCGCCATTACGGGCTTCTTCCCATCGCTGACAGGGTTGCTGTTAACGACATTACTGATGTCGACCGGTTTCCACTATTTTGAAACCTTGAAACAGTCGTTAGCTTTACAGTGGCTTAGCAAAGAAGAAGCGCCAGAAATGCTAGGTAAATACATTTCTATCGGCGCACTGGCCTCACTGCTTACCTATGGCTCGTTATGGGTATGTTTAGAAGTTTTCCAACTCGATTTTAAATGGGTGTATTTGCTGTTTGGTGGAATAGGATTTGTGTTGGTGATGTGGATTGCCGTGACCTTCCCACAGTTTGAAACCAAAGTGGCGCAAAATAAGAAGTTAGTGCTGAGAAAGCGTTATTGGCTTTACTACGCGCTGACGTTTATGAGTGGTGCTCGTCGTCAAATCTTCACCGTATTCGCGGGCTTCTTAATGGTTGAACGATTTGGTTATTCTGCGGCAGATATTACGCTGCTATTTGTGGCTAACTATGTGTTTAACTTTTTGTTTGCTAAGCGTATTGGTAAGTTCATTGGCCGCGTTGGTGAGCGTAAGGCACTTATGTTTGAATACGTTGGCCTGATTTTCGTATTTGTTGGGTATGCTTTTGTTCAAACCGCAGAGTGGGCCGCGGCGTTGTACATCATCGATCACTTGTTCTTTGCTCTTGCCTTGGCGATCAAAACTTACTTCCAAAAAATTGCAGATCCTGCGGATATGGCATCAACCGCGGGTGTTTCGTTCACCATTAACCATATCGCGGCTGTTGTCATCCCAGTTACGTTTGGTTTGATTTGGCTGGTATCGCCTTCCGCTGTATTTTTCATCGGCGCTGCCATGGCGGCTGTTTCTTTGATGCTGTCGCTTAATATTCCGTGCAAACCGGAAGAGGGCAACGAAGTCCGCGTAATGAAATGGAGCTAGGGCCTTACCCTAGCACCCAACAATTTCGGCCTTGCTGTTTGGCCTGATAGAGAGCTTGGTCTGCGCACGTAAACTGCGTGGCCAAGCTTTTTGCGTTGTAAGCCGCTAAACCAAAACTTGCTGTCACTTGCAGCGGTTGACCTAAGTGGGTCTTAAATGGGTGACTTTCAATTTGTACCCGCAGACATTCGGCGTATTCTTGTAGCTCTTGTTGAGTAATATTTGGCAGCACGATTAAAAATTCTTCCCCACCAATTCTGCCTAGCATTTCCCCATGAGATAAAAACTGCTGCATGATGCTGGTGACATCATTCAGAACTAAGTCACCAGTATCATGACCAAATTGGTCGTTGATTGATTTAAAATGGTCAATATCAAGCACAATACTAGACAGCTTTTGGCGACGGTAAAGGCGCTTGCCTTCTTCCATAATGAAGCGACGATTGGCAATGCCTGTCAAAAAGTCAGTGTTAGATAATTTGTAGAACAAGTGCTTTTTGCGGAACTGCCAATAGAGCATCGCGACGGTAACACAGACGATCAATAACGCGATAAATGTGATAACGCCAGAGCGGTGGCTTTGTAGGCTCAGTAAGCTGTTTTCGTGCAATAGACGTTGGTTATCAAGTTCAGATTTCAGTGTCGCGACCTGCTGCTGCAAGTTACGCTGTTGGCTACTAAGCACTTGGTTGTTGTAGCGCTCAAGCCATACGTAGGCAAGTTGATAATCACCTAGGCTAGCGTAGAGTTGTGCCAGTTCTTTTTGCTTGATCACCGCATAGCTTGGTAATCGATCGTGGTGTTGCTCAAAATAATCAATCACTGCGTCTAGGTGTGGCTGCACCACTTCAGTTTGTTTTGTCTTCGCGTAGTATTGCGCCAGAATCAGGTGGAATGACAGGGCGCCAAAGCCTTGGTTTTCAATATCGAGCGCTAAGATCTGATTGACATACTCCCCTGCAATAACGAGGTTGCTTGAATAGGTGTGTAGAGCAATTAAGCCCAGTAGATTATTACGCTTTAGGTAGTTTGAGTTTAACTCTATAGCGAGTTTGAGTGCGTTTTTATAATGCTGGTTCGCTTTTAGTAGCTTGAGTCCTTTATTACTCTCTTTGCCCCATTTTAGGTAAGCATTAGCCATATTGTAATGGGCGGCGGCTCGCTCTTGTACGCTGTGGTCTTTTTCTGCTTGGACAAGTACTTTGTTCTGTAGAGAAATGGATTCCGAATAATCACCGTTTAAGTAATAAAGAATGCCTAGTTGGCTATTGAGATCGGCAACAATGGCGGCATCTTTACTGTGCACCAATAACTGCTGAGCTTCTTTAGCAATGTTTAATGCCTGCCATGAGTAACCCTGCTGCATGTAAACCGCGCTGTATTGTAGCTTTACGTACCCTTGCTCTTCTTTGTCTTGCAGACGAATGGCAATATCTTCCGCTTTTTTATACCAACTGAGTGCCGTAGTGAACTGGCTGGTGGCTTCATACGGCCAAGCCATACGTATCGCGAGATTGAGCATTTGGCGAAATTCAGTGGCATTTTGCGGAGTAGGCAGTTCGGTGGTCTCGATATATTCGATACTGGTTGGGTAGTGACCGAGCAGGTTATTGGAGGCGACAAACAGGTAAGAGTATTCAAGCTGTTCTAATACTGTTAATGAATTCACATCAAGCGGCTGGATGATTTCTAGGACTGCGGTTGGATTAGATTTGAGCAGTTCATATCCATGCTGAATTGAGCCATTCGCCATGAGTCTGAAAGGCATGAATAGCAGGGTGAATACAAGCAGTTTTATAAAATAAGAAACCATGAAACCGAAGTGATGTAAAAAAGGAAAGGCGCGATTCTACTCGCGCCTTTAGGGTATTCACAATCAAATTAGGTAAAGTAAACTAAAAGCTTGATGTATATCTTATTTGACGCTTTTATCAATTTGCTTAATGATCTAAATACAAGTAATTCTGCCAGCTTTTCATTCGAATGAGCACTTTGCGCATGATCGATACATGAGTAAAGCTGTCAGAATATACGGCCGCTTCAAACGCGGTGCCGAGTGGCAATTGATACTCACTTAGGTCATCGGTAATGCGTAAAGTCACCAATACACGACCGTTAGTTCTTAATGCGTCAGAGCCAAACAACGCACCGCGAGCTTGGAATTGGCTTTCGCCAATAGCAGGTAACACTTCAACCACTTCGCCTTTAAATACTCTGCCCGGTAGCGAGCGGAACAAAAACTCAGCTTCAAAGCCCGGTTTCAGACGTTGTAACGAGTTTTGACGAAACGCTGCGGTATAAAGCAAATCTTCGCTGTGAACAAATGACATCACAGGTGCAAGCGGTAAAGGAACGGCCATTACCCCAGGGCGCAGCGCAACTTGAGTGGCAAAGCCATCGGTCGGAGCACGCACTGTCGTTTGGTCAAGATCGAACTCAGCTTTGCGTAGGTCGGCCAACAGTTTTGCAACCGCGGTATTTTCGCCACCGATTTCAGAGTCAAGGGCGATTTGCGCTTGCTCTACTTTGGTTTGAGCCACATTTAATGCCGCTTGGGCTGCCTTGTAGGTTTGACGCCGGGTGTCCACTTGTTGCTCGGTGAATGCCCCTTTGTCAAAGCCTCGTTGGTATCGAGAATACTCACGCTCAGCTTTGTCTCGGTCTGCGATAGCCTTTATTTGAGCGGCTTGCGCTTCTTGCAAACTAGACTCTAATCCAAGCGCGCCTTGGCTTGCTTCTTTGACTTGCGCTTTGATCTTGTCGACGGCTGCTTGATAAGGGATTGGATCTATTTTAAAGAGCACATCACCTTGTTGAAGTGGCTGATTTGGCTCAACAGGCACTTCAATCACTCGGCCACGCACACCAGATACGATTGGCGTTGATGAATAGACTTGGTTACCAATCTGAGTGAATGGGTGGTTGTAGTTCATCAACAAAATCAGTGCGCCGATAAGCACAACACCGCCGAGTACCGCGGTAGGCACTGTCCATTTGTTAAGCGGGATGCGAAACACTTTGAAAATGGTAATACACAAAGCGGCGTAGGTGAGGATGAGCAGTAGATCCATAATCAGTTCTCCTCACTTTGGTTGTTTGATTTTGCTGGTTCAGTTGGCTCTGGGTTGTTATCCGCTTGCTTGGTTGTGAGCGCTTCGTTGGCTTGTTTAAGTTTGCTCACCTCTTGTTGCAGGGTCTGAACTTGGTCAATCAGTACATCGACGCGGTGGTGGATGTCATGCTGTTCTTCTTCAAGGCGCTGAAAGCCCCATCCTCTCTCTTTACGCCATAGCGTTGCCCATATCCATAAGAATGGCCACAGCGCATGCAGTGTAAATAAACTGACCCAACCAGCATAGTGAATCGCGTCTTGATGTGGGTGGTCGCGCTCTTTAGAGATCTCGTAGGGAATATCGTGAATGACAATAATGCCGTAGAAGATAACCAAGGCGACGAATATCAGTAACCCTAGTGCAAAATAGTCGAGAAACATAGTTAATCCTTGTGATTTGGCCAACGCAGGTATAGATGGTTGTTCTATGAGTATAGGAGCAAAATCAAAGGATTATGGAATATTTTAGCGGGATTTTGTGAATGAAAGAAGCCGTGACATTGGTCACGGCTTACAAAGTCATTCACAGCAAACTTGGTTACGGCCGTTGGCTTTGGCTCGATAGAGCGCCTTATCTGCACGGTAGAAGGTACGCTGAGTATTTTCACCTTCTCGGTGTAAGGTAATGCCGACGCTCACAGTGAGGCCACGCTCGCCAAGGATATCTTGCCAGTTGAATTGGAAGATACGGTCTCGGTAGTTTTCAGCGTGCATTTCGGCTTGGGCGATATTCTGGCGCTCTAAAATAACCAAGAATTCTTCACCACCAAAACGAACGCACGAAGCGCCGCGGAACTTAAAATAAGACGCCAACTCGGAAGAGACGTTAACAATGGCTTTGTCACCAATCAGATGGCTTAGCTCATCATTAATTGACTTAAAGTGGTCAATATCAACAACCAGAAGCGCAAACGGCGTTTCGTGAAGCAATAGATCTTTGAGTTTCACATCTAACCAACGACGGTTATGTAGGCCTGTTAGCGGATCAGTGAATACGTCTTGCTGTAATTGGGCTACCGCATGTTTTTGGTGCTCAGTGGTTTCTTTTAGTTCGCGGTTCTCAATTTCAGAGAGGATCAATTTCAGTTGCAGCTCAAAGCGCGATAGGCGACGTAATTGGCTAGCACCCAATTCGCAAATTGGGATCTTTTTCATCAAATCGTTTTCAATACGAAATGCGCGGCGGTGGTACTCCAATGCTTTTTTGAGGTTGTCTTGTTTTTCATACACTGAGGCAAGCGCATTACACAATTTGAGGTTAAGAATTGGTGAGCCTTCACGCTTAATGCGTTTGTGGGCACTTTCTAACACCCAATCTGCCAAATGAATCTTTTCTGCTTCGTTCAAACAGCAGCCAAGCTCCATGCGGATCATATTCGATAGCCAGTTAGAGTTGATATTGCCGGCTGCATATTGCACGTGGCCTAGACAGCGCATTGCGTCTTCCAACTTACCTTGTTGACGCAATAATTTAGCTTGGTAAAGCAGTGTTTGCCCAGCGAGTACTTTATCGCTGACTAAGATACCTAGCTCTTCACACTCTTTGATCAGATCTTTGGCTGCAGATATGCGGTTCAACTCGATATAGCATGACAGCATGTACAGCTTATAGCGTAGGCGAAGTGAGCGGCTACTAATGGCGTGATCAATGGCATCCACTTTTTGGTAATAGCGAAGGGCGCGGTTGTGATCACCATAGGCATCACATAGGTTACCCATGCCGATGACGGACAATACATAAGCGTCAATGTAACCATTATCAACAGCAATGGTGGATGAGTTGGTGTACTCATTCAGCGCGGCTGTGAAGTCTCCATGGTCAACTAAGCGGTTGGCTAAAAGCCCACGAACTTCAAGAATAAGCTCTGCATCATTGGGTAGCGTTAGGAGTTCTAGCGCGGCACGTAGCTCATCAATCCCTTCTTGGAAATGCTTCATTGAGGTACGAAATTCGGCGCTGATAATCAGTGTTTGCGCTTTTTCCTGTGGCGTTGTCGCGACATGTTGGCGCACATGATTCCAAAACACCAAGGCTTCTTCACCGGAGACGGAGGCAGGATCAAGGCCGGCATCTGAGATTTTGTTTAAGAAGACTTCCATCATACTAAATGCCTACCTGACTCTCTTCGAGCTGATCCAATGTGAACGGGAAGGTGAGAATATCTTGTAATTCCACTTTAGGTAACGAGTGCTTAATGCCTTTGCGATGCCAAGGGTATATTTCAATCATTTGTGCGAGCACTCTAAAGAAGTCGCTCGCTTCGGTATCTTTTTCAGCCAATAAGATACCGAGTCGCTCTGAGCTAAGACGGGAAATTAAGTCTTCTGGATTACACATAGAGTGCGCAAGTTCGGCGCAAATCTCTAAACAGCGCGGATCGGAGTGGTGAATCATGATCACCGCGTGATTGGATTTTTTCAGCTCAGTCTTGAATAAAACCAGCTGCTCCCACCAATAGGTCTCCGATACCATTTGGCTTAAATGGTTGTTTGGGTCGTACTCGTACTGAGCTCGGATTCGATTGATCAGCTTACGAGCGCGCTGTTCCAAAATTCGTTTTGATGAACGAGCTCGGTCGCTGCCTTCGCGGAATGTTTGCTCGCGTAGCATCTCGTTGCTGTGAGTACGGTATTTTTTAAACGCATCTAGCGCGATGCGGTATTCACCGATTTCTTCGGCGACAACAGATTGTTGGAAGTAAATTTGCGACAGTAATTCACCGTTATCAAACGAATCGGCAGATTGCTCGGCAATGGTGAGTAGTTCAGTGGCTTTGGTGGCATCTTTACGCAGCAGCTCTAAGCGCGCACGGCTGATGTATGAGTGCGCTTTCATCCAAGTTAAGTCATTTTCGACTACAAGGTCGTGCGCTTTTTGGGTGGCTATTTCTGCGTCGTCAAGGCGCTCTAAACCGAGCAATGCCAAGCCGCGGAAATCCCAAATCTCTGCTTGCCAAGTTTTATCGTTGTGGTCGCCTAAGTTTTCCGCTGCGCTATCAAGAATCGACAACATCTCGATATAGTTATTGAGTAAGTAGTGATCCCAAGCGAGAAGAATCTGCGCTTTGCCTTCTAACCAATCAATGCGCTTGTTGTTGGCCACTTTGACCGCTAGTTCATGGGTGGTCAGGGCAAGATTGTATTCGTCAGTAATGCGCCATACGTTACCAAGGCCAATTAATGCCTCGATTTGAAACTCAACCTGATCGACAAACGAGGCTTGTTCAAGTGTTTGGATCCAGAATTGTTGAGCGGAGTAGTATTTGGCATGGCCCCAGTAGTGGAGCGCATGAATATGCAAGATTTCAGGCAGGCAATCGTCGTTATCGATTTGGCTTATTTTTGTGTGGGCGTCGCGGATGCATTTGAGACCTTTTCGGTAATCCATCAGCGCCCAGTAGCACCGAGACATTAAGATTAAGCTCGCGATGACACCTTCGGGATACAAGATTTGATTGGCCCGGGTTGCGCACTGCTCGGCAGTCGCCAGCACGGTCTCTGGCTCAAACTCAACGCGCGACTTAAGCTGTTCGATCTCTATTTCTAGCAATTGCTGGCTTTTATCCAATGAATCAATTCCTTAACAGCTTGCAGCGATAATACAAAAGCATTATATGAAGAGCAGCACGTCATTCGCTACAAAAAGCAGCATCGGATCGACGGTTTAATGGGCTACTTCACATTAATGATAATTATGAAAGGAGTTGGCGCAGTGTCAAAGGCGATTGTGTTAAGCCAAGGTTTTGTGCTGCCGTTGCTCCTTGCTTATCTTGGTAGCAAAGATTATGCCATGCTCTAAAAATATCCAATACTGGAAGCAGGCCTGCCGGACGTAATTTGCGACGAGGTTCGTTGATGAAACCCTCAAACAAAAGTTGGAATCGATGTTGATAGAACTCAATCTTTCTAATTGAGGCCTTGTTTAACCATAGGCGTGGGTTATTGTTACTGCCTGCAAGGTAGCAGATACCCTTAGCCTGTGCGCCAGATTGGGTGATAGCCCAGCGGTCTCGCCACCAACCCATATGCACAATATCAATTTTGTCTAAACTGCGATTCAGTTGCCAATTTGCGTCTTCTTCAACGTACATTAAATCGACCGAATCAGATTTAATTCTCGGCAAACAAACACTTAAAGCGGCAGATCTTAGCACAGGGTCTTGCGGCAAATAGATCGAAACTTGCCGCTCTTGCTGGCACATATCAAGCACATGCAGGAAGTGCGCGTAGGAAGTATAAGGTGGACGAATCAATGCCCCTTTAGAGGGGTAATTGAACACGGTGAGATTACCCATTGGGTCTTCTACGTTGCCGCGCGCCAAGATGGTTTGGTATTGCTGATCAATTCTTTCACGCAAAACGGGTGAAGGTTCAGGCGTTGGTTGGTTCGCTTCTGAGTAGTGATCTC
Organism: Vibrio intestinalis; assembly: GCF_025195085.2. Lineage (GTDB taxonomy): Bacteria > Pseudomonadota > Gammaproteobacteria > Enterobacterales > Vibrionaceae > Vibrio > Vibrio intestinalis. Next base: position 45,706 of record NZ_JANAVY020000006.1, on the reverse strand, counting down.
GTGAAACAAAGCGCGCTGGCGATTCAAATGGATTATGGTCCACTTCACCTTCAGGCTCTTCTTCCGCCGAATAATTGACATGTTGGCAAAGGATATAACCTGAGTGGGCTTCACCAGTCGCAATCCACAATACGCCGTTATTACTTTTCGGTTGTAAAGGCATGTAGTGAGAAGCGAGCTCGTAGCGCTCAGCATGGTTTACCCATCGTGCGTCAAACATCGCAAGCTTGCGACGGCAGCGGCTGGCAATGTGATCAACGTGGTCGTAAAACGTCTTTGGATTAATCTCTAACTTGCGGCAAATCTCGCGCACCGAGTAGCCCATAAAGAGCAAACCAAGGAGGTTTTCTTGAAAAGCGAGTTTTTTGTTTATTCCTGACCATTTATCAACAAATGTCGATTGGCAGCATTTGCAGCGATAACGTTGGCGATCGCCACTGTAGCCGAAGGCATGATAAAGGTGTTTGTGGGTATGAACAGAAAGGCCAAAGTAGTCACACTCTTCGTTACGACACGCAGGCAGGCCTTCGCAATGAAGCTGTCTTAAACGTTGTAACTCGTTGAGGACTTCTTGGTTGTTAAGTAAGGGGGGGAAAGCGCCACACTCGCGGCAAACCATCGCAGGTCGCTTAGGGTTAGCATGTTGCACGATGTAATGCTGTGCATCGCTCAATCCAAAGTTGTCACACGCCAATGTTTTACAAAAGTTGAGTTGTAACCCGTTTGCTTCCTTAGGCAGGTTGCCTGATGTCACAATCGCCCCCTCGGGATAATTTGGGCTGCCAAGAAGCACTCTTGGCAGCGAAGGTAAAACGTTTAGATGTTGATTGCAGTTTCAAGTGCCACTTTCATCATATCGTTGAACGATTTTTGACGCTCTTCTGAGCTTAGTTTTTCACCACGGATGATGTGGTCAGAAACAGTTAGGATTGTCAGAGCTTTTGCGCCTAGGTCAGCCGCTACGCCGTAGATACCTGCTGCTTCCATATCAACACCTAGAATGCCTAGTTTTTCCATCTTCTCGAAGATGTCAGCTTCTGGTGTGTAGAAAAGATCAGCAGAGAATACGTTACCCACTTTCACTGGCACTTCTTGAGCGCGCGCTTGGTTTACTGCTTCTTCTAGAAGACCGTAGTCAGCGATTGCTGCGAAGTCGTGGTTGTTGAAGCGGATGCGGTTAACTTTAGAGTCAGTTGACGCGCCCATACCGATAACAACGTCCATTAGTTTAACGTCGTCACGTACAGCACCACAGCTACCTACGCGGATTACGTTTTTCACGCCGTACTCAGCGATCAGTTCGTGAACGTAGATACAGCATGATGGGATACCCATACCATGGCCCATTACAGATACTTTTTTACCTTTGTAAGTGCCTGTGTAACCGAACATATTACGTACATCACATACTTGTTTAACATCGTCTAGGAAAGTCTCTGCGATGTATTTAGCGCGTAGTGGGTCGCCTGGCATTAGAACTGTTTCTGCGAAATCACCAGGTTGAGCGTTAATGTGTGGGGTTGCCATAGTCGTTACTCCAATGAGTTAGTAAGTTCTGATTACTAATTATGTTGAACTTCAATAAATCTGTTGAAGCCATACTAGCTAGATATGGCGGGATTCCTTGAGAAGCTCGTCACAAAAAATACGGATTATGCCATGAAAATGGGTGTTGATAACCATTTATGTTGAAAGTGGTAATGCAATCGATTCGGGAAACGTTTGCGAACTATTCAATCAGTTGTATTTGCATGACAAATTCATTGATTAAGCCATGAAAAAGTTCTGAATAGAGGTATCTTGTACAATCCTATACGTAAATTATTTTTGTATAACTCGTGATCTTTGTGCTAATACTTATACGTATATTAATTTTGTACACCTTTACTGAGCGGAGTAATTACCATGGATACAAAAATTAAAGTTGGCGTAAGTGCATGTGTGTTGGGCGAGAAAGTACGATTTGATGGCGGTCATAAGCGTAGTCGCTTTGTTCATCAAGAGTTAGCGACCCATTTTGACTTTCTTTCTATCTGTCCGGAAGTGGAATCTGGCATGCCTGTGCCTCGTCCGACTATCCGCTTAATCTCAGACAAAGAGCGTGTGGCTTTAGTCGAGACAAAGGATGCATCAAAAGAACATACCTCGACCATGGTGAATTACGCTGAGCAGCGTGTTAATGGTTTAGCTAAGCAAGACTTATGTGGTTACATCGTCTGTGCGAAATCACCGACTTGTGGCATGGAGCGTGTAAAAATTTATGGTAAACATAATGCCGACAACAATGGCGTAGGTTTGTATACCCAGCAATTGATGAAGCAGATGCCTTGGTTGCCTATAGAAGAAGATGGCCGTTTAAATGATCCGGTTCTTAAAGAGAACTTCGTGGCTCGCGTGTTTTGTTTGAACGACTTCTATCAATCAATGGCGGGTGAGCCGACTCCGGGAAAAATCGTAGCGTTCCACTCTCGTTATAAGCTGACGTTGATGGCGCACCATCCTGAGTCATATAAAGCACTGGGTAAATTGGTGGCTAACGTGAAAAACTACCAACCGGATGAATTTTTCCAAATTTACCGTAATGGCTTGATGGCGGCCATGACTCACCGAGCAAGTCGTAAGAACAACACCAATGTATTGATGCACATTCAGGGTTACTTCAAACGTAATTTACAAAAGTCGGAACGTGCGGAGTTATCTCAAACGATTCATGATTATCGCGTAGGTGTGCTCCCGCTACTTGCACCATTGGTGCTTCTAAAACATCATATGAGCCGTTATCCATCTAACTACTTAAATCATCAAACGTTTTTTAACCCTCATCCACAGGAGTTACGTCTACGCTATGGATTGTGAGAACAAGCTTTATGCGATTCGAGAAGTGTCTGAGCTGACTGGTGTGAAGCCAGTTACGCTCCGTGCTTGGCAGCGCCGCTACAACATTATTCAGCCACAAAGAACAGACAAAGGCCACCGCCTTTACACAGAGCAACATCTAGAGCAAATCAAAGCGATTCAAGCTTGGTTGGCAAAAGGCGTGGCCATTGGCAAGGTAAAAGGACTGCTAGAAAGTGGTGATCTGAATGCATCAGTGACCGAGCAAACCTCGCGCTTAGATGAGGTAGAGCCGCTATTGCAGGCATTGGCGGAGCTGAGTCGTCACCGTGCTGAATCTATTGTTGCAGCGGTTTTTAAAGAGTACCCGTTGAATATTGTTGAATCGCGATTCGTTAATCCGGTTTTTTCTGCGATTGAGCAGATGAAAAAAGGCCAGCGAAGCCTTCATTTTGGTTTGATTCAGTCAATCTTCAGCGCTCAGCTTAGCGCGATCATTGAATCTGAAAACAAAGCCGCACACAAAGGGAAATGCTTGGTGGTGAGTTTTGACGTTCTAGGTGCATTAAGCACCAAAATGTGGTCGCTGAGCTTACTTGAGCAAGGGCTACATATCAGCTTGATTGAAGGGGTATCGGATATTTCAGGTTTGATTGACCATCCTTCTATAGACAAGTTTACTCATTTGGCTCTGCACAGCTCTCAAGCCCCTTCAGCAACCCAAGTAAAATTGCTAAACCGCTTAGCAGAACGGTTGGGCGATAAACTGATTAGCAATGATTTGCTTACATCTTTGATGGCAGTGACTGAGTAGTTATGCCTCATAGTCGTTTGGCCATAAAGAAAATAGTAACGAGATAACAAGGCGAGCGTATGAGATTAGTTTGGTTTAGGCGCGATCTAAGAGTAGAAGACAATAGCGCTCTGATTGAAGCGACCAAAACAGGTGAGCCAGTTGTAGCAGTGTATATTGCCACGCCTAAAACCTGGCAAAGCCATGATCTAGCCCCGATTCAAGCAGATTTAGTCGCTCGTCGATTAGCCTGCTTGCAGCAAGATTTGGCCCTGCTTAACATCGAGTTATTGTACCTGCAAGTGGATACCTTTTCAGACAGCGTCGAAGCATTGCAACGCCTAGCTCTCTCTCTGAATGTCACTCATATTCATTTGAATCGAGAATATGAATGGAATGAAAGCCAGCGAGATGAAGAGTTAAAAAGCAGCATCGCATCCACTTCTATTGAGTTGATTCGCCATCATGATAAATGTCTGTTTCCACCCGGTTCAGTCGTTAATAAGCAGCAACAATACTTCAAAGTCTTTACGCCGTTTAAACGCGCTTACTTAGCACGTTTCGCCGCTCAACCATTGATGGTTTCCAAGCCAAGCGTTGTTGAATCGTCTGATGAGTTGCGCCAGCACCAACTTAGGTATAGCCCTGAGTGCAGTTTTGATTACCCACGCAAGTCGAGCCAAGCCTATCCGGCAGACACGAAAACGATCCGACAATTATTGCGTGATTTTTGCAACGAATCGGTGGATGACTATCATCAGCAGCGTGATTTTCCGGCCTTGTTTGGTACTAGCAAACTCTCTCCTTATTTGGCTATAGGTGCTTTGTCTATTCGTCAGTGTTTGGCACGTTTGTATTATGGTCAGCAACCGCCAATCAGTGCAGGCCGTGAGATATGGCAAAGCGAGCTGGTTTGGCGAGATTTCTATCAGCACCTTATTCACTTTGAGCCTAAACTTTCAAAAGGGCATAACTTTGTAAGCTGGGCGGATAATATTCAGTGGCATCACGAGCCTGACAAGCTTGCTGCATGGCAGCAGGGTAAGACTGGTTATCCGATTGTAGATGCCGCGATGCGTCAGTTAAACCAGACCGGTTGGATGCATAATCGCTTACGTATGGTTGTGGCGAGTTTTTTGACCAAGCATCTGCATATTCACTGGCATCATGGTGAGCGCTATTTCATGGCTAACTTGATTGATGGGGACTATCCGGCTAACAACGGTGGTTGGCAGTGGAGTGCGTCTACGGGGTGCGATGCTCAGCCCTATTTTAGGATTTTTAACCCAATGGCTCAAAGTGAGAAATTTGACGCTAAAGGGGCGTTTATTCGCCATTGGCTACCAGAGCTTGAAGCTGTGCCCGATAAGTTTATTCATCAACCTTGGCTATGGCCGAATGTTAGTAGCGTGTCATATCCATCGCCAATAGTTGATCACAAAACCGAAAGGGCGCTAACCTTGCAACTGTTTAAACAAGCGAAGGATTTTTAATATGCTGCGAAAGCTGCTCATGATTGTCTGTTGTATGAGTGCACCTGTGTGGGCGAAAAGTTATGACTTACCCATAGAAGGCAGCAGTATTGTTGGGCGAACTCAATTTCACCAAGTTGAAAAAGGCCAGAGCTTGGCTGATATCGCCAAAGATTACGATGTTGGTTTTCTCTCTTTGATGGCGGCCAATCAAGGAATTGATCCCTTTTTGCCACCAGAAGGGTATGTATTAACGATTCCAACTCAAGTTATTCTGCCCAATGTCCAGCGCAAAGGCATAGTGATCAACTTGGCTGAGCTGCGCTTGTACTATTTTGAACCACAACTTAATAAGGTACATATTTTCCCTGTCGGCATTGGTCGTGTGGGTCGTGATACCCCAGAAATGGTCACGACTATCAGTCAAAAGCGGCCAAACCCAACCTGGACACCGCCAAGTTCAATCCGAAAAGAGTATCTGGCGAAAGGGATAGAGCTGCCAGCGGTTGTGCCTGCTGGTCCAGATAACCCTTTGGGTGAGTATGCGCTGCGTTTAGCTTATGGTGTGGGCGATTACCTTATCCACGGTACCAATAAAGATTTTGGCATTGGGTTACGGGTCAGCTCAGGCTGTATTCGTATGGATCCAAAAGATATCTCTTGGTTGTTTGCTCAGGTTAATTTAGGTGAGCAGGTAACGGTGATCAATGAGCCGATCAAGGTGGCGTTAGAGCCTGATAGAAGCGTGTTTGTTGAAGCTCATGAGCCGCTAACACGCAGTGATGGCAGTAAGAAAATATTGGAGCTGCCACAAGAGCTGCAATGGTGGCTGCAAGCCACTCAACAATCGGACTCTAAAGCCAAAGCGGTGATATTGGCGCAAAATGGCGTTCCAGTTGAGATTGTTCCTCCCAAGCTAATTAATTAAAGGCTTAACGTTGAGCTAAGCCTTCCTTTCTAAAGTGCAATATTAGGCTTTTAGGCCAACATCAGGGCGTGACAATTTTACTTTGCAAGTATCAACACGCCCTGTTCCACACTTTTACTCTGTGGCTAGGTTACTCTGCTACGCCACCTTGGGTCAGTTTTGCAGGGTCGAGTAGGCGTTCTAATGTAGCGCGATCAAGCTCGGTCTCTTGCTCGGCGACATCAATGATCTCTCTTCCTTCTTTATAGGCTTTCTTGGCAATCTCGGCGGCTTTTAGGTAACCAATTACAGGGTTTAGCGCGGTTACCAGTATTGGGTTTTTCGCCAGCGCGAGCTGTAGGTTGTCTTCACGTACCGTGAAGGTTGCGATGGCTTTATCTGCTAAAGCGGTCGCGCTGTTTGCAAGTAATTCAATACTCTCAAGTATGTTATGAGCAATTACAGGCAGCATTACATTTAGCTGGAAGTTACCCGCTTGGCCCCCAATAGTGATGGTGGTGTCATTGCCAATCACTTGCGCGGCCGCCATCGCAGCTGCTTCAGGGATTACAGGGTTTACTTTACCCGGCATAATTGATGATCCCGGTTGTAGCCCTTGCAGTTCAATTTCACCTAAACCAGCCAGTGGGCCAGAGTTCATCCAACGCAGATCATTCGACATCTTCATAATTGCTACGGCAGCGGTTTTTAGTGAGCCAGATAGCGCGACAATGGCATCTTGACTGCTCAAGTTGAAGAAGAAGTTGTCACTGGCGGTAAACTCAATGCGAGTGGCTTGTGTGAGGTTATCGGCAAAAGCGGCTGCAAAGCGAGGATCGGCATTGATGCCTGTACCTACTGCCGTTCCTCCTTGCGCAAGCGCTTTCACCGCTTTTAAGCTGTGCTCAATAGATTGCTTGGCATGTTCAAGTTGATGTTGCCAGCCGCCCAGCTCTTGATCAAAGGTAATCGGCATCGCATCCATAAGGTGAGTGCGGCCTGTCTTTACACTTTGGCCTACTTGTTCGCGCTTGGTTTCAAGCTGCTTGATCAGGTGATCAAATGCTGGCAGCAACTGATTTTCGATGCTGAGCACCGAGCTTACTTGTATCGCTGTCGGGATAACATCGTTACTGCTTTGTCCCATATTGACGTGATCGTTTGGGTTAACATCACCACCGAGTTGCGCAGACGCTAAGGTCGCGATCACTTCATTGGCATTCATGTTTGAGCTGGTGCCCGAACCGGTTTGATAAACGTCAATGGGGAAATGTTCGATGTGTTTACCTTCGATAATGTCTTGGGCTGCGTCGGCAATCGCATTCGCAATATCGCCCTCTAACAGGCCTAGCTGTGCATTGGTTAATGCGGCTGTTTGCTTAATGTAGGCGAGGGCTTGGATAAAAGAAACGGGCATTTTGTGCTGGCTGAAATGGAAGTTATCAACCGCGCGTTGTGTTTGAGCTTGATAAAGCGCGTTACTTGGTACTTTAACTTCGCCCATACTGTCCGTTTCAATACGAAATTCCTGTGTCATAAAGAATCCTTTTGTTTCATTGGTTTAATCTAATGGTGCTTGTACGCACTGTAGTTGTTGTTGTAGGTGGAGAAACTTGATATCGCCATCGTCCCATTGGTAATAGAAACGCTTTAGGCAAAGTAGTGGGGTATGGATCGAGTCTAGACAAACACGGCGGAAGATACGACTGCGGGTTGGGTCTTGAATTGCATCAAGCATGTGAAAGTAGAGCTTTCTTAGATAAAGCTCGCACAGTAGTACACTTTCAAACTCGGCATCCGGCTCATAATACGATGAAAGTGTCAGAGCCCAGTGGATGTAGTCTTGAATAACGTCAGGTTCAAAGCCATCAGCAGGCATATCGGTAATAAAGCGATCGTGTGCTTTGAAATAGGCATTGTAGACGGGCTGTAGTGGATCCATAATCACCTCACTGATAATGTAATGATAATTATTATCAATTGTTGGTGTTATGGCAACCCCTGTAAAAATAAGGGATTAAATCACTTTTTGTTGATAGTGCGCTCATTAGAACGCACTTATTTTGAACTAGCGAAGTTTGTTTAGAACGGCGAGTAGAGAAAGTTCAATATGATGGCCTAGCGCTTTGACCTCTTCACTGGGCTCAACTAAATCAGGGATCTGATAAGTTGTCATTTGCGCTGCGACAGCAGAAATAACGCCATTGTTAGAATCTTCAAAAGCAATACAGTCACTTGGTTCTACCCCTAAGCGCTGCGCGGCAAGTTGGTAGATTTCTGGGTCGGGTTTGCCGTGAGTCACTTCATCGCCACAAGTTAAACCATCAAAATATTGGTCAATTCCCGCTAATTTGAGCTTAGTTTCAGCAAGATCTCTGTGGGTTGAAGTTGCAACAGCCGTTGCAATACCGTTGGCACGTAACCAAGTTAATAGTTCGACCACTCCTTCCTTTAGTGGGATCGCTTGGTGGCGAACAATGGCATCGTAGTTTTTACGCCATTCAGGGTGCAGTCTGTCTAAGTCATCGCCGTAAGCATCACGGAAGATCTTTTCAATGCCAGCCGCATTGCGGCCTATGATGGTTAAGTAAACATCTTCATAAAAAGGCAGCTCGACCGTTTGGCAAGCTTGTTTGAATACGCGCATGCAAACTCGTTCAGTATCGAGCAGCAGGCCGTCCATATCAAAAATAGCAGCTTTGATTTTCATTTAAGTACAGCACAATCGTTAAACATTAGAGAGGCGTCATTGTGTCATGAATAACACTGACTCGCGATTGAAATATCAACAATTTTCAAGTGCATGATGAGAGAAAGTGTATCGACTTAAACGAGCAGTTGGTTACAATGGCGTAACATTAATAAAATTAAGGAAGCAGTGGGATGGAAGTGAAAAACGTCGCCTTTGTTGGTTTAGGTGTCATGGGTTATCCAATGGCGGGCTACTTGAGTAAAGCTGGCTATAACACAAAGGTATTCAACCGAACACTGACTAAAGCAGAGCAGTGGCAGAATGATTATCAAGGCATCGCGTGTGAAACCCCAAAACAGGCCGCGCAAGAGAGCGACGTGGTGTTTGTTTGCGTTGGTAACGATGATGACGTGCGCAGCGTAGTTTATGGTGAGCACGGTATTTTAGCGGGCTTAAAACCGGGGGCGGTATTAGTCGACCACACCACCACTTCTGCGGAGCTGGCAATTGAGTTGGCGAATGCAGCTCAATCTCAGGGCATTCAATTTATCGATGCGCCGGTCTCTGGCGGTCAAGCGGGCGCAGAAAATGGCGTGCTAACCATCATGTGCGGTGGTGAACCTCAAACATTTGAACAAATAAAGCCTGTAATGGATTGCTACGCCAAGCAGATGACATTGCTTGGTGAAAACGGTCAAGGTCAACGCTGTAAAATGGTCAACCAAATTTGTATCGGTGGTGTGCTGCAAGGGTTGAGTGAGGCGCTGCTACTGGCAGAAAAATCTGGATTAGATATTGCTCAAGTGGTCGATACGCTGAAACATGGCGCTGCGGGTTCATGGCAGATGGAAAACCGTGCGACGACTATGGCGGAAGATAAGTTTGATTTTGGTTTTGCTATCGATTGGATGAGAAAAGATCTTGGCTTTTGTTTACAAGAAGCAGAGCGATTCAATTTAGAGTTGCCGCTTACTAAGCAGGTTGACCAGCGTTACGCAGAGCTACAGCAGCAGGGTTTAGGTCGTATGGACACTTCGGTGCTTATCAAGGCGTTAAAAAGCTAAAACATCATTTAATGTATAGAGAAAAGGCTTGGTCATTCACCAAGCCTTTTGTTTAGATTAGGGGCGAAGAGAACTCGCTGAACGTTACCAAACTAGCGCGGCACCAATCGCGAAGTTGGTTTCTGAGCGATTATTGATTGGCTTGGCATAATTGGCTTCAGCAAAAATCTTAAACCATTCCACAGGAACAAAAGACACCCCAACGTAGCTGTTATTAAGTGTGCCATCGCTGCCGTCTTGTTCTTCTTCATAAACAATTTCATGGCCCGCGTAACCTGTTATGCCTTCCACAAAAGCAATTTGCCCAGAGACTGCGAATGCGTCTTTATCGACGGAGCGGCTTGGTGACGATTGGTTGTCAAAGTCTTGATGATAATAGGTCGCGCCGAAGTTTGTATCGCCCATTTCAAAACGAAGCGTGGTTTGGAAATAGGTGGCTTCGGTGAGGTTATTGGTTAAATGCGTTTCGGTATGACCAACACCGGCGATTAACGCCATGTCACCTAAGTTATATTGGCCAAATAGTTCTTTAACTGTGCGCTGTTGATCGCCATCCTCAAAGCCATAAGTGGCATTAACGGTAAAGAGTTCGTTGGCGTATTTGTATTTCAATGTATCGCCTTTCACTCCGACTGCGTTTAGGTTGGCCTCACCACCAAACGCTTCGGAATAATCGATGCCATTTAAATCGTCGGAGGATGTGGCGTGTTTACCATAAGTCAGCTGGCCGAATGGTTCTGTATAGATACCGGCATAGTATTGAGAGATGAATAGATCGTCTTCATCTTTGTCTTCATCGGCATCAAGGTTGATTTGTGCTTCGGTACCACCTGCAATCGAAATCATATCTGTAATGGCGTATCGGCCCTCAACGCCAATTTTAGAGTCTCCAAAGCTGTAATCATTATCTTCGTGATCGAGAAATAGAGCTCTGGCTTTCACTAGGCCATAAAAATGTAAGTAAGCGATATCGTTATCAATGGCTTCGTAGCTAAAAGCAGGCGCGCTAATGCCAAGTAGAGCGAGCAGAGACAAAGTGTGGGCTTTCATGGTTCGTCCATTAATCCATTTTACGGTTGAGTATCGAGCAACCCGTGAGTCAGCTGGAAAATATAATATAAATGCCCAGTCGAATTTGTCTCATATTTGATAAGTGAGGGAAGTTCCTGTCCTGACATTTTGACTTAAACACACGATATATCGACACTCTTCAAGCTCTGTAAACATGGATGTGTGTTGTGAAAAATCCGCTAGAACGTTATTGCTTCGCTAGCCTACTATTATTGCTGGTTTGGTTACCTATACCGCTTGGCTCAAATCGAATTTGGGCATGGACGATTGCCGAATGCTGGATTGGTATCACCGCTTTGGTGCTGTTATTTGATGCGATTCGACGCGCCTCATTTACCCCTCTCTTGCGCTTGAAGCGATACAATTGGCTGCTTATACCCTTAGCATTGTTTCAATGTTGGGTAGCGTTGCAGCTGTTGCCGATGCCAGTCACTTGGCTTGAGTGGTTTTCTCCTTCCGCAGCGCAAGCCTATCAGCGGGTTGGGGCAGAGGTCGGTTATCTTTCGCTAGATCCTCGCTCTACCTATATTTCGCTGCTTAAAGGGCTCAACTATCTTGTATTTGCAAGTTGCTTAGCCATTCTCACTCACAGTAAAAAACGTCTTAAAGCAGTCATGCTAGCCTTACTGGTTAGTGGCACGATACAAGCTGTGTATGCGGCATTGAATGTGCTGCTTGGCACTGAACAATCGTGGGTGTTTGGGTTAGCAGAGACTGATATTGCAACGGGCTCTTTCGTATATAAAAACCACTTGGCGAATTATCTACTGCTCTGCTTGAGCATGGGGATTGGTTTGATTGTGATTGATATGAGTCGTCGTCAGTCCCACTCATGGCAAGAGCGCATGTTTAGTTTATTGCAATTAGTAGTATCGCGGAAAATGATGATTCGATTTGCGCTAATTATCATGGTGATTGCTCTAGTGATGACGCGTTCGCGGATGGGCAATGCAGCCTTTTTTGCTGCTACGCTTATCGCCGGTGTCATTGCATTGGTTTGTTATAAAAATAGGCCAACGAAATTAAGCTTTCTGATTTTTAGTTTGTTCGCTGTCGATATTTTGGTGCTGGGCTCATTCTTTGGATTAGAGCAGGTTCAACAGCGAATTATGGATTCACACCTTGAGCAAGATACTCGCTATTTAGTGGTGGATTGGAGTCTGCCAATTGTAAAAGATTATCTGCTTACAGGAACTGGGTTAGGTAGCTTTTATAGTGTGTTCCCAAGTTATAGTCATGGTGCGATTGGTTATTACGACCATGCCCATAATGATTACCTACAATTTGTCATTGAAACAGGGCTACCCTCGTTTGCTTTACTGGCCTTTGTGGTGCTATGGGCGTTTGGCATGGCCATTTGGGTGATGAAACATCGCAATAGTAAAACCTGCAAAGGGGCGGCCTTTGGCTGCCTTATCGCTTTCACTGCGATGATGATTCATATTACGGTCGACTTTAACCTTCAAGCGCCAGCAAACGCAGTCACCTTTATTACCATTTTGGTACTGGTCGGGGCGAGTTATTCCATTGGCACTCAACGTAAGCAACAGGAGACGCAACTTGTTTGAGCGAGTATTGATCGTATGTACGGGGAATATCTGTCGCTCCCCTTTTGCGCAAGTTATGTTACAAGAGTTGTTGCCTGCGGTGGAGGTGCGCTCAGCGGGAATCGCGACTGAGAGTAGCGGATTGCAAGGCTTTCCTGCTGAAAAGAGCATGATTGAAGTTGCCAAAGATTACCATCTCGATTTGTCAGCGAATGCAGCGCGACAGTTAACTCGTCAAGACTGTCACTGGAGCGACGTGATATTTATCATGCACCCTGACCAATTGAATGGCGTAGCGAAGATCAGCGGTTCGGCACGAGGGAAAACCTTCTTATTGGGGCAATGGGATCAAGGAACAATCGAAGATCCATTTGGTAAATCGCTTTCTGAGTACCAAACTGCTGCTCGGCAAATTAACGCAGCATGCCAAGCATGGCTGAAAAAGATCTAACTGCTGTGGGTGTAACCGCGCGTCGTGAACTTCATTTGATACATGTTTTTGTCTGCGATTTTGATTAATTGACTAAAACTGCCCGCTTGGTGAGGATACGTCGCCAAACCTAAGCTGGTGGAGAGTTGCACACGTGTGTTAGGTAAAATTTCTATCTTTGAACTGAAGCAATCCATTAAGATTTCTACTGATTGCTCAATCACCTCGCTGTCGCTACTAGTCGCTAAAATAGCGAACTCGTCACCGCCAATTCGATAAGGCGTCAGTTTGATTGAACTGCGCACCTGCTCGAACCGATGGGCTAATTCAATCAAAGCAGCATCACCAGCTTGATGTCCATATTTGTCATTAATCTGCTTAAAGCCATTTAAATCGAGCAAAAATAAGGTGAAAGCCTGCTGGCTGCTAATGTACAGATTCGCTTTTTGTTCGATGGCTAATCGGTTGGCGATGCCTGTTAGTGCATCGCTCATCGCTAGCTGTTTGTTGTATCTTGCCTAGTGTTCAATAGGTAAGTGACGATTGCGACACAACCAAACAACAGAACCATCAAAATGATTTGAGTTTGATTTAACTGATGAGCTTGCGCCATTTGCTGTTCGTACATCGGGCTTTTAACGCGGAAATTCCGATTAATGTAGGCCAGCATATCTTGGTAGATATCTTCCAACTGGAAGGAAAGTTGGTGGACTTGGGTTGGATCTTGTAGTGAAAATACCGCCGGTTCTAGCTTTTTTAGTCGCTCAAAAAGGTGCTGAAAAAAGTGTTTGGCTCCTGCTGAGTTCATAAAGGTATCAGCTTCATGGCCATTTAGCAGCAGATCAAATCGGCTCCATGTGAGCTCGTAGCTCAGCTCTGTTTTTCGTTGCTGTTGGCTACCTTGCATTGAGAAAGGAGTAATGGCGACCAGCGTGGAAAACTCTTTGGTTAATTGAAACAGTGACCAAGTTGCTTGGTTTTGCTGCTCAGAGTAGGAGAGCGCTAATTGACGTGTAGACGAAAGAAAGTACAGGTTTGCGATGATCAAAAGCGCCGTCATAAATATCAACATCGCTTTGGCTCGAGCGATGAGCGTAATGAAGGATTGCGTTTTATTGCTTACTGCCATCTTGGGTACTATGAATAACGATTTCGTCTATTTGCCACACCATCTGTGAATGATAGTTAGCGTGATTGATGTTGGGGTACTCATCTAAATTATAAACCAACCAGTAAGGCCCTTTATGACGAACCTTCATTGGCTTTCCATCCATCGTAGTCGCAATGATAGGGGCGTACTTCTCTATATCCTCTATTGAGGTCGTCGAGCTATAGTCATTTAGGGCGATAAATGAAACAGCGAAAGCATCAGAAGCGTCATACTTTTCGAGTAATTGCGAAACGAGGATGCCACTAAACTGATGATGGGTTTCAAACCATGGTAATACGGTATTAAACGAAGTTTGCTTAAACTCTTGTTCGATCTGCGCTTTATCGAGGGTGATTGTGGTTTGATCGGGTAGGTGGATCTTGAGCTCGTTGCCAAACACAGAACTACTGATCAACATGGTGAAAAAGGCAATCAAACTTCTCATCGCATTCACTTGCTCAAAATATAAACTTTCCCGCTAGATGGCTAGTATATGTATTGGTCATCACAATTGGAAATGATTTTATTAATAAGATTAATGTTTATGAAATAATTTCCGAGTATTTTCTATAGATTTTTGCCGAATTTGGATGAAAAAAAGGCTCCCGTAGGAGCCTTACTCATTTGGTAATCTTGTTAGAAGATTATATGCGCCACACCCGCAATAACGGGTAGTGTGATAAGCGTACGCAAAATAAAGATAGCGAACAGCTCGAAGATATTGACAGGAATGCGGCTACCCAGCAGCAGTGCACCCACTTCAGACATGTAAATAAGCTGAGTAACAGACATCGCCGCAATGATGAAACGCGTCATTTCGTTATCAATAGAAGCGGCTAGAATCGCAGGGATAAACATATCCGCAAAACCCACAACCATAGTTTCAGATGCAGCCGCGACTTCAGGCACGCCTAATAGCTCTAAGTAAGGGATAAATGGTTGGCCAAGGAAGCTAAATACGGAAGTGTATTCCGCGACAACTAGCGCAATCGTACCTAGGCCCATTACAACAGGCAGTACGCCAAATACCATATCTACTGCATTTTTCACGCCTTCGCTGAATACGCCTTTTGCTGACTTAACCTGGCTTGCTTTTTCCATCGCAAGGCTTAAACCCCAAGAGAACGTAGTGTGGTTCATTGGAATCGCATCGGCATCTTTAGCAGGCGCTGAACCATCGATGAAGGTATCACGTTTGTAACTTAGTGGTGGTAGGCGAGGAATAATGATTGCTGCGACAAAACCGGCTAAACAAATTGCGCCGTAGAATGGCAGGAATAGGTGCTCTAACTCCACTTGTGCAATGACAACCAAGCTAAAGGTGATAGATACAGCGGAGAAAGTCGTACCGACAACCGCAGCTTCACGTTGCGTGTAGAACTTGTTTTCGTACTGTTTGCTAGTGAGCAAAATACCCACACTGCCGTCACCCAACCAAGAAGCCATACAGTCGATAGCGCTACGACCTGGTAGGTTAAATAGCGGGCGCATGATCTTACTTAGTAGTGTGCCAAATAGCTCTAAAAGGCCAAAATTCAGTAGTAGTGGCAGTAATAGACCTGCAAAAATGAATACAGCAAACAGTGTTGGTAGTAGGCCTTCTAATACCAGTCCGCCCGTGTTTTCTTCCCAAATGGCTTCAGGGCCAACTTGGAAGTAAGTCATCACTACTGCGATACCACCAATAAGTCGAACAGCTAACCAAAGAGGAGTTGGGTTAAATAGCCCATTTAAGAAAGCGTTGTTAGCGATGAACGTTGGGGTAGAAATACGACAAGCCAAAGATGCTGCCGCCATAAATGCGATGATTGCTGTGACCATTTCAACCAGAAAATCACCAAACAGCGCTTGAAGTGATTTTGCCAAAATAGCAACAGGGATGGTGATATCACCGTTGTAGCTCACCGGAGCCATAAATAGGAACAGACCAAGCAAAGAAGGGATTAAGAACACCCAAAAGTTGCCTTTTGACTTTGGTTGTTCTGTCTGTTGAGCAGAATTGTTCATTAGATTTCTCGTGTTACAACTAGTCAATATTAAGCCAAATTCCGTGGCATAGATATTCACTAAACATCCATATTTAATTATTTCCGGCAAGAATACTGTTTTTGATGGGTGGTTGCAATACTATTCATTAATTATCGCTAAATATTCACGATTAAGTTTTTAATCATAACGAATACATAGGCTTATCTGTTGCATACGAGCAATGTTTTATCGAGAAAGGAAGTAAGGTTGGAATAACTATCTGTTTTTCCAACCAATAAGTGCGGTTATGCGCGGCGTGATACGCAGAAAAGGTACAGCCAGTAAGCGACGGCAAGTGTAAGGGCTAGGCTGATTGGAGCCATCAAAGCGCTGATTTGATAGTGGGTATAAAGTTTTGCACCAAGGATTCCGCCGGATAAAAAGCCGCTGAAAATGAATATAAACAGCTTAGCTTTGCGGTAATCAAAACGTTCACCACGAATACGTGCGCCAATCATAATGCCGAGGTCGGTAATAATGCCGGTCATATGAGTGGTTCGCACCACTGCACCGCTGAAGGTTGTAATCATGGCATTTTGTAAACCGCATGCGGCGGAAGCGAAGTATTGTCCTGATTCATTATCTTGCTTTAGCAGTAGGTAGGCGATAAACAGCAGTCCTGCTTCTATACACAGTGCGACCCCGTATCGGCGACCAAGTTTTAGGGCTGTACTTTCTATAAATAGGCCACTTAAGGTCGCGCCTAATAGAAAGCTCAATAAGATCATCAATAAGTGCGTAGCCATGCCATCGAGTGATTCGAGGCTTGTGCCCAATAAGGTCACTGTGCCGGAGATGTGGGAGACAGCTTGATGCTGGAAACCTAAAAGACCGATGGCATTGACAATGCCTGCCAGTAAGGCGAGTAATAGCGCGCCGTATTCTACCCAGCGCGGTAGTCGAGAAATCACAATAACGCTCCTCAGTTAGGCGCGAATTATAACGCTGGTAAGAGGAGTAAGGTAGGAGAAATTCGGTAATTTAAGTTTGGTCTAAGAGTAATGCTCTATCTGGCAGTCAAATTTAACCCAACCATGTTGGCGCTGCTCATAAACAGAGAAGCTCGGCTGCGGTAAATCTTGTTGATTAAATACTCCCACGGGTACAACAAGGTAGTCGGGTAGCGCGGCAAGGTTGAGCAACATAGTTGTGCCGCATTTAGGGCAAAAAGAATAGCGCACTTCATTACCAGAGTCGGCAATGCGGCTGTATTCAATCATATCGCCAAAGTAAGAGACTTGGTCTTTATGAAAGCGCGCTTGTACACCAAAGACACTGCCAGTGCGTTTTTGGCATTCAAAGCAATGGCATACCGCAGTGCGAATAGGTTCACCGCGACAGACGATATTGACCTGTCCACAACTGCATTCGGCATTTCTAATCACTGAATTTTGAGACATGCTGGTTCCTTGAGCTTACGACCTTCTATTGTTAAGGTTTATCACTAAAATCCTCACTATACAAATGGTGTTTGTATGCCTAAGCGCAGATTGCCTATACCTCTGATTTTACTTGTGCCTTTGTTGCTTTTGGTTGTTGTGATATTGGCTGGAGTGTATCGATTCTCCATTAGTGATGAAGAGATTCTTGCCAAGTTTCCAAGCCAAGCACAAACTTCTGACCCGATTATGTTGCAGCTGTTCTCGATAAAAACACCTAACCCATGGGTAATCACAGTCCCTGAAAGCGGTGCAAATGCCTTTTTGAACAGTTATGACGTTGAAGGTATGTGGGCGAGTGGCGACTATCATGATGGCGCTGAACGTGGCAACGTGCAAGTAAGCACTCGTTGGATGAATGCCATAGAGCTCAATCAATTTACCACTATCGTTACTGTATCAAACCAAGGTAGCGGCCTATTTTACTACTTGGTGACCTTTGAATATGACCAACAACGAGCACGAATGGTGATGAAAAACAGCGTATTTCTTGGCGATAGAATTACTGTCAAATCTTTGCAATATCAATTTGATAAGTTGAATTTGCTCTATCTAGAGCATAGCGAATCTCAATCTTATGCTGATTTGCCAACACAAAAGGTTGAACGCAGTTTTACGCTGAGTAACTCGCTTGAGTTGAGCGAGGTTAACTAATCCGAATTTATTACGGTATTGTGCATATGAGTTAGATTGCTTATATTGGTTTTGGCTAACCCCTTTGTCTCTCTTGCCCCAAACAGTATGGGGAAGAATGAAGGGTAAAGACGGATTTTTTGTTGTTGACGGAGAGAAACATGATCATCAAACGTTTTTTTAAAACCAAAAACGAAGTAGAAGTAACTTTTGAACTGCCACAAGAGCAGGCCGAGCAATCAGTCGAATTGGTTGCAGACTTTTTAGATTGGCAACCAACTCAAATGAAAAAGGTCGCGAAAACTAAATCGTATAAATTCAAAACTCGCTTGCCGAAAGATCAGCAATTTGAGTTTCGTTATCTAGTTGATAATCGGAAGTGGGTGAATGACCCTTCAGCGGATCAGTTCACACCGAATGGTTACGGTGAAGATAATGGATTGGTATCAACTTACCAGTAGATTCTTCTAATCAATAAGTTACCTAAACGGATAATGCCGTTTATCTTCATAGTATATATAAGAGGCGCATTGAAGCGCCTTTTTTAGATCGCATCCTTTCAGCAATTAGGTGACAACCTGCACAGAAATCCGTACTCTTAGGCGTTTGTTAATCAGAATAATAGGTCTAATTGTGCTAGCTAGAACGTTGAAAGCTCGCGTTGCAGAACTTCCCAAGCGAAAAAAGTGGATGCTTTTAAGTTTACCAGTCGTCACAGCAGTGATGTTGGCTTCACTTGGAGGAGGTGTAAATACTAAGCGCACTATTGATCTTTCCCTTCCTGATACTGAATTGGTCGATACGTTATTGACCGAAACATTTGAATCACCAAACGTGCCAGATTTTGAATACGAGATTCAGTCTGGTGACAACCTCAGCAGTATCTTTGATCAACTTGGATTTGGTTACTCAGATCTAATGAAGATCATGGAAACCGACCTTAACTATCTTGCATTAGATACCCTTAAACCGGGCAATAAATTACGTTTTTGGCGTGATGAAGAAACCAGCCAACTAGCCAAAATGGAACTTGAATTTAGCATGGTTGAGCGCGCAGTTTATTCGCGTTTAGATGATGGCAGTTATGAGTTTGAAGACGTCAAAATTCCGGGCGAATGGAAAGAGTTTCCATTAATTGGTGAGATCTCCGGCAGTTTCTCTCAATCAGTGAATCGTCTAGGCCTTGGCAGCGCTGAGATTGACCAGATCGTGACGCTGTTAAAAGACAAGGTTAACTTTGCGCGTGATTTACGAGCGGGCGATAAGTTTGAAGTGGTGCAATCGCGTCAATTTGTAGGCGATGAGCTAACTGGCAATCGTGAAATTCAAGCGATTAAGATTTTTAACCGTGGTCGTGTACTAACCGCTTATTTGCACAGCGATGGTCAGTACTACGATCAAAACGGAGATAGCTTACAGCGTGCGTTTCAGCGTATGCCTGTTAATGGTAATTACCGTTTAAGCTCTCACTTTAACCCTAAGCGCAAGCACCCAGTTACAGGAAGAGTATCCCCGCACAACGGTACGGACTGGGCAACGCCCACAGGTACACCAATTGTATCGACTGGTGATGGTGTTGTGCTGTTAACTAGAAATCACCCCTACGCGGGTAAGTACGTGGTGATTCAGCATGGTACGACCTATAAAACTCGCTACCTTCACTTGAGTAAAATTTTGGTGCGTAAAGGTCAGAAAATATCTCGTGGACAGCGTATTGGTTTATCAGGTAAAACAGGCCGTGTGACTGGCCCGCATATACACTATGAATTGATCATTCGTGGTCGTGCGGTTAACGCTATGAAGGCGAATATACCAATGGCAAATTCTGTTCCGCAGAAGGAAATTATAGCGTTTAAGCAGCGACGCAATGAACTCGATAAAATGTTAGAACAGAGAGAAATTGAGCTACTGAGTCAGAAATCAAGCAGTGGTGTGATTCAGTACGGCATATAAGCCATATAGTAGCGAAAGATAGAAAAGGCACCCATGGGTGCCTTTTTAGTCTTTATTGATAATGAGTTAGCTGATTTTTACCAATGACTCGCGAGTAATGTCTTGGATGGTGTTCGCGCCAGTCAGCGTCATCGCAACACGCATCTCTTTGTCGTACAAATCTAGCAGATTTTCAACGCCCGCTTGGCCTTGCGCAGCAAGTGCGTACACGAACGAACGGCCTAGCAAGGTACAGTCTGCGCCAAGTGCCAACATGCGAACCACATCTAGCCCGGTACGAATACCTGAATCGACAAGGATTTTTAGATCGCCTTTTACTGCGTCTGCAATATCAGGTAACGCGCGCGCAGTCGACATTACGCCGTCGAGTTGGCGTCCGCCGTGGTTTGATACAACGATACCATCAGCGCCAAAACGCACGGCGTCTTTCGCATCTTCAGTGTCTAGGATACCTTTAATCACCATAGGGCCATCCCAGAAATCACGAATCCACTCAAGATCTTTCCAGCAAATTGATGGGTCAAAGTTAGCACCTAACCAACCAATGTAATCCTCTAGCTTAGTTGGTTCACCTCGGTAAGCGGAGATGTTGCCTAAATCGTGCGGCTTGCCCATTAAGCCAACATCCATTGCCCAGCTTGGGTGGCGCATGGATTGAAAAATACGGCGCATTGCAGCGTTAGGGCCGCTCATGCCTGAGTGCATATCGCGGTAACGAGCACCAGGTACTGGCATATCAACCGTAAACACTAGCGTGGTTACTCCTGCTGCTTTAGCTCGCTCTAATACATTGCGCATAAAGCCGCGGTCTTTTAGAACATAAAGCTGAAACCACATTGGACGTTCAATTGCTGGCGTCACTTCTTCAATAGGGCAAACTGATACAGTCGACATAGTAAAAGGAATGCCTTTGTTGTCTGCCGCTTTTGCCGCCTGAACTTCTCCACGGCGAGCGTACATACCCGTTAGGCCAACTGGTGCTAGGGCGATAGGCATTGCCAGTTTTTCACCAAACAACTCTGTTTCTAAACTGAGGTCTTCCATGTTGTTCAACACGCGCTGGCGCAGAGCAATGTCAGAGAGATCATCGGTATTACGGCGCAAGGTGTGCTCGTTGTATGAGCCGCCATCAATATAATGGAATAAGAACGGAGGCAGTTTTGCTTTTGCGGCTGCACGGTAGTCTGTAGAAGCAGAGATAATCATAGTTTGGATCCTAATAGGGGCTGGACAATAAATGAGTCTAGCTAGCCTAGTAACTCACAATGTTCACTTAACTTATGGGCTTTACAACAAGATAGTCGAAAGCTTTGTTTGTTGTGGTGACGAATGTTACGCACTTGTTATTTTGGGATATATGGGTTAAATGAAAATAATTGATTCCAAAAACGAACAAATAGAGGGTGTGTTTTAGCTTTAATCGGGAAAGTGGCCAAAATATCAATTTATTGATAGGCGTTAAGTTGAATTTAAATGCCTTTAAATCAATTGCTTGTGATGACTATTAGTGTGTGGCTGATATGGGAAGGCGTTAGGAGAATAGTAAGCAGGAGACAAGAAAGTGAGCGTTTACTCGGTGGCCTAAATGATAAGACTGTGATCTTTGTAGGGTTATCGAAGATCGGTGAGGAAGACTAAGCCCTAGCAATAGGGCTTAGATAAAGTGAATTAGTTCTGTGTTTCTTGTTCAGGAAGGGGCAGGTACCCTTCAGGAGAGAAGTCGTCGTTGTAGAAGTCCGAAATGATTTCAAAAGGACTAATATTACGTCTTACGTGCAGCTCACCTTCTTCATCTTTGTATGTTCTAACGCCCGCAGCCGAGACCATTTCATAATGGAAAGGAAGTGGTATGTGGTATGGGTTGTACATTGAAAATTCGAGTAAGCGGAACATATAACGATCTTTTTCATTAAAGGTGATGCTCACCACAGTCACAGGCCTGAGTTCGCCATCAATATCGCGGAAAGTTTCAATCTCTCGTACTGCAAAGTCAGTAATTTTAGGATGATCTTTGAATAGTTCGTTTAAGGTCATCTCTTCCGACATACCGTTGCTTTTGATCACACTTGAAATGCGCTCGTAAAGATCGTCGATTTCGCCTTCTTCAACCATGCGGAAGTAATCTCTAGGTCGGTCGTACCGCACTTCGTCGTGGACGAGATCCCACAACCCCATACGAAAGACGTAGTTGGTTGGAGAGTTGTACCAATTAATCGCGAAGAAGAACGCTGCAAATACCGCCGCTCCAGCGAAAATACGTTTCCACTTAATTGGTTTTTTCTCTTTTTTGTTTACTGTTTTCTGAGGTGCGCGGCTAGGATTGCCGGATTTTTTAGTCTTATTGGCGCGAGACTTGTTTTTCTTAGCCATCTTTTTACTGCTGTAGATTGTGGCTCTGGGCCATAGCGAATTTTAGTAAATATCTATGAAATAGAGCGATTTAGAATTTTAAGGATGGCGATTATGCGTAACTTATTGCGCATTCTCAAGGGCGAGTTTGGTACACAGTGATGTTGAGCCCGTTTTATAAAAAGCGGGCGGGTTTCGTTAACCCGTCCGCTTACATTTAGACTGTGAGGTTTAGGAAGTTACGATTTAGGGTCAATCGCTTCTTGTAGACCATCACCGAGGAAGTTAATGGTCACTACAGTAAACAGTACCATTATGCCTGGATACACGGCCGCCATTGGGTAAACCCAAAGCGCTTCACGAGCGTTTTGCAGCATGTTGCCCCAAGATGGTGTAGGCGGGTTGATACCAAAACCAAGGAAGCTGAGTGCACTCTCGGTCAAGATTGCGCCACCGATACCCAGCGTGGTTGCGGTGATTACAGGTGCGATAACGTTTGGCACGATGTGTCTTAGCATGACAAACCAGTGACTTGCACCGTAGCCAATTGCCGCTTGAACATACTCTCGGTGTTTGACCGATAGAGTATTTGAACGCACAAGACGGGCGGCAAATGGCCAACCTAACAGTGAAAGCACCACTACTAAGCGATAGATACTAAAGCTGTCACTACGGACTAACTCCTCAGAGAAGCCTAGCTTGGTCATGTCGATACTCTGAATCAAAATTAGCAACATGATACTTGGCAAACTGATGATGAAGTCAGCGGCACGCATAATGAACGCGTCTACTCGGCCACCATGGTAGCCAGCAATCACACCTAATGTCGTACCAATGACTGATGTAACAATCGCCGCCATAAAGGCAAACGTTAGTGATACTTGGCCACCAAGTAATAAGCGGGTAAAGATATCGCGGCCTAGCTCATCCGTACCTAACACATTATCTTCATCAGGCACTTCGTAGCGGCTGAAAAGATCGTCGCCATACGGATCAACACCTAGCCAGTCAGAGATCGGCCCAGCGCTAAAACAGATAGTAGTTAGTAGAACAAGAAAGACCAGCGATACAATCGCCAGCTTATGGCGGTACAAACGTTGCCACACCTGTACCCAAGGGTTTTGACTACGGTTTTCAATATAACTCATTAGTTCGTCCCTCTTGTTAGGTTGATACGAGGGTCAACTTTTGAATACAGAATGTCAGCGACAAAGTTCATGATTAAGATGGCAGAAGTCGCCACCATAAAGCACAGCATAGCGACGTTGTAGTCATTGCCGTTAATAGAATCGACCGTGAGTTTACCAATGCCCGGCCAGCTAAAGATGGTCTCTGTGAGAACTGCGCCACTCATCAGCGCCGCTACATCCATCGCCAACACAGTGATCATTGGTAGCATGCCGTTTTTAATACAGTGTTTAAAGAGAACACGAGTAGAGGAAGCGCCTTTGGCTTTTGCGGTGCGTACAAAATCTTGTCTGAATACTTCAAGCATACTTGAGCGCATAAAGCGTGAAATGGAAGCAATACTTAGCAGGGTTAGACTCAATATTGGCAACACCATGTATTTGAGTTTATCGAACCCTTCCGCCCCTTCGGCTTCACCTGTTCCGCCTGCTGGGAAGATAGGGTAGACCACTGAGAAGATCATGATCAGCATCAGTGCTAGCCAAGCAGCTGGAGTGGAAAGAAACAGATAGGTTACGCCACTAATAATATAATCGGTGGCTTTGTTCTGCTTCACCGCACAGATAACCCCAATAGGTAAGGCAATAAAAATAGACAGCAGCGTGCCGCTACCGACCAGCAATAAGGTGTTCTTCATGGCATCCCATAGCACATCAATCGCAGGAAGCGAGAACATGCGTGAATAGCCAAGGTCACCTTGTACGGCGTTACCTAGCCAGTGGAAGTAGCGCACATACACAGGTTTGTCTAAACCGAGTTCGGCTTTTAGGCGCGCAATATCTTCTGATGAAATGTTGGGATCATGCTGGGCCATCAAATCGATTGGGTCACCCGGCATTAAACCCATAAGGTTGTATGCTGCAAATGACGCTAAAAATAGCACCAATAGCATCTGCAAAATTCTTGAAATAAAAAAGCTCTTCATATTACGTCCAAGTGGTTGAGTCTTCTTTGTTGTTATCTTTTGTACTAAGCAGATTTCCGCTCTGCTTGATTACGTCGACGAGCATTACCAATATCCGGAACCGCATTAAGTAGCTCTTGGCTGTATGGGTGTTTAGGATTAGCGAAGAAAGCTTCTTTGGTTGCGTGCTCGACAATTTCGCCACTTTTCATCACTAAGATGTCATGGGCAAGGTGATACACTACCGCCATATCGTGGCTGATAAAGAAGAATGCGATGCCATGCTCTTGTTGCAGATCTTTAAATAGGTTAAGGATCTGAGACTGGACCGACACATCCAAAGCTGAGAGTGGTTCATCAGCAATGATCAGATCGGGCTTTAACATCAAAGCGCGAGCGATGGCGATACGTTGTCTTTGGCCGCCAGAAAACTCATGTGGGTAACGTGTAAGCACATCTTCGTGCATGCCTACCCATTCCAACACCTCTAAGGCGCGAGCGCGTTGAGATTGTTTGTCACCAACGCCATTAACCTTCATTGGCTCGATAAGAGAGTCGAGAATTGGCATTCTTGGATTGAGCGCAGAATATGGGTCTTGGAAAACTAGGCCAATACGTTGTCTCAACGGACGTTGAGCTTTGCTGCTTAAACGAGATACTTCTTGACCAGAAATGAGGATGTCGCCTGAATCTGGCACATCAAGCATACTGACCATACGGCCTAGGGTAGATTTACCTGAGCCAGATTCACCCACCACGGCTAACGTTTTACCCGCTTCTAACTTGAGTGACACATTTTTGGTCACATGCAAGTAATGGGGCTCACGACCAAACATAGATCCCGGGTCAAGAACATAACGTTTTTGCAGGTTTTTAACTTCGAGTAGTGGCATTATGAAAGCCCTCCGTGAATCGCATTGCGCTGCTTCGCTACTTCTACATAGTGATCGTAAAGCTCTGGGCAACGATCGCGGAAGGTGTAATTCTCACCGCGTTTATCCAAAGGAGGCACACTGCCCGGAATTGCAGGTAGGCGATCAACATTGACGCCAACACGAGGAATCGTATCGAGCAATGCCTGAGTGTATGGATGCTGCGGGTTATCGAAGATTTCGTTTACATCGGCAAGCTCAACCACTTGGCCTGCATACATCACCATTACGCGGTCAGAGATTTGTGATACCACCCCAAGAGAGTGACTGATAAATTGAATGGCTGTCCCTGTGGTCTCGCGTAGCTCTTCAAGTAGATCGAGTACTTGTGCTTGCACAGTTACATCCAGCGCTGTGGTTGGCTCATCGGCAATCAACACTTTGGGCTTACATGCAAGTGCCATAGCAATCATCACACGTTGGCGCATACCGCCTGAAAGCTCGTGTGGGAAGGCTTTTGCTCGTCTTTCTGGGTAGGGAATATGAACCTGTCTCAGCATCTCAATGGCTCGGTTCATCGCTTCCGCTTTTGATTCGTTTTCGTGGATGATAAACATCTCAGCAACTTGTTCCCCGACAGTCACGACAGGGTTTAGAGCCGTCATCGGTTCTTGGAAAATCATTCCAATACCTTCACCACGAATTTTTTGATAACGCCTTTCTGACATGCCGACAAGGTTTTCACCTTGGAACAAAATTTCACCAGAGAGGTCGAGTTTTTTATCCAGCAAGCCCATGACTGAAAGCGAGGTCAGCGATTTACCGCAACCTGATTCGCCAACAATACCTAAGATTTCACCAGATTTGATTTGATAATTGACATCCTTAACTGCGAAGTGTGGCCCAACGGCCACACTCATATTGCGAACGTCTAGTATGATTTCACTCATAGACATTCCAATCGCTTAGTTAGTACGTGTCCAGTTTTCTGCCCAGAAGCTTGAGTAGTTCTGATGGCCTGTTGGCTCAACGCCTTTCAGCCATTTAGGCAGGATGAAGCTGTCTGCACGGTAGTAAAGTGGTAGTGCAGGGAGCTCTGTAGCATAGATGTTTTGGAAGGTTTTCCAAAGTTCCATGCGTTTTTCTACGTTAAGCTCAGCTTCGATTTGCTCGATCACTTTATCCATTGCTGGGTTTGAGTAACCAGCGTAGTTTTGACCAGACCAACCATTGTCTTTAGTCGGAATATATTCAGAGTGCATGGTTGTACGTGGCAGCTGCTCAGGTGAGCTGCCCCATGCAAACATAGCTAAGCCTTTGTGCTTACGCTCTGTCAGCGTAGTACCAAAGTAAACACGTGCCGTTTGGTTGTTGATGATGATTTTAACACCGATCTTCTTCCATTGGCCTTGAGCAAATTGCTGTACCAGTTCACGAGTCTTATTGCCTGAAGTTGTCATGAACTCAAGCTCAAGTGGCTTGCCGTTTTTCATTTGTACGCCGTTTACTAGCTCGTAGCCCGCTTCTTTAAGAAGGGCTTTCGCTTTCTCTTGATCAAACGGGTAGTTAGGCGCAGACGCATCAAAAGAGGCATCCAATGGACTTACGCTAGAGCTCGCCACTTTCTGCTGGCCAGCAAACAGTTTCTCAGTAAGTAGTTCGCGGTCTAAACCGAACAGTAGTGCTTGACGCACACGCACATCTTTTAGGTGCTCATTGTCGAGTTGTAGGTCTAAGTGTTCGTATACCGCTGCTGGGCGAATATCAACGATGTATTTGTCAGCAAATTTTTTCTTGAACTGAAGCGCTTGGTCTAGTGACAAGCCCATTTCACCAGGGATGTAATCTACGTCGCCAGAGAGCAAGTTTGCTTGTAGTGCCTGAGTATCTGACACGGTCTTTAGCGTGATGTCTTTGAATTCAGGTTGTTTGCCTTTCCAGTGTGGGTTTAGCGCAAGCTTAACGAACTGACCTTGTTTTAGGTTATGAATCTTGTAAGGGCCGTTATATAAACCCGGGTTAGTTGGCTCTGTCACGTATTTGGTTTTTAGGTGGTACTCTTTTGGATTTGCATCGAAGATGGCTTCTTCAAGATGGCTTGGTAGCACATCAGGTACGTAGTACGCATTGTACTTGTATGACACGCGATCAACGTAAACTTCAACGGTATGATCATCGATGACTTTTAGATCTTCAATGTGTTGGAAAGTTGAAAGGCCAGCATTGCCTTGCACGTCCGAAGAGGTTGCCATCTTGTACCAAAACGCCACGTCTTTGGTTGTGATAGGTGTACCGTCACCCCAGAATAGGTCTTTCTTAAATTTGACCGTCATCTTCACGCCTTTAGCGCTTTCACCTTCCTTGGCATTAGGACGGTCTACAACTTCTGCTTGACCGTTTTCAAATGTTGGAACTTCTTCACATAGGAAACAAACTAGCTCCCACTTTTGGTCATAGCCTAATGTACTACGTAGTGAGAAGCCGTGAGTATAGGCTTGTGCAACCATACTATCGATAACAGGGTGCAGTGTAGAAGGGTATTGAGAAATACCGATAGTGAGCTTGTCATCAGCGGCTAAAGAAGCACCACTAAATAACGCAGCTGTTGTTGCAAGTGCGACTAGTTTGGTTTTCATTGTGTTTGATCTCCATATCATTTTTATTTTGAGGACAGCCGACTCGCCGAATTGAGATTTCTACAGATGTGACAACGCCATGCTTAAAATCTTAAGCAACCGTCGACAAGTAGAGATTTCAATATCGAAGTTAGATATTCGTGCTCCCAATCATTGGCTGAGCAGTGCGAATAGCTAGCGCCATAAAAGTGCGCGTGTTTATCGGGTTTGTGATCCACTGTCCTTAGTGCATTCAACCCATGCTAACAAAGGTTTTTTTTATAACCAAGAGCTAAAGTAATTGTTTATATTGATAAATTTATTATATAAGTACCATGAAGCAAGGCCTGTAAAGGCTTCATCGAGGTAAAATTGCGACCAAAATTGATTTTGTAAAAATAGGTTTGATTTCGTTATTTCTCGACGCTTAGCACAAAAATAACCACTCATCCTGTGCAGAACTGTAGATTAGGTAACTGAATTTGCTTTATTTTTGAGCGATTTACTTTGCTTAATGTCATGCTTGGCAGGCAATGTCACCTAAGCGCTGTTTTTCATCATTCATCAGAGTAATTATCTGACATTAACGAGTTCAGTGGGTTAACGTGCGATAGGGTGTGTCGTTTTTTGCACTGAGGAGTGATGAAATAATCCAGAGGGGTTGCTGAGAGGGCACTGACTTTGTGATGACAGTGCCCTGCGTATTCAGGGGGGAAATAACCGCTAATGAATAGGCTATTTCTCACTTATCGAATTTTCGTCAATGTGGCGAATAAGCTTGGCGGGTGTGCCGGCATACAGGCTATCTGGTGGAACATCAGAATTAACCACAGAGTTTGCAGCAATGACAGAGCGAGCGCCAATCGTGACACCTTGGTTAATGATGACATTGCCACCAATCCAAACATCATCTTCGACGGTGATAGGCTTGCAAAGCGTGGCCCATTGACGGCGCTCTCGAAAGTTAAGGGAGTGGCTGGCAGTATAAAACTGGACATTAGGGCCAATTAAGACATGGTTACCGATGCTAATTTTCGCGCCATCTAACATGGTCACATTCATGTTAAGAAAGGTATTTTTACCAATAAAAATGGTTTTCCCAAACTCGCAGTAAAACGGCGAACGAATAATGCTAGAAGATGGCATCGTCCCCATGAGTTGCTTAAGCAGTCCACTTCGCTGCAAGTCATCAGTCGTTTTGTTAAGGGTGTGCAGAAGATCTGATGCTTCGTTGCGAATCTCGTTGATGTATTGGTCACCGCCATCAAAGTCTTCGCCTGCCATCATTTTTTCAAATTCGGTCATCGTCTTTCCAAGTTAGGTTTTCTTGCCTGAGTGGCTTAACTCAGTCTGTTTAATAACACGGAATGTACCCTGACAGCGCTAGGAACAGAAGTGACTTTTGTTCACTTGTGATTGAACTATTGGGAATATCATAGGCACTAGAGGTTTGATGTATGACAACGGATGACCATAGCTCAAAATAAAAGTGGTAATTGAATTTATAGCGCTTAGAATCCTCCGTCCTAGAGTTAAAACAGATGTAGAGTAAATTTATGCTTCGTGATTACACTTTCGATTGCCTTGTCACCATGCCTCGCCATGAATTAGAAGAGTTTAGCGCTCGAATGATCAGCAAAATGGTGCCAGAAGATGTGATGAATGAGCTGTTTACTTTCGATCAAGAAGAAGTCGATAGCGAAGACCGCATGTTATCTGCTCGTCTTGATGCGATGCTGCGTATGACCACGATTGCGCTGAGTGAAATTCAGCAAACTTTCGATGAATCTGAAAACGCCAAACAAAATAGTGAGCGCATGACGCGCTTGGTGCTTTGGCACTTCTATGCCATCTCATTTCGTTTGGAGCAAGCAATCACGCTTGAGACGCACTGTGAGCAAGTTGAAAAGCTACTCGCTAACACGCCAGTTGATGTATTCGCATGGGTCAAAACGTTGACGGAACTGCTTCATACCTATGCGGAAATTAATGCAAACCAAAACCCGCAAGATTGAGTTGATTTTGCCAGAAGCTAGATAACAGTAATCTAGCTGTTTAACTCTTAATAAACCGATAGAGTTTAGTTTAAGTCAGCAGCGAAAACTGCTGACTTTTTTATGCGCTTCGCCGGACGCTATTACTCCTAAGTTCCAGTGTTACGTCATATTGTTAGTAGTGGTTAAGCTGGCACGTTTATGGATATTTATTGTGTATAGAGTTTGGTCTATTTTTATGCCGATAGTTGCCAAATTTCTTGAGAGAGAAAATACACATGCTTATCGACAAATTTGGGGTTACCTCTTTAATGTAGAAATTTAGGTGTGACTCGCGTCGCAATTTTTCAAATTCGACGCACGCTGCAAAACAACGAAATGACAAGGGTTTCCGTTGTTTTTAAGGTGTCAATATGCTTTTAGATGGCAAAATTAGCCAGTTGCCCACCTCTTAAAGAATTGTCCTCACGCGAAGAATAAATACCTGAATTTAATGCGAATGTTAAACTTCCAACCGGTTTGGTTAATGGAAACTATAATGAATTCGTCGCAAAAAGAATCTTCCCAGAACACTCCCCCTCAGTTCGGAACAATTTATGAAGTTCATGCATCAAAAGCTAGGGTTAAAGTTGATTTTCATGGGAACCCGATAGGTCAACCAGTCTGGGCCGCAATTGGCCGAGCATTTAAGAAATCAGATCTCGATCTTGCTATTGATAACCGATTAACCTGCAAGATTAATTTCATGGATGGGGATCTGAATTTGCCTATTCTTGTTGATATTTTTACTTCCCTGCTTGACGAAGACTTACTGATCTTCCGAGCTAAGAAAATGCAGATACAAGGGGAAGAAGAGGTCGTCATACGTTCTGGTGAAACACGAACT
Source organism: Vibrio intestinalis (assembly GCF_025195085.2). Taxonomy (GTDB): domain Bacteria; phylum Pseudomonadota; class Gammaproteobacteria; order Enterobacterales; family Vibrionaceae; genus Vibrio; species Vibrio intestinalis. Next base: position 14,884 of record NZ_JANAVY020000006.1, on the reverse strand, counting down.
ACGATGACAGCGAAGAATGGTAGCGTCAAAACGGCGGCCACACATATTTATAGTACTGCGGAAAAAATGCAGAAAATTCAGGCCGCCAAAATTACTTTAAATTAATCAGGAGTTAAACACATGGCAGTAACAATAGCCGCAAATGGGTTGAGTATTGTTCATAAGGGCTCGGGGAGTGAAGCGAACGCGACACTGCCCGATGTGTGTTTAACGACTGTTGGACCACCGGTCGTGCCTATTCCATATGGTAACAATGCGAAGTCCGCGGATTTAGTCGATGGCTCTACCTCGGTCAGTGCCGATGGGGGAAACAGTATTGCCCTTAAAGGCAGTAAGTTTTCAAAAAGCACTGGGGATGCTGGCGGTGACAAAAAAGGCGTTTCTTCTGGAACTATTGAAGCTGAAGCCGAGTTTACATCAGCGTCAGCGGATGTACTCATTGAAGGTAAAGGGGTGGCACGACTTTCTGACCAAATGACGATGAACGCAGGTAATACAATGTGTTTGAGCGGGGTGCAAACTCCTCCAGTGAATGTAGATGAGGACTTGGAATCGACAGATGTTGTGGCTATTAGTGTACGCTACCCTAATGGGCAACGACTAACAAACGCATCTTATACCTTAACGGATGAACGCGGTGAGGCTGTTGCTTCTGGTGTCTTAGATGGTAGCGGTAACAGTACGACGGTAGAGCTCAAACCAGGGAAAGTGAAAATCATTGTGCAAGAAAGCAAAGATGATTATGTTGTGACCCCCATACGAAGAGCGAACCCTCATTACGCAGAGTCGATGGCAGATGATGCGTTTTTTGACATAGCAAGTAAAGGTAGGCGTGGTTTTTGGCAGCCAACCCGAATCGATACCCTAGGTACGCCTTGGGGAAGCATTGGACAGTCGCTAAGCGAAGATAAGTTCTTTCAAGACATTGTTGAGGCGGAAGTTAAACTGCATTTTACTCACTTTCATCCTGAGAGTGTCTTTGATTTTAGTAAAACCTGTGATGTTCTCGTTGGTAATCTAAACCAGCCCTTGCCCCATACGACAGAAGCGCTGTTGGCGTACACTTTACCTATTGTACTAGAAGAGGGCGAACTTCTCTCTGTATTATTGAGGCTTGCACCCTATGAGAATACTGACCGAATGCTTGCTTATATGCGAGCACGTGGCAAAGGTAACCCACAAGCCTATTTGAGCAATTACAATTGGCAAGCCGCAAAAAAAACCATAGATGAAACATTCGAATCGCTACTCGATAAGATTAAATCTCGAATTATTTTTCTTCGCGATGAAGCTAACAAGCTTCAATATAGCTATTTATCTCAAGATATATTTGATAAGCACATTAACACGTTGAACACTTATATGAAGGGGTTACCGGAGTTAACATCAGGGACGTTTACGAAGCTTCAAACCAAGGCATCTCTTTTATTAGCTAACACAACCAATGTGCATGTTATCAAGGCTCCAGAATACTTGCATGCCACAGAAAAACCAAACATACGTGCAGTGGTCAATACCACTCAGTCCGTTGATACGGTTGAACCCTATATGATTGAAGTGCCTGGTGTGATTGAAAACGTTATTCCGATTTATCCAGTACGTTATGGTTACGCGAATTTCTTTGACGAATTGATGCCAGCGCAAGCTCCCCCGTTGCTACCTGAAATCGCTGCGGCATCCTGTTTAAATGAAACGGGCGGTTATCTTTTACGTTTATTACGTGAAGGATGGATTTATATCAAAGAGGAAGAAGGGGCCTCTGATAATCAGCAAGTTCATATCTTTCGTTATTGTCAAACAGAAATATTTCCGAGCGTGATAGAGAAATTTGAGAAGTACTATTTCACCAATGGAGAGAATGCCAAAGATGGGCTAACGCTCGATACTTCATCAGGGGCAACCTTTTATCCTTTTGCGTTCGTGACTGCAAACACTCAAAAAATCTCTATCGCTTATTCTGAGCACGAATGGGCTGCTGAAATCATTGATAGGATGAACGATGACCAAGAGTGGCGTGCCAAGGCAATGCAACAGGTCGATTTAAGTTCACCCCAAACCGAATTTAGCCAAAAAGCGACGCAAGAGAACATAAGCGCGTTGGTTGAAGACTACCGTAATAACGATGAAAAGTGGCTGGCCGATAAAGACAGCGCGAAACCTATGCCCCATGGCCTTGATTTGGCCACCACCACACTAAGTTATCACCTCGCGGCTGAAGGCATAGTAGAAACTATGCAAAAAAGCCACAGCGAGCATAAAGACGGTACCTTGGTGGCTCTGTTTGACCCAGTAGGTCGTCAACGAGATATTGCCAATTGGCTCAGAATGACGATAGCCGAGGGGCAAGCCTATCAACAAAACAACCTCTATCCTTTGACGATAGGTAGTTATGCCAAAGCTTGTATGGACAGTACAGTGCCTGAACTCAGTAAAGCCGCGCAAGAAAACCTTGATACACAAGCATTGACTGCCTTTATAAATCAAAATCAAGCCGAAATGGACAAAGTTGCTAAAGAAACTCAGCAGTGGCTGCAGATGATGGATTACTTTGTTGCAGGAGAGGGGGCAAAAGACGAGATAGGGTCGCTGACTTTTTATCTTCAACATTATTTTGATGTTCGCCAAGAAGGCATAGTTAACCCGGCGCTCGAGCTCGCTAAATTGATGTTCTTGCTGGGTACACTCTTTGAAGGTGTGACCGCCAGCGAAGAAGGTATGGATACTTTAGACGATTGGGTTGGCCAAGCGTTTATGTCGGAGGCATTAACATCTGAAGATAATGCGGTGGGTACCGGCTTTAAAATCGTAGAACGTATTTTTACCCAGTGTCATGGGGGAGATTGGCAACAGTATATTAGTGATGTGGGCAATCATGTTTTGAGTTCTATGGGGACTTTTTTGGCACGTATGCCCATCGCTTTCGATTATGTGGGCAAGCAAGGTGGAAAATGGGCCAAAATAGCGGGCAATGTAGGGTTGGAGAATTTTTATAGGACGACATTTCCTTCGATACTCGATGCACTTTTGGGGCTAAAAGTAACGGGAAATCGAGTGCAAGTCCCTCTTGATGAGGTTGAGTTGCTGCTTAAAAATCAGTCAAACACAGGGCGAGCAGCTGCTATATGGCAAAAGACTAAAACCAGTTGGCATGATCGTTTAATTGATTGGTCAGAAGTGAAAGCAGATGCGAAAGAGCAGCGCATTTTACAACTACTTGAGTTTGAACCCACGGCAAGTTGTCCCAAGATAATTAAAACAATGATTGATAATCTTGAGAAGGCTACAAAACCAGCCAGCAAAACAGCTGTTCACATAAGTGCTTCTGTCGCTGATGCGGGGTTTTCTGCTTGGTCATTTTTCCTAAATGTGGGGGCAATGTATGAGATGGGCACTCAAGAAGAATTTGCAGCTTTAGACCCACTTACCAATAAACATGAGTTTTATCGAATACTTAAATTAACCTCTACATTAAGTGCTTTGGCTGCCGATAGTGCAGCGCTGGCTCAATATGGCGCGAAATCGACTCATGCCACCGCTTTAACGCTTAACAGAGGGCTTAACTCCATTGTGATTCAGAAATACCTGCCCACTTTGAGTGCTAAACTAGCCGATAAGCTGAGGCTGGCTAATGTTGCGGCCCATAGCCAACATATGGGGAATACTCTCTCTAAATTACCAATAAGAGGCTTCGTTATAGTGGCAACTGTAACTTCTGCTTGTAGCTATGGCTGGGATGCTTACGAAGCCAGTCTAAGTGGGAATACTGGCTTAAGGAACGCGAACTTGATGGCCGCTGGCTTTACGTTGTTTATGCTTGGAATTTTATACGCTGGCCCTGTTGGTGGTGCCGTAATCTTTTTAGTGGGGATGGCTGGCTTGTTGTGGAGTGTTAGCATTATCTCACGTTATACAAAAACGGGGATAGAGAATCTGCTTTTCAGGTGTTTCTGGGGCAAAAGTGAGGATTATTCATTTTGGAGTTTTATCGACAGAAAAGACACAGAATCAGTCAGGCAAAGACTCGAGATTTATTGGGATAGAGACTTAAAAGCTACTTATTTTCAGTACCTAAGCAAAGCTTTAGAGATAGAGTCTCAGGAGTTTATTAATTATTTCTACTGGCCACAATTAAACGTTGATAACTCGATGCTCAAACAGGATCTTTTAAGTGGAGAACAGCTTCGTACTTTTCATTTTATTTTGCCAGAATTTAAAATGGGTATATCACAGCTACATGGTACTATGTGCAATACATTTTTTTCTAGAACAGGGACGACGTCAGTTGTACCAAATAATCAGATGACGAAGACCTTCAAATACGCTTTACTTGCGTCATTAAATGATCCTCAAAAGCACCAGTTTAAAGACGATGGTTTACACTTGACTGTGGTGGCTACGTTTCCAGTAACATTTGGCATCAGTCCAAGTTTACCGGTACTAAAATGGTGTTATGAGCCAGAACCCTCATTGTTAGTGCCTAAACGTAAGTTAACGTCATCAGGTGATATAGATGGTCTGATGATAGGTATGATAGATGAACGCCCGAACAATACTGATTAAGGATTTGCAATGAAACGTCGATTTTGGAGTATGTTGACCACTAAAGCTCAGCCTTTTTCCAAGTGGTGGCAGAAGTTTCGCTCTGAGGTAATTGTCATTCCGATGGAAGACCCTCTAGATCCGATAGTGTCGGTAGATGATAAGGTACTAACCGTAAGAACTGGTTATCATACTCGGCGGAATACGATCCTTATACCGCTGATGCTGGTGTATAGCTTTTTTTCGATTTTAGCGCTAAATGATTGGTTGCCCGATTTTGAACATAAAAAGAAAAAAGCATACGCAACGCTAGAATTTGTTTCTGAACAGAGGGCTCTTAAAAACTCAATGTCTTTTATTGATGACCTTGAGGAATATGCCAATGCAATACTTAATGAAAATGGTGAGGTGACATGGTCAACTTATTTAAGGGCTAAGGAAGTAGAAGGTAAACTTGATTCTTTCTTTGGTCGTTTATTTCTTTTATGCTTTTTTTCGTTACCGAGCATTGCTATGTGGCTCATTTTCTTTTTAAAACCCAGAGATGCCGAAGTCTACTTTGACCGCGAACGCCAAATTGTTTACTCGTGGCGTCATGGAAGGGTTGGAGCGGCCTACTTTGATAAAATGGGGCTGATTGAAAACCACATTGGTATCAATATCGTGTTGCAGTTTGAAAACAAAAAGCAGAAGGGCTATCGCCCGATGGCGATTGTCGGTATTGATACGGGTAAGCTCGTTTTTCATACCGAAGCTGATACCACCTACCCACTAGCGCAAATCCTTGCGTTTATGGATCATGGTAAAGAAGCGGTCATCACCGTGCCGTCATTTAATCGCGAACCCGCAAAGCTATTTTGGCGAGTAGATCCTAAGCCAGAAAACTTTGAAGCACGTGTGGATGCAGCATTAAAGGCAGAAGGGGATTTAGTCCATCACTACCAAACCCGCAGACTCAAAGGCCACGCTATTTAAGGTTTGAAGATAGTCTCGACACGGTAAGTGAGTGCGCCAGGATTAACTTACTGTTATCTAGCTCACTATTTCGATTGAGCAGATAGTCACAAAACTTAAACATAAAGTCATATTTAAAATTGGCTAAGCATCTAAGGAATCAGATCTCTTACTTGCTATTGATAACCAATTGACCAGCAAGATTGACGTCATCGATGGGGATCTTTATCCGCCTATTTTTGTTGATATTTTCACTTCTCTATTTGAAGAAGAGTTACTGATATTTCAAGCTACAACCATCATTGGTAGTGCCGAAGCGTAAGTTAACGTCATCAGGTGATATAGATGGTTTAATGATGGGTATGATTGATGAAAGTCCGAACAATACTGATTAAGGATTTACTATAAAACGTCGATTTTGGGGCATGTTTACCACTAAAGCTCAGCCTTTTTCCAAGTGGTGGCAGGAATTTCGCTCAGAGGTAATTGTCATTCCGATGGAAGACCCTCTAGACCCGATAGTGTCGGTAGATGATAAGGTACTAACCGTAAGAACTGGTTATCATACTAGGCGGAATACGATCCTTATACCGCTGATGCTGTTGTTTAGTTTTTTTTCGGTTTTAGCGCTTGATGCTTTGCCTGATTTTGAATATGAAAAGAAGGATGCTTACGAAACGTTAGAGTTTGTTTCTGAACAGAGGGCTCTCAAAAATACAAGGTCTTACATTGATAGACTTGAGAAGCATGCCAATACAATACTTAATGAAAATGGTGAGGTGACCTGGTCAACTTATTTAAGGGCTAAGGAAGTAGAAGGTACACTTGATTATTTCATTGGTGATTTATTTTTTTTATGCTTTTGTTTATTACCGAGCATTGCTATGTGGCTCATTTTCTTTTTAAAACCCAGAGATGCCGAAGTCTACTTTGACCGCGAACGCCAAATCGTTTACTCGTGGCGTCATGGAAGGGTTGGAGCGGCCTACTTTGATAAAATGGGGTTGATTGAAAACCAACTTGGTATCAATATCGTGTTGCAGTTTGAAAACAAAAAGCAGAAGGGCTATCGCCCGATGGCGATTGTTGGTATTGATACAGGTAAGCTCGCTTTTCATACCGAAGCCGATACCACCTACCCACTAGCGCAAATCCTTGCGTTTATGGATCATGGTAAAGAAGCGGTCATCACCGTGCCGTCATTTAAACGCAAACCCGCAAAGCTATTTTGGCGAGTAGATCCTCAGCCAGAAAACTTTGAAGCACGTGTGGATGCAGCATTAAAGGCAGAAGGGAATTTAGTCCATCACTACCAAACCCGCAGACCCAAAGGTCATGCTATTTAAGGTTTGAAGATAATCTCGACACGGTAAGTGAGTGCGCCAGGATTAACTTACCGTTATCTAGCTCACTATTTCGATTGAGTAAACATAGAAGTCTGCTTTGTTTCACTGCATTTTATCGTTTTCTACTCGGGATAAAACAAAAAAAGCGAACCTTGTAGGTTCGCTTTTTAACTATTAGATAACTTAGTTAGTCATCCTCAATATCGCCATATCACTCTTCGTAGCTATCAATGCTTGGGCATGAACAAATGAGGTTTCTGTCTCCATATACATTGTCTACACGATTGACAGTTGGCCAGTATTTCCACTGTTTGGTTGCCTTTGATGGGAAGCAGCCAAGTTCACGCGGGTAAGGGCGGTTCCATTCTTCTGCGGCAAGATCAACTTGAGTGTGCGGCGCATTAACCAGAGGGTTATTGTCTAATGGCCATTCGCCTGCTTTTACTTTCGCCATCTCTTCGCGAATCGCGATCATCGCTTCACAGAAGCGGTCTAGCTCTTCTAAATCTTCCGATTCAGTAGGCTCCACCATTAGAGTACCTGCTACAGGGAATGACATGGTTGGCGCGTGGAAACCGAAGTCCATTAGACGCTTGGCGATGTCTTCTTCGCTGATGCCTGTTTCTTCTTTCAGAGGGCGAATATCGATAATACATTCGTGCGCTACGCGACCGTTCGTACCACGGTAAAGAACAGGGTAGTGAGGGCGTAGTTTTTCCATCACGTAGTTGGCGTTGAGGATAGCTACTTTCGTCGCTTCTGTTAGGCCTACTTCACCCATCATCGCAATGTATGCCCATGAGATAGGCAAGATAGAGGCACTGCCAAGATCCGCTGCTGATACTGCGCAGTCTTCGCCTTCCACACCATTTTCGATATGGCCCGGCAAGAATGGTGCTAAGTGAGATTTAACCCCAATTGGTCCCATACCCGGGCCACCGCCACCGTGTGGGATACAGAATGTTTTGTGTAGGTTTAAGTGTGAAACGTCAGAGCCAATAAAGCCCGGTGTGGTTAAACCTACTTGCGCGTTCATGTTCGCACCATCTAGGTACACCTGACCGCCTGCTTCGTGCACCATTTCACACACTTGTTTCACTTGCTCTTCATATACGCCGTGCGTTGAAGGGTAGGTGATCATAATGCTTGAAAGGTTCTCACGGTGCTTTTCAATCTTAGCTGCAAGATCGTCGATATCGATGTTGCCATCTTCATCACATTTCACCACGACGACTTTCATGGAAACCATCGAAGCAGTCGCTGGGTTCGTACCGTGCGCAGAGCTCGGGATCAGACAAACGTTACGATGGGTATCACCACGGCTTTCATGGTAGCGTTGAATCGCAATAAGGCCTGCGTATTCGCCAGATGCACCAGAGTTTGGCTGTAGCGAGAAGGCATCATAGCCAGTAATCTCGCAGAGTTTTTCTTTAAGATCTTTGGCTAGTGCTGAGTAGCCCGCAGCTTGTTCGATTGGTGCGAATGGATGTAGCGCACCAAATTCAGGCCAAGTAACGGGAATCATCTCTGCTGCGGCATTGAGCTTCATGGTACAGCTACCTAGTGGGATCATGCCGTGCGTCAGTGAGAAGTCTTTATTCTCTAGTTGTTTTAGGTAACGCATCATCTGAGTTTCACTGTGATGCGTGTTGAATACTGGGTGCGTGAGGTACTTGCTTTCACGACGCAGTGCTTCTGGAATCGCTGCAAATTCGTTTTGGGCAATGTCAGAAGAGAGAGCGTTAACCTCAGCGGTTACACCAAAGACAGCAAACAGCGCTTGGATGTCTTCCGTTGTTGTTGTTTCATCAAGGCTGATACCGAGCTTACCTGATAGTTTACGTAGGTTGATATCGGCATCTTGTGCTTTTTGATACAGAGTGTCGGTTTGTTTACCGGTGTTTAGGGTGATGGTATCGAAGAAGCTGTTATGTGCCAGTTCAAAGCCCGCTTGAGTTAGACCCGATGCGAGAATGGCCGTCATATGATGGGTACGACGAGCAATAGTGCGCAGACCTTCAGCACCATGGAATACGGCGTAGAAAGAGGCCATATTGGCAAGCAACGCTTGCGCAGTACAGATGTTTGATGTCGCTTTTTCGCGGCGGATGTGCTGCTCACGCGTTTGCATCGCCATACGCAGCGCTTGGTTGCCATTACTATCAATAGAAACACCAATCACACGGCCTGGCATTGTGCGCTTGTGTTTATCGCGTGTCGCCATGAATGCAGCGTGAGGGCCGCCGTAGCCCATAGGTACGCCAAAACGTTGTGCTGAGCCGATGACCACATCTGCGCCCATTTCGCCTGCTGGTTTTAGCAGGGTAGAAGCTAGTAGGTCAGTGGCAACCGCAACGAGTGTTTTGTTGGCTTGAGCAGCAGCGATGATGTCTGTTAAGTCAATCACTTCGCCTGTAGTCGTCGGGTATTGAACTAATGCGCCAAATACGTCTTGGCTGGTTAAGTTTGCGAGATCATCAACGATAACGTCAAAGCCGATGTATTTTGCGCGAGTTTTGATGACTTCAATGGTTTGTGGGTGAACATCGCTGGCAACAAAGAAGGCGTTGCTCTTACTTTTGCCTGCGCGTTTACAGAGTGTCATTGCTTCCGCAGCTGCGGTTGCTTCATCAAGCAGCGAAGCGTTAGCGATATCCATACCAGTGAGATCCATCACCATCTGTTGGAAGTTCAGCAGTGCTTCCAAGCGACCTTGAGAGATTTCTGGTTGGTATGGCGTATAAGCGGTGTACCAGCCTGGGTTTTCTAGCACATTGCGCAGAATAACGTTTGGCGTGAATGTGTTGTAATAGCCTTGGCCGATAAAGGTACGTTTGATTTGGTTTTGCTGTGCGAATTGCTTCATCGCCACAAGCATATCGGATTCGCTTTTCGCTTCGGCGAGTGAGAGTGGTTTCTCTAAGCGAATTTGAGCCGGAACGGTTTGTTCAATCAGTTGATCTAAGCTAGTGGCGTTGATCGCTTCTAGCATTTGTTGTTGATCCGCTTTATTTGGTCCGTTGTGGCGAGCAACGAACTCATGTTGAGTGCTTAGGCTTTGAAGTAATTCTGTCATTTTCCTTTACCTTCTTAACCGATTCGAGTTAATCGAACCTACAAAAAAGCTACCCACTTGCATGGGTAGCTTTGGTGTTTCCTTATTATTCGTCTTCGATAGACGCTAGGTACTCTTCAGCGCCTTTTAGTGAGTCTAGCTCAGCTGCATCAGACAACTTCACTTTGGCAATCCAGCCACCTTCATAAGGTTCTTCGTTGATAAGCTCAGGGCTGTCGTCTAGTTCTTCGTTCACTTCAACGATTTCACCTGATACTGGTGCGTAGATATCAGAAGCCGCTTTTACTGACTCAACCAGTGAAAAGCTATCACCAGCGTCTACTTCTGATTCAACTTCTGGTAGGTCGACGAATACTACGTCACCCAACATTTCTTGTGCGTGCTCAGAAATACCGATGGTTACTGTGCCGTCACCGTTATCACGAACCCATTCATGGCTTTCAGTAAACTTCAGTGTGTTGTCCATTGCTAAATCTCCAAAATTTAATTTTATTGGTAAAGTGGAAATTGGGTGCAAAGTGCTTTTACTTGTTTGCGCACTTGCTGTTCTACTTCAGTGTTCCCCTCTGGGTGTTCAACTAACCCGTCGAGTACGTCACCTATCCAATTACCGATGAGTTTGAATTCTTCTTCGCCAAAGCCGCGGCTAGTGCCTGCTGGGGTGCCTAAACGGATCCCCGATGTAATCATAGGCTTCTCTGTGTCGAATGGGATGCCATTTTTGTTACATGTGATGCCAGCGCGTTCAAGAGCTTGCTCTGCTTGGTTACCTTTCAAGCCTTTAGGTCGTAGGTCAACCAGCATTAAATGGGTGTCTGTACCACCAGTCACTATGTCGCATCCGCGAGTTTGCAATACTTCAGCTAATACTTTTGCGTTGCCGATCACCGAATCGATATAAGTTTTGAAATCTGGGCCAAGTGCTTCTCCGAATGCGACCGCTTTCGCGGCGATAACATGCATTAATGGGCCGCCTTGAAGCCCCGGAAAAACCGCAGAATTGATCTTTTTATTTATCGTTTCGTCATTGGTTAAAATCATCCCGCCGCGTGGGCCGCGAAGGGTTTTATGTGTGGTGGTTGTGACGACATGAGCATGTGGCAGTGGGCTAGGGTGCGCGCCGGTGGCAATTAGGCCCGCAATGTGCGCCATATCGACCATTAGAATGGCTTCGACCTCATCGGCAATTTCGCGGAATTTGGCGAAATCAATAGTGCGAGGTATTGCGCTACCCCCTGCGATAATCATCTTTGGTTTATGCTCTAGCGCAAGTTGGCGAACGGCTTCGTAATCAATTTCTAGTGTTTCGCGATCTACGCCGTATTGCACTGCATTAAACCATTTACCTGAGAGTGCAGGGCGAGCGCCATGAGTTAGGTGGCCGCCTGCATCGAGCGACATACCAAGAATGGTATCGCCCGGTTGCAATAGGGCGAGTTTGACCGCTCCGTTTGCTTGCGCGCCTGAGTGGGGTTGAACGTTTGCGTATTGGCAGCTAAAAAGTTGCTTTGCACGCTCGATAGCGATCGCTTCGACGCTGTCTACGTGTTCACAGCCACCGTAGTAACGGCGGCCAGGGTAGCCTTCAGCGTACTTGTTGGTGAGACAAGTGCCTTGGGCTTGCATGACCGCTTTGGAAACGATGTTCTCTGAAGCAATCAGTTCAATTTGATCGTTTTGACGAGCGAGTTCTGCTTGGATGCCGGCAAATACTGCATCATCTGTAGCGGAGAGTTGAGTAGAGAAAAAATTCTCTAGGCGATGATTTTGATAACGATTGTTCATGGTCGATGACCTTCCATAGTAACAGCAAGAGAATCTCTCTTGTCTTTGGTAGAGCCATGCGTTTAAAAGCTTTAAACGCCTGATCAATTTCATCCCCAACTAATAGGGGCTAGGCCGCTCAAACCATCCATATTGTTGACTATGACGAGCGGAAAAAGCATCTCTTAAACTAACAAGTTGGTAACATAGCGGTTGCTGTTAAAACAATCAACCAAAAATTTCCTATAGGAAACACAGTTTCTCTTTTTGTTAGCTAGCGCTCATTCTTTACTCGTTTTCACCCTTTTTAATATCGGTCGCTTATTGCACAATGAAACGATGGACAGGAAGTAAGTGAATATGTGAGGGATGCATGGCAGAAGAAATCTATGATGAGTACCCGTCTTTGACGTTAGCCAAAGAATCTCAAGAGCAAAACATCGAGCCACTAAAATTGGGTGAGCGGATTAAAGAGATTCGATCTCGATTAGGTATCACGCTTGAAGAAGCAAGCCAACGCACTGGCTTGGCTCGTTCTACGCTAAGTAAAATCGAGAACGAACAGATTTCGCCTACCTTCCAAGCTATGCAAAAACTCGCTAATGGTTTGCAGATAGCAATGCCTCAACTGTTTGAACCACCAAAGAAAAAAGTCGCTGCTGGCCGCCGAGATGTCACGCTTAAGGAGCAAGGTAAACCTCATCCCACGCAAACTTATGAGCATGAACTATTGGCCACACAACTGCTCAATAAAAAGATGATGCCGTTCAAAAGCCGAGTTCGCGCAAGGGCATTTGAAGAGTACAGCGACTGGGTACGGCATGATGGCGAAGAGTTTCTACTGATCCTTTCTGGAGCAGTCAATTTCTATTCTGAATTCTATGAACCGATGGTTTTGAATGAAGGTGATAGCGTTTACTACGATGCAAATATGGGCCACATGCTTGTATCTGTCAGTGAGGAAGACGCGCACATTTTATGGGTAACCGCTAAGTAAATTGAGAGATGTATTGCTTCAAGTTTCTTAAAGGAAAGTAAGCATAATATCCGTTGATTTATTCGAGCTGTTATTGGTAAATCTAACAGTAAATTTGTTCTAAAAATGTTAAATGTCACATTTTCTTATGCTGATGTTTATTTAACCGTGCATTACTTATCTAGCCGTGTTTATTATCGGAAACATGTTTTCTTGAATTGAAACATCGAACGGATAATTTGGAGACCAAGATGACTCAAGAGCTACTTAAAACCCCACTACATGCATTACATGTTGAAGCTGGCGCGAAAATGGTGCCATTTGCTGGTTATGATATGCCAGTTCAGTACAAGTTAGGTGTTAAGAAAGAGCACTTACACACTCGTGAACATGCTGGGCTGTTTGATGTTTCTCATATGGGGCAGCTGCGTTTAGCAGGTGACGGTGCGGCAGCTTACTTAGAGTCTTTGGTTCCAGTCGATATTGTCGATTTGCCAGCGGGCAATCAGCGCTATGCTTTTTTCACCAATGAACAAGGCGGCATTATGGATGACCTTATGGTCGCCAATTTAGGTGATCATTTGTTTGTGGTGGTGAATGCCGCTTGTAAACAGCAAGATATTGCTCATTTGAAAGCACACCTCCCAAGTGATGTTCAGTTAGAAGAGATAGAACATCGCGCTCTGCTTGCTTTGCAAGGGCCTAAAGCGGTTGAGGTTTTGGCACGCTTTCACCCAGCAGTAAGCAACATGGTGTTCATGGATGTCGCGCGTTTGGACTTGCTTGGTGTTGAGTGCGTCATTTCCCGCAGCGGCTATACTGGAGAAGACGGTTTTGAAATTTCAGTACCGAATGAGAAAGCTGCTGAATTAGCGCAAGCATTGACTGCGGAACAAGAAGTAGAGTGGATTGGTTTAGGTGCGCGAGATTCGTTGCGTTTGGAATGCGGTTTGTGTTTGTACGGACACGATCTCGATACAACCACCACGCCTGTAGAAGCCAGTTTGTTATGGGGTATTCAGAAAGTTCGTCGTAATGGCGGTGAGCGTGCTGGTGGATTCCCGGGTGCTGATATTATTTTACAGCAGATCGAGACTAAGCAAGTGTCACGTAAACGTGTTGGTTTAGTCGGTGAAACCAAAGCGCCCGTACGTGAAGGTTGTGAACTATTTGATGTTGATGGTGACAAGATTGGCGTTGTGACTAGCGGCACTGCAGGCCCAACAGCGGGTAAGCCTGTTTCTATGGGCTATGTGGCGACTGAGTTTGCGCCTGTCGGCAGTAAAGTGTTTGCAGAAGTACGTGGCAAAATGCTAGCGATGACGGTAGAAAAAATGCCTTTTGTGCCTCAACGTTATTATCGTGGTTAAGTATTGATTAAATACATGATAGTTAAGCATATTAATAAAGAATGGCGTATTAATTGCACTATTTATAAAATCCTGGTCGCGTAATTGCTACGACTTTAGTTGTATGTCATTTATAAACTTTAGATATGATATTGGTTGGCTATATAGTGACGGAAATTTGTTTTGAAGGATTATATAGATGAAACGGAAACTCACTGTAGGCCTTTTGGCTTCGGTCGTGGCACTTGGCGCAAACGCAAATGATATTTCTGCGCAGATTATTAACGGTACACCAGCATCGGTTGCGAATTATACTAACTTCGCAAGCTTGTATGTAGAAACTGATACGCAGTATTCGACGCGTAGTTTTTGTGGTGCAACGGTCATCAATGATTACTATGTCCTGACGGCGGCGCATTGTATTGTCGGTCACGAATCCATTTTGCCTCATGTAACAGTACCTCTGGGGCTTGAAGATGAATCGACGTTTATTCCAGGATCTTATCCAAGAGTTGTTGAGTATCATTTTCCTTCCACGTACGTTGATTCTGAAGTTGCTCTTTGGCCAGATGATATAGCGATACTCAAACTTGATAACCCTATCGGTACAGGTGACCTGTATTCAATGCTGAATTTCTCTCGAGATCGAGATTATGATAGCAATGACGTTTTTACTGCTGTAGGCCATGGTAAACAAGAGCACAATGAGGCTGTTAATGCTCCAAATTTGCTTGAAGCGCCCTTAGACCTAGTGTCTACTAAGGGTGGGATCGAACTTTAACCACTGAAAATAAAAGACTTTATTTTATTGGGAACTTTTCAAGGTAATCACGATCTGATCATGAAGTTAAAAATATGAGAAACTCGTGCATGATTATCA
>NZ_JANAVY020000005.1:101331-204399 GCF_025195085.2 Vibrio intestinalis | reverse complement strand
CAAAGCGTTTAAGGCGGATTCCCAACGCTTGGCGGCTTTAGTTCAAAGATATGCATCAGTGTTTATGGCATAATGTCTTGAGTGCAGTGGTAGCGTTGCTCACCACTTAACGCGGCGTTATATGAAGTGGTGAAATTTAGGGGTAAAAATCAAACTGGTCTCTCAGGCCATTCGTCCGATTTTTCGGCAATTTAACTATATATTTTCCAAAGTTCTTTTTTCCTCAACCGGTTTGTATCCAAGGTTCGTGTGTTGCCTTATTTGCGTTCATCGTATGTTTGTTGTGAGTCTGGCGTGCTTAAATCGCTGAAAGTATCATTTCATAGAAACCGGTATGCTTTGCTGAACATCCGCTGGTTAAGTTTCGTGTGTTCAAAAGCATCGGTGGGTTATTAAGTCCGTGTACCGTTTTTGTCGAAACTCTGCTGCACAGCTTGTTGGCTAAGGCGGTTTCTTGGGTCACTCCAACATTGCATGTGCTGCTGGTTTGATCGCAGTCTTAGGCTGGGGTTTCGTGATAAATTCGGCTTTGGTGAAAAATTCATATAACAATGCATTTAAGAGGGATTCGCCAACGCTCGGCACTTTCGGTTTGGTTGGGTTCAGTGGTTAAGGCGGTCTGTTTGAGTTCAGTTTAAGTGTTGGCTCACCCCTTAATGCGGCGTTAGCATCTATGGAGGTAATTATGAGTTTATTGCCAGAAAACTGGTTTTCAACTAGCGCTGCAATAGCGCTATTGGTTGGTGTTCTCCCTTTCTTAAAATTTCTCCACGAACTGGTTTCGTCTCACAAACAGATTAAAGTTAGAAATTTGGAGTTGTTATTTCAGGCAATTGAACAAAAAAACAATCTAGCGACAAGACTGGTTGTGGAGCAACAGTTTGTATCTATCTTTAAGTACAATATTGCTTACAATGATATATGTACTTTGCTTTCAAATAGTAACCCGACAAGAGCTATTCATTTATATAAGAACAGCTTGCGTTATTTAGAAAACAGGGAGAATGCGTTCACATTCAAGCCAGAGTTCAAAAGTGAAAGTAGTAAGATCTATGAATACTTTAGTAGACCAATTAAGAACTTTTCCTTGTATATGATGTTTGCTTTACCGGCTGCGTTATTGGGTATTGTTATCCTAAATGTTACGACTAAAGAAAATCTTTTTGATTTGTCATTGGGTTTACCTAATCTGGCGTGGTACTTAATTGTTTGTGCTTTTATAGGATTACTTGCTCGGTTGGCGTATAACAGGATCACAGATACTGAAAGTGTTAAGTTTGCAGACGAGCTTATACTAACGTATGACAGCAATCATGTTAAAACTATAGAGTTAAGCCTTTGGCACAATGCTAACAAGGCATTTAAGAGTGATTCCCAACGCACCGCATTTTCAGTTCTAGGTTGGTTTTCGTGTTTACGGCGCAATAAGTAAAGCAAGAGGTAGCGTTGCTCACACCTTAATGCGGCGTTATGTTTACTTGAAATTCAAAGGCTTAAAGTTCTTAGGCTATAGTTCTTTGTCCCTCTGGCAATTCGTCCCTAGTAGACTCAGCAAATCCGCATTGTCGATCTAATTTCTTGAATCTCTTAGCCCGTAAAACATGGCAATGTTCGCGGGTTGCTTCATTGTCAGGTCGAGCTGGCAAGGTTTAAGTTCCTCTGGCTTAAAGTCGCTTGTAGGTTCTTAGCCAATTAGCATTTCAGCTTGGCAGCTGCCTCGGCAGTTCAGCACTGTTTTACGCTTTGGTTGGAAAGAAAGGGCACTTGTTGGAGCTTAGTCGGGTTGCCTCATTGGGCAGGGAAGTGGGATTACACGTTTCATGTTGGTCGCCTTTGGCGGTCAAGTTGGTTTCAGCCTTGTGGTTTGCTTCAGAAAACTAGTTAGAAATAGCAGTTCTTTCTCATGTAAATCATGTGTTTGTGGTAAAACATAACAAACAATTCAACAGTGATTCGCAACGCTTGGCGCTTTCACTTCGGGTTGAGTTTAGTGTTTACGGCGCAATGTTTAAGTTCAGTGTTTGCGCTGCTCACACGTTAATTGGGCGTTATGTGAATGGAGGTCAAAATGTCTTCTGTACCAAAAAATAAGGATGAATTGGAGTTAGCTATTAACTCAATATTTCCGAAACTCATGGCTGACTACCGTTCAATTCCAGAAAGCAAAGTTCGTAAATCTGGCGTAGATGGAAACGTCAAAGGTACAGTCATTAGCGTTAGTGATACAGTGGCTTACTTGATTGGTTGGGGAAAACTCGTCCTAAAATGGCATCACCTAAGATCTCAAAGCCAGCATGTAGATTTTCCGGAAACTGGTTATAAATGGAATCAATTGGGGTTACTCGCTGAAAGCTTCCACGAAGAGTATCGTGACTGGAAATACGATGATTTACTCACTGAACTTGAGTCTACGGTTAACGAGATACTCTTACTTATCTCAAGTTTAAATAACCATGAGTTGTATGGTGTTGCGTGGTATGAACAATGGACTTTGGGGCGCATGATTCAGTTTAATACATCATCACCTATGAAAAATATGCGTACAAAAGTTCGGCGCTTCAATCGAGAATTCACATAACAAAGCGTTTAAGACAGATTCCCAACGCATGGCGGTTATAGTTCAAAGTTTGGCTTAAGTGTTTATGGCACAATGGTTTAAGTTCAGTGGTGGCGTTGCTCACTACTTAACGCGGCGTTATGCGACAAGCGTACAAGGAAGTATGATGATTACATTTGAGAAACTGGCTAAAGCTCATGAAGCGTCGATTCTAGATATTCAACTATCTGAAAAACATGTGAAATTTGCTTCTACTCCGCAAGCGTTTTTGTCTGACTCAACTCCACATATTGATAAGGTGGTTGTCAGATACAAAGGTGACGTTATCGGCTTTTTTAAGCTTGACCTAAACTATTCAGAACACTTCGACTTTTGCTCAAGTAATGCTCTTGGCTTTAGGACCCTAGCTTTAGATGTTCGTATGCAAGGGAAAGGTTTGGGGACTGAGTGTATGAAACGATTAGCAGCGTATGTAACATCCAACTATGCTATGCGTGATTACATCTATTTGACAGTAAATTGTAAAAATACGGGTGCTAAGGTTTGTTACGAAAAGGCAGGGTTTGAAGATACAGGCAAACTCTATCTCAATGGTCCAGCAGGTCCACAACATATAATGCGTAGAAAAGTCGCATAACAAAGCGTTTAAGACAGATTCCCAACGCTTGGCATTTTCGGTTTGCTTTGAATTTAGTGTTTACGGAACAATGGTTTAGGTTTGGTGGCAAGCGTTGCTCACTACTTAACGCGGCGTTATGTGTAAAATCTAGTTTGAATTTATCAATAAGTTAAAGAGAGGTTGCATTAATGAATGATATTTTGTGCAAAGTTATATATTTTGACCAGCATTTAGTCTTCAAGAAAAGTTTATACGAGAAAGTGTCTCATGACGAACTAAGTGTTGTTTTTAGAACTAATGAAAATGTACTTTGTCATCCGTACATTTATTTTCGTCCCATCAATGTGACTGATGTTTTCAAAGAGTATGAATTTTCAGAGCTAATATTTGAATGTTATGAAGGGCAGGCCAATGTTGTTTCGCAGTCAGTTGAAGAAAACGACGACGAAGTTCATATAGTCACGCGTTATTTTATGCCGCACGATGACGAGTTAGGTAGTTTGCGAGGGAGTAAATTTATATATCAAACAGACGATTACACTTTTGAATATCAGATCGAAAGTTCTCTAGTGCCTCTCGACAGAATATGTACTCCTCTTAACCCATTAGGTTTATCAATTGAAGGTACTCTTAAGTGTTGGGCAACTGAAGAGCCTTTGGATACATATCTTTCTTTATACAGATGAGCATGGTTTTACACATAACAAAGCATTTAAGACGGATTCTCAACGCTTGGTAATTTCAGCTTAGGTCGGCTTTAGTGCTAAATGTGGCAAGGTTTAGGCTTGGGTGGTTGCGTTGTTCACCACTTAATGCGGCGTTATATGAAGTCGTAAAAATTATCTAAAGTCGTTGTTTTCGATCTCTTAGGCTATCTGTTTTTTGGTGTCGGTAATTATAGTTTGTCGGTCTAAGTTCTTGAATCCTTCAACCCGTAAAACATGCCAATTTTCACGGGTTACCTCAATGGCCTTTCGTGAAGGTTCGCTGATATTTCGGTGGGCTTAAAGTGCGGCAAGGCCAAGTTTATGGCTACATCGTATTTGCTGTAATTCCATCAAGTTGAGTTTCCCATGCACAAAAGCTCCCTTTGTTGCTAAAACTCACCACTCATTACTTGTTGAGGCAGGGTTTGTAACATTGCTGGCATCGTAATTTCTTGAACTACGTATGGTTTTGTAGTTTTGGTTTGTCTCATGGCCTCATATTAGGGCGCTTTCGTGGTAAGTTGGCCTTTGGTGCGCAAAGTTCATATAACAAAGCGTTTAAGACAGATTCGCAACGCTCGGCGACTTTGGTTTCAGTGGCTTTTGTGTTTATGGCGCAATGGTTTAGGTTATGTGGTTAGCGTTGCTCACTACTTAACGCGGCGTTATATTCTTGGAGGCTGAATGGCAAAATTGGAGTTACGTCAAAAAGCGAAAGAAACGTTAAGATATCTATTAGACGACTATGGCGAAGTTATATATAGCTCATCAGACACGTTAAAGGAAGGTGATATCTATCTTATGGGATTGAACCCGGGTGGAGATGGCTTTACTTCTATTGGTTCTCATATTGATCAAATGCTTACTAGAACTGACAATTCGTATTTAGATGAGTCTTGGATAAATGGCATTTCTAAATATGAAGCAGGTCAGGCTCCTTTGCAGAAGAGAGTTACCTGGCTGATGGAACAGCTTGGCTATGATGTTCGTGATATATGTGCTACGAATTTAATATTTACAACTTCGAAGTCTTCAAATGAACTTTGTTTTGGCTTGGCTGGAATTTGTTGGGGATTTCACGAAAGTGTTTTGGAAATTGTGAAGCCCAAATTGATAATTACTTTTGGTAATGCTGAAACATCTGCTTCTCCATATTTTTTCTTAAAAAGTTTGCTTAAAGGCAATGAAACTACGATCGCCTCTGGTCATGGTAAATGGGTGTGTAAGAGCTTTAATACTGAGATAAACGGTAGGGAAACCTGTATTGTAGGGCTCCCTCATTTAAGTTATTACAATCCGCAAGGAAAAACAGAAGTAGTTGATTGGCTGAAAGAAAAACTACGAATATAACAAAGCGTTTAAGAGTGATTCGCAACGCTTGGCAGTTTCGCTTCGCTCAAGTATAGCCAAGCGCTGCTCACACCTTAACGCGGCGTTATATGAAGTCGTAAAAATTATCTAAAGTTGTTGTTTTCGAACTCTTAGGCCATCTGTTTTTTGGTGTCGGTAATTTCAGTTTGTCGGTCTAAATTCTTGAATCCCTCAACCCGTAAAACATGCCAATTTTCACGGGTTACCTCAATGGCCTTTCGTGAAGGCTCGCTGAAATTTCGGAGGGCTTAAAGTGTGGCAAGGCCAAGTTTACCGCTACATCGTATTTGCTGAGCTTCCAGTAAGTTGAGTCTATTATGTGCAAAAGCTGATTCTGTCGCTAAAAGTCACCACGCATTACTTGTTGCGGCATGGTTTGTAACATTGTAGGCGACGTAAGTTCTTGAACGACGTATGGTTTTGTAGTTTTGGTTAGTTACGTGGCCTCATTTTAGGGCGCTTTCGTGGTAACTTGGCTCTATTGGGCAATGTTCATATAACAAAGCATTTAAGACGGATTCCCAACGCTCGGCATTTAGGGTTTGCTTTAAATTTAGTGTTTACGGCACAATACTTTAAGTTCAATGGTCTGCGTTGCTCACTACTTAATGCGGCGTTATACGTTCACAGGAGGAACGGTGGTAGTAATATATGGAATCAAAGAGCTTTTGAACCCGATCAAAGCTCAATTATCTGATGTAGTTCAAGCATCTATGACTCAAGTGTTAGGGCTTCCTGAAAGCAAGCGTGCTCATAGAATTATTCCCCTCGATAAGTCTGACTTTTACTACCCAGAGGGTAGAACTGATGCCTATACCGTCATAGAAATAAACATGATGGCAGGGCGTGAAGTCGAAACTAAGAAAGCACTCATTAAAGCTCTTTTTACAAATATCGAAGCTCAACTTGGGATTTCACCAGTCGATATTGAAATTACTATTAAAGAGCAACCACCACATTGTTGGGGCTTTCGTGGTATGACGGGTGACGATGTCACTGACCTAACATACAAAGTTAATGTTTAAGGTAGTGAAATGGGAAAGGTCATTTTGTCTGGGTATATAGACATCCCAGAAAACGAATTAAAAATTGTGACTACAGCGCTAGAGCAACATATTGAACTCACTCGTGAAGAAGTTGGGTGCATAGTCTTTGAAGTAACTCAAAGTACAGACATCCCAAATCGGTTTAATGTGTATGAAGAGTTCGTAGATAAATCAGCGTTTGAACTGCATCAAACAAGAGTTAAAGCGTCTCATTGGGGGCAGGTGACAACCAATGTAAAGCGTAATTACAGTATCGAGGAACAGAACATATAACAAACAATTTAAGAGTGATTCAGCACGCTTGGCATTTTTGGTTTGGGTCAAGTTTAGTGGTTACGGCGTCCAGTTTGAGTATTGTGGTAGCGTGCTTCACACCTTAATTGGGCGTTATGTGCTTTTGAGGAAAATTGGCATGGAAGTATTAGAAGCAAGTCCAAATTTAGCTCCAATGTTAGCGAGTTACGCAAGGGAGTGCTTGGACTCGGGTATCCTCAAGTATTCGGGGGTTGAGCAAAACCCTGAAGCCTATTTATCTGGTTTGGTTGAACGCTCGAAAGCAACTCATAATCTGCCAAAGGGGTATCTACCTAGCACAACTTATTACTGTGTATCAGACTCTGAAATCTTAGGTGCTATTCGAGTTCGTAAAGGTAGCAATCCCAACGTAGAAAATGTAATTGGTCATATTGGCTACGAGACTAGACCTTCAGTTCGTGGCAGAGGTGTTGCTTCTTATCTCCTAGCTTGGGTTCGTGACTATGCTTTAACTGATCCAGTTATTGTCACTTGTTCAATTGATAATCCAGCATCTCAAAAGGTTATCGAAAACTGTGGTGGCGAGTATCTTGGCAACTATACAGATGAAATCGAAGGCACTGTAAGGCGCTACCGTTTAGCACGCACATAACAAAGCGTTTAAGACGGATTCCCAACGCTTGGCATTTTCGGTTTGATTCAGCTTTAGTGTTTACGGCACAATGGTTTAGACAAGGTGCTCTGCGTTGCTCACCACTTAACGCGGCGTTATGTGTAATCGATGGACTACGGAGTACCAGATGGAAGTAGTAGAAGCGGAAATATCGGATCTAGATTCATTCTTTGCGTATCTTGAAAATCAGCTGTCTGAAAATGGTAATGGAGAAGTTCCTCTTTTCCAGCCAATGTCCAGAGAGCAAAGTGAAATTCCAGAAGCAACAAAAGATAAGTTTATCCAAGGCTTTTCCCATCAATTTGGCGATTTAGGTTGGAGAAAGCTTTGGGTTGTAAAAGACACCTATGGAAGTATCAAAGGTCACATTGATCTTCGCCATCACGGTGATGATAGCCGTTCTCATCGAGTTCTACTTGGTATGGGTGTAGATGTTTCCTGCCGGAAGCAAGGTATTGGTCAACGACTCATTGATGCGGTTATAAATTTCTGTCAAGAAAAAGCCGAAATTGACTGGCTTGATCTTTGTGTACTATCAGAGAATTTCCCAGCAAAGAACCTCTATCTAAAAGCAGGGTTCGATGTTGTTGGAGAGTTCAAAGATCAATATAGAATCGACGGCTTGTCAGTCTCGGAAACAGCTATGACAAAGTACGTCAAAAATTACGCATAACAAAGCATTTAAGAGTGATTCGCAACGCTCGGCAGTTTCGCTTCGCTCAAGTATAGCCAAGCGCCGCTCACACCTTAATGCGGCGTTAGCATGTAGGAGTAATATGAAGAAAATTCTCATCATTGGTAATTCTGGCTCAGGTAAGAGTTGGTTGTCGAAACAGTTATCCCGAAAGCTCCAATTGCAAGAAGTTAACTTGGACTCGATTGTATGGGAGCCAGGTGGCTATAATCAAAAACGATCCACTGGAGCAATTGAAAATGAAATTGCTAGTATAAAGTCTCAATCCAACTGGGTAGTTGAGGGAGTATTTGGTGCTTTAGTTGAACAGCTTATTTTTTCTGCTGACATGCTGTTATTTTTAGATTTGGAGTGGTCTGAATGTGAAAGTTCTCTTTATGCTCGCGGTTCTGAGAGCTCGAAGCAACTTAATGAGGAACTGGCGGAGAAGAATTTTCGTGAATTATTGAAATGGGCTTCTGAATACTCGGTTCGAGAATCCAAAAGTTCACGACAGTTTCATCAGCAATTGTTCAGTGATTTTCACGGCACTAAAGTACGTTTCACTACACGTACTCAGGTGAATGAGTTTGTAGCGGAAACAACATGCTAACAAAGCGTTTAAGGCAGATTCCCAACGCTTGGCGGTTTCAGTTCAAAGTTTGGCTTAAGTGTTTATGGCACAATAGTTTAGGTTCAGTGGTAGCGTTGCTCACTACTTAACGCGGCGTTATGGGCAACATGGGGCGTCTGGTAGAAGAGGTTTCTTTCAATGATTGGTAGTATGTTTCGTAAATTGTGTCTTTTAGCATTAGTTCTCGCTGCTCTACAGCTAGAACGTCCTTTTATCTCGCAAGACTCACTTAACCATTTTAGCGCTGTTTACGATGGCCATGAAGGTAATAAGGCTCGCTTTCGAGTTACAGCTGACAGTTTGACTCTAGGCAAAAATCTTATCGATACTCTGAGATTGAACGCTCATGGTAAAACAGTAGAAGCGTATTCAAGAAGCTCTGATGGTTTGAATTTAGGTGAACTGTATATTGGGACAATGCAAGTCGTAACTGGGAAGAATGGCTACTTAAAAGTATATGAGCTATTCGACGACTCAGGAGTGTTAGTCAGGGACAAGATAGATAAAATAGTAGTCAGTGGCTCAATATTTAACATTATAACAGTGCTATCGTATGTTCTTTGTTTACTTATCTTTGGTGTGTTCTATCGAGTGGAAAAATCACTAAACCAGCCAAAGTAGCGATAGATTGTATTTAGTGGCTCTGGTCTTAGTGTCTGTTTTCAAAAAGGAGATTCGTACAATTTCCAATATGAAAATGTTGCACATAACAAAGCATTTAAGAGTGATTCGCAACGCTTGGCGTTTTCGCTTCGCTCAAGTATAGCCAAGCGTCGCTCACACCTTAATGCGGCGTTAGGGCTCAAGAACGGTCTGGAAAATTTGTATGAATGAAGAAATGAATAACGAGCTACCAAAGCACATGAACTTTGATAGTTCGATAGATGCTTTAGAAGCAAGAGGAAGAAGAGCAAGAAGGACTATGCTAATGATCGGGACAGCATTACTTTTTGTAGTTCAAGTTCTTGTCATGTTGATCTTTTATCAGTATCAAGATCGTGATGTGTCGTTTGCTTTTTCGGGCAGATCACTTAGCGCAACATTAGAAGCTAGAGGGGCACAGTTAGCCGATAGCCTTTTAAGTCTTGAAAGAAATACAGTTTCCAATGAAGTAGCTGAAGCGAAGCTAAAAGAGACAATAACGTTAATAAATGACTTAAAGTCTAGTGAAAGTTCACCTCAAACTGCGTCATCTGGTTTTGCATCGTCACTTTCCACCATTGCATTTAGTTTTGGCGCAGTAGGGTTTGTCATATTGTTGATCCAAATAGCAGTACAATTTATGCGTTACTACGCAAGACTAGCTGAGTTATATCATGCGCAAGCCGATGCCTTACGTGCGTCTGGCGGAGACCCATTAGTAGCTTTTAAGTTTATTGAGCACTTTTCACCATCATCTATAGACATTGGGAAAGCTCCAACAAGTGTTTATGAAAAAGCTTTAGACACTATATCAACAGTCGCAAAAAAATAGAGCCCTAACAAAGCGTTTAAGACAGATTCCCAACGCATGGCATTTTTCATTCCATCGTTGGGTTTTGTGTTTACGGTGGTATGGTTAGGTTTCGTGGTGGCGTTGCTCACTACTTAACGCGGCGTTAACTGGCTCCAATATCAAATAGCATCGGTATGAATTTATTTTCCGAGGTTTCCCCAAAGTAAGGTAATCCCAAACGTCAGTTTTTCTTAAGCGTTCGGGAAACGGAGTTATACTGCGAAAAGCCGTCTAATAATATATAGCGCGCGTTATTATACGGAGTGTTTTCATTGGCTAAAGTATGAGTAAATGCCAATCCTGTCACAGTTGGATTTGAGCTGTAGTGATTTGGTAAGTTCAATTTTCGATTAGTTTTCTTTATCCTAATTGGGCTAAGTCTATCTGTATGTAGCAAAGGTTGAGTAAGGCTGAGGTTAGGTTTTAGTTCGCCAGTTAACAAAGTGTTTAAGCGGGATTCTCAACGCTTGGTGTTTTCGGTTTGAATTAGCTTTAGTGTCTACGGCACAATGGCTTAGGTAGGGTGTTTAGCGTTGTTCACCCCTTAACACGGCGTTAACTGGCTCCAATATCAAATAGCATAGGTATGAATCTATTTTTCTAGGTTTCCCCTAAGTAAGGTAATCCCAAATGTCAGTTTTTCTTTAGAGTTCGGGAAACGGAGTTATACTGCAAAAAGCCGTCTAATAATATATAGCGCACGTTATTATACTGAGGTTTTTCATTGGCTAAAGTATGAGTAAATGCTAATCCTGTCACAGTCGTATTTAAGCTGTAGCTATTTGATAAGTTCAATTTTTGATTAGTTTTCTTTATCCTAAGTAGGCTAAGCCTATCTGCTTGTATAAAGGTTTGAATTAAGCTTGAGGTTAGATTTTAGTTCGCCAGTTAACAAAGTGTTTAAGCGGGATTCTCAACGCTTGGCGTTTTCGGTTTGGATTAGATCTAGTGTTTACGGCACAATGGTTTAGGTAGGGTGGTTAGCGTTGTTCACCCCTTAACACGGCGTTAGTTGCCATACGCCGCATCAGTCCGCAGGGAATTTTTGTTTTTGGTGCAGCACTCGCATAATGCGAATTATCGAGCCCTCGACCCAATAAGATACAACCATTGAAACTTCGGGAATTATTAATAGCCTTCCCCGAATACCGTCACGTTGTACACCCATCAAAGGTTGCTCCAGTAGGTTTTCTACTTTGGCTTCAATGATATTGTCAGTTCTTTCTGCAACGTCTGGGTTAAAATCGTAGAGAAACTCAAAGATCTTTTCTCGATCATTTAGAGACTCTTCTTCCCATAAAATCATTGTTGGCCTCGACTACGAATCTTAGCTTTACGTGCTTCCATTCGTGACTTAGCTGATTCATTGTCAATAAACACAGCTTTACCAGAGTCATACTTCTCAAAAGCAAGGTTTACTTGTTCAGTAAGCCAAGCATCATGAGATAATGTCTTTCTTTGTTGTTCAGCCATTTGCTCTGTGAGTTCACGGCATGCATCGCTAAGAGTACGACCTTGGCTCTCTGCCATTTGTTGAGCTAAGCGTTTTGTTTCGTCATCAACGCGAAACTGGATTCTAGTGTCCATGTGCTAGTCCTTAGAAAGTGGTGTGCACACAAATGTTAGCACTAGCACTGGAGATGGGCAACTAACAAAGCGTTTAAGGCAGATTCCCAACGCATGGCGTTTTTCATTCTATTGTTGGGTTTTGTGTTTACGGTGGTATGGCTAGGTTTCGTAGTGGCGTTGCTCACTACTTAACGCGGCGTTAGGGTTAAATAAGGAAAGACATGGCTAGTTTTGTATGGGGCAGAAGTCCTCAAGAAGCCTACAGAAATCCATACGAATGGGATGCAAATAGACAGTTTGCTAAAGAAGCTGAACTTTTGCTTCATGGATTTTTTGAAACACTTATGCATAAAAATATGTGCTTTGGAAGAAATGAAAATAGCTTTGAGAAAGCTGAAAGGATGCTGTTAACTGATTCGAGTGATGCCTTGATAGAAGCGTTAGGAAACCTTGATAACAAAAAGCACAGGATAACAGCTAGGCTATTTAGAGATGTTGTAGAAAACCTCGATCTACTAACTTATTTCCGAGCCGATACAAGTAAATCTAGAAAGTCATTGGAAAAGTGGTATCAGGGCGAATTTATCCCTCACAGAGTTTCACGAGAATATTTGAAAGAAACAGACGGTGAAAAAGCCCGTAAAGAGCGTTCTAGGTATTATCAAGAGTTGTCCGCATTTACACACCGCACCTTTAAGGCTCTTGGGGATAGTTATGCACTGGGAAGAGGAGAGATGCTTGTTTATGTTACAAGTACTCAATCAAGAATAATGGTTTTACCACATACACTATCTGCTTATTACTGTGTATTGGCTGATTTGATTCTTCAACTGTCAGCGTCATTAAGTAAGAGCAACCTTATCACTTCAAAGCAGTTAACTGAGTATTGGGCTGAAGTTTTAAAAGACGATAGTGTGCCGAGACGGTTCGTGCAGATTTAACCCTAACAATCAATTTAAGAGGGATTCACAACGCTTGGCATTTTTGCTTCTACTTCAAATTTAGTGGCTATGACACAATGCTTTAGGTTTGGGTGGAGGCGTTGTTCACCCCTTAATTGGGCGTTAAGTAAATAAAAATTATGAGGAAAAAAATGAATAGAAAAAAAGAATCCTTGGCTATAGAAAAAATATATAGTGAAATGAGCGAATTCCTAGTTATTGGGTTAACTGGTAGAACAGGTTCTGGTTGCTCTACTGCTGCAGCGATACTATCTGCGGATAAGTTAGATTTGCCAGATCCTGGTCAATCTCATTATATTGGTAATGAACAGCGTAAATATAGAATTGTTAAAAAATACATTGAAAAAAATAGAACCCCTTTTAAATGGCTTCAAGTAAGAACTGTAATTACAAGCTACATATTAAGGTTGAGCTATCAAGAGTTCTGTCTGTTGTTGTCAGATGTTCTTAAGATTGAACTATATTTGATATCACATAAACTTTCTGACTTTAAAGGAATATATGACTATTCTCACAATAGAATAAAAACTTTTTATAATATGTCTGAGGATGACATGTTATCATTAAGTAAAAAAAAGAAAGAAGGATATGATGTTTTCTTTAACTGGCTGCCCGAGTTTTCAAACGAATTAAAACTTGCTATTTCTGATATCATGCCAGGATGTTATACCAAATTGTACCAAACTGTTGGTGATAATATTCGAGCCTCAGGCTCTGCTAATAAGAAAGAATTTGACCAAGATAAATTGTTTTCATTTCCAGCCCTAATAAATATGATAATAAAGGCGGCTAGATATGTAAGTAAACAGAACAATGAACCTTGTCATATCGTCATCGACGCAATACGTAATCCATACGAAGCTGTATACCTTAGAGACCGATATTCAGGTTTCTATTTGATGTCTGTAAATACAAACAATAACAACAGACTAAAACACTTAATGGAAAGTCATAAGTTTACTTCATCTCAGATACAAGAGTTGGATGATAAAGAGTATCCCAAAAAACTTAGTGGTTATAATAAGTATGTCTCTCAAAACATTCAGAAATGTATTGAGCTGGC
The DNA here is from genome assembly GCF_025195085.2 of Vibrio intestinalis. Taxonomy (GTDB): domain Bacteria; phylum Pseudomonadota; class Gammaproteobacteria; order Enterobacterales; family Vibrionaceae; genus Vibrio; species Vibrio intestinalis. The sequence continues at coordinate 190,775 of NZ_JANAVY020000005.1, read as the reverse complement.
AGATATACATATTAACAATCCTAGAGAAAACCAATATGGTCATAGTGAACTTAGAGCTCAGCTCGCTTGGTATGTTGCCTTAATGCTTCACCCCGGACTTGTAATGCCCACTTCAACAGAAAGTTGTATGCAAATTGCTTACAGTGTTAAGCAAAACTCTGGTTGTATATCAAGGCAAGTTGGCGCAGTTGTTACTGACTCAAAGTATTCTGTTAAAGCTGTTGGTTGGAATAATACTCCACAGGGACAAGTTCCTTGTTTACTTAGAAGTGCAGATGATTTGATTAATGGATTTGATGAAGCTGCATACAGTTTTTATGAAAAAAATGATGAAGAGTTTCGTAATGTTCTCCATGAGAAGTTTAACTTTGTCAGAAGACAAAATTATTTGGATGGACGTAATCTATCGTTTTGTTTTAAAGATGTTCAGAATCAAGTAGAGCAGAAGAAAAATCAAGTACACACAAGATCCCTTCATGCAGAAGAAAATGCGTTTTTACAAATTTCGAAGCATGGTGGTCAAGCTGTTAAAGGGGGTATTCTCTTTACATCTGCTAGCCCATGTGAACTGTGTGCTAAAAAGGCTTATCAACTTGGTATGTCCAAGATTGTGTACATAGATCCATATCCGGGTATTGCAACTCCACATATTCTAGATAACGGAGAGTTTAAACCTTCATTAGAATTATTTAGAGGTGCAATTGGTAGAGCATTTTATCAGCTATATCAACCAATAATGCCATATAAAGATGAGTTAGAAGTTCTCTTAGATATCAGAGGTGGAATAGATAAAAAAGAAAGGGCTCTGCGTTCGTTAAGATCAGAAAGAGAAATGTTGCGCTCAGAAAATACCGAATTAAGAGCAGAAATAGAAAGGTTACAAAAACTTGTATCTGGCTCCGTGAGTTAATTTACTTAACAAAAACATCAAGGTGACGCATTATACTCGGCGGTTTTGGCATGGAGTTCAGCGCGCTTTGTTAGTTTAGTGAAGCGCACCTTATGTTCGGCGTTAGGTTTGTTGGTAAGTTCATGGAAATAATAAGATTTCAATCTCATCATTTAAATGCTGTAGAGAAGCTGTATCTAGAATCGCGACTAGCGACTTTTACATGGTTGGATACAGTTGAATTCGACCTGTCAGATTTTTAGCGGGATACAAAGGGTGAAAGTATTTGGATGGCAATTGAATCAAACAAAGTCGTCGGTTTTGTCTCAATTTGGGCGCCTGAAAGCTTCATTCATCATCTGTTTGTTAGTCCTCGTAAGCTACGTGGTGGTGTTGGATTAAAACTGCTAGACCTTTCCAAAAAACGGTATCCAAGGCTAAGCCTCAAGTGCCTTAGTCAAAATAGCAATGCCACTGAGTTCTATTTATCTCAGGGTTTTACCATTGCCGAAACGATAGGCAATGGTGCGGAAAGCTATCATCTAATGAAGTGGAAATCACAAACCTAACAAGCAATTTAAGAGTGATTCGCAACGCTTGGCATTTTGCTATGCGTTGCGTTTAGTGTTTAAGGTGGTATGCGGTGGCGTTGGTATTGCGTTGCTTACACCTTAACAGGGCGTTATGTTTTAACGGAATTTCAATGGTTTAAATGCCTTTGAGTCGTTCTTTGCCCCTTTGGTTATTCGTTGGGAGTAGACTCAGCAAATCACTATTATCGCCTAGTTCTCAAACCACTTAGCCCGTAAAATATGCCAAGGTTCGCGGGTTGCTTCATTCAAGTTTTCGGGTGGTTTGGGCGTCTTGTTTCTCTGGCTCAAAGTCGCTTTGGGCATATTTCCCAATTAGCTAATAACCTTGGCAGTTGAGTCGGCAAATCGCCATTGTTCTGCGCTGCTTTTGCTAAGAAAGGGCGCTTGTTGAAAGCGTATTGAGTTGCCTCATTAGCAGGGGAGTGGACTTACTCGTTTTTAGTTTTGGCGCGTCTGCCGGTCAAGTAAGTTCGAGTTTGTGATTTGGTTCAGAAAACTAGGTCTGCATCTCAGTTCTTTACCAAGTAAATCAACGAATTGTGCTAAAATATAACAAAGCATTTAAGACGGATTCTCAACACTTGGCAATTTCAGCCTGGGTCGGCTTTGGTGCTAAATGTGGTAAGGTTTAAGGCAGGGTGGTTGCGTTGTTCACCACTTAATGCGTCGTTAGCCCAAATCTATAATTTCAGCAATTTAAGGAGAATTATATGGTAAAAAAAAGACGATGCAGTAAGATTTTATGAAAATATGCGTTCACACTATGCTACATACTACAATAACAAAGAAATAGCTGCTTGGGCTGGTTTAGTTCTATATGTATTGTTTTGCTCATTGATTATTGGTTCTTCACTACCAACAGAGCACGAGGGAATTACTGCTGCGCTACTATTTATTGCCGTGCTTGGAGTAACATATACAGTTTTTGTATACATTCGCAACCAGCTAACCATGAGAGACATTGGTGGAGCTACTTGTTCGGCAGCTTTGCTCATTCAAACTGAAATATTGTTAAGTGATCAAACTGATTTTTCAGAGTACATAATAGTGGTCGAGAGTTCTGATTGCAAAGCTCAGTCAAGCCATGCTCTTCCAAGTTTTCTTATACAAAAAAGAGATTTAATAGATGCGAAGGGGAGGGGGTTTCAGGACGCTAGTAGGCTCTCAATATATAGCCTAATGGCGGTTTCGATTTTTTCTGTAATATTGCTTAAGTATGTTTCCCTTTTAGGCTAACAAACAGTTCATGAGGGATTCACAACGCGCGGCATTTTTACTATGCATTGTTTTTAGTGTTTAAGGCGGTATGTAGCGGCTTCGGTATTGCGTTGTTCACCCCTTAACTGGACGTTAGGTTTCAGAGTCCCGCACGTTTAGTAGACACTTTATTAAGTTAGATCTAGGGTCTAATTGAGAGGTGATCTATGGCTAAACATCGTAATCCAGCGTACACCGAAGAGTTCCGTAAAGAAGCAGTGCGTCTGGCCAGTCTTCCCGGCCGAACAGCCGTCTCCGTTGCCAAGGAGTTGGGCATCAGTGCCCAGCAAATCCGGAACTGGAAGCGCCAGTTCACACGTCTATCTGATAAACAGTTTAATACCTTAGACGGTGTCGACTACTCGAAGAAAGAGTCCGAAGAGCTTCGAGCACTTAGGCGCGAGAACAAGCGACTCAAAGATGAAATGGAATTTCTAAAAAAGGTCTCGGCGTACTTCGCGAAGCAGCAAGAGTGAAGTACGAGTTCATTGAAAGTTATGTAGGTGAGTATTCTATTAGTTTAATGTGTCGCACCTTAGAAGTGAGTCGAGGTGGTTATTATAAGTGGTGCCGTCATACGCCGAGTGAGCGGACAAAGCGGAGAGAGCGCTTTGAACAGCTCGTTATGTGTACCTACGTCCAATATCGAGCACGTTACGGTTCAGTGCGAATAGCCGAAGAGCTAAACGAAGCAGGCAATGCCTGCTGTGGGAATTATGTGGCTGATATCATGAAAGAAAAAGGTATCAGGGCACGTAATGGTAAGGGGTTTAAATACAGCAAGGATGTGGCTGCGATGACGAATGTTGCTGACAATTTACTGCGTAGAGACTTTGAGTCTCAGACGCCAAATCAGAAGTGGGTTACAGACATTACGTATATCTGGGTGAATAGCCGTTGGCTCTTCTTGGCGACAGTGATGGACTTGCATTCAAGGCGTATCGTAGGTTGGTCTCTAGGGACAACGATGACGGTCGAGCTCATCACCAATGCGCTAAAAATGGCGTTTGAGTCACGTAAGCCGCCTAAGGGCGTCATTATCCATTCGGACCGTTGTGTACAATACAGAGCGTATAAATATCAGGATTTCATGCGCAAGCATGGAGGTGTACCGAGCATGAGCCGACAGGGCAACTGTTGGGACAATGCGGTGATGGAGTCGTTCTACAGTCGACTGAAAGTGGAACTGATATACGCAGAAGACTACAAAACTATCGAAGAAGCCCGAATGGGTATCTTTGAATACATAGAGGTATTTTACAATCGAAAAAGAAGACACTCAGCGTTGGGGCATGTCAGCCCTGTTGAGTATGAAAGTATGTAGTTATGTACTGTCTACTTTTTGTGGGGTGCACCAATGAAGTCGTAAAAATTATCTAAACACGTTGTTTTCTATTTCTTAGGCCACCTGTTTTTTTGTCGGTAATTCCAGTTTGTCGGCTTAAATTCTTGAATCCTTCAACCCGTAAAACATGCCAATTTTTAAGGGTTACCTCAATGGCCTTTCGTGAAGGCTCGTTGAAATTTCGGTGGGCTTAAAGTGTGGCAAGGCCAAGTTTATCGCTACATCGTAGTTGCTGAGCTTCCAGTAAGTTGAGTTTCCCATGCACGAAAGTTTCCCTTGTTGCTGAAAGTCACCATTCAATACTTGTTGAGACGGGGGTTGTAACATTTATGACAATGTAATTTCTTGAACTACTAATGGTTTTGTAGTTTTGGTTAGTCTCATGGCCTCATATTTGGGCGATTTCGTGGTAACTTGGTTCTATTGGGCAATGTTCACTTAGTATCAAGTTTGAAGTGCGACATGCGTATGAATATACTCCTGTGGTGTTCGATACCCAAGTCTTTTGCGTGGGCGTTTATTTAATTTGTCGGCAATTTGATTGCATAACTTCAGTGTCACGTGTGACATGGAAGTTCGCTTTGGCAAATACTGTCTTATCAACCTATTAGTATTTTCATTGGAGCATCGCTCCCATGAATGATATGGATTTGCAACGTAAAACAAACAGTTATGATGTTTTTCGAGTTGTGCGTAGCCATGAAGTTCAGTGCGGTTATCGTCTTAAAGGGTAAGTCTGAGCGGGTCATTATTTTGCTCATTCTTATGTTGAGCGACTTACTTGTTCTATCGTCCATTTGCCCAATAAAAGTGTAGCCAGTCATTCTGTCGACTAAAGTCACGATGCAGTGCTTGGTTCCGTGGCCAACGACGGTGTCAATTTCCCAGTGATCAGGCTCTTTTCGGTGCTCGGCTTTTGCAGATCTTTCGGTAATATGACGCTTTTCTGCCAGTCGACCTCAGCTATCTTTTGAGTTGTACCTTTTGCGCCTTTTCTTGGTGGATTAGCGCAGGTGTTTCCATAGTGTTCCACCGAGAATTTTGTCGTTCCAAACGTGCTGATAAATGAGCTCGTGGCTCATGGTAGGATAGCCTCTTACTTTTAGGTAATCGACAATTTGGTCAGGGCTCCAGTCCAGTCTCAGTAAGGCTTCATAGAGCTTGAATTCGAGCTCATCATAGCGTTTATTTCTACATGAACGTAGCCATTTGCTGAGCCCTCCAATCTTGATACGAGTAGCTTTTAAAGTGCCTATTGTATCGAGAATTGCGTTCAATTTCTCGATAGATAGTGGCTTTGTGACGCGCCAGTTATTTAGCGATTTTATCGGTACCAATCCCTTGCTTTCTGAGCGCAGAAATCATATATCTTTCGTTCTCAGTGTGGTGCGTGTATTTCATGTTTTTTACTTCTATTATCGTATCTTGGTGTTTTTATGTTTATAGGTGTCGCACTTCGTACTTGAATCCAAGTTGCTTAACAGGTAATAAGGCGTTATATGAATGAGTCTTGGCGAGACTGCTAAACCTAATACTCAATACTATTGTTGTTGCATATTTGATACGATGCGTGTCACTTAAATAGTGTGGTTTTTTACTACAATTGCTACCTTATTCAGTAACACTAAGGTCCCTCATGAAATATGTTTTTATCGCAATGTTACTCGTGTTTATAGCACAAAGTACTAACGCAGATCCTGTTCAGTATTTTGGCGAATTAGAAGTATCTCATAGTGGTGGTACTGACAAATGTGGGTGTCATTACAACAAGAAAACAGGGGAGTATCATTGTCATACCAGAAAGCAACGCGGTGGTAGTTGCCCACCTTAGTTACATCAGACAGTTGCGCTAGATATTAATTATACAGCCATCTGATAATTCATATAATAAAGCGTTTAAGTCGGATTCGCGACGCGCCCTAATTTTGCTAGTAAAGTCAAAATTGTTTTTTTGGGGTGATTTTCTGACGTGCCATAGTTAGCGCTATCCAGTACCTTAACACGATGTTATCCATCAACAGTTAAATTACTCTATTAATCTACTATTCTCTATAAATCAAAGAAGCGATAATATTAGGTTCAGGGCTCAATTATCATAGAGAATTTATGATGAATATAGTGAAAGTAGACGACAGCAATACCCACGTTTACGCTAATCTTTATCAAGGTTATGCGGCTGAATTTTCGAGAATAATTGATGATAAACTAGATGAGAGTGGTTTGTTTGAGATCTATCCTCAGTTGAAAGGTAGTGTTACTGGTTACCTACTATACATAGACGGTAAACCCGCTGCTTTAACCGCGATAGATGAGAAGTCTGCGAAAGCTTATGAGATTTGTGATTTTTATGTATTACCTTGTTTTCGCAAAAACAAAGTAGGTAAGCGATTTATATCCAGCTTGTTTGAACTGCTTGGTGGTTCTTGGGAAATAAAACAAGTTGCAGGCGCAGATCATGCCATCAAATTTTGGCGAGAAGTGGTACGCGACTATACCTCAGGCGACTATGTTGAAGACGTGTATGAAGACTATAAGTGGGGCACGGTCACAAGGCAGTGCTTTTCACATAGTAAAAATGCGTAACATAAAGCTATGAGCAGGCAAAGCCGCGAAGGTTAGCGAAGAATGGATGATCGTATAAGTGCTGACTTTTCACCATCAACCTAATGGTGGGTTGCTAGGTGCAACGGTGCCTTATGCTGCCGCTAGATTTTTCTTCGCCTTTTTTCAACAACTTGCGAATGCAATGGCTTACTCATTACAAGTCCTATAAACTTATTTCTGTTGAAATGAGCAAAATTAGGAACAGATCCTAGCTGCATTGTTCTCTTTTTAGCTGCCGCTTTTCGCTGTAGTTTTAGGCTTACTGGAGCTAAAAGAGTAAACACAATGAAAATTGAACATGTAGCAATCTGGACAAAGCGTTTAGAACTTTTGAAAGAATTCTATATTAAGTATTTTGATGCGAAACCAAGCGAGAAGTATCACAATCCCAATAAAGGATTTTCATCGTATTTTTTGTCATTTGACAGTGGTGCACGATTAGAGCTGATGGAGATGGAGGGTGTTCCTGAGTCAAAAGATGATCGATATGACCAATTTACAGGGATTATTCATATTGCATTTTCTTTGGGATCGGAGAGTGCAGTCGATGAGTTCACCAAGCGTTTGGTTGAAGATGACTTTGAAAAACTGGATGGCCCAAGATATACAGGCGATGGCTATTACGAAAGTTGTATTCTCGACCCAGACGGTAACCGTTTAGAGTTAACTGTATAATCTACATACTCGGTCTAAAACTAGACATATGACAATGGGTCTTTTCTAGTTGGCATAGAGCAGATTTAATGGCAAAAAGGCAACTCAATGAGTTGCCTTTGTCGTTTCAGTTTGTTTAGCACTATGCTCGTGCAAGCTTGTATTTTTGCTTCATTCGCAGAGCAACGTTGACTAATGCAATGAGCACTGGCACTTCGATCAGTGGGCCAATTACGCCGGCAAAGGCTTGATCCGAGTTAAGGCCAAATACTGCGATAGAAACTGCAATTGCTAGCTCAAAGTTATTACCCGTCGCAGTGAAGGCGATTGATGCGTTCTTATTGTATTCGATGCCCATTTTCTTACCAACGAAGAAACTGATAAAGAACATCAATACAAAGTAAATCACCAGCGGAATAGCAACGCGCACAACATCCATAGGTAGCTGAAGAATCATCTCTCCCTTTAGGCTAAACATCAGTACGATGGTGCCTAGCAAAGCAATCAGGGTAATGGGTGAAATCTTAGGAATAAACACCTCGTTGTACCACTGCTCACCTTTTGCTGCCACAAGCCATTTACGGCTTAGGAAACCGGCTAAGAATGGGATACCTAGGTAAATCAGCACACTTTCAGCAATATCTAGCATAGAGATGTCTACGGCAAAGCCTTGGTAACCAAACATTGGCGGTAGAACCGTGATAAATAGCCATGCCATAAAGCTGTATGTCACAATTTGGAATGCGCTATTAATAGCGACCAATGCCGCGCCGTACTCTTTGTTGCCGCCGCCGATGTCATTCCACACTAAAACCATAGCAATACAACGTGCGAGGCCAATTAGGATGATACCCACCATATAACCTGGCTTATCGGCAAGGAAGGTCAGCGCAAGAACAAACATAAGGATAGGGCCAACAATCCAGTTCATAAACAGTGAAAGTTTAATCGCTTTTTTGTCTTTACGTACTTTTCCTAGCAAGCTGTAGTCAACTTTTGCCAGTGGCGGGTACATCATCAAAATAAGGCCAATCGCTAATGGAATATTAGTGCTGCCCACACTCATGGATTCGTTCCACTCAGCTACTTGAGGGAAAAGTGCGCCAATCGCCACACCAATCGCCATAGCAGCGAAGATCCAGACGGTTAAGTAACGATCTAAAAAGCTCATTTTAGGAGCAGTCAGTGTCGCATTTGCTGAATTACTCATTGATAGTATCTCATTCGTTTATCGTCGAAAGACGATTTAAAAGTGTAGTCTAAACCTAACGGTTAAGCCTAGTTATATTACTTGAATAAAGCATTGAACAATTGGCGGAACTGTTCAGTTTGGTCGCGATTAAGCTGATAACACATCTTTGGCGGCTGCGCTTCGGCGGTAATGAAGCCCGCTTGTTTTAGAATACGCAAATGCTCAGAGACAGTAGATTGTGCAAGGCCTAGTTGGCTAACTAAATCATTGTTCAGGCAACCTCCGAGCTCATCCAGTGTATGGAGGATTTTCAAAATCCTTACACGAGCTGGGTGCGATAGTGCTTTTGCTTGTAACGCAAAGGACTTTTCATCGGCTAAGGCTTGTTCACTTGCCTCAAGTGCAGATTGGTTAGCTAATTCACATTGATTCATAATGAATGATAGTTAATCGTCGAATGGCGATTAGTGTATGCCCATCTAAGATAAGCGTCAAATATAAATTGAAAAGGCAATGAAAAAACTAAGTCTCGGTTTATTTTAGACAAACAAATCATTACTTTATAAAATGAATCATTACTTTAAGTTATTAATATTATTAATTATATAGGGCGTTCAATATGATAAGACGCATGTACTTGTTGTTGGTGTTGATTATGGTTGGCTGTAGCCATCCAGACAGTGCAGCATTTAGTCAGCCGCAACATGATTGGTATGAAGGGAAACTCACAAATGGGCTGCAATATCATGTATACCCTATGAAAGATGAGTCAGTGTCGGTACGAATGGTGTTTCATGTCGGCTCGTTTCAAGAAAACTCGAATCAACAAGGCTATGCGCACTTTTTAGAGCACATGGCATTTAATGGCAGTAAACATTTTTCTTCTAATGATGTGATTAAAATGTTTGAAAAGAGCGGAGCATCTTTTGGTGCTGATTTAAACGCCTACACCAGTTACCACGAAACCGTCTATCAGATAGATTTGCCAAATAAAAAGCAATTGAACAACGCTCTAGTTTGGATGCGTGATATTGGTGATGGTCTAAACCTTGATGCTTTCGAAGTCGAGAAGGAAAAAGGTGTTGTTCAGGGAGAGATTCGTCGCTCACGTCCAGAAAATAAAAACCTAGCGGATAAAGTGTACCTAAGAATGATCAGTAAAACGCCATTTGAACAGCATGACGTTTTAGGTAGCTCTGACTCTGTCGCAGCGATTACTGCAGAGCGTTTACGCGAGTTTTATCAAACTTGGTATCAGCCCCAATATGTGCAGATCGTAGTAGCGGGTGATGTCACTGAAGCAGAAGTGAAAAAGCTGGTTGAGCAAAAATTTGGAGATTGGCAGCCAACCCAAAGAGCACCTCGTCCGCAAAAGCTACACCATGAACTTGCGCTGAATAATTGGGTGGACACCATTGGTGAGATGGACTCCCCAAGTTACAGCTTAATCAGTGATCGCCGCAGTGCATTAGTGACCAATCAAGAGCAGCGCATTGACACTTGGCGTGATGATATTGCTTTGCAGCTAATTGGGCTGCGCTTAATGAGCGCTTTTGATGATGCGGCTCAGCCAGTGCAAGAAATTGCGGCCGCGCCTTACTATATCCATCAGCGACGCTACAACTTGTTCACGGTATCTTTCGCTGAATCTGATCGTGAAGCTGCACAAGCGTTATTAGTTGATACGCTAGCGTCTTTGCGTGACCACGGCGTGAGCCAGTGGGAGCTTGATTCAGTATTGGTCGATTATCAGCACAATTATGACAACCTGGATGCCAACTGGAATAAACGAGACGCCGTCGATCATGCGAGTGATATGGCTAACTCATTAACCAGTGATGAGCCAGTGCGCAGCCGAGAAAAGATTCGCGCCAGTTTGAAAAAGCTGTTAGCAAAAATCGATGTTGATCAAATCAACCAACAAATCGAAGACATATTAAGCGATGAGATGAGCACCATCATAGGTCGAGCACCTTCTGAGTCGCAGGCTAAGCTTACAGCGTCGATAGCGCCAATGTTAAACCGTTTTGAACAGCAGGGTGCAAAGCCTTTGGCACTGACGGTAAGTGACTCTGGTCTATCTGAGCCTTCTCAGCCAGGTACAATCATCTCTCAGCAAGAGAAGTTTGGTATGTCAGTTTGGCTATTGTCGAATGGCGTAGAGGTTTGGTTTGAGCGAGACACCACAGTAGGTGACCAAGTCTTCATGGCTTATGTCAGCTTAACAGGCAAAGAGATGTTGGATCCTGAACTTCTTCCTGCTGCTTCAATGCTGCTACCTGTTGCTTTTAAAAGTGGTGTAGGTGAGCTCAATGGTTCCGCGCTCGATATGCATTTGCGTCGCAATGGGATTAGTGTTGCTCCCTTTATCGGCGTAACGGATACGAGTTTTGAAATCATGACCTCAAAAGAGTCGGTCGCTGAGTCGCTTAAATTCTTGTACAGCGTGAGTGAGTCGATCAATGTCGATGAGCGTCATGTTGAGATGACCAAACAAGAAATACATCAAGACCGAGCGCGCTACTTCAACTCTCCATTTGGGCGGTTGAATAAAGCAACGAATCAGAACATGTATCAGCGTGATAGCGCGTTTTCTGAGTTATCAGATCCAGACATCGCTTTAGTTACGGCAGCGCAAATCAAGCAGGCACATAAAGCCATCATGCAAACCCAGATGAACCAAAAACTAGTGATTGTCGGTGATTTACAGCCTGCGCAGCTAACAACCGTGTTACGTCAGTATATTGCGTCAATTCCACTAGAGGGTGTCGAAAGCCATTCTCCTGATGTGAAATATAAGTCGGAGTTTAAACCACGTATCGATTTGGCGATTCACAATGAGAAAAGCACTGTCTATCAATTAAGAACGGTGAACCGCCATGTCGATCATCGTGGCGCGAAAACCGTGTTTATGGATGACATCATTCAGCGCATGTTGAACCAGCAACTGACCGCCTATGTACGTGAAGATTTGGGGCTAGATTACGCGCCAGAAGCGATTTGTAATAGCACGGATGGCATCGATAGCTCTGAGTGGGTGATTGAAGCGCAAGTCGCGCCGGACGATTCAGCGAAAATCGAACAAGCGATAGACAAAGTCGTGAGAAACTTCGCGTCTTCAGTGACCAAAGAGCAAGTTGCTTCAACGGGTAAACAGTTGGCGACTGATTTGTATCCACTGAAAGACCATGCAAAAGATCGTGTTTGGTTTTACGCGCGATACTTAGTGCATGATTACGGAGTCGATGCGCTAATGAATATCGATAGAACCGTGGCCAGCGTCAGCTTGCAAGATGTTCGCACCCGAGCTGAACTCTACTTCGGCGATAAGGCAGAGCGATTTAAGGTGTCGCTGTCACCAAAAGCAGAGTAACGATAGTCATCGTGTTAAGACAAAAGCGCCTCGTTTAAACGAGGCGTTTTTATTAGGAGTGAGAGAACAAGTTATGCTCGCTGAAATGTTTAATTTGCTTTGGCACGTATGAGCTGTAAATCATGCTGGTGTGCGTGCTTGGGATTTGAATATGATCCGTCATCCCTTCGATTTTCGTCTCTTCAACGGTGACGGTTCCATCCGACATAATGGAGTTATCCATCATCAGAAGTGCTCTTGCACCAAGGGGAAGAGTGCCCGCAATACTGCCTAGCTTTTGCTCAAACTCCCAGACGTCGTCATGCATATTGAGGCCATGCTCAGGAGAGTTGCCTAAGATGGCGTCCATACCTAAATCACGAATACGATTAACAATCGAAGCGCCTTTGATAGGGGAGCCGATGGTCACCACATGACTGATTTGTTGCAGAGAAGGACGGCGTGAAGTGAGGTATTTCTTAATGATAAGCCCACCTAAACTGTGGCCGACTAAAATATTGGTTTGAGAATCTGACAAGGCATTATCGATACGGGCGAAAACTTTCTCTTGTTCTATCGCCACAGTGTTGTAGGTGATTACTTGAGTATCAAAACCGAACTTTCTTAATTTATGGCTTAATGGCTGCATGACGAGGCCATGCATATAGAGCCCATGCAGGATGACGATTTTCATTTACAACAACTCTCAGATAAACACGCTTGAATAAATCATGCCAGAACAGGCAGTAAAAAACGTTGTTCAATAACGCAAATTTAAGGTTGAGTGGCTTGAGAATACTTAGTGATTTCATCACTCCAGTTTAAATCTTGGCTGAGGTCAGTGATGCCAGAAACCATTTCGCCATCTACTGCATTGTAAAGAATGAAAGGCGCTTGGCTAAGGTCACCTTCAAGGCTGTAAAAGTGGCAGTAAGAGTGGTATCTGAATCTTTGATGTATGAACACTTTAAAGCCGTTTTGTTTGGCGATTAGTAAGTCGTCATAACTCACGCGATTGGCGTTTTCACCGCCTTGTTGCGGGTTGGTGCTGCTAAACCTTGGGTGATCGTCGTAATGGCTAGAGTTAACCATGGTAGCAAAGGTCGCAAAACAGTTATTGGGGTTATTGATGTTGCGTGAGTTCTTTCTTGCGGGGTAGCAAGTGCCAGAGAAATTAGACTTGATGCCTTCAATGTCAAAGGGATTAGAGTTGTCGTGCTTACCAGATTCCGCATCGCCACCACGCGCGTAACAGGTAGCTTGGTAAATGTTTACAGAGGTTGCAAAGTTTTCAAACAGTGTAGCGACTTTCGCGGTTTCAGCTTCTTGGCTGTAGTTTAAAAAGCGCGGCACAGCGACCACCGCAATAACGCCTAGTATTACGATGACTACTATTAATTCTATTAAGGTAAAGCCTTGCTTCGGAACATGTTTCATACCGCTATCTCTAGAATGATCCTTAGCCTCATAGTAACGATAATTTTACGGGAATGTAAACGGTAATGATGAAAACAATGGATTCAACAGCACAGAACGGCGAAATATAAAGGAGAAAATTGGTGTTGATATCCGATGGGGTAGCTAGTGTGGTAGGGCACATAAGCGGATCTTGTCGGATTAAATGGACATCAACACCAAGAGTTATGAGGGGATAAGGGCGGAGCCACGCCAACGAGGGAGTAGCGCAGCTCCTGAGTCGTATTACTTCATTAGTGCGTCAGTAAACTGGTAACCGTAAATGACAACAAGGCCAATGATACCGGTCATCACAAGGTAGTAGAACGTTGGTATAACAGTCTTTCTTAGTGTTGCGCCTTCACGGCCCAATAGACCAACAGTAGCCGATGCCGCAACCACGTTGTGGATGGCAACCATATTACCTGCCGCTGCACCAACAGCCTGCAATGCAACAACAATCACACTTGAAATAGATAAGGTTTGCGCGACTTCAAATTGGAACTGGCTGAACATCATGTTCGATACCGTGTTTGAACCTGCAATGAATGCCCCTAGTGCGCCGACGGTTGCACTCAATGATGGGAATGCACTACCTACTAGGCCAGCAGCGAAGTTCGCAGTGGTGACTGGCATGCTAGCAAGATCGGCAGCGTTAACCCCTGAGTTAATAAAGATACGTACCATAGGGATGGTAAACAGCAGTACAAAACCTGCGCCAATGAGCGTTTTGCTTGATTCAGCGAACGCGGTACCTAAAGGTTTAATGCTTTTTGCTTGCAGCAGCACAGCAACTAAGGCAACAAAGACTAAGATACCACCCGGTAGGTATAGCGGTTGAATGGCAGTGCTAATACCCACTTCACCTAAGATGTTACTAAACGATAAGCTAACGCTCTTCAGTAGACCTTTGAATTCTGCACTCACGCGGCTCGCAACCAATACCACTGCCAGCAGTACATATGGTGCCCATGCTAGCGCAAGGCTCATTGGTTTATCTTTGGTCTCATTGAGTTCAATTTTCAGTGAGCCTAGCCACTCTGCTGGCCATTTGTCTTCCGCTTCAAAATCCCATTGGCTCTTAGGCACTAAGAAGCCTTTTTTCGCAGCAGTAACAACAATCGTCAGCCCCACCAGACCACCAATCAGTGATGGGAACTCTGCACCCAAGAACACGCCTGTAAGCGCATACGGTACAGTGAAAGAGACACCAGCAAAAAGGGCGAATGGCAGAATATCTAAGCCTTCACTCCAGCTTTTGTTCTTGCCGAAGAAGCGCGTAAGCATCATCGCCATAAGAACTGGAATGAGCGTACCTACTGTTGCGTGGATTAACGCCACACTTGATGTGATTTGCTGTAGGTAAACTTCCCAGCTAGAGCCATTAGCCAGTAATTGCTCGCCAATCATATGAGTATCTAGGCCTTTGTTCACACCAACGATAATCGGTGTGCCTACCGCGCCAAATGATACTGGTGTTGACTGAATCATCATGCCCATAAGAACCGCGGCTAAAGCCGGAAAGCCAATCGCGACGAGCAGTGGCGCAGCGATGGCGGCAGGCGTACCAAAACCGGATGCACCTTCAATGAATGAGCCAAAACACCAAGCAATGATGATCGCTTGCACGCGGCGGTCTGCGGAAATATCTGTGAAGCCGTTTCTAATCGTAGTAATGGCACCCGTGTGTTTGAGAGTGTTAAGTAAAAAGATAGCGCCAAACACAATCCATAAGACGGAAAGGGTAATGCCTAAACCTTGGAATACTGACGCCACTACGCGAGTGACAGACATATCCCAAAATAGTAGGGCAATAACAACGGTTAAACCAAAAGCAATCGGCATCGCTTTCTTCGCTGGCCAGTTAAGACCAACCAGTAAGATAGCTGCGACCACGATGGGTGAGAATGCAACTAAGGCAAGTAGGGTTTCATTCATGGAACTTCCTCGTTCAGGCTGAATAGGGTTAGAGCTGACTTATATTTTTATTGGAGTAATTGTGATTTATCTGTTAATTCGATGTGAATCTTACGCTTTATTTTTTGTTTATATAGGGAGATAATGAAAATGATTGATTCCTAAAATGGCATAATGAAATGCGTGCAGATGATTTAATCCTCTTCTCTCAGGTGTTTGAGTTAGGCAGTTTTAGTAAGGTGGCTGAGCAAAATAACCTTACAAATTCGGTAGTTAGCAAAAGAATCGCCCGCTTAGAAGAACAAGCAGGTGTGCAATTACTGTATCGAACCACACGTAAATTAACCTTAACCGAGGCCGGACGGGCGTTGTTACAAGGTGCAAAAAGTGTGAAGCAGGCCACTCAAGAGGCTATGGACTCAGTTTCAGGCTTTGGTGAGAAAGTCACCGGACACATCAAAATGTCGGTGCCAACCATCTCTGGTGACCTTGTGCTTGCTCATGCTGTGGCGGAGTTTTGCTCACTTCATCCGGGGTTAACCATCGATATGTCACTGGATAATCGCTTTGTTGATTTGGTTGATGGCGGATACGATCTGGTTATTCGCACTGGGTATTTAGAAGACTCCAGCTTGATAGCACGGCATATATTAGATTCACAATGGGTGGTGTGTGCTTCTCCAGAGTATGTGAAGCGCTATGGCCGGCCGTTAAAGCCCGATGATTTAACTCAGCACAACTGCCTGCAATACGCTTACCAAACCACAGGCGCCAGTGATTGGGAATTTAAAGGGCCTAAGAAGAACTACATAGTGCGTGTTAGTGGCTCGTTCTCCACTGACAACGCCACGGCGCTGCGTAAAGCCGCACTGGGCGGGTTTGGTATTGCGTATATGCCTCGCTGCTTGGTTTACGAAGATATTAACGCGGGATCGCTGGTTGATTTGTTTCCAGAGCAAGTGGGTAAGCGCTTAGGGATTTATGCGGTTTATCCTTTTACCCGTCAGCCGCCTAAAAAAGTCAAAATGCTGATAGAGCATATTAAAACGCGTTATTTAGAAATCGCACACTGCTTTTAATCTAGTTTGCTATCTACTTTATGAAAAGAAAAACGCCCAACGAATATCGTTGGGCGTTTGTTTCGATTACCTATCTATTCCGCTAGATTAAGCGACCGCGATTTCTTCTTCATCTAAGTCAAATGACGCTTCGATCAGCTTCTTGGTGTAATCATTTTGAGCATCGTGGAAGATCTCTTCTGCTGTGCCTTGCTCCATCACCTCACCTTTTTGCATTACCAGTACACGGTCTGACAACGCTTTCACCACGCTTAAATCGTGGCTGATAAACAGGAAGCCAATGTTATGTTTCTTCTGAATGTCCTTGAGAAGGTCGATAACGGTTAGCTGAACCGAGCGGTCAAGCGCAGATGTTGGCTCATCAAGTAAGATAAACGAAGGCTCTAGGATTAATGCACGGGCAATCGCGATACGCTGACGTTGGCCACCAGAGAATTCATGTGGGTAGCGGTTGATAGAATGCGGGTCTAGGCGTACTTCTTCCAATGCTGTGCGCGCGCGCTGCATACGTTCACTACGAGATAAACTCGGCTGGTGGACGGTCAAAGGCTCAGTGATGATGTCACCAATGGTCATACGCGGTGAAAGAGAGCCGTAAGGGTCTTGGAAAACCATCTGTACGTCTTTCTTAAGCTCGAACTTTTCTTTGTTGCTCAACGATGCAATATCACGGCCTTTGTATTCAATTTTACCCGTGCTTGGTAGCAGGCCAATTAAAGCACGTCCAAGCGTTGATTTACCTGAACCTGATTCACCAACAATCCCTAAGGTTTCACCTTGTTTTAGTTCCAGTGAAATGCCTTTAACCGCTTCAAAATATTCGTTCTGGCTTTGGATGAACTTCTGCTTGATGAGGAATTTAACTCGAATATCTTCTGCTTTAAGCAGTGGGGCAGCGCTGGCATCAATTGGGTCTTTGCCACCTTTCGGGATGGAGTTAATCAGCATTTGAGTGTATTCGTGTTGTGGGTCGGCAAACAGCGCTTGGCATTCACCTTCTTCCACCACATCACCTTTACACATTACGATAACGCGATCAGCAAAGTGTTTTACTACGCCAAGGTCATGGGTAATAAACAAGATTGCCATGCCCATTTTGGCTTGGATCTCTTTAATCAGGTTCAACACTTCGGCTTGTACTGTCACATCCAATGCGGTAGTGGGCTCATCTGCAATCAGAATGTCGGGCTCATTGATAAGCGCCATCGCAATCATGATACGTTGCAACTGGCCGCCAGAGAATTCATGAGGGTATTTCGTGTAGGCTGTTTCTGGGTTTGGCAGGTGCACTAGGTTAAACAGCTCAATCACTTTTTGTTTCGCTTGGCGAGAGTTCACCGAGCGATGACACATGATCGCTTCGGCGACTTGAATGCCAACGCGCATATATGGGTTTAGTGATGTCATCGGCTCTTGGAAAATCATACCAATGCGGTCGCCACGAATTGACTGCATCGCCTTTTCTGGCAGCGATGTAATTTCGTTACCTTCAAATTGAATAGTGGACTCAGGGTGAACGATGGCATTACCCGGTAGCAAACGCATCAATGCGTTGGTAGATACCGATTTACCACTGCCTGATTCGCCTACAATCGCCAGTGTTTCGCCTTTGAAAAGATCAAAGTTAACGTTTTTAACGGCATCGACAATGCCATCGTTGGTGGTAAAACTGACAGACAGATTACGAACGGTAAGAATTGGTGTGTGTGACATTGTACTTCCTTATCAATTAATCACTTGTGAATGATCGTGAACGCTACCTTGGTATTTCAATGCATCAAAGTGGTGATGCGCTTTTTGCACTTGTTCAAATTCCAACATCCATTGGGCGTTACGCTGCGCAGAACAAAATGCTCCCATGTGGCGTAGCAAGTCTTCACTATGTTTTCTAAGAATATGGTCAGTAGTGCGAACCAAATCTGATGGCTCGATAGATATAAATTGCAGCAGTGCGTAGGTTTGATTCAAAGTTTCAAACGCGGCCTGATGCTGGCCCATGCGGTTGAGTATCTGTGACTGCGAAACAGAAGCGTCGCGGATGCCAGTCACCAAACAGGAGAACTGGCAAGGCTTGGTTTCTTTATTGTTCAAGGCTTGGTGAACATGCTCAGGCATATGAGACAGCACTTGCTCGAAAAGGTAGTGGGCTTCAGGCCAATGGCCTTGTTCTAGTAACTGCTCAGCTTTTAAGTAATGAGTCCAGCATTGCTGTAGATCCATTTGAGCTTACTCCTTGAATTTATATCCTTTTGCCAAAGAGCCGATGAATTAATCGTGCTGCTCTGAGGCCTACTTGGGCATATATTAAAATGCAATTCACTAACGGATGCAAATAATTATCATTTTGAGTTGTTTTTGTTTGAAATTGGTGGTTATTTGAGCGGTTGAGCGCGATTTCGGTGTAAGTCACTAAAATGTAAATGGAATTCGTCTAATCTAATATTATCAAGGTTTGAATAAGGACATGACAATGACGATTCAGAGGCTACAGGCAAGTCAACTCTATCAAGAGACGCAGCTTGATAAGTTGCCAAGCAAATCGACCAAAGAACTGCCGCCGATTGATGAAATTGTTGGTCAAGAGCGGGCGCAAAAAGCAGTTGAATTTGCGATGTCGATTAAGGAGAAGGGGTATAACATCTATGCCATTGGTCAAAATGGCTTAGGCAAGCGCACCATGGTGCTGCGCTATCTCAACCGCCATAAGCACGATACCGATGGCTTGTTTGATTGGTGTTATGTTGCGAACTTTGAAGATACGCGAACCCCACGAGTGCTCAAATTACCTTGCGGGGTCGGCAGTCGACTCAAACAAGATATTGAAAAGATGATCGCAAAGCTGGTGGTGGCGATGCCACTGGCGTTTGATAATGAGCTCTACTTTACCCGTGCTGATAAACTGAAAAACCAGCTAGCGCAAAAGCAGCAGATTGCGCTGGAGTCGATCAGTAAAGAGGCGAAAAAGCAGGATATTAGCCTGACCGTCACATCGCAAGGTGACTATCAGTTTGTCGCCATGAATGGTGAAGAACTACACACTGAAGAGTCGTTCGACGAGTTGAGTGACAAAGAACAAGCTCGCTTTAGTGACACCATTGATGCGCTAGAAGTACAGCTGCGCGATATGGTGCGTGAGCTGACGGAATGGGAAGAGTCTTACAGCGAGAAGATCAAAAAGTTAAACGATGATGTCACACTGGATGTGGTTGCTCATTTCATTAAGCAGCTGAAATTGGATTACGCTCAGTACCCTGACATTAAGCAGTACTTAACCGAACTGCAAAAAGACATTGTCGACAACGCTGACATCTTCTTAGAGCAAGGTAATGAACAGTCCGAAATAGCGGCGGCGTCGTTAGATAAAAAACTGCCGCGCCGTTACAAAGTAAACGTGTTGGTTAATCGACCTGTGTGTGAATTCCCAGTTGTGGTTGAAGAAAATCCGAACTATCACAGCTTGTTCGGATACATAGAAACCGCGACCTTCAAAGGTACTGTGTTTACTGATTTCTCTTTGATTCGTGCGGGTAGCCTGCATAAAGCCAATGGTGGCGTACTCTTGATGGATGCGCAGAAGGTACTCGAACAGCCATACGTTTGGGATGGTCTCAAGCGTGCGCTTCGCTCTCGTCAGCTTAGCTTTACCTCATTAGAGAAAGAATTGACGTTAACCGGTGCTGTCTCGCTTGATCCGGAGCCAATCCCGCTTGATGTGAAAATCATCCTGTTTGGCGATTACCGCACTTATCAATTGCTACAACATTACGATCCGGAGTTCAGCGAGCTATTCCGTGTGACTGCCGATTTTGAAGACGAAATGAAACGCACCGAGGATTCAGAGCTGCATTACGCACGCTTTATATCCAGCGTAGTACACGATAACGGTATGCTGCATTGTGATAGAAAGGCCATCGGCCGCATCATCGAACACAGTGCACGATTGGCTGGCGATCAAAACAAAATCTCGCTCCATTCAGCCCATATTGCCAATCTACTGCGTGAGTCTAACTACGTCGCTCGCCAAGCTAACGCTAATATGATTCGCTCTTCTCACGTAGAAGAGGCGCTGGCCAATCAAGAGCTGCGCGTAAGCCGCTTGAAAGATACTGTGATGGAGGGTTTCATTAACGGCACAACGCTTATTCATACTCAGGGTGACGCAATTGGCCAAGTTAATGCGCTCTCGGTGCTGAGTACGAGTGAGTACATGTTTGGTGCGCCTAATAGAATCACTGCCACTACCTGTTATGGTGAAGGGGATGTGATTGATATTGAGCGCAGTGTCGATCTTGGCGGCAGCATTCACTCAAAAGGGGTGATGATCCTTACCGCTTATCTCTCTTCGGTATTTGGTAAAACCGCGCGCGTGCCACTGACAACAACCATTACGTTTGAGCAATCTTACGGTGGCGTGGATGGTGACAGCGCTAGCATGGCCGAATTTTGCGCGGTGGTGTCAGCGTTTTCAAAGCAGCCGAACCGACAAGATATCGCCATTACTGGCTCGATGAACCAATTCGGTGAGTCGCAACCGATTGGTGGTGTGAACGAGAAAATCGAAGGCTTCTTCGATGTGTGTGTGATTAAAGGGCGCCACAACACGCAAGGGGTGATTATCCCGCGCTCGAACATGCACAACCTGATGTTAAGGCCAGATATCGTAAAAGCGGTCGAAAAAGAAGAGTTCCACATTTGGGCGATTGACCATGTAACTGAGGCGATTGAAATCTTCACGGGCAAGCCAGCCGGCACACCGAGTGATGAAGGCAGTTACCCAATCGATACTATTTTTGGTATCGCGCAGGCGAAATTAAACGCGCTGAGAAAATAGCAATAGCGCACAAATAACAAAGGCTCTCGTAAAGAGAGCCTTTTTCTTTTCGGCCAAGCTTAGAATTGAATTAATTCATTACCTGATAATTGGCTTTTTAGAGTGGCGTTGATATTGCCAAGCGTGGTATCGGCAATATTCGCCAGTGCCTCAGTGGTTAAAAAGGCTTGGTGACCTGTAAATAATACATTGTGACAAGCAGACAGGCGGCGGAATACGTCATCGACAATCACATCGTTAGATTTATCTTGGAAGAATAAATCACGTTCGTTGTGGTAAACATCTAAGCCTAATGCCCCAATTCGACCTCGCTTGAGCGCTTCAATCGCGGCGGCAGAATCTAGCAATTCACCGCGACTGGTATTGACGATCATGACGCCATCTTTCATTTGATCAAACGCCGCTTCGTCGAGTAGATGGTAGTTCTCTTTCGACATCGGGCAATGTAACGTGATGACGTCACTTTTTTCAAACAACTCTTCTTTAGTTACATAGGCCGCGCCCATATCGAGTGCTGCTTGATTTTGGTAAGGGTCGAAGCAAAGTAAGTTCATACCCAAACCTTTAAGAATGCGCATGGTCGCAATGCCGATTTTACCGGTGCCGATGATACCGACGGTTTTGCCATGGAAGTTAAAGCCGACAAGGCCATCAAGGGAGAAATTAGCATCGCGGGTGCGTTGATACGCTTTGTGAAAGCGGCGGTTTAAACACATCATCATACCGACAGCATGCTCGGCGACCGATTCAGGTGAGTAAGCTGGTACGCGCACCACTTGAATATCGAGCTGCTGGGCTGCTTCTAGATCGACACGGTCAAAACCGGCGCAGCGCATTGCGATCAATTTGATACCTTGCTTTGCCAGTTGCTCAAGCACAGGGCGCGATAGATCGTCGTTAACGAAAGCACACACGGCTTGGCAGTCTTGTGCCATTTTTGCGGTCTTTTCAGTTAATTGGAAATCATGAAAGTGGAGATTAAACCCATAACCTTGGTTACTGCTTTTAAATGAAACTTCATCGTAAGATTTAGAACTGAATACAGCGACATCTACCATTGAAAATACCTCAAAATTGGGGCGCCTATATGCTTTGAAAAATAAAGAATCGTGGCGCGAAACCTAATTACTATTGATATACGTAAATGACTTCAAAATAAACCATGAATAGTGTGTGGGGAAGCGGGAATATTGTCACAAGAGTTGTTCTGGTTATAATAATGTTGCAAAAAAGAAAATAAAGGAATATTAAAGTGATCACTATTTCAGCCATGCAAACCCATCATCTCGATGAAGTGTCGCAGTTAACGGTAGTGGAAGAACAACAGGCTTTCGTCGGTACAATGCAGGAGATATTGGCCAACGTAAACGATGAGGTACACCCTCATGTGATATTGCATCAACAGCAAGTAGTTGGCTTCTTTTTAATCGACACCCATTACCAATATGGTTATGACTTTTGTTTGCAAGATGGTCTTGGCCTACGCGCATTCTTTATTGATGCCGCGCAGCAGGCAAAAGGATTTGGTACTCGTGCGGTAGAGTCTCTTTCCGCTCATTTGAGCTTAAACTATCCACGTTTTAAATCGATTTACTTAACCGTAAATTGCGAAAACCCAATCGCGTATGGCTGTTATCAAAAGGCCGGGTTCTTCGATACGGGTAAGCTATATCATGGTGGCCCCTCTGGCCCGCAACATATAATGATTATGCACTTTTAAGTTGCGTGGGTAGGGCATTGAGCTTCAAGGTGGCTGTGATAGAATCGCCTCCTTTTCCGCCAGTTGTAAATTGAAGTATGCGCCACTTAAAAACCACAATTCACCCAGATATAGAACACTTAGACGATAAAACCGTTTTTCAGCGCAAAGCTGCGCGTGCGATAGTCATTGATGGTGAAGACATTTTGCTGCTCTATACAGAGCGTTACCACGATTACACCATTCCTGGTGGTGGCTTAGACGAAGGCGAAGATGTGATTGCAGGTATGGTTCGCGAGCTTGAAGAAGAAACTGGCGCCAATAACATTCACAACATTAAACCATTTGGTATCTATGAAGAGTTTCGACCTTGGTACAAAGATGATGCCGATGTGATGCACATGACGTCTTACTGCTACACGTGCAAAATTGATCGTGAACTAGGCGAAACGGCCTACGAAGATTACGAAATCAAAAATGGCATGAAGCCAGTATGGATGAATATCCATGATGCTATCGCTCACAATGAGAAAACCATGGCGGAGAGCCCAAAGAAAGGTATGAGCATTGAACGCGAGACTTTCTTACTTCACTTGGTTGCACAAGAAATGTTGTAGAATTAACCCACTTCGGTGGGTTTTATTTTGTCTGCTCAATGGCGAGGCCGGCAACGATTGATGGGTAAGATGAAAACGTATTTTGTTTCATAACAAATCATCTCAATGAACAATTTCGGTATATACTTACTCAAGTGATTGAATTAATAATATTAAAACTACGTTAGGTTTTACGCCAAGGTAGAGAGAAACAAGCTAAGGGAGTAGCTATGGCTAAACTGCGACATGTCGTTATCGGCGCAATGCTTGCACTATGCAGCAGCGCGAGCTTTGCAAAAGTGATTGAAAGTACCTCTTTGGTTGGCTTTGGCTCGGCCAAATATGCAGAGGATTTTGCCCACTTTGATTACGTAAACCCTGATGCGCCAAAGTTTGGCAAAATGACGTATGGCGTGGTTGGTACTTACGATAACTTCAACCGTTATGCTTCTCGTGGGGTGGCGGCGCAAGGCACTGGCGAGTTATACGACGCGTTAATGTTTTCCCCTAGTGATGAAATCGATGCCTATTACCCGTTAATTGCTGAGCGAGTACGTTACTCAGATGATTACACTTGGCTTGAATTAGACATCAACCCAAAAGCGCGCTTTCACGATGGACAACCAATCACCGCTCACGATGTGGCCTTTACCTTTGACAAATTCATGGCTGAAGGTGTACCGCAATATCGGGTTTACTATAAAGACATCAAATCGGTAACGGCGAAAAGTGATTTGGTAGTGCGTATCGAAATGGCGACACCAAACCGCGAAAAACTGTTTAGTTTCGCGCAAGGTACTAAAGTACTGCCAAAGCATTTTTGGCAGGATAAAAACTTCTCCGAACCGCTGTCTGAACCGCCTGTTGGTAGCGCGGCCTACAAAATTACGGAATACAAATCTGGCCAGAGTGTCACCTACACCCTTGATGACAACTACTGGGCGAAAGATCTGCCGGTAAATATTGGTCGCCATAATTTCCAGCAAGTTCAATACGACTATTACCGTGATGACACAGTGATGTTAGAGGCGTTCAAAGCGGGCGAGTTTGATTTTAGAATCGAAAATTCAGCCAAGTTTTGGGCCAACTCTTACACGGGTCAAAACTTCGATAAAGGCTTTATTGTTAAACAGCAGATCCCGCATCAAAAGCCAGAAACCACTCAAGGTTTCGTGTTCAATACACATCGAGACGTGTTTAAAGATCCTAAAGTTCGCGAGGCGCTCAACTACGCGATGGATTTTGAGTGGATGAACAAAAACATGTTCTACGATCAATATTCACGTACCCGCAGCTATTTCCAAAATACCGATTACGAAGCAAAGGGCTTGCCGAGTGAAGGAGAGCTAAAAATATTAGCGCCATATAAGGACCAAATACCTGAGCGTGTATTCTCTGCCGAATACCAACCGCCAGTGACAGACGGCTCTGGTCGTATTCGTAGCCAAATGCGTACGGCATTTAAGTTACTTAAAGAGGCCGGTTGGGAGCTAAACAACAAAGTGATGACCAATGTTGAGACAGGTCAGCCACTATCGTTTGAGATTTTGGTCTATAGCCCAACCACAGAGCGCATCGTGATTCCGGTACAGAAGAACTTAAAGCGCATGGGTATTGAGATGAAAATCCGCAGCGTGGATACCACTCAGTACATTAAGCGTATGCGCGATCGTGACTTTGACATGATCTCAAGCCAGTTCAGCGCTAACCCTTATCCGGGGCCAAACCTCATGATTGTCTGGAACTCTCACTTCCTTGATTCGTCTTACAATAAGGCTGGGGTGATTGATCCAGTGGTCGATGCGTTGACCCAACAAATCGCCGACAACCAAAGTAACCCAGAGCTGTTACTAGATCTAGGCAGAGCACTAGACCGCGTGCTGCAATGGAATTACTACATTATTCCTCAGTGGCATTCGGGTACCTACCGCGTGGCAATGTGGGACAAATTTGAGCGTCCAGAATTAATGCCAAAATACGACTTGGGCATGGATACGTGGTGGATTTCAGAGCAGAAAAGCTTGAAACTTCCAGAGAAACGCCGTTAAAGAGGGATAAATGGCAGCGTACATATTTCGTCGATTATTGTTGGTGATCCCCACATTGTGGGCGATCATCACCATCAACTTCTTCATCATTCAAATCGCGCCCGGTGGGCCAGTAGAGCAAGCTATTGCCCAAATTGAAGGCCACAGCTCTGGCATTATGGAGCGCTTTGCTGGTGGCGGTAATGAAGCGGGCTCAGCGACTGACCTAAATAGTGATGACAGCGCAACAGGCTATAAAGGTTCGCGCGGACTTGACCCTGAAGTTGTGGCAGAGATAAAGAAGCAGTTTGGTTTTGATAAACCGCTGCATGAGCGATATTTCGACATGCTCAAGAACTATGCGACCTTTAATTTCGGTGAAAGCTTATTTAAAGGCGGTAACGTGATTGATTTGATTGTCGACCGGCTGCCCGTATCTATTTCACTTGGTCTGTGGAGTACGTTAATCATTTATTTGATATCAATCCCACTGGGGATTCTGAAAGCCATTCATCATGGTTCTCGGTTTGATATTTGGTCTAGTGCGCTGGTGATTGTGGGTTATGCCATCCCCGGATTTTTGTTCGCCATTATTCTTATTATATTGTTCGCCAGTGGCAACTATTTTAGTTGGTTCCCGCTGCGTGGTTTAGTCTCTTCTAACTTTGATCAAATGACGTGGTATCAACAAATTGGTGATTACTTTTGGCACCTTGCACTGCCTATTGCTGCGATGGTGATTGGTGGCTTCGCGACCTTGAGCATGCTGACCAAGAACTCGTTTTTAGATGAAATCAATAAGCAGTATGTGGTAACGGCGCGTGCAAAAGGGTTAGATGAACAGAGCATTTTGTATCGCCATGTGTTTCGTAACGCCATGCTGATTATCATCGCCGGTTTCCCAAGTGCATTTATCAGTATTTTCTTCACCGGTTCAATGCTGATAGAGGTGATGTTCTCACTCGAAGGGATTGGGCTACTGGGTTTTGAATCGACCATACAGCGCGACTATCCAGTGGTGTTCAGCTCGCTTTATATCATGACGTTACTTGGCTTAGTGCTGAGCATTATTTCAGACCTAACTTACACTTGGGTTGACCCAAGAATTGATTTTGAGGCGCGCTAATGTGGAATAAAAACAAAGCTCCGAATCCTCTAAATCAAGCGCGTTGGCAACGATTTAAAGCTCATAAACGCGGTTTTTGGTCGCTATGGTTGTTTGCTATTTTGTTTGTGTTGAGCCTTTTCGCTGAGTTGATTGCCAATGATAAGCCACTGTTGGTTGAGTATGACCAACAGTGGTTTGTGCCGGTTTTCAATCAGTATGCTGAAACAGAATTTGGCGGTGAGTTTGAAACTGAGGCCGATTATACCGATCCTTATGTCATCGAGTTGATTGAAGAAAACGGCTACATCATTTGGCCGTTGATTCGCTTTAGTTACGACACGATTAACTTCAATATCTCAGGTGCAGTACCTTCTGCGCCTGATTCTGCCAACTGGTTAGGCACTGATGATAAAGGCCGAGATGTATTGGCGCGGATCATTTACGGCTTTCGTATATCGGTGTTGTTTGGCTTTGTACTGACCATCATCTCAAGTGTGATTGGAGTGGTGGTAGGAGCGACACAAGGCTACTACGGTGGCTGGCTCGATCTTATTGGTCAACGTTTCATTGAAGTGTGGTCAGGCATGCCGACCCTGTTTTTGTTGATTATTCTATCAAGCTTTGTTGAGCCAAACTTCTGGTGGCTACTGGGCATAATGGTGCTGTTTAGTTGGATGAGTTTAGTCGGCATTGTTCGTGCGGAGTTTTTGCGTTGCCGTAATTTTGATTATGTGAGAGCGGCGCAAGCCATGGGCGTGAGCGATAACCGAATCATGCTACGTCATATGCTGCCTAATGCCATGGTGGCCTCGCTTACCATGATGCCGTTTATTCTTTCTGGCTCGGTCACCACATTAACCTCACTCGACTTCTTAGGGTTTGGATTACCCGCAGGTTCACCTTCACTGGGCGAGCTACTGGCGCAAGGTAAAGCCAATTTGCAGGCCCCTTGGCTTGGTATCTCTGCATTTGCCGTACTATCTGTGATGCTGACTTTGTTGGTGTTCATTGGTGAAGCGGTACGTGACGCATTTGACCCTCATCATCAAGGACGATAGCCATGACTGAAACTATCCTTACAGTAAAAGATTTATCGGTTGGTTTTGGTCGAGCAGGGAAAATCGATGCCGTTACCCATCAGGTTTCGTTAGAGATTAACAAAGGGGAAACCTTAGCTTTAGTGGGAGAGAGTGGTTCAGGTAAATCTGTCACCGCTAATGCCATCCTCAAATTACTCCCTAAAGGTTCTTCTCACTATCTAAACGGTCAAATTACCTTTGATGGTACTGATATGTTGAGCTGCTCGGAACGTCAATTGCGCGGTATTCGCGGTGGTCGAATTGGGATGATTTTCCAAGAACCTATGGTCTCGCTCAATCCGCTGCATAAAGTGGGTAAACAGCTGGTCGAAACACTAGCGATACACCGTGGGTTAAGACAAAACAAAGCGGAACAATTGGCGCTTGAATGGCTTGAAAAAGTGGGCATTCGCAACGCAGCATCAAAAATTTCTGCTTACCCTCATGAGCTTTCTGGCGGGGAAAGGCAGCGCGTGATGATTGCGATGGCACTTATCAATGAACCAGAACTACTGATCGCGGATGAGCCGACCACAGCGCTTGATGTATCGGTACAAGCGCAAATACTCGATTTACTCAAAGCATTACAGCAAGAGCTTGGTATGGCGATGCTGTTCATTACCCATGATTTGAGCATCGTCCGTAAAATTGCCGATAGAGTCGCGGTCATGCAAAGTGGTGAGTTGGTTGAGGTTGGCGAATGCCAGCAAGTGTTTACCGCACCAGAGCATGCCTATACACAAAAGCTGATTAACTCTGATCCTAAAGGTTTACCAGTGGCGGTGAGTGACAATGCGCCGACATTGCTATCGGTTGAACAATTGCGAGTTTGGTTTCCGATTACAGGCGGATTGTTTAAACGCGTTATCTCACACATCAAAGCGGTCACTGATATGGGCTTTGATTTACGCCAAGGCCATTCAATTGGGTTAGTGGGTGAAAGTGGCTCAGGTAAATCAACGACCGGCATGGCTATCTTACGTTTGGTTAATTCGGAAGGTTCGATCAGCTACCAAGGCAATCAAATTCAGGGTTTAGACCGTAAAGCTATGCTGCCTTATCGCAGTAAGATGCAGGTGGTGTTTCAAGACCCATTCTCCGCGCTCAATCCAAGAATGTCGGTTGCACAAGTGATTGGTGAAGGCTTGCATGTTCACACCGAGATGTCAGAACAGCAGATTGATGATGTGATTGTCGAAGCAATGAAAGAGGTGGATTTAGATCCGCAAACACGCTTTCGTTACCCGAATGAGTTCTCAGGTGGGCAGCGTCAGCGCATTGCCATTGCGAGAGCGTTGGTACTAAAACCAGAGTTTATATTGCTCGATGAACCGACCTCTTCACTCGATAGAACCGTACAGGCGCAGATCCTTGATTTGCTCAAATCCTTGCAGCAAAAATACCAGCTGACCTACCTGTTTATTAGTCACGACTTGAACGTGGTGAAGTCTTTATGTCATTACACGATAGTGATGAAACAAGGCGAGATTATCGAGCAAGGGGAGACTCAGCGACTATTTGAGCAGCCTCAACAATCTTATACTCAAGAGCTAGTGGCGCTCTCTTAACTGAGTTCTTTATTCAGCAAGGCTTGGAGTGAGTAATGTATCGTTTACATTACTCACTTAAATCATTGTCTAAACTAATGTTACTTGGCTAGCACTGGCAAGGCATAGCGGTTTGGCAAACCAAAAGCCTTGTAAGTAATGCACACCCATCTTAGTGAACTTACGCTGCATATCTGCGTTTTCAATGCCTTCAATGACCACATCTACATTATTGTCTGAGCACAAACGAGTAATGAAGCTTAGGTACTCAAAGGTTGCAGGGTTTTCTAATGCGCGCCAAGCGAGCATCTTATCGACTTTGATTTGTTTAAAAGGCAGTTCAAAGAAGCTGTTGAGTGAGCTGTAGCCCGCACCGAAATCATCCAGTGATAATCTAAACCCGTATTCGTTAAGGCGGCAAAGCTGCGACTCTGCACTCTTGTTTCCGTCGAGAATGATGGTTTCCGTCAATTCTAGTACGATGCGATCTGAGTCGATTTGGTATTCATCAATCATCATCTTCACCCTGTCAGGGAACTGATTATTGAGTAGCTGCAATACCGACACGTTAATGTTGACCCGAACTTTACTGTTATGGGCTAACTGATACTGCTTGATGAATTGACATGCTTTATTTACCACCAGATATCCAAGGTCGACGATCAGGCCATTTTTCTCAGCCACAGCGATGAACTCATCGGGGTAGATTTGCCCTAGTGTTGCATCATTCCAACGAACCAATGCTTCAAAACTGGCAATGGTGTTGTCTTTGGCGTTGATGATGGGCTGAAAACGTACGCTAAGAATGTTGTTTTTGATCGCTTGCGCCAGTTCTCGTTCAATATGAAAGTGGCGGTCGACCTTTTTCTTGGTCGCGGCGTTGTAGATCCCTAGATAGTTTTCATGCTTTGCGCGGGCAAATTGGCCGGTTCTCGCCGCAATCTTAATGATCTCTTCCGGCGGTAGGGCGCGATCAAAATTTGGCACGATACCAATACTGATGTCGGTGCCAAAAAGGTAGCCATTCATTTCGATGGATTGACGATAAGAACTTAAGATCCGTTCGCCAAGGTTGTTTATCTCATCTTCGTTGTATTGGCCTTTGACTAAGATGGCGAAGTCATCCGATTGCACGCGATAGATATCGACAAATTCATCCGGAAAGGTGTTCAGCGATGAAAGCAGATGAGACATCAAATCGCGTAAAATATGCGGGCCGTGCAGCGATTGGTATGAGCGAATATCTTCGAGATGGATATAAATCAGTGAGTACTGCTCGTTGGCTTGCAGGCTTAGGCCAGACAGGTCAACCGACAGTTTATGACTATTAGATAAACCAGAGGCGTTATCACGAAATGCTGCTTGATGGACATAGGTTTCCATGAGCTTGGCGTCAGAAATATCGCGATGACAGCCAATAATGAATGTTTGGCCATTGATGGTTTTGGTGATGCCAGAACCTTCAATCCACACATACTGGCCATTGGTTTTACGCACTCGATATTGCGTAACTTGCTTTTCGTTGCTGGTATCTAAATGGTTTTCAACTTTTTCAAGTAATACTTGGCGATCAAAAGGGTGGATAAGATCGAGCCATTTACTGAATAGGATTTGCCCATCAGCAATACCAAATTGCTGATAAAAAGAAGGGTTGTAGAAGATAACATTGTCGGTGTCTGTCATGTAAAACAGGCCGTCATTCATCACATCGAACATGTGCATGAAATGATGGCCCATCAACATATCGAGTTCGGCAATGGAGATCAGCGGCGAAAAAGTGCTGTTGATCATCTGAGCCTCCGACGATACTAATGACATTTGGCGATATGGTTGTGGCTTAGCCATTGATTTCTACGACCTAATCAATTTGTTAATGGGACTACTTCAAGCCTAACTACGGGCAGCAGCATAGTAGCGTTTGTACATGAATATTTAATTACCGACTACCGCCGAATTCACATCGTGACCATAAACATCGTCGCGCGATACTGTATGGTGGTTTTTTAGTCTAAATAAAATTAATCCATTTAGATTTGTGTAGTCAGTCATAAAAATTCAAATGAATCTAATGGCATAACTGACTGTTTTGGTTAACGTTTCATCACCAAACTGGTGGAAGCGTAACCATTGTAGATACGCGCTTATTTATCAATCTATCAATATATCGACTTTTTATGCGTGTTCTTTAGTGATTTTATAGATAAGGGCGGCATTTTAGCGATCAAATTGCGTTACGTAAAAGCAAGCGTTTGCGTGGGTTTATAAGGGCTAGAGCTGAAATTGCTTGTTAAAATCTGGGGTTAGAGGCTAGACTTCAGGTTTTGATAAAGAGGTGATGTGATGAGCGAGTATCAAGGTGATGCTGATTGGCAAGATCAAGAAGAAGAAATAGAGATTGAAGCGATAGGTATCGACGTATCATCACATCCTATTGAGTTGTACAAAGTCTTCAAAATAGCAAACTTGGTTGGCGGCGGCGGTGAAGCAAAGCATTTGATTGCCGAAGGCTACGTGGCTGTGAACGGTGAGTTAGAAACCCGCAAGCGTCGTAAGATGTATGATGGCGATTTCTTTGAGTTTAACCAGGAGTACTACGTGGTAGTGTGTGATGCTCCGGTTACCGAACCAGAGCCAAAAGCTCCGCGAGAAGTAAAAGCGGAGAAAGCGCCAGCTAAAAGCCGTAAAGACAAGCCGAGCAAAGGCAAAAAGGCAAATAAGCCGAGCCTATCGAAAGCTAAATCTGCTGCAACCAAGTCTGTAGATAAACCTAAAGAAGACAAACCTGCGCGCTCAAGCAATGGTCGCTCGTCGATCGATTTCTTCTAAAGCACATCTGATTCAATTATTTATAAAGGAGGCTAAGCCTCCTTTTTTATTGCCTTGTCACTATTGTGGTTTTTGTAAAAAACGTAAATCTGAGATGACTTTGATACAAATCTAAATGATAATGCATTGCATTAATGATTATGGAGTTAAGTATGAAAGTTTCAACGTTAGCACTGCTTACAGGGTTAGTAGCGTTTGGTGCCAATGCAGAAATGGTCGAAGTGACCCACGTTCAAGGAACCACTAAGCTAGAAGCGAACCCTGAACGCGTTGTCGTGATTGGTGTGGGTGCATTAGACGCGGTTGTTACACTGGGTGTAGAACCTGTCGCGCTATCAAGTGTTAGCATGTTCCCTGACTACCTCGCTAAGTACCGTAGCGGTGACTTTATCTCAGCGGGCAGCGTTTCTGAGCCTAACTTTGAGACTATTTATACCCAAAAACCAGATCTTATCGTTATTGGTTCGCGTGCAGCGAGTCAGTTCGAAGAGCTAAGTAAAATTGCACCGACGGTAGTGTTTGCGCCAAATGATGAGCAAGGCTACTGGCAGAGTACCCAGCAGCAATGGCGCAACCTAGGTGAGATTTTCGGTAAACAAGAATTTGTTGAGAAGAAAATTGCACAAGTGGATAGCCAATTCAAAGCGATTCGTGATTACAACCAAAACAACGATGTAAACGCACTGACTGTAATGAGTGCTGGTGGCAACATTACTGCGTTTGGTGCGGATTCTCGTTTCTCTGCTATTTACCGTGATTTCGGCTTTACTGAAACAGTGAAGGGCATCAAAGCGAGTCGCCATGGTGATTTGGTCTCTTACGAGTTTATTCGTGAATCAAATCCACAAACTTTGCTGATTGTTGATAAAGACATGCTGATCAACAAAGGTACAAGCACCACGAAACGTGATTTTGAAAACGAATTAGTCAAAGCGACAGATGCATACAAGAACAAGCACATGGCTTATCTAGACATCAACGCTTGGTACTTGGCCGCATCTGGCATTCAAGCAACAGAACAAATGATTAAAGATGTTCAATCTTCAATCGACCTATAAAACAACAAGATAGTGAAAGTCGCCCAAGCAAACTTGTTTGCTTGGGCTTTTTAGCGTTAGAGGCAAATTTTGAAAAAGCTATTGCCATTATTAATCGTGCTTAGTTTTGCATCCCTATTTGTAGGGGTAGGGGATCTAAGCCTTGGTGCGTTAATCGCTGGTGAAGCAAGCAGTTGGAACCTGCTATTTACCAGTCGTATCCCTCGCTTAGTCGCAGTATTGCTTGCGGGTGCAGGCCTGAGTATTGCAGGTCTTATCATGCAGCAAATCAGTCAAAACCGATTCGCCGCGCCTTCTACTTCCGGTACAATCGAATGCGCCATGCTTGGCTATGTGCTTAGCCTCGTTTTCTTCGGTGGCCAACAGATTTGGTTGATTTTCCTTATTTCAATGTTGGGCACATTGATGTTTGTGCAGTTCATTAATCGCATCCAATTTAAGAATGCCATTTTTGTCCCGCTGATCGGCATCATTTTCGGTAACGTTGTTGACTCACTTGCGACCTTTATTGCCTATAAATACGACGCGTTGCAGAACATGTCTGGTTGGGCGGTGGCGAACTTTGCCAACCTACTGCAAGGTGACTACGAACTGCTTTACATCGCGATTCCGATTGCCATTATTGGCTACTTGTTCGCTACTCGTATCTCAGCGGTCGGCCTCGGTAAAGATTTTGCGACCAACCTTGGCCTGAATTATCGCCAAGTGATCGTACTGGGCGTGACCTTAGTGTCGATTATGTCAGCTAGTGTGGTGATGATTGTTGGTCAACTGCCTTTCCTTGGCCTTATTGTGCCGAACTTAGTCAGCAAGTTTTATGGTGATAACTTGCGTAAGAACATCCCTTTAACCGCGGTACTAGGTGCACTGATTGTACTGTGCTGTGACTTGGTTGGACGCACGATCATCTTCCCTTATGAGATTCCAATTTCGATGATCATTAGCATGCTTGGTGGCGGTATCTTCATCTTCTTTATTCTGCGAGGTCAAAAGAATGCAGGATAGAACTAAATTAGTGCTACTAGCGGTGGTTGCTTTGGTGTTTGCGGGCTTATTTATTGGCCTAGGTCTTAATGCCGATAACTACCAATACTTCTTATCTCGCCGCGTACCGAAAGTGATGGCGATGATTCTGGCGGGCATTGCGATTGGTCAATCTGCATTGGCATTTCAAACCATCACTAACAATCGCATTTTAACGCCAAGCATCATGGGTTTTGATTCCCTTTACATGTTTACTCAGGTTGTGGTGGTCGTGGCATTTGGCAGCATGAGCTCGTACGTGCTTAATGACTACGTAAACTTCTCATTGTCGGTCAGTGTGATGCTCGGTTTCTCGGTGTTGCTGTTCAGTTTTTACTTTGGTAGCAAACAGAAAAACCTAATGGCATTGCTGCTGTTAGGTGTCATCTTAGGCCAGCTATTTGGCAGCGTTTCGTCATTTTTGACTATGTTGATGGACCCAAATGATTTTGCTGCGCTGCAATCAAACTTGTTTGCCAGTTTCAACAACATCAAAGTCGAGTTGGTTTATCTGTGTACGCCATTACTGGCGATTATCAGCTTACTGCTGTTCAGGTTGAACCGCGTGCTGGATGTGTTTTGGTTAGACAAAGACAACGCAACCAGCTTAGGGATTGATGTTAAGCGCGTTACCTTGCAAGTATTGATTCTATCCGCATGTTTGATTGCCATATCAACCGCTTTGATTGGGCCAATCATGTTCTTTGGTTTGTTGGTAACCAACTTAGCCCGTGAAATGCTCAAATCTTATCAACACCGAGTGTTATTGCTGGGTGTGTCATTGCTCTCTGTCGCTTCGTTACTGAGTGGCCAATGGGTTGTAGAAAATGTGTTTGGATTCTCAACCACGTTGAGTGTCGTGATTAACTTTATTGGTGGTATCTACTTCTTGTCGATGCTGCTACGCAACAAAATCGTTTAGGGTCATTATGATTAAATTACAAAGCCTAACTAAATTATTCGGCAAGACGGCAGTAGTGAATGATGCCAGCGCTGAGTTTGAAAAAGGGAAAGTGACCGCAATCATTGGCCCAAACGGTGCGGGTAAAAGTACATTGCTATCGATGGCTAGCCGTTTGGTAGAAAAAGACCAAGGTGAAGTCTACATCGATTGCAAAGAACTCG
Source organism: Vibrio intestinalis (assembly GCF_025195085.2). Classification (GTDB taxonomy): domain Bacteria; phylum Pseudomonadota; class Gammaproteobacteria; order Enterobacterales; family Vibrionaceae; genus Vibrio; species Vibrio intestinalis. Next base: position 155,519 of record NZ_JANAVY020000005.1, on the reverse strand, counting down.
CGGATTGGGATACCAAAGAGCTAGCCAAACGCCTTGCGGTACTGCGCCAAGCAAACAACATTACGATGCGTTTTACTGTGCGTGAGATGATTGCGTTTGGCCGTTTCCCATACAGCCAAGGCAAGCTGACTGCGGAAGATCATAAAGTGATCGAACAAGCGATTGAGTATTTAGACCTTGCAGATATTCAACACAAATACCTTGATGAGCTTAGTGGTGGACAAAGGCAGTTGGCATTTATCGCCATGGTGATAGCCCAAGATACTGACTACGTCTTCTTGGATGAGCCGCTCAACAACCTTGATATCAAACACTCGCTACAAATCATGCGTAACATCGGCCGCTTAGCGCGTGAGATGGATAAAGCAGTAGTTGTCGTGATTCACGACATTAACTTTGCTGCTTGTTACTCTGACAAGATCATCGCCTTGAAGAAAGGCGAGGTGGTTGCTCAAGGTACGGTTGCAGAAGTGATTCAAGCGGGCGTGTTAGAAAGTATCTATGAAACGCCATTCAATATTATTGAGCAAGATGGCAAGCGCATGTGTACTTACTACTGATTTGCATCGCAGATGCTAAAAGGCTTCCCTATGGGGAAGCCTTTTTTGTTTGGTTATTTGGTTAAGTCGTCAATGATAGGGCATTGACTGTCGCCATTCCCGGGGCACGATGATACCCATTGTTTTAGCTGTTTTTCTATCTCTTGAAGTTGGTGGATTTTCATTTCCACTTCTTTGAGTTTTTCCTGCGCTTTGGCTTTTACTTCACTGCTTTTTCTCTGTGGGTTATGCGCTAACTCGACGAACTCTTTGCACTCAGCAAGGGAAAATCCTGCGCTTTTGGCACGCGAGACAAGGTTTAGTTCTTGTAAGTGTTGTGAGCCATATTCTCGGTAGCCAGAAGCGCTACGTAATGGCGGCGTGATAATGCCTTTATCTTCGTATAGACGAATCGACTTACTCGATAGCCCAGTCAATTGGGCAACTTGACCAATATTCATGGTTTGTACCTTTAGTTTGAACCCTGTTAGCTTACCATAGTTGATTTTATCAGGGGTAGCAGCGTTAACTCATGTCTTTACGCATCATCGCATTAGGCGGATAACCAAACGCCTTTTTAAACGCGATGGTGAAATTTGAAGGGTGAGTATAGCCCGCTTCGTACGCGGCCTCTGTGATGGAGATGATGCCCCGTTCTAGATGCTGCTTGGCTATCTCTAATCGACGGGTACGAATATAACCGTTGATGGTGCAGCCGATGTGATTGCGGAATTTACGCTGAATATTGGATGGGCTCATAGCAAAGCGATGGGCAATCAAATCAATGGTTAGCGGGTTATCTAAATTGGTTTCAATGTAGCTGATGATATCTTCCACATCCGCTTGAGCAATTGGTTCAAACTTACTGTCTGATTTTTGAATGGTTTGCTCTTCAAGTTGAGCAAAGATGATCTCCATTAGCTGCATCGAGATTTTTTCAAGTTTTATCTTATTGAGAAAGCTGGTGGCGTCATGCAAATCGAGTACTTGGTCAACCAATTGGTAGACCTCTTCAGTGAGGTCGAATCGGATCGAGCTTTTATGGCCTTTCAAGAACTGACGCACGCGACATGTTTCAGAGCTGCGTGCCAAAATCCAATCCGGCTTGAGCATTAGGTTAAGCTTGGTGACTTGGTTGCCCTTGGTGATTCGGCGTCTAAAGTTCGCGGGCTTGGTGAGATTAACTAAAATCCCTTCCGCTTTCGTGCGTGCATCAAGATTGAACTCTAAATCGTCATAGCCAAACTCAAGATGGCCTTGCAGTAATAACGTCACGATGATGGAAACAGGCGCAGTCGATACGATGTTAGAATCGGTCAGTTCTTCGCTTCTGCTACCATGCAGAGCAAAACAATCATCGACGCGATGAGAGACAAAGTGACCTTCGACTAAAGGGCCATCGTGCCTTCGCCCAACACCGACGATTAACTGCTTTTCGGATTCCTCAATTTTCTTGGTGAGTGCTACTTTTTCTAGTCTTGGTCGAGATTTAGTACCGACGCCCATGCTGTATTTCCTCATAACATGAATGCGATTGTGCATAACTCAATTCACTTTGTGAATCGAGGTTTCAATCCTATCATGCTTGCGAATTGTTATCATTTAGATTTAAAGAGGAAGTTCATGAAAAGGGACATTCGAGTTAAACCCAGCAAGTCTGTCGTCAGTTTAGCCGTCGGCTTAGCGCTTTCATTCTCAGCAGTTGCAGAGGAAAGTACCTACTTTGACGAAGTCGTTGTTTGGGGTACGAAAGTATCGAGCAGCTCTGAGTCTATCGGCGCGGATGATATGTCGCTAAAACAGGCGGATCATATGTCTGACTTGATGCGTGATGTCCCTGGCGTTGATGTTGGCGGTACTCATTCGGTAAACCAACGTATTAATATTCGTGGCCTTGGTGAAACCGATTTAGACATTCGACTTGATGGTGCTTCTCAGCACGCCAATATGTTCCACCATATTGGTAACCTTACCCTTAACCCAGACATTTTGAAATCAGCTGAGATTCAAGTCGGTAATAACTCTGTGGTTCAAGGTGGCCTTGGTGGCTCAGTGTATTTTGAAACCAAAGACGCAAAAGAACTATTACGCGATGGTGAAACGGTAGGCGCGCGCGTTTATGGTGGATATGCAAGCAATGCCAGCCATAAAGGCTCTATTACGGGTTATGCGCAATTGAGCGATCAAATCGACGGTATGCTATACATTCACGGTGTAGATAACGATAACTTCGAAGATGGCAATGGTATCGAAAACTACGGCGCCGATGGTGAAATCTACAACATTTTAGCCAAGTTTGGCTTTGAACCTTCTCAGCATCATCGTTTTGAATTCTCTTACGATTTGTACCGTGATGAAGGTGAATACAGTGCAAGACCGGACCGTGGCTATGATGCGAATACGACCGGCCGCGACGCAGACTTACTGCTGCCAACGGAATATGATCGCGATATCGTGCGTTTGGGCTATGAGTTTTCCGGCAATAACCATAATGCTGATGTAACGTTATATAGTTCAACCACGGAAATCACTCGTGATGAAACGCCAACATCATGGAGCTTTTTAAACCGAGACAGCATCAATACCGCGAAAAACCAAAACATTGGTTTAAGTGCCAAGGTCCAGTCTGATGTTGCTCTCGGCACTATTGGTAACACCTTTACCTATGGTTTGGATTACATGGATAAGGAGTCATCCAGTAGCTACGGCGGCATTGATTATATGGATGAAAATGCCATTAGCACTGCACTTTATGTCGAAGACAGAATTCAGCTTATCGAGCAATTTGCCTTAACATTAGGTGTTCGCTACGACGACTACCAACGCAAAGCGGAAACCAGCGACAAGAATTACGATGAAGTGACTTGGGCGGTTGCGGGTGAGTTTGACGTGACGGATTCATTCCAAGTCTTTGCTAGCACACGTACGCTATTCAAAGCCCCTGAATTGTTAGAGACGTTTATTCAGTTTCAACAAAACACAGTGCTGGCAGATGATCTTCGCCCAGAAACGGGCCAAAACAGCCAAGTGGGCTTCAAGTTTAACCATTGGGCAGGCGAGCACTACTTTGGCTCTAACCTAACGGTGTTTAAAACTGAAATTGATGACTACATTATCGAAGGTTATGAGCGCTCAATCAGTGGCTACTACATTGAGAATGGCTTTGATATTGAGCTAACAGGCTTTGAGCTATCTGGCGTGTACGGCTATCAAGGCTTCACGGGTAAACTAAGTTACGCGAAGAGTGACGGAGATAATGTCACTGACGGTGGGCCTTATGCGTCAACCGGTAGTATGCCGCGCAGTAAAGATATTGGTGATTCAGTTTCTTTAACGCTTGATTACCAAATGGATGATTTAGGCCTGATCTTTGGTTGGAACTCTTTGTTCGTGATGGATGAAGATAACGTGATTCAAGGCAACCCAATAAAACAGGGTTACGATGTTCATAACCTTTATGTGCAATGGGTGCCGACTCAGCATGATAACTTATCGGTTACCTTCGGGATTGATAACGTGTTCGATGAAACGTATACCTCTCACGCTTCAACCAGTGGTGTAGGAACCCTATACGATGCATCACGCAACCCAATCGGCACATACTTTGCCGACGATTTTGAGCCAGGGCGTAACTTTAAACTCTCTGCGGCTTACCACTTTTAACCTTCATTAAAATGTGTTGTTGCATTGGCTGCCCAACTTGGGCAGCTTTTTTTGGTTTAAAATCCAGTTGAACGCGAGTCAAAGCTGAGTGATTTATCACCAAATTACGAGCTTGATTCAAAAATTTTGTAATCTTTCCCCGTTTGCATACAGAGCTCCGAGTTGTGCTTTGTTGTCTGTCTAGTCGATTTTAGCGCATAAAATGCCCCAAAAGAGGCATGTCAACAGCTGTTGTAAGACGTTAAAATAGCGCTGCTAATTTTACGCTAGGCCTTGTTTTTAGTAGGTCTATGCAAGGTATTGAATGCTTTTCGAATAATTTCCAACCTCAAATAAAATTGATTCTTGCTTTAGATCAAGAAAAAACGTTTGGCTTGAAATTAAAGATAAAAGAAAGTTGAAAGATTTAAAAATTATTTTAATATTTAAACTCATTAAACAATGAAGCATCTGCTTCTACATTAAGTCTGAAACAGGATACATACCTCATGTCTAACTCGTTAGTGTTGGTTATTAACTCTGGTAGCTCTTCTCTTAAGTTCGCAGTCATCGATTCAAATACAGGCGATGCGCTTGTAAGTGGCTTAGGCGAATGCTTTGGTTTACCTGAAGCAGTTATCAGTTGGAAATACAACGGCGAAAAAACCGAAGAAGCCATCACTGCGGCAGATAATCATCACCAACACGCAATCAACCGCATTGTTGCGTTGATTGAAACGTTAGGTTTCTCTTCAGACTTAGTAGCAGTTGGCCACCGTATCGTTCACGGTGGTGAGAAGTTTACATCGACAGTACGTATCGATGAGCATGTTTTAGCCGAAATTGAACGTCTTTCAGACCTAGCTCCGCTCCACAACCCTGCTGGTGCGAAAGGCATTCAAGCGGCTATGACTGCTTTCCCTGCATTGCCACAATTTGCAGTATTCGACACTGCATTCCACCAAACAATGCCATCTAAAGCATTCACAGGTGCGATTGCTAAAGAGCTTTACTCTGAGTTTGGTATCCGTCGTTACGGTTTCCACGGTACAAGCCACTACTACGTGAGCCGTGAAGCCGCAAAAGTGATCGACAAACCAATCGAGAAAAGCAGCTTTATCTCAGTTCACCTAGGTAACGGTGCGTCAGTTTGTGCAATCAAAGATGGTAAGAGTGTCGACACTAGCATGGGCTTTACGCCGCTGGCTGGTCTAATGATGGGTACGCGCTGTGGTGACCTTGACCCAGGCATCATTGAATTCCTAATGAAGAAAGGTTGGTCACAAGACAAAGTATTTGAAACTCTGAACAAGAAATCAGGTTTCCTTGGTGTGTCAGGCCTAACAAGTGATGCTCGTGGCATCCTAGAAGCAATGGAAAACGGCCACGAAGGCGCGAAACTAGCGTTCCAAGTGTTCACATACCGCGTAGCGAAATACATTGCTTCTTACATGGTTGCACTAGAAGAGATTGACGGCATCATCTTCACTGGTGGTATCGGTGAAAACTCACTGCCAATCCGTCGCGAAATCTTGAGCTACCTAAAAATCTTCGGTTACAAAGAAGATGCACAGGCTAATGAGTCGGCTCGTTTTGGTGACCAAGGCGTGATCACTCAAGAGGGTTCACCAATCGCGATGGTAATCCCGACTAACGAAGAATTCGTAATTGCACAGCAGTCAGTAGAGCTGCTATAAAACTCTACTCATTTTGGGAACTAAGCTAAAGCCCTTTCCGTTTGGAAAGGGCTTTTCTTTTGTCTGCGATAAACTGTTGCCGAGAAGCGATAAGTATCATTGCTTTGTCGGGTTTTTCGGTATAGTGTTCTATCGATGGTTGTCGGAGGCAATATGAGCCACCCAGAGTTTACCTATTTAGAATTGCAGCGCTTTGCTGAAGCGGGCGATGTTAGCCACTTATACATGGCGCAATTTACGTCTAACCGCCAGTTTCATCGCATTTTAAAAATCTTAACCACGACTAAATATTCGGGCTTATTTACCCAAGTCTTTCATAAAGAGCAGATTGCTTATCACAGCCAAGAAAACGAGTTTTTCGTCTTGGCCGCGCTGGCAAAGCTCGATTTTGAGCAGACGTTTGACGCGTATTTTGCGTCGGTGAACTTTGAAAATTGGCAACAGGTGTTTAAAAACTCTTTGCTAACGCGCTACTTAAAGGCATTTACTGAGCGATCCCTTGCAGAGCAAATGATTCAGCTCGGCGCAAAAGTTGACTCAAAATGCCTGTATTTGATCAAACCGGATAATCCGAATTTCTCATGGATGCTGCAGCACTCTGATAAAACAGCTGTCACAGCCTGGCTAAATGAAAAACTCTACAAGCAACTGGCATATTACAAGCATCCAGCTAACTACACGCCAGTAGCGAAAGCCTACTTACAGCAAGGGCATGGGATGTGGCAACAACCTGATTTAGCGTTGTTGCAAGAGTTCGCTTCTCTCACTGAGCACTATCAAGGTTACTTTTATCAGGGCCTTTCGGCAGATTGGTTGATGTTGTCGCTGCTTCTTGAAGACGAAGCGCTCTTTGAGTTGTGTCTTAGCCAAGGTTGTGACGTTAACGAAATGGCTTCAAATGGCATGTTAGCTCTAGTGGAAGCGAGCGGCCGTCAAGGCATGGAAGAGTATGCGACTAAGTTAGTTGCTAAAGGCGCTAATGTTAACTATCGCGATGCCAATAACCATTCGCCACTGTTTGCGGCTCTGGCAAGAACGAATATTGATTTGCCGCTTGTCCGTTTGCTTTTGGAGCAGGGTGCTCAGGTCAATCATCGCACCTTTACGCATGAAACTATCCTGCATGCGTTATTGCCTCACTTATCAGAAGAGTTAAAGCAATTGCTAGAGAGTTACGGTGCGCGAAGCCATGGTAGTTACCAACAACTTGAAGAATATACCGAGAGTGAGCCGTTTTAGGCTCTGACTATTTTGTCATTTATTGGATATAATCAACAAAATATGATGGTCAGCAGCTCACTGCTGCATAGTGATATTGGGTTTAAGTATGTTTATTGTTGCAAGACTGGCGAAACTCGCGGTTATTAGTGTGGTGTTCTTTACCATTTTCGATTTGGTCAACTCAGGTCATATTTCATGGCCATACCGTTTAATGGCCGCCCTCGGTTTTTAGCCTTTCGCCAGTGAGTCCGTTTGACTTACAATTTATGGCCGTGATTGGATGGTGTTGATTCAAATTGATACGCATATTTAGATTGACCTTGCCCAAGCTTGATTTGACGGCCATTTATCAACTTAGTTGTTTGGTTTAGTATTCGTTCTTAGCAAGCAATAATTGATAAAATACTTTATATACAGTGAGTTATTTATTATCTTTGCTTGCTCGCCTTCCTTTTTCTCCTCTGCTTCTAACCTTGTCTTATTGTCTGTTTAACTCAAAAACTTTACGCGTTTATTGATGAAGTTTATGTAAATAACTGTGCAACAATTTGTCTAAATAATGCGCTAATTCTATTAACTTCAAATTTATAAGATTAACTCTACGGAAAATGTGGATATCAACTACCCTAAAAGTGTAACTTATGCCGCGGTAATCGCAGAGATGAGACAGGAAATGGGTCGCAGAAATAAGAATGTCGTAGATGAAGAAGTTAAATTTAATGAGGAATTAGTTTCAACTACGGATACCAGAGGCGTCATCACTTACGCTAACGAAGCTTTTTCTCGAGTGTGTGGGTTCAGCCAAGAAGAGCTGGTGAATTCCAATCACAATATTGTACGCCATCCAGACATGCCAAAAGCCGCATTTAAAGACCTTTGGGTTAACTTAGAGGCTGGTGCATCGTGGCGTGGTGCAGTGAAAAACCGTTGTAAAGATGGGCGCTACTATTGGGTAGATGCGTTTGTCACCCCTATTTTGCGAAATGGCTCGGTAGTAGGCTACCAATCAGTGCGTTCCCCCCTTGATGAAAAACTTAAAAATCGCGCTGAACGTTTATACAAAAAGGTCAACACTGGCAAATCATTAGTGCCGTTTTGGAGCTTATTCCAGTTCCGCTTAATTACTTTTGTTCTATTGGCAATTGCGACGGTTGCGTCGGCTCAGTTTGTTCCTTTGGTCAGTGCATTGTTGGTGGCATTGCCGTTTGTCTGTTTCTATCCAGAGATAGGTTTAGCTCCTAAGTTTTATCAAACCTTACTTAGCCAATACGATAGCGTGTCACGTTTGGTGTTTTCAGGTTCTCTGCCGCACAGCGCTGCGGACTACCACCTTAAGATGGCGCAAGGCAAAATTCACACAATCTTAGGCCGCGTACAAGATCAGTGCGGTGGATTAGAGCTGAATGTTTCAAACCTCAAACGCGCCGCTGAAGATACCCAAGATGGCGTAGAGAAAGAGGCGACCGAAATTCATCATATTTCCCATTCGGTCGAGAAAATCGTTGCCGCGATAGATGATGTTGAGCAGCGTATCAGCCAAGCTTCAGAGCAAGTAGAGCATGCAAATCAGCAATGTGTGAGCGCTGAAAATAATATGCAGCAAACCAAAACGGCGATTGATTCGCTTTCAGGGCAAATTCAGAAGTCGACGGAATCTTCCGCTGAGTTGACTCAAGAAGCCGAGAAGATTGACTCTATCATGGTGGAAATCAAAGGTATTGCTGAGCAGACCAACTTGTTGGCGCTCAATGCAGCCATTGAAGCGGCAAGGGCAGGTGAATCAGGGCGAGGTTTTGCTGTGGTCGCAGACGAGGTTAGAAACTTATCTTCGCGTACTAATACAGCAACCGAGCAGATTCAATCTTCCATCTCTGGCATGCAAGAGACGCTCAAACACTGGCAATCGGTAATGGGCAAAGAGAAAGAGACCGTGGATCTCTGTGTTGATCAAGCACTCTATTCTCAGCAGTCATTATCGGCGGTGATGGGGTCTATGGCCGATATTTCTCAGCTGTCTCAACAGATATCCGATGTCGCTCAACAGCAAGCTAAGCTCTCAAAAGAGATAAGTAATAATATCGAGCAAATTGATGGGTTATCCCAGCATAACGCTCAACAAGCTGAAATTGTGAGTTCGCAATCTAGCGATATATCAGCCAAAGCAGTCGAGCTAGCAGGGTTAAGAGATACGTTTAACGAGCGACGTTAATCGATATATCAGATAGTAAATTAGAACGCACAAAATAAAACAAAGCCCTAGATAGGGCTTTGTTTGGTTATAAAGCGCGAGATTTAATCCACGTACTCTTCTTTTGGTGCACCTTTGAAATTAATCGTATTGGTATTGATCACGTTGCCATTACTAAATTCAACATTTACAGGGCCAATCATGTACCACTTACCATTGATTTCACTTTCGGTGTAAACCTTATGCACGCCGTCAGCGATAGTATCGCCATTGAAGTAGACAGTGCCTGTCGTCGCTGCCACGTCACTGCGGCCAATTTGCGCTGAAACGCCGCTGTTTTTGTAGTCAATTGCTTCAATAAATACGAACTCGGCTGGGTAATCGGCTTCAATATTCACTTGGTTAGACATGTCACTTTCAACATAACCTGCAACTAGATTTTTCCAAGTTGTTAGGTCTTCTAGATTATTATGAGTAACGCCAGTCGCCCCTTTTGCTGTCATGAAGGTATTAAAAGCTGCTTTAAAGTCGCCTGATGACTTAGCTTCCGTGTAAAGATCAAACCAATCACGCACCGAAATACCGTATTTCTTGCTTAGTACAGCAATAGTGGTTACGTAGATGTCGTAGACGTTTTCGTATTTTGCTTTAACGGTATTTTCTGTCGTGTGAGTGTTGATGGTTATTGGCGATACAATACCAACTACCGCAGCATAATTGTCGATTTCACGCGCGGGCACAATTTTATCTGCTTGAGCAATGTAAACTGCGAGTGCTTCAGTAAACCATTTGTAAACCTCGCCACTGTTTGTCTCACCGCCAAAGAACTCGAAACCAGCAACATGAGTCATCTCATGCTTCGCTAGGCGGTATAGATCGCTAGGGTCTGATTTAAGGTGTTGTTCCCAACTGTTCTCATACGCAGAGCCTGAATGACCACCACCGTTAGGGTCGTTAAAACATACGGTCCAGCGCTCGCTATTTAGCCCTAGTTCTGCGGTTGTCAGGTTGGCATCCGCCTTCAATTCATCAAGCGCTACTTGGGCAATTTGACCGGCTTGTTGCAGCTGGCTCGCAGTAATGTTGGCCGCTGTTGCTTCAATGAAGAGGTTTTCAGTTTGGTAAGTGTTGCCAACGCCGCTGGTACATTTGCCCAGCGACGAGCCTGAATCTGTGATGGAAATGTTCGCCGCTTTGCTTAACAGCGCTTGGTTTTTGCTATTTGATGGCGTATTGCCGTTATTTGGGTTGGTATCGTTGCTTTCATCGCTGCCACAACCTGCTAGCAGTGCAATGGCAATAGAGAGGGTAGTGAGTTTTAGTTTATTCATAGTTTTCATACAGCTAGTGAGATTGAAACAGAGTATGAAGGTGCTGAAAGAGGTAAACAATGAACGTAATTGAAGCGAAAATCCGTAAATTAAACTGGTTTGATGTGATTTTTGTCACGTTACGATGAAAGAAGTTGCATTGGCTTTGATTTGTCTGGAGCTTGCAATGATTGTTGTATAGGATTGGCGAAAACTAATAAATTCAATAGATTATATTAAGGCTATTATGAAAAAACGTTCTTTTGCTCTCCTCTCTTCAGCTGCTCTGCTGATGTCTTATCAAGCTCATGCTTACGATTTAAGTTGGGAAGATTTCGAAGCTGAAGATATGGCTTTGATTACGAAGGCGACTAACAGCAATGACCCTGAAGTACTTTTTCAAGCGGGCAGCTTTTTGATTGACAACTCGATCATGCAAGATGGCTTAGATCTTGGCCATGAATACATTGAACGCGCTGTGAAAGCAGGCCACGATGGCGCTGAAGCTGTTAAGGCAGACATGGAATACTCTGAGGGTAATTACAAAAAGGCGTTGGAACTGTTTCATAAAGCAGAAGCTAGCCAAGACCCATATGTACTCTACAGCTTAGGTGTAATGTACTTTGATGGCGAAGGTACAGATGCAAACGTGAGCAAAGGCAACGACTATTACCTAAAAGCTGCTAAGTTAGGCTCTGATGATGCGATGTACCAGTTGGCGTTTTCGTACAATGATGGAGTAGGTGTTACTCAAGATTACACCAAGGCGGCTTATTGGTTTGAACAGGCGGCCAATAAGCAAAACGTTAGCGCGATGTACAACCTTGGCGTGTCATACTTAAATGGTGAAGGTGTTGAAACAAGCTGTAAAAAAGCGATGCATTGGCTAGAACAAGCGATTGAATTTGATGAACACCCACGTTCGTTTGCTAAGATGGGCGACATTTATTATTACCCAGAGTACAAACAGCGCTGTGGTTTTAAAACAACGGATTACGCGCAAGCATTCGCCTTTTTTGAGAAGGCCGCAATGCTAGATAACGTCTACGCGCAATACATGGTTGGTTACGCATATCGCAATGGTCATGGTATTCCAAGTGATTTCGTTAAAGCTCTGGCATGGTTTGAGATCGCTGATGAAAATGGTGATGAAGATGCAGCGAAAGAGATTCGCGACGTAAAACAATATATGTCGGAAGAACACATCGCAAAATCTGAGCAATACAAAGAGTCGATTACTGACGAAATCTGGTAATTACTGTTTGCGCTAGATTAAGCCGAGTTTGATCACTAAAGCCTAAGCCATGCTTAGGCTTTTTAGTATCCTGAGTCTGCGTGAAATACGTTGATACACGACTAACTGTTTAGATAGAGATCGGGCTGCCAAATTTGCATTACATTTTCTGGGCTATCAATAGGTTTAAATCCATATTGAGCATATAACCCATGTGCGTCTTTTGTGCCGAGTGAAATTCTGCGTATGCCTTGTAGATCAGGATGCTTTAGGATTGTGGCAATCAGATCTTTGCCTACCCCTTGTCCGCGGTGGGGCTCTAAAATGAAAACATCCAAAATGTATGCGTAGGTGGCGAAATCACTGATTACGCGGGCAAAGCCAACTTGGTTGGTGTGATTTTCATAAACACCAAAGCAGAGTGAGTGGCTTAGTCCACGGCGCAGTGTTTGTGCTGGAATCCCTTTTGCCCAGTAGCTATTGGATAAAAACTGATGCACGGTGTCGAAGTCGATCCTATCGGCATCATCACTGATTGAATAGTGTGTCACAAAGCGCTCCTTTCTATGTGGTACCCGTTCAGCATACGAAAATATCCCTACTGGTCAATGGGTTATTTGTAGGTTTAGTTAGCGAAGTACACGACTTTGTTCTAAAAGCACATAAAAACCCGCAATCATTTTCGCAAACTGATCTGAATCAATAAGAACTATTTTCATTCCTGTCATTATCGCTTCATCCACTGAACTTAGGGGAATTAGGTGAGAAGCCTAAACTGTACCCGCAACTGTAAGGCCAAGCGCCAAGTCAGATTACCTAAGTTTAACGTTGGCCGGCAGTATGGGCGGGGGTTCCCAGATTCGGATGTTTGAAGGTTTATTATTCTGTTCAAACCGAGCTGTTGGCGTTAAACACAGGAGTGTTTTTGATGGCGCTACGGAACGTCTTTGCTCAAGAAAAATCAATCCATCAGTTGGCAAACACAGCTGATGTCGCATATCTGTCTCGATTAAATTTAAATTTGGTCGGGCTATACCCTATTCAAAGTCAGAACTCAGAAGCCATGTTTAGGCAAGGTGGTGCGAACGAGTAACTTCCTGTGTCTCGTTTAAAACGCTCAGCTAATCGTGGCGAGTTAAGAACTGGCTTCACGACCGGTGCTTGCGCAGCCGCAGCAAGTGCTGCAGCAACACGTGCTTTGTTAACCCAAGCCTTTGATGCATCGGTCACTATCACATTGCCAAATGGCGATGCCGCCAGTTTTGCCGTTGAATATCTACCGACTGAGATTGGCGTGTTAGCTCAAGTAATCAAAGATGGCGGTGATGACCCTGATTGCACGCATGGCTTAGCGATTCAATCTTTCGTTCAATTGGAAGATAGCCAAGCTGACGTCACGATTTACGGCGGTATAGGCGTAGCAACGGTGACTTTACCCGGTTTAGAACTCCCCGTTGGGCAACCTGCCATTAACCCTGTTCCTCGTGCCAATATTATCGCCATGATGGAAAGAGAAAGGCGTCATAGCACGACACCAAATCAAGGTCTGTCAGTAACCATCAGCGTGCCCGAAGGCGAACAAGCCGCAAAGCAAACCATTAGCGAAAGGCTTGGATTGATTGGTGGTATTTCAATATTGGGTACTCGCGGTACGGTAAAACCATTTTCCACGTCTGCTTACGCTGCCTCTGTGCGCCAAAGCATTGAGATTGGCACTGAAAATGGCTTGCGCGCTTTTTGTTTGACCACGGGAGGGCGAACCGAAGCCGCCGCAATGAAAATTCATTCAACTATGCAGCCAATGCAGTTTGTTCAGGCAGGGGATTTTATTGGTGTTGGATTGCGCTGTGCGAAGCGTTGTAAATCGGATTCGCTGCATTTGGTCGTGATGGTCGGTAAGTTATGTAAGCTAATATCAGGCACCATGATGACCCACGTATCAGGCCGTGGTATTGACTTTGAACTCTTGGCGCAGCGGGCTGAACTTTGCCAAATTCCCACCCACATCATTGAGCAAATTCGCTGTGCGCGCACTGGTAGACAAGTACTTGATCTGGTTCGCGACATGCCTGAAGGCCAAGGATTTCTTACCGATCTATGTCAGCTCGCACAGCAACATTGCAGTGACTACATCAAACATGAAATTCCAGTTGAAGTGACCTTGGTCGATTTTGATGGCCCCCAGTTAGCCAATTGGCAACCGTTAACCGAAAAGCCTTTTGTTGAGGAACTCCAGTGACAGAAAAAACCGAACCCGTAATGCAGCAAATGACCGCCCAAGGCCGCGCCATAGAGCAAGGCTCTTTTGCCATCATTGATGACGAAATAGAGCGGTTACACGGTGGTCATTCGTTTACTCCAAGTGAGTGGAATGTGGTGCGAAGAGCGATTCACACCACCGGTGATTTTGAATTTGCACAGCTGTTTAGGTTTAGCGCTAATGCCACTCAAGTAGCGTTAGATACCTTGAAGTCTGGCGCGCCAATCATCACTGATGTCAGCATGATCATCAGTGGCTTGAACAAATCTAGGTTAGCGGTACATGGTAATCAAACCCACTGCTTTGTCAGCGATCCAGAAGTGATTCGCCGCGCTAAAGCCAGTGGTCGTACTCGCTCAATTGAAGCGGTTCGATATTGCGCAGAGCAAGGATTGTTGCAAGGCGCGATATTGGCGGTTGGTAATGCTCCGACTGCGCTGATTGAAGCGATGGAGATTGCTAAACAGACCGGCGTAAAACCCGCGTTGATTATTGGTATTCCGGTGGGTTTTGTCATGGCGGAAGAATCGAAACAAATGCTGACCGAAACGGATATTCCATACATCACCAGTATGGGCCGCAAGGGTGGTAGCCCATTGGTGGTGTCTACTATTCACGCGTTATTAACGGAGGCAGTATGAGCCAGTTAACGGTTATTGGTGTCGCGGAAGATGGCTGTTTAAGCTTAACTAGCAAGGCGGTCAATAGTGTCGCGAGTGCAGAAGTGTTGGCAGGTCATGCGCGCCATAAAGTGTGGTTTCCCCAATTTAGGGGTGAATTTCTCGATATGTCGATGGGCTTTAACGCTTGGTTAAGCGCCATTGAATCTCGCTTAGACGATGGCTTACAGGTGGTTGTGCTCGCCTCGGGTGATCCATTGTTTTTTGGTATTGGCGCTATGCTAAATAAGCGCTTGTCGCTCAAGGCTCGCGTTATACCAAGCCTCAGCAGTATGCAGTTGGCGTGTGCTGAACTAGGTTGGCCATGGCAAGAGGCGAGCTTTATCTCATTGCATGGCCGAGAGCGGTTTGGCCTTACCGCAAGGCTACAATCGACAGAGTTGTGCGCGCTATTGACTGATGGTGTGAATACGCCAGTGAGTATCGCTCAGCATTTGCTTGAGTTTAATCAGCTCGATTGGCAAGTCGCGGTGTGCGAGCAGCTTGGTTCTACTCAGCAAAGAGTTCGTTGTTACAGCGTCGAACAACTGGCGCAATTAAACGCTAGTGAATTTGATACTTTGAACATTGTGATGCTCAAACGTGGTACGCAAGAACGTTGGGGTGGGTTTGGAATCTTTAGTCATGATGATGACTTTGCCAAGAAAGTGCCCAAGCGAGGGCTAATATCTAAGTTCGCTGTTCGCAATCAGTCAGTGGCGTGGCTTCGACTAGGGCAAAGCGATACCTTTTGGGATATCGGTTCAGGCTCAGGTTCGGTCGCTATTGAGCTCGCTAAGCAAGCTCATCATGGTGAGGGATGGGCGATAGAATCTGAACAAGAGTGTATCGAGGTCATTGAGCAAAATCTGCGTTCACACAGTGTTGATAACGTAAAAATTGTGCATGGCAAAGCCCCTGAGTTTTTGCATAGTTTCTCAAGACCTAACGGCGTCTTTATCGGAGGCTCAAGAGGCGAAATGAGTGCAATTTTATCAACCTCATGGGAAGCGCTGCTGGATAAAGGCCGAATCGTTGTAAGCGCAGTCACTCTTGAAACGCAACAGCAGGTTCAGCAGTGGGCAGAGCAAAATCAACTTCAATATCAGCTTCAAGTTATCAATATTTCTAATGCTCAACCTTTGGCGGGATACCAGCGGCTACAAGCGGATAACCCCGTCTATCTATATGTATTTAATAAAAATAATTAACGGAGAAAAGTATGGCCTTAAATAAGGCAAAGTTGTATGCCATTGGCCTAGGGCCGGGTGATGGCGAGTTGCTGACCCTAAAAGGGATGCGCCTCGTTCAAGAGTGCGATGTGTTGGCGATTCCTGAACGTAATAAAGGCGCGCAAGACTCTTTCGCGTGGGAGATCTTGCAAGATGCCTTCTCCAGTGTAGGCGTATGTGAACAACAAATCGGTACTAAGCGCTGCTTTTTACACTTTCCGATGACTCGTGATTGCTCGGTCACTGTACCAGCATGGCAAGACGCCGCGCGTCAGATTTATCAATTTTTGCAGCAAGGCTTAAGCGTCGCGTTTGTTACAGAGGGCGACCCATCGGTTTACAGTACTTGGAGCTACATTCAAGAAGAGCTATTGGAGATGGATAGCTCGGTTAAATCTTGTATTGAAGTCGTTCCCGGTGTCAGTTCGATTACTGCTGTGCCAAGCGTGACTCAACAGCCGCTGGCAGATGGCAAAGAGCGCTTTTGCGTTGTGCCCGCTACGTATGGGCTAGAGCATATTGAAGAGCTGAGCACTCAGTTCGACACGATTATCTTCATCAAAGTTGGTCGTGTAGTACAAAAGTTGACGGAGCGACTCAAGGCACTGAACTTGGTTCAATATGCCCAGTATGTTTCCCATGCGACGACTGATAAGCAAGCAGTCTATTCGAGTTTAGAACAAGTGCCGAAAGAACACAGATATTTTTCCATGGTGCAGTTATCGATTCGGCAATCTCGCGGCGCTTTGCGTGGCATGCAGCCGATTGATCAGCAAGTAGAAACGGTACTCGAATGATCCAACCTAGCGCGAAAATGGCTATTTATGCCTTAACCCAGGGGGGCGTGAAACAAGCGCAGCGCATTGCAGCGGGCTTACCTTATTGTCAAATCTTCGCATCTGCCAAAGCGGCCAATCATGCTGAAGTTTCTGTGATGTCGATGAGCTTAGCGCAGCAAGTGGAAGCGCAATGGCGAGATTATGATGCTCACCTATTTGTTTGTGCCAGTGGCATTGCGGTAAGGACGATTGCGGGCTTATTGCAAGATAAACGCAGCGACCCTGCGGTACTTTGTTTGGATGAAGCGGGCAGGCATGTCATTCCTTTGGTAAGCGGCCATAGAGGCGGAGCGAATGCACTGGCTTTGCGAGTGGCGAGAGTTGTCCGTGGAGAAGCGGTCATTACAACCGCATCCGATGTACTTGAAACACTGTCAGTGGATTTAATCGGCGCTCCATTTGGCTGGTATTTAGAGCCGCAAAGTGAGCAAGCTGTAACCCAAGTCTCTGCTGCGGTTGTGAATGATTTACCGGTATTGGTTTACCAAGATTCGGGTGATCTCGCGTGGTGGTCTTATGATAAAGCCATGCCTAAGCATATCTGTTACTCGCAGGATTTAGAGGCGATATCCGCACGTGATTGGGCGGGAATCATCATAATTTCAGACTCTATCTCGGCTTATCAAGCGGCGATTGGATTAGGTTTAGAGCAGAAAACGGTATTTTGGGTAACGAATAGTATCAGCCTTGGTGTGGGTTGTGATCGCGATACCCCGCATAGCACCATCAGCGCGGTTATAGAGCAATTGTTGGAGCAGCAAAATCTTCATCCTAAATCTCTAAACACCATTGCTAGTATTACTTTAAAAGCGGATGAAAAAGGCATTATTGATGCTGCGTATCAACGAGGCGTTGAGTTTATTTGCTATCTACCTGAGCAACTTGATCAGCAGCCGGGCATTTTATTCCCTTCGGAATATGTGAAGAAAGTGACCGGTAGCTGCTCCGTGGCCGAAGCAGCAGCGCTGCGAAGCAGCGACCAAAGCCAACTGTTGGTCGCTAAACAGAAATACTGTATTGACGGTAAAAACGCGACATTAGCGCTAGGGCGTAAACAATACAGTGAAAGCCTGCGCAGCGAGAAGTTTAAGAACCAGCTGGTTAGGCAACAAGACGGTACGCTGAATGAAATCGGCAGTAAAAAGAACGCTTATGGTAACCCAGTCGTTGAAGGCTTTGCCTGTAAGCCTCGTCATCCAGATTTGAATCGACCTATGTTGCACCATCGTTTCCACATTTTACTCTGTGAGGGCGGACGCTGCGCGAAAAAGGGCAGTAAGGCGATGACCCATGCGCTGCGTGACATTTTAAAAGAAGTTGGGCTAAACAGTGGCGCTCAGCGAATCAAAATCTCACGGACTCAATGTGTTGGAGCTTGTCGTCAAAAAGCGACGTTAGTGATTTATGAGCGCGCAAGTGCAGAGCAGTTAAGTTGCAACCACGCATTATGGCTAAGAAATATTGAAGAGCTTAGCCACCAGCAGTGGTGTGATTTATTCATATCATTGGCAAAAGGCGATGACTTGCGCCAACAACTCGCACCTTATTTCTTTGCGCCTGTTGTGGATCAACAGGCTTTTCAAAAGGCTCTGTCTGAGCCTGATTCACCATTACTTATGCACGATATCAGCCCCCAGGGAGGGCAGAATGATTAAAAGACTTAGACATTATCAACAAGGATGTGCCATCGTTTTATGTTGTTTTGGTTCGGTTGTGGCGCAGCAAAGATACCAGCAGTTAATGGAGCGCTTAGCGGAGCGTTATCCTGACTGCGATCTGCACATGGCAGTGAGCTCAAAGATGGTGATTAAGAAATCAAAGCAGCCGATGAAAACGTTGCCTCAAGTATTGGCTGATTTAGAGTTTGCGGGTTACAAACAAGTGCTGGTGGTCAGCGGTTATTTGTTCCCAACTGATGAACACCTGCAATTGAAAAAAGTGGTGGATGCGTTCGGTCAGTTTAGCTTTTCTCGTTACGCATACACTCCGGCCATTATTAACCAAAGCCAACAGGCAGGAAAACTGCTTGAGCAGTTAAATGAAGAGTTCTCTCATGCACCTTTGAAGCTGTATGTGTTCCATGGCGCGCCTTATTTGGATAACCCGGGGCATCAATCTGTTGCTTACGTGCGCGACTATCTTGAGCTGCTGGATGACAATGCGCTGGTTTGTTCATTAGAAGGGGCATGGCCGTTTAAACTCATCGAGCGTAAATTGCTGCAAAAGAAACAATCTCTTGGTTATGACTCACAGCAGCGACCAGAACTTGAGGTGATTCCGCTGCTGCTTGCCTCGGGTAATCACTTTATGAATGACTTGCATGCGATAGAGCAAATCTTAAATACCGAGTTTGACGTTACCTTGGCCACTGACGAACAAGGTCAAGCGTTTAACTTGCTCGGCTTTGAACCTCTGTTTGATTTGCTTACTCAGCAGATAGAGCAAGGTTTGATGCAGTTAGATGTGCAATTCGGTAGCGACGCATAGAGGCTGATATGGCAACACTGTATTTAGTGGGTTTAGGGCCGGGCTCGATTGAACACATGACTCAGAGAGCGCAGGATGTGGTGCGCTCTGTGGATGCCGTAGTTGGTTACGGGCTGTATGTGCGTTTGGTTAGGCCGCTACTTAGCGATCAAAACGTAATACGAAGTGGCATGACCAAAGAATGGCAACGTGCGGATGAGGCGATTGAGTTAGTTCAGCAAGGGCAAAATGTTGCGCTGGTTTGCTCAGGGGATTCTGGCGTCTATGCCATGGCACCGCTGGTATTTGAGATTATGGTGGAAAAACAGCTGAGTTTCTCAGTAGAGGTCGTGCCGGGAGTGACGGCGGCAACTTCGTGCGCTTCATTGATTGGAGCGCCAATGGGGCACGATAGCTGTACGATTTCCCTTTCTGATTTGCTTACGCCTTGGCCTGTTATAGAAAAACGGATAGAAGCGGCCGCAGCCGCAGATTTTGTTATTACGTTTTATAATCCAAGATCGAAAAAGCGGGTTAAACAGATAGAAATGGCGCAGCAGATACTGCTTCAACATCGAAAACCGGATACCCCTGTGGCGATTGTTGATAGCGCATACCGAGATGAACAGCGAATTCAACTCACTACGCTCGCTGAATTTACTCTGTTGGAGTTTGCCATGAGCGCGTCGGTGATTGTCGGCAACACGAATAGCTACCGATACCGAGACTGGATTGTGACCCCAAGAGGGTATCAGCATAAATACGATCTTAATGATGGCGCGGTGCGAGAAGGCCAACAGCCCGGAAGAACGTTAGTGACAGAGCAGAACACGGAGGCACTATGACGGTTTATTTTATTGGCGCAGGCCCCGGTGATCCTGATTTGATTACCGTGAAAGGTGCGAGGCTCGTTGAGCAATGTCCTGTAGTGCTTTATACCGGTAGCCTAGTACCCAAAGCGGTGATTGAGCGCGCAAGGCCAGATGCTTTGGTACTGGACTCCGCAGGCATGGATTTAGACCAGATCACCCAAGTATTTGTCGATGCGCACAGTAAAGGCCAAGATGTGGCTCGCGTACAAACGGGTGACCTATCCATCTACTCTTCATTGGCAGAGCAAACCCGCCGACTCAAAGCACTTGGTATCGATTGGAAAGTGATACCGGGCGTAAGTTCGTTTCAAGCGTCGGCTGCTGCTCTCAGTCAGGAGCTGACGTTACCTGAGCATTGCCAAACGATTATTTTGAGCCGTGCATCGGGCAGAACGCCTGTACCGGAGAAGGAGAACTTAAAGAGCTTGGCAGCTCATGAAGCTACGCTTTGCTTGTTCCTTAGTGCTTCTCTAATTCGCAAGGTCGTGCGCGAACTGAAAGAGATATACCCAGAAACATGGCCTGTTGCGGTAGTCGAAAAAGCCTCTCATCCAGAACAACGGATATTTCGTGGTACACTCGCCACCATCGCGCAGCAGCTTCATGACGCTAATGTACGTGCTACTGCAATGATCATTGTCTCCAAAGTGTTGGAAATTAATGATTTCCCGGATTCAAAGCTATACGATGCGTCGTTTAGCCATGCATGTCGTAAAGCGACAGTGGTGGAATCAGACTAACGCAAACACAGCGCGTCTGGCTTAAGAGCGATTTAAGGCTTAAGTCGTCTAAACGATTAAGAGTAGGAGAGAAGGCAAGATGTTTTTTGGGTTGAGTTTATGGCAACTTGCCTTGTCTTTAACGCTCGCGTTTTTGCTCGATAAATGGCTCGCAGAGCCGAAGCGCTTCCACCCACTGATTGGCTTTGGTAACTGGGCTAACTGGTTAGAAGCGAGATGCCGCGGGTTGAATGTAACGCCAATGTGGCAGGGCAGGATTGCTTGGTTTGTGGCGGTTGTTCCGCTGGTTTCACTTATTGCATGCTTAACTATTGGCGTTTCCTCAGACGTATTCACCATAGCCATCCACGCGACGATTGTGTATTTGTGCCTGGGGGCGAAAAGCTTGGAACAACATGCGATGGCCATATACACGCCATTAAATGAGCGTGACTTGGCTTCAGGTCGGGCAGCGGTGCAAATGATTGTAAGTCGAGACGCAAATCGGATGGATGAAGAGCAGATCAGTATTGCGGCTGTAGAGTCGGTACTGGAAAACGGCAATGACGCCGTTATCGCCACTTTGTTCTGGGGGCTTTTATTCGGTGCACCTGGCGCGGTGTTGTTTCGCCTTGCCAATACTCTCGATGCAATGTGGGGGTACCAAAGCGATAAGTATCTTCACTTTGGCCGTTTTACCGCGAAAACCGATGATTGGTTAGGCTACCTTCCCGCGAGAATAACTGCGTTTGGTTATGTGCTGCTTAGTGATTCAAAATCGGCCTTAGAGTGTGCATCTCAACAAGCAGGCCAATGCTCTAGCCCTAACGGTGGTTTAGTGATGTGCGCCGGAGCGGGAGGATTAAACATTCAGCTTGGTGGCAAAGTCAGTTATCACGGCGAGTGGATTGAAAAGCCCCCGATGGGCAAAGGCCAAATTGCTCAATATAAAGATATTCCGCGCGCTTGCCATCTGCTTAACCAAACAACTTGGTTAGTGTTGGGCATGGTTTGGGCTGGCGCGCTATTAGGTTATTAAGGGACATTATGCTTCATCATGGAGGGCGGCTTGCAGCGATTGCCGCTCAATACCAATCAAACCCGAGTGAGTGGCTGGATGTCAGCACTGGCATCAGCCCGTTTAATTACCCTGTAGGCACGATTCCTGAGCATGCATGGCATCGTTTACCAGAAGAGGAAGATGGCCTGTTAGAAGCCGCGCAGCGTTACTACGGCTTTGATAGCTTGCTGCCTGTGGCAGGATCTCAAGCTGCAATTCAGGCTTTGCCAGAGATCATCGAAGCCAAACTTGGCCGTAAAGGAAAAGTGTTGTTGCCGAGTGTCGGTTATCAAGAGCATCGTTATGCATGGCAAAAGCAAGATTGGCAGATCGAGGAATATATTGGTGTTCCCGCTCAGCAGCAGTTGGCTAATTGTGATGCGCTATTGGTGATCAATCCAAATAACCCTTCAACGTTGTTACTTTCAGAGCAGCAGCTCAATACCATTGAACAAACGTTGCCAAGCCATGCAGTGATGATCATCGATGAAGCTTTTATGGATGAGCAGCCGCAAGCATCGCGTTTAAGTTATCCGCTTTCTGACCACAGCATAGTGCTGCGCTCAATAGGTAAATTTTTTGGGTTGGCGGGGGCGAGGGTTGGCTTTGTCGCTGCTGCGCCATGTTGGCTTGAACCACTGCAAGTTAAACTAGGCCCATGGACCATCTGCGGCGCGAGCCGCTGGGTGGTAACTCAAGCGCTGAACGACACTAAATGGCAGCAATCTGCCAAACAACAAATTGCTCAAGCGAGTTTAAAGCAGTCTCAGGCGATACAAGCGTTATTTACTGAGTGTCGAGTGACATCGGCAGGGCTGTTTATTCGCCTAGAAACTAAAAAAGCGGTCGAATTGCATCAAGCACTTTGTCAGCAGAAAATATTGGCTCGCTTGTGTGATGAAGCCGATGCGGTGCGTTTTGGGTTGTGCGCAGACGAACAACAGTTGTCACGGCTTATTAGTGCGTTAAGTTTTGCTAAGTATAAGGTTGAGGGTGATGTAATCAAACGAGGAGAAGGCGATGACTAATCCATCTTGCCCAGCATTAGTGGTGGCTGCGCCAAGTTCCGGTAGTGGCAAAACCACGGTGGTTGCGGCTATTGCGCGTTACTATCGCAATCAAGGTAAACAGGTGCGCGTGTTTAAAACTGGGCCAGATTTCATCGATCCCGCTTTTCTCGCTCATGCCAGTGGCGCACCAGTTTACCAATTGGATTTTTGGATGTGTGGCTTGGAGCATTGTCAGCAATTATTAGCTCAAGCCGCGCAAGAAGCTGACCTTATCCTGATTGAAGGGGTAATGGGCATGTTTGATGGCCAATGTTCCAGTGCGGATATTGCGGCAACGCTTGGTATTCCCGTCATGGCGGTTATAGATGCTGGCGCGATGGCACAGACATTTGGCGCTATCGTATGTGGCTTAGCAAACTATCGATCTGATGTTGATTTAGTGGCATGTTTTGCCAACAGAGTCGGCTCAGAAAGGCATTTTGAGATGCTAGCTGAGAGTGTTGCTGCGCAGACTCCACTACTCAGCTACCTTCCTCGTGATGAGCAATTTTCATTTCCCGATAGGCATCTGGGTTTGGTGCAGGCTCAGGAGCTGGATGATTTAGAGCAGCGCTTGGAAGCGGCGGCGCAAAGTTTGGGTAAACATTGGCAGTTGCCAGCGCGAGAAACCGAGTTTACCTGCCCCGAGGCAACCCCAATGCCGCAACTACTCGCGCAAAAGACCATTGCGGTCGCCAAAGATAAAGCATTCAGTTTTCTTTATCAGGCCAATATAGATTGCTTGCAAAGCTTGGGTGCGAATATTGTTTATTTCTCTCCTATTGAAGGGGAGAGATTACCAAAATGTGATGCGCTCTATTTGGTTGGCGGTTACCCAGAGCTGCACACCAATGCGCTGGTGAACAATGAGTTATTGCAGCAAGATGTAAGTGACGTGGTCACTTCTGGTTTGCCTGTGATCGCCGAATGTGGCGGCATGCTCTATTTACAAAACTCTCTAACCGACAAGCAAGGTAATCAGTCTACTTTGTGCGGTGTATTAAACGCAGACTCGGTAATGCAGCCAAAACTGGCAGCACTTGGGTTGGTGGAATCTGAATTTGAGCCTGACCAGTTTATGCGTGGCCATTCGTTCCATTATTCAAAAACCAACACGAAACTACAGCCCTGGCGATCGACGATGAGTCAGCATGGGCGCACGAGTGACGCTGTCTATCGGGTTAATAATCTTATCGCCAGTTACGTACATTGGTACTTTGCGTACAATCCAATTTTGACCGCGAAGATGTTTTTGGGCGAACTGACGCAATGAGCCAAGTGTGGGTAATGCGCCACGGGCAAACCCAGTGGAACTGTCAGCGCCGAATTCAAGGGCAATTGGATAGCCCGCTAACCGAAGTTGCGATTACGGAACTGGAAAAAATGGTGCTGCCTAATTTAACTGGAGGCACTATTTTATGTTCAGATCTTGGCCGTTCGCTTAAAACCGCGCAGCTTGTAGCCCATCACGCAGGTGGGCAAGTCACTATCTCGCCACTTTTAAGAGAGCGAGGTTTTGGTGTGTTGCAAGGCGAGGTAATCGACCAAAACCCACATTTACATGATCAATGGCAGGCTTATCATAAACGTTATCAGCAACCGAGCCTCAATATCGTCGGCTGCGAATCTGGCTATGCCTTCACGCAAAGGCTGATTGCGGCTCGTACATTAATTGGCAATATCCAAAGGAACAATAAGCCGTTACTTCTGATAGTTCATGGTGAATGGTGGCTAGCGTTTGAAAGCCTATTGCACGGTCGGCCATTTTGGCAAGTTGGTAGTGAGATGGTCGATAACAGCAGATTGTTTTCATTGCCACGTGATGGGTTAGTGTGCGATCAATCGGGTCATCTAGCATTTTCATTTGATAAAAGGCGCGCTTAGTTAAGAAGCTGACAGTAGTGATAAATGCACGCAATATTGCGTGCATTTATTTTATTAATACTGATATTATCAAGGAGTTAACAGCACTAATGTGCCAAGCCACTCAAGGAGCGAGTGCCATGACCAAATACGCAGTTTTTTCAGACATTCACAGTAATGTTTACGCTTTGCAAGCGGTGGTTGAGCATGCCAAGCGACAAGGCGTGACCCGTTTCATCAATCTGGGCGACATTCTTTACGGCCCAATCGCCCCAAAAGCGACATTTGATTACTTACAGCAATTAGACGCCATCACCATCTCTGGCAATCAAGACCGGCAGATCTATCAATCGACAGAGCAAGAAGTACAAACCAACCCTACCATGCAGTTTATATTGCAGGATCTGGGGCTGGAGCCTTTGGATTGGATGAAGTCATTGCCTTTTGATGCCCGAATCGATGGCGATATTTACGCATGCCATGGCACGCCGAAAGATGACTTAATCTATCTGTTGGAAGAGGTGAACTCCGGTAAAGCACAGTTGCGAGAGGATGCTGAGATTATTGGGCTTCTTTCTGGGTGCACGGCGCCCATTATCTTATGTGGCCATACTCATACTCCACGCTGTGTTGAGTTATCGACAGGGCAGCTAGTCATTAATCCGGGCAGTGTTGGTTTGCCTGCGTATACCGACGACGAGCCTTGTGTTCATTCGATGGAAACTTTCAGCAGCAAAGCCAGCTATGCCACTCTTGAAAAGGATAGCCAAGCAAAGTGGCAGGTTAGCTTACATAAAGTCACTTATGATGTGGAATCAGCCATTTACCAAGCCAAGTTGAGAAATCGCTCAGATTGGGTTCATTTTTTAAAGACTGGCCGAGGCCTTGTCGTTGAGGAGCAGTAACAGATGCACAGTAACCAGATATCCATCGCTTTAGCACAAGTTTCTGTTCGTGATAGCGATGTTCAATACAATTTAAAACAGCACCTTTTTGCCATTCAAAAGGCAGCCGAACATGGGGCTGACCTTGTGGTTTTTCCTGAACTTTCATTAACTGGGTATGATTTAGCAAATGCCGCTACAAATGCAGTCGATAAGAGCTCCGATGAAATTCATCGGTTGTCTGAACTCGCGGTGGCAAATCAAATTATCGCAATGGTCGGTTGCCCTAGCAAAAATCCTGTGGGTAAGCCGTACATTTCAATGGCGATATGCTTGCCGACTGGAGAAGTGGAGTGGTATTCCAAGCAATATTTACACACAGGTGAGTCGAGTTATGTAAGTTCTGGCTTGAGCAATGGATTTTTGCGTTTAAATGGCTACAAATTGGCACTTTCTATCTGTGCGGATTTTTCTGAACCAGAACATGCCAAAGATGCGCATGAAGCAGAGGCGGATCTGTATATTTCCAGCGCGCTGATTTCACCCAAGGGTTACGAATCCGATAGCGATATTTTGTCTAGCATGGCTCAGCACTATCAAATGCCCGTATTGCTTGCTAATCACATCAGTCAAACGGGTGGATGGGACACGGCAGGAAACAGTGGCATCTGGGATCATATTGGCGATCAAGTCGCTTGTGCGAATGGTCAGCAAGCGCAACTGTTGATCTGCCAAATTGAAGGGACATCGAAAGTGAGTAAAACGATAGATCTGTAAGAAGAAGGGTGAGCCAATTGGTGTGAAGAGCCTAAGTGATTTGTAAGGCCTTGTAAGCTTGTCTTTATAATTAATAAAACAGTGTTCATAATTTATTGAAGGGAGAGAGTTATGAACATTAAATTATTGAAGCCGTTGATTGTTGCACTGCTTGTGTTGTTACAAGTTGGCTGTGTCGTTTACCCAACTACGCGCAGTTATTACCAACCCATACCATTCGAGAACCAAACGAAAGTGAAGAGCCAAAGTTGTGGTTACCATAAAGCTGCTGAAGATGGCTTGATGAGCGTTTGGCGTCAAAATGAAGTACGAATATATCCAAATAACGATGTTACTTCGCCAGTAAGTTTTACGGTTGTAGTTGATGGGCTAAGTAACCAGCAACAATGGCATGAGTTTGGTTTTGAGCTAAAAGATGCACGAGGCAAACTTTGGCAACCAAGTTCGGTGACGCTAAGCCATATTCGTCAAGAAGAGGGGGCTCTTAGAGCATGGATAAACGTTGAGTTCTCCCTCTCACAGCAGCCAGAAAACGCTACGCTGCAAAATATAGAGTTCATGTTGCAAAAAGATGAGAAACCGATCGAAAGCTATCGTTTTGAGTTCAAGCAGGTGTCGGATATCTATTACAGTTCGATAAATTGCTAAGACGAGAAAGGAGTTTGTCGATGGAAATAGAGCAAATAAGACTGGCTGAGTTAGAGCTTAAACGCGCAATGTTGGAATCGGATGTTCAAGCGCTACAAGGAATATTGGCAGATGATCTCATGTTCGTTAGCCATACTGGCCAGGTAATCAGTAAACAGCAAGACATCGCCGCCCATGAGCTGGGACTGATCGATATTACCAACATTCATACATCACAAGTAACAATTAAGCCGCTAAACCATGGCGCAGTTGTGCATGCTAAGGTGGACATGGAAGGTATGTTTGATGGCAAGCAGTCAAACGGTACGTTTATGTTCACTCGTTTGTGGCAGCAGGTAGAAAACCAATTGAAAGTGATTGCGGCGCATAGCTCTGTTGTAAACTAAATCACCCAAGGGTAGTTATGGTGAATAAAGCCGTAGCATGGATGCTAGGGGCGCTACTGTCATTTTGTTTAATGGCAGTAGCTGCGCGAGAGTTGTCAGCTTCTCTAAATACTTTCCAAGTCTTATTCTTCCGCAGTGCAACAGGCCTTTTAGTTGTGTTGTTGATTTTGTCTTTTACTCGGCGCTGGACAGAGGTAAAAACAGAACGTCGGTTTTTACATATTTCTCGCAACGTGATTCACCTTGCTGGGCAATACGGGTGGTTTCTTGCCATTGCTTTGTTGCCGTTGGCAGAAGTTTTTGCGTTAGAATTTACCGTCCCTTTATGGACTGCACTATTGGCCTTTCTGTTATTGAAAGAGAAGCTAACAGTAAGAAAAATTTCGGCGATTGCTCTAGGCTTTGCTGGGGTAGTCGTTATCGTCCAGCCGGGGTTTGAAAGCCTTAATCACGGTACTATGATCATGTTGGCAGCTGCAGTTGGATACTCTCTTGCCCATGTCGCAACCAAGTCTTTATCCCAAACAGAATCTCCTCTCAGCATTATCTTTTACATGAGCTTAATTCAATTACCTATTGCTGGAGCTTTAGCCGCTTCTGACTGGCTGTGGCCTCAGGATTCCCAATGGGGATGGTTAGGGATTATTGGTGTTACCTCATTAAGTGCTCATTATTGTATCTCTTCAGCGATGAAGCATGCAGATGCGAGCGTTGTTGTCACAATGGATTTTCTAAGGCTTCCCGCAATTGCGGTGGTTGGGACTGTCGCTTATGGGGAAAAAATAGAAGTCGCTCTAATTATCGGTGCACTGCTGATGTTAGCGGGAAATCTTATCAATACGTTTAAGCCAAGAAATGCTAAGTTGAGTGAGTAGTTTATTCACTTAACTGTATGTATATATGAGGTTTTATGATTCTTAATCATGTGTCGCTGGGTGTGAGTCAATTTGAAAATTCAGTAGCGTTTTACGACGCTGTATTGGCTACCTTATCGGTGAATAGAACGCACACTATAGAAGGTGAAGCCGCTTGTTATGGTGACCAGTTCGAATTTTGGATTGGGTGCTCTTGCCAAACTTCTTCTACAGCAGGGAGTGGCGTACATATCGCCTTTAATGCAACGAGTGAACAAGCTGTAGAGGCGTTCTATGCAAAAGCATTGGAAATGGGTGGTCAGTGTGCGGGAGCACCGGGGCTGCGAGAACATTATGCGCCGGGCTATTTTGCCGCTTACGTGTTGGATCTTGATGGCAACAAGATTGAAGCTGTCGTGCAACTTTAGTTTTGGTGTAGATAATAAGCGCTCAGCTATTACTAAGCGCTTGTTGATTTGTTAAGCCTTAACGAGCTTGTGAACTAGATGCTCAAGTGCAAAGTCTATGAATGCGCGCATTCTTGCTGGCATATATTGAGTTTGCGCGTACTGCATAGCAATTGAACCGTGATAGTTACTTTTGATGGTCCAATCGGGTAATACAGCGACTACTTCTTTGTTAGTAAGAGAGTCAGCAATCACGAAGTCGTGAAAGATACCAATACCTAAACCATTTTTAACCCCAGTCAAACGCATTTGCGAGTGGTTGACGGCGTAGCGGCCTGACACGCTCACGGAGTGGTATTCATCGTCTTTAAAAAAGTCCCATATATTGTCTTTTTCTGTCTCTGCCAGATACAAACAGTCATGCAGCATTAATTCTGTTGGGTGCTTTGGCATGCCGAATTTTTCAATATAACTCGGGCTGGCACACAGCCTTAAGTGCGTTTGGCCTATCTCTCGTAAAACCAAGTTTTCATCGGGTTTGTCGGTGAGTTTAAATGCTACGTCAATCCCTTCTCTAAGCAGGTCTATTTGACCATCAGCGACGCGTAATCTCAGCTGTATCTCAGGATATTGATTTAGAAATGGAATTACTAAAGGTTGTAATACCGAATTTAGGAATGCTTCAGGCGCGGCGACCGTTAATGACCCCGATGCTTCGGTATGGTCGCTGGTGGATATTTCAACGGCTTGTTGCGCCGCGTTTACCATTAATACCGCTTGGTCGAACACTTTTTTGCCCGCAGGCGTAATCACAAGTTTGCGCGTTGTACGTTCAAACAATTTTACCGATAGCGATTTTTCTAGTCGGGTAATCAGTTTACTCAGTGCAGAAGGGGTGACATTGAGCTTCTTTGCCGCAGCGGTAAAACTGCCTTCATTAACAACTAGAATGAATGAAGCGAGGTCGGGTAATAGTGTAATTAGCTTAGTATTGATCATATTTTTTAATATAGTGATATATATGAAAATAAAGGATTTTTGAGATTTAGCTCTCTGTTTGCAACGCTTTCGAGCGGTATGGTTACCGCACATAAACAAGAGAGGAGACCAAAAATGCCTTATGCAAATATCTTGTTCGACCTTTGGTCGATACTCGAAAACATTACCTTAGTCACAATCGCTATTTTTATCTTGGCAAGTGTGAACTTGGTCCTTGCTGACCGTAAGTAAATCTTATTTGTGCCTCAGATTCAATAATGTTTTTCCACCTAGTGGGATAATTCAAAACGTCATCCTAGATTACACTTATCTAAATAATGGTTTTGTCTATTGTGAGCGGTAGACAAAGCCCTAGGTGCTGAGCTAACGATTCATGCACGCATAACGATAATAACTAGGAAGGAATTTGAAATGTCTTCTGCATTTTACCAACAGATCCAACAACAAATCGAAGAAGTGAAAAACGAAGGTTTGTACAAATCGGAACGTGTAATCACTTCGCAACAGCAAGCGGCTGTGAAGATTTCTACTGGCCAAGAAGTACTTAACTTTTGTGCCAACAACTATCTTGGTCTAGCTAACCACCCAGATTTAATTGAAGCGGGTAAAGCAGGTATGGATCAACATGGTTTTGGTATGGCATCTGTACGCTTTATTTGTGGTACGCAAGACATTCACAAACAACTTGAAACTAAGCTATCTGAATTCCTAGGTAAAGAAGATACGATTCTTTACACTTCATGCTTTGATGCTAACGCAGGCCTATTTGAAACCATTCTAGGCGCTGAAGATGCGATCATTTCTGATGCTTTAAACCATGCATCTATCATCGATGGTGTTCGTCTATGTAAAGCGAAACGCTTCCGTTACGCGAACAACAACATGGAAGAGCTAGAGCAGCAACTTATTGCTGCGAAAGAAGCGGGTGCTCGCCATACGCTTATCGTTACTGACGGTGTGTTCTCAATGGACGGCGTGGTAGCAAACCTACCAGCTATCTGTGATTTAGCAGACAAATATAGCGCACTAGTGATGGTTGATGACTCTCACGCTGTGGGCTTTATGGGCGCAACTGGCGCGGGTACGCACGAGTTCCACAATGTGGTTGACCGTATCGATATCATCACGGGTACACTTGGTAAAGCCATGGGCGGCGCTTCAGGCGGTTACACATCTGGTAAGAAAGAAGTGATTGACTGGCTACGTCAACGCTCTCGTCCATACCTATTCTCTAACTCAGTAGCACCTGCGATTGTTAATGCTTCTATTCGCGTGCTTGATCTGCTTAAAGAAAGTGGTGAGCTACGTGACCGTCTATGGGAAAACGCGGCGCACTTCCGCATGCGTATGGAAGATGCTGGCTTTACAATGGGCGGCGCGGATCACGCGATCATTCCAATTATGCTTGGTGATGCAAAAGTGGCGGCAGAGTTTGCTGAACGCGCACTTGAGAAAGGTATTTATGTAGTGGGTTTCTCTTTCCCAGTTGTGCCAAAAGGCCAAGCGCGTATCCGTACTCAGATGTCTGCAGCCCATTCACGCGAACAACTAGATTACGCTATTGATGCCTTTATCCAAGTGGGTAAAGAGATGGGCATTATCTAAATTCCCTACCGCTGCGCTGAAAAGCGGAGCTTTTTGAACCTCTTCAATAATTACTCGACTTCGGCTAAACGAAGCGAAATGTGGTAACAATTATGAAAATCAAAGCACTTTCTAAGCTAAAGCCTGAAGAAGGCATCTGGATGACTGAAGTCGATAAGCCTGAACTTGGTCACAATGACCTGCTTATCCGCATCAAGAAAACCGCAATCTGTGGTACAGACGTTCACATCTATAACTGGGATGAATGGTCACAGAAAACAATTCCAGTACCTATGGTAGTAGGCCATGAATATGTAGGAGAAGTGGTTGGTATTGGCCAAGAAGTTCGTGGCTTTGAAATTGGCGATCGAGTATCGGGTGAAGGCCATATCACTTGTGGTCACTGCCGTAACTGTCGTGGCGGCCGCACTCATCTATGCCGTAACACTATTGGTGTAGGCGTAAACCGCACTGGTTGTTTCTCTGAATACTTGGTTATCCCTGCGTTCAACGCGTTTAAGATTCCGGAAGGTATTTCAGATGATCTTGCATCCATCTTTGACCCGTTTGGTAACGCGGTACACACTGCGCTTTCTTTCGACCTTGTTGGTGAAGATGTGCTTATCACAGGTGCTGGCCCAATCGGTATCATGGCAGCAGCAGTCGCGAAACACGTTGGTGCACGCCACGTAGTGATCACTGACGTAAACGAATACCGACTAGATTTAGCACGCAAGATGGGCGTGACTCGCGCTGTAAACGTTGCAGAGCAAAAGCTTGAAGATGTAATGGCTGAGCTAGGTATGACAGAGGGCTTTGACGTTGGTCTAGAGATGTCTGGTAACCCATCAGCGTTTAACTCTATGCTGCAAACCATGAACCACGGTGGCCGTATTGCTCTGCTAGGTATTCCACCATCAGACATGAACATCGACTGGAACCAAGTGATCTTCAAAGGCATGGTGATTAAAGGCATCTACGGCCGTGAAATGTTCGAAACTTGGTATAAAATGGCATCTTTGATCCAATCAGGCTTAGATCTAACGCCGATCATCACTCATAACTTCAAAGTTGATGACTTCCAAAAAGGCTTCGACATCATGCGTAGCGGAGCTTCCGGCAAAGTTATCCTTGATTGGGAGTAGGGTGAATCAATTAAGGTCCCCATCTTAGCCGTCTAAATAGTTTAATCTGTAAAAAGTGTCTCATAGATTTATGGGACACTTTTTATTTAACATGATGAAAATGGATTTTATCTTAAGTGTGTAGATTTAACTTAAAATGCCATTTCGCTATTATATCGTCTCTAAGTCTTTTCATGTTCGGTCTGACTAACTATCTTGGTTAAAAAACGAGCTCGTATACTTGATGTTATTATAGTTTACTGATTACATATTGAATAAGTATGAGTTTGTGAGGCTATTATGAAGTCAAGACAATGTCCCAAATGTCAGAAAAATGTTGCGTTGAGTTGGTTTTTCTTCAGTGCGCATTGGACTAAGTATCGGTGTATTAATTGCGGAACATTGATGAAATGGAGTCGAAGGAGGGTTTATATAGGTGCGCTATCTGGTGGTTTATCAGGCCTATTCGTTTTTTCCATGGAATCTCAAATTCCATCTACATCCTTCAGAGCTACTATTGTTTTAGTTGCCGCTGTAGTCTTGGCTGTTTCTGTGAATAAACAGATAGAGTACATTGATGAAGCGGAGTGATAACAGGCGTTTAAGACAGCTTTGAAGTGCCATGCCGCTATTTGTTTTAACTGATGAGAGTTATATGACATGGAGGTTTTATGTTCCCATTAGAGGTATTTGTTACTTATACATTGGCTTGTTTATTGTTAGTTATTTCGCCTGGACCAGATAATTTGCTCGCCATCGGGCGCGGTTTGAGTCAAGGTCGGCTAGCAGCCGTAATGTCAGGGATGTCTTCTGGAGCGGGTATCTTGTTTCATGTCGTCGCAGCTACCTTCGGGCTAACTCTTCTAATTCAAACCTCTGAAGTGGCATTTTACGTTGTAAAACTCGTTGGTGCTGCTTACTTGATATGGTTGGGTGTGAAAGTACTTCGTTCTAGAAATCTGTTCTCATTGGAACCAGCGAAAAAACAGTCTCTGAAAGTTATCTTCTCAACTGGTTTTTTATCAGCCGCACTTAACCCGAAGCCAGGTATGTTTGTTCTTGCTTTTGTGCCTCAATTTGTAAACCCAAGCTTAGGGTCAGTGACAACTCAAATGATCGGTTATGGAGTGTGGTTTGCGGTATTAACGGCAGTTGGCTTTAGTTTAATGGGTGTTTTCTCGTCTCAACTGTCTGAGTGGTTTAGAAACAAACCTAGACTGGTGTCGGGGTTAAATATTGGTGCAGGAATCACATTCGTTTCTTCTGGGTTAGCCGTGGCGTTTATGAAGCATCGATAATTTAAGTGTTAACAATATATTCAAATGTGGTCTAGCGGTGCCCACTACTTAATGCGACGTTATGAGAATAAGGAAAATTCGGAATATGGAAATCAAAATAGATGATTTGTCGGGCGGTGAGGTGATTAAGCTTCTCGAAGAGCACTTAGCAGATATGCATGCCACTTCTCCTTCAGAAAGTGTTCATGCTCTAGACGTTGACGCATTGAAATCATCGGACATTACATTTTTCAGTGGCTGGGTCGGTGAAGAGCTACAAGGTTGTCTTGCGGTGAAACAACTAACTCCAGCTCATATTGAATTGAAATCAATGAGAACGTCTACCTCTTCTCGTAAATCAGGCGTTGCTACAAACCTTCTAACTCACGTTTTGAATTCAGCTATCGATAATGGTTTTAAGCAAGTTAGCCTAGAAACGGGCACTCAAGAATTCTTCCAACCAGCCCGAAGCCTTTATGAGAAATTTGGGTTCACATATTGTGAGCCGTTTGCTGATTATGAAGTTGATCCACATAGTTACTTTATGACAAGGGAGCTTGTTAGAAAAATTCGTATAATAAACGTTTAAGATGGATTCGCAACGCTTGGCATTTTTGGGGTTGATTGAGCTTTAGTATTTACAGCAGAATACTTTACGTTCGGTGTCCGATATCAGCTATGTAGATGCTAATTAAAGAGAGCTTTCATAGCGGTTTGACGCTATGGTTACTGAGCTACGGCTGCCAATTAAATGAAAGCATGCTTCCTGACAGCCGTCCCATGTTTCTCGCTCTTGTCAGTCTAAGAGAGTTTCCTGCTCATCGCATTTTCGCCAAGTGATATTTGATCTGATCAAGCGACACGTCAATATTAAACTAACCTTCACCATCAGCGAGCCGCACTTAGTTGTTGCTTATATTGAATCGACATATACACCTTTGCTAATTTCCACTGTATTGAACGCTTGAACAGAGGGATATGGGATATGGGATATCGGGCATAAGCAATAGCGCTCTGAGACGCTTACAAGTCTCCAAACGCTTCTAAAAACTCTTCATCTGTCATTTCTTTTGGTGGTTTTTTCTCACCAAAGGCTCTTATTGGTCTACCAATTCGTGGATTGCCAATAAAGGCGTCACGGCCGATATAAGTGATGTTTTTACTCATTAGTACCTGAGTGATGGCATTGTTGGCAAAGGCTTCCCTACCAATTTCGGTTAATGAGTCTGGTAGATTTAACTCTTTAATAGCGTTGTTGGCAAAGGCGTAGTCGTCAATGACCGACACTGACTTACCTAGAGTAAGCTGCTCAATAGCGTTATCACGAAATGCACCTTCGACAATTTCAGTCACTGAATCTGAGATATCCACTTGGGTGAGGGCGTTCTCTGCGAAGGCATCGTAACCAATGCGCACAACAGCGCTTGGGATGGCGATTTTCTTTAAGTCATTACGCTGAAAGGCACCTTCTCCAATATGTGTAATAGTGTCAGGAAGGACAACGCTTACAAGCTGATTTTCTGGTGCGGTATCTTCATCAATGTCTTCCACTTCTGAAAAGGCGTAATCTGAGATCTCAGTAACGGTAATGCCAGCAAAATTGTCTGGGATAATAATGTGCTGATGGTTGCCCGTGTAGGCATCAATGCTGCCATGCGTTTTATCAAAAGATACATCATTTAATGTGAGTATATGCGACTGACTCATGGTCAATTCCCCTTTGTTTGTATTAGGCGCTGTGACTTCTGTTATTTGTTGAGCTGAGCTTTCTGAAAGCCCGAGGAACATGGCGACTGCAACTACAATTAATTGCTGAGATAAGTGGGTGTTAGTGATCATTCCTCTATCCAATATAAGGGCGCACAATCGTAGAATTAGCCAACAAGTGTCATACCCATAAGCAATATAGTCAATAGCTTTTAGGCGATAAAATCACAGTGCAATTTCTCTCGGGTAAACCTCCGTTGCTGCATGAGAATTTTGGGCTAGTGTGGTGTGAGATTCAGGTTCATACAATTTAGCTGTAACTCGACATTTTATCCTACTGTTCTGGTGCGACATCGGTGTTTCAGGAAGGAGTGAACTTACATTTACAATGTAATCAGGTTCATCACTATGGCATTGCCGGTAACCCAGGTGATCATGAGCAGCGAGTGGGGCGATTGGATAGACTGTTCAGTAAGGTGAACCGCCAATATCAAAATGGTCAGCAAGCGGAACTGACAATCAGCTTCCCATATTTGGAGCATTCATTTGATGAGGATCAGCTCGCTTCATTCTTGGAACGCAAGGTTAAAGCGGAAAGTAAATTGGATAAATGTTTGCTAGATAGTGACGACTCACAAGTCAGCACTGGAAAAGCGTCCAATTGGAAGCAATACCTGAAACAGCCCGAAGTTGAAAAATCAAACCAAGTTCAAGATCCGTATCCGGCTAAGTTCTCTATCTAGTGAGCCGTAATCACGCACTATGTATGTGCTAGTTAGCGAGTGTTCGTATGTGATGAGTTTTGAACACTCGCCTAGCTCATAAAAGTAAGGGTTATTTCTCTTCAACCACGTGCTTGAATCGGGCAAACGTCTTCATCGATTCATTCGCTGGCATCAATACGTACTCAGGGTTGTTAGCCTTGAGCCAATATTTCCCTCGTGCGTCCTTTTGGACAACACGCAGTAAGTACTGATCATCTCCTGACTCATCTTGCATCTCAATAGCCATCGTATTACCGGTTATTGAACCTGCGGATGTTGGCGTAATAAACTCAAACAGTAAAAGGTCACCGTCATAGATAGGCGTCTTGCCACATTAAATCAATCACTTCTTTGAATTTTAAAACAGCATTTTTGGTGCAATGCGCAGAAGGTTTTCAGTGCTTTATGGTTTCCATCTCCATCTTGAATGTGTTCTTACATTAATCTCGTTGTATGTGTGTGAAGTTACTTATAAAGATTGAGCTTACCCTGTGTAAGTTTATGTACGATGTAGAGCATGGTGTTAGATTCTTTTTAATTAGATGGAATTAAAGGGACTAGCACGATGATTTTAGAGGTAAAACTGAAGCTTGTGCATAAAGCCTTAGAGGATGAGGGGCAGGGAAGGCATACTTCAATCTGTCGTTATTAGACGGCTGCGTAATGATGGGCGCAACCATTTGGTGCGTCTTTAATAAATGATCCGCAGTGAATATGAACGTACTAATTGTTAAAAATGCACTTTTTACACTCGCCATCACTATTGGGTTAGTTTGGCTTGTCTCTTGGGGCGATTTTCTAGCAACGGCTGCTGAATACCCGTTGGATTATCTTTTTCTGGGGTTTTCGGTGAGCGTGTCGATCTATTTATCATCATACACGGTACTCGACCTGCAAAGAGAGCAATGGCAAAAATCTGCGGTGATGTATTTTGTTTACTATATGGGTGTGTTTGGTCTGTTTATTGATGGGCAAGTGGTGTGGGTGCATAGCGCTAGTGTGTTTGAAAAATTGATAATGGCTGGTATTTATATTGCGATCGCGTTTGTTTCAATCATCGTTCCTCTTGTTATTGGCGCGATTGCGGCTTTACAGGCGTATTCGATTTCCATCTCGGTGGAAAACAGAACAAGACTTTAAACTGAGAGATGGGCGTGGTACTTAATAAACAACAGGCCACGCGAGGTGGCCTGTGATAATGCAGATGAACAGCGCTTAGTAGAGCGACTCGCGCAGGGCATCTTCAATGTCAGTGAACTCGCGATGGCTAATGTTTACTGATGAGTAAATGTCTAGCGGTAGCTGAACAACATCCAGTTCTTGTTTTGCCAGCTTTTCTTCTGATTCAAGTTTCCAGCCATAAATCATTTGCATGGTGTCGCCGTCGATGGTGTAAAGCAATGCAATGGCTGAGGAAGCTTCGTAATCGAATTCTTTGTTCAGATTAACGTCTTCTGTCGAGTAGCTGATGTCGACATTGTTCACGAATTCATCTTTAATCGCTTTGATCTTCTCTTGAACTTTGTAGTTACTTGCAATGGTTGAATCCAGTACTTGCCAATCATCGTAACCAATTGATTTTTTGTCATTTAGACGAGCAATTTGGTCATTAAGAGATTTTACTTTGTACTCAGCATTGCGAATGGTGCGAGTGTTGTATTGACCAAACTTGTTTTCCGCGATGATTTTCTGATCTTTTAATGCTTTTTCAGCGGTCTTAAGCTCGCCGTAAAGGCCAGAAGACTTACGCCAGTTGTTCTGGCCTAGCTTTTCTTTAAGCTGAACATTGACTGTTACACCCTCTTTGATTGCGTTTAAACCAGCTTCGCTAGTTAGGCTATCGTGCGGGTGGTTGATGTAGTAACACGTGTTATTCATGATCCAGCTTTTCGCGTAGCCATCGCGACATTGGCCATTGCTGTTCACTTTGCCGTGGCGGTAGCGCAGCATGTTAGAGTTTTCGTTGAACTTACGAATAGGCAGTTCACGGTCAACAATCTCTTTGTTGTACGCCAACATAGCTGGCTGGCTTAAGCCATTAAATTTGGCTTTTGTCTCTTCAATGACTTTTTTCGCTGCTTCAACCTTTTGTTGGTAAGGCTTTAAATGGGCAGTGTGTTGGTCATAGATTGAGTAATCTTTTTCTGCGCTGGCGCGTACCGCGGTTAGATCGGCATTGAGCTTGTTAATTTGCTCTTCCTTGCGCGCTGCTAAGATGTTGTTTAGGTCAGTCGTGATCTGAGTTGAGTTCGCATAGATATCTTCAACATCTGATTTGATGCTTGAATCTAACTCCGCAAGTTGTTTATTGAATGCTTCAGTGTCGAAGGTCAACACGCCGTTGGTTTCTGTGGTGAACTCACGGTATTGAGAAAAATCTCTCAACGCTCTAAGTACTTTGCGGTTTTTCTTCGCTTCATCGACAGATTCTTGGCTAACGTAGATCATGCCAAGTGATAAGCCTTTCTTATCCAACTCTCGTTGAATTTGATCGGTTTCGCCAGTGATTTTGGCGCTGCTTGGTACGTCTGAACAGCCGCTAAGCGCTAGGATTGCTGAGCTAACTAATACGAACTTCTTCATTATTTTTGTTCCGTTATGTATTGAGAATGGTCGTTAGTATGTCAGTTTCGGGCTGGCGAACAATGAACGGAAATTGGAAAAAAAACCGCAAAATAAGATGGTAAAACACAACTTAGATCACAAAAATAATTTTACTCACATTGGCAATAAACCGCTAACTAAATGACAGTTTGTGAAAGTAAATAACGTGATTTTTGTCGCGATCTGCAATATCTACCCCTTTAGAGAGTTATCTACCCCTTTAGGGTAGTTTAAATTGGTAATTGATTTACATCATGTATTCATTTTTCTTCATAAATGACAATCCAGTCAGATACTAAAATTAATGACTGGAATTAATTATGAGCAAGATGAAGCTAGTCGTCGTCGGTAATGGGATGGTCGGCCATCGCTATATCGAGGATCTGGTAGATAAAACCGATGTAACTCAATACGATATCACCGTATTTTGTGAAGAGCCGCGCGTCGCTTATGACCGTGTTCACCTATCTTCTTACTTTTCTCACCATACTGCGGCTGAACTGTCGCTAGTAAAAGAAGGCTTTTACGAGAAACATGGCATCAACATGTTGCTTGGTGAGCGTGCGATTAACGTCAACCGTGACAAAAACATCGTCTACTCTAGCTCTGGCCGTGAAATTCAATACGACAAATTGATCATGGCAACTGGTTCATTTCCATTCGTTCCACCAATTAAAGGCCGTGAAAGCAAAGACTGCTTTGTTTACCGCACTATCGAAGATCTAAAAGAGATTGAAGCGTGTGCGAAGAAGAGCAAAGTAGGCGTGGTGATTGGCGGCGGTCTATTGGGCCTTGAAGCCGCTGGCGCACTTAAAGCGCTAGGCATGCAAACGCACGTGGTTGAGTTTGCACCTAAACTAATGGCTGAGCAGCTTGATCTAGCAGGTGGTAACCAACTTCGGCAGAAAATTGAAAGCATGGGTGTTAGCGTTCATACCAGTAAGAACACTCTAGAAATTGTCCCTGAAGGTAAAGAGTCGCGTAACGTTATGCGTTTTGCGGATGGTACTGAATTGGAGACAGATTTCATCGTATTCTCCGCGGGTATTCGTCCTCAAGATAAACTGGCTCGCCAAATGGAGTTAGACGTTGCGCCTCGTGGTGGTTTCTCGATTAACGACCATTGCCAAACATCAGATGAAAACATCTACGCAATTGGTGAATGTGCTTCTTGGAATGAGATGTTCTACGGCCTTGTTGCTCCGGGCTACAAGATGGCAACGGTCGCGGTTGATCACTTGCTTGGCAATGTAGAGAGCAAGTTTGAAGGCGCGGATATGTCAGCCAAGCTTAAACTATTGGGCGTGAAAGTAGGCTCAATTGGTGATGCTAATGGTCGTACTCCAAACTGTAAGAGCTACGTTTATCAAAACGAAGAGCAAGAAGTTTACAAACGTCTGATCGTTTCTGAAGACAACAAGAAGCTTCTTGGCGCAGTAATGGTCGGTGATACGGCGGACTACGGCGACCTGCTGCAATTAATGCTCAATGAAATCGACTTACCTGAACACCCAGATACTCTGATTCTTCCAGCGCACGCCGGTGCAGAAAAACCATCGCTAGGTGCGGATGCACTGCCAGAAAGCGCGGTAATCTGTTCTTGTTTTGATGTAACCAAAGGCAAAATCGCTCAGGCGGTAGCAGATGGTCATCATACAATCGGCGATATTAAAGCGGTGACAGGTGCAGGAACGGGTTGTGGTGGTTGTATTCCACTGGTGACATCAGTACTGAATGCAGAGCTTGCTAAAGCTGGCGTTGAAGTGAAAAGCGACGTATGTGAGCACTTTGCTTACTCGCGCCAAGAGCTTTTCCATCTTATCCGCATCGAAGAAATCAAAACCTTTGAAGAGCTATTAGATAAATACGGTAAAGGTTACGGCTGTGAAGTATGTAAGCCTCTTGTAGGTTCAATTCTGGCTTCTTGCTGGGGCGAGCACATCTTGAAGCCACAGCTTGTGAAGCTTCATGATACCAATGACAACTTCTTAGGCAACATCCAAAAAGACGGCACTTATTCTGTGATCCCTCGTATGGCGGGCGGTGAAGTGACACCACAGGCGTTGGGTGAACTAGCGAAAGTGGCTGAAGAATACAACCTATACACCAAAGTAACCGGCGCTCAGCGTATCGGCCTGTTTGGTGCGCAAAAAGATGACTTACCTGATATCTGGCGCAAGCTAATTGACGCAGGTTTTGAAACGGGTCAAGCGTACGCGAAAGCACTGCGTATGGCGAAAACTTGTGTGGGTTCAACTTGGTGTCGTTACGGTGTTCAAGACTCTGTTGGTTTAGGTTCATACATCGAAAACCGCTACAAAGGCATTCGTACTCCGCACAAGATGAAGTTTGGTGTATCAGGCTGTACGCGTGAGTGTGCTGAAGCGCAAGGTAAAGATTTAGGCATTATCGCTACCGATGCTGGCTGGAACATGTACGTATGTGGTAACGGCGGTATGAAACCTCGCCACGCAGACCTACTCGCAAGCGATCTAGACCAAGAAACGCTCATCAAATACATCGACCGTTTCATGATGTTCTACATCCGTACTGCTGCGCCACTACAGCGCACATCAGTATGGCTTGAGAACATGGAAGGCGGCGTTGATTACCTACGCGAAGTGATTGTTGATAACAAACTGGGGATCAATGACCAGCTTGAGACGGATGTGGCGAAATTGGTGGAAGAATACCGTTGTGAGTGGACAGATACCATCAATGACGAATCTCAGCTAGTACGTTTTGCTCACTTCATTAACTCAGACAAGCGTGACGATAACGTAGTGTTTGTGTCTGAGCGTGATCAGCACCGTCCGGCTTCTTATGTTGAAAAACACCCTGAAGCAAAAGGCGACATCCTACACGTCGCGCTAACTGACGCATAAGAGAGAGCGGATTATGACTTTTGAAATTGTTTGCGACATTAACGATATCGCACCGGGTACAGGCGTTTGTGCTTTGGTTGAAGGCCAGCAAGTGGCGATTTTTCGCCCAACGAGCGAAGAGCAAGTGTTTGCGATAAGCAACACTGACCCATTCGCGCACTCGAACGTACTATCTCGCGGCTTGATTGTTGAGCATCAAGATGAGCTTTGGGTAGCAAGCCCGCTGAAAAAGCAGCGTTTTAACTTAGCCACTGGCGCGTGCATGGAAGATGACCGATTCAATGTTAAATCTTTTTCTTCTCGCGTGGTCGATGGCAAGGTAGAGGTTGCGGCTTAACTCTGCGTTAGGTCAGAGATTTAATAGCTATAAGGCTTCCTACCCTTGGGGGGAACAGGAAGGGTAGGGAGCCTTTCACTATTCAATCTTTAAATTTTAACTTTCACTTTTTTGAATAAGGACACTCTCATGTCTACTGATTTTAAACCGGCAGAGTTCGTGCAAACCATGATTAACGTGGGCGAAGCGAAAACCAACACCAGCACACGCGATTTGATTTTGCGCGGTACGATGGCGGGTATCATTTTATCGCTAGCCGTTGTTGTTGCGATTACCACTATCGTCCAAACGGGCGTCGGCATTGTGGGTGCGCTTGTCTTCCCAGTTGGTTTTGTGATCTTAAGTGTAATGGGATACGACCTAGTGACCGGTGTGTTTGGCCTAGCGCCATTGGCTAAGTTTGCCAACCGTCCAGGTATTACATGGGGACGCATCATGCGTTGTTGGGGTCTAGTTGGCCTTGGTAACCTAATTGGTTCACTGATTGTGGCTTATCTTGTCGCAGTTTCTTTAACGGGTAACTTCTCTCTAGAACTGAATGCAGTCGCAAAGAAATTTATCGCGGTATCAACAGCGCGCAGCGCAGGCTTTGAAGCGATGGGTATGGACGGTTGGATTACTTGTTTCGTACGCGGAATCTTCTGTAACCTAATGGTATGTTTGGGTGTGATTGGTAACATGACAGCACGCTCTGTATCAGGCCGTGTGGCAATGATGTGGTTCCCAATCTTTATCTTCTTTGCATTGGTATTTGAGCACACGGTTGTGAACATGTTCTTGTTCCCGCTAGGTATGATCTTGGGTGCGGATTTCGGTATCGCGACTTGGCTTAACTTCAACCTTATTCCAACTATCCTTGGTAACATTGTTGGTGGCCTAGTGATGACTTGTATCCCTCTTTACTTAACTCACGCGAAAACTGCGCCTTCAATCAACAGCGAAGAGAATGCTGATTTAAACCCAGTAAACGCTAAGTAAAACAGATGATTACATGCCCTGTATCAAGGTGCAGGGTATGTAAATTGTGTAGGTTATTGATAGTTTGATTATAACAAGTCGAGATTGAGCAAAGTCGGACTTCTTATATTCAAATTTACAACGAGTAGCAAAGTTATGAGCTTTCCCCGCACTTCTACTAACACTGGTTTCGTTTCTTTAGTTGGCGCAGGCCCGGGCGATCCAGATTTATTAACCATGAAGGGATATCGTGTTATTCAACAGGCGGAAGTGGTGGTCTATGACCGCTTGGTTTCACCAGAGATTTTGGCGCTAGCGGATAGCAAGGCAGAAATGATCTATGTCGGCAAAAAAGTGGACTACCACTGTGTACCACAAGATCAGATCAACCAGATTTTGGTCGACAAAGCCTTAGAAGGAAAGCGCGTTGTTCGCCTAAAAGGCGGTGACTCTTTTATTTTTGGCCGTGGTGGCGAAGAGCTAGAAACCTTGGCTGAAAATGGCGTTTCGTTTGAAGTGGTTCCTGGAATTACCGCAGCGGCAGGTGCAACGGCCTATGCGGGAATTCCACTCACTCATCGTGACCATGCTCAAGCGGTACAATTTATTACCGGACATGTGCAAAAAGACGGCAAAGAGGTGGATTGGTCAGCGGTAGCACAATCAAACTCAACATTGGTGTTCTACATGGGGCTTAAGCAGAGCGGTTACATTGCTGACAAATTGATCACTCATGGCTTAGTTGACGACATGCCTTGCGCGATTATTGAAAACGGCACTCGACGTGAACAAAAAGTGCTGCGTGGTAATCTAAATGACTTACCGAATATGGCGAAACAAGCGCAAAGCCCAGCTCTGATTGTGGTAGGTAGCGTTACTTCTCTACATGAAAAATTAAATTGGTTTGAATAGGTCATATAGCGCCTATTTAACAGGGAGACTCAGCTAATCGTATAGAGTTTTGATAAGGATCACGAGATGGACGAATTCTATACGATTCTACTGGCTGAACCTTGGGTTTGTTTTGTATGTTTTATAGACAACTAATAAAGCAGCAAAGGCTCATCTCTCGCCGGTTAGGATAATTTAATTTTCTCTCCTATTCCTCGTTCCGGTATTGGCTATTTGCTGATCATGGAAACGTCGGGGGAAAGGATGAATAATCGCTATTATCAAACCACCAAGCCACTCAATCAACAACTCCACGACCTTATGCAGCGTATGCATGCTTGCGCGCCAGAAATTGCGAGGCTCTCTTTCGCAAAATACGATGCCAGCACTGATCGGCTGACCACTTATGCCGACAGTGAGTTTGATTTGTGGAATGATCTTCATCACGAGCATCGGTTCAATAAACTCAACCATTTAAAAAGTGCCGCTTCTAGTGGCGTGGCGCGAATCGTCAATGATTTACGCCAGATCAACCATTGTGAACGTGTGCAGTTTCTGCTGCAAAAAGGCTATCGTTCGTCAGCCGCAATTCCTTGTTATCAGAATCGACGCTTTAGCGGTTTTGTATTCCTTAACTCATATCAAACCAATGCGTTTAACTCTCGCCAACTAGGCGCTCTAGCGCCTTATTTTGAAATGGTGCAGTTTACGGTAGAGTCACAGTATCAGGTAGTGGATACCATCGCGACATTTGCTGGGCGGTTAATCAGTGGCCAAAAGCTGTTTGGCCGAGAGTCTTATTATCATGGCCGACGCATGAAGCTATACACGCGTCTTATCGCTGAGTAC
Source organism: Vibrio intestinalis (assembly GCF_025195085.2). GTDB lineage: Bacteria > Pseudomonadota > Gammaproteobacteria > Enterobacterales > Vibrionaceae > Vibrio > Vibrio intestinalis. Next base: position 110,735 of record NZ_JANAVY020000005.1, on the reverse strand, counting down.
GTAGCAGATGACTATGGATTGGATGATGAACAAGTGGAGGCCATCGCGCTGTTTTCGCAGTTTCATGATATTGGTAAAAGTGAAATTTCGGAAAAGATGCTTTATACCAATCAATCATTGAGCCAAGCCGAGCTTGATAGCGTTCGTGAACATATCGATAACGGTGTTCGCATCATGAATGAGATTGTCGATTCGGTAGGTAGCCCAGCACACCCAAGTGTGACCATGCTAAACCAAATCATGCACAACCAATATGAGTTTATGGATGGCTCAGGTTATCCAAATGGCATCACCCGCGAGCATTTACCGCTTCCGGCGCATATCATTACAGTTGCCAATGTGTTTGATGCGATGACGACCCATAAAAGCTATCGCCAAGCGTGGTCTATTCCTCATGCTTTACTAGAAATGGAGAAAATGGTTCACCAAGGTAAGCTCGATAGTGAATGTGTGGACGCTCTAAGAAGCTGTCAGCAATACCTGAAAAAAATCATTATCAAATACCCAGAGCCATCCTTACATCATTAAGCTTTAGTTTTAATGGCCAACTCAATGAAGGGTTGGTCATTGATATCTAACTCGCCCAAAGGCGAAAAGTGTGCTTTGTTGACGTGCGCGGCCAATGAGCGGTGATTGTCTTGGTGCACATAAGTGTAGATATAATCTGCTTCACACGCTTTACGTGTAAATTCAAACAACCCTTCAAAACTACCGCGACCTCGGTGCGCTTTCGCAATGCACACTGGCCCCCAAAAAACGCTGTTTTCACGGTTGATGCCAAAGGCGTTGTGCTGCGGTTGAGTGAGGCCTTCACCAACCGAAGTCAATGTGGGTGAGAACTGCCAATAGTACCAGCTTGCGCATACAGCCATTGCGACCACTTGGCCTTCAATCAAACCAATATAGACACTTTGCTCGTTGTTGATCGCAGGGGTGAGGTATTCGTCAGTGAGCACAGTGTTAAGAAAACCATCTTGCTTGTCATCAGTATCGAGCTGGCTTACATGACATTGCTGTTGCAACTCGACAATTGCGGGGATGTCGCTCAAACGAGCTTTGCAAAATTCCATTTCACTCTCTTTGGTTGGTTGATGTAATGCCATTTACAGTAAAACATTATATGGAATGCTATTCAATTAGCGGAAATGTAAATAACCGATATCTTCATGGGTGTGGGCTTGTTACCATAAGGCGTTGAATTCTAGTGAGCCTAATTATGGAAAACGTTGCCATTTTCGTTGATGTGCAAAACATCTACTACACCACCAAACAAAAATACCAAGCCAATTTCGATTACAACCAGTTTTGGTATGTGGCAACGCAGGGTAATCAAGTACAGCTCGCCAACGCTTATGCGATTGCTTCAAATGATCCTAAGCAGCGTCAGTTTCATCATATTTTGCGTGGTATCGGATTTAACGTTGAGTTGAAGCCGTTTATCCAGCGCAAAGATGGCAGCGCAAAAGGAGACTGGGACGTCGGCATTACGCTGGATGTGTATGAAGCGGCGGCTAATATGGATCGAATTATACTGCTCTCTGGTGATGGTGATTTTGAGTTACTGGTTAGACGCATCCAACAGCGATTTGGTACTAAAGTAGACGTGTACGGCGTTCCCGGTTTAACTGCGCAAAACCTGCTTGAAGCGTGCGACCGCTACATTGAAATTGACCACAACTTTCTCATTAAGCGCGGTCGTTAATAGATCAACAAAGGCTCGTACATCTGTACGAGCCTTTTCCATTTAATCAAGTTTAATAAGTATTAGTAATCCAACGTACCACGGATAGGGTAGTGGTTGTTGGGATCGCGAATCCAAGCTAGGCCACGAGTTAATGCCCCCAGTTCCGGACGCACAAATGGGTTATTAGAAATATCAACCACGTGTAAGTTGCCGTGTTCATTTACGATAAATAGGCCCGGCTCAGCAAAGTTATGATCGGTCTCTTGCTCTGAACGAGGGATTGAAATGTATAAGCCCAAGGTTTGCATTTGTGCTTCGGTTAGGCCGTATGCGATTGGGAAGCTAATATCCAGCTTTTCTAAGTGCTGCTCTAGCTGATGTTTTGCGTCTGCAGAGACGGCTAAAACATCCACCCCTGCTTCAGAGAAGGCTTGTTGGTATGTTTCTAGCTCGTTGAGGTACTTGGTACACAATGGGCAATGCTTACCACGATAAACAAACACCGCCTGCCACGTTGCTCCTGCTCTTGGTTTACCAAGAGTCACTGCTGTGCCATCAAGAAGTGTGGCTTCCATCTCAGGAAATTGACCACCTGCTTTGAGTTTAACTGAGTTATCCATTCTAGTTCCTCATCGAAATTTTGCTGCTGAATCTGTTAATCAATGTAGTAGTGGTATCCAATAAAATCAACCAGTTAACTTTTTGTAACCTAGTCTGTGAATATAGCTTACTCGTCAAAAGTTTGAATGGGCTTAGATGGCAAATGAAATTGTTTGTCGTGTGGATAAAAACCGCGTGTTGCTGCTATCTGGCGGCGAAACTAATATGCCCAGCGGATTGATACAGTAATGAAATTTAGTTGGATCACTTTTTAATTCTCAGTTTTTTGAAGTGGTTATTTTTGCCCTTCAGACTAAATCTATCTAATTTTTGGAGTATCTGTCTTGAATGACCTAATTAACCTTTGCCCAAACCGTTTGGGCAGTGAACGCACGAAACGCGAATATGATCTTCGTGTGTTGAATTGTGTCAGTGAAGGCGAGTATGAATCGCGTATGGTGGTGTGGGATAACTTAGCATTTGCAACCAATTCAGTTGAAAGCATTGCGAATTTTATCGATACCGCATTTAACAAACTGCAAAGCGATGTAAAGCAAGCAGGGAAAGAGCTATCGGTTAACTACAGTGAGTTTGTTGCCATGGCGAATGAGGAAATCAACTACATCAAGATTAACGTAGCAGACAGCAAGGCTCAGCTTTTTTGGTATGCCGCTGTGGTTATTATGATTGGTGCGATTGTCGCGCTTTATATTTAATAGCGCCTTTCCACAACAAAATTTGCAAATAAAACGGCCACTCAAAATTGCGTAGTTTGAGTGGCCGTTTTAGCATTGATACCTTTGGTTAGCTCTTTGACCATTGGGCTTTGTGAATGCCGTAGATAGCGTGATCGACAATGCGGCCATTCAGGTTTTCGTTGTGGGTAATAATGCCTTCCAGTTTTAAGCCTAGGCGTTCGCAAAGTTTACGACTTGGCTGGTTATCAACCGCTGCAGAAATTTGCACTTTCTCCATTCCATATTGATTGAAAGCGAGATCGATCATCTTCGTTGCCGATTTACTGACAATGCCTTTGCCCTGAAAATCCGCGTTTATCCAATAGCCTATTTCGACTCTCTTTCTTTCATGGTCGATTCGGTTAAAGCTAATATTTCCCACCAACTCGCCATCAAACATCATGGCACAGACAAGCGAGCTACCATCTGCGTATTCATGTAACGAGCGCTTGATAAAAGTCAGAAAGAAGGCTTCATCATGAGCATGAGGCGGCCACGCAAGCCATTGGCTTAGGTAGTCACGCTGCGCAGTGACAATATCCAAATAAAGTGGGGCAAATGAAGGCTCAATAAGTGCGAGTTTTAGTTTGTCGTCAACATCCAGTGTAAACATAGTATTCCTTTCTCACGTTGTATCTTTGGTGTTTTAATCGTTTGGTGGTAGGTCGAGATATAATCTAAGCATATCTTTGTGCTGAATTCCGTTTTCCCATATGGGCTGGTCATAGCTATCTAAAAAATGGTTTTTGATAACGGAATCGACTCGAAAGCCTGCTCTTTGGTAATAGGTGAGCTGATGGCCAAATGTGCCAGTACCGAGCTCTAGCCGAGTTATGTTTGTCGCGGATAGAGTTTTAATCACATAGTGAAGCAGTTCGCTGCCAATACCCATTTTCTGATACTCAGGGAATACTGAAACATTGAAGATTTCAGCGCTAGTTGTACAGGTTGGCTTTACGATGCAGGCGGCGATGATCTTGTTATGCAGATGAGCAACGAAACAGATTGAATCTTGAAGATAGTTTTCAACTGCGCGCGTATCTGGATCTGCCTCAAGCAGTAATTCGAGCGGAATTGTATTTGGATTAACTTGTGAAAACTCAGTCATGTATTTTCGTCAATTACGAGTGGGTTATATAAAATTACCTCGTAATTTCAATAATGTACATAGTGGCATTGCCTTACGCGGATTTGTTGAAGCTAGGGATGAATTTCTATCGGCGTCCCTTCATTCACTAAGCTGAGGAATTCATCCATGTCTGGGTTTGATAAAGCAATGCAGCCGTCAGTCCAATCGAAACTTTGGATGTAGTCACTGGGTAGTGTCTCTCCGTTTTTTAGCCCATGAATTTTGATGTTACCACCGGGTTCAACATTATTTTGCTTGGCTTGCGCAATGTCGGTGGGGTTTGGATAGTCGATATGAATCGAACGATAGAACTGTGAGTTCTCTAATACGAACCCTAGTGTGTATAGCCCTTCCGGTGTTCGTTTGTCGCCTTCTTGCTGTTTGTGACCAACTGGCTGTTTTCCTAAAGCGACACGAAATTCACGAATGATCTCGCCATTTTGCATTAGATACAAACGGCGCTTCGATTTGTCGACAGCGACTTTGTCTACTTGCGCATGACAAAAAGTTGTCATCAGCATGCCTAACCAAATAATCATCAATTTCATCAGCTTATCTCGTGGCTTGTGGTAAGAGGGCCATTGCGATTATCGCACCCAATAAGTAAAGCAATTGGAATGCCAAAACAAAATTCGCTGCATGTTTATAGTGTAGGTTGGATTAACTCGGAGTTAAGCGCATTTTTGTATTTAAATTGGGGCTATGTTTGCCCTTTATGTGCGCAATTTTCGTTTCGAGAATCGTTCAAAGGTTCTTATATTTGCGCTATTGAGTGAACTATAGTGCTACTATTGCCAATCGATAATGCTAGCAATTTTGGAAACAACGTCAAAAAAATGCTATTCGATTCATGGATATGAAAATTGGGAGATTCGAACTGCGAGCGAGTTAACAGGGCATCGTGTTACTCATTTGATTGACTATCCGAAGCTGTTAATTTTGTAACGCATAATTATCATAAATTTGGTTAGGAAAGGTTCAATAATGTTTCCTCGTGCTTTACTCAAAGACATTATGTCTGCAAGAAATCATCGTTTTCTTGCCAATGCTCTATTTCAGTATATGGATGAACTGCTGCAGCCGCAGTCGATCTGTATTTTCTCAGAACCGCGGGTAAGTGAGCCCCCTAAGGTTTTATATAGCCAGGGTAAGCCGACCGCGTTAGATCATTATCCAGATACATTTTGGTCTTGGGTTGCGCAATTTGATACACCTGATGGCCTTATTCCACTGACTATGGCGACGTGCCAGTGGGAGGAGTCAAACGCAATTGCGTTGAATTCCTACATTTTTATGATGGACAACCATTCTGAAGGCCGTACGTATTTGATGGTGGAGGAAGTTAATCCCGATACCATGCAAAAGGCGAACTACGAGCACGCATTGGATTTATTGCAAGTTATTGCCTCTCGCTGGCAATGTGTTCGCGCTGAGCTGGTGGCGGCCAGTGAGTATCGTGAGCGTGATATTAAAGAAGCGAAATACTTAGATGTGATTCAGCAGCGCGAGAAGTTCATTGAAAACATGAAACTGGTGCAAAAGATCGCGGTCGATATTTCTAACCCAGAAAGTTTAGATGAGTTACATCGTTTCGCGGTCGAATCCATCAGAGAGCGATTAGGCTTTGATCGCGCCGCTCTGATGTTACTTGATATTAAAAAGCGTTGTTTCAGTGGTACGTATGGTACTGATGAGCAGGGTAAAACCGTTGATGTTCATCATACTCAGTACGATCTTCACCAATTGGAAGAGGCTTATATCAATGCCCTGTTTGAAGGGCAAGAAGGGTTGGTCGTTCTAGAGAATGCACCGCTTTATAATGATGGTTCTGTCATAGGCCAAGGCTGGAACGGGATGCTTATCCTGCGTGATGGTGAAGACATCATCGGTTGGATAGCGCTTGATAATTATATCAACCGAGCACCGATTACTTCCTACCAAAAGCAAATGCTTGAATCCTTCATCTCTCTACTTGCCCAAATTTACATTCGTAAACGCCAAGAACAAAATGTCCGTATGTTACACGCCAGTATGGTTGAGCTGTCACGCTGCATGACAGTGCGCGATGTGTGTAAATCAGCGGTAACATTCGGTATTAACAAATTGGGCATAGACCGCTTGGCTGTATTTTTGACCGATGAGAACTGCTCTTATATGCAAGGTACGTGGGGCACGGACATCCAAGGTAATATTACTGATGAGTCGTATTACCGCTCTGAATTGGTCGATCGTTCGATCGTGAACAACGCACGTTCAAACCCGAATGAAGTGGTGTTTGAAGAGTCGGTGCCAATTTATCACGATTTTCATATTGTTGGTTTTGGTTGGACCGCCATGACCATGCTGACCAGCAGTAGCGGTGAACCGATCGCCTTTATTGCTGCGGATAACTTAATCCGCCGTTCGCCACTGACTCACCAACTGCGTGAAGTGATTCGAATGTTCGCTTCTAACCTGACTGAAGTTCTGTTACGTACTCGCGCTCAAGAAGCGGTGCATGTATTGAATGAAACGCTAGAGCAAGAAGTGAAAGAGCGAACTAAGGAGCTGCAAGAAGCGAATGAGCAGCTTGAGCTAATGGCGAAGATGGATCCTCTTACTCGGCTGGGTAACCGCCGTATGTTGGAATCTTTACTTGAAGATATCTGTTTGGATAAAAACAGTGGCAACGCAATTTACGGTTTGGTTTTGGTCGATATTGACCACTTTGGGCTGTACAACAACTGCTATGGCCACATGCAGGGTGATATCGCCTTGATGCGTGTCGGAAGCATCTTACAGCATCATGCGCAGCAGAATAATGAGGTATTTTGTCGTATTGGTGGTGAAGAGTTTGCTTTATTACTCGTTAACCAGACTGAGCAACAAGTGCTTGAATTGGCCGAAAGCATCCGAGCAAGTATTGAAGATGAAGCCATTCCTCATGCTGACAACGAAGATCGTGCGGTACTAACAGTATCTGTGGGTTACACTGTCACTCAGCTGGAAGGCGATGACTTTAACTTTGATGCCTTATATACGTTGGCTGACAAAGCGCTCTATCAAGCCAAAGATCAAGGACGAAATTGCATTTCAGGAAAAATGGTTGAACTTGAATCAACAGAAACTGAATAGAAGTTGGGTATCAGCAGAAATAGAGACGATAGCGATAAAATAACAGAGAAAGAAAAAGCAGCCATTGGCTGCTTTTTCCGTTTTACAGTTTTGCTAAAGAGGAAGGTTGCTTAGTGTTTACCTTGCTTTTATTGAGCTTTTTAATCAGCTTAATCAACGTAGTTGGCTGCCAATCTTTAGGTGTTTCTGAATAAATCGCTTGGCTCATTTCAGCTAACTCTTGCTCAATGTGTTTGATCAATTGAACGTCTTTGCCTTGTTGGCTATTGAGCCATGTTTTTGCCAAGTGCAGAGCCTTGCTCCAATCCTTCGCTTGAAGCGATGTAAGAAGAGCAATGCTGTTGTCGTTGTCTTGAGAAGGAGTTGGGCGCTCTTGATTGGTTGGTTCTTTAGCTGGACGCTTAAGCGCCCAACCTAGCGTAACTAACCAAAGTAGGGCAAACAAACCGGTTAGATAAGGCCAAATGCCACGCTCAACGATCACTTCTGGTGCATCAGCCATATTCTCAGCGGCAACACGAAGGGCTTGTGGCGCAATGGCAGGGTTCGCATTCGGTGCTTCATTAACGTTTAGTTGTAGACCAGTTAAGTAAGCGGTTTGCTGCTGCTCAGCGAGGCTATTCCACCATGGTAGTGATAGCTCTGGCAATGCCACTTCACCGGATTGCTGTGGGATGACTACTTGACGCAGGGTCATGCGTCGTAAGCCATTTTCGAGTTCAGTAAAGCTCGGCTTTTCAGAATAGACTCGTAGTTGCGAAGGGTAGGTCAGCGGTAAGTTTGGAAAACGTTCCGGCGCGAGCCCATCAATGTCCAAATTGATTTCGCGAGTTAGAGAGTCGCCAACTGTAAGCTTTACTGCATCTGGATTGAGTGGGTTACCGTTACTATCAAACCATTGTTGAGTCAGTTCTAGTTGCGATGCAGGCAACCAGTGACCTTGATAATCACTTGGCTTAGCGGATACGGTTAGCATAAAGGTCTCTGGCTCAATATCGATTGGAATAAAGCGCGTAGAACCTTGCTGAGATTGGTAGATAACCGTGCCTTTTAGCGCTGAACTGACAATTTCATATTTGCCCGCATTCTCTGCTGTGATCGTATAGTTTTTATCAATCACGGTCGCTTCGACACCGTTAATCACGGTATTAAACTGTTGGTCTTTACCTTGTTTGCTGATCTCTAAGCCTTGCGCTGTGGGCTCTGAAAACTGAGAGTCTTTAAATTGGCGAGCTTGTCGCTTAATGATGACACGCACTTTCAGTGTCGCGCTTTCACTCGGATAGAGCTGCTGTTTATCAAGCTTGCTGACAACGGCGATAAGCTCATCTTGTTTGGGCAATGCTCCATCGCGGGTTACGGTAATTTGAATCGGTTGCGAGCGCTGTCCTTCCACTTCGAAAGCGGGAATCGTGGTATTGCCTACGCCTTTAGGCACAAGCGATAACACCCATTCACTGCTGCTTGAGCGCGAACCATTGATGATTCTAAATGAGGTATTGAAGCGCGGCTGACTAACAATGAAGTTGTTTTCTAGAACCGAAAAATCAATAGCGTCGCTATCAACATGTTCATCGAATACTACTTTTAGGTTAAAGACCTGATTCTCTACAACCTTGTTATTGCTGACCAATGCTTTAAGAGTGGCAGCCCAAGTAGGCGTGCTGATCGTAAAGCATGCAAGTAGGAGGATGAAGGTTGACGCAACGCGTCGCTTAAGCATTACCATTGTTTGTTTGACTCTTTTGGTAGCGGTTTTTCTCTTGCTTGCAGCACCATTTGGGCTTTGAGCAAGAGGCTAGGGTCGCGAGCAGATTCAACTTGCTCTAACTTTCTAAGTTCTGGGTCAATTTCATTCGATTGACTGTTGTTTCGCGCGCTAGCAGTAACGGGTTTATCTCCCTTTTCGCTAGGCTTGCTGTCACTTGGCTGAGCATGACCTTTTGCTGAATTTAATTCTTTTTCAGCTTCGGACTGTTGTTTTGATTTGGATGTGCTTGCATCCTCACCCTGCTGAGACTGCTGAGACTGCTGAGACTGCTGAGACTGCTGAGACTGCTGAGACTGCTGAGACTGCTGAGACTGCTGAGACTGCTGAGACTGCTGAGACTGCTGAGACTGCTGAGACTGCTGAGACTGC
>NZ_JANAVY020000005.1:0-101231 GCF_025195085.2 Vibrio intestinalis | reverse complement strand
TGGCTCTCACTTTGGCTATTTTGTTCTTGGCTCTGCGAGGTTTGTTCGGCAGATTTTTGTTGCTGTTGCTGTTGCTGTTGCTGTTGCTGTTGCTGTTGCTGTTGCTGTTGCTGTTGCTGTTGCTGTTGCTGTTGCTGTTGCTGTTGCTGTTGCTGTTTATTTTCAAGCGCTTTAGCCGCTTTAACTATCTCAAGGTTTTTTGCAGCGCGCTGATTATTAGGCTCTTGTTGCAATACTTGCTCGTAAAGCTCAATAGCTGCGTCGTATTGCTTGTTTTGCGCATACGCATTAGCCAAGTTGTAGCGAACGCTATCTGAATCTACTTGGCTGAGCGATTCTATCGCTCCTTGATAATTACCAGCTTCGTATTGGGCAATTCCTTTCCATTCAGCATCCGTAAACTGCTCGGCCGCTTGAGCAAACTCTTGCTTTTTAAAGTGTCCAAGTGCCTGTTGGTTTTGATTGAGAAATGGATTCGCCTCTGCTGGTTTTACACCAATGAACGGCATTGCAATGATTACGCTAAACAGCACACCTTTTCTGAACATCAACAAACATGGCACTATCAGCAGTAGTACCAACCAATAGCCACTGTTCGCATGGTTGCTAATGGTTTCTTCGCTTTGGTTCTGTTGTGCTTGGTTTACTTGATTGGTAAGGCTTGCCAATACAGCGACATCTTGGTTATCAAATTGGATAGCACTGAATAGGCCATTATTGCTGCTTGCTAGTTCGCGCATGTTGCTAAAGTTGGCTTGAGCAACCACGGTTTTGCCAAGCGAATTACGGAGCAGTTTGCCATCGGTAAGTTGAATTGGCGCGCCAGCTTGTGTGCCGATGCCTAGCACACTTAGACGCCACGGTGTGCCACTTAACAAGCTGTTTATGTCGCTTAATTCTTGATCATCGATATCATCACTAAATAGCACAATATCACCTTCGGCCATGCCTGCATTCGTCAGCATTTCGATCGCCACTTGAATGCCCATCGCCGCGTTTGCGCCTGGAATTGGCATGATGTCAGGCGATAGGTTGGGAACCAGTGAAATGAGCGTTTGGCTGTCAGTGGTTAGCGGACTAATAATGTAGCCATCCGCTGCGTAAGCGACTAAACCGGTTTGCCCTTCTTGCCATAAATTGAGTAAATCGATCGCCTTATAACGTGATTGAGAAAGACGGTTTGGCTTGATATCAGTAGCATACATGGATAACGACATATCCATTACCAATACTCGAGAGGTAGAATGGGTAAAGCTTGGTCGTTCAACCTTGGAAAAACTTGGGCCTGATAAGGCCAAAATCGCCACAATACCCATGATAAGTAGGGTAGTGCGTAAACCTCCAGAATGTTTGTCGAAACTCAGCCCCATTGCTTTTGCAATATGAGGGGCAATTAGGTTTTGGCTACGTTGGCGTTTAGTCAGCCAAACAAATAGCCCTAACCAAGGCAGTAGAGCCCAAAGCCAATTAGGGTAGAGGAGCATGAACTCAGACATGGTTTCTCCTTAATGCGATGAGTAAGAAGGCCACAATCAAAGCGACGCCAAGCGGGTAATGGAACCACTCTTGTTGCGGTCGCCATGTTTTGGTAGCTTGGCTAATTGGCTCTAACTTATTGATGGTTTGATAGATGTCGGCTAAATCTTGGCTGTTTCTTGCTCTGAAATATTGCCCGCCAGTAAGGTTAGCGATTTCGGTTAGCGTTTTCTCATCGAGATCTTTGGCAGTGTTGACGGTGCGAGTGATGAAAAATTTGCTCACCTCCATCTCTCCGGCGCCAACCCCGACGGTGTAAATCGTAGTGTTGTATTTCTTAGCGATTTTGGCGGCCGTTACTGGGTCCAATACACCGGCGTTATTTGTGCCATCGCTAAGCAAGATCATTACACGCTGGGGCGCATCGCTATCGACAAAGATTTTGGTGGCTAAGCCAATGCCTTCGCCAATTGCCGTTTTAGAGCCAACCAACTCCAAAACCGTCTGGTTTAGCTGGTTTTTTACCGTTTTACGATCGAGCGTCACAGGGGTCTGCAAATAAGCATGATCAGCAAACAATACCAGACCAACGCGGTCACCTTCACGCTGATCGATAAAATCACCTACCACACGTTTTACGGTGGAGAGGCGGTCGATATAATCCCCTTGGTAGAGCATATCTTCTTGTGCCATTGAGCCTGATAAATCGACAACCAACATCATATCGCGATGTTTCGGGTGCGAGGTAACAGGCTCGCCATACCATACTGGGCGTGCAGCTGCGATAACCACTGCGACCCAAATGATGGTGGCTAGAATTTTAGCGAGGCCATTTTTCGGTGCTGTTTGCGGTGCGCTCTCAGGCAGGTAAGGGAGATAAATCGGCGATTGTTGTTTTGCCGATGGTATTAACCAATACACTAAGATTGGCAGCGGCAAAAGTAGTAACATCCACCACCAAACCAGTTCGATATTGCCCAACTATTTTCTCCTTTTTTTAGGCGGTAGTGATTGTTCAACCCATTGATAGCAATGCTGAACTAACTCGTCGGCGTTTTCTACACCTTGCTTGCTATAGAGCACTTGTTGCCAGGCTGTGCTATTCGTTTCAAAAAGCTGTGAACCCATTTGTTGATCAAGAAACGCATACCATTCTTGGCCGGTTAGGTGGGCGATTTGTTCACGTGGAAAATAGCAAAGTGCTGCTTGGCGCAATAATTCAATTGCGGCAGCGGGGTGCTCTTTCTGAATCAGTGCTAATGCGGCTTTTTTCGGTGCTAAACGTTTCTTTTTCCAGCGAAGATAGAGAAGCAAGCTAAGGGCAATACATACCACACTGGCTGCGCTCGCCCACCAGCCCCAAGCAAGCGGAAGCCAAGAAGGTACATCAGGCAATTGCATTGCCTCAAGCGGTAATAAAGAGGTGTTCGTCGAACTGGTCATACACTTATCCAGATATTTGTTTTAATAATTGTTGGGAAGAGGTCAAGGCGCTGTAGCTGATGCCCAATTTCAGGGCCATGTTTTGCAATCCTTGCAGTTTGTGTTGAAACGCGTTTTCGATTTCGGTTCGTGTTTTACGTGATGAGAAATCAAGCCATTGGGTTTGTTTATGGTTAGAGACCTGTTCTACTCCTCTAAAGTGCGTTTGCCCAGTTTCTAAAGGGTCTGAGACATGAACAAAGCGAATGCGGTTGTGTTGCTTAAGTCGAGATAACTGCACATTGTGCTCATCTGAAAAACGGACAAAATCGCTGATAAAGACAATTTCGCTGCCTTTAGGGCAGAGACGATTTAAAGTATGCATTGCGTGAGCCATTGACTGCGCGGTCGCTGGCTGCGGCATGGCTAACTGTCGCTGATGAACTTCAATTAACTTTTGAATGATGGTTAAAGGCCCACGACGTCGTGCGGTGGGTTTAACTTCGATTAGCTCAGTACCTGTATCAATCACCGCACCAATACGGTCTTGTTGGGCGACTGCCAGCCAACTGATTAAACTTGCCAAGTGCGCCATCAATACTGATTTCAGCGTCAAAGTGGAACCAAACAGCATGCTTGCTGAAAGGTCGAGATATAACACCACGGGGCGTTCGCGCTCTTCAGTAAACAGCTTGGTATGAGGTTTACCTGTACGGGCAGTCACGCGCCAATCAATCGCGCGGATATCATCGCCCGGTTGGTACTGGCGCACCTCAGCGAAGTCCATACCACGTCCAAGTTGGCGGCTTTGGTGTTGCCCAAGCAATTGCGACCATAGGCTTTTGGCTGGTGGAAGCCATTTAACCGCATGTTGCTGGTAATAAAGCAGCTCATCTAAGTTAAGCGAAACGCCATCACTGTAAGGAGGTAAAGAAGCCATCGAACTCACGATTACGCGCTACCCACTAAGCTAAGCAATTTGTCGATCACCTGATTTGGCGACACCCCTTCAGCTTGTGCTTGATAGCTAAGCAAAATGCGGTGGCGCAATACAGGGTAGGCCATAGCTTGAACGTCTTCAGGAGATACGAATTCACGGCCTGCTAACCAAGCATGAGCTCTGGCGCAACGATCAAGCGCAATAGTCGCACGTGGACTCACGCCCATCTCAATCCAATCTGCTAGTTGAGCGTCGTAATCGACGGGGTTACGCGTCGCCATGATTAAGCGAATAATGTATTGCTCTACACCTTCTGCCATGTGAGTTTCCAATACTTCACTACGGGCTTTGAAGATATCCGATTGGCTCAGCATCGGTGGTGAAATCTTGTTATCACCTTTGGCTTCCCCGCGGTTCAAGCGCAATATTTCTAGTTCACTTTCCGCATTAGGGTAGTCAACGGTCAAATGAATTAAGAAACGGTCTAGCTGAGCTTCTGGCAGCGGGTAGGTGCCTTCTTGTTCAATTGGGTTTTGGGTCGCCATGACCAAAAACAGTTCAGGTAAAGGGTAGGTATTGCGACCCGCTGTGATCTGCTTTTCTGCCATTGCTTCTAGCATTGCTGCCTGAACTTTTGCAGGTGCACGGTTGATTTCGTCAGCGAGAACGAGTGAGTTAAATATAGGGCCAGCTTGAAAAGTAAATTCCCCCGTTTCAGGGCGGAAAATATCAGTGCCGGTTAAGTCAGCAGGAAGTAGATCCGGCGTAAATTGAATACGGTGGAAGTTACCTTCAATGCAATCGGCCAGAGATTTTACTGCGCGGGTTTTCGCAAGCCCCGGAGGCCCTTCAACCAAAATGTGTCCGTCTGCCAATAGAGCGACCAATAGCTGTTTGACGAGTTCTTGTTGCCCAATTACTTGGCTGTTTAGGTATTCTCTCAATTGGGCAAGCGCTTGTGATGTCATTAGTGTATATTCTCCTCGTTTTTCACTTAGTCAGCGAATTAAGTGAAAAGTTTTCCTTTTGGAACTCGATTGGCTGTTTTTTTATGCTGCTCGGCGTATGAAAAATATATGGGGATCATAGGCATAAGAAACAAGGTTAATTAGATATCACTCATCTATATTTATGCAACGAAAACTTAGATTTCTGTAAAGTTTGTGCGGTATGTGACGATATAGGTGATGGTGACATCGATACTTGGGTAACAATGCGCAGTTAAACCGCTGCAACCTGAGCTGTCTTTAGCCGTAAAGGTTAATCTGCCCTAATATAATATGTAATAAAAATCAAAGTTTTAAAGAAAGTCTAAATGATAAATTTTAATAACATCAGCATTAAACAGAAAGTGGTTGCCGGAATTACGCTTGCGGTACTTGCTTCGACCATCATCGTGGGCGTCATGGCTCAACGCCAGGCTAGAGAAGTTCTTGAGCATCGATTAGTCGATATCGAGCTGCCTTCTATGCTAAACCAAATCTCTACTGAGATTGACAACGAAGTTCGCCAGCTTCTCGAAGCTGCGCAGCAGCTAGCGACCAACGAGTTTGTGAAATCAGCGATTCGCAGCGATATTGTCTCTACAGCGGATGACGCGTTGGTGGTTAAGCAGCTTAATAACGTTCGTAACCAGTACAAATTGAACGATGCGTCCGTTGCGAACCGTAACAATGCCAACTACTGGAACCAAGATGGCTTCCTACGCCAGCTTAATCAGCAGCAAGACGGTTGGTTCTTTGGCTTCACTCAGTCAGGTGCGCCAACGTCTGTTAGCATTTTCCAAGAAGCAAACGGCGATGTGAAAATGTTCGCTAACTACCAAGAGTTAAATGGTCAAGGTATGTCAGGTTTGTCCAAATCGATGGACGACATGGTGAGCTTGCTAAATGGCTTTAAGATTGAGAAGACTGGTTTCGTATTCTTAGCTAACTCAGAAGGTGATGTGCAGATTCACCGCCAAGCAGATAAAGCGAAATCGAGCCTAAGCCAATTGTATGGTCCTAAATCTCGCGAGCTGCTAAATAAGAACAGCTTTAACTTGATCCAAACAGATTACCAAGGCCAACAAGTCTTCATTGGTTCGACTTATGTTGAATCTATGGATTGGTTTGCGATTGGTGTTGTGCCAGTGGATGAAGTGTTCGCTGATCTAAATAACGTTGCACGTAAGATGCTGTTCACTACGCTAATCGTTGCCGGTGTATTCATCTTCATGGGTATCTTGTTAGCAAACAGCATTACTCAACCGATCAAAGCCATTGCTAAGCGCTTTACTGACCTTGGTAAAGGCGACGGCGATTTATCACAGCGTATTGAAGTGCGAGGCAATGATGAGATTGCTCAGCTTTCTTCTGGCTTCAATGGCTTTATTGAGAAGATTCACCAATCAATGCGTGAAGTTGCTGAAACCTCAAGCGCACTTCAGTCAGCAGCGGATGGAGTATCGGGCAAAGCGAATCAAACGCACGATAACAGCCAATTGCAACGTGATCAGACTATCCAAGTGGTGACGGCTATTAACCAGATGGGCGCAACCATCAGTGAGATCGCTTCAAACGCAGCGACGGCAGCTGAAACAGCGAACCAAGCTTCAGGTAACACGCAAGAAGGCCAACACGTTGTTGGACAAGCGAAAGATGCTATCAGTCGCCTAGCTTCTGATATTGAAAGTACGGGGCAGGTGGTTAGTCAGCTTGCCTCGACTACTCAAGAGATTGGCTCAATTCTTGACGTTATCCGCGATATTTCTGAGCAAACCAACTTGTTAGCATTGAACGCGGCTATTGAAGCTGCTCGCGCTGGTGAGCAGGGACGTGGTTTCGCAGTTGTTGCTGATGAAGTGCGTAATCTTGCTAGCCGTACAGCTGTTTCAACGGAAGAAATTCAGAAGATGATTAATCAGCTGCAAAGTGATGCGCGTGATGCCGTTACGGCGATGACTGCTGGCCAGTCAGTGACTCAAGAAGGTGTAACAGCATCGGATGAAGCCGTAGAGGTATTGGTAAGTATTTCTGAGCGTATTCATGATATTTCTGATCGTAATACGCAAGTTGCAACAGCGACGGAAGAGCAATCGACTGTGGTTCATACCATCAACCAGAATATCGAAGAGATTAATGCCATCAACGAAATGACTACAAGCACAGCTGAAGAGCTTGCTGCAGCAAGTAATGATCTGAAAGAACTGTCGCTTCGTCTTGATCGCATGGTTGGCAGCTTTAAGCTGTAGTTGGCTGATAATATCTCCAATCATTTTGGTGTTCAGCTTGTCTGAAACCTAGAATAACAAGGGCTAAGTAGGTAAACTTAGCCCTAATTGTTTTTAATAGGTAAGAAAAATCATGAGTGATTTTGCAAAAGAGCTTGAGGCGATGACTCAAGAGATGGGCGATGAGCCAGAAGTGAAACTGCCTTCAATTGAAGAGCAAAAAAGCATCGCAGCTGAACTTAAAAAGCTTGAAGCAGAGGGCAAACTGACTCCAGAAGTATTGGAGCAGTACTTTGGTAAGTTCTACGCTAAGAACGATCGCCCTGTACATTAATTCCTGTACACTAATTGAAACGAACAGTCGTTTAATTAGACAGTCCGTCTGAGTAAAAAGCCGATCAAACTGAGGTTTGATCGGCTTTTTTGCATTTAGTTTTTGGGGAGTGAAGGAAGATCGCCTCATAGTGCAACGAATAGTGAAACAACAAATTTTATTTGGAGTTATATTACAAAATTACGTTGAGGCCCTTTTGCAATAAATCAGTTTCTGGTTACACCCTTTGTCATTCATAATTTAGTAAAAGCAATAAAAATTAAATTTTAACAATGACTTATGTTTTTATTGTAGTGGTGGGCATATGTGAGGAATATTAGGGTAATCTTTTTCTGTATTTTGATTACGTAACATAATTACAAGAGTGGGATGAGGTGCGACCAATGACGCTTTATTCTTGAATCAAATTGCAGTACAGTGCCCCGGTTTCTATGCAACAGGGTTCTTTGAATGGATTTGTACGAGGTTGAGAGATTACTTCATGCGCAAGGTGTTGATCTAAAGGATGTAGAGATCCGCCCCGCTTTGGTCATCAACGATAAAGTGACACTATTAGGTAAGCAGGGAAGAAATCCAATGTCTTTTGTCCGAGATGTGAAAGTTGAGCTAGAGAAAGAGCAGATACAACAACGTTTAGTCAAGCAGGGATTAATCAAGCTTCATAAGTCCTAGAGCACAATGATTGAGTCAATCACTTTTATCGCTCTTCGTGCGTTTGCTGCCGGAATTGCTTTTGCATCACGGTTAAAATGCCATCATTGCAACGCGTGAATAGGGATAGTATGTACGACTATATAATAGTGGGCGGTGGCATTGTGGGTGTCTCGACTGCATGGCAGTTAAAACAGAGACAGCCTGAAAAACGTATATTGTTGGTTGAAAAAGAAGCGCAGTTTGCACAGCATCAAACAGGTCATAACAGCGGCGTTATTCATGCGGGCGTTTACTATGCGCCGGGTTCGCTGAAAGCGGATTTTTGCAAACGCGGGGCGAAGGCGACCAAAGACTTTTGCTTAGAGCATCATATCCCAGTCGAGCATTGTGGAAAGTTGATTGTCGCCACAGATGAATCTGAGCAACAGCGCATGCTTGCTCTCTATGAGCGCTGCATTGAAAATGAAATAGAAGTAGAACTGCTTGATCATTTGCAGCTCAAGCTCGCCGAACCGAATATTTCAGGTGTCGGGGCCATTTTCGTTAAGCAAACTGCCATCGTTGATTATCAACAAGTAACTAATGCGATGGTTGAAGAGTACAAAGCGTTAGGAGGTGAGATAAGCCTTCGCACTGAAGTCTTTGCTATTAACGAGCTGCCAGAAGAAGTCCAACTCACCTGTATGTCGGACGGTCAAACCCTTCAGTTGAATTGCCAACATTTGATTACCTGTTCAGGCTTAATGGCGGACAGAGTAAGCCGCATGTTGGGTATTGATACAGACTTTCAGATCATTCCTTACCGCGGTGAATATTTCCGTCTCGACCGCCGCCATAATCAGATTGTGAATCACCTTATTTACCCAGTTCCAGAACCTAACTTACCGTTTTTAGGCGTGCATTTAACGCGCATGATAGATGGCAGTGTGACGGTTGGGCCGAACGCAGTACAAGGCTGGAAGAGAGAGGGCTATGGTAAGCTCAATTTTAGCGCCAAAGATACATGGCAAATGCTGCGTTTTAGTGGTTTTTGGCAAGTGACCGCAGCGCACTTACAAACCGGATTTAAAGAGTGGCTAAACTCTTGGTGGAAGCCGGGCTATCTTCGCCGCGTTAATCAATATTGCCCTTCGATTGCCCTTACAGATTTAGAGCCTTACCCTGCTGGCATCCGCGCACAGGCTGTGACTAGAGATGGTGAACTGGTGCATGACTTCTTATTTAGTGAGAGCGTGAGAAGCCTTAATGTATGTAATGCACCAAGTCCAGCTGCGACGTCAGCCATCCCAATCGGAGAGTATATTTGCGATAAGGTTGAGCGTAAGTTCTCTACTAAAGGCTAACGTCTGCTTACTTTAGTGACAAAGAGGGCCTTGCTTCGCCACGCTATCGATCATGTAGTCGTTACGTAGATTACGATGAACAATACCATGCCAAACTTCGCCATTTATCAGCTCGATTTCAATGGCGTAGTTTGTGCCATTAACCACTTGGCTGCGGACTTGGTTAATTTGCTTAAGCTCTGAATCGGCTTCGATTCGTAACATGAGAGTTTCTACTGCTTGGCGTACTTCAGGAGTGACCTCGACAGTTTGCCAGCCGCCGGGCATGGCTTTAGATTGGCAAATCGGGGAGGTGCTTTGTTTCGGCATGTCTGATTGAGCGCAACCTGCCACAGCCAATGCCATTGATATCGCGATGATCATCATCTTCATGATGTTTTCCTTCCAAAGAGTGACTCATTCAAAGAGTCGTATTGTTATGTTCGGATATTTGCTACCCAATAGATAATCTCTTTTATTCTAGTACGTTAATATGAGCTAAGTGTTTCGTCAGTGTCAGATTTGATCGCTGACTTATCCAGATTAGTATAATGCGAAAGGATTAGTAGTAATCAGAAGAACTATCTTTATTGATAACGCTCTAAAGAGTAGGTAAAGAGCTTGAAGGAGAGAGCATGGTAAGAGGGTTACTAATACTATTGGTGAGTTTGGCCCTGTACGGATGCGGCTCGCGTCTTGTTTACGACAACATCGATTGGTTTGCCTTGCAATATATGGATGAATTCGTTGAGTTAAACGATCAACAAGAGGACTTTGTCAGCGCTAGCCTTAATGATTCGATAGTGTGGCATCGAGGCCAAGAAGTCCCGCTGTATATAGAGCAGCTCAAAACAATCCAACGAACTGATCCTAAATCCATCACGGCCGATTTTCTTATCGAACAAGAGCAACTATTGCGCGGGCATTCGACACGTTTGCTCGATAGATTTTATCCATCAATCATACAGTTCGTGGCTCAGTTGAGTGATGCTCAAACCGAGCAATTGATGAACGCCATTCGCGTAAAGCACGTTAAAGCAAAGAAGAAATACGCCAATTTAAATGACCAAAAAATACGAGAGATTTATCAGCAGCGAGTGGAAGAAAATGTCTCAGACTGGGTAGGGCGGCTCGATAGCGAACAAGAGCAGTTAATTGAACAGTGGGTCGCCGAACTCGAAGTGACCACGCCGCTGTGGTTAAACTACCAAACCAACCTAAGAATTGAGCTTAAAACCCTACTCGCCAATCGCGCTGAGCCACAAAAGCTAGCGCAAGGACTACATGCCTTACTGTATAATCCAGAGCAGTATTATGGTGAGCCATTGGCTACAGCCGTCGAGCATAACAAACAAGTAGGGCGAAAATACATGGTCTTAATTGGGCAAAGCATGTCGGAAAAGCAAATAAACTACTGGCGCAATGAGTTGCAAGACTGGATAGACATCGCCCAAGACGTAGAAAAGCCCTAATTTTATTGTGTGCACCTAAAGTTGTATATCATCGGCGCGGATGACTGGTAATAATAACCATAGGCTTAAGTTTATAAATAGAGGTGTTCATGGATTGGGTAGTTCTATTTTGTGCGGGGTTATTTGGTGGAGTGCTTAATAGCGTAGCCGGAGGCGGCAGCTTTATCACTTTTCCTGCCTTGTTATGGTTTGGCTTACCGCCCATCACCGCCAATGCGACCAACACTTTTGCCGCTTGCGCTGGCTACATCAGTGGAGCGTGGGGGTTTAGACGTGATATTACCAGCCAACCTAGCAAAGTTATCTCTATTGCGATTTTCAGTTTGCTTGGCGGCGCGTTAGGGGCGTGGCTACTACTTAATGTATCAGAGTCTTTGTTTGTTGAGGCGATACCATGGCTACTTTTGTTTGCGACCTTACTCTTTCTACTGGGTGAAAAGGTACGCGCTATTGCTAACATTATTGCTTCATCATCGGTGAGCTCAAAAAGCGTAGCGACTGTGGCTCTTACGCTCTGTTTGGTGCTTGTCAGCGCTTATGGCGGATTTTTTAACGCTGGCTTGGGCGTTATAGTGCTGAGCTATCTTGTTATCGCAGGTTTTAGCGATATTCATCAAATGAACGGCTTAAAGCTTCTCATCTCAACTTGTGTATCGCTGAGCGCGATTGCCTTGTTTTTATGGCAAGGTGCAATCAACTGGCAAGCGGGTAGTGTGGTACTGCTTGGAACGATAACGGGAGGTTACTTGGCCGCGACCGTATCTCGCAGTTTATCGCAGCGCACGGTTAAACGTTTTGTTGCTCTTTCAAGCCTTTGTATGACTTGTTACTTTTTCGTCGACGTCTACGCAGTTTAGCTTGCTATCTGGTTAAAGTGTCACCAATGTAACACAAGGTGTTATGCTCACAGATTTATAATATTTGACTTTGTTTTAGCTGCTTTATTGACCGCTAAGGCGCAAAATAAGTACGTGGCAGAGATGAAAATTAGTCTGTTATTCGCATCGTCCACTGCCATGTGTGTTCGTACTTTTCTATTAAGGGGGAGTTATGGATAGAAAACTTGGTCAAGTGATGACACAAAGTCGAATGATTACCTTTATTGCCTTCTTAGCAGCGATATTTTCATGGGCTTTGAACATGCGAGCTTTGCTGTTTGTGTCGGTTGTCGCATTGGTTGTGGCGATGGTCGTATTTGTTAAGCACAAACTCCATATAGGCCATCATCACAACAACGAAAAGAGCGCCTAACTGGGCGCTCTCAAATACACAACGATGGTTAATTAGGCTTTCTTAACAAACTGAGCCGTCACCATCATTTCTCCTGCACCGTCGACTTTACAATCGAGCTGGTGGTCTTTCCCATCCACAATTCGTCTGACAACGGCTTTAGTGCCAATCTTCAACACCAAAGAGCTGCCTTTTACTTTGAGATCTTTCGCTAGAGTGACTTTATCACCTTCAGAAAGTAGCGTGCCGTTGGCGTCTTTTACTGTGATTGCTTCTTCATCTGGCTCACTTGGGTTCCATTCATGAGCACATTCAGGGCATACAAGATGGGCCTGATCTTGGTAAACATATTCAGAGTGACAATTTGGACAAGGAGGAAATGACATAGCGTATTACTTCATTCGTGTTATTTTCGTCTTATGTTAAAGGCTTAGTCCCTAGATGGCGAATCAAAATGATCGGCTTATAGCAGTTAATCGGTTAGCTTTGCATTCTGATTGAATATATTGGTGTCAGTGAGCACGGCTTAGCTTGTCGTTAGAGTAGAATCTACACCCAAAAAGTCGAATCAAAGCTAGTAACGGGTTTGCATATTTCTTTAGATCTGAAACATGATCACATATATGAATAGATTCATATTGTTATCGTAAAATAACAGTTTCATAGTTGTCCGCTCGGTTGCATAATTCCCCACTTTCAATCTGCGTCAAAGACGGTATTTGGTTCAAGCCGCTGATACCACGTCAGCCCTTACAGGTAACAATATGATCAACAAATTCACGCTATCGGCTCTTGCACTTTCGGTTGCTCTGCCGCTAAGTGCCGGACAGGGCTCTATCGCGTATTTAGATAGCAACCTCAAGCCCGTCGCTAAGGCCGAGGCTTTGTATCAACACAGCCCTTTTCATCTGAATGATCAGGGTGTGACCGCAGTAAATATCTATTACAAAGGCAGTGATCAAGTTTACCTTGCAACACAAGGCTACCAAGATGAGAGCGGAGCTTTGGTTTACAACGGCAGCTTTGAGTATTTTGCCCCTGACGGTACGTTATTAGAGAAAGGCCAATTCAAAAACAACCAGCGCGATGGCTTAATCATTAAGTCGGGCAATTACCAAGGGGTTGAATACCACACTACCTACGTCGATGGACTTATTGTTGAGAAGCAAGAGTACTACAAGGGTGAGCTTGCACGACGTGAAACCTACGAATATGACCCAAACAACAGTAAAAACTATGTTTGGCGGTGCTATCTAGGCGAAGAAACCACATGTGTAAACCGCTTTGTGAATGGTCTACAAGAAGGATTGCAAGAGTCGTATGACGAGCGCACTAAACGTAGGCAAGAGCTTCACTACCTAGCGGGTAAGATGCATGGTTTACAAAAGGTGTTCGTTGAAGGAGAACTGCTGGTAACCGAAAACTACCAGCATGGTGAGCGACATGGTATCAGCAAAAGCTACCAAGAAGATGGAACGGTTATCGCTGAGAGCAACTATCGTCATGACGTACAGTTTGGCGAAACCATTATCTATTACCCTGACGGTGGCGTTAAGAAAAAATACCTTTATGGAGAGCAGGGCAAGCCGATCTCTCATGATAGTTATGATCAAGATGGAACGCTGCGTGAAACCATGCGTAGTGATGAGAACTTGAACCAAACTACGACTCGTTTTGGGGTTAACGGCGAAGTTACCTTGGTGCGATTTAAACCTAAATCAGACACCGACTGGAGTGAAAAACTTGTCTTCGGTAAAGGTGGTTATCTGTATGAGAGATATCGTTCAGTTGAATCTACCGAGCAACGACATTCAAAAGAATATCACCGTAATGGTGTGGTTAAGCGTGAGTATACGATCTCTAAGAATAGGGACAAGCACGATAGGAGCTGGAACACCGACGGTATATTAACGAGCGAATCAATTGAACCTGCTGACAGAGCACAATGGGTAAAAAGCTATCGCTATTACGATAACGGCACGATTGAACAAGAATCTTTAGACTTACGAACAGAGCGTATCGCTATTCGTAATCGTTTTAATCGCGAAGGGGTACTGATTGCGAGAGAAGAACGCATCAAGTTCGATAAAAATGGTGAACAAATTACCTCTAGCCCTTCAGAAAACTACAAAGAGTTTACTCACTATAAGAATAACAAGCCGCATGGGCCCTACAAAAAACGCAGTTTTGATGGTGAGTTCATCGCCGCAGGCCAATATGTTGAAGGTAATAAGAGCGGGGTATGGCAGCAGATCGGTTTTGACAATTTACCGGTACCAGAGACATTTCGTTCTAGAATCCATTACCCGATAGACGAAAATGGCCAAGCGAGTCGATTGATACGCGAATACCGCGATGGTCAGTTACATGGCAAGTATCGTTTTACAGATCACAAAGGTGGAGTGCTGATTGATGGCTTGTTGCAACAAGGTAAACCTGTAGGTGATTGGTTAATTAAGCGCAGCGCTAACGGTGATGTGTTAATGCAAAACCACTATGAAAACGGTAAGCCCCATGGTGATTGGGTTGATACAGATTTCCGCTATAGCGTGACCATGAAAGGGAAATATCAGCATGGCTTGCGAGTGGGTGAGTGGCGAGCGCGTGATGAGCAAGGAAGAGTACTCATCCAAGGCGAATTTGAAAATGGATTGGCTGTTGGTGAGTGGAAAACCTTTTCTTCTGACGAGCGGCTGCTGTGCAGTATGAACTATCAGCAAGGGCAACCAGAAGGTGAGTGGAAACACTTCAACCACAAAGGTGAAGCAACATGGGAGCGCACTTTGTCTGCGGGCGAAATTGCAATCGAAACTAGCCATGAAGATAGCATCGGCAACCGTTGGAATCGAGAAAACCAAGTGGATATCCCAAGCGACTGTTACATCAATATCGAAAATTACTTCACGGTGGAATACAAATGAAAACTGGCACTTACAATAAAACCGTCGTAACGATGAGTTGGTTTAAAGTGGGATCATTAGCCAGTCTGGCGTTTCTGTTTGGCTGTTCTGAGCCTGAACCATTAGCGCTTCAAACTCAGGTTGGCAAAACCGTAAACTATTATGCTCAGTTTGAAGTTGAGTTTGATACGTTTTCTTCTTATCAAGAAGAGCTGCCAATGGGCGAAATAAGTTTTCATACACCCATTTCTATTCGCATAAAAAGCAACAATGAGTTGGGAACCACTCTATCTGTAAAAGCTCATGAGATAGATTTTACCACGTTAGATTTTCGCCAGTATGACGCCATCCATGAGTTAGTTGAAGGTGGCGTAGAGCTGAGTAAAGCCGAGACAGCAGACTTTTCGTTTGGATTCAGTGCAGAGCAAAAAGCGTTAGCTAATAACAAAGAGCTGTTTGCCGATTTTGCGGCTTTGGCTTCGCTGCAAGATTCTGCTGCTATCCATTCTCTCGCGGTATTTCCTCCTCAACTGCTTAAGCAAGTGGGGGCTGAAACGTCCAAGACTTATGCGAACGGTTTTGTCACTCACTACTCAGTCACCTTAGTCAGCGAGCACCGAGTGCGTGTTCAAATGAACGGCAGTGTGCCAAAGCCGCAATCTACGCAAGAGATGACAGAGGAAGAGCGTTATCTTGATGAGATTGAGGTGAAAGAATCGATTCAAGGGTGGGCAGATTATCACCCAGATACCGGTGAACTGATTCAACTTAAAGCCGCTGTGAGTCTGCCTATTGGTAAAGAGAGCAGCGTTAAGGCGATGGTATTGGTGTCCGACAATCCGCTGAGCCAGCCAATCGAAGATATTAATGCATACTCGTATGGCCGTGGCCAAACAGATAAGCAGCACCGCTTGATGGTTGAACAACTTTCAACTCAAGCACGGCTTTCTAGTAAACCTACTGTGTTTTTATCTAAAGAAAATGAGCGTCCAGATGCGTTAGAAATATCTGCTATCCAGCAAGGCGCAGTGGCGCCTATGTTGAAAAACTATGCGTTGCTTGACCTCAATGGTAAGCCAATGGATAAGCAGTTTATGGTGTATCACTATTCAGATTCCGGCATCTTTGGTGACAAGTATCCGGAAGACAGTACCGAGCATCAGTACAGTGGTTTAATTTCGCCTGACGCGCCAAGACCTGCTTTTATAGAGGTAGATTACGTGCCGGAAAATTACACCAAACACCTTGAGTCGTTACCAATAAAAGAGGGTAAAGTGTCGTTTTCTCATCCTCAATTTACGCTTGAAGGAAGCCAAATGGCGCGCAAGCGAGGTTGGGAGTTTACTTTGACTGAGCAAAAAGGCGCGGACATTGGTTTTTATTCGTTGTTCGATAAGGATAACGACGCACACGTGTATAACTTAGATGAGATGTTTGATGAACCCGAAGCGCATCGTTACCCAAAAGGTTGGAGTATCGCGCTAGCAGACAAAAACACCTATCAGATACAAGTAAGCTACGACGAGGTGCCGAGCGGTCATATCGCATTTGCATGGTATGAACAGCCTAAGCAGCAAAGCACTAGAATCCCACTTTGGTATGCAGTCGAGAATCTAAAAGCACAGGCGCCAACGCATGACTTCTTTAATAATCGAGCGGTAACTGAACAATATGAGAAACCTGTTGTAGAGATTTTGAAGCATCAATTGGTGGCAAGTATGCCTCGTTACATGGTTGCACTATGTGAAATGGACAATCAACCTAAAGGGGACTATCGCGGCTCTGCATATCAATGGCGAGAACAACCAAGTCGTTATTTAGATAAGCCATATCAGTACTTTTTATCGGCGTTTAATCAGTCTGTATGGCATTTTTACGATGCTCATGTTGACGCCAAGCTAATGTGTAGTGAAGCGACGTTATCTGTATTAGAAAAAGAGACGGATTACCGCCAACCTAATCCTTGGATGATTGAACTTACTGGTAAATACAGTCATTTCACATGGCAACAAGTGATGAAAGAACTGCAGGCTTACAACGATAAAGGCGAAGTTATTCAGTGGGTAACTCCGGGTGACAAAGCGGACTACTCTGTGCCTTATGTTAAAGCTTGGGGCAACATTGCGAGCGTGAAGTTAATACAACGTCGTGAGCCGAAAGTCGAATTCGAACAATCAGTACAATTTGGACCAATGCCAGAATAACGCTAAGGTCGAGATATTCGCTGAGAACAAAAAAGCCGCTACGATTAGCGGCTTTTTCTATATCTCACAACAGGGATGTTATCTATCCCAGTATGCTTCTTCCAAGCTGTCTTCGCGTTCAGGAAGTGCACGTGATAGGCGAGGAGAGTGTTGGGTCAACACTTCGTAGCTTACACGGTTGGCGTACTTACAGATTTGCGATAGTGACGAGTAAGTTAAGTATGGCTTATCGTGCTTAGTCGAATTTGGCACTGTCACTTCATGGAAGCTGTTTGCCGCCATATCGTGCAGTAACGCAGAGAGCGCCGCATCGCCAGCACCATTGGTGTTCTTGATCTCTACTGGGCCGCCAAGGTAAGGGCCAATGTGGGAGTACACCTTCTCTGCTTGGTCACAGTCAGCTTTGCGCATTGCACGGCTGAACTCATATTGGTTGAATTCAGTAATGGTGCCATGCTGAATTGGTAGTTCAGTTTCACGTTTGACGTTTTCATCGGTGTAACCAGCCATGTAAAGGCCATTAGGTCCGGCAGTACAAAGAACAAGATCCACCCATTCTAACGCGCGGTCAGCTGCTTGTAGTGGGTCGCTAAAGCCAGTCAGTGCTTCACCTTCTTCTTCGTTCATTGCTACCACTGATACGTTTTCACGTAGATACTCTTGCCACCATTCTGCGTTACCTTCGATAACCCATTTAGTGCCTAGAGTCAGAACGACAGGAACATTTTTCTGCTTAGCAATATCAATCGCACGCGCAACCGCTTGAGGCATTGGGTCTTCAGGCTTACCACGCATTAGGTAAGAGGACACAACAAGGGCAGAAGCTTTGTCGAACACACTTTCAGGAATGCTATCAGGGCGCAGCTTGTTCATGTGGCCTTCGTTGATCGCAAATGTGCGCTCACCATCGTTAGAGATCAGTGTGTAACAACGGCCAATTGGCCCTTCAACAGTTTGAAGGTGGTTTAGATTCATTCGAGATGAAGTTCGGCATAGGTAGCGATACGCAAACGAGCCTACTTCAATGTTGCGTGACATAACGCCCAGCAGGACAGATTTGCTGTCTGCCAGTACAGAGTAGTTGTGCAGCGTGTTACCAATGGTATCACCAGGGTATTGATGGGTGATTAGGCCGCGTTCAACCAACTCGTCATAAAGGGCATCGGCTTTGCTTTCTTCAAGAACCAAAGAGTGGCCTTTACTAAGCTCATACTTTTCTAAGAACTCATCGTCCACTCTTGCTTCAATATCAACGATGGTTTGACCAACACCGACAACAATTGGTCGGTACAGCTTAGGTGACTGTGTCGCTTGATTGATCAATGGATCGCGAGCATGAGTTGGAAAATAGTGCTTAGATTTGCGCTGGCCAGGAAACTTCATCTTTTCATCGGGATTGAGAATTTTCCCGCATCATATCACACGACGTCCAGTTTCGTTTCATCTTTATTACATCAAAACTGTTTGGTTAAACGAGTTTGGTCTGTTTTTGTGCAATTAATAGAGAGATAAAAAAGCGCGGTGTTTATTGACCGCGCTTTGTTGAGTTTATTCCGCTGATGGTGGTGTCGTCATGTAGGCTTTGGTTCCCCACAATGGCACGGTCGACAAGCTATGTTTGAAGCTGCCGCTGGTCTCTTTGGTGGTGTATGACAAGTAAAGTAGTGTCTGGTTTTCGGCGTCGTAGATACGGCGAACTTTCATTGTTTTGAAGAAGATGCTTTTCGACTTCTTGAATACCACTTCACCTGAATCGCTTTTATCAATTTTGGCGATCATCTCTGGAGTAATATCACCAGTCTGACGGCATGAAATCGAACTGTCACTTGGGTCTGCAAGGCTAAGGTCAGCCTCTACTGAAGCGATATGACACGTTACACCCGCAACAAGCGGGTCATCAATCGATGAGATTTTAATATCTTTAAGAGTAAAAAGGCCTAAGCTGACGTCGCCCACTTCGCTGCTGTCACAGGCGGTGAGTGAAGCGGCCATTATTGTTGCTGCAATCCACTTCTTAAACATTATCAATTCCTTGCTGTGTGGTTTCTATCTTGTCAGCTTATCAGGTTTTTGGCTAAGTAGCGCATCTCAAACGCGAAAATAGTCATATGCTTTATCAATCACTTGTATTGTATCTAGGTACTGTTAAGCTGATAGCTCATTGATTACGAGTGTTCCGCCGTTATGACAACCCCAGTTCCAGCAATCGCTAGCGCGAAAAACCAGTGGCTTTACCAACATATTGACGTTAAGTACCCAACCAAAGAGTGCTTAGAAGGGCGTAAGCTATATAAGCAGCGCATCGCGAACATGTCCTACAAAACACTGGCCGAGTTGAATTGGCAATCTTCAGAGACGCATCCGTCATTAGAGATTCATAAGGTGGATTTTCACCGTCTTACGGTTATGTTTGCGTTAATGCAGGCGAAACATTGGCCGCAGCAGGCAGAGCAAGATCTGATCGTTGAGTTTCTTACACAGATTATTTATTCAGAGCCTTGTGAATTGTATTTAGGCTTTGTTGATGGCAATCCGGTTGCTGCGTCAATTGTCACTCATTTGGAAGGCCAACTTTTGCTGTCGGATTTCTTTGTGGAAGAGAGTGTTAAAGAGCCGTTTGTTGCTAGCCTTCTTGCTCTGGTTGATGGTGATAAAATTGATAATAGTGACGTTTATCTCGAAATCTAATGCATAACTTACTCATATTTTAATCAGTATGTTATTTTTAAACCACGATTTCACTCTCGATTGGTTCTTGTGCGTTCAACCATACTGCTTATAGCTTTAATACTATCGAGTTCATTTTTTGTTCAAGCCAAAGATTGGCAAACAAGAAATGTGCTCGTGTTGCATTCCTATTCTCCTTCTTATCAATGGACCGCTGATTTTCAAAAGGGCATTGATCAAGCGATTAAAAAATCCAACTATCAGTTCAAACTCTCTATCGAGTATTTAGATACCAAACGTATCTTCCATGAGCAGTATTTTGATGAGTTTGTTCAATACTTTGATGCTAAGTATCGAGGTTACGAATTTGATGCCGTGTTAGTCACCGATGACAACGCACTCAACTTACTTAAGCAGTGGCCAAATAACCCACTGCGTGATTTGCCTATTATTGCCGCGGGCATTAACAACCATCAAGCCACGTTATCTGATGTTTCTGACCGAACACATATCATCTATGAACAAGATGAAATCGAAAAAACCATTCGTTTGATCAAAAACCTAAGACCCAAACTTAAAAAGCTTTATTACCTTGCTGATCGCAGCGTCACTTCGGAATTGATTCGTGAAAAAGCTCAGGTATTTTTTTCTCAACAACCTGATTTGGAAATTGTTGAGGTAAGAGACACGCCTCTTGATGAGCTTGAACAGGTACTTGGCAATGTAGATCCAAATGACGCGGTGCTATTGACGCACTTTAATACCGACCTCGATGAAGGGGTTTACCATAGTTACCAACATATGGCTGAGCAAGTGGCGAGCAGCAGTGCCGCACCTGTCTTTGTCTTCTGGGAGTTCTACATTAGAGAAGGCGTTTTAGGTGGACACGTAAACCGCTCTGAACAAATTGGACGTCAGATGGTATTGGCGTTGGATAACTTCTTACCGCTCGATCTTACTTCTGAAATTACGGTAGGTAACGCCGCTCGACCTGTGGTTGATCATAATGTGATGGTGCGTTTTGGTATGTCGGATGCACTATTGCCACCCGAGACGTTAGTGCTCAATGAGCCAAGTAACTTTATTAAGCAGAATTGGCAAGTTATCTCTGTCGCGTTAATCATCATCGTCTGTTTAAGTTTGGTGATTGTCACACAGGCGATTGTGATTAGGCACAAGCGCGAGCTTAACCTCAAGAACAAGCGCATTGTTCAGTTGCAGGGGCGAACCTTACAGACTCAGAAAGACGTCATTGTTGTATTGGGTGAGGCGATTGAAACCCGCTCTGGTGAAACAGGCAACCACGTAAAACGCGTAGCTAAACTCTCATCGGCCTTGGCCAAGCTATATGGCTCAACTCACCGAGAAATTGAGTTGCTTGAAATTGTTAGCCCTATGCATGATGTCGGGAAAATAGCGATTCCAGAGTCTATTCTCGATAAGCCGGGTAAGTTAGATCCGCAAGAGTGGGAGATCATGAAAACCCACACGACCCACGGCTACAACTTATTAAGTGCCAGTAAAGGCGATGTGTTCAGCTTAGCGGCAACAATTGCCAATGAGCACCATGAGCATTGGAACGGCAAGGGTTACCCTCATGGCCTTGCTGGTGAAGAGATTCATATCTTTGCTCGTATCACCGCAATCGCCGATGTGTTCGATGCGCTACTTAGCGTTCGTTGCTATAAGAAAGCATGGCCGTTAGACGAGGTCATCGCCTTGTTTGAACGCGAAAAAGGCGAGCAGTTTGATCCGCATTTAACACAGTTATTATTAGACAATCTTGACGCGTTTGTGGTGATTCGTAACACCTATCCAGATAAGCCAACCGATAAAACACTCTAGCAGCAAACTGCGGGAAAGTGATCGAGTCTATGTTTTGATACATCACCTTATGGCGTGATTCGAAACTGTTAACTCGGTTGCTGCAGTTTGCTCAATCCCTTTTACTATCAGACTAATAAAAAGAAAAAGTAAAGGTGGCCAACCGTGAACAAAACCCAATGTGTAATTTTTGATTGTGAAGGTACTCTGGTAGACAGTGAAACACTATGCTGCCAAGCCTTGTCGATCGTCTTTAGTCAATTTGGTGCCCATTTAACAACCGAACAAGCCATGAGCCATTTTGAAGGTGGCAAGCTTGCTGATATTTTGGAAGAAACCCGCAGGCGCTTAAATGTCTCTGTTTCAATTGATACCTTAGAGCCGCTTTACCGTGAGACATTGAAAGGGCTGTTTGATAGTCAGCTCCAGCCGATGGAAGGGGTGTTTGATGTACTCAAAGACCTAGAAAGTAAAAACATCGACTACTGCGTAGCGTCTAACGGCCCAAGAGATAAAATTGAGCACGCTCTTGAACTCACCGGTTTGTTGCCTCATTTTAAAGGTAAGGTATTTTCTGCCTTTGAGACCAACAGCTGGAAACCTGAGCCTGACTTGATTCTCTATAGTGCGATGAACATGGGATATAGTGTCGATCAATGTATGTATATCGACGACACACCGAAAGGTATTGAGGCTGGCGTTCGAGCGGGAATGAAATCGATTCGTTTATCGGGCGTCAGTGATGGGACATTCCCCGGCACGTATCAAACCATAGATAAGCTCAGTCAGTTAGTAGAAATCGTATAAAAGGAAAAAGCCCATATGTGGGCTTTTTCTTTATCTGTAATTGATGAAATCAATCGATTAATTCATCAATGTACTGGCGTTGAAATGGATAGGGGTTGCTGCTTTGATCTGCATTGGCTCTGTGGCAACCATTTGATGAACGTTTTCAAAAAACGAACCACATCCTGCACATAGCATCGAACCAGAATTTGAAACTAGGTATTCATCATTGCCGCATAACGGGCACTGTTGAACGCTTGGGCTGAGCGCTTTCTTATCTTTCATTGTTTCTCCTACAGCGAAGCAAATAATGAAGGCAATATATTGTGCTATTTGCCTTTTGTTAGTTTTATTAATTATCGATCGCTAGACTAATGGGTAATTTGTCTATACGCAATTCAATTTTAGTCAACAAATCGTAAATTAAGTTTGTTACGAATTTATTGCACCAGACTCTGGGATGAGTTTCATAAAAACGCGGTTGTTTCTTCTAAAAATACGACGTTTTATATATAATGGTATGAAATACCATAAATGAGAAATCGTTGTGAAAATCTACTGGTTCATTCCCCTTGTCGCATTGTTATCTGGTTGCGGCGACAACACGGCTGATACTCAAGATCAGCAAACTGAAGTTCGTTCAGTTAAATATACTGAAATTACCTTTGAAGATTATGAGCAAAGTCGACAGTTTGCCGGCGCAGTAAAAAGTGCGACGACCTCTCCACTTAGCTTTAAAGTGAATGGTACAACGGCCAATATCGCGGTTAAAAAGGGTGAGGTAGTCACTAAAGGCCAGTTGATTGCAGAGCTAGAGCAAGAAGAGTTTGTTATCGCACTGCAAAAAGCGAAAGCATCGTTAGGCTCGGCGATTGCGGCAAAACGCCAAGTTGAAGATCAATATCAACGCGCAGTGAAGCTGCAAGATAAAGGTTTCGTATCCGATTCAGAGCTGCTTTCGATTAAAGCGGATTTAGATGCGAAAACTCAGCAAACGCACGTCGCACAAACGGATGTGAACAACGCCCAGCTTAGCTTAAAACGCACCAAACTGTATGCGCCGTTCGCTGGCCAAGTCAGCGCGGTGTACCTTGATGAATTCACTAAAATCAACTCAGGTACGACGGTTGTCGAGCTTATTAGCTACAATGCCTACCAAGTTGATTTCCTTGTACCAGAAAGTTTGATTGGTGAAGTTAACTTTGGCGACAAACTCAATGTGACGATTCCTGCACTGCATAACCTTCCTTTTGTGGGTGAAGTGAGCGAAATTGGTGCGGTGGTTGAAAAGGGTAACGCTTACAGTGTTACTTTGATTATGACTGACGCCAAGTTGGCAGAAAATGCCAAGTTACTGAGAAACGGCATGTCAGCCAATATTGATTTTCGTATTGGTGACAAAAAGCAAAATGTCGTTCGCCTACCACTTGAAGCCTTCGATTTAAGCGCCCCTGATGGCAAACACACCAAAACCCAAGCTCCTATTTTTGTCATCACTCCTGAAATGACTCTAGAGAAACGTTATGTGGATATTCTACGTACCGTAAACACGCGCGTTGTGGTGGTAAATAACCTTGTGGAAGGTGAGAAGGTCGTCGTGGCGGGTGTTCCGTATTTGTATGAAGGGCAAAAAGTCTCTTTATGGAAAGGTATCTAAGGAGTCGTCATGCATAAGTTGACTCAATTAGCGCTGGACTATAAGCGATTTACTCAAGTATTTCTGTTGATGTTATTGGTGATTGGTTACCAAACATTTTTGAATGCGCCGAGTAAAGAAGATCCAGAAATACTGATTCGTAACGCGGTAGTCGTCGCCCAATTCCCGGGGATGTCGCCAGAGCGTGTAGAAAAATTCATTACTAAACCACTCGAACGTGAAATCAAACAAATTCCGGAAGTGACAGACATTAAATCAATGTCACAGACCGGATTTTCGCAGATCACGGTGGCGGTGCACGATCGCTACTTTGACCTTCAACCTATTTGGGACAATTTACGTAATCGCATGAATGCGATGGTGAGTGAATTGCCAGAAGGAACGCAAGGGCCATTTGTTAACGATGAATTCGGCCAAGTATATTCGGCGACACTCGCGTTGACTGGAGAGGACTTTTCTCAGCGTGAGCTAAACAAAACCGCTGAATGGCTGCAAGACCGTTTGAACAGTGTTGCGAGCGTGTCGCAAGTTGAACTCTATGGTGTTAATCAAGAGCGAGTATGGATTAAAGCTAAAGCGGATGCGCTAGAAAACGACAAGTTCCAGTTCAAGCAAGTTGGCCAAGCATTAAAAGAGCGAAACGTTGTTTTGCCGGGCGGCTTGATTGAAACCGACACGCTAGAGATTGAAATTGAACCGACAGGCAGCTTTAAAACGGTTGATGATATTCTCAACGTTGATTTGTATATCCGTGAACTAGGCCATTCAGTCTTTTTACGTGATTTAGCGGATGTTTACCGAGGTTATCAAGAGCCGTTCAACACGCCAGTATTCTTCAACGGTGAGCGCGCTATTACGATAGCAGCGGCAATGGTTGATGGCGCGCAAAGTGATGAATTCGGCGCAGATATTCAAGCCTTTTTGGCTGAATATGCGACTCAACTTCCTGTCGGTATGTCATTAGAAATCGCGACCTTCCAACCGGAAAAAGTGGAAGTTGCTGTCAGCTCAGCCACCAGTAACTTGATGCAAACCGTTGCGGTAGTACTGGCGGTTGTGATGCTGTTCCTTGGACTGAGAATGGGTTTGATTGTCGGTAGCATTGTTCCACTGACGATTCTAATGACCGTTATTGGCATGAGCATCTGGGGCGTTGAACTGCAACGTATGTCGATTGCGGCGATCATTATCGCCCTTGGCCTGCTTGTGGATAACGGCATCGTGATTGCTGAATTCATTAAAAGCAAAATTGGCCAAGGTGTCGATAAAGTCGAAGCGGCAATTGAAGCCTCTAAAACTATGGCTGTGCCACTGCTTACATCGTCGTTAACCACGATCTTAGCCTTTATGCCACTGCTGTTGGCGCAAGATGTAACCGGTGAATATTTACGTTCATTATCGCAAGTGATCTCTTTGGCGTTGTTGTCATCTTGGTTCTTGTGTTTATTTGCCACTCCAGTACTGTGTGTTTGGTTTATGAGTAGCAAACCAAAACAAGCCAAACAGCAAAAAGAGAGCCGTTTCCATCAAGGCTATCGCAGTGCTATCACCAACATCATTCGCTTCCGTTGGGTATTTCTTGCTGGCGTGATTGGTATCTTTGCGCTGTCATTGTATGGATTCAACTACATTACAGTGCAGTTCATGCCTGGCTCAGAGCGTAACCAATATCTCGTATTTGTTGACCTACCAGCGGGAACAAAAGTAGAAGAGACGACCAAAGTTACCAAGCGCTTGAACGATTGGCTATTGGACAAAGAAGAAAATCCAGATGTGGTAAATACTGTCGCGTACATCGGTGATGGCGGCCCGCGTTTCTTCTTGGCTTTATCACCTATCGATCGCGCGACTAACCGTGCCTTCTTAGTGGTTAATACCAAAGACGTTGAAGGTGCGTTGGCGATGGTTGAGAAAACCAATCGCTTCTTTGCGACCGATTTGCCAGAGGCAAGTGGACAAGCGAAACGCATGTGGCTTGGCGGTACAGAGCTTGGCTTAGTCGAATACCAAGTGGTGGGTAGCGATATTCGCACTCTACAAACCTTTGCTAAGCAAATTGAAAACGCATTGCGGCAAGTACCGGGTGCTGTCGGTATTCGTAACGACTGGGAGAACAATGTAGCCAAGCTGATTGTAAATATCGATCAAGGCCAAGCACTTCGAGCGGGCGCAACGAGCAAAGACATTGCCAACAGTTTAGACAGTTACTTGCGTGGCCGAGAAATCACCAGCTTTAGAGACAACGATGATGTGATTCCTGTGATGCTCAGTGGCTCTGATTCAGATAAGCAAATTGAGAAGCTGACATCTGCGCAAATTGTTGCGACAGGCTCAGGTGCTTCGCTACCACTTGTACAATTTGCTCATATCGAAACCAAGAATGAGCCATCGGTGATTCGTCGATTCAACCTTGAACGAACGATTACCGTAAGCGTGAAGCATGATTCGCTACAAGCCAGTGAGTTGAATGCCATCGTGCAGCCAAAGCTAGCCGAGCTAGATTTACCGCCGGGTTATGAAATCTTACTGGGCGGCGAATTGAAAGGTGCGAGCAAAGCCAATGGCGCATTATTTGGTTACCTGCCGCACTGTTTTGCTGTGATGGTATTGCTGCTATTGCTCCAGTTTAACTCCATACGTCGCCCAGCCATAATTCTGATGACCATTCCATTATCACTGATTGGTGCGGTGTCTGGTTTGCTGGTGATGGATGCTTACTTCACGTTCCCAGCGATGCTAGGTATCTTTAGTTTGGCGGGGATTATTATCAATAACGGCATCGTATTGATTGACTGTATAGAGCAGCAACGCGAAAGCGGATTAACGGTTAAACAGTCAATCATCGAAGCGTGCGTAGAGCGATTTAGACCAATTGTAATGACGACATTGACGACGATATTAGGCCTTATCCCACTGGCCATTTCTGGTGGTGAGTTCTGGTATTCGATGGCAATAGTGATGATCTTTGGTATGGCCGTTGGTACGGTATTAACTCTCGGTGTTGTGCCTGTGTTGTACAGCTTGTTCTTTAGAGATAAAGCGGTAGAAGCAGAGCCTGAATTAACCCAAGCCTAGTACGCTAAAAGGTTTACACGTAAACTAAAGCCAGTGATGTTCACTGGCTTTTTTACGTTTGAGGGAAAGAATAATGGCCTATTGTATTGCGCTGACCACAACCAATAGTGAAGAAAATAAACAGGCTCTGATTGAACAGATACTTAATCAACAGTTGGCGGCTTGCATTCAAACCATGCCAATTGAAAGCCATTACGTTTGGAAAGATGAGCTGTGCTGCGATAATGAGTGGCTTTTAGTGATAAAAACCACTCAGAAGAATTATCCAGAGCTAGAGAAAGTGATTGTTGCCAACCACAGTTATGAAGTGCCGCAGGTTGTTCAAATTCCGTTTGTTGACGGCTATAACCCTTATCTAAGTTGGTTAGAAGCAACCACTCGACCTTGAAATACTCGACCTTGAAACTTCATTAATAGCAATGAACTGATTGCGCCTATGGTGTCCATTAAAATGTCTTTTTGGGCATCCCAAATGTCACCTTGCGAACCAAGGAAGGCAATACCTTCATCACCACCTGCTAATTCTGCATACCACCATTCAATCACTTCATAAGCGGCTGCAAGCGACATAATTGAGAATAGGGCAAAGAGACACGCCAAGGTAGGCTTCATTAGGTTTTTACGAATCAGATACTCGGCAATTGGGTAGGCATAAAATCCGATTGAGAAATGTGCGACACGGTCAAAATGGTTGCGGTCGTCTGAGCCAATCAAGTTATTGAACCAATCAAATGGTACTTCTGCAAACGTGTATTTGGAGCCGATGGTGTGCAATATAATCCAAACAAACATCAATACATAGGCTGTTTTTGAAAATACGAATGAGCGAGACATCCACCAAATGATCGCCACGGCAGCAACCACTGGAATGATCTCTGCAATCCATACTGCGCGAGATGCAGGTTCAATGGCCGAGAAAATAAACACCAGTGAGTAAAGAGCGGTAAGAATTTTAAGCAGTTTTAAGTTAGCGTTGTTCATTTCGGATGTCCGTATTTATAAGCTGCAGTTATCATGACAGATAATAAAACAGTGTTCAATTGTAAAATTAAGTTAATTCTTGAGCTATGCCATTTTGTATGGACCCAATAGTATTTTGAGCAAGATGCGTGACTGCTTCAAACTGTGAATTAAAACTAGTACTTTAGTATTGAAGCAGCAGCAACTAGGAAGGTAAGCTACACTTCATAAAAATACATCATTCTAATTAAGGCGTTATGGAACAACAGAGTCACTTGGCTAGATACAGTGAGATGGAGAATCCGCTACTGTGGCCAATTCTAGAGATCTTACGTAAACAACCTAGCGGGTGGAAAGTACACGTCTTAGCTGCGCATCTGATTGATTTGCATCTGATGCCGGTATTGGACGAACGGCCTGAAAAAGATTTGTTCAAACGTAACTTTTTAATTATGAATGCGCTTTATCAGTTACAAGAGACACTTTACCCTGACAGTTGGGTTCAGGTTGAAGCTATGTCGATTTCTTTGCATGGATGTCGTGGTAGCCATGTAGCTCATGTGATTGATATGCAAGACCCACTAAGAGAATACTACACTCAGTGGTCTAACTATGAAGCCGAAGAGGGTGAGATTAAACGCTTACTGAATGAGTTCTGGACGCGCTACCGAGACTTTGTTGGTGGCAGTGCCGCTAATCAGCTCGACAGAAACAAAGCGCTCTCTTTGTTCGAACTTGATAGTGACGCGAGTGATGGAGAGATTCGTAAGCGCTGGCGTAAACTGGCCTTGAAGTGGCACCCAGATAGAGAAAACGGTAACTCTGAGCGTTTTCGTGTGCTGTGTGAAGCGTGGAATGTACTGCGAGCATAAGCAAAGCTATAAAAGTAAAAAAGCGCCTTTGGGCGCTTTTTTACTATCAAACTTACTTAGATGGTTTGAACTGAGATTTTCTCATTCGGTTTAGCGCGGCCATTACATCTAGTACGCGCGGCTTCGCTAAATCACCTTGATTTGGCATCATGGCATGCCAAGAATGGTTCAACATCTCCGCCACTTCTTTTGCTGGGTTGTTTGACCAACCAGGCAACTGCGCTAACTGGAACCACAGCCAACCAATGGCATTGATTTCAGAGCTTGATTCAAGCTGTTCTAGCGCTGACAGGTCGGCAAACTCTTTACCAAAGCGAAGTGAATCTGTTCCTTTGGCCGATACGCGGAACTTGCCATCAGCCAAGATGGTTTGCAGCGCAGCACGGTTTAGGCTTCGAGGGCGGAAGGTGGTTAGCGCATTTTCACTCTCGTTGTGACGTTGAGTAGGGTGCTGCTCAATCACCAGCTTAGCCTTTTCGGTTACATCGATTGCTTGGTAGTCGTGCATTTGAATCACGGTGTCAGCGACATCAAGGTAATCACCAGAGCCACCCATAACCACAAGCGTTGAGATCTCAAGTTCATCGCGCAATTGGCCAATACGGTCAACCAGCGGAGTAATCGGCTCATCACCTTTCGCTACCAAGGCTTGCATACGTTCATCACGGATCATGAAGTTAGTAGCTGAGGTATCTTCATCAATCAATAGGCTCGTCGCACCTGCTTCAATTGACTCCTGCAACCATGCCGCTTGAGAAGTTGAGCCAGACGCATCTTGCGTAGAAAAATCAGCAGTATCTTTGCCCATAGGCAAATGGTTAATGTAGTTAGATAGGTTTAAATTGTGCACACAACGGCCATCTTCGGCGCGGATCTTCATTGCTGCTGCATTGGTAACGATGCGCTCACGGCCATCACCTGGGATGTGATCGTAAATAGAACGTTCGATTGCAGTCAGTAGTGTTGATTTACCATGGAAACCACCACCAACAATCAAAGTAATGCCTTTTGGAACACCTAAGCCAGTGATCTCGCCTTGGTTTGGCGTGTTAAGCGTTACTTCTAGTGAGCTTGGCGCAGTGAAAGCCACTGCGTCTTTCATCGGTAAATCACAGTTACCAGCGATACGGGGTAGTACAGAGCCGTTAGCGACAAAAGCCACAAGGTTGTGCTCATCAAGTTGAGCGCGCAATGCATGTTGGTCTTCAACAATTTGGCAGTGCTCAATCAGTGCTTTTTTGTCTATTTCACGCTCTAGCGTCGCACGGCGAATAAATTTAGGCAGATGGAAGGTCAGAATATTGGTCGCCTTTTTACCTAGCACCGAACGGCCTTCCGCTGGAAGGTTAGCGCGAAAACGAATTTCAATGCCTTGCTCGGTAAATAGAACCGCTGTTGAGTCCAACACGGTTTGACCCGACAGCGAGATATCGATGTGCGACTCTTGCTTTGCAAATGCAGCAAATTGTCTGGCGATAAAGTCACGAGCGGCAACTTGATAAGCGTGAGACTGCTCTTTTAACCAATCAAGGCCAGTTACAGACCAAGGGCGAACTGCGCGTAGGCGTGAAGCAGAGGCGTATGGATCAGCTTGAATGTAATCAACATGGAGAGTGAAATCAGTGAAGTCATATTGACCTTTGATTTGTTGATACGCGCGGTAATTTTGTTTTTCGATTTTCTTTAGGGTCGCGATTAGCTGGTCCATAATGAATTCACTTCAAATAATAAAGGCGAGGATTATAGAAACCGCTCGCCATAGAGTAAAGAAACACACGAAGATAAACGCATTTAATTATTGTAAAGAGGGCTTAATTTCGTCACCGGTTTGCTGATTGAGTAAATTGACCTCGAATTCTTCGCATGGCATGGGTTTTCCGTAGAAGAAACCTTGGCCAAATTCACAGCCTTCCTTAATGATAAATTCTTCGTGGCTGATGTTTTCAATGCCTTCAACCGTGACTTGCAGGTTGAGTTTTTTAGCCACACTGATGATAGAGCGGACAATTTCTTTGTCTTCTTCGCAGTTGTCGAGTTGTTGAATAAAACTCTTGTCCACTTTGATGGCATCGAACGGGAATTTTTTCAGATAGTTGAATGATGAATAGCCAGTTCCGAAATCATCAAGTGACAAGGTAACGCCTAATTTATGCAGCGCCGCTAAGGTATTGCTTGCGGTGCTCTCATCAGCGATGAGGCCACTCTCGGTCACTTCCAGTTCTAGATACTCAACAGGCAGTTGGTAAGCTTCGAGAAGGTCTTGTATCTGCTCGGCAAAGTGAGGGTTTTTAAGCTGCACGGCAGAAATGTTGACCGCAATTTTAAAGTTGCTTACTTGCGTGGCCCATTCGGCCGCTTTTTGAATCGCAGAGCGCAATACAAACGTACCGACTTCGAAGATAAGCCCATTTTGCTCGGCCATGTGAATCAGTGTTTCATTGGAGATGTCGCCCAATATTGGGTGTCGCCAACGAAGTAGAGCTTCTGCGCCCGTCCATTGGTGCGACGTTGGTGATACCTTTGGTTGGAAGTAGAGCAGCAAGTCATCGCTTCGTACGGCTTGCAACAGATAGCTTTCTAGTTGGTTGATATTGGTCTGAACGTCAGAAATATCTTGCGAATAGAAGCTATATTTTCGCCCAGAATCTTTACAAGCGCGCATCGCTTCGGCGGCATGCTTTAAAAGCCCTAAGCTAGTTTTCGATTCATTAGTTGTGCTGACACCAATGTAGGAGTGCAAATGCAGGCGATCGCCTTCTACATCAAACTCGGAATGGCTTGCTTCGAGCACTTGTGCGCACAAATGATTAAGCGTTTCCGCCAAATTGGCTGAGTGAGTCAGTAGGACTAAATCGGTGGAAGTTGGGCGAGCTACGAGCAAATCCACGTTAGCAATTTGATTCAGACGTTGATGGAACTGAACCAATATACCTTCCCACACATCGTAACCATATTTGGCTTGAATCAACTTACCGTTAGTAAACCCAATATGTAGGGCGGCCGCTTGATGGTTAGCGTGTTTACTGCACTCCAGCAGCATTTGCTCGGTTTCAAATTCTAGCGAAGTGCGGTTTAGAAAGCCTGTGCCCAAATCGTGTCTTTGGTGATAAATGATTTTTTGCTCGGCTGCGCGGCGCTTATTGATCTCTTTATTCAGTGAGTAGTTTAGATCCACCAAATCTTGGGTGCGGGTGCTGACGCGAGACTTGAGCTCTTGATTGAGCTGTTGCAGCTTCTCGTTTTGATACAAGGTGGCTAACTGCGCTTGTACGGTGTCACGAAAGCTTTCGAGCAATGATTTATAGGTGTTAGAAAACTGATTGGTGTCAGAGTCTAAAATACAAATGGTGCCAAACGGGTCCCCGTTGGGCCAATTAATCGGCAGGCCACAATAGGCGATCATGCCGAGTTTAATGTCAGGGTTAGCGTCCCAATCTTTATCGTGAAGTGCATTGGGTACATGAAGCGCTTGTTGGGTATTGATGACATGTTCGCAGTAAAGGCCTTGGCCTAACGATTCGCTGTCACCGTTGTGATAAGGATGTGGTGTGTTGTCATTATTGGACACCACTTCGATGGTCTTTGGATGAATCCGCATGATTAATGCCGCAGGAACGGAAACAATAGTAGCAAGCAAGTTGACGATATTTTGCCAACTTTGCGACATTTCATCGGGAATAGATAAATTCTCTGTTACGATTTTCGACATATTTGAATAGTCCTTCATGCCTATGGCAAACGAGAGCATTCCGTGCTCTTACTAATAATAGACTTAATTATTTGGTTAACAATGGCATTGAAAGCAAACGGTGCTCACGATTGTTAACTGTATCAAAGAAAAACCCTGCAATGGATGCAGGGTTTTGTCGAATTTCGGCTTTCTCATTATTGAGACGAGAAGTTTAGTCGAGATAAGGTTTGATAATTTTTTCTAAATCAACTGGTTGCGTATAGTCAACTTGGTCAAATTCAAAGCCATTTAGCTGCATAAACTCTTGCTTAAACCCGGCATAATCGCCCAATTCAACGAAGTTACTTTGGTTCATTTGAGCCAGTAATGCCGTCACTTTTTGCTGGGTGTCTGGATCTAATTCCAAGTCATCAATACGGATCAAACGTTCACCGTCTACTGGGACATTAGCTTGGCCGTAAAGTTTGCTATTGAATAGGCGTTGCATCTGCTCGATGCATCCTTCATGAGTGCCTTTTTGCTTCATCACTTGGTACAGAGCCAATAAATACGGGGTAAGCCCTGGGATGAATACACTCGCTTTAGTGACTAAAGCTTTACACACACTGGCGTATGCGCCACCGTCAAAGTTAGCCAGTTTTAAATTCAAAGAGTGGCTAGTTTGATGTAAATCGACTTTAGCTCGGCCTAATGTGCCATCAAGGTAGATAGGGTGGGTGAACTCTGGGCCAATGTAGGAGAAAGCGACGGTTTGGCAGCCTTGCGCGACTGATTCCGCGTTGATCAGTGTATCAATCCACGCTTCCCAATCTTCGCCACCCATTACTTTGAGCGTACCTTCAATTTCAGCGTCGCTTGCAGCTTCAAGCGATGATTCAATCCATTGCTCACTGTCGAGCATCACAGATGCACCGGATACCGCTTCACCAATAGGCTTAATAGCAGAGCGCCACATTTCACCCGTTTGGTAGTTGGGTCTTACACCGCTCGCGACACTGTAGATGATTAGGTCAACTTCACCTTCAAAATAGGTTTCAATGGCCTCGATTACTTCTTCTTTGACTTGTTTGGAAAAGGCATCGCCTTGAATGTTCACCGCGATACGGCCTTCAATTTCTGCGTGCTTTTTAAAGTAGAGGTTATTGTAAAAGCCCGCGCTGCCAACCCCCTTTTCTGATGGCCCTCTTTCAAACGAGACGCCAATGGTGTCGGCATTCGCGCCACCAAATGCCAGTGCAATACGTGCAGCTAAGCCAAATCCGGAGGAAGCACCGATAATCAGTACGCGTTTAGGACCATTTTTAATGGGTTCTGCAGATTTTACGTACTCAATTTGTTTGAGAACGGCTTGCTCACAACCTAGGGGATGGGCGCTGCGTGCAACAACGCCGTGGATTTCTGGCTTTATTATCATTTTGCTCTCCTACGCCAAGTTTATTTATGTAGGGGTTGTACCTATAAGGTTCAACATAGCGTAAAACTAAGTAAAGTTTATTGAGCTATGGCAATTAGAGATGGTTTATTAACTGCTTAGAAACAAATTCGGCAATCCATGGTTGCGCATCGGGTTTTGGGTGTAATCCATCACTCATCATCCATTGTGGGTAATCACGAATGACAGGGTCTAAGAAGAAGGGCAGTAACGGTACATCCGATTGCTCAGCCACATTTGGATACACTTGGGTAAAGGCGTTGGTGTAACGTTTTCCGTAATTGGGTAGCACATGAATTTGCATCAAAAGTGGGGTAGCGTTGCTCTCTCTTATCATGCTAATCATGGTGGTGAGGTTGTCTTTAATAAGCGCTGGTGGAAATCCGCGCAGACCATCATTTGCACCCAGTTCGATGAGTACATATTGAGGTTTATGCTGGCTCAGCAAGTTAGGCAAACGGGCTAAACCGTTACCAGTGGTGTCACCAGAGATACTGCCGTTAACCACTTTGACCGCTTTACCTTGTTCGGCCATTACATTTGGCAATAAACTAGGCCAAGCATTTTCGATTGGCATTTGGTAGCCTGCACTTAGGCTGTCACCTAATATCAGAAGCGTTTTAGCGCTTACTGGATTGATGAAAAGTAACGCGAGTAGAAAGGATAATAGTCGTAGCATGCAAACATCCGTCATTAAAGCAACATCTCTATCCAAAACAGTTTCCACCAATCAAGAGCAATTAACAATCCTTGATGGCATAAACCTTGATATTAAATCGGGCGAAACCGTCGCGA
The DNA here is from genome assembly GCF_025195085.2 of Vibrio intestinalis. GTDB lineage: Bacteria > Pseudomonadota > Gammaproteobacteria > Enterobacterales > Vibrionaceae > Vibrio > Vibrio intestinalis. Next base: position 66,307 of record NZ_JANAVY020000005.1, on the reverse strand, counting down.
TTGTTGGTACATCTGGTGCGGGTAAATCAACCCTAATGACCCTACTGGCTGGCCTTGATGTACCAACCAGTGGTGAGGTTTCATTGTTAGGTAAACCGTTATCATCCCTTGATGATGAAGCAAGAGCCGCGATACGCAGTGAATCTGTGGGTTTTGTGTTTCAGAGCTTTCTTCTAATCCCAAGCCTTTCTGCTATCGATAACGTTACTCTTCCGTGCCTATTAAAAGGCGAAGAGGAAGATCAACAGCGCGCAAAAAGCTTGCTTGAGTCTGTAGGGCTTGGTCATCGTATGCACCATTCACCTGCGCAATTGTCTGGCGGCGAGCAGCAACGAGTGGCATTAGCGCGAGCCTTTATGATTAATCCTGAAATTCTGTTTGCTGACGAACCAACCGGAAACTTGGACCAACAGACAGCAAGCAAAGTGGTTGAGTTGTTGTTTGAGCTAAATCGTCAACACGGCACAACCTTGGTGTTGGTTACTCACGATATGAAGCTTGCGAATCAGTGTGATCGTATTGTGAAGATCGCTGGCGGCCAAATCGAGGAGGCGTAGCCATGAGCCAAGCACATGGATTAAATCGACGCTTGTTTCGATGGAGTATGAGCGAAATACGTCATGGCCAACTATGGCCAGTGACTATTGCTCTTACATTGATCATCGCTTCTATTTTTGCCTTGACAGCTTTAGCAGAGCGAATGGAGCAAGTAATCGTCAAGCAAGGCAAACAAGCACTTACCGCAGATAGCGTGTATACCTCGGCCAATCCGTTACCTGATACGCTGATTGCAGCGGCTGACGCGCAAAACTTGCCTAAAGCGACCCAAGTGCGTTTTGGCACGATGGCGTTTAGCGATCAAGAAATGAAGCTGATCACCGTTAAAGCGGTCGATTCTGCATATCCATTACAGGGCGATTTAAGGCTTAGCCAAGCGGGTAAAGAGGCAAGCCATGTTACGCCGGGACAATTGTGGCTTGATGAGCGTTTGTTTAGTCAGCTTGATGTTGAAGAAGGGCAAGTTATCGCGATAGGCGATGCTGAATTTGCCATCACAGGCCGGGTAGTTGAAGAGCCGGGTTTAAGTTTTAACCCATTTCAGCAAATGCCTTCTGCCTATATTCATAGTGATGATTTAGAAAAAACCGGCGCGATTCAATTAGGCAGTCGAGTCCGCTATAACCTTTACCTCAATGGTACAGAGCAGCAAATAGAATCGATTAAACAGACGGTCGAACTTTCACCGAGTGATCAATGGCGCGACCAAAATAGCGCTAGCCGCACCAATGAGATGTTCCAACGCACCGAGCAATATCTGTCACTGACTGTTGCAATTGTGGTGATCATGGCCGCTACGACACTAGTGTTAACTTGTCAGCATTACGTTACCACGCGTTTAAAAACCTTGGCGATGCTCAAAAGCTTGGGCGCAAGTCGAGCGTGGTTAAAGCGTTGGCTATCGATTCAGTTGGTTATTTTGTTGATTAGTGCTTCTGTCTTTGGCGTAGTGATTGGGATTGGATTGGAATACTTATTGCGCATTCCTTTGGCCGATCTCTTGCCTAATCCATTACCGGGTTATGGCGCAAATCCAGCTATTATTGCGATTGCGACTAGCTTATTAATTGCGATTCCAGCATTAGGCATTCCATTTATGAAACTGATTAATATCAGTGCGGTCAATGTGATGCAGCCTCAAGCTCAGCAGGGTAAGCGTGGCAAAGAATACTGGTTGCTACTGGTTCCAATAGTGCCGATGCTGGTGGTTTATCACAGCAACCAATTAGTTTGGATGGTGCTAGGCGGTATTGTCGCGTTGTTTGTTGTGTTAGCACTACTCAGTGTGGGCATAACCCGTACACTCGCAAAGTTACCACTGTCGCCAACTTATAAACTGGCCTTAAGTCGAATTAACCGCTCAAGTCTTGCCACTGGTATTCAATTTGGTGCTTTGGCGCTCTCGCTAATGTTGCTAGCGGTGATGTGGTTGGTTCGAACCGATCTTCTTGCAGATTGGCAGCGAACGCTACCGGATGACGCACCAAACGCGTTTGCGCTGAATATTGCTCCGTATGAAATTGAAAATTACGTTGCCAAGTTGGACAGTGCAGAGCTGATTCGTTCTGACGCTTATCCTATTATTCGCGGCCGTTTGACTACGGTAAATGATCAAGATGCTAAGCAACGAGCGCAAGGTGAAGAAGCCAGCGACGCGCTTCGCAGAGAAATCAACTTTACCTTTGCCGATCAAATGCCAAGTCATAACACACTGGTGGACGGTGAATGGCAGCAAGCGGGCAGTGTATCGGTTGAATCTGATGTGGCTAACGATCTTGGTTTGGAGATTGGTGATGAGCTTGGCTTTGTTATCAACAGCCAACCAATAGCCGCACGGGTTGATAGCATTCGTGCGGTAGAATGGCGCGATATGAAGCCCAATTTCTACTTCATCTTTAGCCCTGATGTTTTAAAGTCGATTCCGGCTACATATTTGGTCAGCTTTCGAGTGGAAGATCAGCACGATACTTTGCTCAATACACTCTCTCGTGAGCATCCTACCGTCAGTTTGATGGATATCCGCGTCATGGGTGCAAAAATCCAGCAATTGGTCGAGCAAATTGTTTGGGCTGTGACGCTGCTAGCGGCGCTGAGCGTGATTGCGGGACTATTGCTGATATTTACCTTGTTGCGATTGAGCTTGGGGCAAAGACAAAGTGAAATTCAACTTTATCGAACATTAGGCGCGAGTAAAAAGCGAGTGGTTCGCACTATTTGGGCTGAATATGGATTGATGGCGCTTGTAGCTGGTATTGTGGCCGTCGCAGGTGCGGAGTTGGTGGTTGCTGGGATCATAGAGATCGGATTTGATATGGCATTTTCCCTTCATTATCCACTTTGGATCGCTTTGCCAGTGCTTGCTTTTTGCACACTTGCACTAGTTGTTAACAGTCTGATAAAGCAGCTGTTAGTCCCGATAAATAAAGACTTTAGCTGACACTCTGTACGTTATAATCGCTAGTTACCCACAGAAGCTGTGGATAAAGTTCGGGATAACTTAACTGGCGAATAATACGTGTTAGCTCACAAAGCCAATGACCACGATGTGTAGCGCAAATTTGTTATTCACACAGAGCGGGAATTGGCTTTTCACAAAAAATACGTCAAGCTTTTTTTCGTTTTTTTTACAATGAAAATATGTGTTCAAACCCATCTAAAAAATGTGATTTTCATAGCAAGCTAAAGTCTTTAAAATACCATCAGAAAGAATGAATTACTGATCGAAATGAACTCAACTAATGATCGAAAGTCGGCACCTAAAGTCGCAATAATCGGAGCTGGCATCGCGGGCTCAACGGCTGCAATGCATCTTGCAGAGCAGGGCGTGAATGTCCATTTGATTGAGAAGAGCCCAAGCTTGGTCAGTGGCCCGCCAATTTGTCATTTGCATGCTGGTGGTAATTTATACCGAGAGATCTCGCTTGAGCAATGTCTTGAGCTGCTTACCCAGTCGATCAATTCTGTTCGTCTTTATCCTCATACTCTTAATCGTCGTCCGACTTTGATTGTGGTACCTAAAAGCGATGGCGGTGACCCAAATGCTTTGTTGCCTCGCTTAACTCAGATTCAATCTGTATACCAAAAGTTAGTAGAGCAAGACATTGCTAACAAAGTGTTGGGCGAGCCACAAGATTATTACCAACTCTATTATCGCGATGACTTAGAGGCGTTAAAAGGCCAGCCACAACCCAAAGATCCACAGGGCTTTGATGAATGGTTGATTCCTTTTGCAGAGCAGGCCGATCTCGATGGGATGACATACCCGATTGTCGCGGTGCAAGAACACGGTTGGAGCGTTTTCCGCATTGCGGCAACGGCCTCTTTAGTTCTTGAACAGCTCGACAACTGCCAATTAAGTGTTGCTAGCAAAGTCGTCGATGTGACTGAAAACGAGCAAGGCTGGAGTGTAACGGTTGAATCCGCCGAAGGGTTGCATACGCAAAACTACGATTATGTGATTAATGCTTGTGGTTTTAAAACCGGATCTATTGATGATTTGGTTGCCAAGAAACGCACACGCTTGGTGGAGTTTAAAGCCGCTTACGTGACTCACTGGCAGCACAACCAATACAAATGGCCTGAAGTGATCTTCCATGGGCCGCGTGGCAGCAAAAACGGCATGGCGCAGTTAACGCCATACGCCAATAATGTGTTCCAATTGCATGGTATGACCAAAGATATAACGCTGTTTGAAGATGGCCTTGTAACCAGCAATGGCGAATCCTCACAGCCGATGTTACCAGTAAGGCTAGAGAACAAAATTGAGCACGGTTGGCCTGAGCAAGTGCAAGTCTCGCGCAGCATGCGCGCCATTGAGCACATGAGCCGTTTCGTACCAGATTATGCGTCAGCAACAGAGTTTGGTACGCCATTGTTTGGCGCTCAGCAAATTCCGGGTGATGACGATACGTTACGTGCGGCAGATGTTAGCTTTGATGGTGACAATTATGCGCGGTTAGAAATCGTCAAAGGTTCTTCAGCGATTGAAGCGGCAATGAAAATTGCACAGCAGTGGGGCTTAGCGAAAAACGCAACAGATTCTATCGAACAAGCGCATCCAGTGACCATGGCCTTGACAGAGCAAATGGTTGTTGAGCGTGCGAAAGCGCTTGCCTTTCAACGTAATTATCCTGTTGAGTTAGCAGAGATATATGGAGAATATTAGGGTTTGATCGCCCTAATACTCTCAGCAGCAGTTTTAGTAACCGAAGTAGTCTGCCCAGCGACACCAAATCGATTGTAGTTCGCTTAAATCCCCTTTCACGAATGAGACAGTTTGCCCCGGTTTGGCTTGTGCTAAGCGCGGCAAATCAACACGCGCCACACAGCCTAGTTTTGGGTAGCCGCCTAAGGTTTGGCGATCATTGAGCAAAATGATTGGCTCGCCATCAGGTGGAACTTGAATCGCGCCAAGGGCAATACCTTCACTTAATAAGGTGTCAGTGGGTGCGTCGACTTTGGCTCCGGTGAGTCGATACCCCATGCGATTGATGTTTTGGCTTACCGTAAACGAGGTTTGATAAAAGTGGTTCAGCGCTTCATCGCTAAACAGTTGGGTTTGGAAACCTTCAATTACTCTCAGTTTTATAGGTAAGGAATAATCTGGCGTGAAGCGAAAACTTAGCTGGTTTTGCTTACTTGCTTGAGTTGCGATAACGGGTAACTTATCACCTGGTTGTAGCGCCAAGCCTTGGGTTAGACCACCGAGTTTGTCTCGTGCAACCGTAGAAGTGCTGCCTAATTGAGGCTCTACTTGAAAACCATGTTTGACGGCTAGATAACTGCGTAACCCTGATTGGGCGATAGCGAAACTCAGGGTTTGGCCTTTTCGCGCATTAAAGCTTGCCCAGTTAGCAATGGGTTGGTCATCCAGTTTGGCATTCATTTCAGCGCCAGTGATCGCCAGTTGGCAATCAGCATTAATTCGGTAACTGCTTTGGCCCAGAGTAATTTCAATACAGGCGGCGCCAGCGGGGTTGCTAAGTAACTTATTTGCCCAACTGTATGCGTAATCATCCAAGGCACCACCTTGAGTGATGCCCATTTGGCTTTGCCCAAAACGCCCGAGGTCTTGCAGTAGGCTTAAAGCGCCGGGTTTGATGATCTCAATATAGTCTCGACTCATTTCCAACCCTCATGTATTTGGCCACCAAATTCAATAAATGTCGCTTTATCAATCGAATAGAACTTCACTTCCGCACCTATAGAAAACGGTGTTACCGGTGTCTGGTTAGGGTCATAAAGATCAATTGGGCAATTACCTATAATGTTCCAACCACCTGGTGAAGCACTCGGATAGATGGCGGTTTTACTGCCAGCAATAGCCACGCTGCCTTTTGGTACATTCAGCCTTGGTGTGGATTGGCGTGGGTGTTCTAGTTCGGGTGGAACATCACTCAAAAAGGCGAAACCTGCCGAAAAACCAATGGCACTCACGAAATAGGTGCGCTCAGTGTGTAGGGCGATAACGTCATCAAGGGATAAGCCTCTATCTTTATACAAGGCTAAATCAGGGCCCACTTGACTATCATAATAGACTGGTAGTGGTATCACTTCGCGCTTGGTCGCTATTTGCGTAGGCTGGTAGTGGTCAATGATTGCTTCAATGGCTTTGGTAAGCGCGCTGGGGCTAATTCGATTAGGTAAATAATCGACCAAGATAGAGTCGTAAGCTGGTGTCGCATTCATTATAAAGTGCGCATGCTGACGATAGATTTCATTGGCAATGTAGCCGATCGCCATTGATAGCGATTTGCTCGAAGGGTGAACAAATCGAACCATCAACGCGGTTTCGGAGATAGGTTCAATACGATAGCGGAAGTCGTCCATATTAACCTCTGCCTAATTGTTGTTTGAGCTCAATTAGCGTTTGAAGCGCCGCGGGGTTGTCGCCATGCACGCAAATAGTGTCTGCTTCAATATCTAAGGTGTAACCGTCTATGGTGCGTACCTTGCCATAATTGACGATTTGCAGCACTTGGCCAATGATGTCTTCTTGGCGTGTTAATACTGAGCCTGCTTGTTCTCTAGGGGCAAGGCTGCCATCAACCAAATAAGCGCGATCGGCAAAGGCTTCGAATAACAGTGGGACATCGTAGCGCTCGGCAATATCGAAATAGTCACTGTTGTTTTGTTGCGCGAGCATCATGATAGGTAGGTTAAAACTTGCAGCTGCATCGACAATCGATTCAAAAACAGCAATATCGCGCATCATATCGTTATAGAGCGCGCCATGGGGTTTGATGTAGTCAACGCTATGATTGAAGCTTTCGCAAACCGCCTTAAGAGCGCCCACCTGGTAGATAACAGAGTAAGTGATTTCCTCGGCGGAAAGGGTCATACTGCGCCGACCAAAGCCAACGAGATCAGGGTAGCTAGGATGCGCGCCAACACTGACTTGATGCCGAACTGCGAGCTTAACTGTGTTCGCCATCGTGACGGGATCCGATGCATGAAACCCACAGGCAATGTTTGCCATGTCGATGAGTGGCATCACTTTGTCATCTTGCCCTTTAGTCCAACTACCAAAACTTTCACCCATGTCGCAATTTAAGGTGAGGCGTCGTTGTGTCATAGATACGCTCCCTGTACCAAATCCTTTACCTCAGTGTTTAGCATAGATTGCCGCAGGTACAATTTGCACTTTAGCGCGGCAATGGTTTGTTCCCTTGTTGTACAAGGCGGCTTTTGATTGTTACAAACTAGATTATCGTGAATAACAACGTTGTGTCAGTGACTTAGGTAGGATTGTTCGTGCTGATGGTATCGAGATTATTGGCGTGACGCCCAAATTTACAATGTGGCCGTTTTTAGTCTGTGTATAGAAAACAAACAATATTGCTTGGTGCTTTTGCTCATTTGATACATAATGAATATATCAAATGATGGAGGTGGCGATGCAAACATTCCAAAGTTATAAACCAACGCCGGCTAAAGCTTCGTTTTGGCAGCAAGTAGGCTTGCCTGCTCGCGGCATTAAGTTGCATCAAGCATTGCATGAAGGGCTGCCGTTTGAGGTGTTTGGCAAACTTGCAAGCATCTCAGGTTTTGATAAGCAAGACGTGGCAAATGCAACAGCAATTCCAAGAGCGACGCTGCAACGTCGGGCTAAGTCAGGTCGCTTTAATAAAGAAGAAAGCGATAGGCTGTATCGTTTTGCGGAAGTGTATCGTGTGAGTCTCGATTTGTTCGAGTTAGATGCCGCAAAAGCGCGTCAATGGTTAACGACTTCGGTAGTTGGGTTGGGCAATAATAAGCCAATTGCTATGTTATCGACTTCGGCAGAAACAGAAGCGGTGCTTGATTTGATTGGCCGACTAGAGCATGGGGTCTTCTCTTAATGCTTTATGGCTACCGGATTGTCAGTAAAAAATGGGCGGCCAACGCATTTGATGGCGAAGGCGCTCGTTTGTATGGCGGCAGGTGGAACAGTAAAGGCAAAGGTTGTGTCTATCTTGCAGGCTCTGAATCGCTAGCCATGTTAGAGATGTTGGTTCATTTACAAAATAGTGAATTGCTAGCGAGTTACGAATTGTATCAAGTCGCTTTTAGTCAGCAGAGTGGTCTAGCCATCGATGACGCAGATTTACCTTTAAATTGGCAAGAGAACCCCGCACCAATTGAGACGGCAGAACTCGGCGATCAATGGCTTCAAAGCTTAGCAAGCCCTATTTTATCTGTACCTTCTACTATTGTCCCCCGTGAACGAAACTACCTACTCAACATTCAACACCCTGATGCTCATACCATAGTGCAATCAGCAACTCGTCTCGATTTCCAGTTTGACTTACGACTCATCAAATAAGCGTTTTTCCATTTAAGTGAAATGACTCGACGTTACTGTGTTTATATACAGTTATTATGACTTCTTTAATCGGGAGGTTATATGTCATCCTATACTAAACAAGAACTTTACCGCTTTATTGTTGAAGCGAAAGCTAATTCATATATCGGGCGCGCTCCTAAATCTTTGCCTTCACGCAAAGGCGCTAGTGATATTCAATACCAAAGAGGCTCATTTCAATACCTCGACAGTTACTTCGGAGGCACCGATTTTCTAGGACAAGAAGTGGTGTATTTTGAAGGTGAACCTGTTTGGGCTATGAACTATTACGGGAAAATTTTAAGGCCTGATATTTATAACGGAGAGAAGTCTGGCAATGCGGTAATAACAGCATTAACTGAAATCTATCAGTCAGGTGAGTTTCTTGGTGATTCGGTGATTGATACAAATTGGGGGCGATATCACGACACCAATAAAGGGGATGTTCATTCGTTCACTGGATACGAATGGATTGAGCTGGAACAGGAGAAGGTTTACGACTTGCACTATCACGGCGGCTTAATTAAGTGTTGAACCTCTTGGTTAGGTCGATGTGGTGCTCTTGGTCACACTCATAAAGAAACTTAAGGAAAGGAAACTCTTGGCTGATTTTGACTGTTACACTCAATTTATGACTAAATTTGATCGTCGGAGCTAGGTATGGAAATCTCGTTACGTAAAGCCAAATTCTCAGATTTAGATTTTTTAATGACGTTAAGAGATCGAACCATGAGGGAATACTTGATTGGTGCCAACATGCCAATCAGTGATGAAGCGTATCAAAAGCGGATCCATTACCATTTCGAACACGCACAGATCATAGAGTACGAGGGCAAATCTGTGGGGTTGTATAAAGCAACTTACGATCAGGATACGAATTATTGGTATTTGGTTCAGCTACAGGTTTTACCCGAATATCAAGGCAAGCGTATTGGTAGTCAGTTGCTTGAACATTTGATTGACTGCGCAACGCAAACCCGTTCAAAAGTTGGCCTAAGTGTGATTAAGTCGAACCCAGCACGAAAGCTTTATTCGCGACATGGCTTTAAGGTTGTCGAAGAAAGTGAGTCGGAGCTTTTAATGCGAAGAGAGGCAGTATAGAAATGGATGTTCATCAATGCGTTTCGTTTATGCTTGTCAGTCAAAATAGGGTATTGCTAGAAAAGCGTGGTGCTGAACGAGATACAGATGCCGGTATGACTAACATTCCCGGTGGTCATATGGAATCGGGAGAAGAGCAGAAAGATACGTTGATGCGAGAACTGATGGAAGAACTGCAAGTGACGCCAGTGCGCTCTCAATATCTGTGCTCTCTTTACCACCCAACTTCGGAACTACAACTGATTCACTATTACGTCGTTACTCAGTGGCAAGGGGAAATAACCGCGCTCGAAGCGGAGTGTGTCGAATGGTTCGATATCAATCCAGACAATGTCACTATTGATGCTGATAAAGTTGCGCTAAAAGAGTATCAACGTTTAAGTGCTCACCTAATACTGAAATGAAAGAGAGGCAATAGTGCCTCTCCTTTAACTAGTCACTGGTATTGAAAGTTATTTTACAGCTTTAGTAATGCCTAAGGTATAACTAAGCATAATCACATTGAGGTTTAGTATTCTGCTTCGCTGTACCTGCATTTAATGGTCGCTCTTTAATTTGTGGCCTTTCCACGGTTGATTCAGGCTCTTTCGCTTTAACAACCGGCATAGCGGGTAGAATCGCGGCATTGAGCTTTTTGCCCATCTCACTTTGCCAAGGTGCATTGGTATTTGCTGGGCGACTTTCAACAATTTCACCTTGATCAAGCACGATAACTCGATGGCAGAACAGATCGACTAAACGCAAGTCATGGGTGATAAGTAAAAATGCCGTGCCGGATTCTTGTTGAATCGATTTGAGCAAGGCAATCATTTGCTGCTGGAGCACTAAGTCTAAACTTGATAGGGATTCATCAAGAGCGATCAATTTTGGTTTTACCGCTAGAGCGCGTGCAATACCAACCCGTTGCAACTGACCTCCGCTTAATTGTCCTGCTTTTCGAGCTAGTAAATCAGCATCGAGTCCAACTTTGGCCATTAATTGCTGACTTTCAGATTCAATCTCTTGTTTAGAAAGCTTGCGTAGATAACGCAAAGGCTCTGCTAATATCTGGCCAATGGTTTGGCGTGGGTTTACCGCACCAATTGCGTCTTGAAATACCAATTGAACCTCTTGGCGATAGTCAATCCAATCTTGTTTAGTAAAGTTCGAGATTGGTTTCCCTTGATAGAAGATACTGCCATCACTGGTAGGTTCTAAGCCTAATATCAGTCGACATAACGTGCTTTTTCCGCTGCCACTTGCGCCAACCAAAGCGACCGATTCACCTTGCTTAATTTCAAGATTAATGTCGGTCAGCACTTGTTTAGTGGCTTGCTTGGTAAGTAGGCCTTGCGGCTGGTAGCGTTTAGCGACGCCTTGAACCGAGATAAACGTTTTATCAACCATTGCTGACCTCCTTGTACAGAGAAAGGTGTGCATTAAGCAACGCTTTTGTTGCAGGATGGGTAGGCTGGTGGAAGATCTGCTCAACGGAGCCTTGTTCGACAATTTGACCGTCAGACATTACCGCCACGTGGTCAGCCATTCTTGCCACTACCCCAAAATCATGGGTTACCAACAATACACCGAGATTGCGCTTTTTACTGATCTGCTCTAAGCGGTTGAGAATATGCGCTTGCACTACTAAGTCGAGATCAGTTGTAGGTTCATCCGCCACAAGCAACTCAGCGCAACTGACGAGGGCAAGTGCAAGCATCATGCGTTGTAACATGCCGCCACTCATTTGAAACGGATAGAGTGTGAGCGTGTTTTCGCAATCTTGCAGCCCGGCATCTCGCATCGCCTCAATTAAGGTTGTTTGCTCAAATTTCTGCCCACTTGCTTGCATGGTCTCAACCCCATGCTGTTTCATGGTCTGCAATGGATTAAATGCACTAGCTGGATTTTGCATGATGCAGGAGAGGTGTTTTCCGCGAATTGAACGAACATTGATAGCCTGATCATCAAGTCGAATATCACACTCATAGCGTAAGTTGTTGGGCAGTAAATCAAACAGCGCAGAGCAGGTGATTGATTTGCCGGAGCCACTAGCGCCGACTAAAGCGAGCACAGAGCCTGATTCAATGGTGAGGCTAATGTTTTCGACTAACCGAGTGTCGCCAGCGTTGACGTAGAGATTATTTAATTCGAGTTTCATCCGCTGTGCTCCAAGTTAGGGTCAAGTTTGTCCCTTAGCGCATCGCCTAACAAGTTAAAGGCCATAACACTGATTAGAATCGCCAATCCCGGCCAGATGACCAACATCGGATTACTCCAAATGAACTGACGAGCATCGTTAATCATCACGCCCCATTCAGGCGTTGGAGATTGCACTCCTAAACCTAAGAAGCTCAAACCCGACACATGCAACATGACATGGCCGATATCTAATGTGGCGAGTACCATTAACTGAACCATGATGTTGGGTAAAACATGAATCCGAAAGCGAGCAATGGGCGGAACGCCAGCCAGTTTTGCCGCTCGTAAGTAATCGCTTGAACGTACTGACAACACGAGGCTGCGCGCAATACGTGCGTACCAAGCCCAGTGGGTAACGGCGATAGCGATGATGACGTTGACTAACCCTGTACCAAGAATCGCAACCATAAAGAGCGCCAATACAACCGTTGGGAAAGTCATAAATACATCACAAGTGCGCATGATGATTTGATCGGTACGGCCACCTACAAAGCCCGCTAAACCGCCAAGCCCAACACCTATGATCAACATAAGGGCTAACGTGGCGAATACGGCACCAAGGGATACTGATGTGGCGGTAATTAGGCGAGAAAACGTGTCTCGGCCAAGATGATCGGTACCAAGTAAATGTTCGCTACTCATGCCTTGCAATCGTTCGGTGAGATCAATCGCGTTTGGGTCATAAGGGGCAAGCCATGGGGCGGATATAGCGATAAATAGCAGTATCGCCAGAACAACAAAGCCTAATAAGGCGCTGATAGGTGTGTTTCGAATTACTGACATTCTGCGGCCTCCAAGCGAATTCTTGGGTCAAGCCACGCATAGATAATATCGATCACTAAGTTACAAAGGATGAAGATCGTCGTCATCATCAAGGTGAAGCACTGAATGATTGGGTAATCGTTATTGCTGATCGCCGTGATGGCGTAGCGGCCAACGCCGGGCCAACTGAAGATACTCTCTACGACCAGTGAGCCACCAATTAGCTCACCAATGTGCATGCCTGCCGCAGTCACTATCGGCAATAGGCTATTGCGTAATATGTGCGTTCGTTCTACTCGGCTATCTGAAATGCCGCGAATACGCGCATAGCGAACGTGTCGCTGTCCGCTGACTTCAAGCATACTGGCTCGCAGTAGTCGGGCATTAATACATAGCGACATAAATGCGATAGCAAAGCCTGGTAGTAACATGTGAGATAAACCACCATATCCCATCGGTGGTAGCCAATTTAACTGAATAGAAAACAGCAACACTAACAAGAAGCCTAACCAGAAGTTAGGGATTGAAACCCCAATAAACGCCAAACCACGGATAGTAAAATCAGGCCATTTGTCACGATACCGTGCTGCCCAAATCGCTAGTGGAATTGAGAGCAGTAAAGTGAGCATCAAAGCAAATGAGGCCAGTTTTAGCGTCGCGGGAAGGTAGTACATTAAATCTTCAAGAACAGGCCGACCGGTCATGTATGACGTGCCAAAATCAAGGTGAATGGCGTTATAGAGCCATTCGCCATATTGCTCCCATAATGGTTTATCTAAACCAAGAAAACGTTCTGCTTCAGCGATGGAATGATCAGAAAGCGGAATGTTAGAAGCGCGCAAGTAGGCGAGCGCGGGCTCGGCACCACTCAAACGTAAGAAGAGGAAGATAATAAGCGATACTGCCCATAATAGGGGAACGACAAGCAGTAGCCGCTTTACAACAAAAGATAACATGATGAATCCTTTGCCAGCCTCGCGGCTGGCATTTAATCACTTTATTTTAATTGTTCAAACGGGATATCAAATACGGTTGCGCCCATATTTAATTTACCGAGCTTTTGCGAAGCGACGCCGGTAATACGCATGTAAGTGACAGGCAGGTAAACGGCTTGTTCATGCAGGGTAGTGAGTAATTGGGCGTACAGTTTTTTACGCTCAACTTCGTTCGTACTAGATAAAATCGCATCGATGTTTTTATCTATTTCTGGCTTCATGGCTAAGCCTGCCTGCGCCATATAATCCGCATGTGATGGTCTGCGCATTCCACTAACAAAAGAGTGCGGATCGTATGGTGCGCCCCAGGTATTGTTGAAGATCAGATCAAATTCACCCGCTTTTTGGCGTTTGTAGAAACGGCTTCTCTCTTCCGCAGTTAGGTTTAGTTTGATACCCACTTGCTTAAAGTTTGCTTGGATCACTTCCGCTATCGCCTTTTGGTTCGCATCGTGACCGTGGTAAATCAACTCAACAGCCAGTTGCTCACCGTCTTTCACTCGATATTCTGAACCTGACGCGAGTTTCCAGCCGGCTTTATCAAGTAAGCTTTTTGCTTGTTGCAGGCTGTATTGATAGTCAGTAAGAGGAACGTCGGAATAAGGCACATTTCTGGCAAACAACGTATGTGCCGGGGATTCAGTGCCGTAAAAAATACCTTTAGCAATCGCATCTCGGTTGATGGCGTGGTTCATCGCCTGACGAACTGGCAGTTCTTGAGTTGCCGAGCGGGCGCTATTGAGGGCAATCAAACGAGTCGAAATAGGATCGGATAAGCCAGTATGTAGCGATGGGTCTTTACTGAAACGGTCGAAGGTATCAGGTGAAATCTGACCTTCAAGGCCATAGATTAAATTAACCATGCCGCTTTCAAATGCTAAAGCGCGCGCATTAGGATCGGCGATTACCGCTACTTCTACTTGCTGGTGGTTTGGCTTTTTACCCCAATAGTGTGGATTATGCTCAAACACATCTTTCACGCCCAACACTGTCTCTTTGAGCTGCCAAGGGCCAGTACCAATAGGTTGCTTAATTCCTTCACCAGTATGGCCTTCTTTAGGCATAGCCGAAGGCGCCATAAAGCGCACAGGCCTCACTAACGTTAGCTCTTGTAGGGTAGGGTAATATGGCGTTTTTAGGTGTAAGGTAATGGTCAGTTCATCTTCAACCGTCACCTTATCAATTTGGTTGATCAGCTCTAACCAACGATGCTTATCGATATTCTTAAGCACTTGCTCGAAGTTCAGTTTGACCGCTTGCGCGTTGAAGTCTTCACCATTTGAAAACTTTACACCTTCACGTAATTTGAATGTGTATTCTGTGCCGTCATCAGATAGAGTCCACGACTTCGCCAGCCACGGAACTAACTTGCCACCTTCAGCGTATTTGACTAACGGCTCATAAACCATGGCTTGCGCATACATCTGATTAGGCGATGTTTGATGAGGGTTAATTGGCCCAGCATTCACTGTCCAAGAAAAGTTAATTTGCGCGGCAGATTGGAAGCTCGCGATGCCTAAACCTATAGAAAGTAGGCAACCTAGAAATTTCATTATCACTCCTTTAATAAATGACTTGTTATAACATACCAAATGATAATGAGTATCAAATGCGAATGTGTCGTGTCAATGAAATTGGTTGAAATAATCAATTTGTTTATTAAATGACACAGGGGCATTTAACTAACGATTCTATTGTTAGGAGCATTTGAGGTAGGACGATTTTATAGGGTGTGAAATCTCTATAAGCTTATTGGTTGGGCAAAACTATTTTTTTCGCGTAAGCGTAGCTTTGAAAGCTTAACTCGTCTCTAGAGGGGCGTAGAAGCTCAAATTGATAGCAAAATTAACGTTTTTAACTCGTTGTTTTTATTGGTTTTATTTTTAGTGATTTGAAGGGCTGGTTGCTGATAGTCTTAGCGCAACGAAAAGGGGGAATGAATGAGCTTTGACAATCAACTATTTGAAAACCATGATTTTTCAGGGCAAGACTTAAGTTATGAGCGATTCACTAACTGTAAGTTTTACCGCTGTGATTTTAGCCGTGCTCAGCTTGTAGAGGCGAGTTTTGAAAAGTGCAGTTTTATTGAGTCTGGTGAAGTTGAAGGGTGTGAGTTTCAATACGCAAATCTCAAAGATGCCAGTTTTAAACATTGCCAATTAGCGATGAGTAATTTCTATGGCGCAAATGGTTTTGGTATTGAACTGCGTGCTTGTGATTTAAAAGGTGCGAGCTTTGTTCGTACTCAATTTTCAAACCAAGTGAGTCATAACGTCTACTTTTGCTCTGCCTATATCACGGGTTGTAATTTGTCTTACAGTAACTTTGAGCGTCAATGCTTAGAAAAGTGTGAGCTATTTGAAAACCGATGGACAGGAGCAAACTTACAGGGCGCGTCATTTAAAGGGTCAGATCTTAGCCGAGGCGAGTTTTCTCCTGAGTTGTGGGGGCAGTTTGATATGCAAGAGTGTGATCTTAGCCACGCTGATCTCGCGGGCTTAAACATTCGCAGAGTCGACCTTACAGGTGTAAAAATATGTGATTGGCAGCAAGAGCAGTTGCTTGAGCCGCTGGGTATCATTGTGATTTAGCGGTGATCTCGTAACGTCGCGTTAGTCTTGTTATTAATCGAGAGTGATTTGCATTCTTGTTTGTCGAGAGTATGATTCACGGTTCTAACAACGATAGGCCTTATATTGTCATTAATCTCATTTAAATTTCGAACAATGAGCAGAGTAAGAGCCACAACAATTGAATCATTATGCTTAAACAAACACTTATCACCGCTTGTTGCGTACTTGCTAGTTTTTCAAGCGCAGCTCAACTTGAACTCACGCAACAATATCAAGATTGGCAAAGGTATGAAGCCAAAAGCTTCGATGGCAAAAACACAGTGATGTTAGGGGTTACTGAACCGAGTAAAACGGGCTTTAGTGATGCGATCGCACTTCGTTGTACGACGGAAGGGGTTAATCTTTTGTTCTTTAACTCGGTGAGTCGTGAAGAATTGGGGTATAGCGCTAAAACACGTATAGACTCAAATGCTTCATTTACGATGGATGTTTGGATCAAGGGGTCGACACATTGGGCGACAGTACCTTATGAATACCTCGAACAGTTTAATGATGGTTCACAGTTAACGGTTGAACTTCAAGGTGATATGAATAACGACAGTGTGACGTTGTCACTTAATGGGTTTGATGAAATGTATCAAGCGCTTACTCCTACCTGTATTGATTGAGCGTAATAATTGGTGGGACTGAACGGTATTTGTGTGACTCACTGCCCACTGCGAGAAATCTAGCGATAACTGCGGACAAATGTCCTTTTTGTATCATTAGGTAACTATGTTAGGATTCGCGTTCTTAAATCCAAAGGCAATCTAAGTCATTGGAAAATAATTAGTTATAAACTGAACGTAGTTGGGACACTAAATGAAAAACCTGTTCTTTTTTGACAAGATGTTGGCACCAAAGTTGATCACATTGATTTACTGGGTGTTGCTATTAGTTGCTGTGGTAAACGGCGTTTACACCATCTTTGGTAGTTACTACTTCCACCCTACTGATGTGGTTTTCGGCATTTTACAGATTGCGGGTGGTGTTATCGGTGCGCGTATCTGGTGTGAGTTGATGATTGTCATCTTCAAAATCAATTCAAACTTACAAAAAATCGCGGACAAAAAATAAATCCGAGCAGACAAAGAAAAGCCCAACTTATCGTTGGGCTTTTTGTTTGCCAGCGGTGTAACTGGCAAGTTATGGGTTCGGTATTTCATTATGTGGTTGATGGCTCAGCTTGGTAATCGTCCACTAGATTATTGATCCATTTTTTACTGCGTATTCTCTGCGTGGTCAGGCCTATCTTCACTATCTCTTCTAACCAAATGATCATTAGTACCCACTCTAAAGACCATCCCAATACTAAGCCGGTGTAGTAGGCGAGCGGGATCCCAATGGCCCACTGGCCAAATAGGTCGATAAAAATAGAGTAGTTAATGTCGCCACCACTTTTTAATACCCCGCCAATACCCACCATATTGAACACCTTTAACACCATACCAAAAATCATCACTAGGCAAGTATTGGTCGCCATCGTAGGGTCTGAGAGGGGCGTCATCGATAGCAGAGCAAATATTAGTGGCTTAGCAATGAAACATAGTAGAGCGACGACAAAAGCCAGCGAACAACTGATATTCACGTACCACCATGCGGTACGTTCAACGCGTTGATAGTTCTTTGCGCCTATTTCGTTGGCAAGAATAACCGAAGCACCTACAGCAAAGCCCAAGAAAGCGGAAATCACGACACTTTCTATTGGCGCGAGCAATGAAATGATCGCAAGCTCAGTAACGCCCAATTGGCCAACTAACACGTTATACACCAAGATGCCGCCAGCCCAGGCTGCATCGTGAATAATCATAGGTAGACCAATCTTAAAGTATCGGCGTAAGTTGGAGCGTTCGAAACTCTGTTTAATGTTAGTAATCGTTGGAATCAAATAGGTATGGCGTTTGTACACAATGCTAATCAGAAGCACAGTTTGGAATAGCCTTGAAACAGCCGTACCAATCGCAGCGCCTACTACTCCTAGCTCGGGAAAGCCAAACAAGCCGAAGATGAGTAGCGCATTGAGCGTTGCATTCAAAAGGATGGCCCAAATGCCAACTACGGTAGGCAGTTTCGCTTCGCCTACTGATCTAAGTGCACTTTCTAGCGGCACAACGAGTGCAGTACCGAGCAACGTGGTCGCGGTTATCCAAAGATAGTCACTAGCGAGATGCACATAGGTGGCGTCATCAGAGATGAACGACACCATAGTGTCAGGTGAGAGCATATAAAAAATAGAAAATGGGGTGGTGACCAAAACGGCTACCGCCAAAGATTGAAACAGGGTAATGCGAACGCCATCGAGATTCTTTGCGCCAAAGTATTGCGAAGCTAGCACGCTGACTGCTCCACTAATACCCACAACCACAATCAAATTGAAGAAGAAAATACGGTTACCGACACCAACTGCTGCGGTTGCGGCTTCCCCTAATTGGCTGACCATTAAGATGTCTATCACACCCAAAAGTGAGAACAGCATTGATTGCAATGACACAGGCAAGCCTATCTTTATTAGGTTTCGAATAAAATCTTTATCAAGACTTGTGTTGAACATCGCATTACTCCTATTGGTTTACGCGGTTCAGTTTATCTCTTTATCAGAAAAACGTATTTTCTCTAAATATCTAATTGTTATGCGAAACTATCATTATGAGTGACAAGCAAGAATGCCTTCATATCTCTGACAAAACTCAGCACGAGTTTTTAAGTGACCATCATATTCTTGAACTCGAGCGATTTGGCATTGTGCAGTGTGGTATCGCACATTGCCGCGAACTGTTCACTATCCACCGAACCAACATGTACAAACACATGCTGCTTTACACTGTAAAAGGGCAAGGGTGGCTAAAGGGTAAAGATACCAACATCAAGCTTGAAACAGGCTCATTGGCGATTGTACCAGCAGGGTTTGAAAACCGATTTGGTATTGAACAAGAGGAGTGGCAAATCGCCTGGGTGTTTCTCTCACCGGATTGGGATTGGAACGGGTTAATCGCAGATAAAATTGATTATCGACTAAGCTCCACGGCTGAAGCGGTCTATGCGGCAGTGTTAATGCTACTCAGGGCAAGAATGTTACCAATCGAGCTCAGTGGTAAGGTGATCGAATCAACCATTCAGCAGCTTGATTGGCTAGTGAATGCGCGGTTAGATGATGAGCTAAACAGCAAACAGGTAAGGTTGAGGCGTGTATTTGATGTGGTACAGCGGCAGTTACATAAAGAGTGGGATGTAGAGCAGGTGTCAGAATTGTTCCCTTGTTCGCCGCCACACTTTCATCGTTTGTGTAAACAGTATTATGGTCATAGCCCGAAGGCACACATCACTCGTATGCGAATGGAATACGCGGCAAGGCTGTTGCTTTCGACGGATTGGGCGGTGCAACACATCGGAGAGATGGTCGGTTACCCAATCGCTGCGAACTTTTGCGCACGCTTTAAAACTTGGAGTGGCAAAACACCGCGAGAATACAGAGCCAACCCAACAGCGTTAGACTCGTAACCGCAATATGGAATACACTAAGCCAACTATCAACAGAATGTTTATTAAGTAAGTGAATCACATGGAATTGAATAACTTTATTGAGTGCGTAAAAGCCACACCAGCCGACATTGGATTTGAACAAACAATGCAAGTGATAGAAGGGCACTATCAATTTACGCCAACCGCTTTTAGTAATGGTACAACGCGCAATAAAGCTGATGAGAATAATGGCTCATGTAAGATTTTTGCTTTTGCAAAACTGCATGGCTTGAGTGAGCAAGACACACTGGCTCTGTTTGGGCGTTTTTACCGCCAAGATGTATTGCAGAACCCTCAAGGTGACGATCATCAAAACATTCGTAACTTCATTGCCCATGGGTGGCAAGGGGTTAAGTTTGAAGGTGTTGCCTTAACTGAGAAATAATCGAGTTAAAGATAAAACAAGGGGAGCCAAGCGGCTCCCCATTTTTATGTTTGCTTTACACTGCCAAAGGCATTTCGTTTGATGGATCGTGCTTTTGGTTCACACGCATTAGACCAATCATGGCCAAAACAGCCATCAATAGCATTAGTACGCCAAGTGGGAACTGATCATGAGCAGGAATCATCGATGCACCTAGCGTTGCAATACCTGCGCCTAAGTTTTGGATGCCGCCCAATAGCGCGCCCCCCGTTCCTGCATGGTAAGGGAATGGAGAAAGCGCACGTGTTGTGGCTGCTGGGAACAAGATACCCGCACCCAAAAAGTACAGTGCAGCACCACCTACCAAAGTTTCAGCCGTGGTGTAGCCCATTGCACCAGGGATAAGAATAACAAATGCCCCTAATGCAATCGCAAACAAACCAAACATTAGAGCCGCGTTTTCGCCACGTTTTGCAGCAATGATGCTAGAAAGCGCAGCACCTACCAAGTAACCAGGGATCGGCAAGACAAACAATAGGCTAACCGTTGTTGCAGGCAGGCCAAGTACACCGGCCAAAAGTACGCCAGCAGCCGCTTCAAAGATCGCAATACCAGAGAAGGTTGCAACCAAGCAGATCAAAAAGCCTTGGAAGCGTTTATCAGACAACACGAACTTATAGCTGGTGGTCACTTTTTCGTAGCGACGCTTTTCTACTGGTAGTGTTTCATCAAAGCTGGTCATCATAGTGATAGCCACAGCGATACCAAATAGCGCTAAGAATAGGTAACTAGAACGCCAGCCAAATGATTCAGTTAATACGCCGCCCAATACAGGTGCAATAAGCGGAGAAAAAATCACACACATGCTGATTAGGCTATTCACACGGTGCAGTTCGCTGCCTGAAAAGCAATCACGAGTTAGGGTACGAGACATAGCACCGCCACAGCCAATACCTAAGCCTTGTACAAAACTACCAATCAAAAACCAGTGATACTCACCTGCGAACAGCGCAACGATAGTGCCCACGATGTAGATCACCAAGCCCGCAATAATGATCGGTTTACGGCCTAATCTGTCTGATAGTGGGCCGTAAATGAACTGAGAAAAACCGTAAGGGATTAGGTAACAGGCCATTACTGCCTGCAGGGTAGCAGGGGTCACAATAAACTCATTCGCCATTTGACCTATTGAAGGCACATACATGGTTTGGGTCATTTGACCAACCGCAGTCAAAATGGCAATTAGGAACGTGAATTTAATGATTTGAGAAGACGCAGACATTAGTCGATACCCACAAAATAAACAAAACAGCGACGGCCGAGACAAGAAAGCCTTATCTCAGCTAATAAATAAAACGGTAAAGGGAATTTACAGTGGCGCGATATTAGAGTGGGTTGGAGCGGATGGCAATCTAAAAGTGTGAAGTCACGCAAGATAAAAATCTATGTGATTCATTAGATTTTCTAATTAAAAATAATTATTCAATCGGTAATTCAGAAAGACAAGTACGGCACATACAAGTCCCAGTATTTTCAATACCTGAGCGATCGCGTTTCTCTAGATCGAGACACCAACATGTGGATTTTCCAGCACTGATGTCGCAATAAGCGTTGTTATTGCACTTAGGGCATACGTGAGTGGTGTCTTTACGCGCTAATCGATCCATGATGGATTGACGTTCGGCTTCATCAAAATGACGCCATTGCGTGATTTCATTGATGGTGCGATGGCAGCCGCTACAAACGCCGCCATTATTTTTACAGGCGCCAATACAAGGAGTTTTCATTGATTGTTCCAGAAATTACACTAAGCACTTGCTAATGATAACGATTCTCATTATTATCGTTGTTAAGTAAATAATACCTATATAACGTAATAATGATACCTTCGCTTGCTGCTTGTTTGTTTATTTTTGGTTTAGGTAAAAAGTTGCACCTGAACAATATAGAAATCATCACCGCCATCGCATTTGTTGTCGGGTTGACTATGTTGGCATCAGAGATCGCGCTTTACGCGCTGCTGTGCTTGTTTGTTGCAGCGCCTTTCGTGGTGCGCCTGCGCAATTTTAACCTAGTTCACAGCCTATTCTGGGTTGCGCTACTGTTACCAAGCACCGCAACCCTAGCTTATACTTTAGTGTGATTCTGCTGGCTTGGTAATACTACCAAGCTCAAGAACCGCATCCACTTCAATATCTTCCGCATTCATCATTGATGACAAACGTTGCACAGACGAAAGCAACAATGTTTGTTCCCACTCTTCGAGCTTTTGAAACTTATTAATGAAGTTTTGCTGTAACGGCATAGGAGCATCATTGAGAACTTGCTTACCTTTCTCAGTAAGGTAGGCGTGTACTTTTCGTTTATCTGTTTCACTGCGTCGACGTTCGATTAGCTCATTACGCTGAAGACGGTCAAGAATGATTGTCGCAGTCGCTTGGCTCATGTTGGTATGGTTAGACAGTTCTTTGATCGTTACATCACCTAGGTCGCGAATCGAGCGCATCAGAATAAGCTGAGGCCCAGTCAAACCCGACTCTTTACTCAATTTCTTAGAGTGCAAATCGATGGCGCGGATGATTTGTCTGATAGAGACAAGAACTTCTTCGTGTTTTTCCAACTTGAGACCTTACAGATAGCGGTTGATAAGCGTGAAACATACCTTAAATCTAGGGTAATGAGAACCCATAGACCAATAATATTATTGAAGTCAAAACATTAGACCACTAACCATATTTTCAGATGGTTCGTTTACAGATTGCGGCACGTGTCGAATAAAAAATACTCAACTGAAAGCTAAATTGCAGATTTATCGACCAAAAACCCCTCGTGAAGTGGCAGATTTTATTCAGAGGCGTAAACTAATGAGAGTTTAATCAAATTTTCATGCTGATTTAATTCGCTTATAGCTCTAAAGAAGATGAAAAGAGTAAGAGAGAAAATATGACAAAAGGAATCGATAAATACAGTATCGATAGCACCGATTATACGATCGGGCAGGATAATGTGCAGAAATGGGGTTTTGACGTTCATAACCCTGTTTTTGGTGTGAGTGCCGGGTTTATTGCCTTGTTCCTACTAGCTGCTTTGGTTCTTGACCCAGAAGTAGCCAAAACCCATTTAGATGGTTTCAAGTGGGACATTATCGGTGCATTCGACTGGCTGTTTATTTGGTCTGGTAACATCTTCGTTATCTTCTGTTTAGCACTGGTTGTTTCACCGCTAGGTAAAATTCGTCTTGGTGGTCAAGATGCAACGGCTGATTACTCCTTCATTTCATGGCTATCAATGCTATTTGCAGCAGGTATGGGTATCGGCCTTATGTTCTGGAGTGTGGCTGAGCCAGTGGCTTACTTTACCGGTTGGTATGAAACCCCGTTAGGCGTTGAAGCCAATACACCAGAAGCCGCGCGCTTAGCGATGGGCGCAACTATGTACCACTGGGGTCTTCACCCTTGGGCTATTTACGGTGTTGTTGCGCTGTCATTGGCCTTCTTTGCTTACAACAAAGGCTTGCCTCTATCTATCCGCTCTATTTTTTACCCATTACTTGGCGATCGCGCTTGGGGGTGGGCAGGCCACGTTGTGGATATCCTTGCGGTATTGGCGACGCTTTTCGGTTTGGCAACATCACTTGGCCTTGGCGCGCAACAAGCAGCAAGTGGTATTCAGCACGTATTTGGTTTTGAAGCCGGACTAGGTCTGCAAGTTGTGGTGATTACTATCGTAACACTACTGGCGGTTGTGTCTGTTTTGCGTGGTATTGATGGCGGCGTAAAAGTGATCAGTAACATCAACATGGTGGTGGCATTCTTGCTGCTAATTCTTGTTGCGCTGATTGGGTGGGCGGTAGCTCTGGGGAATATTCCAAACACTTTCATGGCTTATGTTGAAAACCTAATCCCACTTAGTAACCCACATGGCCGTGAAGACGAAGCTTGGTTCCAAGGTTGGACTGTATTCTACTGGGCTTGGTGGATTTCATGGTCACCATTTGTTGGTATGTTCATCGCGCGCGTATCTCGCGGCCGTACTGTTCGCCAGTTCATTACTGCTGTTCTTATTGTTCCTACTGCGGTAACACTGGTTTGGATGTCTGTGTTTGGCGGCATTGCCATTGACCAAGTGATACAAGGCGAGGGCATCTTAGGCGCGAAAGGCCTAACCGATGTGTCACTTGCAATGTTTGAGATGTTTGATGCACTGCCATACGGCACGCTATTGTCTGTTATCGCAGTGGTACTTGTGCTGGTATTCTTCATTACCTCTTCAGACTCAGGCTCGCTAGTAATCGATAGTATTACCGCGGGTGGTAAAGTAGATGCGCCAGTTCTACAACGTGTGTTCTGGGCATTTATGGAAGGTGCAATCGCAGTGGCATTGCTTTGGATTGGTGGTACAGAAGCCATTCAAGCATTGCAAGCGGGCGCAATTTCAACCGCACTGCCGTTTACCATTGTGTTGCTGCTGATGTGTGTCAGCCTACTAATGGGTATGCGCACAGAGCGCTACAAATAAACTCAGTAGTAATTTGATTGAAAGGGCGATTATATCGCCCTTTTTTATTGCTGGTAGAGAGGTAATAAAGAGTACGGATA
Organism: Vibrio intestinalis; assembly: GCF_025195085.2. Lineage (GTDB taxonomy): Bacteria > Pseudomonadota > Gammaproteobacteria > Enterobacterales > Vibrionaceae > Vibrio > Vibrio intestinalis. The sequence continues at coordinate 41,798 of NZ_JANAVY020000005.1, read as the reverse complement.
GGGTAGTGATAAGATATAGACGCTTTATTCTTAAACAGCTAACAAGATTAGCAGCGTCATAATTACCCAACGCCACGATTTTGTTTAATCAAGCTTCTTCAGGAGTGCGCTTTGTTAGGGCCAACATCCACTCGACAATGCTTGATAGGTCGGTGTTTTCACCATCAAGTAGGCGCATGGTCAGCCCACCATAAAGAAGCGCAAAAGCCTGATCAGCATTGCTAGTACCAACGGCTTTACCAAGTTCGATCTTGAACTGTTGGTTTGCGAGAGCAAGTAAGCTGTCATTGCTAATTTGTTTAGTATCTTTGGCTTTGGTGTATTCAAGCATTAGGGTCATTTCACCACGAAAACGGCTATCTAATGTGGTGACCAGTTTTGTTAACTTTTCCTCTTTACTCTCAGGGAGCGACTCTCCATCAGCTAAACCATAGAGTGAACTTGGCTCCAAAAATACCTCTGTGCTGGCTTTAAACAGTTCATCTTTACTCGGGAAATAGTGATAAAGCGCGCTTTTGGAAATTCCGAGCGCTTCGGCAATACCGCGCATACCTAAGCCGTTAACACCATGTTCGGTAAATATATCGACAGCTTTAATGGCAATCTCTCGGCGGTAGGCTTGGTGATCAACAATCTTCGGCATTTGGAATCTCCTTTAAAGTCCGTGTGGACTATATTAATAATTCACACGTGAGTCCAATAAAAAATTTATTTAGTCCGTCTGGTCTGAAATGTTTGACAGCTTAAGTTTTGATCGAGTAGTGTTTTATAGACCGAGTGGTCTTTTAAAGTTTAAGACCCAAAAACATCAATGGGAGTAAGTGATGTCAAACAGTAAACTCACAATAAAAGACGCGCACATCAATTGGGAGTGCGAAGGTAAATTCAATTTCACTACCGGATTTGGAGCAACCAAAGCGGAATCGATAATTGCTAACTACGCAGCATTTATTGCTCCGGTTATTCTCTACTTTTTTGCTTGGCAGCAACTAGAATGGAGCTGGTTACAAATTGTTGTAGCTGCGGCATTGACGCTAGATATGATAGGTGGGGTGTTAAGCAACTCTTTAGGTTCCATGAAGCGATTTTTGCATACGGATCAATCGTTAGAACTAACAATACTAGGCAAACTGGTTGGAAGTAAATTTCTGTTCCCTGCTATTCATTTTCAGTTGTTTGCGGTTCCACTCTGTTTTGATATCACGTGGTCGTATGCATTTTTCTGGTACGCAATGATGATGGGTTCGATTGTATTGTTGCACTTTGTACCAATGTATCTCCATCGCCCAATCGCATTACTGATTGTGATGTTATCAATTATTCTAGCAACGTTAATTCCAGCGCCAGTAGGTCTAGAGTGGCTTGCACCAATCTTTATGATAAAGCTAGTACTTTCTCATGGTGTGCGTGAAGAGCCGTATCGACCAACATTGACAGAGTAAATTACTGAAATTGAGGGGCATTTCGTAGCTTGCGAGAAACAGGAAACCTACGGTGAGGAGTGATTGTCTATCATTGAGCCAGTTATTTACTGGCTCACTTAGGGGTTATTGAGCTATTTGCAGTCTAGCTTTGTTGTATTAATGATAAGGTATTGATTTGTAATTGAGTCAGTAAATAAAAAACGGCATTATGTGAGAACTAAAGGCAGCTGTTAGTCGTCTAGTTAGTGTTATGCTCTAGCGACCATTCGAGCACGTAATATCACCACATATATGACGAAAACATAAAATTATTGAGGAATCGAAATGGATAAGAATGGTATTAAATCTCAATACGAAATATCAAAGCCAGGTTATGGTGATGGATACAATGTATCGCTGAAGTTGGCAGATGATTCACTGCTTGTCGGCTTTATCTCTAATAAAGAAGATGCTGAGATAAGAATTGAACAGATTCGAGAGTTCGGCAATGCTGAGTCGAATTACCATATATATGAAATGGAAGAAGAGGAGAGCTTTTATTTTATGTTGAGTATGAATGGAAGTATGTCTAGAGATAACATTTTGGCTTCTAGTGACATGTTTGACTCGAGGAGTGAGCTAGAGTCAATTATTAAAAACGTTGTGCGTGAATCCCAAACAACTAGAATTATTGACTCTACAGAAGTTTGACTGAAATATGAGCATAACAAACTGTTTAAGAGTGATTCGCAACGCATGGCATTTTTACCATGCGTTGGTTTTAGTGTTTAAGGTGGTATGCGGAGGCTTTTGTCTTGCGTTGCTCACACCTTAACAGGGCGTTAAATGCCAGAGGTTGTATGAAGATCGAAGTATCGAATGACATAATTGGAGCCGCAGCATTCTTTGCGATACTTGTGTATCCAGAGCAGACTGAAAGAAGCTTTGAAAAGAGAAACCAGTTAATTGACTCAATTATGTACCTTGGTGCTCGACAAGACGGTTACAAGCCTGTCGATATGATGGGCTACAAAGGGTTTGCTTGCGAAGACCTCTCTAAAGTTGCATTGCGAAGATTCGAAGCTCGATTAGAAACTGCAAATAAAATCTTGGTTGATAAAGTCTTTCGAACTGTATCTTGGATACAAACACACAGCTTGACTGGTACCGAAATGTGCGTGTTATGGGATAGATGGAAAGATTATGGCGTTGATGTAAGAGAAAGAGCTCGGAAAGAGGTGTTTTCTCCCTTTAAGCCAGTACTTCATCTAGCTTTCTCTTTTGCTACGGTTGGTATCGGCTTGCTAGATAAAAACAGTATACCTTTGGACATCATCTCGGCATGTCGTGGTTACAGTCATTGGCTTAAGGATGTTGTAGAAGATTCGGGCGCAAAGTTGACGTTGTTTGCAGTTAACCCCTCGATACAAGGTCGTCGACTTTTTGATCATCGTTTACGAGTAGTTTCGGAAAAGTCGTTAATGCTGAACTTATCAAGTGTCGAAATTCCCCCCACTAGAAATTAGTTTTCCAGTTGTAACCTAATTATGTCGAAACGTAATTAGGAGAAAAAGTGATGTCGTTATTGCTTGATTTGGCGATAAAATTATTAACATTTATATTGCTTTTGTTAGAAATTATTGAGAAAAGTGGGATGTAAAGGCATTTAACAAACTGTTTAAGAGTGATTCGCAACGCGTGGCATTTTTACTATGCGTTGCGTTTAGTGATTAAGGTGTTATGCGAGAGCTTCGGTATTGCGTTACTCACACCTTAAAAGGGCGTTAGCCGACTATCGTAGTTTCTAAGTATAAAAATGATTCCAATAAATAATTCAATTGTTTCTGGTGTGGCGTTGTCGGAAATTAATGGTGAAACAAAGATGCTTCTAATGAAGCGAGTGAAAGGTGGCTTTTGGTGCCATGTTGCAGGTTCAATGGAAGAAGGTGAGTTGCCTTGGCAAACCATCGTTCGAGAGTTTCAGGAAGAAACCCAGATTGAAGTGACAGAACTGTACAATGGTCAATTCTTAGAACAGTTTTATGAGTCCTACTCGAACATTATTGAAGTCATCCCAGTCTTTGTTGTTAAGTGCCAAGCGAATCAAGAGGTCGTTCTTAATCACGAACACACAGATTTTAAATGGTGCAGCTTAGAAGAAGCGTTAGAGTTATCGCCTTTTCCAACACAACATGCAGCGTTCAAGCACGTTTGGGAGTATTTTGTAGACAAGCCTATTAATGAGCTATGTCGTATAAAACTCGGCTAACAAAGCATTAAGAGTGATTCGCAACGCTTGGCGCTTTCGCTTCGCTCAAGTATAGCCAAGCGTGGCTCACACCTTAACTGGGCGTCAGGGCTTAGTACAATAAATTTGCAAGGATGGCAAAATGGTGAGGTTTTATCTAGTTCTTACTTTTTTAGGTATATTGCTACCGTATGGCGCGTTGGTTCCTTGGTTAATTACTAATGGCTTAGATATTGGCCTTTTGCTCAATGATGCGTTGGTAAACCCCATTAGTATAATGGCTTGGCTTGATGTTTTGGTTGGGGTGATTGCTCTGATAGGATTTATCTTAGTAGACGGACACAGACATAAAGTGAAGTATCGATATTTTGCAGTGTTGGGAACTTTGTCTGTTGGTGTGTCGTTTGGGCTCCCAATGTATCTTTACTTCAAAGAAAAACAGTCCCTTCAGGTACAGCCCTAACAATAAATTTAAGCAGATTCGCAACGCTTGGCGTTTTCGGTTTGAATCGTAAGATCGAGCTCTTGGAAGTTGTGTCTTAAATCATTGATAATGTATTCAAACTACTTAGCAACTGAGTTTGTATATGGAACCCTCGAAAGAAGAACTTCTAGCCTTATTAACGAAAGAGTGCGAATTGTATTCATCTATTGCTGTGACGGAGCGACAGCAAAAGCGGGATAAAAAGTGCTTTATTAATGGTTTGATGACTGCTTGTCGAGTTGTAGGTATCAGTTTTGAAGCACTGAATACGATAATAGAATCGATGCCTCAACAGACAAAGTTCAAAGATATAGATGAGCAGTTGTCTATACCAACATATGTACGGAACAACGTCGAGATTAAGTTATAAAATGTGGCTACGCGTCTAACAAACTGTTCAACATGCGTGCGCAACGCGTGGTGTTTTCACTTTGCGCTGGTTTAAGTGATTAAGGTGGTGTGCGGTAGCTTAGGTATTGCGTGCCTCACACCATAATAAGGCGTTAGACTAAAGGTAGAAATATGTCATCGACAATTTATGGATTTATCGCTTGTAACTCAGGTGAAAAGAGTTACGAAGAGGCGGTCGAAGTTATAGCGAATTTACCCGAAAGTGGTCAATTGCTTGTTAAGCATTTATTCAACGTAATCCCTCGTTCTAGAGGGTTCTCCTATTATATGAATATGATAACTTTTGGTATGGATCAGAAAGATGATTGGTGTGTAGGAGAAGATTTTATCAGTCAATTTGAAAAGATTCTTGTTTGTATTGATTGGTCTCATGCTGAGCTTATTCATACATATAGTGGTACACGTGTCGCATGGAATAGAACAAAAACAAAGGAAGGTTTGTTTTGCGTGCGCAGTAATTTTGAGCGCGTAGCTTACGGGTCTTATCACGACTTGAAAGAAATTCAGATATAACAGCCGTTTCGACACGAAGCCAGCTTAACAAGGCGTTTAAGACAGATTTGCAACGCTCGGTGACTTTGGTTTCAGTGGCTTTTGTGATTATGGTGCGATGTTATAGGTTTGGTGGTAGTGTTGCCCGCCCATTAACAGGGCATTATGCCTTTCTACAAAAAATGGATTTTTTACATGGAAATAGTAAAAGCAAAAATCGATAACATAGATGTTATTACACCTCTTTTTGATTCATATCGAGTGTTTTATGGTCAAGAAAGTAACCCCGATGTTGCCCGTGAATTTATTCAATCACGCATTAGTAATAATGAATCAGTGATATTTCTAGCACTTGATGATGAAGGTAATGCTTTAGGGTTTGTTCAACTGTATCCAAGCTTTTCTTCGGTTTCTGCTGCGAGGACATGGGTTCTCAACGACTTGTTTGTTGCTGATAATGCTAGAAGGATGGGGGTGGCCAAGAAGCTGATGAATGCAGCGAAAGAGATGGCACTAGAGACCGAAGTAAAGGGGCTTGCTTTGGAAACGGCAGATAGTAACGTAAATGCTCAGAAACTGTATGAGTCTCTGGGTTATGAGCGAGAGTCAGGGACGTATCATTACTTCTTGAAACTACAGGCATAACAAAGGGTTTTAGATAGATTCCTAACGCTTTTCATTTTCGTCTTTCTTCAGTTTAAGTGTTTTGTCACAATGGATTAGGTAGAGTGGTTTGCGTTACTCACCAATTAATGCGGCGTTAGCAGTCAGAAGCGATAAGCAGCGCCCAGATGCAATCCGGTTCTATGAAAAACTTGGATTCAAAGCAACCCATGAAGGGTTTAAACTCACGTTGTAAGCGGTCTGCTAACAAAGTACCTAAGAGTGATTCGCACCGCTTGGCAGTTTTGTTTCGCTCAAGTATAGCCTAGCGCTGGTCACATCTTAATACGGAACTAGTCATCAAGGAGGATGAATGCATCGTCGAAAGAACAAATATCTCATCGCATCTTCAGGATGTTGCTTTTTAGCGGCCTTCGCTCATTTGGGATGTATTGTATTTGGAGCTGACTGGTATCGAATGTTCGGGGCCGGAGAAGAGATGGCTCAAATGGCAGAGCAAGGGCTTTGGTATCCGACATTGGTCACACTTACAATCGCTGCAATTTTGTGTGTCTGGGGTACTTTTGCGTTGGCGGGTGCGGGCGTAATAAGGAAGCTTCCATTCACGCGTTCCATTTTAGTTGTGATTACAAGTGTTTTTCTCCTGAGAGCATTCTCATTTTCAGCACTCAAGCCAATGTTTCCAGATAATTCCTTAACGTTTTGGCTGATAAGTTCAGCTATCTGTTTGTTTATAGGTAGTTTGTTTGCAGTCGGTATAAAGCAAGAGTGGTCGAGGTTAACTAAGGCAAATGTCTAACAAACTGTTTAGGAGTAATTAGCAACACGTGGCATTTTTACTATGCGCTGTGTTAAAAGGTAAGGTGGAATACGGAGCATCGGTATTGCGTTACTTACACCTTAATAGAGCGTTATAACCTCAGAATAAAATGGAGTATTTATGATAGCAAGAGAATGGAAAGCGACTTGCCCTAAAGAGTATGAGGAAGGGTTTGTTGCATACCTCTATGAGACAGGAATCAAAGATACATCTGAGACAAAAGGTTTTCTTGGTGCTCAAATCCTAAATCGGAATTTAGGCGATAATGCTGAAATCACGTTGTTGACCTATTGGGAAGATCTTGAATGTATCAAAGCATTCTCAGGAGAAGACATTAGCGTTGCTAAATTGTATCCAGAGGATGAAAAGTACAAATTGAATCCAGAACGTCATGTAAGCCACTACGAAGTCCGTGAGAACATGTGGCTATAACAAAGCGTCCAAAGCTCAACGGTTTAGGTCTAGCGGTATGTGTTGTTCACCATTTAACGCAGAGTTATGCAATAGGGAGGAAAACTCAGGGTGAGTGCGGGATTTAAAGGTTCATGTTTATGCGGCGGCGTCCGATTTTCTGTTTGTGGGTTTAGTGACAAAGTAGCTAATTGTCATTGCTCTATGTGTCGGAAATTTCACGGCGCTGCATTTGGAACACTGGTTAGCGTGAAAGGTTTAAGCTGGCTGAAAGGTAAGGATCTACTCAAAGAGTTTGTGGCATCCAATGGAACCACGAGGACATTTTGTTCTAACTGTGGTTCTAGTCTTGGGTTTCGGGTAAAAGGTGAGTCTTTAGAAAGCATCGAATTGGCTATTTCAGTCTTTGATGTAGATATACCTGTAAAAGTCGATGCTCAGATTTACACTGGTTATAAGGCTAATTGGTGTGAACTGTACGGTGATTTACCAGTTTATCCTAATGGGCGTACAAGTTCGTCGAACCTTTGAATATATCGCATAACAAAGCAGTTAAGAGTGGCTCACACTTTAGCAAGGCATTATGATGAATTGAAAATATAGGGATACTCGAAATGTTTGTAATTTTTTATGATAAGCCAGTAATTAATTTTTTATTTTTGTTATTTGCTGCATTTGGTGTTTTTGTAGGAGCACCAGCAGTGCTTTTATACCTTATATTGATTAAATTCTTATATAGCTTGTTCGTGTCAATTGTCATCTCAAGTTGGGAAAACAATGAAAAAATTCTCGTAGAGACAACAGAAACACGGTTGGAAATCAATTTTCGTGGCATTCCTGTTAAGGAATCTACAGACTCACTTTCCAATATACACTTTAAAAGTGAACGAGCAGCAAGGTCTGGATACATGAAACTGCTGACTACTAAATTAATCATTGTTTTGGGTTTGCTTTGGTTATCGATAACAAATGCGTCGGATATTTTTTTCAGTTTTCAAGGCTGGCACCAAATAGTGTATTCAAGCGTAGGTATTGCTACGGTGGCTTTTATAATTGTGAAACTACTAAGAGTTCTGAAGCTGCTTCTAGATTTAAATTCAGGAAGGTGGTTCTTGCACAATACTCTATATAGAACTTACACATATTATGCAGCTTACACCCCAAAAATAGATGAAGCCCAAGAGTTAGAACCATACTTAGCTAAAGTGTTTGAATAACCATCATAACAAAGCGTTTTAGATGAATTCCCAACGCTTGGTATTTTCGGGTTCATTCGGTTTTAGTTTTTACGGAACAATTGGATAGCTATGGTGGTGATGTTGCACACCACTAAACGTAACGTGGCGTTAGATGGAGAATTAATCATGGAAGCAAGGTATCTGGACTATTTCCGAGCCTATTTAAGCACATTGCCTAAATCTCAACTTCCTGAGATTGAAGAAGTCGAAACGACTTATTTTTGTGACGACGAATACAATACAAATGAGTGTGCTCGACTTGTCTCAATTGGTCAAAAGCGTGCTTGATTGGGCAAAGAATCCGGTTTGTATAGTAAAAATAACTAATGTGGACTTTTGTCCCTTTGGTCAGGTTAGCCGAGAGTTTGCCGAGTCTGAAGGTGAAGGGGATGGTACGTATGAGTGGTGGTACAAAGCACATAATGACTTTTTCATAGAAGACTGTAAATCATCTTATGGTATTGAATTCAACGAATCGACAGAGTTAGTTCTTGTAACGTTTAAGTTGGTACACAAGTAATTTCTAACAAGTCTTTTAGACGGCTCTCCAACATTCGGCATTTTAGGTTTGCCTAAACTCAAGTGTACAGCACAATGGTTTAGGTCAGGTGGTAGCGTTGCTCACACCTTAGTGCTGCGTTATGTACTAATGAATAGGAGTAGGTTAAGTGCGTAGGTTTTTGGTTTTAATTCTTTGCTGCTCATCGTTCTCACTTTCTGCGGAAAATAACGCCGAAGATTGCATGTTATTTGGCTATCTGTGCGAGCTTGAGGCGACTTTTGTTTCGGCAGATAAAGAGTTGAATGATGTTTATAAACATATAATGAATCGTATCAATTCAGGTGAGTTGTCTGATGGAACTCTTGTGGATTCAGCTGAACTTAAGCAAAGTTTGCTTAGCAGTCAACGAAGTTGGCTCAAGTTCAAAGAGTCCAATTGTGATGCATTTTATGTACTCAATAGTGGAGGTAGGCAGCGAAATGAATCTCGAATGGAGTGTGAAATAGAAATGACCAAGGAACGTACTAAATATTTAAGAAGGTGGTACTAACTTGGTTTGAGTACACACATAACACATTGTTCAAGAGTGATTCGGCTCGCGTGGCATTTTTACTATGCGCTGGTTTTAGTTATCAATGTGGTAATCGGTGGCGTTGGTATTGCGTTGCTCACCTCTGAGCTGGGCGTTATATGTTTTACGTAACTTAAAACATCAGGTAAGGACAAAAAAAAATGTTTAAATTCAGCGCAAGCATAGAACTATACGCTGAATGCCACATAATTAAATTTAGTTAGTGTTCTCTAGGACTTTCCTTGCGGGCTCAGTATAGTAAGCTCTATGAAGTAGCGAAATGAGCTGATCCGAATTGATGAAAATATTCGATGCAATTTCAGAAATGCTAACACCTGGAGTCCATGAGTTCATAACCGCAGCACCTGTTAGTTCTGAAAGTCGGTTAAGGGTTATAGATTCGCTGCGCTGTGGAATCTTAAGCTGGTTTAACTGTCGTTGCACCATAGCCATCATAGTACCTTTGAGTATACGCGCTTTTGGCCATATAACGGTTTCTCCATCCCAAAACGCCAGATTCCATATAGTTCCTTCGCTCAGATAGCCGTTACTATTCATAAATACAGCGTCATCAAAGCCTTGCCGTACGGCTTGGTGCAAGTAGTAAGTCTTGCCTATTTCACCAACGTGCTTAATTTCAGCAAGTGGCCTCTCATGGTTAATTGTTGCTAAACGAAGTGGGCCTGTAGGGCCATTCTCTGCTGGAGTACTACGGATTAACACTTTGGGTTCAATGTCCATGCTGTCGGCTGTAAACTCACCTTTGGGAGAGTATATGGTAACGGTTAGTGATTGGTCTCTAGCACCACTCTCAACTGCTGAGGTAATGTAAGACTCTACAAGTGCATCGGGTAATGCCATGCCATAAAGCTCAATGGAAGCTTTACGTAATCTGTCTAGATGCAGATCCAGTCCCTTGATCATTTTGTTTCGAACCTGTAGTGCGGTGAAGTGTGCAAACCCAGCAAATACTAAGTTAGTTATTTCAGAGCTTGGTATCGATTGTCCATTTAAAAAAGTTTGGTCGGTGAGGATTTTTGCCGTCATGTTTTAAGGCCCTAATAGAATAAACTTTGTGGGCTATTAGCTTAAACCCTTACAGCGCTGTGAGGGGCAAGGAGTAAAAGTGAAAATAGGTGAGCTGTCTAAAAAAACGGGTGTGAGTATACGTATGCTGCGTTATTACGAAGAGCAAGGATTGTTAAAACCGAAGCGGACAGTTTCGGGGTATCGGGAGTTTGACCAGAAAGAGGTACGTACATTAGAGAGGATCAAACTACTTAGCTCTGCGGGTATGAACTTGGCCACAATTTTGCTGTTTTTGCCATGCATAAGAGGTGAAGGACTTGTTTTTGAACCTTGTGATGAACTTAGAAATCTTTTGTATGAACAAATTCGAATTGCCGATCAGAAGGCGGCTAAATTGGTTGAAAGTCGGAAAATACTTGATAGCTTTCTATCAGAGATAGAAAAACATTGAGTTGGTGTTAGCTAATATTTATAAAGCACGTCACGACCTATTTTTTATATACCTTAAAGAACATAAATATAACAAAGTAATATTCCATGTTACACATAACAAAGGGTTTAAGACAAATTCGTAACGTTTTGCATTTTTTATTTAATTCGGCTTTAGTGTTAACGGCACAAAGGGTTAGGTAAGGTGTGATTTTGCTCACCAGTTAATGCGGTATTAAGCATACGGTCATGTTTAGGTAATCACGATTATGATAAAGTTCGCATTTTAAAATTGGATAACCAAATGAGCAATGAGCATTTTCAAGGTAAATATGAGGTAGAGCTTAAGTACCGCCTTGAGTCGAAAACTGATTTTTTGAACGTTTTGTCATTTATACCTCATGAAATAATGCTTGAGGACAACCTAGAGTCCGACTGTTATTTTGATACTGCTGATAAATTATTGTCCCGACAGAATAAGAGCGTCTGTATTCGTACTATGCAGCCATCAGGTATAAAACTTTGGATTGTTAAAGGCCCAGAGGTAGACCGATGTGAAGCGACGAATATCACCGATGCGGAAAGTGCAAGAAGTATGCTTGAAACAATGGGATATGAAATTACATTAAAAGCGACCAAAACTCGAAGTATCTATTTTGTCGACAAGTTTCATATTACCGTTGACTCTTTAGATGACATTGGTGACTTTGCTGAGTTTGCCATCATGACAGATGATGAATCGATGTTAAGTGCTTATAAGTCAGACCTTGAAGCCTTAGCAAGTGAGTTTGGGTTAACAGAATCAGCATTGCAGACAAAATCCTATAAACAGATGTTCATGGAAAAGTGCGAAGAAAAAAGTGTTTAAAAAGGATTCTCGACGCTTGGCATTGCAGCTTACTTGATTCTAAGTATTTATGTCACAATGGATGAGGTAGGGTGGTCTGCGTTGCTTACCACTTAACAGGGCGTTAGTAGCAAGGAGGCAAGCGTGACCAAAAGGTACATACCCTACGCCACGTTAGTATTAGTGTTGTCCACTGTAGTGGTATCTTTGGTTGTAAATTTCCAAATATCAGGATCGCTATTCGGAAAGATTAAGATTACAGAACTCGAGCCTTTTGGTGGGTTTACATACAAGCACATTTTAGATTTAGAGCTATGGCGTTTAGTCGTCTCTCAACTCATTCACGTGAAGCAGTTTCACATGATTTACAACGCTTTTTCATTGCTTGCTTTGGGCTATGTGCTTGAGCGAAAACTCGGTTCTAGTGTTTTCCTACTAATTTGGTTTATTGCGGGCTCGATTGGCACCTTTGCTAGTACATTCACGGTACCTGAACCATGGAATTTGGGAACGGGCGGTTCCCAAGCCATTTTAGGTTTGGCCGCTGCCGGGATCATAATGTATCTAAAGCGACACATCGAAGGGAAGTTAGCGTTGACTGTTTTGGTACTTACTATTGTTCCAGCATTCGCTCTAGATTTAATTTTTAGCGAGCATCATCTTCCAAAGGTTGGTCATGTGGTTAGCTTTGGTTTAGGTGTTTTGCTTTTATATAGTTTTCAGCAACAGGGTAAAACTTGCTACTAACAAAGCGTCTAGAAAGTCTTCTCTACGCTTGGCATTTTCGGCTTACTTCATTTTAAGTATTTATGTCACAATGGTTTAGGTAGCGTGGCTTACACCTTAAAAGGACGTTAGGTGCCAAAGAGGAAAATATGAAATATCTCAAATGTGTGTTCTGTTCAGTGTTAGCAATTACGTATTCAAACTTGGTTTGGTCCAATCGCTGTGATGCAGTAGGTGATAAAGTATTAGATGCAATGGCTAAAACTCTCGATGTTCGTGTGGATGAAATTGCTATTGATAAGACATTCTATGAACAAAACTTTGAGACTGATGTTTTAGACCTGATAACCATAGTTGTAGATATGGAAGAAGCTATTGGAGTTGAGCTTAGAGACGAAGATGTAGTTGACCCCGTAGTTTCTGAAGAACAGTTTGAGCTAAAAATCAAAGACAAAGTAACGGTCCGAGAGTATCAAGAGATAGTTCACAAAGCGTGTGTTAACTCTTTGGGTTAGAAATAAAAAACAAATTGTTCAAGCGTAATTCGGCACGCGTGGCATTTTTACTATGCATTAGTTTTTTTGAGGAAATATTGTGGAAATCTGGACGTTGTTGTTCTTTATACCTGCGTGTTTTGCGCTCAATATGACTCCTGGGCCAAACAATCTATTGTCCATGAACAACGCACGTTGTTACGGTTTTAAATCCGCTTTCATTGCTGGTCTTGGTCGTATTGCGGCATTCGCTGCAATGATCGCTTTGGCTGCTTCCGGTTTAGCCGTTGTTCTCTATGCTTCTGAGACTGTATTTCTAATGATCAAAGTTGTGGGCGCAGCATACTTGTTGTGGATTGCCTTTAATCTTTGGCGTTCGGAAGCAAGCCCTGTTTCTGAGCTAGAAAACACTCGTAATCGATTGGGTTTAGCGAAACAAGAATTTTTGTTAGCGGCTGGTAACCCAAAGGCGATACTGATCTTTACTGCCTTTCTACCACAGTTCGTCGATGTTTCAGCAAGTGTAAATGAACAGTTCTTCTTTTTAGGGGGTACGTTCCTTATTTTAGAAATGGGTGCTATATCAATTTATGCATTATTTGGAATGTACTTAAGGCAGTGGTTTACGAAGCCGAAAATGGCAAAGCCCTTCAATAGAGGTTGTGCAACTTTTTTGGCTATGTCTGGAGCAAGCTTGTTACTGACTCGCGAGCAATAAAACTAGCAAAAAATTCAAGAGTGATTCGGCACGCGTGGTTTTTTTACTATGCGTTGATTTTAGTTATTAAGCTGGTATGTGGTGGCTCCGGTGTTGCGTTGCTCACACCTTAACAGGGCGTTATGCACTTCTCCAATTTCGATATTCAAGGATGATATATGAGTGAATCAAAAGTAGTTCTGGTCACCGGAGGTGGTAGAGGGATCGGCGCGGCTACAGCAAAGTTATTTGCTTCTAACGGCTATGCAGTTTGCATTAATTACAAGTCAAACACGGGTGCGGCCGAAGCACTAGCTCATGAAATTAGGCAAACTGGTGCGCGGTGTATTGTGGTTCAAGCGGATGTTTCAAATGAAGCTGATGTCTCAAGGTTGTTTGAGACAATCGATGATGAGCTAGGCTCCTTGTCGGTGCTTGTAAATAATGCGGGAATTCTTCGCACAAAATCTCGACTCGAAGATATGACAGCTGATCGAATCAACGGCATTCTGTCCAATAATGTGACGAGTTATTTTCTTTGCTGTCGCGAGGCAGTTAAGCGAATGTCTACTCGTCATGGAGGAAAGGGCGGAGTGATCGTGAATGTTTCATCAGGTGCATCTCGTTCTGGTTCACCAAATGAATATATTGATTACGCAGCATCAAAAGGTGCTATCGATACATTAACAAAAGGCCTATCTCTAGAAGTTGCCTCTGAGGGAATTAGGGTTAATTGTGTTCGTCCTGGACTCATTCATACGGAAATGCACGCTGATGGTGGTGAACCTGAAAGAGTTGAGCGGTTGAAAAGTATTATCCCTCTTCAACGTGGTGGACGCCCTGAAGAAGTAGCAGAAGCAATCTATTGGCTTTCACCAGAAAAGGCATCATTCTCTACGGGAAACTACTTAGATCTGTGTGGAGGCCTCTAGATGCATAACCAAGCGTTTAAGGCAGGCTCGCAACACTCGGCGTTAGCTTTCTAAGGAATCACCATTGATTTTGTGCACTTTTTGATGGGGAAGTACCATAGAAAGCCTCAACTCTAATCTCTCACTTTCGTGTCTTCTTTAAGCGCTTTTCTATTTCTTTTTGCTCCCAGTCATCCCCTAAAAAATTAAAAACCTCAAATGCATTGATAGCGTGTGAGACCATAAAAATGCCCCAGCCTAAGGCCGGGTAAATAGCCCAAAGCTCCTCAGTACCCGTTACGAAATTAATCACAAATAATAGGGATATTACCGACAAGTATTTGGTTAAGTGGTTATAGAATTCTTTTATCTTTTTAACTTGAGCCACTACTTGTTCTTGTTGATTTGGTGAGTGCATTGTTTGCTCCATTTTATTGTCCTTTCTTTTAACGTAAGTATTGAATACGGAGAATGATAAATTGTTGTGTGGGTCTTGAGGTTTCTTTGCGACGAATTGCTGTATAGGGGAGTGAAGAGTCAATAACTAGGATGAAGTGCATACGTTTAAGGGGTACGAACAAAAACGTACATTTTTGCGTTTCTCTTTTTCCCAAGCTAGTAAGCGAGTAAAGCACCTAAGAGAGGCTCAAAACGGTTGGCGGTTTAGCGTCATAGTTTTAATTAAGTGTTTATGTCACAATAGCTTAGTTCTGGGAGATGGTGTCTTTCACCCTTAATGCGGCGTTAAGTTACAAAGGTAAGTTATGCGTATTTTATTGTTTATAATTGTGATTTTTTCTCTGCCTATTAGTGCAAAAACATTCGAGATCAGAGAGTTCAAAAACGCAAATCAGCTGATCTGGGATGATAATTTCAAATCGCATATAGATGAATATTTTGGCAGTAAGAGTAAGGAATATTTCTGGTCAAATGCAAAAATTTCTGAACAGGTTAAGGCTGGTTTTGGTGGTGCTCCCGATCTAGTAAAAGCTCTTGGAGCCAATACATATATTGTCAGTGCTTGTCGACACCACTCTTGTATTGAAAAATCTGCGTATGTTACAAACGGTGACTTAGAACTTTTTGCAATCATTTCATATCTTTGTGAAAGTCATTCCGGTGAAATTGAAATTTGCTCTGATGGGCAATTAGTTGTTTTTTATAAAAATATCGCTGCCAAGGATTTGTTGAGCAACCATCTTATCAACTGGAAAGATTATCATGTGCCTAAGGCAAAGGTCGTATACGAAAAAGTAGATTAACAAATTGTTCAAGAGTGATTCGGCACGCGTGGCATTTTTACTATGCGTTGGTTTAAGTGGTTAAGGCGACATGTGGAAGCTTCTTTATTGCGTTACTCACACCTTGACAGGGCGTTATGTTGAAGAGAGGAAACTATGTACAACGTTGAACAAGAAATACCAACCCCAGAGAATTACATCCAAATTCGTCTACGTGCTGGTCTATCAGAAAAGTCGATAGAAGCAGCAACCATTGGCTTAAGTAATAGCCTCTACTCTGTGGTCGTATATGCTAACAACTCACCAATCGGGCTTGGTAGAGTTATTGGTGACGGCGGGTGTTTCTTTGAAATCACAGATATAGCCGTCCTACCTGAACATCAAGGGAAAGGTGTAGGGTCGCTAATTATGGAAGCATTAACAGGCTGGCTCAAGATTAATGCTCCGAGAACAGCGTATGTAAGCCTAATGGCTCATCACGGTACGCCTGAATTCTATGCTAATTTCGGTTTCAAATATGCTGAATTGCCTAATGCATCTGGCATGTATTTGAGAATAGAGTGATGGCAAAATTAACATAACAAGGCGCTCAAACTCACCTCCAACACGTGGCGTTTTGCTTCGCCAAATTATACGCCACAGATTTCATTCAACTTGGTGTGGCGTTAAGCCTTTCAACAAAAATGGACTTTTTACATGGAAATAGTAAAAGCAAAGATCGACAATCTAGACGTAATTTCACCTCTATTTGATTCTTATCGAGTGTTTTATGGTCAAGATAGCAACCCTGATGTTGCCCGCGAATTTATTCAGTCACGCATTAACAATAATGAATCAGTGATATTTTTAGCAATTGATGATGAGGGCAATGGCTTAGGTTTTACTCAGCTGTATCCAAGCTTTTCTTCAGTTTCGGCTTGTAAGACTTGGGTTTTAAATGACTTGTTTGTTGCTGATACAGCTAGAAGGATGGGTGTGGCTACGAAATTGATGATTGCGGCGAAAAATATGGGGCTAGATACTCAAGTAAAAGGTCTTACTTTGGAAACGGCAGAAAGCAATGTGAATGCTCAAAAACTGTATGAGTCTTTAGGTTATGAACGAGAGTCAGGAACGTATCATTACTTCTTGAAACTTCAGGTATAGCAAAGTGTTTAAGGCGGCGGGCAAACGGTGGGCAGCTTTAGTTCGATGATATGCATCTGTATTTTTCATAATGTCTTGAGTGCAGTGACAGCGCTGATCATCACCTAATGCGGCGTTATATTACTAGGGACGATAGGGAGATTAAATTGCTAGGTTTAATAAGGTTCTTTGTTGTTAGCAATCTGCTTTCAGCCGCGATAGTAGTTGTACTAGAGAAGTCTACGGGGTTCTTTGGTCTTAACTTTTGGTCTGATTACGCTTTCTTTGTCCTGATTATTCTTTGGGGAATAGCAGCGTTGTTTTTCATGTATCCACCAGAGCGTGATTTTCAGGGTGATAAAGCTGAAAGGGTAGCTGGATCAATGGTCGATAGCTCAGTAGCTAGCGAAATTGATGATGAGCGCTTTTCCTCAAATACGATATTTTGTATCAAGCTTTTTGTTTCGGGGTTACCAGCGTTTTTGACGTGCGTAGTTATGAGCTTCACGACATAACAGAGCTTTATATTTCAAAGGGGGTCACTTGGAATTTCCAGAATATGAATCAACGCGATTAATTCTTCGACAGCTAGACGATACCGATACAAGCAGTATTCTCAATCTATTTTCCAACGAAGCAGTTATCGCTTATTACGACATGGAAGCGATAACAAAGCCCTCTCAGGCTGCGATGATAATTGAGCAAATGAGACATAGGTTTATTACTAAAGCTGGTATTCGTTGGGGAATCGTTCTTAAAGAAACAGGTAACCTAATTGGAACGTGCGGTTTTAACTCATGGAATGAGAAAATGAAGTCCGCAGTAATTGGCTATGACTTGTTACCTCAATACTGGGGACAGGGCATTATGGCAGAGGCGATTAATAAAATTGTTAGGCAAGCATTTCTGGGTGATTTGCCGTGTGGAAAGCTAAATCGTATTCAAGCTGATACCGTATTAGGTAACGTTAGTTCTGAGAAGCTCCTTGCTAAAGTCGGCTTAAAAGAAGAAGGCCTTCGTAGACAAAGCGGCTACTGGAAAGGGCAATTTCATGATCTAAAATGCTTTGGTTTGCTTCAGAGTGAATACAAAGAAAAAGGAACTTTCGATGTTTAAAATCGAAACTAAACGTCTGATTATTAGGAATATGTCTCCAAACGATGAAGATGCTTTTGTTACCATGTCTCAGGATGCTAAATATCAGCGTTTCTATGATGAAAGCGATTGCGACCCTAACAAATACCGAGAGTTAACAAGTTTGTTTATCGCTCAGGCTTCTGAGCAACCAAGAAAATCATACCAATTAGCTGTTGAATGTAAGGTATCTGGAGAGTTCATCGGGACTGTTTGTTTACGTTTAGAAGATAATCAGCAGGCTTCGATGGGATGTGCATTTTCCAGAGTTTCTCAAGGTAACAAGTTAAGCTACGAAGCCGCCTTGGCTCTGGCAGATTTTGGTTTTTCGGAGTTGGGTGTTCATCGCATTTATGCGGAGACAATCAGTAAAAACTTGCCAGCGATTAAGCTCTGTAAATCTTTGGGTATGCGGCAAGAAGCTTACTTTAGAGAGCATCGTTTTTTCAAAGAACAGTGGTGGGATACAGTGGTTTTGGCAGTCCTTCGAACCGAGTGGATCAAGGCACAACAAAGCGTTTAATACAGATTCGCAGAGAATTTGAAACATAATCAGGAGTAATAATGAACAAAGAACAGGCTAAAAAGCACATTGAAGAGAATCTGAATGATGGGGACTCGCTAATAGGTTTCTTTCAGGCAATAAGCCCTCCAAATTATTGGTTAGTCTTCCTAATTGGCCCTTTTTTCATTTTAACGATGAAAGTATATTTTTTAGCTGTTACTGAGAAAGGTATATCTTTCTACAAGTTGAGCATGATGGGTAAATTCAAGGAAAATGATTTCTTTGAGTTTGATGACATTGAAAGTGTAAAAATAGGAAAAGGGCTATTACAAAGGCCTATGAAGTTCACATTCAAAAACAACCGAAAGATTAAAATAAAAGCCCAATTAAAGGGCGTAGAAAAGGTCGCAAAATTGTTGCCAGATGTTCAACAGCATATTGAAAGCAATATTCCTTTAGTCCAATGATTATATTTATTATCTCAGTTGTAATGTATGTCGGCTTATTGATTTTCATAAAGCCTGCTCCGAGTAGCTTGAAGGCTGCGCCGATTACCTACAGTGAAAACTTTAAGTCTGTTTGGGCTTCTATTTGTACAGGGGTTATAGTTCTTCTTATATTCCTTCTGACAACAAACTTTGATTTCATTTCGGTCAATGAGGGCCTGTATCGAAAGTTGGCATTGAGTAATGACGTTGATCAGTTCTTAAATTGGCCGTTACAGTCAGTCACGCACCTATTTCTCCATGGTAACCTGATTCATCTCGTTGCAAATGTATTTGGCTTAGGTCTAGCGTCCGCCTATGAACGCAGGGTTGGAGCCAAAAGGTATCTTGAAGTTCTTCTTGTGGGTAGCTTGGCATCCATACCATCTATATTATTCTATTCGGAAAGTGTTTTGGTCTGTGGGATATCGGGTGGCGTTTTCGGTTTGGCGGCGGCTTATTTTACCGATGAAAAGGAATTAACCACCAAAGAGTGGCTTTTAGCGATTTTACTGTTCCTATTTTCGGCAATGTTTTTTGCCCTAGATTCAGAGTTTAACGGTGGTTTTAATAACGCGTTAGATGTAAAAATTGATCACATTGGTCATTTTTTGGGAGCATTAGGCGCAATTTTGTATTGCCGCTTAAAGCCACTGCGCTGAAAAAGAACAAGCACTGGAAACCTTGAACTTCGGCTTCGTGCCCACGTTGGTTTTTCGGTGTTTTGCGATGAAGCAAATAGGCGCTATCGTATTGATTTTAAAAAAGAGTGTTTTGGTTTGGTTATATTTTTAAATGGAACGTCCAGTTCTGGAAAAACGACATTAAGTCATGCACTTCAACAGGCTCTGGCTGATGTTTATCTACATGTCTCAGTTGATACTTACTTGTCTCAAATTGCGCAATGTGACCTAAATAATGCCAAACTCATGGAAGAGCGATTTGCAAATATTGTTAATGGTTTTCATGAATCGGCAGCAGCCATTGCACGTGCAGGAAATAACGTTATCGTAGACTACGTACTTCAACAGCCTGAATGGTTAGACGCTTGTGTTAAAGCGTTTGAAGGTATGCCAGTGGTGTTCGTAGGTGTGCACTGTCCTCTTGACGTGCTAGAAACGCGAGAAGAGTCTAGGGGGGATCGCAAACTAGGAGCCGCCCGTTTTCAATTTAATCGCGTACATAGTCATCGTACTTATGACCTTGAATTAGACACATCAAGTTTGAGCGTTGAAGCCTGCGTGTCAAAAATTGTTGAGTACATTGAATCGGGTTCGAAACCTTCGGCATTTGAAACGCTTATGCTTCAGAGTGAAATGAGGAAACAGGCCTAACGTACGTCTACATCTCACTACCTAAACCATGACACGTACTTTTCTTGGCACCACAAAACAAAAAGCCACTTACGAAAGTAAGTGGCTTTGTCACTATTAGATAGCTATCTAAACTTAAGCGTAGCTAGCTTTGGTAAATTCCATCTCGGTTTTCAGACCTAGGATTAAACTCCAGCACATAAGTAGCAAGATGAACATGAATGGCAATGCCATTGATACTGTGCCTGCTTGTAGCGCCTGAATTGACTCCGTACCGCCAACCCAAAGTAGCACGGCTGCGATAGCGCCGCCAATTACTGCCCAGAACACACGCTGAGGAACTGGAGCATCCACTTTACCGCCTGATGTAATACTATCGATTACTAGCGAACCTGAATCTGAAGAGGTGATAAAGAACACCATGATCAGCACGATAGAAACGACAGATAACACAGAGCTAATTGGAAGTGCATCGTAAGTGTGGAATAGCGAAAGGGTGATATCTTTCAGGCCATTTAGACCAATTTCACCGACTTTGTTGATCACTTGGTCAATTGCGATACCGCCGAAAACTGCCATCCAAATTACGATAACTGCTGTTGGGATAAATAGTACAGCAACCATAAACTCGCGGATTGTGCGGCCTTTAGAGATACGCGCGATGAACATGCCTACAAATGGTGACCATGAAATCCACCAAGCCCAGTAGAATACAGTCCAACCGTGCATCCAGGTTTCGTCTTCACGGCCGTGTGGGTTACTCAGTGGAATGAAGTTTTCAATGTAGCCCATCAGCGCCGTTGGTACTGATTTTAGTGCCACCATACCGCCAGCAATCGCCACGAACACCAATAGGAAGAACGCAACCACCATGTTGATGTTACTCAGTACTTTTACGCCGCCATTAATTCCGCGAATTACTGAGATGGTTGCTAGTAGCGTAACCACCGCAATCACACCAAGCTGCATACCAATGCCGCCTTCAGTGCCGAATACGTGGTTAATACCACTTGCCGCCTGTTGAGCACCAAGGCCCAATGAGGTTGCTAGGCCGAATAGAGTCGCCAATACGGCTACGATATCAACAATATGTCCGAACCAACCCCAAGTTCTGTCACCCAATAGTGGGTAGAAAATAGAACGAATTGAAAGTGGTAAACCTTTGTTGAAAGAGAAGAAGGCAAGAGCAAGCGCCACAACTGCGTAAATGGCCCAGCCATGAATACCCCAGTTGTAGATGGTCGCGCCAAGTGCCAATTTCACCGCTTCAGGAGAGTGTGCTTCAACACCAAGTGGCGTTTCATACCAACCAGTAAAGTAAGCGACAGGTTCTGCCACACCCCAGAACATAAGGCCAATCCCCATGCCTGCGGCAAATAGCATCGACATCCATGAAAGTGTGGTGTGTTCTGCTTTGGCATCATTGCCACCAATTCGGATTTTTCCGTAAGGGGAGACGATGAGGGCAAAACAGAAAATAACAAAGATGTTTGCTGCCCACATGAAAGTTACATCGAAGTTGTTGATGATCTTCCATTTAACGCCATCTAATGCTGCTTTTGCCGTTTCGGCATCGGCCACTAGAAGGGCAACTAGAAATAGAATGATAGCGCCAGCGCTAATACCAAATACTGGGTTGTGAACGTCAAAACCCCATTTCTGGATATTGTCTTGGCCAATTGTATAGTCAGTATTCTCGATACTATACCTATCCTTAGTATTACTCATTAATCCTCGCAATTGTTTAGAGCTCAAAATATATTTCGGGCGCAAGATTAACAGGAATGAGACAAAAACTAAAGCTATCTCACAAAATTGACTGAATCGTCATCACTTATTGTTCAATAATTTAGACAGAACTCTAATGAAAAAGCGTGTTAGAGAAACCCTAACACGCTTTAGTTTGCGGTCGATCGAGAGATCCAATCTCTCATTGATATAGCTAACTTATAGCCAGTGCTTACTGATGGGATCTTTAGGATTAAAGTGGTAAGCGATTTGTGCTTGTAACAGCTCAGCGGTAGCGACTGCATCGGTTAGCGCGTGGTGAGGCGTGTACTGCGGTAAACCATAACGAGTACGGCTAGAGCCTAATCGAACAGACTCAGGTTTTTTACCGGTCAGCCTGTTTAGAAAGCCACCTGATTGCGCTTGCTGAATTTTAGTTTCAATATCCATCGTATCAAGCACAGGGAACTCGATGCCTTCTTTAATGCGATCGCGCAAGGCTAAATCAAAAAACTCTCGCTCGATGCGCTGGTAGTGAACCACCATAATTTTCCCCGCCATCTCTTTGAGCACTTCAGGGAAAACCGCGCTCAAATCAGGCGCGCCGAGTACATCACTGTGCGTGATTCCGTGGATGACAACCGATTCTTCTTCAAGCTGTTTACGTGGTCTAACAGTCCAGTGTTTAGCTTGGCTCATATAGATTCGATTCAAATCAAACGGCACAGTGCCGATGGTGATGATGTCATCATCTACAGCGTTCAGACCTGTGGTTTCGAAATCAATTGCCAGAAACAATACCTCGTCGAGCGGGGTTTCGGTATCGGGCAATGATTCTCCGTAGTATTCCTTTAACTGCTGGTTTTGAGTGACTTGCAGCTTGCGCTCAAACTTGTTGGGCCAATCAATTATCGGAGCGCGCATTATCTTTTTAATCATGCGTTTCTCACTTAAAGTTATTGCTGGCTTGATAGCGGAACTTGAGGAAGTTTTGCGCATTACTCAAGATTTGGAATGCATCTTTTAAGTTACGACGTTCAAAATCGGACAGGTTTTCCGGTTCGATGTTGTTATCTGGCTCGATTTCATTTTCCACGTCGTAGGCTTGGTGACGAATACGCACCATAGAAATAAACTCTAGTGCATCATGCAGGGCGCGAGCTTTACCTTTTGGTAAGATTCCGGCGTCATGGATGTCATCTAAACGTTCAAATGAGTTTTGAGAACGTGAGCCTACGGCAAGTGCGTGTACGCGAATCAAATCCGCGAGTGGCGCAGTGCCGCGACGTTTTAGATTGATGGAGTTTTTGTGCCGGCCATCTTTTTCCATCACGAA
This sequence comes from Vibrio intestinalis, assembly GCF_025195085.2. Lineage (GTDB taxonomy): Bacteria > Pseudomonadota > Gammaproteobacteria > Enterobacterales > Vibrionaceae > Vibrio > Vibrio intestinalis. Next base: position 18,594 of record NZ_JANAVY020000005.1, on the reverse strand, counting down.
ATCTTTAAAGAAGCCTAAAGGTGGGGTGCGGTTCATGGCATTGCGTGCAAGGCAGGCTAAGAAGCGGTTATTTTTACGTGCGCGGCGCACGATAAATCCATTGAGCTGTTCTGCCCATTTTAGACGGCCATACACACCATCAAGATCAAAGAAGATAGAAGCGTTAAGCAGTGCTTTCGGGTTTGGGTTATCAATCCAATCGGCGAAGCATTCTTCCCATTCTGTGCGCGTCATACGCCATTCTGGATTCGTTGCCATGATGTCGCCGGTACAATAGCTGTAGCCACATTCATTTAGGCCATCACACACACGCTTTGCGAGCTCTGCGAAATATTCGCCGTGTTCTTTTTCGTCGTAGCTGTTATCTAAAATAATGGCGTTGTCTTGGTCGGTTACGAGTAATTGCTCGTCACGTCCCATTGAGCCTAGGGCAAGGAAGCAATAAGGAATTGGCGCAGGGCCCAATTCCTCTTCGGCGAGTTCAATAATGCGCTGCTTAAAGCTTCGACCAATCACTGACATCGCGCTGCCGACCATGTGAGAGTTTGCATCTTCGTTAACTAGGCGAACAAAACTGTCTTTAAGTTGTTCGGATAGGGAAGTGAGCTCTTCAATGCTCTGCTGGTGGAAAATACTGCTTACTAACAGCAGAGAGTTCTGCGATTCATAACGAACGATATCAGTCGCTTCGATGATGCCAATTGGCTTTTTGTCTTTCAGTACAGGAAGGTGGTGCGCGTTGTAGCGAAGCATGGTCAACATGGCTTCGTAAACGTAGGCGTTGTGATCAAGCGAGATCACATCGGTCGACATGACACTGGCGACGTCATCGTTAATATCCAAACCTTCGGCCAATACGCGGGTACAAAGATCACGGTCAGTGATGATGCCAACTAGCGAGTTAGAATCGTCGTCATCATTGTCAACGGTGTCTGGGTCCATGATCAGCAGGGAAGAGACGTTTTCTTCTGCCATCTTGATGGCTGCATTTTGAATCGATTCAGTGGTGTACACATAAGGCGCATCACGAGTCAGCAAGGTTCTTACTTTGGATGTGGTGAGATCGTTTTCTTGCTTAGTGCTTGAAACGGTTTGGCGCAGTCGCGCGTTACCTTCTAATTCGACAAAGTCAGCAAACGATTCGTGATTGTCATACAGCTCTTGGAATACGTTTTCAGGGATGCAGTAAATCAAGGTATCTTTGATGGCCTTGGCTGGAAACTTGACCTTGTTATTGGTCAGCAAACCCATTTGGCCAAATAGCGCGCCTTCATCGATGCGGTTATAGAGCTCACCTTTACGACGATATACTTCAACCACGCCACTGCGCACCATGTAGAGATCATGAATATGGTCACCAAAGTGGATGATGGGCGTATCTTCGCGGTAGTAGGAGATTTCGATGTGTCGGCTAACGTAGTTGAGGATATCATCTTCAAGTTCGTCAAAAGGGGGGTGCTGTGATAGGAAATTTTTGATTTCCAACAGTTCTACTTCCATGAGCTATTCCGTGTAATACAACTTCTGCTTCAATGTTACATGATAACGACGCGCTCTGCATGGCACAGGGCAAAATAAGCGACTCTAAACCCAATAAAAAAAGGCTTGGAATATCCAAGCCTTTTCACGTGATGCTGCAATTTTAAGTATGGTAACGACTCAAAATTGCCCCTAAGTTTTGCGAAGCCTTTGTCAGGTTATGTACACCGATTAGTGATTGCTCGGCCACTTCTTTAATATTGTTTGATTGCGCGCGGATGTCACTCAGCTCTTTGGCAATGTCAGTCGCGACTGAGCTTTGCTCTTGCGCGGAGGTCGAAATGTGCAAGCTCATATCATTCACAGCCTGCGCAGATTGGTAAATCGTTTCGATATCGTTACCAATTGAAGAGACAATTTCACTGCTCGCCTGAGCTTGGGTCACCGTTTGTCCGGTAATGGTCGCAATGCTTGTGCTTTCTTGTTGCAGCTTTTCGATCATGGCTTGGATTTCAACTGTCGCTTGTTGAGTACGGCTAGCAAGCGTGCGCACTTCATCAGCAACCACCGCAAAACCACGGCCTTGTTCGCCTGCTCGCGCGGCTTCAATTGCTGCGTTTAGTGCAAGTAGGTTGGTCTGCTCAGAAATGCCATTGATGGTGGTGATGACTTCACTGATTTGGCTAGTGTTGTCATTAAGCGACGATACCGAAGAAGAAGTTTGTTCTATGTACGCCGATAACGTAGCAATCTCATTAATTGCTTTTTGTACGCGATCAGCACTGTCGCGAACGTGTTGGCTATCTTGTTCCGATTGACTTGAAGCGCGATTCGCAATTTGAGTCACTTCTTGCGCTGACGCAGTCATTTCTTCCATCGCGGTTGCAACAGAATCTAAAGAGGTATGTTGGCGATTGATTTCTGTTTCGCTGTGTTTCATCTCATCTTCAAATGAAGAGGACGTTTCACCTAATGTGGTTGCGCTTTCTTTCACGGTTACAACCAACTCAGTTAACGTGTCCATTGCGCGGTCTAGCGCACAGCCAATCGTGCCGAACTCGTCACGGCCTGGGTGGAAGCCTAAACGAGAGGTTAAATCACCTTCTGAAATCTTCACCGTAGTAGTGTAAAGCACCCAAAGTGCGCCGCCAAGGAAGGTTGCTACCCAATACAGGAACAACGCAAATGGAGCGATAAGCAGCAGACTAAGCAACAAGCTTGTTGTGGCTTCACTTTTTGCCGCTTCGATGGTTTGAGCGTGGTTTTCGCTTAAGCGATAGTACTGACCTTGTTTGTCTTGCCCGTATGCGGTAACGGTAGTGCCCTTAATTGAAGGTGCGCCAAGCGTTGCTGTGCTCACGGCTTCAAGACCAGGTGCGTTATGTGCTGAGGCATCGGCGCTCAATATGCCATCGAGCCGAGCTTCGACCTTCACCATGGCTAGTTGTTCGGCATGAGAGATTTGGTCGAGATAACGGTTACCGGCAACACAAGCGAGCGAAATAACGAAGAGAGCGAAAATCGCCCACATTTTGTCGTTAATAGACATTTTTATGAATAGACGGTCAATTGTCCTAAATTGAACTTCTTTCATGTGAACTCCATTTTATTATTTTATGTCAGCGTCAATCTATAAATTGACAGACGCCAAGTATGCGTTGAAGCACTAAAAACATGAAACTAATGTTAGATAATTAATCGATATTGAGAAGTTGATCGGCTTACTAGGTGATCGAGTTCATAAAATTATCGAACGGCAGCCGGAAGGTGAAAGCAAAACATCAAGTTAGTCGAACGTGCTTCATTTAAAAGGATGCTAAAAAGAGGCGCGTAAAGAAGAGGGTGTTAGGAGCTAGAAGCGAGAAAAGCGACTCAGCGGATTAATTCTCCGCTGAGAAGCAGGACAGATAACGTGAGCGTTAACCTAGTGCGGGCAACACGCCGGCGCTAATCAGCAACTGTGCGCAGACAATCACCACACCACAAGTGAAACAAGTCGCCAAACCGATATGACCACCTTTCACTCGGTAAGCAACATCGGTTGTTAACTTACGTGTTTTTGAAACCATCACAATAGGTAAGAAGATGGCCAAAATTGCCAGCGCAATCGCAGCGTAGCCAAGTGCCATGATAAAGCCCTGTGGGTAGAACAGCGCGAAGCACATTGGTGGCAAGAAGGTGATTAAACCTGTGATGCTACGATTTAATGCTTGTGAGCGGTTAGCACTGTTTTTCTTCAGCGTATCGCCTAAAAATTCAAACAAACCTAAGCTCACACCTAAGAATGATGTTAAAAGCGCTAAGTCGGCAAAAATTCCAATAGTACCTGCTAGATTCGATTCACTTACGGTTGACGATAATGTGCCAATTAACGCGCTTAAGCCTTGGTTTTCTAGCAGAGTTGATTGATTAACCACACCTAACGTTACGACTTGCCAAAACACGTAAATGATTAGTGGAATTGCAGAGCCGATAACAATGGCTTTACGTAGCGATGGCGTATCACCGTCTAAGTAGCGAACTATTGCAGGAATACTGCCGTGAAACCCAAATGAAGTGAAAATCACGGGAATAGATGCGACGATCAAACCTTGCTGCAGCGGCATGCTAAGTAAGTAAGATTGAGTGACATTTGGCGCAAGGAACATTAGCACGCTCGCCATGGCAATCAGCTTTAGGGTAAACAATAAACGGTTCACCTTGTCGACGGTTGATGTACCAATAGTGACAACACCAGCCACCAGCATAGTAAAGATAACCACGCCTTGAGTGGCTGACACTTCTACACCAAACCATTGTGCTAGGCGGTCACCAAATTGTGCACCGCCACCTGCGATGTAAGCTGCACAGAGCGAGTAAAACAAGAACAGCATAGCGAAGCTCGCAAGCCATTTTCCTTTTTTGCCCAAGATTTGTTTAGCAAGCGTATGTAATGTCGCGCTGCTGTCAGCGTGCTGATGCAACTCGATCATGATGAGTGCGGTATAAGCCATTACAGCCCATAAAACAGCCATAATTAAAAGGGAGGTGGAAAAGCCTATGCCTGCCGATGCCAATGGTAATGCGAGCATGCCCGCGCCAATGGTAGTACCGGCGATGATCAAAGTGCTTCCTAAAATCTTTGATTTACTCATCTGTACACTATTCTTTACTAAGGTTGAGGTTGGCAGTGTTTATATACCAGTTAGATGTTCATGATTGGTTATAAATACTGGAATTGTCGTATATTGTGAGAAAATGGACTTAAGATCAAGCGGTATGTAAACATTATTATCCGGTGGTGTAATTTTTTGTTTACGGTGATGCCGAAACGACACTCAACCGCTTAGGCAAACGTTTACTCATCGAAAGTGACGCAAAAGTGATTAAAAAGGCTTCCCCTGTTCAAAAAACTGTCATATAAAGTCGATATAAAGGAGATGCCCGACGCAATGTTGGGCTTTTTATTTGAAGTAAGGAGGTCCCATGAGTGACCAAACATTCAACGATGAATGTCTTGAGCTGCTAGATGCGATGGAAATAGGTATCGCACTCTCAGAATATGAGCAGTCTCTAGAAGAAAGCGGCAGCGAATAAGCAGTCTGCGTCCCAGTTAAGCCAGTGCTCCGCACTGGCTTTGTGTTATCCCCATGAACTATCTCGCTCATCTTCACATCGCCCATTTATGCCAATCGAGTTTAACTGGAAACTTGCTTGGGGATTTCGTACGAGGTAATCCTGAAGGTCGTTGGTCGGCAGATATCGTCAATGGTATTCGTTTGCACCGCTTTGTGGACTCTTACACAGATAGCCATCCCATGCTTACGGATGCGAAAGTGTTTTTTAGTCAACGAACCAGACGATTTGCAGGCATTGCTCTGGATGTGTTTTGGGATCACTGCTTGGCGACCCATTGGCATCAATATCACGACCAAAGTCTGGCGTCATTTGCGCGCTCGACGGGTAATAGTTTGCTCGAAGCGCAACAAGCTGATTTTCCGCAAACGTATTTGGCAGTCGTATCGCGGATGGTTCAGGGACAGTGGCTCGAATCTTATCAAGAGATGGATAACATTCACTTTGCCTTGGAGCGTATTTCCAAACGTAGGCCGAAATTTGAGCCCGTGGCAGAGTGCGCTCAAGTGCTCGATGCGCACTATCATGAGCTCAATCAGTGTTTCGAGCAGTTTTATCCGACGTTAATTGCTGCCAGTAAGCAGTTTCAAAGCATGCAAAGCTTATAGCATCACACCCCATATTCATTATAGAATCGCCCGGTCTTTATTATGGGTAGTTTATTATGTCTCAAGCCTTTGCCGACCTCGGCCTTTCTTCTGCACTTCTTGCCACCATCGATCAGTTGGGCTTTTCTCAGCCGACAGAGGTACAACAGCAAGCGATTCCGCATGTTTTACGCGGTGCAGATGTACTCGCTGGCGCTCAAACAGGCACAGGTAAAACAGCTGCGTTTGGTCTGCCTATCATTCAGTCGATTGTAGAGCAGGGTATTGAACGAGATGTTCAGCGCAGTGATGTAACGGCATTGGTACTTGTCCCTACTCGTGAGTTGGCTCAACAAGTGTTTGATAACATGACCTCTTATGCCAAAGAGACGGATTTGCACATAGTTACCGCTTATGGCGGCACAAGTATGAACGTGCAAACTAAAAACTTGCTTCATGGCTGTGATATTCTTATCGCCACGCCAGGTCGATTGCTTGATCATCTGTTTTGTAAAAACATTTCGTTGCAACGCACGAAAACATTAGTGTTAGATGAGGCTGACCGCATGCTTGATATGGGTTTCATGCCGGACTTACAACGCATTCTCAAAAAGCTTAACCCAGAGCGCCAAACCTTATTCTTCTCTGCGACATTTGATAAAAAAATCAAAACGATCGCGTACAAAATGCAAAACGAACCGGTTGAGGTTCAAGTTAGCCCATCAAACAGTACTGCAGATACGGTCGAGCAGATGGTGTTTCCGGTTGATAAAAAGCGCAAAGCAGAGCTACTTGCATACCTAATTGGTTCTCGTAATTGGCAACAGGTGTTGGTCTTTACTAAAACCAAGCAAGGCAGTGATGCACTTGCCAAAGAGCTCAAATTAGATGGCATTAAAGCCACCTCAATCAATGGTGATAAAAGCCAAGGCGCACGTCAAAAAGCGTTGGATGATTTTAAATCAGGCAAAGTACGCGCTTTGATCGCTACCGATGTAGCCGCACGTGGACTAGACATTCAGCAATTAGAGCAAGTAGTAAACTTTGAAATGCCATTCAAAGCGGAAGACTACGTTCACCGTATTGGCCGTACTGGGCGTGCAGGGCAAAAAGGCTTGGCTGTCTCGCTAATGAGCCGAGATGAAGAGTACTTGCTAGAGGCAATTGAAAGACTATTGGATACCCGCTTACCACAGCAATGGTTAGAGGGTTTCGAGCCAAGTTTGATTGAAGATATTGAGCCAGAACAGGCGCAACGTCGTAAAGGGCGCAGTTCAGATAAGCGAAGAATGAAAGCCAAACTTAAGATTCACGCCAACCGTGGTAAGAAGAGATAACAAAAGCGCCAGCAATTGCTGGCGCTTTTTAGTTTAACAGTTGTCACAATAACCTGTTTTGTAGATAAGCTCAGCAACGCTGCTCGGCTTAAGTCCTTTTTCAGCAGGGATGTGGTATTTGTTCATCATCAGATCATTGAACAAGCGCCAGTGATTCAGTAAGCATTGATCGTAGCTGTCGGTTTCATCCACCCACGTTTCACGCATGAAAGGCTCTAGGCTAGCAGCCCCATGAGCAAACATGATCATCTGCCATTTGATCTCCCACACTTTAATTTGTGAGTCAGGAAAATCTCGATTGTACTCAGCGGCAATCTCATCAATGATTGCCTGCAAGCTGCCTGATTTATCAATGAAGTAGTCGAACAGGCCTTCTTCTTGGCGCACCGCATCGGCGATCAGCTGAATTGGTCGCTTAAATGTCAACATATGCGCAAGTAGACGAACAGAGAAGAAGTAGAGTTTTTCATTGGCTGGCGCATTTTGCGGGATATGCTCAATGATGGTCTTCAAATACTCTTGCATGAAATCGTGCAAACTGTCGCTGATCGCATGCCAAATCTTCTCTTTGCTACCAAAATGATGTCGGATCAAGCTGTGGGAAACACCAGCTTGCTCACTGATATTACGGATAGAAACACGCTCATACCCGAGAGTACAAAACATATCCGCAGCTACTTTTAGTATCTCACGCTTCGTGTTCTCTGCGTCTTGTGCGCTTCTACGCCCTTGTTTTCTTTCGGTCATACTCTTACCAACCTCTGTATCGCGACGTATTTCTACCAGAAATGTAATCCTTTTTCATCAACAAATAAATACTGCACAGTTGGAAAATAAATCTTGATCTCATTTCTTTCATGAATATACTGCACATGTGTGTAGTAAATATAATTAAGAGATTTTCCAATGCTCAACAACAAAATGAAGTTGAAGCCACTCGCTACCCTATTCAGTATGGGCGCTATTAGCCTGTTCTTAAGTGGCTGCAACCAAGCGAATTCAGAAGAGACCGCACCAATCGTAAAACCCGTTAAGTTGATGCAAGTACCAGACAACGCACAGCATCAATACGATTCATTCATCGCCAAAATAGATGCAACCGAACGCGCAGGTTTATCTTTCCAAGTGGCGGGAGAAATAGAACATATTTTTGTCAAGATGGGCTCTCAAGTTAGCAAAGGGCAAACTTTAGCTAAGCTCGACCCAACTGATTACCAATTGGCATTAGATGCCAAGCAAGCAGAATTTGATTTAGCGAACACGGCTTACCAACGCGCGAAAACCTTGTTTGGTAAAAAGCTGATCAGTACTGATGATTTTGACCAACGCGAAACAGAATACAAAGCTGCGAAATCGGCATTAGAGCAAGCTAAAACTGACCTAACTTACACGCATATTGTTGCGCCATTTGATGGGGTTATTTCTATCTCGTTCAGTGAAGAGCATCAGGTAGTGGGCGCTAATCAACCGGTATTTAATCTTATCAATAACAAAGTGATGGATGTGGTGTTTACCATTCCCGTTACGTATGTGGAATCCCACGGCTTACAACATGTTTCTCAATCTTCGTTGAGCGTGAAGATGGATAGCCATAAGCAAATTCAAATCCCAGCCACGTTTAAAGAAATCTCGACCAAACCAGATGCTGACACCAATAGCTACCGCGCGAGTGTGACTATTGAACGTCCACAATCTCTCAATTTGTTATCAGGCATGACAGGGCAGGTTCAATTACTCAAACAACAAGGTGCACAGGGCATTGTTTTGAGCGATTCAGCATGGGTTAGCAAATCAGACTCTACCGGTACGATTTTCCGTTATGACAGCCAAAGCAAAATCATTAATGCGGTAACCGTTGGGTTAGACAACAGCGGCAAAGTGGTGTCTGGCTTAAACGCGGGTGACTGGGTGGTTGAAGCGGGCGTAGAGCAGCTTGTCTCTGGCCAACAAGTAAAAGCATGGGTTAAAGAAGGGGGCATTTAATCATGCGTATGAAATATACCTCGGTTGCGCTGGCAGTGGTTGCACTTGCTGGTTGTAAGGCAGAAATGGCGCACCGTGAGAAGAGTCCGTTAGTGGTAGATACCTACAAAGTAGAGGCTCCTATTACTAGTCAATATCGAGTGATCAACGGCCAAGCGATGCCTGCGGAATTAACGCCGCTTGCGTTTAGAACTGATGGTGAAATCAGTGCAATTTTGGTGCAAGAAGGCGATCGCGTGAACAAAGGTCAAGTGATTGCGCTGCTTGATGATACCAAAGCGAAACAGAATGTATTTGACGCACAAGCACGCTATGAACTAGCACTAAAGCAGTACCAACGTGGCCAAGAGCTGCACAAGAAGAATATGGTGTCAAAAGCGGAGCTAGACCAGCTTGCGGCAAGCTTTAAGTTAACGCGTGCTCAGCTAGGCGCTGCGAAAGCTCAGGTAACGTATACCCGTTTACGCGCGCCTTTTGCCGGTAAAATTTCTGATGTTGATAAGAAAAAATATGAAAATATCTCGCCGGGTGAGACGGTAGTGTCACTGTATAAAGATGACAAAGTGTACGTAAAAGTCAGCGTGTCCGATTCGGTTTTAGCGATGATTGAGCCGGGTATGAATCACCGTCAGTACCAGCCTCAAGCGAGCTTTTCTGGCCACGATCAGTCTTACACACTTTCATATTTAGAGCACACAAGTGAGCTTCATCCTCAAAGCCAATCTTATGAGTTTTGGTTAACAATGCCGCAGGTAGAGCCGCAAATTCTACCGGGCACAAGTGTAAAAGTGTCGGTTGATTTACTGGCTGCAGGCATTGGCCCTCAGCATGGCTACCAGTTGCCAATGACCGCAATTGATACCGGTTCACAAGTAAACCAGTTTTTTGTTTGGAAGCTGGAAGATGAAAACGCCCACCGTTACCCAATCAAAATCGAGCAAATCAATGGTACGGGTGCGATTGCTACCAGTGGTATTGAAAGTGGCGACATCATCATCAACTCAAACTTACGCAAGTTAAGAGAAGGCATGGAAATTAAAGGAGCGCAGCTGTGAGCATCGCTGAGTATTCAATAAAAAACAAAGTCATCAGCTGGCTTTTCCTCGTTATCCTTGCTGTAGGTGGCGTAACATCATTTATGGACTTGGGTCGTCTGGAAGACCCTGCTTTCACCATTAAAGATGCGATGGTGATTGCAACGTATCCGGGCGCAACATCGCAAGAAGTGGAAGAAGAACTGACGTATCCATTAGAGAAAGAGATCCGTAAGTTGCCGTACATCGACAAGATTACGTCGACCTCTTCTAACGGTATGTCGCAAATTATGGTCAGCATGGAGATGGATTACGGTCCTGACGAGCTACCGCAGATTTGGGACGAAATGCGTCGTAAAATTAATGACTTAAAGCCGACGCTACCTTCTGGTGTTAACTCGCTACAAATCATCGACGATTTTGGTGACGTTTACGGCATTATGTTGATGCTGACAGGAGAAGATTACGATTACATCGAGCTAAAGCGCTACGCAGACTACTTAAGCCGCGAGCTGGAGCTAGTTGATGGTGTGGGTAAAGTCTCTATCGCAGGCGATCAGCAAGAGCAATTGTTCGTTGAAGTATCGCTAGAGCGCCTTGCCGCACTAAACCTAGATATGAATACGGTAGTGGGCTTACTGGCGCAGCAAAATAGTGTTCAATCGGCGGGTGAAGTGATGGTGAATGGTCAATCTTTGACGATTCGTCCTAACGGTACAATGAGCAGCGAGCAAGAGCTTGAAGACTTAATCATTCACGGCCGAGACACGGGTAACCTCATTCGTCTAAAAGATGTGGCAACCGTAACACGCGGTATTCAAGAGAAACCATCAAATGTCGTTACTTTTAACGGTAAACCAGCGATCAACCTAGCGATTTCGTTCGGCTCGGGCGTGAACGTGGTTGAAGTGGGTAACGCAATTGATGCAAAACTGACTGAGCTAGAAAGCATCAAACCAGCGGGTGTAGAAATTAACCATTTTTACAACCAAGCAGCAGAGGTTGATAAATCGGTTCAAGACTTCGTTGTTAGTTTGGGTCAAGCGGTGGCGATCGTTATTATCGTACTGCTGTTTGCAATGGGTTTGCGCAGTGGTTTGATTATTGGTGCTGTGCTGCTTTTGACCGTGTTTGGTACGTTCATCTTGATGAAGTACAACGATGTAGAGCTACACCGTATCTCGCTAGGTGCACTCATTATTGCGCTAGGTATGCTGGTGGATAATGCCATTGTCGTGGTTGAAGGCATTCTGGTTGGTCTTAAAAAGGGCAAAACTAAACTACAAGCGTCGAAAGATATTGTGACGCAAACTCAGTGGCCGCTGCTTGGTGCGACAGTAATTGCGATAACTGCATTTGCACCAATTGGCTTATCGCAAGATGCGACGGGTGAGTTCATGGGCTCGCTGTTCTGGGTACTGTGTTACTCGCTATTCTTAAGTTGGGTCACTGCACTAACGTTAACGCCTTTCCTTGCCGATCTATTCCTGAAGGAAGAAGACAAGCAAGCGGGTGAAGATGAAGATCCATACAAAGGTGTGTTGTTTACTGTCTTTGGTTCAATTCTTAAGTTTGCGCTGCGTTTCCGTTGGCTAACAGTGGGTAGCATGGTTGTGCTATTAGTCGGTGCTGTGGTTGGTTTTGGTATGGTAAAACAGTCGTTTTTCCCGCCATCAAATACTCCGATGTTTTATGTAGACCTTTGGATGCCTGAAGGTACGGATATCCGCCAAACGATCGACTCAACCAAAAAGGTGGAGCAGTACATTCGCCAACAGGAGAACGTAGAGTTTGTTTCGACCACAACCGGTCAAGGCTTACAGCGTTTTGCGCTAACTTATCAACCAGAGAAAAGTTACGAAGCGTATACACAGTTACAGGTGCGTACGACAGATCGCGACAACATGTTCGAGCTGTTAGAGAAGTTAGATAAAGAACTTCCGGCGCGTTTTAACGATGCGACCTTCCAGTTCAAATTGATGGAGTTTGGCCCATCGCCAGCGTCGAAAATTGAGGCACGTATTACTGGCCCAGATCCGCAAATCTTGCGTGAGCTTGCGGTACAAATTGAAGACGTACTATTGGCTGACCCAGGTGCACGTAACGTACGTCATGACTGGCGTGAACGCACCAAAGAGTTAGTGCCTCAATTTAACGAATCGAAAGCTCGCCGTTTAGGTATTTCTAAGCAAGACCTTTCTGAAACTCTGCAAATGTCGTTTGGTGGTAACCCAATTGGTTTGCTACGCGATGGTACGCATACACTACCAATCATTGCGCGTTTGCCAGAGCAAGAGCGTGTTGATTTTGGGTCACTGTCGAATGTGAAACTTTGGAGCCCTACGTTACAAACGTACATTCCAGTGGAACAAGTGATTGATGGCGTTGCGTTAGAGTGGCAAGAGCCTCTTATTCAGCGCCGCGATCGTAAGCGTATGTTAACCGTGCTAGCTGATCATGATGTGCTAGGCGATGAAACTGCAGCGAGCTTGTTTGCCCGTATCAAACCTCAAGTAGAAGCGATTCCAATGCCTGAAGGCTATAGCATCTCTTGGGGTGGAGAATACGAGTCGTCCAAAGATGCGCAAGAAGCACTATTTGGTTCAATGCCAATGGGCTATTTGCTGATGTTCATTATTACTATGTTGCTGTTTAACTCAGTAAGAAAACCACTGGTGATCTGGTTTACTGTGCCGTTGTCGATTATTGGTGTTTCCATTGGCCTGTTAGTGACAAACATGCCGTTCAGCTTTACCGCTTTCCTTGGTTTGCTCAGCTTAAGTGGCATGATTTTGAAAAACGGTATTGTGCTGCTAGACCAAATCAATATTGAGTTAAGTGCGGGTAAGGACAAATACCAAGCGGTGTATGACAGTGCGATTTCTCGTGTACGTCCAGTTAGTATGGCCGCTTTGACTACGATACTCGGTATGATTCCGTTGGTATTTGATGCGTTCTTTGGATCAATGGCCATCACAATTATGGCTGGCTTGGGCTTTGCAACTGTCCTAACTTTGATTGTTGTACCAGTGCTATTTGCCATCATTTACAAAATTAAACCCATTACTGCCTAATTAATTGTCTTAAATTAGACGATTTGAATATTGCCCCAGCATTCAGTGTTGGGGCTTTTTTATTCGACTTAAGTATAAATCCTGATAATGAATGCTATCTGCATAATTAATAAAGAATTGTCGTTGTATTGATATGCTTGTTAATTTCTTTTGTCTAATACTAAAGTCGATATAAATAAACTCTCCCTTTGCGACTGATATTACCTAAATTATCAATTGAAATAAAAACGCTAACTAATTGAAATAATGTCATGAAAATCAAACATAACGTAATAATGTTTTGTTTTTCAGGTGGTTATGTCTATTTTGACTAATTTGTCATTGATTGATTTTCAGTTAATTCAATTGCTTATGCTGTCTATAACATATGGATAACATTTCACTCTTTATGAGATCTGGTTCAACCTTATGCATATTGTTTGACAAAATATTTGAAGTGTCATAATTCCCGATTAATTTTAATAAATAGATAAAGTCGAAAATTAAATATCGACAATGACTTATTTTAGTTTGGCATCAATTACAGAGTGCCAAAATAAGAATTAGCTTTGCTATTTAACTTGCTGTTATGAATGGAGTCTATTAATGGAAAAGATCGCTTTGATCACGGGATCTAAAGGCGGAATTGGATCTGCTATTTCAAATAAACTTGTTGAACAAGGTTATCGCGTTATTGCTACTTATTTTACAGGTAAGCATGAGTGCGCTCAGAAATGGTTTAAAGAAAACGGATTCACCCAAGAACAAGTTCGCTTATTTGAACTGGATGTAACCGATACCGATCAATGTGCAGAGCGCTTAGCAGCGTTACTGAACGAAGAAGGTACGGTCGATGTTGTGATCAACAATGCTGGCATTACCCGCGACGGTGTGTTTAAGAAAATGACCGCAGAATCGTGGAAAGATGTCATCGATACTAACCTCAACAGCGTGTTCAATGTGACTCAACCACTGTTCGCTACCATGTGCGAAAAAGGCGGTGGACGCGTCATCAATATTTCATCAGTTAACGGTATTAAAGGCCAATTTGGTCAAACCAATTACTGCGCAGCGAAGGCTGGCATGATTGGCTTTTCTAAAGCGTTAGCAGCCGAAGGCGCACGTTCGGGCGTGACGGTTAATGTCGTTGCTCCTGGTTATACGCTGACACCTATGGTTGAGATGATGAAGCCTGAAGCTCTCGAATTTATCAAAGACCAAATCCCTATGCGCCGACTAGCCGAGCCACAAGAAATCGCAGAAGCAGTGAGCTTTTTAGTGAGTGATGCTGGTGCCTACATCACAGGCGAAACCCTGTCGGTGAACGGCGGCTTGTACATGCAATAGGGGAATGACAATGGAAAAAGTATTTGTAGTTACTGCAAAACGCACACCAATTGGCGCTTTTGGCGGTTCACTAAAAGACGTGGCTGCGGGCGATCTTGCTGCGGTTGCCATCAAAGCCGCGCTTGCTGATGCAAACTTAGCCGGTGAACAAGTAGACGAAGTGATCGTTGGTAACGTAATTGGTGCAGGGCAAGGCATGAGCGTAGGCCGCCAAGCTGCTTTGTACGCGGGCGTACCAGAAACAACACCAGCGTATAGCGTCAATATGGTGTGTGGCAGTGGTATGAAAACCGTAATGGACGCGGTTAGTCATATCCGTAATGGTGATGGTGAAGTCATCGTTGCCGCAGGCGTCGAAGTGATGTCTCAAATCCCTTTCGTGATTCCAGCATCGGTGCGAAACGGCCACAAAATGGGCAACTTGGTCACCACCGACTTATTAATTAATGACGGTCTGACCGACGTGTTTAATCAGTATCACATGGGTGTAACGGCCGAAAACGTTGCATCGCAAGTGGGCATCAGCCGCGAACAGCAAGATCAATACGCACTGAGTAGCCAACAAAAGGCCGTCGCCGCAATTGAAGCGGGTCATTTCAAAGCTGAAATCGCACCTGTTGAAGTGAAACAGCGTCGTGAAATTGTTCACTTCGATACTGACGAATATCCAAAAGCGAATGCAACCCTTGAGGGCTTACAGAAACTACGTCCAGCATTTGATAAGCAAGGCTCAGTCACAGCTGGTAATGCATCTGGCATCAATGATGGTGCAAGTGCAATTGTACTGGCGAGTGAGAGCGCGGTTAATAAGTACAACTTAAAACCAGTGGCAGAGGTAGTTAGTTACGCACAAGCGGGAATCGATCCGAAGGTAATGGGGTTAGGGCCAGTACCAGCGGTAACTACAGCACTACAGAAAGCCAATTTAACCACCAATGATATTGATGTCTATGAGCTTAACGAAGCATTTGCCGCGCAAGCATTAGGCGTCATTCATGAGCTAGCGCGAGAGCATAAAGTCTCGGTTGCGAGCATCCAAGATAAGGCGAATCCAAATGGTGGCGCAATCGCGTTGGGTCACCCTTTAGGCGCATCAGGAAACCGTATTTTAGTTTCACTGATTCATGAGCTAAACCGAAGTAGCGGCCAGTACGGCGTTGCCTCACTTTGTGTTGGCGGAGGTATGGGTACCGCTGTCATCGTTAAATCTGTCGAATGGAATTAATTTTTTATTTTTAGGAGTAATACTCATGTACACCGATTTTTTCAAAAGCTTCACTGACCAAACAGAAAAAGGCCTAGAACCGTACTTCAAGTTCAATAAGTTAGTGACTAAAAACGTCGAAGTGCTAACAGAACTGCAATTAAACGCAATTCGCACTTACAGCGAGATGGGTTTAACTCAAATGAAAGCCGCAAGTGAAGTTAAAGATGTTACATCGTTAACGGCATTTAACGGTCAACAACTTAGCGTGTTGTCAAAACTGTCACAGCAAATGATGGATGACAGCAACAAGCTGCAAAGCATTGCTAAAGAGTTTAAAGATGATGTCGAGCAGCTAACATCGGAAAACCTTAAGACAGTGACTCCCGCATAACCACTGACTTACTTTTGCCGCCTTTGTTCCCAAGGCGGCTTTTTTCCGATTATAGGAGTTGCAAACATGTTTCAACACTTCTTTTCGGACTACCTTGTGAAGCTCCAAGAAACCAATCAACAATGGTGGCAAGAATTAGAACTGAACAGGGCAGCCGTAAACACCCCTCTGAACAAGGCCATGCAAGAAGTGAATTTCGAAGATACCGCAAAGCTCTTTGAAAGTGCTGCGAATCAACCTGCAGCGCTGCTAGAAATTCAAACCAAATGGTGGCAACAACAGCTAGAGATTTGGCAACAAGTTGCACTGACAGGTAATACTGAAAGCGTGGTAGAAGCTGAAAGAGGCGACAAACGATTCTCTAACGAAAGTTGGCAAAACGAGATAGTGTTTAATTTCATTAAACAATCTTACCTACTCTTTAGTCGCAGTTATTTAGAAGCGATTAATGGAATCGAAGGGTTAGACGAAAAAAGTAAAGAGCGTCTTATCTTCTTCTCTCGCCAAATGATCAACGCACTTTCCCCAAGTAACTTTGTCGCGACCAACCCAGAGTTACTCAAGCTGACTATCGAACAAAATGGCGAAAACTTGCTCGCAGGTTTGGACCAATTTAAAGACGACCTTGAATCAAGTGCTGATATTCTCAAAGTTCGCATGACAAACAACAACGCATTTAGAGTAGGCGATGACATTGCCAATACTAAAGGCGATGTGGTTTATCAAAATGAGTTGTTTGAGCTGATTCAGTACAAACCACTGACCAAGCAGGTCAATGCGACGCCGTTATTGATCGTGCCGCCTTTCGTCAACAAGTACTATATTCTTGACCTGCGGGAAAAGAACTCGATGGTGCGTTGGCTACTAGAGCAAGGTCACAGCGTGTTTATGATCTCGTGGCGCAACCCAGGCGCGGCGCAAAAACATGTAGAGTTCGGTGATTACGTGACAGAAGGTGTAGCGAAAGCCGTCTCAGCGATTGAAGATATAACTGGTCAGCCGCAAATCAATGCTGCTGGTTATTGCATTGGTGGTACGGTGTTGGCGTCAACCATTGCGTACTACGCCGCGAAACGTATGAAGAAACGCATTAAAAGTGCAACGTTCTTCACTACGTTACTCGACTTTTCTCAGCCGGGAGAGGTTGGGGCATACATCAATGATCCTGTCATCAACGCTATAGAGATTCAGAACAACGCTAAAGGCTATATGGATGGGCGTTCACTAAGCGTGACATTCAGCTTATTGCGCGAAAACAGCTTGTACTGGAATTACTATGTCGACAACTATTTGAAAGGCGCTAGTCCGGTTGATTTTGACCTGCTTTATTGGAATAGCGACAGCACCAATGTAGCCGCACCAACGCATAACTTCATGTTACGTGAACTCTATCTTGAGAATAAATTAGTCCAAGATAAAGGGGTGAAAATTGGTGGTGTTTGGATTGATTTGGACAAGATAAAGATCCCAAGTTACTTTATCTCAACTAAAGAAGACCATATCGCCCTTTGGCAAGGTACATACCGTGGTGCGCTGAATGTTGGCGGTAACAAAACCTTTGTACTTGGTGAGTCCGGCCACATCGCAGGTATTGTTAATCACCCAGCCAAGAAAAAATATGGCTACTGGGTTAACGATAGCTTAGATGACAGCGCTGAAGAGTGGCTGACTAATGCAACCCATCAAGAGGGTTCTTGGTGGACGCATTGGCACCAATGGTTGATGGGCTTTAACCCAGATGAGCAAGTTGAGCCATTTAACCAAGGGAGTGAGCAGTTCCCGGTTTTAGGCGCAGCGCCGGGCGATTACGTTAAGCAAGTTTTACCAATTGTGGAAGAAGTTGAGCCACAAGAGGAAGAAGTAGAAGCGTAAACGTCATTCATCCAATGGAAGGTATAAACTAAAGGGAGCTTTGCTCCCTTTTTTGCGCCTTAGGGTTTTTCTTAGAATGGTTATATGTCATTGAGGCTTGCTCCTTCCGATAAAATGAGAGTTTGATGCAGTGTGTCTTCAGACGTTATCGGTCAATGTAAAAGAGCGGCCATTGGTACATGTTTTTTATAAAATTACGATATGTTGCACTTAAAGATTGGTACTAAATTTTTAAAAGAATTAAATAAGCTGATCTGTTATTGAAATCTTACCAACTAAATTGTGATTTGATCGATATTTTTGATATGAGCTTGTAAATTAATTGTGGTAGATAATATGTGGATAATTGTCGATGGTTAGGCTAACTATGCAATCAAGTTAAATAAGTAATCAAATGATTGATATTAATTTCATTTTGGTGATTAAAGTTAGGATAATATTCATAATGTGCAGGTTGTTTTATCATCACACTTTTTTGCTGCCTATATTTTATACAAAAAATGTTTCATCTAGAGTGATTGCGAAATTATCAAAGAGGTTTTAAGGAGAAACTCAAGATGATACTTGGCAAGGGTGGGATCGAACTTTAACCACTGAAAATAAAAGACTTTATTTTATTGGGAACTTTTCAAGGTAATCACGATCTGATCATGAAGTTAAAAATATGAGAAACTCGTGCATGATTATCA
>NZ_JANAVY020000004.1 GCF_025195085.2 Vibrio intestinalis | reverse complement strand
TATATAAGAGAATCAGCTTTCCGAATTAAAGAATTTGCTTGGCGACCATAGCGTTGTGGACCCACCTGATTCCATGCCGAACTCAGAAGTGAAACGCAATAGCGCCGATGGTAGTGTGGGGTTTCCCCATGTGAGAGTAGGACATCGCCAGGCTTTAAATAAAACTTTCAGATTCAATCTGAGGGTAAAACTAGAATTTAGCATCATTAGTGTAAGACTATATTTTGGTAACAATTTGTGGAGAGATGGCTGAGTGGTTGAAAGCACCGGTCTTGAAAACCGGCATACGTTAATAGCGTATCTAGGGTTCAAATCCCTATCTCTCCGCCACATTAAAAAACCCGCTAAGCAATTAGCGGGTTTTTTACTTTTTGTGCTCCACACTGAAAAATGATAAGCCTCGCTAGAAATAGCGAGGCTTTTTCATACCTGCTATTTGGTCTTGAAATATCTCATTGGTTGTCACTATTCCCTGTACCTCACTTAATTTTAGTTCCTGCGTGGTTAACTTTGTTACGGGTATAAAAAAGCCGACGCTAATGCGTCGGCTAAAGAATCATTGTCTGTGTAATTAGCTACGTTTAGCAGCGATATCACGTAGTGCTTGTTTCTCTGATTCAGAAAGGAAGGCAAGCTCAAGGCCGTTGATTTGCGCTTGGCGAATTTGATCTTGTGATAGGCCAGCTTGAGGAGCTGCTACTTCATACTCGTATGGCAGTTCAATACCTTCTACTGCTGGGTCATCTGTGTTTAGACACGCAAGGACACCGTGCTCAAGGAACTGCTTGATAGGGTGATTTGCTAGAGAGTCCACAGTGCTAGTTTGGAAGTTAGACGTTAGGCAAGACTCAATACCAATACGGTTTTCAGCAAGGAAGTCCATTAGCTTAGGATCGTGGATAGCTTTCACACCGTGACCAATACGAGTTGCGCCAAGATCGCGGATAGCTTGCCACATACTCTCTGCACCTGCGGCTTCGCCTGCGTGTACAGTGACTGCAAGACCGGCATCTTTTACTTGCGTGAAGTGTTTAACGAATTGCTCGCCAGGTTGGCCTAGCTCATCACCTGCCAAATCAACGGCAACGATATGATCTTTTTGCGTTAGGATGCCATCAAGTTCAGTCTGACAAGCTTCTGTACCGAACGTACGGCTCATAATACCGATTAGGTTAGCTTTGATGCCAAAGTCACGCACACCCGCTTGCACGCCATCTACAACTGCTTCTACAACGCCTGCAACAGGTAAGTTGTGTTTCATTGCCATGTAGTATGGAGAAAAACGCAGCTCAGCGTAGTCGATTTGTGCATTTAACGCATCTTCTACGTTTTCGTATGCCACGCGGCGACATGCGTCTAAGTCACCCAATACAGCAACACCCCAATCTAGCTTAGAAAGGAAAGCGACGAGTGAAGGCTCGGCTTCAACAATTTGTACGTGAGGAGTAAGCGATTCAATATCATTCGCTGGCAGTTGCACACCAAATTTTTGGCCTAGTTCTAGGATGGTTTGCGTGCGAATGTTGCCGTCAAGGTGACGGTGCAAATCAGTCAGTGGTAAGTTCTTGGTTATCATTATAGTAATCCCAATAGTGTGAGTTGCACTTAGTATAAGAATCAAAGTACTGAGTGTCAGCACACTAAGGGTGCAAAATCGCCACTAATTGACGACTTCTACTTCATGTTAACCAAATCTGTTGGCCATTCTTCAAAAGGAACTGGGCGGCTGTACAAGAAACCTTGCCCTTGTGGGCAGTTTAATTGAGCCAGCATTTCCGCTTGTTCTGTTGTTTCGATGCCTTCTGCAACGATCTCTACTTTCATACTGCGGGTCATATTGATGATGGCCGCAACAATCGAAGTGTCGAGTTGCTTTCTATCGAGTTTGTTAACGAAAGTACGATCGATCTTGAGGCAGTCGAATGGCAGTTTATGTAGGTAAGCGAGTGAACTGTAGCCTGTACCAAAATCATCAATAGCGATGTGTACGCCCAGATCTCGGATACTTTGCATGTTTTGGATAGTCACAGGATCGTTATCAACAATGCGTGACTCGGTGATCTCTAAAGTCAGGTTTTCAGCTGCCAGCCCAGATTCATCCAACGTACGTTTTATTATCTCAATCAGATCCGGTTGAGATAACTGGTGTACTGATAAGTTAACGTGCAAATGGAAGTCTTTGCCCCATTTACCTTGTTGAATACCACGAACTGTGTCATTACAGGCTTGAACTAGGATCTGTTCGCCTATGGCACCTATAAAGCCGCTTTCTTCGGCGATAGGAATGAAATCAAGTGGCGAGATTAAACCAGATGTTGGTGATAACCAACGTGCGAGCGCCTCTGCTCCAACGACTTGGCCTGTATTTAGATCAATCAGTGGTTGATAGAAAGGCACGAATTCACCCTGTTCAAGGGCCGCTTTAATCTTTGATTGCATCAGTGTGCGCTTGCGAGAGATGTCAGCCATCTCTGGGCGATAGTGACTGATGAAGGTTGGCTCTTGTTTGGCATTGCTCAGTGCGATACTGCCATTACGTAGCCAAAGTGTCATGTTGCTGTGCTTGTTCTCTTTTACAACGCCAAGAGAAACTTGAACAACAATGCTGTCTTGGCCCATAACAAACGGTGAAGCAAACATTTGACGAATGCGGTTTTCGGTTAATGAAATATCTTCATCAGAAAGTGGGCGTGGTAGGTATATTGCGAACTCATCACCACCAATACGAGCGATCATGTTTTCTTCATCGAATAGGGCTCGCAAGCGCTCTGCAATGATAACTAGCAGTTGATCGCCTCGGTGATGCCCCATGCTGTCATTGATATCGCGGAATTTGTTGATACCAACTAAGATCAGGCAACCATCTAATGCGTCCAGCTTATCGCATGTGTCAATCAAACCTTCACGACTGTATAGCTTAGTCAGTGAGTCATAGAGAAGCTGAGTACGAATCGCACGGAATGACGCTTTTAAGTTATCGGTCATCTCATTGAATGCATGTACCAGCATTGAGGTTTCATAAATACTGCCGGGTTTCGGTAGTTCACTATCCCAATCACCTTTAGCAAGCTGTTTGGCTGCTGTTGCGGTGGAGGTGATTGGTGCCACGATGCGGTTAAAGGCAAATAGGCCAATGATGATACCGATGCAGCTTGCGATTAGGCCTAGGATCCAACTATCACGTTGGCTTTCTGGTAGCTTGCCGAGCAAGTCACTTTCAGAAATGGATACGCCGATGTACCACTTCAGGCCGTATTGATCGGTATAAGGAGTAATGTGGTTGAAATAGCGCTCGCCTGAGAGAGAATTGCTGAAGCGGTTAATCTCATTACTAGCAGGTAAATCACGCTGCGCGACGTATTCCGCGCTTGCCTTAATGACTGGGTTTGCGCTTTCTACAGTGAGTAATCGCTGACCTTTTTCGCTTAACTCGGTGCCCCAAGAGATCACGCTGCCGCCAACGGAGTGGGCGATCAGGCGCTGCTCTCCATCAAAGATAAAAATCGCAGCATTGGTTTTCTCTTGTTGTTTGCTAAGGAAGTCATTGAACGTATCGATCTTAACATCGCTGACCACTACGCCTTGGAAGGCTTGGTCATAAAAAACGGGTGTGATGGCTGATAGAGTGACTTCTTGTCGTTCATCTGCGTTGGCGTAAATAGAAGACCAGTGGGATTGGTAGCTACCCACCACTGGTTGATACCACGGACGCACGCGTGGATCGTATCCCTCAATGACTGAGCGAATATTGTCGCTCACTTCATGCCCTTGGTAGATAACAAGGTTGTTGTAAGTACGTTGGTCTTGCAGCATCAAAGTGAAGTCGTTGGTGTCTTCTTTGCGCATCCCGACGTATTCGCCACCTTCACCGCCGAAACCTATATTATCTAGCTGACTAATGTCGGAGTAGAGATCCTGAAAGCTGTTTAGTAATAAGGTTTGGATTGAGGATAGGTCATTTGGTCTATAGAGGTGATTGAATTCAATGTTATGACGCAGGACTAAGCTAGCTTGAAAAGGGGTATTAAGAAAGCGATCTAGCTCGAGTGTGACATTTTCGGTAAGCGATGAAAGCTGCTTACCACTGATGTCATGCACCATCTCTTCATAACTGGTTTTTTGGACGGCCACAATGACCCCAATCGTAAACAAAAAGACGATTACAAAGGGTAAAACGACCGCCGTTCTCAATGTTATGTACTTAGTTGCAGGCATGTTAAGCGTCTTGAGAGATGATGTACTGTAATATTATATTTTTTTATAGTTACGGGCGAGCACTTTTTGGTCAAAAAGTAGCAGCTAGTAGCTCTGGTAATTGGTCAAAAATATTTAACTATCAAGGTGGTAAATTTAGTTAAATATCATTATTTAGACTAATTATAGCTTTGCGCTAGGTCATTAATACCATGAAAAGCACAATCTCACTGTCCAAAATGGAACTAATACAACTCTTTTAGTTTTCTCGTCAGTGTATTCCTACCCCAACCGAGCACTTTTGCGGCGTCTTGCTTATGCCCATTTGTGTGCTCAAGAGCGGCCTCTAGAAGTATACGCTCAAACTCAGGAAGTGCGTAGTTGAGCAAATCGCAATCCCCTTTATTGAGAGACTCTTTAGCCCAGTTGGCCAGTTGGTTTTGCCAACTTGCTTGATGCGCTTGGGTTGGCATTGATTTCGTCTCAAGCAGTTCATCAGGTAAATCATTAGGTAATACTTCGCTACCACTGGCCATGACTGTGAGCCAACGACAAATATTCTCTAGTTGACGAACGTTACCCGGCCAAGCGAGTTTAGTGAGTGTCTCACTGGCTGTTGGGTGTAAGGTCTTCACATCAACACCCAGCTCTTCTGCGGCCAATTGCAGGAAGTGTATAGCGAGTTTTTCAATATCTTGACGGCGCTCTCTAAGCGCAGGGATTTGTATGCGGATGACGTTAAGGCGGTGGAATAAATCCTCGCGGAAATCCCCTTGTTGAACGAGATATTCAAGATTTTGGTGCGTTGCAGCAACGATACGGACATCGACCTTGATCGGAGAATGGCCGCCCACGCGATAAAATTGGCCGTCAGCCAATACGCGTAGTAAGCGAGTTTGAATATCTAATGGCATATCGCCAATTTCATCGAGAAAAAGTGTACCGCCATTGGCTTGCTCAAATCGGCCTTGGCGGACACCATTAGCGCCAGTAAATGCACCTTTCTCATGGCCAAATAGTTCTGACTCAATCAAATCTTTTGGAATGGCTGCCATGTTAAGCGCAATGAATGGGTTCTTTGCTCTTGGGCTGTGGCGATGTAGCGCGTGCGCGACTAACTCTTTACCTGTACCAGATTCACCATTAATTAATACCGAAATGGATGAGCGGGAGAGTCGACCAATCGCACGAAACACCTCTTGCATTGCAGGGGCTTCGCCAATGATTTCTGGGGTTGGGTTTATGTCAGAGTCAGTTTTGCTTTGGTGCTGCTTTTGTTCTTGGCTGTGCGCCAATGCTCTTTCAACCAGAGTTAGGGTTTCATCCACATCAAAAGGCTTTGGGAGATACTCAAAGGCGCCTTGTTGGTATGCATTGACCGCAGCATCCAGATCGGAGTGAGCCGTCATGATGATCACGGGTAAATCAGGAGAGCGTTCATGTACTTGATTTAGCAATTCCATACCGCTGATACCTGGCATACGGATATCAGAGACCAGCACATCGGGCGTCTCTCGCTCGAGCGCTAGCAACACGCTTTCTGCATCAGCAAAAGTTTCGCATTTTATATTGGCTGAGGATAAGGTCTTTTCGATTACCCAGCGAATTGAACTGTCATCATCGACGACCCATACGTATCCTTTACTCATAAACTCTCTTCCTCACAGCAATGCGTTGTTATCGTTATTAAATTGGCAGGTAAATGGTAAAGCAGGTGTGTCCTGGCCAGCTTTCAACATCAATTTTGCCTTTATGTTGATCGATTAAATTTTGCGAAATAGATAAACCAAGGCCAGTACCGCCTTGTCGGCCACTCACCATGGGATAGAACAAGGTGTCTTGTAGATCCGCTGGAATGCCGGGACCGTTATCGACCACCTCAATTCGAGCGGCTAGCTTATAGCGTTGACCATGGATATTGGCTTGATGCACCGTTCTGGTGCGGATTGTTATTTTTCCATCAGGTTGTGGTGCAAGGATTTGACCAGCGTTACTGACGATATTGAGTAGCGCCTGCTCTATCTGGTCTACATCCATGACGATATCGGGCAAGCTAGGGTCGTAATCTCTTTCTATGATGACTTGCTGGCCGATATCTAACTCGACTAATTGACGCACCTTTTCCAAAATCAGATGTAAGTTTTCCGATTTTTTCACCCCGGGTTTTTGTGGGCCAAGTAGTCTGTCTACTAGAGAGCGTAGCCTGTCAGCTTGCTCAATGATGATTTGGGTGTATTCGGTCAGGCTCGGCTCAGGCAGCATTCTTTCGAGTAGTTGTGCCGCACCTCTAAGCCCACCGAGTGGATTCTTTATTTCGTGGGCGAGACCACGGACCAATAGTTTGGCCGCTTGTTGCTGCGCGTGCTGATTTAGCTCTTGTGACAGTCGGCGCTGTTGATCAATTTTGCGCATTTCGACCAAGAGCAGCAGCTCCTTTTGCCAAGAGATAGGGCTGACCGTCACTTCTAGCATCAGAGGTTTACCATCAACAATAAAAGTGACGTCACTATCGGTGATGCTTTGGCCGCTTTGCAATGGTTGAGAAAGTAGCGCCAGATCAAGCGAGGCATGCTGAATAAGCTTACCAAGTGGTTGGTCGACTAAGCGCTTGGCACTTTGTGAAAATAGCTGCTCTGAGGCTGGGTTAGCGTAGCGGACTTGCAGCGATTCATTCATGATCAGAATCGCCGTAACTTGGTGGTTAAGAATGATGTTGTTTAGCTCTTGGCTCACCCGTTGTCTCCTGCGGCTGCGTGCATCCTTTCTTTGCACCAATCTGGTGCATAAGACTCAAGTATGGCTCATTCTTTCAATAAGAGAAAGTAAAATAGAGCTCAAAAAGCCGCAAAGAGAGGGGATTAAACCGGTTTTACCTTAGCCCTTTGCACATGCACCGTTATGGTAGGAGATAATGCAATTTGCTTGCCGTCTCTAATGGCTTGAATTGCAATCACGTGGCTACCTCGGTCAACGTTTTTTAATTGCCATAATGGTTCGATTTGAGGTGCGCCATAAGGTTTGCCATCAAACATTAGCTGCAAGTGCTCAGTGATAGAGAGGTCTCGGTTAAGTTGCGCTTGAATGGTGAGCTTTCCGCTATTACTGCGAATGGCTTGGTCATGCATCGGTTGGAGAAAAGAGATATCAAGTGGCTTTGGGGCGACCTTGGTAGGCTTGTCGGTTTGCGCTTGTTGCGATGAATCAGCACTGGTTGGCGGCGTTTCTGGTAATAACTCAGGAGCCGGGGCCGCTTGTTGATGCTCTGGTAGTTCGAGAGAGGTGGCATTTGGGCTTTCAGGGCTATCACTAAAGTGTAGAACCCCCTTTTCGTCGACCCAAGTGTAGGCCGTTTGAGCTTGGCAGTAGCCCGACAACAATAAACCAAGTAACACGCTGCGAAGGAAAATCGTCATTGTTCATCTCTTCTTACCCGATCATGATAAGTCCATATTAGAGAATCTCAGATAACGCTGCACAAAAAAAAGGCTCGCCTGCGAGGCGAGCCTAATTAACATGTAATTCTAATTAAACTGAGTAGTACAGTTCGAACTCTAGTGGGTGAGTTGTCATGTTGATCTTCTCAACTTCTTGCGCTTTTAGAGCGATGTAAGAGTCGATAAAGTCATCAGAGAATACGCCGCCAGCAGTTAGGAACTCACGATCTTGATCTAGAGCATCAAGCGCTTGTTGTAGAGATTCTGCAACTGTTGGGATTTCTGCTGCTTCTTCTGCTGGTAGGTCGTACAAGTCTTTATCCATTGCTTCACCTGGGTGGATCTTGTTCTTAATACCGTCAAGACCAGCCATTAGCATACATGCGAATGCTAGGTATGGGTTTGCTGTTGGATCTGGGAAACGTACTTCGATACGACGTGCTTTCGGGCTTGGTACCACTGGGATACGGATAGAAGCCGAACGGTTACGTGCAGAGTAAGCTAGCATTACTGGCGCTTCGAAGCCTGGTACTAGACGCTTGTACGAGTTAGTTGAAGCGTTAGCAAATGCGTTGATTGCGCGAGCGTGCTTGATGATACCGCCGATGTAGTAAAGTGCCATTTCAGATAGACCGCCGTACTTGTCACCAGCAAATAGGTTAACACCGTCTTTAGCAAGAGATTGGTGAACGTGCATACCAGAACCGTTATCACCAACTAGTGGCTTAGGCATGAAGGTCGCTGTTTTGCCAAACGCGTGAGCAACGTTGTGTACTACGTATTTGTAAACTTGGATTTCGTCCGCTTTCTCAGTTAGCGTGTTGAAGCGTGTTGCGATCTCGTTTTGACCCGCAGTTGCTACTTCGTGGTGGTGCGCTTCAACGACAAGGCCCATTTCTTCCATGATTAGACACATAGCAGAACGGATGTCTTGTGATGAATCCACAGGAGCTACTGGGAAGTAACCACCTTTAACGCCAGGACGGTGACCTTTGTTACCTTCTTCGTAATCAGAACCTGTGTTCCAAGCTGCTTCTACGTCATCAATCTTGAAGAAAGAACCAGACATGTCAGTTGCGAACTTAACGTCGTCAAATAGGAAGAATTCTGGCTCAGGACCAACTAGAACTGTGTCTGCTAGACCTGTAGCGCGCATGTAATCTTCAGCACGTTTAGCGATAGAGCGTGGGTCGCGATCATAGCCTTGCATAGTTGCAGGCTCAAGAATGTCACAACGGATGTTTAGCGTTGCGTCTTCTGTGAATGGGTCAAGAACAGCAGATGATGCGTCAGGCATCATTACCATGTCAGATTCGTTGATGCCTTTCCAGCCAGCAACTGAAGAACCATCGAACATCTTACCTTCTTCGAAGAAATCAGCGTCGATTTGGTGTGAAGGGATAGAGATATGTTGTTCTTTACCTTTGGTATCGGTAAAGCGCAAATCAACAAACTTAACTTCGTTTTCTTGGATAAGAGATAAAACGTTTTCTACTGACATCTTGGATAACCTCCAGTGTTATTAAAGCGGTAATGGCTCGATTTGCTTACTTGTTGAAGTAATGCTTCTAAAATCCAGCATTGATTAACTCTTGAGTTTGTTTAATCGATGCTGATTTCTATAAAGCCAAATTCGTGCCAAATAAATTAATCCATTAATTTCAATGTATTAGCTTGTAGTTGTGTGTGCTCCATCTTAATTTTGCACTAAATTGGAACTTGGTTGCACCTTTTTGGTGCGCCAGTCCCACCTTGCACAAGTGTGATGCAACACAGCTTTCTCATTCAGCCGATGTTTGATGAAGTTGTCAATGTTTTAGCCATGAATTTCGAGTGAAATTTGCGCGAATTTGCAATTGGCTAAGAGGTTGGAGCTAGCAATCTCAGCTATGCTTAGCGTTGTTAAGTCGTGAGGCTGAAAAAATCATGGCTAATTTGATGGAAAAGAAGCGAAAACATCAGGTGCGGATCACATATTTCTAGGTTTTTCGCCAAAATCTGGTACATTATGGCCGTTTTTTTAATCAGTAAATGTCGCCAGAGAACCACTGTTCTCAGCATGGGGGCATTTCATCTATTAAGTGAATCATAATCCATGGCTACTCCACAGATTGATAAATTAAGAAATATCGCGATTATCGCGCACGTTGACCACGGTAAAACTACCTTGGTTGATAAGCTGCTACAGCAATCAGGCACGCTTGAGTCTCGCGGTGAAGCTGAAGAGCGAGTCATGGACTCGAACGACATCGAGAAAGAACGTGGTATTACCATCCTTGCTAAAAACACAGCAATTAACTGGAATGATTACCGCATCAACATCGTAGATACTCCGGGACACGCGGACTTCGGTGGTGAAGTAGAACGTATCATGTCGATGGTAGATTCAGTACTACTTATCGTTGACGCTGTAGATGGCCCAATGCCTCAAACGCGTTTCGTAACGCAAAAAGCGTTCGCTCACGGTCTTAAGCCAATCGTTGTAATCAACAAGATTGACCGTCCTGGCGCGCGTCCTGACTGGGTTATGGACCAAGTATTCGACCTATTTGATAACCTAGGTGCTACTGATGAGCAACTAGATTTCACCGTTGTTTACGCTTCAGCTCTAAATGGTTGGGCAACAATGGAAGAAGGCGAGACTGGCACAGACATGGAACCATTGTTCCAAGCGGTTGTTGATACAGTAGATGCACCATCTGTTGACCTTGATGGTCCACTACAAATGCAAGTTTCTCAGCTAGACTACAGCTCGTATGTTGGTGTTATCGGTGTTGCTCGTGTGACTCGTGGTTCTGTTAAGCCAAATCAACAAGTGACTATCGTTGGCGCTGATGGTAAGAAGCGTAACGGTAAAGTAGGTACTGTACTTGGTTACTTAGGTCTTGACCGTCACGAAGTAGAGCAAGCTAACGCTGGTGACATCATTGCAATCACAGGTCTAGGTGAGCTGAAAATTTCAGACACTATCTGTGATCAAAACAATGTTGAAGCAATGACTCCGCTTTCTGTTGACGAGCCAACAGTTACAATGACGTTCCAAGTAAACACTTCTCCGTTCGCGGGTAAAGAAGGTAAGTTCGTAACGTCACGTAACATCCTTGAGCGTCTAGAGAAAGAACTGGTACACAACGTTGCACTACGCGTAGAGCAAACAGACGATCCAGACAAATTCCGCGTATCAGGCCGTGGTGAACTTCACCTATCAATCTTGATTGAAAACATGCGTCGTGAAGGTTTCGAGCTAGCAGTATCTCGTCCTGAAGTTATCATCAAGAAAGATGAAAATGGCAACCTTACTGAACCGTTTGAAACAGTGACTATCGACGTGCTTGAAGAGCACCAAGGTGGCATCATGGAGAACATCGGTCTACGTAAAGGTGAGCTAACGGATATGTCTCCAGATGGTAAAGGCCGTGTTCGCATGGACTTCATGATGCCTTCTCGTGGTCTTATCGGTTTCCAAACAGAGTTCTTAACACTAACGTCTGGTTCTGGTCTTCTTTACCACACGTTCGATCACTACGGTCCACACAAAGGTGGCGTAATTGGTCAACGTAACAACGGTGTTCTAATCTCGAACGCAACGGGTAAAGCTCTGACTTACGCACTGTTTAACCTACAAGAGCGTGGCCGTCTATTTGCTGAGCACGCAGATGAAGTATACGAAGGTCAAATCATCGGTATTCATAACCGTTCAAACGACCTGACTGTAAACTGTCTGAAAGGTAAGCAGCTAACCAACGTTCGCGCATCTGGTACTGATGAAGCACAGGTTCTTTCGCCACCAATTCGTCACACTCTAGAGCAAGCTCTTGAGTTCATCGACGAAGACGAGCTAGTAGAAGTAACGCCAGAAAACATTCGTATTCGTAAGAAGCTTCTTACTGAAAACGAACGTAAGCGCGCAGCTCGCCCAGCAAAATAATCGCTGATTTGCGTTAGATTGAAATAATTGAAAGCCCTGAGTTTGACTCAGGGCTTTTTTGTATCGGTTTAATGCAAATCAGATATAATTCATCCAGTTGCAAATCAATGGAAGAGTTTGGATGAAGCCAATTATCATCTCCGGTGGCCCAGGGGCGGGCAAGACCACCTTAATCAATGCATTGGCCGAACGTGGGTATCAAACCTATGCGGAAGTCTCTCGCACTTTAATCGAGCAGCAAGCGGTATTGCCTGATGGTATTTTACCTTGGGTGGATTTGCCAAAGTTTGCTGAGCTGTGTCTTGATGTTATGAGTGAGCAAAAGCGTCAAGCAAGTGTGCACTCGGTCGCCTTTCTTGATCGCGCAATTCCTGATATTTGTGGTTATTTAGCGCAAGCGAATTTGGACATAGAACCGCGTTATATCGAAGGGAGCCACGGCTATCACCCTGTGGTTTATTTATGTCGACCGAACTCAGAGATTTATGTGCAGGATGAGGTAAGGCCTTATCCATTCGAGGGAGCGCTAGAGATTCACGAATCGCTGGTGGCTGTCTACCAGCAACTCGGTTTTGAGATAAAAGAAGTGCCGTGGGGGACGGTAGAGCAGCGCGTCGCGTATATTGAGCAATCGCTCGCGCTGCAAAAATAGAGACTTATTTCGCGTTGAGCTGAGAGAGGAATTTATCCGACTCAGCAATTGCGGCGTTCATTTGCTCAATGGCAAATTCGATATCTCTTTCGAGTGAAATAAACTCGCCTTGTAATGAACCTACCGCACTCGCATTTAGGTTATGCTTTAGGTACAAGGTATTATCACGCAATGTATTGAGTACCGGTGGCATTTTTTGCTCGGCACGTTTCATTGCGTTGAGCATGTTTGAGTAAGAGGCTTGGGTGTCACGTAGCTTTTGCTCGCTAGAGCGACGCAGAGATTCGCTAGTGTAGAGGTCGAGTTCTTGTTGCCATTCGTCAAACAAGGCTTGTGAAACGTCTTCAATGGCCTCAATGCGATCACTCACTCGCTGTGCGGCTTTTTCACTGGCTTGGTATTTGTCGTTGATTTGGTTGTAGACTGCTTCCAGTTCGCCACCATCAAAATTGGTCAGAGCTGACAAGGCTTCTAATGCACTAGTAAACTCTTGTTGAGCTTCTTGTTGGGATTCTTTAGCGTCTTCGACGCGATCGACCATAATATCGCGCTTATGGATGCCGACTTGCTCCATTGCAGCGTAGTAAGTGGATTGGCAGCCCGTTAAAGTGGTGACTGCAATGAATAAAGCGAATAGATAACGCATCGTCACTTCCCTGTATAACATCGAGATGTTAAGGATGAATCAGATAATGGGTAGATACAAGTTGAAAATTGAACCCTATGTGCAGCGCAGCTTGCAGTTTGCGCGCTACCTCTTAAATCGTATGTCTCATGACAGAATTAACGTCAATGCAGGGTATTTGGCGTATATCACTTTGCTTTCTATTGTCCCTATGTTGACGGTACTTCTTTCGGTACTTTCTTCATTTTCGATATTCGCTGATGTAGGCGAAGTGATCCAAGATTTTGTCATCACTCATTTTGTTCCGACTGCGGGGGATGTGGTGAAACAAGCTCTGCTTGAGTTCGTTTCCAACACCGGCAAGATGACTGCTGTGGGCGGTGCATTTTTGTTTATCGCCGCTTTGATGCTGATCTCCAACATCGATAAAAACCTTAATTACATTTGGCGAGTTCAGAGCAAGCGCCGTGCTGTATTCTCATTCTCAATGTACTGGATGGTACTAACACTCGGCCCAATCTTAGTAGGGGCGAGTATTGCGGTGACCTCCTATGTCACTTCGCTGCAAGTGCTAGATAGCCAGGTGTTTTCTTCTGCGTACCAAGCCTTGTTGCGTTGGTTGCCTTTTATTTTGTCATTCTTGGCCTTTGCCGGTTTGTACATGTTGGTACCCAACAAAAAAGTGCAACTTTCTCACGCTATGTTAGGGGCGATAGTTGCGGCATTTTTGTTTGAGCTGAGCAAGAAAGGTTTTGCTGCTTATATTACCCAGTTCCCATCTTATCAGGTGATTTACGGCGCGTTAGCCACCATTCCGATTCTGTTTATTTGGGTTTATCTGTGTTGGCTGATTGTGTTAATTGGTGCGGAAGTCACGGCAGCATTAGGCGAGAAAGAGCACTGGAGCGCGCAACCAGAAGTGATAAACTCAAGTTCGTTAAATCAAGAATCAATAGAAGGAAGTGATAGTGATAGCTCTGATCCAACGCGTGAGTGAAGCCGCAGTCAAAGTCGATGGTGAAATCGTCGGAGAGATCGATAAAGGTTTATTGGTATTGCTCGGTGTTGAAAAGGATGACGATGAAGCCAAAGCCAAGCGCTTAATGGAAAGAGTGACCACTTACCGAGTTTTTGAAGATGAACAAGGTAAGCTGAACCTGAACGTTAAGCAAGTTGAAGGCAAGGTGTTGGTCGTATCGCAATTCACCTTACCGGCGGATACCAAAAAAGGCACCCGCGCAGGTTTTTCTCGTGGTGCACACCCTACAGATGCAGAGCGCTTGTATGATTACTTTGCTGACCAGTGTGAGCAAGTGCTGCCAACTCAACGCGGTCGATTCGCGGCGGATATGAAAGTCTCTTTGGTCAATGATGGCCCTGTGACTTTCTGGCTACAGGTGTAATAGTTAATCGGCTAATGGATTTAGCAGGTAAAGTGCTATCGCATTGAAGCCTTTAGAAAAGGATTTTTATGTTTAAGTTGATCACGCCTAAAACGGATAACCAACTCAAGAAATATTACCACTTTCGTTGGCAGATGCTGCGTGAGCCTTGGCGTATGCCTCACGGGTCTGAAAAAGATGAGTTCGACTCGATGAGCTATCATCGCATGATTGTCGATGGTCGCGGCCGCCCAATTGCAATTGGCCGTTTGTATATCACCCCTGATCATGAAGGCCAAATCCGTTACATGGCGGTCAAAGGCAATCGTCGCAGTAAAGGTATGGGTTCACTTGTGTTGGTGGCGTTAGAGTCTTTAGCCCGCCAAGAAGGGGTGAAACGTTTAGTCTGTAACGCCCGTGAAGATGCCATCTCTTTTTATGAAAAGAATAATTTTGAGCGCCGTGGTGAACTGACCGATGAACGTGGCCCTGTGCGCCACTTACAGATGGTCAAACCGCTTGACCCAATGGCTAACGTACTGCGTAAGCCAGAGTGGTGTAGTGAGCTACAAGAGCGATGGGAACACCATATCCCAATCAGCGACAAAATGGGGATTAAGATTAACCAGTACACCGGCTATCAGTTTGAATGCGGTGCTCAACTTAACCCTAACTTAAACCCGCATAACACCATGTTTGCTGGCTCAGCGTTTACCTTAGCGACCTTAACTGGCTGGGGGATGACTTGGCTGTTAATGAAAGAGCGCGACCTGCATGGTGATATTGTTTTGGCTGACAGCCAAATTCGTTACCGAAAGCCAGTTGAGCAAAACCCAGTGGCTTGTACCTCGCTTGATGGTATCAGCGGTGACTTAGATAGGCTTGCCTCTGGGCGCAAAGCGCGCATCGTCATTCATGTCACTATCTACAGTGGTGATACACCTGCCGTCGATTTTGTTGGTACTTACATGCTGCTACCGGATTACAAAGCAGTACTCGATTCAAGACTTGATTGCTGAGCTGGCTGAGTTTTGTTTTGGCAAAGGTTGCTTAAATTGAGCACGCCAGAGATGGCCTCAAATTGAAGATGTTGGCAAAGGTGTTGAGATTCCCAAATCAACGTCGCTAGCTCTGGCTTGGTTAGGTCGACTTTGCCTGCAAGCTTAGGTTGATCGCTTTGCGATGGGCTATTTAGGGCAATGCGGCCTCGGTCGGCATTTATCATAATGTCATCTAGAGCAAAGCTTTGCTCGAAAGTTTGCTGCTCTGCGTGTTTGCCAAGGCTTAAATACCCCTGACGAATGTTCGCTTCTACCTCACCCGTCAGAGAATGCGCCAGCATCGAGTAATCCCCTGCTAAGCCTGACAATTGCGCAGAAAAATCAACAATGCCACTTATTTGTAATGGTTGTTGCTCGGTAGTGAGTTTTTGATCGAACGGTAGGCCATCTAATTCAATAGAGAGCTGCCATGGCGCGCTTAAGCTGTTGCGTTGCCATTGGCCATTGGCGCTGATGTAACCTTGCTCTAAAGGCAATAATGCGCGATCTAGCGTCCACTGATTATCGTTGGCGCTCATATCGATAGCTGCTTGGGTGGTGAGGTACTTATCAATGCTTGCGCTGTTGATGGTGGATATCACCTTCCCTTGCCACAAACCTACTTGCCCATCGCGAATCAGTTCAAGTTGTTTGCCATCTAAGTTGAGCCCCGATACTTGCCAGAATGGTTTAGATTCGAGTTGAATGATTTGCAGGTTGTTTATATCGAGCGTGTCGATGCGCAGCGCTTGCAGTTGTTTAACTTGATTCCATGCTGATAGAAGTTCGGTTTGCGCTTGCTCTAACCATTTCATTCTTGTGAGTTTTAAGTACTTAAGTGCAATGCTATTGGGTTGAATCGTACCTTTAAGCTGCACGCGCCCCTGTTGCCAATCACTATCGAGTTCTTCAATAGCGATATTTTCTGGTGTTAGGGTAAGGGTGGCGGTTGGCTCTACCCATTGTTGCTGGTGGTAGCGAATCGAATCCGCGTTAAACGATAGGTAGGCTTGCTGTTGTTGCCAAATAGATTTTTGGAGCAATACATTCTCAAATGAGGCATCGAGATTGACGAAACTCACTCCATGAAGAGTGACATTACTTTTGAGAATATCGAGGCTATTAATGCTCTGAATATGGCTCGTGAGCGGTGATAGCTGAGTAAGCTTTTGTTCGATTGGTTGCTCATCGCTTAGCGAGAGTTGGTCAATGGTGACATTGATTAAAGACCAGCCTTGCGCGTATTGCTCTGCTTGGCCTGATATTTTGGCTTTGTTCCACTCAAATGAAGCTCCATATACTGTGCTGTCTTGCGCTTTGTAATCCACATCAACTAATAGGTTGTCGAGTGCTTGGCCTTGCAGATACAACTGCTCAGCGGCAAGTTGGATATTGCCAAACGGCAGTATTTGCTGGCTAGACCATTGTGGATTATCAATTTGCAGGTCAACGCCGCGAGCAGACCAGTGTTGACCCGAAAATTCACTTTGTTTGAATGCTAGCTGCTTTACTTCAAACGCTTCAAATAGTGCGAGTGAGTGCTGACTAAGGTCGATATTGGCTTGTTCGATGACAATCGCATCAAACTGCCATTGATCTTGGGTTGGCAGTGATTGGCTTAACCACAACTCTACTTTAGGCATATAGAGGGGCTGCTCCTCACCAATAGTGACGCCTTCTAGAGTCAGTTGCAGTGGTGGTGTGTAGTCTGCCGACTCCACATGGATTTTTTGCTCAGATAACTGGCTAAGGATTTGATTGATCATTGGCGTCGCGTAGCGGCTTTGTAATAAGCCAAATAGCACAGCGCTGGTAACAACAACCAGAGCCAATAGAGCAATTAAAGTAATGCGAATCGGTTTTTTCACTGCGCAGTTATCCTTAAACGATTATCTTCATGATTAAACCTAGCAAATTGGTTTGGTGCAACAAAAAAGCCCCTCAAAAGAGGGGCTTGGTCAACTAATTTGAGACTAAGTCACTAATCCAGTTGTGGACCAGCTGCAACTAGCGCCTTACCTTCAGCGTTATCTGTGTACTTATCAAAGTTATTGATGAAGCGTGTCGCTAGGTCGTTTGCTTTGCTTTCCCATTGTAGTGGGTCTACATAAGTGTCACGTGGGTCTAAGATGCTTGGATCTACGCCTGGTAGTGAAGTCGGAACTTCCAAGTTGAACACAGGGATGTGCGTGGTTTCCGCTTTCTCAATTGAGCCATCTAAGATCGCATCAATGATGCCGCGAGTATCTTGAATCGAGATACGTTTACCGCTGCCGTTCCAACCCGTGTTAACAAGGTATGCTTCAGCTCCTGCTGCTTCCATACGTTTCACTAATACTTCTGCGTATTTCGTTGGGTGTAGTGTTAGGAACGCTGCACCGAAACACGCTGAGAAGGTTGGCGTTGGTTCTGTAATGCCACGCTCAGTACCGGCAAGCTTGGCAGTAAAGCCAGATAGGAAGTGGTACTTAGTTTGCTCAGGTGTCAGTTTAGAGACTGGTGGAAGTACACCAAACGCATCAGCTGATAGGAAGATCACTTTGTTTGCATGACCGCCTTTTGATACAGGCTTAACGATGTTTTCGATGTGATGAATAGGGTAAGAAACACGAGTGTTTTCTGTTTTAGAACCATCATCAAAATCGATTGAGCCATCATTGCGAACCGTGACGTTTTCTAGCAGCGCATCACGGCGAATTGCGTTGTAGATGTCTGGCTCCGCTTCTTTAGAAAGCTTGATGGTCTTTGCGTAACAACCACCTTCGTAGTTGAAGACGCCATCGTCATCCCAGCCATGCTCATCATCACCGATTAGCGCGCGTTTAGGGTCTGTTGATAGTGTTGTTTTACCTGTGCCAGATAGGCCGAAGAATACAGCAACATCGCCTTCTTCACCCATGTTGGCACTACAGTGCATTGACGCAATGTCTTTCAGAGGAAGGAAGTAGTTCATCATTGCGAACATACCTTTCTTCATCTCACCGCCGTACCAAGTACCGCCGATCAATTGCATGCGTTCTGTTAGGTTGAATACTGTGAAGTTTTCAGAATTCATGCCGTGCTCTTCCCATTTCTGGTTTGTGCACTTGGCGCCGTTCATCACGACGAAATCTGGCTCAAACGTTGCCAACTCTTCTTCAGTTGGGCGGATGAACATGTTTTTCACAAAGTGAGCCTGCCAAGCTACCTCAGTAATAATACGGATGCTTAGGCGAGTATCTGGGTTTGCACCACAGTAACCGTCGATAACAAATAGGCGCTTACCTGAAAGTTGGCTAGTCACTAGCTCTTTTAGGTCGCTCCACGCTTCTTGTGAAAGAGGCTTGTTATCATTTTTAACTGCGTCAGTTGTCCACCACATGTGTTCTTCTGTGGTAGCGTCTTTGACGATGAACTTATCTTTAGGTGAGCGACCAGTAAAGATACCTGTGTCTACCGCTACTGCGCCGAGTTCAGTGACTACGCCTTTCTCATAGCCTTCCAAATCTGCGCGAGTTTCTTCTTCAAACAACATTTCGTAACTAGGGTTGCGCACAACCTCTTTTACGTTATGAAGTCCGTGCTTGGTTAGATCAATTGTTGCAGCCTTTGTGTGTTCCATAACGGTCATAGGTGCTCCTTTGTGGAAAGTTTTTGTAGGGATTTTGTAAGAATGTTTTATTTTTATCTGCTCACCATGCTAGCAACGGGTCGGGGATAAAACAGCGAGATAGTTCAAAAATTATCCACTATTATATTGAGGATTTAGGTGACTCGTCACATATTGGCACGGATAGTTTATCGCGCACGCAAACCATTGCGCTAGTGCATAAATATTATTAATACATAGAAATTAAGTATGGCGTTCTATACCGTAAGCGTACGCTATCACTGGGTTTGGATCACAAAAAAAGCCAGCGTGATGCTGGCTTCAGATGGTATTAATATGCTTGTTATGTGATGCAAATTAATGAATTGTTTTGTTACCTTTTTCTGCATCACTAAACAGTTCAGCAACCTGTGGTTCGTCGAACGTATAATTCGTGCCGCAGTAATCACAATGTAAAGAAATTGAACCAACTTCCTTCAAAATGTCATTAATTTCAGTACGGTCGATGGTAATGATCGCCGCGCCACTGCGCTCGCGAGAACAACCACAATAGAACTCTACAGGCTGAGGTTCGAATAGACGTACCGTATCTTGGTTGTATAGGCGGTAAAGTAGCTCATTGGCTGGAAGGCCAAACAACTCTTCATTTTTAACTGTATCGGTGAGTTGCTCTAGGTGCTCAAAATCATCTGCGCTGCCAGTGCCGTCAGGCATTACTTGGATAAGCATACCAGCCGCATGTGGTTTACCTTCAAATTCACCAGTGCGAATCCAAAGGCGAGTTTTTAGCTGTTCAGAGTTTGCGAAGTAACCTTCAAGCACTTGCGCTAGGTTATCGCCTTCTAAACCTACAACGCCTTGGTAGCGCTCACCTTTTTTCGGCTGGATAGTGATCACTAGGTAACCTTTACCCATCATATCGTGCAGGCTAGCGTCGTCTGCGATATCACCTTCCCAGCGAGCAACACCACGGATTTTTTGGTCATGATCGCCATTGATAACCGCTAGTGATACTGGGCCATCACCTTGCAGTTGCATGGTGATAGAGCCTTCAAATTTAAGCGTTGCAGTAAGAAGAGTCGTTGATACAAGTAGCTCACCCAGCAACTTCTGTAGTGGCGCTGGATATTCCTTGCTGGAAATAATTTGCTGGTACGCTTCATCCAGTTGTACCAGTTCGCCACGTACCGAAAGATCTTCGAATAGGTAACGATTTAAAACATTGCTCGTGCTTACAGTGTCAGTCATTAGAACATTCCAGCTTTATTGGTGTTTAAATTTAATGATGTCGCGGCGCTGCTTTTTGTCAGGGCGGCGATCAGGGCTAGGGTTATGGGCATGAAGCTTGCGGCGTTGAGCGTTATCTTCGCGCTTAGCCAGACTTTCTGCAGTTTCTGTGTAGAGAGTTTGAGCCTCAGGAGCACCACGACGCTGATCGGAAATTTTCACGATAGTTACCGTCTTTTCCTCGTGCCCTTGGCGCAAAGTGATAACCGCTCCAAGTTCGACGGTTTTACTCGGTTTGCTACGTTGGCCATTATAGTGGACTTTGCCGCCATCGACCATATTTCGTGCAATAGAACGCGTTTTGTAAAAACGTGCGGCCCAGAGCCATTTATCTAATCTTACTGCTTCAGTTTGGGAACCCATTTCAACTTTTACCCTCTAATAGGAGCTACATCGGAATTAACAATGGTGATGTAGTGCTCATTTTTCAAGGTTCAAGTGAACATTAAACTTGCACGGTGTACCGTATGACTATTTTTAGGTATAGACCGGTTTCATAGTTTGATAGAATAGTCTGTTCGCAATTTGATTACTTTTTTGTAATTAAAGCCAACAGTTGGCGTAGGTAGCTAGAAAAAATAGCAAAGATGAATGCAAGGAATACGAGTGAATCAACTTCGTTTAGGCTCATCACAAGGGCTTAAAATATTAAACGTGCTAAAGAACAACCAAGGTCGCATTAGTGCGTGGTTGACCGCTATTTTATTGATTCTGACTGCATGGATTTTAGGTCAATTGGTCTGGAAGCCTTTTGTTTCTCCTCAAGTAGCTACTTGGCAGCCTTCAAACTCGAACCGCACCGTGGCCGCTCAGCCACAGCTTAATATCGCTGAACTGAAAAACAGCCATCTATTTGGTGAATTTAAAACTTCTCAGCCTGTCGTAGCGGCTCAGCCGGAATTAGAAGACGCGCCGAAAAGTCGCTTGAATGTGACTCTAGTGGGCGTTGTAACCAGTACTCAAGCCGAGAAGAGCCTTGCGGTGATCGCTCAAGGTGGCCAGCAGGCGACTTACGGTATCAACGAAACCATCAAAGGTACTCGCGCCAAATTAGTACAAGTGCAAGGCGATCGCGTGATCGTTGATAACTCAGGCCGCAATGAAACAGTGATGTTGCAAGGTATTGATTATTCGCGCCCAGTGCAAAACAACCAAGCGAAAAGCAAAACGCCTCGCCAAGCTAGCCCTACACTGTCTAACCAAACAAAAAATCAGCTCGCAAAAGTGCGTGCTGAAATCAGTAAAGATCCGAAGCAAATTTTCCAATACGTTCGTATGTCTCAGTTCAAACAAGGTGACGTGATTGTGGGTTACCGCTTATCAGCAGGTAAGAGCCGAGAGCTGTTTGAATCTGTAGGCTTGCAGAACGGAGATATCGCGACTCACCTGAATGGGCAAGATTTACGCGAGCCCTCAGCCATGGGTGACATTTTCAGTCGTCTATCTGAATTAACAGAATTGAATTTAACCGTAGAGCGCGATGGTCAGCCCTACGATATTTATATCGAATTGTAATCCGCGCAGACAGTTATCCTTTAAGGAGTAAAGAGTGAAGCATTGGCTTAAGAAAAGCGCATGGCTTTTGGCAGCAAGTTTAGCTGCCTCACCAATGGTATCGGCAAATGAATACAGTGCTAGTTTCAAAGGTACTGATATTCAAGAGTTTATTAATATCGTCGGTCGAAATTTAGAAAAGACGATCATTGTCGATCCTTCAGTGCGCGGCAAGATTGATGTGCGTAGCTACGACACTCTTACCGAAGAGCAATATTACAGCTTCTTCCTCAACGTACTGGAAGTTTACGGCTACGCCGTGGTTGAGATGGATAACGGCGTCATCAAGGTGATTAAAGCGAAAGACGCGAAAACATCGGCAGTGCCTGTTGTTGGCGATGGTAACGTCTCTGGTGATGCTGTAGTGACGCGCGTGGTTGCGGTACGTAACGTGTCTGTCCGTGAACTTTCTCCTTTGCTGCGTCAGCTAAATGATAACGCAGGTGCGGGTAACGTTGTTCACTACGATCCAGCCAATATCATCTTAATCACAGGTCGTGCGGCAGTGGTGAATCGTCTCGCAGACATCATCAAACGCGTTGACCAAGCGGGTGATAAAGAAATTGAAGTTGTGGATCTGAAAAACGCTTCTGCGGCGGAAATGGTGCGCATTGTCGATGCGTTAAATAAGAGCACTGAAAACAAAAATGCACCAGCGTTCTTGCAGCCTAAGCTCGTTGCAGATGATCGCACTAACTCGATTCTAATCTCTGGTGACCCACAGGTTCGTAAGCGTCTGCGCCGCTTGATTCAGCAACTTGATGTTGAAATGGCGACCAAAGGGAATAACCGCGTGGTTTACCTAAAGTATGCTAAAGCAGAAGATTTGGTCGATGTTCTGAAAGGAGTATCTGACAACCTCCAAGCGGAAAAAGGCAGCGGTAAAAAATCATCAAATTCAGCGCAACGCACAGAAGTGGTGATTGCCGCTCACCCGGCAACCAACGCATTAGTCTTGACGGCACCACAAGACATCATGACAGCACTGCAAGATGTGATTGCTCAGCTTGATATTCGCCGCGCGCAGGTGTTAATCGAAGCTCTGATTGTTGAAATGGCAGAAGGCGACGGTATTGACCTTGGCGTGCAGTGGGGTTCGTTAGAAACGGGCGCTGTGATTCAATATGGCGGTGGTACTGGCGGCGCGCCTTCTATTGGCCAAGTCATGGTGGGCTTGGAAGAAGCAGGCGACCAAACCAGCACCGAATACTACACCGACAGCAATGGCGATCGCGTTCCTTACCAAGTTACTGAATCGGGCAACTACGACACGCTCGCTTCTGCACTGGCGGGCGTAAATGGCGCAGCAGTAAGCCTAGTAATGGGTGATTGGACTGCGCTTATCAA
Organism: Vibrio intestinalis; assembly: GCF_025195085.2. Taxonomy (GTDB): domain Bacteria; phylum Pseudomonadota; class Gammaproteobacteria; order Enterobacterales; family Vibrionaceae; genus Vibrio; species Vibrio intestinalis. The sequence goes on along the minus strand of NZ_JANAVY020000004.1, from coordinate 232,012 downwards.
TGCAGTATCACGTGACTCCAACTCAAACATCCTCTCTTCACCAAGTATTACCGTAATGGATAACGGCGAAGCGTCATTCATTGTGGGTGAAGAAGTACCGGTTATTACTGGTTCGGCTGCGGGTTCTAATAACGATAACCCATTCCAAACTGTTGATCGTAAAGAAGTAGGCATCAAGCTAAAAGTGGTACCACAGATCAACGAAGGTAACTCGGTTCAACTCAACATTGAACAAGAGGTATCGAACGTATTAGGCGCAAATGGCGCGGTAGACGTTCGTTTTGCCAAGCGTCAGTTGAACACTTCGGTCATTATCGAAGATGGTCAAATGATTGTATTGGGTGGTTTGATTGATGAGCGCGCTCTAGAGAGTGAATCTAAAGTGCCGCTATTAGGTGATATTCCAGTACTTGGTCACTTGTTTAAGTCGACCAGTACTCAGGTTGAGAAGAAAAACCTGATGGTGTTCATCAAGCCAACCATTATTCGCGAAGGCGTTACGGCGGATGGCATTACTCAACGTAAATACAACTTTATCCGTGCCGAGCAGTTATACAATGCGGAACAAGGTTTGAAACTGATGGATGATGGTCATATTCCAGTGTTGCCTGAGTTTGGTCAGGAACCTCGTCATCCACCTGAAATCCAAGCTTTCATTGATCAAATGGAAACGAACTAATGAGTGAGTTAGCAAGGGAGATTTCCCATCGCCGCTTACCGTTTGGTTTTGCTAAACGCTTTAACTTGGTGCTGGAGTCAGCGCCTAGTGGCTTAACGCTTTATTATGTTGAGCCGCTAGCGATGGAGTCTCTGCTTGAAGTGAAGCGAGCGGTGAATCAGAGCTTTGATTTACAATCGATCAGCAAAGCTGAGTTTGAGAAAAAGCTTACTCAGGTTTATCAGCGTGATTCTTCTGAAGCGCGTCAGTTGATGGAAGATATTGGTGCAGACAGCGATGATTTCTTCTCTCTAGCGGAAGACTTACCACAAGATGAAGACTTGCTAGAGTCGGAAGACGATGCGCCAATCATCAAATTGATTAACGCCATGTTAGGCGAAGCGATCAAAGAAGGCGCGTCAGATATTCATATCGAGACATTTGAAAAAGCGCTGCTGATTCGTTTCCGCGTCGATGGCGTATTACGCGATGTATTGTCGCCAAGCCGTAAGCTTGCCCCTTTGTTGGTATCTAGGGTGAAAGTGATGGCGAAGCTAGATATTGCCGAGAAACGCATTCCTCAAGATGGGCGTATTTCTTTGCGTATCGGTGGCCGTGCGGTTGATGTGCGTGTCTCTACGATGCCATCTTCTCACGGCGAACGCGTGGTAATGCGTTTGTTAGATAAAAACGCTACTCGATTAGATCTGAAAAGCTTGGGGATGACCGAGCGTACCCACGATCAATTCCGCACAATGATTGAACGTCCTCACGGTATCATCTTGGTGACAGGCCCAACAGGCTCAGGTAAATCGACCACTCTTTATGCTGGCTTGCAAGAGCTCAACAGCAACGAAAGCAACATTCTAACCGTCGAAGATCCGATCGAATTTGATATTGACGGTGTCGGACAAACCCAAGTTAACCCTAAAGTAGACATGACATTTGCCCGTGGTCTGCGTGCTATTTTGCGTCAAGATCCAGATGTGGTGATGGTGGGTGAGATTCGTGACTTAGAAACTGCGCAAATGGCGGTTCAAGCTTCGTTAACGGGTCACTTGGTTATGTCGACGCTACACACCAATACAGCCGTGGGTGCTATCACCCGTTTGCGTGATATGGGCATCGAACCTTTCTTGATCTCATCTTCACTGCTCGGCGTATTAGCGCAGCGTTTGGTGAGAACCTTATGCCCAGATTGCAAAGTGCCTTATCAAGCCAATGCCACGCAAAAGCAGATGTTTAATCTCGCCGAGTCAGATTCGTTAACTTTGTATAAACCACAAGGTTGTGAGAAGTGTAATTTCAAAGGTTATCGCGGCCGTACCGGTATCTATGAGTTATTGGTAGTCGATAGCAAAACCCAAGAGTTGATTCACAATGAGTCGGGCGAACAAGCGATAGAAGCCGCAGTGCGTGAACATACACCAAGTATTCGTGATGACGGTTTGGAAAAAGTACGTTTAGGCATTACCTCGCTTGAAGAAGTGATGCGGGCGACCAAGGAAGGCTAATGGCAGCGTTTGAATACAAAGCACTGAATGCCCGAGGTAAAGCGCAAAAAGGCGTGATCGAGGGAGATAATGCCCGTCAGGTGCGTGCTCGCCTAAAAGAACAAGGCTTAGTGCCCATTGATGTGATTGAAACGCGTCAAAAAACCAGTAAGCAGCAAGCGGCCAATACCTTACAGTTTAAACGTGGTATCAGTACGCCAGACTTGGCTTTGATAACCCGTCAGCTCTCTACCTTAGTGCAATCTGGCATGCCGCTAGAAGAGTGTCTAAAAGCAGTATCGGAGCAATCTGAAAAGCCGCGTATTCGAACTATGCTCGCGGCGGTTCGTGCTAAAGTCGTTGAAGGCCACACATTGGCTGATGGTCTAGCCGATTACCCGCATATTTTTGATGAACTGTTTCGAGCTATGGTGGCAGCCGGTGAGAAGTCTGGTCATCTAGATGCGGTATTGGAGCGATTAGCCGATTACGCTGAAAACCGACAAAAGATGCGCAATAAGCTGCAACAAGCTCTGATTTACCCGATTGTGCTGGTGGTATTTTCAATCGCGATTATTACCTTCTTGCTCGCCTCTGTGGTGCCTAAAATTGTTGGACAGTTTGTGCAGATGGGCCAAGAGTTACCCTTTTCGACCCGAGTTTTGATTGCTTCGAGTGACTTCGTACAACATTGGTGGCTATACATAATGGTAGTGATTGTTGCTTTGACCTATGCGGCCAAATACGCGCTATCAAAACCAAACTTACGTTTGGCGTGGGATAGGAAAGTCATCAATATGCCCGTGGTGGGTAAGATTGCCCGCGGTTTGAATACCTCGCGTTTTGCGCGCACTTTATCAATTTGTACCTCGAGCGCCATTCCTATCTTAGAGGGTATGAAGGTCGCGATTGATGTTATGTCGAATCAATTTGTGAAACAGCAAGTCACTTTAGCGGCCGATCGAGTGCGTGAAGGGGCGAGCCTGCGTAAATCATTGGATCAGACCAAGCTGTTTCCACCGATGATGCTGCACATGATTGCTTCCGGTGAGCAAAGTGGTGAGCTAGAAAGTATGCTGACCCGTGCGGCAGATAACCAAGATGACAACTTTGAATCAATGGTGAATATCTCGTTAGGCATTTTTACCCCATTGATGATCGCTGTTATGGCCGGTTTGGTGCTGTTTATCGTAATGGCCACCATGATGCCGATATTAGAAATGAATAATTTAATGAGTCGCTAGCGCTATGACAGGCAGTGATTCATCAAACATTGTGTTATTGGAGAAAACAATGAAAAACCAACGCAATAATAAACTTATGAAAGCCAAACAAGGCGGCTTTACTCTACTTGAGCTGATGGTTGTGGTCGCGATTCTTGGCATTCTAGCTAGTGTGGCTGCGCAAAACTTATTAGGCAGTAAAGACACTGCATCTCAGAAGGTAGCAGCAACAGATATCAGAACCCTAGAAACCGCGCTAGACACCTACAAGCTAAACCATAACGTTTACCCAACTACGGATCAGGGCCTAGAAGCCTTGGTGACTGAGCCGACTAACCCTACACCACGTAATTACCCGAAAGATGGTTACATTAAGCGTTTACCACAAGACCCATGGGGTAATGATTACCAATACCTAAGCCCAGGCGACAACGGCTCTATTGATATCTTCTCCTTCGGTGCTGATGGTCAAGAAGGTGGTGAAGGGGTTAATGCTGATATCGGCAACTGGAACCTACAAGATTTTCAATAATCATCTTCTGGCGGCCTAGGTCGCCAGCCTTTTCCTCGTTTCAAGAAGACAGCTGTGACAAAGCAAAAAGGTTTTACCTTAATTGAACTGTTATTGGTGGTGGCTTTGCTTGCCGTCACAGTCACGGCTGTGGTGCTTTCATTGCCCAATAATAGTCGTGATATTGCCGAACAAGAGGCGAAGTCCCTCTGGTTTAGAGTGCAGTTGTTGAATGAAGAAGCGATGTTGAGTGGGCGCGATTTTGGTTTAAGAATTGATGATGAGGAATCGCGCTATGCCTTGCTTCAACTTGAAGATGATGGTTGGCAATTACTTTCGATGGATCGCATCAATGCTGAAACTGAGCTAGGTGATGCCATTGTTGTTGAGCTCAATTTAGGTGGCAGCGTATGGCAAGACCAAGAGCGTTTGTTTGAGCCATCCAGTCTATTTGACGAGCAAATGTTTGCTGAGCTTGATGAAGAGAAAAAGCAAGCGCCACCGCAAATCTTTATTACGTCCAGCGGCGAAGTGACGCCATTTTCTATTGTTGTTTACCCATCCAATCGTGACGCTGATGAAAGTGGATGGCAGATAGTGGCAAAAGAAAATGGCCAAGTGCTATTGCTCGCACCGGGAGAGCAAGATGAAGCGAAATAATCGAGGCATGACACTACTAGAGGTTCTAGTAGCATTGGCTATTTTCGCGCTCTCGGCAATGGCGATTGTACGTTCGGTGGGTCAGCACATTAATACGCTGACGTTGATGGAAAGCAAAACTTTTGCCGCCATGGTGGCCGATAACCAAATGGCTAAAGTGGTTTTGCAGCCTAAAGGACTGACACGTAAGCAAGGCAAAGAAGAGATGGCCAATCGCACTTGGTATTGGACGATAACACCACTTAAAACCCAAGATGGCCTTATTCGCGCGTTTGAAGTCACGGTGTCAGACACGAAAAAGGGGGCGCCGATTGTCTCGGTGCGTGGTTATGTCCCTAAATAGTCTGTTTTCTTCGTCAACAAACGCGAAACAGTCAGGCTTTACATTGATTGAGCTGCTGGTGGCTTTGGCGATCTTTGCCTTTTTGAGCATTGGTGCGCAGCAGGTGCTGAGCCAAGTGCAACGCAGTAACGAGATCTCATTGCAGCGCGGCGAGCGTTTAAAAACCTTCCAGCGCACTTTGGTGTTTCTCGATAACGATTTTCGCCAAATGGCCACTCGCCAAATGCGAACCAACGGAGAAGAGCCAAGTACCCGTTTGATTTATTGGCAGGACTATCTGCTCGATTCTGATAGCAAAGGTGTTCTGTTTAGCCGCTTAGGTTGGCATAACCCGCAGCAACAATTTCCCCGTGGAGAAGTCACCAAAGTGGGTTATCGAGTCAAAGATGGTGAGCTTCAACGCGTGTGGTGGCGCTATGTGGATACCCCCGTGGGGCAAGAAGGCATAGTGATGCCGCTGATTAACGGTATCGAAGCGTTCGAGATGCGTTTTTTTGATGGCCAGAAGTGGAGCGACGGTTGGGATAAAAGCATGGAACTGCCAAAAGCAGTCGCGGTGAGCTTAACCTTGCAAGACTTTGGCAAAATAGAGCGAATCTATCTTACCTCTGGTGGATCAGTGACATTGGAGAACAACAATGAAGGCTAATCAGCGCGGTGTAGCGCTCATTGTTGTATTAATGATTCTAGCCATGATGGCTGCGATCGCTGCCACCATGTCAGAGCGTCTTTTTACCCAGTACAAACGCTCCAATAATCAAATTAATTACCAGCAAGCTTATTGGTACGCGGTGGGTGCAGAAGCCATCGCCATTGAAGGTATCGAGCAAAGTTACGATGACAGCGATACCATCAACCTCTCTCAGCCTTGGGCGCTAGACGAGCAAACCTATCCACTGGATTTTGGCTCGCTCACTGGCAAGTTGGTTGATAAGCAAGCGTGTTACAACCTTAACGCTTTGGCTGAAACTGAACTCACAGCGAACTCAACCAGCGCGCCGTATTTGGTCAATGTGCTGCAAGAGTTGATGAAAGCATTGGATATGGATACACATATCGCAGAGGTAGTGGCGCATTCTAGTTGGGAATACGTCGATACCAACAACCGTATTGACTCGGTTGCAGGCGTTGAAGACAGCGTGTATGAATCGATGTCGCCAGCGTATATGGCGGCCAACGGAATGTTAGCCGATGCCAGTGAACTACGTGCGGTGTATCAGGTGTCGGGCGAAGTCATGACTGCATTAGCGCCGTATGTATGCGCTTTGCCGACGGCAGATTTTCGCTTAAACGTGAATACATTAGAAGAGTCACAAGCGGCGCTGCTTTCAGCGATGTTTTTACAGCAATTGTCACTCAGTGATGCGGAAGCCCTATTGGCTAACCGACCTTATGACGGTTGGAGTGATATCGATAAATTTCTTGCCGAGTCACAGCTTAGTGGTGTGAATGACGCCGCGAAAAAACAAGCGAAAGGCTATTTAGGCGTTGATAGCGCGTATTTTGAATTGGATGCACAGGTAGTAGTGCAAGAGTCACGAGTGCGAATTCGTAGCCTACTACACAGTGATAATCGAGAAACTGCGACGGTAGTACGCCGTCGCTTTGGAGGAATCGGTGAGCGAGTACCTGATCGTTCGGCTGAGTAATAATCACCAATTAGATAAGCAATGGCTGGTTTGGTCTGAAAGCCAAAAAGAAGTGATTGCGAGTGGCGTAGTGCCTGCAGAACAAGAATTGTCTGTGATTGCTGACTACGCAATGCAGCGTCAAACCATTGTGTTGCTCTCTGCAACTGATGTGCTGCTTAAACAAGTTACCGTGCCTGCGGGCGGTGCTCGTCAGTTTGAAACTATGCTGCCTTACTTAGTAGAAGACGATGTCGCTCAAGATGTCGATCAACTGCATTTTACGGTACTGGCGAAACAAGACTCGCAAGCGGATATCTGCGCCGTTGATAAGCAATGGTTGCAGCAGCAACTAACGCAATTGCGTGAATTTGGCTTTAATGTGCGCAAGGTGTTGCCGGATGCATTGGCATTGCCAGATGGTGAAGGCATTTCTGCGGTGGAATTAGCAGGCCAATGGCTACTGAAAAAGCAGCACTACCAAGCCGTGTCTGTGGATTCAGCATGGCTGCCGATGATGGCACAATCTGACTGGGTGAAAGACGATGAGCAGTGGTTGCCACTACAGGCGTTTTCTCCCTTGCCGTCGTTAGCGCTCAATGATCAGCAAAACTGGCAGCAGGCTGAGCCGCAATTAGTGATGCAACTGTTAGCGACTCAGGCGATTGCGAGTAAAGTGAATTTGCTGACTGGTGAGTTCAAACCAAAGTCGACCGTCACTAAGCATCTTAAAATATGGCGTAAAGCCGTGATCGCCGCTGTGGTTTTGCTGGTGGTTCTGATCACGCAAAACATTCTTCACACGCGTCAAGCTGAGGCGCAAGCTGCTGCTTATCGCGCAGAAAGTGAACGTATTTTCCGCGCTGTGTCAGGCAAGAAAAAAATCCCAACCGTCAGTTATTTAAAGCGTGAGTTAGAAAGAGAAGCTGCGCGTCTGTCTGGTGGTCGCAGTGGCGATACGGTTCTCGATTGGTTAGTAAAATTGCCCGAGGCATTTAAGGCCGCGCCAGATTCAAATCTCACAGGTTTCAAATATGACAGCCAACGTGAAGTGGTGAGCTTAGAAGTTACCAGCAAAGATTTTCAAACCTTTGAGAAGATGCGTGCCACTTTAGAGCAAGAATTTACCGTCAAACAAGGCCAGCTGAATAAAGAAGATGGTTTAGTGTTTGGCTCGTTAGAACTAAGCAAAAAGTGAGGTTGAAGCGATGAATAAATTATTAGCCTCATGCAATCAGTGGTGGAATAGCATTACTCAACGCGAACAACGTTTAGTCAGCATTGGCGGTGCAGTGTTGCTATTTGGTGTGATCTATTGGGGGCTTTACCAGCCAATCGCAGACAGCGCAGCGCAGGCTCAACAACGTATTCAGAATGAAAAACAATTGCTGAGTTGGGTACAAAAACAAGCCGATACGATCTCATCACTGAAAGCGGCGGGTGGGCAATCCATTTCACCTTTGCCATTTAATCAGGCGATCTCTTCGTCAGCTCGTCGCTTTAAGATTGAACTCGTTCGCGTCCAGCCGCGTGGTGAAGAGATGCAAGTTTGGGTTCAACCCGTTGCGTTTAACCAGTTGGTAAACTGGCTTGATTACTTAAACACCAACCACGCGATAGACGTTATCTTTCTTGATATCGATAAAACTGCTCGCTCAGGTGAAGTTGAAGTAAAACGCTTACAATTGAGCAAAGGGTAAGGACGTGAAGAAGAAACTATTACTAATACTGGTGTTAGTGCTGACGTTTATCATCAGTGCACTGGTGCATTTACCCGTGAGTGTTGCATTAAATTATGCGCCGTTACCTGCGCAGCTAAAGTTAAGCGGTGTATCAGGGACGCTATGGCAAGGCCACGCAAACCAAGTAACGTGGCAAGGCAGAAACATCGGTGAAGTTCGCTGGCAGTTGGTGAGCAGCAAATTGTTCACCGGTAAGCTTGAAGCTAAGGTTCGATTTGGTCGTGGAAGCGACTGGCAATTGAAAGGTCGTGGTAATGTTGGGTATGGTCTTTCAGGTGCTTACGCCAATAACCTGATCGCATCGATACCTGCTGAGCAAGTTGTAGCTCTGGCGCCGTCACTCCCAGTGCCATTAGGGATCAGTGGTCATGTAGAGTTATCAATTAACGAGTGGCACTATGCGTCGCCGTATTGTAAGACAGGCCAAGGCCAATTGGTGTGGAATACCGACAGTGTTGGTACGCCACTGGCAGACTTAGTGATTGGCCCTGTTGTTGCCGATATCAATTGCCAACAGAGCGAAATCACAGCGCAGGGTAAGCAGCAAAGTGAACAAGTTAGCGCTGAGTTTGATCTTGTACTCAATGACAAGCAGCGTTATCAAGCCAAAGCGTGGTTTATGCCCCAGTCAGAGATGCCGAGTGCTCTGGCTGAGCAGCTAAAATGGCTACCCAAACCTGATGGGCAAGGGCGCTATCAATTTAGCTATAACGGACGTTTATAAAAAATACCCCAGCTCAGGCTGGGGTATTTTTTATTTATATTTTGAGTTAGTAGGGAAGCTGACTTGCACTTTTAGCCCGCCTTCACTGCGGTTATTGACCACCACAGAGCCATTATGTTGGCTGACGATTCTTTTTACGATGGCAAGGCCAAGTCCTGTGCCTTCACTTCCCCTAGCAGTATCGCCGCGAGTAAAAGGTTCAAATAGCTTCGCGACCTGATCTTTCGCAATGCCAGGGCCATTATCTTCGATACATAGCCAACCGAGTTTATTGTCAGCTGTCATACCTGAGCTGATTTTTACCCATCCATTACCATAGCGCACGGCATTAACCACTAGGTTACTCACAGCGCGCTTAATGCCAATGGGGCTACCAAATACCGAGGCGAGCGGTTGTAGTTGAGTATCTATATCAATGTGATGACGGCCACCCTCTGAATTCGCGAGATCTTGGGCGATGGCGTTCAGGTCAACATCGACAAAAGATTGCTTATTTACGGGCTTGAGGTAGTCCATGAACTGGCTGATGATTTCATTACACTCTTCGGTGTCACTGATGATGCCTTCGGCTAAATAGCTATCTTCTGGTGACATCATTTCAGTGGCAAGACGAATACGAGTCAATGGGGTGCGCAGATCATGGCTAATACCCGCCATGAGTAAGGCTCTGTCTTCTTCGAGTGCTTGGATACCTTTCGACATTTGGTTGAACGCATGAGTCACTGAGCGGATCTCAGAAGTGCCTTTCTCTGGTAACGGCGGTGGGATTTCACCTCGACCAACGCCTTTTGCGGCTCTTTCTAATGCTACCAGTGGCCTATTTTGCATTCGGATAAACAGCCACCCACCGGCAATGATCAATAGCGCCATAATCAAGCTATTTTGAAACAGAGGCGCAAAGTCTTCTTCTTGCAGTTCAGAAAGAGGAATGCGAATCAGTGAATCGGGCAACGTCTCGATTTTCATCCACAGTACGTAGCTTTCGTCATCCAAGGTCATTCGCACATTGGTTGGCGTGCCAAGTTTGTGGCTCATCTCTTCACTCATCAAATCAATAGTGAGCGCGTGGTGAAATTCATTCGCGATGTCACTGTCTTTGGCGTGGATGGTTACTCCAAGTTGCTCAAGTACTTGGCGTCGAGTTAACGCATCCATCACAAGGCCGCTTTCAGGGGTCTCAGAGTCGCCTAGCATCAAGTTAATTTCGTAGCTCAGAATCTTGTTGAACTGCTGCAAGCTGGGTAACAAGGCGTAATTAAATACTGCGTAGTATGAATAGACTTGGCTGGCGACCAGCAGAGTCACGAAAAGTAAGATCGATTGGGTCAGTGAGCTGCGAATTCGCATAGTAAGCCCCTATAGTGCTTGGTGTTGATTGGGCAGGTATCTACAAAAAGTGCGAGATAAAATCTCGCACTTCATTAGGGGAAAGAGTTTGGCGCTTACGCCTCTTTGCCGTCTGGTACGAATACGTAACCTAGGCCCCATACGGTTTGAATATAACGCGGTTTGCTTGGGTCTACCTCTAGCATGCGACGTAAACGTGAGATCTGTACGTCAATCGAACGCTCCATCGCTGAATATTCTCGACCGCGTGCCATGTTCATTAACTTATCACGCGATAGTGGCTCACGCGCATTGGTCACCAAGGCTTTGAGAACCGCAAATTCACCAGAGGTCAGTGGCATGGCTTCATCACCACGATACATTTCACGCGTACCTAAGTTTAGGCGGAAATCACCAAACTCCACCACAGACTCTTCTGAGCTCGGAGCGCCAGGCAGTTCAGTGGTTTGGCGACGTAAAACCGCTTTGATACGCGCAAGTAGTTCGCGTGGGTTAAACGGCTTAGGCAGATAATCATCGGCGCCAACTTCGAGGCCGACAATACGGTCAATCTCATCGCCTTTTGCGGTAAGCATTAATATTGGCAGTACATTGTTGGCATTACGGAGACGACGACAAATGGATAAGCCATCTTCGCCCGGCAACATAAGATCTAATACCATCAAGTGGAAGTTTTCACGCGTTAATAGACGATCCATTTGCTCGCCATTCGCAACGCTGCGCACTTGGAACCCTTGCTCTGAAAGGTAACGCTCTAACAGCGCTCTTAAACGAGCGTCGTCATCGACCACCAGAATTTTATGATTTTCTTGCATTGCCACACCTTATAAAAAAAGCATTTAGCAAAAATGTATCACTGTTTGTGCCCTTACGCTTGACCAAATTGTTACTCTTTTTATCTAGGCCCTGTTTTTATCGCGAAACCTAGTGAGTTTTATTCACCTCTTTACATTTTATCCGCTATTGATCGAAAGTTCTGTTTCATCCTTACATTGCCGATTTTCGATTGGTAATAAGACTCTTTCCTGAATTTATCGACTTTGCACTGCTAAATGCGATTCACAGTTTGTGGTTGAAGTGCAAGCGGTGTCACAACCTTGCTATGTCGTTGCTTTTTTATTCAGTTAAAGCGGAGTTCGTATGGTTAAATAACCGCATAATAAAAAGGTTTATTTTACAGGTAAGTACTATGTTCAAAGGTTTATTTAATCGTCAATCAGACGTTCAGCAACAAGCGCGACCCAGCCAAGTGGTTCAAATTTCGAGCCGCGACATCTCAGCAGAAACGCTAGCGCCGCTTACACTTCAAGGCGAAGCAAGCCTTGTTATCGCGTATATTTCTCCTCATCTAACATTTGACCAAATTAGCCGCAGTTTAAAATCTCATCTTTCTAGCGTTGATCATTTGGTGACCATTCAAACCGCGGGTGAGCTAGGTGGCTCACGCTTTTATCAGCCAGCGGACGGTTCGTGGGACAATATTGTACTGCACGCGTTTTCTAAGCAGATGTTTGCCGATGTGGACGTGCATACCGTAGCGCTGCATTGTGAAGACATTAAATCGGGTTCGCCGCGCTTAACGCCAGAACAACGCATTGAAGCGATTTCATCAGAACTTCGTAAGGTGATGCCGCGCCGAGCACCAAACTACTTTGATACCATTGCACTGACCTATTTTGACGGCCTTTCTGCCAGTGAAAACTTTTTTATGCAGGCGCTGTATAAAAACGAGCAATTCCCTTGTTACTTTGTCGGCGGCAGTGCAGGTGGTAAGTTAGATTTTGCTTCCGCGAAAGTGGCTTATAACGGCACTGTGCTTGAGAACAAAGCCTTGATTGCTTTTGTGTCACTCGCGCCTGAATATCGTTATGGTGTGTTCCGTACCCACAACTTCACCCAAAGTAAGTTTAAGTTAACCGTCGCAGAGTTCGACGCTAACACCCGCGTGTTGCGAAGTTTATATAACCCAGTCAGCAAAGCGTTGGTCACGCCAGTTGAAGCGCTATGTCAGCACTTTCGCTGTGAGCCAGACCAACTGCAAAAATATCTGGCGGGCCACTCGTTCGGTGTACCAATCAACAATGAAATGTTCATTCGTTCGATTGCCGCGATTGATACCGACAGCGGAGCGATTACCTTCTTCTGTGATATGGCGTTTGGTGATGAACTGCATCTACTGGGCAGTGAAAATATTGCCCAAGCAACCTCTCGTGATTTTGACCGATTCATGCAGGGTAAATCGACCAAACCTGTCGGCATGATCGCTAACGACTGTATTTTGCGTCGTTTGAACAACGGAGCACATTTAAATGATGTGCGTTGTTTTGATGGTATTGATATATCAGGCTTCTCAACCTTCGGTGAGCTGCTTGGCGTTCACATGAACGAAACCCTGACCGCTTTGGCATTCTTTAAAGTGGATCTGGGTGACTCGTTTAGCGATGCAATCGCAGATCATTACCCAGTGAACTACTCGCACTACCGCGAGCATTTCTTGGCGCGTCGAATCAACAGCGCTGAGTGTATCGAGAAGATTCAGCAATCTCTGATTGACCAGCTTCAGCACTACCGTCCTATGGTACAAGAGTCGAGTGCACAACTTGAGAGCATTGGTTCTCAAGCGCAACATTCAGCGCAGCAACTCACCGAGATTCAGCAGCAATTTGCTTCATTTACCACTCAAGTCGATCAGCAAGCTGAGCACCGTGACCGTCTTAACCGCCGTATCACCACGTTGCAGCAAAGCTCAGAAAAAGTGGTTGCGATCTTAAACGCCATCTCTGGCATTGCAGAGCAAACCAACTTGCTGGCACTGAATGCGGCAATTGAAGCTGCTCGTGCTGGCGATGCTGGGCGCGGTTTTGCAGTGGTTGCCGATGAAGTGCGTGCACTGTCATTGAACACGCAAAAAAGCTTAAACGAGACGGGCGAAACCATTGATAACGTTTCTTCATCGATTGGTGAAATTGAAGAGTCGATAGAAGACGTTAACCAAGTAATTTCACTCATTATCGAGCAATCGACAGAGTTAAGTGGTCAATTGGAAGAACTGACTTCGGCCGCGAATAGTTCTGCCCATATTGCGCAAGGCGGTGTGGAGCAAGCTCGCAGCGCACAAGAAGAGATGACGATGATTGACAGCAACATCGATACCCTACATAAATTAGTTAATATGTAAGAGTGATGTCATAAGACTTAAGCGCCCTTTTACAGGGCGCTTTTTTGTGTCAAATTGTCAGAGCGAACCGAATACAAAGCAATAATGGAACAAAAGCGTGAAAACTAACCTAATAACTCGTGAAGGCTACGACCGCTTAAAGAAAGAGCTCGATTACCTATGGAAAGAAGATCGCCCTGAAGTCACCAAGAAAGTGACGTGGGCAGCAAGCTTAGGTGACCGCAGTGAAAATGCAGACTATCAATACAACAAGAAACGATTGCGAGAGATTGACCGCCGCGTTCGTTATTTACGTAAGCGCTTAGAGCAAGTGACGGTTGTCGATTACTCACCACAGCAAGAAGGTAAAGTGTTCTTTGGTGCTTGGGTTGAAATAGAAAACGAGCAGGGTGATACCAAGTCATTTCGTATTGTTGGGCCGGATGAAATCTATGGTGACGCAAAAGGCTACATCTCTATCGATTCACCAATGGCACGCGCTTTACTGAAAAAAGAAATTGATGATGAGTTCAGCGTAAAAACCCCTGAGGGTTACAAAGAATGGTTTGTTAACTCGATTCGTTATACGCAAGAATAAACAAAAAGAGCTGCGAATTATCGCAGCTCTTTTGCTTTGTTATCTTTAATTTAAACGAACAAACCAACAATTGCTGCGTTCATCAAGTTGGCAAGAGTTGCTGCTAACAATACTTTCATACCTAGCTTGCCAATCACTCCTGCGCGTTGCGGAATCATCTTACTGAGTGCGCCGCACACCATCGCGACAGAGCCAATGTTGGCAAAGCCACATAGTGCAATGGTCATGATAGCGGTTGAGCGTGGGGACATTTCAACATTACCCATACTTGCAAAAGCGACAAATTCATTAAGAGCGATCTTTTGACCTAAGAATGAACCCGCAATTCCGGCTTCTTCCCAAGGAATGCCAAGCAGCCAAGCCACCGGTGAGAAAAGTGTGCCAAGGATGACATCAACTGTAAGTTCAGGTTTACCAAACCACTCGCCAATAGCGCCCAAACAGCCATTAAGCATCGCCATTAGGCCGATACATGAAATGATTACCGCACCTACGATGGCTGCGATACCTACACCTGCAATCGCACCTTTAGCGACAGCATCAATGAAGCTGCTTGGCTTTTCATCATCAGGAAGCTCTGGTACTTCGTCGATCGTTTCTTCAGTTTCAGGAATTAGCAGTTTGGCAAACATCAAACCGGCCGGAGCTGACATAAAACAAGCCATGATTAGGTAATTAAGTTCTACGCCCATACCAGCGAGACCAGCAAGGATAGAGCCTGCGATAGAAGATAGACCACCGACCATGACGGCAAAGATCTGTGAGCGAGTCAGTACGCGGTGGTATGGCTTAACAAGCAAAGGAGCTTCGGTTTGGCCTAGTACAATATTACCTGCTGCATTCATAGATTCAGCGCGAGAAGTACCGAGGATACGTTGTAAGCTGCCACCAATAATGCGCACAAACCACTGCATAATACCCATGTAGTACAGTAGTGAAGTCAGAGATGCGGTGAAAATGATTTGCGGCAGAACTTGGAGTGCCCAGATAAAACCAATGCCTTCCACACTAAAGTTAACTAAGCTACCGAACGCAAAGCGAATGCCTTCAACGCCATAGCCAAATACTTTACCTACCGCACCGGACACAGAAAGTAAAACGCCACCGCCGACTTCGGTTGCCAGTACAAAGCCTGCAACAGATAGGATTACTACGAACGCGCCACCTACAGCACGCCAACTGATTTGGCTGCGGTTTTCTGAGCAAGCAAAACCGACACCCAATAGAACGAAAATACCAAGAAGTGATTGAATCATTGTGCAACCTCGGCTAATTGATTTACGGCTTGGATGATTTGATTTGCATGCTGTTTTGATAGGTCGAGCACCAAAGATTTATCTCCACCTTCTTCAGGGGTTGAGTTCATCTCAAAGGTAATAATGGTATCGACGATGTTCATTTCAGCCGCTTTGAATGGATGTTCGTAAGCCGCTTGATAAGCCGAGAAAGGCAAAAAGTTAAAGCCTGTTTCGCTGTACGATTCTTCTGTTGCTCCTGCAGTAATGGAGAACAGAACAGGTTTATCTTTTAGCTGGCTGCCTTGAGGGCCAAAAGCAAAACCATAGGTAAATACTTCATCTACCCAGAGCTTTAACACCGCTGGATAGGTGCTCCAGTATAGGGGGAACTGAATGACTATCGCATCAGCATCGAGCAGTGCAGAGTGTTGTTGTGTTAGCTCGCCATCAAACTGCGCTGCGTGTTTGATTGTCCAATTCGTTTGCGCAGAAAGTTGGTTAAGAATGGTTGAGTTGGCTACCGACTTGGTTAGGTCTGGGTGGCCGTCTATCACCAAAATATTCATGTGTAGTTTCCTGGGGGTAGGTTCACGGTATTAGGCTGAAAGCCATTAAACATGTGATGTTTTTGTTCGTTATATTTATTGATTGAATTGTAATCAGCAGTAATCGTTAGATAGGAGGACATTTGTCCCCCTATGAAAGAGGGGACTCACAAAGCGGATGTAGCACAAAGAGATCGTGGTCACGAAGAGAAGAAATAGCGATTTAAAGGTAGAAAAATCGCTCATCTAACCCCATGTATGGGGCATTGACTTAAATAAGAGATTCAACGGATGAGCCAAGCTATCTGTAAATTAATCGCACAGGAACTGAATGTGCGTGCAGAGCAGGTGACTGCTGCTGTAAACCTAATTGATGATGGCAACACAGTGCCATTTATTGCCCGTTACCGTAAAGAAGTAACCGGTGGCTTAGACGACACGCAATTGCGTAATCTTGATAGCCGCTTATCATACCTACGTGAGCTAGATGACCGTCGCCAAACCATTCTTAAATCGATTCAAGACCAAGGCAAATTGACTGCCGAGCTTGAACAAGAAATTCAGCAAGCCGATAGCAAAACTCGTCTAGAAGATCTCTACTTGCCATACAAACCTAAGCGCCGTACTAAAGGCCAAATTGCGATTGAAGCAGGCCTTGAACCACTAGCGGACAAGTTATGGAATGAGCCTCAAACTGAGCCAGAAAGCGAAGCCGCGCAATACATTGATGCAGATAAAGGCATCGCAGATAGCAAAGCTGCTTTAGATGGCGCGCGCGCGATTGTGATGGAGCGTATTGCCGAAGATGCCAACTTACTAGAGAAGGTTCGTCATCATTTAACCCGTAACGCTGAATTGGTATCGAGCGTTGTTGCTGGCCAAGAGCAAGCGGGTGAGAAGTTCAAAGACTACTTTGAACACAATGAAGCATTAAGCAAAGTGCCTTCTCACCGAGCTTTGGCTATGCTACGTGGTCGTAATGAAGGTTTCCTGACTTTGGCTATGAATGCTGACCCAGAGCAAGCAGAGGGCGTTCGCCAGTCTTACTGTGAAACATTGATTGCCGATCACTACGGTATTTCACTAAGCCAAGCTCCTGCCGATGGTTGGCGCAAGCAAGTGATCAGTTGGGCATGGCGGATCAAAGTGTCGATGCACATGGAAACCGAATTGATGGGCGCAATGAAAGAGCGCGCGGAAATTGAAGCCATTGAAGTATTTGCAACTAACCTAAAAGATTTGTTGATGGCGGCGCCTGCTGGCCCTCGTGCAACTCTAGGTCTTGATCCGGGCTTACGTACGGGTTCTAAAATCGCCGTGGTGGATTCGACAGGTAAACTTCTCGCCACAGAGACTATTTACCCACACCCACCGCAAAATCAATACGACAAGTCTGCCCAAGTGGTTGAGCAGATGGTGCGTAAGTACAACGTCGATTTAATTGCGATTGGTAATGGCACCGCTTCACGTGAGACAGATAGCTTTGTCGCTGATGTGATTAAGCGCGGCAATCTAAAAGCGCAGAAAATCATGGTCAGCGAGGCGGGCGCATCGGTCTATTCAGCCTCTGAGTTGGCTGCAAATGAGTTCCCTAATCTAGATGTATCATTGCGTGGTGCGGTTTCTATTGCTCGTCGCCTACAAGATCCATTGGCTGAGCTAGTGAAAATTGACCCGAAATCCATCGGTGTCGGTCAGTACCAACACGATGTTAGCCAATCTATGTTGGCTAAACGTTTAGATGCAGTTGTTGAAGATTGTGTAAACGCCGTTGGTGTGGATGTGAATACTGCATCGCCAGCGTTATTGACTCGTGTAGCGGGTCTCTCAACTACTATCGCGCAAAATATTGTTGCTTACCGCGATGACAATGGCCGTTTTGAATCACGTACTACGTTGAAGAAAGTCGCGCGATTAGGGCCAAAAGCTTACGAACAGTGTGCCGGCTTCCTACGTATTATGGATGGCAAAAACCCATTGGATGCTTCTTCCGTTCACCCAGAGGCTTACCCTGTGGTTAAAGCGATTGCTGAGAAAAGTGGCAAGCCGGTGAAAGCTCTGATTGGCGACTCTACTTTCCTAAATGGTTTGCATGCCGTCGATTACACCGATGAAAACTTTGGTGTGCCAACGGTTACTGACATCATCAAAGAGCTCGACAAACCGGGTCGTGACCCTCGCCCTGAATTTAAAACTGCAACTTTTGCCGATGGCGTAAATAAAGTTAGCGACCTTGAAGTAGGTATGGTTTTAGAGGGTGTGGTGTCTAACGTGGCTAACTTTGGTGCGTTTGTTGATATCGGTGTTCACCAAGATGGCCTTGTGCATATTTCTGCGCTGACCGATCGCTTTGTTTCTGACCCTCGTGATGTGGTAAAAGCCGGTGATATCGTAAAAGTGAAAGTGATGGAAGTGGATGTGCAGCGTAAGCGTATCGCGCTATCTATGCGCCTAAAAGATGAACCGGGACAAGATAACCGTTCGCAACGTGGTCAAACACAAGGTCGCAATAGCGATCGTCCTGCTCGCTCACAAGGCCAGCAACGTCGCCGTGATGATTCATCGAACCAAGCTTCAAATAATGCCATGGGCGGTGCCTTTGCCGCCGCTTTTGCCAAAGCGAAACGCTAACTTCTCGTCATCGTTGAAGCGATTTGAACCGCTATAAATAAAAAGCCCCGCTCAATTGAGTGGGGCTTTGTCTTTATTGGATATTCACCTTTTGCTTTGCATCATGTTTGCTGTGCAAAGGGCGACTACAACACCGCAATGACTTCTGAAGGCGTATTGGGTGCAGTGGCATGACCATAGTGGAACTTAATCACGATCCGCCGCTTTGCCATTTGGCCTTCTGTTATCGCTGCATCGATTACGCGCTTGGGTAAACGGAACCGCATTGCGTAGCCTTTTCCTTGCTGTTCGCTATAGCTGTCTAACGACAACAGTTCGAACAACCGATCCAGTTGGTTTTGCGGCGGATCATGTTGAGAAGCATGGACTGCGTGCTCATCGTCGTCGCCATAACTTGGATGCTCAGACGGGTCCCACGCGGCATTCTTCCGCCTTTTATCGTCTGCGTTGATCTTACGTTCAGCATTGCTTTTGGCTAGTGCGACCGCGGGGACAATAGGCTCGCGAACTTTGTTGTCGCGCGCTGCTTGCTCCGTTTGCACATTAACCGATGGGGCGATAAGTGGCACACTCACATTGGTGGGTGACACGATCATAACCGAGACCTCCTCAGCATCGCCCACTGACATGGCTAATATAGGGGGTGTTTAGTGTTAAACCGTCCCATTGTCAGTTGATTTAATTATCGACTGAGGTGGTCAAAAATTTAGCGCTTTATGCAAATAATTTGTTAATGCTTATTTCTAAACTCGATCACTTGCTGACAAAATCCTTCTAATTCAGTCATGAAGGGAGCATGAGAAGAGTTTTGGAAAATGTGTTGAGTGCTCGCTGGCATCAAAGTATTCACATCGTCAGCCACCTTTATAGGGACTAACCCATCGAGTCGGCCATATAAGCGTAGAGTTGGTGCAGCTACTAAGTTTAGCTGCTGGCGAAGATCCACATCCGCCAATAAATTGAGCCCTGCAAGCAGAGCGTCTTGATTTGGAGTCGGGCGAGAGAGCACCGCTTTTTTGAGTATCTTTACATCTTGGCGAGCTGAAGGGCTACCCATAGCTTGCAGTGCCATAAAGCGTTCTATGGTCAGTTGAAAGTCTTCAACCAATTGCGACGTGAAGGCTTTTAATACTTGTGGTTGGATACCACGCCATGGTTTTTGCGCGGCAAAACAAGGTGAGCTTGCTACGGTAATTAGGCCATTAACGCGTTCTGGATGATGAAGTGCAATATGCGAAGCAATCAGCCCACCCAAAGACCAACCAAGCCAAGTGGCTTTATCCGGCGCGTGAGCAAGCACTTGCTGAGCGAGATGTTCGAGGTTGGCAAAACTGTGCTGGTGACTATGACCAAAACCCGGCAGATCAACGATATGGACGCGATAGTGCTGGCTTAAGATTTCCGCACTTTGTTGCCACACCGCTCCGTTCATGCCCCAGCCATGAATCAGCACTAAATCGGATTGTGATGTTTTGGTTTCTAGTGTTTGCCAATATAAGCCTGTTTGCGTTGTCCCACTCTCTACCACTTAAATCATCCTTTCATCTGCCGAATGCTCCCCACAATGAAGCAAACTCAATCATTAGGTCAAACATGTTAGCGCAATGGTGGCAGAAAAACAGGCAAAGACTGATTGTTCATACCTGTCAGGTGTGTCATCAACCGATAGAGCCAAGAGAAGCCAATAATGAGATGCCTTGGCATGTGTGTAAGGCGTGTTACGCACAGATCACTGAAACCTCGAGGTGTCGTCGGTGCGGCTTACCTTCAGTTAAATCTGTTGAGCAGTGTGGTGAGTGTTTACAAACCCCGCCATTATGGCGCGCTTTGTATTGCGTGGGTGACTACCAGCCGCCACTGTCGAGTTGTATACATGGCTTAAAACACGGCAGACAAATTCAGCAAGCGCGCTGGCTGGTGGATTGGTTGATGCCGCAAGTAGACGCTGATTGCCAACTGATCACCTGGGTGCCATTACACTGGCGGCGGCAACTATGGCGCGGGTTTAATCAAAGCGAATGGTTGGCGCGTTATGTAGCGCAATCATTGAATGTACCTTGCAAAGGTGTGTTTCGCCGCACGCGATCAACACTTGCTCAGCAAGGGCTTAATCGTCGTCAGCGGCAAATGAACATGCGCGATGCTTTTGAGCTGAAGACTCCGCCGGAGGTAGAGCGTGTTGCGATAGTCGATGATGTGGTGACCACAGGCAGCACTGTGCATCATTTATGTAAATTACTGCTTGATGCTGGCGTAAAAAGCGTCGATATTTACTGCATATGCCGCACTCCTGACCTAATTCATACGGCATCAAAATGATGAATTCTGCCTAAAGAACTAGATCTCAGAATTTTCAGGAGTAGAATGGTGAACAAATAGCCTACAAATTTACTCAGGTATTCGTCGTGTCAAATACAATTATTATTACTGAAAGCGCCCAAGAACACTTTGCCAAGTTGCTAGCTCAGCAACCGGAAGGCACTAATATTCGTGTGTTTGTGGTAAACCCAGGAACACAAAACGCTGAGTGTGGCGTTTCTTACTGTCCACCTGAAGCGGTTGAAGCGACCGATACAGAGCTTGCGTTCACAGCATTCTCTGCATACGTAGATGAGTTGAGCTTACCATTTTTGGAAGATGCAGAAATTGACTACGTGACGGATAAAATGGGCTCTCAACTAACATTGAAAGCGCCAAACGCGAAAATGCGTAAAGTGGCTGACGATGCGCCGCTACTCGAGCGTGTTGAGTATGCAATCCAAACCCAAGTTAACCCTCAGCTTGCAAGCCACGGTGGTCACGTAAACCTAGTGGAAATCACTGAAGCGGGCGAAGCTATCGTATCATTTGGTGGCGGTTGTAATGGTTGTTCAATGGTTGATGTAACACTGAAAGAAGGCATCGAAAAAGAGCTTCTTCAGCAGTTTGAAGGTGAGTTAACAGCGGTTCGCGATGCGACTGAGCATGACCGCGGTGACCATTCTTACTACTAATCAGTACTAGATTGACGAAGGGTTGGCTTTAGGCCAGCCCTTTTTTATATCTCGTTTTGCCACTTCGTTACGAGGTTTGCTTTTCAATCGCGGCTTTTTTTTCATATATTAAATGAATCTATAGCTAAGTAGGAGCCAACAGTGACCAACAAAACACTACCAGAAATTCTGGATAAAAATACGGTTGCTCAATCACGTTTGTTTGCCATTGAAGCGATTGATTTACGCTTTAGTAATGGTGAGCTGCGCACTTATGAGCGCATGCGCCCAAGTGGTCGTCATGCGGTGATGATGGTTCCTGTTACTGAGCAAGGTGACATTCTGCTTGTTAAAGAATATGCCGCGGGTACAGAGCAGTACGAGCTTGGTTTTCCGAAAGGCTTAATTGATGAAGGTGAAACACCAGAACAAGCAGCGAACCGAGAGTTGAAAGAAGAGATTGGCTTTGGCGCGCAACAATTAACGCCGTTAAAACAAGTGGTACTTGCGCCTTCTTACTTCTCAAGCAAGATGACACTGTTTGTTGCTCAAGATTTGTATCCCGAACAACTGGAAGGGGATGAGCCTGAACCCCTAGAGATTGTGCGTTGGCCGTTAGCGCAAGCTGAAGAGCTGCTAACCCATCTCGATTTTAATGAAGCGCGGAGTATAACCGCACTGTTACTCGCTCTACGACACCTAAAATCATAACGAGAGCAGAGTCCTCAAGGAACCATTATGCCAATAACTAAAGATTTATCTCATCATTTACCAGCAGTGATAGAGATTGCCCGTTCGGCGGGGCAATTGATTTTGGATATTTACCAAAAGAAAGAGTACGAAGAGTTTACTAAGAGTGATGAAACGCCGGTGACCAGTGCCGATCTTGCCGCGCATAAGTTCATTATGGAAAAGCTGTCTGAGTTGACCCCTGACATCCCAGTTCTGTCAGAAGAGGCCGCAGACATTAGCTTAGACAAGCGCGCACAATGGGATCGCTACTGGTTGGTTGACCCACTAGACGGCACGCAAGAGTTCATCGCCCGTAGTGGTGACTTTGCTACCATCATTGCGCTGATTGAAAATCATAAGCCAGTGATGGGCGTGGTGTATGGCCCAGTATCAGGGGTCACTTACTATGCTTACCAAGGCAAGGGCGCTTGGAAGATTCCTGATATGAGTGAGAGTGTGCGTATTACTACTCATCAGCATCAAGGTCAGCAGCATCCAATAGCGATCGCCATCAGTCGCCGCCAAGATATCAACCGTATTACTCGCCGTATGAGCACCGCATGGAACTACGATTTAGTGCCATTGGGCTCTGCTGCTCTCAAAGCGTGTTTAGTCGCAGAAGGTGCGGTGGACTGTTATTTACGTTTGGGCCCAACAGGCGAGTGGGATACTGCCGCCACGCAATGTATTGTCGAAGAAGCGGGTGGCCGAATTTTAAGCACTCAGCTAGCGCCGCTCTCTTACAATGAACGTGAAACTCTAGAAAACCCAAACTTTATCGTTCTGGGTGATGAGCAATTGCCGTGGAGCGATATTCTGCAGATAAAAGATTAAGTCGTTACCTTCTGGAGTGCAGAGCAAAACCAGCATTATTGCTGGTTTTTTTATATCTGCTATCTGGTTGATTCGATCTCATTGTGCTCTTTTCTCACCACCGTTGATAATGGGCAAAAGTGTCTGACTTGTTTTTCTATTCTGGAAAAATCGTCAAAACCTAAATTTTTAACGAGTGTTGACGTCAGCGAAATCGAGATCATATTCACGTTTTTGTCGATAATTATTTACCTACGACGATTTGCCTTACCTTTTATAGCCGAGCTTTTAACACTAAGTGCTTGATTGACCCTCTATAGAGAGTGACCTAGATCGCAACAATAACGTTAAAAAAAGTTTTTAGATTTTAACGTTAACCCTAAGTGTTTGTTTTTAAAGTTTTTATATTTTTGTGTTTACCCTCCGATTTGAACCAGATCACTGATTTTTGCTGATTAATTTTACGCTCAAAAATAACTACTTATATTTTGACGTCATTGAAGTTTGATTTTTAGTTCAGCGCTTTTTTTGCTGATGACTAGGTAAGTGTTTTTAAGGGTAAGTAAGATGTTGAAACCAAGTTTGATCGCTGTTTCTGTTCTAGCAACTTTGGCCGGTTGCTCTTCTATTCAAAACTCTCAACAAGTGGTTAATACACTCGCAGACAATTTGGATGTGAATTACGAGGTATTAACGAACCACGGCGCTAACGAAGGTTTAGCGTGTCAGGATCTTGGTGCGGAATGGGCATCATGTAATAAGGTTCTGATGACGCTAGAAAACCAAGGCGAAGCGGTGAACAGTAAAGATTGGGCTATCTACTTCCACAGTATTCGTCTGATTCTTGATGTGGACAACGACCAGTTCAAAATTACTCGCGTAACGGGCGACCTACATAAACTTGAACCAACCGAAAAGTTTGATGGTTTTGCGGCGGGTGAAAAAGTTGAAATTCCACTGATTGGCGAATACTGGCAGTTATTTGAAACTGACTTCATGCCAGGCGCATTTGTTACTGCACCTGACGCAGAGCCTAAGATGATTGCTTCGTTAGATGTGCAAGATATGGCGTCTGTGGTATCAGGTCTTGAGGGCGAGAAACTAAAACGTACTCCAGATGACAACAACGTATTCGCGACTGCGATCACTCGTTTTGAGAAAAATGCTGATCTGGCTAAGCAAGACGTATCAACGGCGCTAGTTCCAACGCCGCTACACGTTGAAGCCGGTCAAGGTAAAGTATCGGCATCTCAAGGTTTTGCATTACCAAGCGAGCTCTTCACTGCTGAACAGTTAACCGCGCTAAACACTCGTGCAGATGTATTGGATATCAACCTTAACGGTACGATTAAAGTAAACACTGCGATTGTTCCTTCTGAGTTCCCTGCAGAACTTGGTAAAGCAGGTGCTTACGAGCTGAGAATTACTCAGCAAGGCATCGACATTAAAGGCTACGACCAAGCAGGTCTTTTCTACGCAGTACAATCTGTGTTTGGCCTAATGGGTGAAGACGAAACACTACCAGAAATTCTGATTGTTGATGCTCCACGCTTTGATTACCGCGGTGTAATGGTAGACGTAGCACGTAACTTCCACACCAAAGATGCAATTTTAGCAACGCTAGACCAAATGGCGGCGTACAAAATGAACAAGCTACACCTTCACCTGACGGATGATGAAGGTTGGCGTTTAGAAATTCCAGGCTTACCTGAGTTAACAGACGTCGGCGGCCAGCGTTGTTTTGACCTTGATGAACAAAACTGTCTGCTACCTCAGTTAGGCTCTGGTCCATCTACTGACAACTTCGGTTCAGGCTACTTTAGTAAAACGGATTACGTTGAAATCCTAAAATACGCTAAAGCTCGCCATATTGAAGTCATTCCAGAAATCGATATGCCAGCGCACGCTCGTGCAGCAATCATCTCGATGGAAGCGCGTTACGATCGCCTAATGGCGGCGGGTGATGAAGCGGGTGCCAATGAGTACCGTCTGACTGACCCACAAGATACGTCAAACGTAACCACGATTCAGTTCTACGATAAGCACAGCTTTGTAAACCCATGTCAGGAATCATCGTCTCGCTTTGTTGATAAAGTGATTTCAGAAGTAGCAGCGATGCACAATGAAGCAGGTATGCCACTAACAACTTGGCACTTCGGTGGTGATGAAGCGAAGAACATCAAACTAGGTGCGGGTTTCCAAGACAACAATGCTGCTGACCCAGTGGCGTGGAAAGGTAACATCGACCTAAGCAAGCAAGACAAGCCATTTGCAAAATCGCCACAATGTCAGGCTCTAGTGGCTAACGGCACGGTGAACGACTTTGGTCAGCTGCCAGGTTACTTTGCTCAAGAAGTATCAAAGATTGCAGTTAAGAACGGCATTCCTCACTTCCAAGCATGGCAGGATGGTCTGAAATACATCGAGGGCGGTGCAGAAACATTCGCTTCTGAAACGACTCGCGTGAACTTCTGGGATGTTCTTTACTGGGGCGGTACAGGTTCAGTATACGAGTGGGCGAAGAAAGGCTATGACGTAGTGGTATCTAACCCTGATTACGTTTACATGGACATGCCTTACGAAGTTGACCCAAAAGAGCGTGGCTACTACTGGGCAACTCGTGCAACAGATACTCGTAAGATGTTTGGCTTTGCACCAGAGAACATGCCACAGAACGCTGAAACATCGGTAGACCGCGACGGCAATGGCTTTACTGGCAAAGGTGAAGTTGAAGCGAAACCATTTTACGGCCTATCAGCGCAGCTTTGGTCTGAAACGGTTCGTACTGATGAGCAATATGAGTACATGGTATTCCCACGTGTGTTAGCCGCAGCAGAGCGTGCATGGCACGAAGCAAGCTGGGAAAACGAGTACAAAGCAGGTGTTGAATACTCACTAGAGACGAACCTAGTCGATAAAGCTGCACTAAGCCAAGACTACAACCGCTTTGCGAACATCCTTGGTCAACGTGAGTTGGCGAAACTGGAAAAAGCGGGCATTGATTACCGCCTACCAGTACCGGGTGCGAAAGTTGAAAATGGCCAATTGGCGATGAACAGCGCATTCCCTGGGGTAGAACTGCAATACTCAGTGGATGGTGAAAACTGGTCAACTTACTCAGATGACAAGCGCCCGACCATCGTTGGTGAAGTGTTCATTCGCTCTATCTCTGCAAGCGGTGAAAAAGCGAGCCGAGTAACCTCAGTTAAATAATCTTA
This sequence comes from Vibrio intestinalis, assembly GCF_025195085.2. Classification (GTDB taxonomy): domain Bacteria; phylum Pseudomonadota; class Gammaproteobacteria; order Enterobacterales; family Vibrionaceae; genus Vibrio; species Vibrio intestinalis. Next base: position 205,779 of record NZ_JANAVY020000004.1, on the reverse strand, counting down.
CCACTGCCAAACGGTCAAGATTGAAACGAAAGACCCAGCTTAATCGCTGGGTCTTTTTTATGGTTTTGAACGAACGGGTTCTCATGAGAGGTTTCGCTCACGAATGGATTGTCGATTTAAGCTTTAGAGTAAACGTCGCGCTCACCCAGCCAACGATCGATAATTGATGCCGCATTGGATGGGTAATTGTCGTGAATGTAGCGTGCTATGCGCTGAACTTCAGGGATAAGTCGTTGATCGCGGACTAAGTCAGCAATCTTAAAGTCGGCCATACCGGTTTGTTTGGTGCCGAGTAGTTCACCCGGGCCACGAATTTCTAAGTCACGCTGGGCAATCACGAAGCCATCATTACTTTCACGCAGCACGCCTAAGCGCTTCTGAGCAGTTTTTGATAGGGGAGAGTGATACAGCAGCACACAGTGGCTTGCAACGCTACCACGGCCTACACGGCCTCTTAATTGGTGTAATTGAGCAAGGCCAAGGCGTTCTGGGTTTTCTATGATCATTAAACTGGCATTAGGCACATCAACACCCACTTCAATCACGGTAGTCGCGACTAACAAGTGCAGTTTGTTGTCTTTGAAATCCTGCATCACCGCTTGTTTCTCTGCCGGCTTCATTCGGCCATGCACTAAGCCGATTTTGACATCCGGCAAGATGCGTTGCAGCTCTTCGGCGGTGTCTGCGGCGGCTTGCGCCTCAAGCACTTCTGATTCATCAATTAAGGTACACACCCAATAGGCTTGTTTGCCTTCATTGAGGCAGGCATTTCGTACTCGCTCGACAATATCATCGCGTTTTGTATCAGGAATGGCGACAGTTTGAATTGGCGTTCGCCCCGGTGGCAGTTCATCAATCACCGAGGTTTCGAGATCGGCATACGCGGTCATAGCCAAGGTGCGTGGGATCGGCGTCGCTGTCATGATTAACTGATGTGGGTATGCGCCTTGTTTGGCGCCTTTTTCTCGCAGCTCTAAACGCTGATGGACACCAAAGCGGTGTTGTTCATCGATGATCACAAGCGCGAGATTATGAAATTCAACATGCTCTTGGAATAAAGCGTGAGTGCCCACTACCATTTGTGCTTCACCATTGGCAATGCGTGCCAGTTCTGCCTCTTTGGCTTTTCCTTTGAGCTTGCCTGCTAGCCAGCCCACCTGAATACCCATCTTTTCAAACCAGTTGGCGAAGTTGATGGCGTGCTGCTCAGCTAATAATTCAGTTGGCGCCATTAGCGCCACTTGATAGCCATGCTCGATGGCGCGCACTGCGGCTAAAGCGGCGACTAAGGTTTTACCAGAGCCGACATCCCCTTGTACTAGGCGCATCATCGGGTGAGGCTTAACAAGGTCTTGCTCTATCTCTTTTACTACTCTGGCCTGTGCATTGGTGGGTGAGAAAGGCAGCTGAGCTAAGAGTTGCTGTTTAAGCGAGTCTACCTCGGCAAGTGGTAAGGCGTTGTCTAATTGGCCTTTACTGCGCACCGCTAACATTGACAGATTTTGCGCGAGCAACTCTTCTATGATCAAGCGGATCTGCGCCGGATGCTTACCTTCATCGAACTGTTCCATATCCAAACTTGGTGGTGGACGATGAATGGTGTGTAGTGCTTGGCCAAGGGTGATTTGGTGATCGTACAAACCACTAGGTAATAACTCTTGTACTGCCGACTTGTCGAGAAGCTGCAATGCCTGCTCGGTTAGGTTACGTAAGGTGACTTGCCTTAGGCCATCGGTGGTTGGATAGACCGGCGTTAAGGTTTGTTCCGTATCAGGCTTTTGTTCTGGAGAGTAAAACTTGTAGTCTGGATGAATGATTTCTAAACCGATGCCACCACGTTTGATTTCACCATAGGCATGCACCGTTTTGCCTTGAGCAAAATTGTTTTTCATCGCCGCAGTAAAGTTGAAAAAACGCAGGGTAATGGTGCCATTACCATCACTGATCTTCACCGCCAGCATTTTGCGTTTACCGAAAATGGTATCCACGCTCATGACTTTGCCTTGCACTGCTGCCCATAAGCCAGCGTGCAGTTTTACGATAGGGTAAATTCGGGTGCGGTCTTCATAGCGCAGCGGAAGGTGAAACAGTAAATCTTGGACGTTATTGAGGCCTACTTTTGCCAGTTTTTCCGCGACTTTTGCACCAACGCCAGTCAGTGAAGTGAGAGGAATAGCAGAAAGTAGTTGTGACATAGTGGTTTAGCCCAGCATGTTGGTTTATCTCGAATCTAGATAGTTAACCATTGGGCTGTGTTTTTGTACAGCAAATTCCGTTGATTCAACCTTTTGGGCTAACGATGTTAGGTTAAGGATGAAAAAGGGCTAGCACATCATGCTAGCCCTTGATATTCGCTCTATTTCTTCTGCATCTCTTGCCACCAAGATTCGTCGGCCACTATTTGGCCTTGGTCATCCAGTGGTGGATAAGCTAGCCCTTTGCGTTTAGCCACTTTGGCTAACACTGGGTGGCCACGTTCAAACAGAACGCGATGGATTGATTCTTCTGGAATCGAGCTCTTCTCTTTGTCGTACATACCCGCTGCTTCACGCTGGCGCTGCGCTTCATACATGATGACGGCGCTAGCAACGGAGACGTTGAGTGACTGCACCATACCAATCATCGGGATGATGATGTCTTGATCGGCCAGTTGTTTGGCTTTTTCAGATGCGCCAATCTTTTCGCTGCCAAGAATGATGGCGGTAGGTTTGGTGTAATCAATCTCGCGAAAATCGACGGCGGTATCCGATAAGTTGGTTACCAATACCTGCATGCCTTGTGCTTTGAGTTCGCCAATCGCTTCTTCAATGGTGTCGTGCGTATCGACCTCAACCCAGTTGCGAGCACCTGCCGATGTGTGACCTAGAGTGCGCATTTCGTTTGGCCATACGGCGTGAATCTTATGGATGCCAGTCGCATCGGCAGTGCGGATAACCGCAGAAACGTTGTTAGGTTTATGAACTTCTTCTAGACAAAAAGTTAGGTCGGTTTGGCGCGCTTTTAGCACCTGTTGAATGCGATGGTAACGTTCTAAATTCATTGGAGTCTTTCTTTAATCTTTGAAGGCTAGCTAAAAAGAAAAGCCCTTGAAGCGGGTTCAAGGGCTAGTTTTGTTCGGTACTGGATTAGTTCTTACGACGACGAACTTTCAGGGTATGCGGCATCGCTTTGATGCGGCGCATGATGCCAGCCAAATGAACACGATCTTTGGTTGTGAGCAGCACAGTCACTGTGTACAAACGACCATCACGCTCTTCTGTTGATAGGCCATGAATATTCGAGCCTGTCTTAGAAATGACGTTAGTCAGTTCAGCCAGTGCACCTTGACGGTTTTGAACATCGACTTTTAGCTCAGTGCTGAAATCTTGTTCGTAATCGTCAGACCATTCGACCGCCATGTATTTATCAGGTTCTTTCTGATAACCACGTACGTTCGGACAGGTTTCGCGGTGAACCACTAGGCCACGACCCGGAGAGACGTGAGCGATGATGTGATCATCTGGAATAGGGTGACAACAGTTGGCAAAGGTTAGCAAAATACCTTCCGCACCGCGGATAGGCAGCTTCTTCTTCGGCTTATCTGATTCTGCTTCGCTTACTTCAGTCAGTTCGTCAGCATCACCCAATAGGCGACGTGCAATAACGATGCTCATTAGCTCGCCAAGGCCAATATCCGCTAATAGGTCTTCAACCGTGGCGATCTTTAGCTCGCTCAGCACGTAGTCGACGTTTTCTTGGTTGATGTCACCAAGGTTCTGCTCACCCAATGCGTGGTTTAGCAGGCGACGACCTAGGGTAATCGACTCTTCACGGCGCATGGTTTTCAGCACTTGACGAATCTTAGTGCGAGCGCGAGAAGTCACTACATAGTTTAGCCATGCAGCATTTGGTCGAGCACCTGGTGCAGAGATAATCTCGATGGTTTGACCGTTTTTCAGCGCCTTACTTAATGGGTAAGGGTTACGATCAACACGAGCACCAACACAAGTGTTACCCACATCGGTGTGAACCGCGTAAGCAAAGTCTACTGCAGTCGCGCCAACAGGCAGCTCAACGATACGGCCTTTTGGCGTGAAGACGTAAATCTCATCTGGGAACAGATCTGATTTTACGTTTTCGATGAATTCAAATGAGTTACCGGCACTTTGTTGCAGCTCTAACAGGCTTTGCATCCAACGCTGAGCTTTGACTTGTGCGGTGGTGCCTGTGCGCTCGCCATTGCCTTTGTAAGACCAATGCGCCGCGACACCTTTATCCGCCATTTGATCCATATCTTCTGTACGGATCTGCACTTCAACTGGCACGCCATGAGGGCCAACCATTGAAGTATGGATAGATTGATAACCGTTGGCTTTTGGTACTGCAATGTAGTCTTTTACTCGGCCCGGACGTGGTTTATACAAGCTGTGTACTTGGCCAAGCACGCGATAACAGGTATCAGGCTCTTCAACGATGACACGGAACGCGTAGATATCCATGATGGTGTGGAAGCGCTGTTCCTTGGTTTTCATCTTGTTGTAGATAGAAAACAGGTTCTTTTCGCGTCCGACTACACGTGCCTTCAAGCCGACTTCTTCTAAGCGGCCTTCAATCTCGCTATGAATGCGCTGGATCATCTCTTTACGATTACCACGCGCCGCACGTACTACTTCTTTGAGTACGCGATAGCGATTTGGATATAAGGCTTCAAAACCCAGCTCTTCTAGCTCTGTTTTGATGTTGTGGATACCAAGGCGGTGTGCCAAAGGAGAGTAAATTTCAAGGGTCTCACGGGCAATGCGACGTTTTTTGTCTGGGCGAAGAGCGCCTAGCGTACGCATGTTGTGAGTTCGGTCAGCCAGCTTGATCAGGATAACGCGGATGTCTTGCACCATGGCAAGGACCATCTTACGAAAGTTCTCTGCTTGAGCTTCTTTGCGATCACGAAATTTAAGCTTATCCAGCTTAGAAACACCATCCACCAATTCAGCTACAGTTGTGCCAAATTGCTCTTCGAGTTCTTCTTTAGTGACTTCAGTGTCTTCAATCACGTCATGAAGAAGGGCTGCTTGCAAGGTCTCAATATCAAGGCGCATTTCCGCCAAAATACGAGCAACAGCTACAGGGTGGATAATATAAGGTTCCCCGCTTGAGCGGGTTTGCCCTTCATGGGCGTCTTTCGCTACCACATAAGATTGACGCAGAGCCTCAACTTGAGGCTCTGGGAGGTATTCTTGGGCAACGTCTTTTAGGCTATCGAATAGATACAAACTTTAGGCCCGAAAAAGATTGTTGTGGAGAAGATCAGATTAGCGAGTGTGAGCGATGCTGCTTACTGCTGCTAGCTCTGCTGCTTCTTGCTCTTGTTGCTCTTGACGCTCACGTGCATCAAGGATCTCTTTAGTGATCAAACCTTCTTCGATTTCGCGTAGAGCGATAACCGTTGGCTTATCGTTCTCTTCTGGCACTAGTGAATCTTTACCGCCAGATTGCATTTGACGTGCGCGGCGAGCCGCAATCAGTACTAGGTCGAAACGGTTGCCAACTTTTTCAACAGCGTCTTGAACAGTTACGCGTGCCATGAGGACTCCAAATTAGTTAACTAAAATTTTGAATGACGAGAAATTATACAGGCTTCGGCCACTATATACTAGCGGCGAACTGCACTCATCGGTGTAAAGGCTAAATTAAGGTTAGACCTTATTCCGCCAATAGAGCATCAAGCATGCCTTTATATTTAGCAGTTTGCTTGTCTTGCTTCAATCTTTCTGCACGAATGATGGCTTTAAAGTCCATCAATGCAGTATCGAAGTCATCGTTCACGATAACGTAGTCATACTCGTTATAGTGAGAAATCTCTGATTTAGCTTCTGCCATGCGCTTGGCAATAACAGAGTCGCTATCTTGACCACGCGCGGTTAGGCGACGTTCTAGTTCGCCGTTCGACGGTGGAAGAATGAAGATGCTTTGAGCTAAAGGCATTTGCTCGCGGATTTGACGCGCGCCTTGCCAATCGATATCAAGGAATACGTCGATCCCTTTTTCTAGCATCTGTTCAATCCAAACGCGAGAAGTGCCGTAGTAGTTACCGAATACTTCGGCGTACTCTAGGAACTCACCTTTCTCAATCAACTCTTCAAAATACTCTTTTTGCACAAAGTGGTAGTGCACACCATCTTGCTCACCTGGGCGCATGCCACGCGTAGTGTGCGATACAGATACCTTCATTGCGTAAGTTGGGTTCTTTTCCAACATCGCTGAGATCAGACTAGATTTTCCTGCGCCGCTAGGTGCAGAAACAATATAAAGAGTACCTTTGCCCATATGTACAGTTCCACATTTGGTTGGATGGTTGCCGATAAGAAGAGTCGACCGTTTAAAGATAGTACTGACCAAGAAGTTACACGAAGTGGTGATTTTTAGGTCAGAAAAATGGAGCCGAAGAGTATCACGATCTTAAGGATCTAAACAAGTAAAACGACGTAGGATCGCGCTTGTGACTACTAGATAAGTACAATAAGTAACTGGCTGAATATGTATTTAAACCGAAGATAGCGTTTTTTCGGTGCAGTTAGTTCTATTTTACTTGGTAAGAACGAAAATCGTTGAAGTTTTACTCTAGATCTATACAATCCGCGCAAACGTTTACGTGCTGTATATGTCTAGAGTTATGGTCTAGTCGTTTCTACCATCAAGCCTATCTTGATGACTACAGTAACTTCTTGCTAAGAGCCTTTCTCTTTGCCTGTCTGCACGTGTATCCGTCAACCATCTATCAAGTTGTAAAGGTTACATTGTGAGTCTCGAATCAACCCTTAAAGCTCAGAAAACTTCTGGCGTTCTAGAGTCGGTCTTTAAGATCTCAGAACGAAAAACCACCGTCAGTACTGAATTGTATGCTGGCTTTATTACCTTCCTAGCCATGACTTACATTTTGGCCGTTAACCCAGCTATCTTGGGTGGCATTCCAGGCATGGACAAGGGCGCAGTGTTTACAGCGACTGCGATTTCTGCGGCGATTGCGACGCTGATTATGGGTATTTGGGGTAACTACCCTGTGATGCTTGCTCCGGGCATGAGCATGAATGGCTTCTTTAAAGGCATGTTGTTGAGTGGCTCGGTAGCTTTGGTATGGCACGAAGCACTTTTCGGTATCTTCCTTTCTGGTGTGCTGTATCTGATTCTCTCGATGACCAACATTCGTAAAGCGATGATTGAGTCGATTCCGGAAGATTTAAAACTAGCGATTACCGTGTCGCTTGGTTTGTTTATCGCCTTTTTGGGTTTGAAGAACGCTGGCATTATCGTTTCTAACCCAATCATCTTGGTAAGCATGGGTAATATCGCTGACCCTAAAGTGATTATTGCTTACATCAGTATCTTTGTTGCGCTGGGTTGTATGGTTCGTGATATTAAACTGGCAACGTTCATCTCTTTCGTTTCTGCGATAGTACTGACTGTCTTAGCGGATATGTTCTTGGGCACAAACAATGCGCCGATTCCAGACCAGTTTATTTCAGCGCCGCCAAGCATGGCTGGCAGCTTTGGTGCGGTATTTGACTTGTCAGGTATTACTGCCGACAAGATGTTCGACTTGCTGTTTATTGTAGTCATCTTCTTAATCGTCGATTTCTTTGATGGTTTAAGCACGATTGTTGGTGTTGGTCGTGATGCGGGCATCATTGATAAAGATGGCAAGGTGCCAAACGCACGTTCAGCACTTGTCGCGGATGCAGGCGGTACGGTGATTGGTTCTGTATTAGGTACCACTTCAATTACAGCCTTCTCTGAGTCTGGCATTGCTTCTTCACAAGGCGCGAAGACTGGCTTAGCAGCGGTAGTGGTTGCGGGCTTATTCCTTGTTTCTCTATTCTTATACCCACTGTTCTCAATTTTCTCTGCGGCAATGGTTGCGCCAGCGATGGTGGTAGTAGGTATCTATATGATTGGCCGCCTTGGTCAGATTCAGTGGGAGCAAAAAGAGTCTCGTATTGCAGCCTTTTTCACCATTATGTTCACTGTTCTAAGCTTCTCGCCTGCGAACGGCATGGCAATGGGCTTTATTAGCTACAGCTTCTCAATGGTTGTAGCGGGCAAAGGTAAACAAGTACATCCAGTGATTTACGTGCTGTCTGCAATCTTTATGACTTATCTAGTTCTGCTATAACGCGATTCAGAGTTACTTGATACAAAAAATCCCGCTCGAAGCGGGATTTTTTTATGGCGGAAGAGCGATTATTCAATGTTTTGAATTTGTTCACGCATCTGCTCGATAAGCACTTTTAGCTCGACGCCAGAAGCGGTGATGTCAGTGCTGATAGATTTAGACGCTAGCGTGTTCGACTCACGGTTGAACTCTTGCATCATGAAGTCGAGACGGCGGCCAACAGCGCCACCTTTCTTCAGGATGTTAGTCGCTTCTTTCACGTGTGAATCTAGGCGGTCTAGTTCTTCTGCTACGTCTGATTTCTGTGCTAGCACGATAAGTTCTTGCTCAACGCGTGAAGCATCCAGCTCGATTTTCGCTTCTTCAAATTTACCCAGTAGACGTTCACGTTGCCACGTTAAGATTTCTGGCATGCGAGCACGCACTTTTACCACTTCTTCAGTAATCGCAGTTAAACGCTGCTCAATCAGCGCTTTCATGTTGTCGCCTTCACGGCCACGCGCTTCAATAAACTCACTTAGCGCTGCATCAAAACCTGCTAGCAGGTCTTTGTTGATTGCATCCATGTCTTGCTCAGGTGTTTCCATCACACCTGGCCACTGCATGATTTGGAATGGGTTAATGCGGTTCTCATCGCCAGTTAACGTCATTACTTGCTTAGCGGCATTGATTACTTGGTTTGCTAAGGCTTCATTAATTGAAAGGTCGCCTTGAGCGGCAGGGTTGGCTTCAAAGCGCAAGTTACACTCTACTTTACCGCGCGCTAGACGCTTGCGAAAACGCTCGCGCAGCACTGGTTCTAGACCACGGAACTGCTCCGGCATGCGAAAGTAAGTTTCTAAGTAACGTTGGTTAACGCTGCGAATTTCCCATACGGCAGTGCCCCAATCAGCTTTGATCTCTTTACGAGCGTATGCCGTCATACTATAAATCATCGAATTTTCCTGTCTTTTAACTTTGCTGAAAATTAACCCGCAGATAGTAGCATAGTTCAGCTTACATTTTTCATCGGTTGGGATTAAATACGCGACTCGCCACTGACGGAGTTTTCCGCTATAATCCTGCTCCAACCAAACGTCTCCCCTTCTATATAAGGTATATGCCCATGCGTCCAAACGATCGCAAGGCGGATCAAGTTCGCCCAATCAAAATTACTCGTCAATACACAGCTTACGCTGAAGGTTCTGTATTGGTAGAGTTCGGTAATACCAAGGTGTTGTGTAATGCAACAGTAGAAGAGAATGTGCCTCGCTGGCTTAAAGGCCAAGGTAAAGGCTGGGTGACGGCTGAATACGGTATGCTGCCACGTGCAACGCACTCACGTACTCGTCGTGAAGCGGCGAGTGGTAAACAAGGCGGCCGTACTATGGAAATTCAACGCCTAATCGCTCGCAGCCTACGTGCTGTAGTGGATTTAAAAGCGATGGGCGAGTTTATGATTACGGTTGATTGTGACGTAATTCAAGCCGATGGCGGTACGCGCACTGCATCTATCTCTGGTGCGAGCGTAGCATTGGCAGATGCATTCCAGCATCTTATCGATAACGGCAAGCTAAAGAACAACCCAATGAAAGGCCATGTAGCAGCAGTCTCTGTGGGTATTCTTGGTGAAGACGTATTGTGTGACCTTGAGTATGTCGAGGACTCAGCAGCCGACACCGACATGAATGTTGTGATGACGGAAGATGGCCGCATGATTGAAGTGCAAGGCACCGCAGAAGGCGAACCGTTTAGCCATGCAGAATTGCTGAAGCTGCTTGAGTCGGCAAATAAAGGCATTGCAGAAATTGTCGCGGCGCAGAAGGCGGCATTAGAAAGTTGATTTTGATAGCTCCCAATTGGGGGCTATTTTTTTATTTTCTTCATAGGTGACTTCACTGTGTTGTTCGAGAAAGTCATCTCTTTAGGAAAATATTAGAGAGTTTATGTCACTTTTCTAGGGACCATGATTGGGAACTAGAAGCTAATTTAGAGAGAGAGTAATGAAAGCATACCAGCGTGAGTTTATTGAGTTTGCACTTGAGAAAGAAGTTCTAAAGTTTGGTGAGTTTACTTTAAAGTCTGGCCGTAAGAGCCCGTATTTCTTTAACGCTGGTCTTTTCAATACAGGCCGTGACCTAGCACGTTTAGGTCGTTTCTATGCTGCAGCTTTGGCAGATTCGGGCATCGACTTTGATGTGCTATTTGGCCCTGCCTACAAAGGCATTCCAATTGCGACGACGACTGCTGTAGCTCTGGCTGACCATCACGACATTGATACGCCTTACTGCTTTAACCGCAAAGAAGCAAAAGATCATGGTGAAGGTGGCAACCTAGTTGGTAGCGCATTAGAAGGCCGCATTATGTTGGTGGATGATGTGATTACCGCAGGTACTGCGATTCGTGAGTCGATGGAAATCATCAAAGCCAATGGTGCTGACCTTGCGGGTGTATTGGTAGCTATCGACCGCCAAGAAAAGGGTAAAGGTGAGCTGTCTGCGATTCAAGAAGTTGAACGTGACTTTGGCTGCGCAGTGATTTCAATCGTTAGTCTTGGCGACCTTGTGACTTACTTAGAAGATAAAGGTAATGCAACTGAGCATTTAGACGCAGTAAAAGCGTACCGCGCTCAATACGGCATCTAATATGCTTGCATCACTGCATTGACAGTTAGAAATGAAAACCCCGCTTAAGTCAGCGGGGTTTTGTTTTTTTACCAAATGAATGTGAACATCCTATGTTCTGCATCCGCTTTTACGGTTATTGAATTTGTGCGCTGAGTAATTCCCAGTATTGTTCGAAGTTTGCTGTTGGCTGATATTTAAAATCAGAGCGAACAAAGCGGTTCAAGCTGCCTTCAACTTGCCCAAGTAGTTGAGCAGAGAGAATGCTCTCATCAACCGGGAAAGATTTACCTTCACGCAGTTTACGTTCACGCAAGATTTGGCGGATTGATGTTTCAATGCGTTCAAATAGTTGGTTGATACGCTCGCGTAGTCGTTCGTTTTCAAACATTAAGGCATGGCCTGAAAGAATACGTGTTAGGCCAGGGTTGCGTTCTGAGAACGCCAAAATCAGCTGAAGTACCAAGCGCAGACGGGTTAGGGTGTCTTTCTCTTCATCAAGAATACGGTTGATGCGTGACATCAATGACTCTTCAATAAACTCGATCAGCCCTTCAAACATGCGGGCTTTACTCGGGAAGTGACGATAAAGCGCCGCTTCGGACACGCCTACCTGTTTGGCGAGTTTGGCAGTAGTGATGCGTGATGCACCGTCGTTAGACTCTAGCATTTGCGCTAGGGCTTGTAAGATTTCTTCTCGGCGATTTGTTTTTCTAGTTCCAGCCATGAACGATTCCTTTTGTTACCACTTTTAGCAAAGAAATGCTGACCGCCGTGAGGTAAATACACGGCAGCGATTAGCTCATAAATATTGATTACAACTTGTCGGCAATAATCTGAATAATTTGTTTTGCAATTTGTTGTTTTGATGCAAGGGTTAGTGATTGCTCACCATCTTTTGAGTATACGGTAATGGCGTTGTCGTTACTATTGAAGCCTTGCCCTTCAACAGAGACATCATTCGCACAGATGAGATCGAGGTTCTTACGTTCTAGCTTGCCTAGCGCATATTGCTTAACGTTTTGTGTCTCTGCTGCAAAGCCAACAGTAAATGGACGATTTTCCGTCAGCGCTGCTACAGAGGCAACGATATCTGGATTTTTGACCATTTTGACCGTCATATGGTCATTGTCGTCGGTCTTTTTCAGTTTGTTCTCTGCTACTGCCTCTGGACGGTAATCCGCCACCGCAGCGCAGCTGATGAAAACATCGTGACTGATGGCTTTGCCTAACACCGCTTGGTGCATTTGATTAGCACTTTCGACATTAATACGAGTAACGCCGCTTGGCGTCGCTAGGCTTACTGGGCCACTCACTAAAGTGACATTAGCGCCAAGTTGCTGCGCAGCCTCTGCTAAAGCAAAGCCCATTTTGCCTGAGCTGTGGTTGCTGATGTAGCGCACTGGGTCAATGGCTTCACGCGTTGGGCCTGCACTGATCAAGACAGATTTGCCGAGTAAAGGCTTATCACCCCAAAACTCTTCGCAATGTGCGACCAATTGGAGTGGCTCAAGCATTCGGCCTGGACCAACATCACCACAGGCTTGTTCGCCAGCTGCTGGGCCCCAAATGTGCATGCCGCGGCGTGCAAGTGTTGCAATGTTCTCTTGCGTGGCCTGATTTAGGTACATCTGCTGATTCATTGCTGGAGAAACGGCAATCGGCGCGTCACTTGCTAGAACTAAAGTTGTAAGTAAGTCATTACCCATTCCCGCAGCCATGCGCGCGATGAGATCTGCTGTTGCAGGCGCGAGTAGAACCAAGTCAGCCCACTTAGCCAGCTCAATATGGCCCATTGACGCTTCAGCGGCAGGATCGAGCAAGCTATCAGAGACCGGACGGCCCGATACCGCTTGCATAGTTAATGGTGTAATGAATTCTTTAGCGGCATGGGTCATCACTACTTGTACTTGCGCGCCACGCTCAATTAAGCGCCTGGTTAGGTCTGCACATTTGTAAGCCGCGATACCGCCGCTGATGCCAAGTAGAATTTTTTTGCCTGCGAGTGTCTGCATTATCTGTTTCTCCCAATTTCTGTGGCTGATATTACCACAATGAATTGGCGGAATACGTGCCGTTGTTTTGACGTATGTGTATCTATATCAAACAAGTACCGAATAGTTATGCTGTTGAACAAAAAATCACCGCACGGTTCACAGATATATTTTCATACTAAAGCATTATATGCACAAAGGTGTTTAAGTTTATTTATATCAACACCTTGCATTTTTATGTATTGATATAGAAAGCAATAATGCAGGTGAGTTTATGGGAATATCTCTCAAAAGTCGTAGCAAGTTGTTATTGGTTACCTTGATTCCGCTGGTGGCGATCAGCACCTTGATTACGGCACTTTATTATTTTAACGGGTTACGCAGTTTAGAAGATGAATTGGTCGATTATCGCAATGAGCTGATCGAGACCAAAAAGGGTGAGCTTAAAGCGCACTTAATGATGGGGGCGACGGCTGTTAAGCCTCTCTACGATTCTGACGTCAATGGCAACAACAAACAGCAAGCAAAAGATATTCTTAAAGCGATGCGCTTTGAGAGTGATGGTTACTTCTTTGCTTACGACAGCCAAGGTGTGAATACCTTGCATGCGATCAAACCTCAGCTTGAGGGTAAAAATCTTTATGACATGAAAGATGAAAATGGTGTCGCAGTGATCGCGGGCTTGATTGATGCATCTAAATCTGGTGATGGCTTTCTCTACTTTTCATGGCATAAGCCAACCATAGATGCTCAAGCGCCAAAACTTGGCTACGCAGAATATCTTGAAAAGTGGGATTGGGTGCTAGGCACTGGCATTTATATTGACGATGTTGATGCTCAAGTGACCGCAACACGAGCAAAGCGTGAAAGTGAGCTTAATAGCCATACACTCTCCGCCATTGGTGTTTCCTTTATTGGTGTGCTTCTGACGAGCATTTTACTGAGCGTGATTATTGCCCGTGGGATAAAGCCATTGCAGCATATTGCAGAGTCACTCAAAGATGTTGCGGAAGGGGATGGCGATTTGACTGCACGACTAAAAGTGGAGAGCCAAGATGAAGTGGGAGAAGTCGCGCAGGCGTTCAACCATTTCATGGATAAGCTGCATCCGTTAATCAAAGAGATTCGAGGTACCGCGGAAGTGGTGGAGTCTGCTGCGCAAAGTTTGGATCAGCAAACCAGTCAAGCTAGCGGGCAAATGCAGCGACACTGTTTGGAAACCGATAAAGTGGTGACAGCCGTAACAGAAATGAGCATGACGGCAAAAGAAGTGGCAAGTAACACCAACGCAACAGCGCAAGCCATTGATGATGCCAATGATCAAATCAGTGATGCGCAAAATGATGTGAATCTAGCGATAGCAGGCATTGAGCAGTTAGTGTATGAGGTCAACACCACCTCTGAGGCTGTGGCTGATTTAAGTTTGCAGACTGAGCAAATAACCAAAGTACTGGAAGTAATTGGTGAAATTGCTGAACAAACTAACTTGCTGGCGTTAAATGCGGCTATAGAAGCCGCCCGTGCGGGTGATCAAGGACGAGGTTTTGCGGTTGTGGCAGATGAAGTGCGTAATCTTGCTAGTCGCACACAAAACTCTACGCTTGAAATCGGCGATATGCTCAAGCAGTTACGAGATGGCGTAGCGCGTGCAGTCACGACGATGGCTACCAGTCAAGAGCGAGGCCAGCAAACCGCGCAGGAGTCCGCTCAGGTGCAAAATTCGCTGGTTTCAATTCAACAGTCGGTTTCTACCATTCGTGATATGGGGATTCAAACCGCCTCGGCTGCCGAAGAGCAGAGTGTGGTTGCTGAAGACATCAATCAAAATTTGGTTGAGATTCAGCAAATCGTAAATGAAATTAATCAAACGCTGCAGCAGTCCGATTCTGTTAGTTCGAAGCTGACCACATCTGGTGCAGAAATGCGTAATTTAGTGGGCAATTTTAAACTTTAACTCGCAGCGTAGTTACAGTTAAGTTTTATATGAAGCTAAGAAAGCGGAGGTCAGTATCGACTTCCGCTTTTTATTTTGTCTTGTTGTTAGCATCTGCAAGCGAACAGGGTGTTTACGACGATGGCGATTAAAACCATTCCTACTCAATCAATGCCGAGAGAAAAGTTGCTGAATCAGGGCGCAAGTTCATTAACCGATGCAGAGCTACTGGCTATTTTCCTAAGAACTGGTACGCAAGGAATGAATGTACTCGAACTATCAGACTATCTTTTGCGTGAGTTAGGCTCGCTGAGAAAACTGTTTGCCATGAGTCAGCAAGAGTTTTGCCAATATAAAGGATTAGGCGAAGCTAAATATGTTCAGTTGCAGGCAATAGTTGAGATGACTCAGCGCTATCTAGCTGAAACTTTGCATCGTGGTGATGCGCTTACTAGCCCGCAACAAACCAAGCTGTATTTATCGAGTTTATTAAGAGACAGGCCAAGAGAGGCTTTCTATGTGCTGTTTCTCGATAACCAGCATCGCGTAATTGCAAGTGAGGTGTTGTTTGAGGGCACTATTGATGCTGCCTCGGTTTACCCAAGGGAAGTGGTGAAAAGGGCATTAGAGCACAATAGTGCGGCTTTAATCCTTGCTCACAACCATCCTTCAGGAGTGGCTGAGCCTAGTCAATGCGATCGCAGAATTACGCGTCGTTTGGTGGATGCACTTGCGCTGGTGGACATCAGAATCCTCGACCATTTTGTGGTTGGAGACGGAGAAGTGGTATCTTTTGCCGAACGAGGATGGATTTGAATCACATTTTTGTTGTGAGTTAATCGAAATCTGCTACAATCCCCCGACATTTTTTAGACTAAATTCAGCTCTGCTTAAAAAAAGATCACGAAAACCTGTAAAAAGGATCTGTTCGGGTCTTGAGCAATGCTAGTCAAGTTAGTATAATGCGCGACCTTTGATAGCCTTGTATAGATATTCTATAACGGCTCTTAACCTCTATCCTTCTGTTTAGAAATAGAAGAGGTTCGGCCACCAAGGTTGATATCGAGCTGAAACGATTTTGGAGAAGACATTCATGTCACGAGTATGCCAAGTAACTGGTAAGCGTCCAGTAACGGGTAACAACCGTTCACACGCACGAAATGCTACTAAGCGTCGTTTTCTGCCGAACCTACAAACTCATCGTTTCTGGGTAGAGAGCGAAAAACGTTTTGTTAAACTACGCCTTACTGCAAAAGGTATGCGTATCATTGATAAGAAGGGCATCGATGCTGTTCTTGTTGATATCCGTGCACGCGGCGAAAACGTTTAAGAGGAAATAGACAATGGCAAAGAAAGGCGTACGTGAGAAAATTCGTCTAGTATCATCTGCTGATACTGGTCACTTCTACACTACTGATAAGAACAAGCGTAACATGCCTGGCAAATTCGAGATCAAAAAATTTGATCCTGTAGTTCGCAAGCACGTTATGTACAAAGAAGCTAAAATCAAGTAATTGATTTTGTTTCTCGCTTCTTAACAGAAGTCTGAATTAGAAAACCCAGCTTTCGAGCTGGGTTTTTTATTATCTAAAACTTACTTATACTCCAAAGACATCGTTTGAATTTAGGTATTTACCATGCGAACTCGCTTAAGACGTCGTCGTTGGAATAACATTATTATTTTGGGTATTGTTGCCTTTATGGCCTTACTCAACCTGCCTACGATCATCAAATCCTATTTGATTGAGCAACCTACCGAAGGTGCTTACCCTGCTTTACTTAATCCCAGTCTTGAGCTGCAAGCGATCCACTCTAACCAATGGTCTTTAGAAAAACATGATGATGTATGGCAGATAAATATTGCCACTAGTATCGCTCCGCAGGAATTTGCCCAGCGTTGGACGCAGTTAGAAGGCACAGAAGTAAGCGAAGAAACGTACCAAGCAATTAAGCCTAGACTGCGAAATCCAAATAGCCTTGAAGTTTGGTATGTCGATCAGGAAGAGCCTCAAAGGATCACCTTATATCAGATGCCGCAATATTGGCTATTGAAAAACTGGCAAGAGCGCTGGATTGCGGTCACGGTTGAGGCTGATTATTTACTGCTTAACTCGCTGAAGGAGCAATAATATGCCTGAATTACCAGAGGTAGAAGTGAGCCGAATGGGAATTACGCCTCACTTGGTTGGCCAAACTATTGCTCAAATGACTTTCCGCACCCCAAAGCTGCGTTGGGATATTCCGCAAGAGTTAAAAAAACTTGAAGGTCAGGTGATACGCAATATTTCGCGCAGAGCAAAATATTTGCTCATCGAGACAGATGTCGGCTGCGCAATCGTACATTTAGGTATGTCAGGCTCACTCAGAGTATTGGATGCAAATATGGCTCCGCAAAAACATGATCATGTTGACCTCAAGCTGACCAATGGAAAAATTCTACGCTATAACGACCCGCGCCGGTTTGGTGCATGGTTATGGACTGAAGATGGTGAACATAAAGTTCTAGGAAATATGGGACCAGAACCATTAACTGACGCATTTAATGCTGAGTATATTGAGGCTAAAGCGCTTAATAAGCGTGTCGCAGTAAAGCAGTTCATTATGGATAACAAGGTCGTCGTGGGAGTGGGTAATATCTATGCCAATGAATCACTGTTTAGTTCGCGAATCCATCCTACGCGGAGTGCAGGGAGTTTAAGCTCGAGTGATTGGCAACGTTTGGCACATGAAATTAAGCAAGTGCTCGCCATTGCGATAAAGCAAGGTGGCACGACGTTAAAAGATTTTGCTCAAGCAGATGGCAAACCAGGCTACTTTGCTCAAGAATTACAAGTATACGGTAAGGCCGAACAACCTTGTCCAGTATGTGGCGAGTTGATTGAAGAGCTAAAAATAGGCCAACGGAATACTTTTTTCTGCTCCCAGTGCCAAAATTGAAAACCTAGTTTATCTAACGGTTCTGATATATTAGAGAAAAGCATTGGCTTAAGCTTTAGTCAGTCACATACAATACAACAAACGAATTTTAAGAGAATCTGACATGAAATATTTAGTGACAGGTGCTGCTGGTTTTATTGGCTCTGTAGTATCAGAGCGTTTATGCGCAGCTGGCCATCATGTGGTGGGCATTGATAACCTTAATGACTATTACCAAGTATCGTTAAAGCATGATCGTCTAAAGCGAGTTGAGCACGACAACTTCACTTTTATTGAGTTGGATTTGGCGGATCGTGATGGCATTGCGAATTTATTTGCCGAGCAGAAGTTTGATCGTGTGATTCACTTAGCTGCTCAAGCGGGTGTTCGTTATTCAATCGATAACCCTATGGCTTACGCTGATAGTAACTTAGTTGGCCATCTGACAATTCTTGAAGGCTGTCGCCATCATAAAATCGAGCACTTAGTGTATGCATCTTCAAGTTCGGTTTATGGGCTTAACCAGAAGATGCCATTTGATACTGCTGACTCTGTCGATCATCCAATTTCTCTTTACGCAGCGACTAAGAAATCGAATGAGTTGATGGCTCATACCTACTCGCATTTGTATGGTGTACCTACGACCGGTCTACGCTTCTTTACGGTTTATGGCCCATGGGGCCGCCCTGATATGGCACTGTTTAAATTTACCAATGCCATTGTCAAAGGTGAGACGATAGACGTGTATAACAACGGTGATATGCGCCGTGACTTTACTTATATCGATGATATTGTGGAAGGCATTATCCGCATTCAGGATGTGATTCCTGCTAAAAACAGCGACTGGACTGTTGAGTCAGGTTCGCCTGCTACTAGTTCTGCACCTTACAAGGTGTACAACATTGGTCACGGAAGCCCAGTGAAACTGATGGAATTTATCGAATCACTTGAAGAAGCATTAGGTATTGAAGCGAAGAAAAACTTTATGTCAATGCAGCCGGGTGATGTGTACGCGACTTATGCGGATACGGAAGATTTGTTCAAAGCTACCGGCTACAAACCAGAAGTAAAAGTACGCGAAGGCGTAAAAGCATTTGTTGATTGGTATAAGAGTTACTACAACATTTAGCGCGAGCTAAATAGCTGTTAAAAATGACAAAGGCGAGCTCGATAGCTCGCCTTTTTAGTATGGGTAGGAATGATTGAGTTACTGAGCAAGCTTGTTGTGAATGCGCTCTGCGACCGCTTGAGGTACAAACTGAGAGATGTCGCCACCGTGTATTGCAACCTCACGCACTATGGTTGAGGACAGAAATGCGAATTCCTCGCCTGGTGTTAGGAATACACTTTCTAGATCTGGCAAAAGTTTGCGATACATGCTGGTTAAACCAAACTCGTACTCAAAGTCCATGGTGGTGCGTAGCCCTCGAACCAGCAAGTTTGCTTGTTGTTGCTTAGCAAAATCGACCAACAATCCAGAGAAGCCTTCTACTTTTACGTTAGGTAAATCCGCTAATGTATCTCGAAGGATCTCTACTCGCTCATCAAGGCTAAACATGGTGTTTTTACTTGGGTTTGCCGCCACGGCAACCGTCAAGTTATCGAACATTTTTGCTGCGCGATGAATAATGTCGAGATGACCATTGGTCACCGGGTCAAAAGTCCCTGGGTATAGAACGTGCTGCATGTGTTAACTCTTTTCTGATTGTCCAAGCGCCCAAAGAGCCGCGTATTTATTAAAAGTATATTGCGTAATTACTCGTGATAGAAGCAAGCCATGGCTGCCATCTAAAAAGCCTTTTCTCAGTAAATAACTCTTCAAAAAAGCGGCGGTGGCATGACTGAATGCACTAAATAGGGAGCATCTTTTCCCGCTTTCAAACCGTTGCTTCGCCCAACTGTCTGCATATTTGAGCTGTTTGTACTGAAAGTCGATATAATCTGGTGCGGTTTGGTGTAATAGGTCACCGTGAAGATCTTCAATGGCTGCACCAGTGGTATCGAGCGCTTCATGCACTAAATTGTCATTGTACTGACGCTCTTCTCGCAGGTAGAGGCGGATAACTTTATCTGGATACCAGCCACAGTTCATCATATAACGGCCAATAAACCAGTTACGACGAGGGCATTGATAAGCAATGTTTGCTTGAGTAGGTTGCTGCAATACTTGCTGAATGCTTTGCTTGAGCTCTGGTGTTATTTGCTCGTCGGTATCAAGCATGAAAACATAATCACAGTTGGCGTAAGATTGTGCGATCTGTCTTTGTTTGCCGTAGCCTTGCCAATCGGTATGGGTAAAACATTTTGTTCCTAGGCTTTCTGCAATAGCGATGGTTTCATCGTCACTGCCGCTATCGAGAAGGATAACCTCATCTGCCCAAGCAGCAGATTCAATAGCTTTCGCAATGGTTTGCTGAGAGTTTTTGGCAATTAGAACAACGGATAGTGTTTTCATAATCTAGTTTAGTAACTCATCAATAATATCTAAGTGTCTTTTTAGTGCGCCTTGATTCAGCTTCAATACATTTAAGGCTTTTTCACCATCTTGTTGAGCAATAGTTGGGTCATTGAACCAAGTTAGAATCTGCTCAGCAAGCTGTTGAGAGTTTTCTACGGTTGTCAGTGCTTGGTTATCACTTAGCATGTCGCACACCGAAGCGAAGTTAAACACATGAGGCCCCATAGTGAGAGGTAAGCCGAATGCTGCCGGCTCTAATGGGTTATGACCGCCACGTTCGATTAAACTACCACCAATAAACGCGGCATTAGACACACCAAACATGCTCATCATTTCACCCATGGTATCTCCTAGAAGCACTTGAGTTTCTGTTGCAAGAGATTGTAATTCACTTTTGTTTTGCGAAGTGAGCTTTTGGCTAGTAATTAGGCTCGAGACTTTGCTGAATCGTTCAGGGTGACGAGGAACAAGAATCAATAAGGCATTTGGATGTTGCTTAAGAATTTCTTTATGTGCATCGATAATGATTTCATCTTCACCTTGATGCGTGCTAGCAGCGATCCAAGTTGGTCTTGGGTCACCTAACTGCGTTTTAAGTGTAGTTACTTGTTTGGTGATGGCTTCAGTTACTTCAATGTCGAATTTAACGCTACCAGTCACATGCAGTTTATCTGTCGGTAGGCCAAGTTCGATAAAGCGCTGGCCATCTGCTTGGTATTGGGCTGCAATAGCCGTCATTTCACCTAACATTGGATCGACAAGATTACTTACTTTGCCATAACCTTTCGCTGAACGTGCAGATAAACGTGCGTTGGCGAGTAAAGTAGGAATTTGTTTCTTTTTTAATTGGTGAATCATATTGGGCCAGAGTTCGGTTTCCATTATAATCACCAGTTCAGGTTTTAATCGCTTAATTGTGCGCCTCATCGCGCAAGGTAAGTCGTAAGGTAGGTAGCAGTGCTGAACTGTGTCGCCAAAAATTTTGGTGACTTGGGCTGAGCCCGTTGGCGTCATGGTAGTAATGGTAATCGCTTTATGCGGATACTTGTTTTGTAGCTCTCGGATTAGAGGGACTGCAGCAATGGTTTCTCCGACCGATACTGAATGGAGCCAGATTCCACCTTGCTGATTAAAATCAAAGAATCCATAACGCTCTGCAATGCGGTTTTTGTATTGAGGAGAGCGCAGTGAGCGAACCATTAGTTTAATGAATACTAATGGTTGAATGATGTACAACAGAAGTGTGTAAAAAAAGCGGTTCATATCGATACTAAGCGCCTATATAGAATAGGATGATCTTACACATTTTTAATAGGCAATGTTAGATGAACGTAAAAAATATCCTGGTCATCCGACGCGATAATATTGGTGATCTGGTTTGTACCACACCACTATTCGAGTCGATAAAAACACTTTACCCAGAAGCTAACGTTTACGCCTACGTAAATACGGTGAACGCGCCTGTCCTGAAAGGCAACCCTCATGTGGAAGAGCTTTTTATTTATAAAAAAGCTAAGCATCGTGATGAAGGTGAATCAGTGCTAAGTATTTATTGGCAGCGTTTTAAGACTATTCTGAAGCTTCGCTCACTCAATATTGATACGGTTATTTTAGCCAATCCCCTTCCTTGTAAGCACAGCCTTAAAATCGCTAAAAAACTCGGTGCTAAAAACATTATTGGAGCAGAAATTGAAGGCGATAAGGCAATTACTCACCCGTTTAAGCCTGAAGATATTGATGGAAACCATCATGTAGAGAATGTCTGCAGCTATCTCAAGGCGTTCAATAAGCCTATCCCAACTTTACCTGACATTCGTATTTATCCTGTTGATGATGACGTTAAGGCGATGGCTAGTAAAGCTGGCGATTTAGCCGCAGAAGAAGTGGTGGGTATTCACATTAGTGTGCGTCGACCTAAAAATCGCTGGAGTGTAGAAAACTACTCTAAGTTGATGCACATGATTGCTGAGAACAAGCAGGCTAAATTTTTGTTGTTTTGGGCACCAGCTCGCGCTGAAGATATTAATGATAAAGGCGATGATGCTCGTGCAGAGCAGGTACTTGAGTTAACCAAAGATTTAGATGTAGTTGCCATGCCTACGGCAACAGTAGAAGAACTTATCGCAGGTTTTTCGTTGTGTGATTCCGTGGTGTGTGGTGAAGGTGGTCAGATGCACTTAGCTGCGGCTCTGAAGAAGAAAGTGCTCGTATTCTTTGGTGATACTATTGTTGAGCGCTGGCGCCCTTGGTGCCAAAATTACCAGTTAATTAAAGCTTCTGATGATAACTCAGATTCGATTACCGCAGATAAAGCCTATGAGCACTACTTAAAGTTATGAAGGATTTAGTAAATTCTAAGATCTTATTCTTGTTGCCTTTATTTGGTGCAATTTTAACCTTACCATATTCTGACATGAATGGTGTGGTGGTGGTTTGTTTAGCGCTAGGTTTGATATACGGCGGGTTCAATTGGCGTACAACGATTGAAATTAAGCCCGTTTTATTTGCTTGGTTAGGCTTTACTGTTTGGTATGCATGTTCTTTGCTTTGGACAGAGCATCCTGAATTAGTGTACAACGGACTTCGAAAAGAAGTGCTTTATAGTTTTGCGGGCCTGGTTTTAGGTTATATTGTGATTGCCAAGCTTCAGATTTGGCGAGCAGTATTTTGGACTATGCTGCTATCAGGTGTTTTGTTTAGTTTGTTATTGGTTGCTGTAGAATACTTAAGTTTATTTGGTGAAGGCTTCCAACGCTTTATTGATAAGCAAGATCCGGGAGTGGGTGATAGTTCCACTTTGCTAGTGTTGTTTGCCTGCTTTGGTCTGTTTATTTTTAAATTGAAAGACCTATCAAAAGCGTCATTCACTCTATTTATCGCTTATGAGTTGATACTTTCATATTCAATGATTCTGACTAGAAATCGCATGGGTATTGTATGTATCGCGTTAATTGCTGTTTTATTGGCATTATACTTAGCTAAATCATTACCGAGGGCTTGGAAAGTTTTGCTTCTTTTAGCGGTTGTCCCTTTGAGTATTGGAGTCGTTTATAAAGGTTTTGCGACTAAAAGCAACTACCAAGGGTCGGTCGTTGATACGATTGTGCATGTTAGTGAAAATGATGCAAGAGTATGGATGTGGAAGTACTATGGCGCTAAAGCACTAGATCAGCCTTTAAAAGGTTATGGAGCAGGCTATACGTCACCTAAAGAACATTTTGATGACCATCCTCCGTACTTCAATATTTTGACGAAGATGCATTCTCACAATGTACTAATGAACAAAGTCTTGCAACTTGGCTTCATTGGCCTTGCTTTGTTCCTAGTTTTGTATTTTAGTCCATTTATGATGAGGGACGTGAGGAAGGATAAGAACGCCCAGTTTATTCTATTTACTTTTTTGTCTGTTTTTATGTTCAAAAGTATGACAGATGATTTCTTCATTCGAAATAGCTTAATTTTATATTGGCTGATCATTGGAATGATTTTAGCGTTGAATAATATTGAAAAAAAAGAGGCCTCGTAGAGGCCTTTCTATTATTTAAACGGGTTTTGATGTGTCGTTAAATAGTCAATTGCCAGTCTTTTTGAAGCCCACTCATTGATATGGTGTGAGTCTGTATACATAGGAATACCATCTTTGGTTGTTGAGCATATACCGTCAGAGCATTGAACTTCTTTTGGGTTGATGAATATGACGCTAGTCAATACATTAAGTTGTTCGCTAACTTTCTTTAGTCGTTTTCTAGACATTTTCTCGGGTATATCACAAACAGACAGGTCATCTAAGTTTCGATAGAAGCATTCATACAAATTGTCGTCGTTGCCTTCAGCTATTGGCATGAAGATAACCACCTTTGCTCCAGTGCTATTAATGGCAAATATAGAGTTGGAAAGAGCTCGATTGGCTAGCTGTTTTTCGTACTCTCTCCATTTATGACCAAGCACCACATAATCGTAGTTACTACTTTTGATGAGCTCATATAATTCATCCGTTCTGCTTTTGCACCTTGATGGGTTATCACCTGACACTGTTTCAAGGTGCATTAAACATCTTGGCTCGGTTTGGATTGTTCCTTTGATGTTTGCATCTTTAAAGATTACATCAAAAAATTCTAGTGCGTGCAGGGCATGAGAATCCCCAATAATTAACGCTGTTTTCTGATAACTGTCTTTTTCTCCCAGAGTGCATTCTTCCAAAGTTTTACCGGTAAATGCATGGCAATGAGATCTTAAAGGGTTTTCATTTTCTTTAATTATCTTATAAGCCTGTTCTGCTACAGGCCCTAGTCTTGAAGGCATGCCGTCATTTTCACGAATAATGGAAAAAACAATAAGAGCAATAACATAAGGAGACAAAACGAGAAGTCCAAAGCTACCTTTAAAGGTTTTAACTTTATGTTTAGCAATATTCTCAATGTACTTCTGAGTAAAATGGCCAAGCAATAGAGACACAATTAATGCTCCGCATGTTGCAAGGTAGCCTAGTGAGCCTAATTTTAGATTTAGACAGACATAGATAGGCCAATGCCATAAGTAGATAGAGTAAGATATTTTTCCTAGCCACCTTACAGTAGGTTGCTTGAGGAAAGAGTTCCTTTTCCCAGTATACAAGATTATAAGGGTTAATATTGATACGCTTATGGCATACCACCCAGGGTATGGATGAGATTTGCTAAAAAGAATGGCTAGCGTGAATAGCAACACTAAGGCCGCTGAACTGATAATGTTGCTATGCTTAAAATCTTTTTCACGCAGATAAATTGCACCTAGAGCACCGACAACGAATTCAAAGGAGCGAGTGTGGGTTAGGAAGTAACTGCTCGGCTCTGATGATAGCACAACGGAGAACCCACTTAGCGTGAAAAGTAGAACTATTAGTACACCTTTTGTAATTGCTAGGGAGTTTTTACAAGCAAAAAGAACTATTGGAAATAAAAAGTAGAACTGCCATTCAACAGCGAGCGACCAAGTATGCAGTAGAGGTAGGCTCGTTGCTGAAGCTGCAAAGTAGTCATCAAGTTCATTGGCAAAGTAAAAATTGGAGCTAAAAGTAAAAAATTCACGATTACTTCGGGCGAAGTCAACAAAAGCGATTGGCGCTAAAACAAAATAGAAAGCAATGAAAGTAATGGTAACTACGAAGATTGCTGCTGGTGCTAGCCGAATAAATCTTCGATAGTAAAACTCACGAAATGAGAAAGTATTCGAATGTAAATCTTTGAGAATAATACTAGTAATTAAGTAGCCTGATAACGCAAAGAATATATCCACACCAATATACCCTCCTGTAAAAGGGGGAACTTGGAAATGGAATAGAATGACTAAAAGAAGGGCAAAACCTCGTAATCCTTCTAAGTCGGGTCTAAACGAGAACTTTTGCATATCCTCAGTTTGATAACCACTCTAGGGATTGTTCAACTCTCTTAGTAAAGCTATCTAATGAGAATCGGTGTAGGTGTTCTGCATGCTTTAATGGTTCTGGATACTTGTCTTTATCAGGTTGGATGTCTGTTAGTATTTTAGCTAAATGTTGGCCATTATCTTCTCGTGGATCAGTAAACAAGAAGCCTGATTTTTCATCTAATACCGTTTCAGTAAAAGGCATTGCGTTTACTGCAAGTACCGGTAAGCCAAGAGCTTGTGCTTCAATGACATTAAGGCCTAATGCCTCTTTTTCTGGAAGCCCAGTGAGTAAGAAATCAAGATTGCCGTATACTTGATTAATGTCGTTTTGGAATCCCCAAAATCTTACTTTATCTTTAATCGGCTCAAGCGCTTTTTTAAGATCGCGTACCGAAGCATATCCACCACTACCAATAATTTCGATATTCAGATTGGGTACATCCGCCAAAGCTTTAGCGATATGTTCAAACATAAGTGGGAACTGTTTTATCGGGGTTATTCTAGAAACAATGCCAACAGTTATGCCTTCTTTTTTATGCCACTCTTGCTGTTTTTTAAGTGGAAGGTAAAGAGGCTCTAACCATGAAAACAAGCGGTCACGGCCTTTACGCAGATCCCAGTCGTACTTTGAGTTGGCAACTAGTTGCTGATGAGGTTTCACATTTCGCTCTAGTGATGCAACGCCATACCATGGGTTTTCGTATACGTTAGATGTATTGCTATCTTTAAGGCTATTCACTACGTATTGAGATACACCAATAACGCCATCATAACCTAAATATGAATCAGGGTTACGACCATAGAGTGGCATATGAGCAATGCCAATCAGTTTATGGCCTGCACTTTTTATCGCTTCTCGCCATTCTGCGGCAACATTACCATGGGTAATGAAAATACTTGGCTCTTTACCAACGATATTGAGGATACTACTTATGTTCGCAGCAGATTTCTCTAATTTGGTTTTGTTAAAACTTAGCGTATCCCAGCAGTTGGTATCATCGCTAGTGATCAGCGTATGCGGTATGTCTAAGCGGTCCAGTGCTTGGCATAAAAAGTGAGTATATACTTCGCCGCCACCAAAGTGTTTTTGTAAGTTGAGTTGAAAAATGCGTTTTGTCATAGTGTTCACTCTCTATTGATGGCGGTGTTTGCGGACAAAATTTCTTGTACAGAGCTTAATACAGTTTCGAATTTAATGTCTTTTGTACACTTACCTTGATAAGGGCATTGCTTCACTGAACGTTTGCAGTGCTGTACCCAGTCAATTTGGCGTTTAAAAAAAGTATGTTGATTACGGCAGTCAGGTTCTGAGTCCAACGCTAAAAATGGTGCTTTCGCAAAAAAATCACTGTAACCAGCGAGAGCTTTGTTCCCTGGGCCAAAAAGACAAATTGTCGGTGTAAATGTGTGTTTCGCAATATGGCTTATGCCAGTATCGGGGCAGACCAATAGTGCTGCATTTTTTATTAGATGCCACATTTGCGCCAAGTTCAATTTTTCTGCATAAGAGGGGAACAGCCCTTGCGGGTCAATCGCCTCTATTTGTTTGCCTTCACCGGGGCCAGCACTCCAGACGGGCTGATAGCCGAGCAATTTGATATTTCGAGCAAGTTCAAGCCAAAGGCTATTGTGCCAGTGTTTTAATGGCGTACTGGCTCCAATATGCATCACCACATAAGGTTTGTTAGGCTTTTGATATGGTTTACTTTCAGGGCTTGGCCATTGATTTGGTTGAAACTCTAATGTGTCTTCTTGTCCATCGACTAAACCTGACATGATTTCTACTATCGATGTCTGTTGATTTGGGAACGGCAGTAAATGGCTGAAAGGGACATCCTTGTAGCTTTTCTTAGTGTTTTTATAGCCGATGATATTGCGGCAGCCAATGGCAAAAGCTGTCCAAGAAAAGCGGTTGTCTAAGACAACGTAAGCATGATCAAACGTTTTCTCTCGCCAAAGAGAAAAGAAAGTTCGCCAGTTTTTGGGGTTGAATGGAATAAATTCAACTTGATAAGGGTGGCTACTGTATACACTGTTGAGCAGTGGCGGGCCTGCGACAACGATATCTGAGTTAGGAAACTGTTTTCTAAGTTGTGCGAGTAACCCCGTCGCCATTAAAGCATCTCCCAACAGCAGTTGGTGAATAACTAAAATACGCTTTGGGTCGGCAATGTATTTACGCTTAAAAAGTAATCTAGGAGCTCTGATAAACAAAGCTCCTAGCTGTAATAGGCGAAATTGCAGTCTTGAAGACATAAACTATCTGCGAACGCGTTGGAAAATGCTTTCCATTTCATCGACCATTTTTGTCATGGTGCAGTTTTCTGATGCGATGGCGTAGCTTTGTTCAGCAAATTGAGCGCGTAGTGAATCATCATCAAGTAAGATGCCGATGGCTTTGGCTAAGTCTTGACTGTCTTTGGTGTTTACACGTAAGCCATTTTTCTCATGATGAAGAACTTCGCTAATACTGCCAACATCGGTTGAGATGATTGGTTGTTTACATAGCATGGCTTGCATGATGCCTTGAGGCACTCCTTCGTTACCATAAGATGGCAAGCAGAATAGATCCATGCTTTGTAGGTAAGGCACAACATCATCTTGGTTACCGACTAGTGTCACCTTATTGTTCATATTTAGCGCTGCTATTTTGCTTTCTACATTTGCTCTGTTTGGGCCATCACCAACGACTAAAAGGTGGTAATCGTCACGTTGAAGTGAACTCAGAGCCTCGACCAAATACTCATGGCCCTTCCAAGTTCGAATTGTTGCGAGTATACCGACAATTTTCTTATCGGTTGGCAAATTAAGGTTTTGTTTTGCAGCTAATTTATCTTCAGTTGGAACGAAGCGCTGCTCATCAATACCGGTTGGGATAGATTGCATTTTGTCTAATGAAATGCCGTTATCACGATGAAGGGTTTCACGCAGCTTTTCACCGGTAGTGACTAAAAAGTCATTGCCCTTTTTGTACAGCCATAATGTTGCGGCTTTGTTGTGAACTGTTGTTGATAAATGTCGAGTTCGAACGATTCCTGGGCGCTTGCTCTTAAACGCTAAAGATAAGGAAACCAACCAGCTATCTGTCGAGCTATGCGTATTGACCACATCAAATTTGTTTTGCTTTAAGAACTTATTCATAGCCAATAGGCCAGTTAAGTTTTTACGATTGATAGGCAGAGAAACCGTTTCAATACCACGTAGCTTCGCTTCACGATAGATGTTTGAATCGCTTGGGCAAGCAATAACCACAGAATGACCACGAGCAATCATTCCTTGGGACTCGGTAAGTGTTCGAATTTCTTGACCACCCCATCCACAGGAGGACTCTGTATGAAGAATTTTCAGCGATTTAGTCATAATTGTTTTAGTGTCTGCTGTTGTGGCATTTCTATCTGCTAGTAGTAATGGCCAGAAGGAATCAAGCTTTAAACCAAGCTGGTATAAAGCGCCTGCATGTCAGTTATCATGCTCGAAATAGTTTGTTGCTCTGCTTTTATTCTAGCGGCTTGGCCTAGTTTAAAAACGTCACTATCATTGTCAAATTTTAGGATGTTGTCCGCAATGGATTCTGCGCTATAGGTTTCACAAATGTAACCATTCTCTCCAACGTCAACGAGATCTTTTGCCCCTGTTTGAGTTGAGGTAATGACACCAATGCCCGAAGCCATGGCTTCTAATACAACGTTCCCAAATGGTTCGTAGTGAGCTGCATGAACTAAAAGATCGCTGGCTTGCATTAGTTTCGCCACATCATTGCGTTTGCCTAAAAAGGTGATTTTGGCCCCTGACTTAATTTGTGTTGCTTGTTGTTGGTAGTGTTTTAGTTTTTTATCGTGACCAACAATAACCACGTGATAATGTTTCGGCAGTAGTTTAGCTGCCATGATGAGATCACTAACACCTTTCCTTTCAAACCCTGAGCCTACGTATAAAACGATGCGGTCGTTGGGGTTGAACCCTACCTCTTGCTTGCTGATTTGTTTGTCGTCACTCGGTTGATAACGAGAGCAGTCAATTCCGTTGGTTATTGTAACGAGTTTTTGTTCTGCAATATCAAAGTGATTGGCAATGTTCTCTTTCACCAGAGTTGAAATACAAATGACTCTTTGTAGAGATTGTGATTCAAACATTTCTTTTTCACAACCAAGGATAAACTGATGAAAACCATCATACTTGGTAGCTAGGTTGGCGATTTTGTTGCTTGTTTTAGCTTTTATGTTTAACCATTCTCGATGCACACCATCGCCTGCTCGATAGATGTCACAGCCCACGATACGTTCATGCGATTGAACAATATCAAATGTGTTTTGCTTGAGAACATCTTGGACACTGTGATAGAAACTTTTTGCTTTACCCTTACGAGTGATGCCTGATGTTTTAGCTTCAATATGGTTATACTGATTATTGCCTTCAGGCCAACTGCTGGATATCACAGATATATCTAGGTCTAAGTTTTCTAACCCCTTTAATGTGCGAGCAATGATTTTTTCTGCTCCGCCATCGGGGCGATACTTTTGACGGACGATAGCTAACTTAGTCATGCTTTTTCCAATTGTTGCTGAATCGCTTTGTAAACGGTATCTACGTCAATCGTAGCTAGACACTCGCTAATTTTACCTGAGCCACATCCATCGTAACCGCAAGGTCGACACGTATGAGTTTGACTTGTAATGACAGTGGCATTGTCATTCCAAGGAGCCCATTCAATATTACCACTTGGGCCAAACAAGGAAACGCTAGGCGTGTTCATCGCAGCTGCAATGTGCATAGGCACGGAGTCGACACCGATCATTAGCTTTGCCTTGTCAACCAGTGCTGCGAGTGAGCGAAGTGATAGCTTCCCTTCCAGTCGAACTAGGTTAGAGTGCTCTAAGCCATCTAGAATATGGTTGACTAAGCTCATCTCTACTTCATCAGGAGCCGCAGAGATCACCACCGTTTCTCCTTTTTCAAGTAGTCTTTCAATCAATTCTCGATACTTATCTAGACGCCAAGTTTTAAACAACCAACGAGACGTTGGGTGCATAACAATATATTTTCCATCAGTAGCAGTTGTGCTCTCGAGTAATTGATAACATTTCTCGTAGTCTTGCTGATCAAGTTTCAATACTAGCGGCTTGTCTTGTTGTTGAACTTGAATTCCTGCTTTACGCAATGCATCTAAATGAACTTCAACAGTATGGCGTGTATTGCCAAAACGTGGCAGAGGGTAGCGAAGTGGAAACGCTTTTTTCCAAGATTTATCTTGTCGATTTTTGTAGTTGCCAGCGATACCAAACTTAGCGCCAGTAAACATTTTAATCCATGCGCCACGTCTTGACTCGGTTAAGTTGATTACTACGTCATACTGCTGTTTTTTTAGTTGTTTCAGCAACGAGTACTCTTTTACAACCGACTTAATAGGGCCTAGCTTTTTCCATTTCTTATCAATGCAAAATAGTTGTTCTATTGCTGGGTGCTCTTTTAGCATCGGCGCAGTATCTTGGTAAACCAAGGCATCGATTTGTAGATGAGGGTGGTGATTTTTAAGAGCCTGAAAAACCGGAGAGCTTAGAAGAACATCACCGTGGTGGCGCAGTTTTACCACTAACACACGGTTGATTTTTTTCCAGTCAATAGGGTTTGGCAGGTATTGCTCTAACCATGGAGTAATCATCAAAAGACCTTACGACTTGATCATTGCTTCTAATTTAGTCATCACTTTATCGGCAGTGATGACATTAATGTCATTGCTATTTGAATCTGATGCACACAGATAGTGCTGCTGTTGTCCATACCCACCGATTAGGCCAGGGTCAGTTGGGCCGTATAGCGTAATGTTGGGTTTATCTAACGAAGCTGCAAGATGGCTAAGGCCTGTATCAACTGAGATAACAGCTTTCGCATTCGCTAGTTCAATAGCCACTTGCTCTAAGGTTAGCTTAGGTAAAACTGTCACGTGATCAAATCCTGTAGCAAGCCTTTCAGCACGCTCTCTTTCATGAGGCGCTCCCCAAGGCAGTCGAACCTCAATACCGTGCTCTTTTACCTTGGCAATCACCTCTCGCCAATGTGTTTCTGGCCAATGCTTGCTATCTCGGGTCGTCGCATGGAGGAACACTAAATAGTTTGCTCGCTTTTCGTCGGTTAAGAAGCGATTAGCAATAGCATAATCACCTTTATCATTTGGAATGGAGTAGCCGATAGCTAAAGCAAATAACTGGCGTATACGTTCCACTGCGTGTAACTGGGTCGACACGCTGTGTTTGTGCTGATAGAACAAGCTTGCAAATGGCTCT
The DNA here is from genome assembly GCF_025195085.2 of Vibrio intestinalis. Lineage (GTDB taxonomy): Bacteria > Pseudomonadota > Gammaproteobacteria > Enterobacterales > Vibrionaceae > Vibrio > Vibrio intestinalis. The sequence goes on along the minus strand of NZ_JANAVY020000004.1, from coordinate 174,042 downwards.
CGAACGGAGCTTTTGTCATAGCCATGCACTGGTGATTGACAATAGCGAGTGAGAAATGCGCTTTTTACGAGTCCCTGAGCGTCAATAACTAGGTCGTAATTATGTTGAGTTACTGCTTGCTTGAATGTCTGCCACTCTTTTCTAGTTTGTTGACTAAAAAGCCGTTTTCTCCAACGCCTAATCGCAACAGGTATCACTGTTCCAACGTTTGGGTGCCAGCTCGGTATTTGACTGAAACCTTCTTCAACTACCCAATCGAAGATGATGTTAGGGTTGTTTTTGGCCGCATCCGTCAGTGCTGGTAGGGTATGAATAACATCCCCCATAGAGGAGGTTTTAACGATTAGAACTCTCACTCGTCATCCTCTTGGGCTAATAATTCATCCAAGGCCTGAGTTACCATATCTGGTTGAATATCGATCAAGCTTTGATGATAGCCTTGTTCGCCATCACCTTTGCGGATCTTAAGGTAGCCATCGATAAGTCGAATTACTTTCGCTTTACTGGATAGTGGCGGCGTAAAGTCTGGTGATGAAGGCCCATAAACCGCCACCAAAGGTAGACCAACGGCAGCAGCAACATGCATCAGCCCAGAATCATTCGTCACAGCTGCGTGACATCCGGCCATTAAATCTACAGCTTGCTCCAATGAAGTTTTCCCCGCAAGGTTGAAGCATCGCTCACTATTTTGTTGATTAAGTTGTTGGCGAATCTCTTCACCAACAGCATGATCCTTCTCAGAACCAAAGATAATGACCTGCCAACCGCGAGCGATGATCTGTTTGCATAATTCTGCGTAATGATAATGTGGCCAACGTTTTGCTGGGCCAAACTCCGCCCCCGGACATATGGCGAGAGTCGGCTTAGAGGTATCAATATTGAATTTATGCTGAGCTGTAGCGGTGTCTTCATTGTTTACACTGAGTTTTGGGTAAAGTAGTGGCTTTGGCAACTCATTGGCTGAGCTTGGTTTTTCATAAGCCAGTGCAACATATCGCTCTACCATGAGAGGAAAGGCTTGCTTGCCGAGTTTGCGATAATCGTTCAGTAATCCATAACGCATTTCACCTAGCCAGCCGGTGCGCTGCTTAATGCCAGCAAACCAAGGAATTAGTGCGGATTTGAGCGAGCCAGGTAGTATAATTGCTTGGTCATATTGACCTGCTAGCTGCTTACCCATTTGACGGCGTAAGCCTAATTGCAATGAGCCATGGCCGATAGGCATAGGAATCGTTTGATTAATCTCTGGCATTTTGGACAGAATTGCCCGACACCAATCTGGTGCCATAACATCAATTTGGCAGTTTGGGTGTAAGTGCTTAAGGGTGCGATACAAGCTCTGTGACATCACCATATCGCCAACCCAAGATGGCCCAATAATTAGAATGTTCATCAGTTACCCTTAAAACTTATATTGATCGGAGACGTAAGGCTCTTCTATGCCTGGTGGTTGAGTCTTGAGTAGCTTTAAGATCCACATGTATTGTTCTGGCTGGTTGCCGACGCAGTTCTCAATGTATGCATTGAGTGTGCGAGCATCTTTCGTTTCATCGCCAGTCAGCGTTACTTCAGGTGCAATGTGGATCTCAAATTTTCCCGTTTCCATATTAATTACGGAAAATAATGGCACAACCCTAGCTTTGCCAAGGCGAACGAACTTGTCGAGCCCAGCCATTGTCGCTTTTTGTGTACCGAAGAAATTGACAAATACGCTGTTTTTCTCGCCTAAATCTTCGTCGGGTAGATAATAGCCCAAGTAACCATCACGAATGGCTTTGATGTATGGCTTAATACCTTGGCTGCGTTCGTATATCTTACCACCATATTGCACACGTTGTTTATGCATTAACCAATCAGACAGTGCATTGCTCTGAGTTTTCACAAAACCCGTCACTGGTAGTCCTGTAGACGCGAGATAGATCGCTGGAATATCAATACACCAAGTATGCGGGACCAGCAGGATAGTGTTTTGCGAAGTGTTTTGTAGAAGATGCTTATCACCGATTAACTCTACGTTGCGAGCTAGCCAGTTTTTGCTGCGAAGTGTTACTGATGGAAAGTTAAGCAAGTAACAGATTGCGACTGTAAATTGCTTCTTTAGAATATCTTCTCTCTCTGTTTCTGACTTTTCTGGGAAACAGAGTAGCAGGTTAATGCGAGCACGCTTAACGCTACCGCCTTTCACTTTGACGATGAAGTGTGCGAGAAAATTAGCGATCGCTTTGTGAACAGCATGTGGCAGCAAAGATATAACGACTCCAACCAGCAGTCCTAGCCAAGTACCCCAATATTTAGGTGATAAAAACACCCATTGGAACTGAGGATTGTAGATTTGCGGGTCAAAGTCGTTGCGTTTTGCCGTCATAAAGTCGTGTTAATCTGAACCAAATAGGTCGCGAGTATAAACTTTCTCAGCTACATCTTCTAATACTTCTGCCATACGATTAGATACGATAACGTCAGACATCGCTTTGAATTTCTCGATATCTTTGATCACTTCAGAATGGAAAAAGTGTTCTTCTTCAAGCACTGGTTCAAATACGACAACTTTGATGCCTTTCGCTTTCAGGCGCTTCATAATGCCTTGAATTGAAGAAGCGCGGAAATTGTCCGAGCCTGCTTTCATAATAAGACGGTAAATACCGACTACTTTCGGCGAGCGTTTAAGAATACTATCGGCAATGAAGTCTTTACGGGTGCGGTTTGCATCAACAATGGCACCAATAATGTTATTTGGCACACTATCGTAGTTTGCCAGAAGTTGTTTAGTATCTTTTGGTAAGCAGTAACCGCCATAGCCAAATGAAGGGTTGTTGTAATGATTACCAATACGAGGGTCTAGACCAACACCTTGGATGATTTGGCGGCTATCGAGTCCATGAGCTTCAGCGTATGAATCCAATTCATTGAAGTAGGCAACGCGCATAGCGAGGTAAGTATTAGAAAACAGTTTTACTGCTTCCGCTTCAGTTGAATTAGTGAACAGTACATCGATATCTTGTTTTTCTGCACCTTCAACTAATAGGTTTGCAAATGTCTCAGCTCGTTCACTTTGTTCGCCGATGATGATACGAGACGGGTGCAGGTTATCATACAGAGCTTTGCCTTCGCGTAAGAACTCGGGAGAGAAAATGATGTTTTCGCAATCTAATTCTTGCTTTATGTTCTCGGTATAGCCAACAGGGACAGTTGACTTGATGATCATAACAGCAGAAGGGTTCAACTCTTTAACATCACGAATAACTGCTTCCACGGAGGAAGTATTGAAGTAGTTCGTTTGAGGATCATAGTCAGTTGGAGTTGCAATCACGACGAAGTCCGCATCTTTATAGGCTTCGTGTTTATCAACGGTTGCTTTGAAGTTGAGTTCCTTGTTAGACAGAAAGTGTTCAATTTCTGCATCAACAATCGGAGATTGTTTGTTGTTTAACATCTCAACTTTTTCAGCAATGATATCAAGCGCGATTACTTGATGATTCTGCGCCAACAACATGGCATTCGACAGGCCAACATAGCCTGTACCTGCGACTGCAATCTTCACAGTAAGATCCTCAAACGATAATTTATTATAAGTTATTTTAGCTGTTACTTAACGGAGAGGCTTATCGGTTAATGATAGCCATGTACTCCGAAACGCCTTGTGCTACGGTTTTGAATGTATGGTCGCAGCCAGCAGCACGAAGTTTAGTCAGGTCAGCTTGAGTAAACTCTTGGTATGCACCTTTGAGATGCTCAGGGAACGGAATCGTCTCCACTTCACCTTTACCATGATATTCAATCACCGCTTTAGCTACCTCTTCAAATGACTCTGCATTACCTGTACCTAGGTTGAAAATGCCAGAAACACCATTTTCCATAAACCACAGGTTTACTGTTGCTACATCACCAACATAGACAAAATCGCGCTTGAACGTCTCGCTACCAGCGAAAAGTTTTGGGTTCTCGCCCGCATTCATTTGATTGTTTAGGTGGAAAGCAACAGATGCCATTGAGCCTTTATGTTGTTCACGAGGACCGTATACGTTGAAATAACGGAAACCTGTCACTTGAGATAGTTTCTCGCCGTGCTGCTCTGCATCTTGCCATACGCGACGAACATAGTTGTCAAACTGCTGTTTAGAGTAACCGTAAACATTTAGCGCACCTTCATACTGTTTTTCTTCGACGAAAGTGTTTGTTTCACCATAGGTTGCAGCAGAAGATGCATATAGGAATGGAATTTCACGGTCTAAGCAGTAATGAAGTAGCTCTTTTGAATACTCATAGTTGTTGAGCATCACGTACTTACCATCCCACTCCGTCGTCGCAGAGCATGCGCCTTCGTGGAATACAGCATCGATTGGACCGAAGTCATCGCCAGCCATGATTTGTGTTAGGAAGTCATCACGGTCCATGTAGTCAGCGATGTCTAGATCTACAAGGTTCTGAAATTTTTTGCCATTTTTAAGGTTATCAACAACTAAGATGTCGCTAATGCCTTTTTCATTTAGCGCTTTGACAATATTGCTGCCAATCATGCCAGCGCCGCCGGTTACTATGATCATTGTTGTTTCTCTGTACGTCATCATGATTTTGTGATTATACCATTATTTTGTATGTACAAGGAAAATCTGCTGTTAGATGAAGTTAGAGATTTTAAATCTGATCAGGTATCATTCTATGATCTTTATAAACTGACGTTAAGTGAATCGGTTTAGTTGAGCCTAAAGGAGCTATTTTTGAAAGTAAGTGATCTTTTGGTTTTACAAGGGCTCACTTAAATTAAATGGTCTAAAAAAGTACAAAACTATCTCAGCCAGGTTAAATGTTTGAGATGGAGATACAAGTATTTGCAGCTAGGAACAAAATAGATGAGTAATATTTTGCCATTAATTGGTCGTGAAAAAGAGCTATTTAGTACAGACATTAGTACTCATGATGAAGATCTAAAACGTATAGTTTCTGAGTCACGATTTTTGGTTCTTGGCGGAGCGGGTTCAATCGGTCAAGCTGTAACTAAAGAAATTTTTAAACGTAACCCTAAGAAGCTACATGTTGTCGATATTAGTGAAAACAATATGGTAGAGCTTGTTCGAGATATCCGTAGCTCATTTGGTTATATTGATGGTGACTTCCAAACATTTGCTTTGGATATTGGTTCTTTAGAGTACGATGCATTCATTAAAGGCGATAGTAAGTTCGATTATGTATTGAACTTGTCTGCACTAAAGCATGTTAGAAGTGAAAAAGATCCCTATACATTGATGCGAATGATCGATGTAAACGTTTTTAATACAGACAAAACGATCCAGCAGTCGATCGATGCAGGTGTGAAAAAGTACTTCTGTGTTTCCACAGATAAAGCCGCAAACCCAATCAATATGATGGGGGCATCAAAGCGTATTATGGAAATGTTCTTGATGAGAAGAAGTGAGCAAATGGCAATATCAACGGCACGCTTCGCAAATGTGGCATTCTCTGACGGCTCGTTACTGCATGGGTTTAACCAGCGTATCCAAAAGCGTCAACCTATCGTGGCTCCAAACGACATCAAGCGTTATTTTGTAACTCCTCAAGAATCGGGGGAATTATGTTTGATGTCCTGTATCTTTGGTGAAAACCGTGACATTTTCTTCCCGAAACTGAGTGAAGCTCTACATCTTATTTCGTTTGCAGATATTGCGGTGAAATACCTAGAGCAACTTGGCTTTGAGCCCTACCTATGTGAAACAGAAGAAGAAGCACGCCAACTTGCACATACGCTTCCAGAGCAGGGCAAGTGGCCATGTTTGTTTACTGCAAGTGATACAACGGGTGAAAAAGACTTCGAAGAGTTTTTTACAGATAAAGAAGAGCTGGATATGTCTCGATTCGAAAATCTGGGCATCATCAAAAATGAACCTCTTTATGATCAAGAGCTTCTTACTTTGTTTGAAAGCAGCATCTCTGAGATGAAAGGTGAGCAAGCTTGGAATAAAGAGCAGATTGTGAAACTGTTCTTTACCATGATCCCTGATTTTGGGCACAAAGAAACGGGTAAATACCTCGATAGCAAGATGTAAGTGGAGTATTCAATGAAAGCGACATCTATTGTTGAATTTGTGAGAGATACTTACAAAACAGACGAATTTATTCCCTTGCATGCACCAACGTTTGATGGCAACGAAAAAGTGTACGTAATGGAAACGATTGAAAGTACATTTGTTTCTAGCGTCGGTAAGTTTGTTGATGATTTTGAAAGCAAGATTGAAGCTTACACTGGTACGGCTAAAGCTGTAGCGACAGTTAACGGTACAGCAGCATTACATGCTGCATTGTACATGGCTGATGTTCAAAGAGGTGACTTGGTCATCACGCAAGCTTTGACTTTTGTTGCCACCTGCAATGCTCTTTATCATATGGGGGCTGAGCCTATTTTTCTGGATGTATCTCCAGTGAGTTTAGGGTTGTGTCCTAAGGCTGTGGATGCGTTTTTAGAAGAGAATGCTGAAGTCACAGACGCGTGGTGTATCCATAAAAAAACAGGTAGAAGAATCAAAGCCATTGTACCTATGCACACGTTTGGTCACCCTGTAGAGATTGATGAACTGGTTGCCGTTTGCCTGAAATGGAATATCACGTTGGTTGAAGATGCCGCAGAAAGTCTAGGCTCGTTCTATAAGGGCAAACACACCGGTACTATTGGTGATTTTGGTGCTGTTAGCTTTAATGGCAATAAGATCATTACCACAGGTGGTGGTGGCATGGTGTTATGTAAGACTCAAGAATCTGGTGCGCTTACTAAGCATGTCACGACGACAGCAAAAGTTCCTCACCCGTATGAGTTCTTCCATGATGAACCTGGCTTCAACTACCGCATGCCTAACCTGAATGCTGCTCTGGGATGTGCACAGATGGAAGTTATCGAGCAGTATTTGAAGCAAAAGAGATTGCTTGCAGAAGGCTATAAAAACTTCTTCAAAGGTACAGATTTTAACTTTGTCACTGAGCCAGAGTATGCGAAGTCAAACTATTGGTTAAATGCAATCATTTGTCCGGATAAGGAAAGTCGCGAAGAGGTACTTAAAGGCACAAATGGTTCAGACGTGATGACTCGACCTATTTGGCAGCTCATGCACAGATTACCTATGTTTGAGAATGCAATACGTGGTGACCTAACTTACTCAGAGTTTATTGAGGCGCACCTAATCAATCTTCCAAGTACCCCAGTGGAAATCAAAGGCTAAGTAGGTTTAATACAACCATGACGCAGACACACAAAAAGGTTGCGGTCTTTACTGGTACAAGAGCAGAGTATGGTCTGCTCTTTTGGCTTTTAAAGGACATACAAAGCGATCATGACCTAACACTTCAATTGCTTGTTTCTGGTATGCACCTATCACCGGAGTTCGGTGATACTTACAAACAAATTGAAAAAGATGGCTTCAATATCGATGAGAAAATAGAGATTTTGTTGTCTTCTGATTCCGCTGTAGGTACAGCGAAAAGTATGGGGCTGGGTGTCTTAGGCTTTGCCGATGCCTTGTCGCGACTAGCGCCAGATGTTCTTGTCATTCTTGGGGATCGCTTTGAAGCGCTCGCGGCAGCGCAAACGGCTATGATACTTCGTATTCCGATCATTCATCTTCATGGTGGTGAAATAACAGAAGGTGCTTATGACGATGCAATTCGTCATGCGATTACCAAGTTGAGTTACCTACATGGTACATCGACAGACGAATACCGAAACCGAGTGATTCAACTTGGTGAATTACCAGCACGTGTAAAAAATATTGGTGCAATTGGCTTAGACCACCTAAATCGAGCGTCTTTTATGACTGTTTCTGAATTGAGTGAATCACTAAGTTTTGAACTCACAAAACCTTATTTTGTCGTGACTTATCACCCTGTTACACTGGGTAACGAATCTCCAGAGGAAAGCTTTCAATCGCTTTTAGACGCATTGGATGAATACCCTGAACATCAAGTTATATTGACTTACCCTAACGCAGATGACGGTGGTCGACGCATTATCCCAATGCTAGAAGATTATGCGGCAAGTCACCCAAAACGTGTCTTGGCAATCCCATCACTAGGGCAAGTGCGTTACCTGAGTTCGGTAAAGCATGCGGCTGCAGTTATTGGTAATTCGTCGAGTGGTATTATTGAAGTACCAGCTTTTGATGTTCCTACAGTGAACATAGGGGCCAGACAAAAGGGACGCTTGGCCGCAAAAAGTGTTCTAAACACCACTGCTACGAAAGAGTCCATCTGTAATGCGATTGGCCTTGCTGTGAGCCGAAAGTATAAAGCTGAAGATGAAAGTATTACTAACCCCTACGGGCAAGGTGATAGTAGCAAGCAAGTCATAGATATGATTAAAGGGCTGGACTTTGATCCTTGTAAGTCTTTTTATGATGTAAACATTGAACCTGACTTAAACAAGAAAGTAGAGTGAGACAATAATGACTTTGATTATTGCCGAAGCGGGTGTAAACCATAACGGCCAAGAAGAATTAGCGTTTGCTTTGGTCGATGCTGCTCACAAAGCTGGAGCGGATATAGTAAAGTTCCAAACTTTTAAAGCAAAAAACCTAGTTACAGAAGAGGCTAAGCAAGCTGAATATCAAGTAACAAATACTCAAAAGCAAGAGTCACAGTTAGCGATGTTAAGCCGTTTAGAACTGTCGTACGAGACTCACCATGATCTCGTCAAATACTGTGAATCCCTTGGTATTGAGTTTCTATCAACAGCTTTCGATTTAGAAAGTTTAGATTTCTTAGTCAATGATCTTGGTTTAACGCGCTTGAAGTTGCCTTCTGGTGAGTTAACGAACGCTCCTCTTGTATTGGCTCATGCTCGTACTGGTTGTGATCTTATTGTATCAACAGGTATGGCAACACTTTCTGAAATTGAGACAGCTCTTGGAGTGATTGCTTTCGGTTATACAGCAGATGAAAAAGCAGAACCTTCGATGCTAGGTTTCCAAGAAGCTTATGCATCAGAAGCTGGTCAAATAGCGCTAAAAGAGAAGGTGACAATTCTTCATTGTACGACGGAATATCCTGCTCCATTGGAAGAAATCAACCTAAGAGCAATGGATACGTTAGGGCGGGCATTTGATTTGGCGGCAGGCTATTCGGACCATAGTGAAGGAATTACGATTCCAATTGCGGCTGTTGCTCGCGGAGCTGTTTTGATAGAGAAGCATTTTACGTTAGATAATGACATGGAAGGTCCAGATCATAAAGCTTCTCTAGAGCCACAAGAGCTAGAGGCAATGGTCAAAGCCATCCGACAGATTGAACTTGCATTGGGCTCTAGCGTAAAAACTCCTACAGCTTCTGAGGTGAAAAACAAATCCGTAGCACGAAAAAGCTTAGTAGCAGCAATGGATATTGAAGAGGGTGAAGAGTTAACAGAATCTAATCTCACAATTAAGCGTCCAGGTTCTGGGGTGTCGCCTTATCGCTATTGGGGACTTCTTGGTAGTAAAGCAAGCAAAGGATACAAAGCAGGAGAGCTGATCATTGAATGATGAGGTGAACCTTCCTATTGTAATGATTGGTGGAGGCGGTCATGCGTCTGTTCTAGCTGAAATATTGCTTACTCAGAGAAGAGAAATCCTTGCCGTGATCAGCCCTGACGATGTCAGTCAACGCACTGTTTTCAAGGGAATCACTATCCTTGAAAAGGACGAAGATATTCTAAAGTTTGACAAAGACAAAGTTCTTTTGGTCAACGGTGTTGGGATGATGCCCAAATCCGGCTTTAAGCAAAAAATTAATGAGCACTTTCTTTCATTAGGTTACCAGTTTGAGACGATCATCGCCGACAGTGCATTCGTTTCACCGTTTTCTAAAATCGAAACTGGTGCTCAGATTTTACCCATGGCGATAATTCAGACTGGGGCAACAGTGGGTCGCCATAGTATAATCAACACAGGTGCTTTGGTTGAGCATGATTGTAAAATAGGTGCTTATAATCATATCGCTCCCAAAGCAACGTTGTGTGGTCAAGTAGAGACAAGTGAAAATGTCTATGTTGGGGCTGGTTCAATAGTTATCCAAGGGATTTATATCGGCACTGGTGCTATTGTAGGTGCAGGGGCTTGTCTCACAAAACCATTAGAATCTGATGTCGTTTTATATCCGCCTAAAGCAACTACTAGTTTAATGTCTTCAAACTAAAACTTATTAATAACAGGTAGAATATGAGTTTCTCTTGGGAAAATGTATTAATTCACCCTACAGATACGTTACGTGATGCTCTAGAGATTATAAACACAGAGTCTCTAAGAATTGCTTTGGTGACAGACAATTTAGGTAGGTTATGCGGGGTTGTGACTGATGGGGATTTGAGGCGTGGTTTATTAAACAATCTTTCACTGAATGATGAAGTGAGTTTGGTTATGAATTCTAACCCTGTAACAGCAGATGTAAGCACCCCAAAAGATCAGCTTTATTTAGAGATGGAAAAAAAAGGCATTTTGTCTATCCCTTTAATCGATGCTGGTAAGTTAGTTGGTTTAGAAACGTTACGCGGGACCATTGGGCGTGCTTTGTATCAAAATCCAGTATTTATTATGGCCGGTGGTTTTGGGACTCGCTTAAAACCTCTTACTGACACTTGCCCTAAGCCAATGCTTCACATCGGTAATAAGCCTATTTTAGAAACGGTTATCCGAAATTTCATCAAAGCGGGCTTTGTCAATTTTTATATTTCTACTCACTATATGCCAGAACAAATCCAAGCTCACTTTGGTGATGGTAGTGAATTGGGTATCAATATTAGTTATGTGCATGAAGATCAACCTCTTGGTACAGGCGGCGCATTAGGTTTGCTTCCGAAAGATTTACCTGAAGGTTTACCACTTATCATGATGAATGGCGATGTACTCACTAAAGTCGACTTTCAACGTTTACTTGATTTTCATGTGGAAAACGACGCTGATGCTACGATGTGTGTCCGTGAGTATGATTACCAAATTCCCTATGGTGTTATTAATGGTGAAGGGAACAAGATCATCAGTATGGTTGAGAAGCCAATACAACGCTTCTTTGTGAACGCTGGGATTTATGTAGTGTCTCCACGTGTTATTGCCTCAGTACCTAAGAATCATCATATCGACATGCCGACGCTCTTAGAGCAGCACATGCACGAACGAAGTAATGTGCTGATGTTTCCGATTCATGAGTATTGGCTTGATATTGGTCGTATGGATGACTTCAATCGAGCTCAAGCTGATATTCACTCATTAGGGTTAGACTAGTAATGGAAAAAGTAGCTGTTATTGGTTTGGGTAATATAGCAATTAGACATCGAAGCAATTTGAAACGGCTGTTTCCTAACGCCACACTTTTTGCGATGTCAGCTAGTGGTAGGGTTCCCCAGGAAACTATTAGCGATTGCGATATTTTAGTTTCTAATGTTCAAGATCTAGTTCTGCATGAAGTAGAGTTGGTGATTGTCGCTTCTCCTGCTCCGTTTCATGCGAGTCATGCTTTACCTTTGATTGAAGCTAGTATTCCTGTGTTAATTGAAAAGCCAGTGACTGTGACGAAACAGGATGCTAATGAACTTCAACAGGCGATGGTAGAACACCAAACACCTGTAGCCGTAGGATATTGTTTACGTTATTTATCCTCAGCCACTCAGGTAAAAAAGTTGTTAGTTGAGCATGCCATTGGGGTTTTATACAATGCGCATATTGAAATTGGTCAGTATCTACCTAATTGGCGCCCTAACAAAAACTACCACGATAGTGTTTCTTCGAGTAGAGAATTGGGTGGAGGAGCATTGTTAGAGCTGAGTCATGAACTAGATTATGCTCAGTGGCTTCTTGGACCATTAACATTACAGCATTCTATTTTACGCTCATCCGTAGAGCTTGGTTTGGAGGTTGAGGATATGGTTGATATCGTAGCTCTCAATCCGAGTAAAACAGTCGTCACATTTCATTTGGATTTTATCCAACGAAAAGCATACCGACGATGCAGCTTTATGGGTAGTAAAGGGCGGTTAGAATGGGATCTAATCGAAAACAGTGTAACTCTTGCAACGTCAGAAGGAGTGAGGGTTGTTTATAATGGGTTTGATTGGGATAAGAATAAAATGTATCTAGAAATGATTGAAGATTTTGTACAACTAATAAAAGGCAACAAAAACAGTTGTACCACCTTAGATGAAGCAAAGAAAACAGTCTATTTTATTTCTGATGTCAAGAAGAATGCTGAATATATAGGGAACTGATATGAGAAATTTTGCATTTATATTTGCTCGAGGAGGGTCAAAGGGGCTCCCTGGTAAAAACATTAAGCCTTTGGCAGGAAAACCATTATTACAATATGCAGTAGATACAGCTCAATCAGTGTCTAATATTAGCCAAGTATTTGTTTCGACAGATGATGATACTATTGCAAATATCGCGGAAGACTCTGGAGCAGTCGTTATTCGCAGGCCAGATGAACTAGCTACTGACACTAGTCCTGAGTGGCTATCTTGGCGACATGCGATAAATTGGGTGAAAGAGCATTATGGTGACTTTTCAGGGTTTGTTAGCTTGCCAACTACTAGTCCTTTGCGAAACCACTTAGATGTCGAGAGTGCAATCATCAAGCGCGAATTGGTGAATGCTGATATTTGTATTTCTGTTACGCCTTCCCAACGTAGTCCATTTTTTAACATGGTGATAAACAATGATGAAGGATTTGTCGAGCTTGTATGCCCTCCAACGTTTGATGTTACACGAAGGCAAGATTCGCCAGAAGTCTATGATATTACGACAGTCGTGTATGCCACGACTCCTGAATTTGTGCTAAACAACTATGGTATTTTCTCTGGTAAGGTAACATGTATAGAAGTACCAAAAGAGCGGGCTGTTGATATCGATGATATTTATGACTTTAAGCTTGCAGAGTTAATTTTGAGGAGTAGGCTAGTTTAAGAATTTTGTTAAATTACCTCATTCTCAAACTAAATCATCTAAAGAAACATGTTACCTCAGATGCTAAGTGTAGTTCTTCTAAATTAACAGTTTAAGCTAGATGGAATACTTTATGAACAGCGTTCTGAAAGGCGTATTACACGCAAGCTCGATATTAAAAAAGTTGTCGATGCTGTTATGTTTTTACTTTATGGATAGTACGAAGACATTTCAGGACATACACTAGTCATAGATGATGGCTTTTCCTTAAGGTAAGAGTAATTAACTTTTTGAGATCATTTCTGATCTGTATAAGCTCGGATTAATTGAATGAATGAAAATAAACAAAAAACCCTTTATGTAGTCCACTGTATTGATACTGAAGGACCATTGACTGAAGATTTAGTGGATACCTTTAAGCGGCTTAAAAATGTCTATGGTAATGTGGTTAAAGATATTGAGCCGTCACGAGAAAACTTAAGAAAGCTGCAAAATGCTGAACTTAACTTAGATGGGTTTGAGAAAGAAGTTAGTAAAATGCTTGCCCCGCATTTGCTTCAATATAACAATAACTGGTCACAAATAGATAGAATGCTGGATGATGCTTTGTCTGAGGCATTTCGTAAGAGAACTATTGATGATTCCAATGAAGGTTGGGTGTACAGCTGGCATTGTATGGATCATGTAGGGTACTCGGATAACCCTAGAAGAAAAGATTTAGGTTTTGGGAATGTTTTCCGTTTTTACAGACAAAAATTGAAGGAAACGAATAGTGAGTGCGATGAGATAAATTGGCATTATCATCCATTATCGTTCAGTAGAAATCCTCTGCAGTGTGCAACAAATTACGTCAATTCATACGATGTTTTGTTAGAGTCTTTATGTAGGAGAATTATCGACGAAGGGTGGTTCCCAACTGTAAATAGGCCTGGTTTCCACACTGAGCGTCAAGATATCCATATGTTTTTAGAACAATGGATCCCATTTGATTATGCTAACCAATTCTATGAGGTTGATGATGGCCAATTGGATCTAGTATCTGGCCGTTTTGGAGATTGGAGAAGAGCGAGCTCCTCATGGCGGGGTTACAACCCCAGTCATGATGACTATCAATCTCCAGGGAACTGTAGACGCCATATCTTCCGTTGCTTGAATGTAGGTACGCGTTTTAATGAGCTCAAAAAGCATCATGTAGCTTCTGCATTTGTAGAGGCAAATAATATGGGTTCCGCTATTTTGGCATTTGCGGATCACGATTATAGAGATATTAGGCCGAATGTTGATTACGTAAGGGGAATAGTCGAGTCCCTTAGGTCTGAATACCCTAGTGTAAAAGTGAAGTTTTCAGGAGCAGAGCAAGCTGCTGTCGCCGTTACTGGAAATACCAACCAGACACCACTGAAACTAGCAGCTTCTATAGAGCGAAATGTTCTAAAGGTCAAAGTTCTTAGTGGTGAATTGTTTGGGCCTCAGCCATTTTTAGCAATAAAAACGCTGCAAGGTGACTATTATCATGACAACTTCGATATTCAGACACCAGGAATAGAGTATACGTATACTTTTGACTTTAATACGGTACCTTTAAAGTCTGTGAGCTCGATAGGTGTAGCTTCTGCTGGTCGTTATGGCGCGTTTGATGTTCAGAAAATAATGTTATCATAAGCTGAATATCTGATTGTAGGTAAATGGATTATAAATGAATCAAATGCTTAAAGATAAGAAGATTGTTGTTGCTGGTGCGGGTGGGCTACTAGGCGCTAATGTTGTTAAATCAATTCTATTGGCTGGAGGGGATGTTGTTGCAATGGATATATCCCTAGAACACCTAAAGACGCGTCTGTCTTCTGTTGATGTTGATATTAATAATGCCCACCTTATTATGTGTGAGTTAGACATTACCAATAGTGAGGCTCTAACTCGATTTTGGCAACAAGCTGAGGGTATAACCGGCGCAGTCAATTGTACCTACCCAAGAACTAATAGCTATGGCGCTAAGTTTTTTGATGTAACACTGGATAGTTTTAACGAAAATGTAAGTATTCATTTAGGTAGCTCATTTTTGTTTGCTCAGCAGTGTGCTGCATACTTTGTTGATAAAGAACTCCCTTTTTCATTAGTAAATATATCTTCCATTTATGGAGTCATTGCTCCAAAGTTTTCTGTATATGACAACACTTCAATGACAATGCCAGTTGAGTATGCTGCGATTAAGTCGGCCACTATTCATTTAAATAGGTATGTGGCTAGTTATATTAATGACAGTCGCTTTAGAGTTAATAGTGTGAGTCCAGGTGGTATCCTAGATGGGCAGCCAGAAGTGTTTCTCGATGCATACTGCAAGAACACACATGGAACGGGAATGTTAAATGTAGAGGAAATAACCGGTACAATTGTCTATTTGTTATCTGATCTTTCCCGATTTGTGACTGGTCAAAATATTATTGTGGATGATGGGTTCTCGATTTGAAGATATTATGAAAACTATGAACACAAAAAGATTTCTGTTTTGCGTAGAAAAAAAATATACCGAGCGAGATAAAAAACGATGGGGTATTCAAGAGCTTGAAAGTAATGGGCATCAAGTTGATGTAATTAATCTAAATTCTCTTGTTCATCCGAAGAGAGTCGAAGAGGAACCTAACAAGGAAATATTCAAGCCTGAATCATGCCGTGAACTTGACAAATATATTTCAAAGATAGAAGAAAAAACGGTAGTAGTTTTAACATCAATAAACTCCATCAGATTTTTACCTATAATTAAGATTTTCAATAAATATAATCTTGAAACAATTGTCTTACAGCTAGCACCTATACCTATACATTATGATGAACAAAAAAAATTTAGTAAAATAAGCATTGTAAGAAGAGTGAAATGTTATTTCATGCACTTAATTAAAAAGTGCTTCAGGCCATATGTGGACTATCTTGTAAAAGGTGGTAATAAAACTGATGTTTTACCTATGTACTGCGTGGGAAAAGAAATAATGGCACACTCTATGGATTTTCAGAAATGTCAGGATGTAGCTATTGAATTATCAGGTTGCTCTAAAAAGCATATATTGTTTTTGGATCAAAACCTAATGGGGCACCCAGATGATGAAATTTGTGGATTTGACTTTAGTTATCTATCTGATGATTATTTTCGTAAAATAAATGATTTCTTCGATTATGTTGAATCTAAATTCGAAACGAAAGTTGTAATTGCAGCACACCCAACTTCAGACCTAGAAAAGTTGAAACGTAACTTTAATAATCGAGCAACCTATGCTGGTGCTCTTGAAAGTCTTGCAAAAGAGTCTGCAATGATCTTTAGTCATGCTAGCACATCAATGGGAGTCGCTGTAATTTATAATAAGCCTTTGTTACTTCTTGACTCTAAAGAACTAAGGGAGATAGAAAATGCTTACGAAAGGTATGTTCAAAGTGGATTTGCTACCAAATTAGGTGCTAAAGTGGTAGCTATAGATAACAGATCTGATTATGAGGATCTAACAAGTTTTCCAACTGTAAATTTTGAAAAATATAAAAAATACTCATATGACTATTTAAATTGTAGCCCATCTGAAAATGGTAGTATTTGGAATAAAATACAAGTGGGTATAATAAGTTAATTGAGAGAATGTTTTTATCGATATCTAAGTTGCTGTTAAATATGGATTTTTGTGTGAAATGCCTTGTTTTTATGTGACTTTAATGCGTGAAATCATCGTTTTTTGCTTTTTTGAATGCATTTCGGTTTAAGTACTAGGTAGAGTTTACGTTAAATGAGAAGAAAAATTAAACGGTTATGGAGCATTCTGTCTTTGGAGCAAAGGAAAAAGTTGGGATTGTTGCAAATCATGGTTGTAGCAATATCAATTTTTGAGCTTGTCACTATTGGTATGATTGCTGGATTTATGGGAGTAGTTTCAGACAATAGTAAGCTAGATACCTACTTAAGTTATGTTAATATTTCTTTTCTAAACAACATGTCATTTAGTAGTACTTTGTTGTTTATTTCTTGTGTGATTCTATTACTTTTAACTATAAGCTCTTTATTGTCAGTCCTTATGACGAAAAAGATTAATCAAATATCCTTGAACTTCGGCCATGAACTTACCTGTAGGCTATTTTGTTTCTATCAAAGGCAAGGTTGGGAATATTATTTAACGAATAATTCAAGTATTTTAACAAACAAGGTCCTTATAGAAAGCAGTCGTTTAGTTGGTTCTGTTCTGGTTCCTATTGTAAATATGTTTTCTCGCTTGGTTTTTATTTTACTAATCAGTGTAGCTATCTTTTCTTATGATATTGAGACGAGTCTATTTATTATAACCTTCTTCATTTTTAGCTATGTCATGATTTCTAAGGTGCTTAAGAAACGACTGCAACGAAATGGGCGAATTGTTGGAGAGGCAAATCATTTAAAAAGCAAGATAGTTAAAGAGGCATTCACAAATACAAAGTCAGCTATTCTTTTAGGGAAAAGGAAATATTTCATAAATGCTTTTGAGGAACAAAGCTTACAACAATCCCAAGCTCAGGCAAGTACGATGACTATTGCAGGAGCTCCACGGTATATGATGGAATGGCTTGCTTATGTAAGTATGATAATGATTATTATACTCAACCTAATCATTAAAGGTGATGACTTTTCTGCCATACTTCCATTGCTTACTATCTATGGTTTAGCCGCTTTTAAGTTACTGCCCTCCCTTCAGCAGGTTTACAATAGCATTGCAACCATCAAAGGCAATATTTCAGTGTTAGATATTTTGGAAGCTGATTTAGTGTCTAGTAGGGCTAAGATGAATTCTAATGACCATATAGGATTGATACCTTTTAATGACCACCTTGAAGTTTCTCAAGGGTCTTTCTCGTATGCAGGTAATAAAAAGCTAGCTCTAAATTCAATAAGTATCAGGGTAAATAAGTTCGAGAAAATTGGAATTGTAGGCCACTCAGGCTCAGGAAAGTCAACATTGATAGATGTGATTTGTGGTCTGCTGCCATTAAGTAGTGGCAAGTTAAATATAGATGGGCAGCCAATTAAAGATTTGTCTGCTTGGCATCATAACATTTCCTATGTCCCTCAATCTGTTAACTTAATGGATGCTACAATCGCGGAAAACATTGCTTTTGGAGTTGAATATTCAGAAATAGATTGGGGAAAAGTACATAAAGCTGTTGAGCTTTCCTGTTTAACAGAATTAATTGCTAGTTTTTCAAATGGACTTGATAGTCACATTGGTGAAAATGGAATCCAGATTTCTGGCGGACAAAGGCAAAGAATTAGTATCGCAAGAGCTTTGTATTCGGAGTCTGAAATTTTAGTCTTCGATGAGGCAACGAGTGCTCTAGATGGCATTACTGAAAATCAAATCATGGAGTCAATAGAGAAATTGTCAGGTAAGAAAACTATTATTATGATTGCCCATCGACTAAAAACTATAAAAAACTGTGATCGTATCTATGTATTAGAACAAGGCCAAATAGTCGATGAAGGTAAATATGATTACTTGATTCAAAGTAACGCATCCTTTAGAGAAATGAACAAATTTGCATAGTTTGATAATGAGGTTAATATGGATTTTACTTAGATAGGTGCCAAAAAAGTTATTTAAGTATTTATATCTCTATCTTGTTTACAAATTTTAATTTAAGGAATTAACTTGTTAAATAATAAAAATGTTCTTATCACTGGCGGTACAGGGTCGTTTGGTAAGCAGTTCATCAGTACGATCTTAGAGCGCTATACGGACGTGAAAAAAATTATTATTTTTTCTCGTGATGAATTGAAACAATTTGAGTTGAGGCAGCAATATCCTCAGAAAGATTTTCCTCAGCTTCGCTTTTTTATTGGAGATGTTCGTGATAGAAACCGCATGGTTCAGGCTTGTGAAGGCGTAGATGTTATCATTCATGCAGCTGCAATTAAGCAGGTAGATACTGCTGAATATAATCCTACGGAGTGTATTCGTACTAACGTAGATGGCGCTGAAAATGTAATTAACGCGGCACTAACTTGTAATGTGAAAGATGTTGTAGCTCTATCAACAGACAAAGCTTGTGCGCCAATCAACCTTTATGGTGCGACTAAGCTGGCTTCAGATAAGCTATTTACAGCAGCAAATAATATCAAAGGTTCAAAAGATATCCGCTTTAGTGTTGTGCGCTACGGTAACGTAATGGGCTCTCGTGGCTCAGTTATCCCATTCTTTTTGAGTAAACGTGAAGAAGGTGTATTGCCGATCACTCACGAAGAGATGACACGCTTTAATATCTCATTGCAAGATGGCGTGAACATGGTCATGTACGCTCTTGAAAACCATTTAGGTGGTGAGATTTTTGTACCAAAAATACCATCTTACAAAATCTTAGATATCGCCGGAGCGATTGCTCCCAAATGTGAAACCAAAGTGGTTGGCATTCGTCCAGGAGAGAAACTGCATGAAGAAATGATTACAGATACAGATTCTCTAAACACGATCGATCTTGGTAAGTACTACGCCATTCTACCTTCTGTATCGTTCACTTATACAGAGCAAGAGTATCTAGATCACCACAAAGCTGAAAAAGTACCGTTTGGTTTCAAATACAACTCGGGTACAAACACAGAGTGGGAAAGTATTGAAAGCCTACGCGAGCTAATTAAAGAGCACGTTGATCCAAACTTTACAGTGTGAGAACAGTTGTGATTCCTTACGGTAAGCAAGATATTAATCAACAAGACATTGATAGTGTTGTTGACGTTTTGAACTCAGACTTTCTAACTCAGGGACCTCGTGTTCCAGCATTTGAGCAAGCACTTATTGAGCATACGGGTGCTAGTTATGCACTAGCGGTTAACAGTGCAACATCAGCGTTACACATTGCTTGTCTTGCTTTGGGTTTAGGGGAGGGAGACTGGCTTTGGACCTCTCCCATTACCTTTGTTGCGTCAGCAAACTGTGGTTTGTACTGTGGTGCACAGGTCGACTTCGTAGATATTGACCCTAATACTTACAATATGTGTCCAAAACGCCTTGAGGAAAAGTTAATCAAAGCGAAAGCTGAAGGCAAGCTCCCGAAGGTTGTTGTGCTGGTGCATTTATGTGGTCAACCATGCGATATGATGGCGTTCTCTAAACTGGTGAAAGAGTACAACTTCAAAATCATTGAAGATGCTTCACATGCAATCGGCGGCAAATATCAAGGCTTGCCGATAGGGAATTGCGAATACTCTGATATCACAGTGTTTAGCTTCCACCCCGTTAAAATTGTAACGACGGCGGAAGGTGGAGCAGTAATGACCAACCAAAAGGCTTTGTCTGACAAGATGACTTTACTTCGAAGTCACGGTATTACTCGCGACCTTGAGCAAATGGAGGGTGAAAGCCATGGTGGCTGGTATTATCAACAGGTTGATTTAGGTTTTAACTACCGTATGACCGAGCTTCAGGCGGCACTGGGTGTATCTCAGATGCATCGTTTAGATGCTTTTATTACCGCTCGTCATCACCTTGCCGATCGTTACAATCAGCTATTGAAGTCTTTACCAGTGGTCTTGCCATATCAATTGGAGAATACCTACTCGGGCCTTCACCTTTATGTAATTCGTTTGCAGTTGGACAAGATCTCTTTGACACACAAAGAGGTATTTGATGCACTGAGAGACAAAGGTATTGGCGTCAATCTGCACTACATTCCAGTCCATACTCAGCCTTACTATGAAAAAATGGGCTTTAGTGAAGGTGATTTCCCCGAATCTGAACGCTATTACCGTGAAGCTATTTCTCTTCCTATGTTTCATTGCATGACGGAAGAGCAGCAAGATACGGTTGTTCAGGTACTTACTGAAATTTTGCAGGAGTGCTAATGAAAGTCGCGATTATTCCAGCTCGAGGTGGTAGTAAGCGCATACCGAGAAAAAACATAAAAGAGTTTCATGGTAAGCCGATGATCGCTTATTCCATCAAAGCAGCCATCGCCTCTGCCTGCTTTGATAAAGTGATAGTATCAACTGATGATACGGAGATTGCAGCCGTAGCTGTAGCTCATGGTGCAGAAGTCCCATTTCTGCGCCCGGCAGAAATTTCTGATGAATATGCAACAACAATGGATGTCATGGCTCATGCTATTCATTGGTGCCAGAGTGAAGGCTGGGATGTTGACGCGGTTTGCTGCTTATATGCAACAGCACCATTTGTATTGCCAGAGGACTTGCAGCAAGGTTATGCTCTTCTGCGAGACTCTGACGTGCAATTTGCCTTTAGTGCAACCTCATTTCCATTCCCAATTCAACGAGCTATCAAACTCGACAAGTTTGGTTCGGTTTCGATGTTTTCGCCTGAAAATGAACAAGTAAGATCGCAAGATCTTGAAGAGGCTTATCATGATGCAGGACAGTTTTACTGGGGGAGAACGGGGGCATTTTTAAAAAAACGATCTATTTTTTCCCCACATTCCAAAGCTGTACTTTTACCGCGTTGCCGAGTTCAAGATATTGATACTCCTGAAGATTGGGAGTTGGCGGAGTCCTTGTTTTCTGCGCTAAAGCTCGTGAAGTAACAAATAGGGTACGCTATGCAGGTTATTTTTCGGGTTGACGCTTCTTTATTGATCGGCAGTGGTCACGTTATGCGCTGTTTAGTCCTTGCTGAGGCTTTGAGTAAAAAAGGACACCAAGTAGAGTTCGCTTGTACTCCACTAAAAGGAGATATGCGAACGTTTATTCGTGAGCGTGGCTTCAATGTAATCTCCCTTGCCGAGCCTCAAAGCATTATCGCACCACAGCATGACGCTGATTATGAGGCTTGGCTTCAAAAGAGCGTTACAGAAGATGCACAAGACTTTTTAGTAGCGGTCAAGGCGGCAGATCTTGTTGTTACAGACCATTACGCTATTGGTGCTGAATGGCAAGAAAAAATCGTTGCAGTACTAGATTGTTGCTTGCTTGCTATCGATGATTTAGGACGTTGCCATAGGGCTGATTTAGTTCTAGATCAAACTTTAGGGCGAAGTGAAGTTGATTATGCTTCGTCCAATACCAAGGCTCTCGTTGGCAGTGAGTATGCGCTGTTGCGAATGAATTTCTCTAATAAGCGAGAAGCCGCTCTTTCAAGGCAGCTATCTGATGAATCTGTTAGAGTTCTTGTCTCAATGGGAGGGGTTGATGCTCCAAACGCAACACTGAAGGTATTAAAGAGCCTTTGTTGTCAAGTCAATGCCGATTTTACCGTTTTATTGCCCTCTAGATCACCTCATTTTCAGCAGGTAAGTGCGTGGTGTTTAACGAAACCCAATGTTCGACACCAAGAATTTGTCTCTGACATGGCGAGTTTAATGCTAGAGCATGACATAGCGATCGGTGCGCCAGGAACTACCAGTTGGGAAAGGGCCTGTCTTGGCTTGCCGAACATTGTTGTACCTCTTGCGGAAAACCAACAACTTATTTGTGAGCAACTGGTTAAGCATGATGCAGCTGTCCATGTTGATATTAAAGATATTCCATCGACGTTGAACGGAGCTTTTATGAGAGTGCTCGAAGGGTGGTCTCAGTTTAAAGAGGCTAATCTTACTATTTGTGATGGACGAGGAGTTCGGCGAGTTATTTTTGAAATAGAGCAATTAGTCAGCAAAAAACGTGATGGGGTGTTTTTGCAATATGCATCTCAAGACGATATCGCTCTGATATATGAATGGCAAAGTCATCCAGATACTAGAAAATATGCGCTTACACCCAATGTACCAAAATGGAGTGAGCATCAGACTTGGATGTCGAGAAAACTGCAATCCACGTCTGATTATTTTTACATGGTCATCAATAGAGTGGATAGAAGTAAAGTTGGCGCTGTACGTTTAGATAGAATGGAATCTGGGCATTACCTTGTTTCTATATTTGTCGATCCTAATAGTTATGGAAGGGGAGTTGCATACCAAGCACTAGATGCAATCGATGCGATTCACCCTGATGTGACGTTGAATGCAACAGTATTGAAGGCAAATGTTGCATCGCAACGACTATTCAAAAAAGCTCGTTATCATCAAGTTGATGAAGAAACCTATATCCGACAACCAATTGATTGAGGCAAAAATGAAGCCATATATAACCATTGACGGCCGCAAAATCGGACCGGATCATCCTCCATATATTATTGCAGAGCTTTCCGCTAATCATAATGGTGATATCAACCGTGCTTTCCAAATTATGGAAGAAGCGAAAAAAGCGGGCGCGGATGCGATTAAACTACAAACTTATACCCATGAGACAATCACAATGGATTGTGACTCTGAGGAGTTCCAAATTCATGGCGGTTTATGGGATGGTCAAACTTTGTATGAACTTTACAAAGGTGCTCATATGCCATGGGAGTGGCATGAGCCACTATTCAAAAAAGCGCAAGAGTTGGGTATTACTATTTTTAGTTCCCCTTTCGACTTTAGTGCGGTTGAGCTATTAGAAGAACTCAATGCACCAGCATATAAGATAGCTTCATTTGAAGTTATTGACTTACCTCTTATCAAGCGTGTTGCTCAAACTGGCAAGCCAATGATTATTTCTACAGGCATGGCAAATGAAAAAGAGATTGCTGAAGCTATCAAGACAGCAAAAGATAATGGTTGTCAGGAATTAGTCGTACTTCACTGTGTTAGCGGTTACCCAGCACCTGCAGACCAATACAATCTAAGAACAATTGCAGACATCGCAGAGCGCTTCAATGTACTGTCAGGGCTCTCAGATCATACTATTGATAGTGCCACAGCAGTAACGTCAGTAGCCCTTGGTGCTTGCTTAATTGAGAAGCATGTAACGATGGATCGCAATGGTGGTGGCGCTGATGATAGCTTCTCATTGGAGCCTTTAGAGTTACATGCATTGTGTAAAGATACGAAAACCGCGTGGCAAGCTCTTGGCACGGTTAACTATGAAAGAACTGAAGCGGAAAAAGGTAATGTGAAGTTTCGTCGTTCTTTGTATGTAGTCAAAGATGTAAAAGCGGGTGAAATGCTTACGGTAGATAATGTTCGAAGTATTCGCCCTGGGTTTGGTTTGGCTCCAAAGTATTATGATGAAGTTATTGGGGAAGTAGTGAAAAGAAATATTAGTCGAGGGACTCCTCTTACTTTTGATGTTATTGAGACTGTGAAGTAATGAAATATTGTCAAAAATGCCTGACGACAGACTTACGACCTAATGCGTCTTTTTCAGGTGGGATCTGTATTGCTTGTCGATATTCAGCTTCAGAGCATCACGAGAACGTGGGGTTGAAGCTTAAGTTACTACAAGAAAAGATCCAAAAAAGCCTCCAAAAACAAAGAAATAAAGGGGCTTACGATTGTATCGTTGGTGTTAGTGGAGGCAAAGATAGCACACGTCAGGCTCACTGGGTTAGGGACCGGTTAGGGTTGAGACCGTTATTAGTTTGTTGTGCCTATCCACCAAAACAGATGTCTGAAATTGGCGCTAAAAATCTCACCAACCTGATAGAAATGGGATTTGATGTGATAGCTGCGACCCCTGCTCCTCAAACGGCAGCTCAACTTGCTCTAGAGTCATTTAAACAATTTGGTAATGTATGTAAGTCGACGGAAATGTCTCTGTTTTCGACAGTTCCTCGTTTAGCTATTGAGTTGGGGGTTAACACCATTTTTTGGGGGGAGAACCCAGCCTTACAAGTTGGTGATGCTGCTGTCGAGGGGTTTGATGAGTTTGATGGCAACAACTTACGCCGTCTAAATACTCTTACCGCTGGCGGAACTGATTGGCTAAAAGAAGCAGTTAAGCACCCTTATCATGCCGAGCATTACTTATACCCAGATGAAATTGAGTTTGAACGAAAGAAAATTAATATTTTCTACTTAGGCCCTGCGTGGGATGACTGGAGCAATGATGATAACTCTATATATGCCTCATTACAGGGGCTTACTTTACGCCCCGGAGAAGAACTAGAAACGGGAGATCTTTCCAATGCTTCTATGCTTGATGAAGAATTTACTAATATCAACATGATGCTCAAGTACTACAAGTTTGGGTTTGGTAGAGCAACGGATGCAGTGAATGAAAAAATACGAACCAGTAAACTCACGCGTGAACAAGGTATTGAAATTGCTGAAAAGTATGACGGTCTATGTTCTGACCGTATTGTTAAGAGCTATTCGGACTATGTCGGAATAACGGTTGATGAGTTTTGGAACATTGCCAATAAATGGGTGAACACTTCTATTTTTGATATTCGCTCTGGTCAACGCCCAATCAGAAAGTTTACTGTCGGAGTCGATTATGAAGGTTGATATCTTAGATATTGGTAGTGGTAATATTCGTTCAGTTAAAAACTGGATTGAGAAGTCTAACGTTTCCACGCGGATTGTCACTCAGCCTGATGATATACAGTCTGAAATGTTAGTATTGCCGGGTGTTGGCTCAGCAGGTTCCTATATGCAACGTATGAAGGCTGGCAATTTTGATGAGGCAATCAAGGCTCATGTTGATAAAGGTTGTCGTTTGATGGGGATCTGCTTAGGTTTTCAGATAATGATGGAATACTCAGAAGAAGATGGGCATGTTGAAGGCTTTGGATTTCTTGATGGGCATGTAGAACGTCTGGTTGGGCAAGTGTCCCACAACGCATGGGAACCACTTTCGTTCCGTCGTCAAGGGATGGCTGGGCAGTCATTTAGTAGTAGGCATCACCTTACACAAAAGCGCATTTTTAATGGACGCGTTTTTTACAACCATGAGTATGGGGTGATTAATAAAAGTCAAGACGCTTTTTCTCTTCCAGTGAGTAGCGCATTTTCTCAATACAGTGGTTTGTTGGTTAAGGACAATATCATTGGTCTTCAGTTTCACCCGGAGAAAAGTCAAATCTCGGGTACAGACTTAATCAACATGATTTTATAGGGAATGAATATGCGAGTTGGTTCTACCGTATTATTGCAAGCCCAGCGTTGCGTGCAGTCGTACCATTGGAGTGTTTTGCGTCCACTGGGCGATTTACAAAGTGTGTTGGATTCACTGGAGGAATATCAATGTGATGAAGTCGCAATAATTCGTCCTGTGAGAGACCAAGATACGTTTGCTCAGTTTGAAGCAGACATTCAAGTATTACATCGGTTGAAGACGATGACGCCAATTAGTTTTGGTGGAGGAATTCGGTCGTTTAAACATCTGGCTTTATTGAATGATTTACCCGTTGAACGGTTGGTTTTCTCTTCAGCATTCTTAGCTAAAGATCATACGTTATTGGATGAAGCTAAGAACCTTTTTGGTCATCAGGCGATTCAATGCTTGCTCCCAATAAGAACACTCAATGGAAGCCTTGAAGTGTTCTGTTCCGAAAAATCGACCTTTGTTACCATTAATGATATAGATTTTTCTTTTATTCAATCTTACGCGAATGAGATTATATTGTTCGATGTTGCCTCTGAAGGTGAACATAACCAATTTGATTTTGAGTTATTGTCAGCGCTACCAATTGAAAATAGCAAACTCATCGTGAGTGGTGGTATTGGTCACGAGTCGGTGAGAGCAGCAAGCGAGAAAGGTCTTGCTTCTGTATTGATTGATAACAAAGTCTTACATAAAGAATATTCGATTACGAGCTATAAACATGCTTTCAAATTGTCCTAAATGTCACTATCCTCTTACTCACCCATTTGGGCTCACAATCAATGAACGAGAGTGTTCAGGGTGTTTGACTCATAAAGAAAAAGATCAGATCAATTGGGATGACAAAGCGAATGAACTTGACCTTATATTAGGTCGATTTAAAAAACAACGTAGTCGTTATGACTGCGTTGTTCCTGTTGTTGGTGATGCTGAAGATTATTATACCTTGAGTAAAGTGTTGGGCGTAGGTTTGTCTCCTTTAGTCGTTTGTGTAAATGATTACTTCAAAAATGACATTGGTTGGAATAACCTTCACAACTTGATGACTCATTTTGATGTCGACTCTTTCGTGTTTAATCCAGATATGCGGGTATACAAAGACCTTGTTCGTACATCACTTCGTAAGTTTGACCATATAATGCTGCCCTTCTTGCAGTTACACACAGCTTTTCCTGTGCATGTCGCCTATGAACGGAAAATCCCACTCATTATCTGGGGACAAAATCAAGCCGTCGAGCAAGTAGGAAAGTTCTCACATCATGATGCAGCAGAAATGAGCCGCTGGAATCGCCGAGAGCACGACTTGTTTAATGTAGAAGCTGGGCATCTAATTGGTAACGGAGCGCAGGTTGATGAGCGCGATTTGAACTATTATCGTTATCCAGAAGTAAGCTCCATTGCTCGTCGAGGAGTCAGAGGGCTCTACTTGAGTAACTATATGCGCTGGGATCCAATTGCACAAAATCAAGCGATGACTAAGTTTGGTTTTATTCCAGAAACAAATACTGCAACTTTCGATATCTATGAGCGTGCTGGGAGTTCGGTATATTATCAATTTCATGATTTACTGAAAATGAAGCGCATTGGCTATCGTAAGGTAAATGATCATGTGGCAAGGGAGATTCGCCACGGGCGTCTAACCAGTATAGAAGGCCAAGTATTACTATCTCACTATAATGGAAGTAGAGTCTACATTAAGCCGTTTTTTGATTGGTTGGGGGTTACAAAGAGTGGGTATGATTGGTTTAAAATGCATAGACTCAGCAATTATTTGGACTTTATCAATGAAACTAATACTTTGGATGAGACTTCTACTCCTATCCTATCTGATGCACTAAAAAGAAAGCTATTTGAATCAAAAGTATCAGAAAGGCAATTTGTTACCTTTGGCAAAGGGTTGTATATCTAGGTTGAAATCTTGTTTAAGAGTGATTTTTCTTGTCCAAGTTCTTGCTATTGGCTTTCTTTGAGTAAATTTTTAACGAAACTCGATGGTCTAGTTTATCTAGACTACAACTTTAAGCGGTGTTTCCTTGAGATAGACTATAAAGCGTATTTTCCGGAATGTTTAGGTTAAAAAATACACATTAGTTATGTGGTAAGGTTTTTTATATGAAAATGCTAGAGCTTAGTTTGTGACTATCTGATAAATAACATCGTTAGTTGGTCATGAATAATAGTTGACTTATTAAGGTTACTGGAATTTTACAGAAAGTGTCGTTCGGTTATTAACCTGTATTATATATGTGGAATTACTAAAAATATGAATATTGAACATGATGAACTGGATATAGATGGTTTATCAAATAATGAATACTGGAAGGGAACCCAAAGTATTTATCGTGATAATAAACATTGTTTTGACTCATTGTCTGAAAATTTGGTAAAAAAATACGGATTTGAACGTAAATTGTCAAGAGATTCAGTTTTGTATGAAATAATGAGCGTTCAGTATAAAAATAACAAGAATCTTTTTGACGTTAACATTTTAGTTTGGTCATTAATATATCTGATGGTATTTTTATTTATACTCGTTTCTGGCCTGTTTTCTTTATGCTTTTCTTTTTTTAGTAAAAAATCGCATACGGAAGTTATTTACGAAGAAATGTGGCCCACAAAAAGCTTGTATAATAGATTTTACGAATATATTGACGTGAAAATCAGTTCAGAGAATATCAGGAGAACTGTTCTTCTTATCTCGCCTGGAATTAATTTTATAAATGAAAAAATTCAAAGCTGGAAAGGTCCAGTAATAAATAGAAGATACTCAGGGTTAGTCTTCAACTTTAGAATATCTTTTCGTGTTTTTTTCTGCGATCTTCTTTACTTATTTAGTTTGATAAAGTTATCAAAAATAAATAAAGTTAACTATATTTACATCTACCTTAGATTGTTACGTAAAT
This sequence comes from Vibrio intestinalis, assembly GCF_025195085.2. Lineage (GTDB taxonomy): Bacteria > Pseudomonadota > Gammaproteobacteria > Enterobacterales > Vibrionaceae > Vibrio > Vibrio intestinalis. The sequence continues at coordinate 145,405 of NZ_JANAVY020000004.1, read as the reverse complement.
TACTGACCTATTATTCTCAAAGCCATGATATTAAGGCGAGAGTATTGATTTCTGCCAGTGACTACTATTGGAATCCTATAAAATACCATATGTATAAGAGGAATATTAATAAAATAATCCTATTGCAGCATAATCATTGTGATGATTACCTACATGTTAGAATGTTTCAATATTGTGATTATTACTATGCTCATTCTCAGCAATCAATTAATAAACATGCGCTTTGTGGAAGTGCTAAGTTTTTTAACGTTGGTAGTTTTCAGTTGATTCCATATATGGTTGAAAATAAATGGAATGACAATGACAATGACAATGACAATGACAATGACAATGATATTGTCTTTGTTAGCCAAACTGTATTCGATAACTTAGTTTCAAATTGTAAGGAACTTGATCAGGGGAAACTTCAGGATTCTTATAAAACCTTGGTCGATAACTTCTACAATTATCTTAAAAAAAATCCAAGTGTTAAAGCTGTTTACATGTCGAAGACAGGATATGGAGATAATCAACCAACAGTAGATGATAGAAAAACCTTTGAAGGTATTAATAATATAAAATTTGTTGAAACTAATGGAAAAGAAACATTTAAGTTTATTTCATCTAGCAAAGTTGTAATTAACATGTACTCTACTGTAGGTTTTGAAAGTTATGGTCTTAATAAAAGAGTTCTATGGATAAATTATAATGGATGTTGTGATGTGTTTAATTTTAATACAGACGATGAAGATATACATGTAATGACTTCGAATACAGATTATGATGCTTTTGAGGATAGATTGAATTTACTGCTATCTGAAAGCGATATTTTAGATGTTCATTATGGAAAATTAAAACAAAAGTATATGAATGTATGTAAAAGCCCTGCGAATATAGTTGCTTCCCAAATAGAGAGTATACTAAAAGATGACCACGTTTAGTTTTTGGAAATGTAATTCATTGCTGTTGGACTTACCTTCCTGTCAAAAATATTATCAGTATGAAAAGTTAAGGATGTTAAAATGAATAAACATATAAAAGTTTTGGATTGTACTCTACGCGATGGTGGCTATTATAATAATTGGGATTTTGATACGGAAGTTGTCATCGATTATTTGAATGCGGTCGCAAATGCTAATATCGATTATGTTGAATTAGGTTTGCGTAATTTCGCACAAACAGGTTTTCATGGGGCATTTGCTTACACTACTGAAGATTACCTTAATCAAATTGAACTACCCCAAGGGCCAGTTTACGGTGTAATGGTTGATGCAAAGACAATTTTAGAATCTGATTTAGGAATAAATAAAGCTGTAGATGAATTGTTCATTGATGCTGAAATGAGCAAAATCGGTTTAGTCAGAGTTGCAGCGCATTTTCATGAAGTGATAGCGTCAGAAAGAATAGTAAAAAGATTAAGAGAAAAAGGTTATTTAGTTGGGTTTAATATGATGCAAGCTGGTGGGAAGCCTGATGCACTAATCTCTGAAATGTCCTTTGTTGTAAATGGATGGGACTGCGTAGATACATTATATTTTGCTGACTCACTGGGTAATATGGATAGCGATGAAGTAAAAAGAATCGTAAAAGCTATTAAGGTATCATGGGAAGGAGATATTGGGATCCATACTCATAATAATATGGCAAAAGCTTTAGACAATACAATTACAGCTAAAAATTCTGGAGTTAATTGGCTTGATGTAACTATTACCGGTATGGGTAGAGGTGCTGGTAACGCTCAAACAGAAAACTTATTAGCTATTCTAGCTAAAACAGATGATAAATATAATCCGGAAATGGTTTATGAGCTAGTTATTAAGCATTTTGAACCAATGCAAAAAGAGTCAGGGTGGGGATCTAATTTAGCTTACTTCCTAGGTGCTCAGTATGATATTCATCCCACGTATATCCAAAATTTGTTGTCAAACCCCGAACATGAAAGTAGCGAAATTGTTAATGCAATAAAGTATTTAAGTGATCTTGAAGGGACATCATCCTATAGCGGCGAGATTTTAAATAATGCTATTTCATTCTCAGGTACTTCAGAACAAGTTTCAGGGGAGAAAGATCTCGTTGGTAGATTTAGTAGTAGGGAAGTATTGGTTCTTGCAAACGGTCCTAGCTTGGAAAAATATGCTAAAGATATTTCACGTTATATAAATAAGAATAATCCAATAGTTCTTGCTGTTAATATTGTTACAGCGATTCCCGAAGATTTGATTGATTTCTATTGTATTTCTCATAACGCCAAATTCATCTCTCAGCGCACGTATTACAAAAACTTAAATAAACCTATTATTGCTCCTTTACACAGATTCACCACAGAAGAAAAGTCTATTTTATCTGGCTCGACGAATGTTTTAGATTATGGATTCGAAGTCGTTGCAAATAAATTCGATGTAATGGATAAATATTGTCAACTTCCGTATGAAGTTACACTCGCATATGCTTTAGCAATTGCAAAAGTAGCAGATGCGGATTCCATATCTCTGGTTGGTGTTGATGGATATAACGCATCTGACAATCGACAGTTAGAAATGATAGAGGTATTGAATTCTTACAAAAAATCATATGAGTTGGTTGAGCTCAATGCGTTAACTCCGACAACTTATCCAATTTCTCAAAAATCTATTTTTGCACCGAAATAGGATAAATATGAAAAAAACAGACTACATAATTGTAATACCTGCAAGATATAAATCTTCGCGTTTCCCGGGAAAGCCATTAGTTGAAATTAATGGCAAGAGTATGATTGAACGAGTTTGGCTGCGCTGTTGTCTCGCTGTTGACAAGTCAATTGTATTTGTAGCTACAGATGATCAAAGGATTTTCAGCCATTGTAAGGACAAGGGAATTCAAGTCATTATGACTTCGGAAGATTGTTTGACTGGTACTGACAGGGTTTTTGAGGTTTCCAAACACATAGATGCGACTACCTATATCAATGTTCAAGGTGATGAACCTTTATTAGATCCGCAAGATATTATTGATGTAATAGAGCTAGCAAAGAAAAATGATAGCGATGTTATAAATGCAATGTGCAAAATAACAGATGAAAATGATTTCAGAAGCTCTACTATTCCCAAAGTAGTAACGAGGCCTGATGGACGTTTGTTATACATGAGTCGTGGAGCAATCCCTACGTCTAAAAACTTAGATTTTCACGCTGCTTATAAGCAGGTTTGTATCTATGCATTTCCCAAAAAAAGTCTTCAAGATTTTTCATCGGTGAAAGGAAAAACGCCTTTAGAAAGTATTGAAGATATTGAGATTCTTAGATTTCTAGAGTTAGGTTATGAAATTAACATGCTCGAAGTTTCATCATCATCTATTGCTGTCGATGTTCCTGAGGATGTAACCCGAGTAGAGCGAGAGCTAAATGAAGTTGAATAAATCATACTCTTTTGCAGTTTTTGATTGTGACGGTGTTATTTTAGATTCTAATAAAGCTAAATCAGAAGCATTTGCGTCAGCTTTGTTGGGAGAAGATGAAAAATTAATTAACGAATTTATCGATTATCATAAGAGTAATGGGGGTATATCGAGGTATATAAAATTTGAACATTTTTTTAAGAATATAAAGAATCAAAAATCCTATAAATCAGAGCTTGAAGAGTCTTTAGTTCGTTATGCTGAACTGAGTAAGCAAGCTCTTTTGGAATGTGAAGTGATTCCTGGCATAACAAGGGTGCTTAGTGAACTCAATCATTTAGATATACCTTGTTATGTAGTCTCCGGTGGTGATGAGAATGAATTGCGTGAAGTGTTTAACTTAAGAGGTTTAAGTGCTTACTTTTCGGGGGTATTTGGAAGTCCTCTTTCGAAGGTAGATAATTTAGATATTTTGGAAAAATCAGGAAAGCTGATTGGAAGCGGAATTTTCTTTGGGGACGCACGTAGTGATATGGAAGCAGCTGAACGATATAACTTAGATTTTATGTTTATCTCAGGTGCATCTGAATGGCATAGTGCTCTCGACTATATAGAGAAGAAGGGTTTAGATTTTATCACTAATTTTACGGAATTAGATGTAAATGCATGATGTAACGAAACTTTTGAAGTTTGGTCCTGGTGAAGTTAGTAATTCGGAATCAAATGTTAGTATTTGTTCTTCAAGTTCATTGAAAGAAAACTATGATTGGTTGATTTTTTTGGATAGTAGAGGATTGGAGAGGGATTGTTCTAGGCATGAAACATGGTTAATGAAATTGTGTGGGTTGTTATCGGACTATAAGATTTCTTATTTGGTAATATCTAGACCTAAGAATATTACTACTTTTCCGACATTGATTAATTTTTTGAGCCTAAACAAATTTCGTTTTAAGAACCTAATTACTAATCTCGGATTTGTAGACTGCACGCCTAAGAAATCGTGTTTTGTCCACGACATTAATGATCAGATTAAGCCGTTTTACTTCGATAAGCTTCCCTTGTTAGATTTGAATGACGCAATCATGTCTGGAAATGAACGTATTGATCTATATACATTAAGGTACAATGATGAATATTTATCTTATTTATCATGTGTTTTAAAAAATAATTTTGATAGTAGTTACCTAATTACAACTCCAATTGTTGATCAAAGTGTACAGTTTCCTCGAAAAAGGCCTTTGTCATTTTATAACCAGATTGGAAAATCAAATGAAATAATAAGTGTAATAGCTGAGAAATCTTCATCATACATTATTGACACAAATGGCTTAGATATAGGCACATTTGACGGTGTTCATTATACAAAGTCTGATCATAGGAAAATATATATTAAGGTTTTGAATGAACTAAATAATGTACAAGCTCTTTAGACAGGAGTAAGTAGTGTGAAATATGACTATTATATATCAAAAGATTTAAAGAGTTCTATCGATGATATAGATTATGCTCTAGATGAAATTAATAAAGTCTGCTATGCAGATAAAGATTTTATTTCAAATGGAGTTTTAAGTAAGAATTTGTATCTAAATGAATTATTAGAAAAATATTATAAAAATAAAAATAAAAATAAAAATAAAAATAAAAATAAAAATAATGCTGGAAAAGGTTTTTTCTACTTTGTTTTTTACTCGATAATATACTACGGCAAAAGTTTTTGTCTGATTACCTTGTGGTTATTGAGTAAGGTAGCATTTTTTTTGTCTGGATATAAGAGTAAAAACTTAGGAAAAGAGAATATTAACGTCGTAGACACCTTCATTTCTAAGAAACATCTTAAAGACTACGCAACAGACGTCCATTGCTTCCCCGGCATAGATAGGATTTTAAAAGAAAAAGGGTTAACATTCAGTTTCTTCCCTGTTTTGTATGATTTACGTTCTCCATTTGACACGTACAGAGTTTTAAGTTTACTTAAGAAAAGTGCCAACGATTTTATTTTCGAATATGAAGTTTTGAGTGTGATAGATATTATATATATAATCATGCACATACTTAGATATCCATTTAAGATATACCGACTTTCCCTTGAGGTTGAATCTAAATCCAGCATTTCATCTGTTTATGGTCTTATTAGTCAAGAGTTGATATCAAGTATTGTTCAACCTACGTTCATTTCATATGCTAGATATTTGGCTGGTTACAGGCTTAACCAAGCTTGTCATGGTATTTGTTTGTTCTCTTGGGGAGAGGGACAATCATTGCATAAATTATTTTATGCTGGCATAAATAAATCCAGCAATAAATCTAAAATTATCTGTGCTCAGTTGTTTGTTAAGTATCCTCAATGGATATCAACTAATATTTCTGCTAACGAAGTTAATTTTCGTATTAGTCCTGATTTTATCTTGTGTAATGGAACTTTTGATTTAAACATTCCAAGCGTAGTTGAAAAAAAACTCGGGTTATCATTAAGATATCTGCACATTTTTAAAGAAGAAGTTGTCATCACTACTAATGGTAATACGATTGCGTTGTTGAGTTATTTGGAAAGTGTTTCTTTATCAATCTTAAATATAGCGATTGGAGTTTTTGATATTCGTCCTCACCCAGTTTTAAAACTTGATAATATCCTATCAGATAACATTAATAAGTATCGAATTTGTGAAGGTGAACTTTTTGAAGTGTTGAAAAATTTCGATGTTATCGTTAGTTCTTGTAGTGGAGTCATAGTCGAAGCAATATGTTTGGGTAAATCGGTGATTCTAGTGGAAGACCTCGGTGGGGTAGCATCAAATCCTTTAATTAACTTAGGGAAAGGGATTATTTGGGATGTTGTTAGTCATCCTAAAGAATTTGATAGTGTTAAAAATAATTTGCTTGCAAATAGAATTAAACATCCCACAGAAATACGTAATTTAGCTTATGAGTATCGAAGACTATATTTTACTAACTCAAACGACCAGTTTATTAAATATTTCAATCAAACATGATTGTTTTTACTAAAATTAAAAGTTCAATATCCTAAATACTGATTGTTTATTCATAAACTTAGCGTTTTGGAAAGTTTTACCTATGACTAGTAACTGGTTGAGATTAAGCGTTTAAGATCAAGCCCGGGTAGTAGCACTACTGGCGTAGGTCGCCCTTTTTAACTAGCTCTGCGTATTGTCGTTTTTCACGTAGCTTATCTTTTAACTTCTAAACCAAAATCACGATAACATCGAGGGAAGAGCGATCGCGTAGTTCTGCAATAATAAGCATTATTATACACTATTTCTTAGGGTTTGGATGCACTTTACATGCTTGTTCTGATATAATTCAGGGTATTTTGTCATACTGCTACTTTAAAGCAGCGAGAGCTATTTTGTCATACCCAAGCTTACGTTTTCAGATGTAGCGAATTATAGGTGTATCTGAAAGGGGCAGTGATTCGTTTGGCAGGTTCTCTCACAAGATGAGTTCAAGATAGTCAGCTGTTTTTAGTCAAAATTACACTTGGTTGTCGATTATATATAACAAGGAAATTTTTATGAAAGTGTTGCTACTTGCAGGCGGTTTCGGTACGCGTATTAGTGAAGAGACTGACGTCCGTCCGAAGCCTATGGTAGAAATTGGAGGTAAGCCAATTCTATGGCACATAATGAAAATGTACTCACAACATGGTTTCAATGAATTCGTAGTTCTGCTTGGATACAAGGGATATTACATTAAAGAGTATTTTGCAAATTATTTTCTACATCAAAGCGATGTGACCATTGACTTGTCAACGAATGAAATGAAAATTCATAAAAATACTTCTGAGCCTTGGAGTGTGACGTTATTGGACACCGGTTTGCACACTATGACTGGGGGCAGGGTTAAGCGAGCCCAAGATATTATTGGCAATGAATCGTTTATGTTGACGTATGGAGATGGCGTATCTGATGTTGATATATCAGATCTGGTAAACTTTCATAACTCTCATGGCAAAGCTATTACTATGACTTCAGTCCAACCAGATGGCCGTTTTGGAGCTCTAGAGCTTGATGGTGTTAATGTGACCAATTTCCTTGAGAAACCTAAAGGTGACGGAGCCTGGATCAACGGTGGTTTCTTTGTTTGTGAGGCCAAAGTTTTTGACTATATTAAAGACGGTGACGAGACGGTTTTTGAACAAAGTCCTTTACAAAACCTATCACTTGATGGTGAGTTAATGGCTTATAAGCATCAAGGCTTTTGGAAATGTATGGATTCGTTGAATGACAAAAAACAACTCAATGAAATGTTAGAAAATGGTAAAGCTCTTTGGAAGTCATGGTGATTAAGAATGTTTAGTGATGTTTACAAAGGTAAAAAAGTCCTGATTACTGGTCACACAGGGTTTAAGGGAGCTTGGTTGACAACTTGGTTACTTGATCTTGGGGCAGAGGTTTGTGGAATCTCAAAAGATATACCAACGCAACCTTCAATGTTTGAAGTGCTAGATCTTGAAAGTAGTATTCAGCACCATATCGCTGATGTACGAAATCTTGAAGAAATACGAAAAATAATACTAGACTTTAAGCCTGATTTTCTTTTCCACCTAGCGGCTCAGCCAATAGTATCACTTTCTTACTCAAACCCACTTGACACAATTTCAACTAACGTTTTGGGAACTGCGAATATTCTTGAAGCGCTTAGGAGTGTAGAGCATCGATGTAACGCGGTTATAGTCACGAGTGATAAGTGTTACGAAAACGTCGAATGGGTTTGGGGTTATAAAGAAACAGACCATATGGGTGGTAAGGATATTTATAGCGGGTCAAAAGGGGCCGCGGAGATTATATTCCACGCATATCAGGAGTCATTTTTTAAAAATTCTAGTGATCAAGTACGTTTAGCTACGGGCCGAGCTGGTAACGTAATTGGGGGCGGCGATTGGGCTAGTGATCGTATTGTCGCTGATTGTATGAGGGCTTGGAGTAACAATCAACGAGTGGAGATTCGTTGCCCGGACGCAACGAGACCTTGGCAACACGTTTTAGAACCATTAAGTGGTTATCTGACTCTTGGGCAAGGTTTGGTTGATGACTCTAGTAATCATGGAGAACAATACAATTTTGGGCCAAGAGCTGAGCAAAATCATACTGTAAAGAATCTATTATCTGATTTAAGTAGCTATTGGGATTTTAAGAAGTTAAATGATGCGTATGTTGTAACTGACAATATTCCTTTTCATGAAGCCGGGTTGCTAAAATTAAATTGTGATAAGGCGCTTTTTAGGCTGAAATGGGAAGCAAATCTTAATTATGAACAGTGTATAAGGTTCGTAAGTGAATGGTATTATGAGTTTTATCAAGGTCGTAAGGATATGAGGGAGTTCACCTTGCGTCAGATTAAAGAATATCAAGATAAGGCAGAAAATAAGAAATTGGTTTGGAGTAAATAATGCTAGACGGAGTTTTTATCACTCATTTAAAACGTATTTACCACGAACAAGGAGATATTTATCATGCGATTAAGCGCTCAGAAGATAGTTTTTCTTCTTTTGGAGAGGCTTATTTTTCTACAGTTAATTTTCTAGATGTTAAAGGTTGGAAAAAGCATCAGGAAATGGTGATGAATATTGTAGTTCCAGTAGGTTCAATTAAATTCGTGTTGTTTGATGATCGCCCTGAAAGTAATACAAAGAATAATTATTTTGAAATTGTAATTTCTGCTAGTAATTACGTTAGATTAACCGTCCCTCCAGGCATATGGATGGCTTTTCAAGGTATAACTCCAAAGCAAAATTTATTGTTGAATATAGCAAGTATTGAGCATGATCCTCGTGAAGCTATTTCGGTTCCATTAAATGAGATTTGTTACAATTGGGAAGGATAATGAGAGTTCTAATCACGGGGGCTAATGGACTTTTAGGCTCAGAGTTTGTGAAATATTGTTCAAATAGTGGATTTAAGATAAAGACAGTTTCTTATAATGAGTTGTGCAAAGAGTATACTTACTTAAGTTTTATTTTTGAAAGTTTTAAGCCAAATATTGTTTTACATTGTGCTGCAAATACGAATGTCGAATGGTGTGAAACTAATGAACTCGATTGTTTCAGGGATAATGTATTAATAACTGAAAAATTGTGCAATTTAAGCTATTCATATAATTGTAAACTGGTTTTCTTTAGTAGTACGGGGATCTATGGAAATGAAGACCACAGCCCATATACCGAGTTTAAATTGCCTAATCCCACTACTGTACACCACAGAAGTAAGTTTATGGCTGAAAAAAAGGTTCAAAGTTTAGTTCCTAATCATTTGATTCTCCGAGTTGGTTGGCTATTTGGTGGCAATCCCTGTTCGAAGAAGAATTTTGTTATCAATAGAATTAATGATTTTAACCATGCTGCTGGTGATATTTCAGCTAATAGCGAACAGTATGGATGTCCTACCTATGTTTTAGATGTAGTCAATGTAACTTTTAGCTTAATTAAAATTAGTGCATCAGGGCTATTTAACTGTGTTAGTTTGGGTTTTGCTTCAAGGTTTGATTATGTAAATGAAATCGGAAAGGTAATAAAATTCCGTCATAATGTAAAGCCGGTTAGTTCATCATCATTTTCTCGGGTTGCGAGAGTATCAAATAATGAGATGGCTATCAACGAAAAGCTTAATAGTTATGGTATAAAACTTGATGTTACATGGCAAGTTAGGTTACGAGAGTATATAGAAAGTGTGTATAATAAAAAATAATAGCGAACCTAAGATTTCAATTATAATGAACTGTTTTAATGGTGCCAAATACCTGCGTGGTGCTATTGATAGCATATTTCAACAAACTTATGAAAACTGGGAAATTATATTTATAGATAATTGCTCAACCGATCAAAGTGCGGAAATTGCTATATCTTATGGAGAGAAAATAAAATATCATAAAACCGCTAAAAACATTCCTTTGTATGCAGCTCGAAATTTTGCATTAGATTTCGTTACTGGAGAGTTTGTTGCATTCTTGGATGTTGATGATCTATGGTTAGAAGATAAACTGGAAAAGCAAATTGCTTTGTTTAATGATCCTAGTATTGGTTTTGTTTTTACAGGAGTTGATTATATAACAGATAGAGGTGATAAAATTAATCGGTCGCATCCTCCTATGAAGCGTGGGGATATAACGCAGTCATTATTGTTAAGAAATTTTATTGCAATATCTTCGTCTATGGTTCGTGCTTCTATTTTTGAAAGAAATCGTTTTGTTAGTGAGTATAACCTATTGGGTGACCATAATTTTTGGCTCGCTATCTCTATGTTTACTCGCGCTGATTTTGTTTCAGAAAAATTATTTATCTGTAGAATTCATCAAGATAGTACAACGAATAAAAACAAAGGAAAGTGGATAATTGAAATGAGAAAACAATACAAGGATTTTATTAAATTGAATGGATTTAAATACCCCAATATATTTATATACATTTTTAAATGTGAACTGGGTAATTTGATAGGCCGGTATTGATATTTAGTATGTTGCTAGATATATTTTTAATATAACTTTCGATCTTTTATGTTCAACTTCTTTCTATACTTAGGTATGTTTAGTTCTTTTGTCAGCCCTTTTGGTATGCTGAGTTATCTCTGTGGGCTTAGGATATGCAGAGCAAAGTTCGGTCTAATTGATTCGCTATTTATATTATTTCTTATTACTATGTTCTTAGTGAACATTTTTATCTCTGATATTTTTTTGTTAGTCACCACATTTCGTTTTTATTTTGGATTTATGTGTTTTTATATTTATTTTAAATCCGGAGTATATTTCCCTATAAAAAAGATATTGTTGTTATTAATTTTTCTTGTGCCTCTTGAAGCTGTATTAATAAATACAGTCATTTCTCCATTTAGTATGCCTAATTTTCCTAGCGAAGATGCGTATAGCCATTTTAATTTATATGGATATCAACGCCCTTATTCTTTTGGCGGTAACGCATCGGTATCTAGCAGTATTTTTGTAGTTTTGTTAAGTATGGTTTCTCTTTCAAGTTTCCGTAAATATGCTGCAATAGGTGTGGTTTTTATATTTTCTTCCGGAACAGGATTTATTAGCCTGATTGTTTCGTTTTTATTAAAAAGAATTAGATTGCTAGCCTTATTTTTTGTATTTATTCTTTCTCTTTTTGTTTTGTTTTATTCTGATATTATTTTTTTTGTAGACTCGTTAGGATTAAAGTTAAATTCTCAATATGTTAACTTTCTCATCGATTACAAATTAGGGCAGATTTATCATCATTTCGACGGGTTTAATCAGGTAGATTACTTTATTGGAAATTTAGAATCCATAAAAACTGGTTATGGAGGTGACTTTGCGTGGTTATATTTTTTAAAATCTTACGGAATTATTTCTTTTTGTTTTCTTATTTTTTTTGTTTTAAGTAAGGTAACTAAAGAAACAATAATTCCCATTATTATTTCGTTAATTGCTACATTCCATTATCCTGTGATTTTCTTTTTACCAGGACAAATTATATTGGGATATTTGTTAGCAGCTAAGTATAGGAATGTAAGTTCAATGTCGAATTTCAATAAAGGTGATTGCCATTTGAAGTGATTGCTATGAAAGGATATATAATTTAATTTCAGATGAAGATTTATGCTGGTTGATGTAAAATTATTTTCATTCGATTTTTCATATCCTATATTTTGGGCAATAAGTGTAACTGATGAATGGATATAATTTAGTTATAACTTCAAAACTCTAATTGTATTATTAAAGATTTTTTGAACTTCTAAGTATTACTGTTCTTCATACTGTCAAGGCGGTTTGATTCTTACAGTAGATTAAGGTGCCTATGAAGGTTTTATTTATAGTTAATTGTTCAAAGTTTTTCGAATCTCATTTTCTACACTTGGCAGTTGCTGTGAGGGATAAGGGATAAGGGGTTGTATGAAAATTATCCAATTAATAACTAGGTCGGATACCGTGGGCGGAGCTCAAAAGTATATTCTAGAAACGTCTGATAGATTTCAGCAAGATGGTCATGATGTTACGATAGTTGCTGGTGGATGTGGCGTGTTCACCAAGGAAGTTGAGAGAAGAAACATAAAATATATCAGTCTAGGCACTATTGTTCGGGATGTCTCTTTTTTCAATGACCTAAAAAGTGTATTCTCTTTTCGTAATCTTGTTAAATCCTCGGAACCTGACATAGTTATTATTCACTCGGCTAAAGCTGGTCTTATTGGAAGACTCGCACTAATTGGTGTTAACACTAAAGTCATATTTATTGCTCATGGTTGGTCGCATATTAGATCTTCAGGACCGATTGGTAAAAAGGTATATAGTTTTATTGAAAGTGCAATGTCATTATTTTGTGATAAGGTAATTTGTATTTCGAAGCAAGATTTTTATTTCGCCAATCAAAAATTAATGATACCAAAAAAGAAAATAAGCATCATATATAGTGGTGTTCGCGATCCATTGGTATGTGACAAATTGCCATATAATATTGATTATAATCTATTAACTGTCACCCGTTTTCAGCATCCTAAAGATTTTGGCACACTTTTGGCTGCAATGAATGAGGTTGATAAAGTTTGTTGTAATTGGAACATTACAGTTTTGGGAGATGGTGATCAGTTTGAATATTATAAGCATAGAACTGTAGAACTTGGGCTATCCCAAAAAATTAGGTTTTTGGGTTTTAAAGAAGAGCTGGGTGGATTTTATAAAGAGTGCGATTTGGTTCTGCTTATTTCCAAATCTGAGGGTTTACCCCTTTCTCTAATTGAGTCGATGTCTTATAGGAAGCCAATTGTAGCGTCAGATGTTGGTGGTGTTCGAGAATTAATTGAAGATGGAGTTACAGGTTATTTGGTTCCCCCGTCAGACTCTAAAGCGTTATCTCAGGTTATTTTTAATGTATTTTCTAAAACCAAGAGAGAACTTGCAGTTATGGGCGATAAATCTTATGAAAAGTACAGAACTGAGTTTAACTTCGAACAAATGATTAACAAGTTGTATGAACATTTTAAGTCTTAGGTTTTAGGATGAAAATTTTACTGACAGGGGCCACCGGCTTTATTGGCCAACAGTTCGCTTTGATGCATAGTGATTGCCGTTGTGTTGTTCGTAAAGGTGAGGGGTGTGAATTCGAAGATAAATTTATTGTCGATAGTATTAATGCCAATACGAATTGGTACGAGTGTTTTGATGGTGTCGATGCGATAGTACATTTGGCTGGTATTGCTCATAAAATTGGCATCTCAAGGGGAGATTACGTCAACGTCAACACGCAAGGAACTTTACGTCTGGCCAGTGAGGCTGCTAAATTTGGCGTAAAGAGAATTGTTTTTGTAAGTACAATCGGTGTTAATGGATTGCTTACACAGGTTGAACGATTTGCTCCTGATTCGATACCTAACCCGCATAATGATTATGCTCAATCTAAATACTATGCTGAACTGGGACTTAAAAAGATAGCGGAAAAAACGGGTCTTGAGGTCGTTATAGTGAGACCTACACTAGTTTATGGGCCTAGTGCCCCAGGGAATTTTGGATTGTTAACTAAATTAGTTAACAAGGCTCCATTTTTACCTTTTGGCATGGCGAAAAACCGAAGAGGTTTCATTGCAGTTCAAAACTTAGCAGATTTGTTAGTAACCTGTGCAACACATCCAAACGCCGCAGGACATACTTTTTTAGCGAGTGATGGCAAAATGGTTTCGACTAAACAATTAACTAACACTATTGCGGAAGGGTTAGGTAAAAAAGTAATTCAGCTCCCTTTACCAGTAAGTATAATGCGCTTTGCGGGTAAACTTACAGGTAAATCGACTATGATTGAGCAGCTATATGGCAACTTAGAAGTGGACTCTTCTAATATCAAAGAAGTTTTAGGTTGGACGCCTCCTTTAACAATGAAGCAAGCAATGGCAACTTTGTGTGACTCAGGAGTAAACAGTAAGTGATCCGTTTAATTGATTTCCTTGCAGCCTTTTTCGGTTTGCTTTTTTTACTGCCAGTATTACTCGTCGTTACCGTCATTGGTTTATTTGATACAGGCTCTCCGATCTTTGTTCAAGAACGAGTCGGGCGCAATAAGGAACCATTCAAACTAATTAAGTTTCGAACAATGTCATTGGAAACTAAATCTGTAGCAAGTCACCATGCTTGTCAGGCATCAATTACTAAGTTAGGCGCTTTCTTGCGTAAAACTAAGATTGATGAGTTACCACAGTTAATAAATGTTTTGAAAGGGGAAATGAGTCTCGTTGGGCCTCGTCCAAACTTGTTTAATCAAGAAGAGTTGATTTCAGTTCGCCAAGAGCTGGGTGTATATGATGTGTTACCGGGTATCACCGGCTTAGCTCAAGTTCAAAACATTGATATGTCTACTCCTGAGTTGTTGGCTCAAACTGACAAACAAATGATTGATTCTTTTACAATAGAAAACTACTTTAAATACATTATGATGACCGTTACAGGTAGTGGTTCCGGTGATGCAGTGAAGTAGGTTTCTACTCATTCAAAAACTATGATGATTTTTATGTCTAGGCTAAACTTTATATGGGGTTTATCTCGAATCTATAAGCGATTGATCAGTATTTTAATTGATACTGTTTTTATTATTTCTTCCTTTTATATCGCTTATTGGACTCGTGTTGGCTCTATAGAGTTAGTTACCATGCCTTCTGTAGGCATGGTACTTGGTGGTACGGTTATAATTACGACCCTAATATTTACAAAGTTAGGGTTGTATCGTGCAGTATTACGATATCTTACATTTCATGCTTTAGCGGTCGTTAGTGTTGGTACGGTTATATCGGCCATATCAGTTGCGACGTTGGCGTTTTATTTTGATGCTCCTATTCCTAGATCTATCCCTATAATTTATGGTGCATTTCTTTGCCTGCTGTGTGGTGGTTCACGTCTCATAGTTCGAGTTTTGATTGCTGAAACAAACAAGAAAGGGCGCAAAGCCGTATTGATCTATGGAGCAGGTTCTGCTGGTCGTCAGTTAGCTCTTGCTCTTCGAAATTCCGAGACTCACAAGGTAGTTGCCTTTATTGATGAGGATAAGACATTAAAGAACACAGTTTTGATGGGCTTAACTGTGCATCAAGTCAATCGAGCCCAATTTTTGGTTGATAAATACGATGTCGAGCAGATTTTACTTGCTGTTCCCAGTGCATCCCGTGCTCGTCGAAAAGAGATATTAAGCTCGTTAGTTCATCTTTCTGCTGAAGTTTTAACTGTTCCTGATATGCAGGATATAGTGGATGGAAAAGCGAAGATTGATGAGCTAAAAGATGTCGCTATTGAGGACTTACTTGGTCGCGATGCTGTGGCCCCTCAGCAAGTACTGATGGAAGCTAACATCAAAGGTAAGACAGTAATGGTTACTGGAGCTGGTGGCTCTATAGGTTCTGAGCTTTGCCGGCAGATTCTACGTAACAAACCAACCAAACTGGTCTTATTTGAGCTTTCTGAGTTTGGCTTGTATCAAATTGATAGAGAGTTAAATGCTCTAATAGAAAGAGAATCGTTAGATGTAGAGATTGTCCCCCTTTTAGGCTCTGTTCAACGAATTAATCGCCTAGCAACCGTGATGAAGAGCTTTGCCGTTCAAACTGTTTATCACGCGGCAGCATATAAGCATGTTCCTCTCGTTGAATATAATGTGGTGGAAGGTGTTCGCAATAACGTGTTCGGTACCTTTTATACAGCTCAAGCTGCGATAGAAGCGAATGTCAATTCGTTTGTGCTTATTTCTACAGATAAAGCAGTGAGGCCAACTAATGTTATGGGCACGACTAAACGAGTTGCTGAATTGGGTCTCCAAGCGCTAGCGCAGCAAGAAAATGACAAACTAAAAGGGACTAGATTCTGCATGGTTCGCTTTGGTAATGTTTTAGGCTCTTCTGGCTCAGTGATACCTGTATTTAAAAAGCAGATTGCGGCTGGAGGGCCTGTAACGGTTACCCACCCTGAGATTATTCGTTACTTTATGACCATTCCAGAAGCAGCACAGTTAGTCATTCAAGCAGGTGCAATGGGTAAAGGTGGTGATGTGTTTGTTTTAGATATGGGCGAGCCTGTCAAAATTACAGATTTGGCGACCAACCTCATTCAACTGTCTGGCTTGGATGTAAAAGATGAAGCCAATCCACATGGTGATATTGAGATCCTGTTCTCAGGCTTACGTCCCGGCGAGAAGTTGTTCGAAGAGTTATTGATTGGCGACAACGTTGAGAAAACAGCGCATGAGCGGATCTTAACTGCGAATGAGAGTTTTTTGCCAATGGAAGAATACCAAGTGCTGCTGTCGGCATTGGATAATGCATGTCATAATTTTGAGCATGAAAAAATACGTCAATTGCTTTTAGATGCACCGACTGACTTCAACCCCACTGATGGGATCGGTGATTTAGTCTGGAAGCAATATCGTTCAGGTGAAATTCAAAGTGTCCATTAGTAAAAAAGCGCCTGTAGGCGCTTTTTTACTAGAGAATTTGTCTCAAAATCTTATCCACCTTTACCCGCGTAATTTTACGCATTAGCTTTTGTACGACTTCTGGGTAGTCTTCCACTTTTTCCAATTGCTTGTATGTACAAATCAGTTGTGTGTGTTGGAGGATGTTGTCGATTTCACTCTCGAACTTGTTTGTTAGGTGATCGTAGTGATCTTGAATAAGCAGGGCATTTTCAAGGTCTAGTTTCCATGCTCGAGGGTTCAAGTTGTTGCCTGTCAGTAGCATGTAGCGCTTGTCTACCCAAATGCCTTTTAGGTGGAAGCTGTTTTCTTCGTGCTTCCATAAGTGTATAGACAGCTTGCGTGCTGCGATGTTTGCTTCGTTAATCTTGGCGAACTGGCGTAAATTACGCTCGTATAGGTAAGGCAAACCACCAATGGTTTTAAACTCTTTATCTGGTGCAATAAAGAAGTCATTTGCTGTTTTGTCGCCAACAACAATGGTGACTTTAACGCCGCGTTTAATTGCTTTTTTTACCTCTTTAGCCACACTGCGTGGGAAATTGAAGTAAGGTGTACAAATCACGATTTCATCTTTAGCCAGTGCTAGCAGATGATTGACGTTTTGATTCAGTCGATTGCGTTTTTTACCGACTCCAACTAGCGGTGTGATAGCGACTTGCTCAGAAGTGGCTTCTTGGTGTTCAAACTTGTACTGAGAACTAGCTAACGAACCTCGAAGCTGGCGAATTCGAGCTTTGATTTCTTTTGTCTCAGGTCTTGCTGGGCAAGCCAGATTATTGACCGCGGGATGAGCGATCATCTCTTCTTGAACAAATTGTACCATGCTGTCAGCAAGTGCTTTGTTTTGCAGTGTATGGTAACGATCGAAGCGGTACTTATCTTTATAGTTAAGGTAAATATTGTTTAGACTTGCACCGCTGTAGATAACAGTATCATCGATGATGAAGCCTTTTAAATGTAATACGCCAAACACTTCACGGCCACGTACTGGTACACCATAAGTCGGGACTTTATGTTCATAGCGATTATGAAACGCTTGATACATCGACGCATTGGTTTGAGTCGCTTCTGCTCCAATCAATCCACGCTGAGCTCTATGCCAATCGACACATATGTTGATGTCTAACCCAGGATTGCGCTGCTTTGCTTCATAAAGCTCAGTGAGAATCTCACGTCCAGCGTCATCATCTTCCAGATATAGGGCAACAATATAGATGCGCTTGCTCGCTTCCTGAATCGCTTTTATTAAGCGATGCCTAAAATCTACTGCTGAAAAAAGCACTTCAAATTGAGAAGGGTCTTGCGCGAGAGTAGGAAGGTGTTGGAAAGAGTGCCTGTTAGCGATCATGTCGATTAATAAACCTTTTATTGGCAAGTGTTAGCGTTGGCAAACATAAGCCCACAAGTAAGCAGAAGACGGATATTACCAAATCTAAACCTAGCTTTACCAGATTTCCCGCTGAGTTCATGATAATTCTGGCAGATAATGCATTGGAATGAGATCTTTCCCACTCTTAACATACCGTTGATAAAGGCCTTTTAGACTATTTGACATGGATTCTGGCTCAATAGTTGCGAAGCCATGTTTTTGGTAAAAGGGTTCTAAATGGCTATAAGCAAAGCAATACGTCGTTTCAGATAATGTATGCTCGCGACAGTAACTCATCAATTGATGAGCATAGCCTTCTCCTCTGTGCTCGGGCACGACTAACATACCGGTTAGCAACTGAAATTGTTCGATAGGGCGAAAGCGAACCACACACACAATGTGATTTAATTTGTAGCCTACTATGGTGAGTTCGTTTTTCTTGGCTTTACCCGATGGGTAGTGCGCTTTATATAAATGGGAAATTAGAGGGATTTTGATTGGCTCAAGGGAAGCAATAGTCAGCTCGCTCATTTTCTAGGCCTTAGTATGATCTGCATTAGGAACTATGTAGAATAGCCACAGTGTAAATGACATAACCGATCGGGTGCAATTCGAACTCATGCAAATTCAAACCAATGCCAGTCTCCGTCAGTACCATACCTTTGCAATAGACCAACCGAGTGAGTTGCTTGTGACAGTCGAATCTATTGATGACATCAAACAGATTTATTTGAAAGCCGATTGGTTAGAGCTGCCTAAGCTAGTCTTGGGCTGTGGCAGCAATATGCTTTTTACTGCTCCTTATCGTGGCGTCGCTATCATCAATAGATTGAAAGGTATTGATGTCCGAGAGAGCGAAGAACACTGGCATTTGCATGTTGCAGGAGGTGAAGATTGGCCTCGTTTAGTGCAGTGGACTGTTGAGCGAGGGTTTAATGGCTTAGAAAACCTGGCATTAATTCCCGGTTGTGTTGGTTCTGCCCCAATTCAAAATATAGGCGCTTATGGCCTAGAGCTGAAAGATGTGTGTGAATATGTCGATGTCCTCGAACTTGAATCTTTTGAGGTTAAGCGGTTATCTGTAATCGAGTGTCAGTTTGGTTATCGAGATTCTATTTTTAAACATGCGTTGGTTGAAAAAGTCATTATTGTCGCAGTAGGCTTGAAACTAGCTAAAAATTGGCAACCAAATTTAGCTTATGGCCCATTACAATCTTTTTTGGCTGAAACAGTAACAGCGAAGGAGATCTTTGACCAAGTTTGTCAGGTGCGAATGGAGAAGCTCCCCGATCCCGCTCAGATTGGTAATGCAGGTAGTTTTTTCAAAAACCCAGTGATAAGTGCACAGCAATTTTCCGAGCTTCAATCGCAATACCCTAGCATCGTTGGATACTCGGTAGGTAGTGAGGCAGATAGTCCTGTCAAGCTTGCGGCTGGGTGGTTGATTGATCAGTGTGGCCTCAAAGGGCATCAGATTGGTGGCGCGATGGTTCATCCCAATCAGGCACTAGTTTTGGTGAACGCAGATAATGCATCAGCGCAGGATGTCATTAGCCTCGCTGATTTTGTGCGCCAATCAGTTTGGCAAAAATACCATGTTGCGTTGGAACATGAAGTGAGATTCATGGGAGAAACAGCAGAGACCAATCTTAACCAGTTGCTAGGAGAGCTTGAGTGAAAGAGCACAGCGCTAAACTAAGCATACTTAAATATCTATCTGATGGTGAGTTTCACTCCGGTGAAGATTTAGGTGAACGATTAGGCATCTCGCGAGCGGCGGTCAGTAAACATATTAAAGGGATACAAAGCTGGGGAGTCGATGTATTTAGCGTCCAAAGAAAAGGTTACCGCCTTGCTGCGCCAATGCAGTTACTCGACCAACAGCAACTGTCGGAGCTTGTTTCCGTCCCTGTAGAGCTCATTTCGGTGATTGATTCGACCAATCAATATCTATTGGATCGTGCGGATAGCTTGTCTTCCGGGCAAGTGTGTATCGCAGAATACCAAGAAAAAGGTCGAGGTAGACGCGGGCGTGAGTGGGTTTCACCATTCGGTTCTAATTTATACATGTCTATGTATTGGCGTCTCGATGCAGGAATGGCTGCTGCTATGGGGCTGAGCCTTGTGGTTGGGGTGGCTATTGTCGAAGCCTTGGAAAAAATGGGCGTTGAGGGGATTAAGCTTAAATGGCCGAATGACCTTTATTTTGAGGACAGAAAGCTTGCAGGCATTTTGGTTGAAATGTCTGGCCAAGCTGGCGCTGCAGCAAACTTAGTGATTGGTATGGGCATGAATTTGATGATGCAAAACAATCAGCAGGCGCCGTCAAATAACATTACTTTACAGGGCATTACACAGCCTTGGGCAAGTTTAAGTGAAGCTATTGGGGCTGATGTTATTGACCGGAACAAACTCGCAGCGACGTTAATCAATACGCTTGATAGTGCTCTAAGAGAATACGAAGATTGTGGAATGACAGGTTTCGTGTCGCGTTGGAATCGCTTAGATAATTTTATTGGTCGCGAAGTGCGTTTGATCATGGGTAACAAAGAGATTAAAGGTATTGCCCAAGGTATCAATGAGCAAGGCGCTGTTTTAATTAAAACTTCGCAAGGATTAGAGAGCTATATTGGCGGTGAAATTTCGTTACGTCCTTCTGTTTGATTCAGCTTTCTTGCTTTGGGTGTCTTAAAAATAAGACTGTCAGTATACGCAACTGGCTAACATATGAACTAGGCTCAATGTTATTAAGCAATAAAGCATATGGAAGCCACTATGAGTCAGCCAGCATTAAATCAGAAGCTACCAAGTTTTGATGAACTTGTTAAGCTTGTACAAGAGGATGAATCAGCTTTTGAGCAGTTAAAACGTGAAAAATGCGAAGAGATGATTCGTTCGGCTTCATCCGTTATGCGAGATAGACTTTGGGCACAGCAAAGCCATATCGATCGGCTTGTAGGTCACTGCAAAAACCCGAATCATGTCAATGTTGTTCTGATGCAAGAGCTTGTAAAGCAAGTGGGTAAATTTCAAGATACTCTGTACGATTCCGAACAGGCAAGTGCGGAGAGTAATATTCTCCACCTGAATTGTCGGCGATGAATCGCCTTAAATATTCACTTTGAACCAAGGGCTCTGATTTGAGCCCTTTTTGTTGCCTTTCTCACAAAAAAAAACCTTTTGCCCCCTTGGGTTTGATTTTGTTGTCCCTCATATAGTGTTCATAAGGCTTCAACTCTGTTGAGTTTGAGATAAATTACCAGAAAAACAAATATTCAGGAGAGACGACCAATGAACATTCGTCCATTACATGACCGAGTTATCGTAGAGCGCCAAGAAGTTGAATCTAAGTCAGCAGGTGGCATCGTTCTTACTGGCTCTGCTGCAGAGAAATCGACTCGCGGTGTTGTTCTTGCTGTAGGTAAAGGCCGCATCTTAGAAAATGGCTCAGTACAGCCATTGGACGTTAAAGTTGGCGATACTGTAATTTTCGCAGAAGGCTACGGCACAAAAACTGAGAAAATCGATGGTAAAGAAGTTCTGATCATGTCTGAAAATGACATCATGGCGATCGTTGAGTAATCCTCGCCACTCTATTTGAATCGACAGAATTAAAGAATTTAAAGGAAATAACGATGGCTAAAGACGTTAAATTTGGTAACGACGCACGCGTAAAAATGCTTGAAGGTGTAAACGTTCTGGCTGACGCAGTAAAAGTAACCCTAGGCCCTAAAGGTCGTAATGTAGTTCTAGACAAATCTTTCGGTGCTCCAACTATCACTAAAGATGGTGTATCTGTAGCGCGTGAAATTGAGCTTGAAGACAAGTTCCAAAATATGGGCGCGCAAATGGTTAAAGAAGTAGCGTCTCAAGCTAACGACGCTGCGGGTGACGGCACGACAACGGCAACAGTGTTAGCACAAGCAATTGTGAACGAAGGCCTTAAAGCAGTTGCTGCTGGTATGAACCCAATGGATCTTAAGCGTGGTATCGACAAAGCGGTTATCGCGGCAGTTGAAGAGCTAAAAGCGCTTTCTGTTCCATGTGCAGATACCAAGGCGATCGCTCAGGTTGGTACTATCTCAGCTAACTCTGATTCAAGCGTAGGTAACATCATTGCTGAAGCAATGGAAAAAGTTGGCCGCGACGGTGTTATTACCGTTGAAGAAGGTCAAGCTCTACAAGATGAGCTAGATGTTGTTGAAGGTATGCAGTTCGACCGTGGTTACCTATCTCCTTACTTCATCAACAACCAAGAAGCAGGTTCTGTTGATCTAGAAAACCCATTCGTTCTTCTTATCGACAAGAAAGTATCAAATATTCGTGAACTTCTTCCAACTCTTGAAGCAGTAGCTAAAGCGTCTCGCCCACTACTTATTCTTGCTGAAGATGTTGAAGGTGAAGCTCTTGCAACGCTAGTTGTAAACAACATGCGTGGTATCGTGAAAGTTGCAGCGGTGAAAGCGCCTGGCTTCGGTGACCGTCGCAAAGCAATGCTACAAGACATCGCAGTTCTAACTGGTGGTACAGTTATTTCTGAAGAAGTGGGTCTAGAGCTTGAAAAAGTAACACTAGAAGATCTAGGTCAAGCTAAGCGCATTGCGATCACTAAAGAAAACACAACCATCATCGATGGTGTTGGCGAAGAAGCGATGATCCAAGGTCGTGTTGCTCAAATTCGTCAACAAATCGAAGAAGCAACTTCAGACTACGACAAAGAGAAGCTACAAGAGCGTGTTGCAAAACTAGCGGGTGGTGTTGCAGTGATCAAAGTTGGCGCAGCAACTGAAGTTGAAATGAAAGAGAAAAAAGATCGCGTAGAAGATGCACTTCACGCAACTCGCGCAGCGGTTGAAGAAGGCGTTGTTGCTGGTGGTGGCGTTGCTCTAATCCGCGCAGCATCGAAGATTGTTGATCTTGAAGGTGACAACGAAGAGCAAAACGTTGGTATCCGTGTTGCACTACGTGCAATGGAAGCGCCAATTCGTCAAATCACACGTAACGCAGGTGACGAAGAGTCAGTAGTTGCGAATAACGTGAAAGGCGGCGAAGGTAGCTATGGCTACAACGCAGCAACAGGCGAATACGGCGACATGATTGCAATGGGTATCCTAGACCCAACTAAAGTAACTCGTAGTGCACTACAGTTTGCTGCATCAGTTGCTGGCCTAATGATCACAACTGAAGCAATGGTAACTGACCTACCAGCTAAAGACGCTCCAGCGATGCCTGATATGGGCGGCATGGGCGGAATGGGTGGCATGGGCGGTATGATGTAATTAGGCTTTCGCCGATTTATCTATAAACTTTGTCATCTTATTGAAGAAATTAAGGCGGAAGTGTCACTTGGCACTTCCGCCTTTGTTATAATTGGATTACAGCATTTAGTCATTAAAACCAATAGGGATAAAAGAATGAAAGTATTAGTCACCGGTGGTATGGGGTATATAGGTAGTCACACGTGTGTACAGATGATTAATGCTGGCATTGAGCCTATTATTATCGACAACCTTTCTAATGCTAAGCAAGAAGTCCTCAATCGTATTGAAGCATTGACGGATAAGCGCCCAGCATTTCATTTAGGTGACATTCGAGATGAAGCATTCCTAGATTCTATTTTTACTCAGCATGACATTAGCGCGGTTATTCATTTTGCGGGCTTAAAATCGGTGGGTGAATCTGTTGCTAAGCCACTCGAATATTACGACAACAACGTTAATGGTTCATTGGTATTGGCTCGCGCTATGCGTAAAGCTGGTGTGAAGAACTTAATATTTAGCTCTTCCGCAACTGTCTATGGTGACCCTGAGATAGTACCTATTACTGAAGATTCACCTACTGGCGCGACGACTAACCCATATGGCACCAGTAAACATATGGTTGAGCAATGTTTATCTGATTTATTTGTGGCAGATAGTGAATGGAGTATTACGTTGCTTCGTTACTTTAATCCCGTCGGTGCGCATCCATCGGGTACTATGGGGGAAGACCCTCAAGGTATCCCAAATAACTTAATGCCATTTATTGCTCAGGTCGCTGTTGGTCGTAGAGAAAAACTGTCTGTTTTTGGTGATGATTACCCAACGCCAGATGGAACCGGGGTGCGTGATTATATCCACGTTATGGACTTGGCTGATGGCCACCTTGCAGCCCTAAAATCACTACAGAATAAAGCTGGTCTTCATGTATACAACCTTGGTACAGGCAATGGTTCAAGTGTGTTGGAAATGGTAGCTGCTTTTGGCCAAGCGAGTGGTAAACCCGTTCCATATGAAGTATGTGAACGTCGACCAGGTGATATTGCAGAATGCTGGGCAAGTACTGAGAAAGCTCTGAGAGAACTTGGTTGGAAGGCGACCCGTACTATCGATGAAATGACGCAAGATACGTGGAATTGGCAGTTAAACAATCCGCAAGGCTATTAACCTAAGAAAACGTCAGTAAAAATAAAAAGGCTTCCAACTGGAAGCCTTTATTGTTTGTGAGCTCAATTCTGCGATTAAAGAATGATATCGCGTACTTCTGGGTCTTTGCGCTCAAGGTAGTGTGTTGAGCGGATACGACGGATAGTGCGGCAGCGACCGCGAATCAGTAACGTTTCAGTTGTCGCGATGTTACCTTTACGAGTAATGCCATCGAGTAGATCACCTTTGGTGATGCCCGTTGCAGCAAATACCACGTTATCGCTACGCGCCATGTCGTCCATTTCAAGCACGATGCCTGCTGTCACGCCCATTTCTTCACAACGTTTTAGTTCTGCTGCGCCGTAAATGCGGTTCTCTTCAGTTTCACCTTTTACTTCATGACGTGGCAGTAGGCGGCCATGCATGTCGCCATCTAATGCGCGAATAACTGCTGCAGAAACCACACCTTCAGGAGCGCCGCCAACACAGTACATTACGTCTACTTCGCTGTCTGGCATACAAGTCAGGATAGAGGCAGCTACGTCGCCATCTGGCACAGCGTAAACACGTACGCCCATAGCTTGCATTTCAGCGATAACCTTATCGTGACGAGGCTTAGCAAGAGTGGTCACAACCAAAGTATCTAGAGATTTGTTAAGCGCTTTAGCGATGTTCTCTAGGTTCTCTTTAAGTGGTTTGTTTAGGTCAATACAGCCTTTCGCGCCAGGGCCAACAACAAGCTTTTCCATGTACATATCAGGCGCTTTTAAGAAGCTGCCTTTTTCACCTGCAGCAAGAACGGCTAGGGCGTTGGATTGGCCCATTGCTGTCATGCGTGTGCCTTCGATTGGGTCAACGGCAATATCAACAGCGTCGCCACCTGTGCCCACTGTTTCACCGATGTAAAGCATAGGCGCATCATCAATCTCGCCTTCGCCAATAACAATTTCGCCGCTGATCTCTGTTTTGTTTAATAGGGTACGCATAACTTCAACTGCAGCACCGTCTGCTGCGTTTTTATCGCCACGTCCTAACCATTTATAACCAGCTAATGCAGCACCTTCAGTAACTCGAGAAAATGCCATTGCTAAATCGCGTTTCATGATGACTCCAAACAAGTGAGGGGAAGAGTAAAATTTGGCGCGATTCTATCACATCAATAAGGAAACGTTTGCTTTTTTGCCAGTTGGAGATTGAACTCGATCAATGAAGCACTGTAAAGTGACTCTCAAGCGCCTATTTTCCTGAGTAATTCGTTGTTACGTTAGGTGATTGTCAATAAGCGTCGCTTTTTTAGCCGAATAGCGCAAAATATCAAATATAGGGCGTGTTTATCTTCTTCGCGCTGAGTAGAATGAAGGCAATATGTGAAGTGTGTGAATGACCTTCACCTCAACCGATTAAATTTAAAAGGTAGGCTACGATGTCTTTTGAAGTACTAGAACAACTAGAAGCAAAAATTCAAACAGCAGTTGATACAATCGCACTTCTACAAATGGAAGTAGAAGAACTTAAAGAAGAGAAAGAAAAGCTAGCGACGGAAGCGAACGAACTACGTTCAAGCCGTGAAGAGCTAGAGCAGAAATCTCAGCAAATGCAGCAAGAGCATTCCGCATGGCAAGATCGCATCCGTAACCTACTAGGTAAGATGGATGAAGTAGAGTAATCCTACATTCGAACAGATACAGAAAAGGCTGAACGTGTTGTTCAGCCTTTTTCGTTTTCGAGCGTCTGGAAAGTTTATGCTTGAGGGCGCACGCCTAAAGTGTGGCAAAGTGCGTAAGTCATTTCTGCGCGATTTAGCGTATAGAAGTGGAAGTCTTTTACCCCTTCGCGGCTTAGAATGCGCACCATGTCGAGGGCTTGGCTAGCACCTACCAACTGACGTGTAGTTGGGTCATCGTCTAGCCCTTCAAATTGTTTTGCCATCCAGCCCGGTACTTTCACATTGTTCATCGCCGCAAAGCGAGAAGCTTGCTTAAAGTTTGATACCGGTAAGATGCCCGGTACGATTTCTACATCAATGCCTGCTGCCACGCAGCGATCTCTAAATCTTAGGTAGCTTTCTACATCAAAAAAGAACTGCGTGATGGCTCGGTTTGCACCTGCGTCGACTTTACGCTTTAGGTTGAGTAGATCGGCTTGAGCGCTTTTGGCTTCTGGGTGAACTTCAGGGAATGCCGCTACCGAGATATCAAAATCATGGCGAGTTTTGAGTAGTTCGACTAAGTCAGATGCGTACATATCCGGTGCACCGCCGCCTGGTGGAATATCACCGCGCAGAGCTACGATACTTTCAATACCGTTAGCCCAGTAATCATCGGCGATTTGAATCAATTCTTCGCGACTTGCGTCAATACAAGTTAGGTGAGGCGCGGCGACTAAGCCTGTTTCTGATTTGATTTCTTTTATGATGGAGTGGGTGCGATCACGTTCGCCGGAGTTTGCACCATAGGTAACAGAAACAAATTTAGGCTTCAGAGTTTTAAGGCGGTGAACAGAATTCCACAACGTTTCTTCCATCTTTTCACTACTTGGTGGAAAAAACTCAAATGAGACGTTGATATTGTCATTGCCTGAAAGTTCGGCAATGTTCTGATTCAAAGCGTCTATATGGCTGGCGTGCGTATAACCCATCTTGCTCTCCCTGTGGCTACCTTTGCCACCCTATCAATTTGAAATCCTTTTTGACGTTTAGACGTCTATATGTCCACAGAATGTAATGAATAGAGGTTAATGTCAACTGAGAGAGTATGAATTTTTTTCAACTTCACAATTAACTTTGTTCAAGTTGTTGCCGGAGAAATGAAATGGCCTCACTGAGAAGCAAGGCCATTGTGGGTCAGTATGCGTGCTTACAATTGACTAGAGAGTAAGTTGAGATCTGATTGAATTGCACCTGCGGTGACTTCTTTACCTGCGCCAGGGCCGCGGATAACCAATGGATTATCTTTGTACCACTTACTTTCTATGGCAAAAATGTTGTCACAAGGAAGAAGGTTAGCAAGTGCGTGCTCACGTGGTAGCGCTTCTACACCAACGCTAGCTTTCCCGTTCTTTTCTAGACGTGCAACATAACGTAGCACTTTATCTTCGCGCTGAGCCTTTTCTAGTCTTTCAGCTAATAACGTACTGAGCAGTTGGCTTTTATCTAAGAAATCATCAAGGGGTAGGTTAGCGAGCTCCTCAGGAACCAAGCTCTCTACTTTTACGGCTTCAGGTTCAAGTGCGAGGCCTGATTCACGGGCGATGATAACCAATTTACGCATGACATCTGAGCCATCTAAATCGTGGCGAGGGTCAGGTTCAGTTAGGCCTTGTTGCCAAGCGAGGTCGACTAACTCAGCAAAGGGTACTGATCCGTCGTATTGTTGGAAAAGCCATGACAAAGTACCTGAGAAGATACCCGAAAGCGCGATAATCTCATCACCACTTTCACGCAAATCACGCACAGTATGGTTTATAGGCAAGCCG
Source organism: Vibrio intestinalis (assembly GCF_025195085.2). GTDB lineage: Bacteria > Pseudomonadota > Gammaproteobacteria > Enterobacterales > Vibrionaceae > Vibrio > Vibrio intestinalis. The sequence continues at coordinate 117,375 of NZ_JANAVY020000004.1, read as the reverse complement.
GCACCAACAGTGGCATTGTAGAGCCAATGGCGATTAATCTTAGCGAATGCATCTTGTACTTGGTGGTAGTACTCGCTAGATGCAGAGCCCGCGACTTTATTGGCTGAGATAAGGTGCATGCCTTGTTCTGCAATCTCCAAGTAGCGGTGAGCGAGTTCTTGGCTTGCGGTAACATCCAACACAACCACATCGTCGTAGCCTTGAATCGAGCCAAGTTGAGTAATCCACTCATTACCATTGTATTCACTGGCTTCTTCATCAAAGTGAGTACTAACTGAGGCAGCATCAATACCATCTTGATTGAACCAGTATGTTTGGCTGTCGATCACGGCGACCAGTTCAAAGTTCATCCCACGACGTTTTTCTAGCTCAGATTTCTGCTCGGCGAATAGTTCTAACCAGCTTGTGCCGATATTACCTTTGCCGCATAACGCGACTGCAACACGCTTTTGTGCTTGGAATAGTTGGCTATGAATGCCTTTAACCAGTTGCTCTGTTTCTGTTTTACGCAGCACAGCAACCAAACTTAAGCCTGATTGTGACTCACTAATAAACTCAACAGGCAGGTGTTTTAGCTGCTGATAGAAGCCGTAGCAGTGATTAGGGTTTTTGGTTACCCCCGCACCTACGGCTGCCACCATAGAGAAGCCTTCTTTGAGTTTAATTTCAGCTTCTGTGGCTATGTCTTGTAAATAGCTCAATGCACCTGCGGCGATTTCAGCGGTATAAGCAAGGCGAAGAGAGTGTTTGTCTTTCAACACGTCATAGGCGAGTGGTTCTAGCTGAGCGCGTTTTAGCGAAGCTAACGTCTCTTTTTGTAGACGTGAAAAATCGTGGCCAGAAGAGAAATTTAACTGGATTAACATAACATCATCTAGAGATGAGATGATCTTGGCGCCGCGGCCAGAAGCTAACACACGCTCAATGCGGGTCGAGCCAGATTCTGGCTGATAGCTGCAACGCAGATGCAAATCCATTGTACTTTGTGCGACAGGCTGAAGCGTGCGGCTGTGAAGTACAGGGGCGGCTAAACGAGCCAGTTCACTAGCCTCATCTAAGCGCAGCAATGGCAATAAGCATGCATCACTGACTAAGCGTGGATCTGCGCTGTATACGCCAGCAACATCGCTCCAGATAGTCACGCGGGTTACCTCTGCCAATGCGCCAATCACGGTCGCTGAGTAATCTGAGCCATTACGCCCGAGCAGCACGGTATGGCCTTGTGAGTCTTGCGCCATAAAGCCAGTAATCACTACACGATGATGGCTATGCTGAGCTAATACCTCTTTCAGTAGTGGGTAAGAAGTACCACGGTCAACTTCTGGTTGTGTGCCGGCTTCTGCACGAAGAAAAGCGCGCGCATCTTGGGCGATGGCCGCCAAGTTATGTTGATTAAGCAGCGCAGCCAATAAGCGAGAAGACCAAACTTCACCATGGCCAAGTACAGCCGCTTGTTCGGCTGTGTTAAGTGGTGCGGTCAGTTCACCTAATGTGCTGATCTCATCATTAAGCTGAGCAAGCAGGTCTTGTTGAATTGGTTCTTCAATTAACGATGTAATCAGCTCTGATTGAAACTGACGCAGCTCTTGAAGCGCTTCGTGAGCTAATCGACCATCTTTATTTAGCCCAGCTAGAAACTCAATCAAACGGTTAGTGGTTTTGCCTGCAGCGGAAACCACGATTAAGTCTTCTTGGTTGGAGTATTCTTTGAGAATATTAACTACACGGCGATAGCATTCAGGGTCTGCTAGGCTACTGCCACCAAATTTGTGCAACTGACGTTCAACAGTCATGGGTTAGCCCTCCTGCACTGAGCTGAATGCTTGTTGTAAATCGGCAATCAGGTCTTTTGGATCTTCTAGACCGACCGATAAGCGTAATAATTGTTGAGAAACGCCAGCTTCGGCAAGGGCGGCTTCACCCATCGCTCTGTGAGTCATCGAAGCTGGATGACATATCAAGCTTTCTACCCCACCTAATGATTCTGCGAGTGAGAATAGCTTTAGGTTAGTCACAAATTGCTTTAGCTGCTCAAAGCTAGCGGCAAACTCAAAGCTGAGCATTGAGCCAAATCCACTTTGCTGTTTTAACGCGATTTCATGGCCTGGGTGTTCAGGGAGGCTAGGGTGGTAGATGGTATTCACGAGAGGGTGCTGTTTTAAAAACTCGAGAATTTCCGCTGAGCTTTCTTCATGCACTTTCATGCGCGCGCCAAGGGTGCGTATACCGCGCAGTGTCATGTAGCTATCAAATGGCGTGCCCGTCGCACCGATGCAGTTGCCCCACCAAGCTAAGTCTTCGGCGTGTTGCTCTGTTTTGGTGATCACCACACCGCCGATGACATCGGAATGGCCATTAATAAATTTGGTGGTGGAGTGGATGACAAAGTCAGCGCCCAGCTCTAAAGGCTTTTGGAACACAGGTGTCAAAAAGGTATTGTCTACCGCAACTAGCGCACCTACTTGTTTGGCTTGCTGGCAAACCTGCGCGATATCCACTACGCGAACCAATGGATTCGATGGTGTTTCAATTAAAACCAATTTAGGTTTTTGCGCTAGGGCATCAGCAAGGGCTTGTGGGTTAGACTGGTCAACGAACAGAACCTTGAAGTCACCTTTTTGAGCGCGAGTATTGAACAGGCGGTAAGTGCCGCCATAGCAATCATGGGGCGCGATGATTAAATCGTCAGGGCCAAGAAAGGTGGTTACCAAAAGGTTAAGGGCCGAAGTGCCACAGTTGGTTACTACAGCGCCTTTGCCCGATTCTAGGTCAAACAGAGTTTGTTCTAATAAACCTCGGTTTGGGTTGCCAGAGCGGGTATAATCGTATTTTGGCACATCGCCAAAAGCCGGAAATCCGTAGTTAGTTGAAAGGTAAATTGGCGGAACAACCGCATGATGTTGGGTGTCAGACTCAATGCCAGTGCGAACCGCAATAGTAGCGGGCTTGTGGTTGCTCATACGTGTATCCTTTCAAAGCATGACTTGTAAATGATGACTTGTCAGTGCGAATACGCTCTATCTAGTAATAACTATTTAACGTATTCTTAATCCATTCCCTTTACTCTACTTCTCATTTTTTGAGACGTCAACACATCTAGACGTCTAAATGTCTTTGCTTGTAGCCTTAAAAGCCGCTAAAATTGCAGTTTGTAAAATCTAATGACAGACAATAACGAAGGTACGCAATGGCAGACTGGAACGGCGAATACATTAGCCCATATGCTGAGCATGGAAAAAAAAGTGAACAAGTAAAAAAAATTACCGTTTCAATTCCATTAAAAGTATTGAAGGTTTTAACCGATGAGCGCACGCGCCGTCAGATTAACAACCTGCGCCATGCGACTAATAGCGAGCTATTGTGTGAAGCATTCTTGCACGCATACACTGGCCAACCTCTGCCAACAGATGAAGACTTACGTAAAGATCGCCCTGATGATATTCCAGCTGAAGTGAAAAAGCTGATGACAGAGATGGGCATCGAGTTCGAAGCATTCGACGAATAAGCTTGGTTGAACTCTCTTTCTTGAGGGCTTCAAATCGCGCTGAATACAAAAACCGCAGTGATGACTGCGGTTTTTTACGTTTGAAGCTGACTAAAGAGCGATTAAGCGTTCATGTAGTTTTCTGGCATATCGATACGAGCCACGCCAGAATCAACTGCGGCTTGAGCAACTGCTTTGGCTACGCGTGGCAGTAGGCGAGGGTCCATCGGTTTTGGAATGATGTAATCAACACCAAACTCTAGCTTATCTGCGCCAGCCGCTTTGAGTACTTCAGCTGGTACTGATTCTTTCGCAAGTTGACGAATCGCATCTACGGCAGCCAGTTTCATCTCATCGTTAATTTCGCTCGCGCGAACATCAAGCGCACCGCGGAAGATGAAAGGGAAACACAGAACATTGTTTACTTGGTTCGGGTAGTCACTACGGCCAGTACCCATGATGAGGTCATCACGGACTTGGTGTGCAAGTTCAGGTTTGATCTCAGGGTCTGGGTTTGAACACGCAAATACAACAGGCTTATCAGCCATGAGTTTAAGCGCATCAGCTGGAAGTAGGTTCGGGCCTGATACACCAAGGAACAGGTCTGCACCTTCAATGACATCTTCTAGTGTGCGTTTGTCAGTGTTGTTAGCGAACAGTTTTTTGTATTCGTTTAAGTCATCACGACGAGTATGGATCACGCCTTTGCGATCCAGCATGTAGATTTTCTCACGCATCGCACCACATTTAATCAGTAGTTCCATACATGCTACCGCTGCTGCGCCTGCGCCAAGACAAACGATGGTTGCTTCTTCTAGCTTCTTACCTTGCAGCTCAATCGCGTTCAGCATACCGGCTGCCGTTACAATCGCAGTACCGTGTTGGTCATCATGGAATACTGGAACGTCACAACGCTCAATCAGTTGCTTTTCGATCTCAAAACAATCCGGTGCTTTGATGTCTTCTAGGTTGATGCCACCAAAAGTATCGGCAATGTTAGCTACCGTATCAACGAACTCTTCAATAGTGCGGTGTTTTACTTCGATATCAATCGAGTCTAAGCCAGCAAAACGCTTAAACAGTAGCGATTTACCTTCCATTACTGGTTTAGAAGCCAGTGGGCCTAAATTACCAAGACCAAGAATTGCTGTTCCGTTAGAAATAACCGCAACCATGTTGCCTTTCGCCGTGTACTTGTAGACGTTGTCAGGGTTTTGCGCGATTTCACGCACAGGCTCTGCAACGCCTGGGCTATATGCAAGAGCCAGGTGCTCTGCTGTTTCTGCTGGCTTGCTCAGCTCAACAGAAATTTTGCCCGCAGTCGGGTAGGCATGGTAGTCCAACGCTTGTTGGCGGAATTGTTCTTCAGGGGATAGCTCTTGATTATGGTCATCAGACATAGGGGGAAATACTCATCGTTATTAATAGTTAAGCGAGAGTTATTCTAGAGTATGTAAGTCAAGCTGCATAGGAAGGATTGCGACTCAGGTGGCTTTTACCCGCTGGATTTGTGCTGATAAGACCAGCTAACTCGCATTTTAACGATTGCCCAATTGCTGAGCAAAAATAGCAGGCAACAAAAAAGGACGCCTGAGCGTCCTTTTTAGAATCGGTTAAAAAGTAATAATTACTTCTTGCCGCTTGATAGAGCACCGAAACGCTTGTTGAAGCGATCAACACGGCCGCCTGTATCAACGATACGTTGCTTACCAGTGTAGAATGGGTGGCACTTGTCACATACGTCTAGGTGGATAGATTCCTTCGCTAGAGTAGAGTTGAACTCGAAAGAGTTACCGCAAGAGCAAGTAGCGTTTACTGCTTTGTATTCTGGGTGGATACCAGCTTTCATGGGAGAACCTCAATAATAGGCCGTGTCGCTATCCGATTCTATGCCGGACACCACACGTAGTTAATAAAATATCTTGCCTACCGCTTGATGGAAAAATCACCAAGCCATAGTGCTAAGGCGCAGTATAGTAATGTTTCCAGAGTCGAGGATCAACCAGTTTACCCAAAAAGTCGCCACTTTTTTGAGCAAATGTACTGAGTGGTTAACCGTAATAGCTACGTGAGTTCCTCTGAGCGGCAGAATAGATTCAAATACCCTTTTCGATTAGACTGTCTAGCGTTGATTCTTCTAATGTAACCATCACTTTATGCGCCCTACTATTGCCCGAGTGGCTTTGCCTGTTCCACTTGATAAGCAATTTGATTATTTGATACCTAGCCACCTATTTCCAATTATAGGCGGGCGAGTTTCTGTACCATTCGGACGCCAAACATTAACTGGCATTGTGACGGCGTTAGTTAATCATTCTGAATTCAATCAAAACCAACTCAAACCTCTCAAGCAAGTGCTTGATAGTCAGCCTGTGTGGCCTGAATCTTTATACGGTTTGTTGACGTGGTGCAGTCAGTTTTATCAATACCCTCTAGGGGAAACGTTCGCCAATGCACTGCCAAGCGCTCTGCGAAAAGGCAAACCGGCAGACTTCGCAACGTTGCGCGAATGGCAACTAACGGCTTTAGGTAAAGATCAACTGATGCAAGGTTTTGGCCGCGCAGTGCAACAGGCCAAAGTGATGCATGGGCTTGAACATGGGCCATTATCTCATCAATCTCTGCTTGATATGGAAGTGAGCAGCAGTGTGCTCAATACACTGCAAGAGAAAGGCTGGATTGAATCGATAGAGAAAAAGCCCACGATTCACACTTGGCAGAGTGATATTGAGGCCGATGTTTATAAGCCTAAGCTGAATTCTGAGCAGGCAGTGGCTATCGCGACGGTCAATAGCGCAGATGGTTTTGGTTGCTACTTATTAGAAGGGGTGACTGGTTCGGGCAAAACAGAAGTTTACCTAAACTTAATTAAACCGGTATTAGAAGCGGGAAGACAAGCGCTGGTACTTGTGCCTGAGATTGGCTTAACGCCGCAGACTATCAATCGATTCAAACAGCGCTTTAATGTGCCCGTCGAAGTGATTCACTCAGGATTGAATGATACTGAAAGGCTGAACTCATGGCTTTGCGCCCGTGATAAAGCAGCCGGTATTGTGATCGGTACGCGCTCTGCACTGCTTACCCCTTTTGCTGACTTAGGCATTATCATTGTCGATGAAGAGCATGATAACTCTTATAAGCAGCAAGACAGCCTTCGTTATCACGCGCGGGATGTTGCCGTTATGCGCGCTAACAAAGAGCAAATCCCGATTGTGCTAGGCTCAGCGACGCCAGCGCTAGAAACTCTGCAAAACGCACTAAGTGGTAAATATCATCACTTGGTACTGTCTAATCGTGCGGGTAATGCAAAACCAACCACCAATAAAGTGCTGGATGTAAAAGGCCTTTATTTAGAGAGCGGCCTCTCTGCTCCTTTGATAGCTCAGATGAGAAAGCACTTATCGGCGGGTAATCAGGTGATGTTGTTTTTAAACCGCCGCGGTTTTTCTCCGGCCTTGATGTGTCACGAATGTGGCTGGATTGCTGAATGTAAACGCTGCGATGCTTATTACACCTACCACCAATACAGTAATGAAATTCGCTGCCACCACTGTGGTTCTCAGCAACCTATCATTCATCAATGCCAAGGTTGTGGTTCGACTAACCTAGTTACAGTGGGGGTGGGTACGGAGCAGCTTGAATCACAATTAGGTGAACTTTTCCCTGAATACAAAGCGATTCGTATTGACCGAGACAGCACCAGACGTAAAGGCAGCTTAGAGTCAGCCTTGTCTGCGATTCGTAACGGTGAATATCAAATTTTGATTGGCACACAGATGTTAGCGAAAGGCCATCACTTTCCTGATGTTACTTTGGTCGCATTGCTCGATGTCGATGGCTCGCTGTACAGTAGTGACTTTAGAGCGTCAGAGCGATTAGCTCAGTTGTTTATTCAGGTTGCCGGTCGAGCGGGGCGTGCAAGCAAGCCGGGTGAGGTTATTTTACAAACTCACCACCCAGAGCACGCATTGCTGCAAGCACTGTTAACCAAAGGCTACCGAGACTTTGCTGATACTGCCTTGCAAGAACGTAAGATGGCCATGTTGCCACCGTTCAGTTTTTTAACGCTGTTTCGAGCGGAAGCGAACAATAGCCAAGTGGTTGAGGATTTTTTACGTCAGCTCAGACATACACTTGAAGCACACCCACTGTTTGACCAATATTGCCAAGTGCTGGGGCCAACGCCTGCGCCGCTTGCAAAACGTGCGGGTAAATACCGTTGGCAATTGCTGTTACAAACGAATTCCCGACCTCTAATGCAGCGATTATTGGCGAGTGCCAAGCCTGCTATTGAGCTTTTGCCTAGTAGCAAAAAAGTGCGCTGGACGATAGACATCGAACCGCAAGATTTAAGCTAGTCGCCATTTTCTTATGTTGGCTAATGGTATTTAGAAAGTAACTTTGTGACGCATATCACTATTAGCCGTGGGATTTTGTTAGATATCCCGTAACTTTATGCCTCGAAATAAATACACTAATAGATGGTTAATGAATGACCGGCTTTTAATCGTTGGTGTAATCGTTTGCGTGAGTCGGTTTTCATCTATACCCAAGTGTCTTTGTTGGTGAATCAAAACAAACTAGCAAGGCTATTTGGTTATAAAAGAATGAGGCTCACCTCATCAACAAATTCAACAAGGTTTAGGTGGCAAAGGCGCTACCACAAAAGGAACTAACTAAGAGGGTTATCATCTATGGCGACAATGAAGGATGTTGCCCAGCTCGCGGGAGTCTCAACAGCCACGGTATCAAGGGCGCTGATGAATCCTGAGAAAGTCTCTTCAGCAACACGAAAGCGTGTCGAAGATGCAGTCTTAGAAGCTGGTTACTCACCAAATTCGCTAGCACGTAATTTACGTCGTAACGAATCTAAAACCATCATTGCAATTATTCCAGACATCTGTGACCCATATTACACAGAGATCATCCGAGGTATTGAAGATGCGGCGATGGAGCATGGCTACATCGTTCTACTGGGTGACAGCGGTCAGCAGAAAAAGCGTGAAAACTCATTCGTAAATCTCGTATTTACCAAACAAGCGGACGGAATGCTGCTGTTGGGTACTGACTTACCTTTTGATGTGAGTAAACCAGAACAGAAGAATTTGCCGCCAATGGTTATGGCGTGTGAGTTTGCTCCAGAGCTAGAACTACCAACCGTTCATATCGACAACCTAACATCGGCATTTGAGGCAGTGAACTACTTGACTCAAATGGGCCACAAGCGTGTTGCTCAAATCTCAGGGCCAAAAGAAGCGGTGTTGTGCCAATTCCGTCATCAAGGTTATCAGCAAGCGTTGCGTCGTGCGGGCATCACCATGAACCCAACTTACTGCGCTTACGGTAACTTCACTTTTGCAGACGGAAGTAAGGCAGTAAGACAATTATTAGCCTTACCTGAGCCGCCAACGGCCATCTTCTGTCATAACGATGCAATGGCGATTGGCGCTATTCAAGAAGCGAAGAAACTAGGTCTTCGAGTGCCACAAGACTTATCTGTGGTTGGCTTTGATGATATTCAGTTTGCTGAATACTGTGATCCACCATTAACAACCATTTCTCAGCCTCGTTATGAGATTGGTCGTCAGGCAATGTTGATGATGCTTGAATTGCTGCGTGGCCATGATGTACGTGCTGGTTCGCGTTTGCTTGAAACCAAGCTTACTGTGCGTTCAAGTGCTGCGCCTCCGCGCACGATCTAAATCGGTTATCCATAACGGCGCTAATAATAGCGCCGTTATTTTTTGGAACTTTGTGTCAAAAATTCTCATCTGAGCTCGGCATAACCGAAGCAATACTCTGTTATCTAGAGGCATTCTGAATTACCATGTTGCAAGTTGTAACTGAATAGACATTAAGCTGTGGCAAATAGAGATTACGTAAAACGTGGAGCAAGCAGAAAGCCCGCGAAAAAGAAATCAGCGCCAAAACGTAAACCTTGGCGCCTTGGACTGATAGTGCTTGTGTTGCTCGGAGCATTTGGCTACCTGTTGTTTGTGCTTAGCCAAGATCCTGAGCCAGTGGCACCCGTTGCTGTGACACCGCAGAACAAGCCGAAACCCAAACCTCAAAAAGCTTTGCCGCCACCACCAGAAGAGAAATGGGACTATGTTGAGTCATTGCCCAATCGTGAGGTGGAAGTCAAAGCCAAAGAGCAAGTGGTCTCTGATATTCCTTACATCATGCAGTGCGGCGCTTATAAGAGTGAGCAGCAAGCAGAAGCGCGTAAACTTGATATCGCCTTCCAAGGTATTAACAGTAAGATTCGTAAGAAAGAGAACAGCTCTTGGTATCGAGTCGTGTTAGGCCCATATAAGCTCAAGCGTGACGCAGAGCGTGATAAGCATAAGCTGCAGCGAGCGAAAATTGAGCCTTGTGCGATTTGGAAAGAAACCCAATGATTTAAACAAAAGCGGACTTGATATAGTCCGCTTTTTTGATCTTTTCATCCAAGTGTTTACGCGGGTTACGCATGCTCAGCCCTTGAATTCCTCGTCATCTATCCTCATATCAAAATTAACATCAAGATTAGAATAAATGTGAGGCCCTACACGTGACTACTATCGTTTCTGTACGTCGTAATAACAAAGTCGTCATCGCTGGTGATGGACAAGTATCTCTTGGCAATACGGTAATGAAAGGCAATGCGCGTAAAGTGCGTCGCTTATACAACAACAAAGTGCTGGCTGGCTTTGCTGGTGGTACCGCAGATGCTTTTACGTTATTTGAACGCTTCGAAAGCAAACTGCAAATGCACCAAGGCCATCTAACTAAAGCGGCGGTAGAACTTGCGAAAGATTGGCGTAGCGATCGCGCACTACGTAAGCTTGAAGCTCTGCTTGCAGTAGCAGATGAAACGGCCTCTTTGATCATTACCGGCAATGGTGACGTTGTTCAGCCAGAGAATGACCTGATTGCTATTGGTTCAGGTGGTAACTTCGCCCAAGCCGCAGCTACGGCGTTACTTGAAAATACAGAATTAGATGCGCGTGAAATTGCAGAAAAATCGCTGAAAATTGCCGGTGATATTTGTGTGTTCACTAACCATCATCACACTATCGAAGAACTAGAAATCCCAGCAGAACAACTTGCTGATAAATCATAACCAAAGATAGTGGCAACAGAATTTAAGGAATTTGACTATGTCTGAAATGACTCCTCGCGAAATTGTTCATGAACTGAATCGCCATATCATTGGCCAAGAGAAAGCGAAGCGCTCAGTTGCGATTGCATTGCGTAATCGCTGGCGTCGTATGCAGCTTGAAGAAAGCTTGCGCGTAGAAGTAACGCCGAAAAACATCCTAATGATTGGTCCTACAGGTGTAGGTAAAACGGAAATTGCTCGCCGCCTTGCTAAGCTTGCCAATGCGCCGTTCATCAAAGTAGAAGCAACTAAGTTTACTGAAGTCGGTTATGTCGGTAAGGAAGTGGAAACCATCATCCGCGATCTAACGGATGTAGCGATTAAGATGACTCACCAACAAGCGATGGAAAAAGTAAAATTCCGCGCTGAAGAGCAAGCAGAAGAGCGTATTCTAGATGCGTTATTGCCGCCAGCACGCGATGCTTGGGGTCAGAATGAATCGAGTGATGAGAGTTCATCAAACACGCGTCAAATCTTCCGTAAGAAGCTACGCGAAGGCAAACTAGACGATAAAGAAATCGAAATTGATGTTGCTGCGCCGCAAATGGGCGTGGAGATCATGGCACCTCCTGGTATGGAAGAGATGACTAACCAGCTGCAAGGCATGTTCCAAAACCTAGCGGGTGACACCAAGAAAAAGCGTAAGCTAAAGATCAAAGAAGCGTTCAAAGCCCTTGTTGAAGAAGAAGCGGCCAAGCTTGTTAATCAAGAAGAGCTGAAAGAGCAAGCTATCTTCAACGTAGAGAATAACGGCATCGTGTTCATCGATGAGATCGACAAGATTTGTAAACGTGGTGAAAGCTCTGGCCCGGATGTTTCTCGTGAAGGTGTTCAGCGTGACTTATTACCGCTAATTGAAGGCAGCACAGTATCAACCAAGCACGGTATGGTAAAAACAGACCACATCTTGTTTGTTGCTTCGGGCGCATTCCAAGTGGCTAAGCCGTCAGATCTTATTCCTGAGCTACAAGGCCGTTTGCCAATCCGTGTTGAGTTAGAAGCGTTAACTAGTGATGACTTCAAACGTATCCTAACTGAGCCAAAAGCATCGCTTACAGAGCAGTACATTGCGCTAATGAAGACGGAAGATGTGGACATTGAGTTTACGGAAGACGGCATTATCCAAATTGCAGAAGCAGCTTGGACTGTGAATGAAACCACTGAAAATATCGGTGCGCGTCGTCTTCATACCGTAATGGAGCGATTGATGGATGAGATTTCATTTGAAGCGACCGATAAGTCGGGCAGCAAAATGACCATTGATGCCGCTTACGTGAAACAGCGTTTAGGTGAGTTCGTTGAAGATGAAGATCTAAGTCGCTTCATCCTATAATCGATATTCGATGGTACTTAGATACAGAAAAGCCCGCTGATTTCAGCGGGCTTTTGCTTGCTAGCGTGTTAGATCATGAAAATGAAAATAACCGCTAGGGCAGAAATCAACGCAGCAATGGCGTAGCAAGTAATCTTGCCAATTACGCCTGCGTGAATCTTAAGATCGTGCATACCATGGTGAACACGGTGCATGGCATGCCACATTGGTAGCGCAAGTGTACCAATGATAAACAGCGCTCCGATGATGCTGGTTGCGAAGTCAGCAACACGCTCGTAGTTCATGGCTTCTGCATCAATAACACCAAGCGGTACCAGAATACCAAGTACCAACACAGTCACAGGTGTGATCATCGCAAACCAAGTACCGCCTGCGCCGAATAGACTCCACCAGATTGGTTCATCTGAGCGACGAGGAGCGCGATCAACTTTAGCATTTGGGTTCATGTTAGCTCCTTAAACTAAGATAAGAACAATGATAGAGATAACCGCGACTGCAGCCCATTGGCCAAGAACGATCAGTTTCTTATCGACGGGCTTACCTTTTAAGCGAATTGGCATTACCTGCGGCATCATGCTGAAAAAGGTCTGAGCGTGCAGCAAGCTACCTGCTAGCGCCACGATGTTGATTGCGACAACCACTGGGTTAGCCATGAACTCAAGCCAGCTTTGCCATGCTTCTGGGCCTTTTACCAATGAACCTAGACCAATAGTTAGGAACAGGGTAAATAAAATCAGCGGCAGTACCGTTGCTTCACGCATCATGTAGAAGCGGTAAAATGGGCTGCTTTGCCACCATGTACGCTTCATCTCGCGTACGTAAGGTTTACGATTACTCATTGTTACGCTTCCTCCGCGACTTTCTTACCGTCAGGCTTAAACATGCCGATAACGAAATCCATTGATGATGCGACTTTGCCTTGGTTTACCGCTGCTGCTGGGTCTACGTTCTTCGGACAAACTTCAGAACAGAAACCCACGAATGTACAGCCCCAAGCACCGTTATCACCATTGATAAGCGGCATACGCTCTGCTTTACCATTGTCACGGCTATCTAAGTTGTAGCGGTGAGCAAGAGTTAGAGCTGCAGGGCCGATGAATTCTGGGTTCAAACCAAACTGAGGACAAGCCGCGTAGCAAAGGCCACAGTTAATACAGCCAGCGAACTGTTTGTATTTTGCCATTTGCTCAGGAGTTTGCAGGTTAGTGCCATCTTCAGGTTTACGATCATTACCAATGATGTATGGCTTAATCGCTTCAAGGCGCTCGATAAACGGCGTCATATCGACGATTAAGTCTTTCTCGATAGGGAAGTTGGCTAGTGGCTCAATCTTCACGCCATCAGGGTAATCACGTAAGAAGCTCTTACATGCAAGCTTAGGCACACCATTCACCATAATGCCGCAAGAGCCACAGATCGCCATACGACAAGACCAACGGTAAGAAAGGTCTTTGTCTAGGTGATCTTTTACGTAGCCTAGGGCATCAAGTACCGACATGGTCTCGTCAAATGGTACATCGAATTTTTGGAAATGTGGTTCAGCGTCTTGCTCAGGGTCGTAACGCAGAATGTCCACTTTTTGAATGCGATTGGCTGACATTATGCTTGCTCCTCTGCTGCTTTCGCTTCAGCTGCTTTTTCAGCCGCTGCGGCTTTCTCTGCTGCTTCACCGTATAGACGTGCTTTAGGTTGTGACTTAGTGATGGTCACATTGCTGTAGTCGATACTTGGCGCAGCATCTTCTTGGAAGAAGGCTAGCGAGTGTTTCAAGTAGTTCACATCATCACGCTCTGTACAGCCGTCGTCTAGACGTTGGTGAGCACCGCGAGATTCCTTACGTAGAATTGCTGAGTGAACCATGGCCTCTGCCACTTCAAGGCCGTAGCCTACTTCGATAGCGTAAAGTAGGTCAGTGTTGAATACTTTGCCTTTATCTTTGATGCTGATTTTCTTGTAGCGCTGTTTCAGTTCAGTGATCTTATCGATCGTCGCTTGCATCAAATCTTCTTGGCGGTAGATACCACAGCCTGCTTCCATGGTGTGACCCATTTCAGTGCGGATATCCGCCCAGTTTTCATCGCCTTCTTGGTTCATTAGCGCTGCGATGCGCTCTTCAACCGCTTTAACTTGAGCCTCGATAGATTCATCGTTCCAGCCTTTGAATTCTGCTGCGCGTTGTACAGCGTGTTCACCCGCTACGCGGCCAAATACTACGAACTCAGCCAACGAGTTTGAACCTAGGCGGTTAGCACCGTGAAGACCAACAGAGGCACATTCACCGACTGCGAATAGACCTTTAATACGAGTCTCGCATTCGCCGTTAGTTTCAATACCACCCATGGTGTAGTGAACGGTAGGACGAATTGGAATTGGCTCTTTAGCTGGGTCTACGTTGACGTAAGCTTTCGCTAATTCACAGATGAATGGTAGACGCTCTTGCAGATACTCTTCACCAAGGTGGCGAAGGTCTAGATGCACCACATCACCCAGTGGGTGTTTGATGGTGTTGCCTTTTTGCTGTTCGTGCCAGAACGCTTGAGAAACTTTGTCACGAGGACCCAGTTCCATGTATTTGTTTTTCGGTTGGCCGACAGGTGTTTCTGGACCCATGCCGTAGTCTTGTAGGTAACGGTAGCCGTTCTTGTTAACGATGATACCGCCTTCACCACGACAACCTTCAGTCATCAGGATGCCTGTACCAGGAAGACCTGTTGGGTGGTACTGAACAAATTCCATATCACGTAGAGGAACGCCATGACGATAAGCCATAGCCATGCCATCACCCGTTACGATACCGCCGTTAGTGTTACAGTGGTAAACGCGACCAGCGCCACCCGTTGCTAATACAACAGATTTTGCTTTAATCGTCACTAGTTCGCCTTCCGACATATGGATAGCGATAAGGCCTTGAACTTCACCTTCATCAACAAGTAGGTCAACTACAAAGTACTCATCAAAACGTTTGATGTTGTCGTACTTCATTGAAGTTTGGAATAGAGTGTGAAGCATGTGGAAGCCAGTCTTGTCAGCCGCAAACCATGTGCGCTCGACTTTCATACCGCCAAAGCGGCGAACATTGACTTCGCCGTTTTCTTTACGGCTCCATGGGCAACCCCATTGCTCCATTTGGATCATTTCGCGAGTTGAGTTTTTAACGAAATATTCAACAACGTCCTGTTCACATAGCCAGTCGCCACCGCCAACGGTATCGTTGAAGTGGTTATCTAAGCTATCTTCTTCCTTGATAACTGCTGCTGAGCCGCCCTCTGCTGCGACTGTGTGAGAACGCATTGGATAAACTTTCGAAATCAGAGCGATTTCTAGGTCAGGGTTTGCTTCAGCTGCTGCAATAGCAGTACGAAGACCAGCGCCGCCTGCGCCGATGACTGCGATATCTGTGGTGATAGTTTGCACAGTTATCCTCCAGTGTGTAGTCGCGGTAATACCGCTTGTTATTGTTGTGAGAACGTGCAGTAATTTCTGGCTTGAGAAGAACGTGCTACACGTAGCTCAAAAGTGGTAACACCAGTGTAAGAGAGGGTAATTTGGTAAAAATTGATTTATTCGGGATTTTTTTCCGGTAATGCATTTACAGGCATAAAAATTTCGCGATATGTGAAAGCAGTCACGGCATGACATTTCCATGACTATAAGAAACACATTTGTTGTTAAGTCTTTGTTATAGCTTGAATTTTGTAAATGAGAATAATTAAGGTTTGGCATGTAAAAACAAATCGATAGCATCATGCTTGCCAATCAAAATAGAAGTGGTATGTTCGCCCTGTATTTATGACATAGAGAGAAATCAGTGATGGAATGGCAACCAACAGCTCCAATTAAGCTATTGCGTCAGCGCGCAGAATTATTAGCCCATATTCGTCAGTTTTTTGCTAAGCGACAGGTGTTAGAAGTCGATACTCCAGCCATGAGCCACGCAACAGTGACGGATATTCACCTGCATACTTTTCAGACTCAGTTTATTGGCCCTGAGTATGCACATGGCCGCCATCTCTATCTCATGACTAGCCCTGAATTTCACATGAAGCGTCTGTTGGCCGCAGGTAGTGGCTGTATTTATCAAATTAACAAAGCGTTTCGCAATGAAGAGAATGGCCGCTACCACAACCCTGAGTTCACTATGTTGGAGTGGTATCGCGTCGGTTTTGATCATCACGATCTGATGGATGAAATGGATGAGCTGCTACAACTGACACTCAAGTGCGGCAAAGCTGAGCGCATGACTTATCAGCAGGCCTTCATTAATGTGCTAGGTGTATGCCCCTTAGAGGGCTCAATGGCTGAGCTGAAATCCGTGGCAAGAACGCTTGGACTGAGTGACATCGCAGAACCTGAGCAAGACAGAGACACTTTGTTGCAGCTACTGTTTAGTGTTGGAGTGGAGTGCAAGATAGGCCAACAAGCGCCTGCTTTTGTCTATGACTTTCCCGCCTCTCAAGCTGCACTGGCTAAAATTAACCCTAATGACAACCGCGTCGCTGATCGTTTTGAGGTCTATTTTAAAGGGATTGAGTTAGCCAATGGTTTCCATGAGTTGGATAACCCGAAAGAGCAACTTGCTCGTTTTGAGCAAGATAACGCTAAGCGTCTTGAAATGGAATTGTCGGCGCAGCCTATCGACTATCATCTGATTGCCGCATTAGAATCAGGTTTACCTGATTGTGCTGGTGTCGCGCTCGGCATTGATCGTTTAATTATGCTGGCCTTGGATTGCGATCATATTGATCAAGTGACCGCATTTTCGTTTCCTAGGGCGTAAAAAAGCAGAGCCAATGGCTCTGCATAAACTTCGGTCAATTGGCTATCTAGTTTTTATAGCTTAATTCTATGTTTTCTAGATATTTTAGCGAAGATTGTTGTTCATTACGTGAATTAATACTCTTTAGAACTGCTAAGCTATCTGTAAAGGATGCGCTTGCTGCTCCTGTAGACGTTACCTTGTAAGCATCAAAATAGTTAGAGATGAATGCTTCGGTGACTTGATTTGAGTTCCCGCTAGATAGAATAGACACTTCAAACTTAGTGAGGGATGTGCCCCAGATATTGTCTAAGCTGTTCGAGAACATTAGTAATGGTTGATATTGCTTTGCATTGCCATAAATTGTTTGATGGACAGAGTAAATGCCTTCATTTGCCGCAATCAGAGTTCTTTGGTAGTTAAGTTCAGAAGGCATGGGCTGAAGATAACTTTCAATGTATAAACCAGACAATTGATTACTAGTGTTTGGTGCTGGAATAGCCATGTTATCTATTTTCGTGACTTCATCAATTCCGTTTTCCATTGTTGGAAGCTTGCTCGTATAGCTCATGTTCCAAGAGTTGTGACTACCATTTAAATTTAAACGATATGTGTCTTTTAGCTCGGCGGCGTAACTATAGTGACCAGAAGTTGATGACGGTAATTCTTGCCAGTGAAGAGCCCCTGCGCCAGATTGATATGTAGTAAGCGCAGATTTACTTAAAGCTGTAACGGAAGATAGCGGTATGTTCCAGTTTAGATTAGATTCGTCAACACTCTTTAAGCTCAGTGGAGTGTTCAATGTTGTCTGATTTGCTGTAGTTAGAGCATACGCAATTAAAGGTTCAAACCCAGTAGGTGATGACGAATAGGTATATCGCGTAGCCAAAACATGTTGACTTGGTATACTTGAAAACGGGATGCTGGCTGCGCTGGACGAGACTTCAAAATCAATAGATGAAGAGAATGCGAATTGTCCTGCACCGATGCCTCCGTCGTTAATTATACCAGTGTAGTTCACGGCTCTTTGTGGGGCTTGCGAAGATATACATCTCTCGGTATTCGGGTCTACAGTTTCACCCTTGGCGTTAATATTGATTTGTGTCGGAATTAGCTCTTTTTGTAGCGACACCACATCATAATCTTCACTGCTGCCTGCGTTGGATTTAAAAACAACACTAATGTAGCCATCACTAGGTACTTGGCTTTGGTTAAAGCTGAATTGACCGCTGTTTGACCAGTCAGCACTGTCAAAAGATTCGATATAAGAACCATCCTCTGCGTGGATATAAACAGACATGTTTTGACCACTTGCAGAGTAGGCAAGAGTGTACTTTGTTGGGGTTGTATCTGAGTCTTGCCCATAAATATCACATGAACCTTCTTGACCGACGTTAACGTTGGCTAGTTTTAGAAAATTAATAGTGTATTTAGCTGGTGGCGGTGGCGTGGAATTGCCGCCGCCGTCTGAACTGCTGCCTCCGCAGCCGGCAAGTAAGGCTGGCAGGGCAAATAAAGCTGCGAATTTAGCTGATTGCATGGTGGTTGGACTCTTTGTAAATGAATATGCTGTATCGATAAGCAAAAATTATACCTATTAACTTAATTGTTTTTTGACAGGTGGGTAAAAGCAATAAAAAACGTCACCTAAGTTGGTGACGTTTATGGTTAACTTTTTAAGTCGTTTTCTTGTTACTCTACTGAACTAGGTCTTTGGTACCAAGGTGAGCGAGCGTCAGTTTTATTAAATAATTGATGTTTCTTACTTAGCATTTGTCCACCATCACGGGTGATAGGTTGCCATGCTAAGTTTGCTCGTGACGTGCTTGGTTTAATAGTCATTACGTCAAATGGGATTGATACATAGAACCCCTTGTTGTAGCTACCTTCACCATATTCCTCTGCAGTTAGATCAGTAAATGTGGCATAAGCACCAACTGTTACTCCTGACTTAAATTGTTTGGAAAAGTCGACTCGCGTACCCACATCACCACCAAGGAACTGGCCAAAGCTCACCTTAAACAAGGTGTCTTGTAGTAGGCTCCATTCAGGCATGTAGTAACCGGTGACATGGCCTGTGGTGCCTTTACTTAAAACATACGCTTGGCAGCTTGGAACTTGGCTATTACATGCAGCTTCATCATAGAAGAAGTAATCATCCTCATAGACTCCAAACCACGAGTCGGGATCGCGCTGGCTGATGAGATTCATATCTAAACCGACTGCCCAGTTAGTGTTGTTCTGTCGATAAAGGATCTCCGTACCCACACCAGCAAACATGGTTTCTAAATAGCCGCCATAAACTTGAGTGAAAATGTTTGTACTTGGCTGTTCAAACCACGTTAATTGCAAGTTGTTTAGTCTGATTGGGTTATCATGCACATAAGCACGGAACATCGTTCTTACTCTAGGTGTAGAGTAATTTCTAATATGTGGAGAATTCTCTACGTAGTTGTATTTATCGTAGTTGTCGAATAGGTTGAAGTAGATAGAGCCACTTAGCTCAATGTTGTCAGTCAATTTGTACTCAGACGCTGCATTGATGCCAAAGTTAAACAAGTAGAACGACTCTGGGCCACCAAGAGACTGCTTTAGTGTTGGTGATAAGCCGTATGTGAGCTTCTCTTTGTTATTTGCCAAAATGCTGCCATCAGTCGTTCCCGCAGGTTTAGTTTCGCTAAACGCATCGTTGATATTACCATCAATCGACATGTAGGTTGCTGAGGAGATATATACAGATTTAGCGATATCAGTCTGAGTTAGCTCTACTCCATCTTGTTGCTCGATGATAGAGAAATGTTTGATATTAGAGCTAGTGTTATTAGCCAAAATCGTTGCTGCTCGCTCTAAGGCTTCGTCGCGGTCTCGATACTTCGTTTGGGTGGCTTTAACAATTAATGTGTCTTCATCTACACTGATTTCAGCTTGTTTATAACCTGCATTATTAGCAAGTTCATTCATCACGTTCTGCCAGTTGTTTTCAGCATCCTTTTTTTCTTGTTTGGTAAGCAGTTTCGGTTTGGCATCGTCGCGCCAAACAGCCTTCAGTTGATTGAAATTTGTGTAGAAGTTAAAGCCGAGCGTTAGAGTATCACCACGTTGGTAGCTAACTTTAGCATCGCCCCAATCATTGATGCGATAGTTGAGACCAAAGTTCCAAGGTGTATGTTGTGGCATGGTATTGCCAGGCGTTCCTAGCGGAAAGTCTTCTGAATAATCATTACCATCATATTCAATTTTTACTCGTAATGGTTCATAAGGTGTTTGGTACTCAATACCACCAAAAATTGCACTTGGGCCTTTAAACCATTTATCGTAGTCAACACTACCGCCAGTATCTTTGAGCCCACCGTTACGGTCACAGAAGCTATCTTTGGCGCTACAGAATGGGTTGGTAATGTTACCTCGTTGGCCTAAATAGCCCCAGCCGATGCCAAGAGTAAGATCTAAGTTGCCAAAACGTTTAGTGGCGGCAATAAATTCACCATCAAATAAGCCTGTGCCACCAATGTCTCTAACACCAATGGATGTTTCTGGTAGCCAGTAGCTTTCATTGAGTAAGCGTAGTTTTAAATCTATCCCTTTATCGGTATAGATGGTGTCTCCACTATAGGCTTCGTTTTGATTGTATAGTACGTCGGGAACTCGAGTGTAGCGAATTGTAGACTCTAACCAACTCATCAATTGTATCGAGGCGGAGTAGTGGTAGTAGTCTTCGTTATAGTTGATACCTAAATTAAATTCACCTTCTTCCGCCATTCGACCACTGGGCATTTGCATTAAACCAGTACCGCCAAAATCCGTTTGTGATACTTGCCATGTCATTTGTGCCAACGCGGATGTAGATAACGGCAAGATAGCGAGGCCGCTGAGAAACTTTTTATACATCATTTACTTATTCTCCAAGCAATCAACGTAAGTATATCTTGTTCTAATTTCGCTAATTCTTCGCTTGGTGAGTCGAAGCCTATATATATTGAAGCGCCCGGAGGCAAAAGCGCATGTTGGTTATTCCAATATTCGAAACCAACTTTTGATAACTTCCCGTCAGGATAAACGACCCATGCATTGCTGTTTTCTCCACTCGATAGCGTTAAAGCCGCCTCATCTAAATAGTCTGAAACAGTGTAGTTTGGTATTGCGAGCGTTGTGTGAGGATTAGAAACTAAACCTTCAATATGTATATGGCTAGGGCGAGGGGTAAATTTAAATAAGTAGTTGCCCGTCAACATTGGGTTTAAAGCAGGGGTGGTTCTAACTGCGTCGTAGTCTAAGTTTACCGTTTCTCGATAACCGACCTGCCAACGTTCAATTTGTGCAATTAGAATGGCAGCACTCATCCGAAGCTTGGGTGATGTTGCATAAAGCAGCTTAAGCTCGTTGATCACTTCTCTTTGCTTTTTGTCTGCTAGGTACTGTTTGTCTTTGTTGTATAAAGCATTAGCAATCGAATAGCTTTGCGGTGATACTGGAAGCTTTGCATCTAGAGATTCTGAAATGGCAGTTTCAAGTCTAATTGGGTGATCAAATGAGATTACTTTTGTGTTTGGGTGTATTTCTATAGAAATTGAATTAGCAAAACTTAGTGAACTAAAAAAAAGCAGAGAACCAGATAGAATAATTGTTTTTAACATGATGAGCCTATTAATTCGCTAAATAGGTTTTTAGGATTTCTTGTTCGATGAAAAGCTTTCCTGGAATCGCCCATTGATGGGATTTTACTACAGTTCCGCTATTATCAACCCAGTAAGTATTTTGATATCGATTTTTATTTGAATCAGTAATGGATTCCTGCCATATTTTTGTTGTTTTTGACCACAAAGTAGATTGTAAAATCTCATCACCAGAATACGATAGGTTAATATTTGCGTGAGTATTAAAAGAGTAATTCGGTTGCCAATCATAAATGGCTTTACCTGCCACCGGATTACTCACGAAGCTATTCTTAAGTAAGTCGGTGTAGAGGCCAGATAGATTAAACTCTGGGAGGTTGAGAGTCTTTGTTACTCTGCCATTTTCGGTAACAATCATAGCACTATCGCTAGACATCCATTTTAGCTGTGTATTACCCGTATCGGGATTGATCTCTGCATATGCGAGGACCATAAACACCTGAGGGCCATTATTTATCTTAAAGTAGCTACTGGCGTAAGGAATCTGGCTTAAAGTCTCTTTATCTAAAACAACATCACTCCCCCCAAACGCTGCTTCATATGCGGTTGCAAAAGAGTCTGAAGATTTTTGGGAACAACCAGATATTATAAATAATAGGGACAAGGAGAGGATGCTAGTACTGTGCTTCATTATCTTTTCCATTTGAACAGAAAAAACACCCTTAAACTCATATTCAAGGGTGTTTTGTTTTTGCTAGCTTAGTTGGTGCCGTCAGAACCGTCAGAACCGTCATTGCTATCATTATCAGCAACTGCGACTGCAACTACTGCTACTGCTGCAACGCCAGCAACTACTGCTGTTGTTGTACCTACTGCTGCACCAGCCGCGCCAGCGCCACCAGCAGCACCACCAGAAGCAGCGGTTGAACCACCTGCTTCAGCAGTAGCGAAAGCAGCAGGAGTAGCGCCTAGCATTAGAGCTAGAGCCAAAGCTGTTTTTTTCATTTATATATTCCTTGTAAATTTACAATAATACACATCGATGTTGGGAATTGTTTTCCCGACTTCTGATTGTATTTGAGAGTTGCTCATCTGTAAAAGAAAAATCATTTTTTTAGTTGCGTTAGATTGCTTATATTAGGGGGGTATTTATAATGGCACGATAATCGGACTCAATCTTATCTGGATAAATAGATGTTAGTCGAGGGACTTAAAAATTATTCTCGAACCAAGGCTTTTATGCTCCCTTTGGCACTATTATATTTTGCTCCATTGCATAGTGAGGCTAGCCCTTGGGTGGAGGCCAATGACCCTTTCTTACGTTCGAGTATATTGGCTTTATCTGATGCTTCGGTGATTGATGGGCCGACGAGCCTGTACCCATTGCGTTGGTCTTTGTTAGGGGAGTTGACTGCGGGTAATTTATCTACCGAAACCAGTTATGTGAAGTACATGAGACAGAGTTCAAAGTTAAACCGAGGTTCTCGACGTTTTGCGGTATACGGAGGCAATGAAGCCTTAACATCTCTTGGGTTTGGCGAAGTCGATAATGATAAGTGGGGGGCAGAAGCAAGTTACGCTTATATGGATAATAGCTACTCTTTTCGCTTGAATACCGTTTATTCTGACGATGGCCAAAACTCTGAACTATCTTGGCGTGATAGCTACCTATCGCTAAATATGGGGCGGTTGTTAGTCGATATCGGTTATTTACCTCGTTGGTGGGGGCAAGGTTGGCAACATAATTTAGTTTTACAAACCGAGGGTCAAGATTTAGATATAAATGCCAGTGTGATAGGGGAGAGTCAGCAGTTTGGCGTTTGGGATTTAACTTTTTTAACGTCGAAGTTAGAACTCGGAGATTATGGTTACCGTTCTTCGACGCGATTTACTAATAAGCTAACTTCAAACTTTGAGTATGGTCTTAGCTATCATTACTGGTTTGAAGGCCAACATCGTAATGAGAGCAATCAAGACCAGTTTACTATTGATGCTCGTCTTTCTTTACCAACTCTAAATGAAACGTATCATTCAATTTATGCTGAATGGGCAAATGGAAATGATTTACACCAGGAAGCTTATTTAGTCGGTTGGACTGGTCATGTCAGTTGGGAAGGATATTCCGCTCGATTGGTGCTAGAACATACAAGTACAGTAAGTGACTCCGAAGAAAACTCAGCTGGTTACTCTGCAAGTGTGTATGCTCAATTCCCTAATGATCACAAATTAAAAATAGCAGCAGTGCGCTCAGAAGACTGGTTGGATGAAGATGAAATACAAGTAAATGTTGCCTATACATTGCCAGCCATCGAAGGGTTGTTTCATCTTGAAACCGAGATAATTTCGAAGTCAAATGATAATAGTGATACTTTGTTTTGGGCAAAGTATGAGTTTAGGTTTTAATTAAATAGCCTTAATGGCTTATACCATGTGTAAATTATGACGCTGAAAAAACATTACTTCTCTTTAACGCTCTCTTTACTGTTTAGTAGTGTAGCGTTTTCTGCTACACCGACGCCCGCGCAACTGGCTCAGTTTAAGTCATTGCCTAAACATCAACAACAGCAGCTAGCTAAGCAAATGGGAGTGGATTTATCTATCTTAGAGTCCTCGGCAAGTAGCTTAGATCCTGTTGACAAGCAATCAATAGCCGCACCAACTAGAGCGACTGCAGGACTCGATTCAGTCAATGTTGTTGATAGTAAATCGGCACAAAATTTGATTAAGTTTGGCTATGATGTTTTTTCGGGGACTCCATTAGATTATACCCCCGTTGAAAACTTGCCTGTCCCACTTGACTATCAACTAGCCCCAGGTGACCAAATTAGAATTCAACTGATAGGTAAGTCTAATTCTGAACACCGACTCACGATTGATCGTGAAGGGAAAATTAATATTCCTCAATTCGGGCCGGAATATGTAGCAGGTCTTACTCTCGGTGAACTAAAGCGATATGTCGCTGAGATGGTTCAGCAAAAAGCGATTGGTATGGAAGCTATTGTTTCGATGGGAGAGATGAGAACCATTCAAGTATTTGTTGCTGGTGAAGTGTCTCAGCCTGGAACATATAACTTGAATGGATTAACTACGTTATCTCAAGCTTTAATTGCGTCAGGCGGTGTTAAAGAGACAGGTAGTTTACGAACTATTCAGTTAAAGCGAAAAGGTAAGGTTGTTAAAACGTTTGATGCTTATGACCTGATTGTTCGTGGAAACTCTGTTGATGATGTTAGAGTCTTGGCTGGCGATACTCTTTTTGTTCCTACAAGAAAAGAGTTGATTAAAGTTGAAGGTGAAGTTCTTCGCCCTGCTTTTTATGAAGTTCGAAGCAACACCTCTTTACAGCAACTGTTGAACATTTCTGGCGGCACAAAACCTAATGCCTACTTAAGCAAAGTAAGTGTAAAGCGAGCAAATGCAGAGGGAGTGATGCAGGTCACGCTTAATTTACAGTCGCCTAAAGGTAAAGATTTTAGGGTAAAACCTGGTGATGAAATATCTATTGCAGCCGTTAGCCAGGAACTAGCAAATGCAGTAGCTCTAAGAGGCGCATTCGTTCGTCAGGGTGCTTATCAATTTAAATCTGGTCTAAAGGTTTCAGATGTAGTGACCAGAGGTGATTTAGCTGCTAATGCTGATTTGAGCTACGCACTTTTAGTTAGGGAAAATCGAGATAATCGTCGCATCTCAGTGTATCAATTAGATCTGCAGTCTATCCTTGTGGATAAATCTTCGACTAGAGATTTCGCTTTACAAGTCAAAGACCAATTATTTGTTTTTGATAGTGGCATTGATACTGAATATTGGTATCGAGTAGACAAACAGCATGATGTTGGTTCTAGCGAGGTTGGCAAAGCGCGTAAGAAGACTGTACTGGACCAAGATACAGGGGCGTTAGTTGAGAAGGAGCTTTCGAAAGAACTTAACTTGGGTAAGATAGATGATTTCTCAGTCGCTGATAATGTAAAACAATCGAGTCGAGAAGCGTTATTAAAGCCAATCATTGAGCGATTGAAAGCCCAGGCATCCCATGATGAACTGGCAAAAGTGATTGAAATATCAGGTGCGGTAAAATATCCGGGTGTTTATCCGCTGACTGAAAATGCAGACTTTGAGAAGATCGTGGCAGCTGCTGGGGGGTTTGCTGAACAAGCGTTCTTATATTCGGCAGAACTAACTCGTTCACAAAAAACGTCGGATAGCTTTTCAGTACAACATAAAGAGTTTTCACCTCAAGAAGTCTTAGATGGTTCGCAGTCATTGACGCTCTTGGCTCAAGACCACGTGATTATTAAGACTCAACCAAATTGGCAAAGAGAGTACAGCATTGAGCTTCAAGGCGAGGTCGTTTTCCCAGGTACTTATACTTTCCAACGCGGCGAAACGATATTTGATGTGATTGAGCGCGCTGGGGGCTTAACAAAGTTCGCTTATCCTCAAGGGGCAATATTCAGTCGTGATAGTCTAAAACGTCAAGAGCAGGAACGCCTCAAACTACTCAACCTTCAGTTGAAACAAGAGATTGGTAACTTGGCATTGCGTCGCCAAAACTCTAGTGCGACCTATACAACAACCCCAACAGACGCATTAGCGATAGCAGAGGAGCTCGCAAATACAGAGGCCGTAGGTCGTTTAGTTATTGATCTTCAAATGGCGCTCAAACAAAACCCAATTGCAGACATAATGCTGGAGAGAGGGGATAAGCTTTATGTTCCAGCTAAGCAGCCAGTAGTAAGTGTTATGGGAGAGGTTCAGTTGACATCGAATCATACTTACAATCCTGCAATGTCAATTGAAGACTACATTTCAGCAGCAGGCGGCACTAAAAAGCAAGCTGATACTGATCGAGTTTATGTTATTCGCGCTGATGGTTCAGTTATGTTACCTAACTCCTCGTATTGGTTTAGTCGCCAGTCCGAACCTCTT
This sequence comes from Vibrio intestinalis, assembly GCF_025195085.2. Lineage (GTDB taxonomy): Bacteria > Pseudomonadota > Gammaproteobacteria > Enterobacterales > Vibrionaceae > Vibrio > Vibrio intestinalis. The sequence goes on along the minus strand of NZ_JANAVY020000004.1, from coordinate 91,119 downwards.
GAGCCAGGCGATACCATTATTGTTCCTCTAGATACTGATTATTTAGACGGATTGAGCACGTTAACATCAGCGACACAGATCCTCTATCAAATTGGTGTAGCTTGGAGTGCGGTTAAGAACTAGCAGTAATTTCTATGAGTGGTTAAGTGTCGGAGTTTGAGATGCTTAATCACTTATCAGTAGAACAATGATTGGAAACAGAATGAACAAATCAATAGTTGAAGAAGCGTCTTTAGATATGCAGTTGAATCGCGAAGACGAAATAGATTTGCGAGAGTTGTTTGGAGCTTTATGGCAAGGTAAGTGGATAATTGTATTTACAACCTTTTTACTGTCTATTAGTGGCGTGTTTTACGCCTTGAGTCAACCTAATACATATCAGTCCGCAGCGGTTCTCGTTAGTGCTCAAGATGATGGTGGTGGTTTATCTTCAATGGCAAGTCAATTAGGTGGGCTTGCATCATTAGCGGGTATTGGTGTTGGAAGTGGAGGAGCCGATAGTAAAACGATCGCTCTTTCAGTATTGAAATCGCGTCTTTTTTTAAATCATTTCATCTCTTCACATCAGTTATTGCCAGAGTTATTTGCAGTGAAAGAATGGGATATTGAAACTGGAGCTCCTCAATTTGATCCTGAAATTTATGATGCTGCCAATTCTTTGTGGTTGAGTAACTCTGAAACTGGGGAAACACTGCAGCCTTCTGATTGGGATGCGCATAAGTTGCTTAGTGGCTTAGTCAAAGTATCCGAAGCCAAAGATACAAGTTTAGTAACACTATCTATTACTCATGTATCCCCTCATTTTGCACAGAGATTAGTTGATCTATTGGTTAAAGATTTGAATGAGTGGATGAAGTTAGAAGCACTTGAAGACTCTCGAACTAACATCGCTTACTTGCAACAGCAACTAGAGCGAACCAATGTTGTAGACATGCAAAATGTGTTCTATCAACTCATTGAGGAGCAAACTAAAACGCTTATGCTTGCTGAAGTGAAAGATGAATTTGCGTTTAAAACTGTTGATCCCGCAGTGGTGCCGGAAGAAAAAGTTGGGCCGAAACGTGCTTTAATTTGCATTTTGGCAGCAATGCTTGGTGGTATGTTGGGTATCGCTATCGTGTTAATTAGATTTGCTTTCAAAAAATAGCTTTTGTCACTTCTCATTATTGTCAGTTCTTTGCTCGCCTAGAGCTGACAAGCCCGCTATACTCCGAGACTGAATTTGCAACAGGGGTTGGTGTTCCAACCCTTCTATTTATACAAGAGCACAGGATATGCAAGAATACATCGCGTTTTTCCAAGAGAATATGATTATGTCAGTGGTATGGGTTGGCCTAGTTGTCGCTCTTATCATGAATATCGTAAAAACATCGACTGCCGCTTATAAAGAAATTACCGCGTCGGAAACCACAGCACTGATTAACCGTGAAAATGGCGTCGTGGTGGATATTCGCTCTAAAGATGAGTACAAAAAAGGTCATATTACTGAAGCAGTTCACATTTTGCCGTCAGAAATCAAATCAGGCAGCTTTGGTAGCCTTGAAAACCGTAAATCTGACCCAATCATTGTGGTATGCAAAACTGGTCAAACAGCGCAAGAAAGCGCTAACTTACTTGCTAAAGCTGGCTTTGAGAAAGTAAGTGTATTGAAGAACGGTTTGACAGCTTGGAGTGAAGCTAACCTTCCGCTTGTGCGCGGCAAGAAGTAATCATTCGAGCAAGTTGATTAATTACCCAACGATTGATGAAGAGAGATGTGAAGATAGCCACGCTTTTCATGGCTTAAATAGTTATTGAATCATCTCTCGGTTAGTCTCAAGCAGACTTTGATTTTAAGGAATAAAGGATTCAAAAATGGCTGAAGCAGCACCGCAACAAGAAGCGCAAAATTTCGCAATTCAACGTGTTTTTCTAAAAGACGTATCTTTTGAAGCGCCGAACTCACCAGACATGTTCCAAAAAGAGTGGAACCCAGATGTTAAACTGGATCTAGACACTCAAAGCCGTGAACTAGGTGAAGGTGTTTACGAAGTAGTTCTACGTCTTACTGTGACAGTGAAGAACGCAGAAGACACAGCTTTCCTATGTGAAGTTCAACAAGGCGGTATCTTTACTGCTGAGAAGATGGAAGCAGGCCAACTGGCTCACTGCCTAGGAGCATTCTGCCCGAACATCCTATTCCCTTACGCTCGTGAAACTATCTCAAGCCTAGTGGTTAAAGGTACGTTCCCACAACTTAACCTTGCTCCAGTAAACTTTGATGCGCTGTTCATGAACTACCTACAGCAGCAAGCTCAGCAAGGTGAAGGCCAAGCGGAAGCATAATTAACGCCTGACTGCGTTATAATTTTAAGAATGCACAAGGCACGCGACACGCATGCGTTGTGCATTTTTTGTTTTAAGCTGTTAAATAACCATTTATATCTAAGTCGCTTTTATCTGGCTAAGCGGTGTTAGGCTGCTTAGATATAAACAATCAAAAATGACAACATGAAAATAGGCGGAACAATGACAGATACAAACGTAACCAATGCCTACGGTAAAGAGATTGCAATGACAGTAATTGGCGCGGGCTCATACGGTACCTCGCTAGCAATTTCTTTAGCTCGTAATGGTGCAAACGTGGTGATCTGGGGTCATGAGCCAGAGCATATGGCTAAGTTAGAGGCTGATCGTGCTAACCATGAGTTTTTACCAGGAATTGATTTTCCTGAGTCTTTGATTGTTGAATCCGATCTCGAAAAAGCCGTTTCTGCGTGTCGCGATCTTTTGGTGGTGGTACCAAGCCATGTGTTTGGCATTGTATTAAATAGTATTAAGCCGCACCTGCGTGAAGATACGCGTATCTGCTGGGCAACCAAAGGTCTTGAGCCAGAAACAGGCCGTCTGTTAAAAGAAGTCGCGCACGATATTATTGGTGAAGGTTATTCACTGGCTGTGCTTTCAGGTCCAACGTTCGCAAAAGAGCTAGCGATGGGCATGCCAACGGCTATCTCAGTGGCATCACCTGATGCAGCGTTTGTTGCAGACCTACAAGAGAAAATCCACTGTAGTAAAACATTCCGCGTTTACGCCAACAGTGACTTTACTGGCATGCAGCTAGGTGGCGCAGTGAAGAACGTGATTGCTATCGGCGCTGGTATGTCAGATGGTATTGGTTTTGGTGCTAATGCCCGTACCGCATTGATTACTCGTGGCCTTGCTGAAATGTGCCGTTTGGGCGCAGCACTAGGTGCACAAACTGAAACCTTCATGGGTATGGCAGGGCTAGGTGACTTAGTCTTAACTTGTACTGACAACCAGTCTCGTAACCGCCGCTTTGGTTTGGCTCTAGGTCAAGGTAAAGATGTTGATACCGCACAAGATGAAATTGGCCAAGTGGTAGAGGGTTACCGCAACACCAAAGAGGTATGGATGCTTGCTCAGCGCATGGGTGTAGAAATGCCAATAGTTGACCAAATCTATCAAGTATTGTATCAAGGTAAAGACGCGCGAGAAGCTGCAAAGGATTTGCTTGCGCGAGATAAGAAAGCAGAAGCTTAACCAGCGTAAAGGACCCAAGGGTTTTCAATGAAACATTGTGAAAAAAAACAAGTTTGGCAGGCCATTGTTCAGGAGGCACGGCAGCTATCTGAACAAGAACCGATGCTCGCCAGTTTCTATCATGCCACCATTATTAAGCATGATAGTCTCTGTTCAGCTTTGAGCTATATTCTTGCCAATAAGCTTAACACGGTATCCATGCCTGCAATGGCAGTGCGTGAAGTGGTTGAAGAAGCCTTCGCGGCTGACCCTAATATCATTGAAGCGGCAGCTTGTGATATTTGCGCGACCGTAAACCGTGACCCTGCGGTTGCAATGTACTCGATGCCTTTACTCTATTTGAAGGGCTATCATGCACTGCAAGGCTATCGAGTGGCTAACTGGCTTTGGAAGCAAGGCCGAGTCGCGCTAGCTACCTATCTACAGAATCAGATTTCAGTTTCTTGTCAGGTGGATATTCACCCTGCGGCGCGAATTGGCCGTGGCATCATGCTCGATCACGCGACAGGTATTGTGATTGGTGAAACGGCAGTTGTGGAAAACGATGTGTCGATTCTGCAAGACGTTACCTTAGGTGGTACGGGTAAAGAGTGCGGTGACCGTCACCCGAAAATTCGCGAAGGCGTTATGATCGGTGCTGGTGCTAAGATTCTTGGTAATATTGAAGTGGGTGAAGGGGCGAAGATCGCATCTTGTTCTGTCGTGCTTCAACCGGTTCCAGCACATACCACCGCTGCGGGGGTTCCGGCAAAAATAGTTGGCCGACCTAAAACCGATAAGCCATCTTTGGATATGGACCAGCAGTTTAATGGTAAGTCGCAAAGCTTTATGGATGGCGACGGCATATAACCCGTAAGATAGTTTTAGAGAGTCAGCACCAGCTGGCTCTTTTTGTCTCTGCGGCTTGCAATAAAAAGGCTGTCGAAGTGACAGCCTTTAAAAGAGTAATGTTTAAGCTAGAGCTTCTAGCTCAGCCAATACTTCATCAGCCCACTGAATCCACGCTTGGCGTAGTAGTAGGTTACGGCGAAGTGTTAGGCGCTCTAGGCGTTGCTGCTTATCTAACATTGCGATGTTAGCGTAGTAAGCGGCTTCTATCTCTTGGTAGTGCGCGACTAATTTACGAGACTCTTCTACCAACTCAGCTAATTGTGCCTTGTATGGTGCTGAAGGTTGTACTGAGCAAGCCATCAGTTTTGCTGAGAACTCGTCACGAACAGTTGGGTGCGCGGTAGGTTGATCGAACCATTCACCAAGGGCTACACGACCTGCATCGGTAATTGAATATACTTTACGGTCTGGTTTGCCTTCTTGAGGTTCTAGGACGCAAGTAACAAGCTCGTTCTGCGCCATTTTGTTTAGCTCACGATACACCTGCTGGTGGCTCGCTTTCCAAAAGTAACCGATAGTAGCGGAAAATTCTTTGGTGATGTCGTATCCAGTTGCATCGCGTGTGCTAAGAACTGTGAGGATTACGTGTGGTAATGACATGTCTTCAATCCAAATGGTCAATAAACTTCAATATCTACTGCTAACAACAAACTGTGCTTCTTGAGGCACTTATTGTTAAACCGTTGCTTGCAGCGCCAACAAATGTTGGCCATGTCACCTTAAAAGCCGTTCTTCACCTAGGTCGACAATTTCTTGTCTAGGTTTGCGATATGTATTTTTATTTGAGAATCGCAAAGGAGCGATATTATATCTAAATAATAAGCATAAAGTGGAATAGATGGACAGAATTGCCCAAAAAACTGACAATTATCTCAATAAAATATTCAGTCGGAATTAAATTCTAAAGTTGTGGTTTTTATTGTCTGTATGTTGGGTTTTTATATGGTAAATGTAAGCTTGGTAGGAGTGTGTAATATTTGAGCGTTGTGAAATAGGTCAAATATAGCAAGGCCACTCATATTGAGTTGCCTTGCTATTTGGAGCGATTAACCAGTGTTACGCATACCTGCTGCAATACCTGCAATGGTCACCATCAGCGCTTCTTCTAACTCAACTGAAGGGTGCTCAATTTGGCGGGTACGGTAAAGTAGTTCAGCTTGAAGCATGTTCAATGGCTCTACATAGATGTTACGTAGGCGAATTGACTCAAGACCCCATGGGTCACTTTGCATCAAGTTCTCGTTGTTTTCGACGTTAAGAACCGCTTTGATATCTTTCTGCAATTGTTCACGTAGACGATCGCCTAGCGGTAACAATTCAGGATCAGCCAGACGTTGATCGTAGTAGCGAGAGATTTCGATATTACACTTCGAGTAAACCATCTCAAGCATACCTAAGCGGGTTGAGAAGAATGGCCACTCACGACACATCTCTTCTAACAGCGCTTGGTGGCCTTTATCGATCGAGTATTGAATCGCTTCACCTGCACCTAGCCAAGCTGGCAGTACCAGGCGGTTTTGACTCCATGAGAAGATCCAAGGAATCGCGCGTAAGCTCTCAACGCCACCGTTAGGGTTACGTTTCGCAGGGCGAGAACCTAGAGGTAGTTTACCTAGCTCTAGCTCTGGAGTTGCTTGGCGGAAGTAAGGGACGAAATCAGGCTCACCACGAACGACACTGCGGTAAGATTCACAGCTAACTTGAGACAACACATCCATGAGGTCGCGCCACTCTTGTTTTGGCTCTGGTGGTGGTAGAAGGTTCGCTTCTAGAATCGCGCTTGCGTACATGTTGAAGCTGTTTACTGCCACTTCAGGTAGACCAAGCTTAAAGCGAATCATCTCGCCTTGCTCAGTGACACGTAGACCGCCTTTTAAGCTCTTCGGTGGCTGAGAAAGCAGCGCTGCATGTGCTGGCGCACCGCCACGACCAATCGTACCGCCGCGGCCGTGGAATAGGGTCAGTTCTACACCTTCTTCTTCGGCTACTTTAACCAAGGCATCCATTGCATCGTACTGTGCCCAGCCTGCTGCCATAACGCCAGCATCTTTTGCAGAGTCAGAGTAGCCAATCATCACCATTTGATGGTTTTGAATAAAGCCGCGGTATAGGTCGATGCCCATTAGCTGTTTAATGACTGCTTCTGCGTTGTTTAAATCATCCAGTGTTTCGAACAGTGGACAAACATCAAGACGGTAAGGGCAGCCTGCTTCTTGAAGCAGTAGGTGTACTGCGAGTACATCAGAAGCTGTGCGCGCCATTGAAATAACGTAAGCACCGAATGCGCCACGTGGTTGAGCTGCGATGATCTTGCAAGTATCTAGAACTTCTTTAACAGGCTCTGATGGTTGCCAATCAAGTGGAATCAGCGGACGCTTTGAGCTGAGTTCTTGTGTTAAGAACGCAACTTTGTCTTGCTCGCTCCATTGGTCGTAATCACCCATGCCTAAGTAGCGAGTCAGCTCAGATAGCACATCTGAATGACGGGTACTTTCTTGGCGGATATCTAAACGAACAAGATGAACACCGAACGCTTTAACGCGACGTAGCGTATCAAGCAGTGAACCGTCAGCAATCACGCCCATGCCACACTCATGTAGCGATTGGTAACAAGCGTACAGCGGTTCCCACAGCTGATCTGCATGCTGCAAAGGTGCTTTTACTGCCAGTTTTTGGCCATTCACCTTGGCATCAAGAATGTCTTTCGTTTCGTTAAGTAGATTACGAAGCTGTTTAAGTACCGCACGGTAAGGTTCGTGCTCGTTTTCACCAGCCAGTGCACGCACGGCATCGTTACACTTGGTCATCGACAACTCGCTAACAAGCTCATTGATGTCGCCAAGGTAGAGATCGGCGGCTTTCCAGCGAGAAAGCAGTAGCACTTCACGAGTTACGGTATGAGTAACAAATGGGTTGCCGTCGCGGTCACCACCCATCCAAGATGAGAAATGAACAGGGCGGGCATCGATTGGAAGGCCTTCACCTAGGTAAGAGTCTAGGCGCTCATCCAATTCACGTAGGAAGTCAGGAACGGCTTCCCAAAGAGAATTTTCAACAACCGCATAGCCCCATTTCGCTTCATCAAGCGGGGTCGGACGTTGTTGGCGAATGGTATCTGAATGCCAGCTTTGGGCGATAAGCTGTTCTAAGCGGCGCTCGGTTTTTTGGCGCTCTTTGACTGATAGGTCGCTCAGTTCAAGCTTTGATAGACACTCGTTGATTTTGACCAACTTGTTGATCATGGTGCGACGAGTAATTTCAGTTGGGTGTGCAGTGAGAACGAGTTCGATATTTAGATCGCGAACAGCTTGTGCGGTATCTAGCTTGCTGATTTCGTTCTGGCTTAGCTTAGAGAAAAGAGAGTTGATCGCATCCGGTTCACACACGTGCGCATCGCAGTGGCGCGAGATAGTGTGGTATTGCTCAGCCATATTGGTTAGGTTGAGGAACTGGTTAAATGCGTGAGCGACTGGAGTCAGTTGCTCATTAGGCAGGTTTTTAATCTCTTCAATCAGATTATCGCGATCTGCTTGGTTGCCTGCACGAGCGGATTTGGAAAGTTTACGAATGGTCTCTACTTTTTCAAGGATTGCCTCTCCATGAGCGTCCTTGATGGTATTGCCGAGCAAATGACCTAACATGCTTACATTGCTACGCAGCGCAGAGTATTTCTCGTTCATTATCATCCTGCCTTGTAAAAAAATTACATCCATTGTTCCTTGTTAGGTAGACAATCTAGCTAAAAAAGTCGCTCCGAGTCAAATACCGTAGGTTAAGTTTGCAAAAATTGTGCAAGTGGATGTAACCACTCCCAATTGCATAACTTTGCCCAAATTACTGAAAATTTATTACAGAAAATGTGGTTTTTACTTGGTTGGCGAAGACTTTAGCGCGGTTTGTACACAATCCCCATACGGCTTTAGTCGCAAGAGGCCGAGTAAGTCGGCCTCTTGTGGGATGAATGCATTAAGATGCGAAACAGTATTCGCGCATCGCTTTAGAAAGAATATTTATCGTTGGGTCAATAAATTCGAATGCGAGAAATTCATCCGGTTGATGAGCTTGCTCGATTGAACCCGGGCCAAGTACTAAAGTAGGGCAAAGCTGTTGAAGGAAAGGAGCTTCGGTACAGTAGTTGACGGTTTCAGATGGTGTCTGACAGATATGCTCCATACTGCCAATAAATGGATGGTCGTGTTGGCACTCGTAGCCAGGAATAGGCTCATGTAGAGGTGTGATCGCAATTCTATCTGGCCATTTAGCTTGCACTTCTTTAAGCGCATCTCGTAATAAATTATCTAGGCCATCAAGACTAATGCCCGGCAAAGGACGCACATCGTAGTGTAATTCACAACAGCCACAAATGCGGTTAGCGCTGTCACCGCCATGAATATGACCAAGGTTTAATGTTGGGCTAGGGATAGCAAATCCAGGGTGGTGATACTCTTTTATGAGTCGGTCACGTAGCTGCATTAAAGCAAACAGCACTTCATGCATAATCTCGATAGCATTTACCCCCAGAGCTGGGTCAGAAGAGTGGCCAGATCGACCTGTCACGCGCACAGCATTCGCCACATGGCCTTTATGGCCACGAATCGGTACCAAACTTGTTGGCTCGCCAATAATGCAGTAGTCAGGCTTAAATGGCGCATTTTCAGTGAAATGACGCGCGCCCAACATAGTGGTTTCTTCATCGCAAGTGGCGAGCACATACAATGGCTTAGTCTGTTTGCTCCAATCGACGTTCTTTACCGCTTCAATAACAAAAGCGAAAAAGCCTTTCATATCCGCCGTACCCAAACCATAAAAACGGTTATTCGATTCAGTAAGAGCATGGGGCTCAAAATTCCAACGTCCCTCATCGAAGGGAACGGTATCACTGTGGCCTGCCAATAATAGTCCGCCTTCCCCTTCGCCTTTTTTGGCAATTAGGTTGAACTTGCCTTTTTCTACTTCAGTCAGTTCAACCTTAAAGCCGATGTCTTTTAACCAAGTCGCGAGTTTCTCTATCACCGCTTGGTTGCCTTCATCCCAACTTGGATCCGAAGAGCTAATCGATGAGGTCGAAATCAGACCACTGTATATCTCTTTAAAACTAGGTAATTGCATTTTAACTTCGATTTCCCTGTTGACAGATTTTCACTAAGAAGGTAAAAACATATTAAATCATTTTTAATGAATAAAAAATCATTAAAGTATGCATAAAATAGTTTTTTAGTCACTGGTAGGTGACCCTGGTTAAACGATTTGGATGTCTTGAAATGCTGAAAACGACCATCATTGGTGCAACAGGTTATACCGGAGCAGAGCTAGCGCTGATGGTGCATAAACACCCAGAGCTTACGCTAGCAGGTTTGTATGTCTCAGCCAACAGTTTAGATGCAGGGAAAAGCATCTCGTCACTACACGGTAAATTGGCAGGTATTGTTGATGACGCCGTTCAACCTTTAACAGATGTCGCGCTAGTAGCAAAACAGAGTGATGTTGTGTTTCTTGCTACCGCTCATGAAGTAAGCCATGACCTTGCGCCCCAATTCTTAGAACAAGGTTGTCAGGTATTTGATTTATCGGGTGCATTTAGGGTCAAGAAACAAGGTTTTTATCCTGAATTTTATGGTTTCGAGCACCAACATGAACAATGGCTAGATAAAGCGGCTTATGGTTTAGCGGAATGGGCAAATGAAGAAATCAAACAAGCCCAACTTATTGCAGTACCCGGCTGTTACCCAACAGCTTCTCAGTTGGCGATTAAGCCTTTAATTGAAGCTGGGTTAGTTGAAACCAATCAATGGCCCGTGATTAACGCAACTAGTGGCGTTTCAGGCGCAGGTAGAAAAGCAACGCTAACCAATAGCTACTGCGAAGTCAGCCTACAAGCTTATGGCGTGTTTAATCATCGCCATCAGCCAGAGATTGCTAGTCACCTTGGTTGTGATGTGATTTTCACGCCTCATCTAGGCAACTTTAAACGTGGCATTTTGGCTACGATTACCCTAAAGCTCAAAGCGGGTACAACGGCAGAGCAAGTGGCGACAGCAATGAGCAATGCCTATGAAGGCAAAGTTGGGGTACGTCTTCAAGATGGGCTACCACAACTGCAAAACGTTCAGTTCACGCCTTTCTGCGATATTGGCTGGAAGGTACAAGGCGAGCACATTGTGATTGGCTCGGCTATCGACAACTTATTGAAAGGTGCATCGAGTCAAGCGATGCAGTGTTTAAACATCCACTACGGATACCCTGAGTTAACGGCCCTGCTGTAAAGGGCTTTATCAAGGAATGGTAATGACAGATAACAAACAAACTCCATTGGTGATCAAACTGGGCGGTGCGGCTCTGTCTTGTACAGATACGCTAAGTCAGGTTTTTGGTGCAATCGCGAACTACCAAAAACAAGCCCAGCGACGAATTGTGATCGTCCACGGAGGGGGTTATCTAGTGGACGATCTAATGGCAAAGCTAAAACTTGAGACCGTGAAAAAACAAGGTCTACGAGTAACGCCTTACGACCAAATCCCACTGATTGCCGGTGCTCTAGCGGGTACTGCGAATAAACAGCTGCAGGGGCAGGCAATCAAAGATGGTCTTAATGCCGTAGGCATTAGTTTGGCAGATGGCGGCTTATGTCATGTGGAAGAACTCGACCCAGAGTTAGGTGCGGTAGGCAAAGCCACACCGGGAGACTCAACAGTTCTTCAAGCGATACTCGCAACAGGGGCGCTCCCTATCATCAGCTCAATCGGCCTAACTGGAAAAGGTGAGTTGATGAATGTAAACGCAGACCAAGCAGCGGTTGCCGTTGCTGGCGCATTAGACGCTGAGTTGGTGCTGCTATCAGATGTAAGTGGTGTGCTTGATGGCAAAGGTCATTTGATTAAAAGCCTAGACGAGCAGCAAGCCAAGCAACTGATTGATGGTCACGTGATTACTGACGGCATGATCGTAAAAGTAAACGCTGCATTGGAAGCAGCTAACGATCTAGGTCGCCCAATTGAAGTGGCTACATGGCGCTACCCTGAAAAACTTGCCGAGCTATTTGCAGGCAAGAGTATCGGCACACAATTTTTGCCGAAATAAACACAATAGATAAGTAATGAATTGATACCAATGCGCACACAAAGTGCGGGTTGGTCGGAGAATTAAGATGAGCAAAGTACAAGTAAATAAAGTCGTTGTAGCCTATTCAGGTGGCCTAGATACCTCAGTGATCATTCCATGGCTAAAAGAAAACTATGATTGTGAAGTTGTGGCTTTCGTCGCGGATGTTGGTCAAGGTGAAGAAGAGCTAGAAGGCATTGAAGAAAAAGCCAAAGCATCGGGCGCATCAGAGTGTTATGTGGTTGACCTCAAAGAAGAGATGGTAGCGGATTACATCTTCCCGACGCTAAAAACAGGCGCTTACTACGAAGGTAAATACCTGCTAGGTACTTCAATGGCACGTCCGATTATTGCTAAGGCTCAGGTTGAGATTGCGCGTAAGGTGGGTGCAGATGCGTTATGTCATGGCTGTACTGGTAAAGGTAATGACCAAGTTCGTTTTGAAGGTGCATTTGCAGCGCTTGCCCCAGATCTACAAGTAATTGCCCCATGGCGTGAGTGGGACATCGTTAGCCGTGAAGAGTGTCTAGATTACCTTGCTGAGCGTAATATCCCTTGTTCTGCATCACTGACTAAAATCTACTCGCGTGATGCCAACGCATGGCACATTTCGACAGAAGGTGGCGTGCTAGAAAATACGTGGAATGCCCCAAATGAAGATTGCTGGGTTTGGACGGTTGATCCTGAGCAAGCGCCAAACGAAGCAGAGTATGTGTCTCTAAAAGTGGAGAAAGGTGAAATTGTTGCGGTCGATGGTGAGCAAATGACGCCATACAACGCACTGATGTACCTCAACGAGAAAGGCGCGAAACACGGTGTTGGTCGTATCGATATCGTTGAGAACCGTCTGGTAGGTATGAAGTCTCGTGGCTGTTATGAAACTCCAGGGGGTACAATCATGATGGAAGCACTGCGCGCGGTAGAGCAGTTAGTGTTGGATAAGACATCGTTCGAGTTCCGTGAAGAACTTGGTGTAAAAGCATCCCATCTTGTATACGATGGTCGTTGGTTCACGCCACTATGTAAGTCGATTCTTGCCGCGTCAGAAGAGCTAGCTCAAGACGTTAATGGCGAGGTTGTGGTTAAGCTTTACAAAGGCCAAGCAGTGGTTACGCAGAAGCGTTCAGACAACAGCTTGTACTGTGAAGAGTTTGCAACCTTTGGTGAGGATGAAGTGTACGATCAAAGCCATGCTGGTGGCTTTATCCGCCTTTACTCGCTATCAAGCAGAATCAGAGCGCTAAACGAAGCGAAGAAGAAATAATCGTGACCAACTTGCTCAGTTAATCGATTTATCTGAGCACATCAATGACCCTATCAAGTGGATCTGACGACGTCGGATCCCTTTTATTCTCAGGAGAGACGCAATGGCATTATGGGGCGGTAGATTTACCCAAGCGGCAGACACTAGATTTAAAGACTTCAACGACTCACTTCGCTTCGATTATCGTTTGGCGGTGCAAGACATCGTAGGTTCAATTGCATGGTCAAAAGCGCTGCTGTCAGTAAACGTATTGACACAGCAAGAGCAGCAACAACTTGAAACCGCGCTGAACGAGCTGAAAGTTAGCGTTGAGCAAAACCCAAAGCAGATTCTTGCTTCTGACGCAGAAGACATTCACTCATGGGTTGAGCAGCAGCTGATTGAAAAAGTCGGCGACCTAGGTAAAAAACTTCACACAGGTCGTTCGCGTAACGACCAAGTAGCGACAGACCTGAAACTTTGGTGTCGTGAGCAAGGCGAAGTGTTGTTAGGCGCTTTAGAACAGCTACAAAATCAAATGGTCGAAGTAGCCAAAGCACATCAACAAACAGTACTACCGGGTTACACCCACTTACAACGTGCGCAGCCTGTGACGTTTGCTCATTGGTGTTTAGCTTATGTTGAAATGTTTGAGCGTGACCACTCGCGCCTTCAAGATGCGATTAAGCGACTGAATACTTGTCCATTAGGTTCTGGTGCATTAGCTGGTACGGCTTACCCAATGGATCGTGAAGTGATCGCGCAAGATCTTGGCTTTAGCCGTGCAACGCGTAACTCGCTAGATTCTGTGTCTGACCGCGATCATGTGATCGAACTGATGTCGGTTGCATCGCTTTCTATGTTGCACTTATCTCGTTTGGCAGAGGATATGATCTTCTACAACTCAGGTGAAGCAAACTTCTTGGAGCTGGCTGATACCGTAACATCAGGTTCTTCATTGATGCCACAGAAGAAAAACCCAGATGCGCTCGAGTTGATCCGCGGTAAAACTGGCCGCGTTTATGGCTCACTAGCTGGCATGATGATGACAGTGAAAGCGTTGCCATTGGCGTACAACAAAGACATGCAAGAAGACAAAGAAGGTCTGTTTGATGCTTTGGATACGTGGTTCGATTGCTTGATCATGGCGGCGCTGTGTTTCGATGGCATCAAAGTGAATCAAGAGCGTACTTTAGAAGCCGCTCAGCAAGGCTATGCTAACGCAACAGAGCTTGCAGATTACTTGGTAGCGAAAGGTATTCCTTTCCGTGAAGCGCACCATATTGTTGGTGTTGCTGTTGTTGGAGCTATTGAGAAAGGCTGTGCGTTAGAAGAGTTATCAATTGATGAGCTAAAAGCCTTCTCACCTGTGATTGAGCAGGATGTATATGACATTTTGACTATTGATTCTTGCCTAGCGAAGCGTAATGCACTGGGTGGTGTCGCACCTGAGCAAGTCGCTTATGCCGTTGAACAAGCAAAAGGTCGTTTGAACAACCAATAAGTTCAAATGAATGACAAAATAATTTAATGGCTAAGCTGCTGAAAATTAGTGCATTTACCAGAAGATCAAAAAAGATCGAAAAAATTTGGAACTATCTGAGGGAAGGCCGGTCTATTAAAGTACCACTGCTTTTTCTTAGATGAATTCTAAGAAAGCCCTGAAATCGATATTGGTTTCGGGGCTTTTTTCTTTCTAGCGTTCGGGTTTTTGATTGGTGTGTTTAGTCTGGCTTCTCACCGCGCAGAGGAAAGACAATAAATCGCATCCAAAGATGAAGACCCAATAATCCGACGAAGCTTGCCAAGGCCATTAAAAGCGCAATCGACTCGATACTTCTCGGTGTATCGCGAAACAATATCCACCACGCAATTGCTGCAATGATGCTCAATAGAGTTAGTTGCTGTACACAACGCATACAACGGCCAATCTTTTTCCAAAACCAAGTCTGCTTTTCGCAGTTATTGCATGTCATGACCAAGTCTTATTCTGTACCATACTCGGCCCTAGAATATCTGAAATTACACTAACTAAATAGCGTAAAACGGAAGTGATAAATAATGATTGAACGTCAACAAACAAAACAACGTATGAGCCGTATTGTAAAGCATAACGGTGTGATCTATTTGTGTGGTCAAGTGTGTGCCGATGCAACTCAAGGTATCACCGAGCAAACACAAACCATGCTAGATAAAGTTGAAGAGCTGTTGCTTGAAGCGGGTAGTGATAAAGAGCACATGCTTTCAGCGACGATTTATCTAAAAGATATGCAGTATTTCCAAGAGATGAATGCGGTTTGGGATGCTTGGGTACCTGAAGGCCATGCACCTGCGCGAGCGTGTGTGACAGCGGATATGGCGCGAGATGCGCTGCTGGTGGAAATCTCAGTAATTGCTGCTGAGAAATAGAAAAAACGAGCCAAATGGCTCGTTTTTTATTGGTGGATTAATCTGTTTACAGATTAACAACCAGGGCCACAGTCTAAGCAGTGCTTAATCATTTCTGGGCCAAGATGAAGTTTAGCGTTTAAATCGCGTAGTGCAGTGCGCACGCCTTCTTCAATCACTGGATGGTAGAAAGGCATATCTAGCATCTCAGATACCGTCATTTTGTTTTGATGTGCCCAAGCCAATAGGTGAGCTAAATGCTCAGCATTCGGGCCCATCATTTCAGCGCCAAGGAAACGACCAGTGCCTTGTTCGCCATAAACATGTAGCAAGCCTTTGTTACGTAGCATAACGCGTGAGCGGCCTTGGTTTTCAAACGATACTTCACCCGTTGCAAAACAGCCACATTGACCTAAACGTGTTTCAATTTGCTTGCGAGTTTCACCCACCATTGCGATTTGCGGGTCAGAGAATACGGCTGAAATTGACGTGCGGCGCAGGCCTGCTCGAATATCAGGGTAACGACCAGCATTGTCTCCGGCAATTCGACCTTGGTCAGCCGCTTCGTGTAGCAACGGAATTTGGTTGCTTGCGTCACCAGCAATAAAGATATTGCTTACCGATGTTTGCAGTGTGTAGTAATCCGCAGTGGGTACACCACGTTCATCCAGTTCCATTGAGGTGTTTTCAATCGCCAGTTTGTCTACGTTAGGGCGGCGGCCAGTTGCAGCAAGTACGTAGTCGGCATTGAATGTTTCTAGTTCACCATCATGGTTGATGAATTGAATTTCTACCGTTTCTTTTTCGCTGTTGTCTGATGCCGCAACACGCTTCATGCTCTCTACTTTTACATCAGGGTCTAAGTAGAATTCTTCTTGGAAGGCTTTAGTCGCGTAAGCCATGACTGCTGGGTCAGTTAATGGACCCACTTGACCACCAAGACCAAACAGTTTTACTTTAACGCCAAGGCGGTGCAGCGCTTGACCAAGTTCAAGGCCTATCACACCCGGGCCAAACACAGCCACAGATTCAGGTAAATCATCCCAATCAAAAACATCATCGTTGATCACCAAGCGATCGCCTAGCTCGTTCCATACTGCTGGGTAAGCAGGGCGAGAGCCGGTTGCAATCACAATGCGTTGTGCTTTGATTTCAGTATGGTCATCTACGA
Source organism: Vibrio intestinalis (assembly GCF_025195085.2). GTDB lineage: Bacteria > Pseudomonadota > Gammaproteobacteria > Enterobacterales > Vibrionaceae > Vibrio > Vibrio intestinalis. The sequence continues at coordinate 74,785 of NZ_JANAVY020000004.1, read as the reverse complement.
TCAGGGTGTTGTTATCAACAAACTGTGCGTAACCAGTAATCTTATCTTTAGCAGGAATTTCATCCACACCCTCTAGAACAAAGCCAACAAAGCGGTCACGTTCACGCTTCACACGATCCATTACTTCACGGCCGTCGATGCGAATCTCACCTTGTGGGTGAACACCAAAGCCCGGTGCTTTTTCAATTTGATGCACGCTTTCGGCGGCTGCAATCAGTAGCTTAGATGGCATACAACCTACGCGAGCACATGTCGTGCCGTATGGGCCACCTTCAATCATAACTACATTTTCAGAGTGAGCTTTTGCTACGCGGTAGGCGCCAAGGCCTGCTGTGCCGCCACCAATAACGGCTACGTCAACGGTTAATCGTTTCATAATGGTTCTCGCTTTCCCTTTATGTGTCAGGGAATGATGGTATTTCTTTGAATCTTGAGGGGTGATTTCCCAACTCACACAGAGTGGGAGTTGAGAAATCGAGGGTGATAAAGTTGTGCAGTGAGGTGTTAACCCAATGTCAGTTATTAGCCTAGGAAAGCTTCTAGCTCTTCACTACCACCGATGTGTTTACCACCGATGAACACTTGAGGTACTGTTGTGCGGCCAGTGATAGCTCGTAGGCTTACCGTTGTCGCATCTTTACCTAGAATCACTTCTTCGTACTGTAGACCTTTGTCGATTAGGTTCTGTTTCGCTTTCGCACAGAATGGGCAACCAGGTTTAGTAAATACAGTAATTGACTCTTGAGTTTTGTAGTCTGGTGCTACGTGCTTAAGCATAGTGTCAGCATCAGATACTTTGAACGGGTCGCCTGGCTCGTTTGGTTCGATGAACATTTTCTCTACCACGCCGTTTTTAACCAGCATGCTGTAGCGCCATGAACGTTTGCCAAAGCCTAGGTCGTTTTTATCAACCAGCATACCCATGCCATCAGTGAACTCGCCGTTACCATCAGGAATGAATGTGATGTTTTCTGCTTCTTGGTCATCTTTCCAAGCGTTCATTACGAATGTGTCGTTCACAGATACACATAGGATTTCATCAACACCGTGCTCTTTGAATACTGGGAACAGCTCGTTGTAGCGTGGTAGGTGGCTAGATGAACAAGTTGGAGTGAATGCACCTGGTAGGCTAAATACAATCACAGTTTTGTCTTTAAATAGTTCATCAGTTGTTAGGTTTACCCAAGCGTCACCTTGACGAGTTGGGAAAGTAACTTGTGGTACTGCTTGGCCTTCTTTAGATGCAAACATAATGGTTTCCTTTTTAATTTGTTCGTTTAAGAGCTTAGTCTTTTTCGCTGCTCTATTTCGTTTCGTTGAGCCCATTATTAAAAAAATCTTTTGATAGCTCTAATCGTTTGATGCTATGGTTTTGATAGATAAATTCTATTAACTAGAAATAAGCTGGATACAGTCATGAACATTCGTGATTTTGAATACCTGGTTGCCCTTGCTGAGCACAACCACTTTCGTAAAGCGGCAGAAGCTTGCTTTGTCAGCCAACCCACATTAAGTGGCCAAATTCGTAAACTGGAAGATGAGTTAGGAACGGCGTTATTAGAGCGCAGTAGCCGCCGAGTTCTGTTTACTGATGCTGGTTTACAGTTAGTGGAACAAGCGAAAAAAATTCTGAGTGAAGTGAAAACATTTCGCGACATGGCGAGTGATCAAAGTGGAGCAATGACAGGGCCAATGCACATTGGCTTTATCCCTACGGTTGGGCCATACATCTTGCCGAGAATTGTGCCGACGTTGAAAGAGCAGTTCCCAGATCTAGAGTTGTATTTGCATGAAGCGCAGACTCACCAACTGGTGCGCCAGCTTGAGGAAGGCAAACTCGATTGCTTGGTGTTGGCTTCGGTATCAGAAACCGAGCCGTTTAAAGAGATTGAGGTCTATCGTGAGCCATTAAGTGTTGCAGTGCCATGTGATCACGAATGGGCGAAGCTCGATGAACTGGATATGTTAGAACTCAACGGTAAAACGGTACTGGCATTGGGTGATGGCCACTGTTTGCGTGATCAGGCATTAGGTTTTTGCTTTGCCGCAGGTGCAAAAGATGATGAGCGCTTCAAAGCAACCAGCTTAGAAACCTTGAGAAATATGGTGGCTGCTGGTGCGGGCATTACTTTGCTGCCGCAACTTTCTCTGCCTAAAGAGAAGCAAAAGGATGGGGTATGTTACGTGCGTGCTGTTAACCCAGAGCCGACACGTTCGATTGTTGTCGCTTACCGCCCAGGTTCGCCGTTTAAAACGCGCTTTGAACAGCTAGCTGAGACGATTAAGCAGCAATTAGGTTGTTAAGTTCTTAGCTTGATGTATTGAATATAAAAAAGGTTGGCATATGCCAACCTTTGTTTTTATTGAAAGTAGAGCCCTAGAACAGCTCTTCTTCTTCATCCGTAGTGTAAATAGTATCTGTCGTTTCAGCTGATACATATTCTTTCGGCTGATGACCTGCACGGAAGTACTCAAACATGGTCGTGCCATCTGATTTGGTGGTGAGCAAACCAGAGTCACGATCGATACGAATTCGTACGATGCCAGGAGGAATAACTTTCGGCTCTTCAGCATGCAGAGATACTGCTGTGCGCATAAAGTCTACCCATGCTGGTTGCGCAGTTTTCGCACCGGCTTCTGCACCGGTTGTTTGCTTCTTACCTAGGTTGTTGTTGTATGAGGTTCGGCCAAGTTTACGGCTGTGATCATCAAAACCTACCCACGCTACAGCAACCACACCCGGGCCATAACCGTTATACCATGCATCTTTCGAGTCATTGGTTGTACCGGTTTTACCACCAATATCACGGCGTTCAAGTTTTTGCGCGCGCCAACCAGTACCATTCCAGCCTGTACCATCGCGCCAGCTACCACCACCCCAAACGTTGCTGTAAAGCATTTCTCGCACTAAAAACGCAGTTTGCTCTGAGATAACTTGCGGTGCGTATTGAGGCTCTGTGCTGTCCGTTAACGCGACATCCTGTTCATTGAATTCGTTGTCATTTGCTGCTGGCGCAGTTGGAGTTGTTGGGCAGTTCTGCTTACAAATCGCTTTAGGCGCGGCTTGATATTCAAGATCGCCAAATGGGCCAACCACTTTTTCGATGTAGTAAGGCTCTACATAGTAGCCACCATTAGCGAATACCGAATAGCCTTGAGCCATCTTCATTGGTGTTAGGCTACCAGCACCTAGAGCAATGGTTTCAGAACGAGGTACATCATCGATAGCAAAACCAAAACGAGTTAGGTATTCGCGAGTTTCGTCCAAGCCAACTTCACGCAGTACACGCACTGCCATAACGTTTTTCGACTGAGCTAGACCAACGCGGAGGCGGGTAGGGCCAACATAGGTTGGTGGTGAGTTCTTAGGACGCCAAGCCGTACCTTGGCTTTGGTCCCACTGGTTGATTGGTGCATCGTTAATTAGGCTAGCTAGAGTCATGCCTTTGTCGATAGCTGCTGAGTAAACGAATGGTTTAATACCAGAACCAACCTGACGGACAGATTGAGTCGCACGGTTAAATTTGTTGTGGATGAAGTTAAAGCCACCCACCATAGAAAGCACAGCGCCATTTTCTGGATTCATCGCAACAAAAGCTGTGTTGGCATTAGGCACTTGGCTTAAATGCCAGTCATAAACGATATCGCCTTCTTCCTGCTGGCTTTCGACTTCACGAACCCAAACCAACTCACCAACGGCAATGATATCGCTAGCTTTCTTCGGTGCAGCGCCTTGACGCTCATCTGTGCGGAATTTGCGCGCCCATTTCATGCCATTCCAATCTAGCTGTTGTTGGCCAGAGCTTTTAGCGTAGATAGTGGCTGTCTTGCCATCAATCGCGGTAACCACCGCAGGGATAAGTTCACCGTAAGTTGGGTACTGACGAAGCGCCTTTTTAATGTCTTCGGTTGAGAATGGCGTCGCATCTGCTTGCCAAAGTACTTTTTCAGCGCCGCGGTAGCCGTGGCGTTCATCGTAAGCAAGTAGGTTGTTGATTGCGGCATCGTTAGCCGCTTTTTGCAGCTTTGCGTTCACTGTGGTGTAGATGTTCATGCCTGAGGTGTAAGCCTCTTCACCATAGCGTTCTACCATCCACGCGCGTGCTAGCTCTGCCACGTAAGGTGCGCTTAGCTCAATATCTGCGCTGTGATATTTCGAGAGAATGGTCTCGCTTTTTGCTTGCTCGTATTCTGCTTGGGTAATGTACTTTTCATCCAGCATACGTTGTAGCACAACATTACGACGATGAGTCGCACGTTTTAGCGAGTAAATCGGGTTCATGGTGGATGGCGCTTTTGGCATACCCGCCAAAGTCGCAATTTCACTCAAGCTTAGATCTTTAAGATCTTTACCAAAGTAAACACGTGCTGCCGCACCAAAACCGTATGAGCGGTGGCCAAGGAAGATCTTGTTGACGTAAAGCTCCATGATCTCTTGTTTGCTTAATAGCTGCTCGATATGGATCGCGATAAAGATCTCTTTGATTTTACGCATGATCTTCTTCTCATTTGATAAGAAGAAGTTACGTGCCAGCTGCTGTGTGATGGTACTTGCACCTTGCTTAGCTGAACCAGACATGGCTACTACCACTGCCGCGCGGGTAATACCGATTGGGTCGATACCAGGGTGGTCGTAAAAACGGCTGTCTTCTGTCGCGATAAGCGCGTCAATCAAATGTTGCGGAATTTCATCATATTTGACAGGGATGCGGCGCTTCTCACCAAACTGAGAAATAAGCTTTCCATCTTGACTGAAAACCTGCATAGGCGTTTGCAGTTTTACGTCCCGAAGTGTAGCTACATCGGGCAGTTCAGGCTTTACGTATAAGTAGAAACCAAAAATAGTTCCCACTCCAAGAATAATGCAAATTAATGCGAATATGAACAATCGCTTTATGAACTTCACCGGATATTCCCTGATTAATAGAGGCTAACTAGGGGGTATGCCTAGTAACCTTAGCGAATTATATGGAACGCGTTAATGGAGTGTCCTTTTACGGTACAAATGATATTGCGCATTCGAATCCATTTTTGGAGCACTGCAGTATGAGTACATCACTTATTACTGGCATTGATATCGGGCATCACAGCATAAAAGCCATCGTTCTTAAGCCAGCAAAAGGTTCGTTAACCCTCTCGTACTATCGAGAGGTAATGGTCAGTGACGTTATTTTCACAGATAACCATCTTTTAAATTATCAGGAAATTGTAAATAAACTCAAAGAACTAAAAAAGGGGCTACCGTTTTTTAGTCGCAAAGTTGCATTGTCTATTCCTGATAATTCTGTCATTTCCAAGTTAATACAAGTAGATAAGTATTTATCTGCTCAGGAGATGGAGTATGCCATTTTTGAGGCGTTTTCACACCAGTCTCCTTTTGAACTTGATGAATTAAGCATCGATTATAGTTTCACTTCATTGGTGAATTCGGCGGAATCCTTACAGCCCGTTCAAGTTTTTGCCACTAAAAAAGAGGTGGTCGACAACCGAATGGATGTATGTAAAAAGGTCGGCTTAACTCCTTTCTTGCTCGATGTACAAGGGCACAGTTTAGTCCGAGTATGGCAAGCCATCGCGAAAATGCAGCAAAAAAACAATTGGTTGTTGCTTGATGTGGGGCATACCCACTCGACCATGGTTTTTGATTTCCCTAATAAAGCGCCGCTGTGCAGAGAACTGCCAGTTGGCGGTCAATCTCTTCGTGATGAACATGATAATCCACATTCAGTTACTCATGATGCGACCCACCAGTTCATTGCCAGTTTAGTCGATAGAGTGCAGCGTCAGATTCAGCTGCTCGCCTCGGTAGAAAATATCAATTTTGAAGGTATTTGGTTAACCGGCGGTGGTGCGAATACGCCAATGCTTTTAGAGGAGCTTACTCGAAATCTCAATCTTCGTTGTGAGCTGTTTGACCCCTTCAGTTTATTTAACTGGGGAGATAAACGTAATAGCCGTTCACGTTGTCATGGTTACAGCTACACCTTAGCGGCGGGCTTGGCCTTACGGGGATTAGATTGGATGGAGCAAAGCCATGCTTCATAACGTTAACTTATTGCCATGGCGTGAGCAGCAGAGAAAAGCTCACCAACAACGCTTTTTCGGGCTGGTGGTATTAAGTCTGTTAGTCACCTTTTTCATTCAGTGGGGGCTGGGCTTTTTTGTTGATCAACAGAAAATGGCGCAACAGCAAAGGTTAGATTTTCTCAATCGCCACATTGTTGAGCTTGATAAGCAGTTAGTGGAACTCAACCACATTGAAAAAGAACACCAATCGCTAATGACACGCTTAAAGGTGGTTGAAGAGTTGCAAGAACAGCGCAACAAAACAACGCAGTTTATGAACTTAATACCAAAGCTGATACCAGAAGGTGTCTACATCGACAAAATCAAAATGAACGGTCATCAAATTGATATGAGTGGTATCAGTGATACCACATCACGTTTGGCGACCATGCTAGATAGGCTGGAAAATAGTGCCGCCTTAAATGAAGTCGAAATGCACTCCATCATCCATGACAAGCCTCGTTTTGGTCAAAAGTATCAGACATTCAGTGTGTCGTTTTCCTTTAAGCCAATCGCTTCTGATGCCGAGGAGGGAAATCATGGCTAACTATTCTGAACTCGACATTGAGGAAATCGGCCAATGGCCATTGATGGCTCAGCTTACGGTTTTGCTTGTATTGCTAGTGGTGTTACAAGCGGTAGGTTACCTATGGTATGTCGACCCGAAGATGACTCAGTTGGATGATCTTAAACAGAGCGAACAAACCTTAAAAGCAACAGTTAATGTTAAAGCAAGCAAGGTCGCAGCACTACCGCATTTAAAAGCTCAGTTAGGCGATTTATCTGAGCGGTATGATGTCATATCGCGCCAGTTACCCGCGCAGAAAGAGCTAGCGACTATGTTAGCTTCGGTTAACAACCAAGGTTTGAAAAATAACTTAACCTTCACCCGAATTGATTGGGGCGCCAAAGAGAATAAAGAGTTTCTCTATCGTTTGCCGTTGAATATTGAATTGACGGGGAATTACGACGATATCGGTCAATTTACCCAAGCGATAGCGGAGCAACCTCGAATTATTAATTTCTTAGATGTTGGTTGGCACCGAGTGAGTCTAGAAAGTAGCACGCTGCACTTTAGGGTTCGCGCTTATACCTACCAGTTTAAGCCGGAGGTGAAAGATGAAGGGTAATTATTTGCCGTCGCTTCTGATGGGAGTGCTGGCATTGGCTGGTTGTCGAGCTCATCAAGGTTCTCTACCTGAGTTTGTTGCGACCGCGGAGCGGCAAGCGCAGGTGAAGGTTTTGGATCTTAAACCTGCATTAGATTTTAAAACCGGAAAATACAGCGCCCACTATGATCGTAAGCCATTTGCATTACCGCAAGCTGCGCTGGTGTTGAATCAACCCCAAGCGCGAAAAGATTGTTGGCAGCCCATTCAACGCAAAAGGGTAGGGCCATTAGAGACGTTTGATCTCGAAAAATTACGCTTAAAAGGCGTAATGAGTAAGAGCGGAAGCAACTCTGCTTTAGTTCAGACACCTTCAGGAATCGTGGTGAAAGTCGAAGTTGGCCAATTTATCGGCTTAAACAACGGCAAGGTAACCCAAGTTAACGCTGATTACATTCAAGTCAATGAAACACTGCCCGACGGATTAGGTTGTTGGAGTCGACGCAATGTGAAATTAGCCCTCAAATAATCGTCAGTATTGAGATAATGATAATGAAAAATAGATGGAACGCTTTTTCAACAACCCGCTTTATGACCACCTCTTTGATGGTGGTGCTTTGGGCTGTGTCCGGTACTTGTTTCGCTCAAGCAGCAAGTAATACTTTAACTAGCCTTGATTTTAGAGTCGACAATGCGAAGAACGGCAAAATAATCATCGAGCTTGCCCAAGACAAGATCGCAGTAGATGTGCAAAAGGTGCAAGAAGGGCTGAGTATAGAGTTGATCAACACCCAAGTTTCTGACAGTAAACTGTCGGTATTTGATGTGAAAGATTTCGCTACCAGTGTCCAATCGATAGAGGTATTTCGTAAGCAAAATAACGTCAGATTACTGACCAGTGTGAAAGGTGATTATAGCTACGATTACTCGCTCAATAGTAATTTCTTAGAAGTGACCGTGAGTCCGAAAAAGAGTGATGCTAAAGATAAGCCACAAGCGTCGATTTTGGATAAGCCAGGTAAGAAAATCTCAATAAACTTCCAAGATATTCCGGTTCGAAACGTGTTACAGCTCATCGCTGACTACAACAATTTCAACCTTGTGGTATCAGATTCAGTCGATGGTAATTTAACGCTTCGTTTAGACGGAGTGCCATGGCAACAAGTTCTGGATATCATCCTACAAGTTAAAGGGTTAGATAAGCGAGTTGATGGCAATGTGGTTCTTGTTGCGCCGAAAGCGGAATTAGATTTACGTGAAAAGCAAAGACTTGAGAATGAACGCCTAGAAGAAGAGTTGGGTGAGCTTAAATCTGAAATTATCAAAGTAAACTTTGCCAATGCGACGGAAATTGCCGAGATGATTGGGGGGGATGGTGCGATCAGCATGTTGTCTGAGCGAGGCTCTATTACTGTAGACGACCGAACCAACGCAATTCTTATCCGCGATCTTGCAGAGAATATCAAGGTAATTCGCGGTATTGTTGAATCTTTGGATATTCCAGTGAAGCAGGTCCAAATTGAGGCTCGTATTGTTACAGTCAACGAAGGTAACTTGGATGAACTCGGTGTCCGTTGGAGTTTAAACTCAAGCGGTGGCGATGTGGGCGGCTCCCTAGAGGGTAATTTCTACGAGCGTGGCCTCTATCAAGATCTTAAGTCCGATGGTGAGAATGGAGAATCCACAGGCGGCAGTATTGCCCCTGATGATATTGGTGATTTTCTTAACGTAAACCTAGCGGCCTCTTCACCAAGTGCTTCAACTATTGCATTTCAGGTAGCGAAGCTAGGGTCGGGAACATTGCTCGATTTAGAACTATCGGCATTGCAACGTGAGTCTAAAGCAGAGGTCATCTCTAGCCCACGTTTAATCACGACCAACAAAAAGCCGGCCTACATTGAGCAAGGTACTGAGATTCCATACTTAGAATCATCATCAAGTGGCGCGGCGAGTGTGTCATTTAAAAAGGCGGTATTGAGCCTTAAAGTGACTCCGCAAATTACGCCAGATAATCGCTTAGTATTGGATCTGAGTGTAACTCAAGACAGACCCGGCGATATTGTCAAAGTCGGTACTGGTGAAGCGGTTTCTATCAATACTCAGCGTATTGGTACTCAAGTTCTGGTCGAAAATGGTGAAACAGTCGTTCTTGGCGGGATTTTCCAACATAGTGTGACAGACACTGTAGATAAGGTTCCACTGTTGGGTGACCTACCATTATTGGGTAAGTTATTTAGCCGAACTTACCAAAACTTGGGTAAGAGTGAGCTGTTAATCTTTGTCACTCCAAAAGTAGTCGTGCAGTAAATACGAAAATAAATTTGCATTAGTCGCACCTTATCTAGATAATTTCGGGTCTTATCACGAATTATCTGTGAGGAATCGGTGCCACAAGCATCCTCAACGTCAGTAAATAACTGGCACTTCTTGTGGCGATGTCATTGAATTAACGTTGTAAATTACTGCTAAACATGGCTGAGAAACGCAATATTTTCCTTGTTGGCCCAATGGGTGCCGGCAAAAGCACAATAGGTAGACACCTTGCTCAACAACTTCATATGGAGTTTGTTGATTCTGACACTGTAATCGAAGAACGCACTGGCGCGGATATCGCGTGGGTTTTCGATGTAGAGGGTGAAGCAGGCTTTCGCGCTCGCGAGGAAAAGGTGATTAATGACCTCACTGAAGAGCAAGGCATCGTTCTTGCTACTGGTGGTGGTTCAATAATGAGCAAAGAAAACCGCAACCGCTTATCTGCGCGTGGTATCGTTGTTTACCTAGAAACGACTATCGAAAAACAACTTGCACGTACAAACCGTGACAAGAAGCGCCCGTTGTTGAGAACTGACAACCCGCGTGACGTACTTGAATCTTTGGCTGAAGATCGTAACCCGCTTTACGAAGAAATTGCGGATTACACAGTACGTACAGACGATCAAAGTGCAAAAGTGGTAGCCAACCAGATCGTAAAAATGCTAGAAGAGAGATAAGAATCATCTTATTTCAAATTGGAGCAAACCCATGGAACGGATTACGGTCAGCTTAGGCGAACGTAGCTATCCAATATCAATTGGCGCCGGATTATTTAATGATCCGGCCCTCCTTTCTTTTCTTACCAAGCAAAACAGTTCAGCAAAGCAAAAAGTGGTGGTGATCACCAATGTTACTGTTGCGCCGCTATACGCTGACAAAATTCTCTCTTTACTAGAGCAATGCCATTGTGAGGCCTCGTTATTAGAGTTGCCTGATGGTGAGCAATACAAATCGCTCGAAACCTTCAATACCATTATGAACTTCATGCTTGAAGAGAATCATAGCCGTGATGTGGTTGTGGTAGCTTTAGGCGGTGGTGTGATTGGTGACTTAGTCGGCTTTGCTGCAGCCTGTTATCAACGCGGAGTTGATTTCGTGCAGATCCCAACCACCTTGTTGTCGCAAGTCGATTCATCGGTTGGTGGTAAAACGGCGGTCAACCATCCTCTTGGCAAAAACATGATTGGTGCGTTTTATCAGCCTAAATCCGTGGTGATTGATACTGACTGTTTAGCAACGTTACCAGAACGTGAGTTTGCTGCAGGTATTGCTGAAGTAATCAAATACGGCATCATTTATGATGGTGACTTCTTTACTTGGTTAGAACAAAACCTAGCGAAATTGTATGCATTGGATGAACAGTCGTTAGCCTATGCCATTGCCAAGTGTTGCCAAATTAAGGCCGATGTTGTGGCTCAAGATGAAAAAGAGTCAGGTATTCGTGCCTTATTAAACCTAGGTCATACTTTTGGTCACGCGATAGAAGCAGAATTAGGTTATGGTAATTGGTTACATGGCGAGGCCGTATCAGCAGGCACTGTGATGGCGGCGAAAACAGCGCAACTGCAAGGGCTGATTTCCGAGCAACAACTTGAGCGCATTATTGCCATCTTTAAACAAGCCAAGTTGCCAATACATACCCCTGAAAGCATGTCTTTTGATGATTTCATGAAGCATATGATGCGAGATAAAAAGGTATTGTCGGGCGAGCTACGTTTAGTGTTACCAACCAGTATTGGGACGTCAGAAGTCGTAAAAGGTGTACCGGAAGCGGTCATTGAGCAGGCTATTGATTTTTGTCGTGTTGTTTAAGGTCCGACGCCGCTAACGAAGTGAGCCAGTGACCGTTAGGTTTATAGTATGAGTGTTATGCATCAATCGAGAATGCTTGAGTTCGATTCTCAAACCGAACTGTTAGAGCGCTTACAATTACTGACTCACTTCAATTCCAATTTTATTACCGTAGGTGGCGTACAGGGCGCAGGTAAAACTTGGCTTGCGCAGCGCTACCTTGAGGCGTGGGCAGAAGAAAAAGAGCAATCTTTGCTGATGTGTCATCCAAATCAGGATGACGAACAACGCCGCACTACTATTTTAACTCAGGTATTACCTGAGCCGCTGTTTAATCCTGCCGATAGCTTAGTAGAGAGTTTTACTCGCTGCATGGAAAGCGAGATGTGCGATATCGTCATAGTGATTGATGATGGCCACTTGCTGTCAGAAACCTTTGTGTCTGAGCTATGGTTGCTGTTTATGGAAGCGCAGCAACATCGTTTGTGGACGATTAACATCGTGCTGTTCTCTCAGCCGAATAGCTTAGATGCGCTGCTGACTCGTTTGAGTTACGGCCAAGAATCAAAGCCGGTTGAGTTTGAAATAGAACCACTTAGCGCTCAAGAAGCAGAACGATTCTTTGAACATTTAGTGATGCGTTTTGTCGAAGATGACAGAGAGCGTCGCGTTCGCAACGCGTATAAAAGTGTCGCGCGTCGCCCAGGGCTAATCATGGCATTAGGGGAGCAGAAGATGGAAAAACGCATCATCATACGATCAATCGTTGGATCTCCGGTGAAAATCGGAATCTTTGTGATTGCATTGTTAATGCTGATTGGTGGTGGCTATTTATGGATGATGGGGCAACCTACGCCAGATGAAACCGCAGAGCAAATCACGCAAAACGTCGAACAGACGGTGATTCCAACGTTAGAATCGCCAACTGAGGCAAGTGCGGCTTCTAGCACACTACCAACAGTTGAAGAGACGCCAATAGAAGACTCAACGCTTGCTCAAGCAGAAGATGATACCGATTCATTACCTCCTGAAGTCGTCGATGCGCCTGTGAGTGTGGGTATCATTGAAGATGACTCGCAACGCGTGGTGATCAATTCAGAAGTGGTCGATGCTCTGCTAGAAGGTAAACCAGAACAAGTGGATACCGAATTAGTGGATAAAGTCGCTGCTGAAGCTGTGGTGAAAACTGAAGTTATCAATGAGCAGCCGCCTCAAACTCCGACAGCAGTGAAGTTCTCGTTTGCCAAAGAAGAGTTAAACGCCTTTTCTCCACGCAGCTATACCTTACAGCTCGCCGCAGTGCAGAGCTTAGTCGAAGCTCAGAACTTCTTGAACAAATACCAGCTAACTGAAGATGTGTATGTTTACCCGACCGTTCGCAGCGGCGTTGAGTGGTTCATTATTACCTATAAGAACTACCCAACAATTCAGCTTGCTCGAGATGGGGTTACTGAGCTCTCTGATGAGCTGAAAAAACTAGATCCTTGGGCGAAGTCGCTGAATCAAGTTCAGCGTGAAATCACTCGCGGAAACTAATCGTTCGTTACTCATTGCTCACTTAATTGGCATAATGTGCTGTTATGTCAGTTAAGCAGCGATAGCACGCGCATTTGTTTGGGTTAAGGGATGAAAATATGTTACATTCCGCAGCCTTAATTTTTGGTTGAAAGATAGAGCAGTCGATGAAAAAGCAGCGTGCCTTCCTTAAGTGGGCGGGTGGAAAATACGGATTAGTTGAAGACATTCAGCGTCATCTGCCTGAAGCACGCAAGTTGGTAGAACCGTTCGTCGGCGCGGGTTCTATTTTTCTCAATACCGATTATGAGCAATACCTGCTCGCGGATATAAACCCAGACCTAATCAATCTTTATAATCTCCTCAAAGAGAGCCCAGAGCTGTATATCTCTGAGGCTAAGCGTTGGTTTGTGCCTGAGAATAACCGCAAAGAAGCGTACCTATCCGTTCGCGCAGAGTTCAACCAAACAGACGATGTGATGTATCGCTCGTTGGCCTTCTTGTACATGAACCGCTTTGGTTTTAATGGCTTGTGTCGTTACAACAAGAAAGGGGGCTTTAACGTTCCTTTCGGTTCTTACAAAAAGCCTTACTTCCCAGAAAAAGAACTCGAATTTTTTGCTGAAAAAGCTAAGAAGGCGACGTTTGTCTGTGAAGGTTATGCAGAAACCTTTAAACGCGCACGTAAAGGGTGTGTGGTTTACTGCGACCCACCTTACGCACCGCTATCAAATACTGCAAACTTCACCTCTTATGCAGGCAATGGCTTCTCTTTGGATGACCAAGCCGCATTGGCGGATGTAGCTGAAACTACCGCTAACCAGCGTGGTATCCCGGTACTCATCTCTAACCACGACACAACGCTGACTCGTCGTCTCTATCATGGAGCAGAGCTTAACGTGGTTAAGGTTAAGCGCACTATTAGCCGTAATGGTGCAGGTCGAAATAAAGTCGATGAGTTACTTGCGCTGTTTAAAGCGAAGCAAGATTAACCACTAGATTTTCCTGATACCTCTATCATCTAACTGACCGCTTAGGTAGAATTGCGCCAGATTTAAGCAATGATGCCAACTACTAGAGGTCAGGTATGAAAGATTTCCTTATCGCTCCATCGATTTTGTCTGCAGATTTTGCTCGTCTTGGTGAAGATGTAGAAAAAGTACTCGCAGCAGGTGCTGATGTGGTGCACTTTGATGTTATGGACAACCACTATGTGCCAAACCTGACTTTTGGTGCACCAGTGTGTAAAGCGCTGCGTGACTACGGCATTACTGCGCCGATTGATGTGCACCTAATGGTTAAGCCAGTTGACCGTATTATCCCTGACTTTGCTAACGCTGGCGCATCAATGATTACCTTCCATATTGAAGCGTCAGAACACGTCGATCGCACCCTTCAACTGATTAAAGAGCACGGTTGTAAAGCGGGCGTAGTACTTAACCCAGCAACGCCATTAAGCCACCTTGAATACATCATGGACAAAGTAGATATGATTCTACTGATGTCTGTTAACCCAGGCTTTGGTGGTCAATCATTCATTCTAAACACTTTGGATAAACTGCGCGCGGTACGTAAACTTATCGATGAATCTGGCCGTGATATTCGCCTAGAAATTGATGGCGGCGTAAAAGTCGATAACATCCGTGAAATCGCTGAAGCAGGCGCAGATATGTTTGTTGCAGGTTCAGCTATCTTTAGCCAACCAGACTACAAGCAAGTGATTGATGAAATGCGTGCAGAACTGGCACAGGTTAAATAGGACTGAGCGTTGAAAGATTTAAAACTGATAGCTTTTGACCTTGATGGCACTCTGCTAGACAGTGTGCCAGATCTTGCGATTGCGGCTGATCAAGCAGCGCAAGCGCTCGGTTTTGCTACGGTAAGCGAAGCGCAAGTACGTGATTACGTAGGCAACGGTGCGGATGTTTTGATTGGTCGAGCCTTAAGCCAAAGCTTAACGATTAATCCAGAGCTGAGCCCTGAGATTCGCGCTAAAGGCCGTGAATTGTTTGATGATTTTTATGAGAAAACAGGTCACAAAAATAGCCACTTGTACGCGAACGTAAAAAGCACTTTAGCGGAGCTAAAGCAAGCGGGTTATATCTTGGCGCTTGTGACTAATAAGCCATCTCAGTTTGTGCCTGATGTGCTGGCTCAGCATGATATTGCTCAGTACTTTACCGACGTTTTAGGCGGTGATGCGTTTGCTGAGAAAAAGCCAAACCCAATCGCACTGAACTGGTTATTAGAGAAACATGGTTGTAGTGCGAATGAAATGCTTATGGTCGGTGACTCTAAGAACGATATTCTAGCGGCTAAGAATGCAGGCTGCGCATCGTTTGGCTTAACTTACGGTTACAACCATGGCGAGCCTATCTCAGCGTCTAATCCTGACTTTGTCGCGGATAACATCGCAGAATTACTCGAAGTGGTAACGGTTTCTGCTTAAGCCGAGTAAAACCACTAGCAAAATACTTATCAATGAGTACACTGGAAAGCCGCGTATTCTTGCTCTAAGAGAGTATAGAAGCGCGGTTTCATTTAATTAGATTAAGAAGTCAAAGGAATTCGTCCATGAGCAAGCCCATCGTATTGAGTGGTGTTCAACCGTCAGGTGAACTAAGTATCGGTAACTACTTGGGTGCTCTACGTCAATGGCAACAGATGCAAGACGATTACGATTGCCAATACTGCGTGGTTGATCTGCATGCTATTACGGTTCGTCAAGACCCGAAAGCACTGCATGAAGCAACCCTAGACGCATTAGCAATCTGTTTAGCAGTTGGTGTTGACCCACAAAAGAGCACGCTATTTGTTCAGTCACACGTACCAGAGCATGCTCAACTTGGTTGGCTTCTTAACTGCTACACTCAAATGGGTGAACTGAGCCGTATGACTCAGTTTAAAGATAAGTCTGCACGCTACGCGAACGACGTAAACGCAGGTCTATTTGGCTACCCAGTGCTGATGGCGGCTGACATTCTGCTTTATGGTGCGCACCAAGTACCAGTCGGTAATGACCAGAAGCAGCACTTAGAGCTAGCGCGTGATATTGCGACTCGCTTTAACAACATCTACTCGCCAGAAAGCCCAATCTTCACAGTTCCAGAGCCGTACATTCCAACCGTGAATGCGCGTGTAATGAGCCTTCAAGATGCGACTAAGAAGATGTCTAAGTCAGATGATAACCGTAAGAACGTGATCACTCTGCTAGAAGAGCCTAAGTCGATTCTTAAGAAGATCAACAAAGCGCAAACGGATACCGAAACTCCACCACGTATCGCGCACGATTGGGATAGCAAAGCGGGCATCTCTAACCTAATGGGTCTTTACTCAGCAGCGACAGGTATGAGCTTCGAAGAGATTGAAGCGAAATACCAAGGCGTGGAAATGTATGGTCCATTCAAGAAAGATGTGGGTGAAGCGCTAGTGGCGATGCTTGAGCCTATTCAAGCCGAATACCGCCGTATCCGTGAAGATCGTGCATACATGGATCAAGTGATGAAGCAGGGCGCTGAAAAAGCATCTGAGCGCGCACTTGTGACATTGAAGAAAGTGTACGATGCAGTTGGCTTTGTGTCTCGCCCACTGTAATTAGATTAAATGGTAGAAAGGTCAGCGATTGCTGGCCTTTTTTGTGCGCGCTAGTTTTTGCTACGATTATTTTGAATTAAGGCTTTGTGTTTGCCAGTGTCTATTGCACAATACCGCGCGAGCCATGTTTAACAATTACTTTGGTATTAGAGCTGTAGACCTGCCATGTTACTTATTATCGATAATTACGATTCATTTACTTATAACCTCTACCAGTACTTTTGTGAGTTAGGTGTTGAGGTGCAAGTGGTACGTAATGACCAAATCGATATTGCAGGTATTGAAGCATTACAGCCAACTCATCTTGTGATCTCCCCTGGGCCATGCACACCGAATGAAGCGGGTATCTCGCTCGCCGCGATAGAGCACTTTGTGGGTAAATTACCGATTCTTGGGGTTTGTTTAGGCCATCAAGCGATAGCTCAAGTGTTTGGTGGTGAAGTGGTGCGTGCGCGCCAAGTGATGCATGGTAAAACCTCTCCTATTCGCCACAATGGTACAAGCGTCTTTCGTGGTTTAAATAACCCATTGACCGTGACTCGCTACCACTCTTTGGTCGTGAAGAGTGATACCTTGCCTGATTGTTTTGAGTTGACGGCTTGGACAGAGCGAGAAGATGGCGAGATGGATGAAATTATGGGTTATCAGCACAAAATTCTGCCAATTGATGCGGTTCAGTTCCATCCAGAGTCAATTAAGACCGAACAAGGTCACCAATTGCTAGAAAACTTCTTAAAACGCACTGTTTGATGGTCATTTAGGTCAAATAATCCCGACTCAGATCACTTTTCTTAACATTTAATTCATATCTCGCGCGTGCATTTTACCTTGAAATTGTATGCGGGCTGCATTCAATCTCTTTCTTCACTCCAGTTCGGTAAGTCAGACTAAACCGTAACTTATTTAATCCATAACTATAAATTGCTTCATAAAAGAAATGGAATGATGCATAAATAATCACTAATGGTGGTTTTTGCTCTCGACGATGAAATTCAAAAAGAATAAAACGCTATTGAAATGGTTAATTAAATGTAAATACAATGCCGTGTCTGCAGAAATGTAAAACAAACAACTTGTTTCTATACTTATACCAAATATATAGCTGTATTTGAGTTGGAGTAGGTAAGGATGCAAACCTGCATTGGCATGCGGTATCGAGAGGGAATGTGCGATGACGGTAGAAAATAAGATTGAACGTGGCTTGTTTGATGAGGTAATGGTGCCTTGTTACAGCCCTATGGAAATGATCCCAGTTAAAGGTGAAGGCTCACGAGTTTGGGATCAAGATGGTAACGAATACATCGATTTTGCTGGTGGGATTGCAGTGAGTTGCCTGGGTCATTGCCACCCAGCAATGGTGAATGCCTTAACTGAGCAAGGTCAAAAACTATGGCATCTAAGTAATGTCATGACTAACGAACCTGCGCTTCGCTTAGCAAAGAAACTGACGGATTTGTGTTTCGCAGATAAAGTCTTTTTTGCTAACTCTGGTGCTGAAGCCAATGAAGCAGCATTGAAGCTAGCCCGCCGTTACGCTGCGGATATTCACGGCCCAGAAAAGTCTGAAATTATCGCCTTTAAACAAGGCTTCCATGGCCGTACTTTCTTCACGGTAACTGTTGGTGGTCAAGCAGCCTACTCAGATGGCTTTGGTCCAAA
The DNA here is from genome assembly GCF_025195085.2 of Vibrio intestinalis. GTDB lineage: Bacteria > Pseudomonadota > Gammaproteobacteria > Enterobacterales > Vibrionaceae > Vibrio > Vibrio intestinalis. Next base: position 56,738 of record NZ_JANAVY020000004.1, on the reverse strand, counting down.
ACCGGGTGATGTAACCCATCTTCCTTACAATGATATAGAAGCATTAAAAGCACACATGTCAGAGCGTACTTGTGCGGTGATGATGGAGCCGTTGCAAGGTGAGGGTGGCATTATTTCCCCAACTGACGAGTTTGCCCAAGCCGTGCGTGAACTGTGTGATAAACATGATGCACTGCTGATCTTCGATGAGGTGCAAACCGGTAATGGCCGTACTGGTCACTTCTATGCTTATCAAGGCTTAGGTGTAACACCAGATATTCTCAGCACCGCTAAATCCCTTGGTGGCGGTTTCCCTATCGGCGCGATGCTGACAACCAGCCGTTTGGCTGAACACTTAAAAGTAGGCACACACGGTTCAACGTATGGTGGTAACCCATTGGCATGTGCTGTGGCGGAAGCGGTCGTTGATGTGGTCGGTCACCCAGATACGTTAAGTGGCGTTTTAGAGCGTGAAGCTTTATTCCGTGATGGATTAACTAAGATTAATGATAAGTACCAAGTGTTTAGTGAAATTCGAGGCAAAGGCCTACTCCTTGGTGCTGCACTCAATGAAGAGTGGCAAGGCCGTGCGCGTGACATTTTGCTCGCCGCAGGCAAACAAGGATTGATGGTATTGGTTGCTGGGCCAAATGTGGTTCGCTTTACGCCATCGTTGGTGATTACTAAACAAGATATTGAACAAGGATTAGAAAAACTAGAACGAGCCATTGCATCGCTCGTTAAATAAGGAAAATTTAAAAACTTATACAAATGCTACCAACATTGGTTAATCGCTTTGCATCGGTAAAGGAGCATGTGGTTGGTAGCATTGGTATCCTGCATCAGGAGGGAGTATCGATGCTGGTTATTCGACCTATCAACATGTCAGATTACGACGCGCTGCACACCTGCGCCGTAGAGTCAGGACACGGATTCACATCACTACCGGTTAACGAAAAATTGTTAACCAACCGCATTCAACATTCAGAGTACAGTTTTTCAAAACCAGACGTGACTCAACCAGGTGACGAAGGCTATCTAATGGTTGGCTTTGACAGCGAAACCAATGAAGTTGCGGGTTGTACTGGTATTGAAGCCTCTATCGGCTGGGATGTGCCGTTTTACTCTTATCACATCAGTACCATAGTGCACTCTTCACCTAAGCTTGGTGTCAACAACGTGGTTAAGTTACTGACGTTCGGTAATAACTACACGGGTTGTTCTGAAATCTGCACTTTGTTTTTGCGCCCTGCATTTCGTGGTGGTTTGAATGGCCGATTGATGTCGAAATGTCGCTTCTTGATGATGGCCGAACATCCACATCGTTTCTCTGAAACTGTCTTTGCCGAGATGCGTGGTGTCTCTGACGATGAAGGTAATTCGCCTTTCTGGCAGTGGTTGCAAGAGCACTTCTTCTCGATTGATTTCACCATGGCAGATTATCTAACCGGGATCGGTAAGAAAGGCTTTATCGCGGATTTGATGCCTAAACTGCCAATTTATATCAACTTGCTGAGCCCAGAGGCGCAAGAGGTCATCGGTAAGGTACATGACAATACCAAACCCGCATTACGTCTTCTCGAGAATGAAGGGTTCACTTGTCGGAACTACGTCGATATTTTTGATGGTGGCCCAACGGTGGAGTGCGACCTGCGAAATATCGAGTCAGTGCGCCACTCATTTAGAGCCAAAGTGGAAATCAGCGAGCACTCAAGTTCTCAAGATTACCTTATGAGCAATACCTCGTTTGAAGATTTCCGCGCGGTAGCGACAAAAGCCGCATATGACCAAGCAAGCGAGAGTGTGATTATTAATGCTGAAGCTGCCAAAGCGCTTCAGGTTGAGCAGGGCGATTACGTTCGCCTGTTACCGCAATAAAAGTTACCTCAATAAAAAGGATACGCAAATGTCACATTGGATTGCAGGACAATGGGTTGCCGGACAAGGCGATCCTATGAGCTCAATTAGCCCATACAACAATGAGGTAATTTGGCAAAGTGATAGCGCGACGTCGGCTCAAGTAGAAGCGGCGGTATCCGCAGCGCGAGAAGCTTTCTTAGTATGGAAAAAGACCAGCTTTGAACAGCGCGAAGCGGTGGTACTGCGTTTTGCTGAATTGGTTAAAGAACATAGCGAGCAAATTGCTGAAATCATCGCCAAAGAAACGGGTAAGCCATTGTGGGAGACGCGCACTGAAGCGGGCGCAATGGCAGGTAAAATCGCTATCTCTATTCGCGCTTACCATGAACGAACAGGCGAGGCGACTCGAGAGGCCGTAGGTAACCAAATTGTATTACGCCACAGACCGCTCGGTGTGATGGCGGTGTTTGGCCCTTACAATTTCCCGGGGCATCTACCTAATGGGCACATTGTGCCGGCACTTCTTGCAGGTAATACCGTGGTATTTAAGCCATCAGAGCAGACTCCTTGGACGGGTGAGTTTGCCATGAAGCTTTGGCAACAAGCAGGGTTACCTGACGGTGTGATTAACTTAGTGCAAGGGGCGAAAGAGACAGGGATTGCTCTCGCTGAATCAAAAGGCATTGATGGCCTCTTGTTTACAGGCAGCGCAAATACGGGCCATATTCTCCACCGCCAATTTGCGGGGCAACCCGATAAGATGCTGGCTTTAGAGATGGGGGGTAATAACCCTATGGTTATCTCTGAGCAGTTTGGTGACCTTGATGCGACCGTTTATACCATTATTCAGTCAGCATTTATTAGTGCCGGGCAGCGCTGTACTTGTGCACGTCGTTTGTATGTACCAAGTAGTGAGAAGGGCGACCAATTGTTGGCGAAATTGGTCGAAGCTACGCGCAATATTCGTGTCGACCAACCATTTGCCGAACCTGCTCCATTTATGGGGCCGCAAATCTCTCAAGCCGCCGCTGAGTTTATCTTGAATGCGCAAACCCATCTGCAATCGTTGGGGGGAGAGAGCTTGGTTGAAGCAAAAGGTGGCGAAGCCGCGTTTGTTAGCCCAGGGATTATCGACGTCACCGCTATTGAACAGCTGCCAGATGAAGAATACTTTGGCCCATTACTACAAGTGATTCGTTATCAAGGTTTAGAGCAGGCGGTTGAGCTTGCCAACGATACCCGCTTTGGTTTATCGGCAGGGTTAGTGTCTACCGATGACAGTGAGTGGGAATACTTCGTTGATCATATTCGCGCTGGCATTGTAAATCGAAACCGACAGCTAACTGGAGCCAGTGGCGATGCGCCATTTGGTGGGCCTGGAGCCTCGGGTAACTTGCGCCCAAGTGCTTACTACGCTGCGGATTATTGTGCTTACCCAATGGCTTCGATGGAAGGTTCAGAGACTTTGCTACCCGCGACACTTAGCCCGGGTTTAACACTATAACAGCGAATCATAGTTAACATTTTACTACGTCACAGGTTGAAGGCCATCTCTTCTTAGCCGAGTGAGATGGCCTCTACTATCCTTAATTACACAACAAGAATATTGATACCGATAACAAAACCCAACACCAAGGAGGCGTTATGACGCCAGACCTACTGTTTCAGTCACTCTGGGACGACTACACAGAACGTTTGTGTCCGTCAGCAGGTAATGTTCATCGACTGCTGAAAGAAGATGATCCACTGATCAATGACCATATTGCTCTACGTACTTTCAACCTTGAACCAGTTAACTTATCCGTTTTAGCGACACCTTTTTTACAACTGGGCTATCAAGAAGCAGGTGATTACCTGTTTGAAAGTAAAAAGCTGGTTGCCAAACATTATGAGCATCCTGACCCACGCCAACCAAAAGTGTTCATCAGTGAGCTCAAAGTCGAAGAGTGTTCAGAACAGTTGCAAACCTTGGTGAAAAAGCTTGTGGCTGAAGTGGATGCCTCTCAATTGAAAGGGTTTGATTTCTTGTTTTCGGGAAGGCCTTGGTCGCTCGAGCATCGAGATTACCAATTGTTGGCCGAAGAGAGTGAATATGCCTCTTGGGTTGCCGCGCATGGCTACGGTGCTAATCACTTTACCGTAAGCGTAAATCAGCTTAACCAGTTTGAAGAAGTGCAACAGGTCAATGATCATCTGAGCGCCGCAGGTTTTTTGATTAACCAATCGGGTGGGGAAGTAAAAGGTTCGCCAGAGGTATTGTTAGAACAATCGGCAACCATGGCCGATAAAGTAAAAGTCGACTTCGATGATGGCGTGTATCAAATCCCAGGTGGTTTTTATGAGTTCGCGAAACGCTATCCAATGGCAAATGGAGAACTCTATTCAGGATTTGTCGCAGCATCCGCAGACAAGATATTTGAAAGTACCAACAACTAGATTTTTGCTTTCCACCTAAAAACAAAAAGCCACCCAATGGGTGGCTTTGAAATTTTCTCGATTTCTAATAACTAGAAATTAGCGAGTACCGTAAACAACAATCGTCTTACCGTGAGCAGAGATTAGGTTCTGCTCTTCTAGCATTTTCAAGATACGACCTACTGTTTCACGAGAACAACCAACAATTTGGCCAATCTCTTGACGAGTGATCTTGATTTGCATGCCGTCTGGGTGAGTCATCGCGTCAGGTTGTTTCGCTAGGTTTAGTAGCGTTTGAGCGATACGACCAGTTACGTCTAGGAACGCTAGGTCACCTACTTTTTGGCTTGTCACTTGTAGGCGACGAGCCATCTGAGAAGATAGACGCATCAGGATGTCAGGGTTTACTTGGATAAGCTGACGGAATTTCTTGAATGAGATTTCCGCTACTTCACAAGGAGACTTGGCACGAACCCAAGCTGTACGCTCTTGGTCTTCTTCGAATAGACCAAGTTCACCGATGAAATCACCTTGGTTTAGGTAAGAAAGGATCATTTCCTTACCTTCTTCGTCTTTAATAAGAACCGCTACAGAACCTTTAACGATGTAGTATAAAGTTTCTGCTTTTTCGCCCGCGTGGATCAGCGTGCTTTTTGATGGGTACTTATGAATATGACAGTGTGAAAGGAACCACTCTAATGTTGGGTCGGTTTGAGGTTTACCTAGAACCATAATATCTCACTTCCTCTGCAGGGTACGCTTGCCGCTTTCCATGTTTTAGCTAAGCCCAAATGGGATAGCCAGAATAAGAGCACTTTAGTCATGCTGCAAGCTATCTTGTGTTTCGGTTACAAATAGTATCCTTTTTCCCGAACGATTTCTTGATTTTAATCGGGTCCAAGATGCTATTTTTTAAGCAAAAACGTGCACATGATCACGGTATGAAAAGTAATCGTGTTCTAGCGACTTGGTTTAACCAATTTTTCCGGTTTCGATTAACTGTTGAAGAATCGGTCTTACGATGAGCTCCATGGCGAAACTCATTTTCCCGCCAGGCACTACGAGCGTGTTATGGCGCGACATAAATGAGCCATCTATCATTGCGAGCAAGTACGGATAATCAACGTTTTTGAAGCCGCGCAAACGTATAACAACGAAGCTTTCATCCAAACTCGGGATACCTTTGGCATCTAATGGGTTGGAGGTATCGACAGTTGGCACACGCTGAAAGTTGATATGAGTACGTGAAAACTGCGGGGTGATGTAGTTGAGGTAGTCATCCATTGAACGCACGATCGAATCCATCACCGCTTCACGGGAGTGGCCGCGGTCACGAGTATCACGGACGAATTTTTGAATCCATTCAAGGTTTACAATCGGCACCATGCCAATCAAAAAGTCGACATGCTGCGCTGCGTTAACATCGCCGTCGACCACGCCACCATGTAATCCTTCATAAAACAGTACATCGCTGTTTTCCGGTAGATCTTGCCATGGGGTGAATGTACCGGGCATTTGATTATAAGGCACGGCTTCATCAAAGGTGTGAAGGTAGCGGCGTACTTGGCCTGTGCCATCATTACCGTATTGACGGAAGAACTCAGCAAGCCCAGGGAAGTCATTGGCTTGTGGCCCAAAGTAGCTGATGTGACGCCCTTGCTCGCGCGCTTTACGAATTTCGACATCCATTTCAGGGCGAGTGAATCGGTGGAAGCTATCGCCTTCAACCCATGCAGGTTTAATGTCCATCATATTGAACATTTTGCGGAAGGCTTCAGAAGTAGTCGTGGTACCGGCTCCAGAAGAACCCGTTACCGCTATGATCGGATGTTTTGCTGACATGACAAACCTTGTCTCTAGATAACTTACCTGTTTGGACTGTTATGAGTTAACGGTATAACAGCCTAGAAACAACAATATAACACGGTTTGTTAGATAGCGAGCAGTCGAAATGTGTGCGCAGATCTAGAACTTGGCTTTAACTTGAATGTCGACGGTTTCATGCAGCTCGGAATAGACCACCACCGCTTCACCTGTTTCGATTTGCTTGCGAACTTGCTCTACTTTGCTCTGCAGTGACATTTCTTGCGCGCCGTAATCGGTGCCTTCGCGTAGTACGAATTCGCGAATTAGGTTATCTAATGTTTCTGAATCGATTTGTTGCCAAGGAACAATCATAAATACCTCTTTATTCTATGACGTTTAACCATGGGTAATGGTAGGAGCACTATTATGCCGACTTCAAACACTGATAGTAAGCAGGAAGTGTCTCTTCTAACCAAAAGCGAGGTTTCAAAACAGAACCACTCACAAAGCCGACATGACCGCCTTGCTCAAGTAAACGATAGTCGATGTTATCTGGTAGCACAAATTGTGGGATCACTGCATCCGTCATAAATGGATCGTCTTTGGCGTGAATGATTTGCGTCGGTAAACGGATCTCTTGTAGGCGATGAATACCTGAGCAGCGCTGATAGTAATCTTCGGCATCTTTAAAACCATGCAAAGGTGCGGTGATCAGATCGTCAAACTCGTATAATCGAGTCACACGCTTGATCGACTGATAACTTAAATCCAGTTCGCCTTTTAATAGATGATGCTTGCGCAGTGCGTTGCGTTTTAACGAGTTGAGCAGGTAGGCTTTGTAGAGTTTGGAGAAGCCTTGTTCGATTCGTTCAGAGCATGCTGATAAGTCGAGTGGCGCTGAGACAATCGATGCTGCATCAAGTAGTGGCTCATCCGCGTACTCGGCCAAATAGTTCGCTAGCATATTGCCGCCAAGCGATATACCCACCGCCACTTTCTTTTGCTGTGGAAAGATCTGGTTTAGATATTCTAAAAACAGACGAGCATCTTTCACTTCACCTGAGTGATAAGCACGAGCGAGCTTGTTTGGTTTACCGCTACAGCCGCGAAAGTGCATCATGACCGATAGCCAACCTTGTTTGGCAAACGCATTCATTAAGCCATTGGCATACGGGCTATAAAAGCAGCCTTCTAGGCCATGAAACAAAACAAACAGCGGTTTGTTTTTGGCGGCTTCTGCGTCTTTATTTTCACTCCACGCTAAATCAAGGAAGTCACCATCCGGCGTATCCAAAGTTTGCCAAATCGGTTCAAACAGGGCTTTTTTACGGATAAAGCGCGGCGCGAGAGTTTGTAGGTGTGGGTTGGATAGCCCAGTCGCGGCAGTGAATTGAGTCATGTTTATTGAGGTGGGTCGGTAGGTTCAAAGGGCAAAGCGAAGATATCGTAAAGGTGTTCTCCGCCTAATTGACGACAGTAACGTAGAGTTAGCGCTTCACCAGTGGCATTACTCAACGTAAAGCTGTTCACACAATCCACCAGATCGGATTGTTGCTGCTTTTCGAGCTGGAGTTCAAATTGCAGCGCTTCACGGTACAAGGTGTCTGATAAGTTGAATTTTAGCTTTCGTCTTAACTCACGAAAGCTATTAAGCAGCGATTCCGAACGGCCAAGGCACTCTTCTACCTTATGCCAATCTTGCTCATCAATGGTCACTTGCTGCTCATCAAGCCATTTAAGTAGCAGCAGCAAGTTAACATTACCTTTGAATTGATTTTGTAAGTTCAAGCACGCTTCTTTTACCTCTCGCACACTGTAGTACTGCAAGCTAAATTGCCATAGACGTTCTAGTGTGAGGGAAACTCTTACGTGCTCTATACTCATAAATCGCTGAATTCCTGTTCCATTTGCTCAAGTTCTTCTTGCAGCGCCATCCAATCCATTTCAACTTCTTCAAGTTCAGATTTACTGTTGGCTTGTAGCGCGAGTACCTGATTAAGTTTAGCTTTGTTTTCGGCTTCATACAGAGAGTTATCAGACAATTGCGTCTCTGCATCGGCTAATGATTCACCCAACTTATCCATTTTCTGTTCAAGTTGTGTCAGTTTTTTGCGAATTGGCGCGGTCTGCTTACGAAACTCTGCTTCGCGTCGCTTTTGTTCTTTTTTCGCCGCAGCGCTGTTAGCCGAGTTTTTCTCTGGCTGCTCTGCTTGAGCTTCGCGACGTTCTGCTTTTTGTTGCTCAGTCAGCCATTTATAGTAATCATTTAAATCACCATCGAATGGCGCGACTTGGCGATCATGCACGAGGTAAAGATCATCGGTGGTGGCACGTAGCAAGTAACGGTCGTGCGATACGATTACCATCGCACCTTCAAAGGTTTGCAGCGCCATCGTCAATGCTTGGCGCATATCCAAATCAAGGTGGTTGGTTGGTTCATCGAGCAGCAATAGGTTTGGTTTTTGCCATACCACTAACGCTAATACTAAGCGGGCTTTCTCACCGCCGGAAAACGGCGCTACTTTTTCTAGTGCTTTATCACCGTTAAAACCAAAGCTGCCTAAATAGTTACGCAGTTCTAGTTCGTTCTTGTCTGGGGCAATTTGCATCATGTGTTGCAGTGGGGTTTCTTCTGGGTGCAGCGTTTCTAGCTGATGCTGCGCGAAGTAACCAATTTTGACCCCTTGCGAGTAGGTAAGATCGCCACCTTGCGGCTTTAGCTCACCAGAGAGTAATTTGATTAGAGTCGATTTACCCGCACCATTGCGGCCAAGTAGACCAATGCGACTGCCCGGTACAAGGTTCAAACGGATTTTGTCTAGGATGAGGTTGTCATCGTAACCTGCCGACACGTCATCCATCATGATGATTGGGTTTGGTAGCGTGTCAGGCTCGCGGAACTCGAAGCTAAATGGGTTATCAAACTGCGCAGGTAGCACTTTTTCCATGCGTTCTAGCGCTTTAATACGGCTTTGCGCTTGGCGTGCTTTTGATGCTTTGTAGCGGAAGCGGTCAATATAGCTTTGCATGTGCGCCATTTGTTTCTGCTGCTTTTGGTACTGAGCTTGTTGCAGAATAAGCTTTTGCGCGCGCTGGTCTTCAAACGATGAGTAGTTACCGGTGTATTCGTTAAGCAGTTGGTTCTCAACGTGGATAACGCGATTCACAATTGGATCGAGGAAGTCGCGGTCGTGAGAAATAAGCACCAACGTACCAGGGTAGTTTTGTAGCCAACGTTCTAACCACATTACCGCATCAAGGTCTAAGTGGTTGGTTGGCTCATCGAGCAATAACAGGTCTGAGCGGCAAAGTAGGGCTTGAGCTAGGTTAAGGCGCATACGCCAACCACCTGAGAACTGAGTTAAGTTCCAACCCATCTGAACTTGGCTAAAACCAAGACCATCTAGCAGCTCAGCCGCGCGTGCGCGAATGCTGTAACCACCGATAGTTTCAATTTTGCCATGAATGTCTGCGACTAAAGTGCCGTTGTCGTCTTGTTCTGCTTGTTGCAGTTGACGCTCTAACTCGCGGTACTCGCGATCACCATCTATCACATATTCCAATGCAGCACGCTCTAGTGCTGGGGTCTCCTGTGCAACCCAAGCCATCTCCCAATGAGAGGGTTTGCTAAAATTACCAGCATCGATAGAGAGTTCATCTTTGATCAAGGCGAATAGGGTGGATTTACCACAACCGTTTTTGCCAACAAGGCCTACTTTATCGCCGGGATGAATCGTCGCTGAAGCTTGGTCAAGAAGCGGTTTTCCGCCACGAAGGAGCTGGATGTCAGAGAAGGTAATCATAGTTCTGCTTTATCTTTAATCGTTTCGCCACGCATAGTAGGGGGAATATCTGGAAAAGTCGATCATTGCGTTATTGGTACTAAGCGCGTATAACAAACTGATAACGAAAATAAGGTCTTGTTCTGTTTCACTATTGATAACAGCGATAAAGACTCTCATAAAAAGGCGGATGTTCAAGGAATGATGTCACCTGCTCAAAGTCAGAAAAAAGTGTTAGTTATCTATGCCCACCCGGAGTCTCAAACTTCGGTGGCTAATCAAGTGATGATCAAAAAGATCGAATCTCTTGAACATGTCACTGTGCACGATCTTTACGCCCACTATCCCGATTTCTTTATTGATGTGAATGCTGAACATGAGCGCTTACTGGCTCATGATGTGATCGTATTTCAGCATCCAATGTATCTTTATTCTTGTCCTGCTTTGCTGAAAGAATGGCTTGACCGTGTGTTAGGCAAAGGCTTTGCCTATGGTGACGGTAGCGCGCTAGCCAATAAGTATTGGCGCAGTGTGATTACCACCGGCGGTAATCAAGAGGCATTTGGTGAACACGGCTATAACAAATATCCACTTGAGCAAATCTTACAACCGTTTGAACTGACTGCGGCATTGTGTCGTATGACTTGGATTGAGCCATTAGTGCTCTATTGGGCGCGCAATATTTCGGACGTCGAGCGCTATCAGCATGCCGAAATCTACCGCCAATGGTTGAACAACCCAGTTCCAATGCAAGGAGGACAAGATGGCACTTGAAAGTGACTTCCTCCAAAGCAGTGCAATATTTCTTACTGCAGCCGTAGTTGCGGTGCCCTTGGCTCAGCGCTTGGGCTTAGGTTCCGTTCTTGGTTACCTACTTGCGGGTGTTGCTATTGGCCCATGGGGTTTAGGGCTTATCCGCGATGTGGATGCGATCCTCCATTTCGCTGAGTTTGGCGTGGTGCTGCTGCTGTTTCTGATTGGCCTTGAGCTGAATCCCAAAAAACTGTGGCAAATGCGTGGGCCTATTCTTGGCTTAGGTGGCGCGCAGGTAGTAATTACCACGGCACTGTTATCTTCCGTAGTGAGTTTGCTTGGATTGAGTTGGCAAGTGAGCCTCGTTATCGGTATGGGTTTAGCCCTGTCCTCAACGGCCATTGCATTAAAAGTGATAGAAGAGCAAGGGCTTGCCGGCAGTGAAACCGGACAGTCCGGTTTTGCTGTGTTGCTATTCCAAGACATTGCGGTGATTCCAATGTTGGCTTTGCTGCCATTACTGGCCGGTAATACCTCTGGTAACTGGAATGATGCACTATGGATGCTTGGCGGCGTGATTGGTTTGCTCGTCGGCGGTCATTTCCTGCTAAGGCCACTATTCCGCTATGTAGTGATGAGTGGGGTTCGTGAGCTATTTACCGTTGCCGCGCTGCTGTTAGTGATTGGCATTGCGTTGGTGATGAAGCAACTGGGCCTTTCAATGGCATTAGGCGCTTTCCTTGCCGGTGTGCTGTTAGCTGAAAGTGAATATCGCCATGAGTTAGAGATTGCGATTGAGCCATTTAAAGGGTTACTGCTAGGCCTGTTCTTTATCGCCGTAGGTATGGCGGTCAATTTGGGGTTATTAGCTCATCATCCGTTTACCATTTTGGTGTGCGTGTTTGCGCTTGTGGCGGCAAAGGGGATGGTGTTGTATCTGTTGGCTCGCTTATCTGGCAGTAGACCAAAATCGCGCAGCCGAATGGCGGCTATTTTGAGTCAAGGCGGTGAGTTCGCTTTTGTAATATTTACCGCGGCGCTAAGCCAAGGCATTTTGACGTCAGAGCAGACTGCCTTTCTTTTGGTTGTAGTTAGCTTATCTATGGTGACGACTCCGCTGTTATTGATGGGGCAGAGAAAGTGGTACGCACGCTGGTTGAATGTATCTGATGAGGCCAATCTCGATACTGACATTATCAATAAGCAGCCGAGAGTCATCATTGCTGGCTTTGGTCGTTTTGGTCAGATTGTTGGCCGCTTGATGTATGCCAATAAGATAAAACTGACGGTATTAGAGAGTGACGCGAGCCAAATTCATTTGCTACGTAAATATGGTTATAAAGTGTTTTATGGTGATGCGACCCAGCTTGATTTATTAAGAGCCGCAGGCGCTGATAAGGCAGAGGCCATGGTGCTATGTACGGATTCTCCCGATGAAATCATGCAGATCGTTGATATCTGTAAGCAGCATTTTCCCAACCTAAAACTGATGGCGCGTGCGCGCAGCCGTGTGGAAGCGTACCAATTGCTCAGCCATGGGGTGGATAAATACTCGCGTGAAACCTTCTTAGGCGCATTAGATTTAGGTAAGCAGGTTTTAGTCGAACTTGGTATGCACCCGTATCAAGCCCATCGAGCAGAAGCGCATTTTAGAAAACTCGATAACGCTATGCTTAAAGAGTTATTACCCCAACACAATGAAGATAAACAATTGGCCTTAAGAGCCAAAGAAGCCCGTAAAGAACTGGAAGAGATCTTTGGCCGAGAGATGGAAAACGACCAGCAAGCCAAAAACTTCTGGGATTAGGCGAATAACCCCTTTGAATCAGCCCAATAATGAAGTGAAGTTAATGAAGAAGAGATTTATCGCAGGCGCCAGTTGCCCAAAGTGCAATCAACAAGACACATTACGCTGGTGGATAGAGAATAATATTGAGCTTGTCGAGTGTGTCGACTGTAGCTATCAAGAACAACGCAAACCGCAATCTGTAGAGAAAACTGAACGGGGTGGTGAAGAAATGATCGGGATTTTTAAACCTGATTGATTGAGTTTCATTATTTAATCCCCATAATACCAAGGTTATTGATTTATTCCTGAATGTGTTATTCGGGATCTTAAGCGCCTTGGAGCAATTATGAAAATTGAAAAGAATGTAGTCGTAAGTCTAGCGTACCAAGTGAAACTAGAAGACGGCGTAGTTGTTGACCAATCAACAGCTGAAGCACCTCTAGATTACCTTCACGGTAACAACAACCTAATCACTGGCCTAGAAAAAGAGCTAGAAGGTAAAGTAGCTGGCGACAAATTCTCTGCAACAGTTTCTCCTGAAGAAGCATACGGCGAGCACAACGACGCACTTGTTCAACGCGTGCCTGCTAACGTATTCCAAGGTGTGGATGAAATCGAAGTTGGTATGCGCTTCCTAGCGGACACTGACCAAGGTCCAATCCCTGTAGAAGTAACAGAAGTAGACGGCGACGAAGTTGTTGTAGACGGCAACCACATGCTTGCTGGTCAAACACTGACTTTCGACGTTGAAGTTGTTGCAGTACGTGAAGCGACTGAAGAAGAAATTCAACACGGCCACGTTCACCAAGCTGGCGGTTGTGGTCACGACCACGATCACGAAGGTGGCTGCTGTGGTGGCGAAGGCCACGGTCACGACCACGAAGAGAAAGAAGGCGGCTGCTGCGGTGGCGGCGGTTGCGGTTCTCACTAATATTGAGATTGCCTGAGTTATCAGGTAATTCATGCTAAATTAAAGGCGTTGCTTAGTGCTAAGTGACGCCTTTTTTGTATCCATTGTTTGAGGTTTATATGAGTCATCCTTTTGCGATCGCCATTCATGGTGGTGCTGGCACTATTCTGCGAGAAAACATGAGTGAAGAACTGCAAGCGGCAATTTGCCAAGACCTTCAAACCGCAGTTAATGCGGGTCATCAGTTATTGCAACAAGGCCAAGATGCATTAGAGGCGGCGATCGCTGCGGTGAAAGTGCTAGAAGATTCTCCGCATTTCAACGCGGGTAAAGGCTCAGTGTTAACCCATAAAGAAATGGTCGAGATGGATGCATCTGTTATGCATGGTGCCAACTGCCAAGCAGGTGCTATCGCAGGAGTTAAACATATTAAAAATCCAGTACAACTGGCGTTTGATGTGATGAAGCAATCTGAGCATGTCTTTTTGGTTGGCGAAGGAGCGGAAGAGTTCGCTTTTAAACATGGTCATGAGTTTGTCGAGCAAGACTACTTCTTTACTGACCGTCGTTATGACCAACTGCAACTGATGAAAGCGCGCGGCCAGTTTGCCTTGTCGGAAGCGAAATACAGTGAGTTTCCTGACGATGAAAAGCATGGCACAGTCGGTGCGGTAGCATTAGATCAGTACGGCAACCTAGCAGCAGCCACAAGTACTGGTGGGATTACCAATAAGCAATATGGCCGAGTGGGTGACTCTGCAGTTATTGGTGCGGGTACCTTTGCTGAAAATGGTAATGTCGCCATTTCAGCCACTGGCATGGGTGAATTGTTTATTCGTAAGCAAGTGGCTGGGGACATCGCAGCGCGAATGCGTTACCTAAAAGAGGATGTTGCTACTGCCAGTGAAACTGTGGTGCAAGGTGAGTTAAAACAGCTTGGTGGAGAAGGCGGCGTGATTGCGCTTGATGCTAAAGGAAATATCCATTTTGCTCTCAATTGTTCCGGAATGTATCGCGCATCAATGGATGTCGATGGGCGTACTAGTATAAAAATCTATGCGGAAGATTAAGCCTGATAGCATTAGCGCTTTGTTAAGTTACTCAACGGCTTATTGCTTTGTGACACTTGTATGATTAAAAAATGACTGCAAGTCGCGTCATTCAGTGCTAGAATCCATTTTTAATCAGCAATCAGACTTGGAAAGATGGGAAATAACGTAGTCGTTCTAGGCACCCAATGGGGTGACGAAGGTAAAGGTAAAATCGTAGACCTTTTAACTGAAGATGCAAAATATGTGGTTCGCTACCAAGGCGGTCACAACGCAGGCCACACTCTAGTAATTGACGGTGAAAAAACCGTTCTTCACTTAATTCCATCAGGTATCCTTCGCGATAACGTAAAATGTGTTATCGGTAACGGTGTAGTTCTATCACCTGAAGCTCTACTGAAAGAAATGAAGCCTCTTGAAGAGCGCGGTATCCCTGTACGCGAGCGTCTTTTCATTTCTGAAGCATGTCCTCTAATTCTTCCTTACCACGTTGCTATGGACCAAGCGCGCGAAATCGCTCGCGGTAAAAAAGCAATTGGTACAACGGGTCGTGGTATTGGTCCAGCTTACGAAGATAAAGTGGCTCGTCGCGGCCTACGTGTTGGCGATCTATTTGATAAAGAAGCTTTCGCAGAAAAACTAAAAGAAGTAATGGAATACCATAACTTCCAACTAGTTCACTTCTACAAAGCTGAGCCAGTAAGCTACGAAGAAGTACTTGAGCAAGCAATGGGTTACGCAGATCTACTAACTTCAATGGTTATCGACGTAACTGACGAACTAGATGCAGCACGTAAGCGCGGCGACAAGATCATGTTCGAAGGCGCTCAAGGTACTCTACTAGATATCGACCACGGTACTTACCCGTACGTAACTTCTTCTAACACGACTGCTGGTGGTGTTGCTGCAGGTTCTGGTTTCGGTCCTCGTCACATCGGTTACATCCTTGGTATTGCTAAAGCGTACTGTACTCGTGTTGGTGCTGGTCCATTCCCGACTGAGCTATACGATGGTCTAGATAAGCAAGACCCAGTAGGTAAGCACCTAGGTGACGTTGGTCATGAGTTCGGCGCGACAACTGGTCGTCTACGCCGTACTGGTTGGTTCGATGCTGTTGCTATGCGTCGTGCAATCCAAATCAACTCTGTTACTGGTTTCTGTCTAACTAAACTAGACGTACTAGATGGCCTAGAAGAACTGAAAATCTGTACTGGTTACAAGATGGACGATGGTTCTATCCTAGAAGTTTCGCCAATGGCTGCTGAAGCATTCGAAAAAGCGACGCCTATCTACGAAACTATGCCAGGTTGGTCTGAGAACACATTTGGTGCGAAATCAATTGATGACCTACCAAAGGCAGCACTTGACTACATCAAGCGTATTGAAGAATTGACAGGCGTACCGGTAGACATCATCTCTACAGGTCCAGACCGTAACGAAACAATCATCAAGGTTCACCCATTTAACGCTTAATGATTGATTTCTAAAGATTCTAAAAACCGGCTCAATGAGTCGGTTTTTTTATGCCTGTTTGATGGTGGATTTTTCATCACACTATGGCAAACTGTTGCCAACACGCGGCAAATTTTGTCTAAAGAGTTTGCGTTTATTGCCGATAAAGTTATCAAACCTGCCTAAGTTCCCGTGGCTCATTGCGTCTAACTGGGAAGGGTAGGCCGTCGGAATCAATAAAGAGTGCAGGTATGAAGCTACGAACAGTAGCAGTTTCGTTGATGCTGACATTGAGCTCATCACTGGCCCATGCAAGTGTGGCCGATATTGGTGAGCCGGTGCCCATATACTCCGAAGCTGAACTGATAAAACTGATTGAACAGAATAAACATTTAGAACGAGTAAAGGCAGATAACTGCCAGTTAGTAGAAGATATCGTGGCGCGCGCTACGCGTATTAGCCTACCTGCGTATGAGTTCCTCTACGGAGATATGTTGGCTTGGGGCGTATGTGTTGACCAAGATGTCGAACTCGGTCTTTATTATATGGAAAACGCTGCCCATCAAGGTTTGCCTACGGCGCTTGAACAATTGGGTCGTTATTACTCGCGTGGCACTTTGGTGCAGCAAGATAAAGAGCGTGCGATTCCATACCTTCGTGAGGCGGCAGCAATGGGCAATTTGAATGCCCGTATCCATCTCGCAGAACTCTTACTACGCGACTACGGTAGTCCACTCGATTACGAGGATGCTTATCGCTGGCTGTATAACACGGTCACCGCAGATCAGCGTCAACACAAACGTATTTCCCGTTTGAGGCATGGCTTAGAACAGCGAATGCCCGATAACATCATCGCTCGAGCGAAACGCCGCGATACTTTCTGGTAGCCAATCCAGAGAACATTCAACCTGCACATACAAAAATGCCCAGCACTTGCTGGGCATTTGTTTTATATAAACTCTATTGGGGAGCGAGGTTACTGAACCACTTCACCCGATTCAATCACAGTTTTACGAACCACCTCGGTAAACTCTAGCGCTTCTTTTCGAATCGCTTCTTCATCTACTGTCAGCATTTCGCGGTCTTGCATTAGGATTTTACCGTCGACAATCGAGTGACGAACGTTGCCAGAGTTTGCTGAGTAAACTAAGGCTGAGTATGGGTTGTAAACCGGTACCATATTTGGCGCTTTAGTATCGATAACAATGATATCCGCCAGTTTACCTGCTTCTAATGAACCAACTTTATCTTCCATACGTAGTGCTTTTGCTGCGCCCATGGTTGCCATATCAATCACTTTGATTGGTGGCATGGCTGCGCGGTCTTTATTAACCAGTTTGTGCACTTTCGCCACTTGGTTGAATTCATCAATAGTACTTAGCGTGTTACCTGACATTGGGCCATCAGTACCTAGGCCGATGCGCACGTCTTGGTCATACATTTTCAGCGCTGGTGATACGCCTTTTGCAGATTTGATGTTAGCGCTCATGTTGTGCGCTACACCCATACCGGATTCTTTTACCAACTCGATATCTTGGTCATCGACCAAAATCATGTGCGCGCCAACTAGGTTCTCGTTTAGTGCGCCAATGCTGTTCATGTATTCGACTGGCGACATACCATCAGCACGTTTTGCAATCTTCTCTTCTTCACGGTGAGATTCTGCTAGGTGAATTAACACTGGCACATCTTTCTCTAACGAAAGCTTAGCGATTTTCTGCAACGTTTCAGTGGTGTTAGTATAAGGCGCGTGCGGTGCAAACGCTGGTGTAATACGAGGATGGTCTTTGTATTCTTCAATAAAGTTAAGCGCGTATTGGATGCCTTCATCAGCATTTGCGGCATCAGCAACCGGGAACTTAATCACTGTTTCACCTAGGATGGCACGCATACCAATCTTATCGACCGTCTTAGCAACTTCATCTTCAAAGTAATACATGTCAGCGTAAGTGGTGACACCACCTTTGATCATCTCAACGTTACCTAAGTTGGCGCCGATACGAACCATATCGCGAGAAACTAACTTAGCTTCCAGTGGGAATATGTAGCGATGTAAGCGGTCAGGCACATCATCAGCCAATGAGCGGAACACGGTCATTGAGACGTGAGTATGAGTATTAATGAGTCCTGGCATTACAATATCGCCATCGACATCTAAAGTCTTGTTAGCTTTGTATTGCTTCGCTAGTGACTCATCACCAACGGCTAGGATCTTGTTGTCCTTGACTACTACAGTACCACTCTCATAAACCGTTTTATCTTGGTTCATGGTCAGTACCATTGCGTCTGTGATCATCAAATCGACATTTTCAACAGCGAATGATTGAGCAGAGAAAAGGCCAAGGCTAGCAATCGCAGAGGCGATAAGAGAGCGCTTAATACTCATAGGAAACCTTATTGTTTGAATGGAATAGGAAAACGCCCTGAATATGGCAATTTGCGTGTTACATTGCAAACGTTTGCTTGGGTGTTTGCAAGGAACTGTGATCTAAGTCTTTGGCTGTGAAGCTTTGTATAAAGAGGTGCTAAGTTATGAAAATTACAGCCTTATTTTGGGTTTTTGTAGCGGGTTAACTGTAGCTTAGTTAATGACTCGGATATAATAGCTTTATACCTTCCTTAATTGGGCTTGCTTATGTCAGACCAAATCCAAAACGATCCATTTGCTGATCGTGAATCTAAAAATTATGAGAATCCGATTCCTAGCCGAGAATTCATTTTAGAATTTCTTGAAAAGGCAGGAGTGCCTCTCAATCGCAACGATCTATTTGATGCGCTTCAACTTGATGGCGAGGATCAATATGAAGGATTGCGTCGTCGACTAAGAGCAATGGAGCGAGATGGCCAGTTAGTGTTCACTCGTCGCCAGTGTTATGCCTTACCTGCAAAACTAGAAATGGTTAAAGGCTATGTGATTGGTCACAAAGACGGTCATGGCTGGGTAAGACCAGAAGGAAGTGTCGGTAAAGATAACGACATCGTGCTGCCACACCATCAAATGAAGAACATCATTCATGGTGACTTTGTATTAGTGCAGCCAACGGATAACTCGAAACGAGGTCGTAAGGAAGGCCGTTTAGTTCGTGTGCTAGAAGAGCGTAAGAGCCAGATTGTTGGCCGTTTCTTCCTTGAGTATGGCTACTCATATGTTGTGCCGGATGACTCACGTATTAGCCAAGATATTCTTATCCCTAATGAGCACAAAGGCAGCGCTCGCATGGGTAATGTGGTGGTGATTGAAATTACCGATCGTGGTTCGCGCTCGCGTGGCATGATGGGTAAAGTTATCGAAGTGCTAGGCGAGAACATGGCGCCGGGCATGGAAACACAAATTGCGATTCGTACTCACCAAATCCCCCATGAGTGGCCAGAAGCAGTAGACAAGCAAATCGCAAACCTAGGTGAAGAAGTGCCTGAAGAAGCGAAAGCAGGCCGTGTTGATTTACGTGACTTACCATTAGTCACCATTGATGGTGAAGATGCACGTGACTTTGATGATGCGGTTTACTGTCAAGCGAAGAAGAGCGGTGGCTGGCGCTTATGGGTAGCGATTGCTGATGTAAGTTACTATGTTCGCCCTGATACAGCGCTAGATAAAGAAGCCATCAACCGTGGTAACTCGGTTTATTTCCCATCGCAAGTGGTGCCGATGTTGCCAGAAGTGCTTTCTAATGGCCTGTGTTCACTCAACCCGCAAGTGGATCGCTTGTGTATGGTGTGTGAGATGACCATTTCTGAAAGCGGTAAGCTATCAGGTTATAAACACTATGAAGCGGTAATGAACTCTCACGCTCGTCTCACCTACAACAAAGTAGGCGCGATTTTGGATGGTGATGAAGAGTTACGCCAGCGCTACGAGCCGCTTGTACCGGATCTTGAAGAGCTGCATAAGATGTACAAAGTGCTTAAGCATGCTCGTGATAATCGTGGTGCCATCGAGTTTGAAACGATAGAAACCAAGTTTATCTTTAACGCAGAACGCAAAATTGACCGTATTGAACCGGTTATCCGTAATGATGCACACAAGATTATCGAAGAGTGTATGATTCTGGCGAACATCGCATCTGCTTCTTTGGTTGAAAAAGCCAAAGAGCCAGCCTTGTTCCGTATTCACGAATCGCCGGGTGAACTTCGCCTGCAAGGTTTCCGCGATTTCTTAGGTGAGTTAGGTCTACACCTAAACGGTGGTCTAGAACCATCGCCAACTGACTATGCGGATCTGGTAAAACAAATCGCAGAGCGTCAGGACAAAGAACTGATTCAAACCATGCTGCTACGTTCAATGAAACAGGCAGTGTATAACGCTGACAACTGCGGGCACTTTGGTTTGGCGCTAAAACGCTATGCGCACTTTACTTCACCAATTCGTCGTTACCCTGACTTGTTGCTTCACCGTGCAATCAAATATCTAATTGCCAAAGAGGAAGGTCGTAACCAAGATCGTTGGACACCAACGGGTGGTTTCCATTACTCATTCGATGATATGGATGTGTATGGCGAGCAATGCTCAATGACCGAGCGTCGTGCTGATGATGCAACGCGCGAAGTATCTGATTGGCTCAAATGTGAATACATGCAAGACCATGTTGGCGATGAACTTGATGGCGTGATTGCCAATGTCACTAGTTTTGGCTTCTTTGTTCGTCTAACCGAGCTTCATATTGATGGCTTAGTGCATATTTCATCACTAGCGAATGACTACTACCAGTTTGATCCGATTGGTCAACGACTTATCGGCGAAAGCTTTGGTGCGATTTATCGTTTAGGTGATGCGGTGAAAGTGAAAGTGCTTTCCGTTAACTTAGATGATCGCCAAATTGACTTTGAATTAGTCGAAACAAGTCGTAAGCTACGCGGCAAAGGCAAGACCGCGAAGAAGCGAGCAGCGGAAGCACAGAAAAAAGCCAAAGAGAAAAAGCGCGGTATTAAAGCAAACAAACCGGGTCGCCAGGCTTCACCAAACGTAGAGCCGACTAAACGACCAGATGGTACTCCTGTTGAAAGCAACAATGACGGGAAAGGTAAGAAACCTAAAGTTCGCAAGGCAACTAAGAAGAAGCCAAACAGTCGTCCGAGAAAGACTAAGCGAACTAAAAAGCCATCAGCTGAATAAAGAAACAGGTTAACTAATGAGTAACGAATTTATTTACGGCATTCACGCAGTTAAAGCAGTGCTTGCTCGTGAGCCAGAGCGTTTCATCGAAGCGTTTGTATTGAAAGGTCGTCAAGATGACCGCCTAATGCTAATTCTAAATGAATTGCAGATGGTCGGTGTATCGATCCAGCAAATGGGGCGTAAAGCTCTAGATGACAAAGCACGTGGTACAAACCACCAAGGTATCATCGCACGTGTTAAGCCGGCTAAGCAGCTTAATGAAAATGACCTAGATGACATTATCGCTAAGCATGAGTCCCCACTTCTGCTAGTGCTCGATGGTGTGACTGATCCGCATAACTTAGGCGCTTGCTTACGTAACGCAGATGCTGCGGGTGTTGCTGCGGTTATCGTACCAAAAGATAAGTCAGCACCTATGACAGCGACGGTAAGTAAAGTCGCGTGTGGTGCAGCTGAAACTGTGCCACTGGTTCGTGTAACTAACTTGGCGCGTACAATGCGTGCATTGCAAGATCAGGGCATTTGGTTTGTGGGTACGGCAGGTGAAGCAACACATGATATATATCAAGCTAAGCTGACTGGCCCGCTAGCTATCGTGATGGGCGCTGAAGGTGACGGTATGCGTCGTCTAACTCGTGAAACGTGTGATGACCTGATTAAAATCCCAATGGCGGGTAGCGTATCGAGCTTAAATGTATCGGTAGCATCGGGAGTGTGTTTATTTGAAGCGGTTCGCCAACGTCTCGCGAAATAATCAACAATCCCTCTCTATATATAGTTACAACGCAGGCTGATTGTTCAGCCTGCGTTTTGTTTTTATATCACTGCGTATATGAGCGTCGGGACTAATACTCAGATTAATGCATGAGAGTGGAAAATCCTTCGTTTATTTTCTGCTCAGACCTTGCAGATAAAACTGTGATCTGTATAATGCAGCGCACTGGTTAAGCCAGTTGTGAACCAATGAGCGGCGAGGAGCCGATTTATCTTATTGATATGTCGGGTAATGTAGACTCAGCTTATGTTCGCGGTTAATACAATTAGCTATCTTTTCTTCGGAAAAACTATCCCCAAAGGTGACTTTGGTATGTAGGGATAGTTAATCGAAAATTAACTGACAATGCGTCCTAATCTTGGATGCTACGGTTTCACATAAATCAATCGGCATTCTCTCGTCTTGTACGGGTTTGAGTGGCGATATTGTTTGTGTAATTTTTAATTATTGGAGCTCTGTCTCATGCAGAACCAACGTATCCGTATCCGCCTAAAAGCATTCGATTACAAACTAATCGACGCTTCTACAGCGGAAATCGTTGAAACAGCTAAGCGCACAGGCGCACAGGTTCGTGGTCCAATCCCACTACCTACTCGTAAAGAGCGTTTCACAGTTCTTATCTCTCCACACGTTAACAAAGATGCACGTGACCAGTACGAAATCCGTACTCACAAGCGTTTAATCGACATCGTTGAGCCAACAGACAAAACTGTTGATGCACTGATGCGTCTAGACCTTGCAGCGGGCGTTGACGTTCAAATTAGCCTAGGTTAAGGGAGATTAGAATAATGATTGGTCTAATCGGTCGTAAAGTGGGCATGACCCGCGTATTTACTGAAGAAGGCGTTTCTATCCCAGTAACTGTTGTTGAAGTAGAAGCTAACCGTGTATCTCAAGTTAAAACTCTTGAGACTGATGGTTACGCAGCTATCCAGGTTACTGCTGGTTCAAAGAAAGCTAGCCGTGTAAACAAAGCAGAAGCAGGTCACTTTGCTAAAGCTGGTGTTGAAGCTGGTCGCGGTCTTTGGGAATTCCGTCTAGAAAACGGCGAAGAGTTCGCAGTTGGCGCTGAGCTAACAGTTGAACTATTCAACGAAACTAAGAAAGTAGACGTTACTGGTACATCTAAGGGTAAAGGTTTCCAAGGCGCTGTTAAGCGTTGGAACTTCCGTACTCAAGATATGACTCACGGTAACTCATTGTCTCACCGTGCTCCTGGTTCTATTGGCCAATGTCAAACTCCAGGTCGCGTATTTAAAGGCAAGAAAATGGCAGGTCACATGGGTGCTGAGCGTGTAACGACTCAAAACCTAGAGATCGTACGTGTTGACGCTGAGCGCAATCTGCTTCTTATTAAAGGTGCAGTACCAGGCTCAACAGGCGGCAACGTGATCGTTAAACCAGCTGTTAAAGCATAACGTCTCAGGAGTAAGTAATGGAACTAATGGTTAAAGGTGCTGATGCACTAACTGTTTCCGAAACTACTTTCGGACGTGAGTTTAACGAAGCTCTTGTACACCAAGTAGTTGTTGCGTTTGCAGCAGGTGCTCGTCAAGGTACACGCGCTCAAAAAACACGTTCAGAAGTTTCTGGCGGTGGCGCTAAGCCATGGCGTCAAAAAGGTACTGGCCGTGCACGTGCTGGTACAATTCGTAGCCCAATCTGGCGTACAGGTGGTGTTACTTTTGCTGCGAAACCACAAGATCACAGCCAAAAAGTAAACAAGAAAATGTACCGCGGTGCTATGAAGAGCATTCTTTCTGAGCTAGTTCGTCAAGAGCGTCTAATCGTTGTTGATAACTTCTCTGTAGAAGCACCAAAGACTAAAGAGCTTGTAGCTAAGCTTAAAGAGCTTGAGCTAACTGACGCGCTAATCGTGACTAGCGAAGTAGATGAGAATCTATTCCTAGCAGCTCGTAACCTATACAAAGTTGACGCACGTGACGTTGCTGGTATCGACCCAGTTTCACTAATCGCGTTCGACAAAGTTGTAATTACTGCTGAAGCAGTTAAGCAAGTTGAGGAGATGCTAGCATGATCACTGAAGAGCGTATCCTAAAAGTTCTACGTGCTCCGCACATCTCTGAAAAAGCAACTATGGCAGCTGAGAAAGCGAACACTATCGTTTTCAAAGTAGCTAAAGATGCAACTAAAAAAGAGATCAAAGCAGCTGTAGAAAAGCTTTTTGAAGTTGAAGTTAAGTCTGTAAATACTCTTATCACTAAGGGTAAGACCAAACGTCAAGGTCTACGCCAGGGTCGCCGCAGCGACGTTAAGAAAGCGTACGTTACTTTGGCTGAAGGTCAAGATCTTGACTTTGTTGGCGGCGCGGAATAACAGGAGTAGTTGAGAAATGGCTATTGTTAAATGTAAGCCGACTTCGGCTGGTCGTCGTCACGTTGTTAAAGTTGTAAACGCTGACCTACACAAAGGTAAGCCTTACGCACCACTTCTAGAGAAAAACTCTAAGAACGGTGGTCGTAACAACAACGGTCGCATCACAGTACGTCACATCGGCGGTGGTCACAAGCACCACTACCGTGTAATTGACTTCAAACGTACTAAAGACGGTATCCCAGCGAAAGTTGAGCGTCTAGAATACGATCCAAACCGTAGCGCGAACATCGCACTTGTGCTGTACGCAGACGGTGAGCGTCGTTACATCCTTGCACCTAAAGGTGTTGTAGCTGGTGATGCTATCCAGTCTGGTGCAGACGCACCTATCAAAGCTGGTAACGCACTTCCAATGCGTAACATCCCAGTAGGTTCAACTGTACACAACGTTGAACTTAAGCCTGGTAAAGGTGGTCAGCTAGCTCGTTCGGCTGGTGCATATGCTCAAATCGTTGCTCGCGACGGTTCATATGTAACTATCCGTCTACGTTCTGGCGAAATGCGCAAAGTTCTTTCTGAAGGTCGTGCAACGATCGGTGAAGTTGGTAACTCTGAGCACATGCTACGTGAACTTGGTAAAGCTGGTGCTAACCGCTGGCGCGGTGTTCGTCCAACCGTTCGCGGTGTGGTAATGAACCCAGTTGATCACCCACACGGTGGTGGTGAAGGTCGTACATCAGGCGGTCGTCACCCAGTATCACCTTGGGGTATGCCTACTAAAGGCTTCAAGACTCGTAAGAACAAACGCACTGACAAGTACATCGTACGTCGTCGTAACAAGTAATCTATATAAAGAGGAATCGCCATGCCACGTTCTCTCAAGAAAGGTCCATTTATTGACCTACACTTGCTGAAGAAGGTAGAGAAAGCGGTGGAAAGCGGAGACAAAAAGCCTATTAAGACTTGGTCCCGTCGCTCAATGATCATCCCTACGATGATCGGTTTGACCATCGCTGTCCATAATGGTCGTCAGCACGTACCAGTTTTCGTTACCGAAGAAATGATCGGTCACAAACTGGGTGAATTCGCACCAACTCGTACTTACCGCGGTCACGCTGCGGATAAGAAAGCTAAGAAGCGTTAAGGAGTAGATGATGGAAGCATTAGCTAAACATAACTTTGCTCGCATTTCGCCTCAGAAAGCTCGCTTAGTTGCAGATCAAATTCGTGGTAAATCAGTTGACCAAGCTCTAGAAATCTTGACTTTCAGCAACAAAAAAGCTGCTGAGCTAATCAAGAAAGTTCTTGAGTCAGCTATCGCGAACGCGGAGCACAACGAAGGTGCAGATATCGACGATCTTAATGTCGCTAAAATCTTCGTAGATGAAGGCCCTATCATGAAGCGTATTATGCCTCGTGCTAAAGGCCGTGCGGACCGTATCTTGAAGCGTTCAAGCCACATCACTGTTGTTGTAGCAGACGCTTAAGACTAGGAGAGTAAGCAATGGGTCAGAAAGTACATCCAAATGGTATTCGTCTTGGCATCGTTAAGCCTTGGAATGCTACATGGTTTGCTAACACCAAAGATTTCGCTGACAACCTAGACGGCGACTTCAAGGTACGTCAGTTCCTTACAAGCGAACTGAAAAAAGCGTCACTATCACGCATCGTTATCGAACGTCCTGCTAAGAGCATCCGTGTGACTATTCACACTGCTCGTCCAGGCGTTGTAATCGGTAAGAAAGGTGAAGACGTTGAGAAGCTACGCACAGCTGTAGCTAAAATTGCAGGTGTACCAGCGCAAATTAACATCGCTGAAGTACGTAAGCCTGAACTAGATGCGCAACTTGTTGGTGACAGCATCGCGTCTCAGCTAGAGCGTCGTGTGATGTTCCGTCGTGCTATGAAGCGCGCGGTACAAAACGCAATGCGTCTAGGTGCTAAAGGTATCAAAGTGGAAGTAAGCGGTCGTCTAGGCGGCGCTGAAATCGCACGTTCAGAGTGGTACCGTGAAGGCCGTGTGCCTCTACACACTCTACGTGCTGACATTGATTACGCAACTTCTTCGGCTCACACTCAATACGGTGTGATCGGCATCAAGACTTGGATCTTCAAAGGTGAGATCCTAGGCGGCATGCCAGCAGCTAACGCTGTAGAGCCTAAAGGCGATAAGCCTAAGAAGCAGCGCAAAGGCCGTAAGTAAGGAGTCGACAGATGCTACAACCTAAACGTACTAAGTTCCGTAAGGTTCAGACTGGTCGTAACCGTGGTCTAGCTAAAGGTACTGATGTAAGCTTCGGCGAATTCGGTCTTAAAGCTGTTGGCCGTGGTCGTCTAACTGCTCGTCAAATTGAAGCGGCACGTCGTGCAATGACACGTCACGTTAAGCGTCAAGGTAAAATCTGGATCCGTGTGTTCCCAGACAAACCAATCACAGAAAAACCACTTGAAGTTCGTCAAGGTAAGGGTAAAGGTAACGTTGAGTACTGGGTAGCCCAAATCCAACCTGGTAAGGTTATGTACGAAATGGGTGGTGTACCTGAAGAATTGGCACGTGAAGCGTTCCGCCTAGCGGCTCGTAAACTGCCATTCAAGACTACATTTGTAACTAAGCAGGTGATGTGATGAAAGCACAAGATCTACGCGAAAAAAGCGTTGAAGAGCTTAATGCAGAGCTTTTGAATTTGCTACGTGAACAGTTCAACTTGCGCATGCAAGCTGCAACTGGTCAACTACAGCAAACTCACACTCTGAAAGCTGTACGCCGTGATATCGCACGTGTGAAAACTGTTTTGACTGAGAAGGCAGGCGCATAATGAGCGAACAAAAACGTACTCAACAAGGTCGTGTTGTTAGCGACAAGATGGACAAGTCTATCGTTGTTGCTATCGAGCGCATGGTTAAACACCCAATTTACGGTAAATACGTAAAGCGCACGACAAAAGTACACGCACATGACGAGAACAACGAATGTGGCCTAGGCGACAAAGTTGAAATCGCAGAGTGTCGTCCACTGTCTAAGACTAAGTCTTGGACTTTGGTAAAAGTTGTAGAAAAGGCGAAGATTTAATCTTCACTCTTCTATAATAAAGCGGCTCCAAAAATTATTTTGGAGCCGTTTATTTTTTGACTACCCAATTAAAAAAAAGGGTGGTACAATTCGCGTCCCTTTTAAAGAGGCAGCCCGACCCGTGAGGGTCTAGTTTTTTTTATATTTAGCGGAGCACTAACATGATCCAAATGCAAAGTATGCTGGACGCAGCTGATAACTCAGGCGCTCGCAGCGTAATGTGTATTAAGGTTCTGGGTGGCTCTCACCGCCGTTATGCACATATCGGTGACATCATCAAAGTTACTGTTAAGGAAGCAATTCCTCGCGGTAAAGTTAAAAAAGGTGATGTACTGAAGGCGGTGGTAGTTCGCACCCGTAAAGGCGTACGTCGTCCAGACGGTTCTGTCATTCGCTTCGACCGTAATGCTTGCGTACTGTTAAATGACAATACTGAGCAACCAATCGGTACACGTATCTTTGGTCCTGTGACTCGCGAACTTCGTGGCGATAAGTTCATGAAGATCGTTTCACTGGCTCCAGAAGTTCTGTAAGGAGCACGTAAGATGGCAGCTAAAATCCGTCGTAACGACGAAGTAATCGTTCTTGCTGGTAAAGATAAAGGCAAGAAAGGTAAAGTAACTAAGGTCCTAGCAACTGGTAAAGTTATCGTTGAAGGCATCAACCTTGTTAAGAAACACCAAAAGCCGGTTCCGGCTCTAGGTCAACAAGGTGGTATCGTTGAGCAAGAAGCAGCAATTGATGTTTCTAACGTAGCGATCTTCAACACAGCTACTGGTAAAGCTGACCGTATCGGTTTCCGCATTGAAGACGGCAAGAAAGTTCGTTTCTTCAAGTCTAACGGCGAAACCGTTTCTAACTAATTAGAAGTAATTTGGAGTTCTACTATGGCGAAACTGCATGATTACTACAAGTCGTCTGTAGTCGCTGATCTGACCAAACAGTTCAGCTACACAAGCGTCATGCAAGTCCCTAGAATCGAGAAAATCACCCTAAACATGGGTGTTGGTGAAGCAATCAACGATAAGAAACTGCTAGAAAACGCAGCTGCTGATATGGCAACGATCTCTGGTCAAAAGCCACTTATCACTAAAGCTCGCAAATCTGTTGCTGGTTTCAAAATCCGTGAAGGCTACCCTATCGGTTGTAAAGTAACCCTACGTGGCGAACGTATGTGGGATTTTCTTGAGCGTTTGATTAACATCGCTCTACCACGTGTACGTGACTTCCGTGGTGTTAGCGCTAAGTCTTTTGACGGACGCGGTAACTACAGCATGGGCGTTCGCGAGCAAATCATCTTCCCGGAAATCGACTTTGATAAAGTTGATCGAGTGCGCGGTCTTGATATCACTATCACGACGTCTGCTGGCACTGATGAGGAAGGCCGTGCTCTGCTGGCTGCCTTTAACTTCCCATTCCGTAAGTAAGGTGAAGGGTTACTGTTATGGCTAAAAATTCTATGAAGGCACGCGAAGCTAAGCGTGCAAAACTTGTAGCTAAGTTCGCTGAAAAGCGTGCTGCGCTAAAAGTTATCATCAGCGATGTAAACGCATCTGAAGAAGATCGTTGGAACGCAGTTCTTAAACTGCAATCTCTTCCACGTGATTCAAGTGCATCTCGTCAGCGCAACCGTTGCAACCAAACTGGTCGTCCACACGGTTACCTACGTAAGTTCGGTCTAAGCCGTATCAAAGTTCGTGAAGCTTGCATGAAAGGCGAGATTCCTGGACTTCGTAAGGCTAGCTGGTAATTGCCACTTAATCATTTGGAGTAAAGTTTATGAGCATGCAAGATCCGATTTCGGATATGCTGACCCGCGTTCGTAACGGTCAGGCAGCAAACAAAGTTGCTGTTAAAATGCCTTCTTCAAAGCTTAAAGTTGCAATCGCTGCACTACTAAAAGCTGAAGGTTACATCACAGATTTCGCTGTTGAAGGCGAAGTAAAACCTGAGCTAGAAGTTACTCTTAAGTACTTCCAAGCTAAACCAGTAATTGAGCAACTAAAACGTGTTTCACGTCCTGGTCTGCGCGTCTACAAAAACAAAGACTCGCTACCAACAGTGATGGGCGGTTTGGGTATTGCTATCGTTTCTACTTCCAAGGGTCTGATGTCAGACCGTGCTGCACGTAAAGCAGGTCTTGGCGGTGAAATCATCTGCTACGTAGCATAATAAGGAGTAGAACATGTCTCGTGTTGCTAAAGCACCTGTCGCTATTCCAGCTGGCGTAGAGGTGAAACTAAACGGCCAAGAAATCACTGTAAAAGGTGCTAAAGGCGAACTTTCTCGCGTTCTTAACGACGCAGTAGTTATCGCTCAGGAAGATAACAACCTAACTTTCGGTCCTAAAGAAGGTGTTGTAAACGCATGGGCACAAGCTGGTACAGCTCGCGCTCTAGTTAACAACATGGTTGTTGGTGTTACTGAAGGCTTTACTAAGAAGCTAACCCTTAAAGGTGTTGGTTACCGTGCTGCTATGAAAGGCAACGCTGTAGGCCTAACACTAGGCTTCTCTCACCCAGTTGAGCACGAGTTGCCAGCGGGTATTAAAGCTGAATGTCCAAGCCAAACTGAAATTGTTATCACTGGTTGTGACAAACAACTAGTTGGTCAAGTTGCGGCTGACATTCGTTCTTACCGTGCTCCTGAGCCTTACAAAGGCAAAGGTGTTCGTTACGCAGATGAAAATGTGCGTACTAAAGAAGCTAAGAAGAAGTAAGGTATCACTATGGATAAGAAAGCATCTCGCATCCGTCGTGCTACACGTGCACGTCGTAAGATTGCAGAACTTGGTGCAACTCGCCTGGTAGTACACCGTACTCCTCGCCATGTTTACGCACAAGTTATCGCGGCAAACGGCTCTGAGGTTATCGCAGCTGCTTCTACTGTAGAAAAAGCGATCCGTGAGCAAGTTAAGAACACTGGTAACGTTGATGCAGCTAAAGCAGTTGGTAAAGCTGTTGCTGAGCGCGCTCTTGAAAAAGGCGTAGCTTCTGTTGCATTTGATCGTTCTGGTTTCCAATACCACGGTCGAGTAGCGGCGCTAGCAGAATCTGCTCGCGAAGCTGGTCTGAAATTCTAAGGTAGGGTTGGAAGATGGCTAAAGAACAACAACAAGCTAATGATTTGCAAGAAAAGCTGATCGCAGTTAACCGTGTATCTAAGACGGTTAAAGGTGGTCGAATCATGAGCTTCACTGCACTAACTGTAGTTGGTGACGGTAACGGTCGTGTAGGTTTCGGTTACGGCAAAGCTCGTGAAGTACCTGCAGCGATTCAAAAAGCAATGGAAAAAGCGCGTCGTAACATGACTACGATCGCTCTTAACGAAGGCACTCTTCACCACCCGGTGAAAGGTCGTCATTCGGGCTCTAAAGTTTACATGCAGCCTGCTGCTGAAGGTACTGGTGTTATCGCAGGTGGTGCGATGCGTGCAGTACTAGAAGTTGCTGGTGTACACAACGTACTATCTAAAGCATACGGTTCTACGAACCCTATCAACATCGTTCGTGCTACGATCGATGCACTAGGTAGCATGAAGTCGCCAGAAATGGTTGCTGCTAAACGTGGTCTAACTGTTGAAGCTATTTCGGAGTAAGAACACCATGGCAACTATTAAAGTAACTCAAACTAAGAGCTCAATTGGTCGTCTACCTAAGCACAAAGCGTGTCTTAAAGGTCTAGGCCTTCGTAAAATCAACCACACAGTAGAACTTGAAGATACTCCGTGCGTACGCGGTATGATCAACAAGGTTTACTACATGGTTAAAGTTGAGGAGTAATCAGAATGCGTTTGAATACTCTATCACCGGCTGCGGGCTCTAAGCCTTCTGCGAAGCGCGTAGGTCGTGGTATCGGTTCTGGCCTTGGTAAAACAGGTGGCCGCGGTCACAAAGGCCAAAAGTCACGTTCTGGCGGTTCAGTTCGTCCAGGTTTTGAAGGCGGTCAGATGCCTCTAAAACAACGTCTACCTAAATTCGGTTTCACTTCTCGTAAGAGCCTAGTGTCTGCTGAAGTTCGTCTAGCTGAGCTAGCGAAAGTAGAAGGTGACGTAGTAGATCTAAACAGCCTAAAAGCTGCTAACATCATCACTAAGAACATCGAATTTGTTAAAGTTGTTCTTTCTGGTGAAATCAGCAAAGCTGTGACTGTTAAAGGTCTACGTGTGACTAAAGGCGCTAAAGCTGCAATCGAAGCTGCAGGCGGTAAAATCGAAGAATAATCTTCGTAGGAAAGGTACAGATGGCTAAAAAACCAGGACAAGATTTTAGTAGTGCGAAAAATGGATTGGCGGAGTTAAAATCGCGCCTATTGTTTGTATTAGGTGCACTTTTAGTATTCCGTGCAGGTTCTTTCGTACCACTCCCTGGTATTGACGCTGCTGTACTTGCCGATTTGTTCGAACAGCAAAAAGGTACCATCGTTGAAATGTTTAACATGTTCTCCGGTGGTGCTCTTGAGCGTGCATCTATTTTAGCGTTGGGCATCATGCCGTATATTTCGGCTTCGATTGTTGTCCAACTGCTAACAGTAGTTCACCCAGCGTTAGCTGAACTCAAAAAAGAGGGTGAAGCAGGCCGTCGTAAGATCAGCCAATATACACGCTACGGCACGCTTGTACTTGCAACATTCCAAGCTATTGGTATTGCAACAGGCTTACCAAACATGGTCGATAATTTGGTGGTTATACCCCAAACCATGTTTACGCTACTTGCTACCGTAAGTTTAGTAACCGGCACCATGTTCCTAATGTGGTTAGGTGAACAAATTACAGAGCGCGGAATTGGTAACGGTATTTCGTTACTTATCTTTGCAGGTATTGTTGCTGGATTGCCTTCGGCAATCGGTCAAACAATCGAGCAAGCGCGTCAAGGTGAATTGCATGTACTTCTTCTGCTGTTGATTGGTGTACTTGCTTTTGCAGTTATCTACTTCGTTGTATTCATGGAGCGTGGTCAACGTCGAATCGTTGTAAACTACGCGAAGCGTCAACAAGGTCGTAAGGTATTTGCTGCACAAAGCACTCACTTGCCACTTAAAATTAATATGGCAGGTGTTATTCCAGCAATCTTCGCATCAAGTATTATCCTGTTCCCAGGAACACTGGCTCAATGGTTTGGTCAGAATGGTGAGAGCAGCGCGTTCGGTTGGTTAACTGACGTGTCTTTGGCTCTTAGCCCAGGTCAACCGTTGTATGTAATGCTTTATGCAGCAGCGATTATATTCTTCTGCTTCTTCTACACGGCGTTGGTTTTCAACCCGCGTGAAACAGCAGATAATCTGAAGAAGTCTGGTGCTTTCGTACCCGGCATCCGCCCCGGCGAGCAGACAGCGAAATACATTGATAAAGTGATGACACGATTAACTCTAGCGGGTGCGTTGTACATTACCTTTATCTGTCTGATCCCAGAGTTCATGATGGTCGCGTGGAACGTTCGTTTCTACTTTGGCGGCACATCACTACTAATCGTAGTGGTAGTAATCATGGATTTCATGGCACAGGTACAGACTCATCTGATGTCTCAACAGTATGATTCTGTGTTGAAAAAAGCGAATCTGAAAGGCTATGGCCGTTAATACGGCGGTAGACTCAGATTTCATTTACGGAGTTTAGCAATGAAAGTTCGTGCTTCCGTTAAAAAAATCTGTCGTAACTGTAAAGTTATCAAGCGTAACGGTGTCGTTCGCGTGATTTGCAGTGAGCCAAAGCACAAGCAGCGCCAAGGCTAATCAGCAGAAATTTTTACTTGAAATGTAAGGTAGTGTCGAGTATATTCCTCGGCCTACCTTTTGCGTGCAAAAGAAGTAGTATCCCGCAACGTATCCATAACGGGCTTTGTTGCGGCTAATTCTTTTAAGAAACACTAATGGAGTGAATAATGGCCCGTATAGCAGGCATTAACATTCCTGATCAAAAACACGCTGTAATCGCACTAACTGCGATCTACGGCATCGGTAAGACTCGCTCTCAAGCTATCCTAGCTGAAGTGGGTATTGCTGAAGATGTTAAGATCAGTGAACTATCTGATGAACAGATCGATCAACTGCGTGATGGTGTAGCTAAGTACACTGTAGAAGGTGATCTACGTCGTGAAGTATCTATGAACATCAAGCGTCTTATGGACCTTGGCTGTTACCGTGGTCTTCGTCATCGTCGCAGTCTACCACTACGTGGACAGCGTACTAAAACCAACGCTCGCACCCGTAAGGGTCCGCGTAAGCCGATCAAGAAATAATCGGGAAGGTAGAGTACAATGGCTAAACAACCAACTCGCGCGCGTAAACGCGTTCGCAAACAAGTTGCAGACGGTGTTGCGCACATCCATGCTTCTTTTAACAACACAATCGTAACCATTACTGACCGTCAAGGTAACGCTCTTGCATGGGCTACTGCAGGTGGTTCAGGTTTCCGTGGTTCTCGTAAGTCTACTCCGTTCGCTGCACAGGTTGCTGCTGAGCGTTGTGCTGAAATGGCTAAAGAGTACGGTCTTAAGAACTTGGAAGTTATGGTTAAGGGTCCTGGTCCAGGTCGTGAATCTACTGTTCGCGCACTGAACGCAGCTGGTTTCCGTATCACGAACATCGTTGATGCGACTCCAATCCCTCATAACGGTTGTCGTCCACCTAAGAAACGTCGCGTATAACGTTTCTAGGACTATTGGAGAAGAATCATGGCAAGATATTTGGGTCCTAAGCTGAAGCTTAGCCGTCGTGAAGGCACTGACTTATTCCTTAAGTCTGGTGTTCGTGCGATCGATACCAAGTGTAAAATTGATAACGCACCAGGTGTACACGGCGCTCGTCGCGGTCGTCTATCTGAGTATGGCGTTCAGCTTCGTGAGAAGCAAAAAGTTCGTCGTATGTACGGCGTTCTAGAAAAACAATTCCGTAACTACTACAAAGATGCTGCACGTCTTAAAGGCAACACAGGTGAAAACCTGCTTCAGCTTCTTGAAGGTCGTCTTGATAACGTAGTTTACCGCATGGGCTTTGGCGCAACTCGCGCAGAAGCACGTCAGCTAGTTAGCCATAAAGCTATCCTAGTTAACGGTAAAGTTGTAAACGTTCCTTCTTTCAAAGTAGCGGCTAACGACGTTGTTTCTATTCGTGAGAAAGCTAAACAGCAATCTCGCATTAAAGCGGCTCTAGAAGTTGCTGAACAACGTGAAAAACCAACTTGGATTGAAGTAGATACTAGCAAGATGGAAGGTACATTCAAGCGTATGCCTGAGCGTTCTGATCTATCTGCTGACATCAACGAACAATTGATCGTCGAGCTTTACTCTAAGTAAGGTTTAAACTAAAGAGAGGACACAATGCAGGGTTCTGTAACAGAATTTCTTAAGCCACGTCTTGTTGACATCGAACAGATCAGCACGACTCACGCAAAAGTAACTCTTGAGCCGTTAGAGCGTGGTTTTGGCCATACTCTTGGTAACGCACTTCGTCGCATTCTACTATCTTCTATGCCGGGTTGTGCCGTAACTGAAGTAGAGATTGAAGGCGTATTACACGAATACAGCACTAAAGAAGGCGTTCAGGAAGATATTCTTGAAATTCTTCTAAACCTTAAAGGTTTGGCTGTTCGCGTTGCTGAAGGCAAAGATGAAGTATTCATTACACTGAACAAATCAGGTTCGGGCCCTGTGGTTGCAGGTGACATCACCCATGATGGTGATGTAGAGATCGCTAACCCAGAACACGTTATTTGTCACCTAACGGATGACAACGCTGAGATCGCTATGCGTATCAAGGTTGAACGTGGTCGCGGTTACGTTCCAGCTTCTGCTCGTATCCATACTGAAGAAGATGAGCGTCCTATTGGTCGCCTACTGGTTGATGCAACATACAGCCCAGTAGACAAGATTGCTTACTCTGTTGACGCGGCTCGTGTAGAGCAACGTACAGACCTAGACAAGCTGATCATCGACATGGAAACGAACGGTACTCTAGACCCTGAGGAAGCTATCCGTCGCGCAGCTACTATCCTAGCTGAACAATTGGATGCGTTCGTAGATCTTCGTGATGTACGTGTACCTGAGGAGAAGGAAGAGAAGCCAGAATTCGATCCGATCCTACTGCGTCCTGTAGACGATCTTGAACTAACAGTTCGCTCTGCTAACTGTCTGAAAGCAGAAGCGATTCACTACATCGGTGATCTTGTACAGCGCACTGAGGTTGAGCTACTTAAAACGCCTAACCTTGGTAAAAAATCTCTTACTGAGATTAAAGACGTACTTGCATCACGTGGTCTTTCTCTGGGCATGCGCCTAGAAAACTGGCCACCAGCGTCTATCGCTGAAGATTAATCGATACTAGTTAGAAGGATTAGGTCATGCGCCATCGTAAGAGTGGTCGTCAACTCAACCGCAACAGCTCACATCGCAAAGCGATGTTCAGCAACATGGCTAGCTCTCTAGTACGTCATGAAGTTATCAAGACTACATTGCCAAAAGCAAAAGAGCTACGTCGCGTAGTTGAGCCTTTGATTACACTAGCTAAGACTGACAGCGTTGCTAACCGTCGTCTAGCATTTGCACGTACTCGTGACAACGAAGTAGTTGCAAAACTATTTAACGAACTAGGTCCACGTTTTGCTGCTCGTCAGGGCGGCTACACACGTATCCTAAAAGCTGGCTTCCGTGCTGGTGATAAAGCTCCAATGGCTTACATTGAGCTTGTAGATCGCCCAGCTGCTGAAGAAGCTGCTGAGTAATCTCAGAAGTTCGTAAAGAACGGAAAAGCCGAGCGTTAGCTCGGCTTTTTTGTGTCTGTTATATAGATAAGATACTAGCTTGCCGGTTGCCATAACTGGTTCAGAGAACCTAGCAATCCTTCACTCGCCCCTCCATCTCCTAAGTATTGTAATATCAAAGGCGCAAATTGACTGATCATTGATGGGTCTAAGCCGACTTTACTAAACGCGCTTTGTACTGCGTCCATACTTTCAATACCACCGAGTAGATTTTGCGCACGTGATAGCTGCGACAAGCCAGGGACTAATGAGCTTAGTTCATCACTGTATTCTGGTGAGAGCTGATTTCCGGCGAGAGCAAGTAAAGCTCCTGTGCCTGAAGCTGCTTGGTCACCTGAGATAGATAACTGGTCACTCAATAGACTGGTTAACGGAGACTGGTTAGTAGATGAAAGTGAGTCACTCACCATATCGGTAAGACCTTTGGTGGTATCAGAATCTTTTAGTAAGTCGCCAAAAGCGAGGCTGTGTGAGCTGAATAGAGCGAGGCTTAAGCTAAGTAGCGCTTTGTTCATTGTTTTCTCCTTTTATAGTTTGTCTGTTTAGCTTAGACAAAAAAAGCGACGCAAGAGCGTCGCTTTAAAACTATTTGAGAGAAAGCTCAATTATAGGATGT
The DNA here is from genome assembly GCF_025195085.2 of Vibrio intestinalis. Taxonomy (GTDB): domain Bacteria; phylum Pseudomonadota; class Gammaproteobacteria; order Enterobacterales; family Vibrionaceae; genus Vibrio; species Vibrio intestinalis. The sequence continues at coordinate 20,278 of NZ_JANAVY020000004.1, read as the reverse complement.
CTAGAAGTTCTACTTCGAAGACAAGTGCTGCGTATGGAGGGATAGCAGCGCCAGCGCCACGCTCACCGTACGCTAGGTCTTGTGGGATGTATAGTTTCCACTTAGAACCTACAGGCATTAGTTGAAGTGCTTCAACCCAACCTTTGATAACGCCAGTTACTGGGAACTCAGCAGGTTGACCGCGAGATACAGAGCTGTCGAATACAGTACCGTCAGTTAGCTCACCGTGGTAATGAACGCGAACTTGCTTGTCAGAAGTTGGGATTTCACCAGTACCTTCAGTGATCACTTCGTATTGAAGGCCAGATTCTAGAACGGTTACTTCTGAACGTAGAGCGTTGTCTTTTAGGAACGCTTCGCCGTCAGCTGCTGCTGCTTTTGCTGCTTCAGCTTGAGCTGCTTGTGCACGAGTGTGAAGCTCTTGTAGTGCGTTGTTGATTTCATCAACTTCGATTGCTGGCATTTCGCCAACTAGTGCAGTTGCGATACCTGCAGCGATAGCGTCAACGTTTAGACCTTCAAGACCAGAACCTGCTAGTTGCTGACCCATCTGTAGACCAATACCGTAGCTTGCTTTTTGCTCTACAGTTTCAAATTTAACTTCAGACATGGTGTCTCTCTTTAATCGGTGTATAAAGAGGTACAGGATACCAGTAATAAAGATAGGATGAAACGTTGCACCGTTTGATGAATCAATGTCATGGCAATGTGGGACAGCGATCTTATTTTTAAGCCTTAAACCGCAGTTTTGACCGAACCATTACTTTCCAAGACGAAATTTTCTATACTCGGAAAGGTTAGATTTTTATACTTGTTGTCAGAGATGTTTGGAGACATGTTGCAATGAACCGCCGGAAGAAAAAGACACAACAAGTCGATTATGTCGAGTTAATTAAGCACAAGTGGTCTTCGATAGATTGGAAGCAGTTAAAAACACAAGCGCAGCAGAAATGGTCAACGCTACCTAAAGTGCACCAACGCGCATTGATGGTGTTAGTTCCTGTGGTATTACTTTTAGTGCTTATTCCGTTTCCAGAGTCTAGTAGCGAACAAGAACAGCCTCAAGCTGAGGCGACTCAACGGGTTGAGATTGCGATAAACACCCAGAGTTTAAGTGAGCAAGGCGAGAAGAAGCAGCATGAGTTGCAATCTGAGCAGTGGCAAGAATATCAGGTCAAGTCTGGTGATACGCTTGCGCAGGTATTTCGCGCCAATGAACTACCTATGAAAGATTTAAATGCACTGGTTAAGGTTGAGGGCTCAGATAAGCCTTTAAGTAATATTCGAGCCGGCCAACTTGTGCGTTTCAAACTTGCTAAAGATGGCAAGCTAGACATATTGCAGTTGGAGAAGTCATCTTCATCTGTTATGTTTTTTAGATTATCTGATGGTGGTTTTGGCCGAAGTAAGTAGCTACTTACTACTTTGCTTGGCTCTTATAAAGAGTTGTCTGAACGGAATCAGAGGCAAAATGATGAGTGCAATTCCTAATGCGGTGAGTAGATCAGGAATTTCATCAAACCACCACACACCGAACAATCCGACAAAGATAAGCCCCGAGTATTCAGCCAATGCAATTTGGCCTGCCGGGGCTTTTTTATATGCCTTAACAGCGCAGCCATTGTAGAGCAAAATCAGCATTGCGCTCGCACCCACTAGCGCTATCTGGTCGATGCTGATGGGTTGCCAATCGAGTAACGCTAATAGTCCCGATACAGGCAGCGACAGCAATGACGTCCAAAATAGTGTGGTGACGATGGGCTGCTTCTGCGGGATCTTACGAGCCAAAATGTTAAACAGTGCTAACGTAGTCGCTGTACCTAGCGCAAATAACCCAGCCCAGTGGAACTGAGAAGGGCGCAGCACAATCAATACGCCGCAAAAGCCGATGATGGTACCGATAACTTTGCCTAACGGTGGTACTTCCTTTAGTAGCCATATCGATAATGGCAACATAATCAGGGGAGCGGCGTAGATGATTGCATTGGCGGTCGCTAGAGGTAAGTGAGTAATCGCTACCATTAAGCAGCCACTGCCAATGATGATCAGGATTGACCTTGTTGCGGTTAGATAAGGTGCTGTTAACGCTCGCTGCGGTTTTGATTGATGCAACCAAATAGGAGAGATCAGCAGTACCGACAAAAATTGGCGTACAAAAATATACTGATAAGGTGAAATGCCGCCGTGCAATAGTTTGACTGCGACATCAGATAACGACGCAGAGAGATTCCCAATGACCAGCAATATGACGCCTATGGAAACTGCACTTATGTTCACCCGCGATTTGCTCGCTTCATATCAATGTGGGGAATATCATCTTCTAAGTACATGTCTGAGGTTTTAACAAAACCATGTTTAACGTAGAAATCATGTAGGTGTTGCTGCGCGCCAATTTCAATCTCGCAGTTAGGCCAAAGGGTTTCACATTGATGAATGGCTTGTTCGAGAAGTTGATGGCCCACACCATCACCGCGGCACTGCATTGCAGATGCTACTCGTCCAATACTCACTGAAGGGTAACTGATCCCTTTACCTAATAGACGCGCACAAGCGACCAGCTGTTCGCCTTGGTATCCAAGTAGATTCAAGTATGTCTTTGCCATCGAGTTCAGGGTACGGGCAGGTTTGCTCAACGACAAATACATCAACCCGTAGTTGAAGTAATTGATATAACTCGGTCGAGGTTAGTTGTGAAAAAGGTAAGGTCTTCCATTCAATCATATTGCTAACTGCTTGTTTATTATTCATTTCAAAACAAGGTAGCAGTTATTTATAATGGGTGCATTAACCTTTGTTAATTCGGTTCTTTATTCGGCTTAAGCTGATTGATGAAATACCAAGGTATGCCGCGATATGGTAGTCGTTCAATCGTTGTTCTAAATCAGGGAACTGTTGGCAGAACAATTCATAGCGTTGCTCGGGCGTGTAGAGCAGCATAAAGCGCTCTTTTTGTTCTTTGTAAATCAGTTGAGTCTCTACCAGTTTTAAATATATGGGATGACTTTCCTCCCGCCACTGCAGTAACACTTTAATTGGTAAGCAAATGATATGGCACTCTGTGAGCGTTTCAATTAGGTAAGGTGAGCCTTGCTGCTTTATCACCGCCTCTAAACCAAGTACCCAATCTTTTTCCCAGTAAAACTCCTTGCTAAATGACTTACCCTCTTGGGTGAGATAACTGGCTTGGCACAAACCATGGACGATAAAGTAGATGGATTCGAGCGCATTGCCTTGTTCAACCAAAATCTGCCGAGTTGGAAGTTGTAGTTCAGATGCATGCTGGCTAATTTGCTCAATTTCATCCGCGTTAAAGCCATGCTCTTCAAGGTGGTGGATAAGCGTCGTGTCCATAAATGTATTTCTATAACCCAGATAAATAAAAAGCCGCTATATTAATAGCGGCTTTAACGTGTTTAGGGAAGTCGATTATTTCTGTAAATCGATTTGGTATACCGCGAAACCAACATCGTCTGTCGCAACGCGTTTCATTGGGTATTGGCCTTTCTCTTCAATAAACTTCGCTGCTTTTTCACTTGGCGAGGTTTCAAAGCGAATGTCTAACTTAGTCTCAGACTGAATTGGTGCGAAAGACCAGTTGTTGTCTGCGCTAGGCTGGAATTCACCTTTTTCATTACTTACGCGAGTGATGTACGACGCGATAACTGAGCGGTTTTCATCAGGAGAATCAAACGCAACGAACTCAGCACCAGTACCTGGGAACTTGTTGCTGTAAGCTCGGTAGTTGTTAGTTGCGATGATGAAGTCTTGCTTCATATCGATTGGCTTACCTTGGTAAGTCAGGTTTACGATACGTTCAGCTTTTTCATCCAGTACTTTACAGTCACCATCGTATTTCGCCGGTTGAGTAACATCGATTTGGTAGTTAAGACCGTCAATAACATCGAAGTTATAAGTACGGAAACCATCCCAGTTGATTAGGCTCTGTGGCGCAGTACTGTTGACATCAATCTGCTTAAACTGGCCTGCTGTACACTCCAACCACTCTTTAACTTCTTTACCGCTAACCTTCATTGCTACTAGCGTGTTCGGGTATAAGTAAAGGTCTGCGGCGTTACGGAATGTTAATTGGCCTGATTCCACTTCAGTAAAGCCCGATGGGTCATCTTTGCGGCCGCCTGCTTTGAAAGGGGCTGCAGCTGAAAGTACAGGAATGTCTGCAAGGTCTGGGTCGCCTTGGATAAAGCGTTCCACGTAATCTTTTTGTGCCAGGTTAACAATCTGCACTGTAGGGTCATCTTGCACAAGTGCTAAGAAGCTGTACATCACATCGTTGGCTTTACCAATTGGTTGGTTAACGAAATCGCGAGTACCTTTGTGGTCAGCTTCTAAAGCTTTAACCATATCTTTATCGGCTTCAGCTAAAGACTTCTTGTTTACTTTGTCGTAAATCGGACGCGCTTCAGATTGGCCTTTCACCACAACCCATTTTCCATCTTGTTCTTTTAGCTCTAGGTCGATAACACCAACGTGGCTACCCCAGCGACCAGGCATGACAGATGCAACGCCATTGATCGTCCCATTTTGGTTATCCACACCTTGGATATTGTCGAAACCTTTACCTGGGAAGACCGCGTGAGAGTGACCAAATGCAATCGCATCGATACCTTCTACTTCCGATAGGTAGTAAGTAGAGTTTTCTGAACCTTGCTTGTATGGATCAGATGAGACGCCAGAGTGAGGGATCGCAACGATCACATCTGCGCCTTCTTTCTTCATTTGAGGAACGAGTTCTTCTGCCGTCTCTTTGATGTCTTTGGCGAAGACTTTACCTTCTAGATTTTTCTTATCCCACACCATGATTTGTGGTGGAACAAAGCCAATGTAACCCACTTTGATTTCATGAGCTTCACCATCCACATCTTTAAAGGTGTGAGACTTAATAATGTAAGGCTTGAAGTAATGCTTGCCCGTCTCTTGGTCGAACACGTTCGCGCTGACGTAAGGGAAATCGGCATCATTGATGGTTTCCGCTAAGAACTCTAAACCATAGTTGAATTCGTGGTTACCAATGTTACCGACATCGTAGTTAAGCTGGTTCATTGCTTTGTATACAGGGTGAACTTCGCCAACTTTAATACCTTTATCGGCCATGTAGTCGCCCATCGGGCTACCTTGGATGAGGTCGCCATTGTCAACTAACACGCTGTTTTCTACTTCAGCGCGAGCTTCCTTCACTAGAGTCGCAGTGCGGGTTAGACCAATTTTCAGTGACGGCTTGTCTTTGTAGTAGTCGTAATCCATCACGTTGGTGTGAATATCTGTTGTTTCAACGATACGTAGCTTAATCGTATCTGCCATAGCCGGTCCGGCCATGGTCAACATGCCGCCTAATACAGCAAGAGATAGAGGTTTCACTGCAACTTTCATTGTTTAGCTCCGGTAGAGTAAGTTAATCGCGGGTTAATGTAGCAAAACATTGTGAAACAACGATTTTACTACACATTAAAGTGTGAAGTAGAGCAATTACTTAACGCCATTCTGTCGTAGATATCTCAATGTCGTTCAATCTTTAACCGCGAAATTATATTTGCTTATCAATAAATCGTATAAAAAATGAAATTTTAGAATTTCAGGTAATATATCTAGAAGGTCATAATGCATACATTCACATGGAAGGAATGCAATATGGCGAGCAAGGATAAGGTGGCGCCGTTTCCCGTCAGCCACCGTCGCACAAACCAAAATAAAGACGAACATCGCCCAACGTATACAGGCACGAGTCAACTGCGCCACGGAGAAGTCGCGTTAGTTGGAGCAGGCCCTGGCGATGCTGAGTTACTCACTATTAAAGCGCTGAGATTCTTACAACAAGCGGATGTCGTGTTGTACGACTACCTTGTATCCGATGATATTTTAGCACTTATCCCAGATGACACGATCTTAGTTTGTGTCGGTAAACGCGCTGGTCATCACAGTGTTCCACAAGAAAAAACCAATCAGCTATTAGTCGATTTTGCTAAGCAGGGCCACCGCGTTGTTCGTGTGAAAGGAGGAGATCCTTTTGTGTTTGGCCGTGGGGGTGAAGAGCTAGAAGTATTAGCCGATGCTGGTGTCAGCTTTCAAGTTATCCCTGGTATTACCGCTGCAGCAGGAGCAACGGCTTATGCCGGTATTCCACTTACGCATCGTGATTATGCTCAGTCGGCCATGTTCATTACAGGTCATTTAAAAGCTGAAAGTGATGAAGTGGATTGGTCGACCATGGCGCGTGGCCAACAAACCTTAGTGATTTATATGGGCTTGATGAAATCCGAATACATTCAATCTCAACTGCTTGAATTCGGCCGCCAGCCATCCACACCTATTGCCATCATTGAGCGTGGCACGCAAAGCACACAGAAAGTATTTACTGGCCAACTCTCTCAGTTAGCAGAGTTGGCTAAAGATGCGCAATCGCCTTCCTTGATAGTGATAGGGGAAGTGGTCGCATTATCGAACAAGCTGCAATGGTTCAACCAAGCAGATAGCACAACAGAACAACGTCATTACGCATAAGTAATTAGTCAGAATGCTCCAAGGAGCGGCAAAGGAAGCACCAACATGGACCAAGAACGTTTAACCCACCTCAAACAGCTAGAGGCAGAGAGTATTCACATTATTCGTGAAGTGGCTGCTGAGTTTGATAATCCGGTAATGATGTATTCAATCGGTAAAGACTCATCGGTGATGTTGCACCTCGCAAGGAAAGCCTTTTACCCAGGGAAAATCCCGTTCCCTCTATTGCATGTCGATACCGACTGGAAGTTCAAACAGATGATCGAGTTCCGCGACAAAACAGCGGAAAAGTATGGCTTTGAGCTTTTGGTACATAAGAACCCAGAAGGTCTAGCAATGGGATGTAGCCCATTTGTCCATGGCTCATCTAAGCACACCGACATTATGAAGACTCAAGGTCTAAAGCAAGCGCTCAACAAATATGGCTTTGATGCGGCATTTGGTGGTGCTCGTCGTGATGAAGAGAAGTCTCGTGCGAAAGAGCGCGTCTATTCATTCCGCGATAAGAACCATACATGGGATCCGAAAAACCAGCGTCCTGAGCTTTGGAAAACCTACAACGGCCAAATCAATAAAGGCGAGAGTATTCGTGTGTTCCCATTATCAAACTGGACTGAGTTAGATATTTGGCAATACATCTACCTAGAGAACATTGAGATTGTCCCTCTATACCTGGCGAAGAAGCGTCCGGTTGTGGAACGTGATGGCATGCTAATCATGGTTGATGATGACCGTATGAAGCTTGAGCCGGGTGAAGTGATTGAAGAGAAGAGTGTTCGCTTTCGTACCCTTGGTTGTTACCCACTGACAGGGGCGATTGAATCTGAAGCAAGCACGTTAACAGAAATCATCGAAGAGATGTTAGTCGCGACATCAAGTGAACGACAAGGCCGAGCGATCGACCATGATCAGTCAGGATCGATGGAGCTTAAAAAGCGCCAAGGCTATTTCTAATTTAGGATCTAAGGAAAGAACATGAACAGTGCAGTAGAAGCTCAGTTAGCAGAGCTAGGTATCGAAGGTTACCTCAAGCAACACCAATATAAATCATTACTTAGATTCCTGACTTGTGGCTCAGTCGATGATGGCAAAAGTACGTTGATCGGTCGCTTGCTCCATGACTCAAAACAAATTTATGAAGATCAACTAGCAGCGGTTCACTCTGATAGCCAACGCGTAGGTACAACGGGTGAGCGACCAGACCTAGCCTTGCTAGTGGATGGTTTACAAGCTGAGCGTGAACAGGGCATTACTATTGATGTGGCTTACCGTTATTTCTCGACTCAGAAACGTAAGTTCATCATTGCCGATACCCCAGGGCATGAGCAGTACACGCGAAACATGGCGACCGGCGCATCGACGTGTGATCTGGCAGTGATCTTGATTGATGCTCGTAAAGGCGTATTGGATCAAACCCGCCGCCATTCATTTATCTCTAACCTACTTGGTCTTAAGCACTTTGTGGTTGCGGTAAACAAAATGGATCTTGTTGATTACTCACAGCAGCGTTTTGAGCAGATTCGCGATGAATACCTTGAGTTCTCGAAAAACCTACGCGGTGAGATTGATATTCAGATCCTGCCTATTTCGGCATTAGAAGGCGATAACGTGGTTGAGCCGGGTCAGAACATGACGTGGTTTGAAGGTCAACCGTTACTAGAGATCTTGGAAGGCGTGAATGTTAACCAAGAGAAAGAGGTGGGTGAGTTCCGCTTCCCTGTGCAATACGTTAACCGCCCTAATCTCGATTTCCGAGGTTTCGCCGGTACGATTGCCTCTGGCGCAATTAACGTAGGGGATTCTGTTTCAGCGCTTCCTTCAGGTAAAAGCTCTAAAGTTGCTCGCATCGTGACTTTTGATGGTGATATCGATACCGCATATGCAGGCCAGGCGGTGACGCTAACTTTGGAAGATGAGATTGACGTAAGCCGTGGCGATTTACTGGTGCTAGATAGTGCTCAAGTAGAATCAAGTAATCACCTGCTTGCAGACGTAGTATGGATGACAGAGCAACCACTTCAACCGGGTCGTGAGTACGACATCAAGATTGCCGGTAAGAAGACGGTTGGCCGTTTAGAGGCTGTTCGTCACCAATACGACATCAATAACCTATCAACCAGCAGTGCAGTCGAACTGCCGCTCAACGGTATTGGTTTGTGTGAGTGGAGCTTAACGGAGTCTGTAGCGATTGATAGCTACGTTAACTGTCAAGATACGGGCGGCTTTGTCGTCATTGACCGCCTATCAAACGTGACAGTCGGCGCTGGTCTAGTTCGCGAGAGTCTGAGCCAAATTGAGCGTCAAGCAGGTGATGTTTCTGCATTTGAATTAGAGCTTAATGCACTGGTTCGTAAGCACTTCCCACATTGGGAAGCAAAAGACATCAGTCAGTTACTTAAGTAGCTCATCATTTGCGTTCGCAAGATTGATTTGATGGAGTAGGGAAGCGTTATGTGGCAACAAGGAGTGGTGTTAGCAATCTTGCTTGGCATAGTGACATGCCTTGTTGTTACACGTATAAAACCGAGTTTCATTTTTGCTGGAGCGGCGTTTATCGCCTTCATGGCAGGAATGATAGAGTTGACAGATGTCGCGACCAATTTCACCAATTCATCGCTACTTACTCTAGTGCTATTGATCCTTGCATCATGTGCACTAGAGAAAACCCTGTTGATCAGTTGGGTAAGCCGTAGTTTATCGACGGGTAAATTAGGCAGCGTCGTTGCCAAGATGGGCATCTCGACAGCGCTGCTTTCTTCTTTTACTAACAATACCGCAGTCGTGGTTTCGTTGATTGGTGCGATTAAGCGTAACCAACAACATGCACCTTCAAAACTGCTTATCCCTCTCTCTTATGCGGCGATCTTAGGTGGCACACTGACCTTGATCGGCACATCAACCAACTTGATCATTAATAGCTTTGTAGAAGATGCTGGGCTACCAAGTCTTGGCTTTTTTACTCCAACAATGATCGGTTTGTCGGTGCTGTTCGGTGGTATGTTGATCCTGATTCCGCTCAGTTACCTACTGCCGAATTATGAAGATCAATCGCAAGATGATTTGCCGTATTTTCTTGAAGCGCGAGTTGAGCCAGGATCGCCTCTAGTTGGGCGCAGCATCAGTGAAAACAATCTACGTGCATTACGTAAGTTGTTTCTAGCCGAAGTGATCCGAGATGGGAAAACCATGCCATCGGTTGACCCTGATTTTGTACTCAAAGCCAAAGACCGCCTACTGTTTTGTGGTGACATTGAAAGTGTCGCGACTTTACAAGAAATCCAAGGTTTAACCTTATTTGGTCAGCATCACCTGAATGGGCAGAGCTTTATTGAAGTGGTAGTGAGCTCGTCTGCGAGTTTTTGTAACAAAACTCTGAAAACTAGCCACTTTCGTGATCGCTTTGATGCTGTCGTCGTCGCGATTCGCCGCGGCCATGAAAGGTTAGAAGGGGGCTTGGGGAATATCATTCTCAACGCTGGTGATACCTTGGTGCTCGTTCCCGGTAAACGTTTTGAGGCTGAGCGCCGTGCTCATCGCAAAGAGTTCGTATTAATAAATGACCTTGATTCGAGTGCCAAACTCGATCTGAACAAATCCAGTATGGTGCTACTCGGTTTCACCACTGTAATTGCATTGGCGCTATTAGAGCTAGTTCCTCTCATTAAAGGCTTGGCCGTCTTTTTGTTGGCTTCTTTGTTTCTGGGTATCGTCCAACTGGGTGAACTGCGTCGCCGCTTTCCAATCGACATCGTGGTGATTGTGGGCTCAGCGCTATCTATTGCTCAACTGATGTTGTCTTCTGGCTTATCGGTCAAACTCGGCCAAATGTTCATGGAGACATTCAACGGCTGGGGAGTATTTGGCGCGCTGGTGGCCACCTACTTACTTACTTTGATTTTGACTGAGTTAGTGACGAATAACGCCGCCGCCGCTTTAGCATTTCCTATTGGCTACAGTATGGCCATTGGCTACGGAGTTGATCCAATGCCATTTATCATGGCAGTGCTGTTTGGTGCCAGTGCCAGCTTTATCTCTCCTTATGGTTATCAAACCAACTTGCTGGTTTACAGCGTGGGTAACTATAAGCTGACTGACTATGTAAGAGTCGGTATTCCTATTTCGATCGTGTACTCAGTGCTGGTTTTAGCGTTGATTCCACTTTTCTTCCCGTATTAAAAGGACAGTAGTAATGACAACGGATACTGTGACAAAAGATGAAAACATTGTTTGGCATCAGCACAGCGTCGATAAGGCGTTTCGTGCCAAGCTCAAACAGCAAAAGCCAGTCGTATTATGGTTTACTGGCTTATCGGGTGCCGGTAAATCGACGGTAGCGGGTGCGCTAGAGAATAAACTTGCAGAGCAGGGGTACCACACTTACTTGCTCGATGGTGATAATGTTCGTCATGGTCTTTGCAGTGATTTAGGCTTCTCAGAACAAGACCGCCGCGAGAATATTCGTCGTATCGGTGAATTGTCTAAGTTAATGGCAGATGCGGGCTTGATTGTTCTCTCTGCGTTTATTTCTCCACACCGAGCTGAGCGTCAATTAGTACGTGAAATGCTGCCAGAAGGAGAGTTCCTCGAGGTGTTCGTTAATGCGTCATTAGATGTATGTGAACAGCGTGACCCGAAAGGCTTATATAAGAAAGCACGAGCGGGGGAAATTCCTAATTTCACCGGTATTGATTCAGAATACGAAGCGCCACTTGCGCCAGAGATTGATCTTCCTGCTGGTGAGCAACCAATTGAAGTTTTGGTTGAGCAGTGTGTCGAAGTGTTAAAGCAAAAAGGAATTATCCAGTAATTCCGCTTTGTACAGCTTATAGAGCTTTTGGGTTGTCATGATCTAAAAGCCCTGTACGGTGAGCAATATTTGCTTTGGGTTACCTATGATCCAAAAGCTATCTCACCTGCACAAACGAAAAAGGCTTCCGATGAGGAAGCCTTTTTTCATGCGATTCAGATTACTCGAAGCAAATCTCGATAAAGGCATTACCCCATTGCGAGCTAAACGGCATGATGATGATTGCGCCTTCACATTTGTGGCGAATCGTATGGCCTTTACCTGATACAACAACCGGTGTAGCCATATCAAAATCGAAGCCACTTTCTGCCAAAATACGTTTTGCACCACCTGTTACCATATTGGTGATTTCACCCACCATATCTGTAACTTCGTCGTTGAGGCCGTTTGGACGCTCACCCAACATATTCTGCATGATTTCTAGCGCGAGGTTTTCATCGAAAGTGATCGACATAGAGCCGCGAGTTTGCGGGCCTACCATCCCGATAAGGCCAGATACATCACCACGTGCGATTTCATCTTTCTTAACACGAGGTTTCTGTGGCTTCAGTTCCAGAGAAGCCATCGTTTTTAAAACGTTCATTAATGAAGCTAAAAACGGGTTAACAAATTCAGCGCGCATAATTTTCTTCTATATCTTTTATTCTTTAATTTCAGATGAACATGAGTGACAAACACCATGCGATTCAATGACATGGTTAGAGATCGTAAAGCCATGTTTTTCTGCATTACTAGCCAACAAGGCTACCAAACTATCATCTTGCAGTTCAATAACGTTGCCGCATTTGTCACAAATTAGCAGATGTGAGTAATGTTTATGAGCATTACAAGAGCAGCACTGAATGAAGCTATTGGTTGACTCCACACGATGAATAAAGCCTTGCTCTAGCAAAAAATCCAACGCGCGGTACACGGTTGGTGGTTTTGCTTGCGGTTCACTGGCTTTTAATTCTTCTAGTAGCTCATACGCGCTGGATGCTTTTGGGCTAGCGCAAATGAGTTCAAATACTCGTTTTCGTTGAGGCGTTAGCCGAACGCCTCGTGCTGCACATATATCTTCTATTTGCTTAATTAGCTCTAGGTCCAAACTCACCACCATAACTATTGGACTTTGTTAATAATATACCATTTAACAATGAATCGCGTTCATCATTAGTTGATTTATGAGTAGACCATCAATACTTTCGAGTTCGATGAGGGTGAATCGGGTCGCTGTTCGGTCAGATCGTATAACTTACCTTATTTGGTCAAAAAACGATACCAAGAAGATTAATTGGCACACATCTTTGGAAGATATTACAATGTTCGGCTTATATTTGTTTGGCTAAAGCCGCCTCATTAGACTGGAATTCAGACTCATGACTCACTTGTGCAAGTTCTCTGTCGCTCCAATGCTCGATTGGACTGACCGTCACTGTCGTTACTTTCACCGTTTATTATCAAGCGAAACATTGCTTTATACCGAAATGGTGACCACTGGAGCTATCATTCATGGTAAAGGTGACTTCCTTGCATACAACCAAGAAGAGCATCCCTTGGCGCTGCAATTGGGTGGTTCTAACCCTCAAGACCTTGCGACTTGTGCCAAGTTAGCGGCTGAACGTGGCTATGATGAAATTAACCTAAACGTAGGTTGCCCATCAGACCGAGTGCAAAATGGTCGCTTTGGTGCTTGCTTAATGGCAGAGCCTCAGCTGGTGGCGGATTGTGTTTCAGCCATGAAAGATGTCGTCGATATTCCTGTTACTGTCAAAACTCGTATTGGTATTGATGATCAAGATTCTTATGAGTTCCTGACAGACTTTGTTTCTACAGTCTCGGAAAAAGCGGGCTGTGAGCAGTTTACTATTCACGCTCGTAAAGCGTGGCTGTCTGGTTTGAGTCCAAAGGAAAACCGCGAGATTCCACCGCTTGATTACCCACGCGCATACCAGTTGAAGAAAGATTTTTCTCACTTAGTGATTGCTGTAAATGGTGGGGTAAAAACTCTTGAAGAGACTAAAGAGCACTTACAGCACCTTGATGGCGTGATGGTTGGCCGTGAAGCTTACCAAAACCCTTACATCTTGGCCGAAGTGGATCAGCAAATTTACGGCTTAGACAAGCCAGTGAAAAAGCGTAAACAAGTGGTCGAAGAAATGTACCCGTACATCGAGCAACAACTGTCGAATGGTGCTTATCTAGGTCATATTACTCGTCATATGTTGGGTATATTCCAAGGTATGCCGGGTGCTCGTCAATGGCGTCGTTATATTAGTGAAAATGCACATAAGCCAGGTTCGGGTATCGAAGTGGTTGCCGCTGCACTAGCAAAAATCCCACAAGAATTAGATGTGTAAATTTTACCAACTAAGTTGGTGAATTTTACCTAAGCTCTGTATTTAAACGCTCCCTAGTTAGGGGGCGTTTTTTGTTTGAGCTAGTAATATCAGTGGCTTAGATCGACATTGAGAACTTGGCATGCTTTCTGCGATAACAAGGAAAACAAAGGAGAAAAGCTATGTTTGAGTTAATCTTTATTTTGGTCTTCGTCGCGACGTTATTAGTAACGGGCATTACACTAGCGACAGTGTTTGGCGCAGCAGCTGTAGCATTAGTAGTGATGGTGTTGCTAGGGATGGTAAGTGCGGTACTAAATATTCTACCTTGGATAATTGTGATCGCATTGGGATACTGGTTCTTTAAAAACTTCGTCTATTGTTCACGATAGATAGCTAAGCGAACAGAATGTGGTACTATCTTGTGCAGATAAACCGAGTTATTCAGTTCAGGAGCTAACAACAGATGAACAAGCCAGCATTAGCGCTAATGACGACTGCAGCATTGTCGATGGGTTCGACAGTCGCGATGGCAGAATCCTCCATCTCTGGTGATGTGGGTGCAGATATGTGGTTTGCTGATACTAAGATAGACGAGCACCGCCGTGGCGATGCATCGGCGCCAACATTCTACTTCTCATTGGAGCACGAGCTAGCATACGTTCCTGATTTTAGCTTCCGTTACACCAGTGTTGATGCTGATTACGCAGGTTTTGATAAGTACGACTACACGTTTTACTACAAAATCCTAGAGCGTGAACTAATGACCTTCGATGCGGGTGTCATGCTAACGCAGTACACTAATAGCCACTACCGCACTAAAGAGTCAGCGACACCCGTTTATAACTTCGATGAAACGACGTTTAACTGGTATGCGTATGCTGAGATCCATGTGCCAGATACTAACTTCGACATCATCGGCCAGTTCGATTTTAGTAACAGCAGTGGCATCAAGAGTGCAGATGTTATGACCGGTGTACAATACAAAATTGGTCTAGGAAATGGTGATCTTGCTTTACGTGGTGGTTACCGAGTAATTGATTTGGAGTTCACAGACCTTGCTGAACAATCACCAAGTACTAACCAGTCATTTGTGTTTGTAAATGGCTTCTTCTTAGGCGCTGAATACAACTTCTAAGCCTTGAAGTTACCTGAATTTTTAGAACGTCGCTTTTTAAAGCGGCGTTTTTTTATACCTTTTTTTTATATCATTATCCCTTTATTCGCAATTTATTGCTCATGAGCCATGCTTGGTATTAATAGCTTTAATTATAAAAATGAGCATGGAAGCAATGACTATTAATGAACTAAGAAACTTGTATCGAGAAAACAAGTTGGTTGAGGCGATTATTGAGCCGTCTGCAGAGGAAGGGCTTTGGGTCGTGGAGTTTCGGCATTCCCAAGGGGGCTTCGTTATCCTCACTGACGCCCATGGTGAAGAGTGCCATTACGGTGATCTAGATATGGCCTCAAAATGCGCCATGGCGGTCGGGTTTAATCAGGTGCGCGTAGAGAATGAACGCTAATCTGTGAAGGGGATGAGTCTGGTTCTTTAATTCAAAAAGTTATAAAACATTCACTTCTATTCTTTCTTGTTATTAAAGAGAGTGGTTAATCTATCATCACGCAATGAACAGGGATGTCGAGACCATGTCTTTAAATAAGAAAGAGTCCTCAAGCAATGTAGAGCTCTCTCAAGGAAATACACCAGAATTACCATCAGTTGCTAGCCCTATCAATGACCAACAACTGGGTCAGCTGCAACAAACCGTTAATGGTTTGTCTTCTCAGCAGCTTGCTTGGGTCAGTGGTTACTTCTGGGGGTTGGCTCAAAATCAACCATCTGCAGCGGCAGCGCCTATTAATCAGGCTGCGGCGGCTGTTGCGGCCAAACCAGCGGGTAAGCTCAGCATTATTTTTGCTTCACAAACCGGCAATGCGAAAGGTGTGGCTGAAGCGTTAGAGCAAGAAGCTAAAGCGCTTGGTATAGACGCTCAGTTATTTGATGCTAGCGACTATAAAGGTAAGAGCCTCGCTAAAGAGACGCACGTTATTGTTGTGGCTTCAACCAATGGTGAAGGTGAAGCGCCAGATAACGCCATTGAGCTGCATGAGTTCTTACAATCGAAGAAAGCGCCAAAACTACCTAACCTGCAATATGGTGTCATTGGTTTAGGCGATTCCAGTTACGAGTTCTTCTGTCAGACTGGTAAAGACTTTGATGCCTTCTTATCTAAACTGGGTGCAACTCCGTTTATTGATCGCGTTGACCTTGATGTTGACTACGAAGCGCCAGCAGCAGAGTGGCGTGCCAAAGCATTAGAGATTGCGAAAGAAGCACTGGCCTCCGGCACTGAGGCTGATGTTGTTCAGCTACCTGTTGGTCAAGCTGCGCCGGGTCATTCGCAATACAACAAACAAAATCCTTATACCGCCACTTTACTGACCAGCCAAAAGATTACTGGCCGTGACTCTGGTAAAGATGTTCGCCATATCGAGATTGATCTCGATGAATCAGGAATTACCTACCAACCGGGCGATGCACTGGGCGTCTGGTATGAAAACAGCTCTGAGTTAGCCAATGTTATTTTGGCAAAAGTTGGGCTTTCTGGCGTTGAAAGTATCGAAGTTGATGGTGAAAGCCTCTCTATTCATAGTGCATTGGTTTCTAAGTTCGAGATCACCACTTCTAATCCTCAGCTTGTTACTAAATACGCCGAGCTATCAGGTAGTAAGAAGCTACAAAAGCTGGTGGAAGATAAAGATAAGCTGCGCGAATACGCGGGTAACACTCAACTTGTCGATGTGCTGGCTGAAAAGAAAACCAAGCTATCAGCTGAAGATCTGGTTGGTTTATTGCGCCGCCTAACTCCTCGTCTTTACTCTATCGCTTCCGCTCAATCTGAAGTAGATGAAGAAGTACATTTAACGGTTGGTGTGGTGGAGTATCAAAAAGGCGAAGAGACTCGCTTTGGTGGTGCATCTAGTTTCCTCTCTCATCGCTTAGAAGAAGGCGGTGATGTGAAAGTGTTTATTGAAAACAACAATAACTTCAAATTGCCTCAAGATGACAACTTGCCCGTCATCATGATTGGGCCAGGTACAGGTATTGCGCCTTTCCGTAGCTTTATTCAAGAACGTGATAACAGAGATGCGGAAGGTAAAAACTGGTTGTTCTTTGGCGATCGTACCTTTACTCAAGATTTCCTCTACCAAGTGGAATGGCAGAAGTACCTTAAATCCGGTTTGTTGACCCAATTAGATGTTGCGTTTAGTCGTGACCAGCAAGAGAAAGTCTATGTGCAGCACCGTATTCTTGAACATGGCAAACAAGTTTGGCAGTGGATTCAAGAGGGCGCCTATATATATGTATGTGGTGATGCGACTCGCATGGCAAAAGATGTTAACGATGCACTAGTGACTGTGGCTGAGCAACATGGTGGCTTAGAGAAAGAAAAAGCAGAAGAGTTTGTAAATAATCTGCGCAAGGAAAAACGTTACCAAAGGGATGTGTACTAATGAGCAAAGAACAACAAGAAGTACTCGGTGAAGTGCTGGGCCCTTTGGCTGACAATGAGCGATTAAAGCGAGAGAGTAATTTCTTACGCGGAACCATTGAACAAAATCTGCAAGACCGAATCACAGGTGGTTTTACCGCAGACAACTTCCAGCTAATTCGTTTCCACGGTATGTACCAGCAGGATGACCGTGATATTCGTAATGAGCGAACTAAGCAAAAGCTTGAACCACTGCATAATGTCATGCTGCGTGCCCGTATGCCCGGTGGTGTGATTAAGCCAGATCAGTGGTTAGCTATCGATAAGTTTGCTGAAGAGCATTCTATGTATGGCAGTATTCGCCTGACGACTCGTCAAACATTTCAGTTTCACGGCGTACTAAAGCCAAATATTAAGCTGATGCACCAAACATTAAATAGTATTGGCATTGATTCGATTGCGACTGCGGGTGACGTTAACCGAAACGTACTTTGTACTACTAACCCTGTTGAGTCAGAGCTTCACCAAGAAGCGTATGAGTGGGCGGCAAAGATCAGTGAACATCTGCTGCCGAAAACTCGTGCCTATGCTGAAATCTGGTTAGATGGTGAAAAGGTTGAAACAACAGATGAAGAGCCAATCTTAGGCAGTAACTATCTACCTCGTAAATTCAAAACGACGGTTGTGATTCCACCGCAAAACGATGTGGACGTTCATGCCAATGACCTTAACTTTGTCGCCATAGCAAAAGATGGAAAGCTCGTTGGCTTTAACGTTTTAGTCGGTGGTGGCTTGGCAATGACCCACGGTGATACTTCAACCTATGCCCGTCGCGCAGATGACTTCGGTTATGTACCGCTAGCAAAAACACTCGATGTAGCGGCGGCGGTAGTCACCACTCAACGAGATTGGGGTAACCGCTCTAACCGTAAAAATGCCAAGACCAAATACACGTTAGATCGTGTGGGTATCGATGTATTTAAAGCGGAAGTGGAAAAGCGTGCAGGCATTAAGTTTGAAGAAAGCCGTCCTTATGAGTTTACTGAACGTGGTGATCGCATCGGTTGGGTTGAAGGGATTGATGGTAAGCACCATTTAGCGCTATTTATTGAAAATGGCCGAATTCTGGATTTCCCTAACAAGCCATTAAAAACCGGCATGGCTGAAATTGCGAAAGTACATAAAGGTGACTTCCGCATGACGGCCAACCAAAATTTGATTGTTGCGGGTGTTCCCACTGATCAGAAAGAGCTGATTGAAAAGCTAGCGCGCCAACATGGCTTAATGTCAGATGAAGTCAGTGAGCAGCGTAAGAACTCAATGGCGTGTGTGGCATTTCCAACTTGTCCACTTGCCATGGCTGAAGCAGAACGTTTCTTACCAAGTTTCGTAACAGACGTTGAAGACATTTTGGCAAAGCATGGCTTAGCCAAAGAAGACAATATCATCTTACGAGTAACTGGTTGTCCGAACGGTTGTGGCCGAGCGATGTTGGCTGAGATTGGTTTGGTCGGTAAAGCCCCAGGTCGTTATAACTTGCATCTAGGTGGTAACCGCGCGGGTACGCGAATTCCTAAGATGTATAAAGAGAACATCACTGACAAGCAAATACTAGAAGAGATTGATTTGCTGGTGGGGAGTTGGTCTAAAGAGCGCAATGACGGTGAGTGTTTTGGTGATTTCGTAATACGTGCGGGTATTGTAGAAGAGGTATTCGTATCTAAGAGGGATTTGCATGCTTGATTCAACCACGAAAAAACCAGACCTTAAGGCGCTACTCTCTTTAACTAAAACTGAGCAGATTTTACATCTAACAGAAATTAACTTGCAGTTAGAGGCAATGACGGCGCAAGAAAGAGTCACTTGGGCACTAGAGAATCTGGATGGACAGCCTGCTGTATCATCTAGCTTTGGTGTACAAGCCGCGGTGATGCTTCATCTAGTCACGCAAGCTAAAGCCGATATCCCTGTGATCTTGACTGATACCGGATACCTATTTCCAGAAACGTATCAGTTCATTGAGCAGCTGAGTGAAAAGCTCACCTTGAATCTCAAAGTCTATCGAGCTAAGCAAAGCTCAGTGTGGCAAGAGGCGGTATATGGCAAATTGTGGGAACAAGGTATAGAGGGCATTGAAAAATACAACAAGCTAAATAAAGTCGAACCAATGCGAAGAGCATTAGATGAGCTTGAGGTAGGTACATGGTTTTCTGGTTTAAGAAGAGAGCAATCTCAATCAAGAGCGAGTTTGCCAATCCTTTCGATACAAAATGGAGTGTTTAAGTTTCTGCCTGTTATCGATTGGACTAATAAAGATGTTCACTATTACCTAGAACAACACGGTTTGCCTTATCACCCTTTGAGAGAAGAGGGATACCTATCTGTCGGTGATACTCATACGACTAAAAAGTGGGAACCGGGTATGACAGAGGAAGAAACGCGATTTTTTGGTTTAAAGCGTGAATGTGGCCTTCATGAAGATGACGGAGAACAACACGGTTCTGGCATTTAAAGCAGATTTATCCTCTAAAGGGCTGTCTTATACAGCCCTTTTTTATGCCTCAAATAACTAATTGTGGATAACTTTGTGGGTATTTTGTTGGTTGTTATTGGGTAAAGTTGAATAAATAAGGCTTTGAATGATAAATCACCATCTAAACCTTATTTTTGCAATTTTTTCAAAATAACGCTTGCTAACGTGACCGCGATCTCTATAATGCCTCCTCGTCGACAGGGCAAGGGCTCACAAGAGTTTGAAGCCAGTCAGACAGGCCAGAAACAAAAATGAAATAATTTTCAAAAAGTGTTTGACACAGAAGATTATCTCGATAGAATGGCCGCCTCTTCCGAAGTGATGTGAGTCACAAAGAAGAAAGCTCTTTAACAATATAAACCTATCAATCTGTGTGGGCACTCGTTGATGATAATCCAATTAGAAGCTTAGGCTTCAAATTAGGTTTCAATGATACGAAGTGACCATTGAGTCGAAAGACTCAGCACAGTCAATTCAAACATTACTTTATGTAATGTTCAGTATTCATTGAGCCGAACAAAATCTTAAATTGAAGAGTTTGATCATGGCTCAGATTGAACGCTGGCGGCAGGCCTAACACATGCAAGTCGAGCGGAAACGAGTTAAC
>NZ_JANAVY020000003.1 GCF_025195085.2 Vibrio intestinalis | reverse complement strand
TCCATGTTTATCCTACCGCCTCGAAGAGAAGATAGAAGTTATCCTCGATGGGTTAAGTTGAAACCCAAGAAGTACGCAACAAATAGGAAAAATGCCAGTCAGCTTAACTGACTGGCATTACCCCAATAAGGGAGGCTTTAAAAATCGGTGAACGTTGTAAAATAGGCCATCAGTAAGCATGTTTGCTTACGGCAAGTAAAGCGCATTGTAGAACACGAATTACGTGGCATTTTTTACAACCTCCAGACAAATTGCCGAGCATTATACGCTGAAGTTTTGTGAGCGCAAGCGATTACGTCGCGCTTCTGTTTGTCACCTTTTTGAAGTTTAGCTACCGAGTGTGGCGACCATCACAGCCTTGATGGTGTGCATGCGGTTTTCGGCTTCATCAAACACAATCGAATGATGAGATTCAAACACTTCTTCAGTAACTTCTAGCCCTTTCATACCGTACTTTTCTGCCACTTCTTTACCCAATGTAGTTTCATCGTTATGGAAAGCGGGTAAACAGTGCATGAACTTCACCTGTGGGTTACCAGTTTTAGCAATGGTTTCCATATTGATTTGATACGGCTTCATTAGCGCTACACGCTCTTCCCAAGCTTGTTGCGATTCACCCATTGAAACCCAAACATCGGTGTAGAGGAAGTCGCAACCTTTTACGCCTTCTTCGACGCTCTCCGTTAAGGTGATTTTGGCTCCCGTTTGCTTGGCAATGGCTTGGCAAGTGTCGACGAGTTGTTGCTCTGGCCAGAAGGCTTTTGGTGCCACTAAGCGAATATCCAATCCCATTTTTGCCGCGCCAACCATAAGAGAGTTGCCCATGTTATTCCGCGCATCACCAAGGTAGGCCAGTTTCATTTCATGTAGCTGCTTACCTCGGCCATGTTCAAGCATCGTTAGCAAATCGGCCAAGATTTGCGTTGGGTGAAACTCATCGGTTAGGCCATTCCACACAGGCACACCGGCATGCTCAGCCAGTTCTTCTACAATCGCTTGACCAAAGCCTCGGTATTCAATGCCGTCGTACATTCTTCCTAGTACACGCGCGGTATCTTTCATTGACTCTTTATGACCAATCTGGGAGCCAGAAGGGCCGATGTAGGAAACTTGAGCGCCTTGATCAAAGGCAGCTACTTCAAAGGCACATCGAGTTCGGGTTGAGGCTTTTTCAAAGATTAGTGCAATGTTCTTACCTTGCAGTTTTGGCTGCTCAGTACCTGAATATTTCGCCTTTTTTAATTCTGCAGACAGATCCAACAAGAATTGAATTTCTTGCGGAGTGAAGTCGAGCAGTTTGACAAAGCTGCGGTTACGTAAATTAAAAGCCATGCCTCATTCCCTTATTGTTAGTCGCGACCAATGAAGGATTTAGTTAAACATAAAAATGTATATATTGTGAATAATTATTTTAAAAAAAACCGATAAAAGTCTTTTTTATCGGTTTTGGTGAGTAATTATGTTTATAGGTTTTCTTCTGCGAACTCTGCGAGACGGCTTCGTACTACACCATTTAGGTGTATGTTGGCGCTACCTTCAAAGTCTTTAAAGCGCTCGACCATATAGGTTAATCCTGACGTGACAGGGGTTAAGTAATGGGAGTCGATTTGCGCCAAGTTACCAGAGCAGACAATTTTAGTGCCTTCACCACATCGGGTGATGATGGTTTTGATTTGTGAGGCCGTGAGGTTTTGACACTCATCGAGCAATACGAACGCATTTTGAATCGAGCGTCCGCGCATGAAGTTAATTGATTTGAACTGAATATTGGCCTTATCGCAGATGTATTTGAGTGAGCCTTCAGTGCAGTGGTCATTCTTATGTAGCGCCTCTAAGGTATCGGTCACCGCGGCAAGCCATGGCAACATCTTCTCTTCTTCTGTTCCGGGCAAGAAGCCGATGGATTCACCAATATCAGGTGTATTACGAGTAACAATGATTTTGTCGAACATTCCTTTTTCTATGGTTTGTTCTAGTGCGGAAGCGAGCGCCAGTAGCGTTTTACCGCTCCCCGCTGCGCCGGTCAGAATTACCAAATCAATATCAGGGTCGAGGAGGGAGTCTAAAGCCATCGCTTGGTAGATGTTTTTCGGCGTGATATCCCAAGCTCGACGGTGCATTAAACGTTCGCGGCTGAGATCTTTAAGTGTGAGTTTATCGGCTTCAATGTCTGTAACCCGACCAACAAAGTCGCTGCCTTCATCAATCACATATTGATTGAGATAAGTGGGATCAAAAGGTTCTCGAGCTAAGGTATGGAACGTTCGGCCTGCCAAATTTTTACTTTCGACTTGGTCAACACTCTCCCAGAAATGTCCGGATACCTGTTGAAACCCTTTGGTCAGGTATTGAACATCATCGATCAGTTGGTCAGTTCGATAATCTTCCACAAAGCGAACGCCGGCGCCTTTGGCTCGCAAGCGCATGTTGATGTCTTTGGTAACCAGTATCACTTCGCGCGGTGCACGTTTGTTTTGTAAATACAGCACCGCATTTAGGATGCGATTATCACCGGCTTTATCGGCAAAGGCTTTTACGGTTTCTTGCAGTTCGAAGTCGGCCAAAATCGCGATATGACCGGTATCATGTTTATCGCGGTTAATTGGAATCCCTTCAGAGATCTCGTCGGGAGTCGATTCTTTAAACAGCGCTTCTAACGCGCGGATAGCCACTCTGGCATCCCGCGCCACATCGCGTTTGCTGTCTTTGATTCGATCGAGTTCTTCTAATACGGTCATTGGAATGACTACGTCGTGTTCTTGGAAGGAATAAATAGCGAAAGGTTCGTGAAGAAGGATATTGGTATCAAGTACGAAAAGTTTTCTATCCGTATCACCCATAAGCGTCTCCTGCCTGAGTCGGCGTGCTGCTGTACAGATCTGTTTGCCTGTCTTCAACTGCGCTGCTGAACGAGCGGGGAGTCAAAGACTGCAAACCCGTGTAGTTCGACCTTATGCCCTCTATTTAGTCGAGGGTAACGCTGGGGTGACGCAAGTGGTTAAGTAAAGCGATGCCCCATGCGTTAACGTAAGTATAGGCAATCCACACTACTTGTTGTGCCACCGTTTTCTTACACTTTGATGTCACGCTGAAGGCGTAAAAATATTTGTCGTGAAATGCGGGCTTTGTACGTGACCAAAGTCACAGCTTGCAGTAATATTAGCGACCTTTTTCTGCGCCATCGCTGACCTATAATTACCCTCGTCAGCCGCCTTTGAAATGGCGTAAGAACAGCTAAGATAAATAATAAATTTATTAAATGAGGTAGTCGATTCATGACATTTGCTTTGGGCCAACGTTGGATCAGCGATACGGAAAGCGATCTGGGTTTAGGAACTGTAGTAGCATTGGATGCTCGCACTGTGACATTAATGTTTGCCGCTTCTGAAGAAAACCGAGTCTATTCGCGTAACGATACGCCTGTTACTCGCGTGAGCTTTAATGCTGGAGATACAGTAGAAAGCCAACAAGGTTGGTCATTGAAAGTTGAGCAAGTGATTGAAGACCAAGGTCTGTTTACTTACGTTGGTGTACGTGAAGACACTGAAGAAGCGGATGTTGCTCTGCGTGAAATCATGCTGAGCAATCAGATTCGTTTTAATAAACCTCAAGATAAGCTGTTTGCTGGTCAAATTGATCGTATGGACAACTTTGTTCTGCGTTACCGTGCATTGGTGAATCAATATCAGCAGCACAAAAGCCCGATGCGTGGCCTATGTGGCATGCGCGCTGGTCTTATTCCTCATCAGCTATACATTGCCCATGAAGTCGGTCGCCGTCATGCACCACGTGTACTTCTGGCTGATGAAGTTGGCCTAGGTAAAACTATTGAAGCCGGCATGATCATTCACCAACAAGTGTTAGCGGGTCGTGCAGAGCGCATTCTTATCGTGGTTCCAGAAACTCTACAGCACCAATGGTTAGTAGAGATGATGCGTCGCTTTAATCTGCATTTCTCTATTTTTGATGAAGAGCGCTGCATTGAAGCATTTGCCGAATCAGATAACCCATTTGATACCCAACAATACGTATTGTGTTCATTAGATTTCCTACGTAAGAGCCGTAAGCGTTACGAGCAAGCGCTAGAAGGTGAATGGGATCTCTTAGTCGTCGATGAAGCGCATCACCTTGAGTGGAGCCAAGAAAAACCAAGCCGTGAATACCAAGTGGTTGAAGGTTTAGCGGAAAAGACACCAGGTGTCCTTTTGCTCACCGCAACCCCAGAACAGCTAGGTCGTGAGAGCCACTTTGCTCGTCTACGTCTGCTAGATTCTGATCGCTTTTACGATTACGAAGCGTTTGTAAAAGAAGAGGAGCAATACGCACCAGTTGCGGATTCAGTTAGTGCGCTTTTCTCAGGTCAAACTTTGGCGGACGAAGCGAAAAACCAAATTACAGAACTGCTGTCAGAGCAAGATGTTGAACCTTTGTTCCGCATTATCGAAAGCGATAGCGAAGAAGAAGCCAAAGCGGCAGCTCGCCAAGAGCTGATCGATAACTTAATGGATCGTCATGGTACTGGCCGCGTGCTATTTAGAAATACACGCGCTGCGGTAAAAGGTTTCCCGAAACGTAATGTTCACCTTATGCCGATGGCGATTCCGCAGCAATACACGACGTCTATGCGCGTGGCTGGCATGATTGGTGGCAAAATGACACCAGAAGCGCGTGCGATTAAGAACCTTTACCCAGAAGAGATCTTCCAAGAGTTTGAAGGTGATGATGCAAGCTGGTGGCAGTTTGACTCTCGCGTAAACTGGTTGATTGAGAAAGTAAAAGATAAGCGTGCAGAGAAGATTCTAGTGATTGCTTCACGTGCCAGCACAGCGTTGCAACTAGAACAAGCTCTGCGTGAGCGTGAAGGTATTCGCGCAACAGTATTCCATGAAGGCATGTCGATTCTGGAGCGTGATAAAGCAGCCGCTTACTTCGCTCAGGAAGAGGGTGGTGCTCAAGTGCTTATCTGTAGCGAAATCGGTTCAGAAGGTCGTAACTTCCAGTTCGCGAATCAGCTAGTGATGTTTGATTTACCATTCAACCCAGATCTGCTTGAGCAACGTATTGGCCGCTTGGACCGTATCGGTCAAAACCGCGATATCGATATTCACGTACCATACCTAGAAGGTACGTCACAAGCGATCATTGCTCGTTGGTTTGACGAAGGTCTGAATGCGTTTGCGGAAACGTGCCCGACTGGCCGCTCGGTTTACGATCAATATTCAGAAAGCTTAATTGAGATGCTAGCTTCAGGTGATACCACCGAACTAGACGACATCATTGACCAATCTGCGAAGATGAACAAAGAGCTAAAATCGCAGCTTGAGCAAGGCCGTGATCGTCTACTAGAAATGCATTCAAACGGCGGTGAAAAAGCGCAAGCCATCGTAGATAGCATTGCTTCGACTGACGGTGATACTAACCTAGTGACGTTTGCCCTGAGCCTGTTTGATACCATTGGTCTTAACCAAGATGACAAAGGTGAAAACGCATTGGTGGTAACGCCATCTGAGCACATGATGGTACCAAGCTACCCGGGCCTACCTTATGAAGGAGCAACTATTACCTTTGATCGTGAAACCGCACTTTCTCGTGAAGACATGAACTTCATTAGTTGGGAGCACCCAATGATCCAAGGCGGTATTGATCTGCTTATGAGCGAAGGCGTGGGCGTGACTGCTATGTCTTTATTGAAGAACAAAGCTCTGCCGGTTGGCACTATGCTGCTTGAGCTGATCTACAAAGTGGACGCACAAGCACCAAAACGCAGCGGTATTGCTCGCTTCCTGCCTGCTACGCCAATCCGCATTATGTTGGATGGCAAAGGCAATGACTTGTCTGAGCAAGTCGAGTTTGAAAGCTTTAACCGTCAGCTAAGCCCAGTAGGCCGTCATATCGCAACCAAATTGGTTTCTTCCGTTCAAGCGCAAGTACACCAGTTGATTACCGCAGGTGAGGCTCTGGTCGGCGATAAAGTGACTAAGATTCGCGAACAAGCTCAGCAAGAGATGCAAACCAGTTTGAACGCTGAGCTAGAACGTCTACAAGCGTTGAAAGCGGTTAACCCAAATATCCGTGATGAAGAGATCGAAGCTATCGATGAGCAGATTAAGCAGCTAACCGGTTACATCTCTCAAGCGCAATACCAATTAGATTCACTGCGTCTGATTGTTGTTTCGCATAACTAGCCTAGAATCTAAATCATTAAGCCATTTCCGGTGGTTCGCCTAAAACCACCGGAAATTTTATGTCGTAACTTGCCTTTTGACAGGTAGAAATTGGAATAACCAATGGCAATGCTAGAGTACAACCCACCGAAAGATCCATGGGTTGAGATTGTTTATGAGGATGCGCAGATCCTCGCGGTTAATAAGCCGTCAGGGCTACTGTCGGTACCAGGGCGATTAGAAGAGCACTTCGATAGTATGTGGAGTCGTTTACAAAGCGATTACCCAGATATTCAAGTGGTGCATCGACTGGACATGTCGACCTCAGGTTTAATGGTTTTTGCTAAAGACAAGTACGCAGAAAGATCACTGAAAAAACAGTTTCAATATCGTCTAACCCACAAGGTTTACTATGCACGAGTGTGGGGAAATGTTGAACAGGAACAAGGTGAAATCGATCTGCCATTGATTTGTGATTGGCCAAACAGGCCGAAACAAAAGGTATGTTTGGAGACTGGCAAACCTTCAAAAACCTTGTATCAAGTGGCTAAGCGTGAAGAGAAAACCACGATTGTGCGCTTGTTGCCGATTACTGGGCGTTCACATCAGTTGCGTGTTCACATGCAGGCTTTGGGTCACCCAATCGTTGGCGATGAGTTTTACTCAGAAGGTGAGGCTTTTACTTTCTCAGACCGTTTGGATTTGCACGCAGCAGAGCTGAGTTTTTATCATCCGCGTTGTGAATGGTTGCGTAGCTTGTTTGTGCCATGTGATTTCTACCCAGAAGCGCAGGCTGTAGTGCTTAATGTTTTCGATCCTGTGCGAAAATTACCTGATTACAAAACGCTACCGCGTTCTTAGGTAAATGCTCATTAATAGGTAGCGCGTTAAGGAGAACTTATGCCGCTACCTACTGTTGTCTTTCTTGATAGATCGACCATTCCTGATCATATTGACCTTCCCCATCTTCCTTTCGATCATCAATGGATTGAGTACGACTCGACCCCAGCCGAACTAACGGTTGAGCGTTTACAGCAGGCAGATATCGTCATCACTAACAAAGTGGTGCTGTCTGAGGCTGAGTTGCGCCATCTTCCTCAACTCCAACTCATCGCCGTTTGTGCCACCGGTTTTAATAACGTTGATATCAACTTTTGCCAGCAACACCAAATAGCGGTTTGTAACGTCCAAGGTTATGCGACGCGCTCAGTGCCTGAACATGTCATAGCGATGCTTTACGCTCTAAGGCGTAATTTGTTTGGCTATCACCGAGATATTGCCCAAGGGGTTTGGCAAAAAGAACAGCAGTTTTGTTTCTTTACACACCCTATTGGTGATGTTGCAGGTTCAACCATGGGCATTGTCGGTAGTGGCGCTCTTGGTCAAGCGACAGCTCAACTGGCGAAAGCAATTGGTATGAAGGTGCTGTTTGCTGAGCGAAAAGGGGTGCAGCAATGTCGTGAAGGCTTTTTACCGTTTGAGCAAGTATTGCAATACGCAGATGTCATCAGCCTTCATTGCCCTCTCAATCAACATACTCAAGATTTGATTGCAGCCAAAGAGCTTTCATTGATGAAGCCCTCTGCAATATTGATCAACACTGGTCGCGGCGGTTTGGTGAATGAATCCGCTTTGGTGGCTGCATTACACAATGGTGCGATTGCTGGTGCCGGAGTGGATGTCTTTACTCAAGAACCTGCCGATGAATCTAATCCGTTACTTGCGAACATTCATTTGCCTAATCTGCTGTTAACCCCTCATGTAGCGTGGGGGAGTGACTCTTCGATTCGACAGTTACTATCGATCTTAATGGCTAATATACAGGCCTTTGTTGAAGGTAAGGCCAAGAATAGAGTGGTGTAATGTTACTTTTAGAGTGTGATTTGCAGCTATAAACATGACCGCACGGTATGCATTATGATGCACTTGTTCTGATAACTTGTTACTCTTTGCTTCCTTTTGTTTTATAACAGCTTTTGGGATTAGTGAAGATGGAATCTACACAAGTGAGAAATTCAGTTTTATTTAATGGTCGCGCTGGAGAGTTCTTCGGTATCTGGATTGTTAATGTTTTACTCTCAATAATTACTCTTGGGATTTACTCTGCATGGGCAAAGGTACGTACTAAGCGTTATTTCTATGGCAACACACAAATTGCTCAAGAACGTTTTGAATACCATGCAACACCGATACAGATCCTTAAAGGCCGCTTAATTGCGGTGGGCTGCGTGATTGCTTGGGTTGTACTGAGCACCATGAACCCAATCATTTCTTCCATATTATTATTGGCCTTTTATGTCGGCTTTACCTTGGTTGTTATGGAGCAATGCACGATTTGATTGTGCAATGACGAGCTTTGCTAATGTTCGTTTCTCTTTTGCGGGATCGTTAAAAGATGCGTATATCACTTTGTTTGGTCGTGCAGTCTGTGTCTTCGTAGGATTCATTTTAGCCGTAGTTATAATTTCTGTAGCTGGGGCTGCGGGCTCTGCAGTTGCTTTGACTATCGGTGTAATTGGTTCGCTTGCTCTACTACTGTTTGGCCAAGCTTGGGTGATGCAAGGGGTGTATAAATACTTTTTGAATGGTTACCGATACGGCCAACGAGAGTTTAGTGCGGAAATTAAGACGGCTGAATTTGTTAAAATATTTCTGTCTGCAGCATTAGTTGGTTTGGGAATATTGCTGATTATTTTTGCAGTAGGGTTCTTTACTGTACTGGGCGGCACATTCTATGGTCTAGATAATCTGCTTTATTCGGGAGTAGTGGCCCCGATCATGATGGTTACCTACTATTTGGTATTCCTTGCGTTTGGTTTTGTTATGACTGCCTTTATCGCTGCTCGTATCCGAAATTACATTTTTTCTCAGACTCAATTATCTAATGGTGATAAGCCTGAATATAACTTTGAGTCCTCGTTGTCCGCATCAAGTTATGCTTGGTTAATTTTCTCTAACCTGTTGGCGCAAATCGTCACTTTTGGTTTGGCTCGACCATGGGTTATGGTGCGCACCGCTCGATACGTTGCGTCAAGAACGACGGTAATTGGTGATGTTAGTCAATTAGATGCAAAAAGTAGTGACTCGAATATTCGTTCTGCGGCTTCAGATGAAATCGCTGAAGCCTTTGACGTCGGTATAGGCATCGGTTAATGCGCTTCGAAGGTTATGCCTTTCCACCTCACAGCTCGCATAAACAGCGAGCTGTGTTGACGCTTTACAATCAAACATCATTTCGCCTCCAATT
Source organism: Vibrio intestinalis (assembly GCF_025195085.2). Classification (GTDB taxonomy): domain Bacteria; phylum Pseudomonadota; class Gammaproteobacteria; order Enterobacterales; family Vibrionaceae; genus Vibrio; species Vibrio intestinalis. Next base: position 397,438 of record NZ_JANAVY020000003.1, on the reverse strand, counting down.
TACGGACCACGAAGAACTGGTTTCGTTAGATCAGGTTAAATTCAGCGATTCGGTTGGGAATTTGCCTATTCGGTTAACTTTTCCGTCAGGTTGGGCTTTCGACGCTGATAATAGCGATTCACTTAAAGAGTTAGCGATAGCCTCCAACAAAAATGCTTGGTTAGTAAAGCTGGAGCGATATTGGCTTGCTGTTTTAGCCAGTGTTCTCTTGTGTATATCGTTGACGATTGCAGGTTTCTATTATGGTGTGCCTTGGGCAAGTCGAGCGATCGTTTCTGCTGTTCCTGCTTCTGTAGAGCAGAAATTTGGAGAACAAGTATTTTCTCAATTCGAACGTCATTGGTCAGCCAGTAATGTTCCGTTTGAAGTGAGAAAAAAAGTCCGAGAAAGGCTTAAGCAGCATCTTGTCACTATTGACTATCAGGGGATGCCCATTGAGCTGGTATTTCGTTCTATGGATGAGCAAGCGAATGCGTTTGCTTTTCCGGGCGGCACCATCGTGGTTCTTGATGGCTTAGTATCATTAGCGCAAAACGATCAGCAGTTGGATAGCATTATTTTGCATGAAGTGGGGCATGTGCATCATCGCCACGTCATGATTCAAGTTGTGGAGTCGAGTATTGTTGCGATAGGTGTGGCGGTATTAACGGGTGAAGCAACAGGAGCTCTTGATTCAATGGCAGGTATTGGGGCTTTTTTGTTGAGTAATGGTCGTTCTAGGCAAGCTGAGCAACAAGCTGATATGTTTGCCAAACAAGCAATGATTGATATTTATGGCAGTGCCCAGCCGATGGTTGAAATATTTGAGTTGCTCGATGGTACCAGCCAGTTTGAAATACCGGAGTGGATCAGTACTCACCCAGAAATGCAGCAACGGATTGAAGATTTGCAGCAGTAATAATCGTCAGACTATTTGCCATCGGCACGTCACCTACAAAAAAGGCAGCGATAACTCGCTGCCTTTTGCTTAGGTTTTAAACTAGATTATAGCGCTGCAATCGTTGCTTTCTGCTCTTCTAGTTTCACTAGGGTTTCTTTGTAACCGTCTAGTTTCTCACGCTCTTTCGCGACAACCGCTTCAGGTGCTTTAGCAACGAAGCCTTCGTTACCGAGCTTACCTTCGATACGTTTGATCTCGCCGTGCGTCTTCTTGATTTCGCCATCAAGACGAGCAAGCTCTGCATCTTTATCGATCAGACCAGCCATTGGGATAAGCAGCTCAGCTTTACCTACAAGTGCCGTTGCACATGCTGGTAGCTCATCGCCTTCGCTCACGACTTTGATTTCTTCAAGCTTACCTAGTGACATTAGCACTTGGCGGTTTTGCTCAAGGCGCGCTGCATCAGCTTCGCTTGCTTTTAGCATCACGTCTAGTGGCTTGCTTGGCGCGATATCGTATTCAGCACGTAGGTTACGGATGCTAGTAATGAACGCTTTTACCCACTCAATGTCTTGTAGCGCAGCTTCGTCGAAGTTTGCTTCATCGTATTGAGGTAGAGCTTGTAGCATGATGGTGTCGCCTTCAACGCCGTCTACTAGAGGCTTCACGCTTTGCCAGATAGATTCTGTAATATATGGAATCACTGGGTGAGCAAGACGTAGTGTCTTCTCTAGAACCGTAATCAATGTGCGGCGAGTACCACGTTGTTGAGCTTCAGTACCCTTCCAAAGAACAGGTTTTGTTAGCTCTAGGTACCAGTCACAGAATTGGTTCCAGATGAATTCGTAGATAGTGTTTGCTGCCATATCTAGACGGTAGTTGTCTAGGTGGGCGTTAAACTCTTTCGCTGCAAGTTCAAACTGAGATTCGATCCACTTGTCTGCTAGTGAGAATTCGATCTCACCTTCACCAAAGCCACAGTCTTTATCTTCTGCATTCATCAGTACGTAACGGCTTGCGTTCCATAGCTTGTTACAGAAGTTGCGGTAACCTTCTAGGCGCTTCATGTCCCAGTTGATGTCGCGGCCAGTTGAAGCCATAGCAGCAAGAGTGAAACGCAGTGCGTCAGTACCGTATGGTTCGATACCATTTTCAAACGTCTTACGCGTGTTCTTTTCAATCTTCTTAGCAAGCTGAGGCTGCATCATGTTGCCAGTACGTTTCGCAACTAGAGACTCTAGGTCGATGCCGTCAATCATGTCGATTGGGTCAAGTACGTTACCTTTAGACTTAGACATCTTGTCGCCGTTTTCATCACGGATAAGGCCTGTCATGTAAACGGTCTTAAATGGTACTTGTGGCTTACCGTCTTCATCTTTTACAAAGTGCAGCGTCATCATGATCATACGCGCAACCCAGAAGAAGATGATATCGAAACCAGAGACAAGCACATCAGATGGGTGGAACTGTTTCAGTGCGTCAGTATCTTCTGGCCAACCTTGTGTGCCAAACGTCCAAAGCGCAGATGAGAACCATGTGTCCAGTACGTCATCATCTTGGCGTAGAACAACAACAGGTGCGAGGTTGTTTTCTGCACGAACTTCCTCTTCAGTGCGACCAACATATACGTTACCGTCGTTGTCGTACCATGCTGGAATACGGTGACCCCACCATAGCTGACGAGAAATACACCAGTCTTGAACGTCACGCATCCAAGAGAAGTACATGTTTTCGTATTGCTTAGGTACAAATTGAATGTCGCCGTTTTCAACCGCTTCGATTGCTGGCTTAGCCAGAATCTCAGTACGAACGTACCATTGGTCAGTTAGCATTGGCTCGATAACTACACCACCACGGTCACCGTAAGGAACGGTTAGGTCGTGATCTTTGATTTCGTCCAGTAGGCCAAGCTCTTCAAATTCTGCCACGATAGCTTTACGTGCAGCGAAACGCTCCATACCTTGGTATTTAGTCGGAAGTTCAGTGCTGTATGCATCGCTTGCTTCACCGTTAGTGGTGAATACTTCAGCTGCATCACGGATGTCTGCGTTGAAGGTTAGGATGTTGATCATTGGTAGGTTATGACGCTTACCTACTTCATAGTCGTTGAAATCGTGCGCAGGAGTGATCTTCACACAACCTGTGCCTTTTTCCATATCTGCGTGCTCATCACCTAAGATAGGGATGCGACGGTCAACGATAGGTAGAATGATTTCTTTGCCGATCAGATCTTTGTAGCGAGGATCTTCAGGGTTAACCGCAACGCCTGTATCGCCAAGCATGGTTTCAGGACGAGTGGTTGCAACAACAATGTAGTCTTTACCATCAGCCGTTTTCACGCCATCCGCTAGAGGGTAGCGGAAGTGCCACATGTGGCCTTTTTTGTCTTTGTTTTCTACTTCTATGTCTGAAATAGCAGTGTGTAGCTTAGGATCCCAGTTAACCAAGCGTTTGCCGCGGTAGATAAGGTCTTCTTCATAAAGGCGTACAAACACTTCTTTTACAGCGTTAGATAGGCCGTCATCCATAGTGAAACGTTCGCGGTCCCAGTCCACAGATGCGCCAAGACGACGAAGCTGTTTAGTGATAGTGCCACCAGACTCGCCTTTCCATTCCCAAATTTTGTCGATGAAAGCATCACGACCGTAGTCATGTTTTGTTTTACCTTCTTCAGCAGCGATTTTACGCTCAACAACCATTTGAGTCGCGATACCAGCGTGGTCAGTACCCACTTGCCAAAGCGTGTTTTTGCCTTTCATACGCTCAGCACGGATTAAAGTATCCATGATAGTGTCTTGGAACGCGTGGCCCATATGTAGGCTACCAGTGACGTTCGGTGGCGGGATCATGATGCTGTATGATTCTTTAGTGGTGTCACCGTGTGGCTTAAAGTAGCCTTTCTCTTCCCAAGTCTGATACAGAGCTTGTTCGATAGCTGTTGGGTTGTATGTCTTTTCCATATCGCTCATCTTTCTTCCTCGTCATACTTGGCGTTGTATCGGTGTTGGCTGCATTCGCTCACCTCAATCACATATAAAACATATGCTCAGAGGGTTCGCTCATTTTGCCGCCTAGATACACCACCAATTATCTAGAGGAAGTGTGTTCTGGTTAATGGGTTAATTTGCGTCAATCTTTATAAGTGAGGCTTCTCTGTGAAGATCGCCTTAACTATAAGGATTGCGCGGTTTGTTGTTTGCTGGTTTTAGCTATGCTCAATTTCTATTGTTTGCAGTTGAAAACCGGCGTGGCGATAAAGTTTATACCTTTCTCGCGCTAGCTGCTTTGCTTTTTCTTCGCAAGGCACGAAGTCTACCACCTCAGCAAACTTGTTCGCAAAGGTTGTCTCATTTTCAGCCAAATTTATTACCAATTGACGGTTCCAACTTGGTTTTACCTTTTGGTGGCCAATTTCAATTGGAGAGGCATAACGAGGTCCTTCGCCAACGAGGTTGTGGGCGATAAAATTTTCTGGCTCAATTTGCCAAAATAGCTCCGCTAACTGCTCCGCTTCACTTTTATCTTGCGCGTTTAGATACACTTTAGCCCCTTGCTTGGCAAAATGCTGAGCAAGAAACACCACATATCGATGAAACCCTGCAGTTTCGGCTTGTGGGCTATCTGGCTTAATAATGTAAAACGTTGCGTTTGCCATGGTCTATTTTCCTGCATCCAATACTAAAAAAGGGCCTTGCGGCCCTTTTCGATATTGTGAGGATTATTCCTCGGTCTCTTGGCCGCTGCGATTTAGCAAGAATTGGACAAGCATTGAGACCGGACGGCCTGTTGAACCTTTTGCTGCACCTGATTTCCATGCTGTACCTGCACAGTCAATGTGCGCCCAGTTATACTTCTTAGCAAATTTAGACAGGAAACAGCCAGCAGTGATTGTGCCCGCAGGACGACCACCGATGTTTGCCATATCAGCAAATGGGCTCTTAAGTTGCTCGTGGTATTCATCTGCCATTGGTAGACGCCATGCACGGTCACTCGCTTGCTCAGAAGCGTTAACTAGCTCATGAGATAGTGGGTTATGGTTTGAGATAACCGCACTGATGTGGTGACCAAGTGCCATGATACAAGCGCCTGTTAGCGTTGCTACGTCAACCACACACTCTGGTTCGTAACGCTCAACGTAAGTTAGCGCATCACAAAGTACCAAACGACCTTCTGCATCTGTGTTTAACACTTCAACAGTTTGACCTGACATAGTGGTTAGGATGTCACCTGGACGGTAAGCGTTGCTACCCGGCATGTTTTCACAACCAGCTAGGATACCCACTACGTTAATTGGCAGGTTCAGCTTCGCCAGCGCTTTCATGGTACCGAATACAGATGCCGCACCACACATGTCGTACTTCATCTCATCCATGCCTTCACTTGGCTTGATTGAGATGCCGCCTGAATCGAAGGTTAGACCTTTACCAACCAATACAATTGGTTTTGCATCAGGATCTGGGTTGCCCTTGTACTCCATGATAGACATCATAGATTCGTTTTTAGAGCCACGACCTACCGCTAGGTAAGATGTCATGCCCAGTTTTTCCATCTCTTGTTCGCCAATAATTTTGCTGGTTACCGTTTCGTAATCATCAGCAAGGCGGCGTGCTTGAGAGGCTAGGTAAGCTGGGTTAGCAATGTTTGGTGGCATGTTGCCAAGATCTTTCGATGCTTTTACACCAGAAGAAATGGCTAGACCGTGCGCAATCGCTTTTTCACCAAGGTTTAGCTCGCGGCGAGTTGGTACGTTAAATACCAGCTTGCGAAGTGGACGACGAGTTTCTGGTTTCACACTCTTGAATTGATCAAAGGTGTATAGACCATCTTTAGTCGCTTCTACTGCTTGGCGAACTTTCCAATAAGTATCGCGACCTTTAACGTGTAGCTCAGTTAAGAAGCATACAGCTTCCATCGAACCTGTTTCGTTAAGAGTGTTGATGGTTTTTTGGATAATTTCTTTGTATTGGCGCTCACCAAGCTCACGTTCTTTACCACAGCCGACTAGCAGAACGCGCTCAGAAAGCACGCCAGGTACTTGGTGCAATAGCAGCATCTGACCTGGTTTTCCTTCTAGATCACCACGGCGAAGCAGTGAACTGATATAGCCATCGCTAATTTTATCTAGCTGTTCGGCAACTGGAGAAAGGCGACGTGGCTCAAAGACGCCAACGACGATACAAGCGCTGCGCTGCTTCTCAGGGCTGCCACTTTTTACACTGAACTCCATGCGTACTCCTACATCCTGAAGACATTTACAACTAAATGTTAGATAATGTTCGCTTACTTGTTGATTCCTTAATCGGAACTACCTTTAAATAAGCCTGCTAACACCTAGCAAAAATTTAAAAAAATAAAGGGTTCAACGGGAAACTATAGTGATTCAATCAAAAAAACAAGTTTTGTATAGGTAATTTCAGCGTGATTATTGTTAGATATTTGATCCGCGAGACACTCAAGAGCCAGTTTGCGATCTTTTTCATCCTGTTTTTGGTGTTTTTGAGTCAAAAGTTGATCAGAGTATTGGCTGATGCATCCGATGGTGAAATCCCTGCCAGTTTGGTGATGCATTATGTCTCATTGAGTATGCCATCGATGGGCTTACTCATGCTGCCGCTCAGTTTATTCCTAGGTATTTTGATTACCTTTGGACGTTTGTACGCGGAAAGTGAAATTACCGTAATGAATGCGACCGGTATCGGGAATAAATTTCTGATTCGTGCTGCACTCTATTTAGCCGTGATCACTGGTGTTGCTGCTGCGGCTAACTCGTTTGTGTTGTCCCCGTATAGCCAAGAAAAATTGATTCAGCTTGAAGAGCAAGTTCAATCTGAAAACAGTGTCGACCTTTTAAAGAAAGGCCATTTCCAAGCAACGCCTGATCGCTCGTCGGTGGTGTTTATTGATGATATCGATGGGGATCAATTAAAGCATGTGTTCGTTGCACAGATGCGCCCGCGTGATTCGATTCTTCCTAGTGTCTCTTTTGCTCAATCAGGTGAAGTGAAAGAGCTCAGTGATGGGCGTCAGGTTATCCGAATGTTTGATGGTACTCGTTATGAAGGTGTACCAACACGCATTGATTACATGGTGACTGATTTTAGCCAATATGAAGGTTTGATTGGTCAAAGCGAAGTAAGACGTAAAGGGCGTGATTGGGAAGCGATTCCAACCTTAGATTTGTTCTCTAACCCCGATCCTAAAGCGCAAGCGGAACTGCAATGGCGTATCTCGCTGGTGGTGTGTATTCCACTGTTAACCATGCTGGTAGTGCCATTATCTGCGGTAAACCCTCGTCAGGGGCGCTTTGCTAAGATGGGCCCAGCCATCTTGGCCTATCTGGCTTACTTCCTTGCGATCAGTGCAACTAAGTCTGCACTTGAAGATGGTGCGATACCCGCGATGGTAGGTATGTGGCCAATTAACGGTGCGCTGTTGATTACTGCACTTGGGGTTAACATGCTAGACAGTATTCCTGTTCGACGCTTTAAAGATAAATTAAGACAGAGAAAGGCAGCCTAAGTCGTGTTTAAGATTTTAGATTTATACATTGGTAAAACCATTATCGCGACCACGTCTTTGGTGCTAGCAACCTTCGTTGGTTTATCTGCGATCATCAAATATGTAGAGCAGCTTCGTAAAGTGGGTGAGGGCAGTTATGACCTCCTACAAGCACTGTTTTACGTTGGTTTAAGTATTCCCCGTGATGTGGAAATGTTCTTCCCAATGGCGGCTTTATTAGGCGCTTTGATTGGTTTAGGCATGTTGGCTTCAAGCTCAGAGCTAGTGGTGATGCAAGCAGCGGGCTTTTCTAAGCTTAACATCGGTGTTTCGGTACTAAAGACCGCAATTCCTTTGATGATCATCGTTACTTTGCTTGGTCAATGGGGCGCTCCACAAGCGCAGAAGATGGCGCGTGATTTACGTGCATTCGCCACTTCTAATGGTGCCATCATGTCAGTGCGGACTGGGGTTTGGGCTCGTGATGCTAATGATTTTATCTTCATTGGCAAAGTGGAGAACGACACCATTTACGGCATGAACATGTGGCGTTTTAACGATGATAAAAAGTTAGAAAACGTCTTTTATGCCAAGCAAGTCGATTACATCGCTAACAATCAATGGCTGATGAAGGACGTACAAGTCACTTACATGAATGACAAGATTCAATTGTCAAAAGTGGCATTACCTGAATTCCACTGGACGACGTCTCTTGAACCGGACAAATTGGCGGTAGTAACGGTTAAACCGGAAGAGTTGTCTTTGGCTGGTTTGTACGATTACGTAACGTATTTAAAAGCTTCAGAGCAAGATGCATCGCGTTATGAGTTGGCCTTCTGGCGTAAAGTGACTCAGCCATTCTCGATTGCGGTAATGATGTTGATGGCACTGTCGTTTATTTTTGGCCCACTGCGTAGTGTGACGATGGGGGCGCGTATTCTATCTGGCGTTGTCGCTGGCTTCTCGTTCTATATTTCCAGCGAGTTCTTTGGCCCGCTTAGTTTGGTGTATAACATCCCGCCCGTGTTCGGTGCGGTCATGCCAAGTATCGTGTTCCTATCTATCGCGATAATGTTGTTAAGACGAAAGTTATAATGAACAAGCCCTCTCACCTGAGAGGGCTTTTTTGTATCGGTTGTACTAGTTATTGCTAATTAAGGTCGCCGTGCACTTTACGATTCAAATCTTCAGCTACGGAAGATAGGCCTTCATCAACGACTGTAACGGTTTCATCAACGCTTGCGCAGCCAGAAATGGCGAGCGTCCCTAACAACATAATTACCAGTGCTTTCATTTTGGAACTCCTAATCATTGAGTTAGGGTGTAAAAAAGGCCACTTAATAAAGTAGCCTAGTTATTGTTTGATTTTAAGTGCACCGAGTTAAAACGTTTCGGTGCTGAGTTTTTTACTTAAAGCGCATCGATAGGTCCATCGCTTTCAGGTGCTTTGTTAGCGCACCCACGGAGATGTAATCAACACCTGTTGCTGCAAACTCACCGATGGTCTCAAGGGTAACATTGCCTGAGTTTTCAAGTGCTGCGCGGCCAGCATTGATTTTCACTGCTTCGCGCATCATGTCTGTAGTGAAGTTGTCTAGCATAATGATGTCTGCGCCGGCATCAATCGCTTCTTTTAACTCTTCTAGGCTTTCAGTCTCGACTTCAACTGGCTTACCAGGGTTAAGCTGTTTTGCCGTCGAGATAGCTTGAGTGATGCCACCACAAGCAATGATGTGGTTTTCTTTAATAAGGTAAGCATCAAACACACCAATACGGTGGTTAAAGCCGCCGCCACAAGCAACCGCATATTTTAGTGCGCTGCGCAGGCCAGGAATGGTTTTACGAGTATCGAGTAGGCGACAATCGGTGTGCTGAATTTGCTTAACGTATTGTGCAACCGTAGTTGCGCAGCCTGATAGCGTTTGAATGAAGTTCATTGCATTGCGCTCACCTGTCAGCAACATGCGAGCGTTACCTGTTAGTGTGCAAAGCACTTGGTTCGGTTCAACAACATCACCGTCTTGAACATGCCATTCAATTTCGATTTGGCTGCCATTTGGTTGCTCAGCAAGTTGTTTGAACACTTCATCTGCCCACGCTTGGCCACAAAATACGCCGTGCTCGCGAGTAATGATTGTCGCAACATTGTTTGCGTCAGCCGGAATTAGACTTGCAGTAATATCAGCCGCTGGATCAAGTGTGCCACCCAAATCTTCTTTCAGGGTATCGCTTACAGAGCGAGAGATTTCAAGGGGCAGTTGCTGTTTCAAATATTCGAGACGTTCTTGGCTGTTGTGTGTGTTTTTCATCGCAAATCTAATACGCAGTTGAACAGAGGTGGGCATGATACGCTGACTGAGAGTGAAATTCAGCCATTAATCTCGCATTTCATTGGTAAAAAGTTAAAATTGCACTCAGTTATGGAAAGTGAGAACCGATAGATGATTGACTCGAAAGGGTGGTATGCAAACGCGAAACATGTGCCATCGCCTTATTATGATCAGCGCAGTAATAGCTCAGATATTTCGTTATTGGTTATCCATAACATCAGTTTGCCGCCCGGTCAGTTTGGTGGCCCTTACATAGAGCAGTTTTTTACTGGCAAGCTCAATCCTGATGAACACCCTTTCTTTAAAGTGATTCATAACATGGGCGTATCGGCACATTGTTTGATTCGCCGTGATGGAGAGATAATACAGTTCGTCTCGTTTTTAGACCGCGCTTGGCATGCTGGAGTATCGAGTTTTGCTGGGCGAGAAAGGTGCAATGATTATTCGATTGGAATTGAGCTAGAAGGCAGTGATTATGTCGCCTATACCGATGAACAATATCAGGCGCTGCATAGCATCACTCAACACCTTATGCGCACTTATCCGCAGATAACCTTGCCAAGAATTACTGGGCATCAATACATTGCACCGCTGCGTAAAACCGACCCCGGTTTAGTCTTCGATTGGCCGCGTTATAAGCAGCTGCTTATTGATGGGTAGTCAATAAAAAGGCCGATGAGTGAAGCATCGGCCATTAATTCTTTACAGCGACTCTTGGTATTCAACCAATACTTGCTCAATCCAAGTTGCGATACGCTCATCGCTGAGCTCGTATTGTGAGTCTTCATCGAGCGCGAGGCCAACGAATTGTGAGCTATCCTCAGTGAGTGCTTTAGAGGCTTCAAATTCATATTTGTCATCATTTGGCCAGTAGCCAATCACAGTCGCGCCACACTTTTTCACTTCATCATGCAGTAGGCCCATCGCATCAAGGTACCATTCGCCGTAACCTTCTTGATCGCCAAGGCCAAATAGCGCCACGGTTTTGCCTTGTAGTGAAATACCGTTAATCGAATCCCAGATTTCTAACCAATCTTCTTGGATCTCACCGAAATCCCAAGTGGAAATTCCCAATAGTAATAAGTCGTAGTCGGCCATTAATGTCAGCGGCGTTTGTTTCACATTGTGAATATCCACCAAATCGTCGCCAATAATTGCGCGCATCTTCTCTGCCGCCATTTCGGTATAGCAAGTAGTGGAGCCGTAAAATAGACCTATTTTCATAACTGGTTTTTCTTGGTTAATCTTTGGATAGCGAATTCTAACCACAAAATGGCCGACTTTGCAGCGAATATCCTTTGGTAGTTTAATTTTTATGGCTTTGTTTGCTGTATGCATTTACAGTAAAGACAATTAAACAGTCAAAAGTTAGAGAGTGGTTGTGTCAGAAGTAATGTCACCCGACCAAGGGCTAGTTGAACAATTTTTAGATGCGATGTGGATGGAGCGAGGGTTGTCAGAGAACACCTTGGCTTCGTATCGTACAGACTTGTTTAAGCTGCTGACGTGGATGAGCGAGCACAATTATCGATTGGATTTTATTAGTCTCTCTGGCCTGCAAGAGTATCAAACTTGGTTAGTGGATCAAGACTATAAGCAAACCTCGCGTGCGCGAATGCTCTCTGCCATTCGCCGTTTGTTCCAATATATTCACCGTGAAAAAGTCCGAGCGGATGATCCAAGTGCATTGCTGGTTAGTCCTAAGCTGCCTAAACGCCTGCCAAAAGACTTAAGTGAAGCGCAAGTGGATGCGCTGCTTGATGCGCCAGACCCAAATGATCCGATTGAGTTGCGTGATAAAGCCATGCTGGAACTATTGTATGCAACGGGTTTGCGTGTGACCGAATTGGTCAGCCTAACCATGGAAAATATCAGCCTGCGCCAAGGTGTCGTTCGTGTGACAGGTAAGGGCGGTAAAGAGCGCTTAGTACCGATGGGTGAAAATGCCATTGATTGGATTGAAACTTTTATCCAACAAGGGCGGTCTCAGTTACTGGGAGAAAATACTTCCGATGTGGTGTTTCCTAGCAAACGGGCAAGACAAATGACCCGTCAAACCTTTTGGCATCGTATTAAACACTATGCGGTGTTAGCAGGAATTGATACAGAATCCTTGTCACCTCACGTTTTACGTCATGCGTTTGCTACCCATTTATTGAATTATGGGGCAGACTTACGCGTGGTACAGATGTTGCTGGGTCATAGTGACTTGTCGACCACACAAATTTATACTCACGTTGCCACTGAGCGATTGAAACAACTACACAGCGAGCACCATCCAAGGGCTTGATAAAAAGGTGAACATAATGAGCGTATTACGCCGAATGACTTTACTTGCGCTGCCATTTATCGCAGCGACTTCTTTTGTAGCGCAAGCAAGTAATGAAGTGACGATTGATAAGAGCAAATTAGAACAGCGTTTTGCGCCTTTGGGTTTGCAAATTTTGAATGTTGTTCCGGCTGATATTGATGGGCTTGTTGAAATTCAAACCTCTGGCGGTGTGTTGTTTGCCTCTCCAGATGGCGAATACTTCATTGCAGGTACGCTCTATCAATTGGATGAGAAAGGCGGTTACCAAGATGTATTGGCTAAGCGTCAAGCGCCAATCAACGCAGAGAAAATTGCCGCGTTTAAAGACAGCATGATTGAGTTTAAAGCGGATGATGAAAAATACGTGGTGACAGTATTTACAGACATCACCTGTGGCTACTGTGTGCGCCTGCATAACCAGATGAAAGGCTACAACGATTTAGGTATTACCGTGCGATACATGGCTTACCCACGCCAAGGAGCAACAGGTAATGTCGCTGACCAAATGGCAAGCATTTGGGGCGCTGAAAACCCACAAGCAGCTATGCATGATGGTAAGGTAAATCGTGAGTTCCCAGCACAAAGCAAAGATTTCGCCAAATACCAATCGATCATCAAACAGCACTATGCATTGGGTCGTGAGCTGGGTATTAGCGGCACACCTGCGATTTTCTTACCAAACGGTGAGATGGTTGGTGGTTACTTACCGCCAGCACAGCTGATCAAACGTCTGCAACAAGCACAATAAAATATTCTCTCGCCACCTCTAAACTGAGGTGGCGACCTTTCCTTCAGAATGTCGGCCAATAGCTATGATAGAAATCCAACGTCGCCCAGAAGCTGATCTGACTCTACTTCCTGACTCCATCCCTCCTTTACTTAAACGCATTTACATCTCTCGCGGAATCAACAACCTCAGCCAGTTAGAAACGGCAGCAAAGGCGCTGCATTCCTATCAGAAATTGCATGGTATTGAGCGCGCAGTAGAACTGCTATTTGCTGCGATTCGTCAAGGTAAACGCATTATCGTCGTTGGCGATTTTGATGCGGATGGTGCGACAAGTTCAGCATTATCGGTGTTAGCGCTGCGTATGTTGGGCAGTCAGAACGTAGATTACTTAGTGCCGAACCGATTTGAAGACGGGTATGGTCTAAGCCCAGAAGTCGTTGATCAAGCGATAGAGATTGGCGCGCAAGTGATCATGACGGTCGATAACGGTGTGTCATCGATAGAAGGGGTGAAATACGCTAAGCAGCAAGGCTTAGATGTTTTAGTGACTGATCACCACTTGCCCGGCTCAGTTTTGCCTGAAGCGGATGCAATGGTGAACCCTAACCTGCAAGAGTGCGCTTTCCCTTCTAAGTCTCTTGCTGGGGTCGGTGTCGCTTTCTATTTGATGATGGCGCTGTGCGTAGAAATGCGAAAAATCGGTTGGTTTGCTGAGCAAGGCATGGCTGAACCTAAATTGATGGAGCTGATTGACCTTGTCGCATTGGGCACGGTTGCTGACGTAGTTGCGTTAGATGAAAATAATCGCATCTTGGTCCATCAAGGTTTGCAACGTATCCGCGCAGGTAAGGCGCGCCCGGGTATTCAAGCATTGATTGAAGTGGCCAAGCGTGACGCTAGCCGCTTAGTCGCCTCTGATTTTGGTTTTGCTTTAGGGCCTCGCATTAATGCAGCAGGTCGATTAGACGATATGTCGTTTGGTGTCGAGCTTCTGATGAGCAATAACATTCACGCGGCACGTCGAATGGCAAGTGAGCTAGATGGTCTAAACCAAACCCGTAAAGAGATTGAAGAAGGCATGAAACAAGAAGCGATGGCTTTTTGTGAGCGTTTACAATTCGGTGAAAATGCTAAATTGCCGCATGGCTTAGTGCTATTCCAACGAGATTGGCACCAAGGGGTGATAGGTATTTTGGCCTCGCGTATCAAAGAGAAGTTTCACCGCCCAGTGATTGCGTTTGCTGATGGTGGCGATGGCTTAATCAAGGGATCGTGTCGTTCCATTCCGGGCTTGCATATGCGTGACATCTTAGATCGCATTGATACCCAAAATCCGGGGCTGATTCTTAAATTCGGTGGTCATGCCATGGCGGCAGGTTTATCCATTGAAGAGAAAGACTTTGAACGTTTCGCGCGCTTGTTTGACGAAGCGGTTCAACAAGATCTTGATGAAGCGGCATTAAAAGGTGTGGTGCTTTCTGATGGTGAGTTGAAACCGGAAGAGTTTTCGATGCACGTGGCACAAATGCTTCGCGCTGGTGGACCATGGGGACAAGCCTTTCCTGAGCCGATTTTTGATGGTGAGTTTAAAGTGCTACACCAAAAGCTAGTCGGTGAGAAACACTTAAAGCTGATGTTAGAGCCACTGTTTAAAGGCCATCCAACCAATGTGATGATTGATGGTATTGCTTTTAATGTCGATCTGCGCCGCTGGCCAGATGCTTCAGTAAAAACAGTGCATTTAGCCTATAAGCTAGACATCAATGAGTTTCGCGGCAATCAATCTCTACAGCTGATGATTGATCATATCGAAGCGAAATAAATAGTTTTCCAGTTATCAAAGCGAAGCCACATGGCTTCGCTTTTTTGTTTCTGTTGTTATTTGGTTAGTCTCAGACACTGATATCATTTTCGCTGATACTTGCTCACTTCTTACTTAATTTTCAAACATCCTTTCATATTCATTTAAAACTTACCAATTACCCTGTGATGCCTAGCACGCTTTATTCCCATCTGTTTATATATTGTAATTGGTAAGGCCAATTTGATTGCTGTTTTAATCATCTATTGTTAACAAAGTGTATGCGCCATAGCGGTTCTATGATTTGGGTCAACTTTTGTCTGGAACTTGCGTTTAAATTATGTTAATTTCTTGCCCAACATAAAATTGGTAATACCAATTAACTGCAATCAGTAGAAGAACAATAAATATGGCTTATCAAAGGATTCGTCAGCCGAAACTTTCTGATGTTATTGAACAAGAGTTAGAAAGGCTGATCGTGGAGGGAACACTGTCTCCGGGGCAACAATTGCCACCAGAGCGCGAACTGGCTAAACAGTTTGATGTGTCTCGTCCTTCAATTCGCGAAGCCATTCAACGCTTGGAAGCGAAACGCCTTCTTACTCGTCGCCAAGGCGGCGGTACGTTTGTTAGCGAGACTATTTGGAAAAGCTTTTCCGATCCTCTGCTAAATTTATTGTCTAGTCACTCTGAAACTCAGCTGGATTTATTGGAATCGCGTCATGCGATGGAAGGTATCTCCGCTTACTTTGCAGCTTTGCGTGGAACCGATGAAGATTTTGCTCGCATTCAAGCATCCCTTGAGTGCATCACCAAAGAGCAAGGCAAGCAAGATGTTGAAGCAGAAGCCGCTGCGGTTATGCAGTTTCTGATCGCTTTAACGGAAGCGGCGCACAACGTGGTGTTATTACACATCATTCGCAGCCTTGCCCCTTTGCTAGAGCAAAATATTTTACAGAATTTAAAGTTACTGCACCGCCGCGAAGATGTGGTGGATAAAGTCAGCAAACACCGAGCCAATATTGTGGATGCGATTGTTTCTGGTCAGCCAGAAAAGGCGCGTGAAATGTCTCACTCACATTTGGCTTATATTGAAGAAACATTGTTGGATTTGACGAGAGAAGAATCACGCCGTGAGCGCTCACTTCGTCGAATTCAGCAGGGTAACGAATAAGTAGATCCAACCAACAGAAGGATAGATCGCCATGTCTGACATGAAGCATGACGTAGATGCACTGGAAACTCAAGATTGGCTAGAAGCCCTTGAATCAGTCGTTCGTGAAGAAGGTGTAGAACGCGCACAGTTTCTACTAGAAACCGTTCTAGAAAAAGCACGTTTAGATGGTGTTGATATGCCAACAGGTATCAACACAAACTACATCAATACTATTCCAGCAGCACAAGAGCCAGCTTACCCTGGTGATGTAACTCTTGAGCGTCGTATTCGTTCAATCATCCGCTGGAACGCAATCATGATCGTATTGCGTGCATCTAAGAAAGACCTAGACCTAGGTGGTCACATGGCTTCTTACCAGTCAGCTGCAGCGTTCTACGAAGTGTGTTTCAACCACTTCTTCCGTGCTCCAAACGAGACAGACGGTGGCGATCTAGTGTACTACCAAGGTCACATCTCTCCGGGTATCTACTCTCGTGCATTCGTTGAAGGCCGTCTAACTGAAGAGCAGCTAGACAACTTCCGTCAAGAAGTAGACGGTAAAGGTATCCCTTCATACCCACACCCTAAACTAATGCCTGAGTTCTGGCAGTTCCCAACAGTATCTATGGGTCTTGGCCCTATCTCTGCTATTTACCAAGCGCGTTTCCTTAAGTACCTAGAAGGCCGTGGCCTTAAAGATACTTCAGCTCAACGTGTATACGCTTTCCTAGGCGACGGTGAGATGGATGAGCCAGAATCACGTGGTGCAATTTCCTTCGCTGCGCGTGAGAAACTAGACAACCTATGTTTCCTAATCAACTGTAACCTACAGCGTCTAGATGGCCCTGTAATGGGTAACGGTAGCATCATTCAAGAACTTGAAGGCCTATTTAAAGGTGCAGGTTGGAACGTTGTTAAAGTTATCTGGGGTAGCAACTGGGATTCTCTACTGGCTAAAGACACCACAGGTAAGCTTCTTCAACTAATGAACGAAACTATCGACGGTGACTACCAAACATTCAAATCTAAAGATGGCGCATACGTACGTGAGCACTTCTTTGGTAAGTACCCAGAAACAGCTGCACTAGTTGCAGACATGACTGATGAGCAGATCTTCGAGCTTAAGCGCGGTGGTCACGATTCTTCTAAACTGTTCGCTGCATTCAACAATGCAAAAGAAACTGGTGGTAAACCAACGGTAATCCTAGCTAAGACTGTTAAAGGTTACGGCATGGGTGAAGCTGCTGAAGGTAAGAACATCGCACACGGTGTTAAGAAGATGGACATGACTCACGTACAATACTTACGTGACCGTCTAGGCCTACAAGACATTCTTTCTGATGAGAAAGTGGCAGAGCTTCCTTACCTGAAACTTGAAGAAGGTTCAGCTGAGTACGAATACCTGCACGCGCGCCGTAACGCTCTACACGGTTACACGCCTGCTCGTCTACCTAACTTTACGCAAGAATTCAAAGTACCTGAGCTAGAAGAGTTCGCTCCACTACTAGGTGCTCAAAAGCGTGAAATCTCAACGACTATGGCTTACGTACGTACGTTGAACATTCTGCTTAAAGACAAGAACATTGGTAAGAACATTGTTCCTATCATCTGTGATGAAGCACGTACGTTCGGTATGGAAGGTCTATTCCGTCAGGTTGGTATCTACAACCCACACGGTCAAGAATACACGCCAGAAGATAAAGGCATCGTTTCTTACTACAAAGAAGCGACATCAGGCCAAGTTCTTCAAGAAGGTATCAACGAACTAGGTTCAATGGCATCTTGGGTTGCTGCTGCTACTTCTTACAGCACAAACGATCTGCCAATGATCCCGTTCTACATCTACTACTCAATGTTTGGTTTCCAACGTATTGGTGACATGGCATGGCTAGCAGGTGACCAACAAGCTCGTGGCTTCCTACTAGGTGCTACAGCAGGTCGTACAACGCTAAACGGTGAAGGTCTACAGCACGAAGATGGTCACTCGCACATCCAAGCGAACACTATCCCTAACTGTATCTCTTACGACCCAACATTCGCTTACGAGCTAGCAGTAATCATGCAAGACGGTATTCGTCGCATGTACGGCCCTGAGCAAGAGAACGTTTACTACTACCTAACAGTAATGAACGAGAACTACGCAATGCCAGCAATGCCAGAAGGCGCTGAAGAAGGCATCCGTAAGGGTATCTATAAGCTTGAATCTCACGAAGGTGCTAAGGGTAAAGTTCAGCTAATGAGCTCTGGTACTATCATGAACGAAGTACGTAAAGCAGCGACTATCCTAAGCGAAGAGTACGGCGTAGCTTCAGATGTATTCTCTGTAACATCGTTCAACGAGCTAACTCGTGACGGTCAAGACGCAGAGCGTTACAACATGCTTCACCCAGAAGCAGAAGCGAAAGTACCTTACATCACGACAGTTCTAGGTAACGAACCAGCAATCGCTGCGACGGACTACATGAAGAACTACGCTGAGCAAGTACGTGCTTACATGCCAACTGAGTCTTACAAAGTACTTGGTACTGACGGCTTTGGTCGCTCAGACAGCCGTGAAAACCTACGTCGTCACTTTGAAGTTAACGCAGGCTACGTAGTAGTTGCTGCACTAACTGAACTAGCGAAACGTGGTGATGTTGAGAAGTCTGTTGTTGCTGAAGCAATTGCTAAGTTCAACATTGACACTGAAAAAACAAACCCACAATACGCTTAATACAGCGCTTAACTAGAAGGTAAATAAGCAATGGCAATCGAAATTAATGTACCTGACATCGGTGCGGATGAGGTTGAAGTTACTGAGATTCTTGTAAGCGTTGGCGACAAGGTTGAAGAAGAACAATCTCTGATCACTGTTGAAGGCGACAAAGCTTCTATGGAAGTGCCAGCGTCTCAAGCAGGTATCGTTAAAGAAATCAAAGTAGCGGAAGGCGATTCTGTTACGACTGGTTCTCTTATCATGATTTTCGAAGCCGAGGGTGCAGCTGAAGCTGCACCTGCTCCTGCGGCAGAAGCAGCTCCAGCAGCAGCTCCTGCTCCAGCAGCAGCGGCAGAACTGAAAGAAGTTCACGTTCCAGATATCGGTGGCGATGAAGTAGAAGTAACTGAAATCATGGTTAAAGTTGGCGATGCAGTAGAAGAAGAGCAATCTCTTCTAACTGTTGAAGGCGACAAAGCTTCTATGGAAGTTCCAGCACCATTCGCAGGTACAGTTAAAGAGATCAAGATTGCTGAAGGCGATTCAGTAACAACTGGTTCTCTTGTAATGGTATTTGAGGTAGCTGGCTCAGGCGCAGCGGCTCCAGCTCCTGTTACAGCAGAAGCGCCAGCAACACCTGCGGCGGCTCCAGCAGCTGCAGCGGACAAAGAAGTAAACGTTCCTGACATCGGCGGTGACGAAGTAGAAGTTACTGAGATCATGGTTAAAGTTGGCGATACAGTGGAAGAAGAGCAATCTCTAATCACTGTTGAAGGCGACAAAGCTTCTATGGAAGTTCCAGCACCATTCGCAGGTACAGTTAAAGAGATCAAGATTGCTGAAGGCGATTCAGTAACGACTGGTTCTCTAATCATGGTATTTGAGGTAGCGGGCGCAGCACCTGCTCCAGTAGCGGCACCTGCGGCAGCGCCAGCTCCGGCAGCAGCTCCAGCTCCTACGGCGGCACCAGCTCCAGCAGCAAAAGCTGAAGCAGCACCTGCGGCGAACGATTTCCAAGAGAACAACGAGTATGCGCACGCGTCTCCTGTTGTACGTCGTCTAGCTCGCGAGTTTGGCGTAAACCTATCTAAGGTTAAAGGTACTGGTCGTAAGAGCCGTGTACTAAAAGAAGACGTTCAAGCTTACGTTAAAGATGCGCTTAAGCGTCTTGAGTCTGGTGCTGCGGCAGCTGGCAAAGGTGGCGACGGTTCTGCGCTTGGTCTACTACCTTGGCCAAAAGTTGACTTCAGCAAGTTCGGCGAGACTGAAGTTCAGAAACTTTCTAAGATCAAGAAGATCTCTGGTGCTAACCTACACCGTAACTGGGTAATGATCCCTCACGTTACACAGTGGGATAACGCAGACATCACAGAGCTAGAAGCATTCCGTAAAGAGCAGAACGCAATCGAAGCGAAGAAAGACACTGGTATGAAGATCACTCCTCTTGTGTTCATCATGAAAGCGGTTGCTAAAGCATTAGAAGCGTTCCCAGCGTTTAACTCTTCACTTTCTGAAGATGGCGAAAGCATCATTCTTAAGAAGTACGTAAACGTAGGTATCGCAGTTGATACACCAAACGGTCTAGTTGTTCCTGTATTCAAAGACGTGAACAAGAAAGGCATTTACGAGCTATCTGAAGAGCTAATGGCAGTGTCTAAGAAAGCACGTGCTGGTAAGCTAACAGCAGCTGACATGCAAGGCGGTTGTTTCACAATCTCTAGCCTTGGTGGTATCGGTGGTACAGCGTTTACGCCAATCGTAAATGCGCCAGAAGTTGGTATCCTTGGTGTGTCTAAGTCTGAAATGAAACCTGTATGGAACGGTAAAGAATTCGAGCCTCGCCTACAGCTTCCACTGTCTCTATCATACGACCACCGTGTGATCGATGGTGCTGAAGGTGCGCGCTTTATTACCTTCCTAAACGGTGCGCTATCAGACATCCGTCGTCTAGTTCTATAATTGAACGGATTGAGAGGCGGCCTAATAGCCGCCTCTATTACTAGGGGCTTAGTCCCCAAGAATCTAAAATAATCCGACTTGCCTTAGTGGTAGTTAGGTTTAAAAGTCGAATTGTTGTCTAGCTCACAGGCTAAATTGATTTACTTTTCACATCGTTAACATCTCTGTAAACTATTAACGGTCTGAAAATAGCTGTTTAAAACAAAACCCTTTGAACAAATAACATCAATACCCACTCAGCCTGTTAGGGATAATGACT
Organism: Vibrio intestinalis; assembly: GCF_025195085.2. Taxonomy (GTDB): domain Bacteria; phylum Pseudomonadota; class Gammaproteobacteria; order Enterobacterales; family Vibrionaceae; genus Vibrio; species Vibrio intestinalis. Next base: position 376,819 of record NZ_JANAVY020000003.1, on the reverse strand, counting down.
ACAAGAGGTCAAAATGAGCAAAGAAATTAAAGCCCAAGTTGTTGTACTTGGTTCTGGTCCTGCTGGTTACTCCGCTGCATTCCGTTGTGCAGACTTAGGTCTTGAGACTGTACTTATCGAGCGCTACAGCACTCTTGGTGGCGTATGTCTAAACGTTGGTTGTATTCCATCAAAAGCGCTACTGCACGTATCTAAAGTGATCGAAGAAGCGAAAGCGATGGCTGATCACGGTGTCGTGTTCGGTGAACCACAAACTGACATCAACAAGATCCGTATCTGGAAAGAAAAAGTTGTAAACCAACTGACTGGCGGCCTTAGCGGTATGGCTAAGATGCGTAACGTTACCGTTGTAAGCGGCTACGGTAAATTTACTGGTCCTAACTCTATCCTTGTAGAAGGTGAAGGCGAAGCGACAACAGTAAACTTCGATAACGCAATCGTTGCTGCGGGTTCTCGCCCAATCAAACTACCATTCATTCCACATGAAGACCCACGTATTTGGGATTCTACAGACGCTCTAGAGCTGAAAGAAGTTCCTGGAAAACTGCTTATCATGGGTGGTGGTATCATCGGTCTAGAAATGGGTACGGTTTACCATTCTCTAGGTTCTCAAGTTGACGTTGTTGAGATGTTCGATCAGGTAATTCCTGCTGCGGATAAAGATATCGTTAAGGTTTACACCAAGCGTATCAAAGACAAGTTCAACCTAATGCTGGAAACGAAAGTAACAGCGGTTGAAGCGAAAGAAGATGGTATCTACGTTTCAATGGAAGGCAAGAAAGCACCAGCAGAAGCTGAGCGCTACGATGCTGTTCTAGTTGCTATCGGTCGTGTACCAAATGGTCTACTTATCGATGGTGAGAAAGCGGGTATTGAAATTGATGAGCGTGGCTTCATCAACGTAGATAAGCAAATGCGTACTAACGTACCTCACATCTTCGCTATCGGCGATATCGTTGGCCAACCAATGCTTGCTCACAAAGGTGTGCATGAAGGCCACGTTGCAGCAGAGGTTATCTCTGGTAAGAAGCACTACTTCGATCCTAAAGTTATTCCTTCAATCGCGTACACTGAGCCAGAAGTTGCATGGGTTGGTAAGACAGAAAAAGAAGCGAAAGCAGAAGGCATCAAGTACGAAGTGGCGACATTCCCATGGGCTGCTTCTGGTCGTGCAATCGCATCTGACTGTGCAGACGGTATGACAAAGCTTATCTTCGATAAAGAAACTCATCGCGTAATCGGTGGTGCTATCGTAGGTACTAACGGTGGTGAACTACTTGGTGAAATCGGTCTTGCAATCGAAATGGGTTGTGATGCAGAAGATATCGCACTAACGATTCACGCTCACCCAACTCTACATGAGTCTGTGGGTCTAGCTGCTGAAGTATTTGAAGGTTCAATCACTGACCTGCCAAACAAGAAAGCAGTTAAAAAGAAGAAGTAATTCTTCTTGAAGATTAAATGATAAAAACCGCTGAGTAATCAGCGGTTTTTTTGTATCTAGCGGGCATTAAAAAAGGCTGATGTTGGTACATCAGCCTCTATCATTACAGCAAGTGGTATTACTCAGCTTGTTTGTAAATGCACAGCATATTTAAGTAGCTATCTGTTAGCTTAAGCAGCGCTTTCTCATCGTGAGTACGGTTAGCTTGTACAAACAGAGAGTAACAAATGCCGTGGAATAACGTCGCAAGATCCGCAGGATCATGTTGGTCACACACTTCACCACGTTCAATCGCTTTGATAAACATGTTCTGCACTAGCAATTGGTTGGTGCGGTTAGTTGTTACAAACAGTGGCCATACTTCATCACGTGTTGATGCGCTCCATTCAAACCAAACTTTTAGCCAGTGGCAGTCTTCAGCAATTAGGTTAACCATTGCTGAAGTCAGGTTTGATAGGTTTTCCTTGGCATGCAAGTCTAGGTCAATGTTATCTGATAGGAAGTTCGAGAACTGACGAACAACGTAGTTCAGTACATCATCGACTAAGTCTTCACGAGTTGGGAAGTAGTTGAATACTGTAGCAACAGAAACTTGCGCAATTTCAGCGATATCAGCGTGACCACCACGACCAATACCACGACGAGCGAACACCTCTAAAGAGATATCCATTAGTTGTTGCTTACGTTTTTTTGGGGAAAGACGCGTACGAGGTCTTTTTGCAATTGAGTCCATTTTTTTAATCCTTGCCAATTTGAGTTGATTACCCCTCATTGCTCTACACGTGCGCTTACTCTTCGGTTCGCTGCACACAATGGTGGGTCACTGGGCTTTGCCCTAGTTAGTATTTTATTAATTGCATATAGCACCAATGAGTGTAATGGTGCATATTTTGAAGGTCAATATTTTCAGTACAATTTATAATCACTTTTATTAGTAACCGTGCTTGATGTCATACTGTTTGAAGCTGTTTCATAGATTTCTTGCAGTGGTGAGGTTTATTCTGCTTCTTTGCTGGTGTTAAACTACGCGCTTGAAAACATCCGCCAGTATCTGATCTACGCTTTATGGGTTCGGTACTGAAATTGAATAAATGAGATTGGTATGAAACATACAGTAGAAGTAATGATTTCTGAGCAGGAAGTTAGCGAACGTGTTCAGGAACTGGGTAAGCAGATCACCGAGCACTACCAAGGTAGTGAAGATTTAGTCTTAGTGGGTCTATTACGTGGTTCATTTGTATTTATGGCGGACCTAGCGCGTGCGATTGAACTGATACACCAAGTCGATTTTATGACGGCATCTAGCTACGGCAACACCATGGAAAGCTCTCGTGATGTACGTATTCTAAAAGACTTAGATGACGACATTAAAGGTAAAGACGTACTGCTAGTGGAAGACATTATTGATACGGGTAACACGCTGAGCAAAGTGAAAGAGATTTTATCACTACGTGAACCTAAGTCGGTAGAGATTTGTACGCTTTTAGATAAGCCTTCACGTCGTGAAGTGGATGTGCCAGTGAAGTGGATTGGCTTTGAAATTCCAGACGAGTTTGTTGTCGGTGTTGGTATCGACTACGCACAAAAATACCGCCATCTACCATACATTGGTAAGGTTGTTCCTCAGGAATAATTCGGCCAAGTAAAAAAGATAAAGAAAACCCATCGCATACGATGGGTTTTTACTTTTAAGTGCGCTGATAAATTCTTATTAGCGACACAATAATTTGTAATCTGGGTTTAGAATCTTCTCGAGAGCGGTTTGGTAGCACTCTTCCACGGTCTCTTGAGAGTGAGAGCGAATACCCAAATACTCTAAGCGGCCATCATCAATGCCGTAAACCACGCCATGAATTTCCACTTCTTGATCGCGTTCCCATGCGTTTTGCATGATGGTTGAATTACCCAAGTTATATACTTGCTCAGCAACGTTAAGCTCACTTAATTTGTCCGCTTTTTCTTGCTCTGGCATTTGGTCTAAGTAGTTACGGTGCTTGAGGTAAATATCGCGAATGTGCAGTAGCCAGTTGTTGATTAACCCAAGTTTTGGGTTATCGATGGCAGCGTTGACACCACCACAGCCATAGTGACCACAAATGATGATGTGTTTAACCTTGAGAACATCTACTGCGTATTGCACAACAGATAAACAGTTAAGATCGGTATGAATTACCAGGTTGGCGACATTACGGTGAACGAACAGTTCGCCAGAAAAAAGGCCAGTGAGTCGTTCGGCTGGGACGCGGCTATCAGAGCAGCCAATCCAAAGAAAATCAGGCTTTTGTCCTTGTGCTAATTTAGCGAAGTATTCAGGTCGTTCCGATTTGATTTCTTCAGACCATTTAGAGTTATTATCAAATAGTTGTTTGATTTCTGGCATTGTGTTCACTATATCCCTAGTTTTTCTAGGCGATAATATACACAATGTTACAATTCCAATCTCGTTAAAATTACGCTTACCCATACTCATCTGACGTCTTCAAGCCAGAAAAACCATAAACTTAGCCTCATTTAATCATTGCAGTGATAAGACCTAGAAAATCTATCTAACTTAACACTTCTAAGTAACTCATAACATTTGTTACAGTGATGCCAGTTATCGGCATTGAACAGGGAGCGATAGTTTGTTCGGAGATCGTTTTAAAGACATCAATTTTAAGGGTGATTTATTTGGTGGTGTCACCACTGCGATTATTTCGTTGCCTTTAGCATTAGCCTTTGGTGTGGCCTCAGGTGCGGGCGCTGAAGCCGGCTTGTGGGGCGCAATCATGGTGGGCTTGTTTGCCGCTTTGTTTGGTGGCTCGTCGACTTTGATATCGGAGCCAACCGGCCCGATGACCGTAATCATGACTGCTGTGTTAACCAGTATGATGGCAAAGTACCCAGAAACGGGTATGGCAATGACCTTTACAGTGGTCATGATGGCGGGGGCGTTTCAGGTACTACTGGGTACATTAAAGCTCGGTAAATACGTCACTTTGATGCCTTATAGTGTGATATCCGGCTTTATGTCCGGTATCGGTGTGATATTGATTATCCTGCAACTATCACCTTTGCTTGGCCATGCAGCCCCGTCTGGTGGTGTGATGGGTACCTTGTCAGCTCTGCCTGATACCTTATCGAACATGAAGTTTAGCGAGCTGTTTTTAGGCTTGTTAACTCTTGGCATTTTATTTTTCTTCCCTGACAAATACCGTAAATATGTACCGGCCCAACTTGTGGCTTTGGTGGCGGTGACATTACTTTCGGTTATCTTCTTTGATACTGATGCTATTCGTCGTATCGGTGAAATCCCGGCGGGCTTACCGTCTTTAGTGATGCCGCATATCAACCCTGAAATGCTGACCACCATGGTTATTGATGCCTTGGTATTGGGTACGCTAGGTTGTATTGATACCTTATTGACCGCAGTGATTGGTGACTCATTAACACGTAAAGAGCATGACTCTGATAAAGAGCTGCGCGGCCAAGGCTTAGCCAATATGCTGTCTGGCTTATTTGGTGCACTGCCAGGCGCGGGTGCAACCATGGGGACAGTGACCAACATTCAAGTTGGAGCGCGTTCACCGCTCTCTGGCGTGATTCGTGCGCTTATGTTGGCCTTGGTTGTTCTTGTTGCTGGTGGCCTGACTGAACCGATTCCAATGGCGGTATTAGCGGGTATTGCTGTCTATGTTGGCTTTAACATTCTCGATTGGAGTTTCATCCAGCGCGCGCATAAGGTCAGTGTTCAGGGCATGGCTATCATGTATGGCGTAATGCTGTTGACCGTATTTGTCGACTTGATTGCAGCAGTTGGCCTAGGTGTTTTCATCTCCAACATTATCATTATTGAACGTTTGAGCCGCGAGCAAGCGCGCCAAGTAAAAGCCATCAGTGATGCGGATGAAGATGATGTGCCGCTAACTGACAGCGAACGAGGTTTGCTCGATAAAGCTAACGGCAAAGTGCTGTTCTTCTACTTGTCGGGCCCAATGATCTTCAGTGTCTCGAAAGCTATTTCCCGTCAGCACAGTAGTATTTCTGATTATGAGGCGATGATTCTCGATCTGACCGATGTGCCTATGATTGATGTTACGGTTGGCCTTGCGCTAGAAAACGCGATTAACGATGCGCTAGACGCGAACTGTGCGGTTTACTTGTTATGCCCGAATAAAACTATTTGGCAGCAACTAGAGAAGTTCCATATCTTGGATCTTGTGCCAGTAGAGAACACCTTCTCGTTCCGTTATGAAGCGCTGCGCGCGGCAATTAAACATGTTGATACGGATGAGCACGAGAATATTAGCGCCGCTTAGACTGCTATAATCACCTTTCTTAAACGCCAATGACTCTGCCATTGGCGTTTTTTATTTCTAATTTATTAGAAAGGTCTAATTGTATTCATCGTTATTCGACGATAAACTCAATGTTAATATCGAATGGTAAAAGCAAATAAGCTATGTATGCATTAGAAATTGAGCAATTGAGAAAAACCTACGCAGGCGGTTTTGAAGCGCTAAAAGGGGTGAGCCTTAACGTAGAAAAAGGTGACTTCTATGCGTTACTTGGCCCAAATGGTGCGGGTAAGTCGACCACCATTGGGGTGATTTCCTCATTGGTAAACAAAACCTCAGGTAAGGTAAAAGTCTTCGGTTTCGATATCGATACCGACCTTGAACTTGCTAAGCAAAACCTAGGTTTAGTGCCGCAAGAGTTTAACTTCAACCAGTTTGAAACCGTTGAACAAATCGTGCTGCAACAGGCGGGTTACTACGGCGTATCTAAACCTTTAGCGAAAGAACGTGCGCAAAAGTATCTAACTAAACTCGATCTATGGGAAAAACGTAGTGAACGTGCGCGTAACTTGTCGGGCGGTATGAAGCGCCGATTGATGATCGCGCGTGCACTAATGCACGAGCCGCAATTGCTGATTCTCGATGAGCCGACTGCAGGGGTAGATATTGAGCTGCGCCGTTCTATGTGGGATTTCTTAAAAGAGATTAATCAGCAGCAGGGCATTACCATAATCTTAACGACTCACTATCTGGAAGAAGCAGAAATGCTGTGTCGCAACATCGGCATCATTAACCGTGGTGAGTTGATTGAGAACACCAGTATGAAAGATTTACTGGCTAAATTGGATGTAGAAACCTTTATTTTAGATCTTGCTGGTGAAGGGGAAGTACCGCAACTGCAAGGGGTGATTTCGCAAACTTTGGTCAATGGTTCTCTAGAGATTGAGTTAGAGAAAACCCAAGGTTTAAACCATGTGTTTAGTCAATTGAGTGAGCAAGGCATTCAAGTGATGTCGATGCGAAATAAAGCGAACCGATTAGAAGAGCTGTTCGTAAGTATTGTGCAGAAACAGAGCCGAGGTGAATAGGATGTATAAACTGTACTGGACAGCTTTTTGTAGCTTATTGACCAAAGAGGTTAACCGTTTTACGCGTATTTGGGTGCAAACCTTAGTACCACCAGCGATTACTATGACGCTGTATTTCATCATTTTCGGTAGTTTGATCGGCTCACGCATTGGTGAGATGGGCGGTTTTAGCTACATGGAATACATCGTGCCGGGCTTGATCATGATGTCTGTGATCACGAACTCCTACTCGAATGTGGCTTCGTCGTTCTTTAGTGCTAAGTTTCAGCGCAATATCGAAGAGCTATTGGTCGCGCCTGTACCAAACTATGTGATCATCGCGGGCTTTGTGATGGGCGGGGTAGTGCGCGGTTTGTTAGTGGGTACGATTGTTACCTTCGTGTCGCTGCTATTTGTTGATCTGCAGGTTGAGCATTGGGGAGTGATCATTGCGACCGTGTTTATGACCTCAGTTGTGTTTGCCTTAGGCGGCCTAATTAACGCTGTGTATGCCAAGACGTTTGATGATATTTCGATTATCCCAACCTTTGTCTTAACCCCATTGACCTATTTAGGCGGTGTGTTTTATTCCATTAGCTTGTTACCTGAGTTTTGGCAGGGCGTTTCTAAGATCAACCCAATCGTGTATATGGTCAACGCGTTCCGCTACGGCTTCTTGGGTGTTTCGGATGTTGGTATTGTCACTGCATTCAGCGTGTTGAGCGTATTTGTCGTGGTTTTATACGCAATTGCTCATTACTTAGTGACAAAAGGTATTGGTTTAAGGTCATAACAGCCATATACGCCATATATTTGTAATCTTTTAAAGATTATTGCTTCAATGTCTCGTAAACTGACCTAGCCTTCATATTGGAATTTCTGCCCTGTTGGCCGACATTTCCAATATGAAGGCTCAAAGCGTCATTTTACGAGATATTTTTATGAACACAGTCCCTCGACCAAAGTTCACTTGGTCACTAATAACTCCTAAATATTGGCCGGTTTGGCTGGGTTTCGGCTTGTTAGCACTGATCGTTAACATACTGCCATTTCGTCTTATTCAACTGCTTGGTGCGCTGTTAGGTCGCCTAGTTAAAGTAGTGGGTAAGAAGCGTTGCAAAATTGCCAAGCGTAACCTTGAGCTCAGTTTTCCTGAAATGTCACAACAAGAGCGTGATGACATTTTTGAAAAGAACATGACCAATACCGGTATGGCATTGTTAGAAACCGGCATGGCTTGGTTTTGGCCAAAATGGCGTCTGAAAGCGCTGAGCAATATCGTCAATAAAGAAGCATTGCTAGAGCAGGTTGAGAGCAACCGTGGCGTACTGGTTGTATGTAGCCACCACTTAAATCTTGAACTTACGGCAATGTTCTTTAGTCAATTTACGAAAGGCTACGGCGTGTATCGTGCGCACACCAACCCTGCTTACGAGTTTATTCAGCATCGTGGTAGAACACGCAGCGGCCATAAGATGGTGGATCGTAAAGATGTAAAAGCCATGCTTAAATTGCTAAGGCAAGGCCATCGCTTATGGTATCTACCTGATCACGATTACGGTCGTCGTTCAGCGGTTTATGTACCATTTTTTGGAGTTGAAGAAGCGTGTACTACTACAGGTAGTAGCATGCTGATTGATGCGTCTAAGTGTGCAGTTATCTCTGGTGTGAGTGTACGCAAAGATAACCAATACACGCTTTATGTTGGCGATGACATCAGTGGTCAAATAGAGCGCCGCAACCCTGAGCAAGCAGCGAGAGTGATCAATGGTGAGCTTGAACGTATGATTCGCCGCGATATCTCGGCTTGGATGTGGCTACACCGCCGCTTTAAAAATCAGCCGGATGAACATGCGCCGAGCTTATACAAATAGTATTTGAGAATCACAGACAAACAAAAAGGGTTGGCCAATGCCAACCCTTTTTAGTGTCTATGAAGAAACGTTGTGATTATTCTGAGTCTTCCGCTGCGGTTTCAGTCGCTTCTGTTGGTTCTTCTTTCGTTTCTGTCACCATATCAAGCGTTTGATTATCGATAAGACGCGCTTTACCTAAGAAAGCTGACATCAAGATAACCGCTTGAGTCGTTTCTGCTGTGATGGTTTGCAATGTGCGCGCATCACGAATGAAGATTTCATCTGGCTGTAGACCTGCTGCGCGTAATTGATCGCTCGCATCTTCAATAACAGATGCGTAATCATCACGGCCACCACGAACAGCACTGCTGATCCAACGCATAGTGCGAGCTAAAACGGGAGCGCGTTGGCGTTCATCTAACGTCAGTAGACCATTACGAGAGCTCATTGCTAGGCCATCCATTTCACGTACGGTTGGTACGCCAATGATTTCGATGTCCATTGCCAAGTCTTCCACCATCTTGCGAATGATCGCCAGTTGCTGGAAGTCTTTCTCGCCAAAGCAAGCGAAGTCAGGTTGTACGATGTTAAACAGCTTGGTCACTATGGTCGATACACCACGGAAGTGACCTGGGCGTGAAGCGCCCTCAAGCATCGTCGATAGACCCGGTACATCAACAGCAGTTTGCTTATCTAAACCTTCTGGGTAGATAGTTTCAGGTGTCGGTGTGAAGACTAACTCGACACCTTCGCCATTTAGCTTGCTTAAGTCGTCTTCTAATGTACGAGGGTAGTTGTTTAGATCGTCAGCACGGTCAAACTGCATCGGGTTAACGAAAATACTTACTACGACCACGTCTGCGTGTTCGCGCGCTTTACGTACTAGCGTTAAGTGACCTTCGTGCAGGTTACCCATGGTTGGGACAAAAGCGATTTTGCGATCGTCACGCTTATACTGTTTGATCTGCTCGCGCAGAGCCGAAATGTCAGCAAAAGTTTGCATGATGATATCCTCTAAGCAATGGTGTGCGCTTCATCAGGGAAGGCACCGCTTTCCACGTCTTGAATATATTTTGCTACAGCTTTACGCATGTCGCCGGTTTCAGCAAGGAAGTTTTTCGAGAATTTTGGCATGTAGTTCGCCGAAATTCCGAACATGTCGTGCATCACCAAAATTTGGCCGTCCGTTACATTACCTGTCCCAATTCCGATAACAGGTACATCTAGAACTTCAGTAATACGAGCTGCAAGCTCTGCTGGTACACATTCAAGTAATACGATTTGTGCGCCCGCTTCTTGTAATGCTAGTGCATCACGAACCATACGGTCTGCTTTCTCTTGATCTCGGCCTTGAACTTTAAAGCCGCCAAAGATGTTGACTGATTGTGGCGTCAAGCCAAGGTGTGCACATACTGGTACCGCACGTTCAGTCAGCATTTTTACCGTATCTACAAGCCAATCACCGCCTTCAATTTTTACCATGTTAGCGCCAGCTTGCATTAGCTTGCCTGCGCTCTCACACGCTTGCTCAGGCGTTGCGTAGCTCATGAATGGCATATCAGCCATAAGTAAGCAATTCGGGCTACCAGCGCGTACACAGCGCGTGTGGTAAGCAATATCATCTACTGTTACAGGTAAAGTGCTGGTTTCACCCTGTAAAACCATACCTAGCGAATCACCCACAAGAAGTACAGGCATACCTTGATCTTCGAATAGTTGGGCAAAACTTGCATCGTATGCAGTAGAAGTAGCGAATTTACGACCTTCTTGTTTCCACTTCATCAGGTCGTTGATTGAAATTTTTTTCATTGAATTTCCTTACTAGGAGCTGGCTAAGATAGCCAAATACGGAGCCCATTACGATCTACTTGTGTAAGTAGTTGTTGCAGCTCAGTCCCGTCAGGGAGTTGTAAATTAGGTGCGATTTCAGCAAGCGGGTAGAGAACAAACTCTCTCTCTCTCATTCCATAGTGTGGAATGGTCAACCGCTCGGAATCCATCACCTCATTGCCGTAAAGAATGATATCGAGATCTAAGGTTCTTGGGCCCCAGCGTTCATCTTTACGGACACGACCTTGCTCTAGCTCAATCGCTTGTGTGCAATCGAGAAGTTCAAGTGGCGTTAATTCGGTTTTTATTGCCGCAACTGCATTGATGTAGTCCGGCTGATTTTGTGGCCCCATCGGCGTGCTGCTGTAGAGCTGTGATGCAGCTAAAAACTCACTACGAGGTAAGGTTTTTAGTGCTTCAATTGCATCATTTGCCTGACTAACAGGATCGGCAAGATTACTGCCTATCGCAATATAGGCGGTAATCATGATTCAGCTCGGCTTTTCTTATTGCTGCTGCGCTTGTTTTTACGACGACGGTAGTTACTTGGTTTTTGGTTTCCGCCATCCATATCTGCAACCATCGCTTGGCGCATATTACGCCCTGCGTTTTGGAATGTGTTCCACCACTTCGCGAGTTGCTCAGTGTCACCACCTTCGATTTCGCCACGCATCTCTAGGAAGTCGTAGCCCGCTCGGAACTTGTTTAGCTCCATTAAGCGGAACGCGCGTTTGCCGTTACGACGAGGTAAGCGGAGTTGCAGTTGCCAGATTTCACGGATTGTTGCCGTGTGACGACGAGGAATCGCGATACTACGTACTTGGTCGTCCAAGATGTAGTTACTTGCTTCCATAACTGCGTCGTAGTGGCAAAGGTTGCGGGTCTCCATTAGCTGCTCAGCTTTCGCAAGTAGCGGGTACCACAACATCGCAGCGAACATAAACGCAGGATTGATGCGTTTACCTTCTTCTACTCGTAGATCGGTTGAATCAAGCACCAAATCTAGCATCTGCTCAGTCTTTGAATCGTATTCTTCGGTAAAGAACTCGGCCACAGCAGGGAACATCTGTTGGAACAGATTGTACTCACGCATCAGGTGGTAGGTTTCTAGGCCATGACCTGATTGCAGCATTTTCAGTGATTCTTCATACAGGCGCGCAGCAGGAATATCTTGCAATAAATGGGCAAGCTCTTCGATTGGCGCTGCGGTGTCTTCTTCGATATCAAAATCAAGCTTCACGGCAAAGCGCACTGCGCGCAGCATGCGAACAGGGTCTTCACGGTAGCGCGTTTCAGGATCACCAAGCAGACGAACTAATTTATCTTCAAGATCTTCCATACCACCGGCGTAATCGTGAATCGAGTAGTCGCCGATGTTGTAATACATCGCATTGATGGTGAAGTCGCGGCGCTCAGCATCTTCGTCGACAGTGCCATACACGTTGTCGCGCAGTAGCATGCCTTCTTTTGACTGCTGAGAGACATTTTTACTTGGTTCTTGATGGTGACCACGGAAAGTCGCGACTTCAATAATATCGCGGCCAAACATGATGTGTGCCAAACGGAAACGGCGGCCAATTAGGCGGCAGTTTTTAAATAGCTGGCGAATCTGCTCTGGTGTTGCATTGGTGGCAATATCAAAGTCTTTTGGCGCTTGACCAAGCAATAGGTCACGCACGCCACCGCCAACAAGGTACGCATCAAAACCAGCACCATGAAGTCGGTATAGCACCTTCAGTGCATTGTCACTGATCTGTTTGCGCGAAATATTGTGCTCTTGGCGAGTAATAATATTTAGAGCGAGCTCGGTGATATTCACGTTCTCGCTGGGTGTATAGTCGTTTTTATTCATGTGCTTCTAGCAAAATCAGGTTTTAAAATCCCGCTTTGCTTCCATTAAATTCTAACGCTCAGAGGCGAATTTGCGGCTAATAATAGCCTAACAAGGCCGATTTGAGAATCTTGGTGTGATCTCGGTTGAATTAGGTAACTGCTTTATCTGCCAATTACTCACTCCCCAAGCGATGATTTCCGCTAATGAGGCTTGGCAAATATCACTGCTCATTTCAAAGCCAAGAAAGCGCATGGCCTCAATTAAAGCAGGCTTAGGGTTGTTGTTATCAATCGCAGGAGCATGATTTTGCTTGGATAGCTTATTGCCATGCTCATCTAATGCAAGTGGCAAATGTAAGTAGCTAACTGGTTGATGGCCAAGCATTTGGTACAAACTAATTTGTCGACCAGTTGGCTCAATCAGATCTGCGCCGCGCACTACTTCAGTCACGTCTTGATCAATATCGTCTAATACTACCGCAAGGTTATACGCAAATAAGCCATCGCGGCGTTTTATAATAAAATCTTCATCTGCCAACGCTTTCGGAATCGCCAGTTGACCATGCTTCTGATCATCAAAGTGATACACAGGATGAGTCATCTTTAGGCGAATCGCGTAGGGTTCGTTACCTGCAAGCTTCTCATTTCGGCATGTGCCAAGGTAAAACCCGCCAGACGCTTTAATCGCTTTACGGGTGCATTGGCAGTAATAAGCTTGGCCTTGTTGTAACCATTGTTCTATTTGCTGTTGATATAACCCGTGACGTTGGCTTTGGTAGACCACTTCGCCATCCCAATGTAATTGGTACGCTTCTAGTGTGTTTAAAATCAGCTCTGACGCGCCCGCCATTTCTCGCGGTGGATCGAGGTCTTCAATACGGACTAGCCATTGGCCTTGTTGAGATTTAGCTTGGAAGTAGCTACCTAAGGCGGCGACAAGCGAGCCAAAATGCAGTGGGCCAGAAGGTGATGGGGCAAAGCGACCAATGTAACTCATAGTGAATGTGGGTTAAGTAGGTTGATGGGCTATTATAACGAAAAACAGAGTTTCGCCAGAAAGCTAAATCATAAAATTAAAAAAGGGAGCAATATGCTCCCTTTTCTCGATTTGCAGGTTGTGATTAACCTTGCATCTGTCTTTCTTTGATCTCTGCAAGAGTTTTACAGTCGATACAAAGGTCAGCGGTTGGACGCGCTTCTAGACGACGAATGCCGATTTCAACACCACAAGATTCGCAGAAGCCGAAATCGTCTTCTTCGATTTTAGTTAGTGTCTTCTCAATCTTTTTGATCAAGCGACGCTCGCGGTCACGGTTACGCAACTCTAAGCTAAATTCTTCTTCTTGCGAAGCACGGTCAACGGGATCTGGAAAGTTAGCTGCTTCGTCCTGCATATGGTGGACAGTACGCTCTACTTCTTCCCTGAGCTGGTCGCGCCAAGCGGTTAAAATCTTTTTGAAATGTTCCAACATTTCAGGTGACATGTACTCTTCACCTGCTTTCTGTTGATACGGTTCAACACCTGCAATGGCTAGGATGCCTAGCGCTTTTTTCTTCGATTCTGGCATGCAGCATCTCCTACTAACACCTAGTCAACTGCTTGAGCAGTTAATTTTAAGGCGGGTATCTATAGCAAAAAGAACTTTAGGAGGCAAATACTGTTGAGTAAAGTTATTGTCAATGTGAAGACGGCATCATTTTTTAACTTTGATAACAAAAATCAACAGCCTTTACGAGTTTCATCTCACATTGGGAAAGTTCTGCCTTGTAGCACAGGACTTCCACTCCTTGTTCAATCGCGGTTTTCAGTAATTGTGAATATTTGGCGTCTATATGGTGCGCTGGAGAAACTTTTTCAATACCCGAATGCAAAACAATGAATAAAAGTACCGCTCTGTTTCCATTTTTAGCCATTTCTGCCAATTCACGTAGGTGTTTTTGTCCTCGAGTGGTCACTGTGTCAGGAAAGTAGCCTTGGCCTTGCTGCGCTTGCTCATCTAGCAAGGTGACGCTCTTTACTTCTATATAGCATGTTGGCTTTGATTCATCGCTGAGCAAGATATCAATTCGACTATTTTCTTGGCCATATTTCACTTCAGTTCGCAGTTGAGCATAGTCTTGTAATTCAGAAATTACACCTTGCTCGATACCTTCGACCGCTAAGTGGTTGGCCCGTGCGGTGTTAATACATATACGATGCCCAGCTTGTGTTTCGGTCAACTCCCAGCTGTTGGGGTATTTACGCTTGAGGTTATCGGAAGTGGAAAACCACACCGTATCTCCCTCTATGGCGCAACCTGTCATGGCGCCAGTGTTAGCACAGTGAATGGTGCGTTCGCTGCCATCAGACAAGGTAATATCGGCAAGAAAGCGTTTATAGCGTTTAATAAGCGTAGCGGGTTGTAGCTCTGGTTCGAACTTCATTTTGGTCTGACTAAGATTCTTCTATACAATGTGGCCATCATTACATCACAAGGCCTTTCCTTTGTCACAACTGCCCATTCAAGCTGTGTTACCTGAGCTGTTGTCAGGTGTTCGCTCTCATAACCAACTGATTGTTAAAGCGGCGCCCGGAGCCGGTAAATCGACATATTTCCCGTTGCAACTGCTGTTAGAAAAAGTCGTCACGGGCAAAATAATTATGCTTGAGCCGCGCCGCTTGGCCGCGAGAAACATTGCTCGTTATTTGGCGCAGCAGTTGGGTGAAGACGTCGGGCAGCGCGTGGGTTACCGCGTACGTGGCGAAAATAAGGTCAGCGCCAATACTCAATTAGAGATTGTCACTGAAGGGGTCATGACCAGAATGATCCAGACCGATCCGGAGCTTTCTGGTGTCGATATGATCATTTTCGATGAGTTTCATGAGCGCAGCATACATGCTGATACTGCTTTGGCGCTGAGTTTGGAGATTCAAGAAGCGCTGCGTGACGATCTTAAACTCATCGTGATGTCAGCCACTTTAGATCAGCATGCTTTACTGAGCTTGATGCCAGAAGCGAACTATGTCGAATCTGAAGGGCGCGCCTTTGCGGTAGAGAAACGTTATCTACCACTTAAACCTAATGATTTTTTTGTCGATGTAATGGCAAGACAAATTACCTCACTTATGAACCAAGAATCTGGTTCGTTACTCGCTTTTCTACCCGGTGTTGGCAGTATTAATCAAGTGCAAGACAGGCTAACTCAACTGGCAAGCGATGTAGATATTTGCCCTTTGCATGGTCAGTTAGATTTTAAGCAGCAACAACAAGCCATTCAGCCCGCTCAGCAAGGCCGTCGTAAAGTGGTATTGGCGACCAATATTGCGGAAACGTCGTTGACCATTGAAGGCATTCGTATTGTGGTCGACTCAGGCCTAGAGCGAGTTGCGAAGTTCGATTTAAAAACAGGTGTCACCAAGTTAGAACAGGTGCGTATTGCGCAATCTTCAGCGGAGCAGCGCGCGGGTCGTGCTGGGCGTATTGAAGAGGGCATCTGCGTACGCTTATACAGTGAAAGCCAATTAAACCAACAACCTATGGTGCCGAGTGCGGAGATTAATCATTCTGATTTGTCTGGCCTTGCTATGGAACTAGCGCAGTGGGGCTGTGTGAATCCAGCGGATCTGTGTTGGTTAGATGTGCCGCCAGCGCAGGGTTTAAATCAAGCAAGGCAGCTTTTGCAGCGCCTTGGTTTGATGGATGACAATCATCAGCTCACTCAGTTAGGCCAACAAGCGCAGCAATTGGGTGGGGAGCCTCGTTCTGTTGCGATGCTGATGCACGCTAAGCAGCATTCTGGTTGGTTAGATACAGCCATTATTGTTGCCGCTTTAATTGAAGAGCCTGAGCGCAATGTGTCTGATTTGCTGCACAGTGTGCATCGTTTTAAACAAGGTAAGCACAGTAAACAGAGCGTTGTAAATCGCCGTGCTCAAGCATTAGGACAGAAGCTTGATTCACCGTTTAAAGCCAACAAGGTTAATGAATCGCTAGTAGGTTTAGTGCTGGCTTTGGCTTATCCAGATCGGTTGGCACAGAGTCGTTCCGTTCTTCATGGTAGCGTGCAGCAAGGCAGCTCCCAACAAGGTAAGTTCATCTTAGCTAATGGTCATGGTGTTGAAGCAAGGCAAGATGACCCTATGGCCGACCAAGATTACTTGATTGCGATTGATTTAATGCGTGGCCGTTCTGATTCATCCTTACTTAATTTGGCAGTCTCGCTTGATATTGCTGATTTGCAAACTGAGTTGCCGGAGCTGTTCACCGAGCAAGAGGTGGCTGACTGGGATGAACATAAAGGCCGTTTAGTCGCGGAGCAGCGCACGCTTTGGGGACGTTTGATTGTTGAGCGTAAAGCTTTGCCGAATCCACCAGCTGAAAAGATGACAGAGGCGCTGATCAACTATGTTCGTCGTAAAGGTTTGAGCTGTTTGAACTGGACGGAAAGCGCCAATGAGCTGCTGACTCGTATTCGTTGTGCGAGTGAATGGTTGCCAGAACAAGCATGGCCAAACATGCAAGAGCAAGCGTTAGTGGATGATTTAGAAGATTGGCTAGCACCGTATTTGGTTGGGGTTAGTTCGGTTAAATCTCTCAATAAAGTCAATCTGACAGAAGCATTGAATGCTTATCTCGGCTGGCCGCTGAGCCAAGAAATAGACCAATGGCTACCTACCCATTATCAAGTGCAGACGGGCAGCAACAAGAGAATTCGTTATCAAGTAGGGCAATCGCCAGTGCTTTCTGTACGCATGCAGGAGATGTTTGGGGAGAAAACTTCGCCAACTGTCGCACAAGGCAGCCAGACAGTAGTGGTAGAGTTGTTGTCGCCAGCACAAAGGCCACTGCAGCTGACCAGTGACCTTGCAAGTTTTTGGTCAGGAGCTTATGTGGAAGTTAAAAAAGAGATGAAAGGTCGTTATCCTAAGCACGTCTGGCCTGATGATCCTGCTAATCACGAAGCGACCAGTAAAACGAAACGTCAGTTTAATAAAAGCTAATCAGCCAGATAACGAACTAAATTAGATAATAAGACAAGTAATGACTAAGAAAACGACCAAAACCACACGTAAGACGCCAGCGAAAAAAACGACTAAGCGCCCTCGTGCTAAATCGACCAAAAAAAGCAGTACGGGCAAACAATCGTCGTGGCTGAAAAAATTGTGGAGCATTAGCTGGAAGCTCGCTTTGGCCGGTTTTGCGGTGCTGTTATTCGTCGGTATTTATCTCGATAATATCGTTAAGCAGAAATTTGAAGGGCAGCTTTTTGAGCTGCCAACTGTGGTCTATGCGCGCATTTTAACGCTCTCTCCAGGTGATAACATCAGTATCAAAGAAGTGCGTAATGAGCTGGATGTGCTCAACTATCGCAAAGTTCGCCAGCCTAAGTACCCTGGGGAATATTCGTCTTCTTCAACCAAAATTGAGCTAATTCGGCGCCCGTTTGAGTTTACTGATGGCCCAGAGCCTGACCGTCATGTGATGCTGCATTTCAGTGACACAGGGCTACAGCGTATTCAATCGCTAGAGACGAAGAAAGACTTTGGTTACTTGCGTATCGAGCCAAAAATGCTCGGCATGTTAGAGAAAAACAAAGATCAGCAGCGGCTATTCTTGCGCCGTGAAGAGTTCCCTGAGGTGATGGTCGATGCTCTGTTGGTGACTGAAGATCGTGACTTTTATCAGCATGAAGGGGTATCACCATTGGCCATTGCTCGCGCCATGGTGGTTAACCTTAAAGCGGGGCGCACTGTTCAAGGTGGCAGTACCTTAACTCAGCAGCTAGCGAAGAACCTCTTTCTGAACAGTGATCGAACTTTATGGCGTAAAGTTCGAGAGGCCTACATCGCGCTTATTTTGGATTACCGTTACGACAAAGATCGAATCTTAGAAGCGTATTTAAACGAAGTTTATTTAGGTCAAAGCCGCGGTGAAGCGATTCATGGTTTTGGTTTAGCGGCGCGCCTTTACTTTGGTCAGCCAATTCAAGAGCTGCGCATTGATCAGCTTGCGCTCTTAGTGGGTATGGTGAAAGGCCCATCCTATTACAATCCAGTTCGTTATCCAGAGCGCGCACAGAAACGTCGTGATCTCGTACTGCGTTTGATGATGCAGCAAGGTCTACTGACCTCCAGTGAATTTGATCAAGCGGCCAGTCGTCCACTCGATATTCAAAAGAACCCGCAAATTGCTAGCCGCCAGCCTGCCTATTTCCAACAGGTGAAAATCGAGCTCAAGCAGAAAGTTGGTGATGCTTATGAGTCGGGCAAAGGGCTACGTGTGTTTACCTCGCTCGATCCGGTTTCACAAGATCAGCTTGAAAAGGCAATAGAGAAAAAGATCCCGCAGTTGGCAAAAGTTGCGGGTAACTCATTAGAAGGTGCAGCCATTGCCGTTGATCGCCACAGTGGGGAAATTCGCGCCATGGTTGGGGGAAAACGCACAGGCTATGACGGATTTAACCGCGCGTTGAATGCCAGTCGTCAAATTGGTTCTTTGGCTAAGCCTGCGGTGTATCTAACTGCACTTCAGCAGCCAGAGCGTTATAACTTAGCCACGACGTTAAATGATAAACCGATTAGCCTTAAGGGCTCGAAAGGCAACGTATGGTCGCCGCGCAACTACGATCGTAAGTTCCGTGGTGATGTACCGCTCTATATTGCATTGGCGAAATCTCTCAATGTTCCAACGGTTCAACTAGGGATGCAGCTGGGTATCGATAATGTCGTTGATACCTTAGAAAAGCTGGGCGTGGATCGAAATGAGGTTCGTCCAGTGCCATCGATGTTCCTTGGTTCATTTACCCTGACACCATTTGAAGTGGCTCAGATGTATCAAACGCTGACCAATTCAGGTAAACAAGCCAAACTTTCTGCACTGCGTTCAGTGGTCGATATGGAAGGGGAGATATTGTTCCAATCTTTGCCAACGGCAAAACAAACGGTAGACCAGCGAGCGGCATGGTTAACCACGTATGCCATGAAACGCGGTGTTGCAGAAGGTACGGGCCGTTACTTGAACAGTCAATTTGCTTGGGCAGCTTTGGCGGGTAAAACCGGCACCAGTAACGATACTCGCGACAGTTGGTTTGTTGGTATTGATGGTCGAGAGGTGACGACAATTTGGCTTGGTCGCGATGATAATAAATCCACTAAATTGACCGGATCAAGCGGCGCTTTGCGAGTGTATGCCGAATATTTGCAGCATCGAATCCCGACTCAACTAAGCTTACCTTGGCCAAAAGGCATCAGCACTTTAGGGTTTGAAAAAACTGAAAAAGGTGACTTACAGCTTGATTGTAGTAACAATTTTAAGCTGCCAGTTTGGGATGAAAATGGTAAGTTGCAGCAAGAGTGTGAAAAGCAACCTGCTCAATGGCTTAAAAATATATTCAGTTGGTAGCTATCCCAAACCGTTCAAGAGTAATCGATAAAGGAATTTTCGTCGTGAAGAAGCTTTGCCATGTGTTAA
Organism: Vibrio intestinalis; assembly: GCF_025195085.2. GTDB lineage: Bacteria > Pseudomonadota > Gammaproteobacteria > Enterobacterales > Vibrionaceae > Vibrio > Vibrio intestinalis. The sequence continues at coordinate 357,061 of NZ_JANAVY020000003.1, read as the reverse complement.
TGGTAGTTTTAGTGGCATTACCGAGTTTAGCCCGAGCAGAAGCCATCGCTGAAACGCAAGCCGAGCGCCCAAAAGTTGCGGTTGTATTAGCTGGTGGTGGCGCTAAAGGTGCCGCGCATATTGGTGTTCTAAAAGCGCTTGAAGAGATGCGCATTCCAGTCGATTACATCACCGGTACCAGTATGGGAGCCTATGTTGGTGGTTTGTATGCCACAGGCATGAGCGCCGATGAAATTGAAAGCTTTATTACTACGGTCGATTGGAACCACGGCTACCGCGATCGCGTAGATCGCAGCCAGCGTCGTGTGCGTGATAAAGAGTATGAAGACCGCTACCAATTGACCACTGACCTTGGCCTAGGTTGGGGTGAAATCAAAGCTGCTCGCGGGGTTGTGCAAGGGCAGAATATGCTGAAAATCTTGCGCGAAACTTCAGGAAACCTACCGGCATTCAGTTCATTTGATCATTTAGCGATCCCTTATCGCTCAGTGGCGACAGACATTGTAAACCTTAAGCCTGTGATCATCGGTGATGGTTTCTTAGTTGATGCCATGATGGCCAGTATGTCAGTACCGGGGGCATTGCCTCCTTATCAACTTAACGATCAATTGCTGGTGGACGGTGGTGTCACCAATAACATGCCGGTCGATGTAGCGCGTGATCTTGGCGCAGATATTGTTATCGCGGTTGATATTAGTACTGACTATAAAACCGAAGAAGACTTTACTGACCTATTTACCGTGGCCGATCAGCTGTCTAATTATCTAGTGCGCCGCAGCACTGCTAAGCAAGCAGAAACCCTAGCGGAAGGCGATATTTTACTGCGCCCAGAAGTGGGAGAAATGGAAACCACAGAGTTTGATCGTATGCCTGAGGCCTATCAAACCGGTTATCAAGTGGCGCTAAAGGCGCAAGAGCAGCTGGCAGTTTTATCGGTATCCAACGCGGAATATCAACAATACATCGATCGCAAGCAACAAGCGCGTAAGCAGCTACGTTATGGTGATGAAATTGTGGTAAGCGATGTCGTGATCAATAACAACACTCACTACACCGATGATTTACTTGATAATCGCTTAAACTTAGAAGCAAACCAAACGCTCAGCACCGCTGAAATTGAACGCAGCGTACAAGATCTTTATGCCTTAGACCGTTTTGAATTGATCACTTACCAATACGAACAGCGCGATGACGAAGACGTATTGGTTGTTGATGTGAATGAAAAAGCGTGGGGACCAAACTACGTTAACTTTCGTTTCTTCCTCGAAGATGACTTTAGTACCGACAGCCAATATTCCATCGGGGTGTCCACTAACTTTACCGATTTAAACTCGCACGGTGCCGAGCTAAGAACTAACGTTGAAATGGGAACTGACAAAGCATTCGAAGCTGAGTTGTTTAGCCCATTTTTCTCTAGCCAAAAGGCATTCACTACCTTTGGCACTAGCTACAGTAAACGTAAAAGGAATGCGCCTGTCAGTGGCTTTGAAGATACAACTTTAGAAGCAACGCAGGACTTTCTACCTGTGACATATACTGAATGGGTTGTAGAAGCCGCATTGGGTTACCAGCAAACCTTATGGCGAGAGTTTAAAATTGGTGGCCGCTACACTGATGGTGATGGTGGTTTCTCTTCTTTGCCTTCATTAGGCGATGCGGCCTTTAAAAGGTTAGGCGTATTTGCAAACTACCGTATTGATACACTCGATAGCTTTGGTTTGCCAACTCGCGGCATCTATTTGGATTTGGATTATCTAATCTCACGTGATGAGATTACTGGCGATTCGTTACTTGTTGAAGGTAGTGAAGAAGAAGATACTGTTTATGAATTCGGAGCGACCTTTATTGGTGCGTACAGTGTTGATCGCCATACTTTGGTCGCAACAGTCGATACAGGCTTCATGGAAAGCAAAAAATCGAGTTTGCCGATTGATCCCAAAGAGATTGGTGGCTTCCTGAATTTATCCGGTATTCCGAGAAATAGCTTAGTTGGACAAAACAAAGCGTTTGGTAGCCTAGTTTACCGCTACCGTTGGTTTGACAATGATTTCGGCTTGTTTACCTCGCCGTTTTATATCGGAGCCTCACTTGAATATGGTGGCGTTTGGTCAGATCCAGACATCAAACTAGATGACGCGCCTTTGTATGTTGGTGGCTCGTTATTTGCGGGTATTGATTCGCCGCTTGGGCCTATTATGTTGGCTTATGGTCGTACCGAGAATGATTTTGATTCAATTTATTTGATCGTAGGGACAACGTTCAAATAATTGAAATAAATAGACAAATTGCCTTTTTGGTAGTTTATTTGTTAGGCATGTTAGTTTTTGAATACATAGGACTTTAGTCTTAAGTTGCTATGTTGGTCAAAATGATGAGATTTTAATTTATCGTTAAATTTGCTATCATGCCGCCCACAGTTTGGCCTCTCTGGCGCTGTTTATCAGTCTAAAAAGAATGACAAAAGTGGCAATGGAGAGCCAAAGTTTCCAAGGATGTTGCTCCTCAGGTTTATTAATAGAAATTATAAATTGAGGAGGGACCGCAATGAGAGGAATAAGTCGTGCTTGAAGCCTACCGTAAACACGTCGAAGAACGTGCTGCTGAAGGAGTAGTACCTAAACCACTAGATGCTGAACAGGTTGCTGGACTTGTTGAGCTGCTTAAAGCCCCGCCACAAGGTGAAGAAGCCTTTATTCTTGATCTTCTTGAAAATCGAATCCCACCGGGCGTAGATGAAGCCGCTTATGTTAAAGCGGGTTTTCTAACGGCAGTTGCAAAACAAGAAGTTGAATCACCTCTGGTTAGCCGCGAGAAAGCCGCTGAGCTTCTCGGCACTATGCAGGGTGGTTACAACATTGAACCTTTAGTTGCCCTTCTAGATGATGACCTACTTGCTCCAATCGCAGCAAAAGCCCTATCACATACACTACTGATGTTTGATGCTTTCTACGATGTAGAAGATAAAGCCAAAGCAGGCAATACATACGCTCAACAAGTGATGCAATCTTGGGCAGACGCTGAGTGGTTTACTTCGAAAGAAAAAGTCGCAGAAAAAATTACCGTTAAAGTATTTAAAGTTACCGGTGAAACCAACACCGATGATTTGTCACCTGCCCCTGATGCTTGGTCTCGCCCTGATATTCCAGTGCACGCAAAAGCGATGCTTAAAATGGAACGTGATGGTATCAACCCAGATGAGCAAGGCAGTGTTGGTCCAATCGCTCAGATTGAAGAGCTGCAAAAAGATGGCATTCCACTGGCTTATGTCGGTGATGTTGTGGGTACGGGTTCTTCGCGTAAATCAGCGACTAACTCTGTACTGTGGTTCATGGGGGATGACATCCCTTATGTACCAAACAAACGTACAGGCGGTATTTGTTTAGGCGGTAAAATTGCTCCGATCTTCTACAACACGATGGAAGATTCAGGCGCACTACCGATTGAACTGAACGTACAAGATATGAATATGGGCGATGTGATTGACATCTATCCATACGAAGGTGTTGTGCGCAAAGGCGATGCGGAAATCTCTAATTTTGAGCTAAGTAAAGTACTGCTTGATGAAGTACGTGCTGGTGGCCGTATTCCACTGATTATCGGTCGTGGTCTAACGAGCCGCGCTCGTACATCACTTGGTTTAGAAGAGACAGATCTCTTTGCTAAACCTATCGACCCAACGGCTTCGAGCAAAGGCTATACACTAGCTCAGAAGATGGTTGGTAAAGCGTGTGGTGTTGAAGGTGTTCGTGCAGGCCAGTACTGTGAGCCAAAAATGACCACAGTAGGTTCTCAGGATACCACTGGTCCTATGACGCGTGATGAACTGAAAGACCTAGCTTGTCTTGGTTTCTCCGCTGATCTTGTGATGCAATCTTTCTGTCACACCTCTGCATACCCTAAACCGGTTGATGTAAATACTCACCATACGCTACCTGACTTCATTATGAACCGTGGCGGTGTGTCACTTCGCCCGGGTGATGGTGTTATCCACTCATGGCTAAACCGCATGCTTCTGCCTGATACTGTTGGTACTGGTGGTGACTCTCATACTCGTTTCCCTCTGGGTATTTCATTCCCAGCGGGTTCAGGTTTGGTTGCATTCGCAGCGGCAACCGGTGTTATGCCACTGGATATGCCAGAGTCAATTTTGGTTCGCTTTAAAGGCGAAATGAAAGAAGGCATTACACTGCGTGATTTAGTCCACGCGATTCCTTACTACGCTATTCAACAAGGTCTACTGACGGTTGAAAAAGCGGGCAAGATCAACGAATTCTCAGGCCGAGTGCTTGAGATTGAAGGCGTTGAGCACCTAACGGTTGAACAAGCATTTGAGCTGTCAGATGCATCAGCAGAGCGCTCTGCTGCAGGTTGTACCGTTAAGCTTTCTCAAGAGTCGATTGAAGAATACCTTAACTCGAACATCACCATGTTGAAGTGGATGATTTCTGAAGGTTACGGTGACCGTCGTACTATCGAACGTCGTATTACCGCGATGGAAGATTGGGTCGCAAACCCTGAGCTAATGGAAGCGGATGCTGATGCGGAATACGCGCATATCATTGAAATTGATTTGGCCGATATTGATGAGCCAATTCTGTGTGCGCCGAATGACCCTGATGATGCACGCCTACTGTCTGAAGTTCAAAACACTAAGATTGATGAAGTGTTTATCGGTTCTTGTATGACGAACATTGGTCACTTCCGCGCAGCAGGTAAACTGCTTGAGAAGTTCAATGGTCAATTGGATACCCGCCTATGGGTAGCACCGCCAACTAAGATGGATAAAGACCAACTGATTGAAGAAGGCTACTACGGCATCTTTGGTCGTGCTGGTGTTCGTATCGAAACTCCGGGCTGTTCACTCTGTATGGGTAACCAAGCTCGCGTGGCAGATAAAGCAACGGTGATGTCTACTTCGACACGTAACTTCCCGAACCGCCTAGGTACAGGTGCGGATGTGTATCTAGCCTCTGCTGAATTAGCAGCGGTGGGTGCGATTTTAGGTAAGATTCCAACTAAGGAAGAGTACCTGCAGTACGCGCAGCAGATTGATGCAACGGCGGCAGATACTTACCGTTATCTAAACTTCCATCGTATGGGTCAATACACTGAAAAAGCAGACACGGTTATTTTCCAAGAGCCAGCTTAATCAGTATTGATAGTAATAAAAAACCGCTGAATATTCAGCGGTTTTTTGTTTTTACGTCAGTGAACAGCGATTTACTTCTGCATCTTGTAGATGGCAGCAACGTTACGTGCGGTGATTTCTACGTTTTCAGCTGCTTCTTTGAGTGCGGTCGCTAAATCAACCGAGCGATTGACGACTGCGAAGACAGCGTCGATGCCATGGTCATGCACTACGCCGCAGTCAGCTGATAAACAACCTGCAATACCAATCACAGGTAGATCGTATTGTTTAGCACAACGTGCAACACCGATTGGCGTTTTACCGTGAATAGTTTGTCTGTCGATGCGTCCTTCACCGGTGATAACGAGATCAGCATCTTTTAGCACGTCGCTTAGGTTTACTGCGTCCATGACGATTTCGATACCCGGTCTTAGTTCTGCATCCAGTAAACCAAGTAATGCTGCACCTAAACCACCAGCTGCGCCAGCACCTGCCATCTCTTTTACATCTTTACCTAGCTGCGCTTTCATTACGTCAGCGTAATGGCTTAAGTTGCTATCGAGCTGCTCAACCATCTCTGGCGTTGCGCCTTTTTGCGGGCCAAAGATTTGAGAAGCCCCTTTTGCACCACATAGTGGGTTATCCACGTCACAAGCTACTTCTAAGCGAACATTTGCCAAACGAGGATCTAGCTTAGAGGTATCAATGGTGGCTAGGTTAGCCAAAGCACCGCCGCCATGACCTAGCGGGCTGCCCGCAGAGTCCAGCATATCAATGCCTAAGGCTTGAGCCATACCTAAGCCACCATCGTTCGTTGCACTGCCGCCAATGCCGACAATGATGTGTTCTACACCGCGATCTAATACCGCAAGAATCAGCTCGCCAGTACCGTAAGTGGTCGTCAGTAGTGGGTTACGAAGCTCTGGCTCAACAAGGTGTAAACCAGACGCTGCGGCCATTTCGATGATAGCGGTTTTGCCGTCACCTAGTAGACCATAGAAACCTTCGACTACTTGGCCTAGAGGGCCTGTCACTTGGTGGCTAATCACTTCACCGCCAGTTGCGTCTACTAATGACTGTACCGTGCCTTCGCCGCCGTCAGCCATTGGCAATTTAATGTATTCCGCTTGAGGTAATACTTGTTTGAAACCTTTCTCAATGGAAGTCGCGACTTCCATTGCTGTTAAGCTTTCTTTGTATGAATCAGGAGCAATTACAATTTTCATTTTTAACCTCAGAGCCTTATACGAACAGACCGAATACACCAAACATCATGACAGAAACGAATGCGATCATTAAGCCAACCGCTGATTCGTAAGGAATAAGTTTAAGACGCTCACGGATATCCATGTGCACCGCACCACCTGTTGCATGGAAGAAGCTACCGTGTGGCATGTGGTCTAGCACAGTTGCGCCAGAGTGAATCATTGCCGCACCCGCAAGCGCTGGTACACCAAGCTCAAGAATAGTGTGGCTAAATACGTTAGAGGCAACGGCTGTACCTGCTGTTGTCGATGCAGTCGCCAGTGACATCATTGCACCAGAGATAGGAGCTAGTAGGTAAGAAGGCAAACCAGAAGCGGTCAGAATATCGATTAGGCCATCTTTTAGACCTGAGTTTGCGATGATACCTGCAAGTGTACCTGTACCCAGTAGCATTACCGCTACAGGTGCCATACGGCTAAGGCCAGATACTGCAAAGTGGTTAGAGTCTTTAAAGCGGCCCATGACCACCGCACCAATTAGACCACCAAGTGGCAGGGCAATCAGTGGGTCAACGTTGATGCCAGCGATTGGGCGCAGTGCGAGTAGGGCAATCGCCACTAGAGGTGCGATGATTGCAGCTGTAAAGGTTGGTAGCTTGCTGTGATCCACCGCGACAACTTCACACTCAGCTACTTTAGTGCCTTTGTTTACTAAGCGCTTAGCGATGAAGTAAGCCAAGATAAGACCGCACAGGCCTGGTACAACACCGGCTGCCATTACAGACGTTAGCGGAACATCAAAAGCATCTGCTGCTGCAATCGCATTTGGGTTTGGTGACATGACGTTACCCGCTTTACCGCCGCCAACCATCGCTAACAAAATCGCTGTTTTAGAAATGTCTGCGCGGCGAGCAATTGCTAGCGCAATAGGAGATACAGTGATAACCGCTACGTCAACAAACACACCAACCGCAGTTAGAATCATGGTTGCGAGTGCGAGTGCAAGTAGGGCGCGAGTTTCACCCACTTTCTTAACAATGGTTTCAGCAATCGAGGTTGCCGCGCCAGATTCAATTAACACACCAGCAAGAACACCCGCAGCTAAGATACGTAATACTGCGGTTACGATGCCTTGAGCACCGCCAATCATTAGACCAACGGTATCGGTTAGGGATACACCGCCTACGACACCACCGACAAGTGCGCCGATGATCATGCCATACGCTGGTGGCACTTTTTTTAGAATTAATGCTATCGCGACGACGAGCGCTGCGAGAGCGCCGAGAGTAGAGACTTCAATCATGTTCTATTTCCAAAAGAAAAGTTGTAAGAATAATTTTTCGCCAAATATAGGGATTGAAGTAAAAAGCGTCTTTAGCCGTTGTGACAAATAAACGCAGCGAATAGAGTTTGTTCTTGTGCAAATGCACAAATTGTCTAATTTGAGTTGAACAAATTAATGGCTAGATATAGTTGTAAAATATCATTTAAGTTGCTGATATTTAATGATGTTAGTTGTTCTATTTTTTCCAGTCGATATCTGAGAGTATTTCTATGAATATGCAGTTTTTGGCAAGTCTGACATGCGTCACAATTTTGTACAAAATACTCACTAAGAGTGCGGACTAATATTCCCTTAGTGTCATATTGTTTCAATAAATCATAAGGTTGGCGAAGTTGCTCCGCTTTCCACGGTTCACTCAAAATAGAACTCATCAACACCGGCAATTTATGGTCTTGATAGAAGAACACTTCCCCTGATTGGTTGGTGACCGATTGCATGGTTAACTGCGCGGTTTCGTAAGATTTTGCTAAGCCATCAACCCCAGAGAAGTACTCGCCAAGAGCGATCTTAATTGAGAAATTACTGAGTTTTTTAACCCGAGTCAGTAACTGATTGATGCGTTTTGTTTCCGCTTTCTTAGACCAACCAGAGTCAGTGAAAGAGATCGGTTTTAATACCACCACTTCATTCTTTGACACTGAGAGAATGCCAACCAGATTATCTCGCTCTGGGTATTCCAATAAGTGGACTAATTGTTGAAGGTGCTCAAGCGAGAACGATTGATCTTTATCGGGTATCACTTTTACTACTGCCGCAATTCTAGGGCGGCTTAGATCTAATTCTAATCTTTCTGCAATAGTGCCAAGCTGTGAGTCATTGAGTTTGGCACCTTGGATAAGCTGCAATACCAGTTCTTCACGGTGGCGCTTGTTCCATTCTACCTGTGACATCAATGCCGCTTGTTCAACGATCAGTTCAGCCGTCATTTTGACCAATTCACCGTAGTGCTGCACTTGTTCCGGTGTGCCGGAAATGCCAATTACCCCTATGACTTGATCAAGGTAGATGATCGGTAAGTTGATCCCCGGCTTTACCCCTTTAAGGTGTTGAGCGGTCGCTTCGTCAATTTCAACCACGCGATGTTCGGCAATCGCCAGCACGGCGCCTTCATGCTTTTGTTGCAATCGAGCACGGTCGCCAGAGCCGATGATTCGGCCTTTATCGTCCATAACGTTTATGGAGTGAGGAATGATTTTCATGGTGCGCTCGACGATCTGACGGGCGATAGTCTCATTTAACTGCATAGAAGATTCGTTGGAGTGTTGCCGATAATTGGCCGATAATAGCACCGAGAAAATACATCCGTAGAGAAAAAGATGGACTACGAATTTAAAAAGAACACCTTAGAAGGCAATTATTATTGCCATTGCTCGATGGGGCATGAAATCGTGGGACGTTGGGTTCAGGAAGAATTGGGTACCAATGCGCAAGCTATTGCTGAAGTGTTTGATTTACTGGATCAAGCAAAGCAAAACGCGGTGCAAGAGTATAAGCGTATTGGCCGTGAAATCTCGCTCACTGTGTGTGGTGACGAAGTGGTTATTGAGGAGAATGTTCTCTCTCACGATAGCGAACTCGATGCCGATAGCGAGTTTGATTTGTACCAAAGCGAGAGTACTGCAAGCTGCGGAATGGAAGATTTTGTCGATCTGCTTGAGCAGTGGCAGGCGTTCGTGAAACGCTTTTAGCACCATGAGTGAGCACGGCTCATAGAATGCTTTAAAGTTGGGAATAAGCGCACCAGGTTGGTGCGCTTTTTTTGTGCGACAAAGATGAAAATTACGAATGTTCTTTATAAAACAGTCAATTAAAAAACTGGCACGCCAATTGGATTGTAAGGAGAAAACAACGAGAGCTTTGAGAGAGGACGCAATGAAACTAATCAACGCCATAATCAAACCATTCAAATTGGATGATGTACGTGAAGCACTGGCTGATGTGGGTATCGAAGGGATGACCGTATCAGAAGTGAAAGGATTTGGTCGCCAGAAAGGCCACACAGAACTCTATCGTGGAGCAGAGTATCAAGTGGATTTCTTACCAAAAGTGAAACTGGAGATCGCCACACAAGCGGAGAATGTGGATCGCGTCATCGACGCAGTCAGCAAAGCCGCTCACACCGGAAAAATCGGTGACGGTAAGATCTTCGTGTATGACTTAAGCCAAGCGGTTCGCATCCGTACTGGTGAAATGGACTCAGAAGCACTTTAACTCTCAAGGATTGGAGATATCACATGGAATTAGCATCAACAGTATCTGAACTTCGTTACGCACTCGACACTTTTTTCTTCCTCATTTCTGGTGCGTTGGTAATGTGGATGGCAGCCGGTTTTGCCATGTTGGAAGCGGGCTTAGTTCGCTCAAAAAACACCACTGAAATTTTAACTAAAAACGTCTGCCTATACGCAATTGCCTGCACTATGTATTTGGCCGTAGGTTACAACATCATGTATGTCGATAATGCCGAAGGCAGTTGGCTTCCGTCATTTGGTGCTTTAATCGGCACGCAAGGTGAAGGGGCGGATCACTCTCTAGAATCAGACTTCTTCTTCCAAGTTGTATTCGTTGCTACCGCGATGTCTGTTGTATCGGGCGCTGTGGCTGAGCGAATGAAACTATGGTCTTTCTTGATCTTCTCTGCTGTATTGACCGCATTTATCTACCCAGTCGAAGGTTACTGGACATGGGGTGGCGGCTTCCTATCAGAAGCAGGATTCAGTGACTTTGCTGGCTCAGGTATCGTACACATGGCCGGTGCAGCCGCTGCGCTAGCAGGCGTGTTGCTACTGGGCGCTCGTAAGGGTAAATATGGTAAGAACGGTGAAATCTACCCAATCCCAGGTTCAAACATGCCATTAGCGACGTTAGGTACATTTATCCTATGGTTTGGCTGGTTCGGCTTTAACGGTGGTTCTCAACTGATGGTGTCTGACTTTGAGAACGCAACAGCAGTAGGTCAAATCTTCCTAAACACCAATGCCGCGGCAGCAGCAGGTGCAATTGCAGCGCTACTTGTGTGTAAAACCACTTGGGGCAAAGCAGATTTAACGATGATTCTGAACGGTGCGTTGGCAGGCCTTGTGGCTATTACCGCTGACCCACTATCACCTTCTCCAGTGTACGCCGTGTCAATTGGTGCAGTGTCAGGCGCGCTAGTGGTATTTAGCATCATTGGCCTAGATAAGCTTAAGATTGATGATCCAGTGGGTGCCATCTCAGTGCATGGTGTGTGTGGTTTGTTTGGCCTAATGGTGGTTCCACTAAGTAACAGCGATGCGAGTTTCAGCACACAGCTATTGGGCGCAGCGGTTATCTTTGGTTGGGTATTCCTAGCAAGCTTAGCAGTATGGGGCGTGTTAAAAGCAACAATCGGTATCCGTGTATCGGAAGACGAAGAGTTAGAAGGTATGGATATGCATGATTGCGGCGTAGGTGCTTACCCAGAATTTGTAACGGTGAAATAATAAGCAAAGCGCTGTTTATATTCAAAAGACATAAACGGTTACAATATTTCAACCTAGTAAACCTGCCCTTCGAGGCAGGTTTTTCATTTTTAAGAATTGTTTTCCGGTTGGACATGAATATAATAACGCGACTGATAAAAATTATCATTTAGAAAGTAAAGGATTAACACTATGAAAAAGCTGCTAACATTTTCAGCACTTGCATGTGCTACTTTGGCCCCAACAGCAATGGCTGCTGAAGAAGTGAACGTATACTCTTACCGTCAACCTTTCCTAGTTGAGCCAATGTTCAACGAGTTCACTAAAGAAACAGGCATTAAAGTTAACGTTAAGTTCGCGAAAAAAGGTCTAGCTGAGAAGCTAGCTCAAGAAGGCGAATACAGCCCTGCGGACGTAATTCTAACGGTAGACATCAGCCGTCTAGCTGAGCTGACTAAACAAGGTCTGGTTCAAAAAGTAGACAGCGAAGTTCTAGAGAAAAACATCCCAGCTCAACTTCAAGACGATGGCAACGAGTGGTTCGCTCTAACAACTCGTACTCGTAGTGTTTATTCTTCTCGCGACCGCGTTGGTAAACTAGGTGAAGACTTCACTTACGCTGACCTAGCTAAGCCAGAGTTCAAAGGTAAAATCTGTACTCGTAGCGGTAAGCACCCATACAACGTTTCTCTAGTATCTTCTATGATTGCTCATAAAGGCGAAGCTGAAACTAAAGCATGGCTAGAAGGCGTAAAAGCTAACCTAGCTCGTAAGCCTCAAGGTAACGACCGTGCACAAGTTAAAGCGATCAAAGAAGGTCTATGTGACGTTTCTCTTGGTAACAGCTACTACTTAGGTAAGATGGTAAACGACGAAGAGCAAAAAGCTTGGGCTGATTCTGTTTACATCAACTTCCCTAACCAGAAGACAACGGGCACGCACGTGAACATCTCTGGTATGGCGATGGCTAAGCATTCTCCAAACAAAGACAACGCTCTTAAACTAATGGAATTCCTAGCAGGCGACCAAGCGCAAGGCATGTACGCTGAAGTAAACTACGAATACCCAGTTAAGCCAGGTGTTAAGCCATCTGAGCTAGTTGCTTCTTGGGGTGAGTTCAAGGCAGACGATATCTCTCTAGATGAAATCGCGTCTTACCACGCTGCGGCAATTAAACTTCTAGATGAAGTGAAATTTGACCTTTAATCTAGTCTAGAGGTATAACAACACCTTAACCTCTAAAAGGTATATGAGATGTATTTGTAACCGCATTTACATCTTGTATATCTCACAGACTAGATATGAAAGAAAAGAATAATTTCTGGAAAACCAGCAGTGGAGCAGTAGCTCTACTGCTGGTTTTGCCTATATTAGCGATATTTATTACCGCTTTTGGTGAGGATACGGAACAACTGTTTTCTCACTTAATGAACACTGTAATGCCAACTTACATCTTCAACACGATTGCATTGGTTGCGGGTGTTCTGTTGCTGTCATTGATTCTCGGCGTTCCTTCTGCATGGCTGATGGCCATGTGTCGTCTTCCTTCTGAGCGAGTTTTACAGTGGGCTTTGGTTTTGCCCCTTGCCATGCCGGGCTACATTGTCGGTTACATCTTTACTGATTGGTTTGATTTTGCAGGCCCAGTGCAAATCCTACTGCGTGACTTAACGGATTGGCAGGCGAGGGAGTACTGGTTTCCTGATATTCGAACTTTAGGCGGTGCGATTACCGTTTTATCGCTGGTTTTATACCCTTACGTTTATTTGCTGTGTCGCGCTGCGTTTATGGAGCAAAACGTCTCTTTGCTGCAATCAGCAAGGTTACTCAAATGTTCCCCGTGGCAGAGTTTTTTCCGTATCTCTTTACCGTTAGCGCGTCCTGCAATTGCAGTAGGCCTATCGCTGGTGGCGATGGAAGCCATTGGTGACTTTGGTACGGTGAGTTATTTTGCGGTTAATACTCTGACCACTGCGGTTTATGATACTTGGTATGGCTACGGCAATTTGTCTGCCGCGGCTAAGATCTCCGGCATCATGTTGGTGTTTGTTATTTTGCTGCTATCCACTGAGCGTTATAGTCGCCGTCGCCAGAAGCTGTTTCAAAACCAGTTCAGCAGCCGTGAAGATTTTCGTTATCAGCTAACGGGATGGAAAAAGTGGGCAGCGCTAAGTTGGTGTTGGGGATTGGTCGCGATTGCGTTCATCTTCCCATTAGGCCAGTTATGTATCTACGCTTATAAGTACTTTGCGCAAAGTTGGACAGCTGAATTCCAACAGTTCGCCATCAATAGTTTATATGTGTCGATAGCGGCAGCGGTTATTGCCGTTGCTATTGCTCTAGTGGTCAACTTCTACTATCGACTTCGCGCTGATCGCGTCGCTTTAGGCTTTATGCGGTTTTCCTCAATGGGTTATGCAGTGCCGGGCACAGTACTTGCGATTGGTGTTCTTGGCTCAAATTCGGCCATCGAACATTTGGTCAATGATAGCATCAAAGCGATGGGAGGCACGCCACCGGGCTTGTTCTTATCGGGGACCATGTTCGCGATTATCTTCGCCATGGTGGTGCGCTTTTCTGCGGTTGCTATTGGTAGTATTGAAAGTAGTTTAAGTAAAGTATCGCCTTCGTTAGATATGGCTGCGCGCACCATGGGGTGTAAGCCAAATGCGATGCTCATCAAAGTGCATCTGCCTTTGATTCGTCGCGGTGCGTTGATAGCTGGTTTGTTAGTGTTTATTGAGTCGATGAAAGAGCTCAACGCAGCATTGCTGTTGCGTCCGTTTAACTTCGAAACCTTGGCGACCTACGTGTATAACTTTGCTTCCGATGAGCATTTAGAATTAGCGGCGATGCCCGCTGTATTGTTAGTGCTGGTGGGCTTAATTCCACTGGTATTGGTTAACCGATCTTTAGAGCAGGTGCATTAATGAGCTGCGCATTATCAATCAACAATTTAACCTGCAAATATGATGAACAGACCACGGTTTTAGAAGACCTGTCGTTACAAGTCGAACAAGGTGAGATTGTCTGTCTACTCGGTGCGAGTGGTTGCGGTAAAACAACGCTACTCAAGGCTATTGCGGGTTTGCTTCCGCTAAGCTCAGGTTCGATGAGCTTAAACTGTATGACCATTGATGATGGCAAACATTGGTTGCCACCGGAGCAGCGTAACATTGGGATGATCTTCCAAGATTACGCTCTGTTTCCACATTTAACTGTCGAGCAAAACGTCGGCTTTGGCCTTCGCTCTGCGTCACCAAGTGAACGTGACAGCAAAGTGAAAGAGATGCTGAACCTGGTGCATTTATCCGAGTTTGGCGACCGTTATCCTCATCAGCTTTCTGGTGGTCAGCAACAACGTGTTGCGATTGCGCGTTCGTTGGCTTACAAACCTGATTTACTTTTGTTGGATGAACCCTTCTCGAATATTGATACTCAGGTGCGCCATGAGTTGATTGGTCAGATCCGCAGTATCTTTAAGCAGCAAGGCGTGACGGCGATTTTTGTGACTCACAGCCGTGAAGAAGCGTTTGCGTTTGCCGATAAAATGGCCGTGATGAACCGTGGTGTAATTGAGCAATATGGCACGGCTAGCGAGCTGTATTATCAGCCATCAAGTAAGTTTGTTGCGGATTTTCTTGGCGGCGGCAGTTATCTGGTTGCGAAACGTATGTCTGAGAGCGAATACGATACCGAGCTTGGTGTTATCGAGGCGCACGCTCAGCAAGCGATCGATTTTAATGCCAGCTGTGAGCTGTTACTAAGACCGCAGCATGTGCAAATCAGCGCTGCAGAAGAGAGCAGTGTGTATGTTACTGAGCAGCAGTTTATGGGTGACCACTGTCGTTATGTGATTAACGCCAATGGCAGTCACTTACTGGCCAGCTCTGCAGAGCCGTTGGAGATTGGTCAGGCGGTCTCAGTGAAGGTTGAAACTCAAGGTGTACTTGCGTTTTAGTCAAAAAAAGCCCGGTGTATAAACCGGGCAAATGCTCTTCACCTATAGGGTGTAGGTGCTTGGTAAAGTTATAGTTTAAGGAAAGCTTTTACTTGTTCTACGACCTTCTCTGCTGTTGGTTGGTCTTCCATCTCTGCGAAGATACGCAGTAATGGTTCGGTACCAGAGAAGCGAGCGATTACCCAACCGCCATTCTTAAAGTAAACTTTTGCGCCATCTTCGTAGCTCACTTTTTCGATCTCGTAGTCAAACTCAGGCAGTTGTTTTTCTACGTAAATCTTATTGTAAAGCGTCTCTTTTTGCGCAGGTTTGAAGGTGCAATCACCTTCTGCTGTGTAGGCATAGCCGTACTTGCTATAGATTTCATCCAATAGGTCAGACAATTTCTTGCCGGTTACAGAAATCATTTCTACCAATAGGCTTGATGCGAACACACCATCTTTACCCTTGATATGGCCGCGAATTGTTAGGCCACCTGAGCTTTCACCACCAATCAGTGAGTCATCAGCTTCCATTTGTGAGCTGATGTGTTTAAAGCCTACAGGAACCTCAAAGCTCTTCTCACCGTGATCTTCGGCAATCTTGTCAAGGATATGAGTAGTGGCAATGTTACGTACCACAGAGCCTTTCCAGCCTTTGTATTCAAGCAAGTAGTAGTAAAGTAGGATTAGCACTTCGTTCGGGTGAATGAAGTTACCTTTCTCATCGATAATACCTAGGCGGTCAGCATCGCCATCAGTACCTATACCGATGTCGTAGCCTTCTGCCGCGACGAGGTGTTTTAGACGGTAAAGAGTCGCAGCACTTGGTGATGGCATTAGGCCACCAAAGTCTGGGTTTTTACCATCGTTGATTACGTCTACGTCACAGCGACCATTGATCAATACTGTTTGCAGCGCATTCTTCGCTACGCCAAACATTGGATCGATCAGAACGCGTAAGTTAGCTTTCTTGATTGCTTCAATATCAATAGCGTTAATGATCGAATCAACGAACTCGTTCATTGGGTTGATCGGTAAGATCAACTTGTCTGTCACTGCTTGTTCAAACTCAACGCTCTTCACTTGATCGTGAGATAGCTGAGCAATTTGCTCTTCTACTTTTCTCGTGATTACTTCGTCTGCATCACGGCCACCTTCAATGAAGATTTTTACGCCGTTGTAATCCGCAGGGTTGTGTGAAGCTGTAATACAAGCTGAGTAAGCACAGCCCATCTCTTTTGCTTTGAACATGACGATAGGTGTTGGAACAAACTTGTCGATGAAGCTGACGGTTACGCCATTAGCGGCCAATACTTCAGAGAACCAACGACCTGCTTTGTCAGATAAGAATCGACGGTCGTAACCAATAACAAAGCCTTTGTCTGCTACTGATTCTTGGTTAATGATGTTTGCCAGTGCTTGAGCAACAAGACGAACGTTATCTTTAGTGAACTCTTCACCAATAAAGGCGCGCCAGCCGCCCGTACCAAATTGAATCATGGGGAATTCCTCGGGGAAAGAGGGCAACCATTGCTGGTTGCCCATGACGATTAGCCTAGAGTAACGATAACTTCGTTTACGCTGCCTTCTGCTTGTACAGGAACAGAAGCACCAGTGATTTGCTCACCGTTAACCGTGATAGATTTAACGCCTTTGCTTACTGATTCAGGGTTTTCTACCTTGATGTTGTAAGTTGCGCCTAGCCATTGACGAGTCACCTCGAAACCTGGCCAGTCAGTTGGGATACATGGGTCGATAGTTAGACCATCAAAACCAGTACGAACACCCAGAATGAAGTTCGTTACCGCAAAGTAAGCCCAACCAGAAGTACCTGTTAGCCATGGGTGGTTTGCACGGCCATGGTCTTGGTGGTCACGACCCATGATGAATTGAACGTATGAGTATGGTTCAGCCACACGCTTTTCAATGATGTCGTTTTGGTTGTATGGGTTTAGTGCATCGTAGAACTTCATTGCACGGTCACCACGGCCTAGTTTTGCTTCAGCAACCCATGCCCATGGGTTCGGGTGAGAGAAGATAGCGCCGTTCTCTTTCACACCTTGGTATACGCGAGTAACAAAACCGATATCGTCGTTTGGCGTTGCAAACGATGGTGAGTTTAGATGTAGACCGTATTCAGAGAATAGGTTCTCATCGACTGCGTCCATCGCTTTTTCACCGCGCTCTTGAGAAACCGCACCAGATAGAACCGCTAGTGTGTTTGACTCAAGGTGTACACGACCTTCAGCTTGTTGTGCTGTACCGATCTTGTCGCCATTTTTAGTTAGACCACGGATGTACCAACCGCCTTCGTCATCCCATAGGTGCGTTTCACATGCTTCACGCACGTTCGCTGCCATTTCAGTGTATTTCTCTACGTCTTCTTGCTTACCTAGGAACTTCGCTAGGTCGATGAACTCTTGCAGAGCCCAGAAGTGTAGGAATGACACCATTGAAGACTCACCACCGCCTAGGTTTAGACAGTCGTTCCAGTCAGCACGAAGACCTTTACAGATACCTGTTTGACCAACGTACTCAGCAGAGAAGTCTAGAGCCGCTTTCATGTGCTCGTAAACGCTAGCGTCACCGCCGTCTGCGTATGGAATCACTTCATCAAAGAACTTATGTTCGCCTGTTTCCATCACGTACTTACAGATGGTAGGAACTAGCCATAGGTGGTCATCAGAACAAGTGTCTTCAATACCATGGATTTTATCGTCATCAGATGGAGTAGGAACTACCGTTGGTGACTTAGATGGCTCAACGTCTGCTTTTTCTGGATCGAACCAATCAGGATCGAATAGGTGCAGGCCGTAACCCGCTTTAACCTGACCACGTAGTAGGTCAACAATACGCTTGCGCGTCATTGCAGGGTTAGCGTGTGGTACTGAGATTGCGTCTTGTGCAGTATCGCGGTAGCCCAGACCAGTACGGCCACCTACCTCGATGAATGATGCAAAGCGAGACCAAACCACACACGTTTCTGCTTGGTAAAGCGTCCAAGCGTTGATCATTGTGTCTAGGCCTTCGTTTGGCGATTTCACTTGGAACTTGTCGCAACGCTCGTTCCAGTGTTCTTTAATGCCAGCGAATGCAGCATCAACGTTCGCAAGGTCTTGGTACTTAGTGCGTAAACGCTCACCGTTACCTTTACCGATACCTAGGATGTAAGCAAAGCGTACTTCTTCACCCGGTTGAATGGTGAATTGCTTGTGCAAAGAACCACAGTGGTTGTAACAAGTTTGCGCAGTGTTGAAACACTTACCTTGCTCAACCGCTAGTGGGTTCGCTTCATCACGGTATAGGCCAAGGAAGCTATCGCGTTGACCGTCGTATGAATCTGGGTCAAATGTTGATGCTAGGTAGTAGAAGCCTTCGAAATCGTTAGTGTTGTAGTACAGGTCGTACTCAATCACGCCGTCTTTGTACTCAGTACCCGCAGAGTATAGAGACATCTGGTGGTTCTGGTTGTCAGATTGAATGTGGCTGAATGAGAACTCAACAAATGAGAACGCACTGATTGTACGTGGTTTGTCTGAAGTGTTCTTAATCACAACATCCCAGATCTCTGCATCTTCACCTTTCGGTACGAACAGAGTCTTAGTGGCAGTGATGCCGCTGTATTCACACTTGAATTTAGAGTAAGACAAGCCGTGACGAACTTCGTAGTTCGCTTCGTCTAGGCTTTTTGCTACTGGTTGCCATGAGATTGACCAGTAATCACCCGTCTCATCATCACGTAGGTATACGTAGTGCCCTGGGCGATCGAATGTCGCGTTTGGACGGAATTTAGTCACGCGGTTGTACTCAGGTGAGTTGTAGAACGAGTAACCGCCCGCGTTATGAGAGATAACGGTACAGAATTTTTCTGTGCCCAAGTAGTTCGTCCATGGTGCAGGCACATCTGGGCGTGTGATGACATATTCACGATTGTCATTATCGAAATAGCCGTATTTCATCTTAATTTCCTTTTTTACCAAGCCACTCTAAGGTGGTTAAATTTTTAAGCTAGAAAAACTAATTGTTTGTTGATTGTTTCGATTTCCACGGATGACGGTATTTCACCTCTTGAAGATCAAGTAGAGGGAAATGGCCTTTCAAACGTGATAAATAATCTTCCCAGTCACGCTGAGATTTATTGGTCCAACACGCTTCTGACATAGCCGTTAAGCGTGGAAATATCATGTAATCCATACGCTCTTGGGTGGTGATGATTTCACACCAAAGCGCGCATTGAATGCCGAGAATTCGTTTACGAATCGGGTCGTTTTCAGGAACTTCTTGTAATGGTTCATAGCGGTAGGCGTTTTCTAAAGGAATCACCGCTGCCCAATCTACACCCGGTTCATCCGGCGAGTAGTCTTGAGTCATATCTAAGTAAGTCGATTGAGCCGGTTGCAAAATCACATCAAAACCTTGGCTCGCACAATTCAGTGCTGCTTCTTCGCTTAGCCATGAGTAGATAACGGTATCTTTGCTTACCTTGTTGCCATGCTGAGCTTCTTCCCAGCCCACCATACGTTTGCCTAAAAGCTGGAGGCGTTTTTCTGCGTAACGCAGTAGGTGGCCTTGTAGCTCTTTGCTGTTTTGGTAGCCGTGATTTTCCATCAAGGCTTGGCAACTTGGGCTATTTACCCAAACGCCATCAGGTACTTCGTCTGCGCCAATGTGTACCCATGGTGATGGGAACAGTTGGGCAACTTCGGTTAGCACTTTATCGAGGAACTCGTAAGTACCCACTAACGAAGGAGAAATAACGTTATCGTTGTAGTGTTGAATACTGCGGTATTGCGACTGATCCGCTTCATCAAGCAGTAGATGAGGCAGTGCTTTTAGCGCAGCGCGGCAGTGACCTGGGATATCAATTTCAGGGATGATGGTAATGCCGCGTTCTTCTGCATAAGCAATCACTTCGCGCACTTCATCTTGGCTGTAGTAACCCTTGTGTACCGTGTTTAAGCTACTGAATTGAGGTTCGAGTAGTTTACCTGGGCCACGTTCCGAACCGATTTCAGTCAGCTCTGGATAGGCTTTGATCTCTAAGCGCCAGCCTTCATCATCAGTCAGATGCCAATGAAATTGGTTAAATTTGTAATGCGCCAAATGGTTAATTAGGCGTTTAACTCGCTCTAGCGGGTGGAAATGACGCGCACAATCCAACATCATGCCGCGGTACTTAAAGCGAGGCGCATCGGTGACCTTGATGTAAGGTACACGCAACGTGTTGTCTTGCTCAGTCTTTTCAACCAATTGAATTAAGGTAGCACTCGCGTGAACAAATCCTGCGTGAGAGCCCGCTTCTAAACGAATACCACTGTTTGAAACAGTGAGTGAATACTCACCTTCATCTAGGGTCGGGTTATTGCGAAATAGAATGTCGCTGTGGCCAATTGGACTCGCTTCAAAAGTGAAAAGCCCTTTAAGTTCCGCTTGTAACCAAGTCGCTGCTTTCTCTGCTAGTGTTGCTTGTAGAGTAATCTGGCTTGTTGGCGTCAGTATATAGTGACCATCAAATGCCACCACCTTATTCGGGCGAGGAATGAGTGATAATTTCGCTGCATCCACTTCAGGTACTTCACTGCGCTGGCGGTAAGGCGAAGCGAGTGCAATTGGTGTAATGCTCACTGGGTGCTTCACATCATCACGCTCAATCACAAGCGCGTCTTTAAAGCCATCGGTATAGAAGCGCAGTGGAGCGGTGTTGATGCTAAATTCGCAATAGAAGTGTTGGTTAGCAGGGAGAACTTCTACATCAGGCGTTACTGTGCAAAAGCTACCCACTTGCTTAATTTCACCATGAGTAAAGCTATCGGGAAGAATGTATCGATCGATAATAAACTGCAGTTTCCAATCAACCAGATCTTGGTCTGAAAGGTTGTGAAGCGTTATACCAAAACGGCAATGCTGTTTTTGTTCTGAGAGAACGGTAAGGTCAACGCGATAGCTCATATCTACAAATCCTTAATACAGATTATGCTCTGGCTTACCCGCAAACATGATCGCCCCTTCGATTGCATCGAATTGAGGTGTTACGATCCACTGTTGTACTGGAGGAGAGAGCCAATCTTGAATGCGTTCTGCGATGCTACCCATTAGACAGATGCGTGTAGCACCTTTCTTATTCAAGGCAATGAGGAACATCTCGATATCTGCCGCAGTTTGCTTCAGCATTGAAATTGCTAAAGGGTCACCTTGGTAAGCGTGTTGGAAAATAGCTGGAGAGAATTGGCCGTAATCTTTAGGTATCGCACCCTTAGACCACTCAACAATTGCATCCACATCATTATCAAAATGATTAAGCACGTGCGCTGCAAGAGGGGTTTTCTCTATAATGCCATCATAAGCCAGCAAAACTTGCTGAATAAGGCGAAGGCCCATTATTGCGCCACCACCTTGATCTGAAATTGGGAACTCACGACCGCCAACAACATGTTGTTGACCACCTTCAAGGTAGATACCACACGAACCTGTGCCGCCAATCATGATTGCGCCATCGTCACCATTGTGTGCACCAATACACGCGCCGTAGGCATCGGTATTCAGTGTCATTGAAGCGAACGGATGTGAAAGCGCCATGAATTTTTGCCATGAGCCTTTGTGCTCAGCGCCTGCGAGCGCAAGACCAACGTGCATCTTGGCAAAGTCTTGCTCAGTGAGACCACCTTGTTTCGCGGCTTCAGTAATGGCTTCTACAATGGATGCCATTGCGATTTCAGCACCAAGCATAATGTTGGCGCTGCCTCTTTTTGCCTCGCCAATAAGGTTGTTTTGTTCGTCGCGGATACGGGCGCGGCAAGATGTGCCGCCACCATCAATACCAATTCGGTACAGAGTCATAGGATTAGTCCTCTAAGCTGTCAAAGTGATTGAATTGACAGATGATCGCGAGCAAATACCACGCCCCATGAGGGATCCATTGCTCACCCCATCGCCAGTTCTGCAACATATCATCTTTCTGACCCGGAGGATTGAAGGCAATATCTTCCTCGTCCTCAAATCCGCCTGTAATACCGTTGCAAACACCACCTTTGGCATTAAAGAAGCCCAAGTGAGGTAAATAGTCTGGGTTGTTTTGGCCGAAACCATCCAACATACACATGTTGTAAGGGTTATGACCGACAATCCAGTTCAAAGCATTTTGTGCAAACTGCGCGAGCTGTTTTTGCTGCTCGCTGTCTTTCGCGTGATTTTGAGCAAGGAAAGCCATGCTTGCTAAAGAGCCTAAACGCGCGTTTTCACCCTGCCACCAGTAACCTGATTCGTTGTCATGCGCGACGAAGAAAGCTTCGCGTTTATCGCCATTAACTGGTTTTACGTATTGGCGTGGGTAGCCAAATGGGTTCGCTGCGTTATTAGTGATAGTGAGCTCAAAGTCGATCGCTTGAGCGACAACTTGTTTGGTTGCTTGATAAGCCTCACGATCACTTTCAATCGATAGGTACTCACACAAAGCAATAACGGGTAAGCCTGCTTCTGCTGCGTGGAAGTATGGGCGAGAGCCATCAGTATTGGCTGCCCAGTAGTGTGCTACCTCTGAATCTGAGGTTTGACGAGTCGCGAGGCGATCTGCCCAGCGACGAGATTCAATAAGATAATTTTCATCTTGCGTTGTGCGGTACAGTTCTACGGCCGCAAGCAATGCGCAGTATTCATCAATGATGTTTTCTTCACCATCATTGAGGTATTGCGTGTTGTTTTCTTGTAAGTGCCAGTAGCCCTTTTCTGCCGCTTGTAGGTAGTCCTCACTTGAGAATTCACCGCTAACGTCTAAACGTGCCGCAGAGGCTAATGCCGCAATTGATACACCGCCGCCTTGGCGGAAGCCGGCTTGATAATCGTCAGATTTGTGACCATCTTGAGTCGCGTAAGCGCAGATCTCACGTTGAATAATGTCTTTCGACCATTTATCGAATACGGTCATGTAGAAGAAGCCATCTTGGTTTTGCATACGCACCAAGAAGTCTGCGCCAAATAGCGCCTCTTCAGTAAGGCGAACTTGTGAATATTTAGCGAATTTTTCATTCTCACCCAGTAGCTCTAACCCTTTTAGCATGTTCCAAACCACCATAGGGATTTGTTGCGGGTTGAGGTAATTGGCGTAGGAGAGGTGGCTTAAGTATTTGCTTACGTCGCCAGAAGCGTCATACCAACCGCCATGAACATCTGCGGTTTGATCGCTACCCAATAGTGGCGCTTGGCGGTCTTGTTTATCAAAAATGCCACCACAACGTTGGGATTTGAAGTAATGTAATACATCAGAAAAAGTCTGTTGCATCAGTACGCCGCTACCGATTTCGAACTCTTCTGAGCGAACATTATCGGCTCTTAGGTAGTAATTACCCGGCGTCTGGAAAACAGAAAAATCAATGCGAAAAAAATACCCTTGGTGCCAGTTGGCGACTTTAGTGCCTTTCTCGACATCTAATGTCGCTACAGTTTGATGACTATCCGCGCACACCAGCAAGGCAGTGGATGTAGACAAGCGTGGCTTCTTGGTCATCAAAATAGCCTGCTTAGGCCCAAGGGATTCGTAACCAATATGGTTAGTGATTAGCAGCATTGATATCTCCGCAAAAAATCTATTTGTAGCTGTAAGGAAAGAGATTGAGCCAAGAGACCTCTCTTGGCTCGTTGTTGCTTAGTTTTCGTATAGGTAACAGCGTACAAAGTGGTTGTCAGACAACTGTGTTACGCCTGGTAGACGTTCACGACATTTGTCGGTTGCTTGCTGACAACGACCTGCAAATGGACAACCTGCTGATTCTGGCGTCCAAAGAGGGATTTCACCCTTGTTACCTTTCAACTTCTCGTGGATCGATTTACTTGGATCCGGTACCGCAGAAACCAATAGCTGCGTGTATGGGTGTTGAGGATCGTGAATGATCTCTTCTGTATCACCCCATTCAACCATGTGGCCTACATACATAACCGCTAGGTCTTCTGCAATGTAACGAGCTGTCGCGATATCGTGCGTGATGTAAAGTAGAGACATTTGCTTCTCAAACTTCATCTCTTCCATCAGGTTAAGAACACCGGCACGAATCGATACGTCTAGCATTGAGGTTGGTTCGTCCGCCAATACGACTTCTGCACCTACCGCGATGTTACGTGCAAGGTTTACACGCTGACGCTGACCACCAGATAACTGGTGAGGGAATTTCTGTGCAGTTTCTTTTGGTGGAATCAGACCAACTTGTTCAATTAGGTCGTATACACGCTCTTCAAGTTCCTTCTTATTGCCCGGCTTGATCTTCTTGTGAATAAGAAGCGGACGCGCAATATGGTGGAAAATGTTGTGCGTAGGGTTTAGCGAGCCAAACGGGTCTTGCCAAACCATTTGTACGCCTTCACGGTAGTGCATCAAGTCGCTTTTAGAGTTGATGTCTAGAATGTCGCGGCCTTTGTACTCAATCGTACC
The DNA here is from genome assembly GCF_025195085.2 of Vibrio intestinalis. Taxonomy (GTDB): domain Bacteria; phylum Pseudomonadota; class Gammaproteobacteria; order Enterobacterales; family Vibrionaceae; genus Vibrio; species Vibrio intestinalis. The sequence continues at coordinate 332,580 of NZ_JANAVY020000003.1, read as the reverse complement.
TGAGGTTGGTGCGTACATTTTCGCAATCATCTTAGCGGTGGTTGACTTACCTGAGCCTGATTCACCTACTACAGCTAAACCACGGCTTTTGTACATTTTGAATGACACGTCGTTGATCGCACGCATCATTGGTTGTTTTAGGGCATTACTGTTGATAGGGAAATCTTTGACAAGATTCTTACCTTCAACCAGTAGTTCGCCGAAATCTTTGCTCATAATTGTCTCCAGAATAATTTTATTTTTGCTTATTTTTTGACATTGCTAGATCTTGGTCTGGGCAATTGGCTCACCGTAAAGGTGGCAGTTTGAGAAGCGATTTGGCTCAATCTGTCTCAACTGAGTTTGCACCTGAGTACATTTCTCATGTACACGGTCGCAACGAGCTTGGAAACGACAACCTTGTGGTACTTCAAGTAGGTTTAATGGGTTACCCGGAATACCAGTAAGTTTCGTTTTTGGGCCTGTCAGTGGAGGGAATGAGCTACCCAAGCCCTTGGTGTAAGGGTGGTATGGGCTAGTTAAAATTTCCTTCGACGGAGCAACTTCGATCAACTCACCTGAGTACATGATGCCGATACGGTCTGAGAACTCGACCATCAATGAAAGGTCGTGAGTAATAAACAGAATCGAGAAACCGAACTCTTCTTTAAGTGCGTAGATCTTTTGCAGGATTTCACGTTGAACCACTACGTCTAGTGCTGTAGTTGGCTCATCCATGATGATCATTTTCGGGTTAAGAGCGAGCGCGATTGCGATAACTAGGCGCTGACGCATACCACCAGAGAATTGGTGAGGGTAGTCAGTCAGACGGCTAGGGTGAATATCTACAATTTCAAGTAGACCTTCAGCACGCTTACGAGCTTGCTCACGAGTCATGTTCGTGTGACGCATAATTACGTCACAGAACTGCTCTTCCATAGTCAGTACAGGGTTGAGCGCGTTCATCGCGCTCTGGAACACCATTGACATCTCGCTCCAGCGGAACGCTTGCATGCGTTCGTCGCTGTATTTGAGGATATCTTCGCCATTGAAGATAACCTCACCACCAGTGATAAACGCTGGCGGCTTATGTAGACGCATTAGTGAGAAGGCTACAGTTGATTTACCACAGCCAGACTCACCGGCAAGGCCAAAGACCTCGCCCGGTGCAATATCAAAGCTTACGTTGTTACAGGCGCGGACATCGCCCGCTTCTGTAATGTAGTCAACGCAAAGGTTGCGGATAGAAATTAGTGGTGCAGTCATGATTATTTATCTCCGCTCCAAAGTGCATTTTGTGGTGGTAGCTCAGGCTCACGTTCTTCTTTGTCTTGCGCTGCAAGTTTCTTCCAGCGTTTCATACCTTTGTGAGAACGTAGCTGCGGGTTAGCAATTTCATCAACCGCGAAGTTAAGTAGAGCTAGACCAGTCATCAGTAGAATCAGCGCCATACAAGGTGCTAGTAGTTCCCACCATGCGCCAATTAGCATTGAAGAAGACGTTTGTACGTTGTACAGCATGATGCCCCAGCTCACTGTGTTCGGGTCACCTAGACCTAGGAACGAGATAGTCGCTTCCATCATGATTGCGTACATAACCGAGCCGATGAAACTTGCACCCACGATAGGGATAAGGTTTGGCAAGATTTCAACGAAGATGATGCGCCATGAAGATTCACCAAGAACTTCAGCGGCTTTAACAAACTCTTTTTCACGTAGGGCAAGTGTTTGGGAGCGTATTACACGAGCACCCCATGCCCAGGCCGTAAAGCCGATAATCAAGGAGATTGTTAGTGGCCCTGCCTCACCGATGAAGGCTGCCAATACAAACAGTAGTGGATATTGCGGAATAACCAGCATGATGTTCATGGCTGCAGTTAACACATCGTCCACTTTGCCGCCAAAGTAACCAGCTGAAATACCGATGATTGTTGCTAGGAAACATACTGTGATACCAGCACCGAAACCTACTGCTAGCGATACGCGAGCACCGTGTACGAATTGAGACCAAACGTCACGACCCATACGTGTTGTACCCATCACGTGATCTGCTTTTTTAGACATAATCAGAGTACGGCGGTCATCTGCAAGGTTTGTCGCTACCCAACCATCAGGGCTGCTTTGCGCTAGTTTAACGACTGGCGCAGGGTATTCATGTGGGTTACCTGTACGTTTGTCTGGCGCATGTTTTGCTAAAAACGGTGCAAACAGTGCAATGAACAGGAAAAGAGCAAGGATAATACTACCCGTAAGTGCCATCGGGTTATTACCGATGAGTTTTAGGAAACCTTTCATGATTATTTGCCTCCCTTACGTAGGCGAGGGTCTAGAACAACGTATAGCATGTCTGCTAGTAGGTTAAAGAACAGCATGAACAGAGTCATGATTAGTAGCTGACCTTGAAGTACTTGGTAGTCACGCGCTTTAATCGCGTTGAACAGTACTGAACCTAGGCCTGGGTAGTTGAAGATGATTTCGATGATTAGCTGACCACCGATCGCCATGCCTAGTGCCATTGAAAGCGCGGTTACACTTGGAAGCATCGCGTTACGCGCCGCGTAGTTGAATACAACACGTTTTTCGTTAAGGCCTTTACCCTTCGCCATAGTGATGTAGTCTTCCGCTAGCAAGTTAATCATGTTGTTACGCATGTTAACTAGGAAGCCACCAATCTGAACGATGGTTGCACAGAATAGAGGGAGTACAGCGTGGTAACTTACGTCTTTAATGAATTCCCAGCTTGTCCAGTCAGGTGTTGTGCCCGGTGTATATGCGTAGCCAGTTGGGAACCATTTAAGGCCGATTGCAAAGGTAAATAGTGCGATCATCGCGATTACTACCTGAGGAACCGCTTGAACAACAAGCATACCCGGAGTAACAAACGCATCGTATTTGCTACCGCGTTTCCATGCTGCGTAGATACCAAGAATTGAACCAAGCGAGAACGAGATAATTACAGCAGTACCTGCTAGGAATAGTGACCAACCAAATGCACCACCTAGAAGTTTGTTTACTGATAGAGGGTAGAATTGAATCGAAGTACCCAGTTCCCAGCTTAAAATATTTTTCATGTACGCAATGTACTGAACAAATAGGCCGCCATCGACGAAACCTAGTAGCTCTTTCATTGCTGCGATACGTTCAGGTGTTACCTGAACAGAAGCATTCGCGAACATCATGGTAACTGGGTCACCTGGCATCGCTCGCGGAATAATAAAGTTTAGTGTTGCCGCAACTAAAAGGGCGACAAGATAAAATGACAAACGTCTTAAAAAATAACCCATAACTTACACCTTACACACCCAGATTTTCCCTGTTCCTGGTTTCAGGACGCTCCTAGCGAACTACAAAATTGAGCGTAGATAATCCCCTGACGACGAGCGCCATATCTAAACTAACGAGAGTGGGGGGGATTAAGCGGCGTACTGAACGTACGCCGCAAGATTAAACGTCGATTACTTAACTGGTTTTAGGTCCAGTACGTGAAGTAGACGCTCTGGGATACCGTCCCAAATGTTTGGACGACCCTTAGGATTTTCTTCGTTCCACCAACCAGTAAAGCGAGTTGTGTTGTATTGGAACATGTATGCACCAGACATTACTGGAACAGTTACTTGGTCAGCTGCAATGATTTGCTGAATACCGTGAGCGATTTCCATCTGCTCCGCTTTATCAGCAGTTTTGTAGAAGCTGTTTAGTAGGCTGTCTAGCTTGTCGTTTTTGTAGTAGTGCATTGCGAAACGTGGCATACCGTCACCAGACTGAAGCGCTGAGTTGTAGCCGCTGTTCCAGTATAGGTGTGGATCCGCACCGTGGAAGTAGTTAGTGTAAGCAACATCATATGTTGCTTCTAGCATCGCTTGGTTGTACACAGAGAAATCTGGAGTACGTGCTTTCGCTTTGATGCCTACTTCTGCTAGTTGCTCAACTGCAAGTTGAACTGTGTTGTTGAAGTCAGTCCAGCCGTTTGGAGATTGAACTAGAAGCTCGAATGGCTTACCAGATGGAGAATCAACGAAACCGTCTTTATCTACATCTTTGAAACCAGCTTTCGCTAGAAGCTCTTTAGCGCCTTCAACGTTGTACGTGTTGAAACCTTTGTACTTGTTGTGAGTCGCTTCATCAGACCAAGGTTTGAATGCGTAACCTAGACCAGATGCGAAGTCATTCACTGTACCGCCACCGTAGAATGCGATGTCGATGATAGTTTGACGGTCAAGAGCCATTGAGAACGCGCGACGGAAGTCAACGTTAGTTAGTACTTCGTTCTTAACTGGATCTGGGTGTTTGAAGTTAACAACAAACGCCTGAGTACCTGATGGCGGGTACCAGTACTGGTGGTTAGGGCTTGCTGCTGCGTAAGTACGGTCGATGTCAGGAATGAACGAAGAAGTCCAGTCCATTTCGCCGTTTACAACTTTACCTAGGAACTGGTCGTTGTTCGCGATTTGAGGAACGCGTAGACAATCAACGTCTAGGTTATCAGCATCCCAGTATTTAGGGTTAGCACACTGAAGGTATAGTTGTGGAGTAAAGTTAGCGATTTCAGTGAACGGGCCAGTACCTACTGGTTGCTCGTTCATGAATGTTGCTGGATCTTTCACTTTAGCCCAGATGTGCTCTGCTACTACAGGAACCTTAACGATTTCGTAAGGAGCGTTTGAGTTAGCTTCTGAGATGTAGAACTTAACTTGGTAGTCGTTAAGTTTTTCAACTTTAGTTACCCATGCGTTGATACCAGATTGGTCTAGCTCAGGCTTCTCTTTAACTAGGTTGAAAGAGTACATAACGTCGTCTGCGTTGAATGCTTCACCGTCAGACCAAGTTACGCCTTTACGTAGATCAAATGTAACGCTCAATAGGTCGTCAGCAATTGTGAAGTTCTCTGCTAGACGGAATACAGGAGTGTTACCGTGCATTTCGTTGAATACTACTAACGGCTCGTAGATGAAGTCACGAGTAGTATGAAGGTTAGTAGCACCTAGGTACGGGTTAAAGTTACGTACGAAAGTTGTGTACTCTTTAGGGTGGATCGTTAGTTCACTTTTCTCAGCTGCAGTTGCTACTGACGCAAAGCCAGTTGTAGCTGTTGCGATAATTGCTGTTGCTAGTGCTGTTTTTTTAATGTTGGCAAGCATAGCTGTTCCTTACTATTTGCTTTCATTTCACTTATGGATACGAATGTTATCAATTGATGAACACTCCTCTAAGGCCTACCTCAATGCTCGTTTAAAAACTTCGGAGGAAAGTCAGTAAACATGAGTGGCCTGTAGGCCTTAGGCATAGCTAGAAGACACCGAAAACGATTGTTTAGCAATTGGCATTCCCGTTAAAAACGTCAAAACATATCGCTATCTCGTTAATAACGTTAATTAACGTTAGTTTTGCGCGATTTTGGTTAAAAAACACACTTTGAACCAGGTCGCATATTACTAGGGGGTGAAGTTTCTATATTAGTGGTTACTATCGTATTTGTTTAGCTTAAATAAGCGGTCTGAGTGGTAGGTTCTTATCTGAGATCTTCATCACTAGCCGGTTTTTAGGTTATTTTCTCACGCTAATTTAAAACTGCCGAATTGTTGTGATTGGCCTCTCAATATCGATTCAAAAATAGACAAAGAGGCCTTTTTAGCGTTTTTTACAGTGATTTTCGACCATGAAAAAGTCGTGATTTAACGTCGGTATAGGGGTTGTTTTTCGTCGTGTAAAAACTGTAATGAGAACGATTATCTCGAAGCCAAAAAAAGCCCGCATTGAATGCGGGCTTTATGCTTGGGAGGTTCGTTAGCTAGTCAGTAAGTGTTGTAACTTGTCACGCTGTTCTTCGATGTGAGTACGTTGTGATGTTGATTCCTTACAGTGCTCAAGGATGTAGTCTAACGAGCTCAGTACCGTGCGCCAACGTGGTGTCTTTGGTAGCGTTTCGATACGTAGGTACTTATCTAATGTGCGCGTCTGTAGAGTACTGCGGTCAAGATAAACACGCCACAGGCCACTTTGCTCTGCAAAGGTGAACTTAGTTTGCCCCGTTGCACTCTCCCAGTAATCGATAGCGCTTGTCATGGCATCTACCAACACTTCACGCATGATTTCTTGCTTAGACTGAGACTCACCGGTGACCTTATCTGCAAGGCGGGTAAACTCACCACCGAGTTCTTTTAACTGCTGTAGCTTGCCTTTATCGCCGTCAAATGCGTAGCTTGAAAGCGCTTCGATTGCCGTCTCTAGGTTGTTAATCCTTACCGCATTAATGCTGCCACCGACATTGAAGATGTACATCGATTTAAGCCCTGAGGCTTGCGGTAACTTGAGGATATCAGCAGAGACATGTTGTCGAACGTCTTCAACGTAAATATCAACGTTGCCACAGAAGTGCTCTTGATTCACATCGAGGAATCGCGGTGCCAATATTTCTTCGGCGTTGGAGCGTTTTAATTGTTCTGTAGAACGTTTGAATAGACGAGAAGCGGCTTCGTTGGCAAAGCGGATACGCCCATCTTCGCGAATGCAGATGATCGCCTCAGGCGCGGATTCTAGCTGTTCAAGCAGTCTGCCTTGAGTCTCAAGTAAGCTTGCTTCTACGTTGGCACGTTCTTTTAGCTCTATTAAAAGCTGTTGATTCTCAACTCTTCGCTGCTCAGCCTTGCTCGCCGTTAAGTGGGCGACGATACGTGCCGCCAGTTCTTGCTTGTTGAACGGCTTCGATAGGTAGTCGTTTGCACCAGCGTTAAAGCCACGCACGCGGTCATCGGGTTGATTTAGAGCGGTCAACATGATGATTGGCAACTGAGTATGATCGTAGCTTTCACGCAGTGTTTGACAGACTTGGTAACCACTAATGCCCGGCATCATGATGTCGAGTAGTAATAGCTCTGGCTTTTCTTCTTCTATTTTTTGCAGCGCTTCATAGCCATCTTTTGCTGTACGCACCTGATAACCCGCCAAGCGTAAGAAGCTTTCTAGCACGCGCAGGTTAACCGGTTCATCGTCGACAACTAGTAATAGAGGGCCATCAGGGTTTTCTGGCAAGCTTGCTGGCGGCAGTTCGGCGGTTTCATTTGCCTCTGGCGCTCTAAAGTGCAAGCTATCTAGATGACTGGCTTGTTCAATCTGCTCTTCTGTTGCGAGTGGTAGCGTAAAGCTGAAAGTAGTACCAACCATCGGCTGACTGCTGACATACAGTGAACCGTCCATCAACTCAATAAGCTGACGGCTGATGGATAGGCCCAGGCCAGCACCTTGACGATAGCGGCTAGAGTCTTGCCCTGCTTGAATCAAAGGTTCAAAGATGTGTTCTAGCTGATCGGCTGGGATGCCTTGGCCTGTATCCACAACTTGTACACGAATCTTATCGTCTACAACCGACGCAGAAATCACAATCTTACCTTCACGGGTATACTTGATGGCATTGCCGACAAGGTTGTATAGCACCTGCTCAAGACGCTGCGGATCCGCCGCGACCCATAAAGCCTCAACCGGAACTTGGTTAATAATACGAATCGGTTTATTACCAAGTAGATGCGATGAAAGCTCAAGTACCAATCTGGTTGAACTTGCAAGATCGACCGCGCTGAGCTCTATATCCAAATTGCCATAACGCATTTTATGATAGTCGAGCAGATCATCTACTAAGGTCGTTAAGCGTTGACCGCTGCTAATGATAATGTCGAGCTGATATTTGTGATCAGCGGTAATTGGTCCGCTAGCACCTGAGATCAACGCTTCAGCAATGCCCACCATGCCGTGAAGCGGAGTACGCAACTCGTGTGAGGTGGTTGCTAAGAAGTCATCTTTCAGTTTATTTGCTAGCTGTAGCTCATCGTTTTGTTTCTGAATGACTTTGAGGTTGTTCTCTAGTTCTTCATTTTGCTTTTTGATCAGCTCAATCTTCTCGCGAATAGAGCGTTGCATACGCTCAAAGCTCACCGCTAGGCGGCCAATTTCATCTTTACGTTCGGTATTGATTTCCGCGTTAAGATCACCAGCCGAGGCTTTTTCAGCCGACCATGTCAGTTTGAGTAGTGGAGCGGTAATGAAGTTCGACAGATAGTGCGAGGCAATCACTACCAAAATAATCGCAAACAGCATGGCGAAAACAAACACGGTTTCTAGCTGTTGCACGCGCGCAAAGGCATGTTTTTCAGGCACTTCGACCACTAGCGCCCAATTGATGCCTTTTTCGTCAATATGACTATATGCGGCGATAGTATCTTCACCTAACGCATTCTTGAAAGTACCGACTTCAGAGGCTGAGGTGAATGCTCGCTCGATGATAGTGCGGCTATTGTCGACATCTTGCTGCTCGTAGGCGAGGGTGCGCAGTTTGTAGTCAGCGCCTACTAACAAGGTTTTGATGTCCCACGTTTGGTTATTGTCGGCAATCAGCTTGGTGAGGCTGTTGTTCGGCAATCTGAACATCGCGTAGCTGTGAAGGTGACCTTGTTGAATAATTGGTGCGCCCAACCATGCAACGTATTTGCCTTGCTGCATTTCGAAATCAGAGAAAATAACGGGCGTGTATTCTTCGTTGGTTTTACGCGTAGCCGTGACTTTGTCATGCAACGTTTTAAACGCTTTACCTAAGTTGTCGTCTCGGTATTTGCCCGTTAGCAGGTTAGTACCATAGTTGTCATGTTTGTAGATTGAATAGGTGACGTTACCGTTAATATCAACCAGCAAAATATCATCGAAATCAGAGCGTTTAAGCAGCTCTAAATAAGCGCGGTGGTAACGCTTGTGTAATAAGCGGTAACGCTCTGTGCCATTGTAAACTTGCGATTGAGGCAAGATGGCGGTCTTAATTTGATCGCCAGAGCCTTCGATATAGCGCTTTTGTGCGTATTCGCGTGCTTGCTCGATATCTAAGCCCAAACTTTGGAACGCATTAACCAGACCATAAAAACGTCCGCCACTTGCGTAAGCCAGTTCAGAACGAACAAACCCCATCACTTCCGACTCTTTCGCATCAAGATAATCGACGATTTGTTGATGTTTACTGTCACGCACAGAGATCAGGTGAGAGGTGCTCTGCTCTTGCAAGTCCTGACTGTGTGATTGAAGGAAGAACAGTGCAGTCACTGTTAAAGGGGTAATACTGAGCACCAAAAACGCCAACATGAGCGTATTTTGCAGGCGCTTAAACCTTTGCTTTCGGTACAACTTGAACATATTAGATGTATGACTTTCCGTGAAATACGGTGAGCGGTTTGCTTACCGTTAAAAACGTAGATATTCCTAAAATGACAAAATTAACGAGTTTTTTTACTTTGACAAGTAAGTAGCACGGAAAGCGTGGATAGAGGCGCAGTTTTAGTGAGGGGAGATTATAAAACGCCCAGAAATTACGTTATTTCTGGGCGTGACGTTATTTACTTGCGTGATAAATGACAAATTTATTAGTCTTATTTAGCGTCTCGCAATTACCGAAAGCTTGCTCAATAATCGGAGGGTATTTGAGGAAGCTATTGGCAACGATGATCAGCTGACCTGCACCGTTTAGATAGTTTGGCGCTTCAGCAAGCAGGGTTTCCGTTGCGCTATAACTGGTATCTAATCCAGAGTGGAACGGTGGGTTACTGATGATGAACTCATAGTTCGATGATACTTGAGAGTAGACATCGGTGGCGAAGACATGGCCTAGCAGATTATTAGCCGCTAGCGTTGCTTTGCTTGATTCAACCGCAAGAGCGCTTACATCGCACATTTCCAGCTCAATCTCAGGGTTGAGGATTGCCATCACACTACCAATAACGCCTGCACCACAGCCAAAATCGAGTACTTTACCTTTCAGTGTTGGTAGCGTGTCGAGCAGTAGCTTACTGCCGATATCGAACTCGCCATGGCTGAATACGCCCGGTAAACTTTTTATAGTAAGCTGATGGCCTTGGTATTCCACTTGATAGCTTTTAAACCAATCTTTCAGGTTGAACGGCTTCACCTCTTGAGTACATTGACCCCAGTAGAACGAGCAGCGACGCGCTGAATCGTATTTAGTGATGATGCCGTAATCTTTGAACATCTTTTCAACGCTTTTAACGCCCGAGCGATTTTCGCCGACTACCACGATCTCGGTATTAGTACCCAATTTAGCCATTAGCATCGCGAGTAGGAATTCTGCTTCAGCTTTTGCTTTTGGCCAGTACAACAGCACCATGTCTGCTTGTGTTTCCTGATCGAACTCAGCGCCAAAGACAGTCGTTACCTTTGAGTAACCCTGCATCTTACGCGCATAGCCATAGTGAGTAGTAAAGACAGTGACAGATTCACAATGATCGGCAAGTTCTACAGGAAAAAGGTCTTCCGCTTCACCAGCGACGATGACGTGTTTTCCTGAGAAATAGGCCAGTTGTCGCTCGGCAATTTGGCTTGGGGCAATATAGGCAGACATGGATTAGCTCGATTCAATATCGGTTAAATAAAAAGAGGGAGGATTCTCTCATAATCCTCCCTCGCTTAAAACTATCAGTGCGGTTTGGCTTAGTTCTTATCTTGCGAGTCTAAAAAATCTGAGAACTCTTCTTCGTAAAGATTGAACAATACAATGGTAATGGCAAAGATCAGTGGGCCATAAATCAAACCGACTAGGCCAAATAAGTGTAGGCCGCCTAGTAGCGAGAAAAAGATCATTAGGGTGCTCATGCCCGAGCTACCTTGCATTAACAATGGGCGCAGTAAGTTATCAATAGAGCCAACGATAGCTACGCTCCAACCGAGTAACGCAAAGGCCCAGAAGGTATCACCCGTTAGGAATAGATAAATCACGGCTGGCACCCAAATTAAGGCCGTACCGACAACAGGGATGAAGGAAGCAAAGCCCATCATAGTGCCCCAGAACAAACCTGGGAATCCGGCGATAGCCATACCGATACCACCAGCAATACCTTGTGCAATCGCAGTTAAGAAAGAGCCCATTACCGCCGATTTAGACACTTGCTCGATTTCATCAAGTAGCTTGTCTTCTTGGCTACGAGATAACGGTAAAATATGACGAAGGGCTGAGATGATTTTGTCGTGGTCGCGCAGCAGGAAGAACAGCACAAACAACATGAGTAAGAACGACATCAAGAAGTTAGTCGCGTCACCGAGAATTTTGGCGCTGATGCCCACTAAGTTGGTGCCAAATGACGTGGCGAATTCGGCCACTTTAGACGCGATGCCTTGCGGGTTAATCTCGTCAAAAGGTAGGTAAGTGTTTACTAAGGCCAAGCCTTTGGTTACCCAAGGGTGTTCAAAGACTTGCTGAATGCCGCCATGGGTTACCCAATGGTAAGTATTTTGCGAAAATAGTGACCCCTGCTGAATGATGGCAGCAAAGACAAATAGCAGTGGGATGACGATAATGAACGTCAGAACGATACAAGAGAGCAAGGCAACGACGTTTTTATGATTGGGCAACTTGCTCTCAATCCATTCGTGGATAGGGAACATCAGTAAAGAGATGATAAATGCCATCACAATCGAGTTAATATAAGGTTCAACCAATAAAAAACAGGCGGATGCAGCAACCAGTAATGCTGCAATGAGCACCCAGTGGCTGGAAGTGATTTTGATCTTATCTGACACAATGTTGTCCAATCGGTAAAGAAGTTAGCAGTATAATGGCTCTAAATCAGAGCGTTATCAATCGAGAGTTAATATTATGGGCTGTTGCAATAACGATAAATGTAGTCAAGAAAATCATCAAAAACCAAAGAGACGTATTCCTTGGTTTAGTTTGCTAGTGATTGCGATTGCTCTGCTGGTGGTTTTCAACTGGCAATAAAAAAGGCTGCGATCATCGCAGCCTTTGCAGGGGTTCTATATTGATTACGCGTCTTGCGCCAAGATTGCGAAACTGCGATCAGCCGCTTCTAGCGTTGCTTCAATCTCTTTCGAACCGTGCGCTAGAGAGGTAAAGCTTGCTTCGAATGCTGAAGGAGCAAGGTAAACACCGTGATCAATCATTAGGTGGAAGAAGCGCTTAAAGCGTTCAACATCGCACTTAGTCACATCTTCGTAGCAAGTTACGCTTTCTTGGTCTGTGAAGAAGAAGCCAAACATGCCGCCCACTTGGTTTACAACTAGTGGAATACCGTGCTTATCTGCTAAATCTTTAAAGCCATTTGCAAGCTGTTTGGTTTTGCTTGCTAGGCGTTCTTCATTGCCTTCGTTACGCAGTACGTTTAGACACGCGAAGCCAGCTGCCATAGCGACTGGGTTACCTGAAAGTGTACCCGCTTGGTAAACAGGGCCAGTTGGTGCGATGTATTGCATCACATCTTTACGGCCACCAAAAGCGCCCACAGGCATACCGCCGCCGATCACTTTACCTAGCGTGGTTAGATCTGGCTTGATGTTGTAGTGAGCTTGAGCGCCGCCAAGAGCCACGCGGAAACCTGTCATTACTTCATCAAAAATCAGTAGGGCGCCTTCTTGGTCACAGATTTCACGTAGACCTTGGTGGAAGCCTTCTACTGGTGGAATACAGTTCATGTTGCCCGCAACTGGCTCAACGATGATACATGCGATCTCGCCTTTGTTCGCTGCGAATAATTCACGAACTGAGTCTAAATCGTTAAAGGTTGCCGTTAGTGTGTGCTTAGCAAAATCAGCAGGAACACCTGGCGAGCTTGGTTGACCTAAAGTCAAAGCACCAGAACCTGCTTTTACTAGCAAGCTGTCTGCGTGGCCATGGTAACAACCTTCAAACTTCATGATCTTGTCACGGCCAGTAAAACCACGAGCTAGACGAATCGCACTCATAGTTGCTTCTGTACCAGAGCTCACCATACGTACTTGTTCCATTGATGGAACAAGTTCAGAGACAAGCTCTGCCATGTTGATTTCAAGTTCTGTAGGTGCGCCAAAGCTTAGGCCGCGCTGAGCTGCATTGATAACAGCTTCACGAATAATGGCGTGGTTATGGCCAAGGATCATTGGGCCCCAAGAGCCAACGTAATCGATGTATGCTTTACCGTCCGCGTCAAAAATAAGAGGGCCATCAGCGCGCTCCACAAAAATAGGGGCTCCGCCTACACCATTAAAAGCACGTACTGGAGAGTTCACACCACCTGGGATGGTATTCTGTGCCTTTTGATACAGTTCTGCTGATTTGGTCATTGATATATCCTCTTTTGATTGCTCGGACCAATTTGGCAGGCATTGTACCTGTCTGCCCCTCTTCAAGAAATGCTTTCTAGCACATTCTGCGCAATTTCAACTCAATTGCCTTAGAAATCAGAGTGAATCGGTGGATACTTGCAGAGATTGTTGGTGAATACTTGAACGCTACACTCAGGTATTAGATAATCCCATCATTAAGTATAAAAAATTGTCGCTATTTCTGACCATGGCACGGCCATTTTAACGAGAAGTAGCGCTATGAAGTGAGAGAGGTCGTCGTGAGCGAAGCCAGCATTCCCCTAAAGTTCTCTGATGCAGCCGCACAGCGTGTAAATGCATTGATTGCAGAAGAAGAAAACCCAGAGCTGAAATTACGTGTTTACATCACTGGTGGTGGTTGTAGTGGTTTCCAATACGGATTTACGTTTGATGAGAACGTAAACGATGGCGACACGACGATTGAAAACAGTGGTGTAACTCTAGTGGTTGACCCAATGAGCCTGCAATACCTAATCGGTGGTGTGGTTGATTACACTGAAGGCCTAGAGGGTTCTCGCTTCTTTGTAAATAACCCTAACGCGACAACGACTTGTGGCTGTGGCGCATCATTTAGCGTGTAATTGCATCGACAACGAATTTTTGAAGGCTGCCATTTGGCGGCCTTTTTTATTGCCGCTAGTTTGGTATTCACCATTCAACGACATAGATCTATATCATATTTAGTTGAATTATAAATTTAAGGTAATTTATAAACTTGTTATCCGCGTCATCCTTGTTATTCTAGGTTGAGTAAAAAAACGTCAGTGCTGATTTTATTAGGTTGTTTGAATTGGCTTTTTAGTCACAACCCTCAAATAGCCGACCGTCCTAATCTGATCACACTCTTTGCGAAATCAGTAAAAGGCGTCATAAGCCATCAGGAAGTAGGCTTATGTAAATAAAAAGGATAGTTATGGCTAAGTTGTCTTTGTCGCGTTATTTGGCGACCAAACCTTATATCGTTTCTCTGTTTCTTATCGTTCTGCTGAGTGTTTGGCTTGGTCTTGGCGCTTTAAAAGCGGAAGATGACACCGAGCAGAAGCAGCAGAACACGCAAGATATCCCGCTTGCTAAAGTGGCCTATCAAACTTTTCATTCAGTGCCTACCCATAAAACCATTGATTTGTATGGCCGAACCGCGCCAGACCGCCAAGCTAAGTTAGGCGCTGAATACGCAGGTAAGATTGCTCGTCTGCAAGTAGATAAAGGCGACTTGGTCACGCAAGGTCAAGTTATTGCCATTATTGATAAAGGCGATCTCGATATTCAACTCAAACGTGCTAGAGCGATGCTCAACGTACGTGAAAAAGAGTACAAAGCCGCTCAGGCTTTGAAAAAGCGTGGCCTACAAGGTGAGGTGGCGTATGCCAATGCGCAAGCAGCATTAATAGAGGCGAAAGCGTCAGTGACTAATGCTCAGATTGCTCTCGCCAACACCAAAGTAACAGCGCCGTTTGATGGCATTGTCGATCACCTATTTATCGAGCAAGGGGATTTTGTCGGCATTGGCGATCCTGTCGCGTCGTTGATTGATCTCAGCAAGTTGGTGATTGAGGCCGATGTCAGTGAGCGTCATATCCAAGACCTTAAGTTAAATCAACCTGCCACCATCCGCTTTATTAATGGCCAAGAGACTCAAGGTAAAGTGCGCTACATTTCGCGTGTGTCATCTGAATCAACCAACACTTTCCCAATTGAAGTGGAAGTCGCTAACCCTAAGCAAAAGATCCCTGCAGGTGTCAGCACTGAAGTCGCGCTTAATCTGCAGCAGCAGTCTGCGGTTAAAATTACTCCAGCCATGTTGGCTTTAGATGAATCGGGCAATCTGGGAGTGAAAACTTTGCTGCAAGAGAGGGTGAAGTTTGTGCCTATTCAGTTAGTTAAAGCTGAGCAAGATGGGGTGTGGCTGACGGGGCTCGGTGAGCAAGTGGATATCATCACTACTGGACAAGGGTTCGTACGCGACGGTGATCAAGTGATCGCAGTTGAGCAAGTTAAACAGTAGGAGGCGCTATGTTTGCAATCATTGATGCAGCGCTAGCGCGCACTCGTACTATGATGGTGCTGCTCGTGTTCATTTTAGTCGCGGGGCTTATCACCTATATTACGATTCCTAAAGAGTCGAGTCCTGATATTGCGATTCCAATTATCTATGTTTCAGTTAGCCATCAAGGTATTTCCCCTAATGACGCGGAGCGTTTGTTAGTTCGACCTATTGAGCAAGAGTTGCGCTCTTTGGAAGGAGTCAAAGAGATGACTTCCACAGCTTCTGAAGGCCATGCCTCAGTGGTGTTAGAGTTTTCGGTCGGGGTCGATCTTAATAAAGCGATGGCGGATGTGCGTGAGGCGGTTGATTTAGCCAAGCCTAAGCTGCCAGAAGACAGTGATGAGCCAACCGTGAATGAGGTGACACTCGCCTCAGAAGAGCCAGTATTGAGCTTGGTTTTGTACGGCACTGTGCCTGAGCGAACCATAGTGCAAATTGCCCGCAAGCTACGTGATAAATTGGAAAGTTATCGCCAAGTGCTAGAGGTCGAAATCGCAGGCGATCGCGAGGACATCGTTGAGATCGTGGTCGATCCGCTGTTGATGGAAAGTTATGGCTTAGATCAGGCCGATATTTACAACTTAATCGCGTTGAATAACCGCGTAGTAGCGGCTGGCTTTGTTGATACGGGTTACGGACGCTTCTCTGTCAAAGTCCCTTCGGTGTTTGATTCGCTAAAAGATGTTCTTGAGTTGCCAATTAAAGT
The DNA here is from genome assembly GCF_025195085.2 of Vibrio intestinalis. Taxonomy (GTDB): domain Bacteria; phylum Pseudomonadota; class Gammaproteobacteria; order Enterobacterales; family Vibrionaceae; genus Vibrio; species Vibrio intestinalis. The sequence goes on along the minus strand of NZ_JANAVY020000003.1, from coordinate 316,709 downwards.
GGATGGCAAACAGGTGATCACCTTCGCTGATGTTGCCACTGTGCGCCGCGCGTTTCGTGACCCAGAGAGTTACGCCCGCTTAGATGGTGAATCGGCGATAGTACTCGATGTCAGTAAGCGTGCAGGTGAAAACATCATAGAGACGGTTGAGCTGGTTAAACTGGTGTTAGCCGAGGCGCAGAAAACGCCTGAATGGCCAAATAACTTATTGGTTAAGTACACTTGGGATCAGTCTGACGACGTCAAGATGATGCTTAACGATCTGCAAAACAATATTTTATCCGCCATCATTTTGGTGGTGATTGTTATCATCGCAATCCTAGGTGTTAGAACGGCACTGTTGGTCGGCGTGTCTATACCGGGGTCATTCTTAACAGGTTTATTGGTACTGGCCTTGTTTGGCATTACGGTCAATATTGTGGTGCTTTTCTCCTTTATCATGGCGGTCGGCATGCTGGTGGATGGTGCGATTGTAGTGACCGAGTTTGCCGATCGACGAATGCAAGAGGGTGTGGAACGCAAACAAGCCTATCGAGATGCCGCTAAGCGAATGGCGTGGCCAATCACCGCCTCTACCGCAACCACATTAGCTGCGTTTGCTCCTTTGCTTTTTTGGCCGGATGTCACTGGCGAGTTCATGAAATATCTTCCGCTGACACTTATTGCTACGTTAGCGGCGTCTTTGGTGATGGCAATGTTGTTTGTGCCTGTGTTGGGGGGCTTGTTTGGTAAGCCTCAGAATGTCACCGACAGCAATCGACGCCGAATGATGGCGTTGCACGAAGGGGATTTTTCTCAAGCAACGGGCTTGACTAAGCTCTATTATCAGACGCTGAGAGTCGCGATTGGTCATCCGCTTAAAATCTTGGCGTTAGCGATTGTATTGGCTATTGGTGTGGGTACTGCTTATTCCAAAGCGGGCTTAGGTGCTGAGTTTTTCCCAGAGGTTGATCCGCCGTTCTTTACCATCAAAGTTCGTTCTTATGGCGATCTTTCGATTAATGAGAAAGATCAGCTCATGCGCCAGATAGAAGTAGAAATGATTGGTCATGACGAGTTTGAAAGCGTCTATACCCGCACGGGGGGCGATGATGTGATAGGCCAAATTCAAATTACGCCAGTGGATTGGCAATATCGCCGCAGTGTGAAAGAGATTATTGCTGAGCTTAAGCAGATCACAGACAGTTATGCAGGGGTTGAGATCGAGTACAAATTCCCTGATGCGGGGCCACCTGTTGAAAGTGACCTCGTTATCGAAGTTACTGGGAACGATTTAACCGAGATTGATATAGCCGCCAAGCAGGTGAGGGCGTGGGCTGATCAGAATCCTGCCTTTACCAATATCAGTGATAATTCGAGCAAAGAAGGCATTGATTGGAAGGTCGACATTCGTCGTGATGACGCCTCTCGTTTTGCCGCAGACGCAACCTTAGTCGGTAACACTGTTCAGTTTGTGACTAATGGTTTAACCATTGGCGACTACTTACCTGATGATGCGACTGAAGAGGTCGATATTTTAGTCCGTTATCCAGAAGATAAGCGCGACATTGGTAAGTTTGATGAGCTACGTGTGAAGACTCCTGCCGGAATGGTACCAATCACTAACTTCGCCAGTATCGTACCCGATCAAAAGCAGGATACGATTCATCGTGTCGATGGCTTACGCGTCATCAGCATTAAGGCCGATATGAGTGATGGCTACAACTTAGCGATTGAGCTACCAAAAATTGAAGAGGCCTTGAATGAACTTGGGTTAAACCCAAATGTTGGCTTTAAATTACGTGGTCAAAATGAAGAGCAGCAAAACTCCTCTGCGTTTTTACAAAATGCTTTCCTCGTCGCGCTAGTAGCGATGGCGCTGATATTGATTACTCAGTTCAATAGCTTCTATCAAGCCTTCTTGATTTTGAGTGCAGTGCTGTTTTCAACGGTTGGCGTTTTTGCTGGCTTACTTATCTTCCAAAAACCGTTTGGTGTGGTGATGTCAGGTATTGGCGTAATTGCGTTAGCGGGGATAGTGGTAAACAACAACATCGTATTGATAGATACCTTCAACCAGCTGCGCCGACGTGGTTTAGATAAGCGTGAAGCTATCTTACGTACTGGTGTACAGCGTTTAAGACCGGTTATGTTGACCACGGTGACCACCATCTTGGGGTTGTTACCTATGGTGCTTGAGATGAATATCGACCTGATTAATCAGAAGATTGAGTTTGGCGCGCCAAGTACTCAGTGGTGGTCTCAGTTAGCGACGGCGGTTTCTGGCGGCTTGGCATTTGCAACGGTGCTAACCTTGGTACTTACCCCATGTTTGCTGATGTTTAGCCGTAATAATGTGGCTCAAGAGTCTGAACAACCAAGTGAGATTAAGGTTTAGCTGGTTAGGCGCTTGGCTGCTAATCTCTCTCAAACGAAAAAGCGCTGGTCGAAACCAGCGCTTTGTTTTTATTTGCTCGCTAACAGTTCTCGGTAGCGTTCTAGCTTGTTCAGTCTAATTTCCGCATTGGCAATAAAGGTTTGCTTTGCTTTGCCTTTTAGAGACTTCGACTGCGGCAATTTCACGGTACGGGCGTTTTTATGAACCCCGTGAACCAAAAACTCATAGTGCAAGTGAGGGCCCGTTACGCGACCTGTACCGCCCAGAGTACCAATGGTTTGGCCCTGCTTAACCCGCTGGCCAGTTTTGACTGTGCGGCGTTTTAAGTGCAGGTACTTGGTGATGTAAGTATTGCTGTGTTTGATGAATACGTAGTTACCGTTGAATTGGTTATAACTTGATTTTTGTACGATACCATCACCGGCGGCCCAAATCGGTGTACCTACTGGTGCTGCGTAATCGGTGCCTCGGTGCGCGCGGACTTTACCCGTCACTGGGTGGCGACGATTTGGGTTGAAGTTCGAGGTCACTCGGCGGAAGTCGAGCGGTGAGCGCAAGAAGGCTTTCTTCATCGCGCGGCCCTTTTCATCGTAATAATTGCCGGTGTTGTCGTCCAAAATCGCTTTAAACGTATCGCCTTGGTTAGTAAATATCGCTGCAATAATTTTACCGCGGCCAACCACTTCGCCTTCTACGATTTTCTCTTGGTAAAGAATTTTAAAGCTGTCTCCGGCACGAATATCGAGTGCAAAGTCGATGTCCCAACCAAAGATCCCCGCTAGCTCCATGATTTGGTTGGCTGTTAGGCCCGCAGTAATCGCGGCATTCCAAAAGTTAGAGGTAATTGACGCTTCGGCGTAATTGTATTGATGTACCACTTCTTTTTGGTCAATCTCATCAACGAAGACATCACCTTTTTTCGTGATAAGGTAAGTTTCGTAAGCACTCAGTTGGCGCTTGATTTGGATGAGTTCGTCGTTAGCGTCGAAGCCAAACTGCAATACGTCACCAGGACGAAGCTTGGTCAGCTGGCGTTCGATTTCTTTGTTGGTGGTGGTCAGTTGATACAACAAACGAGAAGATAAGCCAGCTCGTTGAAAGACAACAGCGGCACTCTCACCGGATTGAACTTGATATTTTTCCCAACGAAGTTGGGCAAGTGGGGAGGTTTTCTCTGTGACGACTAAGTTTTCTGGTTTGATGTCTAGGGAGTAAGTTTGGCCTATTTTATAAAAGCCTTCTTCTTGTCGCAGAGATTTGGAGTCAGGCAGCAGTAGAGCCACCACGATAAGTAATGTGATAAAAACGATCAGTGCTTGGTGCATCCGTGGCAACCGAGCTAAAAGAGACAACATCTTGGTCCGTTCTAAAATTTCAATAAAAATGCTAGCTGATTAGTCTAACTGGTTTCAAAAAGCATCGCTATTCAAGTAAGATGTAAAATTACCAAATTTTTGCCAAATCTGTGGGAGTGAACAAGAATGGCGAGTATTGAAGCAGCACTGGCCGAGATTAAGCGCGGTGTCGAGGAACTGATTCCAGAAGAAGAACTGATTGAAAAGCTGAAAGAGGGCCGTCCTCTACGCATTAAATTGGGTGCCGATCCAACAGCGCCAGATATCCATCTGGGTCATACAGTTATTTTCAACAAACTGCGCGCGTTCCAAGAACTTGGACACGAAGTGACTTTCCTTATTGGTGATTTCACTGCAATGGTTGGTGATCCGTCAGGTAAGAACACTACGCGTCCACCACTAAGCCGCGAGCAAGTGCTAGCAAACGCAGAAACATATAAAGAGCAGGTATTTAAGATTCTAGATCCTGCTAAGACAACTATTTCATTCAACTCTGAGTGGCTATCTGATTTAGGCGCTGAGGGTATGATTCGTCTAGCGTCGCACCAAACCGTTGCACGTATGCTAGAGCGTGATGATTTCAAAAAGCGTTATGCTGGCGGTCAGCCAATTGCTATCCATGAGTTTATGTATCCGCTGCTTCAAGGTTATGACTCAGTTGCAATGGAGACTGACGTCGAGCTTGGTGGTACTGACCAGAAGTTCAACCTACTAATGGGTCGTGAACTGCAAAAAGCGAACGGTCAAAAACCCCAGGTTGTACTTATGATGCCGCTTCTTGTTGGCCTAGACGGCGAGAAGAAGATGTCTAAGTCTGCGAACAACTACATTGGTATCAGCGAAGCACCAAGCGAGATGTTTGGTAAGATCATGTCTATCTCTGATGACTTGATGTGGAGCTACTACGAGCTGCTATCTTTCCGTCCACTAGGCGAAATTGCTCAGTTCAAAGCGGATGTAGAGCAAGGTAAAAACCCTCGCGATATTAAAGTGTTGCTAGCAAAAGAAATCATTGCTCGTTTCCACTCTGAAGCAGATGCAGAAGCGGCTGAGCAAGAGTTCGTGAACCGTTTTGCTAAAAACCAAATCCCTGACGATATGCCAGAGTTTGAGTTTGAAGCAGGCCTACCAGTAAGTAACCTACTAAAAGAAGCGGGCCTATGTGCATCGACTTCTGAAGCGATGCGCATGGTTAAGCAAGGCGCAGCGAAAATTGAAGGTGAAAAGGTTGCTGACGCGAAGCATGCACCTGAAGCTGGCACATACGTATTCCAAGTTGGTAAGCGTAAGTTTGCTCGTATCACGATCAAGTAACTGAGTTTATTTGCTTAAATTGAGATAAAGCGCCTTTTAAAGGCGCTTTTTTATTGCGCTTTTGATAGCCCTCAATGGGAATGTCTTTTGGAATTTGTTATCATCTGCGCGCTGCTAAATCGGCAGTTTATTTGGAGTTATTAATGAACAATACCGACCATCCTCCCAGTTGTGGGATGAATAAGACGAAGGGAGAAATGTAACCCGCTTTGGTATTGGCACTCCATGCTACTACCTATCGGGTAGGGCATCCTTTGATTCCTCTTCTTTTTCTCTTTTCATTTTAGATTTCGATACTTTCTAGCGTATTTATGATGCGGCTAGTGGCCTATCTTTTGTTGCCACTTTCCACCCATTGCGCTCGATGTATCTGATGGTCGTTACCTTAAGCTAATCGGGAGATTCGCCATGACGGTAATGAACAACATCTATATGGAAAATTCTGCCAACTTCTCACTAGAAGAGATTGGTGCGGCTAGGAAAGCCTTTTTACAATACGATCAAACTCATCAGGTTCACTTGTTGACCGTTATGCCGATAGAAGAAGCGGTAGGGATTTTACATCACTGCTCACTCGGCTACGTTCAGCAACTTCTATCATTGTTAGAAGAAAATGGACAAGAAAAACTGGCGCGTCACTATGCGCACCAGCTAGGTTTGATCTATTCCGAAGCAAACGTAAGTGCCAGCTACTTAACAACCTCTGTCATGGATCATGTGAAACAGCGGATTGGCTGGATTGTGGCGTTGGCACTGCTGGGCATCGTTTCTGGTTTAATCATTGCGCAGTACGAAGATACGTTAAGCCAGCTAGTGTTGCTTGCGGTTTACATGCCTGTGATTGCTGCTGCAGGCGGTAACACTGGCTCTCAGGCGGCCACATTGGTGATACGCGCCTTGGCGACCGGAGAGCTGCGTAAGCGGCAGTGGCTGTCAGTACTTTGGAAAGAGAGTCGCGTTGCGGTTTGCTTGGCCTTGGCCATTGCGCTAGTGATTGTTGCTCGGGTTATGCTGTTTAGTGACAGCGGTTCAGCGGGTGGTTTTGAGCTGTCGACAATTGCCTTAGCCATTGCAGTAGCTTTGTTTGTGCAGGTGACGATATCGACCACATTAGGTGGTTTACTGCCAATTGTGGCTCGGGCTTGCAAACTAGACCCAGCCGTACTGGTAAGCCCAGTACTGGCCTCTGTGGTCGATATTTCAGGGATGTGGATCTACTTTACTGTAGTGAATTACTTTTTAGGTTTAGCCTGACTGTATTTCAATACATCCTGATAGAACAATTGTTCAAATTGAGTAATAGGGGCGATGGTCGGTTTATCATCGTCCCTTTTTACTGGGTGATAATCGGCAACATATTGAACAAAAATGGTGGTCGGGTTGCCATGACTATCCAGTCCGTATCCGGCCATGTTTTTGCTGCCATATACGGACCCACTTTTTGCAATCAGCTGTCCTTTCACCGGATCGTTACGCATGCTGCGGCGGTATTTCAACGTACCGTTCTCACCCGAGGTTGGCATTAACGCGATCAAGTTAAGCGTTGCATCATTTTTCCAAATAAAGCGCAGCACTGATGCCATATCTTGGCTAGTGAAAAGGTTGTTACGTGATAGCCCTGAACCATCGACAATTTTGGCATGCGCTAGGTCAATATTGGCTTTTTCTAACAGCAATTGCTTAATGGCTTCAGTGCCGTTGTTATAGCTACCAGCTTGGTTAAAGTATTGCGCGCCGATGGTTTTGGCTAGATTGTCAGCAATTAAGTTGTCAGATTTACGCAGCATTACGCTTAGTAGCTCTGGCAGCTTCGCTGAGTCATGGCGGGCAATTTGACGATATGGGCCACTATTAGGTTGGCCAATGCGAATGTCGCCTCTGAGTTTAATACCTACCTGATTTAGCGTGCTGTGCAGCGTGCGCTGGGTATAAAGCGCTGGGTTTTGTACGGCAAACTTAAGTGGCAGCGGTTTTTTACGCTCCACTAGGCAGCCTTGTAACTGGTAATGGTTATCTGGTGTCGTCAGTAGCTCTAAGCCACAGTTGTTCTCTTCGTAATATTCTTTGCTGACCGTTTTTGCGCTAGAGCTGACGTAAATAGGGAAGTGCTCAGGAGTATAAACACGCGTAGCCCCATTCTTTTGAGAATATATCGAGGCTTGTACGCAGTTTTCATCCAAGCTAATAGCCGCCGAAGGAGCGCTATAACAAACGCCAACGATGTCCCAAGGCCAACCGACTGCGCGCTCGTAGCCAGTAAATGCTGAGCCATCAAGCCAAAGGTCACCTTTAATTTCTTGTAAGCCTTGTTGTTTGGCGCTTAGTAGCAGTTGCTTTAAGTCTTCAGAAGTTAATGTTGGGTCGCCGCTAAAGCGAATCACCGCATCTTGTCGATTGGTTTCTATTTTGGTAGTGAAATGAAAACCATCACCCAGCTGCAATTTGGCGGCTAAAGCGGTCACCACTTTCAGCGTACTGGCTGGTGGAAAAAACTGATCGCGATTGGATGTTGTAAGGTAAGGCGTTGTGTCTTGCAAAGGCTCAATAGAAATCGCGACGCGACTGCCTGTTGGCAAATGATCAAGGGGAGCGTAAGCGAAAGCCTGAGCTGAACATAACAGCGCACTTGCACTGAGTAGGACGCGCGAAGAAAATTTCATAGCGGTTAAAAGAGCCAAATTGACGAAAATTGCTTTGAGTATATAAAAAAAACGCCTGCAAGCGAGCAGGCGTTTGAAGTTTGTGACTTATAGTCAGCAATTAGAAGTCGTAACGTAGACCTAGTGCTAGTTCGTCTTCAGCATCCGCTTTTGTAATGCCTTTGCTTGCATCTTCAGAAATTAGGTTGAAGTTGTAAGAAACGTAACCACGGAAGTTAGGCTTGAAGTAGTACGTCGCATCAATAGCGATGTTGTCTGCTTCGTCAGCTTTAACGCCGCCTTCTTTAGATTCAAGGTAGTTGTATGTTGTAGAGAATACAGCTTGGTTTAGTGAGTAAGCCGCTGCAAATTCGTAACCAGTTAGGTCAGTTTTGTCGCCTGTCGCTTTGTCTTTATCTTGACCGTCAACGAAAGTACCTGCGAAGTATAGGTCGTTGATTGAGTAAGAAGCCGCAAGCATGTATTGGTTGCGATCTACTAGTTTAGCATTATCAATTTGATTGCCATCAGCGTAACCCGCACCTAGTTTAAGGCCTGTTTCACCTAGTGCGTAGATAGCAGATAGTGAGTAACCGTCAGCATCGTTGTTATCGTAGTGAGTGTTGCCGTTTGCAGGGGTTACTTCAGTGATGTCAGAGAAACGGTAGCTTGCTTTCACACCTAGATCAGCAAATTGACCTTTGTACGAGATCATGTTGTCAGTACGGTCAGCGATAGCAATTTTGTATGCAGCTGAGTTACCGTGGTATGCCATGATATCTGTGAAGTCTGTGATTACGCCTAGTGCACCATCGTTTTTACCGTAAGTAACTTCGCCGAATGCGCCACCGATACCAGCGTATGCGTAACGGTTCGTTAGGCTGTCTGCGTCTGTATCAGTCGCTTGACCTTTATCTGCAGTAGTTAGCTCTCCTTCGTAGAAGCCAACACCGTACAGGCCGTTACCGATGTCTGTTTTACCTAGGAAGTTTAGACGGATGCGTGATTTATCATCTGCGTTGCCGTCTTTAAGAGATAGACGAGCTTCAGCGCGGCCGCCCATTTCTAGAGTTGTACCATCTTGGTTGTATAGTTCTGCTGCGTGTGCACCAGTCGCTACTGCTGCAGCCGATACTGCTAGAGCAATCAGAGTTTTGTTCATCTTATTAGTCCTAATTTCTGTCCATAAATCGTTTTATTAAGTAGAAGCATGGATAGCCCAGGCTTCATAACGATATCCACTAGTGACTTAGAGCGAATAAAATCAAACACTTCTCTAAGGCTAGGGCGGATAATTCGTGAGCCAATTTGTACCGCCAAAGTTCCGGTGTTCGTTAGTAAAACGATATAAATTTGGGTTTTGAACGCTGTTTTTTATTGTTTAATTTGGGTGTAAGTGACTAATTAGTAGTGGTTTTTTATTTGTATGAATTCAGCCGAAAAAATGAAGTTTTTTGCTTTTTTTTAGCTTTTATTAGTGGTGATTTAGCTGCGCAGTGAAGAAATTGCGCTGAGAAACTGCATGCAATGTGAGATAGCAAGCGAGTCGAATGGAATTAAGATGATTTAGTTTCAGAGTTTGTTTACACTAAAAGAAATGAATAATTGTACTCACTACCTGACCCTACGGGTTGGGTAGTTTTGTTTTGCCCAAAGTTTGCTTTGGCATAGAGGTATATGATGGAAAAAGTTCCAATGACATTACGTGGCGAACAACAGCTACGTGTAGAATTAGATCGACTACTTAAACTTCGCCCGCAGATCTCTGAAGCGATTGCTGAAGCGCGCGAGTTAGGTGATTTAAAAGAGAACGCGGAATACCACGCAGCTCGTGAAGAGCAAGGTATCTGTGAAGCTCAGATTCGTGATATCGAATACAAGTTATCTGTTGCTCAAGTTATCGACGTAACAAAAATGGATAACACAGGTAAGATTATTTTCGGTTCAACAGTGACATTGATTGATGTGGATACTGATGAAGAGAAGACTTACCAAATCGTGGGTGACGATGAGGCAGACATCAAGACAGGTCGCATTTCAGTAAGCTCACCAATTGCTCGTGGCCTGATCGGTAAGATGGAAGGTGACGAAGTTGTGATTACCACTCCAGGTGGTGATAAAGATTTCGAGATTGACCGCGTAGAATATATCTAAGCGAGTGCTCAGAAATCAAAAAGGTCGCCCTAGGCGACCTTTTTCTTGTTCCGTAAACGCTATTATTTACGTGGAATCTCGATTTTACGCTCTTCAGTTTGGCGGAAAAGTACTAACGTTTTACCGATAACTTGTACTTTTTCAGCGCCAGTTTCACGAATGATTGCATCAACGATTAGGTTTTTCGTTTCGCGATCTTCAGAAGCGATTTTCACTTTGATCAGTTCGTGGTGGTTTAGAGCGATTTCAATTTCCGCTAGAACAGCTTCAGTAAGTCCGTTTGCGCCCATAAGCACGACAGGTTTTAGACTGTGCGCTAGGCCTTTAAGATGCTGCTTTTGTTTAGTGCTTAGGTTCATTACGCGGCCAATTTTATTTAATATTAGGGTTGAAAAACGTCATTTTAACGCCATCTATGCTTGAAGACTATAATTTATTGGTCAAAGCCCACTTGTTGTTAAATACAATGAGCAAGATATAGAGCATGGCGTCTCTCTATTTATTAGGAATCAGATGAGTAAACAAAAACATTCAGCGAGCTCTGGCCGCTGGTTGAAAGAACATTTTGATGACAGATACGTGAACGAAGCTAAGAAGAAAGGCTACCGTTCGCGTGCGATCTTTAAGATCGAAGAGATTCAAGAAAAAGACAAATTACTAAAGCCAGGCATGACTGTGGTCGACCTTGGTGCAGCTCCGGGTGGTTGGTCTCAATATGCGGCTAAGATTGTTGGTGATGAAGGCCAAGTAATCGCATGTGACATTTTACCAATGGATTCCATTGCTGGCGTTGCCTTCTTACAAGGCGATTTTCGCGAAGATTCTGTACTAGAAGCGCTACTTGATCGTATACAACCAGACATGGTTGATATTGTGATGTCGGACATGGCTCCGAACATGGCAGGAAATTTATCTGTCGATCAACCTCGTGCAATGTATCTTGTTGAACTAGCATTAGATATGTGTCGACAAGTTCTAGCACCTAATGGTAGCTTTGTGGTGAAAGTCTTCCAAGGTGAAGGATTCGACCAATACGTGAAAGATGTTCGCGATATGTTCAAAGTTGTGAAGATTCGCAAACCAGATTCTTCAAGAGCTCGTTCTCGCGAAGTATATATCGTAGCCACTGGTTACAAAGGTTAACTATTTGCTTGTTTGAGCAGCAGTTAACACTATAGCTACAGTTTTCAAACTGTAGTACCCTACCTTTAATTACAATTAGTTATCGAGAGGCTGACACCTTGAGTGACATGGCAAAAAATTTAATTCTGTGGCTAGTAATCGCTGTAGTATTGATGTCGGTTTTCCAGAGCTTCGGGCCTGGTGAAAACAACGGCAGAATGGTTGATTACACCACATTCGTACAGGACGTTGGCCAAGGCAAGATTGAGGAAGCGACCTTTAAAGATAGCGAAATTACTTTCGTTCCTCGTAGTGGTGGTAAGTTTGTAACTTACATGCCTATTTACGATCAAAAACTTCTTGATGATCTAATCAAATTGAATGTGATTGTAAAAGGTACCCCACCAGAAGAGCCAAGCCTTCTAAGTACTATTTTCATCTCTTGGTTCCCGATGATCTTACTGATTGGTGTATGGATTTTCTTCATGCGTCAAATGCAAGGCGGCGGCGGTAAAGGCGCGATGTCTTTCGGTAAGAGCAAAGCTCGTATGATGAGCGAGGAGCAAATCAAGACAACATTCGCTGACGTTGCAGGTTGTGACGAAGCGAAAGAAGACGTTAAAGAACTGGTTGATTTCTTACGTGACCCAAGCCGCTTCCAAAAGCTGGGTGGTAAGATTCCAACGGGTGTTTTGATGGTAGGTCCTCCGGGTACCGGTAAAACGCTACTTGCAAAAGCAATTGCAGGTGAAGCGAAAGTACCGTTCTTTACTATCTCAGGTTCTGATTTCGTTGAAATGTTTGTTGGTGTTGGTGCATCTCGTGTACGTGACATGTTCGAACAAGCGAAGAAAGCGGCACCTTGTATCATCTTCATCGATGAGATCGATGCGGTTGGTCGTCAGCGTGGCGCTGGTGTTGGTGGTGGTCACGATGAACGTGAGCAAACACTGAACCAAATGCTCGTTGAGATGGATGGTTTCGAAGGTAATGAAGGTATTATCGTTATCGCTGCAACTAACCGTCCAGACGTATTAGACCCTGCACTACTTCGTCCAGGCCGTTTTGACCGTCAAGTTGTGGTTGGTCTACCTGATGTTCGTGGTCGTGAGCAAATCTTGAAAGTTCACATGCGTAAAGTACCACTAGCAGCAGACGTTGAGCCTTCACTTCTAGCGCGTGGTACACCGGGTTACTCAGGTGCAGACCTTGCTAACCTTGTTAACGAAGCGGCGCTATTTGCAGCTCGTGGCAACAAGCGCAACGTATCTATGGTCGAGTTTGAACAAGCGAAAGACAAGATCAACATGGGTGCTGAGCGTAAGTCGATGGTGATGTCGGAAGAGATCAAAGAGTCGACGGCATACCACGAAGCGGGTCACGCAATTGTAGGTTACTTATCTCCTGAGCACGATCCTGTACACAAGGTAACGATTATTCCTCGTGGCCGTGCATTAGGTGTGACGTTCTTCTTGCCAGAGCAAGATGCAATCAGCTACAGCCGTCAGTTCCTTGAGAGTAAGATTGCGACACTTTACGGTGGTCGTATCGCTGAAGACCTGATCTACGGTGCTGATAAAGTATCAACGGGTGCGTCAAACGATATTAAAGTAGCGACAAACCTAGCGCGTAACATGGTGACGCAATGGGGTTACTCTGAAAAACTTGGTCCTCTTCTGTACGCAGAGGAAGAAGGTGAAGTATTCCTAGGCCGTAGCGTAACGCAGACTAAACACGTGTCTGATGATACAGCTAAGCTGATTGACTCTGAAATCCGTGCCATTATCGACCGCAACTATGACCGTGCACTAAAACTTATCCAAGACAACATGGATATCATGCACGCAATGAAAGATGCGCTGATGAAGTACGAGACTATCGATGCAGGTCAAATTGAAGACCTAATGCAACGTAAAGAAGTCATTCGTGAGCCAGCTGGTTGGGGTGAAATTCCTCAGACTGAAGCGAAAACTGAAGAAGTGAAAGCGGAAGAAAAACCAGCAGCGCAAGAGCCAGCAGAAACTCAACCAGAAACTGCTGAAGCACAAGATAAGACTGATACTCCAGAGTCTGAAAAGAAAGATTCAGAGTAATAAAGTTGAATAGATTAAACCCCGGGGCAACTCGGGGTTTTTGCATTTATGATGAAGATTACTGCAAACAATAAAACCCTCGATTTATCGACCCCTCAAGTGATGGGTATTTTAAACGTTACACCAGACTCCTTTTCTGATGGTGGTCGATTCAACACGCTTGAAAATGCATTGCACCAAGCAGACAAGATGATTGAAGCGGGTGTGACGATCATTGACATTGGCGGTGAATCAACTCGACCGGGTGCGCCGGATGTTGAACTAGAGGAAGAGCTACAACGGGTTATTCCTGTGATTAAGGCGATTCGAACCAAGCACGACGTGTGGATTTCCGTTGATACCAGTAAAGCGGAAGTGATGCGCCAAGCGGCAGAAGCAGGTGCAGATATCATCAATGATGTGCGCTCACTTCAAGAACCCGGTGCGCTTGATGTCGCAGCTCAAGCAGGGTTGCCTATTTGCCTGATGCATATGCAAGGTCAACCTCGCACTATGCAGGCTAATCCTCACTATGATGATTTAATGGTCGAAGTAGGCGAGTTCTTACAAGAACGGATTGAAGCTTGTGAAGCTGTAGGTATCAAACGTGAACAGCTGATTTTAGACCCTGGCTTTGGCTTTGGTAAAACGCTAGACCATAATTATCACATGCTAGCGAACCTAGAACAGTTTCACCAATTCAATCTACCAGTACTTGCGGGGATGTCACGTAAGTCGATGTTATTTAAATTGTTGGATAAAACGCCGGCAGAATGTGTTGCGGCAAGCGTAAGTTGCGCTACTATTGCGGCACTAAAAGGCGCTCAGATTATTCGTGTCCATGACTTCGAGGAGACCCTCGATGCAGTCAAAGTGGTGACGGCGACATTGAGTAATCGATGAATTTAAAATAAAAAGGAAACATCATGTCTGATAAAAGACGTTATTTCGGCACTGACGGTGTTCGAGGCAAAGTTGGGCAGTACCCTATTACGCCTGATTTTGTATTAAAACTTGGCTGGGCTGCTGGTCGAGTGCTTGCGAAACAAGGCACCAAGAAAGTTATCATCGGTAAAGATACGCGTATTTCTGGTTACATGTTGGAGTCTGCTTTAGAAGCGGGTCTGGCTGCTGCTGGCCTTAAAGCGACCTTTACTGGCCCAATGCCAACTCCGGCGGTTGCTTACCTAACTCAAACATTTCGCGCGGAAGCGGGGATTGTTATCTCAGCATCTCACAACCCATATTACGATAACGGTATTAAGTTCTTCTCTTCGGAAGGGACAAAACTGCCAGATGACATCGAGCTAGCGATTGAAGCAGAGCTGGATAAAGAAATTGAATGTGTTGAATCTGCCGAGCTTGGTAAAGCAAGCCGCCTAAACGATGCTGCTGGTCGTTACATTGAATTTTGTAAGAGCACATTCCCATCTGAGTTAAGCTTAGCGTCGCTGAAAATTGTTGTAGATTGTGCCCACGGCGCGACTTACCACATTGCGCCAAACGTATTTAAAGAGTTAGGTGCAGATGTGATTTCAATGGGTGTTGAGCCTAATGGTACTAATATCAACGCAGAAGTGGGTGCGACAGATGTACGCGCGCTACAAAAGCGTGTGGTTAAAGAGGGTGCTGCGCTTGGTTTGGCGTTTGATGGTGACGGTGACCGTATCATCATGGTTGACCACCTAGGTAATAAGGTCGATGGCGACCAAATCGCTTACATCATCGCTCGTGATGCACTTCGCCGCGGCGAGCTAAAAGGTGGTGTGGTTGGTACGCTAATGACTAACCTAGGTATGGAAAACGGCCTAAAGCAATTGGGTATTCCATTTGTTCGCGCAGCGGTAGGCGATCGCTACGTGATGGAAAGACTGCTAGAAAAAGGTTGGAAGATCGGCGCTGAAAACTCAGGCCACGTGATTCTGCTAGACAAAGTAACCACAGGTGATGCGATTGTTGCTGCGCTACAGGTACTGGCTTCAGTAGTTGGTAGCGAAATGTCATTGAATGAGCTATCTCAAGGCATGACACTTTACCCGCAAGTATTGGAAAACGTCCGTTTTAGTGGCGATTCAAACCCACTAGAAGCGCAAGCGGTGAAAGATTCAGTTTCTGCCGTTGAAGCAGAATTGGGTGACAAAGGCCGAGTGTTACTGCGTAAATCAGGCACAGAGCCTTTGATTCGTGTGATGGTTGAAGGTGAAGACGCTGAGCTAGTTCAAAGCTCGGCGCTCAAAATTGCCGATGCAGTAAAAGCGAGTTTTTAATTCGTATAATTATTGAGAATCAAGCTGATAAAGAGAGGTCATAAGGCCTCTCTTTTTCTTTATTGGATAAGGGTATAGCTGAAATTGGTCTTTTGCCCCTTTTTTGAGCGATTGATTCTCAAGTTAGTCTTTTTTGTTATTTTTCGCTTGTCAGAGTTGAACGGTTTCGCTAGTATTGCTCGGCCTTCATAAAGGAGGTCGCTAGCCTTGTTCTGAAAAATTACTTACTAAGTAAATAAAGGAGCGGCGCTGGCCTAACAATTTGGAACATAGGTGGACAAATAATGTTTGAAGTTCTACTTGTGATTTACCTGTTGGCAGCGATTGGTGTAATCGGCCTAGTGTTGATTCAACAAGGTAAAGGCGCAGATATGGGAGCCTCATTCGGTGCTGGCGCATCAAACACAGTGTTTGGCGCAAGCGGCTCAGGTAATTTCCTAACCCGAATGACTGCAATTTTTGCAACAGTATTTTTCATCGTCAGCTTAGTGCTTGGTAATATGTCAACGCACAAACCTGAATCTCAGTGGATTGACCCTACAGCTGGTCAAGTTGTTGAGCAAGTAGCTGATGATGTAGCGAGTGATGTTCCAGCTCCAGTGAGCGAAGAAATCCCGCAATAAGCTAATCATTCTTAGCTAAGAAAAAGATTTAGCTGCCGAGATGGTGAAATTGGTAGACACGCCAGCATGAGGTGCTGGTGCCTTTGGTGTGAGGGTTCGAGTCCCTCTCTCGGCACCATTGATTTACAAACTTGTAAAAAGCATGTTTGAGCGTATAATGCTCAGCAAGTCGGACGCGGGGTGGAGCAGCTTGGTAGCTCGTCGGGCTCATAACCCGAAGGTCGTCGGTTCAAATCCGGCCCCCGCAACCAATACCTTTCTTTATGTTTAAAGAATGGAAAAGGACAAGTTTGCGCAAGGCAATCAATACTACGCTTTGCGAGTTAAGCAGATTCTGTTTAACGTATCAGGGTCCAGCAATAAAAAACCCCGACTTATCGGGGTTTTTTATTATCTAAATTTTTCCATCGGAAGAATTTGGGTAAATGCTTGGAATTTAAAATGGGCTCTGAGCCCTTTTTTTGTTTCTGGAGTGGTTTAAATGACTGGTTTAGAAAGACAACTTACTGAAATGCTTGAAGCTCCTGTAGCGGCATCAGGTTATGAGTTAGTTGGATTAGAATTTATTCGCGCGGGCGAACACTCAACGTTGCGTATTTTTATTGACCATGAGAATGGCATTACTGTTGACGATTGTGCAGAAGTAAGTCGTCAAGTGAGTGCAGTAATGGACGTTGAAGATCCAATCACTGTGGCTTACAACCTAGAAGTGTCTTCTCCAGGTTTAGAAAGACCACTTTTCAAAGCAGCACACTACGAGCAATTTATTGGTCACGAGGTGAGCATGGTTTTGAAAATGGCTGTAGGTAACCGTCGTAAATGGAAAGGTACTATCCATTCTGTTGATGGCGAGACCATTACTGTTACCGTTGAAGGTAATGAAGAGCAGTTTGCGTTAAGCAACATTTCAAAAGCTAACCTGATCCCTAAATTTTAGGTCCCTAAACATTGACCTTAGAGGCTATATCAAATGAGTAAAGAAATTTTAGCGGTAGCAGAGGCAGTATCGAACGAAAAAGCGGTACCTCGTGAGCGTATTTTTGAAGCACTAGAAATCGCTCTAGCTACTTCAACTAAAAAGAAGCGCGACATCGAAATCGACGTTCGCGTAGCTATCGACCGTAAAACGGGCGAATTCGAAACTTTCCGTCGTTGGTTAGTAGTAGAAGAAGTAGAGTTCCCAACAAAAGAGATCTCTCTAGAAGCAGCTCGTTTTGATGACGACAGCATTGAACTGGGCGATTACGTTGAAGACGAAATCGAATCAGTGAAGTTTGACCGTATTACGACTCAAACAGCGAAACAAGTTATCGTACAGAAAGTACGTGAAGCTGAGCGTGCACAAATCGTTGAACAGTTCATCGACAACGAAGGCGAACTAGTTACTGGCGTAGTTAAGAAAGTTAACCGCGAAACTATCGTTCTTGACCTAGGCAACAACGCAGAATCAGTAATCTTGCGTGATGACCAACTACCACGCGAAAACTTCCGTCCAGGTGACCGTGTTCGTGGTCTACTTTACAAAGTAGCGCCAGAAGCTCGTGGTTTCCAACTGTTCGTGACTCGCTCTAAGCCAGAAATGCTTAAAGAGCTATTCCGCGTGGAAGTGCCAGAGATCGCTGAAGAGATCATCGAGCTTAAAGGTGCTGCACGTGATCCAGGTTCTCGCGCGAAGATCGCAGTGAAAACTAACGACAAGCGTATCGACCCTGTTGGTGCTTGTGTTGGTATGCGTGGTGCACGTGTACAAGCTGTATCTGGTGAGCTAGGCGGCGAGCGTATTGATATCGTTCTTTGGGACGATAACCCAGCGCAATTCGTAATTAATGCAATGGCTCCTGCTGATGTTGCATCTATCATCGTTGATGAAGATACCAACTCAATGGACATCGCAGTAGAAGCAGATAACCTAGCGCAAGCTATCGGTCGTAACGGTCAAAACGTTCGTCTAGCATCTCAACTAACGGGTTGGGAACTAAACGTAATGACTGTTGAAGACCTAGAGAAGAAGCACGCAGAAGAGTCTCAAGCATCTCTAGATAACTTTATGAAGTACCTAGATATCGAGCAAGACTTTGCAGAGCTTCTTGTTGAAGAAGGTTTCTCAACACTAGAAGAAGTAGCCTACGTACCAGTAGCTGAGCTTCTAGAAGTTGATGGTCTAAACGAAGAGCTTGTAGAAGAACTTCGTAGCCGTGCGAAAGACGCTCTAACGACAATTGCCCTAGCGCAAGAAGAGTCGTTCGAAGGTCTAGAGCCAGCAGAAGACTTACTAGGCCTAGAAGGTCTAGAACGTGAAATGGCATTCAAACTGGCAGCAAAAGGTGTAGTTACACTAGAAGATCTAGCTGACCAAGGTATTGATGACATAGAAGGTATTGATGGACTAACAGAAGAGCGCGCCGGTGAACTTATCATGGCTGCACGTAACATCTGTTGGTTCGGCGAAGAAGAATAATTCAGCAAGGAGGAAGCGGAATGACACAACTTACAGTAAAAGCTCTTAGTGAAGAGATTGGTACGCCAGTTGACCGCTTAATTGAACAACTTGCTGATGCAGGAATGAAAAAAGCAAGCGGTGACACAGTTACAGATAGCGAGAAGCAAGCGCTTCTTGGTCATCTTAAAAAAGAACACGGCGATACGTCGGGTGAATCAGAGCCTACACGTCTAACGTTGCAACGTAAGACTCGTAGTACTCTGAGTGTTAACGCTGGTGGCGGCAAGAGTAAGGATGTTCAGGTAGAAGTGCGCAAGAAGCGCACTTATGTGAAGCGCAGCACTATCGAAGACGACGCACAACGTGAGGCTGAGGAAGCAGCGAAGCGTGAAGCGGAAGAGCTTGCGAAGCGTGAAGCTGAAGAGCTTGCAAAACGCGAAGCTGCAGAGAAAGCACAACGCGAGGCCGAAGAGAAAGCGAAGCAAGAAGCGGATTCAAAACGCCAAGCTGAAGAAAAGGCCAAACGCGCACAAGCTGATAAGGCTAAGAAAGAAATGAATGCAAAAAACGCTGAAGTTAACGATCAAGCGAAGAAAGAAGCTGACGAACTAAAACGTCGTCAAGATGCTGAAGCTCAACGCAAAGCTGAACAAGAAGCAGCTAAGCTAGTTGAGGAAGCGCGCAAGTTAGCAGAAGAAAATGCCGCTCGTTGGAGCGAAGAAGAGAAGAAAACTAAAGAGTTGGAAAACTCTGACTACCACGTAACAACATCAACTTACGCTCGTGAAGCGGAAGACGCGGCAGACCGCCGTGAAGAGACTGGTGTACGTCGTAAGAAGAAGAAAAAAGCTGCAGCAACACCTGACCGCAACCAACGTAACCAACGTGGTGGCAAAGGTCGCAACAAAGGTAAGCTTGCTAAACCAACTTCAATGCAGCAAGGCTTCGACAAAACAGCAACAGTAGCGAAAGCAGACGTTGTAATTGGCGAAACTATCGTTGTCTCTGAGCTTGCTAACAAGATGGCTGTTAAAGGCACAGAAGTTATCAAAGTGATGATGAAGATGGGCGCTATGGCGACTATCAACCAAGTGATTGACCAAGAAACAGCACAGCTAGTGGCTGAAGAAATGGGTCACAAGGCGATTCTTCGTAAAGAAAACGAGCTAGAAGAAGCGGTACTAAGCGATCGTGATAACGATGCAGAAGCGACACCACGTGCGCCTGTAGTTACTATCATGGGTCACGTTGACCACGGTAAAACTTCTACGCTTGACTACATCCGTAAAGCTCACGTTGCTTCTGGCGAAGCTGGTGGTATTACACAGCACATCGGTGCTTACCACGTTGAGACTGAGAACGGCATGATCACGTTCCTTGATACTCCTGGACACGCGGCGTTTACTGCAATGCGTGCTCGTGGTGCTCAAGCGACAGATATCGTAGTTCTAGTAGTAGCAGCAGACGATGGCGTAATGCCACAAACAATCGAAGCTATCCAGCACGCGAAAGCGGCAGGCGTTCCTCTGATTGTTGCTGTGAACAAGATCGATAAAGAAGACGCGAACCCAGACAACGTTAAAAACGAACTGGCGCAATACGACGTTATCCCTGAAGAGTGGGGCGGTGAGAACATGTTCGTTCACATCTCTGCGAAACAAGGTACTAACATCGATGGTCTTCTAGAAACTATCCTTCTTCAATCTGAAGTTCTAGAGCTAACAGCTGTAGAAGAAGGCATGGCATCTGGTGTTGTTGTTGAATCTCGTCTAGATAAAGGTCGTGGTCCAGTTGCAACGGTTCTAGTTCAATCTGGTACGCTACGTAAGGGCGACATCGTACTATGTGGTCAAGAATACGGCCGTGTACGTGCAATGCGCGATGAGAATGGCCAAGAAGTAACGACTGCTGGTCCTTCTATCCCTGTAGAGATTCTAGGTCTATCTGGTGTTCCTGCATCAGGTGACGAAGCAACAGTTGTACGTGATGAGCGTAAAGCTCGTGAAGTAGCGAACTACCGTCAAGGTAAATTCCGTGAAGTGAAACTTGCACGTCAACAGAAAGCGAAACTAGAGAACATGTTCTCTAACATGACTGCTGGTGAAGTTGCTGAGTTGAACGTAGTACTGAAAGCTGACGTACAAGGTTCTGTTGAAGCAATCGCAGACTCTCTACGTAAACTGTCTACTGAAGAAGTTAAAGTTAACATCGTAGGTTCTGGTGTTGGTGGTATTACAGAAACTGACGCAGTTCTAGCGGCAGCATCTAACGCTATCATCCTAGGCTTCAACGTTCGTGCTGATGCATCTGCTCGCCGTGCTGTTGAAAACGAAAACCTAGACCTACGTTACTACTCAATCATTTACCAATTGATTGACGAAGTGAAACAAGCAATGGGCGGTATGCTTGCTCCAGAATTCAAGCAAGAGATCATTGGTCTTGCTGAAGTTCGTGACGTATTTAAGTCACCTAAACTGGGCGCAATCGCTGGTTGTATGGTTACAGAAGGTGTTATCAAGCGTAACAACCCAATCCGCGTTCTACGCGACAACGTAGTTATCTACGAAGGTGAACTAGAGTCACTACGTCGCTTTAAAGATGACGTTCAAGAAGTTAAGAACGGCTACGAATGTGGTATCGGCGTTAAGAACTACAACGATGTTCGCGTTGGCGACCAAATCGAAGTATTCGAAATCGTTGAAGTTAAACGTACTCTTGATTAATTGACTAAAATTACTCGCACGCCCTTAGGCATGCAGTAATAGGTTGTTGAATACGCCATGGGGGGCTGGAATTATCCATCCCCCCATTCTTTCTAATAAGAGAAAAGTTATGTCAAAAGAATTTAGCCGCACGCAGCGCGTAGCGCAGCAGCTGCAAAAAGAATTAGCGATGATCCTGCAACGTGAAGTGCGTGATTCTCGCTTAGGTATGGTGACCATTTCTGATGTAGAAGTGTCACGTGACCTTGCTTACGCAAAAGTATTCGTTACTTTCCTATGTGTGGGCGAGCAAACGCCTGAATCATGCCTAACAGCGCTTCGTGAACACGAAGCTCACATTCGCATGATGCTAGGTAAGCGTATTCGTCTACGTCTTACTCCAGAGATTCGTTTCCACTACGACAACACGTTGGTAGAAGGTATGCGCATGTCTAACTTGGTAAGCGAAGTCGTAAGCCAAGATAAGCAGAAGCAAAAAGACTCTGGTCGTGAGGACGAAGAGTAATGGCTCGTCGTCGTAAAGGTCGTCCTATTGATGGCGTTATCCTACTGGATAAGCCTACTGGTATCTCTTCTAACGACGCATTGCAAAAAGTTAAGCGTATCTACTTCGCAGAAAAAGCGGGACATACGGGTGCGCTTGACCCTCTAGCGACAGGCATGTTGCCTATCTGTTTAGGGGAAGCGACCAAATTTTCCCAATTCCTACTGGATTCAGACAAGCGCTACCGCGTTATCGCGAAACTTGGTGAGCGCACCAATACGTCTGATTCAGACGGTGAAGTGGTAGAAACGCGTCCGGTGAATGTTGAGTTGGATAAGCTAAAGGAATGCGTTGAGAGCTTCCGTGGCGAGTCTGATCAAATACCATCGATGTTCTCTGCATTGAAATATCAAGGAAAGCCTCTTTATGAGTATGCTCGCCAAGGTATCGAAGTGCCGCGTGAATCTCGTAAAATCACGGTTTACGATATCGTATTGCATCGCTTTGAAGGCGATGAAGTAGAGATGGAAGTACATTGCTCTAAAGGTACTTACATCCGTACTATCGTTGATGATCTTGGTGAAATGCTAGGTTGTGGCGCTCACGTCACTATGCTGCGCCGTACCGCAGTGGCTGATTACCCATATGAGAAGATGGTCACGCTAGAGCAGCTTAATGAGCTACTAGAGCAAGCACATCGTGATGAGAAAGCACCAAAAGAGCTTTTAGACCCACTATTGCTGCCGATGGATACAGCGGTTGCTGATCTTCCTGAAGTAAACATGAACGCTGAGCTGACTGACCTTGTCCAGCATGGTATGCCAGTACAAGTTGCGGGTGCACCCGCAGAAGGCACAGTGCGAATGACCAGTGGTGAAGAGAAGTTATTTATCGGTGTTGCTAACATTGATGATAATGGTCGTGTTGCACCGAAACGCTTAGTAGTGTTTCGTGAGCCAGTAGAAAACGAATAACCAAGTTTGTTGTTCGTTAAGCTGAAATAAAAAAGGAGCCAATTGGCTCCTTTTTAGTATCTGGCTAATTGTGCACAATTAGTCTTCTAGGTCACCACAGAAGCGGTAGCCTTCACCGTGAATCGTCGCGATGATTTCTGGCGTACCAGACACTGATTCAAAGTGTTTACGGATGCGACGAATCGTTACGTCAACTGTACGATCGTGTGGTTTTAGCTCGCGACCAGTCATCTTCTTAAGAAGATCTGCACGAGTTTGGATCTTACCTGGGTTCTCACAGAAGTGCAGTAGTGCACGGAACTCTGAGCGAGGTAGCTTGTAGCTGTCACCATCAGGGCTTACTAGAGAGCGACTGTTGATGTCTAGCACCCAACCGTTGAATTGGTATTTCTCAACGCTACGTTTCTCTTCTTGAACCGCGTTTGCGTTCATAGAGCGGTTTAGTAGGTTACGAGCACGGATAGTTAGCTCACGAGGGTTGAATGGCTTAGTGATGTAATCGTCAGCACCAATTTCTAGGCCAAGGATCTTGTCTACTTCGTTGTCACGACCAGTTAAGAACATCAGTGCAACGTTAGCTTGCTCGCGAAGCTCACGTGCAAGGAGAAGACCATTTTTACCTGGAAGATTGATGTCCATGATTACCAAGTTGATCTGGTTATCAGATAGAACTTGGTGCATCTCTTCACCGTCGCTGGCCTCATAAACAGCGTATCCCTCTGCTTCAAAAATACTCTTTAGAGTGTTACGAGTTACTTGCTCATCTTCAACGATAAGAATCTGCGGGGTTTGCATTTGGCGGTACCTAAACTTGTGAAAAAATTGTGCTAATAGAATAAATTCTAGGCAAAAATATTACATACAGATAATTTGCTATTGATAATAAACCAAAGAGTTTAAAAAAACACTGTCTTTGGTAACCCGCCATCCTTGGTGTTACTTTCTTACAGAAGAGGTCCCTTGTCCTCATTTGTTCTATTAGGCGTTGAAACGAATTTTATATAGTTAACAGCATGCTAACAATGCACAAATGTTAATTCCATGCACTTTGTTGATTTATATCAAGAGAATCGATGTAACAAATATTAATAGTAACTGATAAATGTAAAATTAATGATTATATGATGATAGATGCGCAGTTATGGCAGGCATATGCTGATCCCTACTTTAAATTTGCCTCCCCACCTCCTCAGCAAGATTTTGCAATTGTTACTGCATGCAATCCATACAGTAAGCTTTGCTCAGAACAAGAAAATGGCTTAAAAAATAGTCAGTTACGTAGTGAGGTGTGTCGCAAAGTTTGCGTTGATGTTTTAGTAGGAAATGAAGATTTTTCATGGGCGGAAGCGAGCTTTGCCATTGTAATCACCAAACAACAAGCGATAGATCTAGCGCAAAAATATCACCAAAATGCGATCTATTTTGTACAGGGTAAGCAATTATTTTTGTTATCGTGTTTGCCAGATCGAACAGAAATTAATCTAGGAGAATGGTTGTTTCGGCTTAGATAAGGAATTCAAAATTAGCATCATGGAGGAAACATGAGAGATATTACGCCGGATATTTGTGACAAGTTTGCAGATCACGTCACTTACGTAAATTTACCACTAAGTAACTTTGGCCGTAAGAGTGCTTTTTGGGGAGAAATAGTCACTGTACGTTGCTATCACGACAACTCTAAGGTTCGTGACATGCTAGAGCAAGATGGTACTGGTAAAGTGCTTGTTGTGGATGGAAATGGCTCCTGCCAAAAAGCACTGATGGGCGATCAGTTAGCAATCTTAGCAATAGAGAATAACTGGGAAGGCGTCATCATCTATGGTGCAGTGCGTGATGTCGCTATCATGGCCGAAATGGAGTTGGGCATTCAAGCGCTAGGCACTTGCCCATTTAAAACAGAAAAACGTGGCGCAGGCGAAGTGAACGTCACGCTGACGATTCAAAATCAGATGATTCAACCGGGTGATTATATCTATGCGGATTGGAATGGGATTTTGACGTCAACTGAATTACTCAATTGGAACTAGAATCGAAACCCTAAGCCGACTTCAACACCTTGCTGCCACTCTTGATAATCAAGGGTGGCATGCAAATCGATGTTCTCGGTTAGTTGAACACGGCTAGAGACTTCCGCACCAATCCCTTCTTCTTTACCGCTCGGCGCGGTGATATCAGAGTATGAATGCAAAGTACTTTTGACCGATAGACGAGGGGAAACTTGGTAGCTCACACCACTTAAGAAGCCACCTTCATTATTTTTGCCGTTATTCAAACGAGCGCCTACATACAGATCAAGATTATCGAATAGGCTATAAGAGTAGCCGCCATCAATTGTCCAAGAGTCGAAGCGATATTGGTTACTTTCACTAGAGATGAAAGGCTTAAAAGGCGTGTTGTTTTGATGTGCAGGTAAAATGGGCAGATCAGTAGCGAAAGCCGTGCCGCTAAGCAAAGCAAGAGTGAGGCTGATTATTTTTTTCATACGCCGCTCCATACTATTCGCTGTTCATTTTTTCCACTGCCCTGTAATTAAAGCATAAAACTTCCGAACTAGTCGCAAGATTTATATTCCAATTCGTTATTATGACATAAGCGTACAGTTTCACTGTGATCTTGGCGTTGTTTTGTACGCCTTGATTGAATGTTGAGCAAGTTAAAAAGCAAAAAAGCAAAACTTTTCGTTGACTAGTTGTTAGTGAATAAGGTAATTGTATGGGTAAGCAAACACACAATATTCAACAAAACCATATGTTTCATAACAGCCTAACAGTAATGACCACAACCATTATTATTACCGACACCACACGCGTTGGGGCAGGCTGCTAAGCGAAAGAAATTCAAAAAAAGGCCTGTAACCCATTCGGTACAGGCCTTTTTTTATGCCAATTTATAAGAAAATTTGGAGACAGGGATGCGAGTTTTAAAATTTGGTGGCTCATCGTTAGCCGATGCGGATCGTTTTTTACGGGCTGCGGATATCATTGCAAATAATGCGCAGCAAGAAGAAGTTGCCGTTGTGCTCTCAGCGCCGGGTAAAACAACCAACAAGCTGGTTGCGGTTATTGAAGCTTCATTGAAAAAGGGCGATGCCGAGTTGCAAATCGCCGACCTAGAAGATGCGTTCCGCGATCTTTTTCAAGACATCAAGCAAGTTTTGCCAAGCATCGATGGCAGTGGCTACGACAATCAAGTTAAAACCTCGCTTAATCAATTACGCCAGTACGTAAATGGCATTAGCTTGTTAGGCATGTGCCCAGACAACGTAAACGCACGCATCATTAGTAAAGGTGAGCGTGTGTCGATTCAACTGATGAAAGCGGTACTTGAAGCAAAAGGCCAAGCAGCGAGTCTGATTGACCCTGTGGAGTACCTATTTGCTCGTGGTGATCACCTTGAAGCTATGGTTGATGTGGATGTTTCAACTCAGAACTTCCGTCAAAAACCATTACCTCAAGGCCACGTTAACATCATGCCGGGCTTTACCGCAGGTAATGAAAAAGGCGAGTTGGTGACACTAGGTCGTAATGGCTCTGATTACTCAGCAGCGGTATTGGCGGCGTGCTTACGTGCGGATTGCTGTGAAATCTGGACTGACGTTGATGGTGTTTACAACTGTGATCCTCGCTTAGTCGATGACGCGCGCTTGCTTAAATCACTCAGCTATCAAGAAGCAATGGAGCTTTCCTATTTCGGTGCATCTGTTCTGCACCCGAAAACTATCGCGCCGATTGCTCAGTTCCATATCCCATGTCTGATCAAAAACAGCTTTAACCCACAAGGTGCGGGTACGCTAATTGGCCAAGACACTGGTGAAGACAATCTTGCGATCAAAGGCATCACGACTTTAAGTGACCTGACAATGGTCAATGTATCAGGCCCGGGTATGAAAGGTATGGTGGGCATGGCAAGCCGTGTCTTTGGTGCGATGTCATCTGCGGGCGTATCGATTGTACTTATCACTCAGTCATCTTCTGAGTACAGCATCAGTTTCTGTATTGAGGCGGAAGATAAAGCGCGCGCTCAGCAAGCATTGCGTGATTCTTTTGAGCTAGAGCTTAAAGATGGTCTGCTAGAGCCAGTAGAGTTTATCGATCATGTTGCGATCGTAACTTTGGTTGGTGACGGTATGCGAACTTCTCGCGGCGTGGCTTCTCAGTTCTTCTCATCATTAGCCGAAGTTAACGTAAACATCGTTGCTATCGCGCAGGGTTCATCGGAACGTGCTATCTCAGCGGTGATACCAGAAGACAAAATCTCTGAAGCAATCAAAGCATGTCACGAGAACTTATTTAACTCGAAGCACTTTTTGGATGTCTTCATCGTTGGTGTTGGCGGCGTCGGTGGTGAACTGGTGGATCAGATTCAACGCCAGCAAGCAAAATTGGCAGAGAAGGGGATCGTACTGCGAGTTTGTGGCCTTGCGAACAGTAAGGGCGTATTGCTCGATGGTGAAGGCCTTCCGCTCGATCACTGGCGTGATCGCTTAAATGGTATCAGCGAAGAGTTCAGTCTACCGCGTTTAACGTCACTGGTTCAGCGTAATCACATCATCAACCCAGTATTAGTTGATTGTACATCGAGCGAGAAGATTGCTGAGCAATATGCAGATTTCTTGGCGGCAGGCTTCCACGTTGTGACGCCAAACAAAAAAGCCAACACTTCGAGCATGGCTTACTACCATCAGCTTCGCGATGTAGCGCGTAGCTCACGTCGTAAGTTGATGTACGAAACAACGGTAGGTGCCGGTCTGCCGGTTATCGAAAACTTGCAAAACCTCATTTCAGCAGGTGATGAGCTAGAGCGTTTCTCTGGCATTCTGTCTGGCTCGCTGTCTTACATCTTCGGTAAGCTTGATGAAGGCATGACCCTAAGCCAAGCGACTAATATTGCGAAAGATAATGGCTTTACAGAGCCTGACCCTCGTGATGATTTATCGGGTATGGATGTCGCGCGTAAGCTACTTATCTTGGCTCGTGAAGCGGGAATGAATCTTGAACTTGAAGATGTGATTGTTGACCAAGCTCTACCACCAGGTTTTGACGATTCAGGCAGCGTTGAAGAGTTTATGGCGCGCCTACCTGAAGCGGATGCGTACTTCCAAAAACTTGCATCAGAGGCGGCGGCAGAAGGCAAAGTATTGCGTTACGTGGGTGAGATTGTCGATGGCCAGTGCCGCGTAAGCATTGCTGCTGTGGATGGCGATGACCCAATGTTTAAGATTAAAGATGGCGAAAATGCGCTGGCCTTCTACAGCCGCTACTACAGCCCAATCCCATTGGTGCTGCGTGGTTACGGTGCTGGTACGGCAGTAACTGCTGCGGGTGTATTCTCTGATGTAATGCGTACATTAGGTTGGAAGCTAGGGGTTTAACGATGAGCAGTGATATGAGTAGTGGTATGGATGTCGTTGTTTACGCGCCAGCTTCAATTGGCAACGTAAGTGTGGGTTTTGATGTGTTGGGGGCGGCCGTGTCTCCAATTGATGGCACGCTATTGGGTGACCGAGTATTAGTGAAGAGAGGCGAGCAGCCATTCACGCTAGATACTGCTGGTGACTTTGTTTCAAAGCTACCCGTCGATCCAAAAGAAAACATCGTTTATGACTGCTGGCGAGTGTACTGCCGAGAGTTAGCAAAGAAAGGTGTTGAGCCTTTACCTGTCGCAATGACGTTAGAGAAAAACATGCCAATTGGTTCTGGGTTAGGCTCTAGTGCGTGCTCGATTGTGGCTGCGTTAGATGCATTGAACCAATTCCATGCTAAGCCATTAAATGAGACAGAGCTGTTAGCACTAATGGGTGAAATGGAAGGTCAAATCTCTGGTGGTATCCACTACGACAATGTTGCGCCATGCTACCTAGGCGGATTACAGCTCATGCTTGAAGAGCTGGGTGTGATCAGTCAAGAAGTGCCATGTTTTGATGAGTGGTACTGGGTGATGGCTTACCCGGGGATTAAGGTTTCGACGGCAGAAGCCCGTTCGATTTTGCCGTCGCAATACCGTCGCCAAGATGTGATCGCTCATGGTCGTCACTTAGCCGGTTTTATTCATGCTTGTCACTCAGGGCAGCCAGAGCTAGCCGCCAAAATGATCAAAGACGTGATCGCAGAACCATATCGTGAGAAACTGCTACCGGGATTTGCTGATGCGCGTAAATATGCGGCATCGGCAGGCGCGTTAGCAACCGGTATCTCGGGCAGTGGTCCAACACTGTTTAGCATCTGTAAAGAGCAAGATACTGCTGAGCGTGTCGCTCGATGGCTCGAACAAAATTATGTACAAAATCAGGAAGGATTCGTTCACGTTTGTCGCTTAGACAAGCAAGGTTCGAAAGTAACAGGAAGTGAGCTATGAAGCTTTACAATATAAAAGAAAATGATGAACAAGTTTCCTTTGGCCAAGCCGTTCGCCAAGGGTTAGGTCGTAATCAAGGCCTATTTTTCCCATCTGAACTGCCTAAGTTTGATGATGTGGATGCGCTACTGGAGCAAGACTTTGTTGCTCGTAGTACTAAGATTCTATCGGCATTGATCGGTGAAGAGCTTGCAGAGCAGCAAGTTAATTCTATGGTTGATGCGGCATTCCAATTCCCAGCACCGATTAAGCAAGTTAAAGACGGTGTTTATGCGCTTGAGCTTTTCCATGGCCCAACACTGGCGTTTAAAGATTTTGGCGGCCGTTTTATGGCGCAATCTTTAGCAGCAGTTTCAGACGGCGGTAAGATTACTATCCTAACGGCAACGTCTGGTGATACTGGCGCTGCGGTAGCACATGCTTTCTATGGTATGGAAGACATTAATGTCGTGATTCTTTACCCGAAAGGCAAGATCAGCCCACTGCAAGAGAAACTGTTCTGTACACTAGGTAAAAATATCCATACCGTAGCGATTGATGGCGATTTCGATGCTTGTCAGGCGCTAGTGAAGCAAGCTTTTGATGATGCTGAGCTACGTGAAGAGATTGGCTTAAATTCAGCTAACTCAATCAATATCAGCCGTTTAATGGCGCAAATCTGTTACTACTTTGAAGCTGCATCTCAGCTAACCAAAGAGCAACGCGATAATCTTGTTGTTTCAGTACCAAGTGGTAACTTCGGTAACTTAACTGCGGGTCTGCTTGCTAAAGCAATGGGCTTACCGATCAAACGCTTTATTGCCGCGACCAATGCTAACGATACTGTGCCGCGCTACCTAGAAACAGGTAAGTGGGATCCAAAACCGACAGTGGCAACCACATCTAATGCGATGGACGTTAGCCAGCCAAACAACTGGCCACGTATCGAAGAGCTTTGCCGAGTGAAAGAGTGGGGCTTAGAAACGTTAGGTAAAGGCGCTGTGACTGATGAGCAAAGTGCTCAGTCAGTGCGTGACCTAAATGAACTGGGTTACCTGTGTGAACCACATGGCGCGATTGCTTACCGAGTGCTTGAAGAGCAATTGGCGGAAGGTGAAACAGGCCTATTCTTGTGTACTGCGCACCCTGCGAAGTTTAAGGAAGTGGTGGATGACATTTTAGGTAGTGACATTGAGCTACCAGGCCCACTAGCCAAACATGCGGTGATGGAGCTACTGTCAGAAGATCTAGCAAATGACTTTGATGCACTTAAGCAAGTACTGCGTCGCGTTCAGCCGTAGATTAAATGTAAGTTCACCGGAATAGAAAAAGGTCGTCTAAATTAGACGACCTTTTTGTTTGTTCTTTTCCAAGCTTTAATTCGATGGCTTGTGCAAAGCAAATGTCGGCAGAGATAAGTGCCAGCGAATTGCGCCTAGACGAATCAGTAAGGTAAAGAAGACACCAGCAAGGAATGCGGTTGAGTTACTATAACCCATTGCCAGTGCAGTGGTATGGAACACACCGCCAACAATACAGGCGGTCGCATAAACTTCACTTCTCAGTACCATTGGCACTTCACGAGCCAGCACATCACGGATAATACCGCCGCCACAACCGGTTATAACCCCCATGATCACTGCTACCATCGCAGAATCTTGATAGATCATGGCTTTTTCTACGCCAATGCCCACGAACACAGCAAGGCCAATTGCGTCACAAACAGGTAAGATCCACCATGCTAAGCGTTTCGGTCGACGGACGATCAGCATAGTCAGTAGGCAGGTAATAATAATCACCCAAAGGTAATTGGTGTCAGTAATCCAGAAAACCGGAGTTGCGCCCAAAGCCATGTCACGGATTGTACCGCCGCCAATAGCCGTCACGCTGGCAAGTACCGCGACACCAAATGGGTCCATTTTTAAGCGGCCCGCAAGCAGCACGCCAGAGATAGCAAAAATTGCCGTACCAAAAAGGTCAATTGTATAAAGCAGCATGGAGTCCATGTCACTAAGTTCTCATCTTGTTGTTAGCTGTTGATTTTTTCACCGAGCAGGTAACGTTTGCTCGGCGAGGCATAGTACGGAATAAAATCGAGTTCCGTTAACGGTTTTTTCTCACATTTTCGAAGTGCTCACAAACTTGCTCAATGGCGCGCACCGTTCGCGGTGTTGGGCGGTTCAACCAGTCAGAGGTTAACGTCCAGACGTGCTCATTTTGTAGCGCTTGTAATTGCTCATGCCATGGTTGCCACATGGTGTTGTTTTCAATCGCGTGGCGAGAAGTAAATATCACTTCTGGGTTTGCCAGTAGCACCTGCTCTTGTCCTACTTGAGGGTAAGGGGCCGCGGCTTTTTCAAAGATGTTTTCACCACCACAAAAGCTGAATACTTCGCTAGGCCATTTCCCCTGAGCGACGGTAATGATTGGTTTTTCACTTAACTGATAGAAGTAGCTGACTTTGTTATCTGTGTGGTAACGCTGCTTGAGTGCTAATAGCTGTTGGCGAAATTGGGTTGCTGCTTGTTGGCCTTGGCTTGGGTCATCGGCGAACTGACTTAGATCTTCGATATTGCGGGCTATATCTTCTAGTGAATGGGTGTTGGTTTCATACATATTAAAACCGAATTGACGTAATTTTTCTAATTCTCGTGGAGGGTTACCCGATGGCCAAGCAATGATTAAATCGGGTTGCAAAGCGATGATACGCTCAACATTGATGCCTTTGTAGTTGGCGATTTTTTCCAATTGATTCGCGACTGGTGGGTAGTCACTGCGATCGCTGACCGCAATCAGTTTATCACCAAGCCCAGCGGCAAAGGCCAGTTCAGTGGCGGAGGGTGCGAGGCTGATGACTCGCTCAAACGATTGCGCCAATGAAGTAAAAGAAATCAAACTGCTGAGTAGCAGAAGAGAAAAACGGAACATTACAATCCTTGATAGATGAAGCCCATGATAAGGCTTTGTAGCGCGAGCCAAACCCAAATGCGGCTAAGTAATAATTTACGGGTTTGATCTAAGTGAATGGCGGATGGAGCAATGCGTCCGCCTAACTTTGCACGCACGCTTTTTTTGCCGTCATAAATGGCAGGGCCGCATAGGGATAGCTCCAGTTTACTGCCGACAGTAACCAGAACCCAAGAAGGGCCGGGTAAAGGCCATGATGCGGCCTGTTGTTTTAGCAACTGCATGGTTGCGTTGCTGCGTTGACCAATTAGCAGCATTAGGGCAAACAGTCGCAACGGAATGAAATCAAGTACGGCTAAAGCGCGAATCGCTGGAATACCAAATGGGCTGAACCTTTGACGCGAAGGTGACCAAGCGCGAGCAAGCTCTATCGTCATTCGATACATAAAGGCGCCAATACCACCGCCAATGGCATACCAAAACAGCACACCAATGACGTTACGGCTGTAACTCATGATCACGGTTTCTGTTGCTGCTTTGCCTAGCCCCATCAAAGAGAGGGTTTCCGTTGAGCGGTTAATAAGCGGATTAATCAGTTGCTTGGCCGCTTGTTTATCTTCTTTGGCAAGCAGTTGACCAAATTGATTGGCAAATTTTTCAGTATTTCGCCAATCTAAAGCGAGAATAAGAAATGCGAGCTCGAATAATACCGGCTGCCAAACGAGTGTTTTTAATGCGATTAGCACTGCGAGCATAGGCGCTAGCATGAGCAACCAAGCTAACGAACCAGAAAGCAGGCTCTGAGAATAACTGTTATTGTTATTTACTTTGCTTGCTAATAGCTCTGCAAATTTATGCCATAAGATGGCCGGATGGGCTTCGCGAGGGAAGGGCAGAATCGCTTGGCAAAGTAGCGCGCCCCAAAGTGCGAGGAGCGCGCCGTTTGCATAAAACTGATGAAATAGTTCGTCCATGAGCGTGAGCAATTATGCCTTCAACAGTTCAACCATCTTGAACACCATTTCTGATGAGCTCTTCGCTGCAAGAGGTAGGAACTCATCAAAGCTCATGCTCGCTTCTTTGTCCGCTACGTCAGAAATTGCGCGTACCACAACAAATGGTACTTGGAACTGGTGACATGTTTGTGCAATCGCCGATGCTTCCATTTCTACTGCAATAACAGATGGGAAGTGCTTACGAATAAACGCTTGGCGTTCAGCAGTACAAACAAACGCATCGCCAGTACAGATAAGGCCGCGTACCGCGTGTTTATCTTCCATTTGCGATAGGGCTTTTTCTGCCACATCCATTAGGTTGGCGTCAGCCATGAAAGCGGCTGGTTGCTGAGCCATTTGACCCATTTCGTAACCAAATGCGGTTACGTCTGCATCGTGGTGACGAACTTCGGTAGAGATAACCACATCACCAAGGTTTAGGCTTGAATCAAAACCGCCCGCAGAACCTGTGTTAATGACCACATCAGGTTGGTATTCGTTCAGTAAGATTGTTGTGCCGACTGCAGCCGCCACTTTACCAATACCTGATTGAAGCAGAACAACGTCAACACCATTTAGTTGACCAGAGAAGAAAGTACAACCTGCTTTTTTCTCTTCGTGGCAGTTTTCGATAGCTTGTTTAAGGATGGAAACTTCTTGTTCCATTGCACCAATGATGCCGATTTTCATAGTGAGTCCTGTATATATCAGATAGGTCTATCCCCAGAGCGTTGAGGCGCACTTTCATAAATTTAATGAGTGGTCACTTCAACTATTTGGGGTAGTTTGCATTGTTGCTAAGTGTACCAGAAATCGTCGAACTGGAAACAGCTTGCTTAAGCGTTATACATCTCATATAATCCGCGCTTCGCGTAGCGGCTGAATCAGAGATCGGCTGCTACAACTTTAAACCTACTCTTATTAGGAGAGAATTATGTCTCTGAATGCAGAAACTAAAGCAGCAATCGTTGCAGAATACGCACAAGGCGAAGGCGACACTGGTTCACCAGAAGTTCAAGTAGCTCTACTTACAGCTTCTATCAACCACCTACAAGGTCACTTCAAAGCACACAAAGGCGATCACCACAGCCGTCGTGGTCTTCTACGTATGGTTTCTCGTCGTCGTAAGCTTCTAGATTACCTTAAAGGTAAGAACCTAGAGCGTTACCAAGACCTAATCAAGCGTCTAGGCCTACGTCGCTAATCAGCGGCTGCATAGAACAGTTTGTTTAAAAGGGGCTATATGCCCCTTTTTTGTATCTGAAACTTATGATTTGACAGTTCTATTTGTTATATCCTTGCTGAAAGAGTAAGTGATCAATCGCTTCAAACAAAAATGCCAGTTCGCTTAGCGAACTGGCATTTTTTCTTTGGGGAAGGGGTAATAAGGTTAAGAGTTACTTAGGAACAGCTTAGCCAGTTCCGCATCTGCTAATACCCCTTTCACCGAAGCATTACCGCTGTTCATTAGATCCTGCATCAGTCCAAGACGCAGATCGTTTGGTAGGAAGCCCAGCTTAAGAAACGCCTGTATATTACCAATTTGAGCCGGTTTGAGTTTAACGCCACTGACTTTCAGGTAGTGGTGGAGGCGGGTACACAGGGTGGCCAGAATGTCGATTCGTGGTGCGGCACCGCCGGCGATGCGCTCAATTTGTGGAGCGATCTCCTTATCGAAGGATTTGGCATCCACCATAGCCTGAGGCGAAACCAGCTTACTCAGGTTCTGCTCCACAAAGGCGATGAAGGCGGCGCAGGTGGTCTCATCCAAACAGGAGCGAGCCAGAATGTTCACTAGTGGCAGCTGCAACTTGAGATCCTCAATTGCTGCAATGGCTTGGAAGAACTGTACCAGAGAGCGAGGGGTGGTGCGCTCGCCGCTGACCAGCTCAGGGTAGGTCAACACAAAGTCGATGCCTCTAGGGTCGATGTTGGCACCTTCTGCCCACAATGCCCACGCTCTCGCATCAAACTCCATGGTGATGTGCATCATGCGGGTCAGCATGGCGTCGTCCATTGGTGTGACTGAATAGTCGCCACCATCTGGGTTTGCGGTAAGCACAATTTGCCAGCCTTCAGGCAGCGCCCAGCTGATGAGCTCATGGTTTTGCAGCAGCTGCATGATGCCTCGAAGGATGCGCTCGTCGGCGCGGTTAACATCATCAATCAGTAGGATACCTGGGCCGGGTTCGGTCGGAACCCAGTGGGGAGCGGCAAATTGAGTTACGTTTTCTCCCTGTTCATTTTGGGTTACCTGAGGCATCCCCAACAGATCCCCCATTTCCTCAAACTGAGCTGGAGCAATGGTGCGCCACTGCATTTCTCTCTCTTTGGCGATTTGCTCCACCATCTGGGTTTTACCTATGCCGTGACGGCCCCAGATGCAGACAGGAACGCTGCGTTGACCTGATTTAGGTAGCAGATGTTCGATGAAGCTGCGTACTTCCGGCGCTTGGCAGGTTAAACCGTAGTAGCTGTAGTTGTGGCTGTGTGTCATGAATGTCTCGTGCTGGTTTCGGTGCTGGTATTGGTATCGGCCATGGGGATCACCCGACCGCATTGGCGAAGAGGTGTGTTTTTTATCGAAGTTCTGTCGTTGTGAATCAACCACAGAATAGGCGCCCGCGCCGAAATCTCCGGCGGCGGCGCTTCACCATCGGTGAAGTAGATGGTGGCATCAACCCGCAGTCGATTGGCCATTTCAATGGGGGCGTCAAAGCAAGTGCCTCCGCGTCCACTGATCGCTTTTGGTGGTTCGCCTCGGTAACGGTATTGACTTTTGATCTCGGTATCGCATTCAACGATGGTGAGTTCGGCGCCGACACGCCAGATATGGTGTAGCTCCTCAAAAAAACGCTTGAGCTGTTGGTCATCGACACTTGCAGAAGTATCTATGGCGACCAGAATGTGTTGATGAGGCTGAATGCGGGTTCCGGGAGTGGTACCGTAGCGTTTCGAAGGTCGTCGTAGGGTATTTTTTACTGAGGTGCGCCGAGCGCTAGAGGCGAACAGCTTTAGTAGGCGTCGCCAGTTAACTGTAGGGCGACGACGAGCAATAGCCTGGGCAAGCGCTTCCAGTACGCTGGCGGGCAAAAGGCCTCGCGCTCTGGCGTTTACCTGCTCGGTGCGTTGAGCGCTTTCCTCCAGCTTACTGTCTAGCTGCTGACTCACCAGAGAGCGATGGGCTTCATCGAGCTGGCCTAGTGCGTTCCAGCTTTGGTGCCCTAGTCCTGCGCCATCAAAGCCTTGACTGCCCGTGAATTGGTTGTTTTGGGGCAGTCTTTGGTAGTAGTAGCCCAGTTCGCGATGGGGCTCTAACTCTGGATGGCCTAGTCCCGTCAGCCACTGGTTTACCAGTTCGAGATTTGGGGCATTTGGGGCCAATTGGTCAGGGTTGAGATATTGATTCACCACCAGATCAGCCGCCAGATCAAAACGGGCTGAGTCTGCGTATTGGTGGCGGCCGAAGGGATGCCCTAATACTAAGTGCAGGGCTTCATGTTTTAGTGCCCCCAGTTGTTGAGATTCGCTCAATGCGCCCCAAGGTGCAAAGTGGCATATGAACTGAATGTTACTGTTTTCTTTGAGTTTTATCTCAAGAGGAGCGGTTCCTTCGTCACCTTGCTCTAGGGTAGCCTTATGAAAACTACTCAGATAATGGCCGTAAAAGGGCTCATTGAGCATCAGTTTGACTAGGATTCGTGACAGATTGGTGGTGTTTATAGCGTAATCCAGATTAACTATATGATTTAACGTGAATTATCCATATAATGCTCGGGTGGTCAATCCACGTTCGAGTTTAATAGTAAGAGTTTTAGGAGCATTTCGTTGAAACCTATGTATGGTGATTTAACGTAAAGCCCGGTACGCGCAGTAACCGTACAAAGACGAAACCTCGCAGTACCCATCTGGAAACCTATCCACCATGCTCGACTGAGCGAATCAATTTCTGCAGCCATCCAGCTTTTTGAAGTTGAACCTAATCGAATTTTAGAGGTGATTCTCGTTGGTCACCCTTGTTGCCGTGCCTTTGTCGCGTCCCCAACCAGAACAGAACCGTAAGGAGGCTCCATGCTGAGTGTGGAACTGGAAGATTACAATCACGACTCCCTGTTGGAATCGGTACACCTTGATGTCGAGCATTTGTTGTATGACAGTGATGAGCCGATGGAGAGCTGGCAGCAGCTCAGCCGAGCCTTCCCTCGACTTCGTAAGCTGACCTTTGAGGATCTTGGCCGCGTGGGTGGTCGCAAAGAGATCAATGCGGAGTTTTTCCAGCAGTTCCCCAACTTGTCTGAACTGGAAATGCCGACTCGAAGTCGCGATAAGCTGTCGGTGAACTTGGAGAACGTCAATCCGGAGCACCTGGCCAATTTGGAAAAACTGAAACTGAGCCAATGCCGAGATGAGGATCTGGTGCTGCTCTCAAGCCTGCCTAAATTAACCGATCTGACAGTGCGCCTCTACCAGTCCAGCGTTAAGGTTGCCATCAGTGACCAATCCTCTTTGAAGGTACTTAAGGTGGGGCTGGAGTCTCAGGTGAGTGCGCTCAGTTGTGATCTTGAGAACAGCCAACTGACCTCCGTAGTTCTGGGGCAACTGGATTACTATGATGATGGCCCGACGGCTCTTTCTGTGAATCAGCTGTGTTTGCCAAGCTCACTGCAAGAGTTCACCTTAGATGCCCATTGTGTCGGAAAACTGCCCGGCTCTATCTTGGGTGCCAACCAAAGCCTAAACCAGTTAACTCTGAATTTGGGCTCCGCTGAGCTTGCGGAGGATCTTCTCGGTGAACTTAAGGAGTTGAATCGACTCACTCTGACCTTAACTGAGCCGACACCGCCCTTGCCTCCGGCGTTGTTTTCCAAGCTAACTCGAGCTACTAAGTTGGAACTTAAGTGCGAACAGACCCAGATCCCAGGACTGCTGCTACCTCATGGAATGATGGTGGAGGATTTTAATTACAGCAATGTCAGTGGGGCGCTAGAGAAAGCTAATGAGCTGATACTGCCAGAGCTGAGCAGAGCGTGGATTTGTGGCTTAAACGGCGAGCAACTGGATTGGTTGGCTCACAGCCCGAAACTGAACGATTGTAATTTTTTACTAAAGGGCAAAGTGTCGCAGATGCCTGAACTGCCGATGCTTACCAGCTTGACCCTGCGAGGGGGAGAACTGGAGCAGTTACCGACGTCGGTACTGAGCAGTAGCACCATTGAGCGTCTTAATTTACTGTCAGTTACCTTGCCTCGACTGGGGGATATGAGCCAGATGACGGCTCTTGCTGACGTGTGGATTCAGCCTTGGCGTCATCAGCAAGCATCATTGCCAGATCAGAAGGACTTAGTCACCATTCCCGCTCTAAAATCGCTTCGTCTAGACATCGAACTGAAGCAGTTTGATCCCGCCTGGATCAACTTAAATGCGGAGTTGAAACTGGACATCAGCAGTGAAAAATTGGCGGCGGAGTGGCAGATCTTAAAGCGCTCTCACTTAAATGATGAGGAGTCTTTGGGCTACCTGAATATCTTGGCTCCTGTGTATAAGCCCGCTGAGCTGCCATCGATGCCGGCTAATTTCCATTTGACGATGATGGCGGCTAAGTACAACCGCTTTAAGGCACAGCACAAAGCGTGGCTAAGCCAGTTGGCTCAGCACAATCAGCAGCAGCGACCTTTTGGCGCCGACAGTATTTTGTTTGTTTCTGGGCGCAGTGGCTTTAAAGCAACGGAGCTTAAAGCCAAAGCCGAGGAGGTGGGCTTTAGCCTCAGCAAGAAATTGGATGATAAGGTCACTCACATTTTGCTAGGCAGCGCACCTAAGAACACCGAGAGTTTCGATCTTGAGCGCCACGCCATCATTGATGATTCGGTGCTGCAGCAGTGCTTCGAAGCCAACGCGCCTAAGTTTCTGCAGCAGCAGGGCGGCGAATCGATGGAGGCCAGTGTATTGGAGATGTTGGCCTCTCCCGATGAAGCGTCCCACAAGGTTGCCGTACAGATGTTGGAACAGGGCGGGGTGACCGAAGCGATGCGCCTGCCGCTGTTCCTGATTTTGAAAACTACCGCCGACAATGGCTTTCGTAAGCAGATCAAACATCTGCTGGCGGGCATGGGGGATGAAGCCTTCCAACTGGCGGTGAACGATCGCATCCTGTTTCACAACTGCCGCGGCCTCGACGATTATGGCAACCATAAGGGGCAGGGCGTGATGGTCGATAAGCTTAAGAAGCAGCGCAGAAAGTGGGGCGATGTGCTGTGCATGGAGTTTGCGCAGCTATTCTTTAGGCGTTATGGCGAAGGCCTTATTTACGTGATGCTGCAAAAGACCCCAGCTGAGCTGCGTTTGTCGATGCTGGAATCACTGGTTGAGGGTGATTGTCTTAACTGGCGTCGAGGCATGGGTATGGATCAGATTCAGGAGTTCTGGAACAGGGAATCCCAGATTAACTTGCACTGGCATCCGATGTTCTATCTCAATAGAGATAACCTACTGGGCGCAGTGAAAATTGAGATTCCAAAGGAGTTGGCCAGCGGGCGCACTATTCGTCGTCTGGATCTGGGCAACTGCCTATTGAGTACGCTGCCAAAAGGTGCCGATCAATTTACCGAGATCACCAGCTTAAGCTTAGCCCACAATATGTTGGACTCCCTGCCGAGCGCAATGACTAAGTTCACCCAGCTTGAGGAGCTGGATCTCTCCTTTAACCACTTCCGTGAATTTCCCAAGGTGTTATTGAAGATGCCTTGGCTGAAGAAGCTGGACTTTCGCCGTGCCACTCGTCCTGGACTGGATGAGGATTATGGCTCGCACTATCACAAATTGCGTGTGCCGCAGGCATTTTTAGAAGCCTGCCCAGAGTGCGAAGTGCTTCAGGATTAATGAACTAGGATACAATTTTCGATGACAAAAAAAGCTTCTTTGTATGATTATGATCTGGAACAGTTGGAACAGATCCACCCAGACATCACCAATCTGCGTTACCGCGTGAGTGAAGTTGCCCCTGACTGGAACAAGATCGGTCGAGCTTTCCCTAATGTTGAAGAGCTCTATTTCGGTAGCTATCAGGAGCCTCTTCGCCCCATTGATGCCGAGATGTTCAGTGCGTTTCCTAATCTCAAAATTCTCAACTGCGAAACCAATCCGCTGGAGCTTTCCGATGTTAAGCCTGAGATGGTTAAAAACCTTAAGGCGATTCGGGGAGCGGTGGTTACCCAAGCCCATCAATTGGGTTATCTCAAACACTGTCAGGCTCTCACCGAGCTCTATCTTGAGGTGGAGAAGGGATCTTTGGTTCTGGAGCTGCCTGAAGGAAGCCGCCTCCAATCGTTACATCTGCGGGGCGATGAAGTG
Source organism: Vibrio intestinalis (assembly GCF_025195085.2). Lineage (GTDB taxonomy): Bacteria > Pseudomonadota > Gammaproteobacteria > Enterobacterales > Vibrionaceae > Vibrio > Vibrio intestinalis. Next base: position 276,580 of record NZ_JANAVY020000003.1, on the reverse strand, counting down.
GATCGACTGGCCTTAAACCTCTCTGGGGCCAAGGAACTGACGGAGCTTCACCTCTATTGTCGTCACTATAATGGTGAGTCTTATACGATGCAGGTAGAGCAATTGCTGCTGCCCGACTCAATTAAGAAGATCTCGATCTCTCCCCATTGCCAGATGCAGATAGAGCGAATTATCGATGCTGGAAACGCTGAACTTGATGAGATGCGACTGGAGGCCGATAAGTTAATTGTGGCTCCCGGAGGCTTGATTCGGGCTAAGTCTGTGAAGGAGCTGCATCTGAATGTGGGGCTAAATGGCACCGAGGTTGCTAGCGATCTGTTTTGCCAACTGGGCAGCGCTGAGCGTTTGATTTTCCTGCCTCACAACGCCAGTTATAACCTGACGGAACTGGTGGCGCCGCTGCAATCCTTAACTTCAATCTACCTGTTTTCAGAGGGCAAAGGAGTGGTTGGTGAGCTTAATTTGCCGCACTTGAATCACCTGTTTGCCACCGGTGTGCCATTTACGCAACTGGACGGCCTGAAAAACTCACCACAGCTGACTCAATTGGAGCTGCGTGACTCGGGAGAGTTGGGCGAGGCCAAGGTGCTTAGCGCCCTAACTAAATTGGATTACTTGCAGCTGGAAGGTTTTACCGACGCAGAGCTGCCGTTAACGCTGCGTCAGCATCCCGGCATTACACGGCTTCGAGTGAGCAATGGACCTACCGAGCAGCTTGGGGATCTGAGTGCCATGACCGGCGTCACCGAGATTCGAATCGAGCAGTTTAGTCATCATGGTCCATGCACCACATTGCCGGCATTGGATCAACTGCTGACCGCACCGTCGCTAAAACGTTTGGCTCTCGACCTGACTGCACAAAACGGCGATCGCACCGACTTCTTAATGCGCATGCCTCCAGAGATTGAGGTGGAGTTTGGCATCTACGATCAAGTGGCCCGCAGTGAAGCCCTCAACAAGCAGCGGAAGATTCTGCTCAATGCCCCGCTAACTCTTGAGCAGCGTCAAACCTACTGGCAACAGCTGTATCATGCGCCAAAACCAAGAGAGCTGCCTCAGATGGAGGGCCGCTTCCATTTGACCTTTCTTGAGGCGAAGTACTCTCCATTTAAGAAACACGCCCACGCCTGGCTGAGGGCTAACGCCGAGCAGGCGTTAACTTGCCGCACACTTGGTAGTGATACCGTGCTGTTTGTGTGTGGTAAGAGTGGGTTTAAGGTCACAGAGCTCAAGGCCAAGGCTGAGGAGCTGGGCTTTAGCATCAGCAAGAAGTTGAACGACAGTGTGACCCACGTGTTGGTTGGCGCCAATCCGAAGCAGACCGAGCAACTGGATCTGCAGCAGCATCTGCTGATCGACGATACTGCCCTAAGCCAGTGGTTTGAGCAGGCGGCGCCGCAGTTTTTGCAGCAGGAGCAAGCCATAGACAGCGGTATGGTTGATACCGTGATGACGATGCTGAATTCCCCAGATGAAGCCTCCCATCAAGTGGCGGTGGAGATGTTAGCTCAAGGGGGCGTCACTGAAGTGATGTGGATGCCGCTGTTCCTGATTCTGAAAACCACCAGCGATAAAGCACTGCGTAAATCGATACAGCAATTGCTGGCTGGTAAGGGGGACGACCTGTTCCAGTTGGCGGTAAAAGATCGCATCTTGTTCGAGTCGGATCTGCGAGGTCTGAACTGGGAGGGCCACCCAACCGGTGAAGGGCCGATGTTTAAGAAGCTCAAGGGCTTGACTAAACGTTGGGGACGTCCTCTGTGTATCGATTTCTCCAAAGCCTACTTTGACCGCTATGGCGAGGGTCTGTTGTGGTTGCTGACTCAGAAAGAGGAGTGTGAGCGCCGCCAAGCCATTACCCGCTCGTTCGTGGAAGGTGAGTGCCTCAACTGGAACAGAGCTTGTGGCTTTGAGTTGATGCTGGAAGGTGCCGATGAGGAGTATTTGATCAACTGCCATCGCTCCCCTGACATTTACATGCAGAACAGCTATGAGCTAGGTAATCCGAAGACTAGGTTACCGGAAGCGCTGCCTGAACAGACGCGGATCACTGAGCTTGATTTGCACAACTCCTACTTGAATGCGCTGCCTGCTAATTTTGAACGCTACTTGCAGGTGAAGAAGCTCAACTTGAACTTCAATCATTTGGAAAAGTTGCCGCCGAAATTGGCTGAGCTAACTGAGTTGGAGGAGCTGGATCTCTCCTTTAACCATTTTACTGAGTTTCCCAAGGTGCTGTTCAAGCTAAAAAAACTGAAGAAGCTCGACTTGCGTCGTGCGGCAGAGCCTCTGTACCGCTGGGGCTATGACGCAGAGCAGGGCTATGAGTCGATAAGGGCTCCGCAAAAATTCCGCGATGCGTTCCCTGACTGTGAAATTCTAGAGGACGCCTAAGGGCAGAGTGGTGTGCTTTAAATTGATACTAAGATAAAAATTCTTAAAGTCACGTTGATGCGACATATGAAAAGCAATAATGATGGTCATTGTTTCGCTTTCAGATATTCGCCCTTTGCGGTCCCTCTTGCGTTGACCAGCTTCAACAAATTCTACGGGATTTAACCCTCGAACTAGTCTATAATCGTGCCGCTATTTTCGTAACCTTGCGATAGGTTTCGGAATAGCGGCATTTTTGTCCACTAACTACAGTCACGTAAGTCGACCAAATGGTCGCGGCTATTAAAAGTTGGTTAGCTTTTTATTGGTCTTTCTTTTGACAAGGCGCAATGGGAGGTGAGGTAGCCTGCTTTCACTAGTCGCGATTGGTAGTGGTGGATTCACTCAAAATCCAACAAGGAATTTTCATGTTCGAAAAACCAGTTGTTAAAACGTTCCAGTACGGTAACCACACGGTTACTCTAGAAACTGGCGTTATTGCACGTCAAGCTACGGCTGCTGTTATGGTAACTATGGACGATACATCTGTATTCGTTTCTGTAGTTGGCAAAAAAGAAGCAGTAGAAGGTCAAGACTTCTTCCCGCTAACAGTAAACTACCAAGAGCGTACTTACGCTGCTGGTAAGATTCCTGGTGGCTTCTTCAAGCGTGAAGGTCGTCCATCTGAAGGTGAGACACTAACGGCTCGTCTAATCGACCGCCCAATCCGTCCACTTTTCCCAGACGCATTCAAAAACGAAGTACAAGTTATCGCGACAGTAATGTCTGTTAACCCTGACGTTCAACCAGACATGGTTACAATGATCGGTACTTCTGCAGCACTAGCTATCTCTGGTATCCCGTTCAACGGTCCTATCGGTGCAGCACGTGTTGGTCACATCGACGGTCAATTAGTACTTAACCCAAGCAACACTGAGCTAGAGACTTCTAAGCTTGACCTTGTTGTTTCAGGTACTGAAGGCGCTGTTCTTATGGTTGAATCAGAAGCTGACAACCTAACTGAAGAAGAGATGCTATCAGCAGTTGTATTTGGTCACGACCAACAGCAAGTTGTTATCAACGCAATCAACGAATTCGCTGCTGAAGTTGCTACTCCAGCATGGGATTGGGTTGCTCCTGCTGAAAACACAACGCTTGTTACTAAGATCGCTGAGCTAGCGGAAGCTAAGTTAGTTGATGCTTACAAAATCACTGAAAAGATGGCTCGTTACGACCGCATCCACGAGATTGCAGCTGAAGTTAACGAAGCACTTCTAGCAGAAGATGAAGAGCTAAACCTAAAAGAAGTTCACACTATCTTCCACGATCTAGAGAAGACAGTTGTACGTCGCAGCATCATCGCGGGCAACCCACGTATCGATGGCCGTGAAAAAGATATGGTTCGTGCGCTAGACGTTCGTACTGGTGTTCTTCCACGTACTCACGGTTCTTCACTATTCACTCGTGGTGAAACTCAGGCAATCGTTACTGCTACTCTTGGCACACAACGTGACGCTCAAATCATCGACGAACTAACAGGTGAGCGTAAAGATCACTTCCTACTACACTACAACTTCCCTCCATACTGTGTTGGCGAAACTGGTTTTGTAGGTTCTCCTAAGCGTCGTGAAATCGGCCACGGTAAGCTAGCTAAGCGTGGTATCGCTGCAGTAATGCCTTCTGTTGATGAATTCCCATACACAGTACGTGTTGTATCGGAAATCACTGAATCTAACGGTTCTTCTTCAATGGCTTCTGTATGTGGTACATCTCTAGCACTTATGGATGCTGGTGTTCCAATTAAGTCTTCTGTTGCGGGTATCGCAATGGGTCTTGTTAAAGAAGGCGACGACTTCGTTGTTCTTTCTGACATCCTTGGTGACGAAGACCACTTAGGTGACATGGACTTTAAAGTAGCAGGTACTAACACTGGTATCACTGCACTTCAAATGGACATTAAGATCGAAGGTATCACTAAAGAGATCATGCAAATTGCTCTTAACCAAGCGCAAGGTGCACGTAAGCACATCCTATCTGTAATGGATGAAGCTATCTCTGGTGCTCGTGAAGATATCTCTCAATTCGCTCCTCGCATTCACACAATGAAGATCAGCGCAGAGAAGATCAAAGACGTTATCGGTAAAGGTGGTGCAGTTATCCGTGCTCTAACTGAAGAGACTGGTACAACTATCGAAATCGAAGACGACGGCACAATCAAGATTGCTGCAACTGAAGGTGCAGCAGCGAAAGAAGCTATCCGTCGTATCGAAGAGATCACTGCAGAAGTTGAAGTGGGCCGTATCTACACAGGTAAAGTTGCTCGTCTAGCTGACTTCGGTGCATTCGTTACTATCCTGCCTGGTAAAGATGGTCTAGTACACATCTCTCAAATCGCTGATAAGCGTGTAGAGAAAGTATCTGACTACCTAGCAGAAGGCCAAGAAGTTCAAGTTAAAGTTCTTGAAATCGACCGCCAAGGCCGTGTTCGTCTAAGCATGAAAGAAGCGGTAGAGAAAACTGAAGCTGCAGACGAAAAACCTGCTGCTGAATAATTCTCAGATTAGTGTGTAACGCTAAAAGCATGATATAAAGGGAGCCTCGCGCTCCCTTTTTTAATGCGCAATAAATCGGTTAATTTATCGGCTTAATGTGGTAGCCAGACAAAGAGACAACGGATACTCAGTTTGGGTATACACTGTAAAGTGGATAATAGGAGTAGATATACGTGAAATGGTTTCAAACCGTAACGCTGGGCTTGAGTATTCTGGTCGCGACAGGTTGTGCATCAACCAAGGATAACCCACAACAGTGGTTATACCCACCAATGGCCGTGCCGTTGCAAGCCAGTGTGCAGCAGGAAGTGCAAATTGCTCGCTTAAGCCAACTATTGCAACGCCCCAACCTCCCCGATGAAGTAAGAGCGAAGATGCTGTTTGAGCGTGGTAATTACTACGACAGTGTCGGTTTAAGGGATCTTGCACGTTTAGACTACAACCATTCTCTCAAGCTTAATCCTGCGCAGCCAGATGTGTTCAACTTATTAGGTGTCTACCTGACTCAAGTCGGTGAGTTTGATGCCGCATATGAAGCGTTTGATTCAACGCTTGATCTTGACCCTGGTAACTCTTATTCCGTGCGTAACCGTGCGATTGCACTGTATTACGGTGACCGTATCGACCTAGCATTAGAAGATATGGAAAAGCATTTTGCAGAAGATCCAACCGATCCGTTCCGTGCTCTTTGGCTTTACTTGATTAAGTTAGAGAAAGATCCAGTCGCCGCGCGTGAGCAATTGATGGCGTTATATCAGCAGCGCGATGATCAATGGGGTTGGGTATTGGTAGCGATTTCGCTTAACCAAATTTCAGAAGAGCAGACCTTCAAAGCTATCTTAGCGGGTACTCGTGATAATACGGTATTGGCTCAGCGCTTAACTGAAACTTACTTTTATCTAGGTAAGCGCTATCAAAAAGAGGGCGATTTCGCCCGTGCTATCTCCATGTATAAATTGGCGATTTCTTTTAACGTGTTTGAATATGTAGAGCATCGTTACTCTTTCCTTGAGCTAACACGAATCTTCAATCAGGTTAAACAAGAGCAGTTAGCTAAAGCCAAGCTTGAGCAACAACAGCAGCAGTAATTTATTGCCGTAATAGAAAGAGAACAAACCGCCTCAGGGCGGTTTTTTATTGCGTGTGGATAAAAAATCGCTAAAATAGTTAGCCTTGCTAACTAAATTGAAGCGCAATGCAATTAGAACAAAGTTTAATTAGCCTAGAACGTTTTTGTTCCAAGGCATGGCGAGTACATGCCAAAGAAGATCCTATGTGTCAGCTCAGCTTTAACGAGTTTGATTACCTAAAGGTGATTCAACAACACCCGCAAGGGGTAAGAATTACCGATCTGGCACAAGAACTTGAAGTCACCAAGCCATCAGCCTCCAACATGGTGGTTCGATTGGAAAAGAAAGGTCTAGTAAGGCGTGTCGCGTGCAGTGAAGATGCGCGTGCAAAACGGGTTATTTTGACCGAAAAAGTGATTAAGGATCTGTCACTTGAACAAGTGGTGTACAAACAGATCGCGAATGATCTCAACGCCAACCTCTCAGAGCAAGAAGCTCAATCTCTGGTTCAACTGCTCAACAAAGCATTGAAGTAAAAATTTGCCGTTTTAGTTAGCCTTGCTAACTATTTTATTCAATCGTTTAGATTGATTATCGCTTGGTAAGAAGAATGCAAAAGTCGATATACAAACAATTTTGGAGCTATGCGATCCCTACTGTTGCCGCCATGTTGGTCAACGGTTTATATCAGGTGGTCGATGGTATTTTTATTGGCCGTTATGTGGGTGCCGATGGCTTAGCGGGCATCAACGTCGCATGGCCTGTCATTGGCTCTATTCTCGGTATTGGTATGCTGGTGGGCGTAGGTACTGGTGCGCTTGCTTCTATCAAACAGGGTGAGAAAAACCTAACGGCCGCGAAAACCATCTTGGCGACCGGTTTGTTGCTACTGCTTGCTTTAACGCCATTGGTGTCGGGCGCGCTGTTCTTATTCGCCGATGATTTCCTAGTTTGGCAAGGGGCGACAGGGCGAGTGTTTGAGCTAGGTGCTCAGTATCTGCATATTCTGATTATTGCGAGTGTGTTTACGCTTGGCTCAATTGCGATGCCGTTTCTATTACGTAACGACGACAGCCCAAACTTAGCCACGCTGCTAATGGTAGTGGGGGCGTTGATTAACATCGTGCTGGATTACCTGTTCATCGCTCATTTGCAATGGGAGCTCGAGGGGGCTGCGATAGCGACCGCGATTGCACAAATGGTGGTAACCGGTCTTGGGTTAGCTTACTTCTTTTCTAGCCGAGCTAAGTTACGTTTACGAGTCTCAGATTTACGTGTTAATTGGTCAGTGGTGCCACAGATTTTCGTTATTGGTGTATCGAGCTTCTTCATGTATGCCTATGGCTCAATGATGGTGGCACTACATAACTCATTATTTGCCCAATATGGCAGTTCAGTTTTAATTGGTGCGTATGCGATTCTTGGCTACATCGTGACTGTTTACTACCTCACAGCAGAAGGTATCGCTAACGGTATGCAGCCACTTGTGAGCTATAACCACGGTGCTAAGAACAATGACAATATCTTGAAGCTGCTAAAAGTGGCGATGGGTGTTGCCGTGCTGGGTGGTATCGCGTTTGTGGCGCTCCTTAACTTATTCCCGCGCGAGTTTGTCTCAGTATTTAACAATCAAGATGAAGCGTTAATAGAGAACGCGATTCTTGGCTTAAGATTGCACATGTTTGCGCTGTTCTTAGATGGCTTCTTAGTCGTGGCTGCGGCTTACTATCAAGCGGTCAATCGCGGCGGTAAAGCGATGTTCGTCACCATTGGTAACATGGCGGTACAATTGCCATTCTTGTGGTTGATGCCAAAATTGTTTGGTGTGAACGGTATCTGGATTGCGTTCCCGTTATCCAACATCGCATTAAGCTTGGTGGTGATCGTGATGCTGATGAAAGATATTCGTCGCCATCAAATGCCGCAGATGGCCACGCAACAAGCGTAAGTTTGGTTTCAAAAAAACAAAAGGGCTCAGTTGAGCCCTTTTGTGTATCTAACGTTTGCTTGAGTGTCTATCAGCTTAAATGCTTTTAACCTCTAAGCCCGCTAGGCGGTGCCAGTAGCCATTACATTGGCGATCAAGCGCGCTTACTGGGTTATTACCTTGTTCATTAGCGCGGAACTTCTCAATTTCAGAGAAGGTCTCTAGGCCTAATGGGCTAAGGCGAACTACATCCACTAAGCCTTGCATGCTTGGTAGATCGTTGACCAAGTTGTAGCAGTAGCCTGACTGAGTTTGAATGCCATTAAGGTTAAATACTTCTTGGCCTTCTTGGCTGCGAACTTGAATACCGGTTGGGTATTTAATACAGCAGGTTTCGCAGTCGTCTTTGGCTTTATCTTCTGCGCGAGCGGTAAAACAGCGAGCAGAGTAGGCTAGCGGTAGGTAGCCATGGCTAAATACTTCTACTTCAAATTGATTGCGAATACCAATCTCATCACACTGAGTCAGCACATTGCTCAACCATTCACGAGATAACTCAACCGGCATACACCAGCGAGTCATCCCTTGTTTTAAAAACAGGTTCAGCGTGTGGGCGTTGTAGGTATTCACCGCAGGGCCAACCACAAACGGTACTTTATGTTCGTGGGCAAGCTGAATCGCGGATACATCGTTTGCTTCAATCGCGAAGTCACCGTTGTCGATGTACTTCTTCATTACGTTCACTTCGCTTGGCGCTTCAAGTAGTGCCATGGTTGAAAGCACCACTTGCTTACCGTTGTCAGCCAGTTGCTTAGCGATATCAAACCAATGTGCGGCCTTCATTTCTCGGCGCTTAGAGCAAACCGTCTCACCGAGGTAGATAATTTCGGCAGAGCTGTCTTGCGCCTGTTGGTAAAAGCCTTCTACATCTTGCTTTGGCCAAAAGTAAAGCAGTGGGCCTAATGCATATTTCATCGTGTTACTCTCTGCTTTATTGCCATTTACGGTGGTAAGCACCCAAAGTGGTTTGTGTGCCTTCTGATACGTTTGCTAGCGTTGCATCCCATGCTGCTTCCACTTGGTAAGCTTCTGGGTTCGCTAAGTAGCGGTCAATCGCAGCGCGCCATGTACGAGTGACTTGTTCTACGTAAGCTGGGCTGCGTTGACGGCCTTCAATTTTCACCGAGGCAACATTGGCAGCAAACAGCTCAGGCAATAGCGAGAGAGTGTTCAAGCTCGTTGGCTCTTCTAACGCGTGGTATGGCTTTTCGCCCCCTTCTAGGTCAGAGATAAAACGACCTTTACACAGGGTTGGATAGCCCGCGTTTTCACCTTGGTTGTAACGGTCAATCAAAATATCGTTAAGGCGAGATTCAAGACCTTTATCGGTTTCTTGCCAGCGAACGTATTTGGCTGGAGAACAAGCGCCAACGGTGTTTGGTGATTCACCTGTCATGTATGACGATAGGTAACAACGACCTTCAGCCATGATACATAAGCTACCAAAAGCAAAGACTTCCAGCTCAACATCACTGGTCATATTACGCGATAGCTGTTTGACCTGATGAATTGAAAGTACGCGCGGCAATACAACGCGTTTAACGTTGAAATTGTTTTTGTAGAAGTCGATAGCTGCAACGTTCGTCGCTGAAGCTTGCACTGATAAGTGCAGTTCTAAATCTGGGTATTTACGCGCTGCGTATTCTAAAACCGCGATGTCTGCCACTATAAGGGCATCAACACCCACATCAGCAGCGCGATCGACAGCGTTAGTCCAACGCTCAAAGCCATCAGGGTGAGCGAATGTATTCAACGCAACGTGAATTTTTTTATTGTGGTCATGAACGTACTGGACTGCTTTATCGAGTTTTTTACCAGTGAAGTTCAAGCCAGCGAAGTGGCGAGCATTGGTATCATCTTTAAAGCCGATGTACACCGCGTCTGCTCCGCAATCTATCGCTGTTTTTAAGGCAGGTAGGTTACCTGCTGGGCATAGAAGTTCCATTGCTCTACTAAACCAATTGCTTTCATAGTTGCTTCGCATTTTATGAAGAATTATGAACGGCAAATTTGATGTAAGGCAGGTTTGAGTGAGTTAACCAGCAATTAACCCCAATGGAGTAGATTTTTGAGGGGGTGTTATAGGTGTGTTAGTTCTTATGGCGGCGATTTTGTACAAATAGCTCTTCGACTTCCTGTTTTGGCTGCGGGCGGTAGAAGTGGAAGCCTTGAATGGAGTTACAGTTAAGGTTGGAAAGCAGAGTCGCTTGTTGCTGAGTTTCAACACCTTCTGCAACGACCGTAAGGTTAAGTGACTTACCAAGGTTGATGATGTTTTCAATCACCGTCACTTGTTTTGGTAGGGTGTCGATCTCATTGATGAACGCACGGTCTATTTTGAGCTCATCCAGCGGGAAGCGAGCCAGATAAGAAAGCGACGAGTAACCCGTACCGAAATCGTCAATTGATAGTGAGAAGCCTAGCTTTTTAATCGCGTTGAGCATTTGCAGTGTGTGGTCACTGTCACTCATTACCGCACTTTCGGTTAATTCAAAGGTAATGCAGCTAGGGTCAAGCTCGGTGGTGCGAAGCAGCTTCTCCATGTAGTCGATAAGTTTAGGGTTACCAAACTGTTCTGGAGAAAGGTTAATCGCCACACGTCCCGGTAAAATACCTTGGATTTTCCAACGTTTCACCGTGTTGAATACTTCACGCATCACTACTCGGCCTAAATGTTCAATTAGGCCGGCACGTTCAGCAACAGGGATGAAAGCGCCCGGGCTAATATAGCCTTCAACCGGGTGTTTCCAACGAATCAGTGCTTCTGCGCCATTGATACTGAAATCACGCGCGTTGACTTTGGGTTGGTACCAAACCTCTAGGCCATTTTGTTGCAGCGCTTTTTGCAGCTCGATTTCAAGCCACAAACGCATACGCGCTTCTTTGTTCATCTGATCGTTAAATTTAATCAGACGATTGCGGCCACGATCTTTTGCTTCATACATCGCGGTGTCGGCATTTTGCAGCAAGATACGCGCATCATTGCCATCACCAGGATAGGCAACACTACCAATTGAGCAAGCGAGGCGCTTACTGAAGTGGTGCAGGTCGAAAGGTTGGTTAATTAGGGAAATGATTCTATCTGACAGCATTTCAACCATGCGATTGTTTTCTGGCTCAGGTAGGATCAAACCAAACTCATCACCTCCTAAATGCCCTAGTACCGCTTGTTGCGGTAGAAGACGCTTAAGACGAGAAGATACTTCTTTAATGACTTTATCGCCAATGTGATGGCCAAGTGAGTCATTGATATTCTTGAAGTTATCGATATCAAGGTAGAGCATGATCAGCGGTGTTTCGTTCTTGATCAGTTGCTCTAAACGCTTAGTAAAACCAAAACGGTTGTAAACGCCAGTCAGTGAGTCGATGTTGGCATCTTCCACTGGGCCGTTAGAGCTTGGTGCTGCGTTTTGCTCTGCGTCTTGAATTAAGACAATTTGAGAGTCACTACCTAAGATTACGGCGCTGTCTGCTTTGAGTTGCACTTTACGTTCAAAGCCGCAGCGAGGGCCGGTTAAACAAACAAATGGTGAGTTTTGCAGTAATAAACTCAGCTTGTTATTGAATACCGTTTTGGTCTTTTCATCAATGAATAAGCGAGATAAATCTTCACCTAATAAATCGGCAGAAGATTCAAAACCCAGCAGGCGTACAGCGGCAGGGTTGGCCGATAGGATGCAATCATCCTCAACCAATAACAGGCCATCAGGAAGAAGGGCAGTTAACGTGCTGAACTTGCTTTCAGACTCTTCCAGAGAACGGACGAGAATTTGCTTTTCTGACGTATCAATTGCGTGCAGAACGATAGATTGTACTTTGCCGTCGATCTCAATTGGTGAGAGGGTGCAATGGAAACAAGTCTCTAAATCGATTTCATCAAGAGTGATTTCAGCTTCGAGGTGTTCGCCTGAAAATGCGCGCTGATAGTAAGGTTTGAGATGTGAGTAGAATTGTTCACCAAGGATTTGGCTATCATTCATGCCGATCAGTTCATCATTGGATAATCCAGCAATTTCACAATAGCGCTCATTAACCATGACATAGTTATGTTGGCTATCCAAAATGGCGGAAAAAAACGGACCGTGAGCGGTTATTTTTTTAAACCAATGCTGTAGTTGTTGCGATGGCATCAGAGGTGTACCAATTCTCCATATGGCTGACACAAAACATCTTAGCAGTTGTTATGTAGCGAATGGCCTACTATAACTGCGATTGTAGTGACTTTAAAGAGTTGTTGTCATTACGTCATTTTTTGATACATAACAGGTATCTTCCATGATTCATCGATTATGATGAACATCTCTTTTTACAAAGTAACGGATAACCCGCGTGATTAACAAGATTCGCACTCAATTAGTTCAAAATGCAGCATCAATTTTGCGATCTCCAGTCCACTTATTGCCTCAGTCTGTACAAAAAAAAGCCTTGCTAGATAGCCTAAAAATGGTTTTTAAAGAGGCTTTAGAAGACGGTGATTTTGAATTCCTTGAAGACAAGTGGTTGAAAGTTGAAGTAAAAGATATGAAATTGCATTGGTATATCAGTTACGAAGACGACAAGCTAATTGTAGCGGATGGCGAAGTAAAAGAAGACGTTTCATTCAGTGGCAACCTGAATGATTTAGTGCTGATTGCTGGTCGCAAAGAAGACCCAGATACACTGTTCTTCCAGCGCAGATTGTCTATCGAAGGTGATACTGAACTCGGTCTCGAAGTTAAAAACCTAATGGACAGTGTCGATCTTGAACTTCTGCCAAAGCCGTTACAAATGCTACTAAATCAACTAGCCGATTTTGTTCATAAGGGCGTACAATCCCCAGTGATACAAAATGAGGTAGCGAATGCTTATACGAACTGAAGCTCCAGCAGATATTCTGGTTATTGACCGCCTGTTAAAATCTGCATTTGAGACAGAAGCTGAAGCCAATTTGGTGATGCAGCTGCGTGAAAACAGCCATTTAACTTTGTCACTTGTTGCATGTACTGACGAAGGTGAAGTGGTGGGTCACGCGATGTTTAGTCCTGTCACTCTAGAAGGTGAAGACTTAAACTGGCAAGGTCTTGCGCCAGTGGCCGTGAAAGAAGAATACCGTAAGCAAGGTATAGCGGATAAATTGATTCGTGAAGGTTTATCTTCATTGTTTGAATTTGGTTATCCAGCATGCGTAGTGCTTGGCGATCCAAATTACTATGGCCGTTTTGGTTTTGAAGCGGCAGAGAGCAAACAGATGCGCTGTGAGTGGGATGTACCTGCTGGTGTTTTCCAAGTATTGGCAATGGCAGACGGTGAATTTGACCAACGCCAAGGCTTAATTCAATACTGTCCTGAATTCTCAGAGCTATAGTTCTAGATGCTGATAGAGCAATCATCACGTGAAAGGGGCTGATGCCCCTTTTTTGTTGGCTACTCCTTTGTGTTAGGATAGCCCGCATATTTACCGACTCATTAAGACGAAATTCTACTAATGCAAAATGATGAGAACGCTTACTTACAGCAAATGGGGATTGATACCTATCAGCTGGCTCATCCACAGCGTTTAACGGGTTATCAAGCGCTTGAGATAGCGCTACCAAGCGAATGTAAACTGCTATTGGTTTCGCCTAATTTGCCGCAAGGTGATAGTGCCGTGTTGTTTGAGCGCGTGCTAAAAAGCATGAAGCTTTCTTTACAACAAGCGTTGCATTTATACCCAGAGCAATTACCTCAACTGAGCACGACTCAAATTGAGTGGCTATGGTTTGCTGGTTGCGCGTCGAACTCCGATATTCAAGCTAACGTGCTTACTTCGCCTCTAATAACTGAAATTGAAGGCAATACCCAGCATCGTAAAGCCCTTTGGCAGCAAATCTGTTCTTACAACTAGGTCTTTGAACCTGTCGAAAACTATGTCATTACAACTTATCCCTTTAGCTGAATCTCATCTTGATGCGGTTTGGCAAATTGAGCAGGCCGCTCATACCCATCCTTGGACACAATCGATGATTCGCGATGTGAACAGCCGTGGTGCTTGTCATCATGTGCTATTTGATGGTGAAAAGCTGGTGGGGTATTTCTACGCACAGAACATTGTCGGTGAAGTGACGTTACTTAATGTAGCGGTTGACCCAAACCAGCAAGGTAAAGGCTACGGTAAGGCTTTGCTCGATCATTTCCTTAACGTGTGTGAGCAAGCTAAAGCGGAAAGTGCTTGGCTTGAAGTGCGCGAGAGTAACCAGGTCGCTTTTGGTTTGTATGAGTCCACAGGCTTTAATGAAGTAGACCGTCGCCGTAACTATTACCCAACCGCTAGCGGCAAAGAAGACGCCATCATTATGAGTTTTCTGTTCCTATAGAGAAACAGCCTCGACTTCTGTATAATCCGCACTCAAATTTCAAGGGCAGTATTGTGTTTACTGCCCTTTTTACGCTTTAAGATCATCAAAGGGCGGTTATGTCTTTCCTACAAGAAGTTAGCAAGCGCAGAACGTTTGCGATTATCTCTCACCCGGATGCGGGTAAAACCACAATCACTGAAAAAGTTCTGTTATTCGGAAACGCGATCCAGAAAGCGGGTACCGTAAAAGGCCGTGGTTCTAACCAGCACGCGAAGTCGGACTGGATGGAGATGGAAAAAGAGCGTGGTATCTCGGTAACGACCTCTGTAATGCAGTTCCCATACAATGACTGCCTTGTAAACCTTCTTGATACTCCAGGACACGAAGACTTCTCAGAAGATACTTACCGTACACTAACAGCGGTTGACTCATGTTTGATGGTGATCGACGCAGCGAAAGGTGTCGAGGATCGTACACGTAAATTGATGGAAGTTACGCGCCTACGTGACACGCCAATCGTAACGTTTATGAACAAACTTGACCGTGACGTTCGTGATCCAATGGAAGTAATGGATGAAGTTGAAAGCGAACTAGGTATGTCTTGTGCGCCAATCACATGGCCTATCGGTTGTGGTAAAGAGTTTAAAGGTGTTTACCACATTCACCGTGATGAGACGATTCTGTACGAATCAGGCCACGGCCATGAGATTCAAGAAGTTCGCATCATCAAAGGTCTAGACAACCCAGAACTTGATGAAAAAGTGGGTGCAGATCTGGCTGAAAGCGTACGTGAAGAGCTAGAGCTAGTAATGGGCGCTTGCCCTGAGTATGACCAAGATCTATTCCTTGCGGGTGAGCTAACACCAGTTTACTTCGGTACAGCACTAGGTAACTTTGGTGTTGACCATATGCTTGATGGCTTAACAGAGTGGGCACCAGCACCACAAACTCGTAAAGCGGTTGAGCGTGATGTCGAAGCAAACGAAGAAGAGTTTTCTGGTTTCGTATTCAAGATCCAAGCGAACATGGATCCAAAGCACCGCGACCGTATTGCTTTCATGCGTATCGTATCAGGCACATACAGCCAAGGTATGAAGATGAACCACGTTCGTACAGGTAAAAAAGTGAGTATATCTGACGCAGTTACCTTTATGGCGGGCGACCGCGCGCGTGCCGAAAAAGCATACGCAGGTGACATCATTGGTCTTCACAACCACGGTACGATTCAGATTGGTGATACGTTCACTCAAGGTGAAAATCTTAAGTTCTCAGGTATTCCAAACTTTGCGCCAGAACTGTTCCGTCGTATTCGCCTAAAAGATCCTCTAAAGCAGAAACAGCTACTAAAAGGCTTAGTTCAGCTTTCAGAAGAGGGTGCAGTACAGGTATTCCGCCCACTGCAAAACAACGATCTAATCGTTGGTGCGGTAGGTGTGCTTCAGTTTGATGTGGTTGTAGCGCGCTTGAAAGCTGAATACAACGTAGAAGCGATCTACGAAGGTGTAAACGTGGCGACAGCACGTTGGGTAGAGTGTGGTGATGCGAAGAAACTGGACGAGTTCCAACGTAAGAACCAATCAAACCTAGCGCTAGATGGTGGCGATAACTTAACGTACATTGCGCCAACTATGGTTAATCTGAACTTAGCATCGGAGCGATTCCCAGATGTGGAGTTCCGCGCAACTCGCGAACACTAATCTTCTGCGCCTTTGACGCAATAACTGCGTTGATTTCGTAAACTCACCTTAGTCACGTAGCGTACTACGTTCCCAAGGCTGAGTTTACTTATCGCCTTGTTCTTACGCCAAACACTTTGAAGAAATCTTCGTCATATTTGGGGTGATAACTACGTTAACTGCACAAATTCACTGGAATGCCAGCCCAGCCCTATCACATAGGTAAACTATGCTCATGGCGATGAGTTATCTCGTCGCTTTGTTCTGACACCAACTACTTAGAAGATGTACTATTTCCCAAGGCTGAGTTTACTTATCGCTTTGCTCTGACTCCAGCTATTTTGAGTATCCTTCCGTGTTCAAGGTGAGCTTGGTCATCTCTTTGGTTTAGCGCTGAAATGATAGATACAAAAATGCCGCTTCATGATTGAAGCGGCATTTTTATTTTTGGCTGTTGGAGCTTTTAGTTCGCGTTACTTTTTCTTCTTCGCGACTTTCTTTTTGCTTTTAGCAGCAGACTTCTTCTTGTCGTCTTTCTTCTTGTTCTTTTTCTTGAACACAGGTTTTTTGTGTTTTGGACGTAGTTCTTTAATGAAGCGCTCTTTAATGTCTTCTTTCACATAACGTTCTACGCGGTCTAGCATTGGCTGATCGTGCGCTTCTACTAGAGAAACGGCATTACCCTTTTTACCTGCACGAGCGGTACGGCCGATGCGGTGTAGGTATACGTCAGCGCTGCGTGGCATGTCGTAGTTAATTACGTGGCTTACGTCTGGTAAGTCGATACCACGAGCCGCAACGTCAGTCGCCAGTAGAACGTTAACCGTACCATCGCGGAAACGAGAAATTGCGTTGTTACGACGATCTTGCGGCATCTCACCTTGAATCCAAGCACAAGGGATTTGCGCTTTTTCTAGTTCGATACGCAGCTCAGCTAGGCGCTCACGAGTTTTTAGGAACACGATAGAGCGTTCAGCTTGTTCCGTTACAATCACTTTTAACATTGCAAGCTTGTGCTCCATGGTATCAGCACGGTGATACCACTGAGTAATCTTCTTACGCTCGCGACGTGATGGCTCAGCATCGATCTCTGCTGGCTCTTTGAGAAGGTCAGCTGTGAAGCCTTCAACGCCTTTACCTTCGAGTGTTGCAGAGAACAATAGCGTTTGTTTACGCCAACGACACTCTTGAGACAGACGGTCAACGGTAGGGCCAAAGCCCATGTCTAGCATGCGGTCTGCTTCATCTAAGATAAGCCATTCAATTGCGCGGCAATCAAAACGCTCTGCGTTGATGTATTCCATCAAACGGCCCGGTGTTGCAACAACGATATCTTGCGTAGTTGATAGAATGTCAGCGTGCTCTTGGTACTGAACACCACCAGTGATGGTGAAGATGTTTAGCTTAGTGTGTTTTGCTAGTGCACGCGCTTGATCCGCTACCTGCATAGCTAGTTCGCGAGTTGGCGTCAAGATAAGTACGCGAGCAGGCCCTGGCTTACGGCGCGGGAAATCTTGTAGGTATTGTAGAGCAGGCAATACGAATGCTGCTGTTTTACCTGTTCCTGTAGGCGCAGATGCTAAGATATCACGACCGTCTAATGCTTGCGGGATCGCTTGCGCTTGCACTTGAGTTGGGCGTTCATAACCCATTTCTTCAATGGCAATGAGCAGGTTTGGATCTAAATCGAGTTCTGCAAAATTTTTGATCACAGTAGAGTCTCCACAAGCCGATTTGGCGTGATTCCTAAGAATGAAAAGTCAGGACGTAAAAATAAGGCTGCATAGTATAGAGCGTTAAGTGATTAGGATCACATCTTATTTGCTACATCTTCAAATAAAAATCTTTAGTTAGGGCGATAAAGTCCTCAGTGTAACCCAACTTGTTGCGAATGGTTAATTGCTGGTGGATAGAAGCGTGGCTTTCCGCCAAGCTTAATTCGATAAGTAGGCGATTGACTGGTTTTGTTTCTGTCGGTCTGACATCACAGCGTCTATTGAGAGCAAAACCCATCTCTAGCGCTAGGCGAATAAAGGCTTCCCCCTCTGTTATTGGCAAAACAAAGCTCGCATTACCGTCTTCTGAAAGCAGTGACTTACACTTCTTCAATAGATCCGTGTGGCTCAAACTGTCTGTATGCCTTGCTGTCGCTCTTTGTTGGTTATTGGCTTGTTCGCCATTGTTGAAATAGGGCGGGTTGCAAATAATCGCATCAAATTGATCTTTAAATCGATGCGCAATTAAATCGCAGTGGCTCACATTGAGTCGAGTGTGCCAAGGACTATTAGCAAAATTGGCTTTGGCGGTTTCAGCGGCTTCTAAATCAATATCAAGAGCTTCTATTTTCGCATGGCCATTTCTTTGCGCGCACATCAGAGCGAGCAAACCCGTTCCTGTGCCAATATCGAGGATCGAATTCGCCTGTTTAATGTTTGACCAAGCACCCAAAAGTACGCCATCGGTACTGACTGGCATGCCACATTGGCCACCATCAATCTCGAACTGTTTGAATCTAAAGCCTTTTGTTTTACTGATTTGTCTGCTCATTAATTGTTCTGAAAATGATTTGATATCAAGTGATATTTACTGTTGTGGATCTAATGTATAGATATATGTTCTATTTATATAATGTTTTGTTGTTAAAATGTTTGGTATAAAACACTGGTATAAATTTCTAATGTAGTGGTAATCACTGGTTTTTACTCTGATGTATAAATTTATATGGTGTTTTTTGCTTTGGTGTTGCGGATAGTTGTGTATTTAGTCATTATTCTTTTCTAAATTATATAGCTCAGAGAGCATTATTGCTCATCTAGGCAGACACAACATCTATCATTATAAGTAAAGGTTAATCTGTGAATCAGACGTTAAAAATAACAGATATTCTCGCGTTGGGCTTTATGCTTTTCGCGTTCTTTTTGGGTGCAGGCAACATCATTTTCCCACCGCCAGCAGGTCTGCTTGCCGGTGAAAATGTACTTTCTGCGATGACAGGTTTCTTATTAACAGCGGTAGGTCTTCCTCTAATTACCATCGTTGCTATTGCTGTTGCGGGTGGCTCTTGGGAAAAACTGACTCAAGATATTCCTGCTAAAGCGGCAGTATTGATGACAGTTCTTATCTTCATCATTATCGGCCCTGCTTTTGCTGCTCCTCGTACAGGCCTAGTTGCCTACGAAATGGCGGTAATGCCTTTCTTTGCTGATGTTCAGCAGATGCATTTAACCATCTTCTCTATCATCTTCTTTGCTGTCGCGATGTCGTTCTCGTGGTCTCAAGGTAAGCTGATTGATGTTATTGGTAAGGTACTGACACCAGTACTATTTATTGGTTTAGTGATCTTGGCTACAGCGGTATTCATGAACCCTCAAGGTGAAATTGTTGCAGCTCAAGGTGAATACTTATCTCACCCGCTACAGAAAGGCTTCCTTGATGGTTACAACACCATGGATACCTTCGGCGCATTGATGTTCGGTACTTTGATTGTGGAAGCTATCCGCAGCAAAGGTATTACAGAGCAACGTGCAACGGCAAAATACCTAATCTTCGCAGCTCTAATTGCAGCGGCTGGTCTAGCGTTTGTTTACATCTCGTTGTTCTACCTAGGTGCAACAAGTTCGGCAATCGCAGCTGGCGTTGAAAGCGGTGGTGCAATCCTAAGCCTATACGTTCAAGCGCTGTTTGGTCCTTCTGGTCAAATCGTACTATCAGTGATCGTATTGCTAGCATGTTTGACGACTGCGATTGGTCTAATTTCAGCGTGTTCTGATTACTTTAGCTCGTTAACGCCTATTTCTTACAAAAAATGGGTGTTAATCAACGGCGTAGCATGTGCTGTTGTCGCTAACGTTGGTCTATCTCAGCTAATTACGCTATCTATCCCAGTTCTATTCGCTCTTTACCCTGTAGCGATTGCACTGATTGCATTGACGTTCATCCGTCATAAGCTGCCAAACCCTCGTGTGGCTTACCCTGTAGTGATGTTAGTAGCGTTGTTGTTTGCTCTGATTGATGCGGCTAAATTTATTGGTGCTGACGTTTCTGCTCTGGATATGTTGCCATTATTTGATGTAGGTATGGCTTGGTTGCTGCCAACAGTAGCTGCAATGATTTGTGCGTTTTTCATTAGTAAATCAAACGAAGTGAAGCTAGAGCGTAAAACTGCATAAATTCATCATTGAATAAGAATAATAATCCCCCGTCACGCCAAGCGTGGCGGGGGATTTTTTATTTTTGTTTATCAAAAGGCCAATAAAAAATTCCTGTATCTTCATCACAGTTTTCAGTACAATTCCTCGGTTAAATTCTACTCATAGATATTGAGCAAACATGTTTGAAATCAATCCTATTAAAAACCGCCTGCAGGATGTGTCTGAGCGCACAAGTATCCTGAGGGGGTATCTTTGACTATGACGCCAAGAAAGAGCGTCTAGAAGAGGTCAATGCAGAACTAGAACAGCCGGATGTATGGAACGAGCCAGAGCGTGCGCAAGCACTAGGTAAAGAACGTGCATCATTAGAAGCGGTTGTTGAAACGATCGATCAACTTGAACAAGGCGTGGAAGACGTAGATGGTCTTTTAGAGCTAGCTGTTGAAGAAGAAGATCAAGAAACTTTTGATGAAATCGAGCCAGAATTAGTTGAGCTTGAAGTTAAACTTGAGAAGCTAGAGTTCCGTCGTATGTTCTCTGGTGACCACGATTCTTCTGATTGCTACATCGATTTGCAATCAGGTTCCGGTGGTACAGAAGCTCAAGATTGGACGTCAATGCTACTACGCATGTACTTGCGTTGGGCTGAAGCGAAAGGTTTCAAAACAGAAGTTATTGAAGTATCAGAGGGCGAAGTTGCTGGTCTAAAAGGCGCAACTGTGAAGATCTCTGGTGAGTACGCTTACGGTTGGTTACGCACTGAAACGGGTGTTCACCGCCTTGTTCGTAAGTCACCATTTGATTCAAGCGGCCGTCGTCATACTTCATTTGCGTCTGCATTTATCTACCCAGAGATTGATGACAATATTGAAATCGATATCAACCCATCTGATCTACGTATCGACGTATACCGTGCATCAGGTGCGGGTGGTCAGCACGTCAACACCACTGAGTCTGCGGTACGTATTACGCACGTACCAACCAACACGGTAGTGCAATGTCAGAATGACCGTTCTCAGCATAAGAACAAAGACCAAGCGATGAAGCAGCTACGTGCGAAATTGTTTGAGTTAGAGATTCAAAAACAGAATGCTGAAAAACAAGCGAACGAAGATGCGAAATCGGACATCGGCTGGGGCAGCCAAATCCGTTCTTACGTATTGGATGACTCGCGCATTAAAGATTTACGCACCGGCGTCGAAAACCGCAATACTCAAGCGGTTCTTGATGGCGACTTAGACAAATTTATTGAAGCTAGCCTGAAATCAGGCCTGTAAGCTTTTCACCGACCAACGACAGGATACATCGAAAATGACTGATGCTGTTCAAAACGAAAATCTACAAGAAGAAAACAAACTGATTGCTGAGCGCCGCGCTAAATTGGATGAGATCCGAAAGAGCTGCAAAGCAAACGGCCACCCAAACGACTTCCGTCGTGATGCACTAGCGGGCGACCTAGAGAAAGAGTTCGGTGAGAAGACGAAGGAAGAGCTAGAAGAGCTTAACCATGTAGTAGCAATTGCTGGTCGTATTATGGCTAAGCGTGGTCCATTCCTTGTGATTCAAGAGACTTCTGGCCGCATTCAGGCTTACGCAGCGAAAGACGTACAGAAAGAGCTGAAAGAGAAATACCAAGGTCTAGATATCGGTGACATCATTGGTGTTAAAGGTGCACTGCACAAATCTGGTAAAGGCGATCTATACGTAAACATGGAAGAGTACGAGTTGCTAACGAAAGCACTTCGTCCACTACCTGAAAAATTCCACGGTCTAACTGACCAAGAGATGCGTTACCGTCAACGTTACGTAGACCTTATCGTGAACGAAGATTCACGTACTGCATTTAAGATCCGCTCTAAGCTGATCTCTGCGATTCGTCGTTACATGGAATCTAAATCATTCATGGAAGTTGAAACGCCAATGATGCAAGTGATTCCTGGTGGTGCGTCTGCGCGTCCATTCATCACTCACCATAATGCATTGGATCAACAAATGTTCTTACGTATTGCTCCTGAGCTTTACTTAAAACGTCTTGTTGTTGGTGGTTTTGATCGCGTATTCGAAATCAACCGTAACTTCCGTAACGAAGGTCTATCGCCTCGTCACAACCCAGAATTCACAATGATTGAATTCTACATGGCGTACGCTGATTACAAAGATTTGATGGATCTGACAGAAAGCATGCTAAGTTCTGTTGCTCAAGAAGTGCTAGGCGCAACATCAATGCCTTACGGCGATCAAACTGTTGAATTTGGTGGTCAATACGCACGCATGACAATGCTTGAAGCGATCAAACACTACAACCCTGACCACGCTGACATCCAAGCGCTAACAGAAGAAGGCGTTCAAGATCGTGAGCTAATGGTTTCTATCGCTAAATCACTAGATATCTACGTAGAGAAGTTCTGGACATGTGGTCAGCTTCTTGAAGAGATCTTTGGTGAGACAGCTGAACCACAGCTAATTCAACCAACTTTCATCACTGGCTACCCAGCGGATATCTCTCCACTTGCACGTCGTAGCGATGACAACCCATTCTTCACTGACCGCTTTGAGTTCTTCATCGGTGGCCGTGAAGTAGCGAATGGCTTCTCAGAGCTTAACGATGCAGAAGACCAAGATGCTCGCTTTAAAGCGCAAGTTGACGCTAAAGACGCTGGTGATGACGAAGCAATGTTCTACGATGCAGACTACATCACTGCTCTAGAGCACGGCCTACCGCCTACAGCTGGCCAAGGTATTGGTATTGATCGCCTAGCGATGCTATTTACCAACACGCACACTATCCGTGACGTGATCCTATTCCCAGCGATGCGTCCTCAAGCGTAATCCGTACGGAAATAACCTTGAGTTGACTAGCAAAACCACCTTCGGGTGGTTTTTTTATACCCAGAATTCTGTCGTTAATGGTCAACAGTCACAGGTTATTTGAAGCATTTGGCATGACTTGACAGTGAATGTATGTGGCATTAGTAACCTTTGTTACATGTTTTTTCTGAATAGGAATCGCAGAACAATTTGGCGAAAACATAATTTGTGACTATGTCTTAATTTTGAGACAGATTATTATCGTCAGCACCTTATAGTGTATCAACTTTGTTGATGTGCTCATGGCGGCACTAATAATTATAAAATGATTAATATAAGGAAGAAGTTCAATGGGTAGTCAATTCCGAATGGATTCTGTCCCTGGCTCGTTGATTGTGGTTGGTGGTAGTTATGAACCATGGCTATCAGTA
This sequence comes from Vibrio intestinalis, assembly GCF_025195085.2. GTDB lineage: Bacteria > Pseudomonadota > Gammaproteobacteria > Enterobacterales > Vibrionaceae > Vibrio > Vibrio intestinalis. The sequence continues at coordinate 253,218 of NZ_JANAVY020000003.1, read as the reverse complement.
TTGGAGCAAGTAGGTTGGCGTTGTACTCAATGCGCAGACTTACGTAAAGCAAATACGCTCTTTGCTGAAACCGGCCCTTGTATTGGTGTAGTTGATTTAAGTCACGATGAATTTAGTCTCAACGGCATTGCTAATTTGGTGAGTAACCATAAGCAAGTTCGTTGGATTGCCTTTATTAGAGAGTCACAGTTAAGTTCAGATACGATCTGTCAGTTCATCGTGAACTTCTGTATCGACTTTTTCACCGCACCAATTCCTGATGCTCAACTGCTTAGTACCATTGGTCACCAACTCGGCATGCTTAAACTCGAGAAAAAAGTCTGGCCTCATTATGGTAACAACAACGACATGGGGCTGATTGGTGAATCGGTACCGATGAAGCGTCTGCGTGATCAAATTAAACGTATTGGTCCAACAGACGTGAGTATTTTGATTTATGGAGAGAGTGGCACAGGTAAGGAGACCGTTGCTCGCGCTGTTCATAATACTTCTGCCCGCGCGCAGAAAGAGTTCCTTTCGGTCAACTGCCGTGCGATGTCTGAGCGTCGCATTGAAAGCGACCTATTCGGTATCAACCGAGAAGACAGCTCTGAGCCTTCGATTCTAGAAAAGGCCAACGGCGGGACCATATTGCTCAACGATATCCTGACTCTGCCTAGATCGCAGCAACTCAACTTATTACGTTTCTTGCAAGAAGGAACCGTAGAGACCGAAGAAGGACGTAAAGAAGTTGATGTGCGCATCTTAGCGGCCAATTCAGCCGATATTGAAAAAGCGCTGATTGATGGCGACTTCAATGAGGAGCTTTATCACTACATCAATGTGCTTCGGATCAATGTCCCGAGCTTGAAAGAGCGTGCTGGTGATATTTCAATTTTGGCGCGTCACTTCCTAATGGAGTACTCAAAAGAGTACAACGCACAAGCGCGCAGCTTTACGGAAGAGGCAACACGAGCACTGACCCGTTACCATTGGCCGGGCAATGTCCGTGAGCTAATGAACCAGATCAAACGCGTGGTGTTAATGTCTGATACCGTGATGCTGGATGAGCCACATTTGGATTTACCAAAGCGTAGTGATGGCAAACGTAGTTTGAAGAGTATTCGTGAGCGCAGTGAACGCGATGCTTTGCTATTGGTGCTTGAGTCCCACTCAGGGCAAGTTTCTATGGCGGCGAAAGAGTTGGGCGTATCGCGTGCGACTATGTATCGCTTGCTCAATAAGCATAATCTCATCTCCGACAGTACGGTATAGCGCTGTTATCAAACAAAAAGCCAGCTCAATGAGCTGGCTTTTACTGTTTTAGGCTATCAAGTATTGATTAGCTTGCAGGCTTTAGGCCTGAGTTGATATCTAGGATATCTTGCTCGCTTAGTGTACCAACAGCTTGACGAAGTTGTAGAACACTTAGGATGTAGTCGTAACGAGCGTTCGATAGGCTCTTGTTCGCATCGTATAGACGGCGAGTTGAGTCTAAAACGTCAACGATAGTACGAGTACCTACATCGAAACCAGCTTCTGTTGCTTCTAGTGCAGAGCGAGCAGATACAACGGTTTGCTCGTAAGCACGTAGTGCACCAATTGATGCGCTGATGTTGTTGTTAAACGCGCGCACATCTTTCACTACGCTACGGTAAGCAGCTTCAAGATCTTCGCTAGCGGCTACGTAGCCAAGCTCAGCTTGCTTAGTTTGCGAGGTGATTTTACCACCGGTGTAAAGTGGCACTGCTAGGTTTACGCCAACTGTAAAGTTGTTGGTTGTACCGTCAGAATCAGCACTGCTTGAGATGTCACCATAGTTGTATCCGCCATCTAAAGTCAGTGATGGTAGGTGGCCTGAGCTTGCTAGAGAGATGTTGTCTTTCGCAATGTCTTGCGTGATACGAGCACTTAGTAGGCTTAGGTTTTTCTCTTGAGCTTCTTGAATCAGCGCATCGATCGCTGTCTTAGTCTTGCTTGCTGAGAAACGGTCAGTATCAAGTACATCAAGGTTTGAGTGTTCTTGACCTGTAATTTCACGTAGGCCTTCGTAGCTGTTTACTAGGCTGTTTTCTGCCAATACTTCATCAGCCAATACTGCATCGTACTGAGCTTGTGCGTCATGAACGTCGGTAATTGCCGATAGACCCACTTCGAAACGTTGCTTAGTTTGCTCTAGTTGGCGGCCAACCGCAGCTTTTTCCGCACGAACGAATTCAAGGTTGTCTTGTGCACGTAGTACATCAAAGTAAGCGGTAGAAACGCGAAGAATCAATGCTTGTTGAATAGACGCGTAAGTCGCATCTGCTTGGCGAGCGCTTTTTTCTGCAGTATCAAGAGAAATCCAGCTTGAACGTTGGTAAAGCTCTTGTGAGAAGGCAATGCCTGCAGTCAGTGCGTTTTGATCGTTATCGCGATCTGGCACGTTAGCGTCTAGATTAGTTTCGCCACGAGTTAGGTTGTAACCCGCAGTCAGACTGATTTGTGGAAGCAATGGTGCGCGGCTTTCTTCGATAGCTTCAAAAGCAGCGTCTTTACTTGCAGCGGCACTAAGCAGCGTAGGATCGTTTTCTTTTGCTTGGTTGTAAATGTCTGCCAGCGTATCTGCCCAAGCAGAAGTGCTGAGACTACCTAATGCTGCACTGATAAATAGTGGAAGCAATTTTTTCATGGGTTTGATTCCTGCCAAATTAAAATTGAGTTCTATTGTTCAAGAGTTTAACTCATATTGATGCTAATTCACTCTAAACTTTGCATTCTTTTACACTTAATTGTCCATCTGTGCAATAAAAACCACTTCTATTTAAAAATAAATATAAATTTTGTATAAAAAGTTGAAGTAGGTCGATAGCGCATTAATAAGTCTACAAGTAAACTATAAGGTTCACTGACAGAGGTGCCAAATGCAACAGTCTGAAAAACAACCAACTCAGTTTACACCTGAAGATGTGGAAATAATCTCAAAACAAACGCTGTTTCAAGGCTTTTTTAAAATGGTGAAGTACCGCTTTAAGCATAAGCTATTTGAAGGCGGTTGGAGCCAAGAGATCGAACGAGAGATGTTTGAGCGTGGTCATGCAGCGGCGATGTTGCCGTATGATCCAGTCACCGACCAAGTTGTGCTGATTGAGCAAATCCGCGTAGGCGCGTTAGAGCACGACAATCCTTGGCAGCTCGAGATTGTTGCAGGCATTATTGACCAAGGTGAGCAAGCTGAAGATGTCGTTCGCCGCGAAGCCGTTGAAGAGGCTGGTATCGATGTCTCTCGCCTAGAAAAGGTGACTTCTTATTACCCTTCTTCGGGCGGATGCTCCGAGATGCTTGATGTCTATGTTGGTGAAGTCGATGCGAGCACCGCGCACGGCGTTCATGGTTTAGACTATGAAGGCGAAGATATTCGCGTTCATGTGGTGAGCAGAGAAACGGCCTATCAGTGGGTCGTCGATGGTCGCTTTGAAAATGGCGCATCAATAATTGCTTTGCAATGGTTACAACTTAATTATCAGCGTTTGAAGACCGAATGGGACAACTAGCAACAAACAAACCGTATCATGTTGATTTAACAGAATTGATGCGGGTATATGAAACGAATTATGCCAAGCTTAATGCCTTGATACCGCAGAGAGCAGAGGTAGGAGATGTTCGTTGCTATCAAGCTGCTAGTATGTCGTACCAAATACAAGTGGGAGAAGTCACAAAGTACACAACTTTGGTTGATATTTGTCAAAGTGATGACGTTCCCGTGTTTCCATTGCCAAAAATGTCTGTCAGGCTCTACCACGATGCTCGTGTGGCAGAGGTGTGCAGCAGTGAATACGTTAATCGAGTCCAAGCTCGATATGACTACCCGAATGACAAAATGGTTCAAAAGGATGAAAAAGCACAATTGAACCGTTTTCTAGGTGATTGGTTATCGTTCTGCCTTAGGCATGGTATTAGCCGAACGCCCTTAAATATCTAGGTTTTTATTTTGAAAGTGACGTCAAGTTCAGCAGTGAAAGACAGCATCAAACTACTCCAAATTACTGATACTCATTTGTTTGAAAATGAGGACGGATGTTTGTTGAGCGTCAACACCAACAGTAGTTTTGAAGCGGTAGTCGAAGCGATTCAACACACTGACTTTGAATTCGATGCAATTCTTGCCACTGGCGATATTTCGCAAGACCATACCGATAAATCGTACCAGCGTTTTGAGCAAGGGATTGTGCCTCTAGAAAAGTCTTGTTACTGGCTGCCGGGCAACCATGATTACAAACCGAGCATGGATTCTGTTTTACCATCGCCGCAAATCATTCAAACTCATCACGTTATGCTCGGTGAGCATTGGCAGATGATTTTGCTCGACTCTCAAGTGGTTGGTGTACCTCATGGCCGTTTAAGCGATCAGCAGCTTGATATGCTTGATCGTAAGTTAGCTGAGCATCCTGAAAAACATACGCTTGTGTTGCTACATCATCATCCAATTCTGGTGGGGAGTGCGTGGCTTGATCAGCATACCTTAAAAGATGCTGAACATTTTTGGCAGGTGATTGAGAAACACAGTAACGTGAAAGCGGTATTGTGTGGTCACGTGCACCAAGATATGCAGGTAGAAAAAAGCGGCGCTATCGCGATGGCTACCCCATCCACCTGTGTCCAATTTAAGCCTAACAGTGATGACTTCGCACTGGATGAAACCTCGCCTGGTTGGCGCGAGCTAGAGCTGCATGCCGATGGCCGTTTTGACACTCGTGTTAAGCGTTTAGCGGGAGGCTCATTCCTGCCTAATTTTGACTCTACAGGTTACTAAGCATGAAACCATCACTACTTCTGTATATCCACGGCTTTAACAGCTCACCTCTTTCTCACAAAGCTAATGTGATGAAGAGCTATTGCGAGCAGCATCGCCCCGATATTAAAGTCGTAGTGCCTCAGCTACCTTGTTTTCCGCAGCAAGCTGCGCAGCATTTGTTGGCTTTGGTCGAGCAGTACCAAGCAGACTACCAGATTGGTTTGGTGGGCAGCTCACTGGGCGGTTATATGTCTACTTGGTTGAATAACCAATTTGGCTTTAAAGCGGTATTGGTAAACCCAGCAGTGAAACCATATGAGTTACTTGTTGATTATCTTGGTGAGCAAGAGAACCCATATACCCATGAACGCTACTTGCTTGAATCTCACCATATTGAAGAGCTAAAGCAATTGGATGTGGCTTCGCTAAAACAGCCGACAGATTTTTGGTTGTTGCAACAAACCGAAGACGAAGTGCTTGACTACCGCCAAGCGGTAGCAAAGTATGCCGATTCGAAACAAACGGTTGAGCAGGGGGGTGATCATAGCTTTGTTGATTTTGAGCGTTACCCAGAGCAGATTATTCAGTTCTTAGCTCTGTAGCCCATAAAATAAGCGTTTCTCGCTTTCTTAACCAATGACCATAATTTTCTCGACTTACCCATATCTCTGAGGGAAGAGTCATAAATTTGCGAGTTACTCACTTAACTCGCTTGACATGAACTGGTCTCTTCCAGACTATGTTGTCCCTAGACTATTGCAGTTGTAAAACGCTGATAGATTCAGCGTTTGAGTCAATATTTAGCCGAATAGACACAATACTTACTCAGTTGCCTGCAAAGTAACCAATTAAATCTCTACGACGATATTCCGTATTATGACTGAACAATATAATGCTGGGGCCATTGAGGTTCTTAATGGCTTGGAGCCAGTACGTCGCCGACCAGGGATGTATACGGATACAGCGCGCCCGAACCACTTGGGCCAAGAAGTTATCGATAACAGTGTCGATGAAGCGCTAGCCGGACATGCCTCAAAGGTACAAGTTATTCTTCATGCTGACCAATCATTAGAAGTTATTGATGATGGCCGAGGCATGCCAGTGGATATTCACCCTGAAGAGAAAGTCTCAGGGGTGGAGTTGATTCTATGTAAGCTTCACGCTGGTGGTAAGTTCTCCAATAAGAACTATCAATTCTCTGGTGGTTTGCACGGGGTAGGTATCTCGGTCGTGAACGCGCTATCTAAGCGTGTAGAAGTAACGGTACGCCGCGATGGTCAAGTGTATGAAATTGCATTTGAGCACGGTGATAAAGTTTCTGACCTTACTGTGATAGGCACGTGTGGCCGTCGCAATAAAGGTACGAGCGTACACTTCTGGCCAGAAGCGAAGTACTTTGACTCGGCTAACTTCTCCGTCACTCGTTTGGTGAACAACCTACGAGCGAAGGCCGTTCTTTGCCCAGGCTTGGAAATTACCTTTAGCGACAAAGTCAATGGTAATGAGTACAAGTGGCTGTATGAAGATGGTCTAAATGATTACTTAGCGGAAGGCGTAAAAGGCTTCCCTGTTCTACCTGAAGCTCCATTTGCCGGCGAATTTTCTGCAGAAACAGAAGCAGCGAATTGGGCGGTAATTTGGCAGCCAGAAGGCGGTGAGATGATCACCGAAAGCTACGTTAACTTGATTCCGACTGCACAAGGCGGCACGCATGTTAACGGCTTACGCCAAGGCTTGCTGGATGCAATGCGTGAGTTCTGTGAATTCCGCAACCTTCTGCCGCGCGGCGTGAAGCTAACGGGCGATGATGTCTTTGACCGTTGTTCTTATGTTCTTTCGGTGAAGATGCAAGACCCGCAGTTCGCTGGTCAAACAAAAGAGCGTCTGTCTTCTCGTCAAACTGCAGCATTTGTAGCGGGTGTTGTAAAAGACGTGTTCAGTTTATGGCTTAACGAACGTCCACAATTGGCTGAGCAACTGGCTGAAGTCTGTATTGCCAATGCGCACCGCCGTATGCGTGCAAGCAAGAAGGTAGTACGTAAGAAAGTGGCATCTGGCCCGGCATTGCCGGGTAAGTTGACCGACTGTTCGGTACAAGATTTAAACCGCACTGAAATCTTCTTTGTCGAGGGTGACTCGGCGGGCGGTTCTGCAAAACAAGCACGTGATCGTGAGTTCCAAGCGGTGATGCCACTGCGCGGTAAGATCCTAAACACATGGGAAGTCTCTGCTGACCAAGTGCTAGCATCACAAGAAGTACATGATATCTCTGTGGCTTTGGGTATCGACCCAGATAACGATAACCTTGAAGGCTTACGTTACGGTAAGATCTGTATCCTAGCCGATGCGGACTCGGATGGTCTGCATATCGCAACTCTTCTTTGTGCTCTGTTTACTCGCCACTTCCGCGCGCTTGTGGAAGCGGGACATATCTATGTGGCAATGCCGCCTCTGTATCGTATCGACTGTGGTAAAGAAGTGTTCTATGCCCTCGATGATGATGAGAAAGATGGCATCTTAGAGCGTCTATCGAAGAAGAAAGCCAAGATCAACGTACAACGATTCAAAGGTCTGGGCGAGATGAACCCACTTCAGCTACGTGAGACCACCATGGATCCAAACACACGTCGTTTGGTGCAGCTAACGATTGACGATAGCGAAGCAACCATGGAAATGATGGATATGCTGCTTGGTAAGAAGCGAGCAGATGATCGTCGCTCTTGGTTGCAAACCAACGGCGATATGGCAGAGGTTTAACGAATGTCGACAGAAATTACTTATGATGGCGTTGAACAGTTGCCAATGCGCAAGTTCACTGAAGACGCTTATCTAAACTACTCAATGTACGTGATCATGGACCGCGCGTTACCATACATTGGTGACGGTCTAAAACCGGTTCAACGTCGTATCATTTACGCGATGTCTGAGCTGGGCTTATCAGCGGCAGCAAAATACAAGAAATCAGCGCGTACGGTTGGTGACGTGTTGGGTAAATATCACCCACACGGTGACTCAGCATGTTACGAAGCAATGGTGCTAATGGCTCAGCCATTCTCTTACCGCTACCCACTAGTAGATGGTCAAGGTAACTGGGGTGCGCCGGATGATCCGAAGTCGTTCGCAGCAATGCGTTATACCGAAGCAAAATTGTCTAAGTTTGCTGAGGTATTGCTAGGCGAACTAGGTCAAGGCACGGTTGAATGGCAACCAAACTTTGATGGCACGATGAAAGAGCCTCAAATGTTGCCAGCGCGCTTGCCTCATATCCTATTGAACGGCGTTACGGGTATCGCGGTAGGTATGGCTACTGACATTCCACCTCACAACGTTCGTGAAGTGGCGGAAGCGGCGATTCACCTGATTGATAATCCGAAATCTGAACTGTCAGATGTGATGAACTTTGTTCAAGGCCCTGACTATCCAACAGAAGCGGAAATTATCTCGCCAAAAGCGGAGCTTGAAAAAATCTACCGTACTGGCCGTGGCAGCATTAAGATGCGCGCGGTATGGCACAAAGAAGGCTCTGATATCGTTATCACTTCTTTGCCACACCAAGTATCGGGTTCGAAATTGCTTGAGCAAATCGCCAACCAAATGCGTGCGAAGAAACTGCCGATGGTTGACGACTTGCGTGATGAATCGGATCACGAGAACCCAACACGTATCGTCGTTGTGCCTCGTTCCAATCGTGTAGACAGCGAACAGTTGATGAACCACCTGTTTGCGTCAACGGACTTAGAGCGTAACTACCGTGTTAACTTGAACATGATTGGCCTTGATAATCGCCCACAGGTGAAAGGCTTAGTTCAAATCTTATCTGAGTGGATTGAGTTCCGTCGTACCACTGTACGTCGCCGTCTACAACACCGCTTAGACAAAGTGCTTGCGCGTTTACACATCTTGGAAGGTTTGTTAGTTGCTTACCTAAACCTTGATGAAGTGATTGAAATCATCCGTACGGAAGACGATCCGAAAGCCGTTCTAATGGCACGTTTCGGCATTACAGATATTCAAGCGGATGCAATTTTAGATACTAAACTTCGTCACCTAGCGAAGCTAGAAGAGATGAAGATTCGTGGCGAGCAAGACGAGCTAGAAAAAGAGCGTGAGAAGCTAGAGCAGCTACTTGGCTCTGAGCGTCGTCTAAACACGCTACTGAAGAAAGAAATCAAAACGGATGCTGAGAAATACGGTGATGACCGTCGTTCACCATTGGTTGAACGTGCTGAAGCGAAAGCGCTAACAGAACGTGACCTAGTACCAAGTGAACCAATTACTGTAGTTCTTTCTGATAAAGGTTGGATTCGTCATGCCAAAGGCCATGACGTTGACGCTGAAAACCTCAATTACAAGTCTGGTGATAAATTCCTTGCCTCAGCGCGCGGTAAGAGTAACCAGCAAGCGGTATTCCTTGGCAGTGATGGTCGAAGCTACTCACTTGAGTCACACTCGTTACCTTCTGCGCGTAGCCAAGGTGAGCCAATTACAGGCCGCTTGAACATCAATGCAGGTACGTCGATTCGCCAAGTGATCATGGGTGAAGAAGATCAGCTATGGCTGATAGGCTCTGATGCAGGTTATGGCTTCGTATGTAAAGGCAGTGATTTACTGTCTAAGAACAAGAGCGGTAAAGCGTTAGTCAGCTTGCCGCAAAATTCTGAAGTGATGGAACCTCATACCATTGGTGACTTAGACAGTGATGAAATCTTGGCTATCACCAACCAAGGCCGCATGCTGCTGTTCCCAATCAAGGAACTACCACAGCTAGGTAAAGGTAAGGGCAACAAGATCATTAACATTCCAGCTGCGAAAGCCAAGGAACGTGAAGAGATTGTTTCGCACCTTATCTCTATTCCACAAGGTTGCTCAGTTACCCTATATGCGGGTAAACGTAAGCTTGGGCTGAAGGCTAGTGACTTAGAGAACTTCCGCGGTGAGCGTGGTCGTCGTGGTGGCTTATTGCCTCGAGGTCTGCAACGTGTTACTCGTATTGAAGTGGAAACTGCGCAAGGCGCGAGTGAATCAAGCGAAGACGAATAACAGTACGACTAAATAGAAATAAAAATCCCAGCTCTGTGAGCTGGGATTTTTTATGCTTTATGTTTTTTGCAGCGTTACTCGCGAGTATCTTCTTCAATCGTCACGGGTAAAGTTATCTCTTCGCCATTTCTGAGTATCAACACTTCGACGCTAGTACCAGGGCGTAAATCAGTCACTATCTCAAGTACACTTTGGCGACCATTCACTTTATGGCCATCTATTTTCAAAATAATGTCTTGCGCTTCAAAACCTGCATTCGCCGCAGGGCCATTCGGGTCAACGCCTAGTACCACGATGCCGCCGATATGTTCATTGCCTAGTAGTCGCGCAGTCACTGAAGTAATGTCTTGGCCATCAATACCAATGTAGCCGCGAATCACACGACCATCGGCAATAATACGATTCATGATTCGATTGGCTAACGAATAAGGGATCGCAAAAGAGATGCCGTAGGTTTCAAAATCGGTCGCTTGTTGGAAAGAGGCGGTATTGATACCGACTAGCTCGCCTTGCGTGTTGACCAAAGCGCCACCAGAGTTACCTTCATTGATTGCTGCATCGGTCTGGATGAAGGCTTGGCGACCACCTGCGCTGATAGAAGAGCGACCTGTCGCAGAAATAATACCAAAGGTCGTCGTTTGGCCTAGGTTATATGGGTTACCAATCGCGAGTACAACATCACCAACTTTGGCTTTGTAGTCTGGGTTTAGCGGGATAACAGGTAGGCTGCTGCCTTCGATTTGTAGTATCGCAATATCAGTGCGGCGGTCTTTACCAATGAGCTGCGCAGCGGCCACACGACCATCTTGCAAAGCCACGATAATTTGATCGGCTTGCGCTACCACATGGTAGTTAGTAATGATGTAGCCTTTCTCGCTAACAATAACACCTGAACCGAGTCCTTGAGTTGAGAGCTTAGAGCGGTCCTCCTCTGTGTACTTTCGGCTATAGATGTTAACTACCGCAGGAGCGGCGCGCCTAACCGCTTCATTAAATGACACTTGCAGTGAATCAAAGCTCGTCACTGGGTTAGTAATATTCTCTGGAAGGATATTGGAACGCAGCGAAGGGACTGCTAACAAAAGCAGGACAGCAGTCGCAAGACCGAGAGCAACTGATCGCAGTAGGAAATTGAGCATACCTTCCTCAGATAAATTAGGTAGTTATTGAACTGGGAAGAATAGCATTAGATGGGCAAATAACAAAAGGGCAGACCAATAACGGACTGCCCTTTGAAATCAACGTCTCATTAATCTAACGAATAACGATATAAAGCGTTTGCTCGCCGCGTTGAACTTGCAGCGCCAAGACGCTTGGTTGTTTCTCTAATAAGCTACGTAGTGTTGCGAGATTTTTTACTCGCTGACGGTTTACACCAATGATGATATCGCCTTTTTGTAGCTGGTAAGCCTCTGCTGCCGAGCCTTGCGCTACCGATGAAATCTTCACCCCGGCAATTGCATCATTGCTGGTGGTATTGGTTAACTCAGCGCCGGTTAAACCATCGTGAAGTTTCTTCGCGCTAGTCTTGATGTCAATCTGCTCACCTAGGGTGATGTTGTAGGTCTTGTGTTTTCCATCGCGGAATACGCCAAGCTCGACAGACTTACCTGCGCCAATGGTACCAATCTTGGCGCGTAGCTCTAGGAAGCTATCCACTTTTTTGCCATTAATCGAGGTGATGATATCTCCAGCTTGCAGCCCCGCTTTTTCAGCAGCGCTGTCAGGCACGATTTGCTGAATAAATGCGCCTTTGCTTGAGTCATAGCCCATCGCCTCTGATAGCTCAGGGGAAAGTTCTCTACCTTGCACACCAAGCAGGCCACGTTTCACTTCACCAAATTCTATAATTTGGTCGGTGAGGTTTTTCATCATGTTGGCAGGAATAGCAAAGCCGATGCCTACGTTGCCACCATTAGGGCCATAGATAGCGGTATTAATACCAATCAGCTCACCATTGAGGTTAACCAGCGCGCCACCAGAGTTACCGCTGTTTATCGCCGCATCGGTTTGAATGTAGTTTTCGAAGTTCTCGATATTGAGGCCAGTACGACCTAAGGCAGAAACAATACCCGAAGTAACGGTTTTACCTAAGCCAAATGGGTTACCGATCGCCACCGTGAAATCACCGACTCGTAGGTCATCAGAATCACTGATTTTAATTTGAGTTAGGTTCTTGGCGCTTTCTAGTTTAAGCAGCGCAATATCTACCTTCTCGTCTCCGCCGATGAGTTCTGCATCGAGCTCGCGGCCATCATCCAGTTTGACGCGAATCTTTTCTGCGCCGCGAATAACGTGGAAGTTGGTGACCACATAGCCTTGCTTAGCATCAATGATGACGCCCGAGCCTAAACCATGAAATGGGCGCTCTTGAAGTTGCTCTACAGGGAACTCGTCGCCAAAGAAAAAGCGGAACTGTTCAGGAATATGTTGTTTCGATACTTGTGTCCCTTCTACCGCAATGCTGACAACCGCAGGGGTGACTGTTTCGAGCATGGGTGCAAGGCTAGGGAGCTGTTGGCCTGATACTGCAGGAGGAATAGCTGCAGAGGCCGGGAGAGTGGTCAAAACGGAACTGACACTGAGAGAGAGAATTGTTAAGGCAAGCAATTGCTTTTTCATTGCATAACTCCTATTGGTACTGATCTACTTATTAAGCCCTTTGTTGAGTGTTACGGGGAGTAACGCCAAGAGGCTCAATTAAGGCCTCCGCTACTCGTTGAATAGGGAAGCCAATCATTGTTATAGAAGTTATGACTTGAAAAACCGAACAAAGTTCACAGATTCAGCGGCTAAGAGGCCTTAGCTGTAACGACTTCACCGGAATCTAAGATTTCTTTTTTCTCTTCTCTTAGCAGGCCAGTCGCACCTGACGCGTAGTCTTTTGGCGCTTGATCTAAGTTGGAATCATCAGATTGAGAGTTAGCCGATTGCGCGTTGCTTTCAGAAATCTTCTTGGCAAACGGGTTATCTTGCTCTGGTAGTTTTGGTAATAGTTCAGAAGAGGTTTTAGCCATGTGTTGATAAAGCTTGGTGTACTCTTTACCAATCGTATCAAGCATCTCTGCGCTTTGAGCAAAGTGATCGGTGAGATCTTGTTTTTGCTGCTCTAGCTCAAACTTGGCCGCATCAAGCTCTTTTTGAACGCTCTTTTGTTTTTTATATCCAGGGGTAGTAAGGCGCGAGATGATCATTCCTAACACAGTACCCACAAGCAGACCGACAAGGGCATAAATCCAAGGCATAATTGCTCCTTATTATTGTGATTTAACATGTTATTTACCGGGTGGTTACACATGCTTATACGACATGGTACTATGAGAAACTCATCCAATAAAGAAAAATGCGCGTGACCTAATACCCACATCCATACGGTTATCGTGTCGATTATTTTTGTCTTCTCTACACAGCTATATAAGAAGAATTTAGAAGGCCGCCCAATGACACCATTACAGATCTACCAAAACGATATTGAAAATAACGGTTTTCGAAAAGACTCCGCTCAGCACATGGCCGTTGAGGCTTTAGATAACCTTTATCGTGAATTTATCGACTATTTAAATACTCCAGTTGTTCCTGTCTCTCGTTTGCAAAAATGGTTAGGTAAAAAGCCAGCAATGCCCCAAGCGCCAAAAGGCCTCTATTTTTGGGGTGGTGTCGGGCGAGGTAAAACCTACTTGATGGATACCTTTTTCGATGCCTTGCCAACAGACAAAAAAACGCGAGTCCATTTTCACCGCTTTATGCACCGTGTCCACGATGAGCTCTCTGCATTAGGAGAGGTGAGCGACCCGCTAGAAAAAGTGGCTGATGTTTTTAAACAGGAAGCGGAGATCATCTGCTTTGATGAATTCTTTGTTTCGGACATTACCGATGCGATGATTTTGGGTAAGCTATTTGAGTGTTTGTTTGAGCGCGGTGTGGTGCTGGTTGCGACCTCCAATATTCTACCGCATGACTTGTATAAAAATGGCTTACAAAGAGCGCGCTTTTTACCTGCGATTAAATTGATTGAGCAAAACTGCCAAATATTGAATGTCGACAGTGGCGTGGATTACCGGCTCCGCACGTTAGAGCAAGCTGAAATTTACCACTTCCCATTAGATCAGCAAGCCAGCGACAACCTAAAGCACTATTACGTTCAGCTTGCGGGGGAAGGGAAGGCCTCCGACTCGCAAATTGAGATTAACCATCGCCAGTTGGATGTGATTAAAGCGACCGATGGTGTATTGCATGCCAGTTTTGCTCAGTTATGCCAAACGGCGCGCAGTCAGAATGATTACATCGAGCTTTCAAGAATCTATCACACCGTGTTGTTGGCGGATGTAAAACAGATGGGGCATACCTTGGATGATGCTGCTCGGCGTTTTATTGCGTTAGTGGATGAATTCTACGAGCGTCATGTCAAACTCATTATTTCCGCTGAGGTGGATATGGCGCAGCTATACACTAATGGTCAGCTGGAGTTTGAGTTTAAACGCTGTCTTTCTCGACTAACCGAGATGCAAAGCCACGAATATCTAGCCAGAGAGCACCTTGCTTAGCTGATTGCAGAACTTTATCGGTTAAGGTTAGATAATAAATTAATTAGAAATAAATAATATACGCTTGGGTTAGGGCAGGAATAACAGACATATTTGCTGCATTAGGCGTTATTTCAGGGATAGAGGGTTAAAAGTCCGATTTTTGTTAAAAAAAGAGGTGATTTTTTCAGCTCACTTCTCTATAATCCTGCGACCCACCGTTACTGCAGACCTAATATCGAAGTTACTTCGAAATTGAGGTCGAGAGTGCCAACCACTCGAAGGGGTGATGACTGGGCTCTTAGACAGTGGGAGCATTTGCTCCTTTAAGTTTAAATTAATTTAACGGGTTATTATTAGCATGAAAACTTTCGTTGCTAAACCAGAAACTGTAAAACGCGACTGGTACGTTGTAGACGCTGAAGGTAAAACTCTTGGCCGTCTAGCAAGTGAAATTGCATCTCGCCTACGTGGCAAACACAAAGCTGAATACACTCCTCACGTTGACACTGGCGATTACATCGTTGTTATCAATGCTGAGAAAGTTGCTGTAACTGGCAACAAAGCTAAAGGCAAAGTGTACTACCGTCACTCTGAGTTCCCAGGTGGCCTAAAATCAATCACTTTTGAAAAGCTGATCGATCGTAAGCCAGAAATGGTTCTAGAGCTAGCTGTTAAAGGTATGCTACCACGTGGTCCTCTAGGCCGTGCTATGTACCGTAAGCTAAAAGTTTACGCTGGCGCTGAGCACAACCATGCTGCTCAACAACCACAAGTACTAGACATCTAATCGGGGATTTCGAAAATGGCAGAGAATCAATACTACGGCACTGGCCGTCGCAAAAGCTCAGCTGCACGTGTTTTCATTAAACCAGGCAGCGGCAACATCGTAATCAACAAGCGTAGCCTTGATGAGTACTTCGGTCGTCCAACTTCTCGCATGGTTGTTAAACAACCTCTTGAGCTAGTTGAACTAACTGAGAAACTAGACCTATACGTTACTGTTAAAGGTGGCGGTATTTCAGGTCAAGCTGGTGCGATCCGTCACGGTATCACACGTGCTCTAATGGAATACGATGAGTCATTCCGTCCTGCTCTACGCGCAGCTGGCTACGTTACTCGTGACGCTCGTTGCGTTGAACGTAAGAAAGTTGGTCTACGTAAAGCACGTCGTCGTCCACAGTTCTCTAAGCGTTAATCTTTTTACAAAGATATCGCTTTCAGCTTATGCTGGATGTGGATTCAAAGCCTGGCTATATGCCAGGCTTTTTGTTTTTCTAAATCCCGATAATTTTCCCCACTCCCATTCCTGAATTCTATACTTGTTGAAAAACCCTTTCTTTTGTGACGCCTTTGGCGTTGTTGTTCATAAATGTTACAAAAAAGTAGCTTTACCTTGTCAAAAAGTAGGGTTTTATTTATCATTTTTTAATCAGATAAATACAACAAAAATAAGTTTGTTAGCCATGTTCTTAGAAAAGGAATAACAAACATCCATATGGAGCCAATGGGAGAATGTCTGGATGAGCAATGCGCCCTTAAATAACGGACGCAGGCGCTTCCTAACCGCAACAACAGCCGTTGTTGGTGGGTTAGGCGCAGCTGCGGTCGCCGTCCCTTTTATAAAATCTTGGAACCCAAGTGATAAAGCGAAAGCCGCTGGTGCCCCGGTAGAAGTTGATATTGGCAAGTTAGAACAAGGCCAAATGGTTCGTGTTGAGTGGCGAGGCAAACCCGTTTGGGTCGTTCGTCGTCCTCAAGCAATTGTTGATGCGCTGGCTGCTTTAGATGGTCAATTGCGTGACCCTTCCTCTGGTGAAGAACAGCAACCGACTTATGCGCAAAATGCCTATCGCTCGATTAAACCTGAATATTTCGTTGCAGTCGGTATCTGTACCCACCTTGGTTGTTCTCCTACCTATTTACCCGACAGTTTCAATGAACAAGTTCAAGGTGTGAAATCAGGCTTCTTTTGTCCGTGTCATGGTTCTAAGTTCGATATGGCAGGTCGTGTATTTCAAGGTGTCCCAGCGCCATTAAACCTAGTCGTTCCCAAACACATGTACCTAAGTGATACCAAGATCATCATAGGTTTGGATGAAGAGGGAGAAGCATAATGCAAGCACTACTCGATTGGTTTGAAAAACGCTTACCTGCGATGAATGCTTATAAAAAGCATTTGTCGGAATACCCAATGCCAAAGAACTTTAACTTTTGGTATCTGTTTGGCTCACTGGCGATGTTGGTGTTGGTGAATCAGATTCTTACTGGGATATGGCTCACCATGAACTATGTGCCGTCGGGAGATGGCGCATTTGCTTCAATTGAATACATCATGCGTGATGTTGAGTACGGTTGGTTGCTGCGTTACATGCACTCAACAGGGGCATCGGCGTTCTTTGTTGTGGTCTATCTGCACATGTTCCGCGGCCTGATTTACGGGTCTTATCAAAAGCCGCGTGAGTTACTGTGGATCTTCGGTATGCTGATTTTCTTGGTGCTGATGGCAGAAGCTTTCATGGGTTATCTACTACCATGGGGACAGATGTCCTACTGGGGCGCGCAGGTTATCATCTCACTATTTGGTGCGATCCCAGTGATCGGTGATGATCTGACGCTTTGGATTCGTGGTGACTACGTAATCTCAGGCGCGACTCTCAACCGTTTCTTTGCCTTACACGTTATTGCGCTACCGATTGTTCTGCTGTTACTGGTTGTGCTGCACGTTTTGGCGCTGCACGAAGTGGGCTCAAACAACCCTGATGGGATTGAAACCAAACTCCCGAAAGGTTCGATGGGCGAAAACTATAAAACCCAGTTTAAGTTCCATGATTACTACACCAAGAAATACGACATTATCGATTCGATACCTTTCCACCCTTATGGCACGGTAAAAGATTTGATTGGTGTCGCAGGATTCTTATTCCTGTTCTGCTATGTGCTGTTCTTTAACCCAGAAATGGGTGGTTATTTCCTTGAGCCACCAAACTTTGAAGCGGCGAACCCACTTAAAACGCCAGAGCATATTGCTCCGGTATGGTACTTCACACCGTTTTACGCCATCTTGCGTGCGGTACCTGACAAATTGCTAGGGGTATTGGCAATGGGCGGTGCGATCGTGGTGTTGTTCTTACTACCATGGTTAGACCGTTGTAAGGTACGTTCATATCGTTATCGCAGTAAGTTCCACTTACTCAATATTATTCAATTCACTATTAGCTTCATCGCACTCGGTATTCTTGGGGCGTTGCCTGCAACGGATTTGTATACCTTGCTCGCTCGTATCTTTAGTTTGGGGTATTTCATGTTCTTCGTACTGCTGTTCTTCTACAGCAAAAATGAAGCAACGAAGCCATTACCAGAGAGGGTGACATTCAAATGAAAAAGTGGATTGTAATGCTATTTGCTTTGTTGCCATCTTTAGCCATGGCTGCGGGCGCAAACGTACCTTTAGATAAAGCCAACAACGATCTCAGCGATCAAGCGTCACTGCAAAATGGTGCTAAGTTGTTCATGAACTACTGTTTTGGTTGTCACTCAACTCAATATCAGCGCTATGAACGTGTTGCGCGTGATATCGGTATCCCGATTGAGTTGATGAAAGAGCATCTTATCTTTGACCCTAACGCCAAAGTGGGTGATTTAATGGAAAATGCCATTCCAGATAAATCAGCGGCACAGTGGTTTGGTGCTCCGCCGCCGGATCTTACTCTGGTTGCGCGCGTAAGAGGTACGGATTGGCTCTATACCTATTTACGTTCATTCTACGCTGACCCAGCTCGCCCGTTTGGTGTAAACAATATAGTCTTCCCAAGTGTTGGTATGCCGCATGTATTGGAAGAGCTACAAGGTATTCCAATGCCTGTTTATGGTGAAAAAGAGGTCGACGGTGAAACCGTGCAAGTGATTGTCGGAGTGGAGTCTGACGGTACTGGGGAGTTAAACCAAGAAGAGTACGACGATGCGGTACGAGATTTGGTAAATTTCCTCGAATACTCAGGAGACCCAGTTAAGCTTGAGCGTCATGCGCTGGGCTGGTGGGTGATGGGCTTCTTAGTGATCTTCACAATACTTGTGGTGCTATTGAAGAAAGAGTATTGGCGTGATGTGCATTAATTATGCTATCATACCGTGCTAATTACCATATTTGACTGTTTACAATGGAGGCTGAGCCTCCATTGTTTTTTATTTCTGTAAGTGTGCTGGAGGGCTCCATGGCTGTAGCTGCCAATAAACGTTCCGTAATGACTCTATTCTCAAGTGCATCTGATATGTATAGCCATCAGGTACGCATTGTACTAGCCGAAAAAGGCGTAAGCGTAGAAGTTGAGTTAGTTGATGAAGCAAACTTACCTGCGGAATTGATTGAGCTAAACCCATACAAAACGGTACCAACTCTAGTTGACCGTGAACTTGCACTTTACGACTCTAAAATCATCATGGAGTACTTAGATGAGCGTTTCCCTCATCCACCTCTAATGCCGGTTTACCCTGTTGCTCGTGGTAACAGCCGCCTGATGATTTTCCGTATTGAAAAGAACTGGTACTCGCTAGCTGAGAAAGTCGTTAACGGCACAGCTGAAGAGTCAGAAGCAGCACGTAACAAACTACGTAACGACCTGCTTACTCTTGGCCCTGTATTCGCTGAGTACGAATACTTCATGAGCGAAGAGTTCAGCTTGATCGATTGTTACCTAGCGCCACTACTATGGCGTCTGCCACAATTAGGTATCGACCTAATTGGCCCTGGTTCTAAAGAGCTTAAAGTATACATGAACCGTGTATTTGAGCGTGATTCATTCCTAGCTTCTCTAACAGAAGCTGAGCGCGAAATGCGTCTAGTTCGTTAATTTCGAGCTAATGGATATTGCTAATATGACACCACGCCGACCATATATGCTTCGTGCATTTTATGATTGGCTGGTGGACAACGATCTAACGCCTCATCTTGTTGTTGCCGCAACACTGCCAGGTGTACGTGTACCAGAAGAGTTTATCCAAGACGGACAAATTATTCTGAACGTCGCTCCTCGCGCTGTGGGTAACTTACAGCTTGGTGATGACGAGATTACTTTCAACGCTCGCTTCAGTGGCCGCCCACATACTGTGATTGTGCCTCTGTATGCGGTTCAAGCTATCTATGCGCGTGAAAACGGCGCTGGTACTATGTTTGAGCCAGAAGAAGCGTATATGGAAGAGTTTGATGAAATTGAAGATGAGTTTATCGACGAAGTCGAAGAGCCATCATCGTCTCTTTCTCTTGCTACCGAAGCAGAATCTGAGTCAGACTCTACGACGCCCGACGATGAGCCGCCTCGACCAAAAGGTCGCCCGAGCTTACGAGTGGTTAAGTAGTCAAAGAGTAATAAAAAAAGCAGCGTTAAACGCTGCTTTTTTTGTATCCGATGAGCGGGATTAATCGCCGTATTGGAAAGCCTTAATCACTTGTTTTACGTCGGAGATATTACGTGTAACCTCTGTGGCAACTTCGCCGTGATGACGGGAAACATAGCCAAGTAAGAATACTTCTTTATCTTCAGTGATCACTTTCACCTTAATGCCGTTCAGCTCTTCATTGGTAAGTAGTGCCGATTTTACCTTGGTTGTGATCCAACTATCATGGCTGATTTGGCCAAGAGATAGCGGCTCTTTAATACGAACTTGGTTGTGAATTTGGTTCACGCCTTTCACTTCGCGAGCTTGCTGGATAAATTGTTCTAAAAGCTGCTCGTCTTTCGACTGTCCCATCAATACTACTGTGCCACGGTATGAGCTGGCAGTGATTCGCACTTGGCCTTGGTAAGGGGCTTTGTTGGTGATACCGGCGACTTCAAACTCTACGTTATTGTCGTTCCAAATTTCTTTGGTGGTGCGAGTGTCAGTGACAAGATTCACCGTCGTCGCTGCGCCAGCAACAAATACGCCTGCACAACCCGTGGTTGAGAGGAGCACTGCGCTAAGCATTAGGGCTTTTAATAATTTCATTTCGTTACTCTTCGTGAGCTGGGAATAAAACTTGGTCAATTAGATCGCATAAGCAGTGTAGGGTAACCATGTGTACTTCATGGATACGAGCAGTGCGCTGCGAAGGGATTCGAATCTCGACATCATGTTCGCCTAGCAAACCAGCCATCTCACCGCCATCCTTGCCTGTTAAAGCAATGATGGTCATGTCGCGAGTTACCGCCGCTTCCATCGCTTTGATGATGTTTTTGCTGTTACCACTGGTAGAGATCGCCAGTAAAATATCACCCGGTTGACCAAACGCACGCACTTGCTTTGAGAAGATTTGTTCGTAGTGGTAGTCGTTGGCGACGGCAGTTAGTGTCGTGTTATCTGACGTAAGCGCCATTGCAGGTAAGCTTGGGCGCTCAGTTTCAAAACGGTTGAGTAAACAAGAGACAAACTGCTGCGCGTTAGATGAAGAACCGCCGTTACCACAACAAAGAATTTTGTTGCCGTTAAGCAGGCTTGAAACCATCGCCTGAGCGGCATGGGTAATGGCATCCGGCAGCGCTTCTGCCGCTGCGATTTGGATTTGAATGCTTTCAGTAAAACTTTCTTTAATGCTTTCGAGCATTGATTATCCTTGAGTAATTGCGTTTCTAATCCATTCGATATCGTCGCCTTGTTGATGAATAGCGACTATATCGAATCGACACTCGGTTGTGTAAACGGACAAGCCTTGTTTCATTAGCCAAACATTCGCGGCCTTAATGAGGCGTTGCTGTTTGCGATAAGTGACTGTTTCAGCCGCGTGTCCATAATCAGTTGTGTTGCGGTAGCGAACTTCAACAAACACAATGGCAGTGCCATCGCGCATGATGAGGTCTATTTCGCCACCTTTGGCATGGAAGTTTCGCTCAATTAGTTTGAGGCCGCAACCACTAAGGTATCTCTCGGCTGCGGACTCATACAGTTTGCCTTTCCGAAACTTACTCAGCAGTCCCATTGCCATGTTCTGCCCAGCTAATTTCACGCTGCACGACACAGTGCTCATCAATGCTGAGTTTGCCTGTGTTGCCATTGATACTGTAGCCGTGTACCACTTTCATTTGTGGCAGTTGCTCCATGAGTAAGTAAGCGTCCATACCGAGCGCTTGTAAACGTTTCTCTGCATTAGAACCTTTTGGCCACATTTGGTTCATTTGTGCTTCGATAGCGCTATTTGGTTGAATCAGTAGCGGAATATCACTGAACATCACACCAGTTAGATCTTCGTATTGCTGGCGACCGCTGTTGCTGCGCGAGTTAGAAAATAGCTTAGGTGGTGTCGTGTCTGGGTTAATCGCCACTTCGATAAACGGCTTAATCAGTGTCAGCTCTGAGCTACCTGCAACAATGTATACCGCATCGACATCACGACGGCTTCGAGGTTCGCCCTCAAGTTTCATGCGCAGTAGTGATTGCATTTGAGTGATGTGCTGTTGGCTCTCTTGAAGACCAAACGCATTGTTGACGTCTTTTTGTAGCTGACGTTTGTCGGTAAATAGGCTGACAGCGACTTTATTGTTGCTGAACTTGCTCCACTCTTCATCAAAGGCTTCTACTGCGCGTTGGCCTAAGCGGTTTTTCGGCGCAAGAATTAACGGGTAGCGGTAGCCTTGCGTAAACAAGTGTTTAGCGGCTTGCGCAACTTCTTGTTCTGGTGAAAGCGCTAGGTAGCAAACACTAGTTCCTGTTTCTAATTCATCAGGAATGTTCAACGCAAGCATTGGCAGCGGTTGGCCTTGTGCGTTGCGGGTTTGCTTAAGCTTAGTGATGTTATCTTTCACTAGAGGGCCAACCACAAAGTCGACCTCTTTTTCAGTTAAGGTAGCTTGTAGAGCCTCAATACTGGTTGTATTGGTATCAATCACCGTCAATGTTGCATTGGCATCGCGCTGAGAGTCATTCATCATCTGTAGGATGAAACCATCGCGAATAAGCTCAGCTTGCTTGGCAAACTTACCTGTCAAAGGCAGTAGCAATGCGGTATTGAGTGGCTTAGATATCTCAAGGTTTAAGATGTCTTGAATCGATTGCGGTGTGTACTCTGCCGCCGGATGCGTTGGGTTTTCAGCCAACCATTGTTCAATGGTGTTTTTTAGTTGGCTGATATTGCTACCTAATGTCGCGTTATAAATTGCCAATTGGCGCCAACCATCAAATTGAGAGTCGTTAACATCAATAGAGAATTCAGTGATTTGTTGCTCTGGGTATTGAGTTAGGTTCTGCCAAATCGCTTCTGCAATGAAAGCTTGTTGGGCGCGAGACTCATACTCTGCCAATTTAGATAGCTCACGTGCGGCTTCAAAGTAATTTTGCTGCTCACCAAATAAGTCAGCTTTTAGCTGATGGTATTCACGCCACTGCTCATCAACCAATCGCCAAGATGGGCGGAAGTTTAGCAGTTCCAGCGCTTGCTGGTATTGCTCTTGGTCTGTCAGCAGTGTTGCGCGCGCAAGTTGCCACTCCGCTTGCTGCTTATCGGTTAAAGATTGGCGAGACAGACGCTTGATAAGCAATTCAGCTTGCTGGGTGTCATTGGCTTTTACCGCTGCTTTAAGCGCCATGATCAACCAGTCGTTTTGAATACTGCCTTCGCTGCTGTCTGCACGCATCAGGTAGTTAGTCGCTGGTTGAACAGGATCGAGCGTGATATCGACATAATTGTTGTTTGACGTCGATGAAGTAGACGAACACGCCGCTAATGTCACTGCAAGGGCTACAGGAGTGAGTAAGCGTGATACACTTAATCGCTTTTGGTTATTCTTGGCCATGAGTTCTTCGTTAATTCCGTATAAAATTGTGTCTATATTAATCGTTGAAGTGATGCTAAACAAATGACAGATAACAAAACCTTACCTGCACAGATCCCAACTCTCTATATTGTACCGACTCCGATCGGTAATTTGGGTGATATTACCCAACGCGCGATTGAAGTGCTATCAAGTGTCGATCTGATTGCTGCAGAAGATACCCGTCATACGGGTAAATTGTTGTCTCATTTTGGCATTACCACCAAAACCTATCCGCTCCATGATCACAATGAGCAACAAAAAGCACAAGTATTAGTTGAGAAATTACTTTCAGGGCAGTCTATTGCACTTGTATCGGACGCTGGTACACCGCTAATTAGTGACCCAGGTTACCATCTTGTTTCTCAGTGTCGTCAAGCGGGCGTTAAAGTTGTTCCTCTTCCTGGTGCATGTGCGGTGATTACTGCGCTCAGTGCATCCGGTTTGCCATCTGATCGCTTCAGTTTTGAAGGTTTCTTACCACCTAAGAGCAAAGGCCGCAAAGATAAGTTCCTTGAAATCGCGAAAGTGGAACGCACTTGTATCTTTTATGAATCACCACACCGTATTTTAGATTCATTAGCCGATATGCTCGACATTTTAGGTCCGCAGCGTGAAGTAGTGCTTGCTCGCGAGATCACTAAGACATTTGAAACCATCCAAGGTTTGCCTTTGGGTGAGTTGGTGGAGTGGGTTAAGCAAGATGAAAACCAGCAACGCGGTGAAATGGTACTACTGATTCATGGTCATCGTGAAACCGTTGAAGAGAGCTTACCTGAAGAAGCGACCCGTACTCTTGGAATCTTGACCAAAGAGCTGCCATTGAAAAAAGCGGCGGCTTTGGCGGCAGAGATCTACAACTTGAAGAAAAACGCATTGTACAAATGGGGATTAGACAATCTAGATTAATCTCTATGGTCGATTTGTACAAAAACACGGCAGTTGAGCGGCGCATTACATCATATCTGTGATCTCGCTAGACACTGTGAGGCAATCCCTATACAATCCGCCCTCGGAGTTGACTGGGTAGTCGCTGCTTTGTTGATGTCCTTCGGGAGACTGACGCTGAAGTCCTTTGGGAGACTGGCGTTGACGTCCTTCGGGAGACTGACAAAGGGGAGGAAAGTCCGGGCTCCAAAGAGCAGGGTGCCAGGTAACGCCTGGGGGGCGCAAGCCTACGACAAGTGCAGCAGAGAGAAGACCGCCGATGGCCCGCAAGGGATCAGGTAAGGGTGAAAGGGTGCGGTAAGAGCGCACCGGACGACTAGCAATAGTTCGTTGCAGGGTAAACTCCACCCGGAGCAAGACCAAATAGGCCTCCACATTGCGTTGCTCGCGTAAGGAGGCGGGTAGGTTGCTTGAGCCAGTGAGCGATTGCTGGCCTAGACGAATGGCTACTGCCGCGCAAGCGGAACAGAACCCGGCTTATACGTCGACTCCACCTATTCGAGACCCACCATAATCCTACGGTTATGGTGGGTTTTTTGCTTTTTATTGACGAAAACAATAACTCAAGCGATAAACTTAGCGCAATGTCACGTGATGCATGCGTTCAAGGGTGGCGATAAGCGACTAAATCAGTACACTGAAGAGTTAAAGCGCGTCAATGCGACGGCGAGAAGAGATAACTATGACAGAAGCATTTAAACACGTATCGGTATTGTTGCATGAGTCCATTGATGGCCTAGCGATTAAACCTGACGGTATTTACATTGATGGTACTTTTGGCCGCGGCGGTCATAGCCGTACCATTTTATCTCAGCTAGGTGAAAATGGCCGCTTATACAGCATCGACCGTGACCCTCAAGCCATCGCAGAAGCAAATAAAATCGACGATCCTCGTTTTACTATTATTCATGGCCCTTTCTCTGGCATGGCTGAATACGCTAAGGACTATAACTTAGTGGGTAAGGTAGACGGCGTTCTACTTGATCTCGGTGTCTCTTCTCCGCAACTTGATGATGCTGAGCGTGGCTTTAGCTTTATGAAAGATGGCCCGTTAGATATGCGTATGGACCCAACGTCCGGGATTCCTGTGTCTCAGTGGCTGATGGAAGCTGACCTTGATGATATTACCTGGGTAATCCGCGAGTTTGGTGAAGACAAACATGCCCGTCGTATCGCGAAGGGGATCGTGGCTTATCGTGAAAACGAAGAGAACGAACCATTAACTCGTACTGGCCAGCTGGCAAAACTAATCTCAGATGTTGCGCCAAAAAGCTTTAAAGAGAAAAAGCACCCTGCGACTCGCGCTTTCCAAGCATTTCGAATTTACATTAATAGTGAGTTAGAAGAGATTGATACCGCTCTTAAAGGCGCGGCAAGTATTCTTGCGCCAGAAGGCCGTTTATCTGTTATCAGCTTCCACTCGCTAGAAGACCGTATGGTGAAACGCTTTATTCGCAAAGAGAGCAAAGGCCCAGAAGTGCCACATGGCATTCCATTGACTGAAGCTCAGATCAAAGAGCTTGGTAGCGCGAATATGAAGCCAATCGGCAAAGCGATTAAGCCAAGTAAGCAAGAAGTCGAGCACAACACTCGTTCACGCAGCTCTGTATTGCGTATTGCCGAAAAGCTGTAATTCATCATGTCAAAAGCCACTCCTAACCTAGCTAAAATCATCGCGGTCGACTTGCTCACTGTTGGCAAGTTACCGCTGTTCATGCTGATGGTTATTTTTGCTAGCGCTATGGGAGTGGTATTTACTACCCATCACACCAGACAAGCCATTTCAGATAAAGATCAAGCTCTCGTCGAGCGTGAGCGTCTCGACAACGAGTGGCGCAACTTGTTGTTAGAAGAAACAGCATTGGCTGAGCACAGCCGCGTACAAGAGTTTGCCAAGCAAGAACTGGAAATGAAGCGCCCTGATGCTGATAAAGAAGTGGTGATTGATTTACCATGAGTTCAACCAAAGCTAAGCCTGCTGCTAAACAGACCCAGCCTGAGCCGCCACAACTGATTCGTTGGCGCTTTTATCTTATTATTTTCTTTGTCTTTCTCATCTTTGCCGCGTTAGTTGCGCGTATTGGCTATATCCAAATTATCGAACCCGATAATTTAATCAAACAAGGCGATATGCGTTCGATTCGCGCCAAAACACTACACTCTGCTCGCGGTATTATCTCAGACCGTAATGGTGAAGCGTTGGCCGTGAGTGTGCCAGTTGAAGCGGTTTGGGCCGATCCTGCCACCATCTTCAAAAAAGGTGGCCTAGAGGATGTGGACCGTTGGCATGCGCTTGCTGATGTACTCGGTCTAGAACGCCAAGGGTTGATAGATAAGATCAACGCCAATAAAAAGCGTCGCTTTATCTATCTCCAGCGACAAGTTAGCCCAGCAATGGCCAATTACATTCGTGAGCTTAAGCTTGCTGGGGTTGGTCTAAAAGCGGAATCTCGTCGTTACTATCCAGCCGGTGAAGTTAGTGCCCACTTAGTTGGGGTGACAGGTATTGACGGCCACGGCTTAGAAGGGGTCGAGCGCAGTTACGACAAATGGTTAACTGGTGAAGCGGGCAAACGCATTATTCGTAAAGACCGCTATGGCCGCGTAGTAGAAAACATTTCCTTAGAAGAGCGTGAAGAGGGTAAGCCATTAGAGCTTACGGTCGATCAGCGCCTTCAAGCGATCGCGTATCGCGCGATTAAGCAGGCGGTGGCCGATTATCGTGCCACGTCAGGTTCTGCGGTTATTTTAGATGTAAAAACTGGCGCCGTGTTAGCCATGGTGAACGCACCTTCTTATAACCCGAATAACCGCTCCGATTTGCAATCAGCGAAAATGCGTAACCGCGTTATTACCGATGCGTTTGAGCCGGGCTCAACCATTAAGCCGTTTGTGGTACTTGCCGCACTAGAAAATGGCACTGCGGATGAAAACACCATCATCGATACAGGCCACGGCATTATGCAGGTTGGCGGCAGCCGCGTGCGCGATGTCTCTAAAGTTGGTAAAGCTGACCTAACCACCATTTTGAAAAAATCGAGTAACATTGGTGTGGCTAAGTTGGCACTTGATATGCCATTAGAAGCGCTGTTGGGTATGTATAGCTCGGTCGGTTTTGGTGAAGTGTCAGGCTTAAACTTAGTCGGTGAAACTCAAGGTATTTTCCCTAATCGCCGTCGCTGGTCGAAGTTTGAAATTGCGACACTCTCTTTTGGTTATGGCTTAACCATTACACCGCTGCAGTTAGCTCATGCTTACGCGACGTTAGGAAACTACGGTAAGTATCAGCCAGTTCATATCATTGAAAACAACCAGCAAGATTTTTCTCGCCAAGTGATTGATGAGCATAATGCTCGAGTGGTACTTGGTATGCTAGAAACGGTGACTCAGCCTGGAGGTACAGCCACTAAAGCTGCTGTGCCGGGTTATCGCGTGGCCGCTAAAACGGGTACATCACGTAAAGCCGTTGCGGGTGGCTATGGCGATCAATATTTTGCCTATACAGCCGGTGTTGCGCCAGCCAGTGACCCACGGGTTGCTTTAGTTGTCGTGGTGAATGAACCCCAAGGCGATAATTACTACGGCGGTTCTGTA
This sequence comes from Vibrio intestinalis, assembly GCF_025195085.2. Lineage (GTDB taxonomy): Bacteria > Pseudomonadota > Gammaproteobacteria > Enterobacterales > Vibrionaceae > Vibrio > Vibrio intestinalis. Next base: position 225,580 of record NZ_JANAVY020000003.1, on the reverse strand, counting down.
GCAGGCCCTGTCTTCTCTGAAATTATGAAGAGTAGCTTGCAGATCCTTAATGTGGCACCGGACGAAAACAGATTTAATCAGGAATAGTGAGAGTTAGGAATGTCGAAAAGACTCACTCTATCAGAACTACTTGCGCCATGGCTTGAGCCTTCATTTGAGCTGCAAGGTTCGAAAATTCAAGTTCACTCGCTAGAGTTGGATAGCCGTAAAGTCGGCAATGGAACCACATTTGTGGCGATTAAAGGCCATGCGGTTGATGGCAGGAAATTTATTCCTTCCGCGGTTAAGCAAGGTGCGAATGCCGTCATTGCCGAAGCGTGTGACCAGAAACCCCATGGTTTAGTCGAGATTATTGATGGCGTAATGGTGGTTTACCTCGCTGATTTGAGTGCTATTTTGTCTCAGTTAGCTGGTCGCTTATACGCAGGACACAACAACCAACTGATTGGCGTCACTGGCACCAATGGTAAAACTACCATCACTCAATTGATTGCGCAGTGGTTAGATCTCGTAGGCCAACGTGCAGCCGTAATGGGCACAACTGGTAATGGTTTTCTTGATAATTTGCAGCCAGCGGCTAATACCACGGGTAATGCTGTTGAAGTGCAAAGTTCGATTGCACAATTAGCCGCGCAAGGGGCGGATTACACCGCTCTGGAAGTATCCTCTCATGGCCTTGTTCAAGGTCGTGTAAAAGCGCTGCCGTTTGTCGCAGGCGTATTTACCAACTTAAGTCGTGACCACTTAGATTACCATGGCACGATGGAAGAATATGGCGAAGCGAAATTCTCCCTATTTAGTCAACACCAATGCCAGCAAGCGATCATCAACGTGGATGACCAAGTGGGTCATGGTTGGATGGCTCGACTCGACAATGCGATAGCGGTTTCTCTAAAATCGACTGAGTTTGAGCGCGCGGTGTGGGCAAGCCAAGTGGAATACTCAGAGTCCGGCATTGATATCCAATTTGATGGCAGTTTTGGCTCGGGTGAGCTGCGCATTCCTTTGATTGGTGAATTTAATGCCAGCAACGCGTTACTTGCATTCGCGACTTTGCTGGCATTAGGCATTGATAAGCAACAGTTGATTGAAACGGCAACACAGCTTGTCCCGGTATTAGGTCGAATGGAGCTATTTGCTAACCAAGCTCAAGCGAAAGTGGTTGTGGATTACGCCCATACGCCAGATGCGCTAGAAAAAGCATTAATGGCACTGCGTGTTCACTGCCAAGGAAAGCTTTGGGCCATCTTTGGTTGCGGTGGCGATCGTGATGCGGGCAAACGTCCTATGATGGCTGAGATTGGCGAACGATTAGCTGATCATGTCATTCTCGCAGATGACAATCCTCGTAGTGAATCACCGCAAGAGATCATTCAAGATATGCTGGCGGGTATGCAATCGCCTCAGAATGCGATTGTTGAACATGAACGCTTCAAAGCACTTCAATACGCACTAGATAATGCATCACCGCAAGACATCATCTTACTGGCTGGCAAAGGCCATGAAGATTACCAAGTGTTAGCCACTGAGACGGTGCATTACTCGGATCGTGAATCAGCGCAGCAGTTACTAGGATTATCAGCATGATCTCATTTAGCTTGAAACTAATTTGCCCAGTGATTGATGCTGAGCTTGTTGGCAACGATTGCCAAATTGAGTTGGTATCGACCGATACACGTCAGATTGAATCCGGTTCGCTGTTTGTGGCGTTAATTGGTGAACGCTTTGACGCGCACGATTTTGTTCAACAAGCCGTTGATGCTGGTGCGTCAGCAGTATTAGTCAGCCGTCGTTTAGATATCGATATCCCTCAGCTGGTAGTTGCGGATACGCGTATTGCGCTTGGCCAAATTGGTGCGTATGTACACCAACAAGCGGCGACCCCAACGGTCGCGATTACCGGTAGCTGTGGTAAAACGACGGTTAAAGAGATGGTAGCCAGCATTATGGCTCAGCAAGGCCAAGTGTTGTTTACCGCAGGTAACTTCAATAACGATATTGGCGTACCTTTAACGTTACTTCGATCAACTGCGCAAGATGATTTCGCGGTGATTGAGCTTGGCGCAAACCATATTGGTGAAATCGCTTATACCTCAGAATTAGTTAAGCCAGATGTAGCAATGGTGAACAATGTTGCTGCAGCGCACTTAGAAGGTTTTGGTTCGATTGATGGCGTTAAACAAGCTAAAGGCGAAATCTACCAAGGTCTTAAATCGGGTGGCGTGGCAATTGTTAATTTAGATAGCCATGGCGGTGATTACTGGCAGCAAGCATTGGCAGATAAACAGGTAAAAACGTTCTCGATTACTGATCGCAGTGCTGATTACTACGCTGACAATATTAGCCTAAATGAGTTAGGTGAAGCGTCATTTAACCTGCATTCACCACTTGGTTCTAAATCAATTCACCTCGGCATTATTGGTCAGCATAACGTGGCGAATGCTTTAGCAGCGACGGCGCTTGCTGTTGAACTGGGTGCAAATTTAGACCTGATTGCATCAGGTCTCGCGAACCCAAGCCAAGCGAAAGGTCGCGTAGAGGCGATTGAACTTAGCGATAAAATAAAACTGATCGATGATAGCTATAATGCGAGTGTGCCTGCCATGAAGGCAGCGGCTGACCTATTAGCTGGATTTAGCGGCATTCATTGGCTCATTTTGGGTAACATGGCAGAGTTAGGCGAGGAAAGTCTTGCACTTCACCGCCAAGTCGGGGAACATGCAGCCCCATTTAATTTTGAGTATGTGTTGACCTACGGCGAAGATACCAAAGCGATTAGCGAGGTTTGCCAAGGCATTCACTTTGATACTCACGACACTATGATTGAGTTTATTAAGCAGCGTATTTCGCAACATTCTGAGCCTCAAACTCTATTGGTTAAAGGCGCAAATAGTGCGGGCATGAGCAAGATCGCCGCTGCTTTGAAGGAGATGTATTCATGATCATTTGGCTTGCAGAGCTGCTACAGCCATATTTCTCATTCTTCCGTTTGTTTGAATACCTATCGTTCCGCGCGATTGTTAGCGTATTGACCGCGCTAGGTATCTCACTATGGATGGGGCCACGTATGATTCGTCGTTTGCAGATGCTGCAAATCGGTCAGGTGGTACGTAATGAGGGGCCAGAGTCGCACTTTAGCAAACGTGGTACGCCGACGATGGGCGGTATCATGATCCTCTCTTCTATTATCATCACTGTACTACTGTGGTCAGATTTATCTAATCCATACGTGTGGGCGGTCATTTTTGTACTCGGTGGCTACGGCGCAGTGGGCTTTGTGGATGACTACCGTAAGGTAGTACGTAAAAATACCGATGGTTTGATTGCACGCTGGAAGTACTTCTGGCAATCAGCAATTGCGCTAGTTGTCGCGTTTGCACTTTACGCACACGGTAAAGACACCGCGGCTACGCAGCTAGTTGTGCCTTTCTTCAAAGAAGTGATGCCGCAATTGGGCTTGATGTACATTGTGCTGACTTACTTTGTTATCGTTGGTACCAGTAACGCCGTTAACTTAACGGATGGCCTAGACGGTCTAGCGATCATGCCGACAGTGCTGGTTGCAGCAGGTTTTGCTGCGATTGCTTGGGCTACGGGCAACGTAAACTTCGCGAATTACCTACATATTCCTCATATACCGTATGCGTCAGAGCTGGTGGTGGTGTGTACCGCAATTGTTGGTGCGGGCTTAGGTTTCTTATGGTTTAACACTTACCCTGCGCAAGTCTTTATGGGTGATGTGGGTTCACTAGCACTAGGCGGTGCATTAGGTACTATCGCGGTATTGGTTCGCCAAGAATTTGTATTGGTGATTATGGGCGGTGTGTTTGTAATGGAAACATTGTCGGTAATTCTTCAGGTTGGTTCATACAAATTGCGTGGTCAACGTATCTTCCGTATGGCACCAATTCACCATCACTACGAGTTAAAAGGTTGGCCAGAACCTCGCGTGATTGTTCGCTTCTGGATTATCTCAATTGTATTGGTACTGATTGGTCTAGCGACTTTGAAAGTACGTTAAGGAAAACACACCATGTCCATGCAGCATTGGCAGGGGATAAATAAGGTTGTTGTAGTAGGGCTCGGTATTACCGGGCTCTCTGTTGTTAAGCACCTATCACGTTTACCTCTAGAGCTTGAAGTTAAAGTTATTGATACCCGTGAAACTCCGCCGGGACGCGAACAGTTACCAGACGCTGTTGAACTGCATACTGGCAGTTGGCAAATGGATTGGTTGCTGAATGCCGATCTTGTCGTAGCGAATCCGGGTATTGCTTTAGCTACGCCTGAAATACAGCAAGTGCTTGCCGCTGATATTCCAGTCGTAGGTGATATTGAGCTGTTTGCATGGCATGTTGATAAACCCGTGATTGCGATTACCGGATCGAACGGTAAAAGCACCGTGACTGATTTAACGGGTGTGGTTGCCAAAGCGGCGGGTGTAAATGTTGGAGTCGGTGGCAATATTGGCGTGCCTGCGCTGGATTTATTTGAGCAGCCAGCCGATCTTTATGTTCTTGAGCTTTCGAGCTTCCAACTTGAAACAACCTCAAGCCTTGCCCCTGTTGCCGCAACGTTCCTCAACCTATCTGAAGACCACATGGATCGCTACCAAGGCATGGAAGATTACCGCCAAGCTAAGCTGCGCATCTTTGAACATGCAAAAGTGTGTGTGGTAAATGCGGACGACAAACCCACTTACCCAGATAATAATGATGCGAACATAGTGACGTTTGCGTTGGAAAACCAAGCCGACGCCTCAGTTGTAATTGAAGCTGGCTCTGAGTGGTTAAGCTACCAAGGCCAAGCCATTATGCCAGTGGCAGAGTTGAGCTTAGTCGGCCGCCACAACGTGGCTAATGCGCTTGTTGTGATTGCTTTGCTGACAGAGGCTGGGGTAGATGTAAAATCTGGCCTTGACGCGATGAAGTCTTACAGCGGGCTGACACACAGGTGCCAAGTGGTTGCCGATAATCAAGGTATTAAGTGGGTCAATGATTCTAAGGCAACTAATGTGGCGAGTACTCTTGCTGCACTGTCTGGTTTGTCGCTCGCGGGCAAGCTTTATTTGTTGGTTGGCGGTAACGGAAAAGGCGCTGATTTTTCAGAATTAGCCCCGGCACTTAACAGTTTAAATGTTCAGTTATGTTGTTTTGGTGCAGATGGCGATAAATTTGTTGCTTTGCATTCGTCAGCAAAACAGTTCGATACAATGGACGAAATTATGGCTTGGTTAGCGCCACAGCTTGAGCAAGGAGATATGGTAATGCTTTCTCCTGCCTGTGCGAGCTTTGACCAATACAGTAACTTTATGGCTAGAGGGGATGCATTTACCCAGCTAGCTCAGAAATACGCACAATAAAATACATTCAATAATGTCGCTGCAAGGTACAATTTCAAACGTCAAAACATGGTTTACCCAATCGGCTCCACAAGCTCTATTTGATAGGCAGTTGGTGTGGATTTCGCTCGGCCTAATGTTGACGGGATTAGTGATGGTAACCTCGGCGTCATTTCCAATCAGCTCGCGTTTGACGGGGCAGCCTTTCCACTTCATGTTCCGTCATGCTGTGTTCCTGTTTTTAGCCTTGTCTACCGCGGCTGTTATATTGCAAATTCCACTCAAGCGCTGGCTACAATACAGCTCTTGGTTACTCGGCTTGTCGATATTCCTTCTGGTTGTGGTATTAGTGGCCGGTAAATCGGTAAACGGCGCCTCACGTTGGATTCCTCTTGGCCTGTTTAACTTACAGCCAGCAGAGGTAGCCAAGCTCTCCTTGTTTATCTTTATGTCCGGCTATCTGGTCCGAAAACAAGATGAAGTAAGGGCGACTTTTTTTGGCGGTTTCTTTAAGCCCATCTTGGTGTTTGGCACATTGGCGGTATTACTGTTGTTCCAGCCTGACTTGGGTACTGTGATCGTCATGTTGGTCACCCTGTTTGGCATGTTGTTTATTGCCGGCGCTAAGCTGACCCAGTTTCTCGCCTTAGTAGTGGTCGGGATTGGTGCTGTCATTGGTTTGATTTTGGCAGAGCCTTATCGTATCAAGCGTGTTACTTCATTCTTAGACCCGTGGGAAAACCCGTTCGGCAGTGGCTATCAGTTAACTCAGTCATTAATGGCCTTTGGTCGAGGCGATTGGTTTGGTCAGGGCTTAGGCAATTCAATTCAGAAACTGGCCTATTTGCCAGAAGCACATACCGACTTTGTATTTGCGGTATTGGCCGAAGAGCTCGGTTTTGTTGGCGTGGTTTTAGTGTTAATGCTGATTTTCAGCTTGGTACTAAAAGCGGTATTTATTGGCCGACGTGCGTTTGAGAGTGACGAATTCTTTGGCGGTTATCTCGCTTTTGGTATTGGCATTTGGTTTGCCTTCCAAACATTGGTAAATGTGGGCGCTGCTGCGGGTATCGTGCCGACAAAAGGTTTAACACTGCCGCTGATCAGTTATGGTGGTTCGAGCTTAATTGTTATGTCAGTGGCGGTATCGATTCTGTTAAGGATTGATCACGAATGCCGCATTAAATCTACGCAACAACAAGCTGAAAAAGAAAAAGTAGTCGATGAAAAAGAATAAAAGATTGATGGTTATGGCGGGTGGCACTGGAGGACATGTATTCCCAGGTCTCGCCGTTGCAAAACAACTTCAGCAACAAGGTTGGGAGATTCGCTGGTTAGGTACTGCGGATCGTATGGAAGCGGATTTAGTGCCAAAACATGGTATTGAAATCGACTTCATCAAAGTAAAAGGCTTACGTGGACAAGGTATTGTTCGCCTTTTAAAAGCGCCTTTTCAGATTCTTAATGCGATTAAACAAGCTCGCGCTCACATGAAAGCATGGCAGCCTGATGCAGTGCTTGGTATGGGCGGTTATGTCAGTGGCCCTGGTGGTATTGCTGCTTGGTTGTTGGGCATCCCTGTTGTTTTGCATGAGCAAAACGCCGTTGCGGGTTTGACTAATCAATGGTTATCAAAAATCGCAAAGAAAGTCTTTCAAGCATTCCCGGGCGCTTTCCCGACAGCTCAAGTGGTCGGTAACCCTGTTCGAGAAGATGTAGTAGCTATCGATGCTCCAGATGCTCGTTTTGCTGAGCGTAATGGCCCGATACGCATTCTTGTGATGGGTGGTAGTCAAGGCGCACGTATCCTTAACCAAACCATGCCTCAAGTAATGGCTAAATTAGGTGAAGGCTATCAAATTCGCCATCAAGCGGGAAAAAATAGCCAACAAGAAGTCGAAAACGCCTATCAAGATCAACATGTTGCACAAGCAGAGACAGTAGAATTTATCGACGATGTAGCACAAGCCTACCAATGGGCAGATTTATTGGTCTGCCGCTCCGGTGCATTAACTGTATCGGAAGTCTCAGCCGCTGGGGTTGGGGCCATCTTTATTCCATTTATGCACAAAGACAGACAGCAAGCGCTGAATGCCGACCATTTGGTTGAATGCGGCGCTGCAAAAATGATAGAGCAGCCAGAGCTAACAGTTGAAAAGCTAGTAGAACAGATTCAAACATTGGATCGTTCACAATTACTAGCGATGGCTAATAACGCAAGAAGTGCTGCCAAGTTAGACGCAGATAAAGTCGTCGCTGAAGCGATCGTTGCGCTAACCAAATAACGAGATACACAATGACAATTCAACATACTCAAGACTTAGCGCAAATTCGCGCTATGGTGCCAGAAATGCGCCGTGTTAAATGCATCCACTTTATTGGTATTGGTGGCGCAGGCATGAGCGGGATTGCCGAGGTATTGCTTAATGAAGGCTACCAAATTACCGGTTCTGATATCGCTGAAAACCCAGTCACTGAACGCTTGACGCAAAAAGGCGCTCAAGTCTTTATTGGTCACCAAGCAAGTAATGTTGCTCAAGCGAGTGTCGTCGTGGTTTCGACGGCTATCAACGAAGAAAATCCAGAAATTATCGCCGCTCGTGAAGCTCGTATTCCTGTGGTTCGCCGCGCAGAAATGCTTGCTGAACTGATGCGTTTCCGTCATGGCATCGCTGTGGCTGGTACGCACGGTAAAACAACCACAACCGCTCTTGTAACTCAGATTTATTCTGAAGCTGGCCTAGATCCAACATTTGTAAATGGTGGTTTAGTAAAAAGCGCGGGTACAAACGCACGTTTAGGCTCAAGCCGAATTCTAATCGCTGAAGCCGATGAAAGTGATGCTTCATTCTTGCATCTACAGCCTATGGTTAGCATCGTGACCAACATCGAAGCGGATCATATGGATACGTACGGTGGTGATTTCGAAACCCTTAAACAAACCTTTATCGATTTTCTACATAACTTGCCATTCTACGGCCAAGCTATTGTGTGCATTGATGATCCTGTGGTTCGCGAGTTAATCCCTCGTATAAGCCGCCAAGTAATCACTTATGGTTTCGCGGAAGATGCAGACGTTCGTATTGAAAATTACCGCCAAGACGGCCAACAAGGTAAATTTACCGTGGTTCGCCAAGGTCGCGCTGATCTAGAAATTACCTTGAACATTCCTGGTCGTCATAATGCACTTAACGCATCAGCGGCAATTGCTGTGGCGACAGAAGATGATATTTCAGATGAAGCGATCCTAAGCGCGATGGCTGGTACACAAGGTACAGGCCGCCGCTTTGATCACTTAGGTGAATTTGAAACAGGTAATGGTATTGCAATGCTGGTGGATGATTATGGTCATCACCCAACAGAAGTTGATGTCACCATTCAAGCAGCGCGCAGTGGTTGGGAAGAAAAACGCTTAGTCATGATCTTCCAGCCGCATCGCTATAGCCGTACACGCGATTTGTATGATGATTTCGCTAATGTGCTTGAGCAAGTTGATGTACTGATCATGCTTGATGTTTATGCGGCAGGTGAGAAGCCAATTGCGGGTGCGGATGGACGTTCACTTTGTCGAACGATTCGTAGCCGTGGCAAAATCGATCCGATTTTCGTGCCTGATACGCAGAGCTTACCTTCTGTTTTAGCCAATGTATTGCAAGATGGCGATCTGGTTCTAACCCAAGGTGCGGGCGACGTAGGGAAAGTAGCGAAGCAGCTGGCGAGTTTCGAATTGAGCATTGAGAAGATGTCAGCGGAATAATCAGTTTTTGAAGATTTAGCGCATTTCTTACGTTTAAAGCATAGTTTTCTTACTTTCAAGGTTTGATACTTTGAATCACCCCAGTATAATCCGAGGGTTAAAGTAAGAGTTTTGGCCTCTATACCAAGAGATAGGGATAAACATTGCGAGCTAATGGCAAGGACAACGGACTTTGATAATAAGTAGCTTTAACGAAGGCCGTTCTTTTTTCGAAATCCCACAAATCAAGAAACATGCTGTCGGCGCTAGTTTTCTTATGGTGGTGATAGTCCTAATTGGTTATGTACTTTACTCCACCGTCTCTTGGATGTGGGATGACCAACGTCTTCCCCTGTCTAAACTGGTACTGCAAGGTGATCTGGAATATGTCTCGGCACTCGATGTGCAACGAGCTTTTTCCCAACTAGATTATGTTGGAACATTCATGTCACAGGATGTGGATGTTCTGCAAGATATGATTGAATCGATCCCTTGGGTTTCCAATGCTGCTATTCGTAAGCAGTGGCCAGATACCATAAAAGTCTTTATTACTGAGCATCACGCGATAGCTATTTGGAATGGTAATGCCATGCTAAATGAAAGCGGTCATGTATTTAATGGTGATATCGGTAAGCTAAAAGGCGACCACGTCAAATTGTACGGCCCGGAAGGGACGAGTGAAGAAGTACTTCAGGTTTGGCAAAAGGTGAGCAATCAATTTCAATCGTTAGGATTGACGATTACTTCACTGGTGTTGAATGAGCGCCGTGCATGGCAAATCATACTCGACAACGGTATCCGGCTAGAATTAGGCAAAGAGTCCTTAGAAGAACGCATTGAGCGATTCATCTATCTTTACAATAATTTGGGTAGCGAGGCACAAAAAGTCAGCTACATTGACCTCAGGTATGATACGGGAGCCGCAGTTGGTTGGTTCCCTGAAGAGTTAGAACAAGAGACTACAGATGACTAAGACCGCTGATGACAACATTATTGTTGGTCTTGATATAGGCACTGCAACCGTATCTGCTCTGGTAGGTGAGGTATTGCCTGATGGTCAAATCAATATTATCGGTGCAGGCACAAGCCCTTCACGAGGCATGGATAAAGGCGGCGTTAACGATCTTGAATCGGTAGTAAAGTCTGTCCAACGTGCGATTGACCAAGCGGAATTGATGGCGGAATGCCAAATTCGCAATGTATTTATTTCTCTATCGGGTCGTCATATTGCGAGCCGTATAGAAAAAGGGATGGGAACCATTTCGGATGAAGAGGTCTCTCAAGAAGATATGGATCGTGCGATTCATACTGCCAAGTCGATTAAAATTGGTGAAGAACAGCGTATTTTGCATGTGATTCCTCAAGAATTTACTATTGACTACCAAGAGGGTATTAAAAACCCACTCGGTTTATCAGGTGTGCGCATGGAAGTCAGCGTGCATCTTATTTCTTGTCATAGCGATATGGCACGAAACATTATTAAGGCGGTTGAGCGTTGTGGCTTAACGGTCGAACATTTGGTTTATTCTGGCTTAGCAGCAAGCAATGCCGTGATCACAGAAGATGAACGTGAGCTCGGTGTTTGTGTGGTCGATATTGGTGCCGGCACGATGGATGTTTCTATCTGGACTGGTGGCGCACTTCGTCACACTGAAGTATTTGCTTATGCGGGAAATGCAGTAACCAGTGATATTGCTTTTGCATTTGGTACTCCGGTAAACGATGCTGAAGAAATAAAAGTAAAATATGGCTGCGCTCTTAGTGAGCTAGTCAGCAAGGATGACACGGTTAATGTCCCAAGTGTAGGCGGGCGTCCATCAAGAAGTTTACAAAGACAAACTTTGTCTGAAGTGATTGAGCCGCGATATACTGAATTAATGGGTCTCGTTAACCAAACTATCGATACTGTTCAAGAAAAGCTGCGTGAAGAAGGCATTAAGCATCATCTTGCAGCCGGTGTGGTACTGACAGGTGGCGCATCGCAAATTGAAGGTTTGGTAGAATGTGCGGAGCGTGTATTCCGCAACCAAGTTAGAGTTGGCAAGCCTCTTGAGGTAAGCGGCTTAACAGATTACGTAAAAGAGCCGTATCATTCTACGGCAGTTGGTTTACTTCATTACGCAAGAGACAGTCAAATTAATGACGACACTGAGTACAGCGAGCCAAAGCGCCAACCAGTGACATCGCTATTTGGTCGCTTTCGTAATTGGATACAAAAAGAGTTTTAACCTGAGCAGCAGGAAAAACGGAGATAACACATGTTTGAACCGATGATGGAAATGTCTGACGACGCGGTAATTAAGGTCGTTGGTGTTGGTGGCGGCGGCGGTAATGCCGTTGAGCACATGGTACGCGAATCCATTGAAGGTGTGGAATTCATCAGTATCAATACTGATGCGCAAGCACTGCGTAAGACAAGCGTCAACAGCGTCATCCAAATTGGCGGTGATATGACAAAAGGTCTAGGTGCAGGTGCAAATCCTCAAGTAGGACGTGACGCTGCTCTCGAAGATCGAGATAGAATTAAAGAAGAACTCGCTGGTGCCGATATGGTATTTATCGCAGCGGGTATGGGTGGCGGTACTGGTACTGGTGCAGCCCCTGTTATTGCTGAAGTGGCAAAAGAGCTAGGTATTCTTACTGTAGCTGTTGTAACTAAGCCATTTAGCTTTGAAGGTAAAAAGCGTCTAGCGTTTGCGGAGCAAGGTATTGAAGAGTTATCAAAGCATGTTGACTCTCTAATCACTATCCCGAACGAGAAGCTACTAAAAGTACTAGGTCGCGGTATCACTTTGTTAGAAGCCTTTGCAAGTGCGAACGATGTACTTAAGAACGCAGTTCAAGGTATTGCAGAGCTAATCACGCGCCCAGGCATGATCAACGTCGACTTCGCGGACGTACGCACCGTAATGTCGGAGATGGGTCACGCAATGATGGGTAGCGGTGTTGCAAAAGGTGAAGACCGTGCAGAAGAAGCGGCAGAGATGGCTATCTCAAGCCCACTTCTAGAAGACATCGACCTAGCAGGTGCTCGTGGTGTGCTTGTAAACATCACTGCGGGTATGGACATGCGTCTAGATGAGTTCGAAACCGTAGGTAACACAGTGAAAGCCTTCGCTTCGGATAACGCAACAGTGGTTATCGGTACTTCTCTAGACCCAGACATGGCTGATGAAATCCGCGTAACAGTAGTTGCAACTGGCATCGGCAATGAGAAAAAACCTGACATTACTTTAGTAGCAGGCGGTAAAGCAAAAGTTGCACCTGTGGCTCAACCTCAGTCACAACCAGCAGCACAGCAACCAGCAGCGGTGAAAGTAGAAGAGAAACCGGCACAAACATTGCAAGAGAAACCTCAAGTGGCTTCTCAGCCGGCAACTTCTTCGTCAGCAAGCACAGCAAGCACAGCAGGCAATAGCCAAAGTGCGGCGCCAAAAGTAGAAAAAGACGGGTACTTAGATATCCCAGCGTTTCTACGTCGTCAAGCTGACTAATTGCGTCAAAATTTGACATGGTTCTAAAATGTGGTACGATTCGCGGCCGATGAAGTCATCGACCGTGATTTGTAGCACTAATACTGAGGCAAGTAGATGATCAGACAACGTACTCTGAAAGAAATAGTGAAAACGACGGGTGTAGGCCTACACTCTGGTCGTAAAGTAACTTTGACTCTTCGCCCAGCTGCCGCAAATACAGGTGTTATTTACCGTCGTACTGACCTAAATCCACCTGTCGACTTTCCGGCGGATCCTGAATCAGTGCGCGATACAATGCTTTGTACTGCGTTGGTTAACGACCAAGGTGTCAGAATTTCAACTGTAGAGCACTTAAATGCAGCTCTAGCAGGTATGGGTATCGACAACGTAATCGTTGAAGTTGATGCACCTGAAATTCCAATCATGGATGGCAGTGCAAGCCCATTCGTTTACTTGCTACAACAAGCAGGTATCGAAGAGCAAAACGCAGCGAAACGTTTTATCCGTATTAAGAAACCTGTTCGTTTTGAAGACGAAGATAAATGGGCAGAATTTGTACCATTTAACGGTTTCCGTATGGACTTTGAAATTGACTTCAGTCACCCAGCGATCGAATCAGATGAGCAACGCATGCTGTTTGATTTCTCTTCGCAAGGTTTTGTAAAAGAGATCTCTCGTGCTCGTACCTTTGGCTTCATGCGCGACATCGAGTATCTTCAGTCTCAAAACCTATGTTTAGGTGGTAGCTTTGACTGTGCAATCGTACTGGATGATTACCGAATCCTTAACGAAGAAGGCCTTCGTTTTGATAATGAATTCGTAACTCATAAAGTACTAGATGCAATTGGTGACTTGTACATGTGTGGTCACCCAATTATCGGTGAATTCCGAGCATACAAATCTGGCCATGGACTAAACAACCAGCTTCTTCGCGCAGTACTTGCTGACCAAGAAGCATGGGAATGGGTTACGTTCGAAGAAGAAGAAACGTCTCCGGTGGCGTTTGCCGATCCCAGTCTCGTGATGGCTTAAGTATCGAATAGAATCAAAAAAACCAGACTTAACGTCTGGTTTTTTTATGTCTGAATTTTGCTGATACTGAAAAACTATTCTTTATTCGCCAGTTTCGCTAGGCTTTCCAAACGCGCTTTCACTTTTGGTGATGCACCTGACGCAATCATCTTTAAATAATCCGCTGCCGTCTCTGAAATAGGGTCGCGCTTTTTAGCTTCGGCTTGTCGAGGGTTGGTTTTTACTTTGTACAACTCAGGATTGATCTGTACGTCGATAGCAATCAGCCCTGCAAATCCGTTGGATCTCAGTTGGTTGAGAATATTCAATCGATCATAATTGAGCGTCATTTTGATCGCTGCACTGGCGACTTCGAGTACTAATTGACCATCACGAACGTTTGCCGCACGGCAATGGTTGACCGCTGACTTAGGTAAGATCTCTTTTAAGATCTTATTGATCGTCATGATTTCTTGAGCGTGTTGCTGCAGCTTTGAAAAATGGGATTCGGCGATGATATCGTTGCCCAAAGTGGGGCGATGATCTCTCATAATTGTGCCTAGTATTGAATGCTTAGCCCTATTTTAGTCAATGCCGTTACTAAGTGATAGAGGCAAATACGGATAAACTTACGCCAATCAATGACGAAAAATCACAAGTGCTTCAAACAAATCACTTATAGATTGGTCGTTAGTGATAAAATTCCTTAAACTATTTGCCACTTAAACTAGCTACAGCCTTGAAAATCTAAGTTCTCACCACAATATCTTGGGATAAATGATTTATCTCAGTATTCTTAGTTCAAAACTGATAGAGACTGAAGGCATTAAGAATTGATCGTGCCCGATCGAATGATAGAGAGATTCATATAAAATGATAACTAAGCTACTGACAAAGGTAATTGGCAGTCGCAACGATCGTACTTTGCGTCGCCTTAGAAAAATTGTAAAAGAAATTAATAATTACGAACCAACGTTTGAAGCGCTTTCAGATGAAGAGTTGAAAGCAAAAACGGTGGAATTCCGTCAGCGCCTAGAGCAGGGTGAAACACTAGATAAACTCCTACCAGAAGCATTTGCAACTGTACGTGAAGCATCAAAACGTGTGTACGGTATGCGTCACTTTGACGTTCAGCTTATTGGTGGTATGGTTCTAAACGCAGGCCAAATTGCAGAGATGCGTACTGGTGAAGGTAAAACGCTAACAGCAACGTTGCCTGCATACCTGAACGCACTTCCAGGTAAAGGTGTTCACATCGTAACGGTGAACGACTACCTTGCTTCTCGTGACGCGGAAACAAACCGCCCACTATTCGAATTCCTAGGTATGACGGTTGGTGTTAACGTACCAAACATGCCTCCTCAAGCTAAGAAAGATGCTTACCAAGCAGATATTCTATACGGCACCAACAACGAATTTGGCTTCGATTATCTACGTGACAACATGGCTTTCCGTGAAGAAGACCGCGTTCAACGCGCTCGTTTCTTTGCTGTAGTCGATGAAGTTGACTCAATCTTAATCGATGAAGCGCGTACGCCACTTATCATCTCTGGTCCTGCAGAAGATAGTTCAGAGCTTTATGTTCGTATCAATACATTGATTCCTCATCTAGAGAAGCAAGAACAAGAAGACTCTGAAGAGTACCGCGGTGACGGTCACTACACAGTTGATGAGAAATCTAAGCAAGTTTACCTAACTGAAACAGGCCAAGAGTTTGTTGAAGAACTGATGGTTAAGAATGGCCTAATGGAAGAGGGTGACACACTTTACTCTCCAACGAACATTAGCCTACTGCACCATGTAAACGCAGCGCTTCGTGCTCACGTTCTGTTTGAAATTAACGTTGATTACATCGTTAATGAAGAAGGTGAAGTTGTCATCGTTGATGAGCATACTGGCCGTACAATGCCGGGTCGTCGTTGGTCTGAAGGTCTTCACCAAGCGGTTGAAGCGAAAGAAGGCGTTAAGATCCAAAACGAAAACCAAACACTGGCATCGATTACTTTCCAGAACTTCTTCCGTCTTTACGAAAAACTGTCTGGTATGACAGGTACTGCGGATACAGAAGCATTCGAATTCCAATCTATTTACGGTCTAGAAACGGTTGTTATCCCAACGAACAAACCGATGATTCGTGATGATATGGCGGATGTTGTCTACCGTACTGAAGCTGAAAAATTTGATGCAATCATTGAAGATATCAAAGAGCGCGTAGCAAAGGGTCAGCCTTCATTGGTTGGTACTGTATCGATTGAAAAATCAGAGCTACTATCAAACGCACTGAAGAAAGCTAAGATTAAGCACAACGTACTTAACGCCAAGTTCCACGAAAAAGAAGCGGAAATTGTTGCGGAAGCGGGTACACCAGGTGCAGTGACTATCGCAACTAACATGGCCGGTCGTGGTACCGATATCGTGTTAGGTGGTAGTTGGCAAGCTCAGGTTGAAAAACTGAATGACCCATCTCAAGCACAGATTGATCAGATCAAAGCAGAATGGAAAGTGGTTCATGACCAAGTTCTAGAAGCGGGTGGCCTACATATTATTGGTACTGAGCGTCACGAATCACGTCGTATCGATAACCAGCTACGTGGTCGTTCTGGTCGTCAAGGTGATGCAGGTTCTTCACGCTTCTACCTATCAATGGAAGATTCACTACTGCGTATTTTCACTTCTGACCGTATGGCAAGCATTATCCAAAGTGGTATGGATGAAGGTGAAGCGATTGAGTCGAAGATGTTGTCTCGTTCAATTGAAAAAGCACAGCGTAAAGTGGAAGGTCGTAACTTCGATATCCGTAAACAGCTGCTTGAGTACGATGACGTAGCTAACGATCAACGTAAAGTCGTTTACGAATTGCGTGATGAGTTAATGGTTGCTGAAGACATCAGTGAAATGATCGAGCAAAACCGTGCTGACGTAATCAACGCATTGGTAGATGAGTACATCCCACCACAATCTCTAGAAGAAATGTGGGACGTAGAAGGTCTACAAGATCGCCTGAAAAACGATTTCGATTTAGATGCACCAGTGAAGCAATGGCTTGAAGAAGATGACAAGCTATATGAAGAAGCACTGCGTGAGAAGATCCTTGAAACAGCCATCGCAGTTTACAAAGAGAAAGAAGATATCGTAGGTGAGCAAGTGCTACGTAACTTCGAGAAATCAGTAATGCTGCAAACGCTAGATACGCTTTGGAAAGAGCACCTAGCAGCGATGGATCATTTGCGTCAAGGTATCCACCTACGTGGCTACGCTCAGAAGAACCCGAAACAAGAGTACAAACGTGAGTCGTTTGAATTGTTTGAAGGTCTACTAGAAGCACTGAAATCTGACGTTATCATGCTACTTTCACGTGTTCGTGTTCAGCAGCAAGAAGAAGTTGAGCGTATGGAAGCACAGCGCCGTGCACAAGCAGAAGAAGCGGCTCGTCGTGCACAAGCACAACATGCATCTGCAGAAAATCAGCTAGCTGATGGCGAAGAGCAACCACAAGGTCCACAAACGGTAGTGCGTGAAGAGCGTAAAGTTGGCCGTAATGAGCCATGTCCATGTGGTAGTGGAAAAAAATATAAGCAGTGTCACGGCAAAATTGACTGATGCGTCGTTGTAAAGGCTGATAACTGTGTCGGCAATGCTCATTTACACTAGTAAATTCCGCGTCGCCTCCTTGTTCTCAACCATTACAACTTAGCCTCAAATTACAATTGAGAATATGAAGAGTCGCTTAGGCGGCTCTTTTTTTAACTATATAAAAGCGATAGGGAAAGAGAGTGATGAAACGTATTCATATCGTAGCTGCGATTATCTTTAACCAAGATAAGTCTGAGATTTTTATTACCAAGCGTCCGGATGATAAGCACAAAGGCGGCTTTTGGGAGTTTCCTGGCGGTAAAGTAGAAGCAGGTGAGAGTATTGAGCAGGCGATGATTCGTGAACTCAATGAAGAAATTGGTATTACGGTGACGGAACAATCACTGTTTGAACATCTCGAATATGATTACCCGGATAAATCGCTCAAATTCGATTTTATCTCGGTAACCGCATTTGATGGTAAGCCCTATGGGCGTGAAGGCCAGCAAGGAGAGTGGGTAAAGATCGAACAGCTTTCGGGTTATCAATTCCCAGAAGCGAACGTGCCAATTCTAGAGCGTGTGATCCAGCAGTTTGCGTAAATAATGTTGATCTATGTCTCAAAATGCTAGCCTCAACAACGGTTTATTGGTAACTTAGAGGCATAAGATCTTTTTGACTGAGTGAAGATCATTCACTTATGACAGTAAATAACGGAGAAATCGCGCAATGGTAAGAATTGCAATCGCAGGAGCGGCAGGCCGAATGGGCCGAAACCTAGTCAAAGCGACCTACCTAAATTCTGATTCACAAGTTGGCGCAGGATCTGAACGACCAGAATCTTCATTGATCGGTGTCGATGTTGGTGAACTGTGCGGCGAAGGCAAGTTTGATGTGTTCTTAAGTGACGACTTAGCCAAAGAAATTGACAACTTTGATGTCATTATCGACTTTACTGCCCCTGCAAGTACCTTAGCTAATCTTGAACTGTGTAAAGCTCACGGTAAAAGCATTGTGATAGGGACTACCGGATTTACTGATCAAGAACGCGCACAAATCGATGAGATTGCTCAGCAAGTTCCTGTTGTGATGGCGCCAAACTATTCTGTTGGCGTTAACCTAGTGTTCAAACTGCTAGAAAAAGCCGCCAAAGTGATGGGTGACTACTGTGATATCGAAATTGTAGAAGCGCACCATCGTCATAAAGTGGATGCACCATCAGGTACGGCGATTGGTATGGGTGAAGCGATTGCTGGCGCGATGGGTAATGAGCTTAACGACGTGGCGGTATACGCTCGTGAGGGTATTACTGGCGAGCGCACTAAAGATGAGATCGGCTTCGCGACGATTCGAGCGGGCGATATCGTAGGTGAGCATACCGCAATGTTTGCTGACATCGGCGAACGCGTTGAGATCACTCACAAAGCCACCGATAGAATGACCTTTGCTAACGGTGCCGTCAAAGCTGCGGTGTGGTTAAACAGTAAAGACCCAGGGTTTTATACCATGACCGATGTGCTCGGACTAAACGACCTTTAATACATATTTATGCGTCAGCCAAGGCTGGCGCTTTTTGTATCTGTCAAATATGGGTTAGATAATAATCCCGCACTTATGCGTGACTTTAGTTGTTTTTAATGGGTGTTTGTTTGGTGTTTTGCTTGTTTTTGTTTTTAAGTGGTCAAAAATAACAATCTTCTGCGCTTGCTGAACGTTTGCTTTTTGTTGTTCATAAAAATGGCATGTAATTGGTGTCGATATTGATTGGATTTAATTAAATTATCTTCAATTGGAGTTTTTGAACTGTGTAAAGTTGTGTTTTTGGCCTTTCTGATGTGCTTTTTTAATTTAATCTCTATAAATTCAGTTTATTTTCTAATGTTTGTTGACACATGTCACAAGCCTAATTAAAATACCGCCAATTTGTCTAAATATACCAAAAACGCTTTTTTATGGCGAAATGGAAGGCAAAGTTGCAAATTAAATTATTATTTATGCATTTTTATTCTGGAGGTTGTCTTGAGTAAATTAGCACTGTTAGTCCTAGAAGATGGGACAGTGTTCCGCGGTGTTTCCATTGGCGCAGATGGTTCATCCGTTGGTGAAGTCGTTTTCAATACCTCGATGACGGGGTACCAAGAAATCCTTACTGATCCTTCCTATTCACAGCAAATCGTTACTCTTACTTATCCTCACATTGGCAATACCGGAACCAATTCCGAAGACGAAGAATCTTCTTCAATTCATGCACAAGGCCTTGTGATTCGCGATCTCCCTCTTATCGCTTCTAACTTCCGTAATGAACAATCCCTTTCTGATTACCTCAAGTCGCAAAACATCGTCGGCATTGCAGACATCGATACTCGTAAACTAACTCGTATTTTGCGCGAAAAAGGCGCACAAAACGGTTGTATCGTTGCAGGCAACAACTTAGACGAAGCGTTAGCACTGGCTAAAGCGAAAGAATTCCCTGGCTTGAAAGGTATGGATCTTGCGAAAGAAGTTACAACAAAAGAGACGTATCAATGGAAACAAGGTTCGTGGACGCTTGAGGGTGGACTTCCTGAAGCGCAAGCAGACAGCGAATTGCCGTATCACGTCGTTGCCTACGACTTCGGTGCAAAACGCAACATCTTGCGTATGCTTGTTGACCGAGGCTGCCGCCTAACAGTTGTTCCTGCTGAAACTTCAGCAGAAGAAGTGCTAGCACTTAACCCAGATGGCGTGTTCTTATCAAACGGCCCTGGTGATCCAGAACCGTGTACTTACGCAATTGAAGCGACCAAAGTATTCCTTGAAAAAGGTCTACCAATCTTTGGTATCTGTCTAGGTCACCAAATTCTGGCTCTAGCATCTGGCGCGCAAACGGTGAAAATGAAGTTTGGTCACCACGGTGCAAACCACCCTGTAAAAGACCTAGACCGCAACGTAGTGATGATTACTTCACAAAACCACGGCTTTGCTGCGGATGAGAAGACACTACCAGAAAATCTACGTGCAACTCACGTATCACTGTTTGATGGCTCTCTACAAGGTATCCACCGTACAGATAAGCCAGCATTCAGCTTCCAAGGTCACCCAGAAGCAAGCCCAGGTCCACACGACGCGGCACCGCTATTTGACCACTTTATCGAACTAATTAAACAACACAGCGCTTAATTCGGAGTAGTAGATAATGCCAAAACGTACTGACATTCAAAGTATTCTAATTCTTGGTGCTGGTCCGATTGTTATCGGTCAGGCATGTGAGTTTGACTACTCTGGTGCACAAGCATGTAAAGCACTGCGTGAAGAGGGTTACCGAGTTATCCTTGTGAACTCAAACCCAGCGACAATCATGACTGACCCAGAGATGGCTGATGCAACTTACATCGAGCCAATCCAATGGGAAGTTGTGCGCAAGATTATTGAAAAAGAGCGCCCAGATGCGGTACTACCGACAATGGGTGGTCAAACCGCGCTTAACTGTGCTCTAGACCTTGAAAAGCACGGCGTGCTTGAAGAGTTCGGCGTTGAGATGATTGGTGCGACAGCAGACGCTATCGATAAAGCAGAAGACCGTTCTCGCTTCGATAAAGCGATGAAGTCTATCGGCCTTGAGTGTCCACGTGCAGATACTGCAAAAACCATGGAAGAGGCATACAAAGTTCTCGATATGGTTGGCTTCCCATGTATCATTCGTCCATCGTTCACTATGGGTGGTACTGGTGGTGGTATCGCTTATAACAAAGAAGAGTTCGAAGAGATTTGTCGTCGCGGTCTAGACCTTTCGCCAACTAACGAACTTCTAATCGATGAATCACTTATCGGTTGGAAAGAGTACGAGATGGAAGTGGTTCGCGACAAAGCGGACAATTGTATCATCGTATGTGCGATTGAAAACTTCGACCCAATGGGTATCCACACCGGTGACTCAATTACAGTTGCACCAGCTCAAACGCTAACAGACAAAGAATACCAGCTGATGCGTAATGCATCGCTAGCGGTACTGCGTGAAATCGGCGTAGAAACGGGCGGCTCAAACGTACAGTTTGGTATCAACCCGAAAGATGGCCGTATGGTTATCATCGAGATGAACCCACGTGTATCTCGTTCTTCTGCTCTAGCATCTAAAGCAACAGGTTTCCCAATCGCTAAGATTGCTGCGAAACTGGCAGTTGGCTTCACTCTAGATGAGCTACAAAACGACATCACAGGTGGTGCAACTCCAGCATCATTCGAACCAACAATCGACTACGTAGTGACTAAGATTCCTCGCTTTAACTTCGAGAAATTTGCTGGTGCAAACGACCGTCTAACCACGCAGATGAAATCTGTTGGTGAGGTAATGGCGATTGGTCGTAACCAACAAGAATCACTACAAAAAGCACTTCGCGGCCTAGAAGTTGGCGTGAACGGCTTTGATGAAATGGTTGACCTAGATGCGCCTGACGCACTAACTAAGATTCGTCACGAACTTAAAGAAGCTGGCGCAGAGCGTATTTGGTACATCGCAGATGCATTCCGTGCAGGTATGTCAGTTGATGGTGTATTTAACCTAACGCAAATCGACCGTTGGTTCCTAGTTCAAATTGAAGAACTGGTTAACCTAGAGAACGAAGTAAAAGCAGGCGGTTTCGCTGGTCTTACTCAAGATGTTCTTCGCAAGATGAAGCGTAAGGGCTTCTCTGACGCGCGTCTATCTACACTGCTAGGTGTGTCTGAAAGCGAAATTCGTCGTCTACGCGACCAATACGATATTCACCCAGTGTACAAGCGTGTTGATACGTGTGCGGCTGAGTTCTCTTCTGATACGGCTTACATGTACTCATCTTACGATGAAGAATGTGAAGCGCAGCCTACAGACAAAGACAAGATCATGGTTCTTGGCGGTGGTCCAAACCGTATCGGTCAAGGTATCGAGTTTGACTACTGTTGTGTACACGCATCACTAGCACTACGTGAAGATGGCTTTGAAACTATCATGGTTAACTGTAACCCTGAGACAGTTTCTACTGACTACGACACATCAGACCGTCTGTACTTTGAACCAGTAACTCTGGAAGACGTACTTTCAATCGTACGTGTTGAGAAGCCAAAAGGCGTTATCGTTCAGTACGGTGGTCAAACGCCACTGAAACTGGCTCGCGCACTTGAAGCGGCTGGCGTGCCAATCATTGGTACTAGCCCTGATGCAATCGACCGTGCAGAAGACCGTGAGCGTTTCCAAGTTGCTGTTGACCGCCTAGGTCTTCTACAACCAGAAAACGCGACAGTAACGACACTTGACCAAGCGGTAGAGAAATCTCGCGAAATCGGCTTCCCTCTAGTTGTTCGCCCATCATACGTACTGGGTGGTCGTGCGATGGAAATCGTATACGACGAGCAAGACCTACGTCGCTACTTCAACGAAGCAGTAAGCGTATCGAACGAATCTCCAGTGCTTCTAGATAGCTTCCTAGATGACGCAGTAGAAGTCGATATCGATGCAATCTGCGATGGTGAGCGCGTAGTGATTGGCGGTATCATGGAGCATATCGAGCAAGCGGGTGTTCACTCAGGTGACTCAGCATGTTCTCTGCCTGCTTACACGCTAAGCCAGGAAATCCAAGACGTAATGCGTGAGCAAGTTGAAAAGCTAGCATTCGAACTGGGTGTACGCGGTCTAATGAACACGCAGTTTGCGGTTAAAGACAACAAGGTTTACCTAATCGAAGTTAACCCACGTGCTGCGCGTACAGTTCCATTTGTATCGAAAGCGACAGGCGCACCACTAGCGAAAATCGCTGCGCGTGTAATGGCGGGTCAATCTCTAGAGTCACAAGGCTTTACCAAAGAGATTATTCCTCCTTACTACTCAGTGAAAGAAGTGGTTCTTCCGTTCAACAAGTTCCCTGGTGTTGACCCACTGTTAGGCCCAGAAATGCGTTCAACAGGTGAGGTGATGGGTGTTGGTGCAACATTCGCTGAAGCTTACGCAAAAGCAGAGCTAGGTTGTGGCAAGGTTTACCCAGAAGGTGGCCGCGCACTACTGTCTGTACGCGAAGGTGATAAGCAGCGTGTTGTTGACCTAGCGTCTAAGCTAACTAAGCTTGGTTACCAACTAGATGCAACGCACGGTACTGCGGTTATCCTAGGTGAAGCGGGTATTAACCCTCGTCTAGTGAACAAAGTACACGAAGGTCGTCCACACATTCTTGACCGCATCAAGAACAACGAATACACCTACATTGTGAACACGGCTGCTGGCCGCCAAGCGATTGAAGATTCGAAAGTTCTACGTCGCGGCGCACTAGCAGAGAAAGTGAACTACACCACAACGCTAAACGCAGCGTTCGCAACGTGTATGTCTCACACTGCAGACGCATGTGCATCAGTTACTTCAGTGCAAGAGCTGCACGCGAAAGTGAAGCAAAACGAAGCATAAGCTAAGCGCTCAATCAAAAACAAAGCCCGCTCAAATGAGCGGGCTTTTTAGTATCTAAAAGGTTGGCGTTAGTTTATTTTGTCCCAAGCCATTGACCAATGAGAGCCTACGCCGGGTTCAAATTGATTCGCACTGTCACTCCATTGCACGCAGTAACCAGAGTAAGGGAACGCCTTACATTGGTACACTGAGCCATCGGCGGCAAGTACCTTAGTACCTTCGCTGTAGTTATCTAAGCTAGCAGGGAATACAAAGTCGTAGTCATCCGCTGGTGGTGGGGTTTGCTGCTTAATCAAGTGGAAATCGTAATTCTGCTGATCAATCAAATTACCTGATTTGTCTTTGATTCGACTAACCAGAATGTGGTGGCCTTGCTCTGATTTACTTAGCGTCAAGCTCAACGGTAGGTATTGGCCATCGACAAGCTCTCCAGACCAACTTGCAAGCGGCTCACGGCCATGGTTATACACGGTCAATTCTGCTTGCTGATCGCCAACTACGGTCAATGTTAACGCCAGTTCAGTCGGTTGCTGGTCAATAACGTACTCTGCTTCTAGACCATCGATGGTTAACGAATAATCTGGGGCAGGAATATCAATATCGTAACCAATTTCAATGCTCTTTAAGCCGCTATTGGCTTTTACATGTAAGGGGTTATTGCCGTAAACAGGGGTGA
The DNA here is from genome assembly GCF_025195085.2 of Vibrio intestinalis. Classification (GTDB taxonomy): domain Bacteria; phylum Pseudomonadota; class Gammaproteobacteria; order Enterobacterales; family Vibrionaceae; genus Vibrio; species Vibrio intestinalis. The sequence continues at coordinate 201,361 of NZ_JANAVY020000003.1, read as the reverse complement.
ACTTGCCATCGCTGTATTGACCCGCTTGCACCAGTGTTTGCTGCTGATTGATTTTGCTCGCTAGAGCGTGCGACCAGTTTTTAGCTTGGGTTAGCTGAGTCGAATCAATGGTTAGCTCGGTGCGATAATTAAGGTTTTCACCCGATTGATCAAATACGCGAGTATAAACAGTGTCACCAATGTTCAAACCCATGCTCGGTGAAATCTGACCGACTTGGTTCCAATCTGGTAATACAGGGCCTTGGCCATCAAACTGAACATCAATCACGTTATAGAAAGAAGCGGCAGTATCACCCACATCCCAAACGGCAAGGATCACTTGGTAACCTTCACGTTCTGGCACCTGACACTGGTGACTAACCTGTTTTGGCGGTTGAACCATGTTGCCATCAATTACGCAGAATGGGTTGAGATCAAATGAGTCGCGGGTCAGTAAAGCATTTGGATTCCAATCTGCTTTAGTGATGTAGTATTTCCAATCTTTGGTTACGTGGTTAGCGGTAAATGTCCACTCGAACGTTTGGCTGCCAGATTGTATCGGTCTTTTAACCCAGCGATCAGAGGTCTGTTCATCTAGTGCAGCTGCAAGTGCCGTTTGAGCACTGGCAATCTTGCCATCCACAGGGCCTGTTTCAGGGAAACCGTCAGGGCCTTCGACACTTTGTGGTTCATATTGAATCGCGCCACAGTGACTGTTTTTTTCATTAGTGTCTGAGGTCGGGAATTTACACAAAGCAGCGCGGCCTGCTGCGATACCATCCTGATATTCTGAAACGTAGCCATGGGCCATTACGCCACCACTGATGGTTGCTAAGGCAAGGGCAATTAGCGTTTTGTTTGGTTGAGTTCTCATCACATATTCCTTTTTATTTGCCGGCAGTGCCGGTACGAGACTGACAATTGAATGCCACACCTCGGCAGGTATAGGTCACTCGATGGAAAAGAGAGGCAGCTCCGCTATCATGGATGTTGAATACATCGTTAGATCGGTGGCTTTGCGTCCCATTTTTTCAAATGGTTTGCCGAAAGTGTGATTGAGCAGGCGGAATTTAGCTTAGTTTGGCGCTAGGCAGATATCAGTTTGATTGAGATGTGGAATAAAACTCTCAGTCTGACATTGGGCTAACAAATGATTGTTACTAATTATATTTTCAACAATATGTTAGCTAGGGATTTGATAGGGTTTTATGATGGTTTGCGATGGCGTTTAGGTCGCAGGCAAGAAAAAAGCAGGCACATGGCCTGCTTTTAAAATCAGTAATTTCTGCCCTAAGGGCGAGGAAATTATAGAGACTCTGTAAAAGTACGAGCGATAACGTCGCGTTGTTGCTCTGGAGTTAGAGAGTTGAAACGTACAGCGTAACCAGATACACGGATAGTTAGCTGAGGGTAGTTCTCTGGGTGTGCAACTGCGTCTTCAAGAGTTTCACGTTTTAGAACGTTTACGTTTAGGTGTTGGCCACCTTCAATGCGTGGTGCAGTTTCGATTGCTACTTCACGGCTCTCGTACTCACCTAGTTCGTTGATTGCAACAACTTGGTCTGCTTCATAGCCAGAAGTTGCCGCAACACAACGTGCTTCGTTCTTCTCGCTGTCTAGAAGCCAGATTGAGTTAAGTAGATCGTCGTTAGCTGCTTTAGTAATCTGAATACCTTGGATCATCACTATCTCCTAAGCCACATTTTCTGTGGTGTTATTGGTGTTAATTTTCAATATTTTGTTGAGCTGAGTATTATATAGCTAATATCCATGATTATAATATTGATTTAAGTCAAAAAACAACCAAAAACCTCATTTTTATGATGGTGATTTTGTTGAGTTAAATCAATAAAACCTTTTAAAACATGATGATTACAATATATTTTAATATATAAAAAATAGTTAAATGACCTGTTTTGTTGTAATTTTACTACAAGATGTCGAATTTATAGCCATCATAAAGAGCTAAATGCTTGTAATATGGTAGCAAGACTGAAAGAACAAAGTGATTAAAGAACAATGAAAAAAAATGTCGGAAATAAGTATATTGGTGCCCATGTTTCAGCCGCTGGTGGTGTCGATCAAGCGCCGATGAGAGCGAGAGATATTGGTGCAAATGCGTTTGCACTGTTCACTAAGAATCAGCGCCAATGGGTAGCAAAGCCATTAGAAGCAAAAACCATTAGTGCATTTAAAGCTAACTGTAAAATGCTTGGCTTTAGCGCTGAACACATTCTGCCGCACGATTCTTACTTAATTAACTTAGGTGCGCCTGAGCAAGAGAAGCTGGAAAAATCGCGCGCAGCCTTCATTGATGAGATGGAGCGTTGTAATCAATTAGGCTTAACATTGCTTAACTTTCATCCCGGTAGCCACCTTAAAAAGATCAGCGAGCAAGAATGTTTAGCGAAAATTGCTGAGTCGATTAACTTAGCGCATCAAGCGGTACCTAATGTGATTGCTGTGATTGAGAATACGGCAGGGCAAGGGACCAACCTTGGTTGGCGTTTTGAGCACATTGCAGAGATCATTGAGCAAGTAGAGGACAAATCGCGTGTTGGTGTTTGTATTGATACCTGCCATACGTTTGTTGCAGGGTACGATTTGCGCACATTCGAAGCGTGTGAGGCCACATTTGCTGAATTTGATCGCGTAGTCGGGATGGAGTATCTCAAAGCGATGCACATCAATGATTCTAAAATCGAACTTGGCGGCAAAGTAGATCGCCACCACGCTCTAGGTAAAGGTGAGATTGGTTGGAGCTGTTTTGAATATATCGCTCAAGATGCACGTTTCGATGGCATCCCTCTTATATTAGAGACAATTGAGCCAGAGTTATGGCCGCAAGAAATTGAGTTCATTCGAAGTGCTCATCTTCAGTCACTAGACAACTAACCTTCTCTCTATATATAGAGGGCAGTTTTTGCGACAATGTGCGACAGCGGAATATTGCCCTTAATATAGAGGAACTACTCATGGCCGAATCTTTGAGTTGGCAGACCATTATCGATCACGAGAAACAGCAAGAGTATATGCAGCAAACTCTCGCCTATGTTGCGCAGCAGCGAGAGCTAGGAAAAGTGGTTTACCCACCGGAGCAAGATGTATTCAGTGCTTTTGCGGCGACTGAATTTGAGCAAGTAAAAGTGGTGATTTTAGGTCAAGACCCTTATCACGGTCCGAATCAAGCTCATGGTCTGTGTTTCTCTGTTTTACCGGGAGTAAAAACGCCACCTTCTCTAGTTAATATGTATAAAGAGCTCGCTCAAGATATCGAGGGTTTTGATATCCCATCGCATGGCTACCTGCAATCTTGGGCTGAGCAGGGTGTCTTGCTATTAAATACAGTATTAACTGTGGAGCAAGGCCAAGCCCATTCTCATGCGAAAACAACCGGTTGGGAGAAGCTTACTGACAAAGTGATAGCTGAGATTAATCAGCATCGCTCTGGTGTGGTGTTTTTGCTTTGGGGCGCGCATGCACAGAAGAAAGGCCAGTTCATTGATCGTGAAAAACACTATGTCTTAGAGGCGCCACACCCTTCGCCACTGTCAGCACGCAGAGGTTTTTTCGGTTGCCAACACTTCTCGAAAACCAATCAAATCTTAGCTGAGCAAGATCTCACCGCTATTGATTGGCGATTGCCGTTTTTGGTTTAGCTATTGATGCAAAGCTAACGCATTCGCTATATAGAAGAGGCACATAGAGTGCCTCTTTTTGTTGAAAGTCGACTTAATGGCATTGATATAAATATCTTTGCAGTTTTTTTTGAACACTATTCAAACCTAGATTTCTGAATTGTTATACTCTTACAAAGATTGTGTGTTTAAGGAGAGACGCTATGATGCTTGAACAAATCAAGCGTGAACATGGTTATATTGTTCGTCTGCTATCTATATTGGCAAATAAAGTCGAGTTGCTTAAGCAAGAAAAGTCCGTTAACTATAGCTTAATCAAAGAGATAGTTGATTACCTGTCTGAGCATGCAGAGAAAGAGCATCATCCGAAAGAGGATATTCTTTATCACTATTACCTAGAGCATTACGGTAATAAGCAAGAGATGGAGAACCTTGAGTTTGAGCACAAATTACTGGAGTGCAAAACTCATGCTTTTCTGAATATCGTGGATATGATCTTGCAGGATGCGGTTGTACCACACCATATGTTTCTTGAGCAGCTAGAGCAGTTTATGAGCTCTCAGCGTCAACATTTGGATTTGGAAGAGAAGAGCATTTTACCGATGATCCATCAGCGCTTTTCGGTTCAAGATTGGCAAGCGGTTGAGCAGCTCTATACTGGGACGAACGAAGATGACCCAGTATTTGGAGAAACGATCGCTGAGCGGTACTCTCAATTGGCCGAGCGAGTTCGCCAAACCGAGCTAGAGTGCGTGTAGCTCAGAACGGAATGATAGAAAATAAAAAAGAGGCATTAAGCCTCTTTTTTTAGAAATCTAAATCATCAAAGTTGTCTAAGCCGATGTCCATGTCTCTTAGCTCTTTTTCGAGTCGGCGACGATCTTTTATCGCTTCAATTTCACGCCATTTACGTTTTACAGGCTTGGAGCGAGATGCGCGTCCGCGCGGTAAGTCCATATCCAAGAACTCTTCAAAGTTTAAGCCTTCCATAAGCAACCTCGTTTACTTTGTTGTTTGAAGATTAAATACCATTGAGCCGCAAGGCTATCTATGATTGATTTCTCATTTGTTGCGATTTGATGAATTTTTCATTGTGTTTTGTGCATAACAACACTGTTTATGAATGATGTGTTGTATAAAAAATGAGCGCTTGTCATCACTTAATCGATTAATTTTGACTATTTTTGATGTTAATTGGCTGTTCCAAATTGCATAAACAATGGTGTGTATCCTTTGCCTCAGGGATAGGCTGGATAATCGCATCAATAATGCGCATAAATGAGTGACCGGTTTTGGTGGTAAAACCAGTAGGCATAAGGAATCGCCCAGATTTTATGGGATGTTGTTTTTTAATTTGAACCAAGATCGCGCTTGTTGTTAATATTTGATGTTAATGTGCTTTATTTGTGTTTGATGTGTGATGGTTTGTGTTAATCGATAGTGATTTTATAGTGAAAAATAACAATCAATAGCAATTGAATGCATATTGATTTTTGCTATTCTTCACTGCATTATCCGCCCGTCAAAAAAACGCTGATACGTAAAATGGAAGCATGAAGCGAAATTTACATATCTGAGCTGCGAAAAATAAAACCTAAACACTAAGCAATCTTGACACTTAGTCGAGCAGCTAGATGGATGGCATGGATGCAGTGATTGGTGAAACTCACTACGAGGATGTTATGACAGACTTAATCAATTTAATGAACGGATTACTATGGGGTTCTGTTCTTGTTTATCTTTTGGTCGGTGTGGGCGTGTACTTTACAATCCGACTTGGTTTTATTCAGTTCCGCCACTTTGGCCACATGTTCTCAGTATTGAAGAACAGTCGTAAAGCTGACACTGCTGGTATCTCTTCTTTCCAAGCGCTTTGTACTAGTCTTGCAGCTCGTGTCGGTACGGGTAACATGGCCGGTGTTGCCGTTGCACTGACCGCTGGTGGCCCTGGTGCTATTTTCTGGATGTGGTTAATCGCCATGCTAGGTATGGCGACGTCGTTCGCAGAAAGTACGCTAGCGCAGTTATACAAAACCAAAGACGATGACGGTAACTACCGTGGTGGTCCAGCATACTACATGGAAAAAGGCCTAGGTATGCGCTGGATGGGTGTACTGTTCTCAGTATTCCTAATCATTGCTTTCGGTCTTGTCTTCAACGCGGTACAAGCGAACTCTATCGCTAATGCGGTTATTTCAGCATTCGAGCTACCAAAAACACAAATTCACATTGCCGTTCCTGCGTTCTTAAGGTCACTAATGGACAGCACGGATTCAGGTAACATTGTTATCATCAAAGAGTCATTGATGATTGGCTGTGGCGTGATGATGCTTGCAGCGGTTGTTATCTTCGGTGGTATCAAACGTATTGCTAAAGTTGCTGAGCTTATCGTTCCGCTAATGGCACTGGCTTACCTTGCGCTTGCTCTGTTTGTTATGTTTGCAAACATTGAGAAACTACCAGCGGTTATCTCGCTGATCGTTAAGAGTGCATTTGGTCTGCAAGAAGCAGCATCAGGTGGTCTAGGTTACGCTATTGCGCAAGCGATGATTAACGGTATTAAACGAGGTCTGTTCTCGAACGAGGCAGGTATGGGTTCTGCGCCAAACGCAGCAGCATCAGCGACACCGTATCCACCACACCCAGCATCACAAGGTTACGTGCAGATGCTAGGCGTATTTATGGATACTATCGTTATCTGTTCGGCGACGGTTGCTATCATCCTAATGTCTGGTGAATATGTACCACACGGTGAAGTAACGGGTATTGAACTGACTCAAGCAGCACTAAGCTCACAAGTTGGTGGCTGGGGTGGTATCTTTGTTGCGGTAGCGATTTTCTTCTTCGCCTTTACCTCAATCATTGCAAACTACTCTTACGCAGAAACAAACCTGATTTTCCTAGAGCATAACCATAAAGCAGGTCTTGGCCTATTCCGTATATTCGTACTAGGTATGGTTGTGTTTGGTGCGGTTGCTTCTCTACCGGTTGTTTGGGCACTAGCAGACGTATCTATGGGTCTAATGGCGATTGTGAACTTGATTGCGATTCTATTGCTATCTGGCATCGTGATTAAGCTAGCGAAAGATTACAACCAGCAGTTAGATGCAGGCAAAGTCCCTACGTTTGATTCAAATGATTACCCAGAGCTTAAGTCTCAGCTTGAAGAGGGTATCTGGGACCAAAACAAAAAATAGCTAATCGCTGACAGCTATTAATACGATTCGAAAAGCCATGCAGACAATGCATGGCTTTTTTTGTACCCTAAACTGAATAAAAACAGAAAACCTATAGAGTAAAGTCATGTTAATTGTCGTATCACCAGCCAAGACGCTCGATTATGAATCGCCCCTTGCGACAGAAAAGTTCACTCAGCCGGAGTTAGTTGAATACTCTAAACAGCTGATTGAAGTGTGCCGCAAACTCACTCCTGCCGATGTCGCAAGCCTAATGAAGGTGAGTGATAAAATCGCTGATCTGAATGTGGGCCGCTTTCAAGAGTGGAGCGAAACGTTTACTCCCGATAACGCGCGCCAAGCCATCTTGGCTTTTAAAGGCGATGTGTATACCGGCTTAGATGCCGCTACGTTATCGGATGATGATTTTGCCTATGCTCAGCAGCACTTACGTATGTTGTCAGGCTTATATGGCTTGCTAAAGCCATTAGACCTAATGCAGCCGTATCGATTGGAGATGGGCACTAAGCTTGCCAATGACAAAGGTACTAACCTTTACCAGTTCTGGGGTAATGTCATCACTGATAAGCTAAATCAAGCGATCATTGAGCAAGGTGATAATGTATTAATCAACTTAGCTTCAAACGAATACTTTAAAGCGGTGAAGCCAAAGAACCTTGATGCGCAAGTAATTACGCCGATCTTCAAAGATTGTAAGAATGGCACGTATAAGGTCATCAGCTTCTACGCCAAGAAAGCGCGTGGCATGATGGCACGCTATATTATTGAGAATCGCATTGAAAGCGTGGCGGATCTGACCAAGTTTGATGTGGCGGGTTATTACTTTGTAGAAGAAGAGTCGTCACCGACAGAGCTGGTATTTAAGCGCGAAGAACAGTAGAGGTTAAGGTATGTGGCAGGCAGTAAAGCGTTGGGTTGCAAAGTATGATGCTTGGTGTCGTTCGATGGGACTGACGCCGGAGCAAAAGCGCAGCTGCGTGCCTTACCGTAAAGACCCAAGCTACGACTCCAACTCCAATACGCATTAGCTAAGTTGGTGCTAATGCGTCTTTTCGATACTCATTGCCATTTCGACTTCAGCCCCTTTCGTGATGATTTCTCTAACCAACTGGCTGAGGCCAATCAAGCCGGGGTTGAACGTTTCCTTATTCCCGCGATTGGCTCAAGTAATTGGTCGCAACTGCAACAGCTAGCGCTTGATAACCCACAGATCTACATCGCTTTAGGTTTCCACCCCTATTTTTTAGACGCACAGGCACAATCTCAGTTAGAGCAGCTCGATGCTTTACTTGCGGCTAAGCCTTTTGGCTGTGTGGCTGTGGGGGAGTGCGGCTTAGATGGAATGGTTGATATCGGAACGGCATTACAAGAAAAGCTGTTTATAGAGCAGATAAAGCTCGCCAACCAGCATCGTTTACCTCTAGTGCTGCATACACGTAAAACGCACAATCGTTTGTTACAGTTGTTAAAGCAGCAAGGGCATCACACTGGGGGAATCTTACATGGATTTTCTGGCAGTTATCAGCAGGCGAAACAGTTTGTTGATTTGGGCTTTTATATAGGTGTAGGTGGGGTGATTACTTACCCAAGAGCCAATAAAACTCGCCAAGCGGTAGCCAAGCTTCCTTTAGACAGTTTAGTTCTCGAAACTGATGCTCCAGATATGCCTTTAATGGGATATCAAGGCCAAATTAACCACCCTAAACGTTTGCCTTTGATTTTGGATATTTTGGCGCAATTGCAGAATAATGATGCGCAAACGATTGCGGAGATCGTTTGGCGAAATGGCAATTTGGCGCTGAATATTTGTGAATGAAATCGAAGTATGTTGTATCGATTATGATTACGGTGATTAAAATTAGTGATAGTCATCACATTAATGGGTGAATGGTAACTGAATCTTATAAGAAAGTGTGAGGGGCGCATTACTTTAACATAGGTGGGATGAGTATAATTGCCCCCGCTTTTTGAGCTCCATTTTGTAACACGCCAACAAATAACTTATAAGGAAGTCATAAACTATGAGCCTGTTTATGAGCCTAGTCGGTATGGTAGTGCTTCTTGCTATTGCATTTGCATTTTCCAACAACCGCAAAGCTATCAACTTTAGAACTGTGGGTGGCGCATTCGCTATCCAATTCGTATTAGGTGCATTTGTACTTTACGTACCTTGGGGCCGTGATCTATTGAACGGTTTCTCACAAGGTGTATCTAACGTTATCAACTACGGTAACGATGGTTCATCTTTCCTATTCGGTGGTCTTGTTTCTGACAAGATGTTCGAAGTGTTCGGTGGCGGTGGTTTCATCTTCGCTTTCCGCGTTCTTCCTACACTGATCTTCTTCTCTGCACTTATCTCTGTACTTTACTACATTGGTGTAATGCAGTGGGTTATCAAGATCCTTGGTGGCGCGCTACAAAAAGCACTAGGTACTTCTCGTGCGGAATCAATGTCTGCAGCTGCGAACATTTTCGTAGGCCAAACAGAAGCGCCTCTAGTTGTTCGTCCGTTTGTTCCTAAAATGACTCAGTCTGAACTATTCGCAGTAATGTGTGGTGGTCTTGCGTCTGTAGCTGGTGGTGTACTAGCAGGTTACGCATCTATGGGTGTACCTCTAGAGTACCTTGTAGCAGCATCATTCATGGCAGCTCCGGGTGGTCTACTATTCGCTAAAATTCTTCACCCAGAGACAGATCAGCCTCACGAAGATTTCAGCGAAGCGATGGACGGTGGCGACGACAAACCTGCTAACGTTATCGACGCAGCAGCAGGCGGCGCAGCATCTGGTCTACAACTAGCACTAAACGTTGGTGCAATGCTAATCGCATTCGTAGGTCTAATCGCTCTTATCAACGGTATGCTAGGTGGCATCGGTGGTTGGTTCGGTATGCCTGAACTAACACTAGAGCTAATCCTAGGTTACGCGTTCTCTCCACTAGCATTCCTAATCGGTGTTCCATGGGACGAAGCAATCGTTGCGGGTTCATTCATCGGTCAGAAACTAGTAATCAATGAATTCGTTGCATACTTGAACTTCACACCTTACCTAGGTGAAACAGCTCAAGTCGTTGCTGAAACAGGCAAAGTAATGTCTGACAAGACAACAGCAATCATTTCGTTCGCTCTATGTGGTTTCGCAAACCTTTCTTCTATCGCGATTCTACTAGGTGGTCTAGGTAGCCTTGCTCCAAACCGCCGCAGCGACATTGCTCGCATGGGTATTAAAGCAGTACTTGCTGGTACATTGTCTAACCTAATGGCTGCGACAATTGCTGGTTTCTGCCTAAGCCTTGCAGCATTCTAAATTAAAGCTGGTATTTAATTTATAGACGCCGTATTACCTTATGCCCTGTAGCAAGAAATTGCTGCGGGGCATTTTTCGTTTTGGGCGGGCAAAAATGAATTTGATGTGATTGGATATCCGTGACCATTGAATAAAAGCCACCCAAAGTTTTTTGAGATACAAACCGTTTGCGCTTTACGTGGCACTACAGTTTTGCGGTGAATCTCTATAATGTAGTAATCATAGGATTGTGATTGAGGCGAGTTCTTAATCACTTAATGAATACTTCACTCCTAGTGAGCAAATGATTTGCCGCTAAGAGCACATCCCACAAGCCTTTTCGCTTGGGATATGATATTAAAGACACCGCAATCATAGATTGTTGTGCCATAGGCCAAACTGGTACTGTGCGGTGACAAGGATAGCAATTGGGGGCAAATTCGCTGTTTGCCACCGAGTCTTCAAGGAACCAAGTCCGTTCATTAATAGCTGGATTCTCAACCTATACTATTGGGAAGAGTGGCAGCCACATTTTTGAATATTGATCGGAGATAGAAATGAGCGATTTAAAAGCAGCAGCGCTACGTGCACTAAAACTAATGGATCTTACAACGCTAAATGACGACGACACGGATGCAAAAGTGATCTCACTATGTCATGACGCGAAATCAGCAGTAGGCAACACAGCTGCAATCTGTATTTACCCTCGCTTTATTCCTATTGCTAAGAAGACACTTCGTGAGCAAGGTACACCTGAAGTTCGTATCGCGACAGTAACAAACTTCCCACACGGTAACGACGACATCGAGATCGCTGTTGCTGAAACTAAAGCTGCAGTCGCGTACGGCGCAGACGAAGTAGACGTAGTTTTCCCATACCGCGCTCTAATGGCAGGTGATGAGAAAGTTGGCTTCGAGCTAGTGAAGCAGTGTAAAGAAGCGTGTGGCGATATCCTACTGAAAGTGATCATCGAAACAGGTGAACTAAAAGAAGAAGCGCTAATCAAGAAAGCATCTCAAATCTGTATTGAAGCAGGTGCGGACTTCATTAAAACTTCAACTGGTAAAGTGCCAGTAAACGCGACGCCAGAATACGCGCGAATGATGCTAGAAGTGATTCGTGATATGGGCGTAGCAGAAACTGTAGGTTTCAAACCAGCTGGTGGCGTGCGCACTGCAGAAGACGCAGCAGCATACCTAGCAATGGCTGATGAAATCTTAGGTGACAACTGGGTTGATGCTCGTCACTACCGCTTCGGTGCATCAAGCCTGCTGACGAACCTTCTTAATACATTAGAAGTGACAGACGAAACAGCTGATCCAACAGCTTACTAATTACTCGTTATATTTGGCTTGTGGCCTAGCCGCTACGCCAAATATTTAGAGTAAAACTAACAACAAAGTCTGTTTGGTGGAGCAGTTATTCGCTGCTCCACATTACCTCTTTACCTTACAACCATTGCTAGCTTTAGCATGGGAGGATCTAATGTACTTACCTCAAGAAATCATTCGTAAAAAACGCGACGGCGAAGTGCTGAGCGCAGAAGAAATCAACTTTTTCATCCAAGGTGTTGCAAACAACACTGTTTCTGAAGGCCAAATTGCCGCCTTCGCAATGACTATCTTTTTCAATGAAATGACGATGCCTGAGCGTATTGCACTAACATGTGCAATGCGTGACTCTGGCATGGTTATCGATTGGAGCCACATGAACTTCGGTGGCCCTATTGTCGACAAACACTCAACAGGCGGTGTGGGCGACGTTACCTCACTAATGCTTGGCCCTATGGTGGCAGCATGTGGTGGCTTCGTACCAATGATTTCTGGCCGTGGTCTTGGCCATACTGGTGGCACGCTAGACAAACTAGAAGCGATTCCAGGTTACAACATTACCCCTACTAACGAAGTGTTTGGCCAAGTAACGAAAGACGCAGGTGTTGCGATTATCGGTCAAACTGGCGACTTAGCGCCGGCAGATAAGCGTGTATACGCGACCCGTGATATCACCGCGACAGTCGACAACATCTCTTTGATCACTGCGTCTATTCTTTCGAAGAAACTCGCAGCGGGTCTTGAATCTCTAGTGATGGATGTGAAAGTAGGTTCCGGCGCATTTATGCCAACTTACGAAGCATCAGAAGAGCTAGCAAAATCTATCGTAGCAGTAGCGAATGGTGCTGGCACTAAGACGACAGCCATCCTTACTGATATGAACCAAGTATTGGCGTCATCAGCGGGTAACGCAGTTGAAGTACGAGAAGCGGTTCAGTTCCTTACTGGTGAATACCGCAATCCACGTCTACTGGAAGTGACGTTAGCGTCGTGTGCTGAAATGCTTGTACTCGCTAAGCTAGCGCAAGACACTGAAGAAGCGAACGCGAAGCTAATGGAAGTGCTAGACAACGGTAAAGCAGCAGAGTGCTTCGGTAAGATGGTTGCAGGTCTTGGTGGCCCAGCTGACTTCATGGAAAACTACGATAACTACCTAGAAAAAGCAGACATTATTAAGCCAGTGTACGCTGAGCAAGAAGGTGTGGTTTCTGCAATGGATACTCGCGCAATTGGTATGGCAGTCGTATCTATGGGTGGCGGTCGCCGCGTAGCAACCGACAGCATCGATTATGCGGTAGGTTTTGATCAGTTTATTCGCCTTGGTGAAACTGCGGACGCAAACAAGCCTCTAGCGATGATTCACGCACGCAGCGAAGAGCAATGGCAAGAAGCGGCGAAAGCACTGAAAGCGGCGATTGTTATCGGTGGTGAATACACGCCAACGCCAAACGTATACCGCCAGATTCGCGCTGAAGACGTATAACGCATTACATTAAAGGCCTACTCACCCATAACAACAGTACTAGAGTGGGCCTAAGGAAGAAGCAATGAAAAGAGCATTTATTTTAGTACTAGACTCATTTGGTATTGGCGCAACAGCGGATGCAGATAAGTTTGGTGATGTAGGTTCAGATACCCTAGGCCATATTGCCGAGCAGTGTGATCAAGGCCTTGCTGATAACGATCAACGTAGTGGTGCATTAAAGCTACCAAACCTAACTAAGCTGGGTTTGGCTATGGCGCACAAAGAGTCTACCGGTCAGTTCGCATTAGGTCTAAACCCGGATTCTGAAGTGATTGGCGCTTATGGCCACGCGGCTGAGCTATCTTCAGGTAAAGATACTCCGTCTGGTCACTGGGAAATCGCTGGTGTGCCAGTTCTGTTTGATTGGGGCTACTTTACTGATAAAGAAAACAGCTTCCCGAAAGAGCTGACCGATCGCATCCTAGAGCGCGCTGGTCTTGATGGTTTCCTTGGCAACTGCCACTCATCAGGTACTGAGATCCTAGATAATCTAGGTGAAGAACATATGAAAACTGGCTTGCCAATTTTCTACACGTCAGCAGACTCAGTATTCCAGATTGCCTGCCACGAAGAGACATTTGGTTTAGAGCGTCTACTAGAGCTATGCCAAATCGCACGTGAAGAGCTTGAAGATTACAACATTGGCCGTGTTATCGCGCGTCCATTTGTTGGTGCAGGTAAAGGTCAGTTTGAACGTACCGGCAACCGTCGTGACCTTTCTGTTGAGCCGCCAGCGGCAACTGTGTTGCAAAAACTGGTTGATGAAAAGCAGGGTGAAGTGGTTTCGATCGGTAAGATCTCTGACATCTACGCAGGTTGTGGTATCAGCAAAAAAGTGAAAGCGACAGGTATTCCTGCGCTGTTTGAAGCGACGCTTGAGCAAATCAAAGTAGCAGGCGACAACACCATCGTATTCACTAACTTTGTAGACTTCGACTCAGCTTACGGCCACCGCCGTGATGTAGCAGGTTATGCTGCCGCACTTGAGTATTTTGATGGCCGTATCAATGAAGTACTTGAGCTAATGGAAGAAGACGATGTGTTGATTCTAACTGCTGACCACGGCTGTGACCCAACATGGCAAGGTACAGACCATACTCGTGAGCATATTCCTGTGCTTGTTTACGGTCACAAAGTACCAGCAGGTTCGTTAGGTCGTCGTGATACGTTTGCCGATATCGGTCAATCGCTAGCAGGTTATTTTGATACATCAGCGATGGAATACGGCGAAAGCTTCCTGTAAATTAATACTCTAATTAGGCGTCTTATAAGACGCCTTTTTTCGGCCTAACTTTTAGAAAGGAAAATGGTATGGCAACTCCACATATTAATGCTGAAATGGGCGATTTCGCTGATGTAGTTCTAATGCCGGGTGACCCGCTACGCGCAAAATACATTGCAGAAACATTTCTAGATGACGTGGTTCAAGTGTGTGATGTTCGTAATATGTTCGGTTACACAGGTACTTACAAAGGTCGTAAGATTTCAGTGATGGGTCACGGTATGGGTATCCCATCGTGCTCTATCTACGTAACTGAACTTATTAAAGATTTTGGTGTTAAGAAAGTTATCCGTGTGGGTAGCTGTGGCGCAGTAAGCGAAGACATTAAAGTTCGTGATGTTGTGATTGGCATGGGCGCGTGTACGGATTCAAAAGTAAACCGCATTCGCTTTAAAGGCCATGACTTTGCAGCGATTGCTGACTACAAAATGGTTCGCGCAGCAGAACAAGCAGCAAAAGCACGCGGTATTGATGTGAAAGTAGGTAACTTATTCTCTGCTGAATTGTTCTACACGCCAGATCCTGAAATGTTCGATGTAATGGACAAATACGGCATCGTTGGTGTTGAGATGGAAGCTGCGGGTATCTATGGCGTGGCTGCTGAATACGGTGCAAAAGCTCTGAGTATCTGTACTGTGTCTGACCACATCAAAACAGGTGAACAAACCACATCAGATGAGCGCGCGACCACCTTCAATGAAATGATGCTTATCGCGCTAGATTCTGTACTACTGGGTGATGAAGAGTAATCTGTTCTCATCATAAGTAGATATTTTTATATAGTAAAAGCCCCGCACATTAAGTGCGGGGCTTTTTTGATCTGTTCGGTTTAATGGTGACAGCTTATTGCGCCATCTCTTTTAACAGCAGGTTTTCGCCTTTACTCTTAGGCTTGCGACGAATCACAAACGCCAGCAATAGCCCTGCGATAAAACTCATGCCAACCATGCCATACATGTAACGATCACTCTTACGATAGTAGTGATCAGAGAACGCAGTTAAACGCCCTGTCTCAAAGGTCAGGCGAATAAAGCCAACAATAGCGTTATCATGCATGACGGGCTCAACTAGCTGCTGACGGCCAATACGTGCGGTTTCAAGAGGGGTGTCTAAGCCTAGAATTTCACGTACAGATTTTGCTTTTTCGCTCGATGCTAAACGAATTCCTTCAGCGTCATAAATGGTGGCATCAAACACCAGTTCGTCGGTGGAAAGTTGGTTAGTCAGTTTGAGTAAGCGCTCTTGATCTTGGTTTGCAATCATATCACCAGCGGAAAGCGAGGCTTGAGAGATCAGCATCTTACTCAGCACTTCTAACTGATTAGCTTGGATTTGCTCATTACCTTTGGTGATCTTAACGCTGTTGACCGCAATGATGGCGCCGCCAGCGATGAGTAGTAAGATCGCCAGGATTCGCATCGCCATGCGGAATGAAAACAGTGAAGAGTCCATATATTACCTACCGTACTTTCTCTTAAATAGAGAATAAAAAGACATTTTAGACTACGGTAAGCATATTGAGACTTGCGCTACCAAATTGCAATAGGGTAACGTGATAGCAATAATCAAAGGAATTCTAGACATGGATATGTTTAATACACTTTCAATTCAACGTCATACCACGCTACTTAACCGCTTACCTGAAACTCGTCTCTCGACCAACTTGCATCGCAGTAAGGCTCAATGGATTGTATTTGGTGATTACCTAAGCCCACGTCATTTTGATGATATCGATTTTTTTGTTGGCGAGTTCACACCAATTTTAGATACCTGGAAAGTAGGCGGCTATGAAGTAGCTTTAATGGCAGGAGAGCTGACTCCGCAACATGAAGAGATTCTGCAAGCGTTGGAGCTAGATTACGCTCGTCTGCAAGATGTCCCTGATGTAACTAAGCCTGGTCTGATTGTTTTTGATATGGACTCTACTGCTATCCAGATTGAGTGTATCGATGAGATTGCCAAGCTAGCCGGTGTGGGTGAGGAAGTGTCTGAAGTGACTGAGCGTGCTATGCAAGGTGAGTTAGATTTTGAGCAAAGCCTTCGTCAACGAGTCGGCAAGTTAGAAGGGGCGGATGAGTCTATTTTGAGTGAAGTGCGCAGCCAATTGCCCTTGATGCCAGATCTGCCTCAGCTGATTGCAACACTGCAAAAATTTGGTTGGAAGACGGCGATTGCCTCTGGCGGCTTTACCTATTTCTCCGACCATTTAAAGGATATGCTGAACCTAGATTTTGCTCAATCCAACCAGCTCGAGATTATCGATGGCAAGCTAACGGGTAAAGTTCTGGGTGATGTTGTTTCAGCTGAAACGAAAGCTGAGATTTTGTTGCAACTCGCAGAGCAATATCAAATTGAAGCGCACAATACAGTTGCCGTAGGCGATGGTGCCAATGATTTGGTGATGATGAATGCCGCTGGTTTAGGCATTGCTTATCACGCAAAACCAAAAGTCGAACAACAAGCGCAAACTGCGGTGCGTTATTCGAGGCTAGGAGGGGTCATGTGTATCCTATCAGGCTATTTGGTTAAGCTGCAGAAGGTCAGCTTTAAGCCTCTACCTTAAGGTATTAAAGAGAAAGCGAGCTATTTAGCTCGCTTTTCTATTTCTCGACTATTTATGACGATGGCTTATTGGGTTAACTCGAGTCGAATGAGTACCTCTTCAGTAATGTCGATGATTTCACCGTAGCCGACGATATTACAAATCTCTTTTTCTAACGTTCTCGCCTGATGCAAGCTGATATGGCTTAGCTCTTCAATGTCTTTTCTTAGTAGCTCGGTTAATGGGTCAAATACGGGTGCGCCGCAAATACGCAGTGCGTAGAATTCACCCATGGTTAGAGTCTTCTTGATGAACTGAATTCGCTCTTGGGTCGATTCAAAGTCACAGGCAAGTTTGGTTTCGAGTGATTGAATTCGCGTGCCGAATTTCAGAGTAGAGACATATAACTCATGAAACTGCGGTTTAACGCCTTCAATTCGCTTCATCGGCTCAGCCAGCAGAGTTGAAGTTCTTCCTTTGTAGACTGGATCTAATGAAAACTTGTGGTTCTGGCCAAGCTTGGCAAAGATAGCTAAATGCGGAAGAAGAGGGTATTTAACACCAATGACTTTGGGTTTTAGGCTACCGCCTTTCTTCTCAATAAACAGCGGTGTGCTGACTATCTTATCCAGTAAGATATTGTGCAGCCCTTCGAGCATCTCTTGGCTTGGTAGCATTTCTGGCTTCGCGACTAACTTAGCTTGGTTGTGCTCAATGAGTCGGCCAAAAAAGGCCATGGTTTTACGGTTCTTATTGTTGTTCTCCATCACCATCTGTACCCGTTTGCCCCCAGGGCTAATTCGGATGACTCGGTATGGAACAGCATTAAGAGGTAAAGACTTATCGTAAAGTTGCAGTTCGCTGAAGTTCACTTCACACATATCATCGGCTTTAACATCCAGTGGCGAGGTCAGCGCTAAATAGAGGCCTTGCCTCGATATATCGAGTGTTACGCCGGATGCTTGTTGCCCCGGCACGGAAACAATCAGAGGTGAGCGGAACTGATATCTTGGCTCTTTACGACGGCTTTGCGCATCAAAGTACAAGCTTAAAGGTGTATGCGGAGCATTGCGTTTGTGGCGAAAACGGTTCAAAGAGCTGCTTGGTAAGCGAGGCTTTTCGCTGAGTAGATAATCTTTACCCGTACTAGAGTCTGAGATTTCCTGCAAAATGCCAAAATGCGTCAGGCCGGGAATCAGTTCACGAGATTCTGGTGGAAGGTCATCAAGCTGCTCGCGTTCGTCATCAGAGAGTTCAAACACTGAAAGGCGGAAGGCTCGCCAGCTGCTTTTTTTCGCTCCAACATGCCAGAATAAATGGCGCTGCTCTCGATTGGCTTCCGGCATCATCATGGAAAAGTAGATCTCTTTGCCCATGTGATCGTGTTTAAACGAGTAAAGAACATTACTACACCCTCGCATGCCGGGCTTAGTCAAATACTCCATTCGCTCTTTACTGAATAAATTACCGAGCGTTAACTGGTTGCGTTCATCATTCCAATATTGCCAGACGGGTTGATTGTTTTCTGTCATCAACACCAGTTTGAGCTCGTTACCACTAAAAAACAGCGGTAAGTTGCAAGAGTGCTTGAGGTAGTTATGTTCATAACCGCGGGTTCGGGTACGGATGACTCGGTCTTGATTATCGTGTCGTGCTTTTTGTGAGTCGTTTTCTAAGCGGTTGCTGATGATTTCTTCAAGAACAGAGCTGTCGCCAATATTGACCGTTCTTAAAAAACGCACCGCATCATTTTCATAAGACTCATCGATACCGACAATGCGAAATTGAATCGGCTTGTCGATATTAAGAATAGAGAGTGATTTAGCTAACTCAACAAAGGTAATGTCGATAGCCTCACCGAGTTTGTAATCAAATGCAGAGGGGACTTTAAACTTGGCGCCAGAAGGGGAGATATCTACCGTAACCCCATGTACCAATTGGTCATTGGATAATGATATTTCAATTTGTGTGGCAATTTTGAGGCGGTTTTCTTTGCGCTTTAGGTCATAGCCCATCACTAAAGGTTCAGCGCTAAAGGCGGTGCTGGTAGGGTTGGTTAGGTCACTTCCTTGAGGTTTGCCTAACTGATTCATCACCTTGAAGCTATTGCGAGTGTTGGATAACGCTTCATACACCCCTTCGGTATAGCCGCCAAATTTACGTACATTTTTGTGGTAGATATTAAATGCAACATCGTCGAGCCAGTGAGTAATACCGTCCAATTCATATTCACGACACTCTCCTTGGACACGGCCGCGTAAATCAATCGAGCGGAAACAAGGACTCATCACTCGTTTCAATTCAATCTTGACTAAAATTCGGGACGAAGGAGGCTGCCCATCTGTCATTTGAGATAGAAGGTATTCGAAATCATCCGTTCCATAGACTGGGATGAGTCGTTCTGCGATAGAGAGAATTTCCGACTGCTGCATGTTTTTTTGTAAGAGTGTCCTTGTGAATTAGATATCGGCCTTGATTAATAGATCTTTAGTGATATGTTACGGCGAATCAAGCCTATAAGGTGACTTAATAAGTTGCCGATATCACAAAAAAACACTGAGGTTATATGGCTAAAGCAAAACGCGCTTATGTTTGTAACGACTGCGGTGCTGACTTTCCTCGTTGGCAAGGGCAGTGTAACGCATGTGGTGCATGGAATACGATTTCAGAAGTTCGTCTTGCGGCATCGCCCACAGTAGCACGCAATGAGCGCTTGTCTGGTTACGCTGGTTCTGGTAGCGAAAGCGCAGTTCAGACGTTATCTGAAATTGATTTACAAGAAGTACCTAGGTTTACCAGCGGCTTTAAAGAGCTCGATCGTGTGCTTGGGGGCGGCATTGTACCCGGCGCGGCGATATTGATTGGTGGTAACCCTGGGGCGGGTAAATCAACCTTGCTGTTGCAGACCATGTGTTTGCTGTCATCGCAAATGCCAACCTTGTATGTCACGGGTGAAGAATCTTTGCAGCAAGTCGCGATGCGCGCCTCGCGTCTTGGCTTGCCAAAAGACCACCTTAAAATGCTTTCTGAAACGAATGTTGATCGAATCTGCCAAGTTGCAGAAAAAGAGCAGCCTAAAATCATGGTTATCGACTCGATTCAGGTGATGCACGTAGCAGATGTTCAATCTTCCCCAGGTAGCGTTGCTCAGGTTCGTGAATCAGCAACAGCATTAACCCGTTACGCGAAGCAAAATAATGTCGCGGTCTTTATTGTTGGCCACGTAACTAAAGATGGTACTTTGGCGGGGCCAAAAGTACTTGAACATATCATCGACTGTTCAGTGCTACTTGATGGCGGTACAGATAGCCGATTTAGAACCCTACGCAGCCACAAAAACCGCTTTGGCGCGGTAAATGAGCTCGGTGTTTTTGCTATGACGGGCCAGGGGTTAAAAGAGGTCAGTAACCCATCGGCGATCTTCTTATCGCGTGGAGAAGAAGAAACCTCTGGCAGTTCAGTAATGGTGGTGTGGGAAGGTACTCGTCCATTATTGGTCGAAATTCAAGCGTTGGTGGATTACTCGCAATTGGCGAATCCACGTCGCGTTGCGGTTGGCCTAGAGCAAAACCGTCTATCTCTACTTTTAGCGGTATTACATAAACACGGTGGTCTGCAAATGGCTGACCAAGATGTGTTTGTGAATGTGGTTGGTGGCGTGAAGGTAACTGAAACCAGTGCCGACTTAGCATTAGTGATGGCGCTACTATCAAGCTTTAGAGACCGCCCATTACCAAAAGATGTGGTCGTGTTTGGTGAAGTTGGCTTAGCAGGAGAGATTCGCCCCGTTCCGAGTGGCCAAGAGCGACTCAATGAAGCGTTCAAACATGGCTTCAAAAAGGCGATTGTTCCGGCAGCGAATATGCCGAAAGGTGGTATCCCTGGAATGCAGATTCATGGCGTGAAAAAGCTGTCGGAAGCGATTGAAGCGTTTGATGAGCTGTGAGTTAACGCTAATAAATTAGGATGTTACATAATTTAGTCAAATAATTTGAAGCAAAGTCAACATTTAAACGTAATGTGTAGCATAATTAGACGCTATTTCTAAATGACGTACCATAAATGGATTGATGATGTTTTTGAGAATGTGTGCCTTAATTGTCGGTTTGATATTGACGCCCGTTGCTTTGGCGCACACTGGCTCATCCACCCTAGCGCAGAATATCAATTGGTACAAAGGTAGTGCATGGCCTAATGACATTCCTTATAAGAAATATATCTCGGATTTAGAATCGGTCGAATCATTCGGTTTGACCGGAGGTGAGTACGTAAGTGTTGTTACCTTTTATGTTGATATATATGGAAAGTATGTTGTTGATTTCAGTAATTCTGCGCTAATTGGAGAGTTTAAACACCACCTATTCACTAGTGATTCTAGACTAGTAGCAATGATTCAAGGTGGTCTTTCCCACTCAGAACAGACGGAGTTTTTTCTTCGTAACGGACGAACACTCGAGCTATCCCCTGGTCATTATACATTAGTCAGTTATCAAAACTCTCAGTTTAATATAGCCCCTCCAACCCCTTTTATTATGAGTAAGCAGCAGTATGTACAAGAAATCCGAATGGGGAATACAGTCACATTGCTCGGTTTAGGTATCTTTTCCAGCCTGTTTATTTATTACATTGTGTTATCTATAGTCCGCTCAAGTTTAGTTGAGTTTACTTACGCTTTATTCATACTCGGTAACTTGCTGTTTAACGGAACATCATTACTGGTCATCAAACAGATTTTTGGTTTTGATTGGTTTTGGGGGGCAAGTTGGCCGATTTTCTTTTCAAACATAGCTTATGTTTTCTTTGTAACTAGCCTCCTCGGTATTTCAAAAAAGAGCAGCTTCCCGCTTTGGTTTATTCGAAATGGGATTTTTATAGTTTTCTTGGTTTTCTTGTTCTCCGCTCCATTTATTCCCCATTGGCAAAATGAAATGAATCGTGTTGCCGTAGGCATTTTTATGGCATTTGGTTTAGTCGCTGGAGTATGGATGAGCTTTAAAGGGAGTATGATTGCCCGTTTGTACCTACTAGCTAATATTGGATTTGTCGTGTTAGGCGCTATTGCCATATCTCAGGAAGAAATATCAGGCTTACAAACTATTTATATGTCTCACATTGGGTTGATAGCTGTGGCAATAGAAGTCTTGTTGCTGTCAAGTGTAGTTGCTTATCAAATGGTATTACTCGAAGGGGAAAAAACTCAAGCTTTAAACCAAGCTAAGCGAATGCTAAAAATTGCCCAGACAGATTCTCTAACGGGCTTACCAAATCGTTATGCAATGGATAAACACCTTCTAGAAGTCAATGATGAAGAAGCATTTATCTTCATCGACCTCGATGGTCTAAAGTATTGCAATGACACATTTGGACATGACGTTGGGGACAAGTTTCTACTTATGTTTAGTCGTAGAACAATGGATTCTTTACCTACATCTGCTTGCCTCTATCGTATTTCTGGCGATGAATTTGGAATCATTATTTCGAACACAGAACTGCAAGTCCTTATGGATGAATTGAGCAAAATAGAAAATGAAATGAGGGGGCAATTTAGTCGTTCAGTTGGGGTTAGTTTTGGTGTGGCAAAGTTTAAACATCATACGAAGCATCAAGCTGCATTGAGAGCTGCAGACGAAGATATGTATGTCCACAAAAAAAGGAAGAAAGCGCTTTTAGCGTAAAATGGTTATGAGATTAAAATTACTATTACTAGTTATCGCGACGTTAATCGTCCCTCTTGTTGCGGCTTACTTTAAATACCCAGAGACCCATATACCGCCTCATTTTTTAGAGTTTCCCCCACAATTCGTTACTGACGAACCCCAATTTAATCTGATTTACTTTTTACTTATGTTGGTTGCGGTTGTTTGGGCATTATGTGTGCTGTTTGTGCCTACGCTTGTTGGCTTTAAACCTAGCGGGAAGAAACCTGTTAAACCACCGAAAGCGCATTTCCCTTGGTGGTTTTATGCAGGCGGTGCTGTGATGGGCTTCTTTTGGTGGTTGATGTGGAGCCGAGATGCTAGCTACATCCCCTTTATTTACTATGCGTTTACTCCGTTGTGGTTGGGGGTTTATCTTCTTTTTAGATGGCATTGTGTATCAGAGAAATGGTGGACGCTCTTTGTTTGCAACTAAGCCTTGGCTATTGTTGTTTAGTGGCATTGTTTCATTCTTCGGTTGGATGTATTTCGAATATTATGACTACTTTGTTTTGGAAAACTGGTACTACCCAAATGCTAATCAAACCAGTTTGTCACGCACGACCATCGTGGTTATTTTCTGCTTAACCTACACTACGGTGACACCTGCCATTATGCAGTGGTATACCTTGCTAAATACGTTGCCTATTTTGAAAGTAAAGTATCAACAAGGACCTCGCTGGAACCTTTCTGCAAATGCGCTGATATATGGAGGCTTAGGCTTAATCTTTGCGATGGTATTTTTCCCTAAATTGCTGTTTTGGGCTGTATGGGTTGGGCCAATGGCGGTTATGACCGGAGTGTTGCAAAAACAAGGTATCTGGAATCCGTTTGCTGGCATTATTAAAAATGGTAATTGGACCGCAGCTGCCGTGGTGGGGTTAGCTTCTTTGTGCAACGGTTTTTTCTGGGAAATGTGGAATTATGGCAGTGCTCACCCAGACCCTAGTTTAATTACCAATCCTAATTATTGGGTTTATGACATTCCTTACGTTAATCTAAACTTTATCCATTTACCGACAGAGATGCCGTTGTTGGGGTATATGGGGTATGTGCCTTTTGGTATTTTGGTTTGGCAAGTATTGATCTGGAGTGGTCGTCTATTTGGAGTAGAGACAGATCTTCGCGATATCACCGATTGGGACTATGGTGTTCATAACACTGAAGAGACTTATACGCCTCAACATGGTGAGGGTTAACTATGTCAGCACTTACTTTATGGAAAAACTCCCCGTTTGCAAAACAACTAGAGCTGAGTTTGTCTGAGTGGGTTAATCCTCACTCTGCCTCCTATTTACCCCCGGAAGAGCGAGTAGCGGTATTCGATTTGGATGGAACTCTGTGGTGCGAAAAACCTGAATTTGCTGAGTTCGCTTTTTGGCGCAGTGAGTTGCAACAAGCCTTAACTCAATCTCATCATAACCATCACGCGGCAATACTAAATGTGCTGCAAGATATAGAGGAAGATCTCTATGTACTCGCGGCAAAGTTCGCTCATCTGTATCGAAACGTGCATCAAGGAACTAGTTCTGAACAATATCAACAAAGGGTGCGCAATTGGTTATCCTCAATACTTCACCCAAGGTTTCATCAGCCATACGAAAAACTAACGTACACACCTATGAAGCAAGTCATTGAGCTGTTGCAACAACATGGATTCCGTTGCTTGATTGATTCGGGAAGTACGGATGATTTTGTTCGGGCGTTTGGTGAGGAGTTATTGGGTATAAAGCCTGAAGATGTGCTGGGTTCGCAGTTGAACTTACACGACGTAAGCCAATCAATGGTGTTGAATATTGGCCATCAAAAGGTAAAGCAGTTGCAGCAGTTGACCACAATAAAACCAATTTTGGCGGTGGGGAATACGTTTAGTGATGTTGAGTTGATTAAGTGGGCTAAACAGCGAGAAGGTTCATTGACTGCTTTTGTTTCTCATGACGATGATGCTCGTGAATACCGCTATCACTTTGGTCCGATACTTGATATTGAGTTGAAAACTGCACTTAGAAACACGCATCAGATCTCAATCAAACAGCATTGGGAGCAAGTTTTTTCTTTTCAAGAGATATTGGTGGGTAAACAAATCGAAACCTTTGCCGTATAATGTTGGCCAATTTGTTGGTGTTGGAATTTAACGGGACAATTTGCTTATATCGCTAGGTATTACCTATCCTATTACTGAAGAATATTCACCTCTAACATATTTTTTAAATACAACAGCACGCAAGGGTATCAGTCTTGACAGATTGTGATATACTCTGCGCGCACTTTATACCTTATTAACAGAGTAAGACAATGACTGATTTATCAAAATACAGAAACATTGGTATTTTTGCTCACGTAGACGCGGGTAAAACTACCTCTACAGAGCGTATCCTTAAGCTAACTGGTAAAATCCACAAGATGGGTGACACGCACGACGGCGAATCAACTACTGACTTCATGGAGCAGGAAGCTGAGCGTGGTATTACAATCCAGTCTGCTGCTACTACTTGTTTCTGGAACGATCACCGCCTAAACATCATCGATACTCCTGGACACGTTGACTTCACAATCGAAGTTTACCGTTCTCTAAAAGTACTTGATGGTGGTATCGGTGTATTCTGTGGTTCTGGTGGTGTTGAACCTCAGTCTGAAACTAACTGGCGTTACGCTGACGAATCAAAAGTATCTCGTCTAATCTTCGTTAACAAACTAGACCGTATGGGCGCTGACTTCTACAAAGTTTGTGACCAAGTACAAAACGTTCTAGGTGCGACTCCTCTAGTGATGACTCTACCTATCGGTATCGAAGATGACTTCACTGGTGTTGTAGACGTACTAAGCCAAAAAGCTTACGTTTGGGACGAAACTGGTCTTCCAGAAAACTACGAAATCCAAGATATTCCAGCTGATCTAGTAGAGAAAGCTGCTGAATACCGTGAGATGCTAATCGAAACTGCTCTAGAGCAAGACGAAGACCTAATGATGGCTTACCTAGAAGAAGGTGAAGAACCATCAATGGAAGAGATCAAGCGTTGTATCCGTAAAGGTACTCGTGATCTAGCATTCTTCCCAACTTACTGTGGTTCTGCATACAAGAACAAAGGTATCCAACTTGTTCTTGACGCAGTAGTAGACTACCTACCGTCTCCAACAGAAGTTGATCCACAGCCAATCACAGATAAAGATACAGGTGAAGCAACTGGTGAAGTTGCAACAGTATCTGCTGATGAATCACTAAAAGCGCTTGCGTTCAAGATCATGGACGACCGCTTCGGTGCACTAACGTTCATCCGTATCTACGCTGGTAAGATGAAGAAGGGTGACACTATCCTTAACTCAGCTACTGGTAAGACTGAGCGTATCGGCCGTATGGTTGAGATGCACGCAAACGACCGTAACGAGATCGATTCAGCACAAGCTGGTGACATCATCGCTGTTGTTGGTATGAAGAACGTTCAAACTGGTCACACTCTATGTGATCCTAAGAACGAAGTTACTCTTGAGCCAATGATCTTCCCAGAACCAGTAATCTCTATCGCTGTTAAGCCTAAAGATAAAGGCGGTTCTGAGAAAATGGGTATCGCGATCGGTAAAATGGTTGCAGAAGATCCATCTTTCCAAGTTGAGACTGATGAAGATTCAGGTGAAACTATCCTGAAAGGTATGGGTGAACTTCACCTAGACATCAAGGTAGACATCCTTAAGCGTACTTACGGCGTTGAGCTAGAAGTAGGTGCTCCACAGGTAGCTTACCGTGAAACTATCACTCAACCAGTTGAAGATAGCTACACGCACAAGAAACAGTCTGGTGGTTCTGGTCAGTTCGCGAAAATCGACTACCGTATCAAACCAGGTGAGCCAAACTCAGGCTTCACGTTCTCTTCAACAGTTGTTGGTGGTAACGTACCTAAAGAATTCTGGCCTGCAGTTGAGAAAGGCTTTGGCGGCATGATGGAAACTGGTGTTCTAGCTGGCTTCCCTACTCTAGACGTAGAAGTTGAACTATTCGACGGCGGTTTCCACGCAGTTGACTCTTCAGCTATCGCTTACGAAATCGCTGCTAAAGGCGCATTCCGTCAGTCTATGCCTAAAGCTGGCGCGCAACTTCTTGAGCCAATCATGAAAGTTGACGTGTTCACTCCAGACGATCACGTTGGTGACGTAATCGGTGACCTTAACCGTCGTCGTGGTATGATCAAAGACCAACAAGCTGGTACTACTGGCGTACGTATCAAGGGTGATGTACCTCTATCAGAAATGTTCGGTTACATCGGTTCTCTACGTACAATGACTTCTGGTCGTGGTCAGTTCTCTATGGAGTTCTCACACTACGCACCATGTCCTTCAAACGTAGCTGACCAAGTTATCGCTGAAGTTAAAGAGCGTAACGAGAAGAAGTAATTCTTTAAGTTAAATCTTTAAGATAAAAGCCTCGCTTATGCGGGGCTTTTTTGTATCTGCGTAACCTATTAGGTAGTGATGTAGGGAGACTTCGATAAGGAGGCTAAGAGTCTTTCATTTCTTGCTTTAACCAGTCTGTAAATGCCTGAATTCGCTCTCTTCTTGGTGATTCTGTTGCGGTAAATAGATTAAATTGCACTCCAGGCGTTAGGCCTAAATCGAATGGCTTAACCAACATTCCTCTTTCCACAAAATCACTGGCTAAACAGTCACTGGCTAAGCAGACGCCATGGCCGGCAATAACAGCACTCATGGCCAAATCAAAGGTACTGACTTCCATCCACTGCACTGCATTTTTGTTCATCGCTAGTTGTTGTGATTCAAACCATTGGCTCCACTGAAAGCTTGAAGAATCGTAATGAATTAGCCAGCAATCCAATAGCTGTTTAGGGTGTGCAAACTGCATCGATTTGGCTAACTCAGGCGAGCAAAAAGGGTAGATGGGCTCATGCATTAACAGCTCTTTGTGCAATACACTTTCATCGACCTCTTTCTCTCCTTGCCAGATAGCGACATCCACTTCGCCATGTTCCAAATCGAGCGAGTGGCAACTGGTAATGATACGAATAGGAATATCAGGGTAGGCAACTGAAAACTTCCATAACCTTGGCATTAACCAGCGAGAGGAAAACGAAGGCGGCGCATTGACTTTCAGTAGCCCTTCAATCGGTTCATTCTGAATGATATTGAGGCCACTCACTATTTGGTTAAAGCCTTTGGATACGTGGCAAAGCAGCGTTTCACCACGCTGGGTGAGTTCCATATTACGACCTTTACGGACGAACAATTTGCAGCTCAGTTCATCTTCGAGACGTCGAATGGTTTGGCTAACGGCTGCTTGGCTAACAAACAACTCGTCTGCTGCTTTGCTGTAGCTTTTGAGCCTAGCTGCAGCTTCAAAGTAGCGCAGCCCTGCAAGATGTCTTAATCGCTTATCCATAAGCTCAACTTATATTCCTTGTTAGAAATGGTTGTTCGGTTTTTGAACAGCATGTTTCCATAATACAGAGAAAGATGAGGAGGCGCACTATGGTGATCAGTTTCAAATGGAATATAGATTTAGAGTTTAACTTCAAGAAAATAAATAAGAAGTGGACGTTGACGAGCCTAAATACTAGTAGAAACAGCCTCTCAACGAAGGAGTTAAGTGCTCACCTTCAACAGGATATTGGCGTGTTGGATAGTGTCTCAAATCGTCGTGTACATATGGATTATCTATAATAAGGTGTTATTAAAAAGGAGCGCAATGCGCTCCTTTTAGATTGATGATGGGTGTTTATTCTTCCCAGACGACCAATTGATCTTTCGGCCAGTTGTGACCGATGTCGTGGTATTTCTGTTCAAGAATATGGCGTTTGATTTTTAACGTAGGAGTAAGAATACCGTTTTCGATACTCCATGGCTCTTTGATCATCAACACGCCTTTGATCTGCTCGTGAGACTCAAGCTGTGCGTTCATCTTCGCTACCACTTTTTTGGTGGTTCTTGCATAACGTTCCCGATCGAAGTTGGGGAAGTCGTGGGGAACAACCAATAGGATAGGTGCCGGTAGGCCTAAGCCAATCAAACACATCATCTCGACTCGGCTGTACTCAAACAGTTTTTTCTCGATTGGCACAGGCGCGACAAATTTCCCTTTGGCGGTTTTAAAGTTGTCTTTTTTACGCCCTTGAATAGTGAGGTAGCCATCCACATCTAACGAGCCAACATCGCCTGTATGCAGCCAACCGTCGGAATTAAATGACTCTTGCGTAGCGATATCATTTTTGTAGTAGCCAGAAAATAGACCTTGGCCACGTACTAAAATCTCATCATCTTCCGCTATCTTGAGTTCGATCCCGGGGCCTGCATTACCTACAGAGCCTATCTTGTCAGCGCGGAAAGGGTAGTTGAGTGTGCTATAGGCGAATGACTCTGTCATGCCCCAAGCTTCGGTGATATTTAGCCCTACACTGCGGTACCACTCTAGCAGCGCCGGTGATACCGGAGCGCTACCACAACCAAGCACTCTCGCTTGATCTAGGCCGAGGCCATCGGCTAATTTTTTCTTAATCAGAGAATTAACAAATGGGATTTTGAGCAGGAAGTTGAGTTTTTTCTGTGGCAACTTGTCTTGAATACGCTGCTGGAACAAAGTCCATAAACGAGGAACTGAGATGAACAGCGTTGGGCGCTGCATTTTTACGTCTTCAATAAAGGTATCTAATGACTCAGGGAAGGCTGTCTGAACGCCACCCATAATCGATGAGCCAAAGATATACACTCGCTCAGTGATATGCGCTAAAGGCAGGTAAGAGAACAATCGATCTTGTTTCTCGATGCCGATATGATTGATCAGCTGTTGTACTGACCAAGCAAATGCGCCATATGTCAGCATGGCGCCTTTTGGCAGACCAGAGGTGCCTGAGGTGTATACGATAGACATCAGCTTATCATCGTAGTGTTGTGGGCGCTCTTCACTTGGGTCTGAATGCTCAACTAATGGCGTGAATTGGTGCTGACAGTTTGGTGCCGTGTCATAAGGTAGCGAAATACTCACTAGACCATCGAGTTTGTCTATCACCTCTTGAGTGGCCTTTGGATCATCCAACTTGCCGCCGATGATCGCTTTACTCTCACTGTGGGTGACACAGTATTCTATTGTGTCTGCGCCAGCGGTAGGGAAAATAGGTACGCTAATATAATCCCCTAGCATCATGGCTAAATCGCAAATAAACCATTCTGCGCAGTTCTTTGATACCAACGCTATTCGGTCCCCTGGCTGTAAACCTAATCCACGTAGCGCAGTGACGAGGCTCAATGCTTTATCAGCAACTTCAGCGTAGCTGTATTCAATGAACTCACGATTAATGATCTGCTTTAGATAAATTTCGTCTGGGCGTTCCTCTGCCCATTTCAAAATCATTTCATTAGCGGGAGGAAGAGTGCACTTTGCGTTACTCAACTCGTTCGGCTGAATCATTGTCTAACTCCATGTTATTGGCAAAGATTCCCTTCTAGATACCCACGAGCATGCTTCAACAAGCAAATTGGTTGGTGGAGAGCTTTCGTTAACCAGTGCGCACGAGTAACAGTTTGAAGGTAATTATTATTGTTAATGTAATGTTAACTTTAGCATGAAAATCTCAAGTGTGGAAAGTCCTCGAAATCACGAACTTCACTTTCAAACGGAAGAGAAATTTGCATGTAAGGTCAGAGCGTTCCTGCGAGGTGTGCTTTAAACACACAATAACCACTGCATAGGTTGAGGCTGCACTGGTTGAGGTAGTAATGAACCATAATATTGAGCACAGATAGATGTTGAACAATAAGTCAGCAGGCATGCCAAGAGTTTTAAGTGAAAGCTGTTAGTGAAGTTAGCTATTAACGTATCCAGACCTAATTATTGTTAACAGAAACTCTAATCATAATAATACGGCCGACAATTGTCAGATATTTAGGGGTAGAGATTACAACTAAAGGGTTAATTTATCTGATAAATTCATCTATATCTCATTTTGTTATATCTATAGGCATAAAAAATATATACAACAAAATGACGGGAAAATCGTCGAAATATTGACGTAACTCGTTATTAATAAAAGTATTACTATTTGTTTCTTTCAATTTTCAATTAGGAATTCATTTTCATACTCATATTGCTAAAAAGGATCTTGCTGACTAGTTTTACTATGAATCTATTGAAATAGATCACATCGATATAAGGTTGTAGTAAAAGGAGAGAGTTATGATCTTACGTAAATATGTTGAGTTACAAAATCTTGCGCATAGTTTTATCAAAGAGAAAGAAGGTGTTACCGCGATTGAGTATGCATTAGTTGGTGTAGCGATCGCAGCTATTGTAGCTGCGGTATTTGGTAGTGACACTACAACGGGTCTAGGATTAGCACTATCGAATGCTATGGCCAATATTGTTTCGAATGTACAACCGTAGGTTTCTGTATTAAGTGACTGTATTTATTAGCACGGTTTTTATACTAACTCTTTTAGTTTGTTATTTTGACTGGCGCTATAGGATAATACCTAATTGGCTGTGTTTGTTAATATTAGTGCTTTCAATTTCTTCCCTTATGATAACAAAAAATCCATTTGAATGGTTGAGCTTTGTTATTTTGTTACCAGTCTCTTTATTGGTTTGGAAGGTTGGAATCTGGGGAGCAGGAGACAGTAAACTCCTGCTCGCATTTTTTCCTATGATTGATAGTCAATATTACCTTAGTACAATGATTTATATTGGTTTTGCTGGTTTTGTTACTGTAATTGTATTTTTAATATCAAAAAAAATTAGTGATAAAAATAAATTCAATTCAGTACCTTATGGAATACCGATTGCCTTGAGCTGCTTTATTACCTCAGTAGGCTCTATTTAGGAGGTCGTATGAAATTGAAAATTCTTGTTCCAATAGCATTGGTTTGTATTGGTGCGGGTTTATATGGATTGTCGAGCAACTATTTTGCCAAGAACAATCAAAATGTGGCAATACCGGATACACCAGAGCAAGATAGCGCACTTGCCTCTGTGTATGTGGTTAAGTCTCCCATTAAACGGGGAGAACTCATTTCCAAATCAAGTCTTGAAGTAAAGCGAGTACCAGAAGAACAAGCTTTGAAAATGGGGATTGATACCGCTCAACCGCTCACTCTTCCTGCTGGTGGTGTTGCGATTCAGGATATGGCTGAAGGGGAAACATTATCTCCAGCAACGATGCTCTCGCCTGATGAATTGGGTTATATCGACACGGTATTAGCGCCCAATCGAGTCCCTTATGCCATCAAGGTCAACGACACTGATATTGTCGGAGGACTTATCACTCATGGCACTATGGTTGATGTGGTTGCACTCTCTTCTGAGCAACAAAATTTAGCCAATGATGAAACTGTTTCAGGCTATCAATCCGTCTCTATTTCCCCGGTGCTCATCGCGGTCAAGGTACTTAAAGTGAGCAAAGAAACTAAAGAAGAAACTCGAGACCAAGACGCGGCAACGACCGTGACGCTCATCTTAGAGTTATCACAGCGCCAAGTTGCCAAATTGGCTATCGCTAAGAATATTACTCAGCTTGAAGTGCATAAGTCGCTTGGATTACAGGAAGCGTCAGAGCTACAAGCTAACTCAGGTGATGTACTGCCTGACTATCGAGCAATTGTCGAATTCCGTGCCAATGAGGTAACGGTTAAATAACAAGAACAATGGAGGAGACATGAGAAAAGGATATCTAATACTGCTATGCCTTCTACTAGTCCCCATTAGCATTTCAGTACACGCCGCCCGCATAGTTAACCTTTCCGAAGGTGATGCGCAAGCCATTGAAACTCAGTCAGAGATTGGTTCTGTTTTTATCTCCGACCCAGAGATTGCCGATTATCAAGTAATCGACAAAAACAAAGTGGTTTTCTTTGGACGTAAAATCGGTAATGCCTCATTTATGGTGTTTGATAAGGAAGGCAATACCTTGATCTCCCGTAAATTAGTGGTCAATAAAAGCTTGGTGCACATCCAACAGCAAATCCAGCTGAGATACCCCAAGAGTGACGTCAGCATATATAACTTAGGTGAGCAGGCGGTGCTTAGCGGTACGGTCTCGTCAGACGAAATTCGTGAGCAGATTTATCGTTTAGCGGGTGAGCTGCTAGGTAAAGACGTTGAAATTACCAATGTTAACTGGGATCTCGGTGATCAAATGTATGAGATGCAGTTCATGCGCCGTTACCGCTTCCAAGGTTTAGTGAATAACATTGATGTGGTAACCACTAAGCAAGTTAACGTCAAATTGACCATAGCGGAAGTCACTCATAGTTTCCTCGAAGAATTCGGTATTCAAATTGGTACGACTTCGCCCGGCGTTTTCGTTGACCAGATTACCAATTTTAGTGCCAGTGATATTGTCTCCGTGATTACCGCGATTGGCGATGATAACGTCGGCCAAGTGCTCGCCGAGCCCAATCTGTCGGTGATCTCTGGTGAGACAGCTAGCTTTCTGGCTGGTGGTGAGATTCCGGTTGTGACAGTGATTGATGGTTCAACAGACGTTGAATATCGCGAATATGGTGTCCGACTAGAGTTGATGGCCAAAGTGCTTAGCGATGAAAAAATCAAGCTGTCTATGATGCCTGAGGTCAGTGCATTAGATAACCAATATGAGAACGACAATTACGACTTGCCAGCATTAAGAACCCGTAGAGCCAGAACCACCGTTGAACTGGGAGATGGTCAAAGTTTCATTCTAGGTGGGTTACTGAGCACAGAAGACCGAGAGACACTGCGTCGTATTCCTTACATTGGCGATATTCCTGTACTGGGAGCTCTATTTAGAAATACCGCTACAGAGCGAACCAAAACAGAGCTTGTTATTGTGGCGACGGTCAATCTGGTTCAGCCGATTCACCCGTCTCAAGTGCAATTGCCAACCATGCAAAGAACCTCGAATTTAGAACGTTTCTTTAAGATTGGTGAGGGCTATCCAAAGGCAGCAGAAACCAAGGTTAATGAGGTGTTGTCGACAGGAGGGTTTAAGCAATGAAATCACTAATTAAACCATGTTTAACCTGTTTGGTGGTATTAGGTTCGCTGGTGGGTTGTGCTGAAACCATTCAAGAGCGAGACGGTGCACACCTGCATATTGTACCTATCACCAATACGTATCATTTAACCATTAAGCCCAAAAAGGAGCGCCATGCTTGGGAGCTGCTATATGAATATGTAGAGCAACAATGGAACGTGATTGCAAATGAGAAAATTGCCATTGAGTGGTCGAGTAAGGCAGGTAAACGTATGGCGGATAAGCTGAGCAAACAGCTGCAAAAGGATGGGATTAGTGCCGACATGATTGTTATCACTCAATCTGAAGCTAAGCAAGAGAGTCACTTTGATATCTCGGTCAGTACAGTGAAATACAAAGTGGTTACGGAGCTGTGCGACTACACCACAATTGGTCAGTTTGGCAGTTATCACGATGGATGTTTCGCAGAGAATGCTCGTTGGCAGAGTATGGTCCATCCAGAAAAAATGTTGCTTGGTCAAGAGCTAGAAAAATAAAGAGGGAGCGGCGATGTTTGATTTAGTCGATATCTTAAAAAGCCGTGAGGATGGTGCTGCGGGTGAGGCTCGTAACATTAACTCGATTGCTTTCGTGCAAACGGATGAATGCAAAAAATTGATCAGTGAGGCGTATCGATTTGAAGGCTTAGAGCAGCCGGAATTCAATACTCTTTCCGATGATAAAGTTTCAGAGAATACGCGCTCTGAGTCAATTGAAGTGATTATCCTAGAGCTAAACAAAAGTGAGGATATTGCTCAAGATGCCGAGCGTTTGAGCCACCTCATGCCCAACAGTGCTTCCGTAGTGGTGATTGGCAGCGAAGATTGTATTTCGACCATTCGAAAACTCAAAGCCTTGGGTATTTACTACTTGTTCTGGCCGATTAATAAGAATGAGTTAATCGACTTTGTTCTTAGCGTCAATGACAACCGATTAGGCAATCGAGGGTTAAGCAAAAAACGTCGAGCAAAACAGGTTAGCTTTGTTGGCTGTAAAGGTGGAGTGGGGACAACGCTACTGTGCGCTGAAATGAGTCGAGTGCTATCAGACAAGCGCAATGCCTCTTGTGTAGTGGTGGATAACTGCTATCAAGGCGGTAACCTCGACATCATGCTCGGGATTGAAAAATTTGAGAAGCGTGAAATTCGTTCCGGCTCTCTTGCCTCTAACTTGGATTTTTCATCGTCTCAAAGCTTGCTCAAAAAGCAGAATAAGAATTTGTCTGTACTCTCTTTAACCTCGCAAGATATTGAAAACGTAGACCTTAAAGATTACACCAAAAACGTCGCTGCGTTTGTCTCGGAAGAGGTGAACTTTGTGTTAGAAGATCTCTCTTCTACTGCTGAAATGGTTTTTTCGTCTAAAGAGCTAGTGGAGATTTCTGATTGCATCATTTTGGTTATTTCCCCCACTATTTCCTCTCTACGTGAAGCGGCTCGTCAGTACAAAGAGATCAAAGAGCTGTCCGAAACCAAGTCATCACCGGTGCGCATTATTGTCGTGCTGAATTACTCACTGCCGGATTCTTGCGCCACGGTGAGCCGCGATGAGGTTGAAGAATTTTTACGCCGACCCGTTGATATCATTGTGCCGTACATGAAAAAGCTTGATGCACACATTCTCGATAAAAAACGCATTACCGATTATCGAGGCCAACCAGCGAAGGCGATGGAAAATCTCGCGGCGCTTATCTTTGGTGAAGAGATGAAAAACAACTCACCATTCCCATTTGGTTGGGGAGGCTAACCTATGCAAGGTGCCAGAGAGATATACAAAGATCTACGCGGAAAAATATTTGATGCTCTCGATCCTGAGGTGATTAATCGCCTTAACGCTCAGCAGCTCTCTGAACAGTTGGCTCAAGCATTAACTATGCTGATTGATAAAGAGCAGTTGCCGGTACCTACCGTATTGCGCAATGACTTTGTTAAGAATTTAGTTGATGAACTACAAGGTTTAGGGCCGCTGCAACCCTTGATGGATGATGAATCCATCACCGATATCATGATCAATGGTCATGAGCATGTCTTTATTGAACGTAACGGTTTGGTTGAGCCGGCGGATGTAACATTTGTTGATGGCCAACAGTTACTTGAAATTGCTAAACGTATTGCCGGGCGCGTTGGTCGCCGCGTAGATGAATCTCAACCCATGTGTGATGCCCGCTTACCTGATGGTAGCCGGGTCAATATTGTTATTCCTCCTATTGCCATTGATGGCACTTCTATCTCGATTCGTAAATTTAAAAAACAAGCGATCGATTTAAATAAGTTGGTTGAGTTTGGCGCTATGAGCCCGGAAATGGCGCAGATGATGATGATCGCTTCCCGTTGTCGCCTCAACATTTTGATCTCTGGTGGTACTGGTTCAGGTAAAACCACCATGCTCAATGCACTCTCGCAATACATTTCGGAGAAAGAACGGATTGTCACTATTGAGGATGCGGCCGAGTTGCGTCTATTGCAGCCTCACGTTGTTCGTTTAGAAACTCGCACTGCTGGTATTGAAAATACGGGCGCAGTGCACCAGCGAGATTTGGTGATTAATGCCTTACGTATGCGTCCTGACCGCATCATTGTTGGTGAGTGTCGTGGTGGTGAAGCTTTTGAGATGCTGCAGGCAATGAATACGGGTCATGATGGCTCCATGTCAACGCTGCACGCCAACACGCCAAGAGATGCGCTCGCAAGGGTAGAAGCTATGGTGATGATGGCGACCAATAATTTACCGCTGGATGCAATTCGACGCACCATTGTGAGTGCTATCGATATCATTATCCAAATCAGCCGCTTACATGACGGTAGCCGTAAAGTGATGAGCATTACCGAGGTGATTGGTATTGAGGGCAACAGTGTTGTATTGGAAGAGATATTCCGCTTTCAACCGGAGTTAAGTGAAGCCAATACTGAGCAAGTGCGTGGTAACTATGTGACTGCGGGCTTGATGAAGCGCTCTGTTCTGGTCGAAAAAGCACGCTTCTTCGGTTTAGAAGCACAATTAGATTCTCTATTTCAAATAGGGAGGCAGCAATGATCTATTTTGTCCTGCTCGGGTTTGGAGTGCTAGTACTGTTGGTATGGGCATTCGAGCCTAAGAAAAAGCACACTTATCTGGAAGAGTTCAACCGCACTGTACTGGTGAGCAATATGTCCAGTGAGAGCGGCCAAGCGGTAGACTTGAAGTCGCTATCCGACAGAACCTATGGGCAAATGATCAGCGAGAAGTGGGTCAATGTTCAAAAGCAATTGGGTCGTTTCTCCTACTTTAAGATTCTCTTAGCGATAGCAGTATTCGGTTTTCTTGCACTTGAAATCAACGACAGGTTCATCCGTGGTAACGTTTTTATTGTTGTCGCGATTGTTGAAGTGATAGGAATGACTATTGGCTATTTATGGCTGCAAAAGCGTGAAGAGAAAATGTTTGAAGAGTCTTTTCCTGATGCGCTTAACATGCTTTCAAGCGCCGTGTCTTCGGGGGAAAGTATCATGCATGCCATCATGTATGTGGGTAAATCTCTCGATGGCGATGTCGGTGCCGAGTTTAAGCTCATGGGTGAGCGTTTACAGCTTGGTGAGAGTGCTGATGATGTGCTGCGTAAATCTTGCCGACGTTTTCCTTATCCATCATTTCAATTTTTCGTTATTACCTTGCGCGCTAATATGCACCGTGGTGGTCAGCTAAAAGATGTGATCACTCGCTTAAATCGATTGATGTTTGATGCGCGCTCAATTGAGAAGAAAAAATTCGCATTGACTGCAGAGGCTCGTATGTCGGCCAAAATAGTGGCGGCAATCCCGTTTATTTTCTTACTCATTATGCAAGCGATGAGCCCAGACAACTATGAGTTCGTGATGTTTCACGAAGAGGGGCGTCCGATTCTTTATTACATGTTGATCAGTGAAGCCATCGGGATAGCCATCGTTTGGGGCTTGATGAAAGGGGTGCGCTGATGGAAACGGTTATTGCTTTTTTCTCAACCACCACAGGGCAAGTGATTCTCGCTGCTTGGTTTGTGGTGCTCGGCGTTTGTGTGGTGTTTTACAGTTTGTATTTAAGGGCGATTCGTCAAAATCGCTTTGCAAAATATGGTTTGAATTACAGTAAAAAACAGCGTGCGCAGAGCTTCCTTGAATACGTCAATAAGATGATTGGTAGCTTCGTTTCCATGTCTGAAACGGACGTCCAACAAAAGCTGATAGCAGCGGGTTTTTATGACGCCAAATTCTCTAAATGGCTATTCCCAATCAAGTACGGCGCATTGGTTATTGGTGCTGGTTTGATTGTGTTCTATGGCATACAAATTGTTTTACCAATAACCCAAGTATTGCTCTACACCTCTCTTTGGGTAGTGCTGTGTTTGCTTGGGCCAGATTGGTACTTGGCGATGCGCAGAAAAGCGCTGCAGCGCAAACTCTCGGACCGTTTGCCGTATCTACTTGATTTAATGGGAGTGTGTGTACAAACCGGTATGACCATCGAATCCTCCATGGGTTATTTAACCAAAGAGATGAGCGGCTTTGATCGTGACATTGCTTATATGCTGAATAAAACCAATGAGCGAGCAAAGTTGGTTGGTTTAGATCAATCGTTAGAAGAGTTGTATGACCGCGTACCAACGCCTGAGATTCGTAGTTTTGTCATGACCTTGAGTCAGAGTTTGCAATACGGCTCATCGATTTACAGCGTTTTGACCACGTTAGCGATGGATATTCGTGAAATCCAAATGCTCGGTATAGAGGAAAAAATAGGTAAGTTGTCAGCCAAGATGTCTATTCCGCTGATACTACTCATCATGTTACCTATCGTTATTTTGATTACTGCACCAGGCATCATGAGAATGATGGCCGGTTCATAAGGAAGGTGAACAATGGTCCAAAAAATCGTACTGTTATCGTTATTGTTTAGTGCACTTGTTGGGTGTAGCTCTACGCCGTCGAGCGTGGCTAAACAAGCGCAATCTGCTAGCTTTTCTGCCAAGGAAACGGTTTTGGCTCAGGCGGGTGATCAGGCGAAGCTGATTAGCTACTACAAAGAGCATTTAAAGCAAAACGAAGATGAGCGTATACGAGTCAAATTGGTTGAAGCGTATTTAGACAGTGATGATTTGGACTCTGCGGATTTTTACTATCAGACCTTATCCAAAAATTCTCAGTTTTCACCCAACGGACTATACTTAAAAGCACAGATCGAATTTGCGAAAGGCAACATGGATAAAACTATTGTTGCTGGTTTGGAAGCGTTAGAGGCTAGAGAAAATTACCCAGAGGTAGAAAACCTGTTGGGGATGGCTTATGCGTCTCAGAGAGATATCAATAATGCCTGGCGATACTTCTATCTAGCGCGAAAACACCTTTTCGATGATGTCACCATCAAGAACAACCTCGCCGTTATTGACCTCCTGTTACAAGACTATGGCCTTGCGATATCGCGATTGGAGCCTATTTACCAATCGGGAAATCGTGACACCACCATAGTCTCTAATCTTGCCTTGGCTTATGCAAAGTCGGGTGACTTTGAGCGTTTCAAATCGCTGTTTGTTTCCCGCTATACCGCTCAAGAAATCGAAGAGCTCTATATTGGCTTAAGGTTAGTGTCCGTGACACCTGCAGATGAGTTGCTTGCATCCTCTCCGACACCATCTACCGAGGTTAAGGGTTTAACCCCTTAAGGAGACAAGGATGAAAAAAA
The DNA here is from genome assembly GCF_025195085.2 of Vibrio intestinalis. GTDB lineage: Bacteria > Pseudomonadota > Gammaproteobacteria > Enterobacterales > Vibrionaceae > Vibrio > Vibrio intestinalis. The sequence goes on along the minus strand of NZ_JANAVY020000003.1, from coordinate 162,214 downwards.
AGGAAAAGGGTGTAGTAAGTGTTGAATTGGCGCTCGGCTTCTTTGCGTTTTGGTTGATGGTTGCGGCTTGGGCGGAATTAAGCTTTATGTCTTATGTTTCCGCGGTCAACGATCTTGCCGTTGCAGAAGCATCGCGAACGGCGAAAAAAGACACGCAAGATTACATTGATCATTTTTATGATCGACTGGACGAGAGCGACAGTTTGTGGAGTGGATTAGTCGATAAAAGCAAATTTAAAGCGTCGGTTCGTTACGTTTCAAATATGAATGCGCTCAGTCAAGTTAACGCGATTTGTGAGCCTGCGGATGGGGTGCAAACCACAGAGTGTGGCACACCGGAAAATTCGGCAATTGCCATTTACTATATCAGTTACGACTTTAGCGGAATTTTTAGTTACTTCTTCGATCAAGACACCATCTTTGGTCGGGAAGTTATCGTGGTACAAGAGTATGAAAGAGATCAATTTGAAATCTAATCAGACCGGCGTATTCACGATTGAATTTGCAATTGTGGGATTACTGCTTGGTGTGTTGATTATGTTCACAGGTGATGTGCTAGTGAAGCTATCGATGAAAGGTAAATTAGACCGTTTGTCATACTCCGCAGCCAGCTTAGTGAAAGAGCGAACCCAACTATATGGAGAGGATTATGTCACAACAGGAGCTGATGCTGATGTTGTGTTTACAGTGATTAGTCGCTCATTAGAACGGACGACCAGTCAATATGAATTAGAACGCTTTGGCATGGTGATAGAAGAACAAACATATGCCGCAGACTCAACGCCCAATGCTTTACGCACAATGAACAGGGGCGGGAGAGACTGCAATCTTGATGAAACGCTAGGTGAAATTGAAAACGGCCTGACAGTAGAGACGTCTTGGGGGCGTCAGACCACCCTTTATCGAGTAACGTTATGTTACTTCACTGATAACCTTGTTGAAGATCTATTGGATAACGGCTTTAACATTGTTTCATCTAGCTCTGTCATCATAGGAAGGTGAGTTATGAAGTCTCCTATCTCTAAACAGAAAGGCCATGCTGCTATTTTGTTTACCATTATGATCCCCGGATTGTTTGGCTTGTTCAGCTTGGCGACTGATGGCGCAAGGATGATGCAAGACAAAGCCAGATTAGAAGATGGGCTCGAAGTGGCGAGTCTAGCCGTCGCGGCGCACAACGACGACAACGTTGATGACGGCTCGGGCAGCGGTAGCGCGGTCAATCAAGCGATTGCCAGTGCTTATATTGCTCAATATATGTCAGACATGAACTCTGTCGATAGCTTGTCGATTCAGAAGCTCAGCTGTGATCAAATCCCTGATTGTGTTAGCGGCCTTGCCGCAGGCGAACCTCGTTTCTTCGAGTTCCGAGTTGCGGCGACAACCGCGCACGATACTTGGTTCTCTGGTGACCTAAAATCTTTTGATGAAAACTACACGGTATCTGGGCAATCTAACGCACGTAAGTATCAAAACAGTGCGGTAGATGTTGTGTTTGTTTCGGACTTTTCAGGTTCCATGGGTGACCCTTGGTCTGGTGGCTCTCAAGACAAATACGAAGATTTAGTTGATGTTATTGAAACCGTGACAGATGAATTGCAAAAGTTTAATGATTTGGTCAACGCTGACGACAATACTGTAGCTTTTGTTGGTTTTAACAATTATGTACGTTTGATTGATGGTAATGGATCAGGTGCAACATGCTTTGTCGATCAACTGGAGTATAACCGCCGGGGCAATATAGGTTATCGAAGAACAGTGAATCGCGTATTCATTGAAAAGCAAGGCTGCGTGACGTCGGGTACCTATAACGCGGTCATCGAAGATATTTTGCCAACCACCAACTTTACTTCATTCAATAACAAGATTGATGATTTCTCACCAGCTGGTTACACCTCGTCAGCTCAAGGTCTGATTCGGGGCGCGCAACTGGCTAACCTAGGCACTAATCCACGCCGCTTGGTGGTTATTTTGTCTGATGGTAATGACTTAGGTTCAACCAATGGCGTTAACAATAGCACCATTTCCTCAACGTTGTACGGTAGCTCTTATAACTTGTGCGACAAGATTCGTGATGATCTTGATGCCCAAACTGCCGCAAATGGCGATCCGGTGACGTCGAAAATTGCGGTGATTGGTTTCGACTACAACGTATCAGGCAACACCGCACTGCAAGATTGTGCGGGCGTAGATAACGTATTCGAAGCCCAGAACAAGTCCGAAATACTCAATAAGATTTTAGAGCTGATCAGTGAAGAAATTGGGCATCTAAAATGATCGATAATTGCTAAGGAGAGGCCACATGCATAGAGCCATACTCACCACACTAATTGCTATTTTAAGTAGTCCTGTCTCAAATGCTGTGGCCGGAGAAGGTCAAGAGATACTGCGTTATTGCGCAAAACCAGATTTAAACTACCAACAAGACTTACAGTTCGGTCAAGCAACCGAAGTGATGCTCAATCAAGGGCCATTTATGTTGTTACAAGGTGAAAGTGATTTTGTTGTGACGGATCAGATGATTCGCCAAGAGCTGCTTAATGCGGGGATTGATCCTGATTGTGCAGAGTACTTGATGTCGAAAAGCAACACTGAGGCTTACGATTCTGGTGAGCTGGTGGCGCGGGTTTACTTTGCTTTCGATAAATCGCAACTGACCAAAGAATCAAAGTACGTACTGGATACCATGGTGGAAAAACTGGGGCAGAGTAAACAAGCGCTCACGTTAGAAGGCCACACCGACCATGTCGGGACGCATGAATACAACTTCGCGCTGGGTTTACGCCGAGCCAATAGTGTTAACGGCTATTTAGTCAGTAAGCAGATGCCCAAAGACTCGCTTACTGTGGTGTCGAAAGGGGAGACGATTCCAATTAAAACCAACGCGACAGCAGAGGGAAGGAAAGCCAATCGACGAGTGGATATCGTTGCGAGTGACTCGCAATAAAACCAAAGCCGCTGTTCGTTCAGCGGCTTTTTCTTTGTGTCGTTATTTTTATTTACACCAGTGTGAAAACTACACTAGAGCGGAAATAACACCAACGCTAATAAAGGTTAGCACCATCCAAATAATCGGCAGTTTGAGAGTTTTTAGTAGATAAAAGCCAACGATGACTAAGGCAATATCTAGCGGGCTCATCACTGCGCTGGTAAATACTGGCTGATACAGCGCTGAAACCAGTAAACCAACCACAGCGGCGTTCACACCACTTACCGCGCCAGCGACTTTGGGATTTTGCGCCAGCGATTGCCAGTTCTTTAGCACGCCAAGTAACAACAAGAACCCCGGTACAAACACTGCGATGGTGGCGACTAACGCACCTACAATCGGCGCGTTTGGTTGAAGCTCATAGCCAATGTAAGTGGCAAAGGTAAACATTGGCCCCGGTACAGCTTGCGCTGCGGCATAGCCAGTTAAGAAAGCATCTTGGCTAAGTTGATCGCCAACGATGTTTTGCAGTAAAGGTAGCACCACATGACCACCGCCAAACACTAAGCTACCCGCTTGGAAGAAGTCGTTAAATAGACCAAGCATCGGAGTGAAATGGGCGACAAAAGGTAAACCAATAATCAAAACCGCAAAGATAGCCAATGGTGCGAAGCTCGGTTTGAACGGCTTAGGTTCTGCCGGTGTTTCGCCTTTTAAGTATTTGGCACCGATGAGCGCAGCAATGATGAGTACCACCATTTGGGTCGCAATACTTGGCATAGTGAGCAGGGCGATGGCAGTGACCACGCAAAGTGTTGTTGCTAGCGTGTTCTTGCAGAAGTTCTTGTACATGCCCCAAGCGGCATCAGCAACGACGACCACGGCCAGCAATTTAAGCCCATGGACAATACTTTGGAATGCGCCCGTCTCAGTGACATGGCTACTCACAACCGCAAGCAATACCATGATGAGTACCGAAGGAAGAGTAAAGCCAATAAACGCAGCGCACGCACCAAGCAAACCCCCGCGTTTATAGCCAAGAGCAAAGCCAACTTGGCTAGAGCCAGGGCCTGGCAAAAATTGGCTTAACGCGACAATTTGCGCGTAGTCGCTGTCACTCAGCCACTTCAGTTTTTCGACGAAGGTTTGGCGAAAGTAACCAATGTGCGCAGCAGGGCCGCCGAAGCTTATCCAGCCAAGCCAAAAGAAGGTTTTAAAAATGGTAAACATGGAAGTGAATCCTGCGAATTTAAACTGATCTTACTGTATGAAATGTACTATGATGATTCAAATTGATAGTTTTAATTCTATATATGAATCAAACGGGATAGTGATGGCAGTATCAGATGATATTCAGTGGCGAAACATCGACCTCAACCTACTGGTGACTTTTTCTTATCTCTACCGTTATCGCAGCGTGAGCTTGGCTGCGGAAAAGAGTTTTGTTAGCCAATCGGCAATGAGCCATAGCTTAGCGCGTTTACGAACATTACTTGATGACGCTTTGTTTGAGCGCAAAGGCCATAAGATGGAACCGACGGATCATGCCCATCATATTGCGCCAATCGTGCATCGGTTATTGGACTCCATCACCCATGAACTGCTGACCAAGTCGGTGTTTACCCCAGAAGATTACAATGGTGTGTGTCGGATTGGTTTAACCGATTACGCTGAGTTTATTTTCGCCCCTGTGATTTACGATGCGATACGTGAGCAAGCGCCCAATGCTCAAATCAGTTTTATCAACGTCAATCGCGCTAACTATGTGGCATTGGTCGAAAGCGAAAAACTCGACCTTGTGATCGGCAGTATGCCGGTACTCGATGATAACTTTGATAGCCATTACCTTTATACTGAAAAGCATGTCTGTTTGGCCGATAAGCATAAACTGGCTTTGAATGGAGATCTTGATAAACAGACCTTTGCTAGCATTGAACATGCCTTGGTTAGTCCTGATGGTAGCTTGGCGACTCAAGTGGATAAAAAGCTCGCTGAACATGGCTTAGCACGCAGAGTTACTGTGGCATCGCGTAACTTTTTGACCATTCGTAGTTTATTGAAGCAGCGCCGCTTAATTGCCATCGTGCCGGAAAAAATGGCGATGGCACAGGGGTTTGACGACCAGCTTACCACCTTTAAACCGCCTGTTCCGGTAGCCGACTTTGATATCGCAATGCTGTGGCACACTCGATTATCGGATAGCGAAAAAGGTCAGTGGTTACGAGCGCTAGTCGAGCGGGCGATTTTAAGCCAATAGACGTTTAAGCAAGGTATCGATTAGTTGTTGGTGATTGGTTGTTACGCCCGCCAAATTGCCATATTTAGGCTGATGGCGATCATTTTCTTGAGCATGGTGCCAGCCAATGGTGTGTTCAACAAACTGCTGAGCGAATGCTTCTGATACTTCTAAGCAACCGACCATTACCGTATCCACATAGGTTTGCATGATCGGGCTATTCGCACAGGGTGGCTCTGGTTGCTCAGTGACATACACCCAAATATTGTCACTTTGATTTAAAGGCTGCTCGGTATCGATCTGGTTGATAGGCAGTGAAATGCGTTGGTAGCCTCGCTCACGACGGTCAAACTCTGCAATGGCTTGATCGCCAACTTGCAGCAGCACACCATTTACCAATCCCTCTCCTTGGGTCACCACCAAAGGCGCTAATACGTAACTGTCATCCACTTTACTCCAATGACGGCATAACCCATGAACAACCGCCGGTGTCGCTTGAGATGTTTGGCCTGTCAATTGGCGCGATGCTGAGTTCATTAAACTGCCATAACCAAAAATGTAATCAGCCATAGATGAGGTTTCCAAATCAAGAAAATAGTGAATGTCTACCATACCGATTTTTGGCTGGTGGACTAAAGACAAAAACCATTGTTCTCATAGCCAATAGTTATATGGGTCATTATGACCTTTTAGTGTCTTTTGTTGTTGTTTTGTATGAGTCAAAAAGACTCTCATGTCGTTTGGTTTTCTATTTAACTGTATGAAAATAAAGTAAATTGAATTTGGTATGAATCATGCAATAGAGAGGCAAATGATTTGTATTGGATTGTTAGTTTGCTAAATATCACTGATAAACGAGTAGAAGAAAAGATCCCTGCCGTATTGAGATTGGGTTTTCGTCCATTTTTCTTCCTTGGCGTTTTATACGCTTTTATTGCCATCCCTGTTTGGGTGTGGATGTTTCGTACAGGCCAACCGGCCGCATTGTCAGTTCCGGCACTTTGGTGGCATGTGCATGAGATGTTGTTTGGTTTTGCAATGGCAATTGTAGTTGGTTTTGTGCTTACCGCAGTACAAAACTGGACAGGCATAAATGGCACAAAGAGTTACCGTTTATTAGCCATAGTGGCGCTTTGGATGATACCTCGCTTGCTCTTCTGGAGCCCTGCACCACTGTGGCTAATCTCTATTATTGATGCCCTGTTTTTGGCGTTTGCTGCTTATGAAGTAGCTTGGCGAGTGATGCAAGTGAAAGGGTGGCGTAATTTGTTTTTCGTGCCTTTGTTTGTGTTGGCTATCGTGGCTAATTTTGCCAGCTATGCTTGCGTAAAAGGTATGCCGCCATTTTCCGCTTCAGCAGTATGGCAAGCCATGTTGTGGTGGTTCACTCTACTACTGTCAGTAATGGGCGGACGGGTTATTCCTTTCTTCACTGCTCGTCGTTTTAACACCGATAAGCCTCAGCCGTTAGTGTGGCTAGAGTGGGCTGCAAATCTCCCGCTGCTTGGGTTATTCATATTAAGCTTCTTCCCACTGGCTATGGCGCAGGTAGGGCAGTGGCTAATGGTTGTTGCGGGTGTTGCTCACGGGATTAAAATATTGCGTTGGAAGCCATGGCAAACCTTGGCTGAGCCTTTAGTTTGGTCGCTGCATCTAACCTACATGTGCATCCCGCTGAGCTTATTGGCTCGTGGTTTGTGGCCAAATGCGTTTGCCCAGCACAACATGATTCACTTGTTCGCCATTGGCGCTTTAGCTGGGTTGATTCTTGCGATGATCGCGCGTGTTACCATGGGGCACACAGGTCGAGAAATCTATAAAGGGCCAAAAATGGGATGGGCATTTGCTGCAATTGTACTTGCTGCTTTAGTGCGCGGTTTTGGCGTCGCCTTGTTCCCAAGCTACATGTTGGAAATGATTGATGTGAGTGCTCTGCTTTGGACTTTCGCTTTCGGCATGTTCTTAGTGAAGTTTGGTCATATGTTACTGACACCAAGAGTCGATGGTCATCCGGGCTAAGCGATCACAACGGGTTACAATGAACAAATAGCAAAAGGCTTGGTGGTGACCAAGCCTTTTTCATGTGTGTGATTTATATGTTGCCTTGATTAAAATCTTTCTGGAAATAGAGCACCTTCTGCAAGTAGCGCCTTGCTTCTGCTTTTGGATGTTGCGTAGTCAAGGTGTCATAAACTTGCTTTGGCGTGGCGTTATTGAGCTTTACCATGGCGCGTTTTCGGTCGCTATCAAAGGCGGACAACACACCGCCTGTGCCGCCGTTATACGCTGAAATCATACTAAAGTGGAGCGAGGTTGGGTGCTGCACCTCTTTCAAATAACGGTTCTTCAAAATATAAAAGTAGGCCGCGCCAGTATCGATATTACTCGCTGGGTCAAATAAGTACTCTTTGGTCGGAATACCCGGTTTGTTTTTTACTAGATTGAACACGTCCGCGCCGGCTGTTTTTGGGATCACCTGCATCAAACCATAAGCGCCAGCATGGCTAACGGCGTAAGGGTTAAAGCTACTTTCTGTCTTGATGATTGAGTAAATCAAATCTTCCGATAAGCCATAGCGTTTTGCAGCATCACGAATTAGCCCTGCGTATTGATACTCACGCTGCTCTAGGTGATTTTCTACCATAGATATTTCAACATAGTAGGCCGTGCCTTGTTTAATGGCTTTATCTTGTAAGGCGTGTTCAATTAAATAGTTAGCGTAGCGATTGGCGCGCCACTCCCACTCAATCGGTTTGCCTTCATGGTCGATCACTTGGCCAAGTAAGAATGGTTGGCCGCGCAAGATGGCTTGTTTATCACTAAACAGTTCTGCATGGGCCGGATCAGCGGGCATCAGCAAAGTTTGAACAATGGCTTTTTGCAGCTTCTGTTTTGATTGATATTGAGAAATCGTTGAAACGTAAATCTTGCCTTTATCGAAGTCGATGTGCGCACGAGTGTTATAACCATCAAGGTATTTCACATAGCGATGTTTACCCGCCGCGACAAAATCATCTTCTCCCCAACGCTGCTTAGCGAGTTTAGCGACGTAAGCCAATAGCTGATTAACACTTTGTTGTTGGTTGGGCTGCGAAACGCTTGGTGGCGTTTCTGATGGACAATAACAGGTTTCAGGACGAGGCGAGAGTTCGCATCCGGCCAGTAAAGCGAGTAGTAAATAACTGAGTTTTTTCATTATGGTCAACGAGTCACGTATAGCACAGTGATATTAATCAGTCCGTCAAACAGGGGATAATTATTAGTTTTTGTCGAGATAATAAAAATCCCTCTCAGAGACTGAGAGGGATTGAATAGGGTAGTGACTAGATTGGCAACGAGCGATTAGTTGTTTTTGTGTAGCTCGCTGTTCAGTTCAACCGCCGATTTGTTTGCTAGACATTCAATTTGACCAGTCACAGAGTTGCGACGGAATAGTAGGTCAGAAACACCCGCAAGATCGCGAGCTTTAGCGATTTCAACTTCTTGACCTGTAGAGTCAAGCATGCGCACTTTAGAACCAGCCGTTACGTATAGGCCAGATTCAACCGTACAACGATCGCCTAGTGGGAAGCCAAGACCTGCGTTTGCGCCTAGAAGTGAGTTTTCACCAATAGAAACCACAACTTTACCACCGCCAGATAGTGTACCCATGATAGATGCGCCGCCGCCGATGTCCGAGCCATTGCCTACCACAACACCTGCAGAGATACGGCCTTCAACCATGCTTACGCCTGTTGTACCTGCGTTGAAGTTGATGAAGCCTTCATGCATAACGGTTGTGCCTTCGCCCACGTGTGCGCCAAGACGAACACGAGATGTATCTGCGATACGAACGCCAGCAGGAACCACGTAATCAACCATTTTAGGGAACTTGTCCACGCAATCGACAGAAAGAGCACGACCCGCTAGGCGAGCTTCAATTTGACGATCCGCTAGTTCAGGAAGATCGATCGGGCCTTCGTTAGTCCATGCAATGTTGTGCAGTAGCCCGAAGATGCCGTCTAATACCGTACCGTGTGGTTGAACTAGGCGGTTAGAGATAAGTTGCAGTTTTAGGAAGCCTTCAGCAACAGACTGTGGCTGCTCATCAGTCGCTAGAATAACCAAAACCAGTGGTTGCTCTGATTGCGCTGCTTTTGCTGCAAAAGATGCGTTAGCCGCATCGCCGTTTGCTTCAAATGCCGTCGCAAGCTCTGCGCTTTGCGCTGCTGAGATCTCAATAGCTTGGTTGCCTTGCTCGTAACCGGCTACCGCTGCAACAGCGTTTACTAGTGCGTCGCTAGGGTTAAGAACTGGGTTAGGGAAAAATGCTTCAATGATTTTGCCGTCACGATTCTTTGTCGCCGCACCGAAACCAAGTGAAAAGAAAGCCATAGTCAATCTCCGTATGTTGAGTCTTTTGATTCTCGCCGATTCAATGGCAAGAAATTGGAATTAATTGCTAGCCATCATAAATAGACCGCTTGAGACTTTAAAGCTCAATTTTAGATAAAGTCTGTAGACGGATACGTTTTGTCCGATTAGAGATGTTTTTATCTGACAGGATATTTCGTGGTACAGGACGAATCGAAGAGTAGAGCCATTTTTTATGGCTTTACTCTTCACCAAACCGCCGGTTTAAACGATAGTTACGCCGCTTTCGCCTCCCTTTGAGCCACCGCGACGGCCAACGCAACGGTTGCACCAACCATAGGGTTATTCCCCATACCAATAAAACCCATCATAGCAACGTGGGCAGGCACAGAAGAGCTGCCAGCAAATTGCGCATCGGCGTGCATTCGGCCAAGGGTATCGGTCATGCCGTAAGAGGCAGGGCCTGCGGCCACATTATCAGGATGAAGAGTTCTGCCTGTTCCGCCGCCAGAAGCTACCGAGAAGTAAGGTAGCCCTAAACGGTTTCGCTCTGCTTTATAGATACCCGCCACAGGGTGTTGGAAGCGAGTAGGGTTAGTCGAATTACCAGTAATACTGACATCGACTTGCTCTTTATGCATGATGGCAACCCCTTCACGCACATCATCTGCGCCATAGCAGAGGATGTCACTTCGTGGCCCCTGAGAAAATTGGCGACGTTCTACTTCGTGTAGCTCGCCGGTTTGATAATCGTATTGAGTTCGCACATAGGTAAAACCATTGATGCGGGAAATCAAATACGCGGCATCTTTGCCCAAACCATTGAGAATTACTTTGAGTGGAGAGTGACGGCTTTTGTTTACGTTAAGTGCAATCTTAATTGCGCCTTCAGCTGCGGCAAAAGATTCATGGCCCGCTAAAAAGGCAAAACACTGACTTTGTTCATTTAGAAGACGAGCCGCGAGTGCGCCATGGCCTAAACCCACTTGACGTTGATGGGCGACGCTGCCGGGTTTAGTGACTGCTTGCAAACCTTCGCCGATAATCAGTGCTGCTTGCTCGGCTGTGGTTGCGCCTCGGTAGATAGCGAGAGCTGCGCCCAAAGTATAAGCCTCAGCTGCACTTTCAAATGCGATAGGTTGAGTGTCGAGCACAAGAGCCTGTGCATCGATATGGTGAGATAGGCAGTACTGGCGCGCTTGCTCAAGTGAGGAAAGTTGCATTTCGTTGAGTAGCTCAGTGATTGCAGGGTTGTATTGAGTGTTCATGGCGAGTCTCCTAACTAAGCTTGGCGAGGGTTAATTGTGGTCACGGCTTCATCAAAACGGCCATAACAGCCAGTAGCAGCGATTGCTGCTTGATCGGAGGGCGTACCTTCGTTGATGGCTTTCATTAACTTGCCAAGGTTTAGGTATTGATAACCGATAACCTCGCGGTTTTCATCGAGGGCAAGTTGAGTGACATAACCCTCTGCCAACTCCATATAGCGAACCCCCTTAGCTTTAGTTGCATAACTGGTGCCCACTTGGCTGCGCTGAGTTTGGCCTAAGTCTTCCAGTGCTGCGCCAATTTCCAAACCTCCTTCAGAGAAAGCAGATTGGCTGCGGCCGTATACGAACTGAAGGAAAATTTCGCGCATTGCGACATTGATGGCATCGCAGACAAGATCAGTGTTGAGTGCTTCGAGGATGGTTTTTCCGGTTAGGATTTCAGCCGCCATGGCTGCTGATTGGGTCATACCTGAGCAACCAATCGTTTCAATCAAGGCTTCTTCAATGATGCCCTGTTTTACATTCAAAGTGAGCTTAGCTGCGCCTTGCTGCGGAGCGCAGGCGCCAACCCCATGGCTTAGGCCGGATATGGCGATCACATCTTTTGGGTTAACCATTGCACCTTCAATTGGAATCGGTGCAGATGCGTGCAGTTGGCCCCGTTGAATTGGGCACATGGATTGAACTTCGTGTGAATATTGCATGATGTTTTCCCAGTGTTTATCTGCTAATCGAGCATGTAAATGGCTGATTGAGATAGATTTTGTTATGAGAAAACAGGCAGGGTTGGAAAGAGTTAGCTTGCTCACTACAGAACTCATAACGCATCGATAGTTATAATTTGATGCGTTTATCCAACAGGCGAACCTGTTTTCGTTTCTGTAGGAGTCATCAGCATGTTGCGGTTTTAACGCTATCGTTAAGGTGGAACCCCATCACCATGGCGACATCATAGCGCCAAAAAAGTGTGATCGACAACAAGCTTTTTAGACCGTGTAGCACTAAAAAAACGGCTCTCTATATGGATATGAATATATCGAGGTAAATAGTTCGACAAGTTTAGGCGAAGGTAAATAGCGGACATAAAAAAGCCCGATGCAATGCATCGGGCTTTTAATTGAGACTTTACTTCTATACCCGAGGGTATAACTGATTGGCGCTGCGCTTTTCGCGCTTATATATGCTTTATTATCTCTTTTTGAGATTATCCAACCATCTGCTCGTTGAGCGCGAGCAGTGTAAGCAAAATTACTTGCTTAGGTCTTCTGAGTGCTCAGATAGGAACGCTGCTACACCTTTTGGTGATGCATCCATACCTGCTTTACCTTCTTCCCATTGCGCTGGGCAAACTTCACCGTTTTTCTGGTGGAAGTTTAGAGCGTCAACCATGCGTAGCATTTCGTCGATGTTACGGCCTAGTGGTAGGTCGTTAACAACTTGGTGACGTACAAGGCCGTCTTCGTCGATTAGGAAAGAACCACGGAAAGCAACGCCAGCTTCTGGGTGCTCTACATCGTACGCTTTGCAGATTTCGTGCTTAACGTCAGCGATTAGTGGGTACTTAACTTGACCGATACCGCCATCTTCGATAGCAGTGTTACGCCATGCGTTGTGTGAGAACTGAGAATCGATTGAAACGCCGATTACTTCAACGCCTTTCGCTTTGAAATCTTCAAAACGGTTGTCGAATGCGATTAGCTCAGATGGGCAAACGAAAGTGAAATCTAGTGGGTAGAAGAAAACAACCGCTTTCTTACCTTTAGTGAATTCTGCAAAGTTGAAGTTATCAACGATTTCGCCGTTACCAAGAACAGCTGCAGCAGTAAAATCTGGGGCTTGACGACCAACTAGTACCATTTTTTTGCTCCTAAATATTTTTTAGTTCCAAACCGTTACAGTAGTGATTCGGTTCGGTCCGTGTTTGAACGAGACAAACTATAGTACAGACTGTACTATGGAAAAAAGCGAATTAAATAGATTGAGCTAATCGAAAAATACGATGAAAAGTTCAATGTAATCTCACAGTAGTAAAAAAATGAATAAATGGCCTAGTCTCAAACAATTACATTACCTTGTTACCTTGCATGAAACCCGTCATTTTAGCGATGCTGCAGAGCGCTGTTTCGTTAGTCAGTCGACACTCAGTAAAGGCATTCAAAACCTCGAAGAGCTGATTGGTTGCCCGCTCTATGAAAAGAAAGATAAAAAGAGTCCACTTGTCTTTACTCAAGCAGGAGAGCTGATTGTTCAGCAAGGACGAGATCTATTAGCGAAAGGGCAAGACTTAGTTGAGCTTGGCCGTTTATGCCAAGGCGGAGAAATGGAAGGCCAGCTTAGAGTCGGCTGTATCCCGACCATTGCACCCTTCTTACTGTGTGATTTGGTGCAAGAGGTCAATCAGCGTTTTCCTAGCTTAAATATGTTGCTGCGTGAAGATACCACAACCAATTTGTTGGCTGCGCTGCGCCATGGCGAGTTGGATGTGTTGATTCTTGCTTTGCCTGTAGAGATTGATGGCATGGAAAGCCGCATTGTAGGCAATGACCCATTCCGTATGATCATTAGCCGCAATCAAGCGGATGCGATTAAGACACCAATTAAATATGACGACTTACCGGATGAGTCGGTTTTCTTATTAGAGAAAGAACATTGCTTAACGGAACACGCAGTATCGGCTTGTCAGCTAACCGATAAAGAGAAGATAAATCCATTCTCGGCGACAAGTCTACATACTCTAGTGCAGATGGTGGCCAATGGCTTAGGTACAACCTTTATTCCTCAAATGGCCATCGACCATGGTTTGATTGAGAACCAAAATTTAGTCGTAGTGGATGCCCCTGGGCAGCAAGCTCACCGTCATATTGGTTTGGTTTGGCGACCAAGCTCTTCTCGTGTAAATACGTTTAATCAACTGGCGGATGTGGTTTCTGAACTGCTTTAGCCATTAGTATTAGCCAAAAAACTGAGCTGTTACCCATAAAGCGCACTGATATAAGTGCGCTTTTTAGTATTTAATTCTGCTGGTAAGATTTAACTTGTAAAATTTTACAAGAAATTATTTTTGAAGCTTTCATTAAATTGTGAAATTTCACAATGTTAATTTTACACTTTTATATCTCTCCTCTGTTTAAAACTATATAGCTAGCATTTCATATATTGCTGATTTATTTAGATAAAATCACTGCTCTAATAATTCAAACGTTTGTTTTAATCTTATAAACAGCTCGAATTTTACTGAAAATTAATTACGTAATAACTTACATCATCCTTCACTGAAACAACCGTTTAGCCCTCACCGCATAAAACTTCAAACTTCGCTTTTGGGGTTTTCCTATAAATCGCCTTGGTATAAGTTAATTAAAGGCTCAGTAAGACCTATGTCTAGATTGAAATATCAATCTAACTGACGGAAAGTGAAGTCATCGAGCAAACAAATAACGAATAAATGGAAAGCAAAAATTGCTTGCAATGTTGTTTAATAGTTACAAATGTAATTTGAACTACGGATTTAAAGGAAGAAATCATGCTTGCGCTAGACCCAGAAAAAACAACAAAAACCGAAGCTCAAGAAACCTTATCCCTGTTATCAACAGTGGGTAGTGTTTCTCCTCAGCATCAAGAAATTTTCCCGACGGAAGCCCAAACTTTCTTATCGCTGTTGTGCCACAAGTTTGCACCTCAAGTAGAGCAACTGCTGCAGGCCCGCGAGACAAAACAAACTCAAATTGATGCGGGTGAGCTACCGGACTTTCTGCCAGAGACTCAAGACATTCGAGAAGGCAGTTGGAAGATCTTAGGGATTCCGCAAGATCTGCAAGATCGCCGAGTGGAAATTACGGGGCCAACTGACCGTAAAATGGTGATTAATGCATTGAACGCGAATGTGAAAGTGTTCATGGCAGACTTTGAAGACTCGATGTCTCCTGCGTGGGAGAAGGTACTCGATGGTCAAGTAAACCTGCGTGATGCGGTGAATAACACCATTAGCTACACCAATCCAACGAATGGCAAGCAGTATCAATTGTCTGAAGATCCGGCGGTGTTGATCTGCCGCGTACGTGGCCTACATCTCAAAGAGAAACACGTCACTTTTAATGGTGAGGTTATCCCTGGCGCGCTGTTTGATTTCGCACTCTATTTCTATAACAACCACCAAGCCTTGCTGAAAAAAGGCAGTGGTCCGTATTTCTATCTGCCTAAGTTGCAATCTCATCATGAAGCAAAGTG
This sequence comes from Vibrio intestinalis, assembly GCF_025195085.2. Taxonomy (GTDB): domain Bacteria; phylum Pseudomonadota; class Gammaproteobacteria; order Enterobacterales; family Vibrionaceae; genus Vibrio; species Vibrio intestinalis. Next base: position 147,198 of record NZ_JANAVY020000003.1, on the reverse strand, counting down.
GTGGAGTGACGTTTTCCATTTCACTGAAGAGTATTTTGGCCTCAATACCGGCACGATCAAAGCGACGGTGTTGATTGAAACACTACCCGCCGTGTTTGAAATGGATGAGATTTTGTTCTCACTCAAAGAGCACATTGTTGGCCTTAACTGTGGCCGCTGGGATTACATCTTTAGCTACATCAAAACATTGAAAAGACACCCCGATCGCGTGCTGCCGGATCGACAGGTGGTGACAATGGATAAGCCTTTCCTAAATGCTTACTCGCGTTTATTGGTAAGGACTTGTCATAAACGTGGTGCGTTTGCGATGGGGGGAATGGCCGCCTTTATCCCAGCCAAAGACGCCACTGAAAACCAAAAAGTGTTGGATAAAATCCAAACTGATAAATCACTGGAAGCAAACAACGGCCATGATGGCACATGGGTAGCGCACCCAGGGCTTGCGGATACCGCCATGGAGGTGTTCAGCCAAGTGCTTGGTGAGCGAACCAATCAGCTAGAAGTAAGCCGAAATCAAGATGCACCAATTTCAGCGCAAGATCTGCTTGAACCGTGTTCGGGGGAACGCACAGAGCAAGGTATGCGACACAATATTCGTGTTGCGCTGCAATACATTGAGGCTTGGATTTCTGGCAATGGCTGTGTGCCGATTTATGGCCTGATGGAAGATGCTGCGACAGCGGAAATCTCTCGCGCATCAATTTGGCAATGGATTCAACACGGCAAAGATCTCGATAACGGCCAGACAGTGACCAAAGCACTATTTGAGCAATATCTGGCGGAAGAGATTGAAGTCGTCAAACAAGAAATCGGTGAGCAGCGTTATCGAGCAGGGCGCTTTACGGAAGCGGCGGACTTGATGGCTAAGCTGACCACCAGTGATGAATTAACCAATTTCTTAACCGTTCCGGGTTATGACTACTTGGATTGATTCGCACTAAATACATTTAAACCTACCAATACGTGAAGGAATGCTAGCGGATAAGGATGTACCGCTCTGCACATAACAGCGCACTGCGCAATGATAAGAGGGATAGACCAATGACACTAACTCGACGCCAACAAATCGAAGCTCTTGAAAAAGACTGGGCAACTAATCCACGTTGGAAAAACGTAAAACGTCCGTACACGGCCGAAGAAGTCGTGCAACTACGCGGCTCAATTACGCCAGCCAATACCATTGCTCAGCGTGGTGCTGATAAGTTGTGGTCACTGGTCAACGGTGATGCGAAAAAAGGCTATGTGAACTGTTTGGGTGCGCTAACAGGCGGTCAAGCAGTGCAGCAAGCGAAAGCGGGTATCGAAGCGATTTATCTATCAGGTTGGCAGGTAGCTGCGGATAACAACACAGCTTCAACCATGTACCCAGACCAATCTCTATACCCAGTTGATTCTGTGCCATCGGTAGTAAAACGCATCAATAACTCGTTCCGCCGCGCTGACCAAATTCAGTGGTCAAATGGCAAAACTCCCCAAGACGAGGGTGGCGTGGATTACTTCCTACCGATTGTTGCCGATGCGGAAGCTGGCTTTGGCGGCGTACTAAATGCGTATGAACTGATGAAGTCTATGATTGAAGCGGGCGCTGCAGGGGTTCACTTTGAAGACCAATTAGCGTCAGTGAAGAAATGTGGTCACATGGGCGGTAAGGTTCTTGTTCCCACTCAAGAGGCAGTGCAAAAGCTGGTGGCGGCTCGCTTGGCGGCGGATGTAGCAGGTACAACGACCTTGGTGATTGCTCGTACTGATGCTAATGCGGCAGATTTGATGACATCCGATTGCGACCCATACGATAAAGACTTTATTGAAGGTGAGCGCACTTGTGAAGGCTTCTACAAGGTTCGAGCTGGTATCGATCAAGCAATCGCTCGCGGCCTTGCTTATGCGCCATACGCCGATTTAATCTGGTGTGAAACCGCGACGCCTTGTTTGGAAGAAGCGCGCAAATTCGCGGAAGCGATTCATGCAGAATACCCAGATCAGCTACTGGCCTACAACTGTTCGCCTTCGTTCAACTGGGAAAAGAACCTAGACTCAGAGACGATTGCCAAGTTCCAGCAAGAACTGTCGGATATGGGCTACAAATACCAGTTCATTACGCTAGCGGGCATTCATAACATGTGGTTCAACATGTTCGAACTGGCGCACTCTTATGCACAAGGCGAAGGTATGCGTCATTACGTAGAGAAGGTTCAGCGCCCTGAGTTTGAAGCCGCAGAGAAGGGTTACACCTTCGTTGCGCACCAGCAAGAGGTGGGGACTGGCTATTTCGATAAGATGACTAATGTCATTCAGGGAGGCAACTCGTCAGTGACGGCGCTGTCAGGCTCTACTGAAGAAGACCAGTTCTAACCGGTTGAGTTGATGTTCGGAATGAGTACCAAGCGAGTGTTTAGCGCTTGGTACTTTTATTAAGGATACGATTTTAAGGCATAACGTTGATGTTCTTTGAGCGGCGCAAGCCGCTCTTTTTTGTCCTAAATCCTGTTATGCGAGCTTAAAGAACGCCAGCAAATCTTTCTGCTTAGCAGCCAGTGATGATAGCTCTTCACTCGCTTTCTTGCTTTGCTCAATACCTGCGACGTTTTGGTTAACGATATCAAAGGTCATCGAGACGTTTTGCGAAATATCCTGAGTCACCCCAGATTGCTCTTCAGACGCAGTCGCGACTTGAGTATTCATATCCGAGATAAGAGAGACCGACTCAGAGATAGAGGCAAAAGCCGAGCGTAGCGCTTCACTGTAACGACGAGAATCTTCCGCCAATAACATGTTCGACTGCATAAATTCATTGGCATCTTTCGCCTGAGCTTGCAGACGAGAAATGATCTCTTGAATATCCACTGTCGATTTTTGCGTTTTCGCCGCAAGTGAACGAACTTCATCGGCAACCACCGCAAAGCCTCGGCCTTGCTCGCCTGCACGCGCAGCTTCAATCGCGGCGTTAAGTGCGAGTAAGTTGGTCTGCTCTGAAATGGAGTTAATCACTTCGACCACGCTACCAATCTCAACAGAGTACTCTTGTAGTTGGTTAACGATCTTCGAGGTTTCATCGATAGAGTTTTCTACTTTACGTGAAATCTCGTCTGAAGAATCAAGCGATACACTGCCTTCCCCAACCGTGGTTGTTGCCGAAGATGCTGCATTTTCCGCATTGGAGGCATTCATACTCACTTCACTCGCGGTACTAGACAGCTCATTGATCGCTGTTGCAATTTGCTCAACTTGACTAAGCTCTTTTTGCGCGTTGTTTTCGGTTTCACTCATGACGGCGGTCAGCTCTACCGACGCTGAAGACACGCTGTCTGATATTTGATGGAAGCCATCGATAATACGCTGTAGCTCTTGGCGCATCTGCAAAATATTGGCGTAAATGCCAGTTTCTTTACCTGTGACAGGAATCTGTTTTGAAAGATCCCCTGAGGCAACTTCTGCGACAATTTGTTGAATGTCACTCGGCTCGCCACCCACCACTTTTAATACATTCTTGTAGATGCTAGACGCAATACCAAGGCCTAAAATCACCGCAAAAATCGAGATGATGGTTAAGGTAGTTTGTGCATTCGAGAAACGATCTACCATCTCGGGACCCACTTGGTCTTGGCGGTCTTTGGTTGAAAGTTTTAATTCTTCGATGGTTTGTGCTGCGGATGCACCGACAACATCAAGTGTGTTGGTAATGATGTCATTGCGCGCATTAATCGTCTCAACCACCTGAGTAAAGGTTGCTTGATAGGTCGTAAAAGCTTTTGTGAAGGCATCAAAGTGTTTTACTTGGGCGGACGAAAATAGCAAGTCATCGACGGTTGTCGCTAACTGAGTCACCTTTTCGAACTCTTGCAATGCACGCTGAGCATCTTGATTGGCATTGGTGGTTAAAAATTTGGATGCGTATAGGCGAGACAGAAGCAAGTGTTGCTGCAAATCGCCGGCGGCAACCGCGACTGGCATATCATTTTCTTGCGCTGCTTGGTTCATGATGCTGCTGACCGCTTTGCGCATCTCTAATCCCGCAGGGTCAAGTTGCCGCGTAACAAGCTCATTACGCTGATCAACTAATACCACTACTTTGTCAAAACCTTGTCGATATTGAACAAGTTGAGATTGGATACTTTCAAAGTCACTACGGTGCGCATCATCAACATGAGAGTTGATCACCTCTTCAACGAGAGAGACTGCTGTATCGATGCGTTGATTTAACTCAGTAATGTTTGATGAGTCGTGATCCTTGATGTATTTAAGAGCGGAAAGTCGAGCTTCCAGAATGTTTGCTTGAACTCGTCCTGTTGAGACACTGGTTAAGGCTAAACCACGGTAGGTATTAAACCCATTACTCGATTGATAGAAACGGTAAGAGGCCACCACTGCAATAACCAAAATTAAGGCGAGAACAACGCCAAAACCCATGGTTAATAATTTTTTTAAACTCATACAAGTTCCTATGTGAGTCTGACTTTTGTAGGAACTGACGTCTGTGCAACTTTATTCTAATAGTAAGGGTTAGTATAAAATCTTATCGATATAATACTAAATAATTAATTGGGGTTATTTTTGTAAGGTGTGACTAGTGTGTGTGGTTGGATATAAAGTGACCTCTGTTGAGGGCGCAACCCTCAACAGGAATGAGATTTTTAGCCCAAATATGCTTATTCGACTTCTTCTGGCTCAACTTCTTCTTGCAACTCTAGCAAGTTGATGGCTATCGAAACAAAGTCACTGTCGGTAATGATGCCGACCAACTGACCTTTATCCACCACCGGTAAACAGCCCACTTTGTGCTTTTGCATGTAGATAGCGGCTTCTTTAAGTCCGGCTCTTGGTTCAACCGACATAACGCTAGTATGCATTACTTGATGCAGCGGGGTACTTAAGGTGAAAGATTGATTCTCAGGAATGGCTTGCAAGCTGGATTCTTGCGCTGCCAATACATCTCGCTGGGAAACGATACCGAGCAACTTGCGGTCGGCGTCGATAATGGGCACGTGACGAATATCGAGCGCTTCCATAGTGTGCTTGGCATCTTCAAGTAGATGAGAGCGTAACAGTGTGTGTGGGTTACGGGTCATCATGTCTTCAATCTTTATCATGGTAACCTCCATTTCATTGTAATTATTGCTCGTCGATCAAAACGAACTCCTTACTAATTACTATAGGAATAAATGGCACTACTTTTTGGGATACGCCCCCGCTTTCTAGGCAAAATTTTACCAATTTAGACAGTAAACAATTCCTGACATTGGCAAGCGAAATGTTTGCCAGGTTAGGCACTGCTTGGCTTATCGTTATAAACAAAAACACCCGCCGAAGCGGGTGTGAGTAGAAGAGGGTATTGGCTTACAGTTTAAAGAAACCAAGTAGGTGTTTTTGCTCTGCGGCAAGGCTTGAAAGCTCTTCACTTGCTTTTTGGCTCTCTTCAACGCCGGTTACGTTTTGGTTCACGATGTCGAAGGTCAGCGATACGTTTTCAGAGATATCTTGAGTTACGCTTGATTGCTCTTCTGACGCGGTCGCAACGTGAGTATTCATATCTGAGATTTGCGTTACTGACGCTGCAATTGATACAAAAGATTCACCAAGCTGTTGGCTGATTTCACGGGAATCTTCAACCAACGTCATGTTGGTGGACATGTACTTGTTCGCTTCTTCTGCTTGAGTTTGCAGACGCGAAATGATCTCTTGAATATCGACAGTTGATTGTTGCGTCTTAGCTGCTAGTGAGCGTACTTCATCGGCCACGACTGCAAAACCACGACCTTGTTCACCTGCGCGGGCAGCTTCGATTGCCGCGTTCAAAGCAAGTAGGTTAGTTTGCTCTGAAATCGTGTTGATGACCTCTACTACAGTACCAATCTCAATTGAGTATTCTTGCAATTGGTTAACGATACGAGTGGTCTCTTCAATCGAGTGTTCAACTTTACGTGATACATCGTCAGAAGCGCGAAGTGCGGCTTGACCTGTTTCAACGTTATCTGTCGCGCCAGAGGCTGCGTGTTCAGCCGTTGATGCGTTTTGGCTTACTTCAGAAGCGGTGCTTGAAAGCTCGTTAATCGCAGTCGCAATTTGTTCCACTTGGCTTAGCTCTTGTTGAGCATTGGCTTCGGTTTGCGTCATTACCGCAGCAAGCTCTACCGATGCTGAAGAGACACTGTCTGAGATGTTATGGAAACCATGGATAATACGGCGCAGTTCAGAGCGCATCTCAAGGATGTTCGCGTAGATACCCGTCTCGTTGCCTGTGGTCTCTATCTCACTTGAAAGGTCACCCTTAGACACTTGCTGAACCAAGTTTTGAATGTCTGTCGGTTCACCGCCTACAACACGGTTGATGTTGCGGTAGATGAAGTAAGCGACACTCAGCGCGATAATGGTTGCGATGATAGAGAGTAGGGTAATGATGGTTTCTGCACTGTTAAGTGAGTTAACCATGTTGGGGCCAACAGTATCTTGCTCTTGCTTAGTTGCGAGCTTGATGCTCTCAATCGTATCGGCAGATTGGTCGCCCAATACATCGAGTTTGTTAGCAATGATCTGATTGCGCTGGTTGATGGTATCGACAATGCCATCAAATGCTTGGGTGTAGCTTTGGAATGAGATTTCAAACAGGTTGAACTGCTGGCTTTGAGTATTGGTGTGAACGGTGTTTTCCAACGCTTGGGCGCGGTTTGCGATCACTTTGAACTCTTGTTTAGCAAGCTGTGCATCTTGTGGGTCATTGTTGATCAAAAACTTCACAGCGTAGAGGCGAGCCATCAGTACGCTCTCTTGCAGCTCACCAGCATATAGGCCAACTTCTGAATCACCTGAGTTATGCGAGGCTAACATCAGTTGCGAGAGAACCTGCTGCATCTTAGCGCCACTAGGGTCAAGTTGGTCGTGAACCAAAGCGTTACGCTGCTTAATTAGTGATACCACGCGGTTGAACTCCGCTTGGTATTGGGTCATTTGCTTTTCGATAGCATTGAACTCACTCACGTGAGCATCTTTCAGCGCTAAATGGGTTGTTTCGTCGATCAGATTCAGCGTCGATTTGATACGTTGATCAAATTCCACTAGGCTCTGCGGGTCTTGGGTTTTGATGTACTTGTTGACGGCTAGGCGGGACTCAAGCAAGTTGGCCTGAATACGGCCACTGTTAACACTAGCAAGAGCAAGGTTTCTGTAGGTGTTAAACCCTTGATTTGTATCGCTAAAGCGAAATACAGAAATCGCTGAAGTGATAAGAAGTAATAAAATAATGCTCCCGAACCCATAAGTGAGTTGCTGTTTTAGTGTCATCTTTTCCACCTAAATAAATCGTTGACTACAAGAATGATGAATGCCGCTGTTATCGTTATTTTTGTTGTGTTGAAATATTTTCTTACAAAATAAATGAGATCTCTATCAAATTTATAAAATTAAATTTTGCTTTAGGTGTAAATATATAATTCCAGATAATGAGCAAAGTTTGATTACAGTTTCTTTCCTTGCCTTTAACTCGCCCGCGCATATACTAGTCGGCTGCGAAAAACCGTAGCTTTTTCTCCCTGATTAACCCGATTAAGACGAACAACATGCAAGTATCTGATTTTCACTTTGATCTGCCTGATGAGCTGATTGCTCGTTACCCGCAACCAGAACGCACCGCTAGCCGTTTATTGCAACTTGATGGCAATACAGGTTCGCTGGTGGATGGAACATTTACCGATGTGTTGGATAACATTGAAGCTGGTGATTTGGTGGTGTTTAACAACACTCGCGTGATCCCTGCTCGTATGTTTGGTCGCAAGGAATCAGGTGGCAAGTTAGAAGTACTTGTAGAGAGAATGCTCGACGAAAGCAGCATTTTGGCGCACGTTCGCTGCTCAAAGTCACCAAAACCGGGTACGACCATTATTGTTGGTGACAATGATGAATACGCGGCTGAAATGGTGGCACGTCACGATGCGCTGTTTGAACTGAAATTTAACTCAGATAAAACCGTGCTAGAAATTCTTGAGCAGATTGGCCACATGCCGTTGCCGCCTTATATTGATCGTCCTGATGAAGATGCCGATAAAGAGCGCTACCAAACGGTTTACAACCAAAAGCCGGGTGCCGTTGCTGCGCCAACCGCAGGTTTGCACTTTGATGATGTTTTGATTGATAAGATCAAAGCAAAAGGCGCGGAACTGGCGTATGTTACTTTGCACGTGGGTGCGGGTACATTCCAGCCAGTGAAAGTGGACAATATTAATGACCACCACATGCATGCTGAATATGTTGAAGTACCGCAAGAAGTGGTTGATGCAATCAATGCCACTAAAGCGCGTGGCGGTAAAATTGTAGCAGTAGGTACAACTTCTGTTCGTTCTCTAGAGAGCGCAGCACAAGATGCACTGAAGAAAGGGACAGAGCTAGCGCCATTTTTTGGTGATACTGAAATCTTTATCTTCCCTGGCTACCAATACCAATTAGTGGATTGCTTAATTACTAACTTCCACTTGCCAGAATCAACACTCATTATGTTAGTTAGCGCATTTGCTGGCTACGACAATACGATGAACGCGTATAAACACGCAGTAGAAAACAATTACCGTTTCTTCTCGTATGGTGATTCGATGTTCATCAAAAAGAAAACCGCATAATTGAAATAGATAGTTTACGAGTGCTAGCAGTAGGCTAGGAAGAGTTTAAAAGGCTCATCTCGCAAGGAAGGCGACCGCTCCTATACCTGCCATGTTTGGCGCTGCAATCTTTGATTGCTGCACTAATCAATGAGGGTAGTGAGCATGGACAATAAACCGCCATGCTTTGAATAATAAGTCAGACTGTTTCTCTGACACCGGAGGCTTCGTGAAGTTAAAATTTGATCTTAAAAAGACCGATGGCGTTGCACGTCGTGGTCAACTAACGTTTGAGCGCGGTACTGTTCAAACTCCAGCATTCATGCCAGTAGGTACTTACGGTACGGTTAAAGGCATGACTCCAGAAGAAGTTAAAGGCACTGGTGCTGAAATTCTTCTAGGTAACACATTCCACCTATGGCTTCGTCCTGGTCAAGAAGTGATGAAAATGCACGGCGACCTGCACGATTTTATGAACTGGCAAGGTCCTATCCTGACTGATTCAGGCGGTTTCCAAGTATTCAGCCTAGGTAAAATGCGTAAAATCACTGAGCAAGGTGTTCACTTCCGTAACCCGGTAAACGGTGACAAGATTTTCATGGACGCAGAAAAGTCGATGGAAATCCAAAAAGACCTTGGCTCTGACATCGTCATGATTTTCGATGAATGTACACCATACCCAGCGACTCACGCAGAAGCGAAAAAGTCGATGGAAATGTCTCTACGTTGGGCACAGCGTTCACGTGACCACTTCGATAAGCTAGAAAACCCGAACAACCTATTTGGTATCGTTCAAGGTGGTGTTTACGAAGACCTACGTGATGTATCTGTAAAAGGCCTAACTGAAATCGGTTTTGATGGTTACGCAGTAGGCGGCCTAGCAGTAGGTGAGCCGAAAGAAGACATGCACCGCATGCTAGAGCACACGTGCCCTCAACTTCCTGAAGACAAACCTCGTTACTTAATGGGTGTTGGCAAACCGGAAGATTTGGTAGAAGGTGTACGTCGCGGTATCGACATGTTTGACTGTGTAATGCCAACGCGTAACGCACGTAATGCTCACCTGTTTGTGACTGGTGGTGTGATCAAGATCCGTAATGCGAAATATAAAACGGATACAACACCATTAGATCCGCACTGTGACTGTTACACTTGTCAGAACTACTCTAAGTCTTATTTACATCACTTAGAGCGTTGTAATGAAATTTTGGGTGCACGTCTAAACACCATCCATAACCTTCGTTACTACCAACGCCTAATGGAAAGCATTCGTAAGGCGATTGATGAAGATCGTTTCGATGCATTTGTGCAAGAGTTCTACGCGCGTCGTGACCGCGAAGTGCCGCCATTGCAAAAAGAACTGCAAAAAGAGCAGTAATAGTTAACCAGTAATTTAAAAGCCTTTGACCGCCGTGTCAGAGGCTTTTGCTAATAAATTAAGCGAAAGTCAGATATTTTTGAGAGTGCGATCTCTATTAGGAGCGCCAACCCTTGAAAATAAAAGGCTAAAGCCCAATTTGTTGGATAATCAAAAAAATAATAGAGGATGTTTTAATGTTTATTTCTCAAGCTCACGCAGCAGCTGAAGGTGCACCAGCAGGTGGCGGTTTCCAAATGATTATCATGCTTGCGATGTTCGCAGTGATTTTCTACTTCATGATTTACCGTCCACAGTCTAAGCGTGTTAAAGAACACAAGAGCCTAATGGCTTCTATGGGTAAAGGTGATGAAGTTCTTACTGGCGGTGGTCTAGTAGGTAAAATCACTAAGATCTCTGAAGACAACGATTACATCACTATCGAGCTAAACGCAAACAACGAAGTGGTTATCAAGAAAGACTTCGTAACTGCAGTGCTACCAAAAGGTACGCTTAAGTCTCTATAAAACAGCTAAAGGATCCTCGCTGTGCTAAACCGTTATCCTTTGTGGAAGTACCTAATGGTGATGTTTGCCATCGCCATTGCTGCTTTATACGCACTTCCCAACTTATACGGTGAAGATCCGGCAATTCAAGTTACAGGGGCGCGTGGCGCCTCTGTAGATATGGCTACGCTGGATTCTGTCACTCAAGCTCTCGATAAGCAGAGCCTCTCCTACAAAACCATTGCTCTCGAAAATGGTTCTATTCTTGTTCGTTTCAACGACACCGACACTCAGCTGAGTGCGCGTGACGTAGTCAGTGAAGCACTAGGTAAAGACAAAATTGTTGCGCTTAACCTTGCTGCATCAACGCCTGATTGGCTAGAAGCTATTGGCGCGTCGCCAATGAAGCTGGGTCTTGACCTACGTGGTGGTGTTCACTTCTTGATGGAAGTGGATATGGATGCCGCGATGGACAAACTGGTTGGTCAACAAGAAGAAGGTTTTAGAACTGAACTTCGTGAAGAGAAAATTCGCTACCGTTCGATTCGTCCATCAGGTAAAGAAGCCGTTGAGATTGTTCTACGTAATGAACAACAACTGGTTGATTCCAAGCGTCTGCTAGAGAAAAATCACCCAGATATGGTCTTCACTGAATCTACGGCGAATGGTCGTTTCGCATTAGTTGCGACATTCTCTGAGCAACGTCTTACTGAAATTCGTAACTACGCTGTAGAGCAAAACATCACCATCCTTCGTAACCGTGTTAACGAACTGGGTGTTGCTGAGCCGTTGGTTCAGCGCCAAGGTGCTGCTCGTATCGTAGTTGAGCTACCAGGTGTTCAAGACACTGCTCGCGCGAAAGAAATTCTAGGTGCTACAGCAACGCTAGAGTTCCGTGAAGTTGACTCAAAAGCTGACCTAGCAGCAGCGGCTCGTGGCCGTGCGCCAGCGGGTAGCGAAATCAAGCTAGACCGTGATGGTCGCCCAGTTGTGCTTAAGAAGCGCGTTATTCTTGGTGGTCAAAGCATCACGGATGCAAGTTCAAGCGTTGATGAATATGGTCGTCCGCAAGTTAACATCTCACTAGACAGTGAAGGTGGTAACAAGATGTCTGCGTTCTCTAAGAAAAACATCGGTAAGCTAATGGCGACGGTGTTTGCAGAGTACAAAGACAGTGGTCGTCGCACGCCAGAAGGCAAAGTGATTCTTGATAAGCATGAAGAAGTGATCAACCAAGCAACGATTCAATCAGCGCTTGGCCGTAACTTCCGCATTACAGGTATCGACTCTGCTGCTGAAGCGCACAACCTAGCTCTACTACTACGTGCTGGTGCTCTTATCGCACCTATCTCTATCGTTGAAGAACGTACCATTGGTCCATCAATGGGTCAGCAAAACATCGATATGGGTATCCAAGCATGTATCTGGGGCATGGTTGCGGTAATGCTATTTACGCTAGTTTACTACCGTAAATTCGGCATCATCGCCAACATGGCGCTCATGGCGAACCTTATTCTTATTATTGGTGTGATGTCGATGATTCCAGGCGCAACAATGACGCTCCCTGGTATTGCCGGTATCGTATTAACCGTAGGTATGGCCGTCGATGCCAACGTACTGATCTTTGAGCGTATCCGTGAAGAGCTACGCGAAGGGCGTTCCCCTCAACAAGCGATTCACCAAGGCTACGCTAATGCGTTCAGTACCATCGCCGATGCGAACATTACCACGCTTATCACTGCAATCATTCTGTTTGCGGTAGGTACGGGTGCAATTAAAGGTTTCGCGGTAACACTATCTATCGGTATTTTGACCTCTATGTTTACAGCTATCGTGGGTACCCGTTGTGTGGTTAACCTACTGTACGGCGGTAAGCGCGTAGATAAACTGTCGATCTAAGGCTAGGAATTAATATGTTTCAGATTCTAAAAGCAGAAAGTACGATCGACTTTTTACGTTGGTCTAAATTCGCCTTTGTGTTCTCTTTGCTAATGATTGGCGCGTCTATCTTTACTCTTTCAACCAAATGGTTGAACTGGGGTCTAGATTTTACTGGCGGTACGCTAATCGAAGTTGGCTTTGAGCAACCTGCAAACCTTGAAGAAATTCGTACAGCACTGCAAGCGGAAGGTTTCGGTGATGCAACGGTACAAAACTTCGGTAGTGCACGTGAGGTAATGGTTCGTCTACGTCCGCGTGATGACATGTCAGGTGAGACACTAGGTAACCAAATCATTAACGCAATTAAACAAGGTACGGGTGAATCGGTAGAGATGCGCCGTATTGAGTTTGTTGGTCCGAACGTGGGTGATGAGCTAACAGAAGCGGGTGGTCTCGCGATCCTTGTTTCTCTTATTTGTATCCTGATTTACGTATCGGTTCGATTTGAATGGCGTTTGGCTGCGGGTGCGGTTATGGCACTGGCGCACGATATCATCATTACCTTGGGCGTGTTCTCGATCATGCAGATCGAGGTAGACCTAACCATCGTAGCAGCATTGCTTACGGTAGTCGGTTACTCGCTCAACGATACCATCGTTGTATTTGACCGGATTCGTGAAAACTTCCGTCGTATGCGTAAAGGTGAACCAGCTGAAGTGATCAACAGCGCGGTAACTCAAACATTGAGCCGTACATTGATTACCTCTGGTACAACGTTATTCGTGGTTATTGCATTGTTCACTCAAGGTGGTGCAATGATTCACGGCTTCGCAACGGCACTTCTACTTGGTATCACGGTTGGTACTTACTCGTCTATCTACGTAGCTTCGGCTCTAGCTTGGCGTCTAGGTATTACTAAAGAACACTTGATGCCACCGCAAGTAGAAAAAGAAGGTGCAGAGTTCGACGAAATGCCATAAGGCCTTGTTTAAAGGCAATGGCTAGAAACTCGTATTAAGCCGCTGCTCGTCAGCGGCTTTGTTCTATCTGGAAGGTGATATGCGAACACGATTGTTGTCGTTAATGTGGTTAAGCCTTGTTTCTCACTCGGCTTTTGCGGCAAATTCATTGGCCGTTTTGACGCCTAAAACGGTATTAGAATCGAGCCATCAAGCAGAGTTCTATGTTTGTGAAGAAGCGCCAAAGGTTTGGTGTAATGATGATTGGCGCTACTACCGTGTCAGCTTCTTTGCTCAAATTCAACCGGAACTAAAGCCCACTCAGTTACAGCTTCTTGCGCCATTTTCTTCTCATGATTATTCCCAAGTTCAACTCAATTTGCGCCGCGATGGTTTTCAACTATTGCGCGTTGCACAAGGCGATAATGTGTTTGATGTCGAGCAGCAAATCGCAGGTGCTGAAAACGACGCTCAGCTCGCTGAAGTTGATAAAGCCTTAGTGCTGTTTCTTAATCGTACGCTTCGAGAAGACAACGTTGAGCAAGTTTGGCGTAATGAAACTTGGCAGGCGCGATTGCTCAAACAGAACGATATGATTGAACTGCACTTAAGCGATCAAGAGAATAAGTAACCTTATACCCACTTATGTTGGTATGATGAATAAACACTAATAATAAGGAATCGAGCAATGCCACATTTACGTTTTAGAGCTGTAGAACCACAAACGGTACAAACCCTATCAAAGCCGTTAATCGATGAGCTGCAACCTTACATGGATTGCCCTCGTGAAGATTTCACCTTTGAGTATGTATACACTACTTTTTATCATGAAAGCGAAGTGAGCGCGGCGTACCCATTTGTTGAAGTACTCTGGTTTGATCGCGGCCAAGAGAAGCAAGATGCTGTGGCTCGCATTATTACTAAGCAAGTACGCGAAGTGATTGGTCAAGATGTGGATGTAGCCGTTATCTTTACCGCACTGAACGCGAGCGGTTACTACGATAATGGCGAGCATTACTAAAGAGTCGATTTGAAATAGGGAAGGGCGAATGAAAGTACCATGGATAGGTTTGATTTTAGGCATGTGTTCATTGGCAGCAAATGCTTCTCCTTGGGAAAGTTTTACTCGCCCTTCTGTCGCACCATCTGAATCTATTGGTAGTTACGCCAATGGTTGTCTCATTGGTGCAGAAGCCTTGCCTTTGAATGGGCATGGTTATCAGGTTCTTCGCAGCCAAAATAAGCGCTATTTTGGCCATCCCGATACGGTGAGCTTTATTGAGCGTCTTGCTAAGCAAGCTCGTAAAGATTTACGCACGCACATCCTAATTGGCGATATGTCATTGCCGCAAGGTGGTCGTTTTTCTTCTGGTCACTCTAGCCATCAAACTGGCCTTGATGTAGACATCTGGTTTCGTCTTGCCGACAGCAAGCTCTCACAAAACGCTCTAAGCCTACCTAAGCCACAAACCTTAGTTAATATGTCCGAGTACACTCTGAGTGATAACAACTGGGGCAACCGTCATTTCCGATTGATAAAGATGGCAGCACAAGATGATCAAGTTGCGCGCATCTTTGTTCACCCAGTGATCAAAGAAAAGCTGTGTTCTACGGAAGGGGCTGAGCGTGATTGGTTGCGTAAAGTACGCCCTTGGTGGGGCCACAACTACCATATGCATGTTCGTTTGCTGTGCCCGCAAGGTGATAACAGCTGTATCAACCAAGCGCCGCCGCCAAAAGGCGATGGCTGTGGCAAAGAGGTGGCGAGCTGGCGACCAAAGCCGGAAGTAAAAGAGCTCCGAGCTGGTAAAAAAGAGACCGAGAAAAAGCAAGCGAAGGTCACTAAGCCGAAACCGAAAAAAATACTGCCGAAACAGTGCGCTGCAATTATCTCTTCTTTGTAATCTTATAAATCCTTCTCTTGGCAGAGTTCAATCCTGACATTTCTCGGTGGAGAATCTGCCAATTGTTGCCTAGATTTAAACTGACTAATGAAATGATATGTATCTAGATGCGTTTGAATTAGGGACTGATTCAAACGCAATGGTTTATGAATATTGGTTGGTGTATAGATACATATGTAGCGAAAAGCAGGATTAACGATAGGCATTTGAACAGCGAATTTAGATGTCAGAGTTATTGAGCTTTAAATAGGATGCTCGGCTTACGTCCTATTGAGATAAGAACAAGGACACTCCCATGAGTATGGTTTGTGCAAAAGACTTTGCCGAGTGGTTGAAACAGAGGTTTGCTCATAGCGTAGAGTCGGTAACGATCTCGCGTGAAGAGGTAAATCATCTGACAGGTAGGCAGAGATTTGACCCTGGGTTTGTGAATGATGTGCACTATGAATTGATGCAGCATGGCCTTGCGTTTGTGACCGATATGTCGCGTGAAACCTTTTACCTAATCCCTATTGGCAAAGCGGTAAACTGGCGTGAGCAGCTTGAATATCAATTTGAAAAAGAGTTGTACTGCAACATCTTCCCAATCGTCAAATCGAAATCTGGTTAATCCCCCCTCGCAGTGGATAGAAAAAAGGCTCATCGTTTGATGAGCCTTTTCGTATCTAATTACGCTAAACCTTGGATGATGACGAACTTTTCAAGCAGTTCCTCATCGGTTTCTACGCTATCTGGGTCGGTAATGATGCACTTAGTAATCGGGCATACCGACTGACAAGTTGGCTTTTCATAGTGGCCTTTACACTCTGTACACAGTAGCGGGTCGATTTCAAAAATCTCCGCACCCATAGTAATCGCGCCGTTTGGACACTCTGGGTCACACATGTCACAGTTGATGCACTTGTCGGTAATTAGCAGAGCCATGATTACTTACCAGTAGGGTTACGAGTATCCTGACCAGAGTTTAGGTTACGCATAAGTAGGCCGTATTCTAGGTCCATATCCTGTGGAACTGGAATAAATACAAAGTGGCCATTGCCTTTCGCATCTTCAATTGCTTCAGACTTACGGTTTTCCATCGCTTCTAGAGTAAAGATCACGTTACCTTTTGGTGTCATTAGCTCAAGGCTATCACCGATAACGAATTTGTTCTTCACTTCTACTTCTGCAAGGTCGCCGCGACGTTTACCAGTGAATTCGCCTACGAACTGCTGTGCGTCAGAGACAGAGTAGCCGTAGTCGTAGTTTTGGTATGAGTCGTGAGTGTGGCGACGTAGGAAGCCTTCGGTGTAGCCACGGTGCGCTAGGCTTTCCAGCGTAGTCATTAGGCTCTCATCAAATGGCTTGCCTGCAACGGCATCATCAATCGCTTTACGGTAAACCTGAGCAGTACGAGCACAGTAGTAGAAAGACTTAGTACGGCCTTCAATCTTCAGTGAGTGTACACCCATCTTAGTTAGGCGCTCTACGTGTTGGATAGCACGTAGGTCTTTCGAGTTCATGATGTAAGTGCCGTGCTCGTCTTCAAACGCAGCCATTTTTTCTTCTGGGCGGTGCGCTTCTGAAAGTAGAACGACTTCATCAGTTGGTTTGCCGCGACCAATGGTTGTTTCAGGACGCTCGTCCTGTACTTCAACCGCTTGTGCTTGTGTTGGGGCAAACTTCTCAACGATATCGCCCGTGTCGTTTTCTTTGCCTTCTTCAACTTTGTACTCCCAACGACATGCGTTAGTACATGTACCTTGGTTAGGGTCACGTTTGTTGATGTAGCCAGACAGTAGGCAACGACCAGAGTAAGCCATGCACAGTGCGCCATGAACGAATACTTCAAGTTCCGTTTCAGGACAGTGCTGACGAATTTCTTCGATCTCTTCTAGTGATAGCTCACGAGAAACAATCACACGCTCAACGCCGTTAGCCGCCCAGAATTTAACGGTTGCCCAGTTTACCGCGTTCGCTTGAACCGATAGGTGAATTGGCATTTCAGGGAAGGCTTCACGAACCATCATGATTAGACCTGGGTCAGACATGATCAGTGCGTCTGGGCCCATTTCAACCACTGGTTTTAGGTCGCGGATGAAGGTTTTTAGCTTCGAGTTGTGCGGTTGGATGTTACAAACCACGTACAGTTTTTTACCTAGCGCGTGCGCTTCATCGATACCGATTTGTAGGTTTTCGTGGTTAAACTCGTTGTTACGTACACGTAAGCTGTAGCGAGGCTGGCCTGCATATACTGCATCTGCGCCGTAGGCAAATGCGTAACGCATGTTTTTAAGGCTGCCTGCCGGTGACAGTAGCTCAGGAACGAATACTTTATCTGTTGTCATTGCTCAAATTCTCTATTGTCTGATCTCAAGTCAGGCTAATCCCACCTTATGGAATTAGGGGCGCAAATTTTACGCCAAAATGTGACGCAAGTACACAACAGCAACCACATCATTTCTCTGGTCATTTTAATCGTGCGATTTTTGAGTGATTTAGTGGTACTTACAGACATAAAAAAATCCCTACTCGGTTGAGTAGGGATTCATTTTTAATGCACTAGCGGATTGGCTGGCGAGTTATGAACACGCGTATGCAATCGTGAATGCTTGCTCTTGGAACTGTTTAAGACCTGTGTCTTTAAACTTAATTGGTAGCGGGTTGCGCTTTAGTCGTTCTTTGATTTCAGTCGATGGAACAACGCTAACGTTCAGTCCTTCGATAAGCTGAATCGCCGCTTCAAGTTTGAAGCCGTTGCCGCCGCCCGCGAATTTACCTTTGGTTTGACGCTGTTTAATCACTACTTTTTCAATTTTGTAGTCTTCAACTAGCTTGGCAAAGGCAAATTGGAAGTCGCGCATGTTTTGGGTGTCATTCGCGTCGCTGATTGAAACCTTAGACACTCGGCAATCTTGAATGCTGAACACGCCACTTGATGCGTCAAGTAAGCAGATCACTGCATCGTTACCTTTAATTTCTACACCACAAATTTTCATATCGTTACCTAACAGATTTAAGAGCAAATAGTATGGCTTGTTTGCTCTGTGAATGAAACACTCAGTTTTGTGCTAATCACTTAAGCGTTCGGGTGAGGTAGTCCACCAAGCGCTTCGTATAGATTAGGTAAGAAAGCACCAAGTTCGCCGCACATTAGTGAAAAATCAGCGTCAAATCGAGCCGCTTGGTCTTCACGAGGAATGTCGTCGTTTTGATCTTTTAGCTCATCAGAGAATTTCAGGCGCTTGACGCTGCCATCATCTGCCAAGATAAACTCGATACGCTCTTGCCAATCGAGTGCCAGCTTAGTGACTAGCTTGTCTGCTTCAATGTGGCTACGGATCTCGTCAGCAGTCAGCTCTTGCTTCTTACAACGGATCACGCCGCCTTCTTCCAATACTGATTTTAGCTCAGCTTCATCACCCATGGTGAAGCCAACTGGTGTGTCACCCGTTTTCACCCACTCTGTAAGCGTCGTTTCGACCGCTTTTTCTGGAATGGCAGGAACAACAGGTAGGCTACCCATAGTCTTACGTAGCAGAGCCAGTACATCTTCGGCTTTCTTGTAGCTGCTCGCATCAACTAAGATGAAGCCTTCTTTTGGCAAAATAAGTACAAACGTGTGGTTGCTGCGGCTAAATGCGCGTGGCAGCAGATCCATCACGATGTCGTCTTTCAGGTTATCTTTTTCTTTTTTCTTCAGTGGGCGACCTTCTTGCGCTTCCATCGCGTCCACTTTGGCCGCCAGTGACTCTTTAATCACTGAAGCTGGCAGCATTTTTTCTTCTTTCTTAGCACAAATCAGAATGCGGTTTTCAGACACGTGCGTCATCATATCGCCGTGGCGGCCCATAGCCGTAACCCAGCCAAATTTTTGTTTGTCTTGGCTACCACAAGGGGTAAAACGAAACTCTTCTAGTTGCTTTTCAAGCTGGTCTGCTTTGAACTCGATATCGCGGTTGAAGCGATATACCAGACAGTTTTTAAACCACATATTCTTTCTCTATTTCTGGCGCTGATTTGATTGGGTTGCCATGATAGGCAATTTTGAATTGATTGCCTATTGCAAGTTTTGATTCTGCCACGCAGGCAGCAGGCCGTGAATGAAACCATTGCATATCGCTGACTTATTTGACGCTACAACCAAATAGAAATGAGCGCTAGTCAATGTATTGATGAAGAAAGTTATATGAATATTTGTTTTCAAAGGTCACAAAAGTGTCATAATTGCTAGTAATAATGCTTATGCATCGAGAGGCGCTGTGCCTCTTAAAATTAACAAGCTCAATAACATAAGGTTATTCAATTATGTCTAGAAGGATTCTAGTGGTTGAAGACGAAGCGCCAATTCGCGAAATGCTTTGCTTTGTACTTGAACAAAAGGGTTACCAAGCGGTAGAAGCAGAAGACTACGACACTGCGGTAACTAAACTAGCTGAACCCTTCCCTGATCTAGTGCTACTGGATTGGATGTTACCTGGCGGAAGCGGCATCAACTTCATTAAACATATGAAACGTGAAGAGCTCACGCGCAATATTCCTGTTGTGATGCTAACAGCGCGTGGCGAAGAAGAAGACAAGGTTCGTGGCTTAGAAGTGGGTGCGGATGATTACATCACCAAGCCATTCTCTCCTAAAGAACTAGTCGCGCGTCTTAAAGCGGTGATTCGTCGTGTTACGCCAACCGCTCTTGAAGACGTAATTGATGTCCAAGGTCTAAAATTAGATCCTGTTTCTCACCGTGTGACGGCGAATGATCAGCCGTTAGACATGGGGCCAACAGAGTTCAAAATGCTGCACTTCTTCATGACTCACCAAGAGCGTGTCTACAGCCGTGAGCAATTATTGAATAACGTCTGGGGTACTAACGTTTATGTAGAAGACCGCACGGTGGATGTTCATATTCGACGCCTACGTAAAGCGCTTGAAGCGGCGGGTCACGATAAGCTGATTCAAACAGTGCGTGGCGCAGGCTACCGTTTCTCTGCGAAAGCATAATTGTAAGCGATATTGAACACGGAGAATTAAGTGGTCGAAAGGTTAACGTGGAAAAAGCTGGTCTGGGAATTGGCTTTTTTCTACACCCCTTGGGTGATCGTTGGATGGATATTCGGATACATGCCGTGGCTATTGTTGATAGCCACGGCTTTGCAGCTTGTATGGCATCTGCATAACCAAATGCGTCTTTCCGCATGGTTGTGGGATGAAAAGCGTTTAACACCGCCATCCGGCACTGGCAATTGGGAACATCTGTTTAACGGTATTTATCGCCTGCAGCAGCGCCAACGTAAAAAGCGCAAAGAGTTGACCAACTTGATTCGTCGTTTCCGCAACGGTGCAGAATCTTTGCCCGATGCGGTCGTGGTTTTTCGTAGCGAAGGTAACATTGTTTGGTGCAACAAACTTGCTCAACACTTACTTGGCTTTCGCTGGCCTGATGACTCGGGTCAACCTGTCTCGAACCTTATTCGTACCCCTGATTTCATTAAGTACCTCAACAAACAGAACTTCGATGAACCTCTAGAGATGCGTTCACCGCTTAATGTTGAGCGCATGCTTGAACTGCGTATCGTGCCGTACACCGAAGGTGAGCACCTAATGGTAGTGCGTGATGTGACTCAGCTTAAACAGCTTGAGGGTATGCGTCGTAACTTCTTTGCTAATGTTTCTCATGAGCTGCGTACGCCAATGACGGTGTTGCAAGGCTACCTCGAAATGACCGAAGATCCAGACATGGTGGTTGGCCCAATGTGGCCGAAAGCGCATGGGGTAATGACTGAGCAGCTCAACCGTATGAACAGCTTGGTGAACCAGCTACTGACTCTGTCTAAGATTGAAGCCGCGCCAATGCACGAGCTTGATGAAGTGGTCAATGTGCCAGCCATGCTAGAAGTGCTAGAGAAAGAGGCGGCAAGTTTAAGTGGTGGTAAGCACCATTTAGACTTCAACGTGGATGAAAAGCTGCGAGTGTTGGCTGATGAAGATCAACTGCGCAGCGCGATTTCTAACTTGGTTTACAATGCCGTGAAGTACACTCCAGAAGGGGCGGATATTCATGTGCGCTGGTTTAATACCGCTCAAGGTGCGTGTCTAGAAGTAGAAGACAGTGGCGATGGTATTGAACCGCAGCACTTACACCGTTTGACCGAGCGCTTCTATCGAGTGGATAAAGCACGCTCCCGAGATACCGGAGGCAGTGGTTTAGGTTTGGCGATCGTAAAACACGCGCTAACCCACCATGACTCTCACTTAGAAATCTCGAGTGAAGTTGGCGTCGGTAGTAGGTTCTCATTCATTCTCCCTGCACGTTTGGTGGTGAGATAATGAAAGGTCGCATGGCGAAGTTAAAAGTCATTCTCTCAACGCTGATCGCGGTTAGTTCAACTTCGGCGATGGCTGAACATTTGCAAGATTACCAAAAGGTGCCGGGCATCAGTGGTGTTTTGACCAGTGTTGGCTCTGATACTTTAGCGGGCATGACTACGCTTTGGGTTGAAGAGTTTAAGCAGCTTTACCCAAGTGTGAATGGCCAAGTACAAGCCTCTGGCTCTTCGACTGCGCCTCCTGCGCTGACTGAGCGTACCGCTCAATTTGGCCCAATGAGCCGTCCGATGCGTAATCGAGAAATCGAAGCATTTGAACGTGAGCATGGTTATAAGCCCACAGCACTTCGCGTAGCGATTGATGCGATTGGGATTTTTGTTCACCGCGATAACCCAGTGGAAGGGCTTAACTTCCAACAGCTCGATAGCATTTACTCAGCCACGTTGCGCTGTGGCGGTGATGGTATTATCACCACTTGGGCATCGCTGGGTTTAGATTACCAATGGGCGCAGCGCAGCATTCAAATGTTTGGCCGCAACTCGGTATCGGGTACCTATGGTTACTTTAAGAAGAATGCGCTTTGCGGCGGTGATTTCAGAAGTAGCGTCAATGAGCAGCCGGGCTCGGCCTCGGTGGTTCAGTCCGTCGCCTCGGCCATCAATACCATAGGTTACTCGGGGGTAGGGTACAAGGTGTCGGGTGTCAAACGCCTGCCGATTGCTAAGCAGGGCAATCATTATGTGGATGCGACCCGAGAAAATATCCTCTCAGGTGAGTACCCACTATCACGCTACCTCTATGTTTATTTGAATAAACACCCAAGCAAGCCTTTATCTCCTATCGAGCGAGAGTTTGTACGCTATATCTATTCTAAACAAGGGCAACAGCTGGTGGAGAAAGATGGCTATGTTTCTATTTCACCTGAAATCGCTGAACAAGAGTTAAAAAAAGTCGGTATCAATCTGCATTGATACCGACTCGTTTGCTTAGTTTTCTTTAGTGGCTCAAATAGCCGCTTAAACTTCTCTATTTAAAGCTCAATTCCCATTCTGCTTTTTTCCAATACGCTTGCTCGGTAATTAAATCCGCCAGCAGTAGCTTATTGTTTTCAAGCCAATCCACTTCATCACAAGTAAGTACCCACTTATCGTCTTTAACTTTTAGGTGCAGAGGTGGAAGCGGATCTTCACTGCGCTGGCCATTAACTAAAATCGCTAAACGTAGCACCTTAATCAGACCGAGAATGTGCTTTTTCTTGTACAGGGCAAATTCCTCAAGCTCTTCCAATTTAAGCGATTTACGCTGGAAGCGAGCTAAGGTAGAGAGAATTCGCTGCTGCTCTAAGTTGAAGCCCGGCATACTGGTATGGCGAAGTATATAGCCTGAGTGACGGTGGAAAGCACGCAAGCTAATACTGAGTCCAACTTCATGCAGTAGCGCACTCCAATCGAGCAGGTCAAACAGCTCAGAGTGCTCTTCAATATCGAGCTTGTGGTGGATTTGTTGTAAGAACTCTCCCGCTTGACCTTTAACACGCGCCGCATGCTCTAAATCAACCAGATGCTTTTTGGCCAGATTCTCTGTGGTGCGCATGCGAATGTCACTGCGTTTAAAACGCTCCTCCATTTCATACAGCAAGCCTTCACGCAATGCGCCTTCTGAGTAGTGAAGTTCACGGATTTTTAGATCGAGGAATAGGGCATACATGATAGCCACACCAGCAGCGAACACAGGTTTGCGCTCGTTGGTTAGCCCTTCCAATTCGATGTCGTCAATTTTGTCCCATTGGCACAATTGATCAATCAGTTTGAGCAGGCGCTTGGTGTTGATAATACCGTCGGTGTAGCCTTGGCCTATCAATACCTCACGAATGGCTTTTACCGTGCCTGATGAGCCAAAGGCGATCGACCAGCCTTTTTTGCGGTAGCGATGCGCTAGTGATTCCAGTTTTTGCTCCGCTGCGAGCACGGCATTATTGAAATTGCGGTTAGAGAGTTTGCCGTTAGCGAAATATTGCTTGGTAAAGCTGACGCACCCCATGCGTTTGCTGTTGACCAAACTTGGTTCAAACCCTGTACCAAAGATGATTTCAGTACTTCCGCCGCCAATATCGACAATCAGTTTAGAGTCGGTTTGCGGTTGAGTATGCGAGACGCCTTGATAGATAAGACGCGCTTCTTCAACTCCGGGGATAATTTCAATCGGGAAGGGCAGCACTTCGCGAGCGCGTTGCAAAAAGATATGAGCGTTGTTAGCAAGCCTTAAAGTGTGGGTTGCAGCAATGCGCACATTGCTAGGGTGAAACCCTTTTAAGCGTTCAGCGAATAAGGCCAAACACTCTAAGCCACGCTCCATAGAGGCGTTATCGAGATTATTTTGTGCGTCTAAGCCATCCGCGAGGCGGACTCTTTGTTTATGACGACTGACGAGTTGCAAGTCTTGGTCGACGACTTTCGCCACCACCATATGAAAACTGTTTGAGCCAAGATCGATGGCCGCTACATTACGAACTTCCGGAGTTTGAGTCATTTTTCTTTTTGCTCCGCTTTTCTACGTTTTTTAAATAGTCATAGATAGCCAATTGAGAGCGCACTTTGCGGCGGTTACCTCGCGCGACATAGCGATTGCTCATCTCTTTATCTATCCATCTCGCTTTAACCGTATCAGTAAAGTGAATATTCACTATGTCTATAATACGCTGTTTTAAAACGGGATCACGGACGGGGGTCGCAACTTCAATACGATGGTCGATATTTCTGGTCATCCAATCCGCAGAGGAAATATACACTTGAGGGTCACCGTCATTGTGCGTAATCAGTACGCGAGGGTGCTCTAAAAAGCGATCAACAATACTGATGATTTTAATATTGTCACTCACCCCTTCCACGCCGGGAACCAGAGCACACATCCCGCGGATAACCATTTTGATCACCACACCCGATGCGCTCGCGCCATACAATTTATTAATCAGCCCTTTATCAACCAAGTTATTCACTTTTAACGTAATTGCCGCTTTTTTACCTGCTTTTGCATTGGCGATTTCAGTATCAATTAAACGGTATAGTTGTTTACGTGAGTTACGCGGTGAAACAATCAAATGGTCAAACTTCACTGGGCGATAAGGGTTTTCGATGTAGCCAAATACATTGCGCACTTCATTAGTGATTTCTGGGTCGGCAGTCAGCATGGAAAAGTCGGTATAGATACGGGCGGTTTTCTCATGGAAGTTACCAGTACCGATATGGGCATAGCGAACGATTTCTTCGTTTTCTCGGCGGCTAATCAGCAATAGTTTAGAGTGTATTTTTAGCCCCGGCGTGCCAAATATCACATGTACGCCTGCTTCAGTGAGTACCCGCGCCCACTCAATGTTGGCCTCTTCATCAAAGCGTGCTTGCAGCTCAACGACGACGGTGACTTGCTTGCCGTTATGGACTGCATCAATCAGAGAGTTCATCAAACGGGAGTCTTTCGCCACGCGATACACGTTGATTTTAATGTTGAGGACTTTTGGGTCAAACGAGGCTTGGCGCACCAGTTCACTGACGTGCTCGAAGGTATGGTATGGATAGTAAAGTAAGATGTCTTTGTTGCGAATGGCGTCGAAATTGTTGTCAAAACCCTCGAAGTCCGAACAACGCATCGGTGGTAGAGGGCGATGTTCTAAGTAGTCTCGCCCGACATTAGGAAAGCCAATAAAGTCTTTAAAGTTATGATAACGGCCACCGGGAATGAGGTTGTCGTAGTTAGAGATCTTGAGCTGTTCACATAAGAAGTTCAGCATGCTTTCAGGCATATCGCGCTCATAGACAAAGCGTACTGGCATGGCGGTTAAACGCTGGCTTACCCCTTCTGACATCTGCTCTAACAGGCTGTGCTCAACCTCATGGCTTAAGTCATATTCCGCATCGCGGGTCATTTTCATCGCATAACCGGCGATGTTCTCGTAATCAAAAAAGCCGCGAAACAGCTCATCTAAGCAGTAACGAATGATGTTATCGAGCAAGATAATGGTTTTACGGCGTTTGCCTTTTTGTTCGGGCACCATGACAAAGCGCGGTAAGTGATCGGTTGGGATCTCTAGCAGGGCATATTGAGTGCTTTCTGCTTGTTTGAGTTCGACGACAATGTAAGCGTATTCATCTTTTAGGAACTGCAAAAGCTCAATTTCATCATTGAGTAGCATTGGGGTCATGTGGGGCAATACTTGGCGACGGAAGTATTTTTGAATCCACTTTTGTTGAAACTCGTTGAGTTGATGTTCATTGACAAGAAAGATGTGGCGTCTTGCCATTTCGCGGATAAGTTCTTGGTATAGCTCATCAAATCTTTCGTTGAGTTTTAACGCTTTAGACTGCATTTTTGACAGTAGATGCTTGGAATTACTACTTCCGCCACGTTCTTGGCTAATCAAAATACGGCGTTTTACATCGGCAAAACGTACCTTGTAAAACTCGTCAAGGTTGTTGGAAAAAATGCCTAAAAATCGCACCCGCTCAATTAGGGGGACGGTTTTATCTGCGGCTTCTTGCAGCACTCTTTCATTAAACGACAGCCAACTTAATTCTTTTTCTATGTATAGTTTTTCTGAACTCATTCCCTTAGTTCCTTTTGCTTACATTTCAAGCATAGGTCAGAGAATGAAAACTAAGGCATGTGTGTGAAGCTTTTATTGCACAAATTTGAATCAAATTAAGTAATTGGTTGGAGATCGAGGCGTGATCTTGCGGCAAAGATAATTCATTATTTTCAGATGTTTATTTGTATCTGTAATATAATTGTCATCTAAGAGAAATATTATATCCTCGGGCATTAATAGGGTCTTTGACCCACAGGTAGTGAGATAAGATGGCAAAGGCCGAATTTTCATTGAGAGAAAGAGACCGTAAACGATTGATCAAAGATCGTTTGGTTCGGCTAGCAGTATCTACAGGCGGTGTCGGAGTTTTAGCGGCATTGGTGCTGATCTTTGTGTATCTCGCTTTCATGGTTTTGCCACTTTTCTCCGATGCAAAGATGACGCCCAACGTCGCCAATCAAACCATTACCACGCAAAACGCCGTTGCTGCTGGTATTGATGATTATGGCGAACATGCCTTTGTGGTTTCACAGCAAGGCCAAGTGGATTTTTGGCCACTTACGTCTAAAGCCGATACGCCTAAACTTTCCGTTTACTTTGGCCAAGACTACTCGTTATTCGCCCGTACACCGAGTGCGGTCGGCTGGTATGGCTTTGCTTCTGCTCGTGGTGATGTGGCTTTATTCCGCCCAGAAATGACCAGCGTGGTTAAAGATGATGGCCGCTTGTTTAGCCCTGATGTTGAGCGTTGGTCATCATCCATCAGTCTTATCTATCCGAATGTATCGCTAAATCAATTCAGTATTGCAGTTGAAGGTGGAGCGACGTTGGCGGGTTACTACAACGATGGTCGAGTACGTGTTCGTTGGCAGGATGAAGAGAGCATCATCCATAGTTTTGTATTCAAGTCGCCTTTTATGCAGTTGGATCAGTTGTTACTGACGCCTAATGGTCGAACGCTCTATATTCGCAGTAGTTCTGATCTGGTGATTGCAGAGAAGCAAGCGGATCAGTTTGTCGTGCGACAAATTGTCGACTTGAGCCAAGGTAAAGCCAAGCATGCGGTGAGTGATATCGATCTTCTGTCCGGTGCCTACTCGCTGTTAGTGACGCACAATGATGGCCTTGTTTCTCAGTGGTTTGATGTACTCAAAGATGGCGAACGTAAACTGACTCATATCCGTGAGTTTAAGTTGGCTTCAGAGCTGCAATTTTTACTGCCTGATACTTATCGTAAAGGCTTTTACAGTTTCTATATCAATGGCACGGTACAAAGCCATTACACCACCAGTGAAAAGTTGGTGATGTTTAATCGCGCCTACACAAAAGCGCCGCAAATGGCGGCTATGTCGAGCAATGAACAGTATCTACTGGCCTTGTCTGGCGATCAGCTCAGCGTGGCGCACATTGATAACCCATACCCAGAAATTTCACTGTCATCTTTGTGGCAAAAGGTGTGGTATGAGAGCTACCCTGAGCCAGAGTTTGTTTGGCAAAGTACCTCGGCTAGTGATGAGTTTGAAGCCAAATTCAGCTTAATTCCAATTGCATTTGGCACGTTAAAAGCAGCGGCATTTGCCATGTTGTTTGCCATTCCTGTTGCGGTGCTTGGGGCAATTTATACCGCGTATTTCATGACGCCAAAGATGCGCCGAGTTGTAAAACCTTCGATCGAGTTGATGGAGGCGTTGCCGACGGTCATTATTGGTTTCTTAGCTGGTTTATGGTTTGCACCGATTGTTGAAACCCACCTTGCTGCGGTCTGTGCGTTGATTGTTTTCTTGCCATTATCAACCGTATTGATTGGTGGCATTTGGCATTTGATTCCAGAGATCATTACTCGCAAGTTGCCCAATGGTTGGCACGCTGCCATTCTCATGCCGGCGCTGGTGGTGGTTACGGCAGTACTGTTAAATCAAAGTGGCAATATTGAAAGTTGGCTATTTAATGGTGATGTACGCGTTTTCCTAGCGCAGCAAGGAATTGATTTTGACCAGCGTAATGCGTTGGTGGTTGGCTTTGCCATGGGCTTTGCGGTGATTCCAACCATTTTTACCATTGCCGAAGATGCAATATTTTCAGTGCCAAAGCACTTATCCGATGGTTCTTTAGCGCTAGGTGCTACGCCATGGCAGACGCTTATTTACGTGGTGTTGCTAACAGCAAGCCCAGGTATCTTTTCGGCGATTATGATGGGCTTAGGCCGAGCTGTGGGCGAGACCATGATCGTACTGATGGCAACGGGTAACACGCCAATCATGGATTGGAATATTCTAGAAGGGATGCGCACGCTTTCAGCAACGATTGCAGTAGAGATGCCAGAGTCAGAAGTGGGCAGCTCACACTATCGAATTCTATTTTTAGCCGCATTGATTTTGCTGGTGTTCACTTTTGCGGTGAACTCGCTAGCGGAATGGGTAAGACAACGATTAAGAGAAAAATACCGTGCATTGTAGTGGTTTGAACAGCGAACAAGGTTGGGTTTAAGTGTTTAAGTGGCTTAAATCTGGTGCACCTTGGATTTGGTTAACAGGCGGAGCGGTGAGCATTAGTTTGCTTTCAGTGCTCGGCTTGCTACTGCTTATTGGTTGGAAAGGGCTCTCTTATTTTTGGCCTGCGCCGTTATACCAATGGCAAACCGAGCAAGGCGAAACCTTAATTGGTCAGCTCTAT
Organism: Vibrio intestinalis; assembly: GCF_025195085.2. Taxonomy (GTDB): domain Bacteria; phylum Pseudomonadota; class Gammaproteobacteria; order Enterobacterales; family Vibrionaceae; genus Vibrio; species Vibrio intestinalis. Next base: position 118,454 of record NZ_JANAVY020000003.1, on the reverse strand, counting down.
GCCGAAGAGTATGTTCCTATTAGCCACCTGCGAGAAATGGAGATCGACCTGCCTGCGCAAGTTGAAGAGAAGGGGCTGGTGAAACGTATCAGTATTAAAGTCGCCAATCGCGATTTGTACCCAGCCGATTTTGTTTCGATTCTAGAGATCGATCTTCTACAGCGCTCTAAACCACAAGGGTGGGCAGTGATTGAGCGAACTCGCAGTGGTGATTTTTACGGCCTACCTATCGCTTATCAAAGTGCCGATGGCTCACTGGTTAAAGACTTTCAGCCTGCGCTTACCCAAGGCTTGGATTACAGCAATCAGGTACGTAAACAAGTTGACCGCATTATTAGCAATGAACTGCGTGAAATTAATGCACAAGTAAATCAACTGCGCCGTGAAAAGCGTAAGCGTGAGCTTAACGATGAACTTGATGAAGCGTTTTTAACTCAGTATCAAGCTCAGTCAAAACTCTATAGTCAGCAGTTAGTTGAGTCTGAAGCTAAACTGGATCAACTGCGGAGTAAGTTGGTCAATCAAGGTTTAATTGTACAGGACATGTCAGGCCAACAGGTGCTGATTCCCCTTAGCCGCATGTTGGATATTTGGTATCCAAACCATATGTCACCGGTTGAGAAATTTGCCCATTGGGCGAAACAAGCGTGGAAGTTTCTCTCTGAAGACCCGCGAGAGTCGAATTCAGAGGGCGGTGTATTCCCCGCGATGTTTGGTACTGTGCTGTTAGTACTCATTATGTCGATTATCGTGATGCCACTTGGCGTTATTGCGGCTATCTACTTACACGAGTACGCCAAGAATAATGCGTTTACGCGCATCATTCGTGTGGCGGTGATTAACCTCGCCGGTGTCCCTTCGATTGTTTACGGGGTATTTGGCTTAGGTTTCTTCGTTTACACCTTAGGTGGCTCAATTGACTCACTGTTCTACGCAGAACAACTGCCGGCACCAACCTTTGGTACACCGGGGCTATTATGGTCAGCATTAACTCTTGCGGTATTAACTTTACCGGTTGTGATAGTAGCAACAGAAGAGGGTTTAACCCGTATACCTAGCTCAGTGCGACATGGCTCTTTGGCGCTAGGCGCAACTCAGTTTGAAACCATGTGGCGCATTGTTTTGCCTATGGCAAGCCCTGCGATTATTACCGGGCTAATCTTAGCGGTGGCACGCGCCGCAGGTGAGGTTGCCCCTTTGATGCTGGTGGGCGCAGTGAAATTAGCTTCTAGCCTACCAGTGGATAGCCAATTCCCGTTCTTGCATTTAGAGCGTAAGTTCATGCATTTAGGTTTTCATATCTATGATGTTGGCTTCCAAACCACTAATATTGAGAGTGCAAGGCCACTGGTTTACGCCACCTCATTCTTGCTAGTGACAGTGATCATTGGCCTTAACTTAACCGCAATTAGCATTCGAAATAACTTGCGTGAAAAATACCGAACTTTAGGGCAGGACTAATGTTTTCAGTCAATCAAGCCTTGGGCTACCAAGCGCCACTCGATGTAAACAACCTCAGTGATGAGCAAACTGCCATCGCGATAGAGGGGCTGAACTTGTTCTATCAAAGCAGCCAAGCGCTGAGTGATATTTCAATGCGTATTCCGAAAGGGCAGGTGACCGCCTTTATCGGCCCATCGGGTTGTGGTAAATCGACACTATTGCGCTGTATTAATCGCATGAACGATTTGGTAGAAGGGTGTCAGGTTACCGGAAAAGTAAAACTGCATGGTAAAAACGTGTATCAGGCAGACGTTGATGTCGCGACGCTGCGTCGCCGCGTAGGCATGGTATTCCAACGTCCTAACCCATTCCCTAAATCGATATACGAGAACGTAGTCTACGGCCTGCGTTTACAAGGTATAAAAAATAGCCGACAACTCGATGATGCAGTAGAGCGCTCACTGCGCGCTGCCGCACTGTGGGATGAAGTAAAAGATCGCCTGCATGAGAATGCATTTGGGTTGTCAGGCGGTCAGCAGCAGCGTTTGGTTATTGCCCGTGCCATCGCGATTGAGCCAGAAGTGCTATTGTTAGATGAGCCAACATCAGCTTTGGACCCAATTTCGACCTTAACCATCGAAGAGCTGATCAATGAGCTAAAAACCAAATACACCGTCGTGATCGTTACCCACAACATGCAACAAGCCGCGAGGGTAAGTGACCACACCGCCTTTATTCACATGGGGAAATTGATCGAGTACTCAGATACGGACTCTATTTTTACTTCGCCATTGAAAAAGCAGACGGAAGACTACATTACTGGTAGATACGGTTAAACTTGCTCGTCATATTTGGCGCTGTAACTTCGTTATCTGCGTAAATTCCCCCCAATCACATAGACAAGCTATGCTCATGGGGCTGAATTGACTGGATGCCTTGTTACAAGCACCAACTATTTAGAGCGAATAGCACGCCATATTTGGCGTTGTAACTTGGTTATCTGCGCAAAAAGCACCAATTTTTAAGTTTTATTCAAAAGGAGCTACACCCATTCCATGAACTTCGGACGTCACATTTCAGGTCAATTTAATGTCGAGCTAGAATCGATTCGTACCCACGTATTAACCATGGGTGGCTTAGTCGAGCAGCAGCTCTCTTTTGCTATGCAGGCATTGCATAAAGAGGATGTTGAGCTAGCGAGAAAAGTGGTACGTGACGATCACAAAGTGAATGCGATGGAAGTCTCTATTGATGAAGCGTGTACTCGCATCATTGCTAAGCGCCAACCAACCGCTAAAGATCTCCGTTTGATTATGGCAATCATCAAGACCATTACCGATCTTGAACGTATCGGGGATGTCGCGACAAAGATTGCGGAGGTGGCGATTGAAAGCCCTTCATCTAAAGAGCGTCGATTCCAAGTCTCTTTAGAGCCACTATGTCGCCAAGCCGTGAACATGTTGCACCAAGTGCTTGATGCTTATGCGCGTATGGATGTGGATGCTGCTGCTGATGTTTATAAGCTTGATGATAAGTTAGATGCAGAATACGAAGCGGTCATTCGTCAGTTGATGACTTACATGATGGAAGACCCAAAGAACATTCCTCATATCCTGCAAGTGATGTGGTCAGCGCGTGCGATAGAGCGCGTGGGTGACCGCTGCCAAAACATTTGCGAATACATCATCTACTTTGTCAAAGGTAAAGACATTCGTCACCTTGGTGAGCAAAGCATTGATGATGCACTGCGTTAATATTTCGCCATTAAGCTTTAAGTTCTTCTAGAGCCGTTACCACAGCAGCGATTTTGTTGCTGTCGGTAATAGGAATCAAGTAATCATCAACGTCACTGCTTCCCATTTTTACGTCATCGCTGGCTAGTTCCATTAAACTTGGTCGAGTCGATTTGCCTGACAAGTGCACTTGTTTTACGCCGGTGCTTTGGCAAATGTATGCGACGTTATCAGCCGTTAGCCCTGCGCCTGCCATGATGGCAATGCGGTTACCTGCGTAATCGACCATCTGTTTCAGAACGTCTACTCCTTGCTCTACATTCGCTGCAAGGCCTGAGGTTAAAATGCGTTCACACCCAAGCTCAGCGGCATAATCAATGGCTTGGCAAAAATCTTGGCTTTGGTCTATTGCACGATGGAAAGTAATACCTAACCCATGACTATGAGCTTTGTCTGCCAGTTGTTTAGCTTGCTCAAGATGGATGTTTCCTTGTGGCGTTAATACACCAATAACCACGCCTTGTAGCCCCGCATGAGCAGCTGCTTCAATATCAAGTAGCATGGCATCAATATCTTGTTGTTCAAAAATAAAATCCCCTTGGCGAGGTCGAATCATCGCATATACAGGTACGCGAGAAAGCTTGGCAGCCTGCTGCATAAACCCGAAGCTAGGCGTTAGGCCGCCTAAGGCGAGAGATGAACAAAGCTCAATACGAGTTGCGCCGCCCGCAATCGCTTGGTGAAGAGATTCTAAATGATCGATACAAACTTCGACTTGGTAAGTCATAGCAAATACTCATTGGATAAACTAAAGCTATTTTAGCGGGAATTGCTTGGCAGGATAGAGGTAAAGTTTAGCGGTTTGATTTCCGCAATTGGCTGACAAAGAACCAGCAAGAAATGAGATAGTTTCGTGTCTTTCAAATGCAAAAAAGCCAGCTCAATGAGCTGGCTTTCGTCTTTCACAGAAAGAATATGGTGGAGGGGGACGGATTCGAACCATCGAAGGCAGTGCCATCTGATTTACAGTCAGGTCCCTTTGGCCACTCGGGAACCCCTCCAGGGTGTTTTCTATTCTTTAACGGAATAGCTTAAATGATGATTTCCCAACACATCAAGCAAGTGTTTCCCATGTTCAAAGGATAAACATAAGAAGAAATATGGTGGAGGGGGACGGATTCGAACCATCGAAGGCAGTGCCGGCAGATTTACAGTCTGCTCCCTTTGGCCACTCGGGAACCCCTCCAGGGTGTTTTCTATTCTTTAACGGAATAGCTTAAATGATGATTTCCCAACACATCAAGCAAGGTTTCTCATGTTCAAAGGATAAACATAAGAAGAAATATGGTGGAGGGGGACGGATTCGAACCATCGAAGGCAGTGCCATCTGATTTACAGTCAGGTCCCTTTGGCCACTCGGGAACCCCTCCAGGGTGTTTTCTATTCTTTTAACGGAATAGCTTAAATGATGATTTCCCAACACATCAAGCAAGTGTTTCCCATGTTCAAAGGATAAACATAAGAAGAAATATGGTGGAGGGGGACGGATTCGAACCATCGAAGGCAGTGCCGGCAGATTTACAGTCTGCTCCCTTTGGCCACTCGGGAACCCCTCCAGGGTATTTTTATACTTAAGTAATGATTTCCCAACTCATCCCTCAAGTGCGGAGCGCATCATAGCAAACTCATAAACACTGTAAAGACTTTTTCTGCCAATTTTGAGTTGAATGGTGCCTTTTTGGGCAAAGAGGCTCGTAAAAAGGTTTTTTAGCGCTTTTTCGTCGTCGTAATTTACGTTCAGTGCGTCACTATTTACATTCCTTGACGTTTCTGTGGGAATTTTACGAGTACAATATAACCAGTTAATTTTGCAAGATATTATAACCATGAAAAAAACTCTGATTTTGAGCCTGTTGTCTGTGTCAATTATGGCTGCTTCGCCAGCGGTTCTAGCCAAAAAGCCATTTGGCCCACAAGCCGTGACTGTGGTTACCGAGCAAGTTCAAACCCACCAAGTTTCCCAATCTCTTTCTTTGATCGGTAAGCTCGAAGCCGCTCAATCAGTAATGGTCTCGCCAGAAACAACCGGCAAAGTTGAAAAGATCGCTGTGACGGCGAATCAGCAGGTTAAGCAAGGTCAGCTACTTATTAAGCTTAATGATGACAAAGCACGCGCTGCGGTAAAAGAAGCTAAAGCCTATTTAACGGATGAACAACGTAAGCTGAAAGAGTTTCAGCGCTTGGTTAAACGCAATGCCATCACACAAACAGAAATTGATGCGCAAAAGGCCAGTGTTGAAATTGCACAAGCTCGCCTTGATGCGGCCAATGCTGATCTAAAAGATCTGCACATTAGCGCGCCATTTGCCGGAACGGTCGGCTTTATCGATTTTAGTCGCGGTAAAATGGTCACAGCGGGCAGCGAACTCGTCTCTTTAGATGATTTATCGGTGATGCAGTTAGATTTGCAAGTGCCAGAGCGTTACCTAGCTAAGCTATCAACTGGCATGGTTGTTACCGCAAGTACCGAAGCTTGGGGTGAGACCATCTTTAGTGGTGAAGTCGTCGGAATTGATTCTCGTATCAACCAAGAAACGCTCAACCTACGCGTGCGTATTCACTTCTCTAATACTGAGAACAAACTGAAACCGGGCATGCTGGTTTCTTCCAATATGGACTTCCCAGCCATTAATGCTCCAATTATCCCTGTGCAGGCGCTTGAGTACTCAGGTACTAAACGTTACGTCTACGTTGTGGGTGAAGAACAGGTCGCGAAACGCACCGAAGTATTGCTTGGCGCTCGTGTGGAAAACCAAGTGGTGATCACCAAAGGGTTAGAGATTGGTGACAGCATTGTTGTTCAAGGCATCGTTAACATGCGTGACGGGGCTAAAGTGGTTGAGCAAGGTAGCCAGCCAGCGCAGCCTAACAAGAAAGGTGACAAGTAATGTGGTTGTCTGATGTTTCCGTAAAACGTCCGGTAGCGGCTTTAGTATTAAGCCTTTTACTGTGTGTTTTCGGTATTGTTTCTTTTTCTAAATTGGCCGTGCGTGAAATGCCGGACATTGAGAATCCAGTTGTCTCAATCAGTACTCGCTATGAAGGGGCATCCGCTACCATCATTGAAAGCCAGATAACCTCAGTACTTGAAGACCAGTTGTCCGGTATCAGTGGTATTGATGAAATCTCTTCCACTACGCGAAACAGTATGTCGCGCATCACGATTACTTTTGAGTTGGGTTATGACCTCAACACAGGTGTTAGTGATGTTCGTGATGCAGTCGCTCGTGCGCAGCGCTCATTGCCTGATGAAGCGGACGATCCTGTGGTGTATAAAAATAATGGCTCAGGTGAAGCCTCGTTATACATCAACTTAAGCTCGTCAGAGATGGATCGCACTCAGTTAACAGACTACGTTGAACGCGTGCTGATGGACCGTTTCAGCTTATTAACGGGGGTTAGCTCGGTTGATATCTCCGGTGGTCTGTACAAAGTTATGTACGTGAAGCTAAAACCTGAGCTAATGGCAGGGCGCGGCGTGACGACTTCTGACATCACCACAGCTTTACGTAATGAAAACTTGGAAAGCCCAGGTGGTGAAGTCCGTAACGATCAGATCGTGATGTCAGTGAGAACGGCGCGTACTTACCAACAAGCGCAAGATTTTGAGTACCTAGTGGTTAAGCGCGCAAGCGACAATACACCGGTTTACTTAAAAGAAGTGGCTGAAGTTTACATTGGCGCGGAAAACGAAAACTCGACCTTCAAAAGTGATGGTGTGGTTAACGTTAGTTTAGGCATTGTTCCGCAGTCTGATGCGAACCCGCTTGAAGTTGCTCAGCTTGTGCATGCGGAAGTTGAGAAGGTTCAGCAGTTCTTGCCTGATGGTACTCGCTTAGCGGTAGATTATGATTCAACCGTGTTCATTGAACGCTCGATTTCAGAAGTGTACAGCACGCTGTTTATCACTGGTGGCTTGGTAATCTTAGTCTTGTATGTGTTCATTGGTCAGGCGCGTGCGACACTGATTCCTGCGGTAACCGTACCTGTTTCGCTAATTTCATCGTTTATTGCTGCTTACTACTTTGGCTTTTCAATCAACCTTATCACGCTGATGGCATTGATTTTGTCTATCGGCTTGGTTGTGGATGATGCGATCGTGGTGGTGGAAAACATCTTCCACCATATTGAACGTGGTGAAAAACCATTGCTAGCGGCTTATAAAGGAACGCGCGAAGTAGGCTTTGCTGTTATCGCGACGACGCTTGTGTTGGTAATGGTGTTCCTGCCTATCTCCTTTATGGATGGCATGGTAGGTCTGCTGTTTACTGAGTTCTCGGTACTGCTGGCAATGTCAGTGATCTTCTCTTCACTGATAGCCCTAACATTGACGCCTGTTCTTGGCAGTAAAATTTTAAAAGCGAACGTGAAACCGAGTCGCTTTAACCTGATGGTTGACCGTCTGTTCTCTCGTTTAGAGGGGGGCTACCGTAAAGTGCTACAAATGGCGCTAAACCTAAAATGGGCAGCACCTTTGGTGATCATGGCTTGTTTGGGTGGTAGTTACGGTTTGATGCAACAAGTGCCAGCGCAGCTGACACCAAGCGAAGACCGCGGCGTGATCTTTGCGTTTGTACGTGGTGCGGATGCAACCAGTTACAACCGTATGTCGGCAAACATGGAGATTGTTGAAGATCGCCTTATGCCGTTATTGGGTCAAGGCTTCTTGAAATCGTTCAGTATTCAGTCGCCTGCTTTTGGCGGTATGGCTGGAGACCAAACGGGCTTCGTGATCATGATTTTAGAAGATTGGAACGATCGCGATGTCACCGCGCAGCAGGCGCTAGGCCAAGTTCGTAAAGCATTAAGTGGTATGGCGGATGTGAAAGTATTCCCATTCATGCCGGGCTTTAGAGGCGGTTCAAGTGAGCCAGTTCAGTTTGTATTAGGTGGTTCAGATTACCAAGAGCTTAAGCATTGGGCAGAAGAGTTAGAGCTTCTTGCTGAGCAATCGCCATACATGGAAGGCGCGGACATTAACTACTCTGAGCGTACCCCTGAATTATTGGTTACCGTAGACAAACAGCGCGCGGCTGAGTTAGGCATTAGCGTGGCGGATATTTCTGATACGCTTGAAATTATGCTTGGCGGTAAGAGTGAAACAACCTTTGTTGAGCGTGGTGAAGAGTACGACGTGTATCTACGCGGCGATGAAAACAGCTTCAACAATGCGTCTGATCTTAGCCAAATCTACATGCGTACAGCGTCTGGTGAGCTGGTAACCTTAGATGCGGTAACCAAAATTGAAGAAGTAGCAGCCTCGATTCGTCTGTCTCACTACAACAAGCAAAAAGCGGTCACCATCACGGCTAACTTGTCAGATGGTTACACTTTAGGTGAAGCATTGGATTACTTAGACCAACAAGCGATTGAACGTCTACCGGGTGATATTTCGGTCAGCTACTCTGGCGAATCGAAAGATTACAAAGAGAACCAATCGAGCGTAATGGTGGTGTTTGGTTTAGCGCTGCTGGTGGCTTACCTAGTGTTGGCGGCTCAGTTTGAAAGCTTCATTAACCCACTCGTGGTGATGTTCACTGTACCCATGGGGATCTTTGGTGGCTTCCTTGGCTTATTTGTCATGGACCAAGGTTTCAATATCTACAGCCAAATCGGCATGATCATGTTGATCGGTATGGTAACCAAAAACGGTATCTTGATTGTAGAGTTTGCTAACCAGTTACGTGACCGTGGTTTAGAGTTTGAAAAAGCGATTGTTGATGCCTCTGCGCGTCGTCTTCGTCCAATCTTGATGACGGCCTTTACCACTTTGGCTGGCGCGATTCCGCTGATTCTATCGAGCGGTGCGGGTTATGAAAGTCGTGTGGCAGTAGGTACGGTTATCTTCTTTGGTATGGGCTTTGCCACCTTGATTACCCTGTTTGTTATTCCTGCAATGTACCGATTGATTTCGGCAAGCACTCAGGCGCCGGGTCATGTGGAAGCTGAGCTTAACCGCGAACTAAGCCATGACAACAAAGGGCGAACTTCTCACGGTGAGTTGAACTAAAGCTTACTTCTCTAAGGTTGAGATAACTAAGATTGAGATAAATAAAAACCGAGGCTATGGCCTCGGTTTTTTTATTCTCGGTGAGAAGCTAGGCGGGTTACGCTGCGTCTTCTTGTGGCGCGTCTTCAACCGCGGCAACTTTCTTTGCTTTCTTTGGTGCAGGTTTGCGTTTTGCACCTAGTGCGTAAAGCACTTCTTCTTTGTTTTGAGCTAAGAACATCGCTAAGTCTTCTTGCTTAGCTTCATCTTCGATCATTTCACTTTTACCTAGTAGTGCGAAAAGCTCGTCTGCCATATCTAGCATTTTGTCATAAGCGTCAGCTTCCGCTTTAGAGGTAAAAGTCATTTTCTCTTCTCCGTTGCGTTCGACCACGTACTTAACGATTACAGCCATGGTTATTCCTCTAGCTAAGATTAATTACTGGGTGTTTATACAGTTTTTAACCAATTAAGTCTAGGCGGAGCTTGATTTCTGCGACCTGAGTGGCGAGTAAGTAGTCCACCTTTGGTCGGGTTTATCGCGGGTTATCGCTATCCCATTGATGGCAAAACTCAATAAAGTGTTTGAGCAACGGGGTTTGGTATTTCTCTTTATGTACTAACAGCCAAAAGCGTCGCTTCATATCCAGCGGTAGTGGCAGCACTTTTACTCGGCCATCTTTAATCGCCGGTTGTGCCGCCAATTGTGATAGGCAAGCTAGGCCAAGCCCAGCAGAGACACAATTGATAATGGCTTCAGTGGTATTGAGTTGAAACGCTTCTTGCCAGTGTTCAATGCGGGGAGCGACGGCGCGTAAGAAAAACTCACGTGAGCCAGAGCCAGCCTCACGTAAAATCCAGTTGCTGTTTTCAAGATCGCTCAGCGCCACATTGGTTTGATTAACCAAAGGGGAGTCAGCGCTGCAAATTACGCACATTTCATCTTCGCTGAACTGGGTTGAAATCAGCTCAGGGTGTAAAGTTTTCCCTTCTATGAGCGCTAAGTCGAGTTCATAATCGACCAGTTTTTGGCAAATCAGTGCAGAGTTAGAGATGAATAAACTCTGTGCTTGGTGACCAGTTTGAGTGCGAAACTGGCTAAGCATGTAGGGGGCAACTTGGTTGCCTATGGTATCACTCGCGCCAATGCGAAGTTTTCCTGTTAATGTCTGGTCATCTTCAAATAACAGCTCAATATCTTGAGCGCGATGAAGTAGCTCATCAGCCATTGGTAATAGCTTTTGCCCTTCTTGATTGAGAATCAGCCTTTTATTAACTCGATCAAATAATGAGTGGCCTAGCTGCTTTTCAAGCTCAGAGAGTGCCATACTGACCGCTGCTTTGGATAAACACAATGCGTTAGCGGCTTCGGTTAAGGTGTCGAACTGATTGATAGTGGCAAAAACTTTGAGCTGTTTCAGTGAGATGTGCAAAGCCATACTGTGGCTACCATTTATGTTTAGTTTGTCTGAACGAGTGTTCTAAATAATTAGATATAACTAAACATTGTGCAAGCGTAAACTTGCGGTATTGAGACGTGAGCATTGGAGTATCGCAAGATGATTAAAACAGCAAAAGCGAAAGTAATGGGTGCACCGACCCCAATGGCTGGCCTTGCATTAGGTATTGCTAGCTTAGGTTGGAGCTGGGAAAACGCTCTCCCTTTGCATGGCTATGGTCAAACTATCGCTGCGATCATTGCGAGTGTACTGTTGGTTATCTTAGCGGTGAAATTTTTGTTTCATCGTCATTTGCTTGCCGAAGATCTTGCGCACCCAGTCGTGGGTAGTGTGGTTCCAACTTTCGCTATGGGCACTATGATTGTGTCAAATGCCCTAGGCCATTGGAACAGTGTGCTGGGCGATGGCTTGTGGCTATTCGCGGTGGCGCTGCATGTCGTGTTTCTTGCTAGTTTTGTCTACCACCGCGCGCAAGGCTTTGAACTTCATCACTTACTGCCAAGTTGGTTTGTACCTCCGGTAGGCATAGTCGTTGCTGATGTGTCGTTTTCAGGTAACCCGAGTTTAGAAATTGTGGCGCAAGCGACGATAGTGTTTGGCCTTGCCGCGTATGCAGTGATGCTACCGATGATGATGTATCGCTTGGTGTTTAGCCATGAAATTCCTGATGCAGCGAAACCAACCTTTGCGATTATGGCCGCGCCAGCAAGCCTATCGTTAGCGGGTTACCTATCGATAGCTGCTGAACCTTCACCTGTGATTGTCGCTTTGCTATTTGGTATTGCGGTATTGATGACCATGGTGACATACCTAGCATTCGCTAAGCTGCTTCGTTTGCCGTTTAGTGCGGGTTATGCGGCTTTCACCTTCCCTATGGTGATAGGAGCAACCGCGCTGTTTAAATTAAGTGCGTGGTTGGAGTCTGTGCAAATGCCCTCACATTATGTGCAGCAAGTGCATGGTTTAGCTCTGTTTGAATTGGTGATTGCCAGCTTGGTGGTAGGGTATGTTTCATTACGTTACTGGCACTTTTATAAACCGCTTAACACACTCGTACAAAGAAGCGTCAGTTGCTGCAAAAGCGACGGCTAAAGATAAACTCCGACGGGCAGTTATGCTAATCTCGCTTTCATTATCGCGAGTATAGGATCTGCCCGGTGTTCACTGTTTATCATTCAAACCAAGTCGATGTGCTGAAATCGTTACTGGTCGAGTTAGTTCGTATCGATCCATTAAGTAACCCGTTTGAAAAAGAACAAATTTTGGTGCAAAGCCCGGGCATGTCTCAGTGGCTAAAAATGGCTCTCGCGAAAGAGTTTGGCGTTGCTGCAAACCTAGAGTTTCCACTTCCTGCAACCTTCATATGGAACATGTTTACTCAAGTGCTGCCCGATGTTCCACAGCGCAGTGCTTTTAATAAAGAAGCCATGACTTGGAAGCTGATGGACATCTTGCCAGCACTGCTTCCTCAAGCGGAATTTACTCCGCTACAGCGTTATCTAGAAGACGATGCTGACAGCTCTAAGTTATACCAATTGGCAGAAAAGATTGCCGATATCTTCGATGGTTATCTTGTTTATCGACCTGAGTGGATTGCCAGTTGGGAAGCAGGACAAACCGTTGCAGAAATAGAACAAGAGCACCCTTGGCAGCCCATTTTATGGCAAGCGCTGTACGATCACACCTTGGCTCTAGGCCAATCTCCTTACCATCGTGCCAACCTCTATGAACACTTCATTGAAGCGCTAGAGAACTTTCAAGGCACGTTTGAAAATCTGCCAAAGCGCTTATTTGTGTTTGGTATTTCGTCTCTTCCGCCACGTTATATGGATGCCCTCAAGGCTATCGGTGAGCACATCGATGTCCACCTAATGTTTACTAACCCATGTCGTTATTATTGGGGGGAAGTGCGAGATAGAAAGTACCTCGCCAAGTTGGCCGCAAAGCACCGCCAGCATTTGGTGTGGCGTGATGACCACTCAGAGCTAGAAGGTGAAAGTGAACAACTTAAAGGCTCTGTTGAAGAGAACCTTGAAGGCGAGCTGCATACTGATGTAGTGGGGAACAGTTTGTTGGCCTCAATGGGCAAACTTGGTCGAGATAATATGTATTTATTATCGCAACTCGAATCCCATGAGATCGAGGCTTTTGTCGAGGTTGAGCGCGATAGTTTATTGCATCAACTGCAAGCGGATATCCTCAATTTAGAAGAGCATCAAGATGACAAGAAGTTGCTTGATAGTCAGCACAAACGTGCTGTTGCTGCCGATGATAAATCCCTGACCTTGCACGCTTGCCATAGCCCAATGCGTGAAGTTGAAGTACTGCACGATCAGTTATTAGCAATGTTCGACGCTGACCCAACTCTAAAGCCACGAGATATTATTGTTATGGTGGCCGACATCAACGCCTACAGCCCAGCGATTCAGGCGGTATTTGGTAACGCGCCCGGTGAGCGTTATATCCCATACTCCATTTCTGACCGAACCGCAGATCAAGAAAGCCCAATCTTGGCGGCCTTTATGCAGTTGGTGAACATTGCCAATACGCGCTGCTTAGCATCCGAGCTGTTAGAGCTGCTTGAAACTCCGGCGATCTTAGCTCGCTTTGGTCTCAATGAAGATGAATTTATCCAAGCGAAATTATGGGTGGAAGAGGCTGGCATTCGCTGGGGACTTAACCCAACCACGAGTACTGAATTCGGCCTACCAGCGAGTGAGCAAAATACATGGCAATTTGGTATTGAGCGTATGCTGCTTGGTTACGCGATGCCGCAATCTGCAGGGCTGTTTGATGGTCAAACACAAACGCTCGCGCCATACAACGAAGTACAAGGGATGGGCGCGGAACTAGCCGGTAAGCTGGCTCACTTTATTGAAACCATTAGTGATTACCGCACTCGATTATCTCAGACTCAGACGATTGAAAGCTGGCGCGAGACGCTTACTTTATTGCTGGATGACTTCTTTAGCGTTGAATTAGAAGGTGAGGTCGCGCTTAAATCGATTCGCGATACGTTGCAGGCGCTAAAAGAACAATTGTTTGATGCTCAGTTTGAGCAGCCTTTATCCCCAAGCATCATTAGCCAATATCTGCAGAACAAACTGTCTGGTACACGTGTCAGTCAGCGCTTTCTTGCGGGGCAAGTAAACTTCTGTACCTTGATGCCGATGCGCTCGATTCCGTTTCGCGCTGTCTGTTTGCTAGGTATGAACGACGGTGTTTATCCGCGTTCAATGCCACCGGAAGGGTTTGACCTAATGAATGGCCGCGCAAGGCCGGGTGACCGTTCTCGTCGAGATGATGATCGCTACCTATTCTTAGAAGCCATTTTGTCGGCGCAGCAAAACCTTTACATCAGTTATGTAGGGCGTTCAATCCAAGATAATACTGAACGAGTCCCTTCGGTATTGGTATCTGAATTGATGGAATATTGTCATCAAAACTACTGCTTACAAGGGCAGCAACACCTACCGGTGGATGACTCGGGCGAGCAACTGTTGGAGGCGATGCACCACTCTCATTCTATGGTGCCATTTAGCACTTCTGCTTTTGTTGGAAAGCAACCGAGTTACGCTAAAGAGTGGCTGCCAGCGGCGAATCGACAAGGGCAAAAGAGTGGCGAGTTTAATCGCCAATTGACTAATTACCTGACAGATGCGGCATCAACTATCGAGCTAGATTTAGTCGAGCTGCAACGCTTTTGGCGATTGCCAGTGCGTTACTTCTTTAACCGTCGCCTTAAAGTTACCTTTGAACCGCCTTTGCCTATTATGCAAGACGATGAGCCGTTCGTGCTGGATGGGTTAGAAAGCTATCAAATGCGTGATGGTTTACTTGAGCAACTATTGCAATCGGATAGCCCGCCACAACAAGTGGTGGAGCAGTTTGTCGAACTGCAACGCGCGCAGGGTAAGTTACCGGTAGGTGCATTTGGTGAAATCGAATTTGATACCAACCGAGTGCAAGCCGAAGAGCTGGTCAAAGAGCTCAATTTTGTTTGCTCTGCTGCGCAAGATGATATCGAAGTTAAGCTGCACTTTGAAGAGATTGCAGATGGTCATAGCGTAACACTCACTGGGTGGTTAACCGGCCACTATCAATCTGGATTGGTCAGATACCGCAGCGGGAAAATTCGCGCGCAAGACTATTTATCAGCTTGGATTGATCACTTGTCTATGGCAGCAATGGGCCATGCTAACCGTACCCATATGATTGGTTACGACCGTAAAGATGGCGTTGTTCACCTGGTTTATCCAGCCATTACCGACCGCGAAGAGGCCCATTCGATATTGAAAGAACTGGTTCGATTGTTCTTTAGTGGCATGACGGAGCCATTAGCGTATTTCCCTCGAACGTCTCTGGCTTGTGTAGAAGCTGGTTTTTCACGTGGTCAATGGGTGGATGATGAAGAAAAGTCGCTGAAAAAAATGGAGACGACTTTTAATGGCGGCTTCAATAATATGCCACCCGCTGAAGGGGCTGATGCCTATATCTCACGCATTTGGCCACAATGGAATGATGAGTTAGCGGCGAAGGTGCGCACTACGGCTGCGTTGGTGCTACAAACGCCAAGATTACAGGCGCAAGACATTCATGATGCGGATAGTGAGAAGTAAGGAAAGTGGTTGGCCGCCAGAAAATCATTATTAGTGTAGGGCGTTCGCTGTACGGCCATTGGTCAGAGGGACCATTATTCGGTTGGTTGATTGCAAACGTTCTTCGTTTGCTCAACTCGTGACGCGCATACTAGCGGTTGACTGAATGACGTTCCGTGAGTGGGATCTCATTCGATTACTAATCGTCGCGGCTAAATAGATATAAACGCAAAAATCTGATACTGGATCACATTTGGTCTGGAGATAAATGTTCGATAAAGGTCTGATTGATATGACATCTTCGTCAGTTGTTACTGCTCTAAATACAATGACTTTTCCTCTGCATGGGGCTCGATTAATTGAAGCGTCAGCCGGTACAGGTAAAACTTTTACCATCGCGGGTTTGTATTTACGTTTGCTTTTGGGTCATGGCAGTCCAAATACTCGTCATCAAGCGCCTTTGACGGTTGATCAAATCTTGGTGGTGACCTTTACCGAAGCGGCCACTGCTGAGCTTAGAGATCGTATTCGCGCAAGAATTCATGACGCACGTATCGCTTTTGCTCGTGGTCAGAGCGATGATCCTGTCATCAAACCTTTGTTGGAAGAAATCGACGATCATGCGCAGGCGGCCACTATTTTGCTGCAAGCTGAGCGACAAATGGATGAGGCCGCGGTTTATACCATTCACGGTTTTTGTCAGCGTATGCTTACCCAAAATGCTTTTGAGTCTGGCAGTCGCTTTAACAACGAGTTCGTCACGGATGAAAGCCATCTAAAGGCCCAAGTCGTGGCCGATTATTGGCGCCGTAATTTTTACCATTTACCACTCAATTTAGCGGGTGCGGTAAGAAACATCTGGCCATCGCCAAGTGCGTTATTAAAGGATGTACGAGGCTACTTAACAGGTGCGCCATTAACCTTATCGACTCAGGCGATGCAATCTACTTTAGCTGAGCTAAACCAAGCGAATTTAGACACTATTGATCAGCTCAAGCAATGTTGGCGTGACAGCCAAGAGGACTACCTCGCGCTGATTTCAGAGTCTGATGTTAATAAACGCAGCTATACCAAAAAATCGCTTCCGGCATGGTTAGAAAGCGTTAACCAATGGGCTGCTGCGCCAACGGTGGATTATCAGTTTCCAGATAAGTTGGAAAAGTTCGCGCAAAACGTGTTGAACGAAAAGACGCCAAAAGGCCAAGCGCCAACCCATGAGGTATTTGAGGCGATTGAAGCGTTTCTGGCTCAGCCTGTCAGTTTGAAAGCGCCTATGTTGGCCCATGCTATTGAGCAGTGCCGAGCAATGCTTGCGGCAGCGAAGCAGCAAAAACAATGGCTCTCGTTCGATGACTTACTCACCAACCTTTCTGCTGCGATGGATAATGATCAAGACGGCCTTTTAGCAGAGCGCATTCGCCAACTTTACCCAGTGGCGATGATTGATGAGTTTCAAGATACAGACCCGCTGCAATACAGCATTTTTAGCCGTATTTATTTACCGCATCCAGAATGCGGTCTGTTTATGATTGGTGATCCAAAACAGGCGATTTATGGTTTTCGCGGCGCAGACATTTTTACCTATATTAAGGCGAGAAATCAGGTTTCTTCTCACTTTACGCTAGGGACAAACTGGCGTTCTAGTGCCGATATGGTTGCAGCGGTCAATCAAGTGTTTGACCTGCCAGATAGTGCCTTTATCTATGATCAAGACATCCCTTTCTTACCCGTTGATGCCAGCCCTAAGGCCGATTTACGCACTTGGCAGCTCAATGGCGAAGTGCAACCAGCGCTGACTTATTGGTTACAAGAGGCAGAAGAGAAACCTTTGCCGAAAGGGGATTACCATCATGCCATGGCGACGGCTTGCGCGGATAAGATTCACGCTATCTTGACGGCTTCTCAGCAACAACAAGCAGTATTCACTGATGCTAAAGGGCAAAAGCCGATTGAGGCAGGTGATATTGCGGTATTGGTGCGAACGGGAACAGAAGGGCGCATGGTGAAGCAGGCTCTTGCCCAACAAGGCATTGCTAGCGTTTACCTCTCTAACCGCGATAGTGTGTTTGTCTCTACCATTGCGCAAGACATTCAGCGTTTACTGCAAGCGGCATTGACGCCAGAAAATGATCGAGCATTACGGGCAAGCCTTGCTTCTGAACTGTTTGCTCTTGATGCGGGCAGTTTAGATGCGCTCAATAACGATGAAACTGCGTGGGAAAACGCGGTTAACGAGTTCAAAGAATATCGTAAGTTATGGATTCAGCGTGGTGTGTTGCCAATGCTGCGTGCGGTGATGAGTAAGCGTCATGTTGCTGAACGATTATTGGAAGAAGAAAACGGTGAGCGAGCGCTTACCGATCTGATGCACATTGGTGAACAGTTGCAACAAGCAAGTGGTGAGCTAGACAGCGATCATGGCTTACTGCGTTGGCTAGCTCAAGCTATTAGTGATGCTGAAAATGGCCTAGGTGGTAGTGATGACCAGATCCAACGTTTGGAATCTGAGCGTAATTTGGTGCAAATAGTCACCATTCATAAGTCCAAAGGTTTGGAATATGACTTGGTCTTTTTGCCATTTGTGATGAGCTATCGACAAGCTAGCGAAGCCAAGTATTACGATGCTGAACAAGATCAAACCATTCTTGATATTACCGATGATGAAGAAGCGTTAAAGCTTGCAGACAAAGAGCGTTTAGCAGAAGACCTACGTCTGATTTATGTGGCACTGACTCGCGCCGTATATGGTTGTTTCATTGGCGCTGCGCCACTAAGAGATGGACGTTCAACCAAAGAGCCGACAGGTGCTCATAAGAGCGCTATGGGGTACTTGCTACAAAATGGCCAAGAAGGGGGGATCGCTGATCTCGCCAATGCGATTACCAAGCAAACTGAAAATCTAACCTGTGTGGTTGAAGTCGCTCTGCCCGACACTCCAGAAACGCCATACCAAGCAAGCCAAGAGGTGACTGAGTCACTAAACGCACGTGAATTGCAGCAAGAGATTGATCGCAACTGGCGTTTGACCAGTTACTCAGGCTTGGTGAAGCAAGGCTCTCATGGTCATGATGCCTCTAGCGAGTTACTGCGTTTGGATGTGGATTCTTCAGATGAGCATGATGAACAGCAGCTTGAAGAGCCTGAACGTTCGATTTTTAATTTCCCGCGTGGCGCGCGTCCCGGTACTTTCTTACATACCTTGTTTGAAGAAGTGGAGTTTACTCTGCCGGCGACCGATCCAAGTAACCAAGCCATCATTGAAGAATTGATGGAAAGCGAGCAGCTAGAAGCGGAATGGTTACCAGTACTACAACAACTGGTGGACACCGTATTGGCGACGCCATTGGATGGTAAGCAGTTAGTGCTTAATCAAAAGCAACCTGCGCAACGCTTGGTTGAGCTTGAGTTCTTGTTGCCGATTGAAGTGCTTAATGCCACGGCATTGAACCGTATTGTGCAGCGCCATGATCCTTTGTCTGCCAAAGCGGGCGATCTTGGTTTTCATACCGTGCAAGGCATGTTGAAAGGCTTCATCGATTTAGTTTTTGAACATCAAGGCAAATACTACGTACTGGACTGGAAATCAAACCACCTTGGCGATGATGTTAGTGACTATCATGGCGAGGCGTTAAATCAAGCCATGGCAGGGCATCGTTACGATCTGCAATATCAAATTTATGCCCTAGCGCTTCACCGATTTTTGCGCAGCCGCGTAGCAAATTATGATTATCAGCAACACTTTGGCGGCGTTTATTATCTGTTCTTACGGGGTATGGATGGCGAAAGTGGTCATGGCATATTCTCAGCCAAACCGAGCCTAGCGATGCTTGATGAGTTAGACCGTTTGATTGATGGTCAGGAGATTGAAAACCGTGATAATCAACAAGGGCAAATGGAGTTAGGACTATGATGCTAGAAACACTGAAGCGATTAGCCATTAAGGGCTCTATTCGTCAATTAGATTACCAGTTTGCACGCTTTATTCTTTCTCAATCCCAACAGCTCGAGTTGGCTTTTATTGCCGGAGTGGTCAGTAGTGAGCTCGGCAAAGGGCACATTTGCTTACCGATAACAGATGAACAAGGACAAAGTGTCGATTTAGCCGCCAAGCTTGGCTTGTACGGAGAGGCGGCGCTGCAACTCAACCAAGCCTTGCTGGCGATTGATTGGCCTCAATTACTCAAGAGTTCAGCGCTTGTGGCTAACAGTGAGGCCAATAGCCTGCCGTTGGTATTTGATGGGCAAAGGCTTTATCTGCATCGTTACTGGCATTATGAAGTGAGTTTGGCGGCGCGTTTGAATAGCTTTGGGACACCCATGATCCTAAAGCCTACTGATGTCCAAAAGCTTTCTCAATTGCTTGACCATCTATTCGCGCGTAGTTATCACTATTTGTTCTCAGCCTTTGCCAGTATTGGTCTTGAGGCGACCAACCAAGTTCAGCGTCAGCAGATGGTGTGCGATCACCTTGATGTGGTCAACGACAGTCAACTCGATTGGAATGCGATTGATCAAGTGCTACTCAGTGCTACTCGCTCAGAGCAATTACAGCCTTTAGATGAGTTAGTGCCATTAGCCGCATGTGTGAACTGGCAAAAGGTCGCGGCGGCGATAGCGCTAACCAAACGCTTTGCGGTGATCTCTGGTGGCCCTGGGACAGGTAAAACGACCACGGTAACAAAACTGCTTGCAGCTTTGATTGAGCAATCTTCACAATCGAGTGCAACGCCATTAATGAATGTGCCGACCATCAAGCTGGTTGCTCCTACCGGCAAAGCGGCGGCGCGTTTAACCGAATCAATTGGTAAAGCGGTTGACGCTTTACCTGTGAGCCCTGAGCTGAAAGCCGCGATTCCAACTGAATCAAGCACCTTACACCGTTTATTGGGCGCACTGCCAAACAGCGCAGAGTTTAGACACAACAAAGATAACCCTCTGCACTTGGATATCTTAGTGGTGGATGAAGCGTCTATGGTCGATTTGCCTATGATGTTCAAATTGGTCGATGCGCTGCCAACACATGCGCGTTTGATTCTTCTTGGCGATAAAGATCAGTTGGCCTCAGTAGAGGCGGGTGCCGTATTAGGTGATATCTGCTCGTTCCATCAAGATGGCTACAGCCAACCTCAAGGTAAGCTGATTGCTCAGTTAACTGGCTACCAGACGCTAGAGCAGCAAAGCGGAAAAGGCAGCAGCGTGGGCGATGGTTTGTGTATGCTGCAAAAGAGTTATCGCTTTGATGCTCGCTCGGGCATTGGCCAATTGGCAAAAGCGATCAATGCCGGTTCTGCGCATAAAGTTGACCAAGTATGGCAGCGTGGTTTTGAGGATATTGACCACTACCCATTAGATACTCAGCACTATAACCAGCTGATTCAAACGATGGTGACTGAATATAAAGGTTACCTTGACCGAATTGCTAAGCCGCAGCGACAACCAGAGACGGATCAGGTGGAGTCGGTGACCCAAATGGCGAAAGCGGGTTTAGATGCATTTGGTCGTTGTCGTTTGCTGTGCGCCATTCGTGAAGGTGACTTTGGCGTTACTGGATTAAATCAGCGCATTGAAAGAGCGCTCGCTGCACGTAACTTAATTCATACTCAAGATGAGCTTTGGTATCACGGCAGACCTGTGATGGTGACTCGTAACGATCATGCGCTAGGGCTGTACAACGGTGATATCGGATTGTGTATTTTGGATGAGTCTGAATCGCAGCCACGCCTTAAAGTCTTCTTCGAGCTACCCGATGGTAGCGTAAAGTCAGTGTTACCGAGCCGAGTGCCTGAGCATGAAACCGCTTATGCGATGACGATACATAAATCGCAGGGCAGCGAATTTGATTTTACCTTGATGCTTCTACCAAAAGATTTCAGTCCAATTCTAACCCGTGAGCTGATTTATACCGGTATTACGCGAGCGAAAAAGCGTTTGGCTTTGTATGGTCAAATCGATGTGATTAAGCGTGGAATAAGAGTAACGACTGAAAGGGCGAGTGGCTTAGCAGAGAGGTTAAAGGGTTAAAAACCATCCATGGTTACAGCAAAGCAAAGGTGCGGAAAAGGCTAGTTGAATACTGATGTGAATGAGATGCTGCGGATTTTGTATTTGTCTTGATACCCTAAAATGAAGGTCTTTAAGCCTTCTGATACAGGGAAGACACAATGCACATCCAAATTGATTAATAGCTCGTTCTCGGCCATATCCCAAAAACTTTGTACTGAATTACAAATAATGGTTTTCATGACTGTTGCTCTTAGTGACGTTGATATCTACCTCAAGCAATCCGTGCGACCTAGTTTTTACTAGGTGAAGATGAGTCCTATTCGGGCTTTTATGTGAAAGCGGTCGAATTTTATACAACTATTACTGTGAAATAAAGCGAATATTCAAAGTTTTATTCAAATATTATCGATGCCAGATTTTCTGGCATCGATGCTGCTTAACCTTGATTTGTATTCGTCATTAAAATCTTAGAGTTACGCTGATAATTGTATAAATTCTTCTTTTTCATCGGCAATCGATCGACATCCACTTCGCTAAAACCTTGCTCGCGGAACCAGTGCAAACTGTGGGTGGTGAGAACAAAAATCTGTTTAATGCCTTGCTGTTTTGATTGCTGCTTCATGTAGTTGAGCATAACAAGACCACGGTTGCCATCGCGATATTCGGGGTGAATAGCCACACACGCCATTTCAGCCATATGCTCTTCAGGATATGGGTAAAGCGCTGCACACCCAATGATAAGGCCATCTTTTTCTATGATGGTAAATTGGTGGATCTCTTGCTCTAACTGTTCGCGAGAGCGGCGCACCAAAACGCCTTGCTCTTCTAAAGGACGAATAAGATCAAGAATGCCGCCAATGTCATCAATTTGCGCCAAACGAACCCGCTCTGAACTGGCATAAACGATTTGTGTCCCGATACCATCGAGCGAGAATAGCTCTTGCACTAAAGCGCCATCGACTTTATAGCTGATTAAGTGGCTGCGAGGAACGCCCGCTCGACATGCTGTAATGGCAGCGCGTAAAAATCGCAACGTTCCGGAAGAGTTATCGCCGCTTTGGTCAACATCGCTCTCTAGTCGATTGAGGATGCTTTCTGCTTCACGAGGAACCAGCTCTGCAATCTCTTCGCCATTCTCATCAATAATGCCTTGCTCTGAACAAAAGCCAATTAACTTATCCGCTTTGAGGCGAATAGCCACTTGAGTCGCCACTTCTTCCGATAACAAGTTAAATGACTCGCCAGTGACTGAGCTAGCGATTGGCCCGAGTAATACAATAGAGCCTTGGTCAAGCATGCGATTGATGCCTTCAATATCAATCCGACGAATCCGGCCGCTATGACAATAGTCGACCCCATCATCTACACCAAGTGGCTGAGCAATAACAAAATTACCACTTACAACATTTAGCTGCGTGCCGGCCATTGGAGTGTTGCTTAGGCTCATTGAAAGCTGAGCCGTGATGGCAAGCTGTAATTGCCCTGCGGCTTGCATAACTAATGGCAGTGCATGGACGTCGGTAATTCGCACACCTTTGTGGTAAGCAGTTTCGCTTTGGTTGTTGTTTAAGATTGAGTTGATTTGTGGGCGCGCGCCATGCACGAGCACTATCTTTACACCTAAGCTATGAAGCAAGGCCAAGTCACTGATAATATGCTTAAAGTTTTTGTCCGCGACCGCTTCGCCACCCAGCATGATCACCATGGTTTTACCTCGGTGAGCATTAACATAAGGGGCTGATTGACGAAATCCTTTAACTAGCGCGGTACTACGAATTTTCACATCCACGTCCATTTGGTGAATTTATATGTTGTTATAGTGCAAATTTATTCTTTTGTCGGCAAGGTTTTTTTTGAATGGAAGCCCAATAATTTACTTCGCTCGATTGAGCGATATTTGTCAGCATGATATAGAATCACTTTCTATATAGAGATTGTTTGTGATGACCGCTGTAGTGAAAGAAACTCGAAACAACCGCAAATTTTTAGGCACATTTTCATTCAAGAATAAATGGATGGAAGTATTGGTGTGGTTGCTTGCGATTACGGTCAGCGTGCTGGTGGCCTACGGTGCAATGGCACTGCACAAACGATACCTAGAAGTGACTTACCCTAAATCTTTGGTCTATGGTACTTGGGTTGAAAGTGAGGTTGCCCCTTATGCGGCGGAAACTTTTGTCCTTAGTGCTTCTGGCGTAGTTATAGACGGTGGCGTGGTTGATACCGAATTTTCGTTTAACGGCAAAGTTTTAGAATATAAGCACGGCAATCAAACCAAACGTTTTAAATTTCACATGGAAAACTGGAATGAGATGGAGCTTGAAACTGACGCGCTCTATCAACCTATGTTTGTGAAAAAAGTGCAAAAATAGCCCGCCTGATCCTTGAATGACTAATAATGGATTGACGAGTAGAGCTTCTATTGCCATCCTCGTTGCAATGCGTTTAAGGACTCAAGCCCGTAATGAAAAAATACCTCCCTTTAGCAGCCTCTATGCTGCTGTTTGGTTGTGCTCAACCAACTGAGCGCGCCCAGCAATATCTTGATGGCGAATTCAATAATACTCTCAACCGTGTTGAAACGGTCGAGTCACCAGTTTCGCGTGATTTTACGGAATTTCATCGCCAAGCCGAGCAAGTGATAAACAAATCACCTTCAATGGCGAATACTTACCAAGCTTTGTATGAAAAGCTTAATGAGTGGGTACTGCAAAGCGGTGATCCAAGTCAGCTGGCAAGCTTCGGTATTCAAACCGCACAGTTAGGTGGCGGAGACAAGCAAGGTAATGTGTTATTTACGGGGTATTTCTCGCCGGTAATGGAGCTTCGCCATCAGGCAAACGAGGTTTACAAATATCCGGTTTACGCTAAACCAAATTGCGATACTAACTGCCCAACTCGCGCAGAGATTTATGCAGGCGCGTTGGCGGGACAAGGCCTAGAGCTTGGCTATGCACCCAACATGATCGACCCATTTTTAATGGAAGTGCAGGGCAGTGGCTTTGTTCACTTTGAAGATGATGACACCCTTGAGTATTTTGCTTACGGCGGTAAGAACAACAAAGCCTACGTGAGCATTGGCAAAGTATTGATTGAGCGCGGCGAAGTGCCTCGTGAAAAAATGTCGATGAAAGCGATCAAAGATTGGGTCATGGCAAATGATGATGCCACGGTTCGTGAAGTGTTAGAACAAAACCCTTCGTTTGTGTTCTTCTCTCCACAAGCTGATGCGCCAGTCACAGGCTCGGCAGGTATTCCACTATTACCTATGGCATCGGTAGCGGGGGATCGCTCTATCTTCCCAATGGGGACACCTATTTTAGCTGAAGTGCCACTGCTTAACGCGGATGGCTCTTGGAGTGGCGCGCACCAATTACGTTTACTTATCGTGTTAGACACGGGCGGCGCGGTAAAACAGAATCACCTCGACCTTTACCATGGTATGGGGCCAAGAGCGGGCACAGAGGCTGGCCATTACAAACATTTTGGCCGTGTGTGGAAGTTAGGGTTAGAAAACTCAGCGACGCAAGCGCCTTGGGCTATGCCTCCAGAAAAACGTCAATAAACGACGTTGCAGAACCTAGACTTTTCCATAAAGAGTGCGTATAAAACGCACTCTTTGTTTTTGCACCGATTTACGAGCGAGCACTATGCGTGAATTAGATACTCCAGCTTCTGATAACTACAACCAACGTTTTGGTGGCACACGCCGTTTATACGGTAATAGTGAAGTCGAAATTTTGCGTGCTGCGCACGTATGTGTGATTGGTATTGGTGGTGTTGGCTCTTGGGCGGCAGAAGCATTAGCTCGTACCGGTGTGGGTGAACTGACCCTGATCGATATGGATGATGTTTGCGTGACTAACATCAACCGCCAAATTCATGCCATGAGTGGTACGGTTGGTCAAAGCAAAATCGAAGTGATGGCTGAGCGTGTGAAGTTGATTAACCCTGAGTGCAAAGTAAATCTAATCGATGATTTTATTACTCCGGATAATCAGCATGAGTATCTAACCAAAGAGTACGATTACGTGTTGGATGCCATCGACAGTGTGAAAGCGAAAGCTTCGCTGTTGGCCTACTGCCGCAGCAATAAAATCAAAGTGATTACAACTGGTGGCGCAGGCGGCCAGACGGATCCGACCCAAATTAAAGTGGCGGATCTCACTAAGACGATTCAAGATCCACTAGCGAAGAAAATTAAAGATACACTGCGTCGTCATCATAACTTCCCGAAGAATCCACAACGTAAATTTGGTATCGACTGCGTGTTCTCAACTGAGCAGCTTAAGTACCCTCAAGCGGATGGTAGCGTGTGTGGTGTTAAATCCACAGCGGAAGGGCCAAAACGTATGGATTGTGCCAGCGGTTTTGGCGCAGCAACGGTCGTAACGGCCACTTTTGGTTTTGTTGCCGTATCGCGCATTGTTGAAAAGCTGATTCAAAAGTACTCGAAGTAATCATTGTTGGAGCAAGTCATGTCCTCTTTTCCTGAAAATCCATTTGGTAGTCAAATTAGCGCAGCGGATATTGCTGAGACCATGCAAAACTTTAAAGGCTGGGAAGATCGCTACCGTCAAGTGATTCAATGGGGCAAGAAGCTACCTGTAATGCCTGAAGAATTGAAATCACAACAAGTGATGGTTTCGGGCTGTGAAAGCCAAGTATGGTTGGTGAGTGAACAAGTCGAAGGTACATGGTATTTCTGCGCAGATTCGGATGCGCGCATTGTCCGTGGCCTTATTGCTTTGGTAATGGCCGCATTTAACGGCAAAACCAGTGAGCAAATTCAGCAGTTCGATGTGGATGGTTACTTTGACAGCTTAGGCTTAGTGGCGCATTTGAGCCCGTCTCGCGGTAATGGGCTTAAAGCCATCGTTGACCAAATCAAACAAACCGCCGTTTAATTCCTCCGAGGCCTGCAATCATTGTGGGCCTTTATTTTATCTCTTCCGTATTACCTCTGTTATCGTCAAAATCTTCCGCGCATTAAAGGTAAGTCAGCGTGTGAAATGGTGCGAAATTCACTAAAATTCTTATTGTGCAAATTTTAATCATCAAGATATTAATGTCTTAAAAAATACATGGCTTTACACCTCTTGTTGTTGGTGCGTAAAGGCTGTACAATTCGCGCCCTTATTAATGTCCCGTCTTTTGAGAGGCTACATGACCACTGCGAAAATAAATCTACTCGACTTCAATCGCCAAGGAATGCGTAAATTCTTCGCTGAAGAATTGAACGAAAAAGCGTTCCGTGCTGAACAGGTGATGAAGTGGATTTACCATTTCGGTGTTGATGACTTCGATAACATGACCAACATTAACAAGAAGCTACGTGAGAAGCTTAAGCATCGCTGTGAAATCAAAGCGCCAACAGTAGCAGAGGCTCAGCACTCTTCTGATGGCACGATTAAATGGGCGATGAAAGTTGGCGACCAAGACGTAGAAACGGTTTACATCCCAGAAGATGACCGCGCGACTTTGTGTGTCTCTTCTCAGGTAGGTTGTGCATTGGAATGTAAATTCTGCTCAACCGCTCAGCAAGGTTTTAACCGTAACCTAAAAGTATCTGAAATCATCGGTCAGGTATGGCGCGCTGCACGTGAAGTGGGCTTGCAAAAAGAGACAGGCCGTCGCCCAATTACCAACGTGGTAATGATGGGTATGGGTGAGCCATTACTGAACATGAAAAACCTGATCCCAGCGCTTGAGTTGATGCTGGATGATCTTGGTTTTGGTCTATCTAAACGTCGCGTTACGGTATCGACTTCAGGTGTGGTATCTGGCCTTGACCAAATGACAGGTCAAATCGACGTGGCTTTGGCTATTTCTCTGCACGCACCAAACAACAAACTGCGCAGTGAAATCATGCCATTGAATGACCGTTGGGACATTCAAGATTTCCTTGGTTCTGTGCGTCGTTACATTGATTCTTCAAATGCTAACCGCGGTAAAGTAACCGTAGAATACGTTCTACTAGACCATGTGAATGACGACATGGACCATGCCCGTGAGCTTGCAGAATTGCTAAAAGATACGCCATGTAAGATCAACTTGATTCCGTTTAACCCATACCCGGGTTCTCCGTACAAGAAACCAAGTAACTCTCGCATTGACCGTTTCCAAAAAACATTGATGCAATACGACCACACAGTAACCGTGCGTAAAACACGTGGTGATGATATTGATGCGGCGTGTGGCCAATTGGTTGGTGATGTTATCGACCGTACAAAACGTACAGCGACAATTAAAGCTGCCAAAGGCGAAACAATCGACGTAAAAGCGGTTTAAGCCAAAACGAATTTACATAAGCCAGAGCCTAGCTCTGGCTTTTTTGTGGCTAAATGGTGGTTTTTTATCGAACTTTGTCGAAATATCGACCAAGCGAAATGTCAATTTTTAGAAAAACCTTGAGCTGGCTGTAATTTATCTATCTAAGTTGTGTTGTTTCGTGCTTGATATCTATTAGAATTAATAGTTATACCCATAGTTTCAGTCGATTTGACAATTGAACGTGCTGAAATAGGACAAAAGACAATCTGAAAACCTAAATCTTCTGAACTTTCACCTCATGCAGGTGCATTAAATTAGGTAAACGATTGAGAAATTTACTCGCTTTGGCAAAACCAATAACTAACTAAAAATAATAAATAGTGGTTGCCGACGTTAGACACAGAGACAGACAATTATGAACTCGGAACAAGCAGCTCCAGTAAACGAAGATAATGTAGACAGTATTCGCCTTGAAGCAGGAACCATCCTGAAGAATAAACGCGAAGAACTTGGCCTAAGCCAAAAGCAAATTGCCGACCGTCTACGCCTGCGCATTTCTATCATCGAAAATATCGAATTAAACCAGTTTGAATCAGACCAAGTTGCCACGTTTACTCGTGGTTATTTGCGTTCTTACGCTAAAGCGGTTGGTATTGATGAAGAAGTTGTTTTTAGCGCACTGGATGACAGTGGCAGCGCTCAGCAGCAAGAGCAAAAAATGCAAAGTTTCTCGCGCCAAACCAATCGTGAGAAACACGATAGCCGAATCATGCTCATTACTTGGGGTATTGTGGCGGTAATTGTTGGTATTTCATCGGTTTGGTGGTGGCAGAACCAGCAAAAAGACGTGGTTGATCTTGTCGCGCAA
Organism: Vibrio intestinalis; assembly: GCF_025195085.2. Taxonomy (GTDB): domain Bacteria; phylum Pseudomonadota; class Gammaproteobacteria; order Enterobacterales; family Vibrionaceae; genus Vibrio; species Vibrio intestinalis. The sequence continues at coordinate 90,027 of NZ_JANAVY020000003.1, read as the reverse complement.
GAAGAAGTTATCGACAACGCGCCTGAAGCGCAGTTAGAAACCATTGCTCCTGAGCCAGCAACGCTTGAAGCTGCACAGCCAGAAACTACCGAAGCTGAAGCCGAGATGCTGCAAACTTCAGAAGAATCTGTGCCAAGCGAAGAGTCAGCTGTTGAAGATGCTCAATCTTCAACGCAATCTGTAGGCGAAGAGGCCGCGACCACTGAAGTTGCAAACGCAGCGCCCGCGCCAGAAGCGCAACCTACTGAGTCGGTTGCTCAAGCTGAGCCTCAAGCAGAAGCGGTAAACCCAAATAGCCTAGTGCTAAAATTTAATGGCGATTGCTGGGTTCAAGTGAAAGATGCGACGGGGAAAACCTTAGTATCACGCGTTAAAAACACTGGCGAAGAGCTAAAACTTGAAGGTAAAAAACCTTACAAAGTTATTTTAGGTGCGCCTGAAAACGTTTCTATCACATTAGCAAGTGAACCTGTCGACCTTTCTGGGTATACTGCAGGCAAAGTAGCAAGATTCACTTTACCTTAGAAAATACTATGCAACACGAATCTCCTATCAAACGCCGCCCATCTAAACGTATTTATGTGGGTGACGTGCCTATTGGTGATGGTGCACCGATTGCTGTGCAATCAATGACTAACACCAGAACAACAGACGTAGAAGCGACTGTTGCACAAATTAAATCACTGGAAAATGTGGGCGCAGACATTGTACGTGTTTCTGTTCCTACGATGGATGCCGCAGAAGCATTCCGTGAAATTAAAAAGCAAGTGAACATTCCGCTAGTAGCGGATATTCACTTTGACTACCGAATCGCACTGAAAGTCGCTGAGTACGGCGTGGATTGTTTGCGTATTAACCCGGGCAACATCGGTAACGAAGATCGTATTCGTTCTGTTGTTGACTGCGCGCGCGATAAAAACATCCCAATTCGTATTGGTGTAAACGGCGGTTCGTTAGAAAAAGATATTCAGATGAAATATGGCGAGCCAACAGCAGAGGCGCTGTTGGAGTCAGCAATGCGTCACGTTGATATCCTTGACCGTTTGAACTTTGATCAATTCAAAGTGAGCGTGAAAGCGTCTGACGTATTCCTAGCGGTAGATTCATACCGTTTGCTGGCCAAGAAAATTGAGCAGCCATTACACCTAGGTATCACCGAAGCTGGTGGTGCGCGCGCGGGTTCAGTGAAATCTGCGGTTGGCCTAGGTATGCTGTTAGCAGAAGGTATCGGTGATACTCTGCGTATCTCACTTGCGGCTAATCCAGTGGAAGAAATCAAAGTTGGTTTTGATATTCTAAAGTCACTGCGTATTCGCTCTCGTGGTATTAACTTTATCGCGTGTCCAAGCTGTTCGCGTCAAGAGTTTGATGTCATTAGCACAGTAAACGCATTAGAAGAGCGCCTAGAAGACATCATCACGCCGTTGGATGTATCTATCATCGGTTGTGTTGTGAATGGCCCAGGTGAAGCGGAAGTTTCACACTTAGGTCTTGCGGGCAGTAACCGTAAGAGCGCTTTCTACGAAGACGGTAAGCGTCAGAAAGAGCGTTTAGACAACGATGACTTGGTGGATAAACTCGAAGCCAAAATCCGCGCAAAAGCGGCGGTGATGGACGAGTCAAATCGCATCGACATTAAAATTCAAGAATAGGTCTGACTGAGTCAGGCCTTTACTCATCTCAACGAGTATTACAGTAAGTAACAAGATTACGGTAACTATTGTGGCAAAAACTATTCAAGCAATTCGAGGCATGAACGACTGTCTCCCAACTCAATCACCACTGTGGCAAAAGCTAGAAAACACAGTGAAGAACGTCATTAGCGCGTACGGTTACAACGAAGTACGCATGCCAATCGTTGAGATGACGCATCTATTTAGCCGCGCTATCGGTGAAGTGACTGATGTAGTTGAAAAGGAAATGTACACCTTTGAAGATCGCAACGGTGACAGCCTAACTCTACGTCCTGAAGGCACGGCGGGTTGTGTTCGCTCAGGCATCGAAAATGGTCTGCTATACAACCAAGAACAACGCCTATGGTACATGGGCCCAATGTTCCGTCACGAACGTCCTCAAAAAGGTCGCTACCGTCAGTTCCACCAATGTGGTGTTGAAGTGTTTGGTCTAGATGGTCCAGATGTAGATGCTGAGCTTATCATGATGACTGCACGTCTATGGCGTGAGCTAGGCATCGACAAACATGTTCGTCTAGAACTGAACTCGATCGGTTCTCTAGAAGCGCGTGCAAACTACCGTGAAGCATTGATCGCATTCCTAGAGCAACATATGGATGTTCTTGATGAAGATTGTAAGCGTCGCATGCACACTAACCCTCTGCGTGTTCTAGATACTAAGAACTCAGACGTACAAGCAATTTTAGGTGATGCTCCTCGTCTATCTGATTACCTAGATGATGAGTCAAAGCAACATTTTGCAGGTCTGTGTGAACTTCTTGACGCTGCAGGCATCGAATACACAGTAAACGAGCGTCTTGTTCGTGGCTTGGATTATTACAACCGCACAGTATTTGAGTGGATCACTGAAAGCTTAGGCTCTCAAGGTACAGTATGTGGCGGCGGCCGCTACGATGGCCTTGTAGAACAGCTAGGCGGTAAAGCAACACCAGCAGTTGGTTTTGCGATGGGTTTAGAGCGTCTAGTACTGATGCTAGAAACACTAGAGCTAGACGAAGTTCGTCGCAGTGTAGATGTTTACATGGTTACTGCGGGTGAAGGCACCATGATGGCAGGTATGAAGCTTGCTGAGCAATTGCGTGAGCAAGTTCCGGGTCTTCGAGTAATGACTCACTTTGGTGGTGGTAACTTCAAGAAGCAATTTAAACGTGCAGACAAAGTAGGCGCGGTTGTGGCACTGGTACTAGGTGAAAACGAAGTCGCAGATAACACTGTGGTATTGAAAGACCTAGTTGGTGGTACACAAGATACATTGAGCCAAGCAGACGCAGTAGCGAAATTGGCAGAATTGATTTAATTAAACGAGTTTTAGCAAAGTGGCGCCATTGAACGCCACTTTTGTAATGTTAAGAGGACAGGAAGTGGAACTCTACGATACTGAAGAACAACAAGTAGAAGCGATCAAAGATTGGTGGAAAGAGAACGGCAAAGCCGTCATCTTTGGTGCTGTTATCGGTTTAGGTGGCTTATTCGGTTGGCGTTACTACCAAGATTCAGTTGTTTCTGCTCAAGAGGCGGCATCAGAAAGCTACACTAAAGCGGTTGAGACATTAGCGGCAAGCGGCGCAGATGCAGAAGGCCAAGTGCAAGCGTTTATCGATGCAAATGGTGAAACAGAATACGCTGTACTAGCAGCACTTCAGCTAGCAAAAGTGCAAGTTGAAGCAAACAAGCTAGACGATGCGATTGCACAGCTTGAGTGGGCAAAAACGGCGACTAAAGATCAGGCTCTAAGCGCGATCCTTAACTACCGCCTAGCACGCCTACAGTCTGAGCAAGGTAAATTTGATGCGGCAATCTCTCAACTAGCAAGCATTACAGATGCAAGCTGGGCGGGTCGTGTTGCTGAGCTGAAAGGTGACATCTTACTGCGCAAAGGAGATGCAGACGGTGCATACGCAGCATACACAGAAGCTGAACAAGCGGGTGATGCAAGCCAAGCACTGAAAATGAAACTGGACGATCTAGCCAAGTAAGGGCACTGAGCATGAAGAAAATGCTGAATAAAGCGTTGGTTGCTGCGGTTATGGTTGGCGCTCTTGCCGGTTGTGCAAGTGAAGAAGACACCATCATCATGGCGCCTGTGCCACAAGTAAACAGTGAATTTACCCCAGTAGGTCAATGGAGCACATCTGTTGGCAATGGAGTAGATTTTTACTTCTCTAAGCTTTCACCAGAATATGCTTACGACAAAGTATTTGTGGCAAGTCGAAATGGTCTAGTTCGCGCTCTTAACCCAGAAAATGGCCAAGACCTTTGGACGGTTGATTTAGAGCAAGACGTACCAGCTCGTTTATCTGGCGGTATTACCGCAGGTTACAGCCAGCTATTTATTGGTAGCGAAAACGGTGAAGTGATCGCTCTTAATGAAGAAACGGGTGAGCTAGCATGGCGCGCCCCTGTGCAAGGTGAAGTGCTTGCAGCGCCAGTGGTTGATTCAAACTTAGTTTTGGTTCACACCACAGAGGGTGTATTGGTTGCTTTAGACCAATTGACTGGTGAGCAAAAGTGGGTCATTATCACCGAAGTACCAAGCCTTTCTCTGCGCGGCAACAGTAAGCCAGCTACAGTATCAGGTGGTGTATTTTGGGGTACGGCAAATGGTCGTCTAGCGGCTGCAATTGTCGAGCGTGGTCAGCTAATTTGGCAACAGCCAATTGGTACTCCTCAAGGCGCAACTGAGATTGATCGCTTAGTGGATGTTGATGCTTCTCCAATGATCATGGGTGGTATTCTGTACGCGGTTGGTTTTAACGGCCAACTGACAGCGATTGATTTACGCTCTGGTAAGCCAGCGTGGAAGCGTAGTTACTCATCTTCAACCGATATGGCGAACGATGGTAGCCGTTTATTTGTTGTCACAGACAAAGATCACCTAGTAGCAGTTGATGCGCGCAGTGGTACAGAGCTTTGGAACAACAAGCAGCTTGAGTACCGCTTAGTAACAGCACCGACGATGATTGGTGAATACCTAGTGGTGGGTGATAGCGAAGGTTACCTATACTGGATTGACCGCTTTACTGGTGAGTTTGTTTCTCAACAGCTAGTGGACGATAGCGGCTTGGCTGTACCACCAATCGTGGTTGATGGCGGTTATGTTGTCGTAACACGAAATGGCGATGTAAAGAAACTTACGATCGCACAATAATTTCGTGATATAATTCACATTCGGCTCCTGGCTGTTTTCAGCTAGGAGCCGTTTTATTGCATATACTCTAAATATTTTTACGAATAGAGTATTCAGAATAGGCGCTGTAGTTATAGGTAACTGCTGGATTTAAAACATGAATTTCCAGTCATTACCTATAACTACATAAGAAAAGAAATTGTAGAGGTTATTATGGTACCTGTTGTTGCTCTAGTTGGGCGTCCTAACGTAGGTAAGTCTACGTTGTTTAACCGATTGACTCGTACACGTGACGCGTTGGTTGCGGATTTCCCTGGATTAACTCGTGACCGTAAATACGGCCAAGCGAAACTTGGCGAGCACGAATTTATTGTAATCGATACGGGCGGTATTGATGGCAGTGAGGAAGGTGTAGAAACCAAAATGGCAGAGCAGTCATTAGCGGCAATTGATGAAGCTGATGTTGTGCTATTTATGGTTGATGGCCGCGCGGGTCTAACACCGTCTGATATTGCGATTGCTAACCACCTACGTAAGATTGAAAAACCAGCCATGCTTGTTGTAAACAAGGTGGATGGTATTGATGCTGACGCAGCATCGGCTGACTTCTGGCAGCTAGGCGTAGAAAACATGTACCAAATCGCAGCGGCTCATGGCCGAGGTGTTGGTGCTCTGATTGATCGCGCGCTTAACCCGTTTGCTGAAAAGCTTATGGAAGAGCAGGGCGAGATTGAAGATCTGACTGACCTAGTTGATCAAGAAGAAGAGAAGCTTGATTACAGCGAAGAAGAAGCTGAGCAAGAGTTCAAGCGCCTGCAAGATCAACCAATCAAACTGGCAATCATCGGTCGTCCTAACGTTGGTAAATCGACACTAACTAACCGCATTCTTGGTGAAGAGCGTGTGGTTGTTTACGATATGCCGGGTACAACTCGTGATTCAATCTATATCCCAATGGAACGTGATGAGCGTGAGTACGTACTGATCGATACAGCGGGTGTTCGTCGTCGTAAGCGTATCAACGAAACCGTTGAGAAATTCTCAGTAGTTAAAACACTGAAAGCGATTGAAGATGCGAACGTTGTACTACTTGTTATCGACGCGCGTGAAAACATCTCTGACCAAGACCTTAGCTTACTAGGCTTTGCATTGAACGCTGGTCGTTCAATCGTACTAGCAGTAAACAAGTGGGATGGTTTAGATACTGATGTGAAAGAGCATGTGAAGAAAGAGCTAGACCGTCGCCTAGGCTTCGTTGATTTTGCTCGTATTCACTTTATCTCTGCATTGCACGGTACAGGTGTTGGTCACTTGTTTGAATCCGTTCAAGAAGCGTACAAGTCGGCAACGACTCGTGTAGGTACCTCTGTACTGACTCGCATCATGAAAATGGCAACAGAAGATCACCAGCCGCCGTTGGTTCGTGGCCGTCGTGTTAAGCTGAAATACGCGCACGCGGGTGGTTACAACCCACCAATCGTGGTTATTCACGGTAACCAAGTAAACGAACTACCAGATTCGTACAAACGTTACTTGATGAACTACTATCGTAAGTCGCTAGAGATCATGGGTACGCCAATTCGTATCCAGTTCCAGAACAGTGAAAACCCGTTTGAAGGTAAATCTAACAAAATGACTATGTCTCAAGAGCGTAAACGTAAGCGCTTGATGAGCGCGGTTAAAAACCGTAACAAGTAATTGTTAGAGACAGAATAAAACAAGGGCTGCAATCGCAGCCCTTTTTCTATTTCAGCGTCTATGCCACTTCATCCATGAGAGGCGGCAAGTTAGGCTTTGCAGCCAAATCGCTTGGTTCAAAATCATCAACATTAATGACATACAGACGCTGACGTTCCGCTTCAATCAAAAGGTCGGCTTCAGTTTGGTCAATAATGCCTTTTTCTAGACCAAGCTGAGCAACCTTATCTAACTGTAAGAACGGCTTACGTTGTTCCAGTGCTTTACATATCTTATTGAAGACGGGTTCAGCTTGCACAATAGTATGCAGTGCTTGTTCAATTTTACCTGCAGGGTTGTGCTCACTTGCGATTAAGTATTGGTTGCGGCCTAAACGGTCTCGGGTAGCACTTGGCGTTTGTAGCAGATGCGCCACTTGGCTATCGAGTTTGTCATTTGGCGCTTTACGTACACGGCCAAGTGGCAACAGAACAACACGAAGTAGACGACCAATAATTTTATTCGGGAAGTTAGTCAGAAGTTCATCAATCGCTTGCTCAGTTTGATATAGGCTGTCTTGCATGCCCCAGTGCAACAAAGGTAAATCTTCTTTATGTCGGCCTTCAATATCAAAGCGTTTGAGCGTGGCTGAGCCCAGGTAAAGTTGGCTCAGTACATCACCAAGGCGAGCAGAAATACGCTCTTTACGTTTTAGTGAACCGCCAAGTACTGCCATTGAAATATCTGATAGCAACGCGATGTTGGCGCTATAACGGTTTAATTGCTGATAGTAACGAGCTGTTGCATCACTGACTGGCGTTTCAGAGAAGCGACCATCGCTAAGACCGAGCCATAAGCTGCGCACCAAGTTACTTAAGGTAAACGCGACATGGCCAGAGAGTGCGGCATCAAATTGCTCTAGGGCATCACTGCGTTCTGAGTGGGCGGCTTCCATTTCTTTTAGAACGTAAGGGTGACAACGAATCGCACCTTGACCATAGATGATCATCGAGCGAGTTAGGATGTTTGCACCTTCTACGGTAATCGCAATCGGCGCACCTTGATAACCACGAGCGAGGAAGTTAGCTGGGCCAAGGCAAATACCTTTGCCGCCAACAATATCCATGGCATCGATGATGCTGCGCTGACCGCGGTGCGTACAGTGGTATTTTACAATTGCAGAAATAACCGATGGCTTCTCACCAAGGTCGATACCTGCGACTGTAAGTGCGCTGGCAGCATCCATCACATAAGCATTACCTGCGAGGCGTGCGAGTGGTTCTTCAACGCCTTCCATGTGGCCAATAGGCTGCTTAAATTGACGACGAATACGAGCGTAAGCACCGGTAGCCAGTGCCGCAGTCTTAATGCCGCCGGTTGAGTTAGAAGGTAATGTAATCCCTCGACCTACCGATAAACATTCCACCAACATGCGCCAGCCTTGGCCAGCCATTTCTTTACCACCGATGATGAAATCAATCGGTACGAATAGGTCATTAGCTCGGGTAGGGCCGTTTTGGAATGGGACGTTCAGTGGGAAGTGGCGGTTACCAATCTCCACCCCATCGAGGTCGGTTGGGATGAGAGCACAGGTAATACCGAGATCTTTTTGCTCGCCGAGTAAGCCATCAGGGTCACGCAATTTAAACGCAAGGCCAAGTACCGTCGCAACAGGCGCTAGGGTAATGTAGCGCTTGTTCCATGTTAGGCGCATGCCAAGCACTTGCTCGCCTTGCCACTCGCCATAGCAAACCGTGCCATGGTCTGGTATAGCACCCGCGTCTGAGCCTGCTTCTGGGCTAGTAAGGGCGAAACATGGAATCTCTTTGCCCTCTGCTAAGCGTGGTAAATAATGATCACGTTGCTCTTTGGTGCCGTAATGTTGTAGCAGTTCACCTGGGCCAAGTGAGTTAGGAACCCCTACAGTGGATGAAAGCACGCTTGATACACCAGTGAGTTTCTGTAGAACAAGAGATTGTGCGTAGGCAGAAAATTCTAAGCCGCCGTATTCTTTTTTGATGATCATGGCAAAGAATTTGTGTTGCTTTAGGTACTGCCATACTTCAGGAGGAAGATCGGCCAGCTCATGAGTAACTTGGTAATCGTTAACCATGGCGCACACTTCTTCAACTGGGCCATCAAGAAAAGCTTGTTCTTCTTTGCTAAGAGTCGGCGCTTTAATGTTGTGTAGGGTATGCCAGTTAGGCTTGCCTTTGAACAGCTCTGCTTCCCACCATACTGTACCTGCATCGAGCGCTTCTTTTTCGGTTTGCGACATGGCAGGAAGAACTTTACGAAACGCATTTAATGCCTTGGCGCTGAATAGTGATTGTCGAATAGAAGGGACGACAAACAGTGCGATGGCTAACGCGTAAGTGAGCCAACTGACAGCACCAGCTGTACCAAGCACAGTTAACACAACTAAGGTAACAGAGGTTGCTGTAATGGCCGCGAACAACGACGTTCGGCGGTAGAGGCAAACACACAATACTAGCGTGAAGCCAAGTAGGGAGAGCAAGATGTCCATATTGTTCGTTCCTTTTTAGACGTTTTATTTCTGTTGTTACGTCTGTTTTTACGGGTTTTACTTGTAAGAGGTCTAACCAGTTAAATTATAGTCATTATGTTAACGAGATGTAAAATGGCGATGTGGTTAAAAAGTGATCCATGTAGAGTAAAGAATCTATATTTGTTAGCTGATGCTGATTTTGTGAGCGTGAAAGGCCAATAAACTATGAAATCTTGCCGTGTGACTATCGACAGTAAGAATTGTTCAAGTAAACTCAGAAGAGTCTGAGGCTGTTAAATTAGGCTAACTTTTAACTTAATTGTTAACCTTGAAACAGCGCTCCATTACCGAATAAAAGAGAATGCCTATGTACCAGGATTTGATTAAAAGCGAGCTGACAGAAGCCGCTGACGTACTGAACAAGTTCCTAAGTGATGACCATAACATTGCGCAAATTGAAGCGGCTGCAAAACAGATTGCTGATTCTTTCAAGCAAGGCGGTAAAGTGCTGTCTTGTGGTAACGGTGGTTCGCACTGTGATGCGATGCACTTTGCTGAAGAGCTAACTGGTCGCTACCGTGAGAACCGCCCAGGTTACCCAGGTATCGCGATTTCAGATCCTAGCCATCTGTCGTGTGTAAGTAACGACTTCGGCTACGATTTCGTTTTCTCTCGCTACGTAGAAGCCGTTGGCGCGAAGGGTGATGTACTGTTTGGTCTATCAACGTCTGGTAACTCGGGCAATATCCTAAACGCGATTGATGCGGCGAAAGCGAAAGGCATGAAGACTATCGCGCTAACCGGTAAAGATGGCGGAAAAATGGCTGGTTGTGCAGACATTGAAATTCGAGTGCCTCACTTTGGTTATGCTGACCGTATTCAAGAGATCCACATCAAGATCATCCACATTGTGATCCAATTGGTTGAAAAGGAAATGGAGAAGTAACCTCCGTTTCAAACCACACGGTTTAGGTACGCAGTGATGCTCAATTTGGTAGTGTCACTGCGCATTGATATATAGGGAGTAACATAAGCCATGTGTGAATTGCTCGGCATGAGCGCAAATGTACCTACAGATATTTGCTTCAGTTTTACAGGGCTAATGCAGCGCGGTGGTAACACTGGGCCTCATAGTGACGGCTGGGGCATCACCTTTTACGAAGGCAAAGGCTTTCGTACCTTTAAAGATCCCAACCCAAGTTGTAACTCAAAAATTGCAGAGTTAGTACAAAACTACCCGATTAAAAGTCAGGCGGTGATCAGTCATATTCGTCAGGCTAACCGTGGTGGAGTTAACTTAGAAAACACCCACCCATTTACTCGTGAGTTATGGGGACGCTACTGGACTTTCGCCCACAATGGCCAACTCAGTGATTATCACGATCTAGAAACAGGCCGAATCAGACCGGTAGGGCAAACAGACAGTGAACTGTCATTCTGTTGGATCATGAATCAGCTAGAGCAACGGTATCCGGAGCCACCTCAAGATATGGTGGGGGTATTCCGTTTTGTGGCTGAATGCTGTGACCGACTGAGAGAAAAAGGTGTGTTCAACATGCTGCTTTCCGATGGCGAATACGTCATGACTTATTGCACTAATCACCTCTATTGGATCACTCGACGCGCTCCATTTGGTAAGGCCTCATTGATTGATGAAGATGTGACGATCAACTTCCAAGAAGAAACTACCCCCGATGATGTGGTTTCAGTGATCGCCACTCAACCTTTGACGGATAACGAACAGTGGCACCGAATGAAGCCGGGAGAATTTGGCATTCTTCATTTTGGTGAACTGATTGATGGGAATGCAGATAATCTAAAGGATGTTGCATTTGCACCTAAGAAGGTCGCCAGCCAAGCACCAACAGAACCGTTAGAGTAGATCGCTTAAATCGAGAACTGATACGCAAATCGTTGGTCATATCTGCGAAGTTAATAAAAACCCCATTGATATATAAATAGTATCAATGGGGTTTTTTATTCTTTTAGGTAGGTATTTTATGCGGTATTTATTCTTAGTATTAACCCTATGTTGTTCGAATGTTTGGGCAAATTCGCCAGAAGCGCTATCAAAACTGATTGCGAGTTATAAGTATTCCTCAGATCCAGAGCTGCGTTACTCGTTAGAAGAGCGAATGCAGTATTGGCAGATCCCTAGCGTGAGTGTGAGTACCTTTAAGCAGGGTAAACCTGATTGGCAATATGTTGTTGGTGAGCGTAATAAAGCAGGACAAGCGACGACAGCGGATACTCGTTACCAAGTGGCGTCGATGAGTAAGCCTGTGACCGCTCTCGTTGTTTTAAGAGCAGTAGAGCAAGGGTTGCTTGATTTAAACGCTGAGGTGAAGCCTATGTTGGCGCCTGAGTTTGCACAGTTAGTCGAGTCATCAGTCAGCTTACGTCAGCTTCTCTCTCATCAAGCAGGCTTTAATCATGTGGGTTACGTTGGGGTAGAAAGTGGTCAGTCACTGCCATCACTGGCCTCATTCACCAAAAGCAGTTCTCAATACGGGGTTTTGAAGCAAGAGTTTACCGTTGGTGAGTTTCGTTATTCCAATGGAGGCTACATTGTTATTCAGCACTTGCTAGAGCAAGTCTACAATAAGCCATTTGCTGAAATCGCCGAGCAGGAAGTGTTTAAACCTTTGGGAATGACACACTCGAGTTTCGTCCAACCTGATAAGGCTGATGTCAGTGATGTTTATGCCCATGCTCATAAGTTTGGTGAGTGGGAGCAAGCCGGTTGGCATAAGTACGCCGCTCGATGCGCAGCAGGTTTGTGGACCACTCCGAATGACTTTATGACTATGTTGCTTGCTATTCATCGCGCCTACATCGGCGAAGATGAAACATGGTTAAAACAGCAGACAATCGCAGCCATTAATTTCCCATCCTCGCCATTTATGGGGTTAGGTTTTTTCCGCTCTGATGATGTGCGAGCCAACTACGTTTTTCATGGTGGTGTAAACCACGGCTTTGAATCTCACTTTGTGCTGTATCCAAAGCTTGGTACAGGGGCGGTGGTGATGACTAACGGTCAAAAGGGTGATCAATTGGCGTTAGAGATTCTTCGCTCTATTTCAGTACAAGAAGGCTGGAATCACTATGCTTTAAACCAAACTGAAGTGCTGAAAGTCGATTTACAAGAAATCGAGCCTTTGGTTGGTCGCTATCAATTCGATCCTAACTTCTATGCCGATGTCTTTATTCGTGATGGGCAGCTGTACCTGCAAGGTTATCAGCAAGACGCGTACGCTTTGTATAAAGTGGGTGAAAAGCAATTTAGGCCGTTGGAGTTTCAGTCAAACTTTCGTTTTGAGTTTACCAAGCAAGGCAAAGTAAAGGGGCTGATTCAGGAGTCGAATTTCTTCACTGGTCCAGCGAAAAAGATTCACTAGTGCAACTCCGATTCATGAAGGAATCAAAGCGCTAGGAAATAAAACTTAGGTAATAAAAAGGCTGACACGAGGTCAGCCTTTTTGAGTTTCAAAGTGAGGAAATTAAGCTATTTTTTGCTTAACAAACTCAACGATGTCAGCAATCGCAACACCTTCTTTAGTGCCAGCGCGACGGTCTTTAAACTCCATCTCACCGTTTTCTAGGCTGCGATTACCGATAACGATAGTGTGTGGGATACCGATCAGTTCGTGATCCGCAAACATAACGCCAGGGCGTTCTTTACGATCATCAAATAGCACTTCGATACCAGCGGCAGTCAGTTCAGCGTATAGCTTCCCTGCTGCTTCTTTCACTTCGTCAGATTTAGCCATGTTCATTGGAACGATAGACACTTGGAAAGGTGCAATCGCTGCTGGCCAAATAATACCGTTCTCATCGTGGTTTTGCTCAATCGCAGAAGCCACAACACGAGATACACCGATACCGTAACAACCCATCTCTAGGATAACGTTCTTACCGTCTGGGCCAAGTACGCCACAGTTCATCTTCTCAGAGTAGTTAGTACCTAGTTGGAAGATATGACCAACTTCGATACCGCGTTTTAGAGAAAGTGTACCTTTACCACATGGGCTTAGGTCGCCTTCAACAACGTTACGTAGGTCTTCTACTTGACCTAGTTCAACGTCACGGCCCCAGTTAATGCCAAAGTAGTGCTTGTCATCAACGTTAGCGCCTGCGCCAAAGTCACTCATTACAGCAACTGTGCGGTCAACGATGAACGGCAGTTTAAGACCTACAGGGCCTAGTGAGCCTGGGCCTGCGCCGATAAGTGCGCGAATCTCTTCTTCCGTTGCCATCTCTAGTGGAGAAGCCACTTCTTTAAGGTTTTCAGCTTTTACTTCGTTCAGCTCGTGGTCGCCACGGATGATAAGTGCGATGATCTCTGCGTTTACTTCTTCAGAAGCTTTTACAAATAGCGTCTTAACCGTTTTCTCGATTGGCAGATCAAATTGCTCAACCAGTTCAGCAATAGTTTTCGCGTTTGGCGTATCAACTAGCGTCATCTCGATAGTTGGTTCAGCGCGCTCTGTTGCTGGTGCTAGCGCTTCAGCTTTCTCGATGTTTGCTGCGTAATCTGACTCAGAAGAGAATGCGATTAGGTCTTCGCCGCTTTCTGCTAGTACGTGGAACTCGTGAGAGCCACTACCACCGATAGCGCCGGTATCAGCAAGTACAGGACGGTAATCAAGGCCCATACGATCGAATGCTTTACAGTAAGCTGTGTGCATTGCTTCGTAAGACTTCTCTAGGCCTTCTTTGTCGATGTCGAAGCTGTACGCATCCATCATGCAGAATTCACGTGCGCGCATAACGCCAAAACGTGGGCGACGCTCATCACGGAACTTAGTTTGGATTTGGTACAAGTTAAGCGGAAGCTGTTTGTAAGAGCTCACTTCATTGCGCACAAGGCTAGTGACCACTTCTTCAGCTGTCGGGCTTAGTACAAACGGACGTGTATGGCGGTCAGTAAAGCGAAGTAGCTCAGCACCCATCTTTTCAGATCGACCTGTCTCTTCCCATAGTTCAAACGGCTGAACAACGGGCATCAAAGTTTCAACTGCACCTGCATTGTTGATTTCTTGACGAACGATGTTCTCGACTTTACGCAGTACACGTAGACCGGTAGGTAGCCAGGTGTATAAACCTGAAGCCAGCTTACGGATCATACCTGCACGTAGCATGAGCTGGTGGCTCACTACTTCTGCGTCGTTTGGAGTTTCCTTCAATGTAGAAAGAAGGTAATTACTGGTACGCATTTATTTTATCCGTTTTATGAAAATGAATAACTCAAGCCAGAATGGACAAGAGTTTAAAGATCCCACAATGGGAAAATGTTAGCCGCTTATAATATCAGCCAAATGGCTTTGTCAAAAGCGTTCAATTGCCGTTACCGACACTAAGTTGTCGCGAACGGTGAATTTTACGTTCAAATCGAACAAATTTACCGCATATTCTTTGTTGTCGGGCTTGTTCTTCTTGTAAGCAGGGCGAGGATCTTGAGCCAATACTTGCTCGATCACCGCCAGAACTTGCTCACTATCATTACGTTTATTCAAGGCCTGTATCACTTCAGGAACGAAGGAAACTTGCGCCTTTTCGGGTTCAGCTTCGGCATAGCCTCCGCTTGCATCCATGACAGAATCGGAATAGGGGATATAAGGTTTGATATCAACGATCGGAGTGCCATCGACTAAATCCACACTGCCTAATTCCAAGTAAAACTGCTCTCCTTTTTGGCTTACGCCTCTTAGTTCGACCGCTGACATTCCGATACCATTTGGGCGAAAGGTCGAACGAGAGGCTAATACGCCAACCCTTTCATTACCCCCTAAACGAGGTGGCCTTACTGTCGGCTTCCAACCTGCGTCTAAATTTTGGTCAAATAGAAAGAGTAGCCATACATGGCTAAATTGCTCGATTCCACGAATCGCTTCAGCGCAATTCACTTCTCCTTGCAGTTTTATTTTAGCACTCGCACTAGGCACAAGCCTTGGCTGGCGGGGCACTGCGAACTTTTCTTTGTACGGTGTTTCTATGATGCCAATCGGGCTGATGGAGTACATCTGTTCAATCTCAATTTTTAATCTCAGCTAAAACTATCACAAATTTTGCTTGCAATTCTTGTTGAGAATGATTATTAATTAAAATGTTATAACATAACAATTTAATTAATGAGGATTGATCGATGAAAGCGGGCATTCACCCTGAATATCGAAAAGTGGTATTCCACGACACAAGCGTAGACAAATATTTTGTGATTGGTTCAACGCTACAGACAGACCGCACCATTGAATGGGAAGACGGCAAGACTTACCCGTATTTCACTTTGGATGTGTCGTCAGAGTCTCATCCTTACTATACCGGTAAACAACGCGTGATTCATAAAGAAGGACGTGTCGCAAACTTCAACCGTCGTTTTGGCTCATTTAATAAGGAGGATAAATAGTGAAAGTTGTTAAGTCATTAAAGAGTGCGAAGAATCGTCACCCTGACTGTCAAATCGTTAAGCGTCGTGGTCGCCTATACGTAATTTGTAAATCAAATCCACGTTTTAAAGCCGTACAAAAGTAATCTTCTCCGTTTGCTCACGGTATGCAACTAAAATGTAGGTGAATGAATTAAACTTGTTAATAATTCTGAATTATTAATTCGTGTTGGTTTAACGAGCTATTAAACAAGCTTGTTTTTAGTATATAAAACTACCAATTGAAACGTTTGCTTACATTTCGAATTTTTCATTGTTCCCTCGGTAAAGTAATCTGCCCCAGCTTTTGACATTTTTGTCACAAATGCAATGGAATAAATACAAGGAGGGAACAGATGAGTTCATCTGATTCGATTAAGCAAAACTCGCCGAAAAAACCGTTATTTACACGCTTTCTAGACACGGTCGAGTATTTGGGGAACCTTTTACCCCACCCAATCACACTATTCGCCATTTTCTGTTTGGCAATTCTTATCACTTCTGGCATTGCCGGTTACTTCGAAGTCTCTGTTATGGACCCTCGCCCTGAAGGCGCGAAAGGTCGTGCAGCAGATGGCATGATTCACGTTGTAAGCTTGCTCAATGCGGAAGGTCTTCAGCTTATCGTTACTAACTTAGTGAAAAACTTTGTTGGCTTTGCACCACTTGGCACTGTATTGGTTGCTATGTTAGGTGTCGCGATTGCTGAGCACTCAGGTTTACTATCAGCAGCAATGCGTGGCCTAGTTATGGGCGCATCAAAACGCATGGTGACAGTCACGGTGGTATTTGCAGGTATCATTTCAAATACTGCTTCTGAGTTAGGTTACGTTGTTCTTATTCCACTGGCTGCGATGTTATTCCACTCGCTTGGCCGTCACCCTCTTGCAGGCCTTGCGGCAGCATTTGCTGGTGTATCTGGTGGTTACTCAGCAAACCTTCTGATCGGTACGGTTGACCCACTGCTTTCTGGTATCACAGAAACAGCCGCGCAAATGATTGATCCAACTTACACCGTTGGTCCTGAAGTAAACTGGTACTTCATGTTTGTTTCTACCTTCTTCATTGCGATTACGGGTGCGTTCGTAACTGAGAAAATCGTTGAGCCAAAACTTGGCAAATACAATGATGAAGATGCATCTGAAGATCTGTCTCAAGACTCAATGGGCAAACTGACAGATGTAGAAAAGAAAGGTCTAAAACTAGCAGGTCTTGCCGTTGTTGCTGTTTCAGCACTTCTTGCGTGGACGATTGTTCCTGAAGATGGCGTGCTGCGCTCGGCGACAGGTACGGTTGCTGGTTCACCATTCCTGAAAAGTATCGTTGCTTTTATCTTTGTCTTCTTTGCAATCCCGGGTTTTGTTTACGGTAAAGTCGTAGGCACGATGAAAACCGATCGCGATGTCATTGATGCAATGGCAAAATCGATGTCTTCTATGGGTATGTACATCGTACTTGTGTTCTTCGCAGCTCAGTTCGTTGCTTTCTTTAAGTGGACTAACTTTGGTCAAGTATTCGCAGTTGCGGGTGCAAGCTTCCTACAAGAGATTGGTCTGACAGGTCCAATGCTGTTCTTCGCATTCATTATTATGTGTGGCTTCATTAACTTGATGATCGGTTCAGCGTCAGCGCAGTGGGCGGTAACAGCGCCAATCTTCGTTCCTATGCTAATGCTTGTTGGTTACGCGCCAGAAACGATTCAAGCGGCTTACCGTATCGGTGATTCAACCACTAACATCATTACACCAATGATGAGTTACTTTGGCTTGATCCTAGCGGTTGCAACACGCTACATGAAGAATCTAGGTATCGGTACGCTTATCGCGACCATGCTGCCGTACTCAATCTGCTTCATCGTAGGTTGGAGTATCTTGTTCTACATTTGGGTATTCCTACTAGGTCTACCAGTAGGCCCAGGCGCAGCGACGTACTACACGCCTTAGACATAATCAATTGAACAAAAGCCGAAGCAAATGCTTCGGTTTTTTTTGTGCCTGCGTAATTGCGATGCAATTGAGTGCTTGAATGTTGTGGAATGAATGATTTAGTTTATTGAATTAAAAGGGATAAACGAGGTAATCAAATGAAAGATATTCAGTACCCAGCACCGCTTAAAGCGGGCAGTAAAATCGCGCTAACCGCTTTTTCTTCTGGTATAGCACCAGAGCATCTTGCGCGTTTTCGACTGGTACTCGATTACCTCCATTCATTTGGTTTTATTACTGTGCAAGGGGAGTGCTTTGTCGGCCAACAGAAGCAAGCCAGTGCCTCGGCTGAACAAAGAGCGCACGAGCTAATGGGCTTTTTGCTTGATGACAGCATTGATGCCATCGCACCACCTTGGGGCGGTGAATTAGCCATGGAAGTTCTGCCGCTATTGGATTTTGAAAAACTAAGATCGGTAAAACCCAAATGGATAATTGGCTTCTCAGACATCAGCACCGTCAATGTCGCTTTGACCAGTAAGCTAAACTGGGCAACGCTGCATTGCAGCAATCTAATGGATCAAACAGGGTTCACCAAAGACCCATTAACCCAAGGCACTATCTCTCATTTAATGACGCCGAGTGGTGGTGAGTTTGTCCAACATGCTTCTCAAGCTCATAGCCATCAATGGGCGAATTTTGTGGCGAATCCAAGTGCTGATTTTGAGTTTGATAAGCCGACCAAATGGCAGTGGTTAGTGAAACCATCCGAGCTTAATCAACAATCTTATCCAGATGATGTTATTGAAGGGCGTTTGATTGGAGGATGTTGGGATACGCTACGTTATCTATTTATGACTCCCTATTTAGACCTTGAAAAATTGAATGTTCAGTCTGATGTTCCGCTCATTCTCTATTTAGAGAATGCAGAAATGCTTCCTGTTGAGTTGGCTCGGACGATTTTGAGCATGAAGTTTAAAGGCGTGTTTGATCAAGTTTCTGCTTTAGTGCTGGGGCGCAGTGCTTGTATTGATTCCGACAACTCCAATATGTTGACCTATCATGAAGTGCTCAAGCGACATCTCACTCCACTTGGTATCCCTGTCTTGACCGATGTCGATATTGGTCATGTGCCGCCAAACCTCACCTTGGTTAATGGCGCGTATACACGTATTAGTTTGGCTAATAAGGGTGAGATAATACAGCGGTTGAATTAACGCAAATGAAAAGGGTTAGCGATGCGCTAACCCTTTTTTGCATGTGCCTTATTAAGGCTTACCACTGCTTTTATTAATGGTGACTATTTTAAGTCGGGGGAGGCCTGAGAGACCACTTCAGTTTTATCGTCTGCTTGTGGATCTAACCCAGTCTTGCGGCGGTATTTGTCTTCCCAGTAGGTTGCGCCCTTGATACCAAGTTTCACTGGGTTAAAGGTGTATTCTTCTACGCCTTGTTTTTGTTGTTCTTCGTAATCATTCAGTGCTTTTAAAGCAGGCTTAGACATGAAGAAAATGATTAAGATACCGACGATGTTTAGCCATGCCATTAAGCCAACACCGACATCACCCATTGCCCACGCTAAGTTGGCTGTTTTGACCGTGCCGTAGAACACAGCTGAAATCAGAACCACTTTCAGTAGGAACATCAAGCCACTGACTTTAAAGGTACGACGGATGTAGGCAATGTTGGTTTCGGCAATGTAGTAGTAGGCCAAAATAGTGGTGAAAGCGAAGAAGAATAACGCAACCGCAATAAATGGCTTACCGACACCAGGTAGGGCACTTTCAATCGCCATTTGGGTAAATACCGGGCCATTTGCGCCAATCTCTGCGGGTAGGTTCTGGATCAGGAATGCGCCTTCAGCACCACCATGTACGTTGTAAGCGCCAGTGATAAGGATCATAAATGCCGTCGCTGAACATACTAACAAGGTATCGATATAGATAGAGAATGACTGAACCAAGCCTTGCTGCGCAGGGTGGTCAACACTCGCCGCTGCCGCTGCGTGTGGGCCAGTACCTTGACCTGCCTCGTTAGAGTAAACACCACGTTTTACACCCCACCCAATTGCTGCACCAATACCTGCCATAGGAGTAAATGCATCGCTGATTATCATATTAAAGATGCGCGGTACTTCACCAATGTTGAGTAGAATGATAACGAAGGCGGTAATAATGTAAGCCAATGCCATAAATGGCACAACAATTTGTGTAAAGTGCGCAATACGCTTAACACCGCCAAAGATGATGAAGGCTAAAATGATAGAGACAACCGTGCCGGTGAAAATTTTGGCAAAACTGAATGTGCCGACTGCGGTTTCGATCATTTCACCTGGGCCAAAAGCGGCTTCGACGGCATTACCGATACTGTTAGATTGCACGCCCGGAAGTAAAACACCACAAGCAAAGATCGTCGCGATAGCAAAGATCCATGCGTACCATTTTTGTCCCATCGCTTTTTCAATGTAGTAAGCAGGGCCGCCGCGAAACTCGCCGTTATCTTCTTCTTTGTAGATTTGTGCAAGGGTTGATTCAGCATATGCTGTTGCTGCGCCAAAGAAGGCAACTGTCCACATCCAAAATACTGCGCCAGGGCCACCAAAACCGATAGCTGCAGCAACACCAGCAATGTTACCCGTACCGACACGGCCTGAGAGTGATACCGCTAAAGCTTGGAAGGATGAAATCCCTTTCGATGAGCTTTTACCAGACAGCAGTAAGCGCCACATTTCAGAAAAGTGACGTACTTGAACGAAGCGAGTCATGACCGAATAAAATAAGCCCGCACCTAAACATAGATAGATAAGTACCGGGCTCCAAATGATTCCGTTCAGAAAATCAACTAAAGACTGCATAAGCATTTTCCCTGTTAATGAAGTTATCGTTGGTTTGTTGTGTTTGTGATGTGCTCGAATATTAACCTTTATGTAATGCATTTGTTAAATTAATTGTATGGTTATTGTTATCGGTGTGATTGGAAGCACAAAATGTTGGTCGTGGTGGCTTGTGGGATATGCATATAACGCTATAAGTAAAAATTTGGAGTAGTCATCGGCTATATGAAATAAAAATGGCTGATTAATTGATGTGAGTGACTAAAAATTCAGCGTGATTAATGCTAAATATTGGATGATAGGTAGTGATTCAATTTGTTTCTATGCTGGCTGAAGGCTTGTTTTAGATAAAGTTTCTTTAGTTGCGTTCTAAGTAGCGAAATGTGTTCAGTGCACTGTTCTGATGTTTAAAAGTTGGGCATATTTGAGCGACGAGTTAACACAAATATTAATCACGGATGAATTATGAAAGACGAAACCCTTTCCATACACTTTGGCTACGAGACCGACCCTACCACTAAATCGGTGGCTACACCGATTTATCAGACCGTCGCTTATGAGTTTGATAGTGCGCAGCATGGCGCAGACTTGTTTAACCTCGAAGTCCCGGGAAATATCTATACCCGCATTATGAACCCGACCAACGATGTACTTGAAAAGCGTATGGCTGCGCTAGAAGGAGGGATCGCGGGTTTGGTGGTGAGTGCCGGTAGTGCTGCCATTAACTACGCAATCCTGACTCTTGCTGAGGCAGGGGACAATATTGTTTCAACCCCGCAGCTTTATGGTGGTACTTACACGCTATTTGCTCATATGTTACCGAAGCAGGGGATTGAGGTTCGATTTGCCAAGGATGACAAACCTGAGAGTTTGGCTGAGCTTATTGATGAAAACACCAAAGCGGTGTATTGCGAAAGTATCGGTAACCCAGCGGGTAACATCATAGACCTTCAAGGGGTTGCGGATGTTGCTCATGCTCAAGGTGTGCCAGTGATTGTCGATAATACGGTTGCAACCCCTGCGCTGTGCAAGCCAATCGAATTTGGTGCAGATATTGTGGTTCACTCTTTGACTAAGTATGTCGGCGGTCATGGTACAACGCTTGGCGGTATTATTATTGATTCAGGTAAATTCCCTTGGGCTGAGCACAAAGAGCGATTCCCAGTAATGAACCAGCCTGAGCCGTCTTACCATGGTGTGGTCTACACCGAGGCCTTTGGTGAAGCTGCTTTTATTGGTCGAGCGCGCACCGTGCCATTGCGTAATACGGGTTCTGCTATGTCACCGATGAATGCATTTATGTTGATTCAAGGTTTAGAAACGTTGTCGCTGCGCATGGAGCGTCATACTGAAAACGCGCTAAAAGTGGCGCAATACTTAGAGCAACACGATAAAGTCAGTTGGGTAAGTTATGCAGGTTTACCAAGCTCGCCACATCATGGATTAGCTGAGAAATACATGAAAGGTAAGCCATCAGCGATTCTGTCGTTTGGTCTTAAAGACGGTTATGACGCAGGGGTGCGCTTTTACGATGCGCTGAATATCTTCAAACGCCTGGTTAATATTGGAGACGCTAAATCACTTGCTTGCCACCCAGCCTCAACCACTCATCGCCAGTTGAGTGAAGAAGAGCAAAAACAAGCGGGCGTTGCCCCAGAAATGATTCGCCTATCAGTTGGGATTGAACATATTGATGACATCCTCGCTGATTTAGACCAAGCCCTTCGCGCTTAAATCACATCATGCGCCTTGCCAACAAGGCGCATGATTTTTCTACCTAATTTTACCTATTCAACTCACTTTCTTTCCGACGCCAGATTGGCCATCTCTTAAAGCACATCATTTACCGCGCAAAACCATAGTTCAAACATGGTTGATTAGTTAAATGATAATAACTATCATTCTCGCAGAATTCTCTAATTATAATAGCCCACACAAGGGATTCCATCATGCCTGATGATAACCAAGTTGCCAGTTTTGACCCGACAGAGAGTCAATGGCAAGGACTGCAATTAACTGATAAAGCAGCCACACAAATCGCGAAGCTAATGGCAAAAGATAGCAGCCTGTTAGGTATCCGTTTGGCCATTAAGCCATCGGGTTGCGCAGGGTTCGCGTATGTTCTGTCAATGGCGACTGAAATCGACTCTGATGATTTGGTCTTTACCCATCAAGGAGCAAACCTCTATGTGCCTCTAAAAGCCATGCCTTATTTGGATGGCACAGAGGTCGATTTTGTTTCGCAAGGCCTCAACCAAATGTTTCAGTACAACAATCCAAAAGTACAAAGTGCTTGTGGCTGTGGTGAGAGTTTTAATGTGTAAGTGAAGTTTCAGGGTTACTCATAACTCTGGCTGTGCTCACTTCTCCAAATGGTAAAAGTAATGACACAAAGCAGTATTGAAATTCAGGAAGATGTTCAAGCGTGGGTCGATGACCAAAGTTACAAGGAAGGCTTTTTCACTGAACTCGAAACCGACCGGTTAGATAAAGGTATTAACGAAGAGGTGGTGCGCGCTATCTCTGCTAAACGTAATGAACCCGAGTGGATGCTTGAGTTCCGTTTAAACGCGTTCCGTATTTGGCAAAACATGGAAGAGCCGCATTGGCTTAAAGCGCATTACGATCCGCTGCAATATCAAGATTACAGTTATTACTCTGCGCCAACCTGCGGTAATTGTGATGACAGTTGTTCTGATGACACGCAGCAACAAGAAATCAATGAAGAGTTTCTAACTAAAGAAGTCGAAGCAGCATTTGATCAGCTAGGCGTTCCGGTTAAAGAAGGCAGCGAAGTCGCGGTTGATGCGATTTTTGACTCCGTTTCAGTTAAAACCACTTACAGCGAAAAACTGGCCGAGCAGGGCATTATCTTCTGCTCATTCAGTGAAGCGATTCATAATCACCCTGAGCTAGTAAAACAGTACTTAGGTACAGTGGTTCCACCAGAAGATAACTTTTTTGCCGCGCTGAATGCTGCGGTGGCGTCAGATGGCACTTTTGTCTACATCCCTAAAGGGGTGCGCTGCCCGATGGAGTTGTCGACTTACTTCCGTATTAATGCTTCAAAAACCGGCCAGTTTGAACGAACCATTTTGATTGCCGATGAAGAAAGCTACGTGAGCTACATTGAAGGTTGCTCAGCACCTTCTCATGACAGCTATCAACTGCATGCCGCAGTTGTTGAAGTGATCATCCTAAAAGATGCACAGGTGAAGTATTCAACAGTGCAAAACTGGTTCTCAGGTAAAGATACCGATGGCGGTATTCTTAACTTCGTAACCAAACGTGCGCTTTGTAAAGGCCAAGGTTCAAAAATGTCTTGGACTCAGTCTGAGACAGGATCTGCGATTACATGGAAATACCCAAGTGTGATTTTGCAGGGTGATAACTCCATTGGTGAGTTTTACTCCATCGCGTTAACAGCAGGTAAGCAGCTTGCTGATACGGGTACCAAAATGATTCACATCGGTAAGAACACCAAATCGACCATTATTTCGAAAGGTGTATCTGCGGGTCATAGTGAAAACAGCTATCGTGGTCTAGTTAAGATCTTACCCGGCGCTACCAACGCCAGAAACTTTACCCAGTGTGACTCGATGCTCATCGGGCCGAACTGCGGCGCTCATACCTTCCCGTATGTGGAAGTGAAAAATAATTCAGCACAAGTCGAACATGAAGCGACGACGACCAAAATTGGTGAAGACCAACTGTTTTACTGTTCTCAGCGAGGGATTGCTGAAGAAGACGCCATTTCAATGATTGTAAATGGTTTCTGTAAAGACGTGTTCTCCGAACTGCCACTCGAATTCGCAGTGGAAGCACAAAAATTATTGGCTATCAGTCTAGAACACAGTGTGGGATAACAAGATGTTAACTATTGAAAATTTAAAAGCCCAAATCGAAGACCAACAAATTCTAAATGGCATAGACCTGCAAATTAATCCGGGTGAAATTCATGCGATTATGGGGCCAAATGGCTCAGGGAAAAGTACCCTCGCCAGTACTCTCGCTGGACGTGATGAGTATGAAGTGACTGATGGCAGCGTAACATTTAAAGGTAAAGACCTACTCGACTTAGACCCTGACGAGCGCGCGGGTGAAGGTGTCTTCCTTGCTTTCCAATACCCTGTAGAGATCCCGGGCGTCAGTAATCACCTGTTCTTAAAAGCAGCAGTCAACTCTGTGCGTAAATACCGTGAACAACCTGAGTTAGAGCGCTTTGAACTGGCTGATCTGATCGATGAGAAGATTGAATTGCTCAATATGCCAAAAGATCTATTGTCTCGTTCAGTGAACGTTGGCTTCTCTGGTGGTGAAAAAAAGCGTAACGATATTCTGCAAATGGCGGTGCTTGATCCTGAACTGTGCATTCTTGATGAGACAGATTCAGGCCTTGATATTGATGCGCTGAAAGAAGTCGCTAATGGTGTAAATAGCCTAAAAGATGGCAACCGTTCATTTATTATCGTTACTCACTACCAGCGTATTCTTGATTATATTAAACCGGACTTTGTGCATGTGTTGTACCAAGGCAAGATCATCAAATCTGGTGACTTCTCTATGGTGGCGGAGTTAGAGGAGAAAGGCTATGGCTGGCTTACCGGTGAAGAGTGATTCGCTAGCGCCTCTAACGGGTTTGATTGAAGCGCGTTTATCAAAATTAGCGAAAACGGAAAGCCAACATTGGCAACAAGCCGTTGAATTAGGCTTGCCAAGTAACAAGCATGAAGATTGGAAATACACATCATTAGACAGCTTTAAACAGATTGATTTTTCGAGTCTATCTGCGGCCAATGTGACTGAGCAAGGTATTGACGCAAAACGTTTAGATATCGATGCTCATCTATTAGTGTTTATAGATGGTCAATTTACGCCTGCTTTGAGTGATTACGAGGCGGCGCAAGTGACTCCTCTTGCTAACTACCAAGGCGAACTGCCAGCAGCGATTAGCCCTGAGATATTTTTGCATTTGACCGAAGCGTTTAATCAGTCGGGTGTGGTGATCGAAGTGAATCGTCACACCGCGACCGATAAGCCTTGGTACATTTTAAATATCGAGACGCTAACTCAAGGTGGCATGGCTCAAACTCGCAATCATCTTAAGTTGGGGACAAGTAGCCACGCTTGCGTGATTGAACACTTTGTCACTCTTGATGACACTGCACCTGCGCTTAATCACTATGTGGGTTCTCGCCTTACCATCGATGTAGCAGACAACAGCCAACTTGCTCACTACAAGATTTGCCAAGGCTCGGCCAATAGCCATCACTTTGCTCACAATGATATCCATATTGGTCGTGACGCTGAGGTGGATAGTCAAACCTTTATGTTATCTGGGCAAGTGATTCGTCATCACACGAGTGCGGCACTTAACGGTGAGAACACCGAACTGAATATGAATAGTTTGAGCTTGCCAGTAAGCGATCAAACCTATGATACGCGCACTTACCTTGAGCACAATAAAGGTCATTGCACCAGTGAGCAGCTCCATAAGATCATTGGTCAAGGTCAGTCTAAATCTGTGTTTAACGGCATGATTAAAGTCGCTCAGCATGCATTAAAGACAGACGGCCAAATGGATAACCACAACTTGCTATTGAGTGACCATTGCGAAATCAACAGTAAACCACAGCTGGAGATCTATGCCGATGACGTGAAGTGCAGTCACGGCACGACGACAGGTGCCTTGAGCAAAGAGCAGATCTTTTACCTGCAAGCGCGTGGCATCGGTCAAGAGCAAGCCGAGCAGATGATCACGTTGGCATTCGCTGGTGAAGTGACCGAAGCGATAGAGATCGACCAAATCAAACAGGTAGTGTTTGCTCAGGTTGTCGACAAGTTATCTGGAGCGGGTCAATGAGCTACGCGATAGATAAAATACGAGAAGACTTTCCAACTTTGCATCAAGAGGTCAACAACAAGAATCTTGTTTACCTCGACAGCGCTGCCAGTGCGCAAAAGCCCAAATGTGTCATAGAGCGCACTGACCAATTTTACCTTAAAGACAATGCCGCGGTTCACCGTGGCATTCATCATCTTAGCGCGCAAGCGACAGAGATGATGGAGCAGGTACGAACTCAAGTTCAGCATTTCATCAATGCGAAACAACGTGAAGAGATTGTGTTTGTTCACGGCACTACTCATGCGATTAACCTTGTGGCCAATAGTTATGGTCGACTTGCTTTGTCAGAGGGTGACGAAGTGATCATTACAGAGATGGAGCATCACGCCAACATCGTGCCTTGGCAACTGCTTGCAAAGCAGATTGGCGTAAAAGTAGTGGTGTGGCCTATCGAAGAGGATGGAACGCTTTCGCTTGATAAGTTGAAGAGCTTATTAAACCGTCGAACCAAGTTTGTATCGTTTACTCATGTATCCAATGTTTTGGGCACTTATAACGACGCCAAGAAAATTATCGCACTTGCCAAACAGCAAGGTGCTCGTGTGCTGGTGGATGGCGCACAAGCCATCATGCATTACCAAGTGGATGTGCAAGATTTGGATTGCGACTTCTACGTATTCTCAGCGCATAAACTGTATGCCCCAACGGGCATTGGTGTGTTGTATGGCAAACATGATTTACTTGCCGATATGCCACCGTGGGAAGGCGGCGGTGCCATGATTGAAGAGGTCGATATCTATGGTGAAACAACCTTTAACGCACCGCCTTGGCGCTTTGAAGCGGGTACGCCAAATGTTGCTGGCATCATAGGTTTAGGTAGTGCGATTGAATATATCGATAAGATTGGCCTTGCAGCTATTGCTAGCCACGAATCTCAGCTGATGTCTTACGCACTAGAGCAACTCGCGGCTGTGCCTGATCTTAAAATTTATGGCCCAAAAGATAAGTCGGGTGTGATTGCTTTCAATCTTGCCAATCTGCATGCATTTGATGTGGGTAGCTTTCTCGATAAATACGGAGTTGCTATTCGAACTGGTCACCACTGCGCGATGCCTCTAATGAAGCGCTATCAAGTCTCTGGCATGTGCCGTGCCTCTATCGCAATGTATAACAATAAAGCCGACATAGATGCGTTGGTAACAGGTTTAAAACGCATTCAATTACTGTTAGTCGGCTAACAAAAATAATAATCAAAAGGAATCACTGTGAACCGCGAGCAACTCATTAAAAATTTCGACCGATGCATTGATTGGGAAGATAAGTACCTATACATCATTTCACTCGGTGAAAAACACGCCTTGCTTCCTACCGAGGAGCAGACAAAACAACACGCCATCTATGGTTGCCAAAGTAATGTTTGGATCAAAGTAGAACAAATTGATGATCAAGTTGTGCTAACTGGTAGTAGTGATGCTGCGCTGGTTAAAGGCTTGGTTGCTTTGGTTATTCTACTGCTGAAAGAGCTCACTCCTCAGCAAATTTTAGAGACGGACATTAAAGCGCTGTTTACTCGATTGGGTTTACAGCAGCAACTTACCCCCGCTCGTAACCAAGGCTTGGAGTCTATGGTTCAGAGTATCTATAAACAGGTGAGCGCTTTCTCTCACGCTTAATTTCAGATAATGGATTGCATTGTCACAGCAGAGATCCGCCTCTTATACTTGCTGAGTATAATTGAAATATTAGATTGCAAATGTGGTAAATCCTAATGTCCATAGTGTTGTTGTGGTGATTGAAGATAGCCGCAACAAAGAAAGGGAAAATATTGCTAGACATGCAAATGATAATCGTTATCATTTAGGCTTGAAATCAAACACTATCATAGGGAATGAAATGAAAATGAAATTTAAGGCACCGCTGTTAACCGCATTAGCGTTATGCAGTTTTAGTGTGCCAGCGCTTGCTAAGTTTAAGGTTGTGACCACATTTACCGTTATTCAAGACATCGCCCAAAACGTGGCAGGCGATGCCGCTGAAGTTGTTTCTATTACTAAACCGGGGGCAGAGATCCACGGTTACCAACCTACGCCAAAAGACATTGTTAAAGCGCAAAAAGCAGATTTGGTGGTTTGGAATGGTATGAACCTAGAACTATGGTTCGAGAAGTTCTTTGAAAACGTCAAAGACGTACCATCAATTGTGGTTACCGACGGTATCAAGCCAATTTCTATCTACTCTGGCCCATACACAGGTAAACCAAACCCACACGCGTGGATGTCTGCTTCAAACGCTTTGATTTACGTTGATAACATTCGCGATGCATTGGTTAAGTACGATCCAGAAAATGCGGATGAATACCGTGCTAATGCAAAACAATACAAAGCGCAGATTTTGACTTTGGATTCTAAAAACCGCGCTGCGTTTTCTGATATTTCCGCTGATAGCAAATGGCTTGTGACCAGTGAAGGCGCATTTAGCTACCTTGCACATGATTACGGCTTTAAAGAAGCGTTCTTATGGCCAATGAATGCTGATCAGCAAGGCACACCGCAACAAGTGAAGAACTTGATTGATAAAGTGCGCGAAAACCAAATTCCGGTCGTATTTAGTGAAAGCACGATTTCTCCTAAGCCAGCAAAACAAGTAGCGAAAGAAACCAAGGCTAACTACGGTGGCGTGTTGTATGTTGACTCACTCACTACCGCAGATGGCGCAGTACCCACTTACCTTGATCTTCTTCGTGTAACTACCGAGACGATCGCTGAAGGATTTGCACTATGAATAACGAAGTGAGCATCGTGGCAAACGATGTAAGCGTTGTGTACAGCAATGGCCACAAGGCAATCAATGATGTCTCGTTCTCACTCAATAAGGGCACTATATGTGCCCTAGTTGGGATCAATGGCGGTGGTAAATCGACTCTTTTTAAAGGCATTATGGGGTTGGTTGAGCTGACGTCTGGCTCTATTCAATTGGCGGGCTTAAACGTTAAGCAGGCGCTGAAAAAAAACCTTGTCGCTTATGTTCCACAAACGGAAGATATCGATTGGAGCTTCCCAATTCTCACCCGTGATGTCGTAATGCAAGGGCGTTATGGTTACATGGGATTTCTGCGTCGCCCTAAAAGTGAAGATCACCAAGCCGTCGATGATGCGATGGAAAAAATGGGTATTACACATCTCGCTAGCCGACAAATTGGCGAGCTGTCTGGCGGGCAGAAAAAGCGGGTTTTTCTCGCGCGTGCTTTGGCGCAAAAAAGTAAAATCATTCTTCTCGATGAGCCGTTTACCGGCGTTGATTTCAATACTGAAAACGTCATCATGTCTTTGCTAAAAGAGCTTCAAGAGCAAGGCCATTTAATTCTCGTTTCTACACATAACTTAGGCACTGTGCCTGATTACTGTAACCAAGTGCTTTTCATCAACCGCACCATTATTGCAGCGGGCCCAACCGAAACCACCTTCAACCAAGAAAACCTCCATGCCACCTTTGGCGGCGTTCTTAAGCAGGTTGATATCGATGGCAAAATGCTGCACAAAGACGATGATGAGCGCAATATGCTGATCATTTCCGATCACGATAAGCCGGCTGTTTTCTATGGTAAGTCGAAGTCTGACTCTGTGATTGTGAGTGATAAGAGCTCTGGAGGCTCGCCTCATGCTTAATACGCTTTTGGAGCCACTTGGCTACCAATATATGACCAATGCACTGATTGCTGCGGCTTTAGTGGGCGGGGTTTGTGCATTTCTCTCAGCCTTTCTAGTGTTAAAAGGCTGGTCATTGATGGGCGATGCGTTGTCTCATGCTGTCGTTCCCGGCGTGGCCGGCGCTTACGCTTTAGGGCTGCCTTTCTCGCTCGGTGCTTTTTTCTCTGGCTTTCTCGCTGCGGGCAGTATTTTCTTTATTAAGTCACTCTCCTCATTGCGTGAAGACGCCATTATTGGTTTTGTTTTTACCACGTTCTTTGCAGCCGGTATGTTGATGATTTCACTCAACCCAACCTCGGTTGATGTTCAAACTATCATTTTTGGCAATATCTTAGCGGTCGACTCAAGCGACTTGCAGCAAATGTTGATCATCGGTGGCGTATCTTTAGCTATTCTGCTGTTTCTTTGGAAAGATTTGATGTTGCTGTTTTTTGATGAAAACCAAGCAGCATCGGTCGGGCTTTCTGCGGGAAAATTAAAGATTACCTTCTTTGCTTTATTGAGTGCGTGCACTGTGGCATCGCTACAACTTGTCGGTGCGGTGTTAGTGATTGCGCTGGTGATTATTCCGGGTGCGACGGCTTATCTATTAACCGATAGATTTGGCGTGATGCTGACATTAGCTACCTTTATCGGTGTGATTTCAGCGTTGTTCGGTACTTATTTGAGCTATTTTGTTGATGGCGTAACCGGTGGGTTAATTGTCCTGACTCAAGCGGCCATCTTTACTTTGGCATTCTTGTTTGCACCTAAATATGGCTTACTGAAAACTCGTTATTCAGTCAAAGCGAAACGACAACCTACTGAGCAGTTGAGGGAGCGCGATGTTTGAATATTTTATTGAGCCGCTGAGTTATTCCTTCATGCAAAACGCGCTGTTTGCTGGCGCGGCAGTTGCGATTGTTTGTGCTGTACTCTCTTGTTATATGGTGCTTAAAGGTTGGGCTTTGATGGGCGACGCTGTTTCTCACGCGGTGCTGCCAGGTGTCATCCTAGCTTATGTCCTTGCTCTTCCTCTGAGTGTCGGTGCGTTTATCTCAGGCTTAGGCTGCGCTTTATTGACGGGGTATGTGAAAGACAATAGCCGGATTAAAGAAGACACGGTGATGGGTATTGTGTTTTCGGCTTTGTTTGCACTAGGTATTGTGCTGTTCGCCAAGATAGAAACTGAGCATCACTTAACTCATATCCTATTTGGTAACATGCTTGGCGTGGCGAAAGCGGATATGTGGCAAATTATCATTACGTCAGCGATTGTCACCTTGGTGCTCACCATTAAATACAAAGATTTTATGTTGTATTGTTTTGATAAGAGTCATGCAAAAGTGGCGGGACTGAACGTGCGTTTGCTTCATTACGCACTGCTAACGTTGATGGCTTTAGCCATCGTCGCTTCGATACAAATTGTCGGTGTGATAATGGTTGTAGCGATGCTTATCGGCCCTGGCATTATCGCATTGATGCTAACTAAGCAGTTTGGTTGGATGATGGTAGCCGCTTGCTTGGTGTCACTGTTTAGTACCTTTGCTGGCGTAGTGATCAGTTACCATATAGATGGGGCAACCAGCTCTTGCATTATTCTGGTTCAATCAGCCATTTTTATTACAGTACTAGCCTTAACCAAATGGAAGGGCAGAGTGGTGAATCGGCAGCTAAGCCATTCTTAGATGCGTTGTTGTGATAAAGCCACCGACACAGTTCGGTGGCTTTTTTGTGAGCAATATAAAATGCAAATGACATATCCAGAGTGAAAATGCGCAAATTAGTATAGATATTTGTGGCGCATTAGCTACTTTGGTGCTTAAAGCGTTGTTATTCTACTTGTTTGGGCGTAAATTGCCGTTTTTTAAAATATTATTGGATTGGAAATGTCTAAATTTACACAATACAAAGTAATTCACATCGTTGAAGGTGGCTGTGGCACAATTTTCCTAGGTGCGAGCGGTGTGCCTGTGCAAAAAATGGAAGCTGAGCTAAACCAATACGCTCAAGATGGTTGGCAAGTTGTTTTCCAAGTCGTAGAGCAAAAACGCTTTATGCTATTTTGGAAACGCGAAGCGGTAATTATTACTCTAGGTCGCTAATATTGAAGGTGATCTCGTTGAGTCTGATTCGCCTTTACCAACGTAAGGGCGGATCAAAAAAATTATTGGGCATTGAATGTAACTTTGAGCCGACTTGCTCTGAATATACCAAGCAGTGCATCGAAAAGTATGGTGCGATAAAGGGTTGGAAATTAGGGCTTGCCCGGATCAGACGTTGTAATCAGCCTGATTTAGTCGAAAAAATATATGATGAGGTGCCATGATGGCATTTTTCCCTTCGTTCGATGATCTAGAAGAAAGAGAAGAACAACTTCGCGGTAAAGTTTTCGAGCTGCCTGAAGAGAAACGAAAACTCTTCTACAAGAAGCAAAATAAGCTAATTAAAGACCCAGATACTTACGCGGCTTTGAACTACTTCTTCCTAGGTGGCTTACACCATTTTTACTTGGGGCGTTACGTTACATTTGCGATTGAAATCGTTCTACTCATTATTGCGATTTTGCTGCTTATTTCTGGCAACATGTTTGGCTTAGCTATTCTGTTTGCTGTTGGTCTATACGAGCTACCTCAGTTGTTCTTTTCGCAGAAAATTGCTCGTTTGTATAACTTGAATATGTCATTAGATCTCTACTCTGAGCTTAATGAAGGCTCTATGATTGATACAGAAAGAAAAGCCTAGCTGTTAGGCTTTTTCTGCCTTGAGCCTCAACAGCCATACCTTCCTTTCATTTACTCCTTATATCTACATATCTTATTTTCCTAAATGGTTACAAACCATTGGCAATGTAAGTGGTGACTTACAAACTGCTAGCAATTTGCAACTTTAAGGTGTTCATCGATTGATAAAATTGTTGTCGTGACAAAAGGACAAGCAATTGTCTTGTGTATAACAACAAAATAGATGGACATTATTATGATCGACAGTCTAAAGGGTGGTTTATCAAAACTTTCCTCGATTGGTAAGGCTTTGATGCTACCGATCTCTATCCTACCTGCTGCAGGCCTGTTATTGGCCTTTGGCGCAAAACTCGACATGCCACTCATGATGCGTGCTGGTGGCGTAATTTTTGACAACCTAGCACTACTGTTTGCCGTAGGTGCAGCCGTAGGTCTAACCAAAGAATCCGGTATTGCCGCATTAGCCGCTATTGTGGCAATGGTGGTAATGAATGCCACTATGGGTGTTGCTCTGAACATCACACCTGAGATGGCCATGGGCGGCGGCCGTTACGCGATGGTAATGGGTATCCCAACTCTACAAACGGGCGTATTCGGTGGCTTGATAGCCGGTATACTTGCCGCGAACATGTATCAGAGGTTCTTTGATACTAAATTGCCAGATTTCCTTGGCTTCTTCGCGGGTAAACGTTTTGTCCCTATTATTACTGCATTCTCAGCGTTCCTAATTGGTTTAATTCTTCCTTACATCTGGTCTTACATTCAATCTGGTATCGATGCGCTATCTCACATGGCGAACAGCGGTAACATGTATGTATCGACGTTTATCTATGGCTTCATGGAACGTGCGTTGATCCCTGTTGGTTTGCACCATATCTTCTACAGCCCATACTGGTTCTCATTTGGTGAGTACACAACCGCTGCGGGTACGGTAGTAAATGGCGACCACACGATTTGGTTCAAGATGCTTGAAGATGGCGTGAAGACATTCTCTACCGACGAGTATGTTGATGCAGGTAAGTTCCTATCGGGTAACTTTGCTATCTACATGTTTGCTTTCCCTGCTGCATGTTTGGCGATGTACCACGAAGCGAAAGATAAGAACAAGAAGATTGCCGCAGGTATCTTAGGTTCAGCTGCGTTAACGTCATTCGTAACGGGTATTACAGAGCCGGTAGAGTTTGCATTTATCTTTGTCGCACCGCTGCTATACGTATTCTCAGCAATCATGGCTGGTGTTTCTTACGCAGTGACTTACGCGCTTGATGTACACATAGGTAAGACATTCTCAGCGGGTATTATCGACTTTGTATCGTTTGGTGTTCTTCCTGCGATGGATGGTTTTAAGACTAACTGGGTGAACGTCATCTTATGGGGTTCATGTATGTTTGCGATTTACTACTCAGTGTTCCGCTTCGCGATCCGTAAGTTCGACTTTAAAACTGTTGGTCGTGAAGATACTGAGCGTAAAGAAATTACCCTTGAAAATGATGAGCTGGCAGGTGAAATCACTAAGCTACTAGGTGGTCGTGGCAACATTACGACTGTTGGCGCATGTATCACTCGCTTACGATTAGAAGTGAAAGACCAATCGATTATTGACGAAGATGGCATCAATGCACTCGGTGCAATGGGTGTTATCAGAGTTGGTAAGCATGGCGTACAGGTTATTCTTGGTGCGCGTGCACAGTTCGTCGCAGATATTATGAACGGCGAAGGGGCAGGAACGCCCGCAACAGCGTAATTCAATTTAGTCACCTTTCCCCAATGAAATGAGCTCCAGTAGGAGCTCATTTTTTTACATTAAATCGCGCATCAAAGTTTCGTATTCTTCGTTGGCTTCATTGATGACAGTGGAGAGATCTTTGGCGTCATTGACATCTAAATTAAGATGCCAAGGCAACGTCTTCTCTTTACCGCAAACCTGGGTTTTCTGACCACGAGTCTTGAATGTTAGATCATCAAACTCAGTGGAGTGATGCTCGTGCAACTCAACAATTTCTACATCTAATTGACCGATTGGGTTTACTTCGACATGAGCATGCAAATCAGGGCGGTTAGACAAACGATAGTGTCGATGGATAGTGATCATACTCGCCTCCTAATGAGTGGGTGTAGTACCGCTCATCATTGAGTGTAGATAAGGAAGTTTATATCTAGAGCGAAATAATAATGAAGATTGATCTGGGATAACTATCGCAATTGAATTGAACGGCAGACGTATTCTGAATGGCAATATGGCGCAAACAAAAAGGGCCAACTCTTTCGAGTTGGCCCTTTCCAAACGTTTGGTGGGCTGGCGTAAGTTGATCTTAAATTTTAACTATATGATTTTTAATTGTATTGTTCAGTTTGGTTTTTCACTGTGTACCTTGTCGTGTACCCATGTTTACTTGCCAGTTGCCTAACACTTCTATTTTCTCTCAAAAACATGATGTAAGCATGAAAGGTTGACGAACCTTAAGGATGTTTCTCTTGGTATGTATAATGCGTTCCTATCTCGGTTAAATGGGGTGTTGTGAGTGCCTGACTTGATAAGTCTGAAAATGACTCAAGTGTGTGACTGCCGTTTTGTTAGCTTTATGGAATGTCTTGTTAATGAGTAAGTTATGGAAATTGAAAAGTTGGTTGTCATTGGATGAAGGTGCCAACATGATATCGACGGTTCTTGGTGAGCCTGTAGAAATTAAAGATTTGTATCGTTTTGCTCTCGATGGTCATCTAAACCTATCGGTTAATTTTGTTAACCTCACACCTTTCAAAAAGGTGACAGTTATAAAAGCAGAAGATGTTCAATATAAAACGATAACTTGTAAGCTTGGAAACCCGTCTAAAACTTTAGAAACTAGAGTTCCCTTGGCTGAGCATCGAATATCCAAGTCTCATTGGGTTAAATCTTCATCTAAAGAATGTATAAAGGTGAAGGGGATTTATGAGTTAGCAATGATTGGTGCTGAAAGGAGAGAAATAGAGCAACTAATCTACCCAGAACTAGACTTAAGTATCCCCATATTTTCCGGTTGTTATATCAAAGACAATGAAAATATCTATCAATTGCAATCGTTGTATAAACCTGAAAGTACCAGTGCTCAAATAGCCTACGATGAAGACCCATCAAATTCAAAACCTAGAAGATTACCCCATACAACATCCGCATGTTCTTTAGGTGACTATGAGTGTGATTTGGTTCTTAGAACTAGTGAAGTCACACGATTTATACAAGCATTGCAAGATGAGCCTAGTTCTTCTAAACAAGATGATAAGCCTCTAGGGGCAAGGGAACGTAATACCCTTCTGACTCTAATCGGTGCTCTTTGTAATCAATTGGATATCAACCCGACTACGCGCGGAGTCACTACTTCTATACAGGCTATGACTGAGCTTGTCGGGGCTCCGTTATCTGATGATTCGATTCGCAATATCCTTTCCCAAGTACCTACTGCTTTAGAAAAAAGACAAAAATAGTGAATCCTAATTAGGAATTTGGTTTTCCTAATTAGGATTCGACCTACCTCATATTCCTTAACCTTCTAGCCATGTTCTACAACAGACTAAAAGGTCTAATTATGCCTAATAAAATTTTAAGACTGTCACAGGTGATTGACTACACAGGTATGTCACGCAGCAGTATCTATTTACTAATGTCACAAGGCGGTTTCCCTTTATCTATTTCACTTGGTGCAAGAGCTGTTGGATGGGTAGAAAGTGAAATCCAACTTTGGATTGATGAGCGTATTAAACAAAGCAGAAATAGTGGAGTGGATTATGAATGATGATAAATATTATGATCTTTGTATTGGTTATATACGATGTGTTCAATTCACTTTCGTTTTTTCTCAACTATTGATGGATTATGTTTATGGCTAAGAAGTTAAATCCAAATAAAAGCAAAATACATCGTAGTTATACTATGGAAGAAGTTGCTAATTTGTATTCAATAAATAAAAGAACTGTACGAAATTGGATTCAAGATGGTCTTCCTGTAATTAAAGAAAAAAAGCCTTTTTTAATATTAGGTACAGAGCTAAGAATATTTGTTCGACAAAAGAATAAGTCTCGAAAAAGGAAGTGTAAGCCAAATGAGCTGTATTGCTTTCGCTGTAGAAAAGCTTCGCTGGTGGAAGCAACGTCTATTCATTTTTTGAGAGAGTCTCATGGGACTGGTCGAGTTTTTGGTGCGTGTCTTGAGTGTGGAGTCAAAGTGCATAAATTCTATAGTTTACGGAATGAAGAGGCTTTGAAAGTCGCTCTGTATAAGGAAATTACCGATAGCACAAAAACACATAGTTTAGATGATTGTTCGTCTCTTAAATTTCCACATTGTACAGAGGAAATGAAATGAATAAGAAATGTACAAATAATGTGCGAATTATCAAAGCGTATAGTTTGTTTTTAACAGAAGCGAAAAGGTTAAGTGAACACTCTGTTGATGCTGTATTGAAGTCCATAAATCGATTTGAAGAATATAACCAATTTAAAGATTTTAAACAGTTTCACTATCAACAAGCGGTAGGTTTTAAAAAATACCTATTGAAACAGAAAAATGTAACGACAGGAGAAATCTTAAGTAAAAAGACAATTAGTACATCATTACAACAATTAAAGTCATTCTTTCAATGGCTAGTAATGCAAAACGAATACAAGAATAAAATTCAATATACAGACACTGAATATTTTAATTTGTCAAAAAAAGATGCACGAATAGCAACAGCCAAGCGTAAAAAGGCCGTTCCTAAAATTGAACAAATTATTAGTGTGTTGGAAATAATGCCTTGTATTAGTAGTGTTGAATTACGGGATAGAGCATTAGTTGCATTTACATTGCTAACAGGTGCTCGTGATAGTGCAATTGCATCTATAAAGTTAAAGCATATAGATTTAAATGATAATAGCTTGTTCCAAGATGCAAGTGAGGTAAAAACCAAATTCAGTAAAACATTCACAACATACTTTTTCCCTGTAGGAGATTTGCCATTACAGATTGTTTCCGACTGGGTTGAGTATTTGACTAATGAGCTCGAGTTTGGGTCTGAAGATCCTCTCTTTCCGAAAACAAAAGTTGAGAATGCACCTAGTCGTCAATTTGAAGCTATGGGATTAACGAAAGAGCATTGGACGACAGCTGGACCAATCCGAAGAGTATTCAAACGGGCATTTCGCATGGCAGATTTACCGTACTTTAATCCACATAGTTTCAGAAATACTCTGGTGCAACTGGGTGAAGAGTTATGCCATAGCGCTGAAGAGTTTAAGGCATGGAGTCAAAATCTAGGGCATGAAGGAGTATTAACCACTTTTTATAGCTATGGGGATGTTCCTGATTATAAGCAAGCTGCATTACTTCGTAAGTTAGGAAAGAAAGCTGAGAATGTTGCTCCTGATATGGAAGAACAGTTTAAGCAGTTCATGCAGTTCCAAGCGATGCTGAAAACATCATAGTTATTGTTAATATTATCGAGTAAGTCTGGTATCAAAAAACATTCGTATGTTGATACCAGCTTTTATTTTATTTTTTGGGTATCATCAAACTAGGGTTATTGGTTTATGATGCTAAACGTATATGATACCCCAGTATTTGATACCAAAACTAAGAATGAGTAACCAATGCGTATATTTGCTTATTGTCGTGTTTCTACAACCGAACAATCTACAGAAAACCAAATCATTGCTATTCGCCAGAAAGGGT
Organism: Vibrio intestinalis; assembly: GCF_025195085.2. Classification (GTDB taxonomy): domain Bacteria; phylum Pseudomonadota; class Gammaproteobacteria; order Enterobacterales; family Vibrionaceae; genus Vibrio; species Vibrio intestinalis. The sequence continues at coordinate 51,877 of NZ_JANAVY020000003.1, read as the reverse complement.
ATGAGGTTTCAGATTCTCGCGCTGTTAGCGAAACTGTTTCTGGTTCAGTTGAAGCTATGAAGCGAGAGAAGTTTCAGCTCTTGATAAACCACCAAATGGAAAGCGGAGATATGCTGGTGGTTTTAAAATTAGACCGTTTAGGGCGAGATAACATCGATGTTCAAAACACTATCAATCTACTTACTGACAAAGGCATGAAAGTTGTCTGTTTAGATTTACCGGTAGCTGACCTATCAAGCGCTGAAGGAAAGCTGATGCTGCAAATGTTTTCGGCTTTTGCTGAGTTTGAACGCAATCGAATTCGAGAGCGTACACGGGAGGGGTTGGAGAGAGCTAAGGTTCAAGGTAAAAAGTTAGGGCGCCCGAGAGCCACAAGTACAACACGAGCTGTTCAAGCTAAGAAAGCTGATGGATTATCACAAATTCAAGTAGCTGCGAGTTTGGGAGTAGGAATCGCCACTGTGAAAAGGCATTGGAACATTATTACCTGAATTTGAGTTTGCGGTTTCCGAAAGCACCTTCCTAGGCTATCAAAGGTGGGCCATGAAAGGGCTTTTTTGAGTAAGTTTATGCAATTAGTCTCATTGTATTAACAACATCCCTTTCATTTCTCGGCCTTGTGATAAACTTAAAATATCCTTGTTAAACTGCAGCTACGCCTGCCTAAGATATTTCTTAAGCGAATGAATCAGACTGTTACCTATTGGGTTGAAAACCAGCAATACTCGATAGACCTGCCAGGGCCCTCTCAGGAAATCTTAAATGGTATAAGTTGGGGATGTTATACCAAACTTTTTACTCCCGCATTTTGGGTATCGCAGTTCCATATGGAAGCTCACTTTAATAAGGATGAAGTCCGTCAACTTTGCCGTGGTGACCTGAAGGAAGAGGTTGTTTTCTGTATGTTAGGTGGCTTTGGGGTAACAGCAGAACTAGCAACAGCCGTCTTTGAAGAGTGTAGAGATTCTAAACTAATTGAAAGATTAGAAACTGATCACTTAGCATGGCAGGCTGTTTTAGAAACTCCTGTCTTTATCAATGAGAAACCTAAACGTTATCGCTATCCTAAGCAAAAAGCTATTTACCTATCTGAAGCCATGAAGCATCTCCGTAGTCGTGATGTTGAGCTTTTTGAAGGCAAGAGTTTGAGGGATGAACTTCTTAAGATAAAGGGTATTGGAGCTAAGACAGCAGGATGGATTGCGCGAAACTATTCTGATGCTGACGACGTAGCAATAATAGACATTCATATTCTAAGAGCGGGGGTTATTTGTGGGATTTTTGATAAATCCCACAAAGTAGAAAGAGATTATTTTGATATGGAAAAGCGTTTTTTGGATTTCTGTAACAGCACAGGAGTTAAGCCGTCTAGCTTTGATTGCTTTCTATGGGATCAAATGAGGCTGTTTGGAAAAACCGCGGTAGACTGTTACAAAGATACAATATCTCAAGCACGTTAGTTTATCTCTCAACACCAAGCTCTAACATCACTTCTGAGTGCTTAATACATCCAGGGCATTGACCGCAGGCTAAATTACTTGTGTGGCAGGAGTGCCCCCAAGATAAAACCTCAAACGGGACCTTTGATTTGTTAATTAAGTCTGCGGTGGTTAAAGATTTAGCTGGTGCTGACACAGATACAGCACCTTCTTGATACGCAACTAGCTTGTTTATGTAATCAAGAAACTTTTCGCTACCATCAAGGTGCCTTTGATCCGTAACCACAGTCCCTATTAAAACATCTTTACACCCGTGCTTTAAGGCAAACATTGATGCGATCGTAATTAACAGCTGGTTTCTATATGGCCAAAATTCAGCATTCTCAGAATGAGACCTGGCACCATCACCGTGCATTAGGCCCGACCCTAAAATGGATAAGTCCATATCGATTACAGCATGCTTTATTCCGAGTAATGAACACACTTGAGCTGCCGCCTTTATCTCTGCTTCGGCGGCTATCTGGCCATAATTAATAGTCAGGCCATACTCAGGATTTTTCCATGCGGCCAATGCAATAGAATCAAGTCCACCTGACAAAAGTAAAACGCTACTCAAAACACTTTTCCATGACTTTCCAGCCTGCTTTGTATATGCCCGCGGCAAAATCATCGGTGACATCGCAATGCGAGCCACTAATCATAGTTAGATTCCTAGGGTCGACATGTTCAGCAATGACCACAACAGGCTTTTCTAAGGCTCTTGCATATCCAATTTCGAATACAGTGCCACAGTCCAATCCATCTAGTATTGCTAGAACAACCCCCGACTCCTCAAGGCCTTTTAGATCTGCTTGAGCTACATCATAAAGTTCGCCTTCACCAACTTCGTGAATGGGTGAAAAAACGGTAAATCCCATGTCTTCAAGAGCATTTTTTGCCTCATCAATTCTCCATTGTTCAGCGGTGTTAAAAAAAGGTCCCGCTAAATAGATCTGTGTTTTAGGAATTGGTTTGAAGGCTGAATTTGGATGAGACTTTTGCGCATTTATAGCTTCAAGTTTTAGCTCCTCATATCTTTGAGGAGCAATTCTGTCTAAACCTGTTTCGACGTACTCCGCGGTTACTCGAGATGCAATCCAGCCAGCTACAAACGGAGATGTTTCTTGTAATAACCACTCATAAGCAAAGGTACTGGTAAAGATATCGCCTGATCCAATTTTGAATACTCGAACAGTTGGAAAAGCATGTACCCATTCACTAGCTTGGCATGTCGAAACTAGTGCCCCTGAAGCGCCACACTTAACAATTACAACTACTACGTTAGGCTGATCTAACAGAAAGTGAGCTATATCCTCGGGATTACTCTTCCCTGACAGTTTTTTTCCTTCAGAGTAAGAAACTACGACTGCAAGTTCATCTGCTGTTGAGCCATTAATTGAAAAGTGAGTTGAATTAATGCCATCTTGAGGATCATAAACGGCTTTACTTGCATTTACTTTCGGTCTGCCTTCTAGCATTCCAAAAACTAAAGCTGACTTGGCTTGAACTGTTTCCTCGTAACTGATGTGTTCATTAGGAATGTTTATGATATTAGGTGCTGAAAGCGGGTGACGGTATCTAAATGAAATATCATCGATTTTAGGTTCAATGGATAAATTAAACTTCAAATATTCAGATAGATCTTTGAATTCATCTGCATAGTTGCCGCAAGCTGTATTTAGATCAACAGCGCAGTCTAAGTTGCTCAATAGTGCAGCTGCTCTGACCCCGCTTCCTCGAAATAGTTGTCTGCGTGGGTAGCAACACTCTTCAAAGTATGCCCCGCCAATGATATTAATATGCTTAGTCATCACACCTAACCATCACGCTACAAGTACCACCATTAATGTAAGTTACTTCTGCAATGTAACTATATCCGTTCTGTATACATGAAATGAGTCTTTGTATCCTTGGGCCTGTGATTGAACCAATTGGACTGCCGTTGTGTATAACGGTTATAACTCTTTGCGAAAGTACCAAAGGTAATAGGTCACCTACATTTAGCTGAGATATCGCAGTTTGAGGTGAGTTTACGTTAGCCGTAAATTGTAGTCTTCGACACTCAAAGTTACTTCCTGAAGGAGAAAATCCTCCACCTGAACCGCCCATATACAAATTCCTTTAAATTGTAAAAAATCAATATGGTATCAGTTGAATTTCAATTCGTTTGCTATTGAGTTCAAATATTTAGTTATAAACAATTGATGATTGCTTCCTGGTGCAAATTTTTTTCATATAGTTAAAGGCTAAGCTCTTCAGTTACAAACTGATTTTTCCCCCAATTTCTTCTAGAATGTCCCTCGACGTTTCTTTTGAAAAAGTAGATTTAAATGAAAAGAATTGAAGTTGTAGCGGCTGTTATTCAGCATGAAGGCAAGACCCTATGCGTGCAGCGAGGGCCTGCAAAGTTTGATTACATTCACCACAAGTTTGAATTTCCTGGTGGGAAAGTTGAACCAGATGAAACTGGTGAGCAAGCAATCATGCGTGAACTTAAAGAAGAGTTGCGTATAGACATCCCAACAGCAGAGTACTTTATGACAGTAGAGCACTCCTATCCTGATTTTCACATCACGATGCACGTATATATTTGCCCTGTGGAAAACCGTGATATCGAGTTGACGGAACACATAGACGCTAAGTGGCTTTCACTAGAAGATCTGCCTGAACTTGATTGGGCTGCAGCTGATGTTCCAATCGTAAACAAGCTTAAGGGGTAGTAATGACTTTTTGTGTAAGTGAGCTATCTGAGGCTTTAACGACAGGGTATTTAGATCATCAGCACATATCAAAACAGACCTTAAAGCCGGAACTGTTGTTTAATGATGGACAAGGGCGAAAAGTACTAACTGAAATTAAAAAACAGCTTACTTACTGTGATCATTTCTGGTTCTCGGTTGCTTTCGTTACGACCAGTGGGCTCGCTTGCATTAAACAAGAACTTCTAGAGCTAGAGAAAAAAGGTATTCAAGGTAAAATCCTGGTATCTCAGTATCTTAACTTTACTCAGCCGGAAGCACTGCGGGAGTTACTCAAGTTCGAGAATATTGAAGCTCGTATCTCCACGGATTCAAATTTTCATGCAAAAGGGTACCTTTTCAGTTATTCAGACATTCATCAGCTTGTAATTGGTAGCAGTAATTTGACTGCTAATGCTGTTACGTCGAACAAAGAATGGAATTTAAAGGTAAGCTCTACAGATAAGGGGGCTATTTATCTTCAGGCATTAGAACAATTTAAACATGAATTTAATGTTGCAACGCCTATTAATGATACTTTTATTCAATCTTATGATGCGATTTATCTCGAGGCAAAAACCTTTGAAAATAAAGTTAAGGCTCTAACTGCTGGAGGGAAGGTCAAGGATATCAAGCCTAACGAAATGCAGCGAGAGGCATTGAAAAGTCTTGATGACTTGCGCTCACGTGGAGAGTGTAAAGCATTGCTTATTTCTGCAACTGGAACTGGAAAAACTTACCTTTCGGCTTTCGACGCTCTTAACGTAAAACCTAAGCGCCTACTGTTTGTTGTCCATCGGGCGAATATTGCTAAAAAAGCGATGCACACGTTTCAGAGCTTATTCCCTAAAGATGTATCGTTTGGGCTATATAGTGGCTCCACGACACAACTAGATGCTGATTTTGTTTTTGCTACAGTACAAACATTATCAAGAGATGAGCATCTTAAGAAGTTCGCGAAAGATAGTTTTGATTACATCGTTATTGATGAAACTCATCGAGCAAGTGCAAATTCTTACCAAAAAGTTCTCGATCACTTTAACTCGTCATTCTTACTTGGGATGACAGCAACTCCAGAGCGTACTGATAGCAACGATGTGTTCAAAATATTCGACCATAACATTGCTTATGAAATCCGCCTTCAACAAGCATTAGAGATGGATATCTTGGTACCATTTCACTACTACGGAGTTACAGACCTAACCGTTGATGGTGAGGTGATTGATGATGCGTCTTCAATCAATCTTTTGACTAAACAGGAACGTGTTAAGCATATTCTTCATTATATTGATCGATATGGTTGTGATAATGGGGAAGTGAGAGGGTTAGTTTTCTGTTCAGAGCTGAATGAGTGTCGCTTTTTAGCTGAGGCATTCAACAATAATGGTTATAGGGCATTGGCTTTGACGGGGGAAGATGGTGAAGCTTCGAGAGACGAGGCAATTGAGCGATTAGAATCATCAGATCAAACAAATAAGTTAGATTATATTTTCTCTGTTGGTATTTTTAATGAAGGTATTGATATCCCGTCAGTCAACCAAGTTGTGATGTTAAGGCCAACAGAGTCATCGATTGTTTTTGTTCAACAGCTCGGTCGAGGGTTGCGTAAAACTGAAAACAAAGAGTACCTTACCGTTATCGACTTTATTGGCAACTACAAGAATAACTTTATGGTTCCAATAGCTCTATATGGTGATCGCTCATACAACAAGGATACATTGCGTAGGTTGGTATCTGGGGATGATTGTTTCCTACCGGGCTCTTCAACCGTTAGTTTTGATAAGATAGCAAAAGAGCGTATATATCAGTCTATTGATATTACCAACCTAAAAGCTAAAAGAGATTTAGTAAAAGACTATAATTTGCTCAAGTTTAAGCTTGGTCATATGCCTATGATGATGGATTTTGTCCACTATGGCAGTCGAGACCCGTTTGGTTATGTGGAATACTCAAAGTCGTATTTCCAATTTGCTCAAGAACAAGAATTACTGCCTGAACTTAGCGAGCTCAAGTTGAAGTTGCTTTCAGCACTTTCTAAAGAGGTCAATAATGCTAAGAGAGTTGAAGAAAGTTTGGTGCTATCGCAGTTGTTGGTGAGTGGTCAATGCTCCGTGAGCGATATCTCGATGCTGACGTTAGAACGTTTCGGTTTTGAATTTAGCTCTGATACTGCCAAATCAGTTGCTCATAACTTGAACTTAAGGTTTGTCACGGAACGTCATGAAGGGAAGAATATTGCTCAAGGCATTAAACTTGGAGTTACATTGGTTGAGTTTGATGGCTCTCAGTTTACGGCTAGTGAGTCTTTCAGTCGTATGCTTGACGATGAAACCTTCAAGAGCTTTTTAACAGATAGTACCGATTACTCTATCTATAGGTATTCAGAAGATTTTAATGCAGATTATTATAATGATGGTTTTCACCTATATCGCAAATACTCGCGTAAAGATGTCTTTAGAATTCTTAAGTGGGAAGAAAATCCAAACCCTCAAAATGTTGGCGGGTATATGGTTAGTAAAGGTAAGGATAATTGCCCTATCTTTGTGAACTACCATAAGGGTGATGATATTGCTGATTCAATCAAATATGAGGACCACTTTATTGATGAATCAACATTTGGTTGGATGTCTAAATCTAAGCGGACACTTAACAGCCCGGAGATTAAGTTATTTGCATCACAAGATTCTCTACCACGTTTACCTTTGTTTATTAAAAAGCATAACGATGAGGGGAATGACTTTTACTATATGGGGGATATGACCCCACAACATGATAGTTTCGAGCAAACTACAATTGATGGTAAATCGGTAGTAAAAATTGTGTTTGATATGGTCCACGAAGTAAGGCGTGATATTTATAGTTATATTGTTGAGGTATAGCTTTCACTACCAAATATGAGGGTATCTCAACGGCGTGGATGACGGCCACCGGCAACGCTATCGCTGGTGGCTTATTATAATTGCTAGATAACGGCCTTTAATGAGAGAGAACCTGTTATCGATAGTTTTCCTTTGGATGCCTCTTCTATATGCCTGCTCCACCAGCACATCATAGGGCGGCGGCGTTCTAGATAGTCAGTACGGTTATATGCACTACGTACTTGATTATCGTCAACATGGGCTAAGGCCGCTTCAATAATATCTCTATCAAAGCCTTGCTCGTTAAGAGTAGTACTAGCCAAAGAGCGTAGGCCATGACTAACAAGTCTTCCAGCAAAACCCATTCGCTTAAGTGCCATATTTGCAGTTTGGCTATTGCATGGTTTTTTAGGATCTCGATCAGAAGGAAAGATGAATTCCCTATGACCGCTGATTGGCTGCATTACTTCAAGTAACTCAAGCATGTGCTCTGTGAGCGGAATACGGTGTTCTTTGCGTTTTTTCATTCGCTCAGCAGGGATTGTCCATACACTCTCATCCCTATCTATCTCTTCCCAGCGAGCGCCAGAGGCTTCACTTGGGCGCGTCATGGTATGAAGCTGCCATTCGATTAAGCATCGCGTCGTGCGCTTAATGCTGGCGTTAGCTATAGCCTCCATAAGCTCCGGTAACTCAGCGGGAGTGAGAGCTGCCATGTTTTCTTTTTTGGGCTTTTTGAAAGCCGCCTTGATACCAGTAAGTGGATTAGCATGAATTAACCCACAGTTAGCCGCATAGTTCATTACTTCATTCAAGCGCTGTGCGAGGCGTTTTACCGTTTCCAGGCTTCCTTTAGCTTCAATAGGCTTTAGCAGCTCTATTACCTGTGGTGCAGTAATCTCTCTTACGGGAACTTCGGATAGCTGGGGAAATATATGCAGTTCAAGAGAGCGCCATATATCTATGGCATAGTCTGCAGTGACATCATCCTTTTTGATTTCAAACCATTTGGTCGTCACATTGAGGAAAGTGTCTTCATGAACTGCTTTTAGCTCTAGCTGGTGGCGCTTTCGTTCTTCTTGAGGGTCAGTGCCTTGAGCCAGAAGTTCTTTGGCTTCCATTGTCGCTTTGCGAGCTTTTGCTAAGGGAAGATCTGGGTATTTTCCTAGGCTCAAATTAGCACGCTTTCGGCTATTGGGGCGATAGTAGTTTAAAATCCAATGCTTGGAGCCGTTCGGTTTCACTCTTAAGCGAAGGCCATCACCATCAAAAAGGTTGTATTCCTTCTCTTGTGGCTTGGCCGCTTTGACTTCCTTGTCGGTCAGTCTAGTTGTAGTTTTTGCCATTATGGGTACACCAAATTAACGAACTTTAGGTAGTGTACCCATGGATGTACCCATAATGCAAAGAAGTCATTGGATGTTAAAAAACACTGATGGAAGCTAAGTAATTGATTTTACGTTGTTGTGGGCATAAAAAAAGACGCCCTAGGACGTCTTAATTCATTGAATTGGTGGAGCTGGCGGGAGTTGAACCCGCGTCCGAAAACCTTTCATCATTGGTACTACATGCTTAGTCGATCTTTAAATTCACCATCCACCTGCGAACCGACACGCTAATGAATGACTATCCTGAATTATAATTCGTCGTTCATCTCTCAGGCGGGAGAATCCGGACTAGCGCGTTTGGGTTTGATCTCTCGTTATTCCCCGTCTTACGTGCGGAAGCTAGGGCGAGAGAGCTCTGAGCAGGTTATTAAGCTGCTAGTGCGTAGTTTTCGTCGTTTGCGACTATTTTTTTGCGGTTTATTAACGAGGCCTACCGCACCTCGGCATGCACCTCAGACTTCTGAATTCCCGTCGAATCCTAAATCAGCCCCAGGGTGTTGAAGCATAGTATCAGAAAAGCCAAGGCTGTCTAGTACTCTGCGTCTAACTGGTTAAGATTAACGCAGCGCGCTCTTCATTACGCGTGCTTTTTCTCTTGCCCAATCTTTTTCTTTTAGATCAGTACGTTTGTCGTGCAGTTTCTTACCTTTTGCGACACCAATTTTCATCTTCACCCAAGAGCGAGACCAATAGAGTGATAGCGCGGCTAGCGTCATACCTTCACGGTTGATGCGGCCAAATAGGTTATCGAGCTCACGACGGCTCATGAGTAGTTTACGCACGCGCGTTGGGTTAGCAACGACGTGGGTTGATGCTTGATTAAGAGGAGTAATAGTCATTCCGCTGACAAAGGCTTCTCCGTCTCGCATAAACACGTAGCTTTCAGCGATATTGGCTTTGCCTTGGCGAAGGGCTTTAACTTCCCAGCCTTGTAGCTCCAAGCCAGCTTCAATTTCATCGTCAATGAAGTATTCGTGGCGAGCTTTTTTGTTAAGCGCGATAGTGTTACTACCCGCTTTTTGTTTCGATTTTTTCTTTGCCATAATGGCTGCATTATACGACCAGTCGAAGGGTTAGCAAATCCCTTTATTTGCGCTAACCGCAAATAAAAGTAAAATTGTAGCTAGCTTGAGTTTCGAGCGAGTTGATCGAGGAGAGAATATGAAGCAAGTCAGTCGTTCTGCATTGGTTTCTTTTAGTGCAGAGCAGATGTTTGATCTGGTGAATGATGTGGCCAGCTACCCAGAGTTTTTACCGGGGTGCTCGGGCTCGCGTGTGATTGAAGCGAGTGAATCTGCCATGGTTGCTTCTGTAGATGTCTCTAAAGCTGGTATTAGTAAAACTTTTACAACGTCAAATGAATTGGTATCAGGTGAAGCGATATTAATGAACTTGGTTGATGGCCCGTTCAAGACTCTTAAAGGCGGCTGGTTTTTCACCGCGCTTGATGAAGGGGCATGTAAGGTTGAACTAAAACTGGAGTTTGAATTCTCAAGTAAGATGATTGAACTTGCGTTTGGTAAGGTTTTCAACGAACTCACTAGCAATATGGTGAATGCGTTTACCAAGCGCGCGAAACAGGTGTACCCGTGTTATGAGTATTGAATCAGACATGATTCATGTTGAAGTAGTTTATGCACTGCCAAATGAGCAGCGTGTATTCACTTTAGTGGTCAATAAGGCGATGACAGTCGAAGAGATCATCGCTCAATCTGGTGTGTTAGAGCTTTATCCTGAGATTGATTTGAAGGTTAACAAAGTGGGCGTGTTTAGCCGTAACGTAAAGTTAAGTGCAACCGTTCGTGATAAAGACCGCGTAGAGATTTATCGCCCATTACTGGCTGATCCAAAAGAGATTCGTCGTAAGCGTGCTGAACAAGCAAAAGAGGCAGGTAAGGGCTAAGGTCTGGCTAGGCTTCAAGTATAGAAAAGTAAAAGGCTCGCAATGCGAGCCTTTTTAATATCTGCGATTTGAGAGCGTTTAGTTGATGCTCTCGAAGAAGTTTTTACTTGCAGGGAAATCACCGCTGACTTCCATCAGTAGCCCTTGGTCGTTGAAATCAACAATTAGGTCTTTCTGTTCAGAGAAGTGATGGCCTTCAGTGTGGTGATAAATGTAATACCAAGTATCTGGGTATCCATTTTCAATCAGCATTGGAGAGCCCAATACGTAGCGTACTTGTTCCTTGCTCATACCAAACTTCAATTGGTTAACCGCTTCTTGCTCAACATAGTTGCCTTGGTTGATATCAATTCGATAAACCAGTCTCTCTAGTAGAGAACAACCTGTCAGCATTGTCATTGCGAGTGGTACAGCGATAAGCCACTTTTTCAATTGCATACTCAAATTCTTGTAACTATCCATTTAATAACTGGGCTGATGATAAACAAGGTTAAGGCTAATGTAAAAAGCTCATCTTGTTTTGAATTGTTTCAGACCGTGATTTTTGAATTTGGTTGCAAAGTCGAGGCAGAAATCTGACAAAAATCGCCTTAATTGCCGTTTTTTTAAGCGGCAATTAAAAGTTCACGCGCATTAGCCAAGGTTGATTCAGTGATTTCACTGCCACCAAGTAAGCGTGCCAGTTCTTCCACTCGCTGCTCAGAAGCTAGCTGATTCATTTGTGTTTCTGTTTTACCCGCTTTGGTTTGTTTGGCCACGAACAGTTGCTGATGACCACATCCAGCCACTTGAGGTAAGTGAGTAACGCAAAGTACTTGAGTTGATTCACCTAACTTGCGCAGCATCTTACCAACGACAGCGGCAGTTGGGCCGCTAATACCGACATCCACCTCATCGAAGATTAAGCTTGGAGTATCTACTTTTTGTGCAGTAATTACTTGGATCGCCAGTGATATACGAGAAAGCTCACCACCGGAGGCCACTTTGGCAATTGGCTGCATTGGCTGACCAGGGTTGGTTGAAACTAAGAAGCACACGCTATCAAGGCCAAGTGGCGATGGGTGCGCGCCTTCTGTTGTTACATCAATACAGAACTTGGCTTTTTCCATGCTGAGTTCGTGCATGCTGGCTGAAATAAGTTTGTTGAGTTCTTTGGCGTAACGAGCGCGAGATTTATGTAGCTTCTCTGCACTGCTTTGGAAAGCTTGATACTTGTTTTCTACATCTTGCGCTAACTCGTCCAGCTTTTCATCAGAGCAATCGAGCTGCTCAATTTGTGCTAACAAATCTTGGTGATGTTGGTATAGCTCATCAGGTAGTACATGATGTTTACGAGAAATCGACATTACTTTAGAGAAGCGTTCTTCAACAAATGCCATGCGCGCAGGATCAACATCGATACTATCGAGATAATGGCGCAGTTCGCAGTTAGCTTCCTCAATTTGAATGATGGCTTCAGCTAACATATTCGGTAGCTCAGCTAACTTTTCGTCTAGCTCAGCAAGCTGAATTAAGGAGTTATTGGCTGATTGCAAAATACCAAGCGCATTAACTTCTTCGCCTTCGTAAATAAGTTCGATGGCTTGCTGACAGGAGGAAGCAAGTTCTCCACTGTTTGAAAGTCGTTTGTGTTCTTGTTCGAGTTGTTCATATTCTTCCTCGCCAAGAGAGAGTTCATTAAGCTCTTTGATTTGGTACTCAAGTAATTGCTTTTGCGCTTGGTTTTGTGCGCTGTTTTCACGCAACTGCTTTAAATGGTTATCCGCTTGACGCCAATTTTGATATGCGTTACGGGTCGATTTAAGTAAGTTTAAATGGCCTGCATATTGGTCAAGCATTGCCAATTGGTAGTCGCTCTTCATCAACTGGTGATGGGCATGTTGACCATGAATGTTGATAAGCAATTGCCCAAGGTTTTTTAACTGAGAAAGAGGGACTGGGCTGCCATTAATGAAGGCGCGCGAACGGCCTTCTTTGGTGATGGTTCGGCGCAATATACAGTCATTGCCATCGAGCAAGTCGTTATCTTCTAACCAGCGAGTGGCGTGCAGATTGTTATCGAGTGCAAAAGCGGCACTGACTTCGGTTTTCTCTTCACCTTGACGCACCATGTTTGCTTCAGCTCGACCGCCAAGGCAAAGGCCTAGTGCATCAATAGCAATGGATTTACCTGCACCTGTTTCACCGGTGATGGTGGTCATCCCCTTTGAAAGTTCAAGCTGCAAAGATTTAACGATAGCGAAATTATTCACACTCAAATGAGCCAGCATTTTTAGATACCTGTTGAAATGAACAATACTGTATAAGAAAACAGTATATACTGTTTCTTTATACAGTAAAGAGGCTGAATGAAATTTGTGAGCGAAGTAGAGTTAATCTAACGAGGCTTGTCATTGATTCACGCGCTAGTGGGTGTGTAAGAGACTGGTATTTTATTTAAATCATTTGCTTATGGCTTGTTAACTTTCTATTGAGTTAAGCGCTTTTCTAACATTTCGATACAGTAACTCACTGCAATTGGGGCTGCTTGAGTAAACGAGGTGAGTGCATAAACGGTATTACTCGGTAGATGAAAGTTTGGCGTTAAGTTGACGAGATGCTGGGTGTCAGTTTGAGCCGCGAAGCAAAAGTCAGGGATGATTCCAATTCCCGCACCTGATTTGATTAATGCTAAAGCGCTATGAAAAGAGTTAGTCATGCAAGTGGCATAGCTAGTGAAGGTGCGGCTTTCACCTTTCTGGTTGGTTAGAAGGTGTGGATATTGTTTACCCTGCCATGCGTTGGCAATGTAAGGCAAAGCCTCTATTGGTTTGCCTTTCATTTCAGCGGTTCCACACAGTATGTCGCGAAAATGGCCGATACGCTTTTGCTTTAAGTTACTATCGGGTGAGTTGCCCACTCGGATCGCTAGATCAATATCGTGCGCCATAAAATCGAGATGCTGGTCATCATTAATAAGTTCAGGACGCAGTTTAGGATAACGCTGAATAAGCTCAGCGATTACAGGAGTGATCAGGGTGTCCATGAGCGCATGAGGGGCAGTAATACGAATTCGACCCGATGGCTCACTTTGCTGGTTAATGGCACTTTGCCACGCTTGCTCCGCGACGAGATTGATGTTTTTACAGCTAGCGTAAAATTGCTCGCCCAGTTCCGTTAGGCTTTGGCGGCGTGTAGTACGTTTGAGTAGTGTCGCGCCTAATTGTTGCTCTAAGGCTTTGAGATGTTGGCTTACCACTGATTTAGAGAGGTCAAGTTTGTCTGCGGCTGCGGAAACTGAGCCTTGTTCAACAATGTGCGCGAAGATAGACATTTGTCTTAAGCGGTTCATAACGACTCTTTATTGTTTGATTTGGTTAAACAGTGATTTCTATTGTCTTTGTATTTCATTCTAATCAGATTTTGTAATCTGTGCTTGTCGAAAATACTGAGTGAAGAGAAATGATTATGTCAGTGAACAACGTTGAACAAACAGTGCTAGAAGCGTGCAAGCAGGGTATTGAAGCATGGAAGGCGGCTTTTAACAGCCAAGATGCTCAAGGCTGCGCAGCTCAGTATCAAGCGGATTGTGTGATGCACGCTCGCCCATTTGGCGTGTTTGAAGGCCGCGAAGCAATCCAAGCCTTTTGGCAAGATATCATGGACAAAGGCTTTAAAGACGTTGAGTACAGCGATGTAGAGTGGCAAGCGCTAGGTGAAGACTCATATATTTTATCCGCTAAATGGACGATGAATCAGGCATTTGGAGTGGTTCACAAAGAAGTTTGGCAAGTACAGCAAGATGGCAAGGCCCGCTTAGTGAGTGATGATTTTGAAGTGCAAGGCGAGCGATAAACTTTAGACATGAAAAAGGCTGATGATATTTCATCAGCCTTTGTTGTATTTACACTTGGTTTATACGGATTAAAACAGCTTGCTCGACCATCCGAGCTTATTTCGAAGTACGTGATAGTAGCTGTAATCTTTTGGATGAATGAGCTTGAGTACATTTGGGCTTTGGTAAATATGAATTTCATCACCGGGAGATACAGGCAAAGAAACTTGGCCATCACAGCTCACTTCTTGAGTGCCGCGGTTATCAGGTGAGATAATCAATTTGATGTGGCGCTTGCTATCGACCACTAATGGTCGGCTTGATAGGGTATGAGGGAACATAGGCACGAGAGAAATCGCGTTGAGGCTCGGTGACAGAATTGGGCCACCGCCAGATAGTGAGTATGCCGTAGAACCGGTTGGTGTTGAGATAATCAAACCGTCAGATCGCTGGGAGAAGGCAAAGCTATCATCAATGTACACTTCGAACTCAATCATATGAGCCACTTGTCCCGGGTGAAGTACCGCTTCATTGAGTGCAGTATTGTGGCTCTTGATTTGTTTGTGGCGATGAATTTCAGCTTCAAGTAAGAAACGTTCTTCTTCAATAAACTCGCCCGCTAATACATCTTTTAGCGATGTTTGGAAATCGTCAGGGTCAAGGTCGGTTAAAAAGCCGAGGTTGCCACGGTTAACCCCAATTACGGAAATATCAAAGCGCGATAGCACGCGAGCAGCGCCAAGCATATTGCCGTCACCACCAACAACGATGGCAAGATCAGCGATTTTTCCGAGTTGAATCAAGCTCGCAAAGTGCTCTTCAGGCACATCACTGAGAATTTCGCTCAATCTATCATCAATGAATACTTGATAACCTTGTTCTGTTAACCATAGGTACAGCTCTTTATGTGTTTGAATTGCTTGCTGATCTCTGGGTTTTCCAATGATGGCGATCACTTCAAAAGGTTTTTTCATGAGTTTTCCGACCGAAATAGGCTTGATTCGACAATCTTCGTCCCCATAATAATGGCAAGTTAGCTAAATATGCGAATTTTTGTGTATCTTAAGGCGATAATCGTGACGCATTAGGTGCATATACCGTTGAATTCTGGAGATATCATGAGCAACGAAGAAAAAAACATCCAAGAAGAAGAGCTGCAACAGCAAGCTGACGCAACAGAAACTGACGTAGAAGCGGTAGGTTCTGAAGCGGATATCGAATGGAATGAAGAGACTGAACAAGATGAGCAAGAAGCTAAGATTGCTCAACTAGAAGCAGCGCTTCTTTCTAGTGAAGCAAAAGTAAAAGATCAGCAAGATGATGTTCTACGTGCGAAAGCTGAAGTAGAAAACATGCGTCGTCGTACTGAGCAAGAAATTGATAAAGCGCGTAAATACGCTTTAAACAAGTTTGCTGAAGAGTTGCTACCAGTTATTGATAACCTAGAGCGTGCTATTCAAGCAGCGGATACTGAAAATGAAGCGGTTAAACCAATTCTTGAAGGTGTTGAGCTGACTCATAAAACGTTCGTGGACACGGTGGCTAAGTTTGGTCTGAAAGAGATCAACCCTGAAGGTGAAGCATTCAACCCTGAGTTCCATCAGGCGATGTCTATTCAAGAAAGCCCAGACCATGAATCAAACACAGTTATGTTCGTAATGCAGAAAGGCTACGAGCTAAACGGTCGTGTTGTTCGTCCTGCAATGGTGATGGTGGCTAAATAAGCCAACTAACATTAATTGATAGAAACGCCCTTAGTTATGCTAAGGGCGTTTTTTTTGCGTATTGATCTGGTAGGAGTAGCGGTAATTTTGGGCGTTTAATTGAATAAGCCCAAATCAGAAGCGATCCCTAGGAGTAGGGCAATTGTTTATCTACTAAACACTTAGCGGACTTAATGTTGTATTAGCGAATGATGAAATGCACAATTTTTGAACGTTTATGCTGTTTTATGTGACAAGTTTGCTATATGTTGCTGGTTTGTTTTTGTTAACAATTTTGTAAATTAAATCTTCCTTTTGTTACTTTGATGTGTATTATCTGCGTCATTCACCGCATTTATGAGTGAATTAAATAATAAAAATATTAATTGCACACACAACATCTCGGGAGATTTATAATGGATAAATCGCTTTCTAGTAAGATTTTTATCGGCCTATTTTCGGGTTTATTGCTCGGTACGGCCATTCAGTACTTATTTAGCGGTATTGCGATTTTTGATACCTATTTGCTTGGTGCCGCAGAAGGCATTGGTGGCATGTTTGTATCTTTGATTAAACTGCTCGTTGTTCCTTTGGTTTACGTTTCTATTGTTTGTGGAATCGTCGAGCTGAAAGACATTCGTTCATTTGGTCGTTTAGGCGGTAAAACTTTTACGTTATACATTTTTAATACCGTTATCGCGATCATTGCTGCCCTTACTGTCGCTATGATTGTTCAGCCAGGCGCGGGTGCGAATCTAGCAGGCACTATTTCTGATTCAGTTGCACTTAAATCAACTGAGACTCCTGATATCTTCTCGATGGTTGTAAACATTGTTCCAAGCAACCCTGTGCAAGCATTTGCTAACGGCGACATGCTACAAATCATCTTTATGGCTATTTTGACAGGTCTAGCCATTCAAGCACTTGATGCGAAAGGTGGCCCAGCCATTCGTACCTTCAAAGTTGCCAATGACATTATGATGAAGCTGATTGGCCTTGTAATGAGCCTTGCGCCTTACGGTGTATTTGCTCTTATGATTCAATTGGGTGCAACGCTTAATGCAGCGACGCTAGCATCGGTAGCCGGTTATGTTGCTCTGGTTGTTGCTATGCTCGTGCTGTGGATCTTCGTGGTTTACCCAGTGGCGGTGCAGTTATTTACTGGCATCTCAGCGCGTGAGTTTTCACGTAAAACTCGTGAGCAAGTTCTGTTCTCACTATCAACAGCAAGCTCAAACGCGACTATTCCTGTAACAATGCGCACTTTGACTGATAAAATTGGTGTATCTAAATCGGTCGCTGGTTTTGGTGTCCCTCTAGGTGCAACTATGAATATGGCTGGTGCGTCAATCTACATTGCGATTGCTGCGGTATTCTGTGCTAATGCATTTGGTCAACCAATCGCAGTCTCTGATCTTGTGACGCTTGGCTTTACTGTTCTGCTTCTTTCTATTGGTGCTGGTGGTGTGCCTGGCGGTGGTGTAGTTATGGTCGGTGTTATCTTGCACCAACTAGGTTTGCCACCAGAAGGTCTAGCAATTGTTGCAGCGGTAGACCGTATCAATGATATGTTCTGTACTTCATCAAACGTAGTAGGTGATACCGCAGTTAACACGATCGTTGCAAAATCAGAAGGCGCTATCGGTGTTGAAGGCGAAGAGGTAACGGTTCAACCGGCACAAGCGAACGCTTAACGGAAGTTTATTTAGCATTCAAAGCGAGGCATTAGGCCTCGCTTTTTTGTGCTTCAAATTTGAGATAAAGAGTTCAGCTTTTCAGAGCTTGTTGAAAGTGATTCGCAATCCGGTCGCCACGTGAGTAAATAACCAAATTAAATTGGATTTTTTTTAGTGGTGACCCTTGAAAAGTATTTTGCAGCCCTTATCTAAGGGGCATAGAGAAGCAAACATAATTATTTTTGTTTGTGAGCAAGGGTTGAATCCCTATTCTCCATCCCCACATAGGGGATATAGCAAAACGAAAATAGAATTTATTCGGAGATAGCCTGATGGGTAAAATCATTGGTATTGACTTAGGTACTACTAACTCTTGTGTTGCTGTTTTAGATGGCGACAAACCACGCGTAATTGAAAACGCGGAAGGTGAGCGTACAACGGCATCAGTAATCGCGTATACAGATGGTGAGACTCTAGTTGGTCAACCTGCAAAACGTCAAGCGGTTACAAACCCAACTAACACGCTATTTGCAATTAAGCGTCTTATCGGTCGTCGTTTCGAAGACGAAGAAGTACAACGTGACATCGAAATCATGCCTTTCAACATCGTGAAAGCTGACAACGGTGATGCTTGGGTTGAAGCGCAAGGCCAAAAAATGGCTGCTCCTCAGGTTTCTGCAGAAGTACTTAAGAAAATGAAGAAAACTGCTGAAGACTTCCTAGGTGAGGAAGTAACTGGCGCAGTTATCACAGTTCCTGCTTACTTTAACGATGCACAGCGTCAAGCAACTAAAGATGCTGGCCGTATCGCAGGTCTAGAAGTTAAACGTATCATCAACGAACCAACTGCGGCAGCGCTTGCATACGGTCTTGATAAGAAAGGCGGCGACCGCACTATCGCAGTTTACGACCTTGGTGGTGGTACATTCGATATCTCTATCATCGAAATCGATGAAGTTGAAGGCGAGAAGACTTTCGAAGTTCTAGCAACTAACGGTGACACTCACCTTGGTGGTGAAGATTTCGATACGCGTCTAATCAACTACCTAGTTGGTGAGTTCGAGAAAGAGCAAGGTATCAACCTTAAGAACGATCCTCTAGCAATGCAGCGTGTTAAAGAAGCCGCTGAAAAAGCGAAGATCGAACTGTCTTCAGCTCAACAGACTGACGTAAACCTACCTTACGTAACTGCTGATGCAACTGGTCCTAAGCACATGAACGTTAAAGTAACGCGTGCGAAACTAGAATCTCTAGTTGAAGACCTAGTTCAACGTTCTCTTGAGCCGCTAAAAGTTGCTCTAGCTGACGCTGACCTATCAGTAAGCGACATCAACGACGTAATCCTAGTTGGTGGTCAAACACGTATGCCAATGGTTCAAGCTAAAGTTGCTGAATTCTTCGGTAAAGAAGCTCGTCGCGATGTAAACCCTGATGAAGCAGTAGCAATGGGTGCTGCAGTTCAAGGTGGTGTACTAGCGGGTGATGTGAAAGACGTACTTCTACTAGACGTTACTCCTCTGTCTCTAGGTATCGAGACTATGGGCGGCGTAATGACTAAGCTAGTTGAGAAGAACACCACTATCCCAACAAAAGCGAACCAAGTTTTCTCTACTGCAGAAGATAACCAAAGCGCGGTAACTATCCACGTACTTCAAGGTGAGCGTAAGCAAGCGTCTTACAACAAGTCTCTAGGTCAATTCAACCTAGAAGGCATCCAAGCTGCACCACGTGGTATGCCACAAATCGAAGTAACATTCGACCTAGATGCTGACGGTATCCTACACGTATCTGCTAAAGACAAGCAGACAGGCAAAGAACAGAAGATCACTATCCAAGCTTCTGGCGGCCTAAGCGATGAAGATATCGAGAAAATGGTTCAAGAAGCAGAAGCTAACAAAGAAGCGGACAAGAAGTTCGAAGAGCTAGCAACTGCACGTAACCAAGCTGACCAAATGATTCACGGTACTCAAAAGCAAGTTGAAGAAGCAGGTGACGCTCTTCCAGCTGACGAGAAAGAGAAGATTGAAGCAGCAATTAAAGAACTTGAAGAAGCGAAGAAAGGCGACGACAAAGAAGCTATCGACGCGAAAGTTCAAGCGCTAATGGCAGCCGCTCAAAAACTAATGGAAATCGCTCAACAGCAAGCTCAAGCTCAACAAGCTGAAGGCGCTGACGCTGGTCAACAACAGTCTCAAGACGACGACGTTGTAGATGCTGAGTTTGAAGAAGTTAAAGACGACAAAAAATAATTCTCTAAGTTAGGAGAGCGCAGGCTCTCCTATTAAAGAGGATAAGTTTTTGTAAGAGAACTTAATGCGGGCGTCGGAGGTAACTCTAACGCCCGTATGTTTGTAAGTAGAAGCTGTCTTTCTAGCTAAATACTTTGCGTAGCTTAAGTATGAATATTGAGCGAAAGCTTTTAGCTAGAACGATATAGAAACACCAAGCGGTGCTGATAATGGCCCGTTTGCAGTAATAAATTGGTGACTAAAGCATGTCAAAACGTGATTTTTACGAAGTATTAGGCGTTAGCCGTGATGCATCAGAGCGCGATATCAAAAAAGCGTACAAGCGCCTTGCAATGAAATTCCACCCAGACCGTAATCAGGGTGACGACACAGCAGCTGAAAAGTTTAAAGAAGTAAAAGAAGCGTACGAAATTCTTCTCGACCCGCAGAAGAAAGCGGCGTATGACCAGTACGGTCACGCAGCATTCGAACAAGGTGGCGGCGGCTTCGGCGGTGGCGGCTTTGGTGGCGGCGGTGCTGATTTCGGTGACATCTTCGGTGATGTATTTGGTGATATTTTCGGTGGCGGTCGTCGTGGTGGCGGTGGTGGTCACCGTGCACAGCGTGGCGCAGACCTACGTTACAACATGGAACTGACGCTAGAAGAAGCGGTTCGTGGTGTAGAAAAAGAAATTGAAGTACCAACGCTGGTTCATTGTGATACTTGTGATGGTAGCGGCGCGAAAAAAGGCACATCCGCAGATACGTGTGGCACTTGTCATGGCCACGGCCAAGTTCAAATGCGTCAAGGTTTCTTTGCGGTTCAACAGACGTGTCCTACCTGTCATGGTTCAGGTAAGATCATCAAAGAGAAGTGTGGTTCATGCCACGGTCAAGGCCGTAAGCAAAAGACTAAGACTCTTAACGTTAAGATCCCAGCAGGCGTTGATACTGGCGATCGCATTCGTCTATCTGGCGAAGGTGAAGCGGGAGAAATGGGCGCACCAGCAGGTGACTTATATGTTCAAGTTCACGTGAAAGAGCACCATATCTTTGAGCGCGAAGGTAACAACCTGTACTGCGAAGTCCCAGTAAGCTTTGCAATGGCGGCACTGGGTGGTGAAGTTGAAGTACCAACACTAGATGGCCGTGTTAACCTAAAAGTACCGACAGAAACGCAAACAGGCCGTATGTTCCGTATGCGTGGTAAAGGTGTGAAGGGTGTTCGTGGTGGCGGCATCGGTGACTTGATTGTTAAGCTAGTCGTCGAAACACCTGTTAACCTAAGCTCTCGTCAAAAAGAACTTCTAAAAGAGTTTGAAGAGTCTTGTGGCGGTGAAGCTGCAACTAAGCATAAGCCAAAATCAGAAGGTTTCTTCAACGGTGTGAAGAAATTTTTCGATGATTTGACCAGCTAAATCTGCGAACTAGAAATACGAAAGCCAGCTTACCTAAGCTGGCTTTTTTGTTTGAGTTAGTCCCAACAGGCGATTGGCTGACCTTTTCCCGTTTGTTTGAGGGTCAAGACGTCTTGACTCGACCCTAGACATGTATCTTTCTCTTGCTTATTGAGCGGATCCGCCGAGATGGTGTAGTTATCTTTGTTCGCAGCAATGGTTATTGAGTAATTGTTGCTATCAGATTCGCAAATACCGCAACTACCCCCTGCCATGACCGAATTCGCAGCGCTAACGTAGCTACCGTCATAGCCATTTTCAAGATAGAGCTGAATTTTACTCAAGTCGCTCAGTGCGACACTGCGGTTTGCTTTTACCACATGGCTGAGATAGCTCGGATAGGCGAACGTAACGATAATTCCCACAATAATGACCACCGCCAATAGTTCGAGCAGTGTCATTGCTTTCAGTCTTTTTTTTCTTTGTTTACACATGATTATCAGAGACATGACGAGTTGTTCCTTGTTCTCGATTGGCTCATTTTTAATAGCTGTTAGCATGATTGCAAGCGGAATGGTGTTCGCAATGGAAATTGCAGAGGAAATTGGGAAATGACTCGCGGGTTCACATTACTAGAGTTTGTCATCACACTGATGTTTTTGGTGGTGATGTTGCTGGTTGCGGTACCGAGTTTTCAATCAGTGATGGAAACAATCAGGATGCAGCGTTTAGCCAGTGAGTTGAACGGCTTTTTAATTCAAGGCAAGTCTGAAGCGGTAGCTCGAAATAAAAAGCTATATGCACATTTTTCTTTCCCACAGTCAGTTCCTGCGCCAGATGGCCAATGGTATATGGAGCTTACCGACAGTAGCGGTGCTTCAGGGCAGAGTATTCTTTATCTCGATGGTTCAGGTTTTGGACAAATCGATTTCGAACACAATTTCCCTTCGCAATATATTGCTTTCGATCCTGTTAGAGGGCGGCCTAATGGCGGGACAATGCTATTTAATCCCAAAGGTAATTCAACCAATCAGCTCAGCGTTACTATTGCGAACCCTCCTGGGCGAATAAAAGTATGTGGCACAACCATAGGAGTATATGGCTATGAGAAGTGCTAATAGGAAATCTGCGGGGTTCTCCTTAATTGAATTCTTAGTGGCCGCTGGCTTGGGAGGAGTCTCTTTAGCTTTGATTGGCAGTGTGTTCATTTCAGCGCAGAGAGTCGCGCAAGAAAAAAGCCAACAGCTTAATCTTTTGCAGTCTTTGACCAGTACGTTTCAAACCGTTGAAGAGGATATTCAAAGAGCTGGATATGATGGTGGTCTAGGTGCAGTACTAAAGCTATCGGCTGCGGCTGATGTGATTCAGGTCAGTGGGGCGAGTGAATTTGGTATGGCTTACTATCGGGATGAAGTGGGACTGACCGATTTTCGTAATGTGCGCTATCGATTGAGTGACAACAAGCTGCAAGTATGCGAACAAAGTTCTACGAGCAAAAATACACTGTTAACCTTGAATAGTGTCGGCAATTGCCGCTCCCTATTGGATGATGGTGTTGTTGATGTCACCTCATTTGCTATCTCTTCGACGCCACTCTCTAGTGCGTCTACCGACTCTTCACTTTGGCACCTATTTATTATTGCGGCGACTAAAGACGGTCAGCATTCGCAAACACTTAAAGTGGATATTAAACAAAGGAACTGGCAATGAAGCAAAAAGGTGCAATGACTTTGCTGACAACCGCGTTATTGCTATCGGTTACGTTGTTGTTGGTACTCGGCAGTTACAAAACGACTTTCCATCAAATCAAAGTCGCTCAAAATGAGTTACGTTCGCGCACAGCGCACTGGTCGGGAGAAGGGGCGTTGGAGTGTTTTTTCGCCTTTTTGAAAACGGGCAATGTACTCGTGTCTGATTTAGCGAAAGGGAGCTCTCACGCTAATTACGCCACTTTGCAAAGCCTTTGTTTAGACTCTTCATCTTCAGCCGTGTTGTTTGCTGAACCTACATCGGCAGATGTTTACCGTTTAGTGTATCAAGTGGATGACGTTGATATTGTTAACAAGTCGGTTCAACTTGCCTCGAGTGGCGGGAATGGAGCAATCATAGCAACGGGCTATTTTGTCATAAATGGTGGCGTGGAAATTTGGCCGGATGTGACGGGCAATTTAATTAACGGAGACCAAGAGTGCGTCGCGATCACTTATGCTGATGAGATTGAATACATCCATTCTGGCGGTGCCGAAAAGCTTGAGACTTTGCAGGATCAGCCAAAGATGAAAAATCCAGTCGCAGGTGCAAAGTGCCATTCATCCACGGCAACGTCATTGAGTACGACTAAGTCTACCAGTGAGGATAAAGATAAGAGTTTCTTTAAAAATGACTTTGTTAAAGATACCTCGATAGACCCATTTGAAAGCTTCTTCCAACAGCCAAGAAGTGCGATAGACACAGTGAAAAACGATTACTCAGTGATACAAGGTGTCCCGGTTAATTGTGACCAAAAAATAGCGAACGAATTTGCTAGCACTGATATGGTTTGGGTTGAAGGCGACTGCGATCTTGGCGATGGTCATGATCTTACAGGTTTACCTGCAACTCCACGTACTTTGGTTATAGAGAATGGTTTGTTTGGAGTCTATTCTGCAGTTAAGTTTTATGGCGCTATCTATCACTTAAATACAGAGCCTGCGACAACAGATTTTTCTGCTCGTTGGGCGAATATGGAGTCTGGCCCGTATCTAGGGCCTGCTAACCCAAAAGACGTTGCCCATTATCAGGGTGGTGCTTTTGAATCAACGGGTGCTTTGATCATCGATGTTCCGTATAAAAAAAGCTACTTCAACAATTCAATGAAGTTCATTTTTGACCCAGATGCAAAAGGTGGCGGCGGCAGTAATATCTATAGGTACAGTTGGCGAAAAGGATCCTGGAATGATCTCTAAACAACGTGGTTTTAGCCTTTTTGAAGTCATGATTTCTTTCGCCATTATTGGTTTGGCGAGCCTCGGCTTGATTAAGCTGCAAGCGACAGTAGAACAGAAAGCAGACTATGCGATGCAAAGTATCGAGGCACTGCATTATGCAGAGCGGCAGATGGAGCTGTATCGCACTCGCGTGGAGGATGTCAGTGGTGCTTCGGGATTGATTGCCTTTGATCAGCTTGGTAATACAGCTCACTGTGGCGCGGGTATGGCAGATATGGTGAGTAGTGGTTACAACTTGGTATGCAAGGTTGATGATGTTACCGGAGGTCTCTCTGGTGATTTAAAAGAGCTCACGGTCACGGTATGGTGGGAGAAGCGTGTAGCCGATAGCGCCGAGCATGCCCCTTCGTATGCGGTTTCTTTAACTTCTTATGTCTCAAAGTACAGTGAGTTTGATTAACGTAAAATACGTTTCTTTAACGCATCATGACTTGTGAGGTGATCTTCGTTCATTTCTTATCTTTTTTACTATCAAATTAGTCAGTGATTATCCACTTTATTGCTTTCTAGCACGTCAAAGTTTCAAATTGGTTTCAATGATGTATTCGCATTGTGTTCGGTTTTGTTTGTTATTTGTTATCGCAATATTCTAAATTTGCAAAATATGTCTCCAAATATGCAAATTCCGACGGAATTATGTGCTTTTGTAAGTAAGATTTAATAAAATGCTCTACTGAGTAACGACCCCTATAATTATATAAATAGGTCACAAGCAACAACATCACAGACGGAATTACCATGAGTAATCAAGCAATCAACAAAGCACCAGAGCCTAAGCCGAGTGGCATGGATCGCTTTTTAAACTTTATCGAACGCGCAGGCAACAAAATTCCAGACCCAGCAATTCTATTTTTCTGGGCTCTAGTTATTACTTGGGTAGCATCAGCACTTTTATCAAACGTATCGTTTGAACTTATTAACCCACGTTCAGGTGATGCCCTAGTTATCAATAACCTTCTAACTGGCGAGGCATTAGCAAGCTTCCTAGCAAACATGGTGAAAACATTCACTGGCTTTGCTCCTCTAGGTATCGTGCTAGTGGCTATGCTAGGTGTGGGTGTGGCTGATTCATCTGGCTTCATCACGACTGGCCTGAAGAAGATGTTGAACTTCACGCCAGCAAAACTTCTAACACCAATGCTAATCTTGGTTGCTATCGTTTCGCACACAGCTGCGGATGCTGGCTACGTATTGGTTATTCCACTAGGTGGTATCATCTTCCACGCAGCAGGCCGTCACCCTCTAGCGGGTATTGCAGCAGCATTTGCTGGTGTATCAGGTGGTTTCTCTGCGAACTTCATCCCATCAGGTATCGATCCACTACTAGCAGGCTTTACGCAAACAGCGGCTAACGTGCTAGATCCTGAGTATGTGATTAACCCTCTAGCGAACATATACTTCACTGGTCTATCTTCAATCATCATCGTTGCGATTGGTTGGTATGTAACAGAGAAGATTATCGAACCTCGTCTAGAGAAGACGCCTATCGATGAAGATGCAGAAAAAGCACCGGATCTAGGTTCTTTCACTGAGCTAGAATCTAAAGCATTCCGCTACGCTGGTTTCGCTATGCTTGCAGGTATTGGTCTGCTAGTTGCAGCACTATGGCCTGAAAACTCAGCGCTACGTTCTCCAGAAGGTGAGCTAACAGCATTCTCTGCGCCGATCATGAAGTCTATCGTGCCACTGATTTTCATCCTGTTTATCATCCCTGGTTACGTTTACGGTAAAGTTTCTGGTACGTTCAAAACCAGTAACGACATCATTAAAGCGATGGCAGACACTATGTCTACTATGGGCGCTTACATCGTAATGTCGTTCTTCTGTGCTCAGTTCCTATCTGCATTTGCTCAATCAAACATCGGTACGATGCTTGCACTTTACGGTGCAGAAGGCCTTAAAGCGATGAACCTGCCAGGTCAAGCGACTATCGTTGGTATGATTCTGCTAACAGCAGCCGTGAACCTACTGATCGGTTCTGCATCAGCGAAATGGGCTCTGATTGGTCCAATCCTTGTTCCAATGCTAATGGCAGTTGGTATCTCTCCTGAGCTATCACAAGCGGCTTACCGTGTAGGTGACTCTGTATCGAACATCATTTCACCTCTGATGGTATTCTTCCCGCTAGTGGTTGTTTACTGTCAACGTTACGTGAAGTCGACAGGTATCGGTACGCTAGCATCGCTAATGATGCCATTCTCTATCGCGATGCTAATTGGTTGGTCAATCTTCCTAATCGCTTACTGGATGATTGGTATTCCTCTAGGTATTCAAGCGCCATACACTTACACAATGTAAAATATCGTCATATTTGGCACTGTAGCGGCGTTAACTGCATCAATTCAGCCTAATCACATAGTACAGCTATGCTCATAGGGCTGAATTGATTTGTTGCCTTACTACAGCACCAACTATTTAGATATTTGTCAGCGTCATATTTGGTCCTTTAGCCGTGTTATTGGCTCCGGGACAATAGACTTTAGAGAGCTAGCCATTAGGTTAGCTCTTTTTTTGTTTATTATTTTCTCATTCACAGCTATATTCGCGCTCAGCACATGTGTGCTGTTACGAGAAATGAATTAATGAAAGTGCTCTTATTGGTTGGCTTGATTGTTTTGAATGGCCTATTTGCGATGTCTGAAATCGCGTTGGTGGCAGCGAAAACTAGTCGGCTAAAACGTCTGGCTGAAAAGCATCGTTCAGCACAGATTGCGCTTCAACTTAAAGATGATCCCACCCGATTCTTATCCACCATCCAAATTGGTATTACCGTTATTGGTCTTTTGAGCGGTATCGTTGGTGAAGCGACCTTATCAGGTCCTCTAGCTCAAAGCTTAATGGCGAGTGGTATGGATGCTGGCAGTGCTGAACTACTCTCAACGCTGATTGTCGTTATTGGTATTACTTACTTTGCCATTGTTGTTGGCGAGCTAGTGCCGAAACGCTTCGCTCAGTCTCGCGCTGAAAGCATCGCGGTATTGGTAGCGATGCCGATTTACTGGTTATCACGTATCACACGACCATTCGTTATGGCGCTATCGGTTTCGACCGAAGGTTTGCTTAAACTGCTTGGGCAGAGCAATCAAGATGACCAAGTGACCGAGGATGATATTCACGCCATCGTAAAAGAGGGCTCTGAGTCTGGCGCGATTGAACGCGGTGAGCAAGAGATGATCCGTAATATCCTGCAGCTTGATGATCGCCTTGTGAGCTCATTGATGACGCCGCGCAGAGATATAGATTGCCTTGATATTGACCAGCCGATAGAGAGCATCCAAAAGCAAATTCGCGCGACTAAGCACAGCGTTTTCCCGTTGTGTCGTGGCGGTTTAGATAAAGTAATGGGTACCGTGTCATCTAAAGCTCTGCTGAGCTATGGCAGCCAATTAACGGTCCAATCTGTTGTGGGAATGGCTAAACAGCCTGTCTATGTGCCTGAATCGATGAAAGGGTTAAAGCTACTGACTCACTTTAAACAGTCCGGTTCTGAAATGGCGTTTATTGTCGATGAGTATGGTGATATTCAAGGTTTAGTTACCCACTACGATATTCTGGAAGCGATCGCAGGTGAGCTGTCGACTGACAAACAAGATCTGTGGTCAGAGGTTCAGGAGGATGGCTCATTTGTTATGGATGCGCTGATCCCTATTAGTGAGTTGAAAAACCGCTTGGACCTTTCAGATATTGAGGGTGAAGAAGAAGGCTTCCAAACACTTAATGGTATGCTCACTTGGCGTTTGGGGCGCTTACCAAACCAAGGCGAAGTGATCGAATATCAACAATGGCAATTTGTGGTGTTACAAGCCGACAGTAATCGGATTATCGAACTTCAAGTGTCAGAACTTGCTTCGCTGCCAGAGCAACAAAGTTAGCCTCTGAGAGCAAGATTCGGTATGCTTTCCAGCCTATCTTAATACAATCAGGAGTCTCCTTTGTCTAAACCTCAGTTCACCCAGCAAGATGAACTTTTTATGCGCCGAGCGATGGCGCTTGCTGAACAAGCCGAGCAAGAAGGGGAGGTGCCTGTAGGCGCAGTATTAGTGAAAGATGGTGAAATTATCGCTGAGGGTTGGAACCAATCCATTGGCGCTCACGATGCCACGGCCCATGCCGAAGTTCAAACGCTGCGCAAAGCTGGCAAAGCATTAGAGAACTACCGCCTGCTTGATACAACGTTGTACGTTACGCTAGAGCCCTGCCCAATGTGTGCAGGCGCTCTTTTGCATAGTCGTGTAAAACGAATCGTTTTTGGCGCTCCGGATTTAAAAGCGGGGGCGGCAGGCACGGTATTGAATTTGTTTGAACATCAAGCAGCGTATCATTACGCGACTATTGAGCAAGGATTGCTGGAAGAAGAATGTCGAGCTCAACTACAGGCTTTCTTTCGTCGACGTCGTAAAGAGATAAAAGCGCAGCGGTTAGAGCAAAAGCAGCAAGAGGCAGATAAGCCATCTTTAGAACAGGATTAAACAGGAATTCAGTTAGCAAACATTAGTAATCATGTTTGCTAACTTTCTCACTAGTCGCTAATTAACAGCATAAATGCACGGTGGCGAGCGATAACTTTTTTCTTGTTATTACTTAGCCTACGTTTACGTCGGTTAGCTGCAACAGTTTTATTAAGGCGTTTTGACTGCATTCTACGTCTGCTCATAAAACAACCTCCTGCTTATTTTAATGTTACTTGTATTTCCCGCTTTAAAGTGACGCTTATGTGCGTTTTCATCTAAAAGTGGGCCACAGAGTATCTATGATCTCTAGCTCAAAATTCAAGGGGTAACTCATCAAAAAATGAGTTACCCCTTGTTGTATTGATCTAAGTAAAGTTTATTGGCTAGTTGAAGCGGCGCTGACCTCAGTTGCTTGCGCCGAAGACTGGCTGGATACCGCTCCAGACAATAGCCCAGGGTCTACTTCAATTACCGTCAATTCGTTGATATCCACATCCCCTTCATCAGGTGCCTGTTGTTCAACATGACCAATAATGCTTTGGTAATAGCGGCGAATATTCTCAACGTATTTTCTAGCCTCATCACCACGCGCATAACCATAACGAGTTTGGCTATGGTACTTGGCTTGGCGAAGCAGAGGTAAGCGGTCTTTCACATCAGACCAAGCGTCAGGGTTACCACCTTGGCGTTTCGTCAAACGACGAGCATCCATCACATGGCCGAAGCCCACATTGTATGAAGCAAGTGCAAACCAGATCTTTTCATGCTCATCAATGGAATCAGGGATTCGAGCGACCATACGACGTAAATATTCCACACCACCACGTACCGATTGTTCAGGGTCAAGACGATTAGAGACTTTAACGATTTTAGCCGTCGGTAACGTCAACATCATCATGCCGCGCACACCGGTTGGCGAGCGAGCATTTGGGTTCCAATGGGATTCTTGATATGCCAGTGCAGCAATCAAACGCCAATCGAACTCTTCAGAATACTTTTGGAACAGAGGCTGCCACTTAGGTAACTTAGAATCTAAAGCGCGAATAAAGGCACGCGTATCGACGTAATCAAAGCTATTGATATGACCGATGTACTTCTCTTCCAATGCCGCCAATTGGCCCGATTGTTTTAAGTTACCGAAGAACTCAATCAGCAAAGCGTACAAACTCTCATCCTCAGACTGACGCAAAAACCATGAGATCGGTTGGTCTTCGGTCAAATCAAAGGCAGTGGCGACTTCAGGGTAGATGCGCTGTGACAGAGAAATCTCGACTGAATCGGCGATAGTAAATGGAATTTCACCTTTAGACACCGCTTTGAGTAGGTCGTTAACATCGGCATCAGGATCGATGGTGAATTCAAATTCTGGGTGCTCTTGTTTGATGGCCGATAGGGTCTTGTTAAAGTGAGAATCGCCAACGATAGTGACAACTGGTAGGCCATCGTTCTTTTCAATCAGCTCCGCTTGTTTTTTCAGTAACAAGCTCAGTTTACGTGGACGCCAAGCGCCTGTTTTGTACACCAGTTGTTGGCTGACGTAATAGTAAGCTGGACCTGCTCTAAAGCGTTCTAGTCGCTCGGGTGATTGAGTCAGGCTCGCTGCAATAAGATCGATTTCGCCATTCTCCAACGCAGGGTAGAGATTGGAAATGCGATAAGCGGGTTTCATTTCAAGGCGAACGCCTAGCTCATCGGCGAACTGGCGAGCAATTTCGTAGTCAAGGCCAGTAGGGCCATCAGGACCTATATAGTAAGAGAGCTGGTTATTGAGCGTGCCAACACGAAGCACGCCACGTTCACGAATTTGATCTAAGGTGCTCTTAGGCTCGGATTCAATCTGACAGCCTGAAAGCAGTACGGCTGTAAAACAAAGTAAAACAAAAGACTTTGCTCGGGACAAAATGTGTCTATTCATCGATAGGTTTCTCATATATGCGTAGAGCCTTTATATCAAAGTAATCAGACAAGGCAAGAATCTGGCGAAACTATCGAGATAGCTGTGGTCTTTTTGAGCAACTTTGCTGTAATTCAAAATTGACGAAAAAAATTAAGCAAACGTTTGCTTTTGGTGTTACATCACAAAATTAATTGCTATATAATGCGCCCGCATAGGAGAGGTGGGATCGGCATAGGTTTGCGAAACCTTCGGGATGTATTTTCGGGAATAGCTTCGAAGAAAACAGTTTAACCCACTGAATTTATTCCAATATCACCTTAACCTATTGCATAAGAGACCTAAGCACATGAGAATTTTTCGTGGCTCCCCAGCTCTATCTGAATTTCGTGTAAACAAGCTTTTAGAGCTTTGTCGTGAACTTGGCCTGCCTGTTACTGGCATCTACGCTGAATTTGCGCACTTTGCTGACCTAACAGCAGATCTAGATGATCAAGAAGTTGAGAAACTAGAAAAGCTCCTAACTTATGGTCCTACTATTGAGGAACACGCACCAGAAGGTCTTCTTCTACTTGCGACTCCACGTCCGGGCACTATCTCGCCTTGGTCTTCAAAATCAACTGATATCGCAAATAACTGTGGTCTAGACAAGATTGCACGTCTTGAGCGCGGTACCGCTTACTACATCGAATCATCGGCAGAGCTTTCTGAGCTTCAACTGGTTGAGTTAAAAGCTATCCTGCACGATCGCATGATGGAAGTTATCTTCACTGATTTCGAATCAGCAGCAGCGCTTTTCCAAGTGGCAGAGCCAGCACCAGTTGCTGACGTTGACCTACTAAAAGGCGGTCGTGCTGCGCTTGAAAACGCAAACGTTACCCTAGGTCTTGCACTGGCTGATGATGAAATCGAATATCTATACGATGCGTTCGTAAACAAGCTAGACCGCAACCCAACTGACATCGAACTAATGATGTTTGCACAGGCGAACTCTGAACACTGTCGTCACAAAATCTTTAATGCAGATTGGACTATCGATGGCGTTAAGCAAGAGAAGTCTCTGTTCAAGATGATCAAGAACACATTCGAAACAACGCCAGAAAACGTACTGTCTGCATACAAAGATAACGCAGCAGTAATGGTAGGTTCTGATGTGGGTCGTTTCTTCCCGAACCCAGAAACTCGCCAGTACGGTTACAACCAAGAGAAAGCGCACATCCTAATGAAGGTGGAAACGCACAACCACCCAACGGCTATCTCTCCATGGCCGGGCGCTTCTACTGGTTCTGGTGGTGAAATCCGTGACGAAGGCGCAACCGGTATCGGTGGCAAGCCAAAAGCAGGTCTGGTTGGCTTCACAACGTCTAACCTACGTATTCCTGGCTTTGAACAGCCATGGGAAACAGACTTCGGTAAGCCAGGTCGCATTGTTAACGCACTAGACATCATGCTAGAAGGCCCTCTAGGCGGTGCGGCATTTAACAACGAATTTGGTCGTCCAAACCTTCTTGGTTACTTCCGTACTTACGAAGAAAAAGTAAACTCTCACGCAGGTGAAGAGGTTCGTGGTTACCACAAGCCAATCATGATTGCTGGTGGTATGGGTAACATCCGTGACGAGCACGTTCAGAAGAAAGAGATCCCTGTAGGTGCAAGCCTAATCGTACTGGGTGGCCCTGCGATGAACATCGGTCTTGGTGGCGGTGCAGCATCTTCAATGGCGTCTGGTCAATCAGCAGAAGACCTAGATTTCGCATCTGTACAGCGTGAAAACCCAGAGATGGAACGCCGCTGTCAGGAAGTTATCGACCGTTGTTGGCAGCTTGGTGACGAGAACCCAATCGCATTCATCCACGATGTGGGCGCGGGCGGTATCTCTAACGCACTTCCAGAGCTTGTAGACGATGGCGAACGTGGTGGTATTTTCCAGCTACGTGACGTACCAAACGATGAGCCGGGCATGAGCCCACTTGAGATCTGGTGTAACGAATCTCAAGAGCGTTATGTAATGGCAGTTGCGCCAGAGAATATGGACGTATTCGATGCAATCTGTAAGCGTGAGCGCGCACCATACGCAGTAGTAGGTGTTGCAACAGAAGAGCGTGAACTGAAACTTGAAGATTCACACTTCGACAATACGCCAATCGACATGCCAATGGATGTGCTTCTAGGTAAGACGCCGAAGATGCACCGTGATGCGAAAACGCTGAAAGCGAACAACCCTGCAGTGAACCGTGACGGTATTGAGCTAAACGAAGCCGTGGATCGCGTTCTACGTCTTCCTACTGTTGCAGAGAAAACATTCCTTATTACGATCGGTGACCGCTCGGTAACTGGCCTTGTAGCGCGTGACCAGATGGTTGGCCCATGGCAGGTTCCTGTAGCTAACTGCGCAGTAACAGCAGCAAGCTACGACACGTACCACGGTGAAGCCATGTCTATGGGTGAGCGTACACCAGTTGCTCTACTAGACTTCGGTGCTTCAGCTCGTCTAGCGGTTGGTGAGGCAATCACCAACATCGCAGCGACTAACATCGGTGATATCAAACACATTAAACTGTCTGCAAACTGGATGTCTCCAGCAGGTCACCCAGGTGAAGATGCTGGTCTTTACGAAGCGGTGAAAGCCGTTGGTGAAGAGTTATGTCCTGCACTTGGTCTGACTATCCCAGTTGGTAAAGACTCAATGTCGATGAAGACTAAGTGGGAAGAGAACGGCGAGCAGAAAGAAGTAACGTCTCCACTGTCTCTCATCATCACGGCATTTGCACGTGTTGAAGATGTTCGTAAGACAATCACGCCTCAGCTCCGCACTGACAAAGGTGATACTTCGCTAGTTCTTATCGACCTAGGTAACGGTCAAAACCGTCTAGGTGCAACAGCACTAGCACAGGTTTACAAGCAGCTTGGTGATAAGCCAGCAGACGTAGACAACGCAGCACAGCTAAAAGGCTTCTACGAAGCGGTTCAGGCACTTGTTGCGAACGACCAAGTAGTGGCTTACCACGATAAGGGTGACGGTGGTCTATTCGTTACTCTTGCAGAGATGGCATTCGCAGGTCACTGTGGTGTGAAAGCAGATGTTGCAGCACTAGGTGATGATACTCTAGCGGCGCTATTCAACGAAGAGCTTGGCGCGGTTATTCAAGTACGTGATGAAGACTTAGATGTTGTTCTTTCAACGCTAGCGTCATTTGGTCTTGAAGCGTGCTCACATGTTCTTGGTAGCGTAAATGCTTCTGATGAGCTGGTGATCACGTCGGCTGCTACGGAAGTGCTATCACGTAACCGTACTGAACTACGTACTATCTGGGCTGAGACAACGCATAAGATGCAAGGCCTACGTGATAACCCAGCGTGTGCAGACCAAGAGCATGAAGCGAAGAAAGACAACTCTGACCCTGGTCTGAACGTGAAGCTGAGCTTTGATGTGAACGAAGATATCGCAGCGCCATACATCGCGAAAGGTGCTAAGCCTAAGATGGCAATCCTACGTGAGCAAGGTGTTAACTCTCACGTTGAGATGGCAGCAGCTTTTGACCGTGCTGGTTTTGAAGCAACCGATATTCACATGAGCGATATCCTAACGGGTCAAGCAGCACTAGAAGAGTACCAAGGCCTTGTGGCTTGCGGTGGCTTCTCATACGGTGACGTACTGGGTGCGGGTGAAGGTTGGGCTAAATCTATCCTGTTCAATGAGCAAGCTCGCAACCAATTTGAAGGCTTCTTCCAGCGTGAAGATACTTTCTCTCTAGGTGTGTGTAACGGCTGTCAGATGCTGTCTAACTTGAAAGAGCTAATCCCAGGTGCAGACCTGTGGCCACGCTTTGTTCGTAACGAATCTGAGCGTTTTGAAGCTCGTTTCAGCCTAGTTGAAGTTCAGAAGTCTGATTCAGTGTTCTTCGATGGTATGGCTGGCTCTCGTATGCCAATCGCAGTATCTCACGGCGAAGGCCGAGTAGAAGTACGTGGTGCTGACCACCTAGCAGCGATTGAAGCGTCAGGTACCGTTGCAGTGCGCTATGTGGACAACCACGGTAACGCGACACAACTATACCCGAACAACCCGAACGGTTCGCCAAACGCAATCACAGGTCTTACAACGCAAGATGGCCGCGTAACTATTATGATGCCGCACCCTGAGCGTGTATTCCGCACAGTCGCGAACTCATGGTCTCCTGAAGGCTGGGGTGAGAACGGCGCTTGGATGCGTATGTTCCAAAACGCACGTAAGAACATTGGCTAATTAAGCCCTTACGCTTACAGCAAAGCCGCTCTTAGATAGAGCGGCTTTTTTATTACCTAACGTTTATTAGGCGTTTGAACAGTAGGGTGAAGGTCTATACGCAGACAAAAAAGACCAGCTTTCGCTGGTCTTTCCGTTAAACATTTAGTTAAGTAGTAGCTTGGTGGACGCTTATTTTTCGTCTTCCATTTGAGCGTTATCCACTACGTGGTTTTCACCAAGGTCACGAGGAAGCACAAGGTTAAGTAGAATTGCTACGATACCACATAGGCTTACACCTTGAAGGCTGAATTCACCTACACCAAATGCCATGCCGCCAATACCAAATACTAGGGTAATCGCCACAATTACAAGGTTACGCGACTGGTGTAGATCAACGTTGTTTTTAATTAGGGTATTTAGACCAACAGTTGCGATAGAGCCGAATAGCAGAATCATGATACCGCCCATAACAGGCATAGGGATGGTTTGTAGTACAGCACCTAACTTACCCACTAGCGCAAGTACGATAGCCGTAACAGCTGCCCAAGTCATGATTTTAGGGTTAAACGCTTTAGTTAACATTACCGCACCTGTTACTTCTGAGTAAGTGGTGTTTGGCGGCGCGCCAACCATAGATGCAGCAATGGTTGCTACCCCGTCACCTGTGATTGTGCGGTGCAGGCCTGGCTTCTTGATGTAGTTTTTACCAGTCACGTTTGAAATGGCAAGCATGTCACCAACGTGTTCAACGGCAGGTGCAATTGCAACTGGGATCATGAATAGGATCGCGTTGATGTTGAATTCTGGGAAGGTGAAGTTTGGAAGCGCTAACCAAGCGGCTTCATGTACAGGCGTAAAGTCAACAATGCCGTAAAACAAACTCAGGCTATAACCGACGATGATACCGCCAAGAATTGGCATGAGTTTTAGGAAGCCACGAGTAAACACGCTAATGAAAATAGTGGTCAGTAGCGATGCGCTTGAGATAACCATTGCGGCATTTGCGTCAATCACTTGTGCGCCATCCACTTTACCTAGCGCCATGCTCACTGCTGTCGGAGCTAGGCCAAGACCAATTACCATAATCACTGGGCCAACAACCACAGGTGGAAGCAATCTATGGATAATTTCAACGCCACGAACTTTAATCAGTGCACCCATTGCCACGTATACACAACCTGCAACCATAAGGCCGCCCATTGTGGCTGGTACGCCCCATGTTTGGACGCCATATAAAATTGGAGCAATAAAAGCAAAAGAAGAAGCAAGGAAGATAGGAACAGAACGGCGGGTGATGATTTGGAAAATGAGGGTACCGATACCAGCACCGAAGAGAGCAACACTTGGGTCTAGTCCCGTGAGGAGAGGTACTAGCACCAGAGCACCAAATGCAACGAATAGCATTTGTGCGCCTTGAATGGCATTTTTCATATTATTATTCCTGTATGTGGCGTTTAAAAAGAATCAAAAACGCAGATATTTCTGATCCAAAAACAAAATTCGCGGGATTTTATCACCGTCGCAAACGATTTCAATCTGAACTAGATCAAAAGATTACAAATTAACCACTCAAAAAGGTTTCAAAAATGTCAATAACATGCTGTGCGCCCCAAAGTGATTTTTTATGCGAATGGGTTGATATAAGGCGTAGCGATTGCGTTGTGGTGTGCACATTTTGGTAAACAAGCTTGACGGCTTGTATTGCTCGAATATGGGAAGTTGCTTATCATCGTCGCTGTAATCGTGAAACTGATTCTAGGAAAAATATGCGTCATTTAGTTTTATTCGCATTGGGTTTGATTAGCGCGCCTGCGTTAGCGCTCGTCAATGTTGATTTGTACCAAACCGAAGTTGTACTGGATCAGAGCATCGAGAAACCTGACGCGCAAGCCCGTGTCGAGGGTATGAAAGAAGTGATCGTGAGAGCCTCTGGCGATCAAACGGCAACAAATAATAGTGTGGTAAAAAAAGCACTTGGCCAAAGTGCGCAATATCTATCGCAAATCAGTTATGGCCAGCAGGGTGAGCAGCAAACTCGGCAAATGGTCTTTAACTCTTCGCAAATTCAATCGCTACTTAATCAAGCCCAGCTAGCAACGTGGCCATCAGAGCGCGCCAACGTACTGGTTTGGTTGATTGAAGAAGCGCAATCTGACCGCAGCATCGCGTGGCAATATTCTGATTCCGCTTTATTGACTCAAATGAAGGATGAAGCGCAAAGCCGAGGCTTACCACTTACAGTGCCTGTGGGCGATTTTGCTGATGTGACAGGTGTGAACATTGCTGACTTTTGGGGCGGCTTTGCTCGACCAGTCGGTGAGGCAAGTGAACGTTATCCAGCAGATGCAGTGTTAGTGATTCGTGCTCGTGGCAATGATCTACGTTGGACGCTTTATGACCAAAAGCCAGCAACGATTGGTATCACGCGCCAAGCGCCTTTAACTGGTTCACATAATGGTGCTAACTCAGCAGAAAAAATGATTAATGACATCAGTGACTACTACGCTAAAAACAGTGCAGTGGTAGTCAGTTCGGAATCATCTGAGTCAGTGAAAGTTCGCTTTACTTCCTTGGATAACGCAACAGACTTCTTTATTGTTGAACGTAAGTTAAAGCTGCTTAGTTCGGTGGCATCGGTGGATATCCTCGATATTCGTGGTGCAGAGGTGACTTTCAAGGTGCATCTGCTCAGCTCAAAAGAAGCGTTTGAGCAAGCAGTAGCAAGATTAGATGAAACCACACCCATGCCGGCACAATATGACGATAAGAAAGTAGTAGAGCCAATGCCGGTTGAAGTGCCAGTCAATACCACGGCTGAAACCACTGAAGGCGCGATTATCGTTAATGACCCACAACCAATCGCAGAGCCTGAAGTCATCATGGGCGAACCGACGCTAGTGTTTGAATGGCAAAGCCAAGCTTATACTCCAGAGCCTCAAGAAACAGTTGAGACTCAACTAGAGGTCAGTGAGCCAGACACCGACACAAATACTGAGTTTTAAAGTACCGAGCTTTAAAGTAAAGAGAATCAGGTCTAGCAATGCTAGGCCTTTCTTTTATCTACTGTGATCATTTCCGCCATTCTCATCAAAACTACCGCTGAATTTGTAAAACTGTCGTTTGGTTAAAGCGTAAACGATTGCTTGTGATCGCTTGTTGAAACGAATGCAACGCTGTCTACTTGTTACACTTTCAATGACTTAATAAGGTGATCGCATCTACATAAATATGAAATGCAAATGTCAGATGTGAAAGGTTAATTTAAACTACATCAAGTTTTGTCGCTTTCAGAGTACATAAAACAACCAATGCTAAGTTGGTGATTCATAACTGATAGTGGCAAAGTGGCAGTGGATAAAATTATTTCTAAAGGTATGACAATGAAGCAACGCCTTATGGTAAAAGCAGCACTGAGTGCAGCAATTCTTGCAACTCTATCTGGCTGTGGTGAAGACGCGAAAGCAAATGCTCCTCAACATGAGTGGGACAAAGATACAACTTACAAGCTAACGGTTCTGCATACGAATGACCACCACGGTCGTTTCTGGCAAAACAAATACGGCGAGTATGGTATGGCTGCTCGTAAGACACTTATCGACCAACTACGTACTGAAATCCGTGCACAGGGTGGCAGCGTATTGCTTCTATCTGGTGGTGACATCAACACAGGTGTTCCAGAGTCAGACCTACAAGATGCTGAACCTGACTTTAAAGGTATGAGCAAAATTGGTTACGATGCGATGGCGCTAGGTAACCATGAATTTGATAACCCATTAGAAGTGCTATTCCAACAGAAAGAGTGGGCGAACTTCCCAATGCTTTCTGCAAACATCTACGATAAGAAGACTGGCGAACGTATGTTCCAGCCTTACGCGATGTTTAACAAGCAAGGTATCAAGATTGCAGTTATCGGTCTAACGACCGAAGATACGCAAAAAATTGGTAACCCAGAGTTCATCGGTGGCATCGATTTCCGCGATCCTAAAGAAGAAGCGAAAGCGCTGATTGCTGAACTTGAGAAAACTGAAAAACCAGATCTTATTTTCGCAGTTACTCACATGGGTCACTATGAAGATGGTAAGCGTGGCGTAAACGCACCGGGTGACGTAGCACTAGCTCGCTACCTAGATGAAGGCTCTCTAGACATGATCGTTGGTGGTCACTCTCAAGAGCCAGTATGTATGGAAGCGCCAAATGTTGTGACTAAGAACTTCCAACCTTCTGACGAATGTAAGCCAGATCTACAAAATGGTACTTACATCGTGCAAGCGCACGAGTGGGGTAAATACGTAGGCCGCGCTGATTACGAGTTCCGTAACGGTGAGCTACAGATGGTAAGCTACGATCTGATTCCAGTTAACTTGAAGAAGAAAGTTAAGATCGATGGCGAGAAGAAACGTGTTCTTATTGAAGACGAAATCGCAGAAGATGCAGCAATGCTAGAGTTCTTGCGTCCGTACCAAGAAAAAGGCCAAGCACAGCTAGACGTTAAGATCGCTGAAACTAACGGTAAACTGGAAGGTGACCGTAATGTCGTTCGTTTCCAGCAAACTAACCTAGGTCGTCTTATTGCAGCGGCTCACATGGAGCGTGCGAAAGCAGACTTCGGTGTGATGAACTCAGGTGGTGTACGTGCTTCAATTGAAGGTGGTGACGTAACGTACAAAGATGTACTGACAGTTCAGCCATTTGGCAACATCCTGACTTACACGGATATGACGGGTAAAGAAGTTCTTGATTACCTAAACGTAGTGGCAACTAAACCAATCGATTCTGGTGCATACGCGCAATTTGCTGGCATTTCGATGACTGTTGAAAACGGCCAAGTATCTGACGTTAAGATTGGTGATAAAGCGCTAGACCCAGCAGCAACTTACCGCTTTACTGTTCCAAGCTTTAACGCAGCTGGTGGTGACGGTTACCCTAAACTGTCTGATCACGCAGGTTACGTGAACACAGGTTTTGTTGATGCTGAAGTATTGAAAGAGTTCTTAGAAGCAAACAGCCCAATCGACGTGAACGCGTTTGAATCAAAAGGCGAGATGGTTTACAAGTAAACCATTGACTCGAAAGAGTAGATAGCTTTTACTAAACGGCGCTTATACAGCGCCGTTTTTTTATGTTCACCAAGTAGGATAGTCCATTACGATGACCGTATTGATAGTGGCTTACCCTGATTGGTGTAAGGAACAATCATGACACCAGCAATCAACGTTGCGAAAAAGAAAAAAATTTCCCACACCGTACATCAATATCAGCATGATCCTAGAGCGGAAAGTTTTGGTTTGGAGGCGGTAGAAGCCTTGGGTAACGATCCGAAGCAAGTGTTTAAGACGTTATTGTTTTGCCTAAATGGTGAAGCGAAAAACTTAGCGGTTGCGGTGATTCCAGTCGAGCAAAAGTTGAATCTTAAACTGGCGGCAAAAGCGGCTAAGGCTAAAAAGGCTGAAATGGCCGATCCAGAAATCGCACAAAAAACCACAGGCTATGTCGTTGGGGGCATTAGCCCACTAGGGCAAAAGAAAGTATTGCCGACGTTTGTCCATTCAAGTGCATTAGAGCAGAACACCATGTTTGTGAGCGCAGGTCGTCGGGGGCTAGAAATCGAGTTAGCGCCGAAAGACTTGGCCGCTCTCACTCGTGGGCAGTTTATCGATTTATGCTTGTAGAATAAGCGTATTGATATGAAGAAGGCAGACGTTAAGTCTGCCTTCTTGCTTTTTGGTACTTGGTTTTTGAAGCTCAGATTAAGGTAGCGGTGCTACCGGTAAATCAGGTTGTTCAAACTTAAATGCATACTCGCTTGTGCCTACTTTAACTGTGTAGTTACTTGGGCCTGAGATCGGCAAGTAATACACCATGTCGAGAACATAGCTTTCGCCAGGGGCTAGGCTTGTCCAAGTTGGAAGAGAGAATGCCACGCGGTGCATCACACCATCTAAACCACCTATATTGTTCGCTCTAGTATGACCAGAAGCGATCACTTTAAGACCTGCGCCAGACTGATCTTTGGCATTGTCAGGTGACGATACTGGAATATCGAACTGGAACTCAGTACCGCCAGGTAGGGTAGAGGTCGTATTGTTAGTAAAGGTGATTTTTGGATTGATTGGGTAGTTTTGATCGCCCACCTTAAAGCCGCTGATGTCTACGCTAATGTCGATGGTTTGCCCCGGTAATGCCGTGTGTGCCACTTTGTTACCGTAAGGCGCTGCTGACAAGAATTTATCGTAGATGGCTTTTGTCATGGTGTTACCCATGTGATACTCGCCATTACCTGTCATACATGCTGCTTCTGTAAGGTCGATGCCCGCGCGATTACCGTTGGCATCAAATTGATAGCAGTTGTAATCCCCTGCCAACTCCCAGAACATGATGCCACCAATCTCGTTGTCGGCAACATAGTTCGCTTTAACATTGATTGAGGCTTTGTCTTCAATGGAGAGGAACACGCTCTTTTCAACGTTCCATAGCCATGGTGCAACGGCAATGTCATCGTAGAAGCGTGAGTACGTACCTACTAAGGCATGTAATGGGTTATTCACCGGGTCTAAGCCATAAGCCACGCTGTAACTACCGTAAACGCCGTTTGCAAGGTTAAGTGCGTGCCACATTGGGTTAGATCCTGCGCCCATTTCATTACCGGCTGCATCTTTATCATGCCAAAGGTTATCGATGCCAAGAGCGCCATTACCACATTTGTTCTTCTCACCTTCACCAGTACCCGGAGGACACTCTGCTTGGTTTGGTAGAGGAGCACGACCCCATAGGCCATTTTCACCACCGGTTACACCTTGCCAACCACGGGTATAGTAAGGCACACCAATGTTGATTCGACCTGCTGGCATAGAACCGCGGAAGTATTTGTACGCCCAATCTGTATTGAGGTAACCAATACCGCCATAAGCGGCTGTGTTGTACACGTTCCACATTGCTAGCTCGGAATCTTTACCTGTGTCATACAGCGCAGCATTGTGACCTACGTGTTCGTTCCATGCACCATGTAAGTCGTAGGTCATGATGTTCACGTAATCGAGATACTTGGTTACTGCCATGGTTTCCATACCGCGCAGTAGGTACGCTGAGGATGGCGCCGCGATGGTTAGCATGTAGTGATGACCATCTTGCTGACTGGCAATATCGAGTTTCTCACGTAGGACACGCATCAACTCATGATAAGACGCCATCAAGTATGGACGACGAGGTTCAGCGAACGCTTTGTCATCTGGGTTACCAGCTCCTGCCATGCTCGTTGGGTACTCATAGTCGATGTCCAAACCATCAAACTTATACTGACGCATCATAGCAACGGCAGAATCTGCAAAGGTCTGAATACCTGCGTGGTTAATAGAGCCATCTGCATTGGTTGTCATAGTGTAGAAACCACCATCAGCGATGCGAGTACCATCTGGGCCAAAGTGACCGCCGGTTTCCGCCCAACCACCAATCGAAATTAGCGTTTTAACACCATGCTTAGCCTTCGCAGTTGCTAGCGCACCAAAGTGACCTTTGAAACCTAAAGCTGGGTCAATTTCTACGCCCGGCCATTCAAGGCCAACCGCAGGGTTGGTTGGATCAGTAACATCACCAACATTCACTTTGCCATCAGAGCCAATGCTGACGAACGCGTAGTTAATATGAGTGAGTTGCTCCCAAGGGATATCATTTACTAGATATGAAGTTTGTGGGTCATCGCCCGCGCGCCAACTAGTGAAGTAACCAATAACACGACGAGGGTGGTCTGCGCCCATCAATTCACGACCGTTTTCATCGTAGATAGTACAATAAGGCACATTGGTGCCAGGAGTCTGGAATAGGCCATCCGGACGACAACTTTGTACGATGGGACCATCATTGACTGAAACTAAAGAGGCTGCTGAATCGGTCGCAGCGCCTTCATTGTCGGTTGCTCTTGCAACAAAACTGATAGTACCCGCTTGAGTCGGAGTGTAGCTCGCTTGGTATGGTGGAGCGGTTAGGGTTGCGATGACTACACCATTTGCTAGGAACTCAACTTGAGTGATTTGACCATCTTGGTCAGTGGCATTCGAACTGAGCACGACTGGGTCACCAAGGCTGATTGCATTCGCAGAGGTTGCGATGTCAACCTCAGGAGGGAGGTTT
Source organism: Vibrio intestinalis (assembly GCF_025195085.2). GTDB lineage: Bacteria > Pseudomonadota > Gammaproteobacteria > Enterobacterales > Vibrionaceae > Vibrio > Vibrio intestinalis. Next base: position 9,010 of record NZ_JANAVY020000003.1, on the reverse strand, counting down.
GAGCCAGTGCTCGAACAGCTATCCACAAAGCTCCACTCTTGATGTGGACCAGAATGAGTCGCTGGGTTATTTCCCTGAGTCCACCAATTGGCTTGGTAGGCGTTATTGGCCTCTTGAACTTGAGAGCCAGAGGTATAAGCTTTAGCGCTATCCCATACTTCAATATTGGTACAGTCGATAGCGGCATTGACGTTGATGGCATATAAGCTAGCTGCACTACATGTCCCTAAAGTGAGTGCTTTCCTTAGCCAAGCCTTTGTAATTATGTGATTCATTGGTTCTTCCTTAATTTACAATTACTAAATTGCGTATGCAGTTGAACAACAAAACAACAGATTTTTTCTGTTGCAAAGCAACTATAGATTAAGGGCTAGGAGATGGCGGGAAGTGTTGTAAATTTACGTGCTACTTCGCATTGAACATGGCGTTTATGTAAGTAGCAAACAACTCATTTGCTGTTTTCATTCAAGTTTGTTTTTACCGATAAAAAACTTGGCATGAAACTTTTTGGGCTCGAAATCGCAAATAAATGCAGCGAAGATTGATTGATTGTGCTCTAATACCGCGCGACCCAGGGATGAGCGGCCATATCGTCGATCAATTAGACGAGCACAACAAGGTGTCCCTGAACCATTCTTAGGAATTAAACATGTCAAAAAGTAAAAAATTTGCCATCCGCTTAAGCGAAAAACGCAATGGCTGGTGTGCAGAAATTACTCGTCAAGTTACGTCACGCAAGACAGTAGTTTCAAAACGCGAAACAGGTTTTGAAACAGAACAAGAAGCTAATGCGTGGGCAGAAAAAGAGCTAGCAGGTTTTATCAAAAACCAAACAGAGCGTAATGCTCGTAAAGCGCAGCAGCGCAAATCTCGTTCTGCAGAGTAATAAAAAACCGCTCATCGAGCGGTTTTTTTGTATCTGTCGTTAGCGGGTTGATTGCTTAGCGGAATTGTCCTGCTTCAGGCAAAAACTCAAACCCAGCTTTTGCTAGTTTCTTCTCCAAAGCATCACGGCTGATGTCAAAGAAGTTAACTAGTTTATCTAAATCGCCACCAAAATCGTCGCGTAGCTTCATGTTAACAATGCTCATCAACATGATTGGGTCCATAGTGTCGAAATTGGCCAGATTCATTACTTGTCCTCGAAGTCCGAGATAAGTAGGTTTGCTGCTGCAAATGCTGCGCGCTCACGTACTTGCTTTTCTAGACCAGTGTTGCTTGCGATTTCGTTTAGAGCACGCACAGCACAAGAGATTGCTTGAGGAACGTAGGCTTGATCGCCACTGCCAATTTGAGCGTATAGCTCGCGAACTAAATCGCAACAATCGTAAACTTTCATGGGTTCAACTCGTGGTTAATGATAATTGCTCTCAATATACACATAGCGCTGTGCAGATTCAAAGCTGTAATTTGTTTTAAAACAATAATCCGACTGCGCTGATGGCTTTATAACCATTCACACAATTAAGTCGGTACTAAAACAAAAAAAGGTGAGCTAATCGGCTCACCTTTTTGGAGATTGTATCGAAGCAATTAGTCTTGAGCGTAGCCATGAATACCTAAGAGCTGCTCATCTAAATAGGCTTTGCCACTGCGCATTTCTAAGCGGCCATCAACAAACCATTTCGCTACCATAGGGTAAATGCGGTGCTCTTGGTTTTGTACGCGTTCTGTCAGCGTCTCTATTGTATCTTCATCAAAGATAGGCACTTTTGCTTGTAGAATTACTGGTCCGCCATCTAGTTGCTCGGTGACGAAATGCACGCTAGTCCCATGCTCTTCATCGCCAGCGTGGATCGCACGTTGGTAAGTATTCAAGCCTGGATATTTCGGCAATAGAGAAGGGTGGATGTTGATCATACGGCCCATATAGTGTCGTACAAACTCACCACTCAAAATACGCATGTAACCAGCTAGGATGATCAAATCTGGTTTGAATTCATCCATTTGGCGCATTAGCTCATGGTCAAACGCATCGCGAGTATCGAAGTCTTTCGGATTAAGGGAGATACCAGCCGCACCCGCCTTTTTAGCGCGCTCAAGTGCGTAAGCCTCGGCTTTATTAGAGAAGACAGCCGTAACGCGACCATTGGTGATATTACTTTCACACGCATCAATGATGGCTTGCAGGTTGGTTCCGTTTCCCGAAACTAAAACAACGATACTCTTCATGCTTAATTGATCTCTACTTGTTCTTCGCCTGCTTGCGCTGGAGCAATGCTACCGATAACCCATGCCTTCTCGCCTTCTTCTTGTAGCAATGCTACAGCGGCTTCAGCTTGGTTTTGTGGTAGCGCAACGATAAGGCCAACACCACAGTTAAATGTGCGGTACATTTCGTGAGTGGTTACGTTGCCTTTTTCTTGTAGCCAGTTAAAGATTACAGGCCATTCCCAGCTGTTACCGTCGATAACCGCTTTTGTGCCTTCAGGAAGAACGCGAGGAATGTTTTCCCAGAAGCCACCGCCAGTAATGTGAGAAATCGCGTGGATGTCGTGCTTCTCAATCATTTTTAGTGCTGACTTGATGTAGATTTTTGTCGGCTCTAGAAGGTGCTCGCCAATAGTGCGGCCTGCTAGCTCTTCGTTTTTGTCTGCGCCTGAAACTTCAAGAATCTTACGAACTAAAGAATAACCGTTTGAGTGAGGACCGCTTGAACCTACCGCGATAAGAGCGTCGCCAGCGGCAACTTTAGTGCCGTCGATAACATCTTCTTTTTCAACAACACCAACACAGAAGCCTGCTACATCGTAATCTTCACCTTCGTACATGCCTGGCATTTCAGCAGTTTCACCACCGATTAGTGCACAGCCTGCTTGAACACAGCCTTCTGCAATACCAGAAACAACGTCAGCTGCGGTATCAACGTCTAGTTTGCCTGTTGCGTAGTAGTCTAAGAAAAACAGTGGCTCAGCACCTTGAACGATAAGGTCGTTCACACACATAGCAACAAGATCGATACCGATAGTGTCATGTTTGTTCATATCCAACGCTAAACGTAGTTTTGTACCTACGCCGTCAGTACCAGAAACAAGAACAGGTTGTTTGTATTTTGTTGGCAGTTCACACAGTGCGCCAAAGCCACCAATACCACCCATTACTTCTGGGCGACGAGTACGCTTTACAGCACCTTTAATACGGTCAACAAGTGCGTTACCTGCATCAATATCAACGCCAGCATCTTTATAGCTTAGAGAAGTGTTATTGCCACTCACGGGAAGTCCTCGGATTAATAAGTTGGATATGAGAAATCGGCGCTATTCTAACAGTGGATAAACCGCAATAGCAAACGTTTGCGCGAGTTTTTTACATGTGAAATGGTGTCGCCATTTTGGTTTATGCTTTTGAGCCTTGGTAGGATTTAAAATAGGGGCTAACAGCTATCGTTTTGAAAAACTGTGATTTAGTAAAAAAATCAGTCGAAAAGACTAATCCTAGCCCTATTAAATCAAGAAATAGAGAACGAAATCGTTTATAATCTGACGGTTTATTTAAAATATGCCACATAAGCCGGAGATGGAAATGAAAGTTGTTGAAGTAAAACACCCTCTTGTAAAACACAAAATTGGTCTAATGAGAGAAGGTGATATCAGCACTAAGCGCTTCCGTGAGTTAGCTACTGAAGTAGGTAGCCTACTAACTTACGAAGCAACTGCAGACTTTGAAACTGAGAAAGTAACCATTGATGGCTGGAACGGTCCAGTTGAAGTTGACCAAATCAAAGGTAAGAAAGTAACGGTAGTGCCAATTCTTCGTGCTGGTCTAGGCATGATGGATGGTGTTCTAGAGCATATGCCAAGTGCTCGTATCAGCGTGGTAGGTATCTACCGTGATGAAGAAACACTTGAGCCAGTGCCATACTTTAACAAGCTTGCATCAAACATCGATGAGCGTATTGCTCTAGTTGTTGACCCAATGCTTGCAACGGGTGGTTCAATGATTGCAACTATCGATCTTCTTAAAGAGAAAGGTTGTCAGGCGATCAAGGTGCTTGTACTTGTTGCGGCGCCAGAAGGTATTGAAGCCCTAGAAAAAGCACACCCAGATGTTGAGCTTTACACGGCAGCTATCGATGAGAAGCTAAACGATAAAGGTTACATTGTTCCTGGTCTTGGTGACGCAGGCGATAAGATCTTCGGTACTAAATAGTATTGAAATGAATAAATAAGAAGGGAGCCAATGGCTCCCTTTTTTAATGTTTGTGCAGTAAGCGTTATTTTTTAAGGCTTAGTGTTCCACCCACTCTTGGTTTTGAACCTTGAGTGCTATTGCTTTTTGATTGACCTTGTTGGCTCTTTGGCTTGTGGAAAGGCTTGCTAGCGCCACTCTTATCGTTCTTGCGATCTTTGTTACGGTCACTAAAACGATCACCATTGCGGCCTTTCTTCGAATTTGGCGCATGGCGGTATTCATCGGCATTGCGGCCTTTGAAAGTACGCTGTTTTTGGTTACGGCGTGCGGTTGAATCTTGGTTCTCTTCACGGCTATCAAACAGCTTAGCATCGGTAGCTTTACGAATTCGCTTACCTGCCGCGTCAGTTTTCGATGCTTCTTCAGTACTGCTTGAACCTTCACACATCGCAAGGATTTCGTTGATCTCTTGATCAGACAGGTAGCGCCAGCGACCATTTGGAATACCATCTAAGTTGATGTTCATAATGCGTACACGGCGAAGTTTAAATACTTCATAGCCCAGAGCTTCACACATGCGTCGAATCTGACGGTTTAGACCTTGAGTAAGCACGATACGGAAAGAAAACTTGGTTTCTTTCGATACTTTACACGGCAAAGTGACCGTATCTAGGATAGGCACCCCCGAGCTCATCTTTTTGATGAAATCGTCAGTGATAGGCTTATCTACACGAACAACATATTCTTTTTCGTGGTTGTTTCCAGCGCGAAGAATTTTGTTAACGATGTCGCCATCGTTAGTTAGGAAGATAAGGCCATCAGAGGGTTTATCGAGGCGTCCAATAGGGAAGATACGTGATTTATGACCAATAAAGTCAACAATGTTACCCGGAATATCACGTTCAGTAGTACAAGTAATGCCCGTTGGTTTGTTCAGTGCGATGTAGATTGGCTTTTCTTTTGATTTAACCGGATTACCATCGATGCAAACATCATCGCCAGGTAATACCTTAGTGCCCATTTCTGGCACTTTGCCATTAATCGTTACGCGGCCTTGATCGATCAGTTTGTCGGCTTCGCGACGTGAGCAAAAACCTGTTTCGCTAATGTATTTGTTTAATCGCTTTGCATTATCTTGTGTCATGATTTTCTCTTAACGTTTCCCAACGGCTTAGTTGAAATGGCGCCTTTCTTGGCACCATTGATGTTTGGGCGAGGAGTTTAACAGCTCAATTCGACTTATACCAACCACAAAATAAGGGTAGGTATGGCGTTTACTTTAGCTCATGCGTTTTTGGTGACGCTCGCGGTTTTCCAATTTCTTTTCACTGCTTTTTCTTAGCATGACGTAAACGGCACCAGTGCCGCCGTGAAAGCGTTGTGCGCTATGTACGCATTGCACGTCTTTAATTTGCTGTAACCACTGGGCTAAGTAGCTTTTCATTAGTGCTGGTGGATTAGAGCGTTCGCCACGGCCATGTACGATGACGACAGTTCGAATGTCCATCTGAATGCACTGTTTCAGAAATTGCACCACTTCATCGCGAGCTTGTTTTAATGTTTTGCGGTGTAAATCCAGACGGGCTTGAATAGGGTACTTACCAAGGCGTAATTTACGATAAACCCCTTCTTGCACACCGTCACGCTTAAACTCAATCATGTCTTCTGGCTTAATCATTGGAGCATGGTCAATGGAAAGGTATTCAGGGTCATCTTCTGTCAGCCAAATAGCGGCTTCTCGCTTAGCCATTTGCGCGTCGCTGACTTGGTGCTGTTTTTTTAGTTCAGCGGTATCGTTGTGAAGAGGCTTTACATCGCCCATCATTTGCTGGAATAGAGCAAAATCGTCGTCTTGAGACATAACGGCATCTCATGGAGTGGATTCAATACGCTAATTATACCGCTAGAGCACTAGCATTGATCAATAAAAAACCGAAGTAGATAAGTTATCTACTTCGGTGCAAAGCGTAAGGCTGTAAAGCTATGCTAAGCGATCTAGTGAGGAGATTTGTCAATCATCACCTTGCTATAGAAGAAATCGCCGAATCACAACATCAAAAGCGAACTGCTAACGATATTGCGTAAGATCTGTGCCTGTGACTAAAGCATTACTCGACCAACACAGTATCTTTATTTCCTCCAAAGTTCCGAAGACACACTCTAAGTTAATGATTGGATAAAAAATGACACTGATCTGGATCAATTGTATTTTTTTGGTTATAAACTTGTTTGTATGAGTGCGGTTTTGATCACGTTTTGTCGTCACTTGTTGATGTTTTAGGCAGTCAGTTTGATTTTGAGGAAAATCACTTGCGTTAGAGGTGAGAATCCGTAATATACGCTTCCGTTGACGGGCAATAGTCCAAACAACATCTCGGTGAATAGCGCAGCTTGGTAGCGCATCTGGTTTGGGACCAGAGGGTCGGGGGTTCGAATCCCTCTTCACCGACCACATTAAAGAAAGCCGCAATAGAAATATTGCGGCTTTTTTGCATCTGCGGTTTGATGAATTGCTTGTGCACTATGGTCGGGGTCTGGAACGCCAGTCCGATCGAATTCCTCTTCGCCGACCATATTAAGAAAAAGGCTCTGCAGAAATGCAGAGCCTTTTTCGTTTGTTTGAAGAGAACATATAGTCGGGGGCTGGAGCGCCAGTCCGATCGAATTCCTCTTCACCGACCACATTAAAGAAAGCCGCAATAGAAATATTGCGGCTTTTTTGCATCTGCGGTTTGATGAATTGCTTGTGCACTATGGTCGGGGTCTGGAACGCCAGTCCGATCGAATTCCTCTTCACCGACCATATTAAAGAAAGCCGCAATAGAAATATTGCGGCTTTTTTGCATCTGTGGTTTGGTGAATTGCTTGCGCACTATGGTCGGGTGCTGGAGCGCCAGTCCGATCGAATTCCTCTTCACCGACCATTTTAAAGAAAGCCGCAATAGAAATATTGCGGCTTTTTTGCATCTGCGGTTTGGTGAATTGCTTGCGCACTATGGTCGGGGACTTATGGCTTTAGAGCTTAAAGTCGCAATTGGCGGGTTTGCTGTGTGAGCGCTGAGTAACTTTAAAGCCTTGTTTTTTCATTAAACCAATGAGGTTATGCTCGCCAACTAAATGCAAAGCGCCAACCACCACTAAATAGTTGCCCTCTTTTTTAGTTAATAGGCTTTGCTCTGAGAGCTGCGTTGCCCAGGCGCGGTTGCGATCAATGAGTAACACTTTTTCCATTTGAGCGGACATCTCACTCTTCTCCGCCAGCTCAATTATTTTGTCTGCATCGCCATTTTGCCAACTTTTGACTAAGCAGCGATTGTTATCCTCTGCATAGTCAAATTGGTCTAAACCACTGGTGAGCAGTTCCTCACCATCGTTAGGTAATTGAGCAAACAGATCAATTTGGAACTGCAAACTCTCTAAGCTCAGGACAGGTTTCTGCGTTGTTCCCGCCTGGTTGAGTAGCCAAATATCGACGCCTTTATCTGCCTGATAGCCTAAGTATTCAAACTGTTTCATTTGAATAGCTACGGCAGCTATCCAAGGGGGGCTTTGTAACAGTTGCTGCCCATTCAGCCCCAATAGATTGGCGATTCCGGTTAGTTCTTTTTGTTGGTTTGAGTTAAGAACGTCCGCACTAATAGTGGTGACAGGCGGGTATTGTATGTTGTTGGTATTGCGAATATCAGTTTCAACAATTAAGCCGTCGGAGTGTTTAAAGAACGTCGTCACGTCACTAGGCAGTGGGTACATGCTGTCGTCACCAACATGCAATGAACCTAAGATAAGATAGTTAAGCTTGCCTTTACTTGCTTGCCAATACAGCGGCTCTGCTGATGATGCGAAAGAGAGTAAGCCTAAGATGAGTAATATCATCAATCTTTGCATAGGGATTCCTGCGTTAATAAGGTGAGTAAACCAGTAAATTGAGTCGTGCTATAAGCATGATTCTATTCGCTCAAAAGTAAAATACTTCGCAACGAAATGTGATTTGTCTCGAATTGATTCATGACGGAAATTAAGCCCTTCGAATGACAAACTAATTTCTCGTTGTGAAATAACTCGCAATTTGTTTAAGGAAGATAAAAAAATACCCAGCCGAGGCTGGGTATTGGAATGAACAAGAGAGTGTTTACGCTAGCTGCGCTTGTTGCTCTTCAATTTGTTCTTCAGTGCTGATTGGTGTTTCTGCGCCATGCATCCAACGAACCAGAGTATTTGAGAACATTAGCAGCAACACGCCTGATACGGTGGCACTCACGGCAATACCACCAAAGATAGACATTGCACCAAGCTCACCCACATGAGAGCCAATGTAGCCCGCTACGTAGTTAGCGATGGCATTGAAACCAAACCATGCGCCCATCATTAATGATGCAAGGCGAAGTGGTGCCAGTTTTGTTACCAGTGATAGGCCGATTGGTGATAGACATAGTTCACCCAGCGTGTGGAAGAAGAATGCGCCCACAAGCCATAGCATTGATGTTTTCACGCTAGTATCACCACCTTGCTCCATCACAGCACCGACCATACACAAGAAGCCAAGTGCTAAAAAGAATAGGGCCAGAGCGAATTTCACTGGAGAGTTAGGTTCACGTTTACCGAGTTTCACCCAGAAGGCAGCAAGCAAAGGTGCCAAAGTAATGATGAAGAACGGGTTAAGTGATTGGAACCATGCTGCTGGCACTTCGAAACTGCCAATCATACGATCTGTGTATTGTTGAGTGTAGATATTCATCAGACCGCCAGCTTGTTCAAAACCAAGGGTGGGATCGAACTTTAACCACTGAAAATAAAAGACTTTATTTTATTGGGAACTTTTCAAGGTAATCACGATCTGATCATGAAGTTAAAAATATGAGAAACTCGTGCATGATTATCA
>NZ_JANAVY020000030.1 GCF_025195085.2 Vibrio intestinalis | reverse complement strand
TAATCATCGTATAAGGAGGTGATCCAGCGCCAGGTTCCCCTAGCGCTACCTTGTTACGACTTCACCCCAGTCATGAACCACAAAGTGGTGAGCGTCCTCCCCGAAAGGTTAAACTACCCACTTCTTTTGCAGCCCACTCCCATGGTGTGACGGGCGGTGTGTACAAGGCCCGGGAACGTATTCACCGTGGCATTCTGATCCACGATTACTAGCGATTCCGACTTCATGGAGTCGAGTTGCAGACTCCAATCCGGACTACGACGCACTTTTTGGGATTCGCTCACTTTCGCAAGTTGGCTGCCCTCTGTATGCGCCATTGTAGCACGTGTGTAGCCCTACTCGTAAGGGCCATGATGACTTGACGTCGTCCCCACCTTCCTCCGGTTTATCACCGGCAGTCTCCCTGGAGTTCCCGACATTACTCGCTGGCAAACAAGGATAAGGGTTGCGCTCGTTGCGGGACTTAACCCAACATTTCACAACACGAGCTGACGACAGCCATGCAGCACCTGTCTCAGAGTTCCCGAAGGCACTAATCCATCTCTGGAAAATTCTCTGGATGTCAAGAGTAGGTAAGGTTCTTCGCGTTGCATCGAATTAAACCACATGCTCCACCGCTTGTGCGGGCCCCCGTCAATTCATTTGAGTTTTAATCTTGCGACCGTACTCCCCAGGCGGTCTACTTAACGCGTTAGCTCCGAAAGCCACGGCTCAAGGCCACAACCTCCAAGTAGACATCGTTTACGGCGTGGACTACCAGGGTATCTAATCCTGTTTGCTCCCCACGCTTTCGCATCTGAGTGTCAGTATCTGTCCAGGGGGCCGCCTTCGCCACCGGTATTCCTTCAGATCTCTACGCATTTCACCGCTACACCTGAAATTCTACCCCCCTCTACAGTACTCTAGTCTGCCAGTTTCAAATGCAATTCCGAGGTTGAGCCCCGGGCTTTCACATCTGACTTAACAAACCACCTGCATGCGCTTTACGCCCAGTAATTCCGATTAACGCTCGCACCCTCCGTATTACCGCGGCTGCTGGCACGGAGTTAGCCGGTGCTTCTTCTGCAGCTAACGTCAAAGATGCACGCTATTAACATACACCCCTTCCTCACTGCTGAAAGTACTTTACAACCCGAAGGCCTTCTTCATACACGCGGCATGGCTGCATCAGGCTTGCGCCCATTGTGCAATATTCCCCACTGCTGCCTCCCGTAGGAGTCTGGACCGTGTCTCAGTTCCAGTGTGGCTGATCATCCTCTCAGACCAGCTAGGGATCGTCGCCTTGGTGAGCCATTACCTCACCAACTAGCTAATCCCACCTAGGCATATCCTGACGCGAGAGGCCCGAAGGTCCCCCTCTTTGCTCCGAAGAGATTATGCGGTATTAGCCATCGTTTCCAATGGTTATCCCCCACATCAGGGCAATTTCCTAGGCATTACTCACCCGTCCGCCGCTCGACGCCGTTAACGTCCCCCGAAGGTTCAGTTAACTCGTTTCCGCTCGACTTGCATGTGTTAGGCCTGCCGCCAGCGTTCAATCTGAGCCATGATCAAACTCTTCAATTTAAGATTTTGT
>NZ_JANAVY020000029.1 GCF_025195085.2 Vibrio intestinalis | reverse complement strand
TTACACATTCAATGTTCTATTTGAGTCCATCAAAACCCCTTGGGTGTTGTATGGTTAAGCCTCACGGGCAATTAGTATCAGTTAGCTCAACGCCTCACAACGCTTACACACCTGACCTATCAACGTCGTAGTCTCCGACAACCCTTTAGGATACTTAAAGTATCAGGGAAGACTCATCTCAGGGCTCGCTTCCCGCTTAGATGCTTTCAGCGGTTATCGATTCCGAACTTAGCTACCGGGCAATGCGTCTGGCGACACAACCCGAACACCAGAGGTTCGTCCACTCCGGTCCTCTCGTACTAGGAGCAGCCCCCTTCAATCTTCCAACGCCCACGGCAGATAGGGACCGAACTGTCTCACGACGTTCTAAACCCAGCTCGCGTACCACTTTAAATGGCGAACAGCCATACCCTTGGGACCGACTTCAGCCCCAGGATGTGATGAGCCGACATCGAGGTGCCAAACACCGCCGTCGATATGAACTCTTGGGCGGTATCAGCCTGTTATCCCCGGAGTACCTTTTATCCGTTGAGCGATGGCCCTTCCATTCAGAACCACCGGATCACTATGACCTGCTTTCGCACCTGCTCGAATTGTCATTCTCGCAGTCAAGCGGGCTTATGCCATTGCACTAACCTCACGATGTCCAACCGTGATTAGCCCACCTTCGTGCTCCTCCGTTACTCTTTGGGAGGAGACCGCCCCAGTCAAACTACCCACCAGGCACTGTCCTCACCCCAGATAATGGGGCTAAGTTAGAACATCAAAACTACAAGGGTGGTATTTCAAGGACGGCTCCACTTGAACTGGCGCCCAAGTTTCAAAGCCTCCCACCTATCCTACACATGTAGGTTCAATGTTCAGTGCCAAGCTGTAGTAAAGGTTCACGGGGTCTTTCCGTCTAGCCGCGGGTACACTGCATCTTCACAGCGATTTCAATTTCACTGAGTCTCGGGTGGAGACAGCGTGGCCATCATTACGCCATTCGTGCAGGTCGGAACTTACCCGACAAGGAATTTCGCTACCTTAGGACCGTTATAGTTACGGCCGCCGTTTACCGGGGCTTCGATCAAGAGCTTCGACCTAAGTCTAACCCCATCAATTAACCTTCCGGCACCGGGCAGGCGTCACACCGTATACGTCATCTTACGATTTTGCACAGTGCTGTGTTTTTAATAAACAGTTGCAGCCACCTGGTATCTGCGACTCTCGTTAGCTCCATCCGCAAGGGACTTCACCGACAAGAGCGTACCTTCTCCCGAAGTTACGGTACCATTTTGCCTAGTTCCTTCACCCGAGTTCTCTCAAGCGCCTTGGTATTCTCTACCCGACCACCTGTGTCGGTTTGGGGTACGATTCCTTACAATCTGAAGCTTAGAGGCTTTTCCTGGAAGCATGGCATCAATGACTTCACTACCGTAGTAGCTCGACATCGTGTCTCAGCCTTAAAGAGAGCCGGATTTACCTAACTCTCAAGCCTACGCACTTGAACCTGGACAACCGTCGCCAGGCCCACCTAGCCTTCTCCGTCCCCCCATCGCAATTGTAAGAAGTACGGGAATATTAACCCGTTTCCCATCGACTACGCTTTTCAGCCTCGCCTTAGGGGTCGACTTACCCTGCCCCGATTAACGTTGGACAGGAACCCTTGGTCTTCCGGCGAGGGGGTTTTTCACCCCCTTTATCGTTACTCATGTCAGCATTCGCACTTCTGATACCTCCAGCATGCTTTACAACACACCTTCAACGGCTTACAGAACGCTCCCCTACCCAATACAATAAATTGCATTGCCGCAGCTTCGGTTTACAACTTAGCCCCGTTACATCTTCCGCGCAGGCCGACTCGACTAGTGAGCTATTACGCTTTCTTTAAATGATGGCTGCTTCTAAGCCAACATCCTAGCTGTCTAAGCCTTCCCACATCGTTTCCCACTTAGCTGTAATTTGGGACCTTAGCTGGCGGTCTGGGTTGTTTCCCTCTCCACGACGGACGTTAGCACCCGCCGTGTGTCTCCCGGATAGTACTTACTGGTATTCGGAGTTTGCAAAGGGTTGGTAAGTCGGGATGACCCCCTAGCCTTAACAGTGCTCTACCCCCAGTAGTATTCGTCCGAGGCGCTACCTAAATAGCTTTCGGGGAGAACCAGCTATCTCCAGGTTTGATTGGCCTTTCACCCCTAGCCACAAGTCATCCGCTAATTTTTCAACATTAGTCGGTTCGGTCCTCCAATTGATGTTACTCAATCTTCAACCTGCCCATGGCTAGATCACCTGGTTTCGGGTCTATATCTAGCAACTCGACGCCCAGTTAAGACTCGGTTTCCCTACGGCTCCCCTAGATGGTTAACCTTGCTACTAAATATAAGTCGCTGACCCATTATACAAAAGGTACGCAGTCACACCACGAAGGTGCTCCTACTGCTTGTACGTACACGGTTTCAGGTTCTATTTCACTCCCCTCACAGGGGTTCTTTTCGCCTTTCCCTCACGGTACTGGTTCACTATCGGTCAGTCAGTAGTATTTAGCCTTGGAGGATGGTCCCCCCATATTCAGACAGGATATCACGTGTCCCGCCCTACTCGATTTCACTGATTATGATGTGTCGGTTACGGGGCTATCACCCTGTATCGCGAGACTTTCCAGACTCTTCACCTGCATCATTAAAAGCTTAAGGGCTAGTCCAATTTCGCTCGCCGCTACTTTCGGAATCTCGGTTGATTTCTTTTCCTCGGGGTACTTAGATGTTTCAGTTCCCCCGGTTCGCCTCATTAACCTATGTATTCAGTTAATGATAATACCTTATGGTATTGGGTTTCCCCATTCAGGAATCCCAGACTCAATGACTTTTACTGTCTAATCTGGGCTTATCGCAAGTTAATACGCCTTTCATCGCCTCTGACTGCCAAGGCATCCACCGTGTACGCTTAGTCACTTAACCATACAACCCGAAGGAGTTTCGAGTTGTTGTTACGCAACCAAAGTTGTCTGCATTTTTATACATGTGCAGACTCGATTTTGCCGGACTCAAATATGAATACTTACTTTAAAA
>NZ_JANAVY020000002.1:274283-417797 GCF_025195085.2 Vibrio intestinalis | reverse complement strand
CTTCAGGAAGTCAGAAGGGAGCGTGTCTGTACCAAGGAAGATGAATAAGGCTACGTGGGACAAAGATTATAGAGCAAAAGTTCTCTTTACATCAGCTTAACAAAGTACGTTCGCGCCCTTGTTCAAAACCGGCCCAAAATACGATAACAAACAAGCCCATCACCATGATCACTTTTAAGCGATCCATCTCTTGTTTGGTTAGAGGCTGTTTCTGTTGATTGTTCTTTGCTGAAAGATCACGCTTTGCGGCAGGTACAGTACCGATGTCACCAAGCCAAGATTGCGCTAGGGTCATTTGCATCACTAAGCTAATGATCATACCAATACCAGCGGTAACAAAGCCTGCTTTCCAGCCGAACTCGCCAGTCACAGAACCTGCGACAAAACCTGCTAGTAACGCACCTAAGTTGATACCCATGTAGAAGATAGTGAACGCGCCGTCACGTCGGTTATCACCTTCTTTGTATAGGTCTCCCACCATGGTAGAGATGTTTGGCTTAAATAGACCGTTACCCGCAATAAGCAGAGCTAGACCTAAGTAGAAAGAGTGATGAAGCGACAGACCAAGCATGTCCGCAGGGATCGCCAGTGTAAACTGGCCAATTGCCATTAAAGCGCCACCTATTAGAATCGAACGGCGTTGGCCTAAATAGTTATCAGCCAACCAGCCACCGACGAGCGGTGTAACGTAGACGAGTCCAGTATAGATGCCATAGAGATCCAGAGCATCTTTAGTAGACCAGCCCATACCGCCATTGATTGTGGTATCAGTTAGGTAAAGTACCAAAATTGCGCGCATTGCGTAGTAAGAAAAACGCTCCCAAAGTTCAGTTCCGAACAGAAGGAACAAGCCACGAGGGTGGCCGAAAAATTGTTGATGTTGTGTTGACATAAATTTTACTAATGAGATTGATTAAAGGATTTTATGTTGGAATAGCTATACATCTTGGATAAAGCTAATGCAAACGATAAATTTTTTGGATGGATTGAATTTTTGGGGTAAGTGATTGATTTTAGGCTGTAATGGTAGTTTTTGTGGCAGTGATTTTACGTGTAACAAACTAAGATTTCAAATTTGACGTTTATTTATAAATAGATCAAATTCTCACTAGATAAGAAAAAAGGGACGTTGTGGCGTCCCTTTGGTTTAAATATAAGCAGAGGCTTAGTAAGCGTCGTTATGAACCGCTTTAACAGCGCGACCAGAAGGGTCTGTGTTGTTCTTGAACGACTCATCCCATTCAATCGCTTTTGCAGAAGAACAAGCGACAGAAGGGCCACCCGGTACACACTCTGCGGCTGATGGCAGCGGGAACAACTCTTCAAAGATTTCGCGGTATACATAACCTTCTTTGGTTGTTGGTGTGTTGTAAGGGAACCGGTAAGCGGCAGTCTCTAGCTGTTGCTCTGTAACTTTTGCCTCAGCCACTTCTTTCAGTGTATCAATCCAACTGTAGCCCACGCCGTCTGAGAATTGCTCTTTTTGACGCCATGCGATCGACTCTGGCAGGTAATCTTCAAAACATTCGCGTAGGATATGTTTTTCCATTTTGCCGTTGCCACACATCTTATCAGCAGGGTTTAGACGCATCGCGACATCGATGAACTCTTTATCGAGGAACGGTACGCGCCCTTCAACACCCCAAGCGGCCAATGATTTGTTCGCGCGAGCACAGTCAAACATGTTAAGAGCAAGCAGTTTACGTACTGTCTCTTCGTGGAACTCTTGCGCATTTGGTGCTTTGTGGAAGTACAAGTACCCACCAAAGATTTCGTCTGCACCTTCGCCTGACAGTACCATCTTGATGCCCATAGCTTTGATCTTACGACCTAGCAGGAACATTGGTGTTGAAGCTCGGATAGTGGTGACGTCATACGTTTCAATGTGGTAGATAACGTCACGAATCGCATCAAGACCTTCTTGGATGGTATAGGTCATTTCATGGTGCACTGTGCCAATTTGATCCGCTACTTCACGGGCTGCTTTTAGATCCGGAGCGCCTTCAAGGCCAATTGCGAATGAGTGAAGTTGAGGCCACCATGCTTCGGATTTTTCATCATCTTCGATACGCATAGCCGCAAAGCGTTTTGCTACTGCAGAAGTAATCGATGAATCTAGACCACCTGATAGAAGCACCCCGTAAGGTACGTCTGTCATTAGTTGGCGTTTTACTGCAGCTTCAAGTGCGGCTGTCAGTTCTTCTTTGCTTGAAAGGTTGTTTTGAACGGCTGCGTATTCATTCCAGTCGCGGATGTAGTAACGCTGCGGCTCAGCATCTGCGCTGCTGTAATGGCAACCTGGAGGAAACTCGCTCACTGTCTTACATACAGGAACTAGAGCTTTCATCTCTGATGCAACATAGTAGTTACCGTGCTCGTCATAACCTTGGTAAAGCGGAATGATACCAATGTGGTCACGGCCTACTAGATAAGTATCTTTTTCTTCATCGTATAAAACGAACGCGAAGATACCGTTGAGCTCTTCAAGCAGTGCTTCACCCATATCTTGGTACAGTGCGAGGATAACCTCACAGTCCGAATCTGTTTGGAAGTCGTATTTACCTTCGTAACGAGCGCGAATTTCTTTGTGGTTATAGATTTCGCCGTTTACAGCCAGTATGTGTTTTTTGTTTGGGCTATAGATTGGCTGAGCGCCACTATTTAGACCCACAATCGCTAAACGCTCATGCGCTAAGATCGCGTTATCTGATGAGTAGATACCTGACCAATCTGGGCCACGGTGACGAAGTTTCTTAGACATCTCTAGCGCAATAGGGCGCAACTGAGCGGCATCACTTTTAATATCCAAAATGCCAAAAATAGAACACATACCAATCCCTTTTTTAAACTGTATTTATCTCTTGAGTTCAAATTTGCCATTATGGTTAAAAAAATCAACCGCTATCGATAAAAAAAATGACTAAATAGTGAATGAGTTAAATAATATTTAATATATCTTCTAATGATTAAAAAAAATCCACCATTTGGTGGATTTTTATTCAATAACGATGAGATTTAGGCAAAAAACTTAAGGTTTCTGAAAGTTAGGTTTCAACTGATCACAAACATTGTTAGCAAAACCGGCACCCGCCTCGCTATAGATATTAAACGCAGCATCGACCCCTTTCTCTAGCAAAATGTCCATTTGGTCTTGGTATTCAGCAATCGCGGCAATTTGCCCTTTAAAGTTACGCGCTTGGAGCTGCTCAAGTGCAACTTGGTTACCTTGGTGATGGGGCATCGCCAATAGCACTAGTTTAACGTGAGCGGTATCTAAGATGCGCTCCCAAAAATCTGGGTCAGTGGCGTCGCCTTGAATAACGTTACGGCCTTCTTCACGATGCAGTTTCGCTGCGTCATCACGCACTTCTATGCCTAAGCTAATGTTGCCATAGTTACTTATTAGTTCGTCGTAAGCACCTGTGCCGATACGGCCCATGCCTAAGATAAGTACTTGAGCACTGCCGGGATTAATCAATTGGTCTCTTTGATTGAGTTTTTCTGCAGCGTGCTCTTTTAGCCAGCGGCTTGAACGCTGGTATAACTCGTGGCCTTTGCGATTGAGTGGCGCTGCGAGGACAAACGAAATTGATACCGCGATAGCAAGAGCGACCAAAATATCACCGCCCATCCAGCCCATCTTAAAGGCTAGACCGCCAACAATTAGGCCAAATTCACTGAAGTTAAACAGACTTAAAGACGCAAGTAAGGAAGTACGAACGCGGAACTTGAAGTTGTTGAGTACCAAGAAGTACAAAATGCCTTTAAGCGGTAGCAGTAATAGGAAAATTAAAGCCAGCGCTAAACCAGAAAGCGTTGGTTGCTCAGATAAGCCGATATTTAAGAAGAAGCAGACTAAGAACAGTTCTTTAAGGTTGAATAACGATTTAGATAACTCCGAGGCTTTTTTGTGCCCGGCGAGTAACATACCTAAGATCAGAGCGCCTAAATCGGCCTTCATACCGACAAGTTCAAACAAACCTGCACCCACAACTAAAGCAAAGAAAATCCCGAACAGAACCAACATTTCGCCGTGGCCTACCCAGTCTAAAAGTTTGTAGAACAACGGGCGGAGTAGCGGTAGGGCAAATAGGGCTATGGCGTACCACTCGGGTAGCTTACCTGTTGAGGCGGTAAGAAATACTACAGCAAAGATATCTTGCATAACCAAGATACCGATAGCAATCGTGCCGTAGGTGGCATTCATTTCGCCTTTTTCTTGTAGAGACTTAACGGCGAAAACGGTACTTGAGAAGGAGAGTGCAAAGCCAAGTAGAACCACCTGATCGATACTCATAGTGGCGAGCGCGCCAACCCCAAGCACTTTTAAGCACAACAATGCAGCAGCGAACAGTGCGGTAGACAATAGGTTATGGACGGTTGCTCCGGCCCAAATCTCTTTGGAGAGTAGAGTCTTGATGTCCAGCTTTAAGCCGATGGTGAACAGCAACAAGGTGACGCCGAGATCGGCAAGGGTAACGATGGTGTCGTTAGATTGAAAGCCGGCAGCGTGTAAGCCGAAACCCGCTAGCAAGAAGCCGACTAAAGGCGGTAAGTTGCATTTGAGTGCGATAAAACCCGCTACAAATGCCGCAGTAATTAACAAGAGTTCCATATTGAAAATGTTCTGTCCTAAATAGAGTAAGGGCCATGTCTTTCGACATAGCCCCGTATTCTAACTCAACTAATTGCTTAAACGATCAGTCTTCGAGTAATTTTTGTAACAAAACGCCGTTTAACATCGCGCGTTTGATCATTGCAAAGGCGCTTAACGTTGGCTTCACATCAATCTCAGAAGCGACAATTGGTAGCCCGCTATGGAAAGTGGTGAGTGATTGGTTTTCGACGTTACGGCGAATGGCTGGGAATAAGATCTCTTCACAGCGCGTAATGTCACCCGCAATGATTACTTTTTGTGGGTTAAATAGGTTAATGGTGATGGCGATTGCTTTACCTAGCTGGTTACCAACACGAACTAAACTTTGTTTCGCCAGTTCATCACCCATGTTTGCGTGGTCACAAACATCTTTAATGTTGATGCTTGGCAGTTCAGTTAAGCTTGATTCATAACCTTGTGCGATGAGTTTTTTCACACGTTCAACGATAGCTGGGTTGGCCGCTACGGTTTCTAAACAACCAAAGTTACCACATTGGCATTGCTCGCCTAGCGGGTCGATTTGAATATGACCAATCTCACCCACGTTACGGTTAAAGCCTAAGAATACTTGCCCATTGACGATAATACCTGCACCAGTACCACGGTGGACACTGACTAGAATCGAGTCTTGGCAATCTTGGCTCGCGCCAAAGTAGTGCTCAGCTAAAGCCATGCCACGTACGTCGTTACCAACAAAACATTGCACATGGAAGGTATTACGAATCAAATCACCTAGAGCGAGGTTATCAACGTTGATATTTGGCATGTATTCAACCACGCCTGTTTCTGGGTTGATTAAGCCTGGCAACGCAACACCAATCGCAATCAGCTGATTGATGGTGGTTTGGTGATTCTGAATAAAGGTTTTTAGGAACAGAATAAGACCATCAACCAATTCACCCTGAGTGGTGTAGTAAAACTCTTGGTAATCAGAGCTTAGCTCTTTGCCACCAAGGTCAAACAGACTGATTTGAATGTAGTCTCGTCCTAAACGAACAGCGACCGAGTGGAAAGGCTCCACCTCGGTCGTCAGAGAAATTGCGCGTCGACCACCGGTCGAGGCTTGTTGCGCGACCTCTTTGATTAGGCCGCGCTCGAGTAGCTGGCGGGTTATTTTAGTGACGCTCGCGGGAGCCAGTTGACTGACGTCTGCTACTTGAATCCTAGAAATAGGACCTTGTTGGTCAATCAGTCTATATACTGCTGCGCTATTTAGTTGTTTGACTAAATCTACGTTACCTATTTGTCCGCCATTCATTCTACACTTGCTCGTATTGTCCGTTAACAACATTCGCCTGAACGTTGAAGTCACGGTCAAAAACAGTCAGGTTGGCAACCATGCCTTTCTTGATTAGGCCTAGTTTGTCTTCAACACCGATTGCTTTCGCGGCATACAAAGTAGCCATACGAAGTGCTTCGTCCAGAGCGATACCGACGTGCTCAACAGTGTTTTGTACTGCTTCAATCATTGTTAGTGCTGAGCCGCCAAGTGTGCCATTTTCATCAACACACTTACCATCACGGTAATATACTTTCTTACCAACAAAAATAAAGTAATCCATGTCAGCGCCTGCAGGAGCTGTGGCATCGGTCACTAATACTAATTTTTCGCCCTTAATTTTGTGAGCAATTCGGATGTTAGCGTAGTCAACGTGGAAACCGTCAGCAATGATGCCTGCATATACGTCTGGAGTATCATAAATCGCACCAACTACACCTGGTTCACGACCAACCATTGGCGTCATCGCGTTGAATAGGTGAGTAGCGAAAGTGATGCCGTGCTCAAAGCTCTTACGCGCTTCTGCGTAAGTCGCATTTGTATGGCCGATAGATACAACAATGCCCGCTGCTTTTAGGCGCTCGATGTGTGCTGGTTCGTTGTGCTCAGGAGCGAGTGTTACCTTAGCAATAACGTCAGCGTTTTCGCACATGAAGTCGATCATGCTGTCATCTGATGGACGGATGTAATCAACGCTGTGAATACCTTTTTTCGCGACGTTAAGGTAAGGACCTTCAAGGTGCAGACCTAGCGATTGGTTTTGGTATTGCGCGTGGTAGTCACGAGCTGCTGCTACTGCTTGACGCATGTTCTCGTCAGAAGACGTGATTAGCGTAGGTAGGAAGCTAGTACAACCTGATTTTAGGTTAGCTTCGTGCATGATTTGCATCGTGTCTGCTGTGATTTCATCGTTTAGCATCACGCCGCCACAACCGTTTAACTGTAGGTCAATAAAGCCTGGGCTCAGGTTTGCACCGTTTAGGTCGCGAGTTTCGATACCTTCTGGTAGCTCAGCTACAGGGCATACTGAATCGATTAGGTCATTCTTGATGATGACTGCGTGGTCAACGAGGACATCGTTACCGGTATAGATTTTACAGTTAGTTAGCGCATACATGATTAGCTAATCCTTATAAGTTAAGAGTCTTAAAACTTTATGGCCACTTGGGTTAATTTTACCCTAAAAACGACTTAATTTGAGCGTTTCAATTAGGTCGCGAAATATCTTTTGCAAACGAACTTTTCATATCGTATTACCCGTTAAATGTGTGGTCGGTCGCGAATCAAAATGCAGCTTATTTATAAAACTAAAAAGAAACGCTAAAGCCTTATAGAAGCAATGTTTATGACTCATTCCACGTGGGTAACGAACGTGAGAATACTATCTCGTCGTGGTCATTTTTTTGAATTGTAAAATAAGTTTTATGATCTCGCTAGCAAAAACCTTCCATTCAACCCTTTTCTGGTGATTAGGATCACAAATGATAAGGTTTTAATTTGCGGAGCAAAATTAATGTCATAAACTGAGCTCGACTAAATTGAGCAACAAAAAAAAGTAGCTCGACCAAAATACAAATCCTATAGGGGGAACTTAAGGTGAATATTCTTGGATATGCACAGAAGCTAGGTAAAGCGCTTATGCTACCTATCGCAACGCTTCCAGTTGCGGCGCTTCTACTTCGTTTAGGTCAAGGCGACCTATTAGACATTCCGTTCATGGCACAAGCAGGTGGTGCTATCTTCGGTAACCTTCCACTACTATTCGGTCTAGGTATCGCAATCGGTCTTTCTAAAGACGGTAACGGTGCAGCAGGCCTAGCTGGTGCAGTTGCGTACTTCGTACTAACAGCAACAGCAACAACAATTGACGCAAGCGTAAACATGTCATTCTTCGGCGGTATCATTGCTGGTATCATCGCAGGTCACTCTTACAACGCTTTCCACGCAACTCGTCTTCCAGAGTGGCTAGCATTCTTCGCTGGTAAACGTCTAGTTCCTATCATGGCTGGTCTGTTTGCTCTAGTTGCAGGTGCTATCGGTGGTGTTGTATGGCCAACTATCCAAGGTGGTCTTGACGCTCTAGCACACGCTGTATCTACTTCTGGCGCTGTTGGTCAATTCGTTTACGGTACTCTTAACCGTGCACTTATCCCTGTAGGTCTACACCACGTATTGAACTCTTACTTCTGGTTCGGTATGGGTACTTGTCAAGAAATCGTTGTAGCTGGTGCTGCTGGTTTCGAAAACATCAAGCAACTTTGTGTTGACCCAACTCTAGCGAAAACTCTAGTAGTAGGCCAAGAGTACACATTCGAGTTTGCTAACTCTGTAACTCCTGAAATCACTGCAACTGTTAAAGAAGTAACTGAAACAGTTAAATCTGGTGACCTACACCGTTTCTTCGGCGGCGATAAGTCTGCTGGTGTATTCATGAACGGTTTCTTCCCAGTAATGATGTTCGGTCTACCTGGTGCTGCTCTAGCAATGTACCTAGCTGCTCCTGCTGAAAAACGCGGTCAAGTTGGTGGTGCACTATTCTCAGTAGCATTCTGTTCTTTCCTAACAGGTATCACTGAGCCACTAGAATTCATGTTCGTATTCCTAGCTCCTGCTCTATACGCAATGCACGCTGTATTTACAGGTCTATCGCTAGTAGTTGCTAACATGTTCGGTACGCTACACGGCTTCGGTTTCTCTGCTGGTCTAATCGACTACCTATTGAACTTCGGTCTAGCGACTAAGCCTCTACTACTAGGTGCAATCGGTCTTGGCTTCGGTGCTCTATACTTCTTCACATTTAGCTTCGCAATCCGCGCATTCAACCTTAAGTCGCCTGGTCGTGAAGACGACGACGAAGAAGTTGGTGTTACTGGTGAAGCTCCAAAAGGTGACCTTGCTCGTCAATACCTAAAAGCTCTAGGTGGTCACGAGAACCTAACTTCAATCGACGCTTGTATCACTCGTCTACGTCTTACTCTAAAAGACCGCTCTGTAGCTAACGAAGATGTTCTTAAGAAGCTTGGCGCGAAAGGTGTAGTTAAACTAGGTGAAAACAACCTTCAGGTTATCCTTGGCCCACTAGCTGAAATCGTTGCTGGCGAAATGAAAGCTATCGGTGCAAACGAAGACCTATCTGATGTAAAACTTCCATAGTAACCAATAGTTAATATGTAAGTGTGAAAGCCTCCTTCGGGAGGCTTTTTTGCGTTTGCAGCAAAGAAAATATCAAGGCGGTTAAATTAGCATCAATGGGGCGTGATTATTTCTCAATAAAAGCGCGGTTGTTGTTGTGTCTTGATAAAGAATTGTGGATGATTAGAGTCAATATGCTCTAATCGGCAGAATTGCCCGTTGGAGCCATTTTTCTCTGACAATACTAAAATAATTGAGGTGCTATAGATGAGTGAAGCTGAGGCTCGTCCATCGAACTTTATTCGCCAAATCATTGATAAAGATTTAGCGGATGGTACACACACAAGCGTGCATACTCGTTTCCCGCCAGAGCCTAACGGTTATCTGCATATCGGTCACGCTAAGTCAATTTGCTTAAACTTTGGTATTGCTCAGGACTATCAAGGTAAGTGTAATCTTCGTTTTGATGACACTAACCCAGAAAAAGAAGACGTAGAATACGTTGAGTCAATTAAGAATGATGTGAGCTGGTTAGGCTTCGAGTGGGATGGTGACGTATGTTACTCATCAAACTACTTCGACAAGCTGTACGAGTACGCAGTGGAATTAATTAACAAAGGCTTAGCGTACGTTGAAGAGCTAAGTCCTGAGCAGATCCGCGAGTACCGTGGCACACTTACCCAACCAGGTAAGCCAAGCCCATATCGCGATCGTACACCGGAAGAAAACCTAGCGCTATTTGAAAAAATGCGTGACGGTGGCTTCGAAGAAGGTAAAGCGTGTCTACGTGCGAAGATTGACCTTGCGTCATCTTTCATCGTGTTACGCGATCCTGTTCTTTACCGTGTACGTTTTGCTGAGCATCACCAAACAGGTGATAAGTGGTGCATTTACCCAATGTACGACTTCACACACTGTATCTCTGATGCGCTAGAGGGCATTACGCACTCTATCTGTACGCTTGAGTTCCAAGACAACCGTCGTTTATACGATTGGGTTCTAGACAACATTACGATTGATTGTCAGCCTCGTCAGTATGAGTTTAGTCGTCTAAACCTTGAGTACACGGTGATGTCTAAGCGTAAGCTAAACCAACTGGTAACTGAGAAATTGGTTGATGGTTGGGATGACCCACGTATGCCTACTATCTCTGGCCTACGTCGTCGTGGCTTTACGTCTGCGTCAATTCGTGAATTCTGTAAGCGTATCGGTGTGACGAAGCAAGACAACATGATCGAGATGGGTTCGCTAGAATCTTGTATTCGCGATGACTTGAACGAAAATGCACCACGTGCAATGGCTGTTCTAGATCCAGTTAAGATCGTAATTGAAAACTACGCTGAAGGTCAGGTTGAAACACTGTCTCTTGCAAATCATCCAAACAAACCAGAAATGGGTTCACGTGAAGTTCCATTTACTCGTGAAGTATGGATTGAGCGCGAAGACTTCCGTGAAGAAGCGAACAAGAAGTACAAACGCCTTGTACTAGGTAAAGAAGTTCGTCTACGTGGTGCTTACGTAATTAAAGCGGAACGTATCGAGAAAGATGCAGAAGGTAACATTACGACTATCTTCTGTAGTTATGATGCTGACACGCTAGGTAAGAACCCTGCTGATGGCCGTAAGGTAAAAGGTGTTATTCACTGGGTATCGGCTGATAAAGGCCTACCTGCTGAGATTCGTCTATACGATCGCCTGTTTACTGTGCCAAACCCAGCGGCAGCGGATAACTTTGCTGATACGATTAACCCTGAGTCACTCGTTGTGCTAAATGGTTTCGTTGAGCCAAGCCTAGCGCAAGCTGAAGCTGAGAAGGGCTTCCAGTTTGAACGTATGGGTTACTTCTGCGCGGATAAGAAAGACTCGTCTGCTGAAAAGCTAGTCTTCAACCGCACAGTTGGCCTACGTGATACTTGGGCTAAGATTGAAGCGAAATAGTTTCACTGTGTAGTTAATAGTTAAAACAAAAATGCCAGTCGTTTGACTGGCATTTTTTTATGCTGAACTTTGGAAAGTACAGATAAAGAAAAAGCGCCATAATAGGGCGCTTTTATCTTATTTATTTTTCTTTGTTTTCTTTGTGAGCGTCAGGGTCGTCTTTACATGTACCGTCGCCACATTTACCGTAAAGGTATAGGCTGTGATTAGTTAGCGTCACATTGTACTTCTCTGCGATTTGGCGCTGACGCTCTTCAATCACAGAGTCTGAAAATTCGATAACTTCGCCACAATCTAGACAAACTAGGTGATCGTGGTGGTGTTGAGTTGAAAGCTCAAATACTGATTTTCCGCCTTCGAAATGGTGGCGAGTCACAATGCCTGCGTCATCAAATTGGTTTAATACTCGATACACAGTAGCTAAACCGATCTCTTCCCCGAGGTCGATCAGTTTTTTATACAGCTCTTCAGCACTGATGTGTTGGCATTCAGGGTGCTGTAGTACTTCTAAAATTTTTAGTCTTGGTAGTGTTACTTTAAGACCAGCATCCTTTAGCGCTTGGTTATTGTCTGACATATACTTTCCCGTTGATGATCTGCAGCATTTAAACAGAATTCAATATTCATACCATTATAGGGCAGGTGGACTAAACAATAAACCACGAAGTTCAAGGGGTTAATCATTTTTTTATAAACATGTGTACTGTCACGGACTTTTCTGGTATGACCAGTTACAATTCATTAACGTAATGAGTCTTTTTTGCAAAGGAAATGCATGAGTTCTTTATTTTCAAAGATTTACAAACCACGTATTGTGAGGTTTGCGTTAAATAGTTGGCCACCATTTTGGGGCGCTGGAATAAAAATTGTTTCGATTAGTGCAGATTTTCGCCAAGTAAAAATGAAACTTAAATTGCGTTGGTGGAACAAAAACGCCAATAGAACTCAGTACGGAGGTAGTATTTTTTCTGTGACTGATCCGGTTTATTCCTTGATGCTGATGGGGATTTTAGGCGAGCAATATTACGTTTGGGATAAAGAAGCCAGTATTAACTTCATAAAGCCGGGGACAGGGGATTTATTTGCTGATTTTGAGTTGAGTAGCGCTCAGCTAGATGAGATATATCAACAAACCGCCAATGGCGATAAAAGCTTTCCGGAGTTTGTGATACACGTGAAAGATGGCCAAGGGCAAGTAGTAGCCGAAGTTCAGCGTAAGCTTTACGTGCGAAAAAAACCACAACATAGAACCGACGCTGAGTAGGCAAAATATCAAACGGTAGGCAAATAGCAGGTATAAAAAAACCTCCACATGGGAGGTTTTTCTTCAATAAGAGATTAGTCTTCTAGCTCAGCTAGGCACATCTCTTCGTGAATCTGTTTACACCAGTTGCTCACGCGCTCGTCAGTCAGTTCTGGTTGACGGTCTTCATCAATACATAGGCCAACAAATTGGCTGTCGTCGCCTTCTACTAGCGCTTTCGATGCTTCGAATTCGTAGCCTTCTGTTGGCGTGTAGCCAAGGATAGTACCGCCTTTCGCTTCAACGATATCACGCACTGTGCCCATCGCATCACAGAAGTACTCAGCGTAGTCCTCTTGGTCACCACAACCAAAGATAGCAACTAGCTTAGTTGAGAAGTCGATTTGCTCTAGTTCAGGGAAGAAGTCATCCCAGTCACATTGAGCTTCACCGTAGTACCAAGTAGGGATACCTAGAAGCAGAAGATCAAAGTTATCAATGTCTTCTTTGCTGCTCTTTGCAATGTCTTGTACGTGAACCAGTTGTTTACCTAGTTCTTTTTGAATCATCTTTGCAACAGCTTCAGTGTTACCTGTGTCACTACCAAAGAAGATACCTACACTTGCCATAGATTCGTTACCTTTAAATATTGTCTACCTAACAGCATCTTTGCGTGGGTTAGCCTAGGCCTCCCCCTTCCCAGCTTAACTGAATTATCCCTTTCGCGATGAATCCAGCACACCCTAGGAAAAGAACCAACCATACTATTCTACGACCAAAAGCGGGCACATTACCTGCTTTAAGAACATCTTTTATCGCCATACCTATCAGAAAAAAGATAGCAGCGAAAAGTAAATCAAGGCCAATCGCCTCAAGCATGTTCATGTAGTCGTAAAGCATGGAATCCCTGTATGCTAATTTACTTGCGCCGAACTATACCACTGTTATCCAACAAAGTTAATGAGAGAGTCTCTCACTTTGCTTCAGAGTATAAAAATCGGCACTCCTGCAAGCCTTGCCAGACCGCGTCTAGGACAAGAACTTTCGAATGGTGCGCAGCATTTCTTCGGGTTTTTCTGCGTGCAGCCAATGTCCGGTGTTGGCGATAACATGCGCTTTTGCGTTTGAGAACTGCTGCTGAATGTCATTTTGATGTTCGGCCAACAAATAATCTGAGTTTGCCCCTTTTACGAATAAGGTTGGGGTTGCGATCTTGTTGATTGACTGCCAGCCAAGGATCTCTGAGTAATTGTCACCGAGAGATTCTACGTTAAAGCGCCAGGCGAGGTACTCGCCATTATTGTAAAGGGATTTCCCCAGAAACTGTCTTACGCCTTCAAGCTCAATATGCTGTGCTAGAAGGTTTTGCGCATCTTTTCGGCTAGTCGGTTTGGCAGAGTCAACACCACGCAAGCCAGCGAAAACATTGTCGTGTCGGCTTTGTGAATAATGAACTGGCGCCATGTCGAGCACAATGAGCTTTTCAACATTTGGCTCTATCATTTCAGCAAGCTTCATCGCAACTTTGCCACCCATTGAATGGCCGATCAGTGTACAGCGCTGAATGGCTAAATGATCCAGCAGCGCTTCTACATCTTGAGCTTGTTCAAGATAGTTATGGCTAGTGGAATGAAAGGATTGACCATGGTTGCGAAGATCAATACTCAGCACTTGATGATCTTGTTTTAGGCTTCGCGCCAACAGGCCAAGATTATCAAGATTACCGAATAATCCGTGGATCAATACTATGGTGTGACCCTCACCTTCTAGTTTGTAGTTGAGCAGTTGTGACATTTTATCTTATTCGTGACTGGTTTAACGTAGAGTCTGAGACAAGATCTCGTTATAATCGTCACAGAGTTTAAACATAGAGATTGTGAAAAGCGAATGAAAACAATTGAGGTTGATGAGGATCTATACCGTTACATCGCGAGCCAAACCCAACATATTGGCGAGAGCGCGTCAGATATTTTACGTCGTTTATTGGCGGTAGATGCGAACCTTCAAGAAACTCCACAGCAATCTAGCCCACAACCTCAAGGGGTAGTGGTCAGCAAGGATGCCGTGAAAGATGTACAAGTTGATGGCGTAAAAGAGATGCGAACTTTGCTGATTTCAGACGAGTTTGCAGGCCTTAAGAAAGCCATTGATCGTTTTATGCTTGTTTTATCTACTCTGCACCGCATTGATCCTGAGAGTTTCTCAGAAGCGACTCAAGTTAAAGGTCGTAAGCGTGTTTACTTTGCAGATAACGAGCAAACCCTATTAGAGAATGGCAATACGACTAAACCTAAAGCTATTCCTGCTTCTCCATTCTGGGTTATCACCAATAATAACACCAGTCGCAAGAGACAAATGGTTGATCAACTCATGGAGAGGATGAGCTTCCCTAGCGACTTAATCGATAAAGTGATTAACTCAATCTAACGTCAAATACCTGACCTCATAATCTGGCTTACTCCGAGTTATGAGGTTTTTTTATGCCGATATTTTTGTGGCTTGTTGCTGATGGTTATCGGTATTTTAAATTTAGAAAGGATGTCAACATGGCTATGCACCCACGAGCTGGACAAAAGGCCCAGCAACAGGATTTGCACAATATTCCTGTGTTAGTTTCCAATTACTTCTTACTGCAACCTGATCCAGCAAACCCTGCGCACAATGTGGCGTTTGGTACGTCTGGCCATCGCGGCACTGCAGATAAGTCGACCTTTAACGAAAACCATATTTTGGCTATTGCGCAAGCTATTGCTGAAGTAAGAGAAGAAAAAGGGGTTAAAGGTCCACTGTTTGTCGGTAAAGACACCCATGCACTATCTGAGCCCGCTTTTGCAAGCGTGGTTGAAGTACTTATCGCTAATGGCGTTAAAGTGATTGTGCAAGAGGAGAGTGGTTATACACCAACACCTGGTGTTTCTCACGCTATCCTGACTTACAACCTCAAGCATGAAGATAAAGCTGATGGTATCGTTATCACTCCATCGCACAACCCTCCGCAAGATGGTGGTATTAAATACAATCCTACCCATGGTGGCCCAGCAGAAGATGCACTGACGAAAGCGATTGAAAATCGTGCCAACGTGCTGATCGCAGAGGGTCTACAAGGTGTTAAGCGTCTTCCTTTAGCCGAAGCAAAAGCATCAGAGTTGTTTGTAGAGCTTGATTTGGTTAAGCCATATATTGATGACTTAGTGAACGTTATTGATATGGAAGCGATTCAAAAATCGAACCTTAAGATTGGCGTTGATCCATTAGGTGGTAGTGGTATCGATTACTGGCGTCAAATTGCTAAGGCTTACAACCTAAACCTTACGCTAGTGAGCGAAGCAATTGATCCTAGCTTCCAGTTCATGTCTCTAGATAAAGATGGCGTGGTTCGTATGGACTGTTCATCGCCTTACGCGATGGCGGGGCTTCTTGCTCTGAAAGACGATTACGACCTAGCATTTGGTAATGACCCTGATTATGACCGCCATGGCATCGTAACGCCTAAAGGCCTTATGAACCCGAACCATTTCTTAGCGGTATGTATTGATTACCTATACCGCCACCGTGAAGGTTGGGGTAAAGATGTAGCCGTTGGTAAAACGTTAGTATCTAGTGCATTGATTGACCGCGTAGTCGCTGATCTTGGCCGTGAGCTATGTGAAGTCCCTGTAGGCTTTAAGTGGTTTGTGGATGGTCTCTACTCAGGTAAGTTTGGTTTCGGCGGTGAAGAGAGCGCAGGGGCATCTTTCCTACGTAAAGATGGTACGCCTTGGTCGACTGATAAAGATGGCATCATTCTTTGTCTACTTGCGGCTGAAATTACCGCAGTGACGGGTAAGAACCCTCAGCAATACTATGAAGAGCTTGCGGCGAAACATGGTGAGTCAAAGTACAACCGTATTCAAGCGGTTGCGAATGGCCCACAAAAAGATGTGTTGAAGAAGCTTTCTCCTGAGATGGTATCAGCCGATACATTAGCAGGTGACGCGATTACTGCTCGTCTAACACACGCTCCAGGTAATGGTGCTGCGATTGGTGGCCTAAAAGTGACTACGGAAAATGGCTGGTTTGCAGCGCGTCCGTCTGGCACTGAAGATATCTACAAAATCTACTGTGAAAGCTTTAAAGGCGAAGAACACTTGAAATTGATTGAGAAAGAAGCTCAAGAGATTGTGAATCAAGTCTTCGCTGACGCAGGTTTCTAACAATATCTAAATTGATATACAAAGGGCTGATGTGAAAACATCAGCCCTTTTTTATTGGTTTAGCTTTTATTGTTTGGCCAGCTGTCTGGTACAACAAACCAAAATTGCCCATCTTCGGTTTGAGCGTGGATAAATCGTTCACTGCTTGGTTCGATAGGCTGTGAGAAATCATCTGTGCCAATCGCCCATTGTGGCTTACTTAAAGGGAACAGTGATTGACCAATCTTGACAGCCTGATGGTAGTAACACCAATTGCCGTTAATTTGAGACGGGTTTAATGGGTAACCCAGACATTGGTCGGGAATCTGCTCGTTGGAAAATGGATTGGTGTATAACCTTCCTTGCATCAGCAAGTGTTGGCTGGTGACCGCTAGGCTCGGATAGGCGTGTTGAAATGCCTCACTAGAAGACATGTTTAATTGATGGTTGAGCATTCTATCCAGTTTTTTATCTAACTGGTCGTGAGCGTTAGGGCCATACCAAATGCCGTCTTTGAGTAGATAAAACTTTATCGCCACTTCCCAGTGTTCTAGCTGGTGGCAGGTTAGGTTATCGACTATCAAATCGATGGCACCTAGCGTTCTGCCATTCTCAGACAGCTGCACTTCTTCTAACTTAATTTCGTAGTTAGCATCACGCTTGAATACCTCACTACATAGGTGTTGATAGAGAAAGCCTAGCCGTGAGTTTCCTTGATATTTTGCATCACGAGAGATGGCTTTGGTATCAAAGCTGGAAAAGTCACTAAATGGTGCTTCGGAGGCGATGAGGTTAGGGGCGGAGCGTACCCAGTGATCAAATTTTTGCAGATTATCCATTGGCTATCGAACTCGTTCGTTTCACTTTGATGATTGAAATTGGTATAACAGCGCTAATCGTCAGCATACTGGAAAGTCAGATGAACAATCTACAACTGGAAAAGATTTTAAACGACAAGTTATCTCCGCAATTGATTAAAGACTACAGCCCTAACGGCTTACAAGTGGAAGGCCAATCTGAAGTTAAAAAAATCGTAACTGGGGTGACCGCATCACAAGCTCTAATTGATAAGGCTATTGAGTTAGGGGCGGACACGTTATTAGTTCATCATGGCTATTTTTGGAAAGGCGAACCTGAGCCCATTCGCGGCATGAAAGGCAAGCGCATCCGCAGTCTAATTAAACATGATATTAATCTTATCGGTTACCACTTACCGTTGGATATTCACCCAGAGCTTGGCAACAACGCAGAGCTCGCGCGTTTACTTGATATTGAAGTTGAGGGTGGCTTAGAAGGTCACGCGCAGTCTGTTGCTATGTATGGGCGCTTAAAACAGCCTGTAACAGGCGCAGAGTTAGCGAAAAGAATTGATACCGTGCTGAGTCGCGCACCACTTCATATTGCGCCAGAGAATGCAGACAAGCTGATTGAAACCATTGGTTGGTGTACAGGCGGCGGTCAAGATTATATAGAGCTCGCGGCGCAAAATAGTTTGGATGCTTTCATTTCAGGTGAAATTTCTGAGCGCACAACATACAGTGCGAGAGAACAAGATATTCATTATTTTGCGGCAGGGCACCATGCTACTGAACGTTACGGTATTAAAGCACTAGGCGAGTGGTTAACTGAGCAGCACGGGTTAGATGTCACCTTTATTGATATCGACAATCCAGTATAGGCTGCGCGTAGCAGAGACAAAAAAGGTTGACCATTGGTCAACCTTTTTTCATTGCGGTTTAAGCCATCAAACCTTATTCACGTTCGTGAATAGGCTTAAATGTACGCTGCTGCTCACCTGTGTATAGCTGGCGAGGGCGACCGATACGGTTTGCAGGATCACTGTGCATTTCGTTCCAGTGTGCAATCCAACCGATGGTGCGTGACATCGCGAAGATAACCGTGAACATAGAAACTGGAATACCAATCGCTTTAAGGATGATACCTGAGTAGAAGTCCACGTTCGGGTACAGTTTCTTCTCTACAAAGTACTCATCAGACAGTGCGATGCGTTCTAGCTCCATAGCAACATCTAGCAGTGGATCTTTGATGTTCAGTTCAGACAACACTTCATGACACGCTTCGCGCATAACCGTTGCGCGTGGGTCATAGTTTTTGTAAACACGGTGACCAAAGCCCATTAGACGGAAAGGGTCATCTTTGTCTTTCGCTTTAGCAACGTATTCTTCAATCTTATCAACGCTACCGATCTCTTCTAGCATGCGCAGACAAGCTTCGTTCGCGCCGCCGTGTGCAGGGCCCCACAGAGATGCGATACCCGCAGCAATACAGGCAAATGGGTTAGCACCCGATGAACCTGCCAAACGCACTGTCGACGTTGATGCGTTTTGCTCGTGGTCAGCGTGAAGGGTAAAGATTTTATCCATCGCACGCGCTACAACCGGGTTCACTTCGTACTCTTCGCAAGGATTTGCGAACATCATGTGTAGGAAGTTTTCTGCGTAGTTAAGGTCGTTGCGAGGGTAGATGAAAGGCTGGCCAATAGAGTACTTGTAACACATGGCAGCCAACGTCGGCATTTTTGATAGCAGACGATAAGCAGCGATCTCTCGGTGAGAGTCGTTGTTGATATCTAGTGAATCGTGGTAGAAGGCCGCAAGAGCGCCAACGACACCACACATAACAGCCATAGGGTGAGCATCACGACGGAAGCCGTGGAAGAAGCTAGCGATTTGCTCATGCACCATGGTATGGCGAGTTACTGTTGTTTTAAATTGCTCGTACTGCTCACGAGTTGGGGCTTCACCGTAAAGAAGGATATAGCAGACTTCCAAATAGTCAGCATTGTTTGCTAACTGATCGATAGGAAAACCGCGGTGGAGAAGTACACCTTTCGCTCCATCGATGTAGGTGATTTGGGATTCACAAGATGCAGTGGCAAGAAAACCTGGGTCAAAAGTGAAAAATCCGTTTGCTCCCAGTTTACGAACGTCAATTACTTGCGGGCCAATAGTTCCGTCCATAATTGGCAGTTCGATAGGCGCTTTACCTTCAATATGAAGGGTAGCATTCTTATCCGCCATAACAATCTCCTTTGTTTATTATTTAATCCATCCAGGATGTTTGTGTGCCATTTTTGTACGTCTGTTCGTTAATAAAGTCAATTTTTCTCCTCTGATGTGTGCACTTGTTATTATTTTTTATGCCTATAAAGTTAAAAATCTGTTCTGTGTAGCAAAAATTGTTACACTAATTGTATTAGAATGTTGCCAATCGTATAGTGGCGATGTGAAATTTGGGAGAAACCTAATAAATTCAAGGCTTGAAAGAAATAATAGCTGGTCTTTTAAGTGTTGTTGTTAACATTTATTTTACAATTAAGCGCTCCGGTTTGAGTGTTTTTTGTTAAGTAAATGTTTTGTTTTATGGGGTTGCGACTAAATTTCGTTAATAACTATAAATGCTCTAGTGAGCTGAGTGAGCAAGCCCGTGAAAGAAAGAAAGTCAAGACCTGTTAATTTAGATTTGCAGACCATACGCTTTCCGATCACCGCTATCGCATCCATCTTACATCGTGTTTCGGGTGTGATTACTTTTGTGTCGATCGGCATATTGTTGTGGTTACTGTCTCTATCCCTATCGTCCCCTGTTGGTTTTATGAAAGCTGTCGATATCGTTGACGGCTGGTTCATTACCTTCATCTTGTGGGGCATCCTTACTGCTCTAGCCTATCATATTGTAGGTGGTGTTCGTCACCTTCTCATGGATATGGGTTATTTCGAAGAGCTAGACACAGGCGCAATGAGCGCTAAAGTCTCGTTCGGAGCAACCGCCGTATTATCTGTTTTAGCGGGGGTACTAGTATGGTAAAAAATATTTCATCATTCGGTCGTAATGGTGTTCACGATTTCCTACTGATTCGTGCATCAGCCATCATTATGACTCTATACACGATCTATCTAGTGAGCTTTTGTGCGTTCACAGATATTTCTTACGCCTCTTGGACCCAGTTTTTCGATGGAACTTTTACCAAAGCGTTCACTATGTTGACGCTGACTTGCGTGTTGATACACGCATGGATTGGTTTATGGCAGGTTCTGACTGATTACATTAAGCACTCAATGCTTCGTGGTGCACTGCAAGTCGGTATCGTAGCTCTACTGTTGGGCTACTTCTTCTCTGGTCTGTTTATTTTGTGGGGTGCGTAAGTGTCTATTCCAGTTCGTGAATTCGATGCCGTAGTAATCGGCGCAGGTGGTGCAGGCATGCGTGCTGCACTGCAAATTTCAGAGCAAGGACTTACTTGTGCCTTGCTGTCTAAAGTATTTCCAACTCGTTCTCATACTGTGTCTGCTCAAGGGGGCATTACCGTTGCATTAGGTAACTCCCATGAAGATGATTGGCAGTGGCACATGTACGATACCGTAAAAGGTTCTGACTACATTGGTGACCAAAACGCCATTGAGTACATGTGTAAGAACGGTCCAGAATCTGTGATTGAGCTAGAGAAGATGGGCTTACCATTTTCTCGATTCGATAATGGTACGATTTATCAGCGCCCATTTGGTGGCCAATCGAAACAGTTTGGTGGTGAGCAGGCAGCTCGTACTGCCGCAGCAGCTGACCGTACTGGTCACGCATTGTTGCATACGCTCTACCAACAAAACGTTAAGCACAAAACGACGATTTTCTCAGAATGGTACGCGCTAGATATGGTGAAAAACCAAGATGGCGCGATCATGGGTTGTACTGCGATTTGTATGGAATCAGGTGAAATCTGTTACTTCAAATCCAAAGCGACCATTCTTGCTACTGGCGGCGCAGGCCGTATCTACGCTTCTACCACTAACGCACACATTAACACCGGTGATGGTGTTGGTATGGCGCTACGTGCGGGCGTACCAATGCAAGATATGGAAATGTGGCAGTTCCACCCGACAGGTATCGCTGGCGCAGGTGTGCTAGTAACAGAAGGCTGTCGTGGTGAAGGTGGTTATCTACTCAATAAAGATGGCGAACGCTTCATGGAACGTTACGCACCGAATGCGAAAGACTTAGCCGGTCGTGATGTCGTTGCCCGCTCTATGATGATTGAAATTCGTGAAGGCCGTGGCTGTGATGGTCCATGGGGTCCACATATTAAGCTTAAGATGGATCACTTGGGCAAAGATGTTCTTGAATCTCGTCTACCGGGTATCTGTGAACTGTCACGTACCTTTGCACACGTTGATCCAGTTAAAGAGCCGATTCCGGTTATTCCAACCTGTCACTACATGATGGGCGGCGTACCGACACAAGTGTCTGGTCAAGCCATTAAGCAATTGGCTGACGGCAGTGAGGCTGAAGTGCAAGGCCTATACGCTTGTGGTGAGATTGCTTCTGTATCTGTGCATGGTGCAAACCGTCTAGGCGGTAACTCACTGCTTGATTTAGTGGTATTTGGCCGCGCAACGGGTCTGCATCTTGGTGAGACCTTGGCTGCTCAAGCGGAGGCTCGCCCTGCAACAGAATCTGACATTGAAGAGTCACTCGCGCGCACGATGCGCTGGGAAAACAGCACCAGCGGTGAAGACCCAGCGGTTATCCGTAAAGACCTGCAAACTTGTATGCAAAACAGCTTCTCGGTATTCCGCGAAGGTGACGCAATGGCAACCGGTCTAGAAGAGCTTAAAGTGATTCGCGAACGCTTAAAAGAAGCGCATCTTTCTGACAAGTCTACTGAGTTCAACACTCAGCGTATTGAGTGTTTAGAGCTAGATAACTTAATGGAAACGGCATACTCAACTGCGGTTGCAGCAAACTACCGTACTGAGAGTCGCGGCGCTCACGCTCGATTTGACTATCCGGATCGTGATGACGAGCAGTGGCTATGTCACTCTATCTACAATCCTGAAACAGAACAGATGAGTAAGCGTGATGTGAACATGACTCCTGTGCATCGTGACGCTTTCCCACCGAAAGTTCGCACATACTAAGAGGAGGACAAGATGATGAAACTGAACTTCTCTTTGTATCGCTACAATCCGGATATCGATGACAAACCTTATATGAAGGACTACATTCTTGAGGTAGATGAAGGCTCTGACATGATGGTGTTAGACGCGCTGATTCTGCTTAAAGAGCAAGATCCAACGATTGCGTTTCGTCGTTCTTGCCGAGAAGGGGTATGTGGCTCAGATGGTTTGAACATGAATGGTAAGAATGGCTTGGCGTGTATTACGCCACTGTCTGCTTTGCAAGGTAAGCAGATCGTCATTCGCCCACTGCCTGGGTTACCTGTGATTCGCGATCTTATCGTTGACATGACACAGTTCTACGATAACTATGCGAAAGTAAAACCATTCTTGATTTCAGACGGTGCGCTGCCACCGTCTCGCGAGAATTTACAAGCGCCAGATGAGCGTGCTCATCTAGATGGATTGTACGAATGTATTATGTGTGCGTGTTGTACAACATCGTGTCCATCATTCTGGTGGAACCCAGATAAATTTATTGGCCCTGCGGGTTTGTTAGCGGCGTATCGATGGCTAATTGATAGCCGTGATACCGCGACAGATGAACGATTATCAGATCTTGATGACGCATTTAGCGTTTTTCGTTGCCACGGCATCATGAATTGTGTAAGTGTTTGTCCTAAAGGGTTAAATCCGACAAAAGCGATTGGTCACATTAAGAGTATGTTGGTCAACCGTTCGGTTTAAAAGAGACATAAAATTGCCGATGTTCAGGTGAGCATCGGCTCTTATAAGTGCGGCATAGACCGCAATAAAAACGTGAAAACTACTGGTTAAGGGAAAATATGCACAACGGCGTGATGAAGGCATGGCTCGAGTCTTCACACTTGGCTGGCGCCAATGCAACATACGTAGAGGACCTCTACGAACTGTATCTAAGTGATCCCGACCTGGTAAGTGAGGAGTGGATTCGTGTTTTTGAAGGTTTGCCCAAGCCTTCACAAGAGGTGATTGAACAGCCTCACTCACGCGTCCGTGATTACTTCCGTCGACTCGCCCAAGAAACTAAGCATTATAGCGTTCAAGTCAGTGACCCAGATGTCGATGCTAAACAAGTAAAAGTTCTTCAGTTAATCAATGCGTACCGATTCCGCGGTCACGAAGCAGCAGAACTTGATCCCCTCGGTCTATGGAACCGCCCTCCGGTGGCTGAATTAGATCCCGCATTCCACAATCTCACTGAAGATGACTTCGAAGAAACGTTCAATGTCGGTTCGTTTGCTATTGGTCAGGAGACCATGCAACTGAAAGACATCTACGCTGCATTGAAGAAAACTTACTGTGGTTCGATTGGTGCAGAATACATGCACATGACAGATACAGAGCAAAAACGTTGGATTCAGCAGCGTTTAGAGTCTGTAGTTGGTCAGCCATCGTTTACCGCTGAAGAAAAGCGTGAGTTTCTTGAAGAGTTAACTGCCGCAGAAGGTCTAGAGCGTTACTTGGGTGCAAAATTCCCAGGTGCAAAACGTTTCTCGCTAGAAGGTGGTGATGCGCTTATCCCAATGACCAAAGAACTGATTCGCCATGCAGGTAAAAACGGCATGCGTGAAGTTGTGATTGGCATGGCGCACCGTGGTCGACTAAACATGTTAGTTAACGTGTTGGGTAAGAAACCACAAGATTTGTTTGACGAGTTTGCTGGTAAGCATGATGAAACATGGGGTACTGGTGACGTTAAATACCACCAAGGTTTCTCGGCAGACTTTGCAACACCGGGCGGTGATGTTCACTTAGCGTTGGCATTTAACCCATCTCACCTTGAGATTGTTAACCCAGTGGTTATTGGTTCAGTGCGTGCTCGTCAAGACCGTTTAGGCGACAAGCAAGGCGACACTGTTCTTCCTATTACGATTCATGGTGACTCTGCAATTGCGGGTCAAGGTGTTGTGGCTGAAACATTTAACATGTCTCAGGCACGTGGTTTCCAAGTAGGCGGTACGGTTCGTATTGTAGTGAACAACCAAGTTGGCTTTACTACCTCAAACCCTCGCGACACTCGCTCGACCATGTACTGTACCGATATCGCGAAGATGGTACAGGCTCCGATTTTCCACGTTAACTCAGACGATCCAGAAGCAGTCGCATTCGTTACTCGTATTGCTTTGGATTACCGTAATGAGTTTAAGCGTGATGTTGTGATTGATTTGGTATGTTATCGCCGCCATGGTCACAACGAAGCTGATGAGCCAAATGCAACTCAGCCTCTGATGTATCAGAAAATCAAAAAACACCCAACGCCTCGTAAGCTTTATGCAGACGTATTAATTGAGCGTGGCGACTACGATATCGAAGTTGCAACTCAATTGGTGAATGAATACCGTGATGCACTTGATCGTGGTGAAGTGGTAGTGAAAGAGTGGCGCCCAATGGCTCTACACTCAGTCGATTGGTCACCATACATTGGCCATGATTGGGATGTGGCTTGGGACAGTACCGTAGACCGTGAGCGTTTGGCTGAACTTGGCAACCGCTTATGCCAGTACCCTGATAGCCACAAACTACAAAGCCGTGTAAATAAACTCTACAACGACCGTATCTCGATGATGAATGGCGAGAAGGATGTTGACTGGGGTATGGCAGAAACCTTGGCCTACGCGACGCTGGTGGATGACGGTAAACGTATTCGTATTTCTGGTCAGGATTCTGGCCGTGGTACTTTCTTCCATCGTCACTCTGTACTGCATAACCAATCGGACGCGAGTACCTATATCCCGCTAGCAAATATTCATGACAAACAAGGGCCATTCCAAGTGTTTGACTCAGTGTTGTCTGAAGAAGCGGTGTTGGCGTTTGAATATGGCTACGCAACCGCAGAGCCAAGCGGCTTGACCATTTGGGAAGCGCAATTTGGTGATTTTGCCAATGGTGCCCAGGTGGTGATTGACCAATTCATCTCATCAGGTGAGCAAAAATGGAACCGACTATGTGGCTTAACCATGCTGCTTCCACACGGTTATGAAGGTCAAGGGCCGGAGCACTCATCAGCTCGTCTAGAGCGTTACCTGCAGCTTTGTGCTGAACAAAACATGCAAGTTGTTGTGCCATCGACCCCTGCACAGGTTTACCACATGATTCGTCGTCAGGTGGTTCGCCCAATGCGTCGTCCACTGATTGTGATGTCTCCTAAGTCACTGCTGCGTCATCCATTGTGTACTTCTAAGTTGGAAGACTTAACTGATGGCAACTTCCAAGCTGCAATTGGTGAAGTGGATGATCTCGACGCAAGCCAAGTGAAACGCGTAGTGTTCTGTGCTGGTAAGGTTTATTACGACCTACTTGAAACACGCAGAAACAACGAGCAAACCGACGTAGCGATTGTTCGTATTGAGCAGCTTTACCCGTTCCCTCTAGAAGAGGTGAAAGCCGCTATTGCTCCGTTTACTAACGTTGAAGACTTCGTATGGTGTCAAGAAGAACCTCAGAACCAAGGCGCTTGGTACTGTAGCCAACACAACTTCCGAGCTGGAATTCCAGCCGGCGCTGATTTGAAGTATGCAGGACGCCCAGCCTCAGCTTCGCCAGCCGTTGGTTACATGTCGGTTCACTTGAAACAACAAAAAGCGTTGATTGAAGACGCATTGACCATTAGTTCTGATGTAGCAGACGCTAATACCTCGAATTAAGAACTAGAAGCATAAGGAAGATAGAAAATGACAATTGAAATTCTGGTTCCAGACTTACCTGAATCAGTCGCTGACGCAACTGTTGCCACTTGGCACAAACAACCGGGTGAAGCGGTTGAGCGTGATGAGGTGTTGGTAGACATCGAAACAGATAAAGTTGTGCTAGAAGTGCCGGCTCCTGAAGCGGGCGTACTTGAAGCCATCATCGAACAAGAAGGTGCAACAGTACTTTCAAAACAATTGATTGCTAAGTTAAAGCCAGGTGCGGTTGCGGGTGAACCAACAACTGACAGCACTGAAGAAACTGAAGCATCACCAGACAAACGTCACAAAGCCTCTTTAACTGAAGAGAGCAATGACGCGCTAAGCCCTGCTGTTCGTCGTTTGATGGCTGAGCATGGCCTTGAAGCGAGCCAAGTGAAAGGTTCTGGTGTTGGCGGTCGTATTACCCGTGAAGACGTTGACGCTCACCTTGCTAACGCGAAGCAAGAGCCAAAAGCAGCTGAGCCAGCAGTTGAAGCGCCAGCAACAGCTCGCAGCGAAAAACGTGTACCAATGACGCGCCTGCGTAAGACGGTAGCGAACCGCCTGCTTGAAGCGAAAAACAGCACGGCAATGTTGACTACGTTTAACGAAGTGAACATGAAGCCAATCATGGATCTGCGTAAACAATACAAAGATCAGTTCGAAGAGCGTCATGATACTCGTCTAGGTTTCATGTCTTTCTACGTGAAAGCGGTCACTGAAGCACTAAAACGTTACCCAGAAGTGAATGCGTCAATTGATGGCGACGATATTGTTTATCACAACTATTTCGACATCAGCATGGCGGTTTCGACTCCGCGTGGTCTTGTGACGCCAGTTCTAAAAGACTGTGACACATTGGGCTTTGCCGATATCGAGAAAGGCATCAAGGACCTCGCTATTAAAGGTCGTGATGGCAAGTTGACCGTTGATGAGTTAATGGGCGGTAACTTCACCATTACTAACGGTGGCGTATTTGGCTCACTGATGTCTACGCCAATCATCAACCCGCCTCAAGCTGCGATTCTTGGTATGCATAAGATTCAAGATCGTCCAATGGCGGTAGATGGCAAAGTTGAAATCTTGCCGATGATGTACCTAGCGCTGTCTTATGACCACCGTTTGATTGATGGTCGTGAGTCAGTGGGCTTCTTGGTAACGATTAAAGAGTTGCTAGAAGACCCAGCACGTCTCTTATTAGACGTTTAATATCGCTAAAACGTCGAGTTGCCCCTGTTAACTCGACGTTATTAGCGTCCAAGGCTAGACTAGCTCGACGTCTGGCCTTCAATTTAGCCAAGTGATGTGGCTTTATTTGAGAAGACCCTACAGACGTATAAGCAACACCAAAGTTGCAACGTTATGGAAATAATAAAATCCCTTAAGGGAAAACAAACGGATTATCAAAATGAATTTGCATGAATATCAAGCCAAACAGCTGTTTGCAGAATTCGGATTGCCTGTACCAGAAGGCTACGCTTGTGATACCCCGCAAGAAGCGTTTGAAGCAGCCGGTCGAATCAGCACAGAAAAGAAAGTCGTTAAATGTCAGGTTCACGCAGGTGGACGTGGTAAAGCGGGTGGCGTAGAGCTACACGATACGAAAGATGGTGTTAAAGAATTCGCGCAGAAGTGGCTAGGTAAAAACCTAGTGACATACCAAACAGATGCCAATGGTCAGCCGGTATCTAAAATCCTTGTTGAAGAAGCGTCGAATATTGCCAATGAGCTGTACCTAGGTGCCGTGGTAGACCGTTCAACTCGTCGAATCGTATTTATGGCGTCTACTGAAGGCGGCGTAGAAATTGAAAAAGTAGCGGAAGAAACGCCAGAGCTTATCCACAAAGCGGCGATTGACCCGCTAGTAGGCCCTCAAGCATACCAAGGCCGTGAATTGGCGTTCAAACTTGGTCTTGAAGGCGATCAAATTAAACAGTTCGTTAAGATCTTTATGGGTCTTGGCAATATGTTTGCTCAGTACGATCTTGCTCTGCTAGAGATTAACCCGCTGGTGATTACGGGTGAAGGTAACCTTCTATGCCTAGACGGTAAGATCAATATCGACTCAAACGCGCTATACCGTCAGCCAAAGCTGCGTGAAATGCATGACCCATCGCAAGAAGATGAGCGTGAAGCACATGCAGCGCAATGGGAGCTTAACTACGTAGCTCTTGATGGCAACATTGGTTGTATGGTTAACGGTGCTGGCCTAGCAATGGGTACGATGGACATCGTAAACCTGCACGGTGGTCAACCTGCCAACTTCCTTGATGTAGGTGGCGGCGCGACGAAAGAGCGTGTAACTGAAGCATTCAAAATCATTCTTTCAGATTCCAATGTGAAAGCGGTACTGGTTAACATCTTTGGCGGTATTGTTCGCTGTGACCTAATTGCTGACGGCATTATCGGCGCAGTCGAAGAAGTGGGTGTTGAAGTGCCAGTTGTTGTACGTCTTGAAGGTAACAACGCACCACTAGGCTCTCAGAAGCTAGCGGATAGCGGCCTAAATATCATTGCTGCAAACTCGCTAACTGAAGCAGCACAAAAAGTAGTTGCAGCAGCGGAGGGCAAATAATGTCAGTACTAATTAATAAAGATACTAAAGTTATCTGTCAGGGTTTCACAGGTGGTCAAGGTACGTTCCACTCAGAGCAAGCAATTGACTACGGAACACAAATGGTCGGTGGTGTATCACCGGGTAAAGGTGGTCAAACTCATCTAGGCCTGCCAGTGTTCAACACAGTACGTGAAGCCGTAGAAACAACAGGTGCAACGGCATCAGTAATCTACGTTCCAGCGCCTTTCTGTAAAGATGCCATCTTAGAAGCGATTGATGCAGGTATTAAGCTCATCGTCACTATTACCGAAGGAATCCCAACGCTTGATCTACTAGACGTTAAAGTACGTCTAGACGAAGCTGGCGTCGTTATGATTGGTCCTAACTGTCCGGGTGTTATTACGCCTGATGAGTGTAAGATTGGTATTATGCCAGGCCACATTCATAAGAAAGGTAAAGTGGGCATTGTTTCACGTTCAGGTACATTGACTTATGAAGCCGTGAAGCAAACGACCGATGAAGGCTTTGGTCAGTCAACTTGTGTTGGTATTGGTGGAGACCCAATTCCAGGTTCTAACTTCATTGATATCCTAAAACTGTTCCAAGAAGACCCTGAAACCGAAGCGATCGTAATGATCGGTGAAATCGGTGGTACGGCAGAAGAAGAAGCGGCGGCGTTTATCAAAGATAGCGTCACTAAGCCTGTTGTTTCTTACATTGCTGGCGTAACTGCGCCTCCGGGTAAGCGTATGGGTCACGCGGGTGCAATCATCTCTGGTGGTAAAGGTACAGCGGAAGATAAATTCGCAGCGCTAGAATCAGCAGGTGTGAAAACCGTTAAGTCACTAGCAGACATCGGTAAAGCACTACGTGAAGTGACTGGTTGGTAGTTTTATCTCCAAATAGACAAAGGCTTGGCATTGCGCCAAGCCTTTTTTGTTTGTGCTTTACTCATCATTGGCTGATTGTTAGCTGAGTTTTGCTTCCAAAGCCGTTAAGCGCTGCTTTAACTCACTTACTTCCTTTTCAAGTTGGGCAATTCGCTCAGCATCTGATGTCGAATTTGTTGCCGCCACTTCTACTTTAGGAATGCGATGACTGCCTTTCCAACTCTTAATTGCGGTGATTAGCGCAGGCATAGGTACTGAGGTCGAGAGACGAGCTTTAACTAATGCAACGGTAGGTTCTTTGCCTTGGGCATGAAGCTCAGTAATAACGGCCTCTAATTCCGCGCTGACATCCTTAGTAAGCATTGACCACTCCTTTATTTGCTTATCGGATTCGTTGCTAATCATCATACGTCGCAATTCATCATAAGGCGAATGGTAAAAATGGCATTAGCTTGTGAGAGATCGCTTACAAGCAATGTGAGAGAAAGAGAATAGTGACAGTACTAAATGGCCAATTATTCTGTCTAAGTGACTGAATAGTGGTTATTTGTTTGTTTTTGGTTCGTTTGGGCCAAATTATTATGTGAGCCAGGGCAATTGTTCAGAATAAGGAAAGGAGTAAATTAAACCTTGTCGGAAGGATACTGACACGGAACAGGAACCACCAAGGATGTGGATATCTTCAGGAAGAAGATAGTTGATTGGTTAGGATTACCAATCAAGCACGGAGCGAGGATTGGGTAGGATACCATCGTTAACAAGGCCGTTAACGAGCAACGGATGCGAAGGACACCTCTAGGATGAGGCAGGACAGCATTAGGACGATGCTAGGGATACCGCTCAAGGAACAAGTGAAGTGCGCTAACGGGGAATGTTAGCTCAAAGGAATTGCAGGACACCGCTAGGATAGCGATGGACGGAATATACTGAAGGATTCAGTAACTATTAAGGAAGATGCATGGAGCACCTTTTAGTGGCTGGATTGCTACGAGTAAGACTATAGCCCCGGTACTGACGTATCGGGGCTTTTCTTATCAAACACATTCTCACAACAACGTCATTGCCCATCTATATAAAAAACTAAGGGCACTTATTCGGCTTAATACCAATAAACATAGAGTTATGCTCGTTGGTATCTCTGTCTCTCTGTATTTTGGTACAGGGAGATTTCGTGTATACGCTAACCCATGAAATGTTGTAAACAAGTGGGCGAGCGGAGTTGTAAGCAAGGAAGTGTTTTGACTATCGTAACCCGCAGAGTGCTATTGGTACCCTACAATGAATCGCTGCAATCCGAGTTTTTAATGCTGAACATCTGTGCGAAGAATCGTGCTGAGATGAATGGCCCTCATACTGTAGCGACCGCTAAACAGCTTTTTCATCGATTGATGAATGATCATACGTTGTATTCACGAGCCGTGCTTGATAGCCGAACGCGCGAAT
Organism: Vibrio intestinalis; assembly: GCF_025195085.2. Classification (GTDB taxonomy): domain Bacteria; phylum Pseudomonadota; class Gammaproteobacteria; order Enterobacterales; family Vibrionaceae; genus Vibrio; species Vibrio intestinalis. The sequence goes on along the minus strand of NZ_JANAVY020000002.1, from coordinate 386,864 downwards.
ATATGGGGCACATATTTTTGAGCGATTTGGATGAAACGCCAGAGCTTGGCTATTTGTTTGATAAGGCATACTGGGGACAAGGGTATGCCTCAGAGGCCGTTGGCGCATTCTTCAATAAGGCTGTGAAAGATTTACGTTTAAGCCGCGTGAAGGCGACATCGAACGTGACCCATAAAGCTTCAATTCGAATTTTAGAGAAGCTGGGTTTTGAAAAGCAACGCCAGTATGACGATGCTTTTGGCCCTTATTTTGAGTTTGAGTTTACATCCGATGCGGTGGAAGCTGAAAGTGAACTACATGGAATCCCTGCATAATCAGTTCGCCCTGATAGTAGTCATCACCAAGCGATGAAAACTCAAATTGATACACCGTATGCCAACGCCAGACTCCGTCTGGCGTTTTTATTTTGTGGCCTTTAAACGCGACACTTAACAGCTGTAGGTCTAACTGATCGCACTTGCGTTTTACCGCTACTTTGGCCAGTTCAGATTGGCGGCGTTGTTGCCAAAAGATCATGCATACTAGGCTTAGCCCGACAATCGCCAACAAATCACCAATCATATTATTAGACCCTTTATCGTTGTGCTTTAACTGCTTGATACATTAACTGCTTGAGACTTTAGTTGCTTGCTGCAACTTGATCAGCGCTGCGGCAAGCTCTGTCGATGGTGCAGAGTGCAGCAAAGGTAAAATGACCATACGCAACTCAGGCAGCATTACTAAATCCGCGAATAACTGATTAAACAACGCTTGGTTGCCGGTTTGTGCTAAACGAAGTAAAAACTGCTCTGCGCGATTTGCATCGGCCAGTAGATGCCAACAGCGGCCTGCGATACCAATTAGCACTTCTTGGTGGCTAAGGCGCGGGCTTTGTAAAATGGCATCAAGAAGAGGATTAACGATTTCAGATTCAGCGCCAGAGAGAGCACGTATCAAGGCGGAAATTAGAAACAGATCTGGATCGTTACTTTGAATCTGTTGCTCAGCCAGTTCAGCAATCCTCTCGGCCAGTTTAGTCGGCAGTTGAGTGTGTTCTAACGCGCCGAGTAGGGCATAGAGTGGTTCGTTAGGCAGATGTTTAATCGCTTTACGAATTTGCACCCCATTTTGCGCAGTTGAAAGTCGCGCACAAATGTCGGTAATACCTTGTAACCCAACCGTTTGCCAGTTGTCCCAGCCAAGAGCGCCACTAAAGTAATGTTGCGCATGCTCATAGTATTGGCTGCAAGGTAAATCGAGCTTGGCGCGTACTTGGCTGTGGAATACCGCCATTTTGTCTTCAGCGGGTTTAAAGGTGTAAGGATTGTTTGATAGCTTTTGTTGTTGCTCTTCGCTCATTTCTTGATTAAGGCGAGTGCCCATGGCTTCGACCACGTACTTGATGAAGTTACCCACGTCCGCTTGCTTTAATAACCCGCGCTCATCCAATTCGAACTTGAGGAACCAAATCCACGGTTGCTTGGTTTCGTTCCAATATGCGATAGCTAGGTGCGCCTTGCGTTGTAGAGGGAACGGGTACGCTTGCTGACCTTTTTCTACATCGGCAAATACATCGTTCGCGATGGTTTTGATTCGACGGCCAAGATCGAAGACTTGGTAATCACAGTCACTGTTTTTCAGCAATTGGGTAAGGGTATGAATGGTATCCATGGGAAGACTTTTCCTAACTTTCTTTCCCTTATAAATGGTATTCTATCGCCAATTTTCAAGGTCATCGCCAAAGATAAACACAGATTCATGAAACAAAACAATCCGATGCTTGGTTTGCTGGATGCTTTAGAGCAGCAATTACAAGCAGCAGAACTTTGGGATTCAGTTCCGCCATCACCTGAACAACTCGCCAGTGAGCAACCTTTTGCCATAGATACACTAAAACCAGAGCAATGGTTGCAATGGGTTTTCATCCCGCGTATGAAGGCCATGTTAGCCGCAGGGCAAAGCCTACCGACTGGATTTAGTATGGTGGGATACTTTGAACAGAATTGGCAAGCAGAGGCGAGATACGCCGAGATCATTACCTTGATTGCTCAAATTGACCAGCAAGTGGCTTAAAGGAAAAGAACAATGTTAGAAATCGTCTACCAAGATGAGTATTTTGTTGCGGTCAATAAGCCTGCGGGTATGTTGGTGCATCGCAGTTGGCTTGATAAACATGAAACGCAGTTTGTTATGCAGACATTGCGCGATCAAATTGGTCAGCATGTGTTTCCCCTGCATCGCTTAGATCGCCCGACTTCAGGTGTGCTTATTTTTGCGTTATCCAGTGAAGTGGCTTCACAAGTGATGCCCATGTTTGCTAATCATGAAATGCAGAAAACCTATCATGCAATCGTACGTGGGTGGATAGAAGAGGGCGGCACACTGGATTATGCTCTTAAAGTTGAGCTGGATAAGATTGCCGATAAGTTCGCTAGTGAAGAAAAGCAAGCTCAAGAAGCGGTAACTGACTATCTGCCATTGGCGAAAGTGGAGATTCCTATTTCAACGGGGCGTTTCCCTACAACGCGCTACTGCTTGATGGAGCTTAGCCCTCAAACAGGCCGTAAACATCAGCTACGTCGCCATATGGCGCATCTACGCCATCCTATTGTGGGTGATACGACTCATGGTGATGGCAAGCATAACAAATTGTTCCGTGAGCATTTCGATAGCCATCGTTTGTTATTGCATGCTTCTTCATTGAGTTTTGTGCATCCATTTACTCAGCAAAATATAACCATCAAAGCTGGAGTGGATGAGACGTGGAATGCATTGTGTAGTGAGTTTGGTTGGCAGATGCCAAACTAACGAATCATTCCAAAATACCGAGCTATTTGGAAGATGTAAAAAAGCCCTCAATTTGAGGGCTTTTGTCGTTATGGGGGTTAGTGCTTACTTCGCGCAGTAGTCACGGATTGACTGTTCAATACCTTGGCTATCAAGCCCAAGCTCAGCATGAAGCTCTTGCTGCGTACCTTGCGCAATAAAGCGGTCAGGTAGGCCAAGGTTAAGCACAGGCTTCATGATCTTTTCTTGCATCAAGAACTCAACCACACCTGCGCCAGCACCGCCAGCGATAGCATTCTCTTCAATCGTGACTAGCACATCGTGGCTATCAGCGAGCTGTTTGATTAATGCATGATCTAGTGGCTTAGCAAAACGCATATCGGCAACGGTTGCGTTTAGCGCTTCTGCTGTTTCAAGTGCATTTGGCATGAAAGTACCAAAGTTTAGGATTGCGACTTTCTCACCTTGGCGAACCACGCGGCCTTTACCAATTTCAAGTGCAGTAAACTCTTGCTCAATTGGTGTGCCCATGCCATTGCCGCGAGGGTAACGGACAGCACTTGGGCCAGTATGTTTATGGCCTGTATAAAGCATTTGGCGACATTCGTTTTCATCACTTGGCGTCATGATCACCATGTTTGGAATGCAGCGCATAAAGCTGATATCAAACGCACCTTGGTGAGTCTGACCATCCGCACCAACTAAACCCGCTCGGTCAATGGCGAACATTACCGGTAAATCCATGATAGCGACATCGTGGATTAGCTGATCGTAACCGCGTTGCAGGAAGGTAGAGTAGATTGCAACGATAGGATTATCGCCAGCAATAGCCATACCTGTCGCTAGAGTCACAGCGTGTTGTTCTGCAATAGCGACATCGAAGTATTGCTCTGGGAACTCTTTCGAGAAACGCACCATGCCAGATCCTTCGCGCATGGCTGGTGTAATGGCCATTAGCTTAGGATCTTGCGCCGCCATATCACACAGGAAGTCACCGAAGATTTTAGAAAAAGTCGGTTTAGTGCTTGTGCTCTTTGGCAGGCTAGAGTGGTTTGGGTCGAACTTAGGTACGCCATGATAACCAATCGGATCTTTCTCCGCTGGTTCGTAGCCTTTACCTTTCTTAGTCATAATGTGTAAGAACTGCGGGCCTTTTAGCTCACGCATATTCTTCAGCGTTTTGACTAGCTCGATAACGTCATGACCATCAACAGGGCCTATGTAGTTAAAGCCAAGCTCTTCAAATAAAGTGCCCGGAATCACCATGCCTTTCAGATGTTCTTCGGTGCGGCGTACCAATTCTTTGATCGGTGGAACGCCAGAGAGAACCTTCTTGCCACCTTCGCGAATGGACGTGTAGAAGTTACCTGAAAGAAGCTGGGCTAGGTGGTTATTTAGCGCGCCGACGTTTTCTGAAATCGACATTTCGTTGTCGTTTAGAATCACCAACATATCAGGGTGAATGCCACCTGCGTGGTTCATCGCTTCAAACGCCATACCTGCAGTAATTGCGCCGTCACCAATCACACTGACAACTTTACGTTGCTTGTCTTCTTTCTGAGCGCTGATAGCCATACCTAGGCCAGCACTGATAGAAGTGGAAGAGTGACCAACGGATAGGGTGTCGTATTCGCTTTCTTCGCGCCAAGGGAAAGGGTGCAACCCGTCTTTTTGGCGAATGGTCGGCATCTCTTCACGACGACCCGTTAGAATTTTGTGAGGGTATGCTTGATGGCCTACGTCCCAAATGAGTTGGTCAAACGGAGTGTTGTAGACGTAGTGAATCGCCACGGTGAGTTCAACCGTGCCAAGGCCAGATGCCAAGTGTCCACTCGATTGGCTTACCGAGTTTAGTAAGTAAGTTCGTAACTCATCACACAACTTTGGCAGCACATCTTTAGGAAGGCTACGCAGCTCATCGGGCGTATTTGCCAATGCCAGTGTTGGGTACTTTGAAATATCAAGAGTCATATAAATGCGCGCTTATAGTGTTAGTTTTTGCGCTCGACGACGTATCGGGCGAACTCTTCTAATTGTGTTGTATTGTATGGGATCGCTTCCAATGCTTGAAGCGCTTCCTGTAACAAGTTATTAGCTTTGCTGATTGCTCCTTCTAAGCCTAGCAGAGCCGGATAAGTACTTTTGTTTAATTCTTGGTCTGAACCTTGCGGTTTACCTAAGGTTTCGGTATCGCTAATGATATCCAAAATGTCATCTTGAACTTGGAATGCAAGTCCTACCGCGTCTGCGTACTTATCAAGTAATGGTAAAACAGCGATGCCTTTTTCACCGGCAGCGATAGCACCAAGGCGAATGGCGCTTTTCATCAGCGCGCCAGTTTTGTTGCGATGGATTTCTTCCAGTTCCGCCAAATCAACAGAGCGATTCTCCGCTTCAAGATCAAGCGACTGACCCATGCACATGCCGTTCGCACCAGAGGCTTCTGCTAATACCTTCACCATTCTAATACGGTGCGCTTCAGCGTTTGGATTTAAACGGCCATCGGCCAAAATAGTAAACGCTAAGGTTTGCAGTGCGTCGCCGGTTAGAATCGCGGTTGCTTCATCGAACTTTATGTGACAAGTCAGTTGTCCGCGACGCAGTTCGTCATCGTCCATAGCAGGCAAGTCATCATGAATCAGAGAATAGGCGTGAATGCACTCAACAGCGGCGGCTGGAGTGTCTAAATCTTTGATGGAAACGCCAAGCATTTGGCCAGTAATGTAGACCAAAAATGGGCGCGCGCGCTTACCGCCTAGCAGCAGGCCATAACGCATCGCTTCAATCAGAGTTTGGTTTTGATGAGGGTAGCTATCTAACCACGACTCTAATTGTGAATTGTTTCTTTGTTGGAAAGAGGTTAATGCCTCAAGCATAGAGCAATCTTCTAACTGGTTTATTCAGGCTGTTGATTAAAGTCCGATAATGGTGCGTCATCATCGTTTTGTAACAATATACTAACACGCTGCTCAGCATCGTTCAGTTTACTTTGGCCTGCACGAGCTAAAGAAATGCCACGTTCAAACTTTTTCAGCGCATCATCTAGAGCGAGGTCACCATTTTCAAGGTTCTCTACTATGCTATCGAGCTCTTCAATGGTTGCTTCAAAGGTCATATTTTCAGGTTTCTTGCTCGCCATAACTTTTCTACTTAGGGAAAGATGCACGAAAGTTACCTTAGCCGCTAATGATGGTCAAATTTAACCGAGCAAATTTGTCAGAAAAGTGAAGTAATTTGATGGCTCAGCAAGCAGGTTTTTAACAAAGCATGAGAAATCTCGCGGCGTAATCCGCATTACTGTGAGTGTGATACCAATAAAAAGCTAAAGATTCACAGACACAGCCGATATAATTCCAGAGAAAGTTTAAAAGGTTAGCATGAGGAGTGCTTTGTGGATTTAGCAACGCTGTTAGGTCTGATTGGCGGTTTCGCCTTCGTTATCATGGCGATGGTACTGGGTGGCAGTATCATGATGTTCGTCGATGTAACGTCAATTCTGATCGTACTAGGTGGTTCAACCTTCGTTGTGCTGATGAAATTTACCATCGGCCAATTCTTTGGTGCGACCAAGATTGCTGGCAAAGCGTTCATGTTTAAAACCGATGAGCCAGAAGACTTGATTGCTAAAATCGTTGAAATGGCGGATGCGGCGCGTAAAGGCGGTTTCCTCGCTCTAGAAGAGATGGAAATCTCCAATACCTTCATGCAAAAAGGCATCGACTTGCTGGTGGATGGCCATGACGCCGATGTAGTGCGCTCTGCACTACAAAAAGATATCGCCTTGACGGACGAGCGTCATGAGCACGGTGCGGGTGTATTTAAAGCATTTGGTGATGTTGCTCCTGCGATGGGTATGATTGGTACACTTGTTGGTCTGGTAGCCATGCTATCAAACATGGATGACCCGAAAGCCATCGGCCCAGCAATGGCGGTAGCACTTTTAACCACGCTCTACGGTGCAATCCTTTCTAACATGTTGTTCTTCCCGATTGCAGACAAACTTTCCCTGCGTCGTGAACAAGAAAAACTTAATCGTCGCCTAATTATGGACGGCGTACTTGCCATTCAAGATGGTCAAAACCCTCGTGTAATCGATAGTTACCTGAAAAACTACCTCAACGAAGGTAAACGTACCTTAGACGTAGACAACGAGTAAGGGAACGGTATGGATGAAGAAAAGTGTAAATGTCCGCCACCTGGTGCCCCCGCGTGGATGAATACATTTGCTGACTTGATGTCACTGTTGATGTGTTTCTTCGTACTGCTGTTATCTTTCTCTGAAATGGACGTACTGAAGTTCAAACAAATTGCCGGTTCAATGAAATTTGCTTTCGGTGTGCAAAACCGATTGGAAGTGAAAGACATTCCTAAAGGCACCAGTATCATCGCGCAAGAGTTCCGCCCTGGTCGCCCAGAGCCAACACCGATTGATGTCATCATGCAGCAGACCATTGACATCACTCAGCAGACGTTGGAGTTTCACGAAGGTGAATCTGACCGCGCTGGTGGTACGCAGCGTGACCAAGGTAAATTGACAGGTGGCCAATCGCCAGAAACCTCAACTAAGAACAACCAAAACTCGGATTCAGATAAAGAGCAGCAGCAATCTGCCGAAGCCTCTCAAGAGCTTGAGACCTTGATGGAAGCGATTAAGAAAGCGCTGCAGCGTGAAATCGATCAAGGCGCAATTGAAGTTGAAAATCTTGGCCAACAGATTGTGATTCGAATTCGTGAGAAGGGCGCATTCCCAGCAGGTTCAGCATTTTTACAACCTAAATTCCGCCCATTGGTTCGCCAAGTGGCTGAGTTGGTAAAAGATGTGCCGGGTATCGTACGAGTATCAGGCCATACAGATAACCAGCGCATTGACTCTGAACTGTATCGTTCAAATTGGGACCTCTCTGCTCAGCGTGCGGTCTCTGTCGCGCAAGAGATGGAAAAAGTTCGTGGCTTCTCTCATCAACGTTTACGTGTACGTGGTATGGCTGATACCGAGCCGCTAGGGCCGAATGATACCGAGTCACAGCGTTCGAGAAACCGACGCGTAGAGATAAGTATCATGCAAGGTGAACCTCTCTACAGTGAAGAAGTACCAACGGTACAATAAATAAAACCAGGCGGGCTTAATGCCCGTCTTTTTTATGGCCTTTCCTTGATGTATAATCCGCGCCCTTAACGACCTCTGCGTATTCTACGTATAACGTATATGCTTAAGAGGTAATGATTGCGACAACTGTTAACCAGTGAAGTGAAGTATGAAATTTATTGTAAAGCCCCATCCAGAAATTTTCGTAAAAAGTGAATCGGTGCGTAAGCGCTTCACTAAGATTCTTGAGTGCAACATTCGCAACATCATCAAGAGTCGCACTGAGTCTGTTGCAGTATTCAACCGTCGTGACCACATTGAGGTGACGTCGGAGTCGTTTGACTACTACAAAGAAACACTAGAAGTACTCACTCGCACTCCGGGTATCCACCATGTGCTTGAAGTGAAGCAGTCAGAGTTTACTGACCTGCACGACATTTACGAGCAAGTGCTTGACCTAAACCGTGCGAATATCGAGAACAAAACGTTTGTGGTACGTGCGAAGCGTCGTGGTAAGCATGACTTTACCTCTATTGAGCTAGAGCGTTACGTTGGTGGTGGTCTAAACCAAGCGGTTGAGAGCGCACGCGTAAAACTGCACAACCCAGATGTAACCATCAAAGTTGAAGTCGCGAACGAGAAGCTAAACCAAGTGATTGCACGTCACAAAGGTCTAGGTGGTTTCCCTCTAGGTACTCAAGAAGATGTATTAAGCCTAATTTCAGGTGGTTTTGACTCAGGTGTTTCAAGTTACCTACACATCAAACGTGGCTCAAAAGTACATTACTGTTTCTTCAATCTTGGTGGCCCTGCGCACGAGATTGGTGTTAAGCAAGTGTCTCACTACCTATGGAACAAGTACGGCTCTTCAGCAAAAGTACGTTTCATCTCAGTTGATTTCGAACCAGTAGTGGCAGAAATCCTAGAGAAAGTGGATGACGGCCAAATGGGCGTTGTGCTTAAGCGTATGTTTATGCGTGCAGCAGGCATGATCGCTGAGAAGTTTGGTATCCAAGCGCTTGTGACAGGTGAAGCTCTAGGTCAGGTATCTAGCCAGACGCTAACTAACCTGCGTCATATTGATGGTGTGACAGATTCTCTTATCCTACGTCCACTTATCAACTGGGATAAAGAAGACATCATTAACCTAGCGCGTGACATTGGTACTGAAGACTTTGCTAAGACAATGCCTGAGTACTGTGGCGTTATCTCTAAGAAGCCAACAGTGAAAGCGGTTAAAGCGAAACTGGAAGCAGAAGAAGAGAAATTCAACTTTGACATTCTCGAGCAGGTTGTACGTGAAGCTCGCCAAATGGACATTCGTGATATCGCGAAAGAGTCTGAGCAAGCGGCTCCAGAAGTAGAGCAGGTTCAAGCGGTTGAAGAGCACGCGATCGTATTGGATATTCGTAGCCCAGATGAAGAAGACGAAAATCCACTAGAAATCGAAGGCGTGGAAGTAAAACACCTACCGTTCTACAAGCTAGGCACGCAGTTTGGAGATCTTGACCAAAGCAAGACTTACCTTCTTTACTGTGAGCGTGGTGTAATGAGTCGTCTACAGGCGCTCTACTTGCAAGAGCAAGGCTTTAACAACGTTAAAGTATATCGCCCATAGAGTTTTAGATGAGTGCCTTTAGAGAGGCGCTGATAGAAGCTGAAACATAAGCGCAAATCGTTCACGCGGTTTGCGCTTTTTATTTGCCTGCTGAATAGGAAAATTCGAGTAATGAGCAATCGAGAAAAGGGAGAATTCGCTAGATAAAAATACACCGCCATAAAGGCGGTGCTAAAAAATTTGACAGACAGGTCAAAATAAATACAGGAAGTATATGTTTTGTTTCTGGGATTAGTGAAACAAAACCGTGGTAGAAAATCTACCTAACTCGAAATACGAGTTTGCAAACACAACATCGCAACATCAAGCCAATTGATTTCAAAAAGAAATCAAGCCGTTCAGGCTTGCGTTGCGGGATGAAATATAGAATTTCTCTGGTCGTCAGGCAATGGACATTTTATAATGTTTCAGATAAAAAAAACTAATCCAATATATTGAGTGTCCCTATGTCTAGACGATTACCACCTCTCAACTCGCTTAAGGTCTTTGAAGCCGCTGCTCGCCACCTAAGTTTTACTCGTGCAGCAGAAGAGTTATTTGTGACGCAGGCCGCAGTTAGCCATCAAATCAAAGCCTTAGAAGAGTTTCTTGGTTTGAAACTTTTCCGCCGTCGCAACCGCTCTTTGCTGTTGACCGAAGAAGGTCAAAGTTACTTCCTCGATATTAAAGATATTTTTACCTCACTGGCTGAGGCGACCGATAAGGTGCTAGAGCGCAGTGAGAAGGGCGCATTGACCATCAGCTTACCGCCAAGTTTCGCTATTCAGTGGTTGGTTCCACGTTTGGCTGACTTTAATCAACAAGAGCCTGATATCGATGTTCGGATTAAAGCAGTTGATCTGGATGAAGGCTCGTTGACCGATGATGTTGACGTTGCTATTTACTATGGCCGAGGAAATTGGCCGGGCTTGCGTGCGGATAAACTCTACCAAGAATTTCTTATCCCGCTCTGTTCGCCGTCCTTGTTGCTCGGCACAAAACCATTAGAACAGCTAAGTGATCTTAAGAATCACACTTTGCTGCATGACACCTCGCGTAAAGATTGGAAACACTTCGCGAAGTTTCATGGTATTGAAGGGGTGAATGTAAATCACGGCCCAATCTTCAGTCACTCAACCATGGTTTTACAGGCAGCGGCGCATGGCCAAGGTGTGGCGTTAGGTAACAACGTATTGGCACAGCCAGAACTAGAAGCCGGTCGATTGATTGCACCATTTGATGAAGTACTGGTTTCTAAGAATGCCTTCTATGTCGTTTGTCACGACAAGCAAGCAGACATGGGACGTATTGCCACGTTCCGAGACTGGATGCTAGCCAAAGCGCAAAGTGAGCAAGAGGAGCTGTTAGAAGATGAGTAATGTCCTTGTTGATGGCGAGTTAGGACAGCCACTATTCATTTTTGCTCATGGCGCAGGCGCAGACATGGAGCATGACTTCATGGCGCAAGTGGCTAAAGGGTTAGCGGCGAAAGGCATTTGTGTGGTGCGCTTTAACTTTCCGTATATGGTGAAGCGCGCTGAAGATGGCAAACGTCGACCGCCTGATCGCGCGCCTAAACTGCTTGAGGCTTATGAAGCCATCATTGCCGAGCATGCCCAAGGTAAGCCAATTGTGATTGGCGGTAAATCGATGGGTGGTCGAATGGCCAGTTTATTGTCTGAGCATCAACATGTAGCAGGAGTTGCTTGCTTAGGCTTTCCATTTCATCCCCCGGGTAAGCCTGAAAAGTTCAAAGGTGAGCACTTAGCAGAGATGGTTAAGCCCTGTCTCATTCTGCAAGGTGAGCGTGATACGTTTGGTAAACAGGAAGAGTTTGCTGAGTTTACCTTGTCAGATAAGGTGACGGCCTACTTCTTGCCTGATGGCGATCATAGCTTTAAACCACGTAAGCGCTCTGGATTTACTGAGCAAGGCAATATCGATCTTGTGGTGGGGCGATTGAGCCAATTTATCTTGGAGGTTTACGATGCAAGCTAAGCCACTATTCGTTGTAGGCGCGCTGTTTTCTGGTATTGGTGTTGGACTAGGTGCTTTTGCCGCACATGGCCTTAAGAAGGTGCTATCGCCTTATTTGCTTGAGGTGTTTTCAACCGGAGTAGAGTACCAATTCATACATGCGATGGCGATTTTACTTTGTGGCGCGCTGTTATTACTGAATATCGGCGCAAAAGCGCAAAAGTATTTTAGACTCGCAGCGATTTGCTTTATCATCGGCATCTTTTGTTTTAGCGGCAGCCTTTACGCCCTTGCCTTAACCGGAATCAAATGGTTTGGGCCGATAACTCCATTGGGTGGGCTAACCTTTATGCTAGGTTGGGTGTTGTTCGTTATTGCTGCGTTGAAAATTGAAGCGTCACAAGTTAATGAGGTGAGTAAGTGAAACAGTTAATGCTCTATTGCCGTTCTGGCTTTGAAAAAGAGTGCGCGGGTGAAATTCAAGATCGTGCAACGGCACTGGAAGTATATGGTTTCCCTCGCGTTAAGAAAAACTCTGGTTACGTGTTGTTTGAGTGTTACCAAGAAGGTGATGCAGCCAAACTGGTCAAAGGGTTAGATTTCAAATCTTTGATTTTTGCACGTCAGATTTTCGCAGTGGCTGTTGAGTTTACTGACTTACCTCGCGAAGACCGTATTTCTCCGATTCTGCAACAACTGAGTGACGTTGAAGAGTTGCCTCGTTGTGGCGATCTACGCATCGAAACGCCAGACACTAATGAAGCGAAAGAGCTACTGAAGTTCTGCCGTAAGTTCACTGTACCAATGCGTCAAGCATTGCGCGGTAAAGGTATTTTACTTAACAAAGACAACCCGAAGAAGCCGGTGTTACACATTTGCTTTGTGGAGTCAGGCCACTGCTTTATTGGTTACTCGTTGGTGAACAATAACTCACAGTTCTTCATGGGTATTCCACGTCTTAAGTTCCCTGCGGACGCGCCAAGTCGCTCGACATTGAAGCTAGAAGAAGCATTCCACGTATTTATTCCACGCGAAGAGTGGGATGAGCGCCTAGCAGCTGGTATGTGGGGCGTAGACTTAGGTGCTTGTCCGGGCGGTTGGACATACCAATTGGTTAAGCGTTCGATGTTCGTTCACTCGGTGGACAACGGTATGATGGCGCAAAGCTTGATGGATACCGGCCAAGTTAAACACCACCAAGAAGATGGCTTTAAGTTTGAGCCGATGCGTAAAAACGTTACTTGGCTTGTGTGTGACATGATTGAGAAGCCATCACGCGTAGCACAGTTGATGGGTGAGTGGATCATCAGTGGTTGGGCGAAAGAAGCGATCTTTAACCTAAAGCTACCAATGAAAGGCCGTTACGACGAAGTATTGGAAGATATCGAGAACCTGAAAATCTTCCTAAAAGAAAATGGCGTGAAGTTTAAGCTACAAGCTAAGCATCTATACCATGACCGTGAAGAGATCACGGTGCACGTTCAGTGCTTGTCGAACATCTCTCCTCACTAAGCTTGGTGAGAGACTAATAAGAGTAAAGGCTTCCAATTGGAAGCCTTTTTAATGTGTTTTAGTTAACTTTCGTTAGGGCCGTTATAGCGTAAATCTTGTAGATTGAAGCCCAGTTCAATATCAGTTTTTAGTGCCGATATCTGTTTGCAGCGTCGCGCAGATTCAATGTGCTCATCCAGTTTTTTACGATATTTTGCTGGTAGTTCTTCTGCGCTATAGGCTTGTTCAATATCGCCATATTGAGTGAGAATTTCTTTAGCAGCTTTTGGCCCTACGCCCGGAACGCCCGGTACTTGGCTAGAGCTAACTCCCGCTAATCCCCAGTAATCCGCAAGTTGAGTAGGTTTCACCCCAAATTCTTTTTCAATAAAAGGTTCATCCAACCAGCGATGCTGAAAGTAATCGCGGATTTGCAAAGTCGGTGAGAGCAGTTGGCAGTAGCCTTTATCCGTTGAGATGATGGTTACCTTCTCGTTATGGCTTGCTACTTTCATTGCCAGTGTAGCCACCAAGTCATCCGCTTCATCACCTTCTGAAAGCAGTGAATCAATCCCTAGCTTCCACCAAGCGTCTTGTATGGACTCTAAGCCTTGCATTAGAGGCTCAGGCATAGGTTTACGGTTTTGTTTGTATTCTGGCAGTACCTCTGCACGCCAGCCTCGCTCTTGTAGGTGATGATCAAAGACTGCAATGATGTGGGTTGGCTGCGCTTCATTAATAATGCGATTTAATGTGCGGCTGGTGGTCTCTATGGTTCTTGCAATATCAGCAGGATCTGGCTGAGCAGAATGAACTCGGCGAATGAGATTTAGTGCATCGATAATGACAAGATGAATAGACATAACTGGATAAAATATAAGGGCCAACAGGCCCTTATTGTAATTGATGAGTGCTGAATTACCAGCACTGCTGTGGAGATGGCTAATCGCTGCCCGCGATTTGATAACAAGGCACGTAGGCAGTACCACCCGGTAGCTTCATGCGGTCTTGCTCTACAAAGTCTTTCAGCAGTTTGTCCATCTTCTTCATTAGATCGGCATCGCCATCTAATTGGAATGGGCCTCGTCGCTCGATCTCTTTGATGCCTTCTGCTTTAACGTTACCTGCCACAATACCAGAGAAGGCTTGGCGTAATGCCGCTGCCAAGTTTTCTGGGCGTTGGTTAAGGTGTAGGTCGAGGCTGGCCATGTTTTCATGGGTAGGCTCAAACGGCAGTTGGAACTCAGGTTCAATTTTCAGTGACCAGTTAAAGCTGTATGCATCACCGGTTTCTTTGCGTTGTAGGCGTACATCTTCCATCTTACCTTTAATGATGCGAGCCACTTTTGCTGGGTCATCCACCACGATTTGATAATGTTTTTGAGCATCTTCGCCCAAGGTATCGCCAATGAATTTATCAATTGAGCGGAAGTAAGCCTCACTCTCTTTTGGCCCTGTCAGCACGATAGGTAGAGGTTGGTCTGCGTTTTCTGGGTGCATCATAATACCCAGAATGTAGAGTAGCTCTTCTGCCGTACCTGGGCCGCCTGGGAAGATCACAATGCCATGCGCCATACGAACAAACGCTTCCAGACGTTTCTCAATGTCTGGCATGATAACCAGTTCATTTACGATTGGATTTGGTGGCTCGGCCGCGATGATGGATGGCTCAGTCAGGCCAAGGTAGCGCTGCTCGGTATAACGTTGCTTAGCATGGCCAATAGCCGCTCCCTTCATAGGGCCTTCCATTGCGCCCGGGCCACAACCGGTACAGATGTTAAGCTCGCGTAGGCCAAGCTCATGCCCAACTTCACGAGTGTATTGGTATTCAATTGGATTGATTGAGTGGCCGCCCCAACACACCACAAGATTAGGGTCGATGCCCGGCGTTAAAGCGCCAGCATTGCGTAAAATACCAAACACGAGGTTAGTAATGTGAGTGGCATTAGTAAGATTAAGGCGTTGGTTATCCGCTAAGTGCATATTAACGTAGACAATATCGCGCAGCACAGAGAACAAGTGTTCTTGAATACCTTTGATAATCTGCCCATCAACGAAAGCGTGTTCAGGCGGGTTGTTGAGTTCGAGTTTGATCCCGCGTTCACGACGTAGCACATTCACATCAAACGATTTGTGCTTATCAAGCAGCTCTTTTGAGTTGTCTGTGTGGCTGCCAGAATTTAACACCGCCAACGTACAGTTACGGTAGAGCTGATAGAGATCGCTAGATGCGGTTTTTTTAAGACGCTCAACTTCAAGTTGAGAAAGCAGATCCATACTGCCTGCAGGACTGATATGAGTGATCATCAAGACCTCCTTGATTCTTATTGCTCAATCAATACGGGTTACGAGCAACTTTAATGCGTTCTTTTAGCTTAGCACTGTTTGCGTGACATAACAGACTAACTATCTGATATAACTAGATCTATCACGGTTTATCTCTTAGTACGATCAAAAAAGCCGCTCAGTTTTCACTAAGCGGCTTTTAAATGGCTTTTATTTCCAAATCAGTTGGTTTGGCCCAACCTTCTTGCCTTCTTTCAACATGGCTCGCAGGCCTTCTAATATCTCTTCGGGAGTATCAGAGTCCTTAAAGCTGACACTAGCCGCCGTTAAGGTGATAGCAAGTTGCTGGTCGCG
Source organism: Vibrio intestinalis (assembly GCF_025195085.2). GTDB lineage: Bacteria > Pseudomonadota > Gammaproteobacteria > Enterobacterales > Vibrionaceae > Vibrio > Vibrio intestinalis. The sequence continues at coordinate 371,307 of NZ_JANAVY020000002.1, read as the reverse complement.
GAACTTAAAGGGTAGCTTGGCAACTTGAGTCTGAACCGCTTTGATCAGTTCATGGCATTCCGGGTCAGCACGCTCAGGCAGCAGAACAATGAATTCCTCACCGGCAAAGCGGGCGAGAGTATCATTTTCACTCAGCTCAGCTTTAATGCTGCGCGCGATAATCTTTAAGGCTTTATCACCTGCGGTATAACCAAAGCTGTCGTTGACATGTTTAAAATTATCGATATCAAACTGAACAACGCGCAAGTTGTGCTGAGCTCGAATCCAACGACGGTATTCCAGCTCCATTTTTTCACTAAACGCAGAGCGATTAAGCACACGAGTGAGAGGGTCTTGCAGCAGGCGCTCAGCTTGATCATCTAAGCGGCGGCGATACTCTTGCGTAGACTCAAACAGTGACTCTAGCTGACCTTGGTTGTATGTCATGCGCTCAAGTAAGGCTTTTTCTCTTTGCTCTGCGTGGTTAAGACGCTCGGTTAAAGAAGAAAGCTGTTCTAGCATTGGTGTGAGGTTTTGTTTCGCCTCTTCAATGCTTTGAGATTGGGTGAGCGCACTTTTCGTGTCAGTGACGAGGGTATTGAGCTCAATACCGTGCTCTTTACGTTGTTCAAAGTAGCTTAGGCTTTGGTCGGAAACTTGCGCAGAACTCTTAATAGACTTGGAAAGTGACTCATTAACTTGAGCCAAAAATTGTTGTGAGGTTTTTCGCTCGAAATGCGTACCTTGAATAACTAACTTAAGAACTTGAAGCGTATCTTCTAATAATGCTTGGGTATTAAGGCCAATTAGGAGTTTTGATCGAATGTCGTTGAGCAACTCACCAGACTCACCATTGAAATCCAGCTCGGTGATTAGGTTTTGCAGTTCTTCATTTAGCTTTTGTAGTAATTCTTTGTCACTTTCACTAGCTAGCGCAGAACCATTCTGTTCTGAATTTGCAGTAAGAATTTTTAGCGAGCGCTGATAAATAGCCAGAAGCTTGATCGCTTGTTCACTAACAGGAATTTCTTGCGCGGCACAAAAGCTTAACAAATCACGAAGATCACGTTTTACTTTCGAGGGGATGCCCACCACTCGAAGTAGCGTTTCACCAGCATGTTTGACTTGAGAATCAAGCTGTTGATTTTTTTTATTCATCGCCAACGTGTGTTGTTTTAGTTGTTTTTCTAGTATCGCTAATTTAGGAATTAGCGTGCTAATGTCTTTCTGTTGCTCAATGGCTTGCTTCAACTCTATCAACCCAAGTTGAAGCTTAGGATCTTCACTTATACACGCATCGCTTAATGAATTTACAATGCGCTGTAATACCTGCTGCTCTCGTTTAAATTTGAAAGAGGTATCCCTTTGTGTCAATCGAACTTGTTCCAATTGAGATTTCAGAGTGTGTAGCTGAGACTGAATATCTTGTTCGAGAACGCCCATGTAAATCTAAACTTTATTACTACTGGATCTAAATAGATCCTATTAATTAATTTATTGATAATATCAAATAATAAAAGTTCGTCACGGCTTGTCTTGCACTTATGGTTGGCTTTTAGACATCTTTTAATAGTTTTTTGATGCTGTCCTCATTATTGTACGAAGAATGCACTTTTATTAGACCTTGGCTTATGGCGTGTTTGCATGCTTTGCGCACATTGCCTGTCGCGAGACTTGCCGCTGGCGCGTTGTCGATAGCTTTTAAGTAGACCCACTGGCTGCTGGATTCTTTCAAGCTTAAAGTACGTGCTGTGCCTGTGGCCATAAGCAGAATATCGAGCAGCTGTTTGTCGTTTAGTGCGGTATACGCACGAGGTAGGAATGGGTAATCGACCATGCCAACGCGAATCACTCGATTGAGTTGTTGACGCGGTTTGAAGTCAATGATCCATTGTTGCAGTTTATCCACCAGCGCTTGCGGGTCGTTATCTCGGTCGCTATTTGGCTCAATATAGAGCAAGTTAGCGTCGGAAAAGTGATAAACACGCGCAGGAGAGGTGATCTTTTCTTTGAGGTATTCGCCAAACTCTTTTTCGAGTTTTAAACCTTCACTGTACCCATGCTGCATGTGCAGATTGCGTAGGAAAGGCACGTCAATCATCACGAAACGTAGGCGATCATTGAGTGGCTCATGAATTAGTTCACCCACGTGCCATTTTTCAAATTGGCCGTTTGTGGCTTCTAGTGAAGCAGGCAATTTAGCGTTTAACATACGTAGATTACGTAGGCCAGAGCGAGAGTGGGTAAATAGGTTTTGGTTGAGCTTGTCTATCTCTTCATTTTGCACACGCATGATATGACCACGGCGTAGCGCAAAGATAAGCAGTACCAAGCTGCTGACAAACATGGCAAAGGAGATCTTTTGGAATTTGCGGTATTCCGATTTGGTTTGTACGAGCTCTTCTTTTTGCCCAACTAAATGCAGCGTCTGCTCGACAAATTCTTTTTGCTGACGGAAGGCATCCTCACTAATCAAGTCAAGTTGCTGCTGCTCAATGTTAGACAGCGCGTTGTACTGGCGTAGATATTCCAGTGCCTGCTTGTACTCTTTTTTCAGTGTATAACCGCGATGGATCAGCTGATAAGCGCTTTTCTGGATTGAAATATCGTGTAGCTGATTAGCGATTTTGAGTGCTTGATAGGAGCGCTCTAATACTTCATCTGCCTCACGTTGGTGAGAAGCTAAGCCTGCTTCCAATAAATATGCGTAGGCTTGGAGTTTTGGCTCATCAACGTATTGCAGTAGATCTTGAGCTTTATCGAGGTATTGCTCGGTCAATGGGAAGTTGACGAGTTTTAAGTAGGTCGCGGCCAGTGAGATACGAATGTCGATCACGTTGGTGATGTTGTTTTGCATTCGCTCATGGTCCATTGCATTGAAGTAATGAACCAGCGCTAAGTTGTACTTGCCTTGATGGTAATAGATATCGCCCATCAGTTTTAAGATAGGTGGCAGCAGCGGCGAGTTTTCATAATTGTCGTAAAAATCGGCGGCCTGCGATAAGTGCTCGTTCGCTTTATCCAATACACGGCGGTTGTAGAACAGCTCACCGAGTAGATGGTTGGTTTGCGCAAGCAGTGCGCCCGAGTCTTCTTCAATCGCTTTCCAGTAGCTGATTAAGAACTCCGACAGTGCGCGGTTGTACTTCTTGTGCGCAAGTAAGTGTTTACCTACTGTTGTGTGGTAGGTAATAAAGGTATACGCCGATTTCTGTTTGTCGACATAAGGCTTGAGCTCAGCAAATAGGTTGTTGGCAATATCAAATTCACCTTCTTTTGAGGCGATTTCAGCTTTTAGCATCGACAGTTGGTAGCGCAGCCCTTTGGCTAGCTGCTCAGGGTTTTTGATATTCTTATATTGCTCATCGACCTTGTGCAATTGTTCGCGCGCTTTAATGGCATTACCAGTGTGTTTCCATTCTAATCGGATCTGGTGCAGTTGCACATCCAACCCTAAATAAGGCAATTGGTAGGCTTCGGTCAGCGCACGAGCTTCAGCAAGATGCTTCAACGCTAGTAGGGGATTACCCAAATTAAACTCGGCGTCTGCAAGAATCTTTAACGCATCAATCGTTGCACCCGGCGTGCGGGTGCGGTTATCCGCTTCATCACGAGAAATGGAAGAAGGGCTCTTTTCGGTCGTTTCAGTGAGTTTACGCTGGGCAAGATAATCCATCGCTAGACGACGGGACTTCTTAGGTACGATGTCGACTAAGCTATTGGCTTCGTTAAGTGTTGGCGAGGTATAGATTGCGGACGCCCAAAGGTTTCCAGACAATACTAAAGCAAATAAACAGAGCCAACGCTCCCAGCGCAGATTTCGCATCCTAATATTTTTCCTTACTGACGAGCCATGCGTTGATTGTGATTTGGTTGAGTAAACTCGGTTGAGCGGAATGGGTTAATATCTAAGCCACCGCGACGAGTATAACGAGCGTAAACCGTCAACTTTTCAGGCTGACAGTATTTCATAATATCAGTAAAAATGCGCTCTACACATTGCTCATGAAACTCGTTGTGCTCACGGAATGAAATAATGTAGCGAAGCAGAGCTTCACGATCGATTTGTTTACCTTGATATTGAATCTCGACGCTGCCCCAATCCGGTTGGTTGGTGATAAGGCAGTTTGATTTCAGTAGGTGGCTGTGAAGCGCTTCTTCTACCTCGTTATCTAACGTTGCACCTTGCAGCAGAGTGTCGTCGAAGTCATAGCTAGTAATTTCAATATCTTGCTCATCGATGCAGTCACCTTGCATGGTAACAACCAGCGTATCGGTGTAATCCGTCACAGGGCGGATAGTGACTTCAACTGCTTCACCCGCGCATTGAGATAGGTCTTTCGTTAGTGAGCTTTCTACATCTTCCCAGCTAGCAAAGCGAGTTTGATTGTAGCTGTTTAGGTAAAGTTTGAATGACTTAGACTCAATCAGGTTTGCACTGGTCGCAGGGATAGAAACCTCACCCACAGCAACTTGTGGTAAGCCTTTGTTGTTTAGCCATGACAGTTCGTACATTGTCCAAACATCGCAGCCTTTAAATGGCAGCGAGTCACCTAGGTTTAGGTCGTCACGATTCAAGCTACGCGGTACTGGTTGAAGTAGGCTAGGGTCGTATTGGTTCGAGTATTCCGTTTTTTGACCAAGCGTCAGGCCGGCCAATTCTTTTGCGTCAGAATATTTGCTCATTATTTGTAGTAATTTGGATTAGAATACCGAGAATTTTACGCAATCTCGACCTGAGTGTCATTAACTCATGGCGAAACAGATTGAGCGAATGTCCTGAATTACAACGATTGGAGAATCGAATGGCTGACCATGTCCAGCAAGCGCTAACTGCTTTTAGTGAAAAGTACCAACAAGCTTATCAAGAAGCTCATGGCACACTGCCTTTGAGTGAAGAGCTTGCCGACCTTGTTTCGCCTTGTGTTGAACAAAAGCGTGCTGATGGTGTGGAATGGAAAGCATTTGCTAGAGAGCAACAAGCAGACTTCTCTAATGTCGAGCAAGGCATTGAGCTAACGCTACATGATGACATTAAAGCTTTTTATGGTTCTCAATACAGTGCAGACATGAGTGCAACATGGAACGGTAATGAGCTGGATTTGCTGCAAGTGTGGAGTGACGATGACTTTGTTCGTCTACAAGAGAACATTCTTGGCCATCTCGTGACTCAGCGCCGCCTAAAACTCAAGCCAACGGTATTTATTGGTGCGACCGATGCCGAGCTAGATGTGATTTCAATTTGTAATATTACCGGTAATGTCGTTCTTGAGCGCTTAGGTACAGATAAGCGTGATGTGCTGGCTGAGAATGTTGCAGAGTTTCTTACTAACCTAGAACCAGTGGTGTAATTGTGTACGTTGTTGAATTGCAATTTGAATGTTTTGATAACACCACAGTTTCAGCGGTCGATAAGGCCATCAATGGCTTAATGGATGCGCTTCGTTACAACGGCCAAGTGCTTGGGCGAGAGTTCCCGATCATCATGGGTGACGGTGAGTTTTATGTGCGAGCCGTATGCCCAGAGCAAGACAGTTTGCATCCAAACTACCATTCTGATTTTGTGAAGGTATGCCTAAATCGCTTAGCGGATGCCTCACTTCTGGCACCAAAAGTGCGATTACTCGGCCGCGATTTAAACTCAGAGCAAGCGGCGGAAGAAGAGCAGCCAAGCTGGCAAGTACTTTACACTACCTATGTACACACTTGTTCACCATTGCGTAGTGGTGAATCCTTACTGCCGATTCCACTGTATCGCAACCCGCCAACGCTTAATGGCGATCATAAAGCCGTGGTGAAATGGCAAACGGAATGGCAAGCCTGTGATGAAATTCAGATGGCAGGCGGCTGCCGAGCTGAACACGCTGCGCTGCATGAGATTTGTGATGCAGATAGTGTGTTGTTCCGCCGAGGTTGGGATTTACGTGGCCGCATTGAGTACATCACTAAAATTCCAACTTATTATTATCAGTATCGAGTTGGCGGTAAGAGCTTAGCGGATGAACAAGCAAGACCGTGCCCCAAATGTGGTGGCGAGTGGTTGTTGGACGAGCCTTTGCATGACATCTTCCACTTTAAGTGCGATGAGTGCCGAATTGTCTCTAATCTATCTTGGGATCATCTCAAGTAACGATTGATTAGAATAAACATGACCAAATAGCAAAGACCCGCAAAATAAAGCGGGTCTTTTTGATCTCGCAAAACACTGCAATTAGCGTGAGCAGTTAAAAGCCAAGCGAGCTACTGAGCATTTTTGTCGTCGGTTTGGTCATCTTCGCTTGAAGGTGGCTGCTTTTTTTTCATTTGGCCAAATTTCATATTGGCGGTGTATTTCAGCGCCATGATATTACCGACAATCACAGATAATACGATGGCGATGATAACCCAAGGGTTTGTGAGTAAGTCCATCATTCCACTCCACTGATGTTAGTAATATATTGATTGTAGATCTTTTCTAGGTGCAGAAGTACCGTTTCTTGTCCCAAAACTGGAGACAACATGAGCTGTTGTCTGAGGGTATCTAGGGTTAGTTGTTGTTGGCACTGGGTTGAAATCGCACGGTGGCTAATATGCCATTGCTCAGGAGCAACACCGCCTTTATCTTGCGCGTATGGAAAGAAGAATCCATGTTGTACGAGGTTATGCTTTAGCCATTGATAGAACTTAGCTTGATGCCCTGTTAAGTATTCCCACGGCTCAAGCTTTAGTTGAGTATTTTGTGGCAAAGAATTGCGATCAAACACGTCAAATTCACACCCCCAGTGATGACGGCTCGCGCCCGGTAGGGCTGACCAACGTAAAATAGCGAACACTTTTTGCTGCTCGCTAAGTGCATCGTATGGGAGTGGCTGGCTATCGCTGTCTAAAATGGCTGTGTTACCTGCCATTTTGTTATTCCAAATCGTCTGTTGACGCTCAAAATCACGAAAGCCACTGGCAATGTTGAGATTAAAGCCCGCCCGAGCCGCACTCTCTTTCAGCGTCAGTAAATCTTGGCTGACTTGCTGATGAACAAGAAAATACTTTTGACCGAACAGCACTTCCACTAAATGGTCTTGGCTTTTGCCTGTCAATTGCTCGGGCGTCATCATCATGCCAATAAGTTCTCCATGATGTTTTGGTACATATCAGTGAGTTTTTCTAGGTCTGCTACGCTGACACATTCATTCACTTTGTGAATCGTCGCATTGATTGGGCCTAGCTCAACCACTTGACCGCCCATTTGAGCAATAAATCGACCATCTGACGTTCCGCCAGTGGTTAGCAGTTCAGGCTCTTTGTGGTTTACATCAGAAACGCCTTTCACTACCGCATCGAGCAAAGCGCCGGTATCCGTTAAGAAAGGTTGACCACTCAGTGTCCATTTTAGGTCGTAATCTAGGCCATGCGCATCAAGGGTTGAGTGCACGCGTCGTTTGATTTCTTCATCTGTTAGCTCGGTACTGAAGCGGAAGTTAAACTGAACTTCAAACTCACCCGGAATAACATTAGATGCCCCCGTTCCAGCCGCTACATTCGGGATCTGGAAACTGGTTGGAGGGAAGTATTCGTTACCTTCATCCCACTTAGTTGCAGCCAGTTCCGCCAATGCGGGTAGGGATTGATGCACTGGGTTATTGGCCAAGTGTGGGTACGCCACATGGCCTTGAGTGCCTTTAACGGTTAGATCACCAGTAATAGAACCACGACGGCCATTCTTAACTACATCCCCCACTGCATGGGTAGATGAAGGTTCACCTACGATACACATATCGATGATTTCGTTACGCGCCATTAAGGTATCCACCACGCGGGTAGTACCATTAATGAATGGGCCTTCTTCATCAGACGTGATCAGGAAAGAGATCGACCCTTTATGATCAGGATGTTCAGCAATAAAGCGTTCTACCGCAACCACCATACACGCGAGTGAACCCTTCATATCGGCAGCGCCTCGGCCATGCAAATGGCCATCGATGACAGTAGGTTCAAAAGGTGGGGTATGCCATTGTTCTAATGGCCCTGCTGGTACTACATCTGTGTGACCTGCAAAGGTGAAAAGTGGGGCTTCGCTGCCACGGCGAGCCCAAAAGTTCGTGGTGTCTTCAAACACCATCACTTCAATTTCAAAACCGAGTGCTTTTAAGCGGTCAATCATTACTTGTTGGCAACCCGCATCTTCAGGGGTTACCGATTGACGGCTAATTAAATCTTTAGCCAGAGCCAATACAGGGCTGTCTGTCATTTTTTAAATCCTTTTATTCCCCTCATACTTAAAATCGCTGCGTGGATGAATACGCCAATTCCAAGTACTTGGGGTTTATTGCTGTTGCTATGCAAAAATAGCGGCGTATTGATCCGCTTTAAATCCAATGTGGTACTGGCCATCGACCAATAAAATCGGGCGCTTGATCATCGCTGGTTGCTCAACCAATAGCTCGATAGCGGTTTCTTGGTTTAGGCCATCTTTTTGCTCTTGGCTTAGCTGGCGATAAGTTGTACCACGCTTGTTAAGAACCAGTTCCCAACCTAGCGCTTGGCAAAACTCACTCACCATCGCGTTATCAACACCTTGCTTACGGTAATCGTGAAACTCAAATTCGACACCTTCTGCTTCAAGCCATTTCTTCGCTTTCTTGATGGTGTCGCAGTTTGGAATGCCATACATAGTGACTTTCATAGTTATCCCTTGAAGTGACTTTTTGTTATTTCTGAATCCTATCAGGAAGTTGAACATGAAACAAAAAGTGTGATGCGTACAGGTTTCATCTCATCGATAAATGAGCAGGGTTATTTATCTTTTAGTTTCTTTCTATTGAGATGGAATACTATAAAAAGTGGAGGATTAAGCGTTAGTATGTCATACTATTAATGTGCGTTGGACGTACCGATTATCGAGTCTGGCAGAAGGTATTGCGATGACTAAAGTAAAGGCAGGTTTTGGGATAGAACCATTTGGTAAGTCACTATTTAGGCACTTGGCGTTCCCCTCGAGTTGACCTAATAGTTGGCTTGCAATTGCCTTTGGGTTTATTGCGATCATTGAGAAAAACATGAAATTACATTTTCCTCTGGCAGGCTTACTACTGCTGAGCTCGGGCTTCGCATTAGCGAATCAAGATAGTTTACCTAACAACCCTCATAAGTTGACCTACGAATCTCCTCAAGTTTGTGTAGAGCTAGGATCGCCGAAAAGCGGTTTTATTAAGAACTTCATTTCTGATGCTGAAAGAGCATTGCGAGTCGCGAAAGATCAAAAGCGCTCTTATAAAAGCAAAGTTACTTACATTGCTAATACGCTAAAAATAAAGCAGAAGTTGCTTTGGTCTAAAAGTGGTGTGCAGCAAGCCCAACAAGAACTTCGCGTAAAGACACAAGAGATCATTGCGAAAAAAGAGCAAGACTTAAAGGTGAAGGCTTTAAATCCAGCTAACCAAGACTATAAGCAAAGAAATGCTTGTGGTGGTTACTACAGCCGCGTTAAAGAGCGAGTGATGTACCACAATGTGGTTGAAGATATTTACACCGTGATGCTTCCCCAAGCTACTGAGCAAGAAAATCTTGCTAAGAAACAACAAGCAAAAGCTCAGGCTGAGGAAAAGGCAAAAGCGGAGAAGGCAGCCAAAGAGCAAGCTTTGCGTGAAGAAAAGCGTCAAGAACAGCAAAGAGTAAAGCAACAAAAGCAGGCGTTGCAACAAGAGAAAACTGCTTTAGTGAGAGAGTTTAATGCTCGCAAGCCTAATAAAGTTCTGGTAACAGTCATTCGTAAAGATGGCAATGGAAACATAGAAGCGTATGCCTCGGAGCATGGTTCGTTTATTTTGCTCGATCCAAAAGGGCAAATTAAGTCAGCAGGCGCAGTTTGGTTAGAGCTTGCAAAGAATCCACTCACGTTTAGCCGCAAAGATGCCAACGGTTTTACGCAAACCATCGAGTCTTACACCATTACAGACAAAGGCTCAAAAGCATTTACTCAATGGTCCAAGTCGGCAGAAGCAAAACGTCTTCTAGAAGATATCGCTGCGTTAGACGCAAAGATAGCTCAACTGTCTCAGAAATAATCTCAGGTTTATAGCAATGTCGTTTATACAGAAAACTACCATGTTTGATACTCAGAGCTTGTTCTCTTCGAATGGTCAAATCATTGGCTCATCAATTCAATCACCGTTTAATTTAGGTACGCACTATTACCAGCCTGGCAGTGCAAGCCCAACCCATCATGAAGTTGAAAACGCATTTGGCACTAATCACTACGACGGTACTGGTCAATATGTAGGGACGACTCGTGAGGATGCATTTGGTAATACACACTTTAATGGTGCTGATGGTAGCCATAGTTTTGTTCAAGAGAATGCCATGGGTGCGAACGTGTTTGAAAATGGCGTTTTGACCAAAACGATTGTTGGTGACTCGACGGATGCTCATGAATTGGCGAGTAATTTTATGAGTGGCGCTGTTGATTTAAGTGATGATTTTGTGGATTTAATCTAATGAATTCAGTGGAAACTTTGCACTCATCCGCATACGTATTGCTGATGGAATTAGTCAAGCATGAATTAGCATGTGAAGAACTTTCTTATACTGGTCTTGCTCGTCTCCATCTCGATGTTATTGAGTATGTAACCTATTACCTGCCTGATGACTATGGTGTGTTGAGTGAAGTGCATAGCCTTTATCCAGACACTGCCTTGCAAGCAACCGAACTGGTATTAACAAATATGCTTTCGCGTAGTGATACACAGGAGTTCATTCGGGAGGTGTCTGATGGTTTCCGTATGGGCTCGAACCCAATCCGTTATTTTACACGTGAAGCACTTAAAGACGTTGAAGATATGCCCGAGTATCTTCAGTTACGCCCAGTAATTAGAACAAGTGCTTTGCCGATTGTTCTCAGTGCCTTGGATGAAATGCATTCACGAGGCGTTGAGATGGAGGCTCTGCTTGAGGCGACGGAAGGGGCGTTCTGTTTTGTTCAAGGTGTTCTTGATTCTAACGGCGATATTACTCAAGCGGTTAAAGAAGACCCAGAGTTGATTGTAGCATGTGAACAAGAGTACCAAACACTTGTGGCCAATAGTTGGGAGTTCGGTGAAGTTGATGGTTCAATCGATACTGGGCTTGCCAAGGCCGGTAAAGTTGCTGGTGGAGTGACGGGTGCAATTGCTGGCGCAAAAGTAGGTGCAGTTGTTGGTTCGGTGATTCCTGTTTTTGGCACTGTAATTGGTGCTGCGGTAGGTGGGGTGGCTGGTAATATGGTCGGAAAATCACTAGGTGAAGAAGTGACGCGCCCTGATCTTAATGACGACAAATCCGTTGAGCGCAACGATGCATTTGAATCTGGTATGAAAGATGCGTCTGAATACGCAAAAGAGACGGTAGAAGAGGCGCTTGATATCGGCAAAGCACTTTCCAAAAAAGCTTCACGCTTCTTTTCTGGTTGGTAATGGTTGATGTTAGCTGCTGCGCTTACTCCCTATATCGTAACCATCGTAATGTGGGGCCAAATTGCTTTTGCCCTAATCATGGGTAATGAGATTGAGTGGTATGACTGGCTCACGGTATCGCTCTGTTCGATGGGTTGTCTAGGACATTTGATTTATATATTTTTCCTTAAATCTCGGTAGTTTGTATGAATGTACGGCCTTATTGATATTCAATAAGGTCGTTTTTCTTTGTGGCTTAGGAAAACGTTAACTATTTGGGTGGAAAATTGATTACTACAACAAAGTAAAAATGTGACGCATATATTTTGATGAGTAAAAAATACCCCTAGTGAGGGGGGTGTAATGGCGACTTATTGATCAAACGCAACAAACAAATCGGCAAAACAGAAATAATGTGCATTGAAGTTTATAGGAGGTATCAATGGAACTGAGTCCTGTTTTTGCGAGACGTTTGTATTTAGCTCTGTTAGTTGAACATTTAGAGAGGCCAAATGTGCCTAAACTGATCGAGCAAACAGGGTGGCCGCGCCGCACGATTCAAGATGTGATTAAGGCGTTACCCGGTATCGGTATTGAGCTTGCTTTTGTTCAAGATGGTCGACGTCATAACGACGGTTATTATCAATTATCAGATTGGGGACCATTCGATAGCCAGTGGGTTGTCGAACGCGAATCTGATATCGCAGCAAGCCTAGGTTTCAAAGCCTAGTTGGTAATACAAGCATTAAGCAAATAAGGCAGCGATTTCGCTGCCTTATTTGTATCTATCATTTGGTTCTATTTGCCGATAAATGTGTAGGTCGCAAAACCTAGCCAGCTTAGCACCAGCAGTATCCATGGTAGCTTAGATGATTGCGTTTCGGTTTGATTCTCGATGTCAGTAGAGTGGTCGGTTGCTACATCCTCAGCTTGGGTTTGCTTTTGGCGCTGCTGTTTTTTCTTCGCTTTATCCGCTTGGCGTGATTTCTCTTTTTGCTGTTTCTTGTAGAGCGCGATGCCTTTTTCAATACCTTGAGCGACCAGTTTAGTTTGTTCTTTGGTTTGGCCTGGCTTTTGCGTGGCTTTCGCAATTTTCATCGCTTCTTGTTGAGTTTGCTCTGATGGGACAACTTTCTGTTTCATTGTAACGTCTTCATTATTCCTGATATTTACCAGTCTACCATGGGCTAGTTTGTTGGTCTGCTTCGCGTTCCTGTAATTGAGATTAGAAATGTAGCTTGAAGGTGCGGTATTACTAAAACTCAGTATTTCAGCAAGAGGCGAGTATGAAAAAAATAGTCTTGGTATTGGTGATGACGGCGATTTTTTCTGCGGTGCTTGTTGTTGGTGTTCGCCATGGTAACTTGGGGCCGCAATTGTCTGCTTCGACGCAGCGGCTTCCCGCTATCGATGTGCGGGAGCTGCTGTCGCCACAAACTCGACCATTACAAGATTTGATTCAACATGATATGCAGCTAGTGAATGTGTGGGCCTCTTGGTGTGGTTACTGCCGGGCGGAGCATGGTTTTATTGAAGAGTTGAACGAGCAAGGCGTGCCAATCATTGGCGTGAATTATCGAGATAAACGCGCGTCGGCGATTCACTTCCTAAATCAAATGGGTAATCCTTTTCAGCACGTGATTTATGACCCTAGAGGAGAGTTGTCTGATCAGCTTTCAGTAACCGTTGTGCCGGTAACGTTCTTAGTTAACAAGCAAGGCGAGATTATTTATAAGCACGTAGGGCAGCTGGATGCAAAGAGCTGGCAAGCTAGATTTGCAGAATACTTTGATGAATGAGTAGCAAGTTAAGCAAATTTGAGTAAAGTAATGGCAGTTTTCCTTTCTACATCGCAGGCGATATATGCGTTACGCCATTGAAGCATATGATAAAAACGGCTTCCTCCAAGCGCCTAAATGGCTCTGGCTTGGCTGGTTACTGTTGGCGAGAGCGTGGATCGTTTTTATTGCCGTAGGAGTCACTCGTACCAGCGGTGATAAAATCCTTAATTATGTCTATCCTGATTACCACATGCTTTATTTAGGGCTTGCTATGGGCGTGCCGAGCATTCTGTTTATGTGGTTAATTGGATTACGATCGCCAGAGCGTCGTTGGGCAGTAAACTTAGTCAAATGGTTAGCCAAACCATTGACCCTAGCAGTAACGATTATTCAGTTAGGGCAAAGTTTGTATCACGTTTATTTGCAGGCTGGCGCGTTCAGTTGGGTAAATGGCATGATCATGTTGGCGCTGTTATGGTTTTCTATCTATCTCTACCGCAGTAAAACGGTCTCTGACTGTTTTAAGTCAAATACCGATTAAACCAGCGTATAAGTAAATTGAGTAAGGCGTTCAAACAACAGTGATGCGCCTGATCATAATCAATATTTAAGCTGAAATAACAATTACACTGAGCAAAAACACAATAACAACTGAGGAGCAAATAATGTCACACCCTCAAACGGCAATTCTTCCTGAAGCGGGACCATTTGCGCAGTACACGCTGCTAAAAATTAAGCAGAATCCACAGCACGTCATTAGCCAACTTCAAGCGCTACCGCAGTTGGTTTCTGAACTTAATGAGCAACAACCAGACGCTAACCTAACGCTTTCAATTGCGTTTACCCATCAATGCTGGGCGACACTGAATCAAGCGATGCCAGCAGAGCTGATGGAGTTTCCTGTTCTGGGTGAAGGCGATGTGGTTGCGCCAAGTACAGACGCAGATGTACTGGTTCACCTGCATTCAAATCGTCATGATTTACACTTTTACACGCTACGCAATCTACTCAGTGAGATTGCGGATGATGTAGAAGTTGTCGATGAAACAGCAGGGTTCCGTTACTTAGATTCACGCGACATGACTATGTTTGTCGATGGTACGGAAAACCCGAAAGATGCCGCGCGTGAAGAAGTGGCGATTATTCCTGAAGGTGAGTTCGTTGGTGGTTCTTATGTGATGGTGCAGCGTTTTATTCATAACCTGCCAGCATGGAATCGCCTGAACATTTCAGCGCAAGAGAAAGTGATTGGTCGTACTAAGCCAGATTCTATTGAACTAGATGATGTACCTGCTCAATCTCACGTAGGTCGTGTAGATATTAAAGAAGAAGGTAAAGGGTTGAAGATTGTCCGCCACAGTTTGCCATACGGCAGCGCAAGTGGTGAGCACGGCCTGCTGTTTATTGCTTACTGTAATACGCTGCATAACATCAAAACCATGCTAGAAAGCATGTATGGTGAAACCGATGGTAAAACGGACCAAATGCTTCGTTTTACTCACGCAGTAACGGGCGCATACTTCTTTGCGCCGAGCAGTGAGATGCTACAAGCTCTTGCTGTGAAATAACCGATTGCACACAGTGTAAATGAAGAAGCCGAGCCATAGTGCTCGGCTTTGTCGTTTAGTGGGTAATTTAAACTAAAGAAATCGAGCGCTTGCCGATACAGAGAGTAATCCCTAATAGAGTTGTATTCATTCATGACGATTACTGTTAATACCAACGTTTCTGCAATGACCGCGCAGCGCCACTTGAGCAATGCGACAGAGTTGTTGAACCAATCCTTGGAGAGGCTTTCTTCAGGGAGTCGTATTAATAGTGCCAAAGATGATGCCGCGGGCTTACAAATCTCAAACCGTTTAGAAACTCAAATGAGTGGCCTAGACGTTGCGATGCGTAATGCCAATGATGGTATTTCTATCATGCAAACGGCAGAAGGGGCGATGAATGAGTCGACCAATATCTTGCAGCGTATGCGTGATCTTTCTTTGCAGTCGGCCAACGGAGCAAATAGCTCAGCAGAGCGTCAAGCGTTACAAGAAGAAATGAGCGCTTTGAATGATGAATTGAATAGAATCGCTGAAACGACCTCTTTTGGTGGTCGAAAATTGCTCAATGGTTCGTTCGAAAATTCAGCATTTCAGATTGGTGCAAGTTCAGGTGAAGCCGTTCAACTGACGCTTAAAAACATGCGTACTGATGATATCGCCATGGGGGGCTTTAGTTATATCGCCAATGCCAAAGCAGATTCTACGTGGCAAGTTTCGTCAGGTCAGCAGCAATTGGATATGACGTATACCGACGCCAAAGGTGTGCAACAGACGATTAATATCGAAGCCAAAGTGGGTGACGATATCGAAGAGTTAGCCACTTACATTAATGGCCAAACGGATAAGATATCTGCCTCGGTCAATGAAGATGGTCAATTGCAAATCTTTATGGCGGGTAAGGAAACATCAGGCACGATCAGTTTTTCTGGCTCGTTGGCAAACCAGCTTCAGCTTAATACAGCGGGTTATGAAGCCGTTGATAATATTGATATAACTAGTGCTGGTGGCGCGCAAAGAGCCGTTGCGGTGCTCGATACTGCAATGCAATATGTTGATAGCCACCGTGCCGAGCTGGGTGCTATGCAGAACCGCTTTGGCCATGCAATTAATAATCTCAGCAATATTAATGAGAATTTAGCAGCGTCAAACAGCCGCATTAAAGATACAGACTACGCAAAAGAAACTACGCAGATGATTAAGCAACAAATTCTGCAACAGGTCAGTACATCAATATTGGCGCAGGCCAAACAGGCACCAAACTTAGCTTTGACTTTATTAGGCTAGAGATTAATTCTCAAAAAAGAGAATGGTATCGACTGGGTTGATAAAAGCTTTAGCTAAAAATTGCACTTTGTATGGTTTTTATCCGTTTCGTCACACCTTTCTCGCCAAACTAAATTTTTTAGAAAAAAACTTAAAAAAATCCTAAAGGTTTTCTCAGCCGTGTCGTTAAAGATAGTAACTTTGAGAGAACTACTTGGTTTTCCGAGACGTCGGAAACCGGAAACATCGGAAAATCAATTGGAGAAATCACCATGGCAGTGAATGTAAATACTAACGTTTCAGCAATGACAGCTCAGCGTTACCTAAATCAAGCGACAAACTCACAACAAACTTCAATGGAGCGTTTGTCTTCAGGTTCGAAAATCAACAGCGCAAAAGATGACGCAGCTGGTCTTCAAATCTCTAACCGTCTAAACGTTCAAAGCCGCGGCCTAGACGTAGCAGTACGTAACGCGAACGATGGTATCTCTATCGCTCAAACTGCTGAAGGTGCGATGAACGAGACAACAAACATCCTGCAACGTATGCGTGACTTGTCTCTACAATCTTCAAACGGCTCTAACTCAAAATCTGAGCGTGTTGCGATTCAAGAAGAAGTAACAGCACTGAACGACGAGTTAAACCGTATCGCTGAAACGACTTCTTTCGGTGGTAACAAACTACTAAACGGTACGTTCGAAACTAAATCTATGCAGATTGGTGCGGACAACGGTGAAGCAGTAATGCTTACACTAAACGACATGCGCAGTGACAATGCTGGCATGGGTGGTTCAAGCTACGCAGCAGCGAATGCTAAAGATTCTAGCTGGACTGTTGCAGCTGGTACTCAAAACATCACGATGGCATTTAACGATGCATCTGGTACAGCGCAAAGCATCTCTATCGACGCGAAAGAAGGCGACGATATCGAAGAAGTTGCAACCTACATCAACGGTCAACAAGATTTCGTTAAAGCATCAGTAAACGAAGAAGGTAAGCTTCAACTGTTCGCTGGTCAAAACAAAGTTGACGGTGCGGTAACACTATCTGGTGCACTATCTACTGACCTAGGTATGGCTGCGGCGGGCGATAAAACTGTAGACACTATCGACGTAACATCAGTTGGTGGTTCTCAAGAAGCGGTAGCGGTTGTCGACGCAGCACTACAATACGTAGATAGCCACCGTGCTGAGCTAGGTGCTTTCCAAAACCGTTTCGAGCATGCAATCAACAACCTTGATAACATCAACGAAAACGTGAACGCATCTAAGAGCCGTATCAAAGATACTGACTTCGCGAAAGAAACAACTGCACTAACTAAGTCGCAAATTCTTTCTCAAGCTTCAAGCTCTATCTTGGCTCAAGCGAAGCAAGCGCCAAACTCTGCACTAAGCCTGCTAGGCTAATCAGAGCACCAAATATAAAAATCCAGCTTCGGCTGGATTTTTTTGTATCTTAAGGTTAGTAATTTCATTATCAATCAGAAGTGGATCACGTTTTATCGATGCTAGAAAATAAAATCTAAAAAAATTTAATTTTTCTCTAAAGGTTATTTTTCTCTCGCCGTTAAAGGATTGAGAGAAATGAGATGCATCAAAGTGAGGTGAGAGACACTGAGATGCATTCCCCAATGCCTAAGGAGATCAAAATATGGCAATCAACGTGAATACGAATGTGTCCGCGATGACCGCGCAGCGTTACGTAAACAATGCTACCGATGGTATGCAGAAGTCGATGGAGCGTTTGTCGTCTGGTTATAAAATCAACAGCGCAAAAGATGATGCAGCAGGTCTGCAAATCTCTAACCGCTTAACGTCACAAAGCCGTGGCTTAGATGTTGCCGTTCGAAATGCCAACGACGGTATTTCTATTGCGCAAACAGCAGAAGGTGCGATGAATGAAACCACCAACATTCTGCAACGTATGCGTGATCTATCACTTCAATCATCAAATGGTTCGAACTCTCGTTCGGAGCGTATTGCTATTCAAGAAGAAGTGACTGCATTGAACGATGAACTAAATCGTATTGCAGAAACAACGTCTTTTGGTGGTAATAAGCTATTGAACGGTCAGTTTGGCAGCCAATCTTTCCAGATCGGTGCGAGCTCTGGTGAAGCTGTAAAACTGAGCATGGGTAACATGCGTTCAGATACTACTGACATGGGTGGTAAGTCTTACACAGCAACAACAGGTAAAGCTGCTGACTGGCGTGTACAAGCGGGTACGACCGACATTACACTAGACTATACTGACGTGCATGGTGATGCTCAATCTATCAGCGTTAACGCTAAAGTTGGCGATGATGTAGAGCAGTTAGCGACCTACATCAACGGCCAAAGTGAAGATGTAAAAGCATCGGTTGGCGAAGATGGTAAAATGCAGCTATTCACCGCGACGAATAAAGTTGATGGTGCGGTTACTATCGGTGGCGGTCTAGGTACAGATCTTGGCTTCGGTGCAGCACAAGATGTGACTGTTGCTGACGTTGATGTAACAACAGTAGCTGGCTCGCAACTTGCAGTGTCAGTGATTGATGGTGCATTAAAATCCGTTGATAGCCAACGTGCGTCATTAGGTGCATTCCAAAACCGTTTTGATCATGCGATCAACAACCTAGACAATATCAACGAGAACGTAAACGCATCGCGTGGCCGTATTCGTGATACTGACTACGCAAAAGAAACAACCCAAATGACGAAATCTCAGATCCTACAGCAGGCGAGTACGTCAGTATTGGCACAAGCCAAGCAGACTCCAACTGCGGCGCTAAGCCTATTGGGTTAAAGAAAAGCCGAGCTGACTAGGATGAGTAGCTCGTAAGAGCTACCAACCTATGAGGTGGAAGGGAGATTGTTATGGAGATACCATCCTACACGTCGAACATCCAGTCTTATGGCTCACAAAGTGGCACTAAAATTGCTTCAGGGTATGATAACCCGCAAGGAGTTTCCTTACCTTCTAAGAAGGATGTGGCAACAGAATTAGATCAGCTGACTTCGCGTTCAGTGGAACAAACAGCAGAAGCCATTCAAGTTAGGCAGAAGCTATCTGAGCAAGAACGTGAAAAAGTGGTTGAACAGATGAATGAATTTATCTCGTCAATCAATACCAGCTTATCTTTCCGAGTTGACGAAGAGTCAGGTCGAGATGTCGTCACCATTTTTGAAGAAAGCACTGGTGAGATAATTCGCCAGATACCCGATGAGGAAATGTTGGAAGTCTTGCGACGCCTTAGAGAACAAACAGCGCGATATTCATCGGGCTTGGTGGTCGATAAGGTGTAATCGTATTTTGAGGTGATTAGATGAGTTTTGGCCCGATAGGGATGAATACTGGCATGGATATCAATTCCATGGTGAGCAAAATTGTCGATGCTGAGCGCACTCCAAAGCAGCAGCGCATCGACAATGAGCGCACTGAAATTGATACCAGTATTAGTGCTTATGGGCGGCTTAGAGAGTCGCTGGATACGATGAAAAACTTGATGGTGAGTTTCCGTCAAGAGAAGGCGTTTGCTGCAAGAACGGTGGAGTCAACCGATGACACCGTTGTGTCAGCAAACGCAACAACTGAAGCTATTGCAGGCCGTTATGCTGTCGATGTGTTGCAACTTGCTCAAAGCCATAAAATTGCCTCTGATGTACTACCGGAAGATGGCAAGTTTAACGCGGGTAAGTTGCGTATTTCGATGGGCAGCAAGTCGTTCGTTGTTGACGTAAAAGAGCACTCCAAGTTAGGTGATGTTGTCCGTGGTATTAACGGCAGCAAATCTAACCCTGGGGTGCGTGCTTCTGTTATCAATGACGTAAACGGCCCTCGTCTTATCGTTGCTTCTGACGCCTCAGGTCAGGACAACGCCGTTAAAATGAGTGTTGAGACAGATAAACCAGACAATCTGCTTAAACGTCTTGAATACAAAACCTTAGAGCAACGAGTAGAAGATCTTGAAAGCGCCCGAGCGGCTGCTCAAGAGCTACTTAGCCCGCTCACACCAGAAGAAAAACTGGTCGCTGACCGAATTGCTCAAGCGAATATCGATGCGGCAAAAGTTGTCGACCAAGAAATTGCCGATACCACTAAGCAAGCGGCAAGTGTTGTCGATCCAAATGCGGCAAAAGATATTACTCCGACCAATGAAATGTCGGCAGCGGCGTTAAGTGCTGCGGCTAATGCAGGCCAAGCCGCAAATAAATACATTAAACCGGAAGATCGAATTCCCGGCTGGACAGAAACCGCATCAGGCACCTTACTGGATTCTTATTGGGAACCCGAGCCAGAGCTAGACGCCAAAGCGCAAGAAAAAGCGGGCGACGTACCCGGCTGGTCAAATACGGCTTCTGGTACATTGACTGATTCATACGTCACGCCAAAAGAGGCGCAAGCGGCGCTTGATAAACAGATGGCGCAAGAGCAAGCAATGATCGATGCGGCAGATAAAGTGAAAGCCGATAAAATCGATGCAGCTCTAGCCGCTGGCGAGCTTGATGATACACAAGCCAAACAAGCCAAGCGTGATTTACTGCCTCCAGAGCAGCGTGAATATTTAGAACGTATTGATAAAGCTCAAGCCGATTTAAAAGCCGCGCAATCATCGTTTGATGCTTATGGTGGTATGAGCCAAGTGCAAGCCGCGCAAGACTCAAAAGTATTGCTTGATGGGGTTGCCGAACTCTCAAGTAAAAACAACATAATCGAAGACGCCATTGATGGGGTAGATTTGACGTTGAAAGGTCGTAGCGATCCGACTCAGCGCCCATCAGAAATTGATATTGAATACGATCGACAAGGTGTGCGTGACGACATTGAACAGTTCGTCGCCGCTTATAATCAATTCCACCAGTTGTCGAAAGATCTCGCTAGTGTTGACCCATTAACAGGCCAAGCTGGCCCATTGTCGGGTGACAGCGTGGTGCGCAGTGCGGATTCACGTTTGAAATCGGTTTTCTCATCGTCAATAGAGCCGGCACCAGAAGATCTTAAATCTCTGACCGAGTTTGGTATCACAACCACGCGTCAAGGTACGTTAGAGATTAACTACAACATGCTGGATAAGCAGTTGAACAATAACTTTGGCAAGTTAGAAGATTTCTTTGGTGGTAACCAAGGATTCGCCAAAAAGGTTGAAGATGCCATTCATGGTATTACTGGCGTACAAGGTTCATTAAGAACTCGTGAGCAAAGTTTAGTAGAGAGAAACTATAGACTGCAAGATGATCAAGTCAAACTGGATCGCCGTATGGAAGGTCTAGAGAAACGAACTCACGCTAAATTCTCTGCGATGCAAGACTCAACCAGTAAAATGCAATCTCAGCTGGCAGGGATGATGAATGCACTTGGCCAATAATTTCTTTGAACAACTAAAGTTATTGAGTGATCTTGATCGCAATATTAAAATCACACTTACATCCGCTGACATTGATACTGAAGAAATTCATTCGTTGGTCGATAAAAGGGAACAATTGTTGCTAAACATCATTAGCGACGTCAAAAAGTCACCTGAGTTGGCAGAAACAGAACAATGGCAAGCTGCGATTGCTCTGACTAAAGAAGTGGTGAATTTGATGGCGCAGCAAACAGCAGCGATTGGTCAAACCCTACAAAAGTATCGACACGGCAGTAAGTCGGTTCAGCAATACAAAAAGTTTTTATAAAGAGGAATGTTATGCGCGGTTCATTACAGGCATACAAGAAGGTATCGGTAGATAGCCAGCTCAGTGCGGCCTCCCCGCATAAGATCGTAACGATGCTGATGTCTGGTGCGATCGAGCGCTTGATTCAAGGTAAAGCTGCAATGCAGCAAGGTAATATCCCAGCGAAAGGTGAACGTCTAGGTAAAGCGCTAGATATCATTATTAGCTTGCGTAGTTGTCTATCGATGGACGACGGTGGTGATATTGCTCAAAATTTGGATCAATTGTACGAATTCATGATTACACAAATTACTGCGGCAAATCATCAGAACGATCCGCAACCAATTGACGACGTAATCGACATTATTCGTGAGATTAAATCGGCGTGGGAACAGATCCCAACTGAGTTTCATAACCTAACAGCGCAAGATGTTGGTTTGTAAGAAATTTATCAAATAAATGTTATTTTATTTAGAGATTTAAAAAAAATAGCTTTGGGTTAATATCACACCCCATAATTGCTTGGTTGCCTTATTTTTTTTATCAAATAGAATAGAAGCCACTAACAAGCCTAGTGGCTTTTTTTGTTGCTGAAATTTGTATTTTGACTATCGTTAAAATTACTCGAACAAATTAGAGATCAAATACATTTTATGTCAGCAGCCCCAAGTATTTAATGAAGGCAATCATTCTCACCTATGCAAGGCTTAGCAAAATTACTTGTAATTGAAGACGACGCGCAAGCACAAGCGACCTTATCTAGCATTCTAGAGTTCGTTGGTGAACAGTGCGAAGTTATCAGTGCCGCACAAATTGATACGTTAGATTTATCCGGAGTTTGGTCTGGATGCATTGTTGGCTCTATATCTAACAGCACTGAAGCAAAAAAATTGGGTGATGCCCTCGCTCGCGCTAATCACATTCCTCTTTTGGTTGCGAACAAACAGTTTCGCAATGTCGACGATTTTACCAACTACGTTGGCGATCTCGCTTTTCCACTGAATTACCCTCAACTCAGCGAAGCTCTCCGTCACTGCAAAGACTTTTTAGGTCGTAAAGGCGTTAACGTCGTATCGACTGCTCGTAAAAACACTTTGTTTCGCAGTTTAGTCGGCCAGAGCCACGGCATTAAAGAAGTTCGCCATCTGATTGAGCAGGTGTCTACTACGGAAGCGAATGTACTGATTCTTGGTGAATCTGGTACAGGTAAAGAAGTGGTCGCGCGTAATATCCATTATCATTCATCACGTCGCGGTGGGCCGTTTGTGCCAATTAACTGTGGCGCGATTCCACCAGATTTATTAGAAAGCGAACTGTTCGGCCATGAAAAAGGGGCGTTTACGGGGGCGATTACCGCGCGTAAAGGTCGTTTTGAACTGGCAGAAGGTGGCACACTGTTTTTGGATGAAATTGGCGATATGCCGATGCCAATGCAGGTTAAGCTGCTACGTGTGTTGCAAGAGCGCTGTTTTGAGCGCGTAGGTGGCAACAGCACGATTCGAGCAAATGTACGTATTATTGCTGCGACGCACCGTAATCTGGAAACCATGATTAACGATGAGTCGTTCCGCGAAGATTTATACTATCGCCTCAACGTATTCCCAATCGAGATGCCAGCTTTACGCGATCGTAAAGAAGACATCCCATTGTTGTTGCAAGAGTTAATGACGCGTATGGAAGCAGAAGGGGCGCAGCCTATCTGTTTTACACCTCGAGCGATCAACTCTCTTACCGAGCACGATTGGCCAGGTAACGTGCGTGAACTAGCAAACCTAGTAGAGCGCATGATCATTCTGTATCCAAATAGCTTGGTGGACGTAAACCATCTACCAACAAAATACCGTTACAGTGATATTCCTGAGTTCCAACCTGAATATAACCCAATTGTTTCAGTGGAAGAGCAAGAGCGTGATGCACTAGCGAACATCTTCTCAGATGATTTTGATCTGGATGAAGCTGAGCTGTTCCCAAGCAGTGAAAATGCACCGCAGTCATTGCCACCGGAAGGCGTGAATCTCAAAGAGATGCTCGCTGAGCTAGAGGTGACTATGATTAACCAAGCGCTTGAAGCGCAAGGTGGTGTTGTTGCCCGTGCTGCGGACATGTTGGGTATGCGTCGTACGACTCTGGTAGAGAAGATGCGCAAATACAATTTACAAAGATAAGGCGCTGTCAAAAAATCGACTTTACCTTAACTTGTTGTAAAATATAATAAAATGGCTTGGCGTGCATTTTGCATTTCAAGCCATTGTAGTATCTGAGGCAAAAAAACGACATGCAACCAAGCCAGCAAAGCGAAAACCACCATTTAGGCTCTTTAGAAGAGCAAGTAGAACGTTACCAGCAGGTATTAGATGTAATGCCTGCGGGGGTCATTTTGCTTGATACCCAAGGGGTAGTGCGTGAAGCAAACCCTGAAGCACTTCGTCTATTGGAAGTGCCGCTGGTTGGGCAAAAGTGGTTTGAGGTGATTCAGCAGGCCTTTGCGCCACGTGAAGATGATGGTCATGAAATTTCTCTGCGCAATGGTCGTAAAGTGAGGTTAGCCATTTCAGCTTCTGCTACAGGCCAGTTGATTCTAGTGACAGACCTAACAGAAACCCGTTTACTGCAATCACGTATCAGTGATTTGCAACGTTTGTCGTCATTAGGTCGTATGGTGGCCTCTTTGGCTCACCAAGTTCGAACACCACTTTCAAGTGCGATGCTTTATGCGGCTAATTTGGGTGCACCGAATCTGCCTCCTGCGACGAAAGATCGCTTTCAAACCAAATTGCTTGATCGACTGCATGACCTTGAAAAACAAGTTAATGATATGCTGTTGTTTGCGAAAGGTGGTGACAACAAAGTGGTTAAGCCATTTAAAGTGTCGGATTTGATTGCAGAGTTTTCCCCAATGGTTGAAACCGCAATCAAAAACAACGCGATTGACTACTGCCTAGAGGTTGAACAAGAAGAGACAACCTTGATGGGTAATGCCAATGCGATTGCTTCAGCATTAAGTAACTTGGTGATGAACGCGATTCAAATCGCGGGTAAAGAGTCACAGGTGGATGTGTTTTTCCGCCCAGTAAATAACGAATTAAAAATCTCGGTTCAAGACAGTGGGCCGGGTGTGCCGCAGGAATTGCAGCAAAAGATAATGGAACCTTTCTTCACAACGCGCTCGCAAGGCACTGGCCTTGGTTTGGCCGTTGTTCAAATGGTGTGCCGTGCCCATGACGGAAGGTTAGAACTTATTTCAGAAGAGGGTGATGGTGCGTGCTTTACAATGTGCATTCCACTAGAGCGCAACGTATCACCTGAACAAGCAGTAACGACTGGAGAATAACAATGGCTCAAAGCAAAGTACTTATCGTAGAGGATGATGAAGGTCTACGCGAAGCACTGGTTGATACTCTAGCCTTAGCTGGATATGAGTGGCTAGAAGCAGATAGCGCTGAAGACGCCCTAGTTAAACTTAAGTCAAACGCTGTTGATATCGTCGTGTCTGACGTGCAAATGGCCGGTATGGGCGGTTTAGCGCTGCTTCGTAACATCAAACAGCATTGGCCAAACCTTCCTGTATTGCTGATGACGGCTTACGCCAACATCGAAGATGCTGTTTCAGCCATGAAAGATGGTGCGATTGATTACATGGCGAAGCCATTCGCCCCAGAAGTGCTTCTTAACATGGTTAGCCGCTACGCGCCTGTGAAATCCGATGATAACGGCGATGCCGTCGTTGCAGATGAAAAGAGCCTCAAGCTGTTGGCGTTGGCAGAGAAAGTCGCAAAGACAGATGCAAACGTGATGGTGCTTGGCCCAAGTGGCTCGGGTAAAGAAGTGATGTCTCGCTACATTCACAATGCTTCAAATCGGAAAGATGGCCCATTTGTGGCGATCAACTGTGCCGCGATTCCAGACAACATGCTTGAAGCTACGCTATTTGGTTATGAGAAAGGTGCGTTTACTGGCGCGGTTCAAGCGTGCCCAGGTAAGTTCGAACAAGCTCAAGGCGGCACTATCTTACTAGATGAAATTAGTGAGATGGATCTCAATCTTCAAGCTAAACTTTTACGTGTGCTACAAGAAAGAGAAGTGGAACGTTTAGGTAGCCGAAAGAGCATCAAGTTAGATGTTCGTGTGCTTGCGACCAGTAACCGTGACTTAAAGCAATATGTGCAAGAAGGTAATTTCCGTGAAGACTTGTACTACCGCTTAAATGTTTTCCCAATTGCGTGGCCTGCACTTTGTGATCGTAAAGGCGACATCGCACCTTTAGCTAAGCATCTGGTAGAACGTCATTGCCAAAAGTTGGGGATGCCAGTTCCAAGTATTAATGATGATGCTTTGAATAAGTTGGTCGCATATCCATGGCCTGGTAACGTGCGCGAGCTAGATAACGTCGTGCAGCGTGCATTGATATTAAGTGAAAATAGCCACATTACCGGCGATCATATTTTGCTAGAAGGACTTGATTGGCAAGATGCAAGTAGCTTGCAGCAAGTGGTTGAAACTGGCCATATAGCAACGCCAACCGTCAAGCCGGTAGCTGAAGTAGATTCTTCCCAAACTCTGCCTTCGGCATCAGGCCTAGGAAACGAGCTAAGAGATCAAGAATACGCCATTATTCTTGAAACTTTGGTTGAGTGTGGTGGCCGTCGTAAGGAAATGGCTGAAAAATTGGGTATTAGTCCACGCACTTTGCGCTACAAGCTAGCAAAAATGCGAGATGCAGGGATTGATATTCCAAACTAACGTGCTATTTTCGATACCTTATATCTACGTGGCATAGGATTTGCAGCGTCAGTATTACAGCGAAAGAGTTAGTCAAATAGTTGACATCAGAGGTAATGATGAGAATTGATGGATTTAATAGTGAAATGCAAGCCATGATGCTTGAAGCTGCTAACACTAAACCAGCGGCAACAGGTCAGGCTGTGGGTGCAGATTTTAGTGCGCTATTGAACAATGCTATTAATAACGTCAATGACCTTTCTAAGACCTCTAGTAACCTTCAAATGCGTTTTGATCGCGGTGATGAAGGTGTGTCTCTTTCCGATGTAATGATTGCGCGCAACAAATCCAGTGTCGCATTTGAAGCAACAATTCAAGTACGCAACAAGCTTGTTGAAGCGTACAAAGAATTGATGAACATGCCAGTGTAACTTAGGTATTTTCTGTGGCAGATCCAAACCAATCAACCGATTTGACTCTTTCAGAGTCTAGCTCTGATAACGCCTTGATCACGCAATCTGACGTGGATTCAGGCGCAAGTCAAAATCCTGATCTTGATGAAAAAAGCAGTTCTAAGTTCGATATGGCGGTCGGTGATCTCGACTTACTTCGCCAAGTCGTGTTGGTGCTGTCTATTTCTATCTGTGTTGCGCTGATCGTGATGCTGTTTTTCTGGGTGAAAGAGCCAGAAATGCGCCCTCTAGGTGCGTATGAAACAGAAGAACTGATCCCTGTACTCGATTACCTAGATCAGCAAAAACAAGAATACACGCTTGAAGGTAACACCATTATGGTGCCAGTGGCTGAATACAGCGGCCTTAAGCTCAACCTTACGCGTGCTGGTTTAAACCAAGAGAAAGAAGCTGGCGACGATATCTTGCTGCAAGATATGGGCTTTGGTGTGTCGCAGCGCCTTGAGCTAGAACGTCTTAAATTGAGCCGTGAGCGTCAGCTTTCTAAAGCAATAGAAGAAATGAAACAGGTGCGTAAAGCACGTGTTTTACTCGCCCTACCAAAACAAAGTGTGTTTGTACGTCATAACCAAGAAGCGTCTGCTTCGGTGTTTCTGACAGTGAGTACAGGCAACACGTTAAAACAAGAAGAAGTCGATTCGATTGTTGATATGGTTTCAAGTGCTGTACCAGGCATGAAGCCAACTCGTGTGACAGTAACCGATCAACATGGCCGACTATTAAGCTCTGGCTCTCAAGATGCGGCCTCTATGGCGCGTCGTAAAGAACACGAACTAGAGCGTAAGCAAGAGCAAGCGCTGCGCGAGAAGATTGATTCTGTTCTTATCCCAATTTTAGGCTTCGGTAATTACACCGCTCAGGTGGATATCGAACTGGATTTCAGTGCAGTAGAACAAACGCGTAAACGTTTTGACCCAGCTACGCCAGCTACTCGAAGTGAATACACGCTAGAAGATTACAACAACGGTAATGTTGTGGCAGGTGTGCCGGGTGCGTTGAGTAACCAGCCTCCAGCAGATGCTTCAATTCCACAAGATGTGGCGCAAATGAAAGATGGTACTGTGCTTGGTCAAGGTTCAGTCCATAAAGAAGCAACCCGTAACTACGAGCTAGATACAACAATTAGCCACGAACGCCGTCAAACTGGTATCGTGAATCGCCAAACCGTTGCTGTTGCAATTAAAAACCGTGCGATTGTTAACCCTGATACTGGTGAGACAAGCTATCAACCGCTATCAGATACTGAGCTTAACTCCATCCGTCAAGTGTTGGTGGGCGCAGTCGGCTTTAGTGAAGCGCGCGGTGATTTACTCAATGTACTAAGCATGCAGTTTGCTGTACCTGAGTCTGAAATTATTCAAGATGTGCCAATTTGGGAGCATCCAAACTTCAACGATTGGGTTCGTTGGTTTGCAAGTGCTCTGGTCATCATCATCGTGGTCTTGGTATTGGTTCGCCCTGCGATGAAGAAACTGCTCAACCCTGCTGCGGATGACGATGATGAACAAATGTATGGCCCAGATGGTCTGCCAATTGGTATGGACGGTGAAACCAGCCTAATTGGTGGTGACTTAGACGGTGGTGAGCTGTTTGAGTTTGGTTCTAGCATTGATTTGCCGAACCTACACAAAGACGAAGATGTGTTAAAAGCGGTGCGTGCACTGGTTGCTAACGAACCAGAGCTAGCGGCGCAAGTAGTGAAGAACTGGATGCAAGATGCCTAACGAAATCGTACCTCAAGAACAAGGCGGTGAAGTTACTGAAAACACCGTTGATATTTCAGCGATTCCCGGTGAAGAGCGCGCGGCAATTTTGCTGCTGAGCCTAAACGAGGAAGACGCTGCAGGTATCATTCGTCACCTAGAGCCTAAACAAGTTCAGCGTGTAGGTAGTGCAATGGCTCGCGCTGCCGACCTTAGCCAAGATAAGGTTGGGGTGGTGCATCGTGCATTCTTGGAAGACATTCAGAAATACACCAACATTGGTATGGGCAGTGAAGACTTCATGCGTAATACCCTTGTTGCCGCACTTGGTGAAGATAAAGCGAATAACTTAGTAGACCAAATTCTACTTGGTACTGGTTCGAAAGGTCTCGATTCCCTTAAGTGGATGGACCCTCGTCAGGTAGCCAGCATCATCATCAACGAGCACCCACAGATTCAAACCATCGTATTGTCTTACTTAGAGCCGGATCAGTCTGCGGAGATCTTGTCTCAGTTTGCTGAGCGTGACCGTCTAGATTTGATGATGCGTATTGCCAACCTCGAAGAAGTTCAGCCATCGGCATTGGCAGAGCTGAACGAAATCATGGAGAAGCAGTTCGCTGGTCAAGCGGGTGCGCAAGCCGCCAAGATTGGTGGCCTGAAGGCTGCAGCCGAGATCATGAACTACATGGACAACAACGTCGAAGGCGTGTTGATGGAGCAAATCCGCGACCAAGACGAAGACATGGCAACGCAAATTCAAGACCTTATGTTCGTATTCGAAAACCTTATCGAAGTGGACGATCAAGGTATTCAGAAGTTGCTGCGTGATGTTCCGCAAGATGTACTTCAGAAAGCACTTAAAGGTGCAGATGATGGCCTGCGTGATAAGATCTTCAAGAACATGTCTAAGCGTGCCGCTGAGATGATGCGCGACGATATCGAAGCAATGCCACCGATCAAGGTATCGGATGTAGAAGCAGCACAGAAAGAAGTGCTGGCGATTGCTCGTCGTATGGCCGATGCTGGTGAGCTAATGCTTTCTGGTGGCGCAGACGAATTCTTATAATCGACCTTGTCAAATTCAACAATTAGGTAAGTAGCATGTCAGGTGAGAGAAAACGAGGCTTTTTACGCCTTGATGACGACCAACAAGTAGAAAAGCCGCAGAAATGGGGCCTACCTGACTACAGTTCAGAAACCCATTCACAAGCGCGTGAAACGGCAATGAACTATGACCCTAGTTGGATGCCTAACTTCGAACAGCCGGAAGAAGAAGCGCCAGTAGAACTTACTGACGCTGAAATAGAATTGATTAAGCAGCAAGCCTATCAAGATGGTTTGCATCAAGGCCAAGAAGCGGGCTTCAAACAAGGTTATGAAAAAGGCAAAGAGCAAGGTTTGCAAGAAGGCCATCAAGAAGGTTTAGAAGCCGGAAAGATGGAAGGCGTTGCCGCTGGGCAAGAGTTTATCCAACAGCAAGTGCAAACCTTTGTTAATTTGGCCAATCAGTTTGCTCAACCTTTAGAGCTAATGAATGCTCAGGTTGAAAAACAACTTGTCGACATGGTGCTGACCTTAACCAAAGAGGTGGTGCATGTCGAAGTTCAAACCAACCCTCAAGTTATCTTAGACACTATCAAGCA
Source organism: Vibrio intestinalis (assembly GCF_025195085.2). Lineage (GTDB taxonomy): Bacteria > Pseudomonadota > Gammaproteobacteria > Enterobacterales > Vibrionaceae > Vibrio > Vibrio intestinalis. Next base: position 341,161 of record NZ_JANAVY020000002.1, on the reverse strand, counting down.
GTCAGTAGAATCCTTACCAGTTTCTGGTCATGCGATCACGCTGAAACTGCATCCTGATGATGTTGAAATTATTCGTTCTTCCTACGGGGACGAGACTCTCGAATTTAGAAATTGGACATTGCATAGCGAGCCTGCGCTAAATCGCGGTGATGTACAGATCGAAGCGGGAGAGTCGAGCGTGAATTACCGTATGGAGGAGCGAATTCGAAGCGTGCTACAAAGCTTCTGTGGTGTGAACCGCCATCAAGGTGGTGATTAGTGCTGCCACTCGCTGACCGACTCTCCCAATACAAAGTCAATGGCTTAACCTGTCGCCCTGTGGCCTCGGGTAAATTGGTGCGTGTCGTTGGGCTGACTTTAGAAGCGACCGGGTGTCGTGCACCCATCGGCAGTTTATGCCGAGTAGAAACCATGCATGGTGAGATGGAAGCCGAAGTTGTCGGTTTTTCGGGTGACAGCTTGTACCTTATGCCTAGTGAGCAGATCACAGGCGTATTACCCGGCGCGAAAGTGACGCCATTAACCAGTGAAACGGGCTTGCCTGTTGGTATGGAGCTACTTGGCCGCGTAATTGATGGTGTTGGTAACCCGCTTGATGGCTTAGGCCCTATTTATACCGAAAAGCGCGCATCGTTTAACGCAGAACCGATTAACCCACTCGCCCGTAAACCTATCTCAGAACCACTTGATGTTGGTCTTAAAGCCATTAATGGCCTTTTAACGGTAGGTAAAGGGCAACGTATCGGTCTATTTGCCGGTTCAGGTGTTGGTAAGTCGGTCACCTTGGGAATGATGACGCGAGGTACGACCGCGCAAGTCGTGGTTGTTGGCCTAATCGGTGAACGTGGGCGCGAAGTTAAAGAATTCATTGAAGAGATTTTGGGTGTCGATGGCCGTCAACGTTCGGTGGTCGTTGCTGCACCTGCCGATGCTTCGCCGTTGATGCGTTTAAAAGGTTGTCAGACCGCCTTGACCATTGCTGAATACTTCCGCGATCAAGGCTTAGATGTTTTGTTGCTGATGGACTCTTTAACTCGTTTTGCTCAGGCTCAGCGTGAAATTGCCCTTTCTGTGGGTGAGCCTCCGGCAACTAAAGGTTATCCACCTTCGGTTTTTGCTAAGCTTCCAGCGCTAGTAGAACGTGCTGGTAACGGTAGCCCAGATCAAGGCTCAATCACTGCATTCTTTACTGTTCTTACTGAAGGTGATGATTTACAAGATCCAATCGCCGATGCTTCTCGTGCGATTCTTGATGGTCACGTGGTGCTATCTCGCGAAATGGCGGATGCGGGTCATTACCCAGCGATTGACGTTGAGAAATCGGTCAGCCGTGTTATGCCGCAAATTACCAGCGAAGAGCATGTGCTGATGTCTAAGGCCGTGCGTCAGGTACTGTCTATCTGTCGTAAAAACCAAGACTTGGTATCGATTGGTGCGTATAAGCCGGGCTCAGATCCTGCAATTGATAGCGCCTTTACTCTCAAGCCAAGACTGGATGCTTTCCTACAGCAGGGTATGAAAGAAAGTGTGCCATACGAGATGTGTGTCAACATGCTCGGTAGCTTGCTAAAAGGGGAGTAGCTGAGCCATGGATAACGCCCTAGAGTTTTTAATGGATCAAGCCAAAGAGCGCGAAAACCAAGCAGTTTTAGCGCTTAACCAAGCTCGCACTGAGCTTACTGGTTATTATCAGCAGCTTGAGCAAATTGAAAAATACCGTTTGGATTACTGTCAGCAATTAGTTGACCGTGGTAAACAAGGTCTCACGGCAAGCCAATATACTCACTTGAATCGTTTTCTAACCACCTTGGATGATACGTTGTCTAAGCAGAAGCAGGCAGAATCTCACTTTAAAGAGCAAGTTGAAACCTGCGAGCAGCACTGGCTTGAATGTCGTAAACAGCGCCGCTCTTATGAGTGGATGATTGAAAAGAAGAAAACCGAGAAGCAACGCATTCAAAATCAGCGAGAGCAAAAGCAGATGGATGAATTTTCAACGCTGCAATATTCTCGCCGTTCAATCAACTAATTTCATTTTCCGCTGACTATCAGTCTGATTTTTGGCGCGTATCTTGCAGAACATATTCTAATCTGGTCTGTTCTAATGCCATGTTTCGTTATCTATTTGACGTCGTTCGGTAGTGCAATCTCGCATTAGAATCAATTTATACAAGATACCGAAGTGATTGATTATCCTTGGTAGTATGATGAGTTAATGATTTATGAATGTGAATTTGTCTCCGACAACCGATGCCGCAAAAGCCTCCAAAATCAGTGTGGATGGCTCAAGCTCATCTTCTGAAACCTCAGAATCTGAAGGGTTCTTCTCTAAGTTAACCTCGTTGATTAGAGGCGAATCTAAAGCAGAGAAAAGCGCGGAAGGCACTGCTAACGTGAAGTCTGAGTCCGTAAAAGGCCAAGGTGAGGCGAGTGCTGTCAGCGAGGGTGAAGCAGAAGTTACAGCATCAAAACAAGCTGAAGCTGTTAACGATGCGCTCGATGGTCAAGAGGGCGAGGAAAGCGAAACCGCGAAAACGGCGCAACCTGGCGCGGAGAAATCGACCATTCCACCCGAGCTTGAACGTTTTATTGAAAAGCCAGCAGGCGAGACCAATGCTAAGGCTTCTAGCCAGCAAGCAGAACAGACCGTATCAGAAAATAACGAACTACTTGGCCGACTTAATCAATCAAGCCAAGCGTTGCAGCCTAAAGACGGCAATGCATTGCCACATCAAGGCGCAGAAGTAGAACTGCCAGAGCAAGATAGTGAATCCAAGAGTCCACTTGTTGGCGCAGCAGCGGCAGGAGTTGCGACCGGCGCTGCAATTGAAGCTAGTGGTGTAGAGCAAGCGACCAACACGATTGATCTTGCTAAACTGGAACAAATCCAAGCGGTAGAACCTGAAACCATCACCTTACATGGTGAGCGCATCGTGCTCCCTGCAACCAATACTCTGGAGCAACCGGCTATTGCCAGTGATGCGGCCTTGGAGTCGCTAGACCCAGAAGTGTTAAAGGCGATGTCGGCAGATGAGCTAGCAGCATTGAAAGCATTGCAAGAGGCGCAACCAGAGTCAACTCAGCCAACCATGGTTGTTAGTGGCACTTCATTTAGTGCGGCGACCACACAAGTGGACGGTCAAGCACCTGTAGTGGCAATGACCGCTGAAGAAATGACGCAAGTAACGCAAAACGGTGAAACGGTCGCTCAAGGTGTTGTGTCGGCAGCAACGAATCAAAATATTGAAGGTGTCACTGAGTCATTAGACCCAAATGCAGCAATGCCTGTAACAAGTGCAGCGATTGCTTGGTCAACCAATGACGGTGTGCCACTGTCGGATGCAGAGCTTGCCGCTCTTGCTGAAAATCAGTTAAAAGCGGGGCATAAACTTGCGGCAAGTCCACAAGCTATGCAGCAGGCCCAGTTAGCGGCCCTTCAAGCTCAGCAACAAGGTCAAGCACCTCAAGTGGCAGCCCAAGGTGCTCAAGCGATGCTCAATGCAGCTAGTCCTGAAGCTGCGATAGCACAGCAAATGCAAGCTGTTACCGCACAAGCGGTAGCCGCGCCAACTAGCCCCGATCAGTTAGTCGCCAAGGCAGCACTCGGAGCAAACGCAGCCGCTTCAATTGGTAAGCTTTCAGCAAAAGATAGTGCGAACAACGGGCAAGGCGCAGAAGCGACCATTGCCCAGCAACTAAGCCACGCAGCAGGTCAGCAAGGTGTTAACAACCAAATGCGTGCAGAGCAAGCCGCTCAAGCTCAGCCAGCGATGCAACTAAACCGTGAAATGGCAAGTGAGCAAGTGGCTGAACGCGTGCAGATGATGCTGTCGAAAAATCTCAAGAACATTGATATTCGCCTTGACCCACCAGAGCTTGGCCGCATGCAGATTCGCATGAATATGAATGGTGATGGCGCGACAGTCCACTTTACCGTTGCCAACCAACAAGCACGAGATATTGTCGAACAAGCGATGCCACGTTTGAGAGAAATGCTCGCTCAACAGGGCGTACAATTAAGTGATACTTCGGTTCAACAGCAATCTTCTGGGCAGCAACAAGGCCAATATGCGGCCGGAAATGAAGGTGGAAGTGGTCAAGGTAACGGCAATCAAACCTTCTCAGGTGAAGAAAACCTTGAACCAGACGTCAAACTTGATTTGAATGTCGCATCAAAGCGTGATGGAATCAGTTATTACGCTTAAACTATGCCTTAAGCAAATAAAGAACTGAATAGTTAGAGAAAGTTTATCTATGGCAGAAGAACTAGACAACGAAGCACCAAAAGGTAAAAACAAGCTAATTATCATTATCGCAGCCGTGGTAGTGTTGTTGGTTGTTGGCGGTGGTGCTGCATTTTTCTTGATGGGTTCGAGTGAACCAAGCGCAGAAGAGCTCGCAGCAAGCCAAACGGCAGCGACAGTTGAAGCTCCCGTTTCTTATGTAAATATTGCCCAACCGTTTTTGTTTAATGTGACCGGGGATTCGAAAGATCGTCTCGTTCAGATTAAAGTGCAGCTGATGGTACGTGGAAGCAACAATGAAAACCTTGCTCGCTACCACTCGCCGTTAATTGAAAGCTCCTTGTTGGCGACGTTCGCTTCGGCGACTGTCGATCAGTTGCGAAGCGCGACAGGGCGTGTCGAACTTCGTGATAAAGCGACCCAAGACATTCAAGCGAGTTTGACTCGCGCAGTAGGCGAGCCCGTGATTGAGCGTGTGCTGTTTACTGATTTCGTAATTCAGTAGGACTAAGAGTGACTGATCTATTAAGCCAAGACGAAATTGATGCGCTATTGCATGGCGTAGATGATGTCGATGACGTTGAAGAGGATGAGGTAGCGGGTGATGCCAGTGCGGTAGAATTCGACTTCTCTTCTCAAGACCGCATTGTTCGTGGTCGAATGCCAACGCTGGAACTCATCAACGAGCGCTTTGCTCGTCACATGCGTATCAGTTTGTTCAACATGCTGCGAAAAACCGCTGAAGTTTCTATCAACGGCGTGCAGATGATGAAGTTTGGCGAATATCAAAACACCTTGTATGTACCAACCAGTTTGAACATGGTGCGCTTTAGACCGCTTAAAGGTACGGCGCTGATTACCATGGAAGCGCGTTTGGTTTTCATCTTGGTGGAGAACTTCTTTGGCGGCGATGGCCGTTTTCATGCCCGTATCGAAGGTCGTGAATTTACCCCAACCGAGCGTCGTATCGTTCAGTTGCTGCTGAAAATTGTATTTGAAGACTACAAAGAGGCGTGGTCGCCAGTAATGGGTGTTGAGTTTGAGTACCTCGACTCAGAAGTAAACCCAAGTATGGCGAACATTGTTAGCCCGACCGAAGTGATCGTGGTGAGCTCATTCCATATCGAAGTGGATGGCGGCGGCGGTGACTTCCACGTGGTAATGCCTTACTCCATGGTTGAGCCGATTCGTGAACTGCTTGATGCAGGTGTTCAATCAGACAAAATGGAAACAGACGTACGTTGGAGTACGGCGCTGCGTGAAGAGATCATGGATGTGCCGGTTAACTTCCGCGTTGATTTACTTGAACAAGACATTTCACTGCGTGATTTGATGGAGCTACAAGCAGGCGACATTATCCCAGTCGATATGCCAGAGCATGCGGTAATGTTCGTCGAAGAGTTGCCAACCTATCGCGTTAAGATGGGGCGTTCGGGCGAGAAATTAGCGGTTCAAGTGTCAGAAAAAATCAAACGCCCAGATGTGGTGAAAACCGATATCGCCTTCCTCGGCAAGGATGTAATTTCCGAGCTAGAGCAAGATGATGGCGAAATCGAAGATTAAAAGATTATATAAGTATCAAGTATATAGGTATTAGGTATGGAACCAAGTGACGACCAAAAACTGGCTGACGAATGGGCAGCCGCGTTAGGTGAAGATCCAAGCGCTCCAGAGATTGATGTTGATGAAGTGATGTCAGCACAACTGGATGAGCTAGAAGATACATCTTCACCGATTTCTGATGATGAGCGTCGTAAACTCGATACCATTTTAGATATCCCGGTGACTATTTCGATGGAAGTAGGCCGTTCGCAAATCAGTATTCGTAACTTGCTGCAATTGAACCAAGGTTCAGTGGTTGAGCTAGAGCGCTTAGCGGGCGAATCGTTAGATGTATTGGTTAACGGTACTCTGATCGCTCACGGCGAAGTGGTTGTGGTGAACGATAAGTTCGGTATTCGTCTCACTGACGTAATCAGCCAAACAGAGCGAATCAAGAAGCTAAGGTAGCCTATGAACTGGAAAGCGTGTTCGCTTTTACTGCTTTCATCGCTGTTGTCACCAATGGCGTTAGCGGCTCCTACCAGCCAACTAGATTGGGCGACCACCTTTGGGTCGCTCTTGTTCGTTTTAGCACTGATCTTATTGTTGGCTTGGTTGTTAAAGCGTATGCGCATGCCTGCGCTAGCCAATCAAAAGGGGTTGAGTGTTGTTAGGCAAGTTGCGGTAGGCACAAGAGAACGTATTATCATCGTTCAAGCAGGTGAAGAGCAGTTCTTAGTGGGGGTCACTCCACAAGCGATTCAATTAATCTCTAAACTGGAAAAACCTTTGTCTCAGGAGGAGCTGGCATCCAGTCCGTTTGCAAATCAACTGACTCAGCTTTTAAAGAAGAATGATAAAAATTAACGCATTATCTTCCCTGTTATTGAGCTTGGTATTGGCCTTGTTTTCAACCAGCGTATTGGCTCAAGAAGAGCTAGATACCCCAGTGAATAACAGTGTTGCATCGAACTCTGTCACAGTCAGTGCCATGGAACAGCAACAAGGCTCGGCTAAGACCATCTCAACTAGCACGGTTACAGGCGGCAGTGGTGGTATTCCTGCGCTAACCATGACCACCAATCCTGATGGCAGTGAAGATTACTCCATCAACCTGCAAATTCTAGCGTTGATGACCATGCTTGGCTTCTTGCCAGCCATGGTGATTTTGATGACGTCTTTCACCCGTATTGTGGTGGTGATGTCGATATTGCGTCAGGCGATGGGTTTACAACAGACGCCATCTAACCAAGTGATCATTGGTATCGCGATATTTCTGACTTTCTTTATCATGTCGCCAGTACTGAACAAGGTGAATGATACCGCGATTCAACCTTACATTAACGAGCAGATCTCAGCGCGCCAAGCGTTCGATTTAGCGCAAATTCCGATGAAGGATTTCATGCTAAAACAGACGCGAGTGAAGGACTTAGAGACGTTTGTTAACATCTCAGGCTCAACGGCAACTGCGCCGGAAGATGTCTCCATGGCGGTTCTTATTCCTGCTTTTATCACTTCGGAGCTGAAAACCGCGTTCCAGATCGGCTTTATGCTGTTCTTGCCGTTTTTGATTATCGACTTGGTGGTGGCCTCGGTTCTGATGGCGATGGGTATGATGATGCTTTCGCCAATGATCGTATCGTTGCCGTTTAAGCTCATGCTGTTTGTATTGGTCGATGGTTGGAACTTGATATTGTCCACCTTGGCCGGCAGTTTTGCCTTGTAGCGGGAGAAGCCTATGACTCCTGAAATGTTCGTCGAGCTGTTCCGTGATGCACTTTGGATGGTGCTTATCATGGTGTGCGCCATTATCATTCCCAGCCTTTTGATTGGTTTGGTGGTGGCGATATTCCAAGCCGCAACCTCGATTAACGAACAAACTCTAAGTTTCTTACCGCGTTTAATCGTGACCTTGTTGGCTTTGATGTTCTTTGCCCACATGATGACCACCATGATGACGGAATACTTCTATTCCATCATTGAGCAATTACCTCAGGTTCTGTACTAGGAGCCCTGATGGAGTACCCTGCAAGCGTCGTCCTCGATTGGATTGCCAACTACTTTTGGCCTTATACCCGCATTGCCGCCATGTTGATGGTGATGTCGGTAACAGGGGCGCGCTTTGTTTCCACCCGTATTAGGCTTTATCTTGGCTTAGCCATTACTTTGGCTGTGATGCCTGCGATACCTGCTGTACCGCAATCTATTGAGTTGCTCTCTTTCCAGGGCTTTATGGTGCTGCTTGAGCAGATCATCATTGGCGTGGCGATGGGTACGGTGACGCAGTTTATGATCCAAACCTTTGTTATTTTGGGTCAGATCTTAGGTATGCAATCGAGCTTGGGTTTTGCTTCAATGGTTGACCCTGCTAACGGTCAGAACACCCCTTTGCTTGGTCAGCTATTCATGTTTTTGGCCACCATGTTCTTTTTGGCCACCGATGGCCATTTAAAGATGTTGATGCTGGTGGTGATGAGCTTCCAGTCATTGCCTATTGGGATTGGTAAACTGAACGCGGTGGATTTTCGTGAGTTAGCGTTGTGGCTTGGAACCATGTTCCAGCTAGCGCTAAGTATGTCGCTGTCTGGCATTATTGCACTTTTGACCATTAACTTGTCATTTGGCGTAATGACTCGTGCAGCTCCGCAGCTAAACATCTTCTCATTAGGTTTTGCCTTTGCCTTGATTGTCGGCTTGCTTTTATGTTGGTACATCATTGGCGGTCTATTTACCCATTACGAGCTGATCTGGCTGCAGGGTGAACAGCAAGTTTGTCGCTTTATTCGTTTAAATTGTTAGTCCATACTTTTTGAAGTTATGGTTCTAGAAGTAACAGGAGACTGAGTTGGCAGAGTCAGACGGTCAAGAACGTACCGAAGACGCCACGCCCAGGCGCTTGCAACAGGCTCGTGAAAAAGGGCAGGTTGCAAGGTCAAAAGAGTTAGCGTCGGTTTCAGTATTGGTTGTAGGTTCAGTCGCCTTGATGTGGTTTGGTGAGGGCTTGGCGCGCGCGTTATTTAATATCATGGGGCGTCTTTTCGAACTGCAACGTGAAGAAATCTTCGACCAAACCAAATTGTTTGATATCGCCCTTGGCTCAATGGGTGCGCTATTACTGCCGTTACTACTTATTCTGTTTGTACTGTTTGTCGCTGCGCTGATAGGTGCTGCTGGGGTTGGCGGTATCAGTTTCTCGGCTGAAGCTGCGATGCCAAAGCTTTCCAAGATGAACCCGCTTAGCGGTCTGAAACGTATGGTCGGCATGCAGAGTTGGGTTGAGCTGATCAAATCCATCTTAAAAGTATCGCTCGTGTCGGGTGTGGCATTTTATCTGATAGAGGCGGCGAAAGAGGATTTGTTCCAACTCAGTTTGGATGTATTCCCGCAAAACATCTTCCACGCGCTCGATATTCTGCTCAACTTTATTCTATTGATTAGCTGTTCCTTGCTGGTTGTGGTGGCGATTGATATCCCGTTCCAGATTTGGCAACACGCCAACCAATTGAAAATGACCAAGCAGGAAGTGAAAGACGAATACAAAGACACCGAAGGTAAGCCAGAGGTGAAAGGCCGTATTCGTATGCTACAACGGGAAGCGGCTCAGCGCCGAATGATGGCAGAAGTACCACAAGCTGATGTTATCGTAACTAACCCGGAGCACTTCTCGGTGGCGCTGCGCTATAACCAAACCACCGACAAAGCGCCGATTGTGGTGGCGAAAGGTGTCGACCACATGGCAATGAAGATTCGTGAAATCGCCCGCGAGCACGATATCTATATTGTTCCAGCGCCGCCGTTAGCTCGTGCTTTGTATCATTCCACTGAGCTAGAACAAGAAATTCCAGATGGTCTGTTTACCGCGGTCGCGCAAGTATTGGCTTACGTATTCCAGTTAAAACAGTACCGAAGAAAAGGTGGTCAACGACCGACGTTGAAAGGTGGGGATTTGCCAATCCCGCCAGACTTAAGGCAAGACAGCTAACTGAAACGAATAGGGAATCAAACATGATTCCCTATTTTTGTTATGAGTTAAGTCTTCTGATGTGAGTGGTTACTTCTCTGGAATCGATAGTAAAACCAACAGTGCACCGTCACCGCCAAACTCTAATGGTGCTTGGTGAAAGGCCATTACATCTGGATGCTGGGCGAGCCATAATGGCGCTTTTTGCTTAAGGATGTGTTTGCCGATCCCGTGCTGAACGCAGGCACAAGAGATTTCATTCTTTATGCAGTAAGCGATCATTGCGCCTAATTCACGCTTCGCTTCTTGCTGCGTCATGCCGTGCATATCTAAGAAAACGTCAGGTACATAGACGCCGCGACGCAGTCTTTTTACTTCATAAGTAGAGACGTCATCACGCGCGTAGCGCGTTGGTCCTTCCTCATTTAGTAGCGGAACGAACTCATCTGAGAAATAAAACTCAGAATCGGCTGCTTCACGACCACTTCGAGTGATTTCTTTGTGCTTTGTATTTTTTTTTGGTTGCTGGACTATGGTATCCTGTGGCAACTTTTTTACGCCTTGTACTGCATCCCTAAAGAGGGCGAATTCGTCATCGGCTTCGGTGTCTTTTGAGCTCATGGGAAATAAATACGTTTATAACGATTAAAAAATAAATGGTTTGGCAGTATTGTAGCGCTTTTCGGAGGCAATTTTGGATAAGATTTTTGTAGAAGAAGCGGTTTCAGAACTTCACTCGCTTCAAGATATGATCCGTTGGACTGTGAGCCGCTTTAATGCAGCGAACCTTTTTTATGGTCACGGCACGGACAACGCGTGGGATGAAGCTGTTCAGCTTGTCTTGCCAACCCTTTACTTGCCAATCGATGTGCCTCCACACGTATTGAACTCTCGTTTAACTACTAGCGAGCGTATGCGTATTGTTGAGCGCGTAGTAAAACGTATTAATGACCGTACGCCAACCGCATACCTAACTAACCGTGCTTGGTTCTGCGGCCTAGAATTCTTTGTTGATGAACGTGTGCTTGTGCCTCGCTCACCAATCGGCGAACTGATTCAAGCTGAGTTCCAACCTTGGTTGATTGAACAGCCAGAGCGCATCATGGACTTGTGTACCGGTAGTGGTTGTATCGCTATTGCTTGTGCGCACGCATTCCCTGACGCAGAAGTAGACGCGATTGACATCTCTACGGATGCACTGCAAGTAGCTGAGCAAAACGTTCAAGACCACGGTATGGAGCAGCAAGTATTCCCAATCCGTTCAGACTTGTTCCGCGACCTACCAAAAGAGAAATACAACCTGATCGTGTCTAACCCTCCATATGTGGACGAAGAAGACATGAACAGTCTGCCAGACGAGTTCACTCATGAGCCAGAACTTGGCCTAGCAGCGGGTACTGATGGCCTTAAGTTAGTTCGTCGTATCCTAGCGAATGCACCAGATTACTTAACCGATGATGGTATTTTAATCTGTGAAGTGGGTAACTCAATGATCCACATGATGGAGCAATACCCAGAAATTCCATTCACTTGGATTGAGTTTGAAAACGGCGGCCACGGCGTATTCATGCTAACTCGCGAGCAGCTAGTTGCCTGTGCAGATGAGTTCTCGCTATACAAAGATTGATACGCTCAATCTCTGATTGTTTAAAAACGCCATGCCAAGTGCATGGCGTTTTTTATTGCTTTCTATTTACCGCGTGGGTTGGAAATAAGTTAGCAATTAGTTGTGGTTTAGGGCTTTACATCAAATCGTAATAAAGCCACTATGAATCCACGAACAATAGGAACAACGCCAGCAAACAATAGTATTTGCGGGTGTAAATTGAGGAAGCAATGGCAGGAAATAGTATCGGACAACACTTTCGAGTGACAACATTCGGAGAAAGTCACGGTATCGCACTAGGATGTATCGTCGACGGTTGCCCTCCGGGGTTAGAAATTAATGAAGAAATGATTCAAGTCGACTTAGATCGTCGCAGGCCAGGTACTTCTCGCTATACCACTGCGCGTCGTGAGCCAGACCAAGTTAAAATCCTATCCGGCGTATTTGAAGGTAAAACCACTGGTACTTCAATTGGCCTATTGATCGAGAATACCGATCAACGTTCAAAAGATTATTCAGACATCAAAGACAAGTTCCGTCCGGGACATGCTGATTACACCTATCACCAAAAGTATGGTCAACGTGACTACCGTGGTGGTGGCCGCTCTTCTGCGCGTGAAACCGCAATGCGAGTGGCAGCAGGTGCGATTGCGAAACAGTATCTAAAGCAAGAGTTTGGTGTTGAGATCCGTGCTTATCTATCGCAAATGGGTGATGTATCCATTGATACAGTCGATTGGAACGAAATCGAAAACAACCCATTCTTTAGCCCTGATGCAAGCAAAGTAGATGCGTTTGATGCGCTTATTCGTGATCTGAAAAAGCAAGGTGATTCTATTGGTGCCAAGATCCAAGTGGTGGCGACTAATGTGCCAGTTGGATTGGGTGAGCCGGTGTTTGACCGTTTAGACGCTGACATTGCTCACGCGTTAATGAGCATCAACGCGGTGAAAGGTGTTGAGATTGGTGATGGCTTTGATGTGGTAAGCCAAAAAGGTAGCGAGCATCGTGATACTTTGTCGCCACAAGGCTTTGGTAGTAACCATGCCGGTGGCATTTTAGGTGGCATTTCGACTGGCCAAGAAATTGTTGCCAATATCGCGCTAAAACCGACTTCAAGTATTACCGTGCCGGGTGAGACGATTAATCGCCAAGGTGAGCCAACTGAGTTGATCACCAAAGGTCGTCATGACCCATGTGTGGGTATCCGCGCGGTGCCAATTGCCGAAGCAATGTTGGCGATTGTGGTGATGGATCATCTGCTGCGTCATCGTGGTCAAAACCATGGCGTTAGTACCGAAACCCCACAAATTTAAGCGCAAGCATAAATAGAAACGGCTCCTAGTTAGGAGCCGTTTTATTATTGGCTTTACGCCATTTTACTTTTTCGACGCAATCCAGTTGTTCACGTTCTCTTCAACCACTTCCATTGGCTGTTGACCATAACTAAGCAGTTGATGGTGGAACTCCGCATAATCAAATTTATCACCTAGCTCTGTTTGGGCTTTATCTAACATCTCTTTGATTACCAAGAAGCCTGATTTGTAAGAGACGGCTTGACCAACGTGCGCAGCGTAACGGTAGCTTTCCGATTCAATATCTCCGTCGCCTAGTGCAGAGTTAGCACGCATGTAATCACGCGCTTGTTGAATACTCCAACCTTTCGCATGGATACCAGTATCGACCGCTAAACGCATGTTGCGTAGCTGCGCCTCGTTCAAACTGCCAAAGTATTGCAGTGCATTACACTCTTCTTCATCGGTGTAGATACCACCTTGGAATTGGCTGTAATCAAGGTCAGCCAAGCACATGCCCTTACCATTGATAAAGGTTGGTTGGCCTTGTTGGTTAAGCTCACCATAGATGCCCATTTCGATGCCCAACCACTCTGTGTACAGTGCCCAACCTTCACCGTAAGCGGTGTACCAAATATCATCCATGTAAGCTGGGATATTCGCAGGTGGGTACTCTTTAGAGTAAGCGTGTTGGAAGTGGTGTCCCGGCGCTGCTTCATGAAGCAATAGGGTTGAAACGTTCCATTTTTGTAGGCTGTAGTCTGGGTTGGTGTTTAAGGTGAAGACATTTTCATCGTAAGAGCCTACGCCGTCATAAAGCTCACCACCAGCTGGTGTTGGCTCAATAGCATAGTCGGTTTGGATGGTCTTAAAGTAGCTAGCGACGACGTCGTTAGCGTTCACTTTGAATGAGTAGTAATCAAGTAGCGAGCTTTCACACGCAGATTGATTCGACGCTTGCTTACATACTTCGGCATGCTCAGTGCCTGAGACATTGCGGCCATCTCGACCGAAGAAGAACTGTTCACTGTTTAGGTATGCGAAGAATTCAGGTAAGTTAATCTCGCCATTGGCGTCAACGAGCTTGAAGGTACGCATCGCGACTTTCTTACTGCTTGGATCGCGGAACAGTGCTTTAACTTCATCACCGCGTTTCTCCACAACTGTTTTAGCCACACGAATCATCTCAGCTTTGGCATCCGCGACGAGCTTTTCGCCCATCTGATGTAGCTCTTGAGCAGACTTACCTGTGGTGCTGTTTCTGTCTAGGTGCCATTGATACCAAGCTTGACCATTGGGTAGGTCGCCCCAGCCGATGTGTTTGTCATTGAGTGAGCCTTCTCCACGTGAAGAATTCGCGTAATCACTGCGCACGTAGCTTAGGAACTCTTTAGTCACCTTAATCGCTTGCGTAACCGCTGCGTCATATTCTGCAACGAATTTCGGGCTGTATTCCGCGTGAGATTTCAGATCTTTTAAGCCCACTTTCAAGATAGCGTAATCGTCGGTTGCAATGGTATCTAAGCTATTTTGGTAGAAGCGATTGACTAACACTTTTGGTAATTGAATGTGCTGCAACTCGCCTAAGTGATATTGGCTGTGTAGGTTTCTTACCCATGAGGTGTAGTCATTAACCTTTTCGAGTTGCTGTTGGTAGGTGGCTTGGTCTTCGCCTTCATTGGTTGCTTCAACCGCGGCTCCCGCTTCTTCCGCATGCCATTGCATGTAGTTATAGAAATGGGTTACAGGTACGTCTGGGTTACCGAAACGAGCATTGGCGAATGAAGCGCCTCTAATCGCCACTTCGCGGTCAAAACGGAAGGTGTCGAAATAGACTTTTTCTTCATCGGTCAGTTTACTGCGATCAACTTGTTTGAGTTGATCTAAATAGCTGCGGTCGAGGGTTTGTCGCGCTGCCGCCATTTGATCGTTAATGATGCCAAACTCCGACTTATCGAGGTTTTGCATATCTTGGGTGTAGTTGGTCAGCAGCGTATCCAGTTGCTGCGACGGAGGAGTAGTGGAGGTGTTCGCACAGCCGGATACGGCCAAGGCGATAACAGCGGAGCAAAGGGTCAAAGAAAATTTATTTTGCATTTGTTAGTCCTTAAATCATTAGATTGGCAGACATCTGACCCACAATTAACTGGTTATTATTGTGCTATAGCGCAGAGCTCAGTATGAGTCAGAATGGCGAAGACTTTCTGCAAAAGTTAGGTTATAGAATGGCTTGCTTAAGATGTGTGCAAATGGTCACAGTAACAAAGGGTGAATAAATACCCAGCAAAGGGATGAATTATTCGTCATGAATGAATATGCGAATTTTGCCAAGCCGTGAACCATGAGATAAGCCATTGAGTGACCAATTTTGCTCGCGATTTGGATGTTTTTTAGGCGGGGGATTTTGGCAAGAGTAAAAGAATTTCGCTGAAACCGAAACAAGCTCACAGATTAGCCGATTGTGTATCAGGTGCAGGGATATTTATCGCATAGCGTAATCGAGTGCGAAGGGAAACGACCAGACCAACAGCAAGTTATTGTTTTGCTGGTAACTTGCTGCTGGAGGTTTGGTATCGGTGGTTTTTAAATGGTTAGTGAACCGAACCTTCCGTTTCCAAATGGAACGAAGGTAAGCGCCATTTAAAGCGAACCGCGGCCATGCGCAGTAGATAACCAACAACCAAAGTGCTGATAGTGGCTGTAACGTCAGAAACTTCAAATTCTAGTAATACTAGGTATAAGCCAGAGGCAATCAAGGCGACTGATGCGTAAAGTTCTTCATGTAATACGAGTGGTGTTTGACGGCAAATAAGGTCACGCAGTAGGCCACCGAATACACCAGTCACTAGCGCAGACACCATGCAGATGCCCGGGTGAAGGCCCATGCCAAGGGCCACTTTAGTACCGATAATACTAAATACGATTAGGCCAAGCGCATCTAAACGAATGAAAAGCCCTTTGAGTTTGATTACCCACTTCGCCATGCCCGTTGTTAGCACACCAGCAATGCAGGTGATGGCGAGAAATTCAGGATTTTTAACCCAACCAAGAGGGTAATGGCCGAGTAGAATATCGCGCACCGTACCACCACCAATTGCGGTGGCACTGGCCACTAGCATCACACCAAACCAATCCATTTTACGGCGACCAGCACTCAACGCACCCGTCATGGCTTCAGCGGTAATCCCGATGATATACAACACACTCAATAGCATAGCGAAAACTCAAAAACGACAAATAAAGAAAGGGAATAACCAGCAACAAGTTGTGACTCTGGCATTCTATAAAATAAGACGCAGAGTCTAGTGGTTATTGGCTACAAATACGAATGAGATTTTATATTTACGAAATCGTTTTTCAGATAACTAAATCTAATGAAGAAAGCTAAAGCGTGGTTTGGCAACCATCGAGAAAGGTGCGAGAATACGTAGCCTCAAGAGACAACGACTTGATTGACCGATTAACATAACTTTTTTCAAACTCACCATGACCCACGATTACAACGACTTAATTACTATCTTTAATCAAACCTTCTATCCAACCTATAACACCAAGTTAGAGTTAGGTGGCGATGAGCCTATCTATCTTCCTGCTGATAAAGAGTTTGATTACCACCGCATTGTATTTGCGCGTGGCTACTATGCGTCGGCATTGCATGAAATCGCCCATTGGTGTGTCGCTGGGCCTGAGCGCCGTTTGTTAGAAGATTTTGGCTATTGGTATGAGCCAGATGGTCGCACAGAAGCTGTACAAGCAGAGTTTGAAAAGGTAGAGATTCGCCCTCAAGCTTATGAGTGGATTTTGGCTATGAGTGCCGGTTTTCCGTTTAACGTTAGTTGTGACAACTTACATGGTGACTTTGAACCAGACCGAGTCGCTTTTATGGCTAAAGTACACAACGAGGTGATGTCGATTTTAGACAAAGGCGTACCAGAGCGTGTTGCGATGCTATCCGATGCATTAAGAGCGCATTATCAAATTGAGCCGATTCAGCCCGTGCAGTTTATTGTGAGTTAACATACTTTCTGACGTTAATAAAAACCGCCGATTGATGGCGGTTTTTTGATTGAGCTGTCTGTGAGGGTGATTTAGTTAATTGTCCAGGTGGTTTCGCGCTGATTATCGTGGCTTAAGGTGTAAGTCATCGGTTGACGGCCTTGCTCCATAATCCAAATTACCGCGATGAGCTCTTCACAGTGGTTGGCGACGCGTAAATCGAAACTGCCTTTACCTTGTGTCAGTGAACTCTTAAGTAAGCACATGTCAAAGTCGACTTGGCTGATATCACCTTTGGCGTCGCTGTTGTCGCAAACCGAAATGAAAGCCCTTTGTGTCGATGTTGCGGAGATATCAACATCAATATCCACCTGATACACCGACTCAAGTTTGTTATCTGGGTCGATAGCCAGATCTTGAACGGTCAGGGTATTGGTTGTGGCTGGTGGTGTTGTGCTGCCTGAGCCACCGCTTCCTCCATTACTGCCACCTCCTCCGCCACCACCACAACCAATGAGAAGTGCTGTGAGTAATAAGTAAAAATAGTATTTGATTGCTGTTAGAGCATTACTCATGAGACTTCTCCTTAGTCTGAATAGGCGTTGTTGCTGTTAGGGTCGGTGTACCAGTTGGGCTCGGTGTTTCCTGAGCTATCTTGAGAGAAATCAGCGAACTTGGCGTAAGTATCTAGAATGCTTATTGCCTCTTTTGGGTGTTGCCAATCGGTTGGAATCTCAATAGCCCAAGGTAAACCATTGCTGGTTTGGAAGTGGGTGTTTGAACCATTGCCACTATCGACACCTAGATTGCGGTAGCGCGTATCAAATTTGTCGGTTGGCGCTTGGTTTTTAAGGTGAATCTCCAATCCACGTCCTGGGTAGCCGCCCGTTAACTGATAGCCGATGTCGCCATAGTAGAAACCCGGAGACGCAAAAATAAATGGGTCGTAAGGTAAGTCGGGCATACTGCTGGTGCTGATCGGGTTTTGGAACTTAAACTGTAATGTCCAAGTAGGGCGATAAGCGGTTCCACAACCTTCTTGAGTTCTAAAGTAGGTGCATTGCTCTGCTTCACCAGCTGTCACTAATTGCCACAAATCTTGATGGATAATGAATACCGCATCGGTCGTGCCTGATTCTAAAATTTCACCGGAAACTGGTTGGCCATTAATAGTCAGTTGCACCGATTCTTCACGGACATCCGATACTGGTACATTGGGTAAATGAATCGCGAACCCAGAGTGATAGTCTCCGCCAAGCGCAGCGACTTTACCTTCGATTTTGGCGCGTATCACTTGATCGTTTTGAATGTACTCAGTGTATTTAACGTTCATTAATACATCATTGAGGTCGTAATCGCCTGATACGGGGTACTGATCTTCGTAGGCAAAACTGGTGTAACTAGACCCTGTAGGGTAGTACTCAGTTGTCACGCCTGTTTCAGTCACTTCCACTTGATAATCTTCCACTTCCCCTTGCGCGACACCGCCAAATGGCCCGATGCCACTGGTATTACTTAGACGAAAGCGCGCCCAAGTATCTCCAGCTGATGCCCATGCAGGCACGTCAATGTAGAGCGTATTACTACCATCGCTAACGGACTGGTCGCTCAGCACTTGTTCGTCATCATCAAATTGCCCGTTTTGGTCCCAATCGATCCAGCCGTTAAGTACAGAGCCTGAGCTGCTTCCCGATACCGTCGCGATAACCAGATTCAAGCCGCCAGTTTCAAGCTGGGTCGGGAATGAGATGCCGTCATCATCGTCGCTTCCGTCTGACGCATCATCACTCAGTGGGTATTCGTAGGCTTCGGTTTCACCATCAATTGTGCTACCAAGCATGAGCGAGGTAATGCCGTGGCGAGCGCCTGAAGAGGCATACTTGGTTTGATAACTGTCAGGTGCGTCGCCAAAGTCAGTATTCTCACTGGGTTCAACGGGTGCGAGTGCGCAGCGCGCGCCGTCATTAGAGTTGCTCGATGGGCCGTAAGAGTAAAAAGAAGCTGAGGAATTAGTGCCATCCAGCGCCACTTTGTATACATAGCCGTTGCTGTTGTTACTCAAATAGAGGTTACCGTCGACATCAAAATAGACCGCGCCAAAAGTGAGTTTAAAACCGAGTTCCGTTTTATCGAGCAGTTGATTGAGGCGAGTGCTGGTGCCTGCATTCACATCAATACGATGTAAGTAACCATTGCTATCTACGCTGTAGGCATAGCCATTATCTGGGTGAAACGCGATATCAAAAATCGCCGGTGAGCCAAATTGAGCGCTGTTGGCAACGAGCGTCATGTCTAGGGTATCTAAATCAACGCGAAACAGGCCGCTTCCCGGGCGGTAGCCATACCATGCATATTCATCGACAGCGACATCACCAACATAAATGGAGCTGGGAGCACTACTCGGTTTGTTTACAGCAAGTGGATATTTGGTAAAGGTGCTATCGATTTTGGCGAGAGACTTCGCGCCGTAATCCCAGCCATAAATGAAATCGTCTTGCTGGCTAAAACCCACGGCGTTGATTTTGGCTGCGCCCAAATTAGAGCTCAATACAGCGTAGCTACCTAAATCAATATTCATACCGTAGGAAACAGGTACGCCAGTTGGATTTTGAATCAAAAAGGCTTGTGTGGGACAGGATGAAAAAGGCGTTTCCGCTTGTGCAGGTAGTGCGGCAAATATCGAACCACTCAAAGCTAGCCCTAAGGTGGTTATTTTTCTCTTTTTCATGGTGTTCCCTCACTAAAATTGCGTATGTCAGTGAGAGATTGCATAGCCTATGCCACATCGCGAACCCTTGTGTTTATTAGCATTTGCGTTCGTTTTCCCAATGTGAGAAGCTCTGCTCTCTTTTTGAAAGTCAAACTGATTAAACAAAGCGAATACGATGATAATTGAATTTGAAGAGAAGCTTTTAGAGCTGATCGATGCACGAATTGAAACTGCTTCTGATGATGAGCTGTTTGCTGGTGGCTACTTACGTGGACACATTTCTTTGTCTGCAGCATCATGTGAAGAAGAAGGCATCAACGATGTAGAAGAGTTAAAAAATCGAATCATCGTTAGCCTTGATGAAGCGCGCTCTGAGCTAACACCGGCTGATCGTATTATTGTTAATGACCTTTGGTTGGATTTGCTAAACCACGCTTAAGGTTATTCAGTTATTTAGAATGACTCATTTTAATAATTGTGGTGGTTGCTTTTTTGCTTAGTTTCTATGCTTAGACCATAGTCATTTGCAAAGTAAGGAACGCCACAATGAAAATCATCGCTTTTGGAGCTTCGACTAGCTCTAACTCCATCAATAAAACCCTCGCCAGCTACGCAGCTAACTTGATCGATAATGCCGATGTGACGGTGTTAGACCTCAATGATTATGACGTTCCACTTTTTAGTGAAGACAAAGAAAAAGAAATTGGCCAAGCGGAAGGCGCTAAAGCGTTTCTTGCTGATATTGCGCAGGCGGATGCGTTAGTCATTTCTTTTGCTGAGCACAATGGCGCATACACGGCGGCGTATAAGAACCTGTTTGATTGGAGCTCTCGAATCGAACGCAACGTATTTCAAGATAAACCAGCCATCTATTTAGCCACTTCTCCAGGCCCTGGTGGCGCGTCCAATGTATTAGCAGCGGCTGCTGGCTCTGCGGGTTACTTTGGCGCAGAGGTGAAAGCATCACTCTCTATTCCAAGCTTTTACGACAACTTTGATTTAGAAGCGGGCGCGTTTAAAAATCAAGAGCTAACCCAGCAAATAAAGCAAACTGTAGAGCTATTAAAGGATGAGTGATTGAAATTCACACTACCTACATAAGCCAAATGTACGTATACATTTGGCTTTGTTGTTTTATTGAAATATTTCGCAAAAAGTGATGATTTATAAAACTTCGTTTTTTAACAGGTTAAACGACTGATAGATTGACAA
This sequence comes from Vibrio intestinalis, assembly GCF_025195085.2. Classification (GTDB taxonomy): domain Bacteria; phylum Pseudomonadota; class Gammaproteobacteria; order Enterobacterales; family Vibrionaceae; genus Vibrio; species Vibrio intestinalis. The sequence goes on along the minus strand of NZ_JANAVY020000002.1, from coordinate 320,595 downwards.
GGTCTACGTGTTTATCGAGGTTAAGCGTTTGTTTTTAAAGTATTCACTGTTTGGGAAAATAATGTCCTTGGTAGGATTTGCTTTCCTATCTCTAACCAGCTTTGGTGTAAGTAGTCATAGCTTTGAAAGAGAAAAATTGGATACATTCCTGAATGCATTAGCTGAAGAGAATGTTTTGTGGGTGAGTGTGGATATTCGGGATAATGCTAATTCGGTTTATAGCCACCAAACAGGGTTCTCTAAGGTAGAGTATGGGTGGTTTGGCAAGGTTGAACGTTTACCGATTCAAAAGAACTCTCGATATAAAATAGCTTCAATTTCAAAGACCTTTACAGCGGTGCTCGTCTTCCGACTCATTGAGCAAGGTAAGTTGAGTTTAGATACGCCATTATCGAGGTTCTACCCCTCAATCCCTAATGCAGAAAGTATTACTATTGGTCAAATGCTGATGCATTGGAGTGGTATTTTCAACTATACCAGTGTCGAAAGAGAGTTGCTTATCGAGCAATGCAAAGGAGTTTACGATCAAGAGAAAATGGTTGATCTAATTGCGTCTTATCAACCGACTTTACCTCCTGCAATGTATAAATCTTATTCCAATTCTAATTATGTACTTTTGTCTGGCATTGTTGAGCAAGTCGCGCAGAAAGATTTTGGTGAGTTACTCAACGAAAAGATTATTTCGAAGTTAGGTTTAGAAAACACTTTCCTATGTGCAACCAATGGGTGTGAGGGATACATCGATTCATTCTATTTTTATGAAGATAAGTGGTATGAAGATATGGATTGCTCAGGCAGTTATGTACGAGGCTCTGGTTCAATGGTCTCGACGGCCGAAGATCTCACCCGATTTTCTTATGCGCTGTTTAACGGAGAATTGATTTCTCCAGATTCTTTAACCTTGATGAAAGGCATGACGAATCAACATGGTATGGGGTTAGAAAAGATACCGTACTACTACCGAACTATGCATGGTCATACAGGGTCGCTGGATTCATTTTTGTCAGTCTATGGATACTTTGAATATGACGGAACATCAATAGCGATGATTGCGAATACATATTCAGATGGAAAGTTCTTTGATGTGTTTAATGCCATTTTGGACATTTACCATGGGAAATCGGTTGATCTAGAGGACTTTGTTCAAAAGTAATTTAGTGTGTAAAGCGCAGTAACTTTACTGCGCTTTCAATTGGTTTTTGGGTATTAGACCTCAGTAATTGCTTTGCCTTTTTTCAGCTTTCTTACCCACATTCTGCTTGGGTCTAAGGTTTCCAGTACGTCTACTGGCAGTGGTAGCGGATCGCCACAAATCTGCGATGCAAGTAACTCAGCCATCAAAGGCGCAGAGCTTAAGCCACGTGAACCAAGGCCTAATAAGCAAAATAGATTGTCATGATGTGGTGTGTTTTCGGCATCATCTTGCGCAGTAGTTTGCAAGTTGGCGTAGCTTAGTTTGATTTGCTCGAAATCACCGACATTGCCGACAAACGGTAAATGGTCACGACTAACACAGCGAACACCTTGGCGCGATTGGTTGCCAGAAGTATCGACATCATTTGGCCATGCTTGGTTAGGCACACATTTTTGCAGTTTCTCACCATTTTCTTGCTGGGCGAATGGGTCAAAAACAGAGTCGATGTGGCTACGATCGTAACTTGCACCAATGCAATGATGTTGGTTGTTAGGGTTTACGGGCGTCATGTAGCCGTCGTAACACAACACCGTTTTCAACTTGCTTAAATCGGCGGTTGTTGGAATGTGGCTTACTTGGCCTTTTACCTGCCCAAGTGGAATAGCTTTACTTGGCGCTAACTGATTAAACTGATGGCCATTAGCGATCACCACACAATCGTGGGTAAAGGTTTGTTCTCCAACCGTTAACTGCCATTGCTGTTGCTTTTCCAGTTTATCGACTTTGTGATTAAAGTGAGCGGTAAACAGTGGTGATTGTTCAAGCTGAGCAATAATGCCTTGAGTGAGCTCGGCAGGGCACAACCAACCCCCTAGCGGGTAATGCACGCTAGGCATATCAATCGGTAGGCCAATGATTTGCTCGGTCTGCTGCTGGTTTAGCTCTTGAATTAACTGAGAGTCAAACTTGCCACCGAGCATGTGGCTTAGCTTAGTGGCTGATTTTTCGTCCCACATTAGCTGAGTGACGCCACACCAATCGTGATCAAAAGAAATCATCTCAGCGGCTTGCTCTACAAACTGACGAGCAAACAGAAAACCCGGCGCAAACATACGTGATACACCAGAATGGTCGCCATTAAGTAGTGGATACACCGCGCCTTGGCGATTGCCTGATGCACCTTGTGCAGGTTTTTCATCTTGGCAATACAGGGTCACTTTTTGACCACGACGCACAAGTGTACGGGCCAGGGCGGCGCTGGCAATGCCACCACCAACGATGGCGATGTTGTCATGAGATTCACTCGCAGAGCGATGGAACCATGGTTTCTCATTGCTATGGTCATTTCGCTTAGTCAGTGCTCCGGTAATCATTTCTCGCTTGGTGCCAAAGCCTTTGACTTTTTTCATGTCAAAACCAGCATCAATTAGACCTCGGCGAACAAACCCAGCTGCGGTAAAGGTCGCACAAGTACAATCTTGCTTAGCCAATTTTGCCATGCCATCGAACAGGTTTTGGTTCCACATTTCAGGGTTTTTACTTGGCGCAAAACCATCTAAAAACCACGCATCCACAACGCCTTGTTGTGGCACAGGTACAAGTGGCATGCAATCTTTGATATCACCAAACCATAAATCGAGAGTAATAGCGCCATCAGCGAGCACAATACGCTGACACTCAGGCACTGCAATCGGGTAGTGGGCTTGTAGCTGCTCTGCATATTTAGCAAGCTCAGGCCAAGATTGATGGGCTTTGACTAAATCTTGTTGGCTTAACGGGTATTTTTCAAAACTGATGAAGTGCAGCTCTTTTAGAGGTGCATCAGGGTTCTCTTGCTTAAATTGCTCAAACCATTGCCATACCGCTAAGAAATTTAAACCAGTACCAAAACCTGTCTCAGCGATAACGAAGCGGCGTTGGTCATATTGCTGCCATCTTTGTGGTAGATGATTTTGCTGTAAAAACACGTAACGTGTTTCTTCTAGGCCGTTAACGTTAGAAAAGTAGACATCATCAAACTGGTCAGAAACAGGTGTGCCTGCTTCATTCCAATCGAGCTGAGCGTTAGTTATGATAGTCATAGTGTCTGCAATTTATGAAAAATGACGAGAAAGTGATGACGATTGTACGGTTTTAAGGGAAAGCTGACCACTTTTCCTAACTAACTTGGTTATCATCTAGCGGAAATTGAAATTATAGGAATGTCATAATGAAACGAGTCGTAATCACCGGTATGGGTATTGTTTCAAGTATCGGTAACAACGTCGAAGAAGTTCTAGCGTCTCTACAAACAGGTAAGTCTGGTATTACTGCATCAGAGCAGTTCAAAGAAAAAGGTCTGCGTTCACAAGTATGGGGTGATCTAAAAATCAACCCAGCAGAGCACATCGACCGTAAACAGATGCGCTTTATGGGTGATGCGGCTGCGTATGCATACCTATCAATGCAGCAAGCAATTGAAGATGCAGGTCTAACTGAAGACCAAGTATCTAACGACCGTACCGGTATCGTTGCGGGTTCTGGTGGTGCTTCATCACTAAACCAAGCGGTAGCGGTAGATACGCTGCGTGAGAAAGGCGTTAAGCGTATTGGCCCTTACATGGTACCTCGTACTATGTCTTCAACGGTTTCTGCTTGTCTAGCGACCCCGTTTAAAATCCGTGGTGTGAACTACTCAATGAGCTCTGCATGTGCAACTTCAGCACACTGTATTGGTCACGCAATGGAACTGATTCAACTTGGTAAGCAAGACGTCGTATTTGCAGGTGGTGGTGAAGAGCTAGATTGGACTCTAACCATGATGTTTGATGCGATGGGTGCTCTATCGACGAAATACAACGAGACGCCAGATAAAGCATCACGTACTTACGATGCAGACCGTGACGGTTTCGTTATCTCTGGTGGCGGCGGCATGATGGTTATTGAAGAACTAGAACATGCTCTAGCACGCGGCGCGAAAATCTACGGTGAGATCGTAGGCTACGGCGCAACTTCAGATGGTTACGACATGGTAGCACCATCGGGCGAAGGCGCGGTTCGTTGTATGAAGATGGCAATGCAAGATGTCGATGCGATTGACTACGTGAACACTCACGGTACTTCAACGCCAGTTGGTGACGTGAAAGAGCTAGGCGCAATCCAAGAAATCTTTGGTGAAAACAGCCCAGCAATCTCTGCAACTAAAGCGATGACAGGTCACGCACTAGGTGCAGCAGGTGTACATGAAGCGATCTACTCAACACTGATGCTACACAACAACTTCGTAGCGCCAAGTGTTAACGTTGAAAATCTAGATGACGCAGCACAAGGTCTAGACATCGTAACAGAGAAACGTGACGTTGAACTGAACACAGTTATGTCAAACAGCTTTGGTTTCGGTGGTACTAACGCAACGCTAGTTATCAAGAAGTATCAAGGCTAACTGAATTCGCCACTCCAACATATTGGGGATAATGGCAATCCAGTTTCCAGAGCTTGACCGCTGAAAGGCGGTCGAACAGACGCAGATTTTGGCCCATGGAGAGCGGGTCAAATTCCTTTTGTTCTGGAAGTTTACCCGGCTATATAGCCGGGTTTTTTCTTTTTATGGGCTACTCTTCTACAATCTCTCGACACTCCACGCGGTTTTTTGCACAATCAGAGCAAATGGATAGCGAACGAACAAAATGAAAATTGTAATTGACGAAAATATGCCTTATGCAGAAGAGCTGTTTAGCCAACTGGGTGAGGTGGTACTTAAGCCGGGTCGTACATTAACTGCTGATGATCTTATTGATGTTGATGCCTTGATGATTCGTTCTGTCACTAAAGTGAATGCGGAGCTGATTACTAAAGGCAACAAATTGAAATTTGTCGGCACTGCAACGGCTGGAATGGATCACGTGGATCAAGCGCTTTTGCAAGACAAGGGTATCTTCTTTACTGCCGCTCCGGGTTGTAACAAGGTAGGTGTTGCTGAGTACGTGTTTAGTGCCTTGATGGTACTTGCGCAGCAGCAAGGCTTTTCTGTATTTGATAAAACCGTGGGTATTATCGGTGCAGGTCAAGTCGGTAGCTACTTGCAGCAATGCTTGGAAGGCATTGGTATTAAAGTGCTTTTAAATGATCCACCCAAGCAACTTGCGGGTGATACGCGTCATTTTACGCCACTTAATGAGTTACTTGAGCAGGCTGATGTCATCACAATGCATACGCCAATTACTCGTGATGGCGAGCATCCGACCCATCATTTAATCAATCAGCAAGTGCTAGATAATCTACGAGGCGATCAAATTCTGATTAATGCTGCGCGTGGCCCAGTGGTTGATAACCAAGCGTTGAAACAGCGATTAGCCAAAGCAGATGGCTTTACCGCAGCACTAGATGTGTTTGAGTTTGAACCTCAGGTTGATATGGAACTGCTACCTCTGCTAGCATTCGCCACCCCTCATGTCGCTGGCTATGGCCTAGAAGGTAAAGCACGCGGCACGACGATGATTTTTAATAGTTACTGTGAGTTCTTGGGTAAACCCCTCGCAGCCACTGCGCACGAGTTACTGCCGATTGCGCCCATTCCTCAGCTAGAATTAGATCGCGCTTGGGATGAAGCAACGCTGCACAATCTGACTCAGATAATTTATGATGTGCGCAAAGATGACGCCTTATTCCGTCGTGAGATCCATAAGCCAGGTGCATTTGACCAAATGCGCAAGACATACTGGGATCGCCGTGAATATGGCGCAGTAAAGCTAGTTGGTCGAGATAATTGCAATCTTGAGCCATTAGCAAAACTAGGTTTTCAAATTGAGGTAGATGAATGAGCCAACAATTTAACGTGGCCGTACTAGGCGCAACAGGCGCTGTAGGTGAGACCATCATTGAGGTGCTGCAAGAGCGCAAGTTTCCAGTAGGTGAGATTTTTCTACTAGCAAGCGAGCGTAGCGAAGGTAAAACATACCGCTTCAATGGCAAAACGGTACGTGTACAAAACGTTGAAGAGTTTGACTGGTCTCAAGCTCACATTGCTCTATTCTCAGCGGGCGGTGAATTATCCGCTAAATGGGCTCCAGTAGCGGCAGATTACGGTGTGGTTGTGATTGATAACACGTCACACTACCGCTACGAATACGATATTCCTCTGGTTGTGCCAGAAGTAAACCCAGAAGCGATTGCTGAATTCCGTAACCGTAATATCATCGCTAACCCAAACTGCTCAACAATTCAGATGTTAGTCGCTCTGAAACCGATTCACGATGCAGTGGGCATTGAGCGCATTAACGTATCTACTTACCAATCTGTATCAGGTGCAGGTAAGGGGGGGATCGATGAGTTAGCGGGTCAAACGGCTAAGCTTTTGAACGGTCTTCCTGCGGAAACTGAGCAGTTCAGCCAACAGGTTGCGTTTAACTGTATTCCACAAATCGATCAGATGATGGAAAACGGTTACACCAAAGAAGAAATGAAGATGGTGTGGGAAACACAAAAAATCTTCAATGACCCATCAATCACAGTTAACCCAACGTGTGTTCGTGTTCCTGTGTTCTATGGTCACGCGGAAGCGGTTCATGTTGAAACTCGAGCGCCAATCGATGCACAAGAAGTAGTTCAAATGCTGGAAAATACCGATGGTATCGAAGTGTTCCACGGCGAAGATTTCCCAACACAAGTTCGTGATGCAGGCGGTAAAGACCACGTAATGGTCGGTCGTATTCGTAACGACATCAGCCATCATAGCGGCATTAACCTGTGGGTTGTGGCGGACAATGTTCGTAAAGGTGCAGCAACCAACGCTGTGCAGATTGCAGAAGTATTGATTCGCGATTACTACTAATTCTATCAATACCCAATACGAAGCCTCGCTAGATTAGCGGGGCTTTTTTAATCGATCTTGAAAAAAATGTGTGAGATTAATGCGATTATCGAGCTAGGCACACATTTTTTGGCTCTACAGCTATAGTTTTGCCACCATGATCCGATATATTTAGCAGATCACTGTAAAAATAATTTTTGAGCACCTAGCTGAGCCTTCTATGCGTCGACTTCTTCAACGTCTGCTAATGCCAATCGCTTTAGTAGCCGTGACTCAGACAAACATCGTAAGTGCAGAAAGTATTCGCCTAACAGGGCCGAATGGTGAGTTGCAAAACTCACCGCAATATTCTGAACAAGTTAATCGTAACCGAGCACCGGTAAGCGAGCCTTCTCGTTTCTACGGCCCAACCTCGCAGCAAGAAACGCTGTGGAGTATTGCTTCCCGTCTACGTCCATCTAATCGAGTTTCTGTTCAGCAAACGCTACTTGCCATTTATCAGCTAAACCCTCAGGCGTTTGAAAATCAAAATATCCATACGCTGGTTCCAAATAGCACCATTCGCATTCCATCATTAACGCAAGTGCAAAGCGTTTCGACTGATGAAGCCGTGCGTGTGATGAACTTGCACCAAGCTCGCTTAGACGCAGAGCAGCCATCGAATACTCCAGCGACTCAAACCGCTAATGTTCCTGAGCCAAAAGCTCAACCAACTAAAGTCAAGCCTGTCGCTGAAACGCCACAACTTCAATCTGTTGACGTTGACGTTAAACCGGTAGCGGAGGCTGAAAAACCAGTTACGACTAAACCAACTAAGCCAAAAGTGACTGAACCAGTAGATATGGCTGATAGCGAGCTGGTGGCACTAGAAGAAAAGAACCATCGCTTGCGCTTAATGCTGGCTGAAGTTCAAACAGAAGTAGATGGCCTAAAAGACGAACTCGGTGATGAAACTCGTATTCGTTCTGAAGTCGAAAAATTATTAGAAGCAGAGCGCCAAAGACTGGCTGAGCAACAACTTAATGCACCATCTACGCTGGATAATATCTTATCGAATGGCTGGCTTGTTGCTGCATTAGCGATTATTCCTGGGCTGCTAATCGGTTTAATCCTAGTGATGGTACTAGGTCGTAAGAAAGAGCAAGCCGCAGAACCAGCCGTGACTGAACAAACACAAGCGCCTATGACTCCAGCTGCACCAATGGCGGCGGATACATTGGATGAAAGTCTAGATGATGATGAACTTGGTCTAGATGATGATCTGTTCGGTGAATCAAGTGACGATGAGTTGCTGTTCTCTGATGACACAGGTGAAGAGGGGCAAACGTCCGATGAATTGGATGTCTTTGCTGACCTTGATGACAACGATTTAGACTTCAACTTAGAAGGTGAAGATGGCGAAGACCCATTCGCTGCAATCGGCGACGATGGCGACCTTGACGAAGCATTAGCCGACCTTGATGTCAGCTCAAATGGCATCAGTGTGAGTGGTGAAGAAAAAGCGCTCGGTCTTGAAGAGATGGAGCGAGCCCTTGATGATGTCATCATTGAGGATTCTGATGATCAAGAACAAGAGTTTGACCTTTCTGGTGGTGAGATAAATCAAAGCGATCTCGATGATCTCTTTAATTCAGCCCTTCAAGATAGCGAAGACCTAGGCGATTCCGATTTAGACCAAGCGATGCTTGATGAGTTACTGACGGAAGCTGCCGATGATGATGACAGTTTATCGTTTGATAACTTATTAGATGAAGGCGATAACGCGTTTGATTTAAGTGATGAAAGCGAAGAACAGCTTGATTCAGTCAATATTGCCTCAGACAGTGAAATTGATGACCTATTTGCACAAATCGAATCTCAGGCGAATCTAGACCAACTGGATGCTGAGTCAGAAGAAACAAGCACTCAAGATGACGGTCTGGCGCAGCTAGAACAAGAAAGCACCGATCTGTTCGGTGAACTGTTTGATGAGTCTACCGAGCAAGCTGAATCAGATTTGAGTCAGACACAAATGCTTGATGAGCTGCTCGATGAAGCCGATTCAGGATTTGATCTAAGCGTCGAAGATGACAATACCGAGCTACTTGATGAGTTACTTGAAGAAGCAGAAGACGATACCTTAACTGATATTGATGCTGATTCAGCTGCAATGCTCGATGAGTTGCTGTCTGATAGTGAATCTAGCGACGAGCCTTCTTTAGTTGCCGACAGTGATAGCACAGAGCTACTTGACGAATTACTCGCAGATAACGGCCTGAGTGACGATGACCTGCCTGATTTGGATGCCAACTCCGTTGATATGCTCGATGAGCTATTGGAAGAGAACCGGACACCTGAACAAGCGGCCGATAGTACCGACTTGTTGGATGAACTGCTGGCTGACAACGGTTTTGATGATGAAGAGTCTGCCGAGTTAGACGCAGATTCTATCGAGATGCTTGATGAGTTGCTCGATGATGATGAGCCATCTTCAGTATCGACCGCAGTGACGGACAATAGCATCGACCTGTTAGATGAACTGGTGACCGATGATGCAGAAGAAGAAAGCGACTCTGCATTGGGCGATGACGGCACAGACCTATTTGAAGAATTACTCGAAATTGAGAAGAGTTCGGGTGACGCTGACAGTGAACTAATTACTGAAACTAGCGAAGAAGTTTTGTCTTCTCAGGTTGAGCAGCAAGAACCTGAGCTAGAAAGTTCATCTGCAGATGAGCTGCTAGCTGAAAGTGAGGTCGCACCGCAACCTGAAGTTTCTAAAGAGTTTTCGAGTGAAGATTTCTTAGACGATATGCTGAACGTTGCGCCTGAAGCGGATCCTCTCCTAGATGAGTTTGACTACGAAGACGAGTCAAATCTTGATGTTTCAAGCTCAGAGGCTTCAGAGCCAGACGCGTCAGAATTAGATGTTCCTGAAGTAGAAATGTCTGAACCTGAGCCAATTGCCCTAGAGGAAACTGCGCAGGTTGAGGAATCTAAACCAACGTCATCGCTAGAAACCGTCGATAATGAATTTGGCACGCCAAGTGATGATGATTGGTTAATTGATGACGAAATTGAAGCGGAAAGCCCTTTAGCACAGCTACGCTCAGACCTTCAGCCAGACCTTCAGCCAGAGCTTGAAGCAGAGCCTGAATCTGCTGAGGTGGTGTCAGAAGCTGTCACAGAGCAAGCAAACACTCAAGATACACTCGATTCTGTAGAGAAGCCGCTAGAGTCACCTTTAGCCGAGACTCAAGAGTTAGACGCAGAACTTGAAGCACCAGCAGAGCAAACTGAAGAGTCATTTAACTTCGATGATCTAGAGCTTCCTGAGTATAGCGAACAAGAAGCTTTAGCAGATGCAGTCCAAGAGCCTGGAACTGAAGCCGAGCCTGAAACGCCAGATGAGCAAGCCGAAGAAGCCTTTAGCTTTGATGATCTAGAGCTTCCTGAGTATAGCGAACAAGAAGCTTTAGCAGATGCAGTCCAAGAGTCTGTAGCTGAAGCCGAGCCTGAAACGCCAGATGAGCAAGCCGAAGAAGCCTTTAGCTTTGATGATCTAGAGCTTCCTGAGTATAGCGAACAAGACGCTTTAGCAGATACAGCCCAAGAGCCTGTGGCGGAAGTCGAACCTGAAGCTCCAGTAGAGCAAGCCGAAAAAGCCTTCGGTTTCGATGATCTAGAGCTACCTGAGTATAACGAACAAGATGCTTTAGCAGACGCAGCTCAAGAACCAGCAGTTGAAGCCGAGCCTGAAGTACCAGTAGAACAAGTCGAAGAAACCTTCAGCTTTGATGATCTAGAGCTTCCTGAGTATAGCGAAGCCGATGCGCTTGCAGATGCCGTTCAAGAGCCAGCGGCGGAAGCCGAGCTTGAAGCGCCGGCAGAGCAAGTAGAAGAATCATTTAACTTCGATGATTTGGAGTTGCCTGAATATGGTGAAGAGGACGCTATAGCCGATGCTGCCCAAGAGCCTGTGGCTGAAGCAGAGCCTGAAGCGCCAGTCGAGCAAGCAGAAGAAGCCTTCAGCTTTGATGATCTAGAGCTTCCTGAGTATAGCGAGCAAGATGCTTTAGCAGACGCAGTTCAAGAACCTGCAGTTGAAGCCGAGCCTGAAGCGCCAGTAGAGCAAGCGGAAGAAGCCTTCAGCTTCGATGATCTAGAACTTCCTGAGTATAGCGAACAAGACGCTTTAGCAGATGCAGTCCAAGAGCCTGTAGCTGAAGCCGAGCCTGAAGCGCCAGCAGAGCAAGCGGGAGAAGCCTTCAGCTTCGATGATCTAGAACTTCCTGAATATAGTGAACAAGATTCTATAGCCGATGCTGCTCAAGAGCCTGTGGCTGAAGCCGAACCTGAAGCGCCAGCAGAGCAAGCAGAAGAAACCTTCAGCTTTGATGATTTGGAACTTCCTGAGTTTAGCGAAGCCGATGCACTTGCAGATGCAGTTCAAGAGCCTGTGGCTGAAGCCGAACCTGAAGCACCAGTAGAGCAAGCGGAAGAAACCTTCAGCTTCGATGATCTGGAACTGCCAGAGTATAGCGAGCAAGATGCTTTAGCCGATGCAGTTCAAGAGTCAGTAGCTGAAGTTGAACCTGAAGCACCAGCAGAACTAGCCGAAGAAACTGAATTAGAGACGGCATTAGAATCTGAACTTGATGATAGGGATGCTCTAGCGGATCTATTTAGCGCGGGTGACACAGCGCAAACGGCGTTGGCGCCAGAGTCTGACTTTGATGAGAATGCTTTCAATGAACTGCTTGCAGAAGGTCAAGATGATTACCAGCCAATCGCTCAATCAGTGGATAAGCAGACCAGTGATGCAGCAGGCCTAGACATTGATGCCATGCTTGAGATGGGCGGTGAAGATTGGAATGGCTTCAGTCTTTCTCCAGAGCAGCAGGCAACAATCTCAGATGACATTCCTGAAGATGAGTTACAAGCATGGGATAGTGATAACCAGCCATCTCAAGCGAAAGTGCTCAACGAAGATTGGGAAAGCCAAGATAGCCTTGCGGACTTTAATCCAAAAGACAATCAATACCGAACCATTGATGAACTGATGGCGGAAGTGGATTTAGAAGAGCAGCAAGTTAACCCAGATGAAGAAGAACTTAAGCTCGATGTAGGTTTAAGTGATTTTCCTGATGTGATTGGTAATGTCTCGCAAACTGACGTGGATGCTAATGCAGAAGCCGCAGGTAAGCTAGACTTAGCTAAAATATACATGGAAATGAATGATTCAAATGGCGCGATTAAGTTGCTTGAAGAAGCAATTGTCGATGGTAGCGATGACATTCGTCGAGAAGCTAAAAATCTGATTGATGCTATCAACGGACGCTAACAGCCTTTGTTGCAAGATAGAGGGGCGATATTCGCCCCTTTCTTATTCCAAATTTCCTAAATAATCGCGGTGACTTGAAGCTCATATTAGTTTCGTTATACTGCCCGCCCCATGTTCTAAGAGAGACCAAGATGAGAATTGCTTTAGGTGTTGAGTATAACGGCACTCATTACTTTGGCTGGCAACGTCAAAGAGAAGTTCAAAGCGTGCAGGAAAAGCTTGAAAAAGCATTAAGTAAAGTCGCTAATCATCCGGTAGAAGTTCAATGTGCAGGCCGCACTGATGCGGGAGTGCATGGTACAGGTCAGGTTGTCCACTTTGATACAACAGCCAGCCGTAAAATGGTGGCTTGGACAATGGGAGCGAATGCGAATCTGCCGGGCGATATTGCGGTACGATGGGCAAAGGAAGTGCCAGAAGAAGAGTTTCACGCTCGTTTCTCGGCAACGGCTCGCCGCTATCGTTACATCATCTTTAATAGTGCGTTGCGACCTGGCATTTTGAGCTCAGGTGTAAGCCACTACCACGGCGAGCTAGATGAAGAGAAAATGCATCAAGCGGCTCAATATCTGTTAGGCGAGAACGATTTTACTTCATTTCGCGCAGTGCACTGTCAGTCGCGCACCCCTTGGCGCAATTTGATGCACTTAAATGTGACTCGTCATGGCCAATATGTGGTGATTGATATCAAAGCGAACGCGTTTGTTCACCATATGGTTCGTAACATCACTGGTAGCCTGATTTGTGTTGGTCGTGGTGAAAAAGAGCCTGAGTGGATTGAATGGTTGTTGGCGGCAAAAGATCGCAAACTGGCTGGTGCGACCGCAAAAGCGGAAGGCTTATATTTGGTCGATGTGGATTACCCACAACAGTTCGAATTGCCAAGAGTGCCGATTGGCCCACTGTTTTTGCCTGACGATTTGAACTAAATCGAGGTAAACTGTTCAAATAATGTGAGAATTTAGCTAATTAACTGATAAACCTATATAGTATTTGCTGTATGGTATCGATTGTAAACGATTGGCTCAGCGTAGCAAAAATAGGTACAACCAGTTTTTTGTCTACAGTTGGCATTTTATGTGCTTTAATCCTCACGCATAAATTCAGATTTTGTATCTTTCGCATGGCGCGGAAGAGAGATAGAGAAAAGGTCTTCCATGAGTTGGCTTGAAAAGATTTTAGAAAAAAGCAACATCGTTAGTTCACGTAAAGCGTCTATTCCTGAAGGGGTTTGGACTAAATGTACTTCATGTGAGCAGGTGCTTTATCACGCTGAACTAGAGCGTAACCTCGAAGTATGTCCTAAATGTGATCATCACATGCGCATGAGAGCGCGCCGTCGTTTGGAAACTTTCCTTGATGAAAACAATCGAGTTGAGTTGGCAAACGATCTAGAGCCAATGGACAAACTAAAATTCAAAGACTCGAAGCGATACAAAGACCGTATCTCTGCTGCACAAAAGAGCAGTGGTGAGAAAGATGCGTTAGTTGTAATGCAGGGTGAAGTTGTTGGTGTTCCAGTTGTGGCATGTGCCTTTGAATTTACCTTTATGGGTGGTTCTATGGGTTCTGTTGTGGGTGCTCGCTTTGTAAAAGCGGTAGAAGCAGCAATGGAAAACAACTGCGGCCTTGTATGTTTCTCTGCAAGTGGTGGTGCTCGTATGCAAGAGGCATTGATGTCTCTGATGCAAATGGCGAAAACCAGTGCTGCGCTAGAGCGCTTGTCTCAGAAAGGCCTACCTTTCATTTCAGTGATGACTGACCCAACAATGGGTGGTGTTTCTGCAAGTCTAGCGATGCTAGGTGACATCAACATCGGTGAGCCAAAAGCATTGATCGGTTTTGCTGGTCGTCGCGTGATTGAACAAACGGTACGTGAAGATCTACCGGAAGGCTTCCAACGCAGTGAGTTCTTACTAGAGCATGGTGCGATTGATATGATTGTTGATCGTCGTGAAATGCGCCAACGTGTTGGTAGCCTATTGGCGAAACTGACAAACAGCGCGTCACCATTAGTCGTTTCTGTGAACGATTCTCCGCAAGAACCTGAGTATTCTGTACCAGAAGCTGACGAAAAAGGGTAAAGTAACGCACTAACAGCAACCACCAATTTTTGGTTAAAGTTAGATGAGTCAAACCCAAATTCCTCAAGCCACATCTTCACTTACGATGTGGCTTGATTATTTAACAAATATCCACACCTCTGCGATAGATCTCGGTTTAGACCGTGTCCAAGCTGTCGCGACCAAAGCAAACCTTACCAAACCAGCACCCACTGTGATTACAGTTGCCGGAACCAACGGTAAAGGTTCTACCTGCGCCATGATGGAAGCTATCTTGCTTGATGCAGGTTACTCTGTCGGTGTTTACAGCTCCCCACACCTTATTCGTTATAATGAACGTGTGCGTATCAATGGCCAAGATCTGGCTGATGAAAAGCATGTCCAAGCTTTCGATTTTATTGAGCAGCAACGTGGTGACATCAGCTTAAGCTTTTTTGAGTACGGCACGTTAGCAGCGCTTCGTCTGTTCCAAACAGAAAAAGTCGATGTTGTTTTGCTAGAAGTTGGCTTAGGCGGGCGATTGGATGCAACTAATGTTGTGGATCACGATGTTTCGCTGATTACGAGTTTAGCCATCGACCATGTAGATTGGCTCGGTGACGACATCAATGTGATCGGTTTTGAAAAAGCGGGTATCTTTCGCACTGATAGACCCGCAATTTGTGGTCAACCTAAAGCACCGGCAACCGTTGCCGCACATGCTGATGATATTCAAGCGGAGTTTTATCAGGTGGGTATTCAATATGAATACGAAACGACCTCTGAGACCACTTGGCGTTGGCAACATGGCAGTTTTGAACTGACCGATTTACCAATACCAAACCTACCTCTACCCAATGCAGCAACAGCGTTGATGGCGCTTGCGACCGCGCATTTAGACTTGAGTGATGTAAACATCGTTAATGGCTTACGCAATGCTCAGTTGCCGGGTCGTATGCAAGTGATTCATTCGCAGCCAACAGTGTTGTTGGATGTGGCTCATAATCCGCATTCTGCGCAGTATTTGGTTGAGCGAGTTCAGCAGCGATACCCTGACAAAGTGATTCACATGGTAGTCGCGATGTTGCATGACAAAGACATCAAATCGACGTTAGAGATCTTATCCCCTCTTGCAACGGCTTGGTATCCAGCTTCACTGACTGGGCCAAGAGCGGCGAAAGCGGAAGAGTTATGTGCTTACTTACCTGAAGATACAACTCGTTACGAAAGCGCTGTCGCGGCATTTGATGCAGCGATGACAAAAGTAAGCAGTCAAGATGTCATCATTGTCGTCGGCTCATTCCACACGGTTGGTGAGGTTCTTGAGCACTGGCATAACAAAGGAGCATAAATGGCAAGTAAATTCCAAAATCGCCTAGTCGGTACTGTAATACTCGTTTCCTTGGGTGCGATTTTTTTGCCTGATGTGTTAGATGGCAAGAAAACACACTATCAAGAAGAGATCGCCAGTATTCCAATTAAGCCGGAATTACAAAGTGACGTTGAGACCTTTGAGGTTTTACAGCCTGAAGAAGACAACAGTGCGCTTCCACCGACACCAGTCGAGGTTGTGGTAGAAACACCGCCTCAAGATGAAAAAGAGGCTGTCGTTGACGACAAACCGCTTCCGGTCGTGGTGAAAGAAGTGCCAGAGAAGAATGAGTACCAAGATAGTGCTTGGATCATTCAGTTGATGGCATTGAAGAATGCAGATAACGCGAAGAATGTGGTCAAAGATCTTCAAAAACGCGGTTATCAAGCGCATACCAAATTAGAAAACGGTTTTACACGCGTGATCATCGGTCCTGATGTATCCAAAAATAAGCTAGAACGCCAAATTTTAGAATTGGAAAAAATTACCGGTTCAAAAGGCCGATTGCTTAAATTTAAACCACTAAATCCTTAAGAAAACGTTTGCGTCGGCATTTTTTCTGTTAAAATGCGCGCCAACTTAGAATGTGAATACACATGAATTGGTTAGATATTGTCATTTTAAGTGTGATCGGCCTATCGGCTGTGATCAGTTTAATTCGTGGTTTCGTTCAAGAAGCCTTGTCATTGGTAATTTGGTTTGGCGCTGTTTTTATCGCCAGTACGTACTACAGTCGATTGGCGGTGTACTTCACCAAAATTCAAGATGACATGATTCGGGACGGCGCTGCAATCGCTGCACTATTTATAGCAACGCTAATTATTGGCGCTTTGATTAACTATTTAATAAGGCAGCTAGTTCAGAAAACAGGACTTTCCGGTACCGACCGTATACTCGGGGTGGTATTTGGTGCATTACGTGGCGTGTTAATCGTCTCTGGCGTGCTGTTCTTTGTTGATATTTTTACTACCTTGAATCAAAACGACTGGTGGCAACAATCTCAACTGGTAGAGCATTTCCAAGTAATCATTCGTCCGTTCTTTGAACATTTACAAGCTAAATCGAGTTTCTTATCTGGCGTGTCTTGACGCGCCAGCCATTGTCGCAAATCGAGGGTTAGGACATGTGTGGTATTGTTGGAATCGTGGGCACTACGCCTGTAAACCAGTCTATTTATGATGCATTGACGGTATTACAGCATCGTGGCCAAGATGCCGCAGGTATTTGTACCATAGAAAGCAATCGTTTTCGTCTGCGTAAAGCGAACGGATTAGTGAAAGATGTGTTTGAAGCGAAACACATGCAACGACTGCAAGGTACAGTAGGGATTGGGCACGTTCGTTACCCTACAGCAGGTAGTGCGAGCGCCTCTGAAGCTCAACCATTCTATGTAAACTCACCATTTGGTATTACGCTGGCTCATAACGGTAACTTAACTAACGCACATGAAGTTCGTGAAAAACTGTTTGAGAAAGATCGTCGTCACTTAAACACCACTTCGGACTCTGAAGTATTGCTTAACGTGCTAGCGCACGAGATTGATACGGTTCGGGGTGATGTAGACTCTGATGATGTTTTCCGCGCTGTGACAAACGTTCATCGCACGATTCGTGGTGCATACGCGGTTGTTGCGATGATCATCGGCCACGGCCTGATTGCTTTTCGCGATCCAAAAGGTATTCGCCCTCTATGCCTAGGTAAACGTGAGATTGATGGTCGTACAGAGTACATGGTGGCATCTGAGTCTGTGGCGCTTGATGCGGTTGGTTTTGACTTTGTGCGTGACGTAGCACCAGGTGAAGCGATTTACGCGACTTTTGAAGGTGAATTGTTCACCCAACAATGTGCCGACAACCCAGAGCTTAACCCATGTATGTTCGAGTTCGTTTACTTTGCTCGTCCAGATTCATTCATTGACAAAATTTCGGTTTACAGCGCACGCGTTGAAATGGGTAAAAAGCTAGGTGACCGCATTCGTGACGAATATAGCCACTTAGATATCGATGTGGTGATTCCAATCCCTGAAACTTCTTGCGATATTGCACTGCAAATTGCTCAAGCGATTGATAAACCATACCGCCAAGGTTTTGTGAAAAACCGTTACGTTGGCCGTACTTTTATCATGCCAGGTCAGCAGCAGCGTAAGAAATCGGTTCGCCGTAAACTTAACGCGATTCGTTCTGAGTTTAAGGACAAAAACGTTCTTCTGGTCGACGACTCTATCGTACGCGGTACAACGTCAGAGCAGATTATCGAGATGGCTCGTGATTCAGGCGCGAAGAAAGTGTTCATGGTGTCAGCTGCGCCAGAGATTCGTTTCCCGAACGTTTATGGCATCGATATGCCAAGCGCAAACGAGCTGATTGCTCACGGTCGTGACAATGACCAAATCTGCAAGCAGATTGGTGCAGACGAGCTTATCTTCCAAACTATCGAAGATTTGGTAGATGCTGTTGGTTCAGGCAACCGTGACATCGCTAGGTTTGAAGCGTCGGTATTTAGCGGTGAGTACGTTACTGGCGATATCTCTCAGCAGTACTTAGAGTACTTAGAGTCACTCCGTAGTGACGATGCGAAAGTGCAACGTGAAATTCAGCAAGAGCTAGTAAATCTAGAGCTGCACAACGAAGGCGCATAACCTCGCTTGTGTACAACAGATAAAAGAAAGGCTTCCCTCGTGGAAGCCTTTTTTGTGTGAAGAATAGCTGTCTCAATAACGCTTGTTAGAACAAGAAAACTAAGCGACTTTTTTAAGCTGACCGAGTAAAAACATCGCCGTTGCACTGATGACAACCGATGGGCCTGCTGGCGTATCAAAGTGCCAAGACATGCTTAGGCCGAGTAATACTGCGATAGATCCGATAGCGGAAGCAATGAAAGCCATTTGTTCAGGGGTTTGAGCAAAGCGTCTTGCCGTTGCCGCTGGGATGATTAATAGCGAAGTCATGATCAGCGCACCAACGAATTTCATACCAACCGCAATCACCATACCTACCAATAGCATCAAGATAAGACGCATTAAATCAGTATTGTGGCCTTCAACGGCCGCCAGATCTTCATTGACCGTTGTTGAAAGTAGTGGGCGCCAAAACACGGCAAGTACCACCGCAACACCAATCGCACCGGAATAGATGAAAATCAAATCTGTAGGTGACACGGCTAACAGATCACCGAATAAGTAACTCATCAAATCAATGCGAACATTATCGAGAAAGCTCACTGCTACTAGGCCCAATGACAAAGCACTGTGGGCCAAAATACCCAGAAGCGTGTCGGTTGCTACTAGCTGCT
The DNA here is from genome assembly GCF_025195085.2 of Vibrio intestinalis. Taxonomy (GTDB): domain Bacteria; phylum Pseudomonadota; class Gammaproteobacteria; order Enterobacterales; family Vibrionaceae; genus Vibrio; species Vibrio intestinalis. Next base: position 301,644 of record NZ_JANAVY020000002.1, on the reverse strand, counting down.
GCTTTTGCAGCGTGACTAGAATCACGGCTAAGGCTAAGCAGCAAATGACGAGTGCAAGATACAAGTTGATATCAAGCAGGAACCCCAGAGCCAAGCCCATTAATGATGCGTGAGCTAAAGTATCACCGAAATAGGCCATTTTACGCCAAACCACAAACGAGCCGAGTGGGCCAGCAATAAGTGCAATGCCAAGGCCAGCAATAATAGAAGGTAATAGAAACTCAATCATGGTGATGGTGCCCGTGAGAGTGATGTGAACAGCTATCCGCCTCTCCTGAAACAGGTTGACCGGCTAAGTCATGATGATGATGGCTATGCTGGTGATGGTAAAACGCTAAGCTTTCTTGTGGTGAATGATGGCCAAACAGCGCGATATATTTTGGATGTTGGGTAATCGCAGCCGGTGCACCAGAACAACAAATATGGTGATGTAGACAAATAACGTGATCGGTTTTCGCCATGACCAAATGCAGATCGTGCGACACCATAAACACCGCGCAGTTAAAACGATAGCGGATGGTATTGATAAGATCATACAGATCGATTTGCCCTTGAACGTCGACCCCTTGCGCAGGTTCATCTAACACCAGCAAATCAGGGCGTTGTAGTAGGGCGCGAGCGAGCATCACCCGTTGGTTTTCACCACCAGAGAGGGCGTGCATATTTGACTTGAGCAGGTGTTCAGCTCCCACCAATGTTAACGCTTCTAAAACTTCTTGTTGGCTATAGCGACCTGCTAGAGCGAGAAATCTTGCTACGTTAAGGGGCAGTGAATCATTCAGTTTCAACTTTTGTGGAACGTAGCCGATTTTAAGACCTTTGGGTTTAATAATTTTCCCTTGGTACGACTTTTGAAGTCCGAGTAAAACTTTTACGAGTGTGGATTTACCAGCACCATTTGGGCCAACAAGCGTCGTTATCTCACCTCTACTTAGAGATAAGCTAACGTTATCAAGGACTTTTCGGCCATCAAACTGCACAGTAATGGTGTCGAGTTCGACGAGTGACGACATGAATGGAACTCATTTGCAATTAACTTGTGTTATAATGTAACATTTGGGTCTCCCAAAAGCTACTCGTGTATCGAACAAGATGATGAAAAAAAAGATTGCTCTATTGTGTGCCTTAGCAGCCTTACCTATTGCTGCACAAGCTCAAACGATTTTGACTAGTATTAAACCTATCCAAATGATCACTGCTGAGATCACTCAAGGGGTTACTGAACCTCAGGTGTTATTAAACTCAAATACTTCCCCTCATGACTATGCAATGCGTCCTTCGGATGTGAAAAAAGTGGTCGATGCGGACTTAGTGATTTGGTTTGGTCATGACCTCGAACCCTTTATGGAAAAAGTGTTAGAAAAGCAGTCTTCAGTGTTAACCATCTCTGAGGTTGAAGGTTTAGCACTACGTGAATTTGGTGAAGAGCACGATCATCATGACCACCATGGCCATGATCATGGTAGTCATGACCCTCATTTTTGGTTGGGCTACAAGCCAGCACTGCAAGCCGCAGAAGCCATCAAAGATCGCTTAGCACAAGTAGACCCAGACAACGCGAAGGCATACCAAGCGAACTACCAAGCGTTTGTGAAACAATACGCCGAGAAAAAACAGCAAATGACGGCGCAACTAGCACCCGTTAAGCAGGAAGGCTACTTTGTTTTCCATGACGCGTATGCATATTTTGAACAAGATTATGGCTTGAACAGTTTAGGCCATTTTACCGTGAGTCCTGAGCGCAAACCGGGCGCAAAAACCTTGATAAAAATCCGTACTGCGCTTGCCGAAAGTAAAGCTAAATGCGTCTTCTCAGAGCCACAATTTACTCCAGCAGTTGTAGAGTCGGTGGTTCGTGGCAGTGACGCTAAAATCGGTGTTCTTGACCCACTTGGCGCAAGTATTGACGTAAAACCAGGTAGTTACTTTACGTTTATCGGTCAACTATCTGCGAGTTTTTCAGACTGTTTGTCTAAATAATGGGCTTGTGGACAAAGTTCATTACAAAATCGGGTGATTAGATTAGGTATCACTCGCAATATGAAATAGAATGAACGGCAAATATTATGCGGAAGTGATTCGGAGTGAATCACTTCCTTTTTGCTGTTTATTGCTGCTAGGGATTTAGCTGGTGAAACGAGCCATTTGGGCGGCTCTGCTCTATTTCATATCGACCATAGTTTACGCGTTTGACTCTTCGCCTTCGGTGTTTTATCCATTGCCGATGCAGAGCCAAGGACGCGTCGTGGCAGCAAAACAACTGTTCTTAGCGGAAGGCGGTGGCCTTTGGATTCATGATGTTAAGGACAAAGTGCTCTTCTTTGACGGTCAAACCGTTTCTCCCAAATTTGGCTCGGCCTTACCTTACAAGGCTGAACAGGTGGTGTTTCACGCTAAGCGTTTTTGGACCTTTAGCGACAATTCTATCTATCGCTCTACGTCTCAAAATGAAAGGGAGTTGGTGTTTAGCCTTCCTCCAGGTTCTGAAATCATAAAAATTGGCGCAAGCCGTGGCTATATTTGGGTAACGGATGAAACCGCGTTTTACACTTATCATGTTGCTAGCGGTGAGTTTTCTACTTACTCACTGATGGAACTGTATCAATATAGCCAAGATGCATCATTGAAAATCAACGATGCGTTGCTAATTCGATCTAAATGGACCTTAGCCACCAATGCAGGGGTGTTTGTTTCGGAAGGCAGTGGACATTTTCAGTTCGTGCCGAAATCGAACAATCGCTATATCGAAAAACTTTACTTTTCTGAAGAGCGCCGCGAGCTGATTATTGGCTCAAACAAAGGCGCGGTTGTGGTCGATATCAATGACACCAGTAAGCCTAAGTTCGTAATAGCTGCGCCACACACTTTAGCCATCGCCGAAACCAAAGAAGAGTATTGGGTCGGTACAGAAAATGGTCTTTTTGTTTATTCATTTTTGACCGGTGAAACGCGCCAATATACAGGTGAAGAGGATGCTGGTTACACTCTGGAAGGACGTAAAGTTCACTCTATTATTAATGACGATGCGGGTGGAATGTGGATCGGCACCAACAAAGGTGTGCATTACTTTTCTCTATTTGGTGATAAGTTTCAGCGTTTTCCTTCTCAAGAACTCAATCAATCCGGCTCTGGTTCTCAACTCATTGGCCTGAAAGCACTGAGCAATGGCTCGGGCTACCTCGCGATTTCACATAAAGGCGTGTTTGTTGTTGAACACGATTATGAGCATTTAAAAGAGTATCTCTACAAAGGCAAAGTGAACGATGTACTTGAGTGGCAGGGCAATGTTTGGATTGCCACTAATCAAGGCATTATCTGTATTGATTTAGCCACGGGTTATGTAGTTAAAGATGATAAGTTGCCACTGCTACTGAAAAGTAGCACGGTAGAGTTTTTAGAAGTGGATAAGGCTGGCAACATTTGGGGAGCAGACGAATCCCATCTATGGAGTTACCACGTTAAGTCAGGCGCTTTGGTTGAATTTGGCTCTGAATGGATGCAAGGTAAACATTTGCCTGCGCGCCTCACTTATATGCTAGTGACCGAACGAGGTCATTTGGTACTCGGAACTGAACATGGCATTTATGTACTCAAAGCTGGCTTATTGCATTTTGTCTCAGGTAGTGTGGATTATGGCGCTGTGCATAGTATCGCCGAAGCCAATGATGACAATATTTGGATCGCGAGTAACTATGGCGTTTTCCAGCTCAACTTGCGTACTGAATATTTGCAAACGTTGCCGACTATAGACGAGCACATTACGCCTAAATGTGTGGTCTCTAACCCCAACGGCATGTGGCTTACCTCATCTGCGGGGTTGAGTCATTATACTTTTGAAGGTGAGCTCGTTGGTCATTACGGTCAGCCTTTTGGCATCATTAACAACGAATTTTCCGCCGGATTTTGTTTAAATGACACTGACGCTGAGGCGACATTGTTACTTGGTTCGTGGCACAGTTTGGTGAGAATTAACACCCAAGACTTATCTGTAAGTCCAATGCCAGAAGCTCGGGCGATATTCAGCCATGTTCGAGTGAATCAAGCGATGGTCTCTTTTGGGTCTGTACCTCAAGAAAAGGTTGTAGTGCCTTATGGTGAGTCTATTGGTTTCCAGATTGGCGTATTACCTCAAGTCAGTGGCTCTACGCTGGAGTACCGTCTGAGCGACGAAACTCGTTGGACAACCTTAGATGGTTTTCAAATAGCGTTTGAAGGTCTATACCCAGGTAAATACACATTGCATGTACGTCCGGTGGTGAATGGCTTAGAGCGGGGTAGAGAGAGCAGTTTCCACTTTAGAGTAACTGAGCCTTGGTATCTATCCATGTGGGCATTTGCCTTGTACATTGTTACGTTAGTCAGTTTCATTGGGGTGATTGTCTATTGGCGTTCGAGAATCATGACGGTAGCTAACCGAGAGCTTAAGTCTCAGGTTGCGCTAAAAACCAACCAATTACGTCATCAAAGCCGCATCTTACTCAGTAACAACCATCAACTACGTAAGCAACTTCAAGTGCGTCGTCTGATCTTCAGTCAAGCTATTCATTCGTTCAGAGAGCGTTTGTCCAAGTCTAGAGCTTCTCTATCTGATGAAAAACTCTCTGCTGAGAAAAAGATGATTGACCAGATCTCAAGTGAGTTAGAGTTGCTGCTAAACGTGCGCGAAAGTCAGAATCATAAATCTCCAGCATATAATTTAGGTCTGATTTTTGGCTCAGTGCTGAGTGGATGGAAAGAGGAGATGGCTAAGTCCGGATTAACCTTAGAGATTGAAGCGCGGTCAAATCGTGACAAATATGTGGCCCTCGATTACTTTAACTTGGATGTCATGTTCAACTTGATCTTTGATAGCTTCGTCAAACGTTGTTTCCGTCATCAAACCATCGAAGTTGAGATTTGTCATAAAGATGAATTTGTTGCCCTTGTCATGACCGATTTTGGTACTGGGATTGATACATCAAATAACAGTAGTTGGGCGGAAATATTAGCACTAGTTGAGGTGAGCGGCGGGGTAGCCGAAGTGACTAGCGCAGATGGGCATAATGAGGTGATCCTATCTTGGCCTCGTACCGATCCGTTTGACGAGCATACCATCGTCGAAATAGAGCAGGGAGAGGATGAAGAATCTTTTGTTCATGCTGGTGTGTATCAAGACCCATGGCTGGAAAAACTTGAAGGGCTTGTGATAGAACACTTCTCCGACTCAGACTTTGGTACTTCAACGGCCGCGAAAATGATGTTTGTCTCAGAGCGAAGCTTGCAGCGTCGATTTAAGAACGCTACTCAGCGTACCTTTACGGATTATCTTAACGAGATACGCTTAGATAAAGCATGTCGCCGTCTACTGGCTGGAGAGAAAGTTTCAGATGTTGCGTTTGAGTGCGGATTTAATGACCCTTCTTACTTTAGCCAAAAGTTTAAACATCGCTTTGGCGTATCTCCAACGCAGTTCGTTGAAGGAAAAGATTCAAATTACGAAATTGGAGCAGATATATAGCGTCACGTTAAGTGGTTTGTAACGCCCTAACTAAGCAACGGGTAGAAAAACGCTTAGATTGAAATAAACCAAGAAAGTTAAAGCCTTAGACAGGAGGTAACGTGCTCTGGATTGTTACAAAGTATTTATTAACAGCAGCTATCGTTGTTCTTATTTCCGAAGTGGCTAAGAGAAGCGATAAATTTGGTGCTTTAGTCGCTGCATTACCGACGGTCACGATCTTAGCGTTGGTTTGGATGTATATTGAAGGGCAGGGGACGGAAAAACTATCAAACCACGCGTATTATACGTTTTGGTTTGTAGTGCCAACTTTGCCAATGTTTCTTCTCTTTCCTTACTTACTCGGTAAATATTCTTTCTGGGTTACATTGATGTTGAGTTGTTTAATATCAGTGGCTTGTTTTGCTATTGTGAATATTGTGGCTAAGTATTTTGGAGTGAATCTGCTCTCTTAAGTTTTAAGCCTAGCAACGGGTTTAAGACAGGCTCGCAACGTTATGTGAGACTTTCACTGGGCGTTTTATTTCCAGCCTTGGATCCACTTTTCGCTGTCCTTAAAATCTTTCCAATCAACGGCATATTCCTTCTTGGACAGTATAGCCTCAAGTGTGCAGGAGGCGACTGAACCATCCTCTTCGAACTCAATCGCTGACACCAAAAAATGCCTTTCTCTTTTTGACGGTTTGATTGCCGTCCACTTGCTATTGTGCAACTTGGCGGGATTAATTCGATTCATTATAACCTCATCAAATGATGGTATTTAACTCGCAATGGATTTGTACGAACTGCGTACTTGTTGAGTTCAATAAATCCTTACGACAATAGAGAGGCAACCTCAACGCCTGATAAATTTTGTTTGCTTGCCTTTGTTAATCGCCCTCCAACTCTATCTGCTCATTACGGCCCATTTGGCTCGATGTATTTAGGTAATAAAAAATGCCTATAGCTTTGTGTCGTTGATAGTGTGGTATTGATGCGACATGCGTCTGGCTTCAGGAGTGAGCCATTGTAAGATCGTTGTACTTGTTGGCTAGTTTGATATTTGGTGACGAAAATTATTAACAATTAACTTAATGCGATGATTTGTAAGGATTTATTTTAATTTGGGGATGATGGCTAAAAGATTTGGGTGTTTTCTAAGGGAGGGGTTTAGAAAAAAAATATCGTGGTATAGCCGGGGGGACTATACCACGGGTGTCAATGACACCTTCGCTTGCTGCCGGAGTGGTGCGGTAGCACCACCTCTGGAATTCTGTATCAAGGGGCAATGCCCTCTCGATGTGAGTAACTATAATTCGGTTTACTTTTTTTACTTATAAAATTAACGCCAAGGTGGTATGACAAAAGCGACATCTCATTAAGTACTTGTTTTAAGTGAGTTATTATTTTATGTGAATGAATTTTACAAAATTGGGCCGTGTTACTAAAACTTGGTGATTGCTTGTTTTGACGTTTTTGACGAGTGTGTTTTTGACGTTTTTTACGCGCTTGAACCACGAAAAGCGAGTGTTTCATTAACGGAAAGATTGATTCCAGACAATTCAAATAGATCTTAAATTCGTTACAATTTGTAACCGAAATGACAATAAGTCTTATTATTAAAACAATCACACTGGGCCCAATATGCAACTATCGCAATTACAACAAGGGCAAGAAGCTACCATTACTGGATTTTCAGAGCTTTCTAATGACGTTAGAAAGAAACTGATGGTGATGGGACTTCTGCCAAATACTGCCGTTAAGCTGATTCGAACCGCTCCTATGGGCGACCCTCTACAAGTTGAAGTCCGTGGCGTATCACTCGCTGTGCGTACCAACATTGCGGATTCAATTTTGGTGGAGGCGAAGTAATGAAATACCAAATTCTTACAGTAGGTAATCCAAATAGCGGTAAAACCACCCTCTTTAATGGCCTTACAGGTGCTAAGCAGCAAGTTGGCAACTGGGCAGGTGTGACCGTTGAGAAGAAAACGGGCCGTTTCAGTCACTCTGGAGATGACTTCGCGTTAACCGATTTACCAGGTATCTACGCATTAGATAGTGGTAATGATGGTAATAGCATTGATGAATCAATCGCATCTCGCGCCGTTTTAACTCATCCTGCCGATTTGATCATTAATGTGGTTGATGCCACTTGTCTTGAACGTAGCTTATATATGACGTTGCAGCTGCGTGAGCTTGGCCGTCCTATGATGGTTGTGTTGAACAAGATGGATGCGCTAAAACGTGAGCGTCAAACTATCGACTTAAAAGCACTTGAAAAGATGTTAGGTTGCCCAGTGTTTGCTATCTCTGCAAACAGTGGCGGGCAAGTACAAAAATTCAAAGAACAATTGCACAAATCAGTAGTACAAGGTGTCAACCTTGATGCTATGCAAATCAAGTATGATGCAGAGTTCGAAGCTGCGATCGATAAACTGTCCCCTTCATTTACAGGTCAAGAAGTCGCTGAACGTGCGCTCGCCATTCGCGCTCTTGAAAACGATGTGCTTGTGCTTAATACACTTAAGCCAGAGCAACGTGAGTTAGCACTTACTTGTCAAAGTGAACTCTCTTTAGATATCGATCTACACGTAGCCGACACAAAATACACACTATTACATGAACAATGTAAGAAGGTTCGTCGCAGTGAAGGTAAGTTAAGCCATAGCTTTACAGAGAAAGTCGACAACGTAATTCTGAACAAGTGGATTGGTGTACCTTTCTTCTTTGTTGTTATGTACTTGATGTTCATGTTCTCCATCAACGTTGGTGGCGCGTTTATTGATTTCTTCGATATCGGTGTTGGCGCGGTGCTTGTTGATGGCGGTCACTACCTTCTTGATGATCACTTACCGGTATGGTTAGTCACGTTAATCGCTGATGGTCTAGGTGGCGGTATTCAAACGGTTGCAACCTTCATTCCAGTCATTGCATGTTTGTATCTGTTCTTAGCAGTACTTGAAAGCTCAGGCTATATGTCTCGTGCGGCCTTTGTACTTGATAAAGTGATGCAGAAAATTGGCTTGCCGGGTAAAGCGTTTGTGCCACTTGTGCTCGGATTCGGCTGTAACGTGCCTTCTATCATGGCAACCCGAACGTTAGACCAAGAACGCGAGCGAAAACTTGCAGCATCTATGGCGCCATTTATGTCCTGTGGTGCGCGTTTGCCTGTATACGCATTATTCGCTGCGGCTTTCTTCCCTGAAAGTGGTCAAAACGTTGTATTTGCACTTTATCTGCTCGGTATTGTTGCGGCGGTGTTCACTGGTCTAGTATTGAAAAATACCCTTTACCCTGGCTCAAGCGATAGCTTAGTGATGGAGATGCCAGACTACGAATTGCCAACGATGCAAAACGTAATGATCAAAACATGGCAGAAATTGAAGCGCTTTGTTTTAGGTGCAGGTAAAACCATCGTCGTGGTAGTGACGGTTCTGAGCTTCTTTAACTCAGTAGGTATGGATGGCAGCTTCGGTAATGAAGACAGTGAAAATTCTGTGCTGTCTAAAGCGTCACAAGTGGTTACGCCAATCTTTGCGCCTATTGGCATTGAAGAGGATAACTGGCCTGCGACTGTGGGTATCATTACGGGCATTTTCGCAAAAGAAGCGGTGGTTGGTACGCTAAACAATCTATATGCTCCGGCTGAAGGCGAAGATGCTCAATTCGATCTTTTGGCAAGTTTAGAAGAAGCGGTTATGACCATTCCTGATAACCTAGCGGGTTTGAATTACTTAGACCCTCTCGGTGTAGAAGTCGGTGACTTGACTGACTCAGGTGCTGTGGCCGAAGAGCAAGAGGTTGATGCATCTATCTTTGGAAACTTGAAAGGTTACTTTGCAAGTAGCCATGCTGCATTTGCATACCTAATTTTCATCTTGCTATACACGCCTTGTGTAGCTGCGATGGGGGCTTACGTGCGTGAGTTTGGTCATAAGTATGCGCGCTTTATTGCGGTGTGGACGATGGGTCTTGCTTACGGTGGAGCAGCACTTTACTACCAAACTATGCATTTCGCTGATCACCCAATGAGCAGTGCGGCTTGGATCGCCGGCATCATTGCGGCGTGTGGTTTGGTTTATCGTCGCCTTAAGGCTGAAGGCAAAAAGCAAGCTGAGCCATTAGAGGTGCAAGTGGCATGATTCTCGCTGAGTTAAAGCAACATATTGATACTCAAGGTAGCGCAACTCGTAGTGAGTTAGCGAAGAAGTTTGCCATGAGCGAAGACGGTGTCGATGCCATGTTGTCGGTGTGGATTCGTAAAGGGATGATTTCTCGTATGATTGATACCAATAAAGCTCAGAAGATCACTCGCGTTCGCTATGCGACTAATAAGCAAGATGCTTTATCGGTGACCGTCACCATGTAGCAAGCGCTAAAAACAAGAACGCCACTCAATTGAGTGGCGTTTTTATATCGGCGGATTAAGCTTTGCTGAACAAAGAGCTTAAGCCAAGCACATTCCCAATACGGGTTTGTAGCGCTTGCTGCTCTTCATCGCTGCGGAATTCACTTTTGGTGTTGCCCCATACAGGCCCTGGCCAAGCTACGTCATCTTTAAAGCGAGCAATATGATGAATATGCAGTTGAGGCACCATGTTGCCCAACGCGCCAAGGTTTAGCTTGTCTGGCTGAAAGGTTGCTTCTAATGCTTGGCTTACAGCTTGAGATTCTAACAGGAACTGTTGCTGCTCTTGCATTGGCAAGTGGTGCAGCTCTTTAAGGTTTTCACGCTTTGGTACTAAGATGACCCAAGGCATTGCATTGTCTTTGTGCAGTAGTGCTACACAAAGCGGGAAGTGGCCAATTACAGTGGTGTCTTTGGCAAGCTGAGGATGAAGTTCAAAACTCATTACGGTTATTCCAAACTAAATAATACCCAAAATAAAAGGTTGATGCTTTCACATCAACCTTTTTGCTTTTCTGTTTCACTAAGTGTTTAGATTACATACGCTCAAGCGTATCGATACCTAGTAGGCTTAGGCCTTGCTGAATTGTCTTTGCAGTCAGTGCTGCTAGTTTCAGACGGCTTTGCTTAACGCCTTCATCTTCGTTGTTCAAGATTGGGCACGCTTCGTAGAAGCTAGAGAATTGGCCTGCAAGTTCGAATAGGTAGCTACACATGATATGTGGTTGACCTTCGCGAGCAACAGACTGCACTGCTTCTTCAAACTGAAGAAGTTTAGCGATTAGCGCTTTCTCTTTCTCGTCTGTTACTTTGATTTCGCCAGCTAGGTTATCCATAGAGATACCTGCTTTCGCGAAGATAGAAGCAACACGAGTGTAAGCATACTGCATGTAAGGCGCTGTGTTGCCCTCAAATGCCAGCATGTTGTCCCAGTCGAAGATGTAGTCAGTAGTACGGTGCTTAGAAAGGTCAGCGTACTTAACGGCTGCCATTGCAACTGTTGTCGCGATCTTCGCTTTCTCTTCAGCAGCGAGATCTGGGTTCTTCGATTCGATTAGCTTGATTGCGCGCTCTTCTGCTTCATCAAGAAGATCAGCAAGACGAACAGTACCACCCGCACGAGTCTTAAATGGACGGCCATCTTTACCTAGCATCATACCGAATGCGTGGTGCTCAAGAGTCACTTCCTCTGGCACGTAACCCGCTTTACGCACGATAGACCATGCTTGCATTAAGTGTTGGTGCTGACGAGAGTCGATGAAGTAAAGTACGCGGTCTGCGCCTAGTGTTTCGTAACGGTATTTCGCACATGCGATATCCGTTGTTGTGTACAAGAAGCCGCCGTCGCGTTTTTGGATGATTACACCCATCGCTTCGCCGTCTTTGTTTTTGTACTCTTCTAGGAACACAACTTGAGCGCCATCATCTTCTTGAGCGATGCCTTTCTCTTTTAGGTCTGCAACGATAGGTGGCAGCATGTCGTTGTACATACTTTCGCCCATTACGTCGTCACGAGTTAGAGAAACGTTTAGACGGTCGTAGTTACGCTGGTTTTGAACCATAGTTACGTCAACAAGCTTCTTCCACATTTCTGCGCAGTACTCGTCGCCGCCTTGCAGTTTTACAACGTAGTTACGTGCTTTAGCTGCGAACTCTTCATCTTCGTCGTAGAACTTTTTAGATTCACGGTAGAAAGCTTCAAGGTCTGAAAGTTCCATTGAAACTTCACCAGACTCTTGCTGTACACGCTCAAGGTTTGCTATAAGCATACCGAACTGAGTACCCCAGTCACCGATGTGGTTAGCACGGACAACTTTGTGGCCCAAGAATTCTAGAGTACGTACTACCGCATCACCGATGATGGTTGAACGCAGGTGACCAACGTGCATTTCTTTTGCAACGTTAGGTGCAGAGTAGTCAGCAACGATGGTCTTTTGCTCTTCAGCGGTTACGCCAAGGCGTGCATCTGCTAGTGCTGCTTCTGCTTGTTTCGCTAGAAACTCTTCGCTTAGGAAGATATTGATAAAGCCAGGGCCTGCAATTTCAGTTTTGCTTGCAATGCCTTCAAGGTCTAGAACGTCTAGAACTTTTTGTGCGAATTCTCGAGGGTTAGTACCTAGCTTTTTCGCAACGCCCATTACGCCGTTTGCTTGGTAATCACCAAATTGTGGTTTCGCTGATTGGCGAACCGCTGCAGGGCTGCCTGCAGGTGCGCCAGCGGCTTCTAGAGCCTGAGATACTTTATCGTTAATAAGTGCTTGAATATTCACACGCGCTTCCTTCAATTCTTGGGAATTGTGTCGATCTGCAAGATTTTCGCGGAGGAAAGATAAATATTCGATTGAATAATATTCATCCTGCGACAGTTTTGTCAGACCGTGTCGAGTTCAGAAATTGACGCTCATAATACCAATTTTCTTGCTTGGCATATAGGGAGTAATATGGGTATTTTTCTACTTTTCGTGATGATCTTGTTAGTATTAGGGAAAAATCAACGTTTTGGATGAGGAAAAAACGTCATGTCACTGGAAAATGCTGAATTGTTGCCGGAACAGCTTAAATCGAAACTTGAATTCTTTATGCATAAAATTCAACAATTAAGCGAAGTTTTGCATATTAATCTACAGCCTTATCAAGCGGATCATATCGCGCTGAGAATCAACGATTGGCAACTGGCAGAACAAGCTCATGATGCATGGTTATCTCACGGTAAAGAGATCTCAAATGCTCAAATAAACGGCAGGCCGATTATCGTTTTGCTGTTTAATCAGCTATTGGTGGCAAAAGAGTGGTTAATTGAATGTTTGGAGCTGCCGTATCCTGCGCCGGGTAAGCTTTATCCTGAACAATCTTGGGAGCATGTTGAGTTTGTCATTCCTTCTCAAGCGCAAACGGCTGAGGACTATTTAGCGGATATTAAGCAGTTGTTCCCTGAGTTAGCGAATAACTGGGATGCATTGCTGGAGAAAGGCGTGAAGGTCAAACTCTCAAGCCCGAAAGGGGAAGGTGAGCGATTGAATAACCCAACAGTCGCGTTTAAGTATCAAGGGGTGTGCATTAAGCTCCACCCACATCCGTTAAAAGCGATTGTTGAGTCAGAACAATCGGCGTAATGGTCATTTAGCCCAATTCAATATCTTTCGGTCTTAGTTGAAACTCTTCAATTGAGCCAATTTCTTGGCCGAGTCGTAATGGCTCGGCCTCACTATGCGCATTACCTTTGGTGTGCATAATTAGGCGGTTGGCGGTACGCGGTTTCAGCTCGTTCACCACGAAGCGAATCATGTCACTGCGGGTCAGTTTTTTAAGCTCGGCCAATACGCGCTGCCTTTGGTCAAAGTTGATATCTTTGTTACCGATGGCGACCCAAAGCCTTTGTGCGCGGCCGCGTAGCGTTGTGTCTGGCGTTGAAATTTGGTTCCACAATCCCCGTTTACTGCTGTGCCATTGGTATTCATTGAGCTCAAGCAGCACCATGTAAAATGCATTTAAGAACTCATCAATTGAGCTGATTAAGTCGACAGGCGCAGCGTTTGGCGATTGCACATACAAAACAATACCGGGGTGCTTATTGAGGGGTAAATTACCTGTGCCGACCATGTAGCCCAGTTGCTGCTTAGTTCTTATTTCATGGAAGAAGGTTGCAGACATCAGGTGATTGGCGAGCGAATAGAGCGCAATGCTTTTGGCTTCGGTATCGTCACATTGATAGTAAAGAACAATTGCTGAGTCTTCTTGATCACAAGCGATGTCTCTTTGGAACGTGCCGTTCTTACCCAGCATGACGAGTGGACGAAGTGCCTCTTCGTATTGCTGATTGTTTACCCGTAACGCTTCTTTGAGCGTGTTACCCATCTCAAGTGCGTCTTTCTTGGTCCAGTCGCCATAAACAAACATTTCAACATGCAATTCAGCGAGAATGGCTTGCACAAAGTTAGCCAGAGAGTCGACTTCGATGTCTTCAAGTGCTTCTATCAGAGCTGCATAAGGTGGATTGTTAGGTTGCAAAATACCTGTCATGGCGTTGAATAGCTGAGACATAGGTCTATCTTGCGCCGCATTGCGCCAGTTTCTTAGTAACTGAGTCTTGATGGTATTGAAGCGTTTCTCGCTAAATTCGCGGTTAGCAAAGCGCGACAAAATCATCTTCATCAATTCAGGCTGCTTTTGACTAAAGCCCGAGATGGTCAATGTAACCCCACCTTGGTGAGCGTATAAGTTGTAGCCCATACCTGCGATTTCCGCTTGGTAGGTTTCTTTGGCCAGTGCATCAAGAAACATCTCTACGCAGAGACGAGTTTTTACGATGTTGGTTGGATTTGCCACCGAATGAGGGCTATCAATCGCAACGTAAATGACCCCTTTAGGTACGCGGAACTGATGGTCTTGCAAGTGCCATAGTTTGAATCCGGGTAACTCTTCAATCACCTGCGGTTCAGTATGTTTAGCTTCTAGTGCTTGCGGGGTTAAGTCATAGCAAATAAACGGGTTGCGCTCGGGAAGGTGCACATTAATGTCGCTGTCAGTGTTGAATTTAGCAACTTGCGCTTCGCTTAAAGGGGCGACCGAATAGGGCGTGAAATACCAATTGGCCTGTTTATCGTAGTCAAGCCCTTTGGCAATAAGGGTCACGCGCAAGTTTTCAACGCTGAAGTGCTCGGCCATTTGCTGTAGAACATTCGGTTGGTATTCTTCCATCATGAAGTCACCATAGATGGTATCTTCACTGGAGTAGTGCTGCATGTTGATGACAATATGGCTGACTAGATCCATCGGCCGCGTCGGCTCTTGAAAACGAAACGCCGATTCAAGCACCGCTTGCTTTTCAAGGTAGCGCCACTCATCGTAGCCTTGCTCTTTCACTAGCTTAATGTAGTGGAATACCGCCTGAATAATGTCATCGGTATGCTCGATACCATCGGGTGTTAATGTGCAACTTACAGTGAATTCACGATAGTTGCTGCCACTGACGCCACCACCGGCTGAAAGGGAAGTAATCCACCCTTTGTCTTTGAGCGCTAGCATTAAGCTGCCATCACCCTCATAGCCCATAAGGTGCGCGAAATAGGAGAGGGGTTTAGTGCGGTAATAGCCATCAACACTCTGCATCGGGAAGGTCAGGATCAGCTTGCGGATTTCTTTTATCGGCTCAACCACAACCTGAATTTGAGTCGAGTTTTCATCTTTGTACGGGGCCGTGATTTCTTTGCCAGAAAGCGATAAGTTTTTTATTGGCTCGAACTTGTCACGAGCCCACGCTTCCAGTTCATCCAAACTGTGCTGGCCAAGCAGGGCCATCGTCATTAAATCGGCAGAGTAATGCTGCTTATGGAATTCGATGATTTCTGGACGGATTGATTCGTCGCCGCGATCGCCCAAAGTCTCAAGGTTACCAACCGAAAATTTAGAAAAAGGATGGGCAGGGTTGATGACTTCTTTATGCACTTGATAGAGACGGCGAGAATCATCGTTGAGCTTCATTTTGTATTCAGAATCAACCGCTTGTCTTTCTTTGTCTAATGCTTCAGCGTTGAATAAAGGCGCTGAGAAGAATTGTGAGAATCGGTCTAGGCTTGATTCAAACGCTTTTGGATCAACGTCGAAAAAATAACAAGTATGCTCTGTACCCGTCCAAGCATTGTTGTTGCCGCCATGCTGACTGATGTAACTTTGGAATTCGCCAACTTTAGGGTATTTCTCGGTGCCTAAGAACAACATGTGCTCTAGGTAGTGCGCCATTCCGTGACGATCGTCCGGATCGTCAAAGTGGCCGACGTTAACCGCGAGCGCTGCTGCAGATTTTTGCGCATGTTGGTCATGAATCAATAACACTTTCAGCCCGTTATCTAGGGTGAGGTAGCGGTATTGGTTAGTGTCATTTGGGCTTACATGCACAATGAATCTCCAAGATTAAGGGCAGAGAGAGGTTGACCATCTAGTGTGTATTTGAACTGCAGCGACATTGATAAAAGAGTCGACTAGATCCGTTAAGTATGAACCGGAAAACGTGGCATGCAAACTATCTCCTTGAGAAATATGAGCAAAGCATCGTATTTTGCTAAAGGTCAATGAATTTGTAAAACGACCTGCGAAAGCGTTAGTTGCCTTTAAGATTGTTAAGAAAGTCCGAGTCTTTAGCAAGTTACTTGATATAATTATTGTTAGAAAAATAGTAAGCGGCACAGCTTTAGTGGCGTGAACAGGATAAGAATATGAAAATTGTGATTATGCGCCACGGAGAAGCAGAGCATTTTGCTGACAGTGATGCGCAGCGAGCCCTGACTCCATTTGGTCGTGCTGCATCAAAAGCGGTTGCTGAAGCGTGCGTTAAGCAAGGTCTAGCAAAATTTGATAAAGCTTTAGTGAGCCCATACCTGCGTGCGCAGCAGACTTGGCAAGAAATCTCAGCCCATTTTGACGCGCTAAGCGTTGAAGAGTGCGCAGACATTACGCCTTATGGCGACTCTCCTCATGTGGTGGATTATCTTAATGCCATCATCGAAGTGGAAAAACTAGAATCTGTATTGCTGGTTTCACACCTTCCATTGGTGGGCTATCTTACGGCCGAGTTGGTCGCTGATATTGCGCCGCCTATGTTCCCAACTTCCGGCTTAGCGTGCATCGACTATGATCCAGTAAGCGGAAAAGGGGAGCTGCTTTGGAATATCAATCCATAAGCCTCTCGACCAGTGTGAATGCCATTAAATTGACATTTGCACTGGACTAATATTTGCATGCAGAAGCATATATTCGTGCAAGTTGTTATTTCTTAAGTCTCTATAGCCTCTGATATATGAAGTTTTCTCTGCCATTTGCGGATAAATTACCGCCAATACCTCAACGCGCTATGCCTGCTATTGGAGCACCTGTTATGGTGCTGGCAACGCTGGCCATGGTGGTATTGCCTATTCCCGCGTTTCTACTCGACTTGTTCTTCACCTTTAACATTGCCTTAGCCATGGTGGTGTTGTTGGTAACGGTTTATACCCGTCGTCCACTCGATTTTGCTGCCTTCCCAACGGTTTTGCTTATTTCGACACTATTACGTCTGGCCTTGAACGTGGCTTCGACTCGAGTGGTATTACTTTATGGTCATGAAGGTTCAGGCGCGGCCGGTAACGTGATTGAGGCCTTCGGTAACGTTGTTATCGGTGGTAACTACGCTGTTGGTCTTGTGGTGTTCATGATCTTGATGATCATTAACTTCATGGTTGTGACCAAAGGTGCAGGGCGTATTTCAGAAGTAAGCGCGCGTTTTACCTTGGATGCCTTACCGGGTAAACAGATGGCGATCGATGCGGACTTGAACGCAGGACTGATTGATCAAGACCAAGCGCGTACCCGTCGTTCAGAAGTGACCAAAGAAGCAGATTTCTACGGTTCGATGGATGGTGCGTCAAAATTTGTAAAAGGCGATGCGATTGCCGGTATTTTAATCCTGTTTATCAACATCATTGGCGGCCTTTCAATTGGTATGGCTCAGTATGATTTGGGTTTCTCAGAGGCTATCCAAATCTATACCTTGCTAACCATTGGTGATGGCTTGGTTGCTCAGATCCCATCCTTACTACTGTCGATTGGCGCTGCGATTATGGTGACGCGTCAAAACACCGATGAGGATATGGGACAACAAGTTGTGTTCCAGCTGTTTGATAACCCGAAAGCATTGATGATTACAGCGGCGATCCTGTTTGTAATGGGTATTGTTCCGGGTATGCCTCACTTTGCGTTTTTGCTGCTTGCGGTATTAGCTGGTGGCGGTGCTTATTGGATTACACGTAAACAGAAAAAACAGAGTGAAGAAAAAACCAATCTTCCGGCAACCAAAGATGCAGAGCCAAGTACGCCGAAAGAGCTGTCATGGGATGACGTTCAACCCGTCGATATTATTGGCCTTGAAGTGGGCTATCGTTTAATTCCTTTGGTTGACCGTGACCAAGGCGGCGAGTTGCTTGAACGCGTTAAAGGCGTGCGTAAGAAATTGTCGCAAGATTTTGGTTTCCTTATTCCAGCCGTTCATATCCGCGATAACTTAGAGCTGACACCAAACAGCTACCGCATTACCTTGATGGGGGTTGCCGTGGGCGAAGCGGAAATCCGTCCAGATCAAGAGCTCGCGATTAACCCTGGCCAAGTTTATGGCATGGTAGAAGGTGAGCCGACCATTGACCCTGCCTTTGGCTTAGAAGCCGTTTGGATTCGTGAAGAGCAACGTGAACATGCACAAGCGCTCGGCTATACAGTGGTTGATTCCTCGACGGTATTGGCAACCCATTTGAGCCAATTGCTGACCAACAACGCCTCTCACTTGATTGGCCACGAAGAAGTGCAGAACCTGCTTGAAATGCTAGGCCGCACCACGCCGAAGTTGGTGGAGAACTTTGTACCAGATCAGCTGCAATTGGGTGTGGTAGTGAAAGTACTGCAGAACCTGCTAAATGAAGCGGTGCCAATTCGCGATATTCGTACAATCGTTCAGACTTTGTCCGAGTACTCAGCCAAAAGTCAAGAACCCGACATCCTTACAGCAGCAGTTCGTATTTCTCTAAAACGATTAATAGTTCAAGAAATCAATGGTATAGAGCCAGAATTGCCAGTGATTACACTTATCCCTGAACTGGAACAAATCTTGCATCAAACAATGCAAGCTTCCGGCGGGGAATCTGCAGGTATTGAACCTGGCTTAGCGGAAAGATTACAAACCTCTCTCAGCCAAGCAACTCAAGAGCAAGAGCTTAAAGGTGAGCCAGCCGTATTATTGACGTCAGGTGTGCTGCGCTCAACACTCGCCAAATTTGTAAAAAATACTATACCAACATTACGCGTACTCTCTTATCAAGAGATACCGGATGAGAAACAGATACGCATAGTTCAAGCCGTTGGTAATTAGTACTGTTGCGTTGAATAACGGATATCGACATTGAAAATTAAACGATTTTTTGCCAAAGATATGCGCACTGCATTGCTTCAAGTGAAAGAAGAACTTGGGGTCGATGCGGTGATCATGTCGAATAAAAAAGTCGCGGGCGGAGTCGAGATTGTTGCGGCGGTAGATGGGGATACCTCTACTGCACGTATTGGAAACAATTATAACTCCAAGCCTCGGACAACTCCGACCCAAGTTACGGCTTCGATGCCGACTCGCTCAGACCCTCGTCAACTCGACGATGACCGCGTCAGCCTAAATTCTAGCGCGCAAAATGGTCGCTCGATGACCAAGCGATTTGCCAACATGCTAAAGCAGTACAGTAACGGCAAAGGTGACTACGAAGAGAGCGATGAGTCAGAAGGTGAAGATTCACTTTCAGCCCTTCTTAAGCGCCAAGCGCAATCGGGTGGTCGTCAAAATAGCGCTGATGTTCGAATTAAAGAAGATTCGCCATTAGCCCGCTTGATTGCCGAAGACCGACGCATTGAACGTCCTGCTCCTAAATTAGACCCGTCGCGTTACGAACGCGGCCAGCCTGCTGACCCACAAGTATCAAAAGAAGAACTGAGCGATATGCGCGAAGAGATGACATCTATTCGTCGTCTTCTAGAGCATCAAGTTTCGGGTTTAATGTGGCAAGAAGTTGAGCGCCGTGAACCACTACGTGCAATGTTGATTAAACGTCTTGAACGCATGGGAGTGTCAGCCGAACTTGCGGATCAGCTGGCGTGCTATATTCCAGAAGACACTGAACCGAAAAAAGCGTGGAAAGCGCTACTTGGTTTGGTGGCAGACCAAATTCCTATTTCTAAGCAAGATATTTTGAAGCGTGGCGGCGTCGTTGCGTTGTTAGGTCCAACAGGTGTGGGCAAAACGACAACGGTTGCTAAGCTTGCAGCGCGTGCTGCGATGGAATTTGGCGCCGACAATGTCGCGTTAGTCACCACAGATACTTACCGTATCGGTGCACATGAACAATTAGCCATATACGGCAGAATTATGGGTTGTCCTGTAAAAGTCGCTAAAGATTCCAACGAGTTAGCCGATGTAATATATCAGTTACGCCATCGTCGCCTAGTTCTGGTAGATACAGCGGGTATGGGACAACGAGATGTTCGTCTTTCAGAGCAGCTAGATACATTAATGCAAGATAGCGGTGAAGTCATTCACAGCTACTTAGTTTTACCAGCGACCGCGCAGCGCAAAGTGCTACAAGAAACACTTGATCATTTCAAACGCATCCCGTTATCAGGCTGCATTATGACCAAGCTTGATGAATCGCTGAGTTTAGGTGAATTCGTCAGTGTCGTAGTACAAAACGCACTACCTGTTGCGTATATCGCGAATGGACAACGCGTACCAGAAGATATCGTCATTGCTCAGCCAAAATACATGGTGGCAAAAGCAAACGACTTATTAGAGAAATCGACGGACGATGAACCTCACTATTGGAACAGTGAATCGGAAAGGTTCTAGGCGGCGACGATTATGACAGAGAATATGATACAAGACCAAGCAAGCGGATTACGCCGCTTAACACAGCCATCACTGACCAAGGTTATTTCTGTAACCGGTGGTAAAGGTGGCGTGGGTAAATCAAATGTCACTCTAGGACTTGCGATTAGCATGGCCCGACAAGGCAAGAAAGTGATGGTACTGGATGCTGACTTAGGTTTGGCAAACGTCGATGTTATGCTCGGCATTCGCCCTAAGCGCAACCTTGGCCATGTACTAGCCGGTGAGTGTGATTTACAAGATGCAATCGTTGAAGGTCCACACGGAATTAGAATAATTCCGGCAACTTCCGGCACGCAATCGATGACGGAGTTGACCCACGCTCAACACGTTGGTTTAATTCGCGCTTTCGGAAGTTTAGAAGACGAAATGGATGTTTTGCTGGTGGATACCGCCGCAGGCATCTCAGACATGGTGATTAGCTTCTCGCGAGCTGCTCAAGATGTCGTTGTCGTTGTATGTGATGAGCCAACCTCGATCACTGATGCATATGCTTTGATTAAACTTTTAAGCAAAGACCATCAGGTTCAACGCTTCAAAATTGTTGCAAATATGGTCAGAAGCTACCGTGAAGGCCGAGAATTGTTTGCAAAGTTGACCTTAGTCACAGAGAGATTCTTGAATGTGAGCCTAGAGCTCGTAGCATGTATTCCTCTAGATGATAAAGTTCGTCAAGCGGTAAAAAAACAAAAGATCGTAGTAGATGCGTTTCCACGCTCTCCTGCATCACTAGCGCTAGGTTCACTTGCTAATAAAGCATTAACTTGGCCAATACCGAAAACACCGAGCGGACATTTAGAATTTTTTGTTGAACGTTTGTTGAATCGTGCAGAACCATTAGAGGAACCATTTGGTGAATAAGGCGTTGACCTATGACCAATACGGAAATCACAATAGCCAGCGAGCATTTCTAGAGAAATACTCGGTGCTTGTGAAGCGTATTGCTCATCATCTGCTTGGGCGTTTACCGCCAAGCGTGCAGGTCGAAGATCTTATTCAAGCGGGAATGATTGGCCTTCTTGAAGCGCAGAAAAATTACGATGGCAGTAAAGGGGCTAGTTTTGAGACCTACGCTGGAATCCGAATTCGTGGCGCTATGCTAGATGACATTCGTCGCGGAGACTGGGTACCACGTTCGGTACACAAAAATAGTCGCGAAATCAGCCAAGCTATCGCGACACTGGAAGGGCAGCTCAACCGAGACCCAACCGATGCGGAAGTGGCTAGTTTTATCGGTATGAGCCTAGATCAATATCACAGCGTGCTGACTGATATAAATTGTTCCCGTTTAGTAGGCATCGAAGACTTAGGCGTCTCTGAAGATGTGATCACACATGAAGATTCAGAGCAAGAAAATGCCCCATTTCAGGGCGTAGCAGATGAAAATTTTCGTAAAGCTCTGGTAGACTCGATTAAATCGCTGCCTGAGCGCGAGGCTCTGGTACTATCTCTTTACTACGATGAAGAGCTGAACTTGAAGGAAATCGGTGAAGTAATTGGTGTGAGCGAATCTCGCGTTAGCCAAATACTTAGCCAATCAATGCAGCGTTTACGCACTAAGCTGAGTGCGTGGACAAATAATGACTAGAAATCACTGACATAATACTCAGTGGAGGCAATTTTGAATAAAAACATGAAAATCCTAATTGTTGATGACTTTTCAACAATGCGCCGAATTGTAAAGAACCTACTTCGTGACTTGGGTTTCAACAACACCCAGGAAGCGGATGATGGTTTGACTGCATTGCCTATGCTCAAGAAGGGCGATTTCGATTTTGTTGTAACTGACTGGAACATGCCAGGTATGCAAGGTATCGATTTGCTGAAACATATCCGTGCAGACCAAGAACTTAAACACTTGCCTGTATTGATGATCACTGCGGAAGCGAAACGCGAGCAGATCATCGAAGCTGCTCAAGCAGGTGTTAACGGCTATATCGTTAAACCGTTCACAGCGGCAACGCTGAAAGAGAAACTAGACAAAATCTTTGAGCGTTTATAGTCCCTTCGGGCTATAAAAAACAGGCGATAAAGGCCAATTCAGAATGATTTCATTAGAACAGGCAAAACAACTTGTTGAACTGTTAGAAAGTGGTCAACAGCAAGAGGCAAATACTCTTGTAAAAGACATCTACGAAGCTCCAAGCGACCCAATGTTGCAGGAGATAGGGGAGTTGACTCGAGATCTACACGAGTCAATAAAACAGTTCCGCCTTGATGAACGCATGATCGAGCTAACCAATGACGAAATCCCTGACGCAAGGGATCGCCTCCATTACGTCATTGATAAAACGGAGGTGGCAGCAAACAAAACCATGGATGCTGTTGACCGATGTATGCCGATTGCGGACAACCTTCACGAAGGCTTGCTCAAGGTACGTCCACAGTGGAACGAATTGATGCGTGGCAAAATTGAACTGACTGAGTTCAAAGCGCTATGTCATCGAATTGACGAACTACTAGGGCAAGTTGAGGGTAACAGCAGCGAACTAAGAAGTCTGCTGACCGACATTCTAATGGCTCAAGACTTCCAAGATTTAACCGGACAAATCATTCGTCGAGTGATTGAGTTAGTGACTGAGGTGGAAACCCGCCTTGTCGATATCCTAGCTGCGTTTGGTGACTCTCAGGAAGAGACAGCAACAGACAACAAGAACAAAGCATCAACGGACCCAGAAGGTCCTATCTTAAACCCTCACGAAAGGGATGATGCCGTTTCATCACAAGACGAAGTCGATGACTTACTCTCAAGTCTTGGGTTTTAGAGGTAACTTATGAGCTACGAATTAGACGAAGATATTCTTCAAGACTTTCTAGTCGAGGCAGGTGAAATTTTAGAGCTGCTCTCGGAACAGTTGGTAGAGTTAGAAAACAACCCAGAAGACAAAGATCTGCTTAACGCAATTTTCCGTGGATTCCACACGGTTAAAGGCGGTGCAGGCTTTTTGGCGTTAACTGAACTTGTAGACACCTGTCACGGTGCCGAGAACGTGTTCGATATTTTGCGTAACGGACAACGCGAAGTTGATGCCAGCTTAATGGACACAATGCTCCAAGCACTGGACACCGTTAACGAACAGTTTCAAGCCGTGCAAGAGCGTCAGCCATTAACGCCAGCTGACCAATCTCTATTGGATGAATTACATCGTCTAAGTAAGCCAGCTTCAGCAGATGAAGCGGCCGTAGCTCCACCTCCACCAGTTGAAGAACCCGTTGTTGCACCAACACCAGAACCGGTTGTTGAAGCGCCAGCTGCTGAAGTTTCTTCAGGGTCTATCGACGAAATTACCCAAGACGAGTTTGAAAAACTGCTTGATGAATTGCATGGCAAAGGTTCGGCGCCTAGCGCACCTGCAGCAAGTGCTCCTGCACCAGCTGCGCCATCAGCACCTGCGGGTGACATGAGTGGTGATATCACTGATGACGAATTCGAAAAACTGTTGGATGAATTACACGGTGTCGGTAAAGGCCCGGGTGAAAACGAAGCACCAGTAGCAGCGCCAGCTGCACCAACGCCACCTCCAGCGGCAGCACCAAGTGCTGGTAGCGATGACTTGATGACGGATGCTGAGTTTGAAAAATTACTCGATGAATTGCACGGCAACGGTAAAGGCCCTTCAATTGAAGAGCTAGATGCTGCGACTAAGCCTGCTTCACAAAATGTTGCCTCTGCGCCAACGGCTGCACCAGCAGCGGCGGCTGTGGCGACACCTCCACCGGTAACGCCTGCACCAGCTCCAAAAGCAGAAGTAAAAGCGCCAGCGAAGAAAGAAGCCGCTGCGCCAGCGGTTAAAAAGCCACAAGCTGAAGCAACGGTACGTGTTGATACTTCAACCCTAGACACCATTATGAACATGGTGGGTGAGTTGGTATTGGTTCGTAACCGTCTTCTTAGCCTTGGTTTAAACAGCAATGACGAAGAAATGTCGAAAGCTGTAGCAAACTTAGATGTTGTTACTGCAGACCTACAAGGCGCGGTAATGAAAACGCGAATGCAGCCAATCAAGAAAGTATTTGGCCGTTTCCCTCGCGTTGTACGTGACTTAGCACGTAGTTTAAACAAAGACATCACGCTGGAAATGCGTGGTGAAGATACTGACCTAGATAAAAACCTGGTTGAGGCGCTAGCGGATCCACTTATTCACTTAGTGCGTAACTCAGTTGACCATGGTATCGAAATGCCGGAAGACCGCGTAAAAGCGGGTAAATCACGCACAGGTAAAGTGATTCTATCGGCGGCACAAGAAGGTGACCATATCGAATTGGCTATCGTTGATGACGGTGGTGGTATGAACCCTGATGTGCTTCGTGGTATTGCGGTTAAGCGCGGCATGATGGATGAAGACGCAGCATCGCGTCTAACCAATAAAGAGTGTTTCAACCTGATCTTTATGCCGGGCTTCTCAAGTAAAGAGAAAATCTCAGACATTTCAGGTCGTGGTGTAGGTATGGACGTTGTTAAAACAGCGATCAATACCCTAAACGGCTCTATCGATATTGACTCAGAAATGGGCAAAGGTACTCAGATCATCATCAAAGTGCCGCTAACGCTAGCGATTCTACCAACCCTAATGGTTGGTGTAGCGGGTCACCCATTTGCTCTGCCATTGGCAAGCGTGAACGAGATTTTCCACTTAGACCTAAGCCGTACAAACGTTGTTGATGGTCAGTTGACAATTATCGTTCGTGATAAGTCTATCCCTCTGTTCTACTTGCAAAACTGGTTAGCGCCAAAAGCAGGCGGTGCAGAACAGCGTAAAGGCCATGGTCACGTGGTGATTGTTCAACTTGGTGGTCAACGTGTTGGCTTTGTCGTGGACACTCTCATTGGTCAAGAAGAAGTGGTAATCAAGCCATTGGATAACCTACTACAAGGTACTCCAGGTATGGCGGGTGCAACTATCACAAGTGATGGCCACATTGCTCTGATTTTAGACGTGCCAGATCTGCTTAAGCAGTATGCCGCCGCGTCTCGCATTTAAATCGTTGAATATTAAAAAGGGAAATCATGGCAATTAGAGTTTTAGTAGTAGACGATTCAAGTTTTTTCCGCCGTCGAGTGAGTGAAATCATTAACTCTGACGCGCGTTTAGAAGTCGTAGATGTTGCCACTAACGGCAAAGAAGCGGTTGAAAAAGCGGCTCAAATTAAGCCAGATGTCATCACGATGGACATTGAAATGCCAGTCATGGACGGTATCACTGCTGTTCGTGAAATCATGGCTAAGAACCCTGTGCCTATTTTGATGTTCTCATCGCTTACGCATGATGGTGCAAAAGCAACGCTTGATGCACTTGAAGCGGGCGCGCTGGACTTTTTACCGAAGAAGTTTGAAGACATCGCACGTAACCGTGATGAAGCGGTTACTTTGCTGCAGCAGCGCGTGATTCAAATTTCATCGCGTCGCACATTCATGCGTCGTCCTGTTGCGCCTCGCCCAGCTGCGGCGCCAGCAGCGACAACGGCAACTGCTCGTACTGCTCAGCGCCCAATAGCAGCACCTGCTGCTCGTCCAACGGCAGCGGCTACTCGCTTTAAAGCAAGTGGTAAGAAGTACCAGCTAACGGCAATTGGTACTTCGACTGGCGGCCCTGTGGCTCTGCAGAAAATTCTGACTAAATTGCCAGCGAATTATCCGCATCCTATCGTGTTGATTCAGCACATGCCGGCAACGTTTACAGCAGCTTTTGCTAGTCGTTTGAACTCTTTATGTAAGATTAAAGTGAAAGAAGCAGCAGATGGTGATGCTCTACAACCGGGCGTAGCTTATCTTGCTCCAGGCGGTAAGCAAATGATGATTGAAGGTCGTCCTGGCTCTGCCAAACTGCGCATCATTGATGGCGGTGAGCGTATGAACTACAAGCCTTGTGTGGATGTAACCTTTGGTAGCGCTGCGAAAATCTACGGTGACAAAGTTCTGTCGATGGTGCTGACTGGCATGGGCGCAGATGGTCGAGAAGGCGGTCGCATGTTGAAAGCGGCAGGTTCGACAATCTGGGCACAAGACGAAGAAAGCTGTGTTGTTTATGGTATGCCACAAGCAGTAGCAAAAGCGGGTATTTCAACAGAAGACTTACCACTAGAGCGCATTGCCGAACGTATGCTGGTTGAAGTAGATCTAGCATAGAGGGAAGGCAATGATCGTTTGGAGTATTGCAAACCAGAAAGGTGGGGTGGGTAAAACCACCACCACCATTACGTTGGCTGGTTTGTTAAGCAAGCAAGGCAAGCGAGTATTATTAGTGGATACCGATCCACATGGCTCGCTGACCACATATTTGGGTTACGACTCAGATAATGTGCCTTCAAGCTTGTTTGATTTGTTCCAACTGAAAGATTTCAGTGAGCACACCGTCATGCCTTTGGTGATGGACAGCGATATCGAAGGCATTGATATCATCCCTGCTCACATGTCATTAGCGACGTTAGACCGCGTGATGGGTAACCGTAGCGGTATGGGTTTAATCCTAAAACGTGCTCTGTTGGCAATTAAAGATAATTACGATTATGTGCTGATCGATTGTCCGCCGATTTTGGGCGTGATGATGGTCAATGCTTTGGCGGCCAGTGATCGCATCTTAATTCCGGTTCAAACTGAATTCTTAGCGATGAAAGGTTTGGAGCGCATGGTACGCACGTTGGCGATTATGCAAAAGTCGCGTAATAAGCCGTTTAAGGTCACGATTGTGCCGACTATGTACGACAAGCGGACACGAGCATCGTTGCAAACGTTGCAACAGCTTAAGAAAGACTACCCAAATCAAGTGTGGTCTTCTGCTGTTCCGATTGATACCAAATTTAGAGATGCCAGCTTGAAGCATCTTCCGGTTTCGCACTTTGCATCAGGAAGCCGGGGGGTATTTGCATACAAACAACTGCTAGTTCATCTAGAGAGGCTAGCAATTGATGAGTGATCGCAATCTGATTTCAAGTGAACAAGCGCTGGACGATTACTTTACGTCGCTTTTAAGTGAGGATGAAGAGCTAAAAGAGCTTGTGACTCCTGATGAAGAAGAGATAATCGTTGCAG
>NZ_JANAVY020000002.1:0-274183 GCF_025195085.2 Vibrio intestinalis | reverse complement strand
AGCCAGAGCCAGAGCCAGAGCCAGAGCCAGAGCCAGAGCCAGAGCCAGAGCCAGAGCCAGAGCCAGAGCCAGAGCCAGAGCCAGAGCCAGAGCCAGAGCCAGAGCCAGAGCCAGAGCCAGAGCCAGAAATTTCCAAGCCTGAGATTCACGTCAACGGCTTTGAACTTCAACCTAAGGCGCAAGAGTGGAGTGAAGAAAGCTTCTATCAATCAACTACTGCCGAGATTGAAGTCCCAAATTTAGAAGATGTCGAGCGACTACTGCAGCAGCTTGAGACATCGAACCCCGTTGATGATTTGCATCTCGACGAGGTTATGGAGCAGAATACGGTTCAGATTGCTCAAGAAGTCGCCCAGCAGGCCATCGAAGAAGAAATTCAAGAATGGGATGTTGAAGTACTCGCTGAGCCAGAGCCGCAGATTGCCGAGCCAAGTATTGAGGTAGAGCCGCCTGTTGTCGAGGTTGAACCTGCTGAGCCTGAAATAGTGCCAGTGATTGAGCCGACATTTGACGTTGAACAGGTGCAAGAAGTTGAAACCGCTGTTGAGTTAGAAACGCAAGCGGGTGGTCACTTAGCTGCTACGTGGGAGTCCACGCAGCGAGACCAAGATTTCCAAGTGCTTTACTTTGATGTGAATGGCGTGACATTCGCAGTTCCACTAGATGAACTTGGTGGGATTCACCAGCTAGCAGAATTGAGCCATTTAATCGGTCGTCCAGACTGGTATTTGGGTCTTCAAACCAGCCGAGAAGCCCAACTGGATGTGGTCGACACAGCCAAATGGGTAATGGCTGACAAGCTTGCTGATGATTCTTACAAAGAAGAATACCAATACATCGTGATGTTAGGCGAAAGTATGTGGGGGTTAGCTTCGACCCAACTTATGGGTACCGAACTGCTAAACACCGATATGGTTCGCTGGCGTGAAACAGCAGGCAAACGACCATGGCTTGCTGGCATGGTGAAAGAAAAAATGTGCGCTTTGATCCATGTTGAAGCATTGATCACTATGCTAAATGCTGGACTTGATGTAAAAGCATTAGATAAATAGAAAAGTACGCCTAGTAAGGCTTAGAGAGGTTAAGGTATGTCTCAAACTAACGAAGTAGAAATGAGAAAAGATCAGTCTAACGACGAAGTGCTTCAGTGGGTGACGTTCCAGTTAGAAGAAGAAACGTACGGCATCAATGTAATGCAAGTACGTGAAGTTCTGCGCTACACAGAAATTGCGCCAGTACCAGGTGCACCGGATTACGTTCTAGGTATCATCAACCTACGTGGTAACGTTGTAACAGTTATTGATACACGTTCACGCTTTGGTTTGATGGAAGGTGAAATCACTGATAACACTCGTATCATCGTGATTGAATCTGAGCATCAAGTAATCGGTATTTTGGTTGATAGCGTTGCTGAAGTAGTTTACCTACGTTCTTCTGAAATCGACACAACGCCAAGCGTTGGTACTGATGAAAGCGCTAAGTTCATCCAAGGTGTTAGCAACCGTGATGGTAAGCTGCTTATTTTGGTTGACCTTAACAAGCTTCTTACTGACGAAGAATGGGATGAGATGGCTCACCTATAATGAACACCAGCTTGCTGACTAGTACTCCGGTGATTGCCGGAGTCATAGCGTTTTTCGTACTTGTGATATTGCTTAGCCTATTTAGGCTCAAGCGTTCACAACGCATTGCAGCGGATCATGCAAGGCAGCAACATCGCAATTTGGACCGAGAGTTACAAAAAGCGAATAAGCAGCTACTGGAAGTAAGATCGGTTGTTGTTGGCCTTGGACAAAAAGTCAGCGAACAACAAGACATCATTCACCACCTGCTTGAGCGTATAAAAGATCTTGAGCAAGCTGATGGTGATGGACGTTTGTATTCTCGCGCAACCAAGATGGTTCAGTTAGGCGCAGACCTCAATGAACTGATTGAAGAGTGTGAGCTACCAAAGGCAGAAGCAGAATTGATGATGTCTTTGCAGAATAAGCTCGCCGGGCGCGAAAAAATACCGCCACTAGGGGGTAGCCCAGACAAACGCCAAGCTGCTGCGCGAAGGAAAGTACAGAAAAAATAATTAAGGATGCCAAGTGCATCCTTTTTTTATGTCGCCATAACTACAAGTGTAAATATGAATACCTCGCTTATTGATGTAACCATTTAGTGGTAATTACTACTAAATGTGATTATTTATTAATGCATTCTTACGTAGTTTCGTGACTCGTAAAGGTCTATTGCTATGTTGTCAAAAAGTGGCTGTGGTAATATAAACCCATACTTTTCCTGTTGTGACTATAAATGTTAGAAGTAAAACAACTGACAGCTATTCGAGATGAAAGAGTTTTGTTTGCGGCTCTTTCTTTTACTATCGATAGCGGTGAATTAGTACAGATCGAAGGCCGCAATGGCACAGGGAAAACAACGTTATTACGTATTGTTGCCGGCTTGGGCGATCGTGATGAAGGTGAGGTGTGTTGGAACGGTGAGACCATTGAGTCCAACCGCGATGCTTACCATCAAGATTTGCTCTTCTTAGGACACCAGACAGGCGTTAAGCGTGAGCTTACAGCTTATGAAAATGTGCGTTTCTATCTGTCGATTCACAGTAAGAAAGCGGTCGAGAAACAAGCGATCTTCGATGCCCTAACTAAGGTTGGCCTTGCTGGTCGTGAGGATGTGCCTGTCGCGCAGCTTTCCGCAGGTCAGCAGCGCCGAGTTGCTCTAGCGCGCTTGTGGCTGAGCGATCATAAGTTGTGGATTTTAGATGAGCCACTGACGGCGATTGATAAACAAGGTGTAAAGGTACTGGAAGCGTTGTTTCTTCAGCATGCTCAAAATGGTGGCATCGTGGTGTTAACAACTCACCAAGATATGTTTGCCGATAATCCCAAACTTAGAAAAATTAAGTTAGGAGGTTAACCATGTTTGCTGCAATGAATAGCATTGTTCGCCGCGAACTGCTGATCGCCTTTCGCCGCCAAGCTGATATCTTCAATCCGCTGTGGTTTTTCATCATTGTTATTACACTATTCCCGTTAAGTATTGGCCCTGAGCCTAACTTGCTTACGCGTATTGCAGCAGGCATTGTTTGGGTCGCGGCGTTACTCTCGGCACTGCTATCACTAGAGCGTCTATTCCGTGACGATTTCCAAGATGGCGCACTAGAGCAAATGATGTTGATGCCAGTACCGTTATCAGTGGTGGTGATTTCTAAAGTGGCCGCTCACTGGTTGCTTACTGGCCTGCCTTTGATATTGATTAGCCCGCTATTAGCGGTGTTGCTCTCTTTAGATTTCAACACATGGTTGGCGGTTGTTCTAACCTTATTGGTAGGTACGCCGACGTTGAGCTTTATTGGGGCGATTGGTGTCGCGTTGACGGTTGGCCTGCAGAAAGGTGGGGTACTGCTAAGTTTATTAGTACTGCCGTTGTATATTCCGATACTGATTTTTGCTACGTCAGCGATTGATGCAGCCTCGCTGGGTATGGGTTATAGCGGTCAGCTAGCCATATTAGGTGCGATGTTTATGGCTGCTTTAACCTTAACGCCTTTTGCAATTAGTGCGGCATTGAGAGTAAGTGTGAATTAATTGTTTTCGATCAAGCACGAAAAATTCCCATTATATAAATTACAAAACTAATAATTATTGCGTAGCAAATTTTTGAAGCGCAACACAAAAAACTGAAGTAAAGAGCGAGAACAAACATGTGGAAATGGCTACATCCTTATGCAAAGCCTGAATCCGCTTACCAGCTGTGTGGTAAGTTATTGCCCTGGTTTTCTATATTGGCGCTGCTGTGTTTATCAGTCGGTACCGTATGGGGACTAGCTTTTGCACCTTCTGATTATCAGCAAGGTGACAGCTTCCGAATTATCTATATTCATGTGCCTTCGGCTATTTGGTCGATGGGTGTCTACATGTCGATGGCTATTGCTGCATTCATTGGTCTTGTTTGGCAAATCCGTTTGTCGGATATGGCGGCACTGGCTATGGCTCCTATCGGCGCAGTGTTTACTTTTATCGCTCTGTTGACCGGTGCGGTATGGGGCAAGCCAATGTGGGGTACATGGTGGGTATGGGATGCTCGCCTTACCTCAGAGCTAATTCTTCTATTCTTATATCTTGGTGTTATCGCTCTTTACCATGCGTTTGATGATCAAAAAACGGCGGCTAAAGCGGCGGGTATTTTGGCGATTGTTGGCGTGGTTAATTTGCCAATCATTCACTTCTCAGTGGAGTGGTGGAATACGCTGCACCAAGGCGCAACGATTACTAAGTTTGATAAACCTTCGATCTCCAACGATATGTTATGGCCGCTGCTGTTAAACATTTTCGGTTTCGCATTTTTCTTTGGTGCTCTAACTATGGTTCGTTTACGTAACGAGATTATAAGCAAAGAAAGTCACCGCCCTTGGGTGGTCGCCCTTTCTTCTCGTGCGACTCAGAGAGGTAACTGATCATGCATTTTGAATCTTTGAGTGATTTTTTGGCCATGGGTGGCTACGCCGGTTATGTATGGAGCTCTTTCGGTATCACTTTCTTCGTAATGATCGCATTGCTTGTTAGCAGCGTTCGACGACATAAAACCCTGCTTAATGAAGTTCAGGCTAAAGTTGAGCGTCAAGCTCGCATCGATGCCGCTAAGAATTTGGAGAATACCTTATGAACCCAAGACGTAAAAAGAGGCTCACAATTGTTCTTGCGATTTTTCTGGGTATATCGTCCACTATTGGTTTGATGCTGTATGCGTTAAACCAAAATATGGACTTGTTCTATACACCGACTGAACTTGTGCAAGGCAAACCGGATGGTACTAAACCACAGGTTGGTCAGCGCTTGCGTATTGGCGGTATGGTGGTTGAAGGTTCAGTGAAGCGTGATAGTGAATCCTTACGTGTATCGTTCGATTTGCACGATGTTGGCCCTAAAGTGACCATCGTATACGACGGTATTTTGCCGGATCTGTTCCGTGAAGGGCAGGGTATTGTGGCGCAAGGTGTGTTGTTAGATTCAACTACAGTAGAAGCATTTGAAGTGTTAGCCAAACACGATGAAGAGTACATGCCACCAGAAGTGGCAGAAGCGATGCAAAAGTCTCATCAGCCTCTTGATTACACAGAACAACAAAAACAAGGAAGCGGTGAATGATTGCTGAAATTGGTCACTTTGCGCTGATCGTTTCTCTTGCGATGGCAGTATTGCTCAGCATACTGCCGTTGATAGGAGCATCACGAAATAACACTATGTTAATGAATACCGCAAGACCATTGTCTTGGGGTATGTTTCTTTTACTTTCGATCTCATTCGGTGTGCTGCTTTGGGCATTTTACACCAATGATTTTACGTTAAGTTACGTTGCGAATAACTCAAACAGCCAACTGCCTTGGTATTACCGTTTAACCGCGGTTTGGGGCGCGCATGAAGGGTCATTACTGCTTTGGGTGCTAATCCAAGCGGCTTGGACTGTGGCCGTTGCGTCGTTTAGCCGTGGCATGCCACAAGAGTCCGTAGCACGTGTGCTAGCGGTAATGGGTATGATCACTGTCGGCTTCTTGCTGTTTATCATTGTGACGTCTAACCCATTCTTACGCACGTTGCCTTTCTTCCCAGTTGACGGTCGAGACTTAAACCCATTGTTGCAAGACCCGGGTCTGATTATTCACCCACCAATGCTGTACATGGGCTACGTAGGCTTCTCGGTTGCTTTCTCGTTCGCGATTGCATCATTGATGACAGGTCGTTTAGATACAGCATGGGCGCGTTGGTCTCGTCCTTGGACAACCGCAGCTTGGCTTTTCCTAACTTTAGGTATTGCACTAGGTTCTTGGTGGGCTTACTACGAGCTTGGCTGGGGTGGTTGGTGGTTCTGGGATCCAGTAGAGAATGCATCCTTTATGCCTTGGCTAGCAGGTACCGCATTAATGCACTCACTTGCTGTCACCGAAAAGCGCGGCACATTTAAAGCGTGGACAGTATTACTGGCTATCTCAGCATTCTCGCTTAGCTTGCTCGGTACTTTCCTTGTACGTTCCGGTATTTTGGTTTCGGTGCATGCGTTTGCGTCCGATCCGTCTCGCGGCATGTTCATCCTTGGCTTCTTGGTCTTCGTTATCGGTGGTTCTTTATTGCTATTTGCCGTGAAAGGCGCGTCAGTACGAGTGCGTGGTAACTTTGATTTAGTGTCGCGTGAAAATGCTTTGCTGGCTAACAACGTACTGCTGATTACCGCGCTCATGGTCGTGCTTGTTGGTACATTGCTGCCATTAGTACACAAGCAGATTGGTTTAGGCTCAGTTTCTATTGGTACGCCTTTCTTCGACATGTTGTTTGCATGGCTGATGATTCCATTCTCGTTCTTACTTGGTATCGGTCCATTAGTTCGTTGGAAGCGTGATAACCTGTCGAGCTTGGCAAAACCTATGCTGATTTCAGGCGTAGCTTCGCTTGTTCTTGCGTGGGTTTTCAACACGATTTTCTCGGATCAGTTCCTAGTGATGGCTTATATCGGCTGGGTGATGGCGATGTGGATTATTTTGATGCATGGCTACGAGATGTACCAACGCGCGACACACCGTCATAGTTTTGCTGTTGGTATTACCAAATTGCAGCGCAGCCATTGGGCGATGATTTTAGGTCACCTTGGTTTAGCCGTGACCGTGATTGGTATTGCGATGGTGCAAAACTACAGCATTGAACGCGATGTGCGTTTAGCGCCGGGTGATAACTTCCAATTGCAAGGTTATAACTTCTACTTCTCAGGTGTGCGAGACAGTGACGGCCCGAACTATGATGGCTACATTGCTGATTTCGATATTACCCTTAATGGCAAGCCTATCAACACGTTACACGCTGAAAAACGTTTCTATCAAACCGCTCGTTCGATGATGACTGAAGCGGCCATTGATCGTAGTGTCACTCGTGACTTATACGTGGCGATGGGTGACCGCCTTGACGATAATAAATCATGGGCAGTACGTATTTACTACAAACCGTTTGTAAACTGGATTTGGGCTGGCTCATTCATCATGGCATTAGGTGGTGCGTTGGCAATCAGTGACAAGCGTTACCGTTTCAGAAAGAAAGCCAGTAAGCAGGAGGCGTAAATGAACAAGAAACTTCTATTTATTCCACTTGTGGCATTCATGGCATTAGTGTCGGTTTTTGTTACTCAGCTAGTGAAAAACGCAGAAGGTGACGATCCAACGAAACTTGAATCGGTTTTGGTGGGTAAAAACGTCCCTGAGTTCCGCTTAGAAGATTTAGCTGAGCCGGGTAAGCTGTATGACCAAGGCATTTTTAAAGGTGAGCCATTACTTCTGAACGTATGGGCGACGTGGTGCCCGACTTGTTATGCAGAGCACCAGTACCTTAATGAGCTTGCAGGTAAAGGCGTGAAAATTATCGGCCTTAACTACAAAGACCAACGTGATAAAGCCGTAGGCTGGTTGAATGACTTAGGTAACCCATACCTAATCAGCTTGTTTGATGGCGATGGCATGCTTGGTTTAGACCTCGGCGTCTATGGTGCACCGGAAACTTTCTTGATTGATGCCAATGGCGTGATTCGTTATCGCCACGTAGGCGATGTAAATCCGCGTAACTGGCAAGAGAAGCTGCAACCTATGTATCAACAAATGGTTGAGGAGGCGAAACAATGAAAAAGTGGATTTTCGCATTCTTGATCGCTTGTTCTTTTTCAATGGTGGCTCATGCCACGATTGAAGTGTATGAGTTTGAAAACCTAGAGCAAGAGCAGCAGTTTAAAGAACTTGGTAATACCTTGCGTTGTCCTAAATGTCAGAACAACACGATCGCCGATTCGAACGCAGAACTTGCGCAAGACCTTCGTCAGAAAGTGTATGAAATGACCAAAGAGGGCAAAGACAAAGACGAAATCGTCGATTACATGATTGCTCGCTACGGTAATTTTGTTACTTATAACCCACCGTTTACGTGGGCGACCTCCATCCTGTGGCTTGGTCCTATTTCAGTTTTACTGATTGGTTTTGGGTTTATTGTTGTGCGCAGCCGCAAAGGTAAGCAACAACCAGAAACGGTCAGTGAAGAATGGGATCAAGACAAAGAGCAACGTCTCAAAGCGCTGCTTGGTGATGACAATGATGGAGACAAACAATAATGACACTATTTTGGATTGCCTCGATCATCCTAATCGTTCTAAGTGGCTTGCTGATTGCGTGGCCACTGATTAAGAACAAGGCAAACAATGACCAAGCGCTGCGTGATGAACTGAACAAAGCGTTTTACAAAGACAGACTGTCTGAGCTTGAAGAAGAAACCAGTGAAGGTTTAGTTAACGATCAACAAGAGTTGATTGCTGACTTAAAACAGTCACTACTGGATGATATTCCTGTTGACGGTGAGCAAGCTGGCACATCGAAAACGAACCCACTGTTAGTGCTTGTGCCTTCGATGTTGCTTTTGATGGGGTTGTCTTACGGTATGTACTACAAGTTTGGTGCTGCAGAAGATGTGATGCAGTGGCAACAGGTGAGCTCAAACCTTGGCGCATTGTCTAAAAAGCTTTCTTCTCCTGAAGCAACATCGCTGACAGAAGATGAGATGCAAGACTTAACGCTGGCGCTACGCACACAGCTTTACTACAAACCTGAAGAAGCCGAAGGGTGGTTACTGCTAGGCCGAATCGCGTTAGCTAACCGCGATGTCACCACAGCTACGGGCGCAATGAGCAAAGCGTATGATCTAGAGGGCGATAACCCAGATATCATGCTGGGCTATGCGCAAGCCTTGATGCTTTCACAAGAACCCACTGATCAAGATAAAGCGCGTAAGTTGCTGGCGAAGCTGATTCAGCAAGATTACGTGGATTTACGCGTGTTCTCTTTGCTGGCGTTTGATGCGTATGAGCGTAAAGACTTTAATGCCGCTGTGCGTTATTGGAGCATCATGCAACAGATGATTGGGCCGAAAGATGAGCGTTTTGAAATGCTGTCACGCAGTATTGAAAATGCTCAGAGACAAATGGGCATCGCGCCAAACAGTGGGAAATCAGTTTCCGTATCGATTGAGCTTGCGCCAAATGTTCAGGCTAGCCCGAGCGCTGCGTTGATTGTATCGGTACACAATGCTGATGGTTCTCCAGTTCCTGTTGCAGCGGCACGTTATCCGCTAGGTACTTTCCCAAGAACGGTTGTACTCGATGACGGTAACAGCATGATGCAAGGGCAAAAGTTATCTCAACTTGAGAACTATATGGTACGCGTTCGAATCGATAACGACGGCAATGTAGCGACGAAAGATGGTGACTGGTTTGGTGAAAGCCAAGCGGCAGAAATGGGTCAATCTGTTTCAGTTATAATTGAGAAACAGTATTAATAACACTCGTTTATGAGTAAACTAGGCTAGAGTATAACTCTAGCCTTTTTTATGGATATATCAATGAAGTGTAAACTAAGGTTTTGGCTCTCCTTGCTGACCGTTCTGTTATTATCGGGTTGTGCAAGTGCTCCAGAAGAGCAAGGTTATGATACGGGCGTTAATGATCCGTTCGAGGGTTTTAACCGTTCAATGTGGGCGATCAATTACGACTACCTTGACCCTTATCTTGTGCGTCCTGTTTCTCTCACTTATGTGGAATATACGCCTCGTCCAGTACGCATCGGCATATCTAATGTACTGAGTAACTTAGATGAGCCTTCAAGTATGGTCAACAATCTGTTAATGGGTAACGGTGGCAAGGCATTTGATCACTTCAACCGTTTTTGGATTAACAGTACATTCGGTTTATTAGGTCTGATAGATATTGCATCCGATGCCGGAATCACCGATCACAGTGATAAAGCATTAGGTGATGCAGCTGGTCATTATGGTGTGGGCAATGGCCCTTACGTGATGGTGCCGGGTTACGGACCATGGACTGCAAGAGAAAGCTTAGATTTCGTTGATGGTATGTATGTGCCACTTTCTTATCTAAACTTTTGGGCTGGCTTGGGTAAATGGGCGCTTGAAGGAATGGAGTCGCGCGCGGCATTAGTGACGCAAGAGTCTCTACTAGAGAACTCTCCAGATCCGTACGCGTTAACTCGTGATATCTACTTGCAACACCAAGACTTCAAAGCAGAGCTTGATACCGAGCAGGTTGATGAAGCGGAAGAAGAGTACTTGGACGAATATTTAGAAGATTTCTAATTGATAGAACATCAAATAGTAAACTTGCAAAAGGCTTGGATTATCCAAGCCTTTTTTCTTTTCAACGCCGCAAAGTTAAACGCAATCTTCCCTAGAACCTTGGGGAAATTACCACTATAATTTGTCGCCGATAAAGTCAGCGCAGCATCGCACTGGCAGATAACCAACTTGGAGTATTTCATGTCCACTCATACACCGGTAATTACCGTCGATGGGCCAAGTGGTGCTGGTAAAGGCACGCTTTGTATGCAGCTAGCAGGTAAGCTAGGTTTTCACTTACTTGACTCTGGTGCTATCTATCGAGTGCTTGCTTTGGCAGCGATTCATCACGGAGTGGATCTTGATTCGGAAGATGCGCTAGTAGCACTGGCTACTCATCTAGACGTTCAATTTATTGCTGAAGGTGAGTTGGTTAAAGTTATTTTAGAAGGTGAAGATGTATCAGGAGAGCTACGTAAAGAGCAAACTGGTATGGCTGCATCTAAAGTAGCGGCACTGCCACGTGTACGTGAAGCCCTACTTCGTCGTCAACGTGCTTTTGCGGAAGGTGCTGGCCTAGTGGCTGATGGCCGTGATATGGGCACAGTGGTATTCCCACAAGCTGAAGTTAAAATCTTCCTAGATGCGAGCGCAGAAGAGCGTGCGGATCGACGCCTTAAACAGTTGCAAGGCAAGGGGTTAGATGTTAAATTTGACGACCTTTTGAGCGAGATCCAAGAGCGAGACGACCGAGATCGTAATCGCCCAGTGGCGCCACTACGCCCTGCAGAGGATGCGCTCGTGCTTGATTCTACGTCGATGGGTATCGACGAAGTTGTGGAAAAAGCACTACAATATATTGAATCTAAACTGACTGCGTAATTAGCGGGGTCAGCTCAGAGCGTCGGTCGCAAGGATGATGACTGGCGAATTTAACAACCCCATGAGGTAGGATACCCGTGGACGTTTATTTATTGAAGATTAAATAATGACTGAATCTTTTGCTCAACTCTTTGAAGAGTTTCTAAACGAAACAGAATTCCAACAAGGCAGCATCGTTAAAGGTACTGTAGTAGCTATCGAGAACGGTTTCGTTCTTGTTGACGCTGGTCTTAAGTCTGAATCTGCTATCCCTGCTGAACAGTTCAAGAACGCTGCTGGCGAACTTGAAGTTGAAGTTGGCGCTGAAGTAGACGTAGCTCTAGACGCTGTTGAAGATGGTTTCGGTGAGACTCAACTTTCTCGTGAGAAAGCTAAGCGTCACGAAGCTTGGATCGTTCTTGAGAAAGCTTGCGAAGAAGCTGAAACTGTTGTTGGTATCATCAACGGTAAAGTTAAAGGCGGTTTCACTGTTGAACTAAACGGTATCCGTGCTTTCCTTCCAGGTTCTCTAGTAGACGTTCGCCCAATCCGTGACACTGCTCACCTAGAAAACAAAGAGCTAGAGTTCAAAGTTATCAAACTTGACCAGAAGCGTAACAACGTAGTTGTTTCTCGTCGCGCAGTTATCGAATCTGAAAACAGCGTTGAGCGTGATGAACTTCTTGAAAACCTACAAGAAGGTGCAGAAGTTAAAGGTATCGTTAAGAACCTTACTGACTACGGTGCGTTCGTTGATCTTGGTGGTGTTGACGGTCTTCTACACATCACTGACATGGCTTGGAAGCGTGTTAAGCACCCATCTGAGATCGTTAACGTTGGTGACGAGATCCTAGTTAAAGTTCTTAAGTTCGACCGTGAGCGTACTCGCGTATCACTAGGTCTTAAGCAGCTAGGCGAAGATCCATGGGTAGCAATCGCTAAGCGTTACCCAGAAGGTCACAAACTATCTGGTCGCGTAACTAACCTAACTGACTACGGCTGCTTCGTTGAAATCGAAGAAGGCGTTGAAGGTCTAGTTCACGTTTCTGAAATGGATTGGACTAACAAGAACATCCACCCATCTAAAGTTGTTAATGTTGGCGACGAAGTTGAGGTTATGGTTCTTGAGATTGACGAAGAACGTCGTCGTATCTCTCTAGGTCTAAAACAGTGTAAAGCTAACCCATGGCAGTCATTCGCTGAAGCGCAAGCTAAAGGCGACAAAGTTACTGGTAAGATCAAGTCTATCACTGACTTCGGTATCTTCATCGGTCTAGAAGGCGGCATTGACGGTCTAGTTCACCTATCTGACATTTCTTGGAATGTTGCTGGCGAAGAAGCTGTACGTGAGTACAAGAAAGGCGACGAGATCTCTGCAGTTGTTCTAGCAGTAGATGCTGAGCGTGAGCGCATCTCTCTAGGCGTTAAGCAAATGGAAAACGACCCATTCAACGCTTACGTTTCTGAGAAGAAGAAAGGTGTTCTTGTAACTGGTACTGTTACTGCAGTAGACGCTAAAGGCGCAACTGTTGAGCTAGAAGAAGGCGTGGAAGGTTACATCCGCGTATCTGAAATCGCTCGTGACCGTGTAGAAGATGCATCTCTAATCCTAAGCGCTGGTGACAGTGTTGAAGCTAAGTTCACAGGTGTAGACCGTAAGAACCGCGTAATCAACCTATCTATCAAAGCTAAAGATGAAGCTGAAGAGCAAGAAGCAATGGCTTCACTGAACAAAGCAGATGATGCTTCATTCGGTAACGCTATGGCAGACGCTTTCAAAGCAGCTAAAGGCGAATAATTTAATTCCCCTATAGCAAAAAGGAGCCGCAAGGCTCCTTTTTTATTGGAAAGCATATAAATCAGAGACCTAGTTAAAAACTAGGCTGAAACGTGTGGATTAATACCAATTTGTGCAACGTCGCGTAAATTAACCTAATTTTACTTGCACACATTGCTCAATTTTTGTCTAGAATTGATAGCAAGTGTTTGTTGGAATTGGTATTACTTACTATAATACTGGTAAATTACTCTACGAGGGCAACTATGACTAAGTCTGAATTGATTGAAAGACTCTGTGCTGAGCAAACCCATCTTTCAGCTAAAGAGATCGAAGATGCCGTGAAGGATATTCTTGAGCATATGGCAACAACGCTTG
The DNA here is from genome assembly GCF_025195085.2 of Vibrio intestinalis. Taxonomy (GTDB): domain Bacteria; phylum Pseudomonadota; class Gammaproteobacteria; order Enterobacterales; family Vibrionaceae; genus Vibrio; species Vibrio intestinalis. Next base: position 261,019 of record NZ_JANAVY020000002.1, on the reverse strand, counting down.
AGAGTGGCGACCGAATTGAAATTCGTGGTTTTGGCAGTTTCTCACTTCATTACCGTGAGCCACGTGTAGGTCGTAACCCTAAAACCGGTGAAAAAGTTGAGCTTGACGGCAAACACGTCCCTCACTTTAAACCAGGTAAAGAATTACGTGAGCGCGTAAACGTTATTAACTGATCGGTTTACTTATTATTAAAGGCGGTGTGCGATTTCGTACACCGCCTTTTTCATAAGATAACCATGGAGTGTTCCGTGGTTTTACTGCATAATCTTACCGGTAGATTTTCAAATAGGTAACGGACTATGAAAATTATAAAAATCGTTGTTATTTTGGCTTTATTTCTGATTGCTCTCGCACTTGGCGCTCAAAACCAAGCAATAGTGAATTTTAATTATCTCCTTGCACAAGGTGACTTTCATTTGTCTACATTGTTAGGCAGCGTTTTCGTTACAGGTTTCGTTATCGCATGGGCGATTTTTGGCAGTCTTCATTTGAAATCTAAGTTACAGGTTCGCAAGCTAAAGAAACAACTTGATAAGCTTGCACCACCAGCCTCAACCGAGGTAGAAGAATCAAAAGCATAAGAGATAGGTAGGCTTTTTACTCGATGCTAGAAATACTCTTCTTGTTGTTGCCGATCGCCGCCGCTTACGGGTGGTATATGGGTAATCGCAGTGCCCAGCAAGACAAGCAGAAACACTCCAACCAGATCTCCCGCCAATACGTGACGGGTCTAAACCTGCTGTTGTCGGATCAATCTGACAAGGCGGTTGATCACTTTATCGAACTTTTGCAGGTCGATACTGACACCATTGATACTCACTTAGCTCTGGGTAACCTTTTCCGATCTCGCGGCGAAGTGGATCGCGCAATTCGTATTCACCAAAACTTAATCTCTCGCTCTGGGCTGACTATTGACCAGAAAAACATTGCGTTGCAGCAATTGGCGAAAGATTACATGGCGTCAGGATTCCTAGACCGTGCTGAGAAGATTTTTGAACAGCTAGTCGAAGAGCCAGAACACCGCGAGGCGGCGTTGCAGCAATTGGTCGCGATTTACCAACAAACCCGCGAGTGGAACAAAGCCACTCACTATGCTTCTTTGTTGGTGAAGATGGGGCGCAAGCGCATGCGAACCAGTATCGCGCATTTCTATTGTGAAATGGCGATGCAAGAGCAAGCGGATGGGGAAGGTGCTAAAGCAATTGCACACTTCAAGCGCGCATTGGTTGAAGACCCTAAATGTGTGCGCGCCAGTATTGCCCTAGGTCGACTTTACTTAGAGACCGAAGACTACGCGCAAACCATCAAATACATGACGATGGTGATTGATCAAGATATCGACTTTATCAGTGAAGTGTTACCGACCTTGGCTGATTGCTATCACCATTTGGGACAAGAAGACGAACTGCTTGAGTTCTTGCGTCAATGTATTGCTAACAAAGCCGGCGTATCAGCGGAACTGATGTTAGCTCAGCTGGTGGCTCAACACGAAGGCTCAGCGCACGCTCAAGAGCTGTTAACTCGACAGCTAGTGAAAAACCCAACCATGAAAGGTTTCTTCCGTTTGATGGATTACCACTTAATGGAAGCGGAAGAAGGCCGAGCAAAGAACAGTTTGGCGACTCTGCAAAAACTGGTTGGTGAACAATTGAAAGTGAAGCCTCATTACCGTTGCCGTAAATGTGGCTTTTCGACCCACTCAATGTATTGGCATTGTCCTTCATGTAAGGGGTGGGGAACGATCAAACCAATCCGCGGATTGGATGGTGAGTAATTTAATGCAGCTGGCAGAGTTTCTGTCCGCTGCATTTTTTTAGCCTTTTATTTAACAAGAACTAAAAATCGTTAGGAGATGAAATGACCGACCAAAAAGTTATTGTCGCACTGGATTATGATAACCAAGCGGATGCGCTTGCTTTCGTAGATAGAATTGATCCTGCGTCATGCCGCCTAAAAGTAGGCAAAGAGATGTTTACGCTGTTTGGTCCTGATTTCGTTAAAGAGTTGCACAAAAGAGACTTCTCTGTATTCCTTGACTTGAAATTCCACGATATTCCAAACACGTGTTCAAAAGCAGTACGTGCAGCGGCCGAGCTAGGTGTATGGATGGTTAACGTTCATGCCAGCGGTGGTGAGCGTATGATGACGGCATCCCGTGAAATTCTAGAGCCGTATGGTAAAGATCGCCCACTTTTGATTGGTGTAACGGTATTGACCAGTATGGAGCAAAGTGATCTAGCGGGTATTGGTTTGGATATCGCGCCAAAAGACCAAGTGATTCGTTTAGCATCACTGACTAAGAACTCAGGTCTAGACGGTGTGGTATGTTCGGCTCATGAAGCCTCTATGCTTAACTCAGAGCTTGGTAAAGAGTTTAAACTTATAACCCCAGGTATTCGCCCAGCAGGTTCAGCACAAGGCGATCAGCGCCGTATCATGACGCCTGTAGAAGCGATTCAAGCAGGTTCTGACTACTTAGTGATTGGTCGCCCAATTACTCAAGCTGCAAACCCAGCAGAGGTGCTTGCGCAAATTAACGCGACTTTGGCGTAGTTTCTCTAAAAGCGAATCAGCAAGCCCGAGTTTTCACTCGGGCTTTTTATTAGATTTCGAAGTTGAGATTGTTTTTATCCACTAAAGGCCATTGAATGACTTGAGGTGAGCTCTGTTGATCTTGACCAAAAAAGTACCCGACTTGCGGTGAACCAAACACGCGTTGTCCTTTTTTAAACTGGTATTCCGCCAAATGTGCGTGGCTTAATTTGGCTTCCCATATCTCATCGCTTTGCCAACCATTTGGCGCAAGCTCAACCCGAACCTCAGCACCCACTGGATTGATTGCGACAATATCGAAAGGCAAGTTTGCTTGGCTATTTGGTTTGCTCGCGATAGATAGCTCGTGGCCGCGAACATATAACCAACCGTCTTTTGAGGTTTGCTGCGTATTCGGCGGCAAGATAAACGCTTGGCCATCCTGCCATCGTTTCTCATTGTGTTTGGCGTTAAAGACGTTCACGTTACCAAAGAAATCGAACACGAAACGGCTATTCGGTTTGGCATAGAGTGAAACGGGATCGTCCACCTGTTCAATTTTTCCGTTGCTCATCACCACAACGCGATCAGACAGTTCTAATGCTTCATCTTGGTCGTGAGTCACAAACACACTGGTAAAGCTAAGTTCGTCATGCAAGTTTCTTAACCAGCGACGCAGGTCTTTGCGCACTTTCGCATCCAAAGCGCCAAAAGGCTCATCAAGTAACAATATTTCTGGTTGAGTAGCAAGCGCGCGAGCGAGGGCGATGCGCTGTTTTTGTCCGCCAGAAAGCTGCTCAGGATAGCGATTCGCTAAATGGCCTAACTGCACCGTTTCAAGCAGATGATTTACGCGTTTGTTAATTTCTGCTTTAGAAGGTCGCTCACGTTTGTCCATCACTTGTAGACCAAACGCCACGTTATCCGCTACGCTCATGTGGCGAAACAACGCGTAATTTTGAAATACAAAGCCTACACGACGGTTACGAACGTGCACGTTAGTGACGTCACGGCCATTGAAGTGAATCTCACCTCTGTCACTGCCTTCTAGGCCGGCAATGATCCGAAGTAGGGTGGTTTTTCCTGAACCTGAAGGGCCTAGTAATCCAATCATCTCGCCATTTTCAATTTGTAGCGATAGAGGTGACAGCGCTTGAAAGCTACCGAAGGATTTTTCAATATTTTCTAAACGAATGCTCATAATATTAACTACTTATTATTGTTTTGACTGAGGATGTACTGGCGCTCTTGACGCCATTCGACCAGCGCCTTTAATGCCAATGTGATAAGGGCTAGAAATGCCAATAGCGATGCACTAGCAAACGCGGCTTCTGCTTGGTAATCCTGATAAAGCAGCTGAACTTGTAGCGGTAAAGTGTTGGTTTCACCACGAATGTTGCCAGAGACAACCGCTACCGCGCCAAATTCGCCGACCGCGCGTGCATTGGTAAGAATTACCCCGTAGATAAGTGCCCACTTGATATTGGGAAAGGTGACTCTTCGAAACAATTGCCACCACGACGCGCCGAGAATAACGGCCGCTTCTTCATCGGAATGACCCTGCTGCTGCATTAAAGGAATAAGCTCGCGAGCCACAAATGGGCTAGTGACAAACACCGTGACTAAGACTATGCCGGGCCAAGCAAACATGATTTGTAAGTCATGTTCCATCAGCCATTGGCCTAACCAACCACTACTGCCATAGAGAAGTAAATACAGTAGGCCAGCAACAACAGGTGATACTGCAAATGGGATGTCAATGAGTGTAATCAGTAGCTTTCTGCCTGGAAAATTAAAGCGGGTCACAGACCACGCCAGCATAATGCCGAACACTAAGTTAACTGGCACCGTTAACAGTGAAACCAATAAGGTCAATTGAATCGCATGTAAGTTGTCAGGCTCGGTGAGGTGTTCAAAATAGGCCGAGATACCACTAGCGAAAGCTTGCTGGAAAATACTAATTAGAGGAATAATCAGCAGTAGAGTAACCAATGCGAGGGTAAGCCCGATTAGTCCCCATTTTACCCAAGTTTGGTCACCAACGCGGCGAGGTTGATATTGATTCATCGCTTAGCTCCTAGTGGCCGTGGATACGGCGTAAGTAGCGTCCTTGCCACACGTTAATGGCTAGCAATAGGACAAGGGAAGTAACCAGCACTACGGATGCAATCGCACTTGCGGCAGCGAAATTGAATTCTTGTAAGCGGACAAAAATCATCAGCGAAGTAATCTCACTGATATACGGCATGTTACCGGCAATAAAAATCACCGCGCCAAATTCGCCTAGGCTTCGGGTGAAAGATAGTGCCGTACCAATGGCCAGTGCTGGCCAGATAGAAGGCATAATCACTTTGCTAAAAATCGACCAGTCGGATGCGCCTAGTGACATACCAGCTTCTTCCTCTTCGCTTGAGAGCTCTTCCAACACTGGCTGCACGGTGCGTACAACAAAAGGAATACTGGTGAATGCCATTGCGACAATAATGCCCAGCGGTGTGTAGGCTACTTTAATCCCAATCTCAGATAACACACTACCAATCCAACCGTTATCCGAATAAAGGTTCGCAAGCGTAATACCTGCTACTGCGGTGGGCAGTGCAAAGGGCAAATCGATCAGAGCATCGAGAATCCGCTTACCGGGAAAGCTATAACGCACCAGAACCCACGCTAACAATAAGCCAAAGCAAGCGTTAAACAGTGAAGCGGCGAGCGCGGCAAGCAGGGTGACTTTGTAACTGGCAACGATGCGAGGGTCGCTGATCATAAACCAGTATTCAGCCCATGTTAGGTGGCTAGTTTGCATGATTAGCCCAGTTGCAGGCAGCAACAAAATCAAACTAACAAACAGCAGTGAAATACCGAGGCTAATCGTAAAGCCGGGTAAGACTCGCTTATGTCGCAAGCCATTAGGCAAAGAGAAGGTTGAATTGGCCATAAAAACTACTCAGCAAACAGGCAATACAAAACAGAAACCGCGCGATTGAGCGTCGCTATCGCGCGGTTGAACAGGTGATAACAGAAGAAATTATCGACGTTGCAGTTGGTCGAGCTTAGCGCCGCTGGCAAACAGAGTTTTCATTGCGCTATCCCAGTCGCCCACGATTTGTTCAACGGTAAGTAGCTCTACTTCTGGGAAGGTATCTGAGAATTCAGCTTTTACTGTTTCGTTGTGTACGCGGTAGTTAAAGCCCGCTAACAAACGCTGCGCTTTTTCGCTGTACAGGTAGTTTAGGTATTCATTTGAAACGGCTGTCGTACCATTGCGCTCCGCATTTTTCTGAACAACAGCGACAGGGAATTCAGCCAAGATAGATGTTTTAGGGACAACCACTTCGTATTGGTCTGCGCCGTATTGCTGACGAATGTTGTTTACTTCAGATTCAAACGTAATCAACACATCACCGATTTTGCGCTCAACAAATGATGTGGTTGCACCACGGCCGCCTGTATCGAAAACAGCAACGTTAGCTAAGAATTGTTTAAGGAATGCGTCTTGTTGGTCTGTGCTTTCTTTACCAAACGTTTTCTGCGCATAGCCTAGCGCAGCAAGGTAAGTGTAACGACCGTTACCCGAGGTTTTAGGGTTCGGGAATACGCTCGCTACATCTACTTTGGCAAGATCGCCCCAATCTTGAATATTCTTCGGGTTACCTTTGCGCACAAGAAACGCTGTAGTAGAGAAGTAAGGTGAGCTCTGGTTCGAGAGCAGCTTCTTCCAATCTTCAGGGATCAGTTTGCCGCGGTCGTGGAGGATTTGTACATCCGTCACTTGGTTAAAGGTGACAACGTCTACTGGCATTCCTTGCAAAATGGAACGCGCTTGCGCAGAAGAGCCTGCATGAGATTGTTTGATCTCGATAGTATTGCCCGTTTTCTCTTGCCAATGCTCGGCGAAGATAGGGTTGTACGCAGCAAACAATTCGCGAGCGATATCGTAAGAGGCGTTCAGGATGGTTTGTTCTTCAGCAACTGCGTTAAAAGCGCTACCCAGCAAGATTGCGCTAGCCAAAAGACGTGATTTTATCTTTATTTTCATCTAAGAATCCTTTCCAAAATAAGGGGAATTATCTGCTGGATTCAGATTATGAGATAAGAACGATATATCAAAGGCCATTTATAGAACATAAGTGAATAAATCCTAACTAATTATTTTATCAGGAGAAAAATAACCCTTTATACTCTGAGCTTTACATCACTTTGTCCCTTATCACGGAGAAGATATACGTGACGGAATTTAACACGATAGAAGCTTATGTTGGCGGTACGCCACTGGTGAAACTGCAACGATTAGTGGCCGATAATGGCAGCACAGTGCTGGTTAAATTGGAGGGCAATAACCCTGCCGGTTCAGTGAAAGACAGGCCCGCATTGAACATGATTACTCAAGCGGAGTTACGTGGCGATATCTCTCCACAAGACACTTTAATTGAAGCCACCAGTGGTAATACCGGCATAGCGTTGGCGATGGCCGCGGCCATAAAAGGTTATCGAATTATTCTGATCATGCCGGACAATGCGACTCAAGAACGTAAAGACTCAATGCTGGCTTACGGCGCAGAGCTGATTTTGGTCAGCAAAGAAGAGGGTATGGAAGGCGCTCGCGATTTAGCTTTGAAGATGCAGGCCGAGGGTCAAGGCAAAGTGCTCGACCAATTCAACAATGGCGATAATCCTGATGTTCATTACCATTCAACAGGGCCTGAGATCTGGCAGCAATCGCAGCAAAAGATTACCCACTTTGTTTCTAGTATGGGGACAACGGGTACAATAATGGGCGTTTCACGCTATTTGAAGCAGCAAAACCAAGCGATAGAAATTATTGGTTTGCAGCCATCAGAGGGGAGTGCCATTCCGGGTATTCGTCGTTGGCCACAAGAATACTTACCGGGAATTTTTGAGCAGAGCCGAGTGGATAGAGTGTTAGACGTGGACCAATCGGACGCGGAGGAAACCGCACGTAACTTAGCTCAGAAAGAGGGCATTTGCGCTGGTGTCAGCTCAGGCGGCGCAGTGTTTGCCGCACTGCAAATTGCGAAAGATAATCCAAATTCAGTCGTGGTAGCAATTGTGTGTGACCGCGGGGATCGTTATCTATCTTCTGGTTTATTTTCCAGCTAATACTTGTATGAGAAATGCCGCTGACGACCGCCAGCGGCATTCAGTTTAATCGCAAGGTAAACCGCTGTGGAACTTAAAGTCATCATCAGGGCTTGAGATAAGCTGCGCCTCTAGATGGCCAAAGAAGGCAACACGTTCAGAAATATCTTTGCCTGCAATCTCTTCCGCTAAGATAAGGTAATCTTGGTAGTGACGCGCCTCAGAGCGTAGTAGAGAGATATAAAACTTGGCAATATCTTCATCCATATGCGGCGCAAGCTTGGCAAAACGTTCACAAGAGCGCGCTTCTATGTAGGCTCCAATGATGAGTTTATCGATCAGTGTTTGTGGCTCATAGGTGGCCATTTCCGCCAATAAACCTTTCGCGTAACGGCTTGCAGTGACGGGCTCATAAGCGATACCGCGCTGCTCCATGATCTCTAGCACTTGATAGAAATGGTGCAGCTCTTCTTTGATCAACAATACCATCTTATCAATTAAATCTTGGCTGTACGGTGAGCCGGACTTAGCCATGATTGATTTAGAAATATTGCTCTTTCCTTTTAATGTTTCAAGCGAGCCTGTCTTACGGTAAGCAAAATCTTCATAAGGTTTGAACCAATCAAGTAAGCTATTGGCACTTTGTTTATCGACTGCATACTTACGAATTAAGTACATCGCTGATTGACCTGCTTTTAGCTCACACAGCAAGTGATCAATTAATACGGTTTTTAGATTTTCTGGTTTAGCGGCTTCCACTACCCATTCGTCGGGTGTCGGACATTGCAGGAATTGATTAATAGGAGCGAGCAGCTCTTGGTATTGTTCTAGTTGTTTCATGTGACTTTACAAACTTATATAAAAAAGGCCGCGATAGCGGCCTTGGTCATTTGTTGCGGTAAGTATATTACCACTTTTTCTTTTCGCCAAAGAGCGCATCCATATCGTCGTTGCGTTCTTTTTCTGCTGATGCTTGAGCTTCTTCAGAGTTTTTGTTTTGGCGGCGCTGCTCAAGATCATCGTACATTGCTTGTAGCTTTTCACGAGCTTGGGCTGAGTATGCGTCGTTTTTAGTGCTCAATACATCAAGGCCTTTGCGCAGTAGCTGAATCGCAGTACCCGGTTGACCACGAACAATCGCATCGTTAGAGCGCTTGATAACGTTTTCAATGTTGATGCGAACTTGGATCGTTTCTAGACGAGCGTTCTCAGCAACGTAAGCTTGAGTTTCAAAACGGCCTTTGTTGTGCTCATTGCGAATAGTATCGCGCAGACGTTTTACCAGCTTCAGCATAACAATCGCTTGTTTATCGCTGCTCGGTACTTTAAACGCAGCCGTTTCACCACTTTGATTGCTGTTTTTAAGCTGCTCAATTTGCTGCTTTACGTGTTCTACGCGCTGCTCTAATTGTTTGTTTTTAGGATCAAGCTCATGCATGTTTTGCACAGCATCTAAAATACGGTTATTCAGACAAAGTAATAGGTCTTTACTAAACGGCATATGATGCGCGTGACCGATCAGCTCTTCTGTCGCATCAATAATAGCAATGTAGCGAGCGCTTTCTTGTTTTTTCGCAGTGGCGATTTTCGCGTTGTACTGCAGCATAATGTTGTAGCCAAGAACTAATACCAACAAAATGGCAACTAAAGCGATGATTAACCCAATATTCATAAATTCCGTATCTTATGTTTATGATGGCTAGCCGTTAAGCATACACGATTCTGTACACCTAAAGCACTAAATTCTCCATCATTTATTCCAACATCCTGCGTATTATTACTTGTTGCTGATTTGATTAATATTGAAAACCTGAAATTAGACCAGAAACTGGGCTTTCGATTGCAAAAATTAGCTTTGTAACCCCTATTTCTCTCAAGAGAGCGGGCTATTTTATCAATTCGACTATCAATTTCCTGAAAGAGACGTTATAACTAAAACTTATAAACTATGTGAGCGAGCTGCTAGTTGAACACTTCAACGAAGGGGCTTGGTTATATCCATCAAGTCCTTCGATAAGGGATTACGAGGTCGAGAATGAAGTTACAGCAACTGAAGTACATTGTTGAGGTTGTAAACCATAACCTAAACGTCTCTGCTACTGCAGAAAGTCTATATACTTCCCAGCCGGGGATCAGTAAGCAGGTTCGTTTGTTAGAAGATGAACTTGGAATTCAAATTTTTGAGCGTAGTGGCAAGCACTTAACCCAAGTGACCAATGCTGGTGAAGATATCATCCGTATTTCGCAAGAGATATTGGCTCGTGTTGAAAGTATTAAAGCGGTTGCGGGCGAGCACACTCATCCAGAAATGGGTACGCTGAATATTTCGACCACTCACACCCAAGCTCGCTACGCTCTTCCTGATGTGATTAAAGGCTTTACTGCTCGTTATCCAAAAGTTTCGCTGCACATGCACCAAGGCACGCCAAGCCAAATGTCTGAAGCGATTGCGAAAGGAACCGCAAACTTCGCCATTGCAACCGAGGCGCTGCACCTTTATCAAGACGCGATTATGCTGCCGTGTTACCACTGGAACCGCTCTATTGTGGTGCCAAAAGATCACGCTCTCGCGCAGAAAAAACAAATCACTATTGAAGATCTTGCAAGCTACCCATTGGTAACTTACGTGTTTGGCTTTACCGGCCGTTCAGAGCTTGATACCGCGTTCAATAAAGTTGGCCTGACACCGCGCGTTGTGTTTACAGCAACCGATGCTGATGTCATTAAAACTTACGTTCGCATGGGCATGGGCGTTGGTGTGATTGCCAGCATGGCAATTGATAAAGAGCAAGACCATGATTTGGTTGCGATTGATGCAAGCCATATCTTTGGTGCAAGTACCACGAGCATTGGTTTCCGCCGCGGTACCTTCTTGCGCTCATACATGTTTGATTTTATGGAGCGTTTCGCGCCGCATTTGACTCGTCCAGTTGTAGAACAAGCGCTTTCACTTAAGTCGAATGCTGAAATCGAAGAGATGTTTAAGGATATCGACTTACCGGTTCGTTAAACCGCTATCAAAACTCGCCGCTTCCCTCTAAAATAAAGGCTTACTCAGGTCAGATGAACCTAAGATCCCTAGAGGGAAGCATGCAACACCTTTTCCAATCTATCGATTCATTTCTAATCAAGCACCAACAGTACTGGCGCTTTGAGCCGTTTTTCGCCAGTTTTTCCGACGCGCTTTTATGGCAACAAACCCATCCTGAATTGTGCTCGTGGCTTAGCACACTATCTGAGCTACAAATCGAGCAGTATAAGCAGGACTCGTCATTATTGTTTGACCATATAGGTCGATTTTTCCCTGAGTTAAAAAGCCATTTGGCTAGCCTTTATGTACCTGAGTTACCTAATCACGGCCTGCAACTGGCTCGTGGTGTTGATTCCGGCGTGCCGGGTCGCAAGCTTGCTCAAATTGTATCAATGGGAGAGGCGGCGCTGGCGCAGCATCATGGCAAAGAATGGTTAGAGTGGTGTTCTGGCAAAGGGTTCTTAGGTCGTATTCTTGCGAGCCAAAGCGGTGAGAAGGTAACCAGCTTTGAGTTTCAGCATGCCTTGTGCGAGTCAGGCCAACAAGAGGCCGATAAACAGCATCTTCCTATGCAGTTTGTACAGGGTGATGCGTTTGATGAATCAGCTAAGCAAGTCTTCAATGATAAGCAACATGCGGTGGCTCTGCATGCTTGTGGCGACCTGCATGTAACATTACTTAAGCATGGGGTAACTCATCACTTACCAGCAATGACCATTTCTCCTTGTTGTTATCATCTGATTAAAGATGACGACTACCAAGCGTTATCCAAGCAGGGGCAGGCTTCGGAACTGGCATTGACTCAGCAAGAGTTGCGAATTCCTTTACAGGAATTGGTCACTGGCGGCGAACGTGTGAAACGTCACCGGTTTTTAGAAATGAGTTACCGTTTGGGGTTTGAACTCTTGCTACGCGAGCAGCTTGGCCACCAGCAATACACACCAATACCAAGTATTAAAAAGTCACTACTTTCAGAGGGTTTTGAACCGTTTTGCCAATGGGCGGCTGAGAAAAAGCAACTTAATCTGCCTCAAGTCGACTTTGACGGCTATTTTGAGCGAGGGCAACAACGCTACTGGCAGATGGAGCGCCTTAGCTTAGTGCAACAACTGTTCAAGCGCGGTTTGGAAATGTGGTTGGTGCTAGATAAAGCGTTATACCTGCAACAAAATGGTTATCAAGTGTCGGTGAGCGAGTTTTGCTCTCGCGCAACCACGCCTAGAAACTTATTGATTCACGCACAGCGTAACGTGTGACTGCTCTCTTTTGGTATTGCGATAGCGCAATACCAAGCGATAAATACCCATCTCTCCTTTTGTTGATTGGATGTTAAATCTTGCTTCCAATTTGTTTAACTTATTGGTAATAATTAAAGCTGTGCGCAATAAGTGTACAAATTAACTAATAATTAAATAAGCCAAATACCTCGCAATTCAGAAAGGTAAGGCAAACACACAACATCCCAGTCATTGCTTAAATCAAGGAGTTAAGATGAAAGCAGGAAAAGTCATCGCAACCGCCGTTCTTGCCGGTGTGGCATTACTTTCTTCAGGTAGCATCATGGCTAAAACAGCCACCGTAGCGGTTTCTCAGATTGTTGAGCACCCAGCACTCGATGCAACACGTCAAGGTTTGGTCGATGGTCTAAAAGCCAAAGGCTATGAGCAAGGAAAGAACCTCGAATTTGATTACAAAACTGCGCAGGGCAACCCTGCGATTGCAGTGCAAATCGCTCGTCAGTTTGTTGGTGAGCGCCCAGATGTATTAGTCGGCATTGCAACGCCTACGGCCCAAGCTCTAGTTTCCGCTACCCGCGACATCCCAGTGGTATTTACCGCTGTAACCGATCCAGTAGGTGCAAAGCTGGTCAGCCAGTTAGAGCAGCCGGGTAAAAATGTGACTGGCCTTTCTGACTTGTCTCCAGTTAGCCAACATGTTGAGTTGATTAAAGAGATCCTACCTAACGTAAAATCTATCGGTGTGGTGTTTAACCCGGGTGAAGCAAATGCTGTCACTCTTGTTGACCTACTGAAAGAGAGCGCAAAAGCACAAGGTATTGAAGTTGTAGAGGCGACCGCACTAAAAAGTGCCGATGTTCAATCAGCCACTCAAGCGATTGCGGCAAAATCTGACGTTATCTACGCACCAACTGATAACACAGTAGCAAGTGCGATTGAAGGTATGATTGTTGCGGCAAACCAAGCCAAAACCCCAGTATTTGGCGGTGCGACGTCATACGTTGAAAAGGGGGCGATTGCGAGCCTAGGTTTTGATTACTACCAAGTTGGTGTACAAACCGCTGATTACGTCGCGGCTATCTTGCAAGGCGTTGAGCCAGGTTCTCTTGATGTACGTGTCGCAAAAGGTTCTGATTTGGCTATCAACAAGACAGCCGCAGCGAAACTGGGTGTTGAAGTTCCTCAAGCGGTATTAGAGCGCGCAACAAGCGTTAAGTAATACACTTAAAGCATGGTTAGTGGGTAAAGGAATTTACCCACCTTAAGCTTTGGCGACTGGCCTATTTAGCTGGTGGCCTTGGCATCAAGCAGAGAAGGAGTATGTATGTCTGCTTTTGCTTTTTTTGGCGCGCTTGAGATTGGTTTGCTCTATGGCCTTGTGGCTTTGGGCGTCTACCTAACGTTCCGCGTGCTCGATTTCCCTGATTTGAGTGTTGATGGCAGTTTCCCTATGGGAGCGGCCGTTGCAGCTACGGCAATTGTTGCTGGTATCAACCCTTGGGTAGCGACAGGTATGGCGATTTTGGCCGGTGCAGCGACAGGCTGGGTCACGGCATTTCTCGCAGTGAGATGCGGCATTTTGCATCTTTTAGCCTCTATTCTTACCATGATCGCAGCCTTTTCTATCAATATCCGTATTATGGGGCGTCCAAATATGGCGCTATTAGGAGAAGAAACAATTCTGACTCCTTTCGAAGCCATGGGCGATCCGGTTTATATCCGTCCTCTAGTGGTCGGCGTGTTAGTACTCATCTCTTCTTGGTTTGTGGTTCGACTATTAAACAGCGACTTTGGCTTGGGCCTTAGAGCCACTGGTGTTAACTCACGTATGGTCTCCGCCCAAGGTGCAAGTACTTCGTTCTACACCTATTTTGGTTTGGCTTTGTCGAATGGCTTTGTTGGCTTTGCAGGCGCGCTGTTTGCTCAAACCAATAGCTTTGCGGATGTCACCTCAGGCGTCGGTACGATTGTGGTTGGTCTAGCGGCGGTCATTCTTGGGCAAACTCTAATACCCGGTCGTAAGATTTGGGTGGCGGTTGTCGCTGTCGTTGTCGGCTCTGTGTTATATCGACTTGCGGTCGCCTTTGCCTTAAGTACCGGAATGTTTGGCTTACAAGCATCGGATCTAAACCTAGTGACGGCTGTATTGGTAGCCATTGCGCTTATCGCTCCTAAGATTCGGAGCAATCTTCGTGCAAAAAAGCTTAGCCCTGCGACGGGCAAAGCATCGGCGAAGATAAGTAAAGGATCAGGAGAGGCGGTATGATTCGTTTAGAAGATATTCAAGTGACGTTTAACCCCGGCACTATTTTAGAAAATCGCGCCCTGAAAGGGGTGACATTAGAAGTACCAGAACATCAATTTTTGACTGTGATTGGCTCCAATGGGGCTGGTAAATCGACTCTATTAGGCGCTGTCACTGGTGAAACCCCAATGGTTGGCGGACGAGTCCTCATCGACGAGAGCGATGTGACTCGGCAAACGGTCGCTCAGCGTGCGACGCAATGTGCGCGCGTATTCCAAGACCCTTTGGCGGGTACATGTGGCGATTTAACCATCGAAGAAAACATGGCCTTGGCCTATATGCGTGGTAAACGCCGTGGTTGGAGCCATTCGTTGTCGTCCAAGCGTCGTAAATTGTTCCAAGAGCGAATTAGCATTCTCGGCTTGGGGCTAGAAGATCGCCTCGGTGACAACATTGGTTTGCTATCAGGCGGTCAAAGGCAAGCGGTTAGCTTGGTGATGGCAACATTGACAGACAGCAAGCTGTTATTACTTGATGAGCATACCGCAGCGTTAGATCCGCGAATGGCTGCATTCATCATTGATTTGACCAAACGTATCGTTAAAGAGTTCAATTTGACGGTAATGATGGTGACTCACTCAATGAAAGATGCGCTCGCATGTGGAGATAGAACCGTCATGCTGCACCAAGGTGAAATCGTTCTTGATGTCGCAGGTGAGCAGCGAGCAAACATGCAAGTGCCAGATCTGTTAGAGATGTTCTCTAAGGTGCGCGGCGAAGAGTTAGCTGACGACAGTTTGTTACTCAATTAGTCAGGTTTAACGTTCATAGAAAAGTAAAAGCCCTATCGAGTTTGATAGGGCTTTCTAGTTTTTGTAGCTATTTCTACTTAGCTGTTATTTCTGCTTGGTTGCTATTTATCGGCAACAAGCTCATCGCGGTAGCGCGTGATGTATTCAACAATCGGATCCGCTTTGTTGAAGGTGCGAATTTCTCTAAATAGCTCAGCGGCTTGTGGGTATTGCTGGCGCAAGTAAGCAAACCATTGTTTGACGCGGTTAGGGTAGTAGAGGCCTTTGTCGCCTTTCATTTCATAGCGAGAGTAAACTAACAGTAGCTCTACTACTTCTTCCCACGGCATCTCTTTGTGGTTGTGTTTGACCACATTACCTAGGTTCGGCACGTTGAATGCGCCTCGACATACCATCAGTGAGTCTACACCCGTGGTTTCAATACAGCTTTGGCCGTCTTGGTAGTTCCAGATTTCGCCATTAGCAATCAGCGGAATAGAGCTGCGTTGGCGAATTTGGTTAATGTAATCCCATTTGATTTCACTCGCCTTGTAACCGCCAGTTTTGGTACGAGCATGTACCGTCAGTTCGTTTGCACCCGCCGACTCAATCGCGCTGACGATTTCAAAACAGTCTTCAGGGTTTTCCCAACCTAAGCGTATTTTTGCTGTAACTGGAATCGATTCATCAACGGCATCACGACAGGCTTTGACTACCTGATGGATTAGCTCAGGATGCTGCAATAGCGCTGCGCCACCTTTGCTTCGATTGACCAACTTGGCCGGGCAACCAAAGTTAAGATCGATGCCGCGCGCGCCTAAATCTGCCGCCATCACAGCGTTTTCCGCCATCCAATGTGGGTCTTGACCAAGCAGTTGGATATGAACAGGTACACCAGATTTGGTTTGCGAACCTTGGTCTAGCTCAGGGCATAAGCGCTTGAAAACATGCTCAGGCAGTTTTTGATCGATCACACGCACGAACTCTGTCACACAGAGATCGTAGTCGTTGATATCAGTTAAGATCTCACGCATCAGGTGATCTAAAACGCCCTCCATCGGGCCTAAAACTACTCGCATATCTCAAACGCCATAAAATCAGGAGGCGTGATTCTAATGATTTCACTAGCGGAAGTCACGAATATAGGCCAGATAACAGTTTTGTTCAGTTGAGATTCATCAAGCCTAGGCTATCTTGTTCAATACACAAGTGACCCAGCAGGGTAGGCAAGGTATAATCCCTCGCTTAATTAAACTGACGCTAATATAACAATCTTATGACTGATCAATTAATCGCTTTAGACACGCTGAGCTGTGATGAATCTCCAATGTTCATTGAAGGCGTTGTACTGGCCGCTAACTTAGCCACTAAACCGCTACAACCAGAATCTTGGTTAGGCGACATTTTTGGCGATAACGCTGAGCAAATGAATCGCCCAGTTGTGGAACAGATTAATAAACAATTTGGATTGTTAAAACGTAATGAATACTCACTGCTTGCTTTGATTGATAACGAGCAAAAGAGTGAGTGGTTGGCCGATTTTTCTGAAGGTTTCATGACATTATGGCCAACTATTGAGCCACAATGGATGGAAACGAAAATCAGTGATGGTTCACTGCGTATGCTGCAAGCAATGCTAACCACGTTCATGTTGGCGATTGATGAGCAGCAAACTCAAGAGCAGATGAAGCAAGCAGGTGTGGATACTCCACCTTCACTGGCTGATTTACTTGATCAAGTTGATTTGATGATCAACGAAGTGGCACAAGCGGCTGACGAAGCGATGGTGGGTGCTAAAGGTCAAAGCGTAAACCCATTTAAAGAGATCGGTCGTAATGACCCGTGCCATTGCGATAGCGGCAAAAAGTTTAAGCAGTGCTGCGGTAAGTAATATTTTACCGCTTCGCCTCAAGAACCAAGTGAGCTTTTGCTGGTCATACAGAACATGAAGGTAGGGATAATTTCTCTATCGATGCATTCAGGAACGAAAACATGAAGAAAGCCCTTTTATTGTTATTAGCTGCGAGTTTTACTGCCTCCGCTGCACCTAAAGATGAACTGAACCAGCGTTTGCAAATGCGTGATGGCTTCAGTGCAGACTTTTCTCAAACGGTAACTAGCCCTGATGGGGATGTGATCTCCGAAGGTGAAGGCAAAGTAGAGATAGCGCGTCCTAGTTTGTTCCGTTGGACAACCCTGTCACCAGATGAAAACGTATTAGTGTCTGATGGTAAGACGCTGTGGTATTACAGCCCATTCATCGAGCAAGTCAGCATTTACTGGCAAGAGCAAGCAACCGCACAAACGCCATTTGTATTGCTAACTCGCAACAAACCAAGTGATTGGGATGCGTACCATGTGGTGCAAAAAGGTGATGTATTTACGTTGACGCCAACTGCCGTCGATAGCAACCAAGGCCAATTCAAAGTAGAAATTGACGCCAAGGGCGCGGTGCAGGGCTTTAGCGTTATTGAACAAGATGGCCAAAAAAGTGAGTTTAAGTTCAACAAAATTACCCTTGCAACTCCAAAAGCCGATCGCTTTAGCTTTACTATTCCAGATGGTGTAGAGGTCGATGACCAAAGGAATTAATCTGTGAGTAATTACTCGTTTGATTTTGCAGGGGACGAAGATTTTCGTCCCCTTGCTGCTAGAATGCGCCCGCAAACGTTAGACCAATACATTGGTCAGCAGCATATATTGGGTGAGGGCAAGCCGTTAAGACGCGCGTTAGAAGCGGGTCATATTCACTCCATGATTTTATGGGGGCCTCCGGGCACCGGTAAAACAACCCTTGCCGAAGTTGCAGCGAACTACGCCAATGCCGAAGTCGAACGTGTCTCGGCAGTGACCTCGGGCGTTAAAGAGATTCGCGCCGCAATTGAACGAGCGCGAGAGAACAAACTGGCTGGTCGTCGCACTATCTTGTTTGTTGACGAGGTGCATCGCTTCAATAAATCTCAGCAAGATGCCTTCTTACCGCATATCGAAGATGGCACCGTGACCTTTATTGGCGCGACCACAGAGAACCCATCCTTTGAGCTTAACAACGCTTTGTTATCGCGCGCTCGTGTATACAAGTTAACCTCGCTTGCGACTGAAGATATTCAACGGGCTTTGCAACAAGCTATCAACGATAAAGAGCGTGGCCTAGGCAATGTAACAGCCAACTTTGTTGATAATGCGCTGGATCGCCTAGCAGAGCTCGTTAACGGTGATGCTCGTATGTCGCTCAACTACCTTGAGCTTCTGTATGACATGGCGCAAGAGAACGAGCAGGGCGAAAAGCAAATCACCCTACAACTGCTCGCAGAAGTGGCAGGTGAGAAAGTGTCTCGCTTTGATAATAAGGGCGACATTTGGTACGACTTAATTTCTGCGGTTCACAAGTCCATTCGTGGCTCTAACCCAGATGCGGCTCTATATTGGGCTGCTCGCATGATTGCCGCGGGGTGTGACCCTCTTTACATCGCAAGACGCCTTTTAGCCATTGCTTCAGAGGATGTGGGCAATGCCGATCCACGAGCAATGCAAGTGGCTCTCTCTGCTTGGGACTGCTTTACCCGTGTTGGCCCAGCAGAAGGTGAACGAGCGATCGCACAGGCGATTGTTTACCTAGCATGCGCACCAAAAAGTAATGCGGTGTACACCGCTTGGAAACAAGCCCTGACCGACGCCCACAACCTACCCGAATATGAAGTGCCTGTGCATTTACGCAATGCGCCGACTAACTTGATGAAAGATCTTGGCTATGGCGCTGAATATCGTTATGCCCATGACGAGCCAGGAGCATACGCAGCTGGGGAGCAATATTTGCCACCTGAGATGTTAGGCACACAGTACTATCAACCGACAAATCGTGGTTTAGAAACCAAAATTGGCGAAAAGTTAGATTACTTGGCTAATTTAGACGCAAATAGCCCACAAAAGCGCTATGAAAAGTAGCCAAATTTGGATACATTTGTTCGGTTAATATTTTTAGTGCTTGAGCATGATGTTCGAGCACGATTTCACCACTAAAAGCATAGGATTAACAATGCTGGATTCTAAATTACTTCGTACAGAGCTGGATGAAACAGCTGCTAAACTGGCGCGTCGTGGCTTTAAGCTAGACGTAGAGACAATCCGTACACTTGAAGAACAACGCAAGTCCATTCAAGTTGAAGTTGAAAATTTACAATCCACGCGTAACTCCATCTCCAAGCAAATCGGCCAAAAGATGGCGGCTGGTGACAAAGAAGGCGCAGAAGAAATCAAGAAGCAAATCGGTACTCTAGGTAGCGATCTTGATGCGAAAAAAGCTGAACTAGCAGAGATTCAAGTAAAACTTGAAGACATCACGCTGTCAGTGCCTAACTTGCCAGATGATTCTGTGCCAGACGGCAAAGATGAAGACGACAACGTAGAAATCTCTCGTTGGGGTGAGCCTAAAACTTACGATTTCGAACTAAAAGATCACGTTGATCTAGGTGAAATGGGCGATGGCCTAGATTTCGCTAGCGCAACTAAGATCTCTGGTGCGCGTTTCATCGTAATGAAAGGCCAATTCGCTCGTCTACACCGTGCAATTGCTCAGTTCATGCTTGACCTTCACACTGAACAGCATGGCTACACAGAAATGTACGTGCCATACCTAGTGAACGCAGACAGCCTATACGGTACTGGTCAGCTACCTAAGTTTGGTAAAGACCTGTTCCACACTGAACCTCTAGAAGAGAAAGTAAACGACGAAGAACCTCGTAAACTGTCACTTATCCCAACAGCGGAAGTACCAGTAACGAACATGGTTCGTGACACTATCTCTGAAGAAGCAGACCTACCACTTAAGATGACGGCTCATACTCCATGTTTCCGTTCAGAAGCAGGCTCTTACGGTCGTGATACTCGTGGTCTGATTCGTATGCACCAGTTCGACAAAGTTGAACTTGTACAAATCACTAAACCAGAAGATTCAATGGCGGCTCTAGAAGAGCTAACCGGTCACGCTGAGAAAGTTCTACAACTTCTAGAGCTTCCTTACCGTAAAGTGGTTCTATGTACTGGTGACATGGGCTTCGGCGCTCGTAAAACTTACGACCTAGAAGTTTGGGTTCCAGCACAAGAGACTTACCGTGAGATCTCTTCTTGTTCAAACATGTGGGACTTCCAAGCTCGTCGTATGCAAGCTCGTTTCCGTCGTAAAGGCGAGAAGAAGCCTGAGCTAGTGCACACGCTAAACGGCTCTGGTCTAGCCGTAGGCCGTACAATGGTTGCTATTCTAGAGAACAACCAAGAAGCAGATGGCCGTATCGCGATCCCGACTGCACTACAGTCTTACATGGGCGGTGCAACGCACATCGGTTAATCTCAAGCGAGATAAGCGAAGAAAATTCAAAAGCCGACTCATCGAGTCGGCTTTTTTGTCTCTGAATTTTGTGTTAGCTGCTCAATACAGCTTTTATCCAGCAATGGATGTCCATTCGCGCCTGTTAGCAGCACGATGTCGACAGCAGGAAGCGGGGGCATGTCTGTCAGTACTTCTAACTCTTCGCAAGTACTGATTGCGCCCATCGCACCGACAGCAAGCCCTTGCTTGATGATCGCTCTGAGTGCTGAAGAGGTATTGCAGCAGGCCAACAGCTGATACTCGGTACCACGTTTCGTTAGGCCATCAATCGCGGCGGCGTGATACTTACAATCGGTCTGATATAAAGCGATAGGTAGGGTTTCTTTCTGGTTATTGCTGTGCAGTTTAATAGCGTGCTTTTTACTGGTAACCCACACGCCCTGATCGCTAGCGAGCCAATAACCCTCTTCACTATCTGGCGCTCTGGTGACAATCGCCGCATCCAGTTTTCCTTCATCGAGCCATTCTCTTAGTTTCACACTTGGCTCGCTGAATACTTGAATCGAACAAGTAGGTTTAGCTTGTTGAATGGTTTGGATGACTAAGGGCAGGATCTTATCGTTGTAATCTTCTGGGCAGCCTAGTCGAAATGGATGCTTATCTTGGTATCGCTTTACCTGATGAATGGCTTGATTGTGAATGCCGACTAGCTTTTCGGCGTGGCTGCGTAGTGCTAGCCCAGCTTCACTCAGCACAAGATTACGGCCTTCTTTTTCAAACAAGCTGACATTTAGCTCTTGCTCGAGCTTGCGCATCTGAGCGCTAAAGGCAGATTGAGTTCGGTTAATCTGCTTGGCTGCACGGGTAAAACTGCCCGTTTCAACGAAAGCGAGAAAGCTCTTGAGCGATTCAATATCCATATCGGTCTAACCCATCGTTTTTATCAATATATGCCATCAAAACTATCCGTTAGTTGGCCAATAAACAATCCTTTAATCTGTTTGTAGATGTTAAGAGACAAGGAAAAAGGAATGCAACTGTTTATTGCCAATCAAAATTATTCGACATGGTCATTGCGCGCGTGGCTGATATTTGCCCAATACAATTTGGATGTAGAGTTCATTAAGTTAAAGCTCTTTACGCCAGACTTTTATACCACCCTTGAAGAGGTAACACCCACTGCGAAAGTGCCGACATTGGTTGATAAGCAAACCGCTGTGTGGGACTCATTAGCCATATTGGAATATGTAAATGAGCAGTATCTTGATGGGCAAGCATGGCCAAACGATGCAGGGCAGCGTGCATTAGCGCGAGCTATTTCAGCAGAGATGCATTCTGGTTTTTTCAATCTGCGTAATGAAATGCCAATGAACTGCCGCGCGAAACGCAGAGTCGAAATCAGCGAAGGCGCTAAGCAAGAGATAGCGCGCATTGACCAAATTTGGTCACAGCAGATGCAGGTATTCCCGGATGAGTGGCTATTTGGTGAGTGGTCGATTGCTGATGCGATGTATGCGCCTGTGGTATTGCGATTCAAAACTTATGGCATAGAGCTGTCGCCTCTCGCCGAGCAATACGCGCAGAAAGTGCTAAGCAGTGCAGCTATTCAGCGTTGGTTAGCAGAGGCGAGTGAAGAAACCGACATTGTCGAAGAAGACGAAGCCGGTATAGAGGTTTAGAACAAATAAAGCTCCCTAAGTACTATGAAGTTGCTTAGGGAGCTTTGCGCCAATTAAGGGTACTGCTGAGGAGATTTGGCGCGAATTGGTTACAGAGCTTTACTTAGGCAGCGTTTCACTTCGCGGCTACGCTTTTTCTCAAGCTGTCTTTGAATCTCACTTTCAGACGCGTTAGCGACTTCTGCTGAATTGGCACTTTTTACTAAGCGGTCGACATTATCGAATGCACTCACTTTTTTGCTGTAGAAGTATTTCGCTGCTGACTTTGGCATGTCCGATGGGTCTTTGATGTCGTTTTTCATTTGGTCGCGTATGTCATCTGCGCTCATGCCTTCAATCGAAGCGGCATACAAAGCGTAATTGTAGTCGCCAACGAACTCGCATTGTTCTTGAGTCGAAGCATCGGTTGGGAAGCTTTGCGCCAACATGTCGCTGCTATTGCTTGAACCACCAAATAGCATCCACCCTACGCCTAATAGCAACAATGCACCGCCAGCAATAATGCCAATCTTGGCTTTTGGATTGTCAGCAATGCCGGAATGTTCAATTTGGCTTTTTGCCTGCTCAGCGTTGGCTTTAATTTTTTCGATATCGACTTTTTGTTTTACTTGGTCTGTTACTTTGTTCAAATCCATTTCGCTATCCTCACGGTGATTCTGGTTTGCTTAGCGCTAAAGGGGGAATGCGCTGCCTGTCTCGATGGGATTAAGTTTGCCCGTGAGCGAGAAATGAACCTAGGTACGAAAATTAGAAAAAAACGCGAAATTTATTTTTTGATTTGTTTGTCTCTATCGATACCGGTCGATAACGGCCTCAATAAATGCCTGCATGGTAGCGGTTTGGTATCGGTCTTGACGATAGACAAGATGGAAGTTGCGCGCTGGGGTTTGATAGTCAGGTAGCACTTGTACAAGTTCACCAGAGTTGAGTTCTTTGCTCACCATGAGTTCTGGTACCATCGCGATACCAAAGCCATTCACCATGGCTGACAGCAATGCTCGACTCTCATTCACTTTAAGGCGAGATTCAATCTCTATCTTGAGGGCTGAACCGTTTTGGTAAAAGTGCCAGCGGTTATAGTTCATCGCCCCTTCAAATAAATACCCTAAGCATTGGTGCTGCTCTAAATCTGTAGGGGTTAAAGGTGTGCCGTAACGCTTAAGGTAGCTAGGAGAAGCGCAGCAAAGCAGCTTGTAATCCATCAGCGGGCGCGCCACTAGGTTTGAATCTTCTAATTTTCCGACTCGAAACACCGCATCGAAATCACTTTGTTGAATATCAACGTACTCGTCAGATAAATGCACTTCTACGCCAATCTCTGGATAGCGATTGAGAAAGTCAGCCAGAAAAGCTGTAAGGCTAAAAGCTCCGAAGGTTCTTGGCGCACTGATCTTTAACGTGCCTGAGGGCGTGTTAATCAGAGAGTCGCTAAGCTGCTCGGCGGCTTTAATATCTTGCAGAATTTGTTTGCAGCGCTTGTAGTAGGCATCACCAAAAGCAGTGAGCTGGTGGCTACGTGTGGTTCTTTGTAGCAAAGTCGCGCCAAGTGTTTGCTCTAGATTAGCCACTTGCTTAGCTACCATCTGCTGAGAAATACCGAGCTTTTTGCCTGCGGCAGTGAAGGAGCCGCCTTCAACGGTTTGGATGAAGGTCGACATTGCGCTGAGTTTATCCATATTCACTACCTCTACATCAACAACGGCTATATTCACAACTTTTGGTTGTTAGTGTTTAAATTGTTCGTCCATTTAACAAGTAAATAAGCGGTAATAACATTAGCCTAAGTGAGATGAAGGGGGAAGATATTGCATGAGTCGCTCTTCGCTAAATGGAATGAAAAAGGATGTAAAACATGAAGATAGGTATTATCGGAGCAGGGTTCGTGGGTAAAGCAATCGCTGAGTTATTAATAAGCCATGGCCATGAGGTACTCATTGCTAACTCGCGCGAACCAAAAACACTATTTAGCTTGATGGGGAGCTTACCTCAAGCGCAACTTGGTACGGTTCAAGACGCTTGTCACTTCGCAGAGACAATTGTAGTCGCAATCCCGTTTTCTAATATTGGCCAGCTACCTGTTGAAGCTCTTGCTGGGAAGGTGGTGCTTGACGTAAATAATTACTACCCAGAGCGTGATGGTGCGATAGCCGCGTTAGACAACTTTGAAGCGACAACCAGTGAGTTGTTAGCTCGACATTTATCTCAATCAACGGTTGTGAAAGTATTCAGCAACATTATCGCTGCGCACATTAATCGTGATGCTTTGCCAAAAGGAAACCCGAGCCGCCGAGCGTTACCTGTGGCGAGTGATGATCAACAAGCTAAGCAGCAAGTTATGGCCTTGGTGGATGAGCTAGGGTATGACCCAATTGATGGCGGTAACCTCACTGAAAGCTGGCGTTATGAGCGCAGCAAACCTGCCTATTGCTTCCCTTTGAATGTGGCCGAAATGCAGCAAGCGCTGTCGAAAGCCAAGCGAGATGAAGAATTACCACTCAGTGCTTGGGCGGGAGTGGTCTAAACCTCGATAACTGGATTTGACGAGTAAAAGCTGGCAGATGCCGGCTTTTGTATTTTTACGGTCTTTATCTTTGTTGGCTCTTAGAGCGAAGAGGTAAAACTAATCTTGTAACATTTGTTACAAGATTCTCATTGTGTGATAAAAAAGTTACGGCGCATATCGCGTTTAGCGGCTTGAACTGGCATGATTTATTGAGTGGGTTGTTATTTGGGCTCGCTAAAACCTAAACCAGTTTCTAAAAAGTGAATAGATCGAGCGCCAATAGTGAAACCTGAACAAAAAGCAGCCGCCATACTAGTATGCGCCACCATCTTGTCGGCGTTAGGATGGATCTTTTCCAAAGAAACCATACAAGGTTTGCCTCCATTTGGCTTTGTCGGTCTGCGCTTTCTACTCGCTTCTCTCTGTTTGTTGCCATTTTGCTTAGGTTCGCTGCGACGCGCTAGCTGGCGAGATATTCGCTCCGCTGCCTTAGTAGGGTGTTTACTTGCCACGGCTCTAATGAGCTGGATACATGCGATTTCCATTAGTGACACTTTGGGTGAAGGGGCGTTTATTCTTAGCCTATCTATGCTGATGGTGCCGTTTGTTGCATGGGTGCTGTTTGGTCAGCGTCCGAAACGTATTTTTTGGGTATCGCTGCCTGTGGCCATTTGTGGCTTGGCTTTCCTGTCACTTAAAGATGGTTGGCAAAGTTCGAGCAGTCAGCTGTGGTTTTTGTTCAATGCGGTGATTCTGGCGCTGCATTTTAATGTAAACAGTAAGTACTCCAAGACCTTGCCTATTTTACTGCTAACTTGTATTCAGCTGTTTGTCACAGGTGTGATTGGCTTAGTGGCAAGCACGTTGTTTGAAACGGTTCCGGTGTATATTGAGCCCTCAATTTGGGGTTGGTTTGCGGCTAGTACCATCTTGGCCACTGCGCTGCGTTACGTCATGCAAACTACCGCGCAAAAGCAGATCGTGCCGGGCAATGCGGCGCTGATTATGATTTTGGAGCCTATCTGGACGGTGTTTCTCAGTATCGCGTGGTACGGAGAGCAGATGTCGCTCAATAAAATGGTTGGTTGCTCACTTATCTTGTTCGCGCTGATTCTCTATCGTACTGACGGTAAGCTGACAAGTTTGTTTCGCCGTAGCTAATTCTCGCCTAAAACAAAAAAGCCAGCGAAGAACGCTGGCTTTAGCTATATCAATTTGAGTTAGATACTCATCTCACCACGCAGTACTTGCTGCATCTTCACTTTAACTTGTTCGTAAGTTAAGCCTTGGCTTAATAAGAAGTGCAGTTTTGCTAGCGCCGCTTCTGGTGTCATATCGTAACCACTGATCACGCCTGATTCTGCCAAAGCACAACCTGTCGCGTAGCCGCCCATATTCACTTTACCGGCAAGGCATTGAGTTAAGTTTACGACTAACACGCCGCGCTGTGACGCATCTTTTAAGTGAGCCAGTAGCTCTGGGTTTTGTGGCGCATTACCCACACCAAAGGTGAGTAGAATCATCGCGTTGACCGGTTGCAACAAGGTGTTGCGGATCACTTCATGAGAGATGCCCGGGTACATAGTGATAACGCCAATCGGCTGCGGGGTAATATCGTGAACTTTGAACTCACCTTCAGGTTGTTCATTCACTTTAATGTCGCTGCTGATTTGAATATTGATACCCGCCTCAAGCAGAGGAGGTAGGTTTGGTGAAGTGAACGCATTAAAGCCATCAGCGTGTGATTTCGTGCTGCGGTTACCGCGCATCAACTTGTTGTTGAAGAACAGGGTCACTTCATTGATTGGGTAGTTCGCCGCGATGTGTAAAGCGTTAAGTAGGTTTGCTTGGCCATCTGAACGCAATTCCGCTAGCGGAATTTGTGAACCAGTAACAATGACTGGTTTGGCTAAGTTTTCAAACATAAACGACAGTGCAGAAGCGGTGTACGCCATTGTGTCTGTACCGTGCAAAATCACAAAGCCATCGTATTTATCGTAGTTATCTCGGATGTCGTCTGCGATTTGTTGCCAGTCGGCAGGGGTCATGTCGGAAGAGTCGATCAGTGGATCATACTCATGGATCGTGAATTCCGGCATTTCCGGACGTTGGAACTCTGGCATGCTTGCAAGTTGCTTTTCCATAAAGCCCGCAACAGGCACGTAACCGTGATCATGTGACTTCTGCATACCAATGGTACCGCCCGTGTAGGCGATATAGATGTGTTTTCTTGCCATTGCTCGAAACCAGTTTAATTGTAGGGGGAACAGAGCGGGGGATTATAAACAATTCTTCACCAATAAAAAGGGGCATGTCGCACAGACATACCCCTCTAATTGTGGCCTAGAGCGCATATAGGTTTAAACGCTCAAATAGTGTACGGTTACTGGACTTGGCAGTTTAAACAGAAGGCGTAATGGCCTTTTGGATCGTTGAAACTGTTCAGTAAACTCGCGTCTTCAACTAGCTGTGTAGCAGCAGGTTGAAGGGCTTTCGGCAGCATTGAGCTGACATCAAGGCCAAGGTTTACTTTTACTTGGTTCATGAAATCTTGGAAGAACTGCTCTGCAGGTGAAAGCGGCTCTTCAACCCAGTAAAGGTTGTAGTTTTCAAGCTCTGCCAGTTTTGCAGCTAGCGCAACCGCATCGTCAAAATCACCCATCTTATCAACTAGGCCACGCTCTAGTGCGTCTTGACCTGTCCATACACGGCCTTCAGCGATGTTTGGCATGTTATCAATGGCAATATCACGGTTAGTGCTTACCAAGTTGATAAAGCGATGGTAACCATGCTCAATGCCCATTTGGAATGCGTCTGCTGCGTCTTCAGTAAGGCCCGTGGTCACGCCGATACCTGAGAATGGTGAGGTACCCACGCCGTCAGTGTAAACGCCAATGTTGTTCAGACCTTTTTCAAAGGTGGTGATGACACTGAAAATACCGATAGAACCAGTCAAAGTGGTCGGCTGAGCGATGATTTGATCTGCACTCATTGAGATCCAGTAACCGCCAGATGCAGCAAGGCTAGACATAGAAACCACGACAGGTTTGCCCGCTTCTTTTAACGCTTGGATTTCGTTGCGGATAACTTCTGAGGCAAATGCACTACCGCCTGGGCTATCTACACGTAGAACGACTGCTTTTACCTTGTCGTCGTTACGAGCTTGGCGCAGCAAAGAAGCCACAGTGTCGCCGCCTACTGTACCGCGCGGCTGTACGCCATCCATAATGGCACCGCTTGCGACAACAATCGCGATATCATCACTGTTGATGTCAAAATCAGGGGTAACAGTGGCTGAGTACTCGTAGTAATCAATGTATGGATAGCTATCACCGCCATCGCTGCCGAAGGCGTCAATCATCTCTTTACGTACTTGTTGGCGGGTTGCCAATTGATCCACCAAACCAGCTTTGAGCGATAGCGCTGCTAAGTCACCATCAGACTCTTTCATCAACGCAAGGAATTCGTCCATGGTTGGGTTGAGCGATTGTGGGCTAATTTCACGATTGGTCGCGACGTCATCCACATAAGCACCCCAAAGTTGACCTAACCAACGGGTCGCGGACTCTTTCGCTGCATCAGACATATCGTCACGCACGAAAGGTTCAATGGCCGATTTGTAAGTGCCCACGCGGAATACGTGCGTATTGACATCTAGCTTCTCTAACAGAGTTTTGTAGTACATCGAGTAGGCGCTGTAGCCTTTGATCATTACTGCACCGTCAGGAGCCATGTAAACCTTGTCAGCATAGCTTGCTAAGTAGTATTGGCTTTGATTGTAAAAATCGCTTACCGCGTAAATCGGTTTGCCTGAGGCTTTAAACTCGTTCAGTGCTTTGGCGATGTAGCGCAGCTTGGTTAGGTTCGTTTCTGGCATATCTCTTAACGCCAGAACAATCCCGGTGATGTTCGAGTCATCTTTGGCCTTGCGAATGGTATTCACAATGTCAAACAACACGTTTTCTCTTGGTAGATCTTTACCAAACAAAGAGCCAGTAAATGAGTCCATTGGATTGGTGTAGCTAGATTGCTCAACAATAGGACCAGAGATATTAAGGATCAATGCAGAGGACTGCGGAACCTGCGGTACGGGTGTTTCTGCTGAGTTGTACAAGAAGTACATAGAAGCAAGCACTGCAAAAAACAGTAAATTAACAATGGCGACTCGGATAAAGGTGATGAGTTTCCAAATCCCTTTGAAAAACAAGCCGATAAACTTGAATACTTTTTTCATTTTTTCTCCGCTGTGGGATACACAGGTTCTGACGGTGAACCTTATATCCTACTGAATCTATTGGTTTCTAGCTAGATGTTGGAAGGATTCATTTATTAATCTAGTCAAGGAACGCCTGTTCCTGCCAACTTTCTACGTCACAGAGTGCGTTATGTTTCAAAAATGTAAACGATTGTTTGATTTTTGTGTGATTACGTCTTAGTCTGGTCAGACCAGAATAACGATAATGAAGTGATGTCTGCCATGTACTCTAACTTGCTTAAACCACTGGATCTTGGTTTCACCCAATTGCGTAATCGTGTACTGATGGGGTCGATGCATACAGGACTAGAGGAAGATAAAAAAGGTTTAGACCGTTTAGCCGCATTTTACGCGGAACGAGCCAAAGGCGGGGTTGGCCTGATTGTGACAGGTGGTTTTTCGCCGAATCTACGCGGTCGACTGCATCCATTTAGTGCAGAGTTTAGTAAGCCTAAACACGCCAAAGCGCATCAAGTCGTGACCGAGGCCGTGCATCAACACGGGGGCAAGATTGCGTTGCAACTACTGCATGCTGGTCGTTATGCCATGCACCCCTTTGCTCAGAGCGCGTCGGCCATTCGAGCGCCTATCGCCCGTTTCGCACCAAGTGAAATGAGCACTCGCCAAATCAATAACACCATTGAAGCATTCGCTAACAGTGCCGAGCTCGCGCAACTAGCGGGTTATGATGGGGTTGAGGTGATGGGCTCTGAAGGTTACCTCATCAATCAATTTATCTGTCAACGCACCAACAATCGTTATGATGAGTGGGGCGGTGACTACCAAAACCGGATGCGTTTCCCATTAGAAATCGTCAAGTCTATTCGCCGAAAAGTGGGCGAGCGTTTCATTATCATTTTCCGCTTATCTATGTTGGATTTGGTTGAACAAGGCAGCACCTTTGATGAAGTGGTCTTACTGGCCCAAGAGTTAGAAAAGGCAGGCGTAACGATCATCAATACTGGCATTGGTTGGCATGAAGCACGTATTCCAACCATTGCCACTCAAGTCCCCCGCAGTGCGTTTACATGGGTTACTGAGAAGGTAAAACCTCATGTCTCTGTGCCAATTGTGACCTGTAACCGAATCAATACCCCTGAAGAAGGCGAGCGAATTATTGCTGAAGGCCAAGCGGATATGGTGTCGATGGCGCGGCCATTCTTAGCTGACCCATATTTTGTGGCTAAGGCTGAAAAGCAGCAAGCCGCGCTGATCAATACCTGTATTGGTTGTAACCAAGCGTGTCTCGATAACGTGTTTAAAGGCAAACGTGCCAGTTGCTTAGTTAACCCATACGCGTGTCGCGAAACCGAGCTGATTCCGGTTAATACCGATACGCCGAAAAGTATCGCAGTTGTGGGGGCTGGGCCTGCTGGCTTAGCCTGTGCGACGACATTAGCGCAGCGAGGTCACAATGTTGATTTGTTTGAACGCAGTGACCGAATTGGTGGCCAATTCAGGTTGGCAATGCAAATCCCCGGTAAAGAGGAATTTCGAGAAACTATTCGATACTTTGCAAATCAGATTGATGAAACTGGCGTCAAGTTGCATCTTGATACCGAAGCGAATGCAGACTTGCTCAGTGAGTACGATGAAGTGGTGATGGCTTCTGGTGTGACACCACGTAAAGTCCATATTGACGGCATTGATAACCCAGACAAGGTAGTGGATTACCAAACCTTGATTAGAGATAAGACCTATGTAGGCGATAAGGTAGCTATTGTTGGTGCGGGTGGGATTGGCGTTGACGTTGCTTCCATGCTGACTGAGCCCGAAAGCCATCAGTTAGATGATTGGTTATACGAGTGGGGGATTGATAAAGAGATTGCCCACCCGGGCGGCTTGTACCCTTACCCTGATGCGATGAGTGATAAAACCGTCTGGGTATTACAGCGTCGCAAGGGGCGTGTCGGTAAAGGGCCGGGTAAAACGACAGGGTGGATCCATAAACGTACACTAGAGAAGCGCGGTGTGAATCTACTTGGCGGCGTGAGCTACGAGAAGATTGATGAGCAAGGTTTACACATTTCAATTGATGACCAGCCGCAGCTGCTCGATGCAGACAAAGTCATTATTTGTGCTGGGCAAGAGTCAGTCAGGCCGTTTGAAAATCAATGGCCTGAGTTTGGCGACAAATTGCACGTAATAGGCGGCGCAGATTACGCCGGAGAACTTGATGCCGTCCGAGCCATCAAACAAGGGGTTGAGCTCGGCATTAAGCTATAGCGACGAGTTAACCCTGCAACAAACAAAAACGCCCTCTCGATGTGAGAGGGCGTTTTCGTTCAAAGTAGCTTATAAAATAACGGTCTTATTGCCATAAACAAACACGTGGTCATTAACCACTTTATTGAGCGCTTTACTCAGAACGTTTTTCTCAACATCGCGGCCGGCTTGAGCCATGTCTTTCGCGCTGAAGTTATGATCCACAGGAATGACATCTTGCTTGATGATTGGACCTTCATCGAGATCGTTAGTAACGAAGTGCGCCGTAGCACCAATGATCTTTACGCCTCGGTCATACGCTTGCTGATAAGGTTTAGCGCCAATGAATGCAGGTAAGAAGCTGTGGTGAATGTTGATGATTTTGTGGTGATACTTTTCAACAAAACCAGCGGTCAGAACGCGCATGTACTTGGCCAATACTAAGTAGTCCGCTTGGTATTCATCAATCACTTTTAGCATTGCTTGCTCATGCTCTTCACGCGATAAACCTTCATGGCTGACATGGTGATAAGGAATATCAAACTTTTCCGTCAAGTTTTGTAGGGTATCGTAGTTACCCACCACGGCGGCAATTTCAATATCTAGACTGCCATCATAGTTCTTCATCAGAATATCGCCTAAACAGTGGGCTTCTTTGGTCACCAAAATCACGACGCGCTTACGGCTAGAGTCGACAAGTTTACGTTTTGCTCCGCTCGGAAGCGCCTGATCTAAATCTGCAAGAAGGGTTTGATCATTGAAATACCCCTCCAGTTCGGTGCGCATAAAAAAGTGCCCACTCGAGTTATCTACAAATTCATTGTTATGAATAATATTCAGCTGATGCTTATAACAAATGTTTGTGATTTTGGAGATGAGTCCAGGTGCGTCGCTACAGTGTGTAAGCAGTGTTTTCTTTTCCATTTCGTACGTACTTCCGTGAATTATTTTTTTCGTATGGTGAATTTTTTCAGCGCTTCTGAAGGGTGAGCTAACCCGCAAAACTTCCCTAACAATTAAACTAATATCAAGTTGAATTCAACAGAAAATCTACTTAAATAGGAGTAGGTTATCTCGACGAAGTTAGTCTTTTGCGATTATTTCCGTTGCACGGTTGAAGATTCTTTCTCATTTGAGCGTCTTAAGGTGGTATGTATGGATAAAGAGCTATTAGCACGTAAATTATATTCTGAGCGCGTAAGTGCTTTACTAGGCGACTGTGAAATAGACGAAGCTATCCTAACCGAAATGTGGGACAACAAAGCTTCGCCAAGTGATGCCGCTAAAGCCATCATCGATAGCCATAGTGATTTTGATGGCCCAGCGTGGTTATCGCGATATCTACAACGACGCTAAACCTTAACCAAACCAGATTCCGACGCGGCTCATTTGAGCCGCGTTTTTATTTGCCTAAAAGTCTTATTGAGATTACCGCCGACGGTTGCTAGTGTGGAGCATCGCTTAAATAGTTAGCAAGGAAATTTAAAATGAAAACAATCGGAATGCTAGGCGGGATGAGCTGGGAATCAACCGCAAGTTACTATAAAGCGATCAACCAAGGTGTGAAGCGTGAGCTCGGTGGTTTGCACTCAGCGAAAATCTGTCTCTATAGTGTCGATTTTGATGAAATAGAAAAACTGCAACACCAAGGTAAGTGGGATGAAACCGCAGTCATTTTGTCTAATGCGGCAAAAGCAGTAGAGGCGGGCGGCGCTGATTTTTTGATGATTTGCACCAATACCATGCACAAGGTTGCTAATGATATTCAGGCAAACATTTCCATTCCTATTTTGCATATCGCCGATGCTACGGCGCAAAAATTGGTTTTAGATGGCATCAGTAAAGTGGGCTTACTTGGTACGCGATTTACTATGGAGCAAGACTTCTACAAAAGCCGATTAACTGATCATTTTGCTATTGAGGTTGTTGTGCCGAATGAAGAAGACCGAACCACGGTGCACGACATTATCTATAACGAATTATGTTTGGGTGATATTCGCGATGAGTCGAGAGAGCGTTATGTTGAGATTGTCGCACGCTTGGCGGAGCAAGGAGCCCAAGCGGTTATTCTCGGCTGTACTGAAATTGCTTTGTTGATTCAGCAACACCATTCGCATGTACCACTGTATGACACAACAGAAATCCATGCCGAACAAGCAGTGAAGCAAGCCATAGCTTAAGGGTTTGAAGGGAAGAAAATGCATAGAGCAATACGCTCTATGCATCTAAAACAGTGGTGATTATTTGTAGAACGCTTCTACTTCACCTTTTAGCTTAATTAGCATTGGGTTGCCGAAACGGTCTTTCGCTTTAGGAGAAGCGATTTTTACCCAACCTTCACTGATGCAGTATTCTTCAACGTCAGTACGCTCTTTGCCATTTAGGCGAATACCGATGTGGTGCTCGAAGCACTCAGCAACGTAGTGTGGGCTGCGTGGGTTACCAGCAAGGTGATCCGGTAGTGCTGGTTTTGCGTTGTTATCGCTCATGTTTGTATCCAGAATATAGGGAATAAGGCCGCTATTTTAGGGGCTGACAGCCCTTCTCTCAATAGTTTTATCCCATCTTGCTTGATTAGAACAAATACTGTTTTAACTGTCGTTCAGGTATACTTTGGTTTTTTGTTACCCGCAGCAGTGGCATGATCTCAAAAACCTTTTCTCAAGATGGCGCATTAGGCAAAGCCATACCCGGATTCCAACCGCGTCAGGCTCAGCTTGATATGGCCGAGGCTGTTCGCAAAGCGATTAAATCGGAAGGCCAACTGGTGATTGAAGCGGGAACAGGTACAGGCAAAACCTTCGCTTATTTAGTGCCAGCATTGCTTAGCGGTAAGAAAATCATCATCAGCACCGGTTCTAAGAACCTGCAAGAGCAGCTCTTCCACCGAGATCTTCCGTTAATGACCAGCGCACTCGGCTTTTATGGCCAAGTGGCACTGTTAAAAGGGCGGGCTAACTATCTGTGTTTGGATAGGCTTAGCCGTCAAATGATTGAAAGCCATAGTCACCAAGCGGATCCCACTTTACTTAGTCAATTAGTGAAAGTACGCAGTTGGTCGTCGGAAACCAAAACAGGTGATTTAGGTGATTGCGATGCCATTGCTGAAGACAGCCCTGTTATCCCTACCATTACCTCAACCAATGACAATTGTTTGGGAAAAGATTGCCCCAGTTACGGTGATTGCTTTGTTTTAAAAGCGCGTAAGAAAGCGCTCGATGCCGATGTAGTGGTGGTCAACCATCACCTGTTTTTAGCCGATTTAGCCATTAAAGAGACTGGCTTTGGGGAGCTGATTCCTGAAGCGGATGTGTTTATCTTCGATGAAGCCCATCAGCTGCCAGATATCGCCAGCCAATACTTTGGTCAATCGGTATCAAGTCGCCAAGTTCAAGAGTTAGCCAAAGATATCGAGATCGGCTATGGAACTGAAGCCAAAGATATGCGCCAACTGCAAAAGGTGGCGGAGAAGCTGGTTCAGTGCGCAATGGACTTACGTATCACATTGGGAGAGCCGGGCTTTCGTGGCAACTGGCGTGAAGCCTTGCAATCACCGTCAATTGCTCGTGAGATGGAGCGACTGATCGAAGCGCTCGATTTCTCAATTGAGGTGCTTAAGATCGCCCTTGGCCGCAGCCAATTACTTGATACGGCCTTTGAAAGGGCGAACTTGATTAAAGGCCGAATTGAGCGTGTGTGCGATGTTTCTATTACCGGTTATTCCTATTGGTTTGATACCTCGCCGCGCCATTTTAGTTTGCATATTACGCCGCTATCGGTGGCGGATAAGTTCCACGAACAAATAGAGCTAAAGCAGGGCGCGTGGGTGTTTACCTCCGCCACTCTTGCGGTGAATGACGATTTTGGCCACTTCACCTCTCGCTTGGGCTTGAAGCCGCAACAGCAGATGTCTTTGCCCAGCCCGTTTGATTACCAAAGCCAAGCGCGTTTGTGTGTCCCACGTTATTTACCCGAACCAAACAGTGCAGGCTTAGCCGATAAACTGGTGCGTATGTTGGCACCGGTGATTGAGAAAAACCAAGGGCGATGTTTCTTTTTATGTACATCGCACAGCATGATGCGAGAGCTGGGTGAGCGCTTTAGAGACGTGCTTACAGTGCCTGTGTTGATGCAAGGTGAAACCAGCAAGCAGAAAACGTTGGCCGAGTTTATGGAGCTTGGTAACGCCTTGCTGGTGGCAACAGGTGCTTTTTGGGAAGGCATTGATGTTAGAGGTGACACCCTGAGCTGTGTTATTATCGATAAATTACCGTTTACCGCCCCAGACGATCCGCTGCTAAAAGCGCGAATTGAAGATTGTCGTTTAAAAGGTGGTGACCCATTTGCTCAAGTGCAATTACCGGATGCGGTGATTACCCTTAAGCAGGGAGTGGGACGATTAATTCGCGATAAGAAAGACAAAGGTGCGTTGATAATCTGTGATAACCGTTTGGTGACACGAGATTACGGTGGCGTGTTTCTAGCGAGTTTACCGCCAATTCCGCGTACGCGAGATTTGGCGAAAGTTGACCATTTCCTTCAACAGATACAAACAGATACAAATTAGAGATTTTGATGAGCGCAAAGATCCTTGCCTTAGATACCGCAACAGAAAACTGCTCTGTTGCTTTATTGGTTGATGACAAAGTTTACGCACGTAGCGAAGTAGCGCCGCGTGACCACACCAAAAAAGTACTGCCTATGGTGGATGAAGTACTGAAAGAAGCAGGCCTAACTTTAGCTGATCTAGATGCATTAGCATTTGGTCGCGGGCCGGGCAGCTTTACTGGTGTTCGTATCGGTATTGGTATTGCTCAAGGCCTTGCCTTTGGTGCAGAGCTTCCTATGATTGGCGTATCAACCCTTGAAGCAATGGCTCAAGGTTCTTACCGAGTTCATGGTGTAACCGATGTGGCATGTGCGATTGATGCGCGTATGAGTGAAGTGTACTGGGGACGTTACTCTCGCCAAGAAAATGGTGAGTGGGCAGCGGTTGACGCCGAGTGCGTAATTGCACCAGCAAACTTGGTTGAACAACTGACAGCCGATGAGCAAACGTGGACAACTGCGGGTACAGGCTGGGCAGCCTATCAAGACGAACTAGCGGGTCTAACCATTAGCCGTAATGCAGGTGATGTGCAGTTCCCTGATGCGCAAGATATCGTGCAAGTGGCTAAGTTTGCGTGGCAAAAGGGTGAGACGGTCTCTGCAGAAGAAGCGAGCCCTGTTTACTTGCGTGACACCGTGGCGTGGAAAAAACTGCCAGGCCGTGAATAACACGCGCTAGGCGAGCTTTCCCGTTAAGGCAACGAGTTAATAAGCGAATAGTATGGTTTCAGTTAACGGATTACCTCCTTCGGTCCCTGGCCCAAATCGAGCCAATAAGACCAACAAGAAGAATCAGGTAAAGAAATCTGAGGACAAGTCACCCGTAGGCCAACCTTCGAAAGTGGCCAATGCGGTAGCGCATACTATTCGCCATGTTAATGAGTCCGATATTCATAAAGCGCAGATTCAATATGATCTTCCTGAAGGCCGCAGCCGTAAAGCGATGGAAGAGTACATGCGAGTCATGAACCAAGCCAAAAGAGAGGAACTAATTAACATGTTAGGGGTCGATATTTATATATAACTCTTCTTATCTCTCTGCTTTTAATATTCGCTTTTTTGAGAATGCCATTATGAATACACGTATTGTCCGGTTCGCCACTGTTTTTATCTCATCTATTTTCCTCATCGCCTGTTCTTCATTACCAGAAGACCTTAAATCGGATAATCCTAATATCGTGACCGACTACGCGGCTTGGCAGCAGAGCGCCAATAGTAGTGATGAAGTTCGTGTGGGTGGTGTGATTGCCAAAGTCACCAATTTGGAAAACCGTACTCGCATTGAGGTCGTCAACTTGCCGATCAGTAGCTCGGGCAAGCCGGATATTAAACAAGAGCCGAAAGGCCGTTTTGTCGGTTATGTGGATGGCTTTGCTGACCCAGTAACCTTAAGTGAAGGCCGCCTAATTACGCTATTAGGTAAAGCCGATGGTACTGAGAAGAATAAAGTCGGCGAGTTTGATTATGATTTTCCTGTCATGGCGATAAGCAACTACCATCTATGGCGTATTGAGGAGCGCGTGATTGTGCATGATACGCCTACTCATCTTTACCCATGTCGTGGTCTGTACTGTCGTGACATCAATTATGGCAATCGCTCAGGACGAGTGATCCAAGAAGTGAAGTAATGATCAAATCAAACCAATACGCTTGCGGTCAGTTATCTCTCGCAGCATTGGAAATAGGACATCCTAAAACGGCCGATATCTCGGTCGTTTTTTTGCATGGTTGGTTAGATAATGCCGCCAGCTTTGAAACAGTAATGACTGAGCTTCATCAGTGCCATCCTCTGCTCCATCTTTGCGCAATCGATTTACCTGGCCATGGCCTATCTGAGCATAAAGGTGATGGCCACTTCTATCCATTTCACGACTATATCGACGATGTTTACCAGCTGTTGACTACTTTATCGCCAAACAAGTTAGTGCTAGTAGGACATTCGCTTGGTGCTTTGATTGCAAGTTGCTATAGTGCCGCCTTTCCTGAAAAAGTGGCAGGATTAATGCAGATTGAAGGGGATGGCCCCTTAGCGGAATCTGCAGTAAACAGTGTGGAAAGATTGCGTGAAGGTGTCAAAAGCCGACAACGTATTCGACGCAAGCCAGAAAGAGCCATGGCAACGATAGAAGAAGCTATCGAAAGGCGTGCTGCGGTTAATCATCTCGCTCCAGAGTTGATTGCTCCTGTGGTAAAACGTGGCCTTGTTCGTGGCGAGCAAGGTTGGCTATGGCGTCATGATAAACGGTTACAAGCCGACTCCTTGTATCGCATGCCGTTTGAAAGTGCTGAACAGTTTCGCCAACACATTGTTTGCCCGCAACTCATCCTATTGGGTGAGCAAGGTTTTGCTGCCTTAAAGCAGGCGAAACCTGTTGCCAAAGGCGATGTTGAAATACACACCATTGCTGGTGGTCACCACTGTCACTTACAACAGCCAAAGGCCGTCGCAGAACGGATTTTTGGCTTGGTTAACAAAATTGAAACAAGTGTTTGAGTGTTTCGTGCTCAAGCTCTTAGCCTGTGTTGTAATAGCATGATTAAAGACCAGTTTGACTGGATTAGGGCAGCCGAATAAGCGTTCAAACGCTGAGCGTTGCCCGTGTTGCAACACCCATCATATTCGAGGAGTAGTACCGTGGATAAACCTTGGTTATCACGTTATCCAGATGAAGTGCCTGAGCACATCAACCCAGACCAATACCCATCTTTGGTTGAGATGTTTGAGCAATCAGTACAAAAGTTTGCTGATCAACCAGCGTTTATGAATATGGGCTCGGTCATGACCTTCCGTAAATTGGAAGAGCGTAGCCGTGCTTTTGCCGCATATCTACAAAATGATCTTAAGCTGCAAAAGGGCGACCGTGTAGCACTTATGATGCCTAACTTACTGCAATACCCAGTAGCACTGTTTGGTGTACTACGTGCTGGCCTTATTGCGGTAAATGTAAACCCACTTTACACCCCGCGTGAGCTCGAGCATCAGCTAAATGACTCTGGCGCTAAGGCGATTGTGATTGTCTCTAACTTTGCCAACACTCTTGAGCAAATCGTTGATAATACGCCAGTGAAACACGTGGTGTTGACCAGTCTTGGTCAAATGCTGCCACGCGCAAAAGGTACGATTGTTGATTTCGTAGTGAAGTACGTAAAAGGCATGGTACCTAAGTACGACCTGCCGGGCGCAATTTCAATGCGTAAAGCGTTACGTAAAGGCCGTCGTTTGCAATACGTTAAGCCATTTATGTCTGGTGATGATATTGCATTCCTGCAATACACAGGTGGTACGACAGGCGTGGCTAAGGGCGCAATCCTTACGCACCGCAATATGATTGCAAACGTAATGCAGGCAAAAGGTGCGTACGGCCCAGTATTATCTGAAGGTCGAGAGTTAGTCGTTACTGCGCTGCCTCTTTACCACGTATTCGCATTGACGGTTAACTGCCTACTGTTTATCGAAATGGGCGGTCGAAACCTACTCATCACTAACCCACGTGATATTCCGGGCTTTATTAAAGAGCTACAGAAATACCCATTCACAGCGGTAACCGGTGTAAATACACTGTTTAATGCGCTAGTGAACAATGAAGATTTCCACGAACTTGATTTTAGCAATATGAAGCTATCTGTTGGTGGCGGTATGGCGGTACAGCGCGGTGTTGCTGAGCAGTGGAAGAAAGTGACGGGTATCCACCTTCTTGAAGGCTATGGCTTAACGGAATGTTCACCGTTGGTGACAGGTAACCCTTACGATCTTATCGACTACACAGGTGCGATTGGTCTTCCTGTACCATCGACAGAAGTGCGTATTGTCGATGAAGAAGGTAACCCACTACCGAATACCGAAGTCGGCGAGCTGCAAGTCCGTGGTCCGCAGGTCATGCAAGGTTACTGGCAGCGTCCGGAAGCGACCAAAGAAGTGCTGACGGAAGAGGGTTGGTTATCCACTGGCGATATCGTTAAGTTTGACGATGAAGGTCTGATTCATATCGTTGACCGTAAGAAAGACATGATTCTGGTTTCTGGTTTCAACGTATACCCGAATGAAATCGAAGATGTGGTGTCTACCCACGGTAAGGTGCTAGAAGTTGCCGCGATTGGTCAACCGCATGAAGTCTCAGGTGAATTAGTGAAAATCTACGTAGTAAAACGTGATCCTAGCTTGACCAAAGAAGAAGTGATTGCTCATTGTCGTCAGCACCTGACAGGCTACAAGATTCCTAAGATTGTTGAGTTTAAAGACGACTTGCCAAAAACTAACGTTGGTAAGATTCTTCGCCGCGTATTGCGTGAAGAGAACGACGCTAATATTGCTAAGGCCGCACAAGGCACTCAAGCTAAGGCTGAATAGCCCTATAAACTCTGTTAGAATGCCGACCGTCAAGTCGGCATTTTTATTTGCTCACAGCGAGAATTCAGTGAATTATCAAATCATCACCGAGGTAGCTCAACTCGAAGCTGCCTGTCATCAAGCAAGAAGCGTGGACGCTGTTATGCTTGATACCGAATTTGTGCGTACCCGCACTTTCTACCCTCAGCTCGGTCTTATCCAGCTTTTTGATGGGCAAACACTGTCGTTGATCGACCCATTAGAAATTGAAGACATGTCGTCATTTGTCGACTTGTTGCAAGATAAGCAGGTGCGTAAAGTTCTGCACGCTTGTGGTGAAGATTTAGAAGTATTCCACAACAGCTTTGGTTGCTTGCCAGAGCCAATGGTCGATACACAAATCATGGCGGCATTTCTAGGTAATGGCCTATCAACCGGCTTTGCTACTCTAGTGGAAGCAAACTTAGGTATTGCGCTTGATAAGAGTGAATCACGCACCGACTGGTTAGCGCGTCCACTTTCTCAAAAGCAGCTTGATTACGCTGCTGCTGACGTTTACTACCTAAAGCCTCTGTTTGAAAAACTATTGAGCGAAGTTGAGCAAGCAGGTTGGTGGCAAGCCGCGCAATCTGAATGTGAGTTGATTGCCTCTAAGCGCATTAAAAAAGTGGATGTCGAGAACGCCTACTTGGATATCAAAGGTGCATGGCAGCTAAAACCGCGTGAATTAGCGATTTTAAGACCACTTGCTACTTGGCGTTACAAAGAAGCGGTACGCCGTGATTTGGCGCTTAACTTCATCTTCAAAGAGAATGATTTGCTGACGATTGCTCGTAATGGCATTCAAAACCGTCATCAAATGGAGCAAGAGGGCATTGACCCGCGCGCTCTACATCGCCACAGTGCGAGAATCATCTCAATCGTAAAACTGGCTAAGCATACGCCAGTTGAAGAGTACCCCGCGCCTATCGAGCGTTTAATGGATAAGCCGGGTTACAAGCAGCTGTTTAAAGTACTCAAAGATGAGGTGAAGAAAGCGGCTCAAACCAGTGGGCTGGCCACCGAGTTCTTAGCCTCTAAAAAACAGCTTAACCAATTACTAAGCTGGGTTTGGAAACACAACCGAAACAGCGATAAGTTGCCAGATGTAATGCAAGGCTGGCGCTTAGAATTGTTCGGTGCCAGTTTAGATAAAAAAGTTGGATAAACTGGCTAAGAAAATAAGCCAGCAAATATGAATAACAAGGCTGAGGTTGAATGACCTCAGCCTTTTTGTTTTGGGCGAAAACGTTTACTTTTTTGTGTGTGGTCTGGCAGTGTGCGCTGTCCCATACATTTCACCTTCCCGTTAGACATTGTAAGTGCAATAGATATACTGCCGATCTTTTCAATTGGCTTTTCTATCAGTAAGTTAGATGTATTTGCGTTAATGAATCTGCGCGCGAAATGTCTATCGTCTGAAGCAGGTTTTACATGGCAGAATTCGATAAATCCATTCAAATCACCGTTAACTCTCAAGACTCAGAAAGTATCGTTCAAGCGTTAACTGAGTATCGTCAGCGTTTGGCCGATGGTAGCGCTTTTAGATTGCACATGGGCACTTTATTTAATATTGAGTTTGTCGATCAAACCGGTAAACCACTGAGCCTTGATGATGCGGGTGACAAGCGTGACTTAGTTGCTCACGTGCTCAACACCTATCGAAGTGATGAGAAAAGCACTTATATCAGCGAGCCAGTTCTGTTTGCTTGTGCGCTAAATTTCCCTCAATTGGAACAAGAATTACAGCTTACCGCTCAAGCTATGGTGGATTTTGCCCGAAGCCGAAACGACCAAAGTGATTTGATGCTGAGTGATATGAATATCTTCGGCATTGAAGCGCTATTTATCATGGCCAAAGTGAATCCTGCTCATAGCTTTTATTTGAGTAGTTTTGTTATTCCTTATTGGAACACCGAGTCTTGGTCAGTGCCTTTTCAAATGTTCATGGCTTTAGTTGAAGAGTTTGGTTGGAGCCGAGATCTGATTAAGGCTTATATTTGGTCAGATGGCGCTCATATCCGTCGTCATTTCTATATGGATCGTGATGGATACCAACAACAACCTGATCTACTCGACCATCTCAATCAAAATCCAGATGATTACGCTTGGTTTAAACAGCAGTTAATCGAGCGCTTAGGCCAACAGCCTATGATTTCTGTTCCGGTGCAAAGTTCAGAACATCCGACATTAAGCTTCTACTACAGCTTAGGTGCTTGGGACGTCCCAGCGCCATATTATGAAGATGAGCAATATCAAGACCAAGTTAAGCAGCAGACCATTTTAGGTTCGCGTGTCGACGAAGAAGCATTCAATTTACTTGCAGAAGTAAAGGCTCAATACCCAGGAGTGAGCTTAACTAAAGTGGCGCCAGCGTGGCAGCTCGAAGACAGATATGCCCAGTGGGAACATACTCGTATCGTTGATGACCCGTTTGAGGATGAAGACTCTGAACCTGAAGAAGTATGGTCTGAGGCAGAGTGGAAATCTTGCTTTTATCCCTTAAACCCCAATTTGCCGCTTGTGAATATTAGCGAGTTCGAAAGCATCGACCATAAGTTAATGGGGCTTGATGATGAGATGCTTGAGTATTTACCTACTCACATCGGTGGTTGTGCGTATGCTGCGTGGCGGCTCAATGATCATATAGAGTCTGAACCTGAAGAACATGAGTTGTTAGCGTGGTTAGAGCAACATTTATTGACAGCTTTGACAGACAAATACAAGCGTTATACAAGTTTACAAGCTGAGGAATTAGCGGATGTACAAACTTGGCTTTCTCAAGTCGATTGCGGCTTTAACGACCGAGAAATGATTTCCTTGCTG
Organism: Vibrio intestinalis; assembly: GCF_025195085.2. GTDB lineage: Bacteria > Pseudomonadota > Gammaproteobacteria > Enterobacterales > Vibrionaceae > Vibrio > Vibrio intestinalis. Next base: position 218,317 of record NZ_JANAVY020000002.1, on the reverse strand, counting down.
GCTGAATCTTGTTACAGGGATTGTGGCCGTTCAGGTGATATGGTTAGTCCAAATCAACCAGCCTATGCTTTGCTTGGGAGCAAGGATGGTTATCAAAGAGCGATTTTAGCGCTGTTTTGGTTAATGGAAGTCTTCGCTCGCGGAAATCTGAAATCTGATTTAGAAGTGCTGGTTAAGCGCCACTGGACTTTATGGGTGACGCTCGCTCCTCAACGTGTCATTAACCGCATTTTCCATTTTAGGTCGGACTATCCATTGTACGGTCTTACCGAGAGTCAGCAACTCGAAGAACATATCGTACAATGTTTAGCATCAACGGGTGTGGCGCAATCGGATATTGATGTTTACTTGCTAATGACCTATCAATCTGCATCTAGTTATCGCCCTGTATCAGCGCGTTTTTGGCAGAGCTACTGTGAGCGGGTCAATGGCTTCGCGTATGCAGAGGCGGATGACACCAGCATGATTGGTCGCCATCAATGGGCTGAGCGTGAGAAGTTGCTCAAATCGTTGGAACGTTGTTACCCAGAACAAGTTGCTCTGTTCTTTATGCATGCACGATTGGTGAATCCAGAGGTGGAATTACCTATTGAAGAGTGGTTTAACTCAGTATTGCTCAAGGATCTCAGCGATGAGCTTGAACCGGAGAAAGCAGCAGAGATCACCAACAAAATTTTGAGCTACTTGGATACAGGGCAAGATTTAGAGTCTCTAACGCCTAAAGCATTAGGCGTGCCTAAACTACAAGGCTGGGACCCTTACGCGAGATATCGAGGTCAAGTCGCGCCATCTGAACTAATTTGGCTGCTACCGGAACAAAAAGCGAAGCGTTTGGCCGTATTCTTTAGTCAGTTAGGTAAGCGAGGCTTACATTGGATGATGTGTAACTTCGTTGAACAAGCCCATGCAATTCATTGCATTCAAACAAGAGGGCTAAACCTTACTGAGCGTTGGACAGACGAACACATCGGCCATAACACCATTAATCAACCTAGTTATAGTACTGCACTGACCCGTGCGCGAGAGGAATGGGCGTTAAACTGGCTAGATGATGCGGGTGTGAATGAGTTTATGCTGCTGTACTTTGCTGCGCACGAGGCGCGCGAACCTGCAGAGTTTGTGCAGCGATTAGCAAAAGAAGGTCGAATACCAGATCTCAAAGCTTGGCTAACAGCCGCAGAGCGCCTGAAGCTAGTTGAGTTGCTCGAGCAAGGCGATGTTGATTCATATCGCGATGGGTTGCAAGTGTTCCTGAATGACAGCTCTATTGAAGTAAGAAAAGCAGCCCAGAAGCTGCTAGGCAGTGAGTAAAACCTCTTAGCCTGTATACAAAAACTAAAGGTCGCGATTAGCGACCTTTTTGTTTCTACGGTGTTAGAGCTGATCTTCGATAGGTAAAATGCCTGCCCCCCAAGCGCCAAGCCGCAGCCATAAGCTGGCGTCAGGCTCGCGAGTGTAGTCTTGTTGAGTAATATCGTTATGCCAGATGATGTCATTGTTTTGGTCGAGCGATAAACGGTAGGTATTTTGCGCTAAGTTGCTCTCTAAGTTAGCTAAGGCATGCTGAACAAATTTGGGTGCGTCGACCAGTACACCCATCTCAGTATTCAAAAATGCCGATCTTGGGTCGAAGTTAAATGAGCCGGCAAAGATCTGTTCGTCATCAAGGATGAATGTTTTCGCGTGTAAACTGGTTCGCGAGCTGCCAAGCCATGAGTAGCGCTTTTTGACGCTAGGGTCGGCTTTGACTTCATACAGCTTTATGCCTGCGCTGAGAAGCTGAGTTCGGTATTTTGCGTACCAACCGTGCACAGCAAATACATCATTAGAGGCTAACGAGTTGGTGATAATGGTGATATCAATGCCCGACTGTGCAGCCTTGACCAATATGTCGGTACCCGCTTGGGTCGGGACAAAGTAGGGAGAAACCAGCAAGAAAGAGGACTCAGCGCGGCGTAAGATACCGTCGAGAGCATGCAGCATTAAATCATTATCGCTTGGTTGGTATACCTTGCTCGGTTGATCGTAATGCACTTCAGCTTTACCCCAGTAAAAGTGAAGCTGCTCGCTTTTTAATGCTTTAACGAGAGGCAGTTCGTCAAAGGTTGCCGCGTAATCTGATCCATCAAAGTGGTGGTTTAGTACGCGTTTCCACTCTTCTATATCTGTATTATCTGGTTGGCTTTGCTGCTCAAATAGCAAGGTGCTTGGTACTGCAGGTGCGCTGTTCCAGTAGAGGTCGAACTGCTTGCCGATTTCGGCAACTGATTGGCCCATTAGTAGTAAGTCAAAATCACCGAAGTCTACTTCATGGTTGGCGGCAAAATATTCGTTGCCGATGTTGCGCCCGCCAGCGATGGCAAATGCACCATCCGCAATAATGGACTTATTATGCATGCGTCGGTTCATTCGTTTGAAGTCGTTAATAAAATCGAGCGCACGAAGACCTCGATTAGCAAAAGGGTTAAATAAACGCAGTTCAATGTTTGGGTGAGCCGCGAGAGAGGCCATATCGCTGTCGCTGCGGGCTTGCATGTCATCAAGCAACACGCGAACTCTTACGCCACGTTCAGCGGCTAAATAGAGCGAATAGGTCAGCAAAGAGCTGGTGCTGTCGTCGCGATAAATATAATACTGCAGGTCGATAGAGTGTTGTGCGTTATCAATCAAAGCCAGCCGAGCGTAAAGAGCTTCTTGGCCATTGGCGAGCGGATAGAATCCGCTATCAGTTTGCGGAGAGTGGCCTTGCGCGTAATCATTGGCAAGTTTGCCTAACAGCGTAGTTGAGTCGAGAGGTTGCGAATGAGAGCTAGGTTTATCTATTGCTTCTAACGGTGTCACAGGCATTAACCAAGCGCTAATGAATAATACCACAAGCAACAAGCCAGCAGCCTGAATCAATCGCTTAAGGCCTACGCGCCATGGTGAGTGCGCTTTTTCAGTCCGTGAGTCTTGCATCCTAGCCATATCCTTTTGTTTTTCTTGTTGAGATTTAAGCACATAGCGAATGGAAGGGCTAGAAGGATTTTATAGAACAGTATTATCTTGCGACAAAAGAAAAGGGCTTCCTTAGTGGAAGCCCTTTTACATACAAAATTCAATTAACCAGCAAGTACGTCCGTCGCTACTTTGTAGCTTGGATCTTCTTTCACGTTAATTTCAACTAAGCTGCCTGCTTTATGAAGTAGAGCACGACAATCTTGGCTTAGGTGACGCAGGTGCAGCGTTTTACCTACTGCTGCATAACGTTCTGCTAGAGTTTCAATCGCTTCAATTGCAGAGTGGTCAGTCACGCGTGAATCAGCGAAGTCGACAATCACATCTTTCGGATCGTTTTGTGCGTTGAATAACTCTAGGAAGTTAGCCGCGCTACCAAAGAAGATAGGACCATGAACGTGATATACCTTAGAGCCATCTTCGTTGATCTTGCTTGAAGCGTAGATGTGCTTCGCGTGTTGCCAAGCAAACATAAGTGCAGAAACGATCACACCCACCGCAACCGCTACCGCAAGGTCAGTCAATACAGTAACAACAGTTACGAGTACAATAACGAAGAAATCTTGTTTTGGTACACGGCGAGCAAGTTTGAATGTTGCCCATTCGAATGTACCAATTACCACCATGAACATTACACCAACAAGTGCAGCAAGTGGGATCATCTCAATCAGAGAAGAAGCAAACAGGATAAAGCAAAGTAGCATTACTGCTGCAACGATACCTGACAGACGACCACGGCCACCAGAGTTTACGTTGATCATTGATTGACCAATCATCGCACAGCCGCCCATCGCGCCAAATACTGAACATGTTACGTTCGCAAGGCCCTGACCAACACATTCACGGTTAGATTGACCACGAGTGTTTGTCATCTCATCCAGTACAGTCAATGTCAGTAGAGACTCAATAAGACCGATAGCCGCAAGGATAATTGCGTAAGGTAGGATGATTTGCAGTGTTTCTAACGTAAATGGTACAGCAGGAATAGAGAATGTTGGCAGTGTACCAGCCAGTGTTGCTGCTTCGTCACCAGACATAGTACGTAGGAAGTCTACTACTGTGCGAGTTTCAAGGTCTAAACCTACAACCAGAGCGGTTACCGTTACAATCGCCACCAAAGAAGAGGGTACTGCGGTCGTTAGCTTTGGTAGGAAGTGGATGATCGCCATAGTCAGCGCCACAAGGCCAAGCATCAACATCATTTGATCGCTAGGTAGCCAAGTGAGTGCACCACTTAGATCTGGTGCTTTAAATTGACCAAGCTGAGCAAGGAAAATCACAATCGCTAAACCGTTCACGAAACCAATCATAACTGGGTGTGGAACCATGCGAATGAATTTACCTAGCTTGAAGATACCCGCAGCAATCTGCAGCACACCGGCTAATAAGATAGCGGCAAAGAGGTATTGCACACCATGAGTAGCCACAAGGCTAACCATTACAACCGCCATTGCGCCAGTTGCGCCAGAGATCATACCTGGGCGACCACCAAAGATAGAAGTGATTAGGCCGACAATGAATGCTGCGTAAAGACCAACCATAGGGTCAACGCCAGCAACAAATGCGAATGCAACGGCTTCAGGTACCAATGCTAACGCAACGGTTAGACCTGATAACACATCGTTTTTTACAGAGTGCTTAGAAAATTGTGGGAATTCAAACATGTTTGCTCAGTTAGGCTAAGTGTTTACAACTATTCTGAATTTGGCTTTTGTCGGCACTGAAGCAAAAATGAGATGTAACACCAAGTTCATCAGTTATCTATTCATTCTAGCTGGTTAAAACAACTTATAACGGCGTTAAAGATCTTGTAGGTAGAATAACTAGCTAGCGGCAATCTTTGCTTTGTTCTAAGTGATTTTTCCTGCGCAAATTTATGAACATCTAATTAATGTATTTGGTTCAAAAGAGCAGAGTGACTAAAGTCAGTAATTCAGATCGAATCGGCGCATGCTACCGAAAAGTGTGATTAAGTTCAAGAATGAACCAGAAGTTAACCAATATTAATCCCGTATGAACAGGTGAGAGAAATACAAAAAGGCCGCTATTTCTAGCGGCCTTTTACTCACTGATGAGGTGTTAGCTTGACTTAGTAACCCTGCGGTTTCGTCATGCCTGAGCCAGCTTGGCTTGTTGCCACTTGGCTACCTGCACCTTTACCTACGTAACGTTCGCTACGAATAGGTGCTGCATTAACTGTGATCTCTTTTAGCTCTTGTGGGCCAGGGGCTTTCGCCATTGGTGCACTCGCTTGAGATTTAATCGTTGCCGCTGGCTTGGCTTTAGCCACTACTGGCTTCTCTTCAACCGCAGTTTCAACTTCTGCTGCCGGTTGTTCAGCTACTGGAGTTTCAACAGCTGGTGCTACTGGCGTCTCTACTACCGGAGCTTCTGCAGCTACTGTTTCAACCATTGGTGCGTCAACTACTGGAGTTTCAACAACTGGCTCAACGACTTTAACTTCAGCTTCAACTACCGGTGCAACTTGAGGTTGGCTTACCACTGGCTCTTCGCGACGGATAATGACTTTACCCATTGCCATTTCAGGGCAAGCAAAGCCGCCTAGCGTTGCAACTGTTGCTACTTCTGCAGCTTTGTTGTCATTGCGCTTAGGTTTTTGCACAGGTTTTGGTAGATCGTAACGCGGCATTACTTTACCCATTGCCATCTCTGGAGAGGCTACACCACCTTTGCGTAGGCGGAATGGGTTAGGGCGACGATCACGACCACGGCGACGACGTTGACCACTTGCACGCAGGTGACGAGGTGAGCGACGATTACGACGTTGTTTGCCGTTCTCTTGAGCACCATTGTCTTGCGTGTTTTGAGCTTGGTTTTGCTCGTTAGTTACGGCTTCTTCAACTTGTGCTTGTGGTTTTTCTTCCACTTGCTCAGCTTTGTCTGCTTTTGCTTGTTGGTCTTTAACGCGAACTTGCTTCGAAAGCTTACGACGTTGGCGACGTTCTTTTACTTTTGCTGTTTTTTCTTCAGCGCGAGTATCGGTTTGTTCGCCTTGTGCATCAGCAGCCAGTTTCAAGCCTTCTTCTTCAACCTTACTTGCTTTTACGTCATCACGTTTGTTGCGACGGTCTTGCTTAGGTTTACGGTTCTGCTTGCGCTCAGTTTGCTTGTTGTCACCCGCTTCATCACGTTGATTCTTGCGTTTGTTATCACGCTTATCATCACGGTTGTTGTCGCGGTTATCACGGCTATCTTCGCGGTTACCGTTACGATCGTTGCGGTTGCCATCGCGGTTGTTGCGACGGTTGCGGTCGTTGCGGTTATTGCGACGATTACGATTGTTGTTACGGTTAGACTTCTCGCGTGGCTGCTTCTCTTCTGGTTTTTCTTCAGTTTTCTCTTCAGATTTACCAAATAGGAAGCTACCAAGAGCTTTGAAGAAGCGGCTAACAATGCCATCTTGCTCTTGTTTCTCTGCTGGTTTTTCAGCTTTCGCTTTCGGCGCTGGTTGCGCTTTCTTAACCGGTGCAGGAGCTGATTGAGCAGGAGAAGCAAAGCCTTTTAGTGCTGGCTCTTCAATCTTCTTAACTTTAACTTCAGCTTCAGGTGCTTCTTTGCTTTCTGCTTCTTTCATTGCTTCCAGTTTCTTAGGAAGTAGGTATGAAAGCAGGTCAAATTCTTCACCTTCACGAACGCGAATTACGTCGAAGTGCGGAGTTTCCATTTCAGAGTTAGGAACAACCGTAATCTTCACTTCTTGGTTACGTTCGATGTGGTTTACTGAGCGACGTTTTTCGTTCAGTAGGTACGAAGCGATTGGCACAGGCACAACAGCTAATACTTGTGCTGTATTGTCTTTAAGTGCTTCTTCTTCGATTAGACGCAGTACAGAAAGCGCGAGTGATTCGTTATCACGAACAACACCAGTACCAGTACAGCGTGGACAAATGTGGTGGCTTGCTTCAGCCAGAGATGGGCTTAGGCGCTGACGCGACATCTCTAATAAGCCAAAGCGAGAAATACGGCCGATCTGAACACGAGCACGGTCCATACGAACCGCATCACGTAGACGGTTTTCTACTTCACGTTGGTGACGCACTGGCGTCATATCGATGAAGTCGATAACCACTAGACCACCTAAGTCACGTAGACGCAATTGACGTGCAATTTCATCTGCCGCTTCTAGGTTGGTGTTGAGTGCTGTTTCTTCGATATCGCCGCCTTTGGTTGCGCGAGCTGAGTTGATATCGATAGACGTAAGTGCTTCAGTTGGATCGATAACGATTGAACCACCAGATGGCAGGCGCACTTCGCGTTGGAAAGCAGATTCGATCTGGCTTTCGATTTGGTAGTGGCTGAATAGTGGAACGTCGCCGTCGTATTTCTTAACACGGTTTTCGAAATCTGGGCGTACCAAACGGATATGCTCAAGAGCACGGTCGTAAATCGTGTTGCTGTCGATCAGAATCTCACCAATGTCGCGGCGCAAGTAGTCGCGGATTGCGCGAACAATTACGTTACTTTCTTGGTGGATTAGGAAAGGCGCTGGGTTTGCATCAGATGCTTGCTTGATTGCACCCCAGTGGTTTAGCAATACGTTTAAGTCCCACTCAAGTTCTTCTGCGCTTTTGCCTACACCAGCTGTACGAACAATAAGACCCATACCTTGCGGTAGTTCTAGGGTGCTTAGTGCTGCTTTTAGTTGTGTACGCTCGTCACCTTCGATACGGCGAGAGATACCGCCAGCACGAGGGTTATTAGGCATAAGAACTAGGTAGCTACCCGCAAGAGAAATGAAAGTAGTTAGAGCTGCGCCCTTGCTACCACGTTCTTCTTTCTCTACTTGTACGATTACTTCTTGGCCTTCAGTCAGCACTTCTTTAATGCTTGGACGGCCTTGGTAGGTGTAACCTTCAGGGAAGTATTCGCGGGCAATTTCTTTAAGAGGGAGGAAACCGTGTCGTTCTGCACCATAGTCAACGAAAGCCGCTTCTAGGCTTGGTTCTATGCGAGTGATACGTCCTTTGTAGATGTTTGCTTTTTTAGATTCGTGGCCTGGGCTTTCGATATCAAGATCGAATAGGCGTTGGCCGTCTACTAAAGCAACGCGCAACTCTTCTTTTTGAGTTGCGTTGATTAGCATTCTTTTCATTTAAAAATCTCGTTGTCATTCTTTTGTTTTGTCGCTTGTTGCCTTGTTTTCGCATTCACGGTGCCTGATCCCATGGTTTAATCGGTGCAGCCTCCCGGCTGGAGGGATGCTCGTGGGCACTCCAGTTCTCACAAGTCGATTTCTGCTTGTGAGCCGCAATGTCGGCGGATATTTACTCAACATGAAGGGCGATGAGTAGGGCAACAAGTGTGTTGAGAGTGGGAAAGGTCTTACGCCGTGTGCTGCGCTTCCTATCAATCAACGGTCTACTCATTAATTTTTGCTCTTAAATGATTCGCTTAGTACAAAACTCATTCAAATCATCCATTGCAGGTGTGAACTATAGCAGTACCCAGTTCAGTCAGCAATCTGCTTTATAATAAAACGCTAAATAATCCAAAACTATTTTTAGCAAGTGATTGTTTTTAAAGGCAGTGAGAAAAGTTAACATGATATTTATAATTGGCTTGGCTGTTTTTTGTTCGTAGTTCAACTGAAATTAAGTAAACTCCCGATTAATTGCGAAGAAAATGTGAATTTGCGCAGAGTAGAGTGATAGAATATCGCCATGAGTGAAATTAGAACGAAAGTCCAGTTTGTCGATATTGATGCAGACATGGCTGGCCAGCGTATTGATAACTTCTTACGCAACCAATTGAAAAGTATCCCAAAGAGCATGGTTTATCGTATCTTGCGTAAGGGAGAGGTTCGGGTAAACAAAAAACGCATCAAAGCGGAATATAAACTTCAAGCGGGCGACGTTGTGCGTATTCCACCTGTCACGCTGGAAGAAAAACCAGAAGAAACTGCGCCAAGTACTAAGTTAAACAAGGTGGCAGAGCTAGAACACATGATCATCCACGAAGATGAGCATATGTTGATTCTGAACAAGCCTTCGGGGACGGCGGTACATGGTGGCAGCGGCCTTAAGTTTGGTGCAATAGAAGCGTTACGCGCTTTGCGACCGGAAGCTCGTTTCTTAGAGTTAGTGCATCGTATTGACCGTGACACTTCAGGCATTTTGCTTGTGGCTAAGAAGCGCTCGGCATTGCGTCATTTGCAAGCGCAGTTCCGTGAGAAGACAGTCAAAAAATTCTATTTCGCACTAGTGATGGGCGAGTGGAAGAACAGCTGTAAAAAAGTTAACGCGCCGCTACTTAAAAACGAAGTAAACAGCATTGTGCGTGTTAATCCAAATGGTAAGCCATCGGAAACTCGCTATAAGATCCTTGAGAAGTTTAAGGATGCAACTTTGGTTCAAGCCAGTCCGATTACTGGGCGCACTCACCAAATCCGCGTCCATTGTCAGTACACAGGCCATCCTATTGCATGGGATGACCGTTATGGTGATCGCCGCTTTGATGCTTATACCGGCAAAGTAGGGTTAGACCGCTTGTTCTTGCATGCGGCGAATATTAAGTTCCAACACCCTTCAAATGATGAGTGGATGGAAATTAACGCGCCGATGGAGCCTAGACTGGAAAAAGCGCTCGCAGGCTTGCGTAAGCAGTCTTGATTGCTTAATCGCAGATTAAGAGAAAGGGAGCAATGGCTCCCTTTTGTGATCTTTGCGGCTAAAGAACGTCAATGCCTTGTTTAGCAAGCATGTCGATTAAATCTATCAAGGGCAGACCAACTAAGGTGTTTGGGTCTTTTCCTTCTAAACGATCAAATAGGGCAATACCCAATCCTTCACTTTTAAAGCTCCCCGCGCAATAAAAAGGCTGCTCTTTATCGACGTAGCTTTCGATCTGCGATTGGCTAAGCTCTCTGAAATGAACGATAAAGGTATCCACTGTGACGTCGGTTTGCTGGGTCTCAGTGTTATATAGCGCTAGACCGGTATAAAAAGTAATGGCGTGACCACTTTGGCGGCTAAGCTGTTCAATGGCTTTCTCTCTGGTGTGCGGTTTACCGATGATTTCGCCATCAATGACACACACTTGGTCACTGCCTATCACCACGCTTGGTTTATCTACTAAGCAAGACTGCGCTTTACCTATGGCTAGTCGTTTAACCAAATCGATTGGCGTCTCACTGGAAAGGGCGGTTTCGTCAAAGTTAGGTGAAGCAGTCTCAAACGAGATTGCTAGTTTATTGAGCAGCTGTTTTCGATATGGTGATGTAGAGGCTAAAACTAGTTGGTAATTTGGCATTTTTATTTACAATCTGATCTTGAATAGTGATTGGGATAATTTCGCTTGTAAGTGGATATCTTAGCACTAGAAGTATTAAGTATGTGAGAAGCAAAAAAAGTACAACTTTTTGCCCTTTTCCTTTGACTCTAAACAATTTGGAAGATAGAATTCGCGCCCTATGCAAAAGGTAAAAATACCGCGAACGGTTGATCCGGCACGAGCTGCTCAAAAGCGACTTGATTATGATGGTATCATTCAGGTCAGTCTTTTTAAGCGCTTATTGGAATCGGTCGAAGGCGTTCAACGCGACGCTCAAGTGTCATTGTCATTTGAGTTAGATGAACAGCGACTCGTTGTTATCTCTGGTAAAGCTAACATCGAAGTTGATTTAGAGTGTCAACGCTGTAATGAGGTTTTCGCACATGAGTGCGAAGTTCAATTCACTTATACTCCTTACTATAGTGAGAAAAGTGAAGAGGACGCACCGGAAGAGTACGATTTGGTAGATCTGAACGAGTACGGTGAAGTCGACCTAATACAGTTAGTTGAAGACGAGTTCATTCTAAACTTGCCTCAAATAGCGATGCATGATGAAGCGGACTGTAGCGTTGATTCAGATAATATGGTGTTTGGTGAGATTCCAGAAGAAATTGTGGAAGAAAAACCGAATCCATTCGATGTTTTAAAAAGCTTGAAGAAGTAATTCTTTAAGTATTTACATAGGAGTAGGGTCCATGGCCGTACAGAAAAACCGTAAAACACGTTCTAAGCGTGGTATGCGTCGTTCACACGATGCCCTAACTACAGCTGCACTATCTGTTGATGCGACTTCAGGTGAAACTCACCTACGTCACAACATGACAGCTGAAGGTTACTACCGCGGCAAGAAGGTTATCAACAAGTAAGGTTGACCTTTGCAAAATATAACCGTTGCACTTGATGCAATGGGCGGAGACTTCGGTCCTCGCGTAACAGTGCCTGCCGCCGTGCAGGCACTGTCGCATTTCCCAGAGCTAAAAGTGATCTTATTAGGTGATCGGACTTCGATTACCACTCAACTATCCTCCCTTGGTTACCAGCCAGATGCTCGGCTGAGCATTCAACACTGTGACCGAGTGATCTCAAACTCAGAAAAACCTTCCCTCGCATTACGCAATGGCCACGACAGCTCGATGGGCTGCGCGATTGAACTCGTTTCCGAAGGAAAAGCCGATGCTTGCGTCAGCGGCGGTAATACCGGTGCATTGATGGCTTTGTCGCGTTTTCGACTTAAGTTGTTACCGGGTATTGAGCGTCCTGCTCTGATTTCGGCATTACCTACTGCATCTGGCAACCGTACTTGGATGTTGGATTTAGGGGCAAACGTATCAAGCGATGCGGATTCTTTATTCCAGTTTGCTGTAATGGGAAGCGCATTAGCTGAGCAGTATCTCGATCGTCCACCACGTGTGGCGATTTTGAATATCGGCGCTGAAGAAATAAAAGGTAATGATCTTGTCAAGCGCTGCGCAGAGATGCTATCACAGACCCAATCCGTTAACTTTGTCGGCTATATTGAAGGTAATCAGCTATTGCATGATGCGGCAGATGTCGTAGTGTGTGATGGTTTCGTTGGCAATGTTTGCTTAAAAACATGCGAAGGAACAGCCCAGCTTTTTATAGATAAGTTGAAAAACTACATGATGGCCTCATCTATAAAGGGTTGGATTGCAAGAAAAATCTTTTCTGGGTTATTTAATGAACTAAAAACATTGAACCCCGACCAGTATAACGGCGCAAGTTTGCTAGGATTGCGCGGCATTGTGATAAAAAGCCACGGAAGTGCTGATGTAGAAGCGGTCGTTAATGCCATTGGCGAAGCTCTGCACGAGGTCAAACGACAAGTACCAAGCCGTATTAGCGATCGTTTGGAAGCGGTTTTACTCGAGAGGCATTATTAGTCTTCATGTATAGCAAAATTTTAGGTACTGGCAGCTACCTGCCATCTCAGGTGCGTTCAAACGCAGATCTAGAGAAAATGGTAGATACAACTGACGAGTGGATTGTCACTCGTACAGGTATTAAAGAACGCCGCATCGCTGCTGAAAACGAAACCGTGGCAGATATGGGTTACCACGCTGCGGTAAACGCTATCGACATGGCGGGCATTGATAAGAACGATATCGACTTGATCATCGTTGCGACCACCAGCGGTAGCCATACATTCCCATCATCTGCGTGTCAGGTGCAAGGTATGCTTGGCATTAAAGGTTGCCCAGCATTTGACTTAGCAGCAGCATGTTCAGGTTTTGTTTACGCGCTCTCTGTTGCCGATCAACATATCAAAACGGGCATGTGCAAAAACGTGCTTGTGATTGGTGCCGATGCATTGTCGAAGACTTGCGATCCTACAGACCGTTCAACCATCATCCTATTTGGTGATGGCGCAGGTGCTGTAGTAGTAGGTGCAAGCGAAGAGCCAGGTATCCTGTCTACGCACATTAATGCTGACGGCGCGTTTGGCGATCTACTTAGCCTTGAAGTCCCAGAGCGTGGTAAAGATGCTGACAAATGGCTGCACATGGCAGGCAACGAAGTATTTAAAGTGGCAGTCACTCAGCTATCTAAGCTAGTAAAAGACACACTTGCTGCTAACGACATGCACAAATCTGAGCTGGATTGGCTAGTACCGCACCAAGCGAACTACCGCATTATTTCAGCGACAGCGAAAAAGCTTTCGATGTCATTAGACCAAGTCGTAGTTACCTTGGATAAACACGGTAACACTTCAGCAGCGACAGTACCGACTGCGCTTGATGAAGCAGTACGTGATGGTCGAATTAAACGTGGCCAAACTCTTCTACTTGAAGCGTTTGGTGGTGGCTTCACTTGGGGCTCTGCCTTAGTGAAATTCTAAGCCATAAAGAATTCAATTTAAGATGCACTTTTGGGTGCATCTTTTCTTTCTTACTTTGCTTTAAGGAAAAGAATATGAGCAAGTTTGCTATCGTATTTCCAGGTCAAGGTTCTCAAGCTCTAGGTATGCTTGCTGAGCTTGGCGAACAATATGACGTAGTAAAACAAACTTTTGCAGAAGCGTCTGACGTACTAGGTTATGACCTATGGGCATTAGTTCAAAATGGCCCTGTAGAAGATCTAAACCAAACTTTCCGTACTCAGCCAGCACTACTCGCTTCATCTGTTGCTATCTGGCGCGTATGGCAAGAGCTTGGCCTTGAGCAGCCTGCAAACCTAGCGGGTCACAGCCTAGGTGAATACTCAGCACTTGTTTGTGCGGGTGTTATCGATTTCAAACAAGCAATCAAACTGGTTGAACTGCGTGGTCAGCTAATGCAAGAAGCGGTACCAGCGGGTACTGGCGCAATGTACGCGATCATCGGTCTGGATGATGAAGCGATTGCTAAAGCATGTGAAGACGCAGCGCAAGGTGAAGTGGTTTCTCCAGTAAACTTTAACTCACCGGGTCAGGTTGTAATTGCAGGTAGTAAAGATGCAGTAGAGCGCGCAGGCGCACTATGTAAAGAAGCAGGTGCTAAACGTGCACTGCCACTACCAGTATCAGTACCATCTCACTGTGCACTAATGAAACCAGCGGCTGAGAAGCTAGCGGTAGCACTAGAAGAGATTGAATTTAACGCACCTCAGCTACCAGTAATCAACAACGTTGATGTGGCGGCTGAAACTGATCCTGCGAAAATCAAAGACGCACTTGTTCGCCAGCTACATAGCCCAGTTCGTTGGACTGAGAGCGTTCAGCTAATGAGCGAGCAAGGTGTTGAAAAACTACTAGAATTAGGTCCAGGTAAAGTTCTAACTGGTCTAACTAAGCGAATCGTTAAGACTCTTAGCGGCGCAGCGGTTAACGATATTGCATCGCTAGACGCAGCTAAGTAATCGAAAGGAACTAGAATAATGATGAATCTAGAAGGCAAAATTGCACTAGTAACTGGCGCAAGTCGCGGTATTGGCCGTGCAATCGCTGAGCTTCTTGTTGAGCGCGGCGCGACAGTTATTGGTACAGCGACTTCTGACAATGGTGCAGCAGCTATCAGCGAGTACCTTGGTGAAAATGGTAAAGGCCTAGCGCTTAACGTAACAGATGTTGCGTCAATTGAAGCGACGCTAAAAACCATCAATGATGAGTTTGGTGCGATTGATATCCTAGTGAACAATGCTGGTATCACACGCGATAACCTACTTATGCGTATGAAAGATGACGAGTGGAACGACATCATTGATACTAACCTAACGCCAATCTTCCGTATGTCGAAAGCGGTTCTACGTGGCATGATGAAAAAACGCGCTGGTCGTATCATCAACGTAGGTTCTGTTGTAGGTACTATGGGTAACGCTGGTCAAGCAAACTACGCAGCAGCAAAAGCAGGTGTGATCGGTTTCACTAAATCGATGGCTCGTGAAGTGGCTTCTCGTGGCGTAACAGTAAACACTGTAGCACCTGGTTTTATCGAAACTGACATGACTAAGGCGCTAAATGACGACCAACGTGCAGCAACGTTAGCGAACGTGCCTGCAGGTCGTTTAGGTGACCCTCGTGAGATCGCATCTGCTGTTGCATTTTTAGCATCGCCAGAAGCGGCATACATCACAGGTGAAACTTTGCATGTTAATGGCGGCATGTATATGGTGTAATAGCTGAGTTTGAACAGATTTAGCGAGTTTATATGTTCTCAACTCGCTATAATTATGTGAAACTTGCTATTGAAGTGCACAAGATTTGTGCATGATATAAGTCAAAAATGTATTGAATTTCGGTTAAAATCGCTAAAATTGTGGTTTGACCAGCAAGGTCCCTCTTGCAACTTTCAGTAGTTCTAATAAACTACGGAATCATCGCATTAGGCGAAATCTGTAAAGGAAAAGAAAAAATGAGCAACATCGAAGAACGCGTAAAGAAAATCATTGTTGAACAGCTAGGTGTAGACGAAGCAGAAGTTAAAAACGAAGCTTCTTTCGTTGATGATCTAGGTGCTGATTCTCTAGACACTGTTGAACTAGTAATGGCTCTAGAAGAAGAATTCGACACTGAGATTCCAGACGAAGAAGCTGAGAAGATCACTACTGTTCAAGCTGCTATCGACTACGTAAACAGCGCTCAGTAATATCCCCCCAGGCGGCCTTCTGGCCGCCTGAGTTCTTTTTTAAACTCTTCTATATCCTCATAGAATCATTTCAAACCCGGAGAATAAAGTCGTGTCCAAGCGTCGTGTTGTTGTCACTGGCATGGGTATGTTGTCACCGGTAGGCAACACTGTAGAATCATCATGGAAAGCCCTGCTAGCTGGTCAAAGTGGTATCTCGAATATCGAGCACTTTGATGCAGAGAATTTCTCTACTCGCTTTGCAGGTCTAATCAAAGATTTTGACTGCACAGAGTACATGTCTAAGAAAGATGCTCGTAAAATGGATTTGTTTATCCAATACGGTATCGCTGCGGGCATTCAAGCCCTAGATGACTCTGGCTTACAAATTAACGAAGAAAACGCTCCACGTGTTGGTGTAGCAATTGGCTCTGGTATCGGCGGCCTAGACCTAATCGAAAACGGTCACACAGCACTTGTAGAGAAAGGCCCACGTAAAGTTAGCCCGTTCTTCGTACCATCAACCATCGTAAACATGGTTGCAGGTAACCTATCTATCATGCGTGGACTTCGTGGTCCAAACATCGCTATTTCTACAGCGTGTACCACTGGTTTGCACAACATTGGTCATGCGGCTCGTATGATTGCATACGGCGATGCTGATGCAATGGTTGCAGGTGGTTCAGAGAAAGCTTCTACACCACTAGGTATGGCTGGTTTTGGTGCGGCTAAAGCGCTTTCTACTCGTAACGATGAGCCTCAAAAAGCTTCTCGTCCATGGGACAAAGACCGTGACGGTTTCGTTCTAGGTGACGGTGCTGGCATCATGGTTCTAGAAGAGTACGAACACGCGAAAGCACGTGGCGCTAAGATTTACGCAGAGCTTGTTGGCTTTGGTATGTCTGGTGACGCTTACCACATGACTTCACCAAGTGAAGACGGTTCAGGTGGTGCACTAGCGATGGAAGCAGCGATGCGTGATGCAGGCGTAACTGGTACTCAAATCGGTTATGTAAATGCTCACGGTACGTCTACTCCAGCGGGTGACGTAGCAGAAATCAAAGGTGTTAAGCGTGCTCTAGGTGAAGAGGGTGCTAAGCAAGTTAAGGTTTCTTCTACTAAATCTATGACTGGTCACCTATTAGGTGCAGCAGGTTCTGTTGAAGCAATCATCACGGTATTGTCATTGGTAGATCAAATTGTTCCACCAACGATTAACCTTGATAACCCAGAAGAAGGTTTAGATATCGACCTTGTTCCACACACTGCTAAGAAAGTAGATATGGAATACGCTATCTGTAACTCATTCGGCTTCGGTGGTACGAACGGTTCTCTAGTCTTCAAAAAGATTTAATCAAGAATCTTCGTTAGAATTGTGATAAAACGGCTTAATGTTCAGGCATTAAGCCGTTTTTGTATCTAAACAAAAGGGAAAGGATGTGATTTGGTTAAATGGACAACCAACCGAGACAGTTTCGGTTTCTGATCGCTCATTTCAATATGGGGATGGCGGATTTACCACCATTCTCACCGCTGATGGAAAACTGGTTGCTTGGCAGTATCATTTAGAGCGCATGCAATCCTGCTTGGATGCTTTGCGTATCCCTCATCCTGATTGGTTACAAGTTTTGAACTGGCTCGAAATGGCTGCATTACATGCTCCATTGGCCGGTTTAAAGCTGCATATTAGCCGTGGTGAAGGCGGAAGGGGCTATAGCCCTACTCAAGTGAGTGCGCCTAATGTTACTATTAGCAACTTTGCTTACCCAGAGCACTACGTACAGCTAAAGCAAAACGGTTTAGAGTTGGCCGTTTGTAATCTTGCACTTGGGATTAACCCATTATTAGCCGGACACAAACACAATAATCGTTTGGAACAAGTATTGTGTAAGGCCGATGTGGAGTCACAAGGCTTTGCCGATGGTGTGGTATTGGATATCAACCAGCAGGTGATTGAAACCACTATGGCGAACCTGTTTTGGCGCAAAGGCGATAGCTTATATACGCCAGATCTCAGCGCATCCGGTGTTGCTGGTGTGGTTCGCCGACAAGTACTTGAGTTTGCCGAGCGTGAACAAGTAAAAACTCATATTGGAAATTACTGTTTGGATGATCTCATCCAGGCAGATGAAGTGATGGTGTGCAATTCAATTATGGGTGTCGTACCTGTAACAAAAATCGCTCAGCAACACTTTGAAATTGGAACAATGACAAGACGTATTCAGGAGATGTTGTCACCGTGATTAAGAAGATCACCCTGTTTTTAGTATTGGTAGCCGCTATCGCAGCTGGCGCTTTTTATTATGTAACCAATCAAGTTAACCTTTTTTTATCTCAGCCTCTTAAGCTGTCAGAACAACAAATTTTCACGGTTAAGTCCGGCAGCAGCTTTCATAGCGTTCTGAACCAGCTCCAACAGCAAGAATTGATCGATGGCAGCGACATGATGCCATTAGTACGTCGTCTGCACCCTGAGTTAACTCAGTTGAAAGCGGGCACTTACTTAATTACCCCAGATTTAACGCTGACGACCGCGCTCCAGTTGTTTAAAACAGGTAAAGAACACCAGTTCTCTCTAACTTTCGTTGAAGGCTCTCGCTTTAGTGAGTGGCGTGAGATTCTCGCCAATGCGCCATACTTGGAGCACAAAACTCTGCAAATGACAGAAGCGGAAATCGCTAAAGCATTAGGAATCAGCCACGAAAAATTAGAGGGCCTATTGCTTGCTGAGACTTTCCACTACACCTACGGTGACAGTGATTTAGAAATCCTCCAACGTTCGGCGGATAAGCTGCAAGCGGTATTAGATGAAGCGTGGGCAAGTCGCCAAGATAAGCTGCCGCTGAAGTCACCTTACGAAGCCTTGATCTTAGCGTCTATCATTGAAAAAGAAACGGCGGTTGAGTCTGAAAGAGAGCGTGTCGCGTCAGTGTTTGTGAACCGCTTAAACAAGGGCATGCGCCTGCAAACCGACCCAACCGTTATCTATGGTATGGGCGATAAGTACGACGGTAACATCCGTAAGAAAGATTTGCGCACTCGCACCGCTTACAACACCTATGTGATTTTTGGTTTGCCGCCAACTCCTATTGCAATGGCTGGTGAAGCATCGATTAAAGCCGCACTCAACCCTGAGAGCAGCAAGTACTTCTACTTTGTTGCTAGTGGTAAAGGTGGTCATGTTTTCTCGAAAACACTGGCTGAACACAACCGCGCAGTACGTGCTTACCTAAAACAATTAAGAAGTAACAAATGAAGCAAGCAAAATTTATCGTAATCGAAGGCCTTGAAGGCGCAGGTAAGAGCACCGCTATTCAAGCAGTTTTAGACGCACTGCTAGCCGCGGGTGTTGAGTCGATTAAGAATACTCGCGAACCGGGCGGAACGTTACTGGCAGAAAAGTTGCGCAGTCTTGTAAAGCAAGAGCATGAAGGTGAAGTCCTGCAAGATATGACTGAGCTTTTGATGATGTATGCTGCGCGAGTGCAATTAGTCGAGAACGTGATTAAACCAACCCTAGCGGAAGGGACTTGGGTGGTTGGCGATCGTCATGATATGTCTTCACAAGCTTATCAGGGCGGCGGTCGTCAGATCCCGCGTGAAACGATGCAGTCACTGCGTGATACTACGCTTGGTGAGTTTAAGCCTGACTTAACGCTATACCTCGACCTTGATCCACGAGTCGGGCTTGAGCGTGCTCGTGGCCGCGGTGAGTTGGATCGTATTGAAAAAATGGATATGAGCTTTTTTGACCGCACACGCGAGCGTTACCTTGAGATCGCGCAGAGCGATGATTCTGTTGTGATCATCAATGCAGAGCAAGAGATAAACAAGGTTGCCGCTGATATTACCGCAGCGCTTAATAACTGGTTGGATGCTCAATAAATGGCAACCTTATACCCTTGGCTAACCTCTATGTGGCAGCAGTGGCAAACGCATCTCGAAGCGGATCGTTTTTCTAATGCGGCATTGTTGGTGGCAAAGCCGGGCTTAGGTGCTGAGCAATTGGTCGAGCAGTTTGGTCGCGCGGTTATGTGCAGTAACTATGCTGCTGACCCTTGTGGGTTTTGCCATAGCTGTCAGTTAATGGAATCAGACAACCACCCAGATTTTCATGTGATTAAGCCTGAGAAAGAGGGTAAAGCGATCACGGTTGAGCAGATTCGTCAGTGTAACCGCCTTGCACAAGAGTCTTCGCAGCTTTCTGGCTACCGTATTTTCATTATTGAGCCAGCAGATGCCATGAATGAATCTGCGGCGAATGCACTGCTAAAAACGCTGGAAGAGCCTTCTTCAAGCTGTCTGTTTTTGTTGGTCGCACATTCAGCATCGCAATTGTTGCCTACGATCACCAGCCGTTGTCAGCAGTGGCATTTAGCGACCCCTGAGGCATCACAGGTGGCAGAATGGTTAGCGCAAGAAACGCAGCAAAATGTGCCAAGTTATGCCGCGCACATTAACGGTAACGCGCCACTGAAAACCTTGCAGTTTATTGAGCAGGGTGAGCAGAAACAATATCAGGCGATTGAGCAGCAGTTTTTGACCGTGGTGAAACAGCAAGGTGACGCGATAAAGTTGGCGAAAGAGCTCGCTAGCAATGCAGAACAAGCGTTAACTTGGCTATGGTATTTAATGACTGACGCGCAAAAACAGCACTTTGGCTTAACGTTAGACTCTGTAGTGCCGGGCGCAGCTGCGTTAGTTAACACTGTGAGTTACCCTGTGCTCTATACTCAAACCGATGCCCTTGGCGCATTGATTGAGCAGATTACTCAGCACACGGGCTTAAACCGTGAGCTTCTCATACTAGATTGGTTATATAAATTTAACGAGGAAGCATGTTTGTAGATTCCCATTGCCATCTGGATAAACTGGATTATCAAGAACTACATCAAGGGATTGCTGATGTTGTCGCTAAGGCCGAAGCCGCTAACGTCTCACACTTGTTATCGGTAGGGGTAACCCTTGACGCATTTCCTAATATGATGGAAATGATTGAGCCGTACAGCAACGTTTCAGCGTCATGCGGTGTTCACCCATTAGATGTTGAAAGCGACTTCTCTCTGGACGTTCTACGACGTTACGCTAGCCATGACCGCGTGGTGGCTATTGGTGAAACAGGCTTAGATTATCACTACAAGCCAGAGACAAAAGACTTACAGCAATTACGCTTTGAGCAGCAAGTAGAACTTGCCGTTGCGCTTAATAAGCCATTAATCATTCATACTCGCGATGCCCGTGAAGATACACTGAATATTTTACGCAATGGTGGGGCAGAGAAGTGCGGGGGAGTGATTCATTGCTTTACTGAAGATCTTGCATTTGCTCAGGCTGCAATGGAACTTGGTTTTTATATTTCGATTTCAGGTATCGTGACGTTCAGACAAGCGACGGAACTCAAAGAAGTAGTGAAACAATTGCCACTTGAAAGGTTGCTGATTGAGACGGATTCTCCTTATTTGGCGCCGGTGCCACATCGTGGTAAACAGAACCAACCTGCATATGTGGTCGAAGTGGCTGCATATATAGCTCAGCTAAAAGGTGTCGCGTTATCGAAAGTTGGTGAAAAAACTAGCGAAAACTACCGAAATCTTTTTTTGAGATAGAAAACGAAACTCGGATAAAAAAGGAGCAGCAGCTCCTTTTTTTTGTGCCCTAAGTCACGCGCAAACGTTTTTGGAGTCGTGTTCACTAAAAATGTTGAAATTTATAGAGTGAATACCCAAAAATGTAATTTTGTTACACGAAATAACAAACACCTCTATTTTATTCACCCAACAAAATTAATGTCTCTTTAGGTTATTTGTTTATTAATCAATAAGATATTGTCATGTAATCCATTCCAAAACCGATTTTTGCGTGTGATCTATCTATTACTTTGAAACTTAATTCTGTAAGTGACTAGAAAACGCGATGAGCCTCAAGATATATTTAGAGGCAGAAAATATAACGTAACAAGTGGTTACATTTTCTATGGGTGCTAACATTTAGGCTACGGGGGTGTGCCGTTAGAGCCCATGATGATTCTTATAATCTTTCAGGAGCATAAACATGTTTAAGAACCTTTTTGCTAACCTGCAGAAAGTTGGTAAAGCTCTGATGCTTCCGGTATCAGTTTTACCCGTTGCAGGTATCCTACTTGGTGTAGGTGCTGCCGATCTTCCATTCATTCCAGAAATCGTTTCAAATCTAATGGAACAAGCTGGTGGTTCAGTATTCGGTCAAATGGCGCTGCTATTTGCTGTTGGTGTAGCACTTGGCTTTACAAACAATGACGGTGTAGCAGGTCTTGCTGCAATCGTTGGTTACGGCATCATGGCTGCAACTCTTGGCGTACTAGCTGGTCTAGACGTTGAAGCTGCTAAAGCGGCTGCACTAGCAGCAGGCGAAGTTCTAGATGCTAAAGCAATCGGTCTAATCGAGAAACAATACGAGACAGGTGTACTAGGTGGTATCCTTGTTGGTGCTATTGCGGCTTGGTCTTTCAACCGTTTCTTCAAAATTCAACTTCCAGAATACCTTGGCTTCTTCGCTGGTAAGCGTGCAGTGCCAATCATCACTGGTTTCCTAGCAATTGCTCTTGCTCTTGTACTTTCTATCATTTGGCCGCCAATCGCGTCAGTAATGCAAACATTCTCTGACTGGGCTGCGCACCAAAACCCACAAGTAGCATTCGGTATCTACGGTATCGTTGAACGTTCTCTAATTCCATTCGGTCTACACCACGTATGGAACGTACCGTTCTTCTTCGAAGCTGGTTCTTGTGTTGACGCTAACGGCGTTGCTCAAAACGGTGTTCTAACTTGTTACCTAGTTGCTGATGACGCATCTCGTCTTGCTGGTAATGGCTTCGGTCAGCTAGCGGGTGGTTACATGTTCAAGATGTTCGGTCTTCCAGCTGCTGCTATCGCTATCGCTCATTCTGCTAAACCAGAGAACCGCGCGAAAGTAATGGGTATCATGGCTTCTGCTGCACTGACTTCATTCCTAACAGGTATTACTGAACCAATCGAATTCTCGTTCCTATTCGTTGCTCCAGTACTATACGGAATTCACGCTCTACTAGCAGGTTCTGCATACGTTCTAGCGAACACTCTAGGCTTTGTACACGGTACTTCGTTCTCACACGGTCTAATCGACTTCCTAGTTCTATCTGGTAACGCTAAGAACCTAGGCCTAATGGTTGGTTGTGGTATCGCATACGCAGCAATCTACTACCTAGTATTCCGCACTGTAATCAAGGCACTAGATCTTAAGACTCCAGGTCGTGAAGACGAAACAGAAGAAGAAGTAGTAACTGCTGGTTCTGATATGGCTGGTGAACTTGTTGCGGCATTCGGTGGTAAAGCGAACATCACAGGTCTAGACGCATGTATCACTCGTCTACGTGTTGCAGTAGCAGACACTGAGCAAGTAGACCAAGACAAACTGAAAAAACTAGGTGCAGCAGGTGTTGTTGTAGTTTCTGGTGGTGTTCAGGCAATCTTTGGTACTAAGTCAGACAACCTTAAAACAGAAATGGATGAGTGGATTCGTAACCACGGTTAATCCAACCTATTTCCCCTAATAGGTACAAAGGAGGCTTCGGCCTCCTTTTTTTATGCCTGTTGCTCGAGTATATCGCCTTCATATTTTTGCGCTCCCTTTCGCTAACTTAGCCATTCACTGACCTTACCTTGACCGACGATTGACCACTTCTCGAAACAATAGGTACTTTGCACATCTCGGGTTGGAGAAAATATGAAACTTAGGATACTGATAAGCTCAATAGGCTTTGCTGCGACTATGGTAAGTACCGGTGTGTTTGCCAGCGATGAGCAGCATCCACAACTCGCGGTTGGTTTAGCGGTTGATCAGCAGTTAAGCGTGGTGGTAGAGCTCGATGAAAGCTACCGATTTATCATCGGTAATCAAGGCACGGCTTTTGATTACATCGCGATGAGAGGTGAGTTTGATACCAATGAGCCTATTACTTGGTATGCGGGTGTGGGCGCGTGGGGAGAGTGGGAAGATGGCTTTGGTTTACGCGTGCCATTGGGATTGAATTACCAAGTGAGTCAAAATTTGCAGATGTATGGTCAGATCCAACCGGAACTTGATATGCACAAAGGTTGGGAACTTGGCATTGGTGGTGCGATTAGCGCAAAGTACCACTTCTAAAAATCAAACACTAAAAAGCCGGCAATCTTGCCGGCTTTTGCATGTAAAAACGATGTTTACTGTTTATCCATCGCTCGCTTGATACAGATGGCTGCGCCACCCCAAGTAATACCAAGACCTAAAACCATCATAATGATTGCACCTGTAGTCATGATTATGCCTCCTGCTGACGGTTAGTTGCGTTGATAATTAGACCGAATACGAATAGCGCTGCGATGATCACCCAACCTAGTGTTAGGTCATAGCCGCCGTAGCCTTCAGTAAATAGTGTTTGTAGCTTAGTCGCCAAGATGATTGCTAGCATTACTGGTGTTACGAAGCGTAGGCAGACATCAAACCATTGACCGATAGTGAAGTCAGAGGTTGCGTTTACGTAGCCACGCACATCTGCCACTTTGTTCAGTAGCCATGCCATCAATACAATCTCAACCAGACCACCAACCATGATGCCGACGTTATTCGCGAAGTGGTCAACAAGGTCTAGAAGCAATAAGCCGCCATTGGTTGCAAATGCCATTGAAACCACTAAGCCGACGCCAATAACGATATTTGCTGCTTTCTTACGGCTCCAGTTTAGTTTGTCCATGATGGCTGATGTTACCGCCTCCATGATAGAGATGTGCGAGCTAAGGCCTGCAACTACTAGAGCAAAGAAGAACAGTGGACCAAGAATGTATGGCGCTGGAAGCAAATTGATTGCCGCAGGTAGCGTTACAAACGCAAGACCTACACCAGCAGTAACAACTTCAGTTAACGGCTTGCCCTGTTCTTGAGCCATGTACCCTAGTACTGAGAAGATCATGATACCCGCTAGGATAGAGAAGCCACAGTTGATAAGCACCGTCATGAATGCGTTGTTAGTGATGTCTGATTTCTCTGGCAAGTAGCTAGAGTAAGCAAGCATGATGGCGAAACCGATACTTAGGGTAAAGAAGATCTGGCCGTACGCCGCTGCCCAAACTTTTACATCCCAAATTTTGCTAAAGTCAGGTTCAAACATGTAGTTCACACCGTCTAGCGCACCTGGTAGGAACACCATACGAGCGATCAGCAATACCACCATGATGAACAAGATAGGCATCATGATTTTTGATGCACGTTCGATACCTGATTTCACACCACCTACAATAGCGGCATAAGTGATACCCCATGCGATAAGCATTGCAATCGCGATCTTCCACTGAATGCTGCCTAGCGCCGTTGGCGAGTGTTCACCACCGAGTTGAAGGTATTCACCGAAGAAGAATGCGTTAGTATCTGCGCCCCAACTTTGGGTGAACGACATCCCAAAGTAAGATATTGCCCAGCCGATAACAGCCACATAGTAAACCGCAATCAGAGCCGCAACACCCACCTGGAACCAACCAAGCCACTCAAATTTAGCGTGGATTTTGCCCAGTGTTTTTGGTGCGCTGCCACGGTACTTTTGACCCATGCTGAATTCCAAAATCATAAATGGAATACCAGCGGTTAGCATGGCAAAAAGGTAAGGAATGAAGAAGGCGCCGCCGCCATTCTCATAGGCCATATAAGGGAAACGCCAGATGTTACCCAAACCGATAGCAGATCCTACTGCAGCCAAGATAAATCCAGCTCGGGATCCCCATTGTTCTCGCTTCATAGTTGACTCCTGTTACAACTCCCTGAGATATGAAGCTTTTCTTAGGCTGAGAGCCAAAATAATGGGCGTGAAGAGACAAAGTGCTAGAAGATAGCCGATGTACTTTGCTCTATCATCCATGATATGGCTAAAGTTTAGATTTAAATTTTGTAAGCTCTAAGAAAACTCAGAATATTGTTCTTAAAATTTTGATGTGTGTTTGCAAAAACTGAAACTTTCAGCTGTGCATGTCTAGAGACTAACGATTAATGCGCGTTAACGCAATAGATTGTAAGTGTTACAAAATGTCGTTTTTGTGGTGTTTAAATTGTTTAATTTGGGAATTGTTAGAGGAAGGTAAAAGTGTGATCTCAGTTTTGCTTGTGTTTATCACTATTAAAATCAACATTCGTAGAATATTAAACTTTTTTAGATTAAAGAGCGTATCACTGACATTTAAACAATCCTGTTCGTTTTTTGCTGCTAAGTCGCTATTTGCAAAAACAATCAGTAAACCTCGCTATATCTGGCTATCCACTCTCAAAAGTTTCTTTTCGTATTACGTGTTGTCTTTTAAGTACTGATAACCCTTTAGCGTTAGTGGTAGCGTAATGAGTGGTTCGTTGTGACTAGTCTTATGGGCGGTAGCTGGTATGAGAAAAAGTGGTTTTTCACTGATTGAGTTAGTGGTTGTGATTGTGATGTTGTCTGTTTTAGCTATCAGTGCTTCCAGTTACTACATAAACTTGCAATCTCAGGCTAGGGTTGCTGTGCTAGAAAATGTTTTAGGAAGTATAAAGACGCTCAACACGCAAGTGGGTGTTATGTCTCATTTAGATTATGTCAAAGTTAGGCAGGATCACAGTGAAGGCAGCCGCTTACAATATTTGGATTTAAATCGAGATGGCGTTCAGCAAGAAGATCAGGGCGAATGGAGTTTAATATGGGGGTATTTGGATAATACTCATATGCCAGATGCGATCATTTTGGATGAAAAACTCGTCCAACTTGTCGCTGGGCGCGCAGAGTATTACGTCGGCTTTGACCGTGACGGAACAGGTTCGCCTCTCAGTGGTGCGTGTTGGGTGCGTTATGCCCAACCAGATTTTGACGGCGACGAACCTGCCTATGGTTCAGACTTTACTGGGTGTTAGAATTTAAAGACTAATCCAAAATTGACCGAGACTTGGTTCATCCAATCCGTATCAAACTTAACCACGCAGTTATTGCCGCCATTGGTTGGCAGATTACAAGCGGCACTGGTTTGATCGTCGACAACCGTCCCGAGCCATCGTACTTGCGTGTTAAAACTCAAATTATTGCTAATTGGGTATTCGAAGCCGCCAAAAATACTGGCTGAAAAGCCCAAGTTGTCATCTACCCAGTTCGCATCGACGTACCCACCACCTAAACCCACACCTACGTATGAGTTAATGCCACCATCCATTGGGTAATAAACACTGCTTTGAAAGTGTAGATAGTGAACGGTCACATCTAGATGGGTGTTTTCCGCATCACTGGATTGGCTTGAGTAGAATAGGCCGATTCTTCCTTGCTGTAAGTCGCTCTCGATGGAAAAGGCATAATTCACGCTAGGAGAAATGTTGTAATTTTGTTGATTTTGATCGGTAACATCACCGCCTCCTGTATGTCCTACCCAAGGGGTAATATGGATTTGTGCCCAGCTATTTGAGCTAAACAGTAAGATGGAAATGCCAATTAACGTTGATAATTTAAGGTGTTTCATTCCGCTTTCCCTTATTTTTGGCCTAGCCTTAATGTAGTTGTGTGTTGTACTGGCTAGGTTTGCCGAGATAGAGCTCGCTATATACCTACTTATTGTGATGCTAACGTCATAATTGTGCACAAAAAAACCACAGAAATTGAATGTATTTCACGCTGGTGTTATTGTTTTGTTAATTTAATGTGGAGGTGTATCTATGGAATCAGAACTCAAATACGCATTGTTGATTACAGCGTCAGTGTTCGTTGTATTGATTGGTTTTGGTGTGGTAGCGATTGCTACTGCATAAGAACTAGCAATGAAAAATAGCGGTGTAGTGACTAACACT
This sequence comes from Vibrio intestinalis, assembly GCF_025195085.2. Lineage (GTDB taxonomy): Bacteria > Pseudomonadota > Gammaproteobacteria > Enterobacterales > Vibrionaceae > Vibrio > Vibrio intestinalis. The sequence goes on along the minus strand of NZ_JANAVY020000002.1, from coordinate 191,138 downwards.
GCTGATTGGGTCGATATTGATCGACTCAGTAAATACACCGGAGGGCAAAATGCCCTAATCGCCCAAGGTGGTGGGCAGAGAGGGATATTTACCTCTGGTGTGTTAGATGCTTTCTTGCTGTCTAATTTTGACCCTTTTCACCGCTTTTACGGCACTTCTGCCGGAGCCCTTAATATCGCTGCGTATCTTTGTCGTCAAAAGGGCATTGGTCGCTCGTTTATCTTAGATCTCACGACTCATCCTGAATTTTTCCATCTCTTCAGCTATATCCGTAATAATCAATCGCTCGGTCTTGATTGGGCTCTCGATCAGATCTGCGAATATCCTTATAAACTTGATATTGATATGGGGCGCCAAGTATTAGGCACGCGCAAAGCATTTGCGGCAGTGACTGACTACGCGCACTTGAGCGACCATTACTTACCTATGCTGCAAGCGGATTGGAAAAAAGTATTAATTGCAACGTGCGCCATCCCACGCTTGTATCGGCAAGAGGTGGAGTTTGAGCATGGCCGTTATATCGACGGCGGGGTATCCGCTTCAATACCTGTTCAGGAGGCTTGGCGCCAAGGTGGACGCTGCCTAGTCGTGATTCGAACTGAAGGTGACGATCTTGCAGCTTCAGAGCCAGTAATCGAGCAAGGCGATGAGTTGCACTGGTATCGAGATTCTTTGAATACTGTTCAAGAGCATTGGCAACAGAAATTAAGCCAATGGAAGCAAGATTGGGGCAGTTTCTTTGGTGAACGCATTCAGCGTTCAAAAGAGCAGAAACAAGCCACTGGTAATGCTCCACTGCTTAACGGTGGGCGGTGGCTATTTGGTGCAGATGACATTTATCGCTTAAGCCATCTATTAGGAGACAGCTTCGATTCTGGATTAGCCGATATGCTGATGGTGCATTATCAAACCTATTCCCTCACACAAGATTTCCTTCATCAGCCACCAGATGACTGTTTTATTGTGCAAATCAAACCGGATAAACCTCTGCGTTCAAGCTCATTAATGAGCAGTTCTGATGATTTATTGCACGATTATCAGGTGGGTTTAGATGCGGGCTTTCGTTGCGTTGATCTTTTCGCCCAGACAGGCATCTCTCTTCATGACCGAATGCTTGATCTGCACCCTCAAAAGTGGGCTTAGCTCTTAGATTAAGTGTAATGCTTGAAATTCCAACCCCAATATCGTGATTATCGGTCGCAATACCCACATATTTATTACCGCAAAATAATTAAGCAAAAAATGTAGTAAACGTTTGGCTATTTGACCTCGCACACAAAGAAATACGTTTGTGCGTGATGCTTGTCACGGCAATCTATCAAGGGGCTTCACAATTACTTCGCAAAGTAAAAAAATTACCAAGTTATTGATTGTCGGAGTGCCTTATGTACATGGCTCAACCTGGTCATATTGATCATATCAAGCAGGTCAATGCTGGCCGTGTATATAAACTGATAGATCAAAAAGGCCCCATTTCTCGCATAGATTTGTCTAAACAGAGCGAACTTGCCCCTGCGAGTATTACCAAAATTACTCGTGAGCTGATCGAAGCGCACCTTATTCATGAGACTACTGTTCAAGAGGCGACCAGTCGAGGTCGACCTGCCGTAGGTCTACAAGTCAATAATGAAGGGTGGCAGTTTTTGTCGATGCGTTTAGGCCGTGGTTATTTGACCATTGCACTGCATGAACTTGGCGGTGATGTGCTTATTGATACCAAAATCGATATTCATGAAATCGACCAAGAGGACGTGCTTGCGAGGCTGCTGCACGAAATCGATGAATTTTTCCAAACCTATTCTGACCAACTTGACCGTGTCACTAGTATCGCGATTACCTTACCGGGTCTAGTGAACTCTGAGCAAGGCATCGTCTTGCAAATGCCACACTACAACGTAGAGAACTTGGCTCTCGGCCCTGAAATTTACAAAGCGACAGGCTTGCCTGTGTTTGTGGCCAACGATACCCGAGCTTGGGCATTGGCAGAGAAGTTATTTGGTCACTCTCAAGAGTGTGAGAACTCTGTTCTAATTTCCATTCACCACGGATTGGGCGCTGGTATTATTCTTGATGGCCGTGTACTGCAAGGTCGCCATGGCAATATCGGTGAACTAGGCCATATACAAATTGATCCTCAGGGCAAATTATGCCATTGCGGTAACCGAGGTTGCTTGGAAACCGTAGCTAGCTCACAAGCTATTCGTACTGAAGTTAAGGAACGTATCGCTAACGGCGAAGAATCGGTATTATCAGCAATAGAAGAAGTGTCTGTTGAAGATATATGTGAAGCCGCAGCCAATGGTGATGCGCTGGCGGTTAATGTGATTGAAAAGCTGGCGCGCTATTTAGGTGCGGCTATTGCATTGGTGATTAACCTGTTCAACCCTGAGAAGGTGCTGATCGGTGGTACAATTAACCAAGCGAAAGAAATTCTTTATCCAGCGATTCAGAAATGCATTAACGAGCAAAGCTTGCCTGTGTACCACCAAGATTTGGAATTGGTAGAATCACGTTTCTATAAACAAGCAACTATGACTGGTGCTGCTTTAGTAAAGCAGGCACTATATGACGGTTTGTTGCTTATGAAAGTGATTGAAGGTTAACGTCGCACTGTTTTGCTGTTAACCTTGTAGAGCATGTGGGTTGTGGCCAAATTGGTCTCTTCCAGACCGTGTGATGTATAGATTACCGTTGTAGAGATGCCTTATGTCCGGAGTATTAAATACAGTAGACCAACGTACCAATTTGGTCGGTGAAAACCGTTTGGAGTTGTTACTGTTTAGCTTAAACAGCAGCCAAATGTTTGCGATAAACGTGTTTAAGGTACGTGAGGTTATTAAAGTCCCACCTCTAACTAAAATGCCTGGATCTCATTACCACATTACTGGTGTGGCATCGTTGCGTGGTGTTTCAGTACCCGTAATTGATTTACGTGGTGCGATTGGCTTCCCGCCATCTCGTTTAGAAAATCAAGAAGAAAACCTGATCATTACGGAATACAACCGTACCATTCAGGGCTTTTTGGTTGGCCAAGTGCGTAATATCGTTAATACCACTTGGAGTGAAATACAGCCGCCGCCTAAAACCGCTGGCCGTGCGAACTACCTAACTGCTATTACCCAGCTTAAAGAGGGTGATAACAGCCGTATTGTTGAAATCATCGACGTAGAAAAAGTACTCGCAGAGATCATCGATTACGATGTGTCGATCTCTGAAGGTGTGCTTGATGATGAGCTGGCGGCGCAAATGGTAGGCCGTAATGTGCTTATTGTGGATGACTCATCTACCGCGCGCTCACAGGTGAGAGGCACATTATCTCAGCTTGGCCTAAACATCATAGAATGTTGTGACGGTCTTCAAGCGCTGAATTTACTTAGATCTTGGAGTGATGAAGGCAAGAAGGTAACCGATGAAATATTACTCATGATTACCGATGCTGAGATGCCTGAAATGGATGGTTACAAATTAACGTATGAGATCCGCAATGACTCTAGAATGAGTGATTTGCATGTTGTCTTGAATACGTCACTTAGCGGCAGTTTCAACGAAGCTATGGTGAAAAAGGTAGGTTGTAACCGCTTTATCTCGAAATTCCAGCCAGATTTATTGGTGGAAGTTACGCAAGAACGTTTGCGTGAATTACTAAATAATTAGTATTTCATACTATATATAGTCCGTGAACTCTGGTTACGCTGATGCTAGTATTTATGTGTTATTTCGTTACACGAAGTAGCAAACCTTTTTAAATACAACTTTTCATCAGATACCTAAGGTAGTTCCTATTCATGATATGGTTTACGTCTAAGGTTGTCATGACCTTATGCCTCTTACTATACAGGGAATACAAGAAAAGAAGTACGGACGCTGAAGACGAGTTGTAACTTGTCACAAATAACTTTAAAAGGGAGCTGACTAGCTCCCTTTTGCTTATCATTAAACGGTATGTGTAACTGTTTAAGTTAGTGAAAGTCTCTCGATTTTGTCGTTAGCCCAGAGAGCCCATCGGTAAGATCTTCAAGCCGACCCGCAATCACATGAGTCACTTCTCCTTCTCGTTCTAATATGCCTTTGACGCGCAATATCTTTGCGGTGAGGTAGGCCTGTTTTTGTGCTCTCGCGGTAGCGCGCCAAACCACCACATTGATGTTGCCGGTATCATCTTCTAAGGTGAAAAAGGTTACCCCTGCAGCGGTGCCGGGGGCTTGCTTGCCTGTTACTACACCCACTACTGTGACCAGAGATTGGTGGTCTTTATGCACCAATTGGTTCATACGGGTAAATCGGCCTAATACACCGGCTTGTTCAAGCAGTTTGATTGGATGATGGTTGAGTGACAATCCCGTTGAGGCATAGTCTTCCAATAGAGTCTGCGCATCGGTTGGTGCTGCAATAGGCACTTGGCTTGGCTCTTCTATTTGTTGAAACAGGGGCAAGTCAGATAAAGAATCCATCATTGCCCAACGAGTTTGGTAGCGGTTATTGGCAATGGCATGCATCGCATTGGCTGAGGCTAGCAGTTCAATATCCCGCTTACTTAGCCCAATGTGCTTGATTTGACTCGGGTGAGTAAAACCACCTTGGCCACGAGCTTTAATCAGTTGCTGACAACTCTCTTTGCTTAAGCCTTTTATCTGACGTAAGCCTAATCGAATCGCGAGACGGTTTTGGTGCTGAACTACTTGGTGATCATAGCTTGAGGCATTGACACAAATAGGGTGAATGATAAGCCCATGGCGGCGAGCATCTTGCACTAATTGCGATGAGCTATAAAAGCCCATCGGTAAGCTATTCAGTAGCGAGGTGTAAAAGGCTTCTGGGTAGTAATATTTCAGCCATGCCGAGCAATATGCCAATACTGCAAAAGAGGCGGAATGACTTTCCGGAAAGCCATATTCGCCAAAACCTAAGATCTGATCAAAGATGCGCTCAGCAAACTCCAAATCGTAGCCACGGCTTTGCATGCCATCAATCAGTTTGGTTTTGAACTTAATAAGGTCGCCATTTTTCTTCCAAGCGGCCATCGCGCGGCGCAATTGGTCTGCTTCACCGCCACTAAAGCCTGCTGCCACCATCGCTAGCTTAATGACTTGTTCTTGGAAAATAGGCACACCCATAGTGCGTGACAATACCGCTTCTACCTCTTTTGATGGGTAGGTGATCGGCTCAATACCATCGCGACGTTTTAGGAAAGGGTGCACCATGTCGCCTTGAATCGGTCCGGGGCGAACAATGGCGATTTGAATCACCAGATCATAATAAGTGCGCGGCTTAAGCCTTGGCAGCATACTCATTTGCGCCCTTGATTCGATTTGGAACACTCCTACGGTGTCGGCCTTTTGAATCATGCCATACACATTGGCGTCATCTTGACGGCGGGTGATTTCCGCAATTGAAAGGCGCTGACCATGAAAGCGTTCGACTAACTCAAAGCATTTACGAATGGCGCTGAGCATACCCAGCGCGAGGACATCGACTTTCAGGAGCGCAAGGCTTTCAAGATCGTCTTTGTCCCACTGGATCACAGTGCGGTCGGGCATCGAGGCATTTTCAACCGGTACCAGTTCATACAAAGGGCCAGAAGAAATCACAAAGCCGCCCACGTGTTGAGACAGGTGACGAGGAAAACCAATAATCTCATTCACTAAGCTAATGAACTGCTCACCCTTGAGTGAATCCGGTTCAATACCAAGTTGGATAATTTGCGCTTGCCAGCCCAATGCGCGATCGCGGCGATTAACATTTTTGATGAAATAGTCGAGTTGACTCTCTTCAATACCTAACGCTTTACCGACATCGCGCACTGCGCTTTTAAAGCGGTAAGAAATCACGGTAGCCGCAAGCGCAGCACGTTCACGGCCATATTTTTGGTAAATGTATTGAATGACTTCTTCGCGTCTTTGGTGTTCAAAATCGACATCAATATCCGGCGGCTCGTTACGCTCTTTGCTAATAAAACGTTCGAACAGTACTGAGATCTGCCTTGGGTCGACAGAGGTGATTTCTAAGCAGTAGCAGACCACAGAGTTGGCCGCTGAGCCTCGACCTTGATAAAGAATCTTCTGCCGTTTAGCAAACATTACGATGTCATGAATGGTGAGAAAGTAAAACGGGTAATTGAGTTCTTCAATCAGCTGTAATTCTTTCTCGATAGTTTGCGCTATCTCAGCGGGAATGCCTTCAGGGAAACGGCTCTGCTTGCCTTGTTCTACCAAAGTACGCAGGTAACTCATCGGGGTTTCACCATCAGGAATCAGCTCACTAGGATATTCGTATTGCAGCTCGTCCAAACTGAATTGGCAACGCGTCGCAATGTAGACGCTTTCGCTAAGCCACTCAGCTTTAAATAGCTTGCTGAGCTTATCTAAGCTGCGTAGTGAACGTTCGGTATTGACCAAGAGGTGCGCGCCAATCGTATCTACACTGCCACCATGTTTAATTGCGGTTAAGGTGTGCTGCAAAGGTAGCCTTGTGGCTGTGTGCATCAGTACACCGCCACACGCGGTTATCGGCAACTGAAACTCTTTGGCGAGGCTCTCACAGTGGCTGACGTACTCTTTATCGTTAGAGCCAAGATGGCGCTGAATGCCAAGCCACAATCGCTGTTGGTGGTGTTGGCTAAGCCATTGCCCCCATTTGTGGTCAACGTGTTGATGAGTAGGCAGCCAAATGACCAAGCAGTGGCGTACAGACATCAAATCCCACTCAGAGAGCTGATAGTGGCCTTTCTCTGAGCGACGACGAGCATTGGTGATAATTCGACACAATTCCGCATAAGCTTGACGGTTAGGGCACAGCAGGACGACTTGGCACTCTTGGTTGAGCCAAAACATACTGCCAATAATCAGTTTCACACCTAACTGGTGATTTTTAATCGCAGTGTGAGCTCGTACTACGCCCGCGACTGAGCATTCGTCAGTAATGGCTAATGCTTTATAACGTAAGAAGTCTGACTGTAAGATCAGCTCCTCTGCATGGGATGCTCCGGTCAAAAATGAAAAATTGGTTTGGCAAAACAATTCAGCGTAATTCATCGGGATGCCTTAGCTAAATTGGCCGTGGAGAAACCACTGCTTATCTTGATTGCGAAATACCCAAAGCCAGCGGCCTTGATAGCTGCGCGCCACAAAGTAATCGCGGGTGATGTCTTCGCCATCCCACCAACCGGTAACAAAGCGTTCAGGCCCTTGAATCAAAGACACCTTCTCTTGCAGTGGTTGTGGCTCTGGCAGCAGAATGCTTGGCCTATGGCGCATGGTTTTGGCTTTGTGGGGTATCTCATGGCTTGGATCGCACAGCTGAGTGGCATGTTCTGGGCGAGGGTCGTTACTGAGCATCACCTTACGCACTTGCTGTTTGCCTAGCTTGGCTTGCAGTAATCCAATCAGTTCTAGCTCAGTTTGCTGCCCTTGTGGGCCATTGAAAATATCCCGGCTGGTGGCCTCTAACTCACCACTGCGAGTAATGGCTAAGGTCAACCCTTGTACAGGGGCATCGAGCTTGATGGATTCCAGTGTGAGCTGGCATAAACGCGCCCATTGCTGAGCAATGTAATCACCACTGGCAGAGGTGAAAGTAATGCTGCTGTCTTGTTTATCTCGCTGATGCAAAGTGAGTACTAATTCATAGGCCACTTGATTGCGTAGGGTTAGAAATAACTCCAATCGCTTGAGCAAAATATTGAGTGGCTTTTCTAGCCACTGAATGTTTTCGATTTCGTACAGCAGCTCTAGATAGCTATGAAACTTTTCTGGCGGGTGATAGAAATCGATTGGGTGCTTAAATTGCCCCAGTAGGCGGCCAACATAATTGACCAAATCGATATCAAATCGACGTGCTAACTCCTGCATAGGGAGGCTGAGTAAATCATTTAATGTATTCACGCCGACACGCAGCAGCGCGTCTACTTGTTTACTTGCAAGCTCTGTAGCAATCAGCGGAAAGCGACGTATTTTTTCGAGTAATTGAGTACGGTCATCACTGATAAGTTGCGTGGCCGATTTAGCCAGCAAAATAGCGGAATATGGTGAGAACCCAGTGGCGAAAGAGTAGTTAAAGCCGAGCGTATTTAAGTGCTGAGAAAGCGTTTGCCAGTAGCGCTCTAAACCGCCATATAAGCAGAGCATATCAGTGACTTTAAGTAAGATGCCTTGCGGCGCAAATAGGGCAATATCAGAGGTGACCATATATAGCCACTGAGCAATGTCGGTTAGGGTTTGCTGCTCTTGCTTTTCGTCGTAAGGGTGTACTTGTAAATCATGGCATAAGGCACTGGCACTGCCTAAGCCCATCCCAATTTGAATGCCTTGCTCTATGGCGAGTTGATTGGCTTGCACTACTTGAAAGCGCGCGCCATCAACAATCACTAACGGTTGTTCTTGTTCCGCAAATAGAGCGTTTAATTGCAACGCAGGGAAGTGTAAATATAGCCAAAGGGTCATGATTAGCCTTGCTTACGCATAGGGAATGGCACAACCACAGATTGCGGTTTTTGAATGGCTAATTGTGGCCAGCGAGCGCTCATATCAATCACAAAATTGCCATGTGGCCAACCGCCTTTACGTTTAGTAATGGCGACGTTTAAGCCTTGATTATGCGCTTCCAATTTTAAGCTTAAACTGACCGGCAGAGAGAACACATGTTGCTGTGGCTGCTTAAATAAAAAGTGCAGAGCTTGGCCTGTTTCACTCGCTACTTGCAGGCGACGGGCTTGATGCACTTCCAGCTCAGCTTGCCAAAGCAATACGTTGCTACAAGCGCCGCTTTTTAAGCATTGCTCAGCAGCCCATAAAGCATGCTGTGGGTTATCAGGGTAGATCAGTAAGACTTGATTGGGATCGAGTCCTTCATTCACCAGCATTTCAGCACATAGATAACCGGGAGGCTGAATAAACACACTAAGACGCTCTCCGCCATTATTGAGTATGTGAGGCAGTAGCAGACGCAGTTCACCAATTCCAGACTCTGTTTGAAGCTCAACAACGCCATGTTTTGGGAAGCCACCATCGAGCTTTTGATCAAGCAATGCAAAACCTGTCGGGTAATGATCTTGTGGCTCATGTTGGGTTGAGCCTTGCCATAGCCATTGTTTTTGCTTGAGATGTTCGATAGAAGGAGTCATAGGCGTTAAAATAAAAAAAACTGTATATACATACAGTATAATTTATTCGCCGTTGGCTGCAATAGCCCGAAACTAAAAAACGCCTTGTGGGCTCACAAGGCGTTGATGTAAATCAGTTAAATTGTCTTATTTTTTGCGGTTATTTACTGCGACAGTTTTTTCGGCTGAGCATCGATACATTGGCCATGTACTTGCTTGCCTTCTGGCGCCATTAAGTAAAGGTAGAGTGGCATGATATCCAATGGTGTTTTGAGCAATTCAGCATCTTCAGCAGGGTAGGCTTTAGCGCGCATACCTGTGCGAGTGGCCCCTGGGTTAATCGCATTGACGCGAATAGTAGAGTCGCTCAGCTCGTCAGCCAGCACTTGCATCATGCCTTCTGTGGCAAACTTTGACATGGCGTAAGTACCCCAGAAAGCGCGACCACTATGGCCAACCGTTGAAGAAGTGAAGACTAAGCGAGCATCTTGAGATTTGTGCAGCAATGGTAGTAGAGCTTGTGTCATTAAAAATTGCGCTTTCACATTTACTTGCATCACATCGTCGTAGCTCTCTTCACCAATTTGATCGAATGGGCTGATCACCCCCAGCAAACTGGCATTGTGTAAAACACCGTCTAAGTGACCGAATTGGCCTTCAATGGTGTCAGCCATATCAAGATAGTTCTGCTTTGAGGCGCCTTTCATATCGAGTGGAATAATCGCTGCTTGTGGGTAGCCCGCGGCTTCAATCTCATCATAAGTTTGTTCCAGCTTTTTAACGGTGCGACCAAGTAGGATAACGGTCGCGCCTCGCTCAGCAAAACTTAACGCGGCTTGTTTACCAATACCTGCCCCGGCACCGGTCACAAGAATGATTTTGTCTTTTAATGCGTCGCCAGCAACTGAATATTCCACTCTATACTTCCTTATTATGATGATTTACTTTAAGAAATCGTAATATGGTGGTTACAATACATCAATTCGCCCATTGAGAGGATATTCACCTTGGAATTTTTGTTGGATTACGGCCTGTTTTTGGCCAAGATTGTGACTGTAGTGGTCGCATTGATAGCGATTCTAATCATCGCTAAAAGTGCAGGTGGGAAAGGTGGCTCGGTTAAAGGTGAGCTAGAAGTGACCAACCTAACTGAGAAGCACAAAGAGACAGTGGAGCAACTAGAGCACCACTTGCATGATGACTCTTTCATTAAAGCTCGCGATAAAGCTGAGAAGAAACAAGAGAAAGAGAAAAACAAAGCGCGCGAAAAAGAGATCAAGCAAGCAGCGAAAGAGGGCGAGTTAGATTCTAAACGCGAACCTCATCTGTTTGTATTGGATTTCAAAGGCAGCATTGATGCCAAAGAAGTAGCGTCATTGCGTGAAGAAGTGACCGCAGTGCTTGCGGTAGCGCGTGACGGTGATGAAGTGCTACTTCGCCTTGAATCAGGCGGCGGTATGGTACATGGCTATGGCTTGGCATCATCGCAGCTTGATCGCCTAAAAGCGGCGGGTCTGCCATTGACGATTTCAGTGGATAAAGTGGCAGCAAGTGGCGGCTACATGATGGCATGTATTGCCGATAAAATTGTTTCTGCACCTTTTGCTATTGTGGGCTCAATCGGTGTGATTGCGCAGCTACCAAACTTTAATAAAGTATTGAAAAAATACGATATTGAGTATGAACAGCTGACTGCGGGTGAGTACAAACGAACCCTAACCATGTTTGGTGAAAATACCGACAAAGCGCGTGATAAGTTCAAACAAGAGCTAGAAGAGACGCACGTACTGTTCAAAGACTTCATTCGTGAGCGTCGACCAGAGCTCGATCTGGAAAATGTGGCAACGGGTGAGCACTGGTTTGGTACTCAAGCACACAAGTTGGGTTTGGTTGATGAAATCAAAACCTCAGACGATCTTGTTGTTGAAGCGTGTAAAGATAAGACCGTATTGGCGATTCATTACGTAGAGAAGAAGAAAATCACTTCTAAGCTTGCAGGCCTTGTGGGTGAAGCAGCAGATAACGTATTGATGAAGCTAGCCGATCGTGGTCAACGCCCGATTGTTTAAGCTAGTAAAAGCTTAATGGATAGTGAAAGAGCAAGGCCTTGAGCCTTGCTTTTTTTATGCCATTTCAATCAGTACCGATCGCATATAACAAGACATTAGACCGAAAAAAGGGAGCCTGACTAGGGCTCCCTGAATAACACCTATAGGGGGTGGGTGTTACCTATACCAAATCGGTGCTGCCGCAACCTCGGGTATAAATGTTTAAGCTTTACCTTCACTTCCGCACATGCGGATCTTATCTATAACAACTTGCTTCATCGCTGCTTTGCCCGGAGTAATGTATTTACGCGGGTCATTAGCGCCTGGGTTTTCGCTGAAGTGCTGTTTCACCGCATCTGAGAAGGCAATTTTTAGTTCAGTGGCGATGTTCACTTTGCATACACCTAAATCGATGCTGCGTTTGACCATCTCATCAGGCACACCAGATGCGCCATGAAGGACCAAAGGAATATCAACTAAAGAGCGAATCTTCTCTAAGCGATCAAAATCGAGTTTTGGTTCAGACTTGTACATGCCGTGAGCGGTACCAATCGCTACCGCAAGAGAGTCGATACCAGTGCGACGAACAAACTCCGCAGCGGATGCTGGGTCGGTCATAAAGGCATCGGCACTATCCACAATCAGGTCATCCTCTTGGCCGCCAAGACGGCCTAGTTCAGCTTCAACACTGGCGTCGTAACGGTTGCAGTGCTGTACGACTGAGCGGACAATCTCAATGTTTTGATCAAATGCGTGGTGAGAACCATCAATCATCACTGAGCGAATACCATGCTCTACCTTAGTGCGGATGTCTTGCAGGTCTTCGTGATGGTCAAGATGCAGTACAAGCGGCATAGAGTGTTTATGTGCTGCCTCTTTACAGATGCTGATTAGGTAATCAGTGCCTGCGTAATCATAAGTGCCCGGCGTACCCGCTAAGATAACTGGCGAGCCCATTTCAGAAGCGGTTTCAACGATAACTTGCACTGTTTCAAGGTTGTGAATGTTGAAAGCGGGTACCGCATAGCCACCTAGTTGTGCACGTTTAAGCATTTCACGAGAAGAAATTAGATACATAAAGCCTCCTGGTTGGGCGTAGCAACTGCATCGAATACCAGACGCCCGTTCACCCAAGTTTTATCAATTGAGAAATCAGAATGAATAGCCACCATAGAAGCGCGTTTGCCCACTTCTAAAGTGCCGAGTTGATGTTGAATACCGAGAGATTGAGCAGGCGTTAAAGAAGCCATGAGCCATGCTTGTTCAAGCGGTAAATTAAGCCATTGCTGCAAGTTAGTGACGGCGTTATTTAGAGTCAGAGTGCTGCCAGCTAAGCTGCCAGAGTCCGTCATAACCACACCGTCTTTCATCGTGACGGTGTATTCGCCCAGCACGTATTGACCATCAGGCATACCTGCCGCGCACATTGAATCCGTGATAAGGGTTAAGCGAGATGAGCAGCAGCGATGCGCGACATCTATCGCGGTTGGGTGTACGTGATGGCCATCGGCAATCATTTCCACATAACAATTTGGGTGAACTAAGCCAGCGCCAACAACGCCCGGGTCTCGGTGATGAAGACCACGCATACCGTTGTAACAGTGGACAATGCCATTTGCGCCAGCATTTAATGCGTTTTTCACTTGGTCATGGCTGGCGTCAGTATGGCCAAGCATGATTTTGATGCCTTGTGAGCGTAGGTAGCGAATCGCTTCCAATGCGCCCGGTTTTTCAGGGGCTAATGCCACGGTGATAAGTTGGTTATCGCAATAAGAAATCCAGTTTTCTAACTCTTCAGTTGATAACTCACGAAACCATTCTGTTGGGTGAGCGCCTTTGTTCTTCTCAGTGAAGTAAGGCCCTTCTAAATACGCGCCTAAAATCTCGGCACCTGCCACTCCCATTTTTTTGCTTTGCGCGACTTGTTTTAGCGCCGCACGGATTTTTGCTACCGGCGCGGTTACTGTGGTGGGAACAAATGCAGTCACGCCTTTGCTGGCGAAAAAGTTCGACATGGTATTTAGGCTATCGTGGCTTGCATCCATCACATCGCAGCCATTTGCGCCATGAACGTGTGAGTCAATCAGCCCCGGCATTAGGCTCACTTTGCCTAAGTCGGTGTAGTCTTGGTCAATCGTGCTATCAAAAGGGCGAATTGCCGCAATCAAGCCGTGGCCATCGACACTAACAATGGCATCATTGAGCCATTGATTGCCGTGTAGCACTCGCTCTGCACGATAGTGTTGTAGATCAGATGCCATCTTCTTCTACCGTTGCTGTTTGTTCAGCTTTACATGCCATTTCTGCTGCAAGAGAGGTAATGCCTCGGTGCGCACATTCAACCGCTTGGTCACGAAACTCAATCAGTTGGAGTTCGTCGCGCTCTAACAGCATTTCAGCCGCCATTTGCAGGTTAGTGCCTGTCACTACTTCAATATCGCTACGCTCTTGGCTTAGCAGTGATGCGGTGCGAAACGGTGTTCCGCCCAATAAATCAGTGAGAAAAACGATGCCGTCACCCGAGTCAATCTCTTCAATGGCACTGCGCATCGACGCTTCAAGTTGTGGTGTCGTCGCTTCTTCCGGAAAATCGATGAACTTGAACTGAGGCTGCTCACCAATCACTTGATGAATCGCTTTTGCGATACCTGAAGCAAAGCCACCGTGGCCAGACAAAATTACTGAAATCATGTGTTGTTCCTTTTGTGGGGCTGGCGTACCAGCCCCGTTTTATTGGTGTTACTCGGTGTTTATAGGAAGCCCATAAAGCGGCCAACAATGCCTAGAGTCACGGTAATACCGATCAGTTTTAGTGGGCTCCAGCCGCGTTTCACTAGTGCATACATTGCTAGGGTGTAAACCAGTGGTAAGAAGGCTGGCATAAGCTTGTCGATAACGTCAGCTTGCAGTTTTACGACTGCATCACCCGCGGTGATTTCCGCTGTGGTGGATAGGCGAACGTATGTCGCAACTAATGCACCGATAACTGTCATACCGACCATTGAAGCGGCGTGACCGACCTTCTTGGTGTTAGCTTTAATCACAGGGATAGCTTGAACACCCATGCGGTAGGCGTAGTGCGCTAAGCCAAAGCGAAGACCAAAGTGAACCGCGTTAAACAGCACGAAGAAGAACACTGCACCCATGATGGAGCCTTGCAATGCTAGGTCGGCACCGATACCACCACAGATAGGAAGTAGGGTTAGCCAGAACATGGCATCACCGATACCGCCCATAGGGGCACCGACTGCGATTTTGGTGCTCTGAATACTGTTGATGTTTTGTTTAGAACGCTCCATCGCCAGCACGATACCCATTACGAAGGTCACCAAGAATGGGTGCGTGTTGAAGAACCCCATGTGGCCTTGCATCGCTTTCGAAAGGTCAGCCTTGTTGGTGTGGATTTTCTTCAGAGCAGGCAGTAGGCCATAGAGCCAACCAGAAGCCTGCATACGTTCGAAGTTAAATGACGCTTGCAGCAACAGCGAACGCCAAGCCATTTTGTTGATGTCAGCTTTGGTTAGCTCAGCACCAATCTCTTTGTTTTCGTACTCGTCTTGCGCTACACCTGGAGCAGGTTGCACCTCAGTGTTTTGGCCGCGAAGGTCAAGCTCATTGCTTACATTAGATTCCATCTTCAAAGTCCTCAGCTGGTGCAGTTGCAGGGGTAGGTTCGGTTTTGCGCATAAAGTCGATGATTGCCATAGCGGTTGCAGCGGCAGCAATGGCTAGGATTGGCAGTTCAATCCAAGCTGCGGCAACAAAGCCAAGGATGAAGTAAGGGATGTAGGCATTCTTCATCATGATTTTCATCAGTACCGCGAAACCAATGGCTGGCATGATGCCGCCGGCAACACCTAGGCCGTCGATAAGCTCTTTAGGCAGCGCTTGAACCATTGCACCAGCGTGCTCGGCACCTAGGTAGATTGGTAGGAAGGCACATAGGAAGTAGAAAGTGCCAAGTACCGCCAGTGCGAAGTAGTTAACGCGCTCGATACCGTCGGTATCTGCATTACGAGCAAAGTCATCACATTTCGACATCACAGCAGACATCGCTGAGAACAGTAGTGTGATACCCATTTGCACCGCGACCGCGAAAGGTACAGCGACACCCACCGCCACGTTTGGCTCAACTTTGGTGGTGATTGCGAAGGTCGTACCTACGATAGTACCGATGATTACGTTTGGTGGCTGAGCGCCTGCAAGAGGGGCAAGGCCCATCCAGATTAGCTCTAACGTACCACCAACCAGAATACCGGTTTGCAGGTCGCCTAAGATGAGGCCGACCAGCGGGCCAAGTACCACAGGGCGGTGGAAGTGGGTGAGGCCGTTGAACAAGTCAAGGCCTGCAAAGAAGGCTAGGATGCCGAGCATCAACGCCTGTAAGAGTCCTATTTCCATGATGTTTGTCCTTTATTATCAGATAAGAGTAAAGAGGTCGGTTGCGCTTTCTGTAGGCACACCTTGAATGGTGCAGTTCACCCCCAGCGCTTTTAGTTTTTCAAATTCCTCGACGTCTGCGGCATCCACCGAAACGGTCTTAGAAATCTGTTTTTTGCCTTCCACGTAGTGCATGTTGCCTACGTTGATGTTGGTAATTGGCACGCCGCCATCTACCAGTTGACGAAAATCTTTTGGTGTACGACACACCAGTAGGATGCGTTGGCGATCAGAGGCTTTGTGAATGGTGTCGATGGTTTTTTGTACCGTCCAAAAACGAATCGCGATACCGTCAGCCAGCACCATTTCCATTAGGTTTTGTTGGATGGAGTCTTCCGCGACTTCATCGTTAACCACAACAACGATGTTTGCGTCTGCAAAACCTACCCACTGAACACCGACTTGGCCGTGAACTAGACGCTCATCAATACGACTTAAAACGATATTTGGCATGTTAGTTTCCTTCTAAAATTCAATTGCTTAATTAATTGATGCTTATTAATGGGTAGCGTTATTTGTTAAATGGATAGATGGTGACACCTTGCACCACGCGGTTTACTTCGCCAGTTGGGCATGGGTTGTCAGGACCAAATCCAAGCTGGAGTGATTTTTCAAATGCCAACATTTGGCAGAACAAAATGTATGGGAAGCAAAGCCATGCATCGCCTAGGTTGAGTTGGCCTAGCTCAAATACGTTGTCGCTATCTAGCGCGCCTTCAGTAATGGCAATATGGCCAAGGGCTTGCTGGTCACGGCGAATCTCATTGAACAGGTCCATGTCGTATTGACGGGTGTATGCATCGCTAGAGAAAAGTTGAATTACTAGCGCTTTGTCATTGATGGTGAATTTAGGCCCGTGGCGAAAACCTAATGATGAGTCAAATGCGGTCATCACTTTGCCTGCGCTTAGCTCTAAAGATTTCAATGAGGCTTCTCGAGCAAGGCCAGCAAAGCCGCCGCTGCCAAGCACGATTAGGCGTTCATAAGGTTGGCTAGCCAGCTGTTTAATGTTGCTTTGCCATTGTGACAACTTGCTTTCACATAGCTCTGCGATGGCTTCGATTTGGCCGCGCCATTGGCTTGGGGTTTCACCGCCTAGCAACGTTAAAGACGACATCAACATGCAGCTAAAGCTGGATGTCATGGCAAAGCTTTTATCGTTTGAGCCTTCTGGCATCAGCATGCAGTATGCGTTGCTGGCTTTGTCTGAGTAGCGAGATAGAGCACCGTCGCTGTTACAGGTTAAAAACAGGTGGAAGCTTTCAGGGATTAACTGATCCACTAGCTCAACCGCTGCCACACTTTCAGGGCTGTTGCCTGAGCGAGCATAAGAGACCAACAAAGTCGGGCGCTTAGGGTCTAGGTACTGCTCTGGGTTAGAAACTAAATCCGTAGTTGGAATAGACTCGACTTGGAAGTTCAATCCCGCTTGGATAAATGGCGCAGCCGCGTCACCCACAAAAGCGGAAGTGCCAGCACCGGTTAGAATGATGCGCAGCTCTTTGCGTGCTAATAGTGGCGATAAGAACGCGTTAGCAGATTCAAACTGGCTTTCCAATATGTCAGCAAGGTTGCGCCACAAGCGCGGTTGATGATTGATTTCTTGAGCAGTATGAATACCGCCTCGTTGCTCAAGCCATTCGGCTTGGTAGCCTAAAAACGTGGTCATTAGATGGTCTCCTTACACGCTACTGCATTTGAATAACAGGCATCGGAATAGACCTCGGTCACTTCCATGATCTTGTGAATTACAATGTCAGCAGGTTGATTCTGAATTTGGTTTTGGAAAATCGCTTTCGCTTGATTCGGTAGATATTGGCTAAGCAGAGTCAGCGGCAATGGGTTCGCAGCAAGGTTGTTAAACAGCGTGCGCTGCGCTTTTTGAACTTCTGGATGTGTCCAGTAGTAACGAATGCGGTCACTTAGGCTGTAGCTGCAATCGAGAAATTGCTGGTGGCCTTTGCTTAGGTAGTGCGAGCGCCAGTAATCCGGTTCTTCACGCATCACTTGCTCGACGGTGTCACGCAGGTGAGAAGCATCGTGGCTACCTAGCCATTCCAGCTCAGCGCGATCTAGGCCATATAGTGCTTCACGCAGTGCGAAGGTGAGTGCTGGGCCGACTTTCAAAATCGCGAAGTGGTCTTTTACCAACTCGTGGTACGCGGTTGGATTTTGGTAATCGGTCGAATGCGCCTCGAATACTAAGTGAGGCTGACCCTTGATGATTTTGCTCAGCGCTTGCGCTTGGCTGCTTTGGTAGTGGTGAATGGAGTGATGGTCGAACTCGACACCTGGTTGAACCACAAGGCCAATCACACGTGGCCAAACGTAACCTAAACCTAGGTCACTAAAAGCTTGGTGATGGGCATCTAGTGTGGCTAATGCTTCGTCAGGTTTGGTGAGTTCTAGCCCTTCGTCTTCCAGAGATTCAAGCGCACCGCCCGGTGTCGGCACTTCTGTACCGATGACGTATAAAGGGGCTTGGCCACCAGATTGATGCCATGCGTCTTCAGCAACTAAACAAAGCTGCGCCGCGCGCTCGGCCATCACTTCTTCACTAAGTGGCGTTTCGTCGTCAGCGCAAGACATTGAGCAATCAAGGTGAATCTTGTTAAACCCAGCTGTGACATAGTCATGAATCATCGTTGCTGAGTATTCCATGGCCTGTTTTGCAGGTAGGTTCTGCCAACAGTTTGGGCCAAGGTGGTCGCCACCAAGTACAATGCGCTCAGTAGGAAAATTAAGTTGCTCTGCAAGCTGGTATACGTGCTTAGCAAAGTCTTGTGGCGTCATGCCTGTGTAGCCACCAAATTGATTCACTTGGTTTGAGGTTGCTTCAATCAGCACCAACTGGTTATCTTGTGCGGCTTGTTTAAGCGCCGCTTCGAGCACTAATGGGTGCGCAGAGCAAACTGAGTAAATGCCAGTTGCTTGTCCTTGTTTGTGCTGCTCAATCAGTGATTGTAAAGATTTCATGGTGGTCCCTAATTAATGGTTTGGTCTGCGAGAATCACTTCGACACCCATGTCGAGTAAGGCTTGGTGCGTGCTGTGCGGGATATTGCTGTCGGTGACTAGCACATCAATTTGGTTGGCCGCACGAATCATGCAAAAGCTTTTGCGGCCAAATTTGCTTGAGTCCGTTACCGCGATAACTTGATGCGCAACCTCGCACATGGCGCGGTTGATTTGTGCTTCATGGTTGTCTGGTGTGGTGATACCCGCTTTGAGGTCGAAGCCATCGACCCCTAAGAAAAGTTTGTCGAATAGGTAAGAGCGAACTTGCTGTTCACCGTGGTGACCAATCAGAGAGCAAGAAGCTCTGCGTAATGTGCCGCCCACGACATGTAAATCGATGTTTTCATTGCCGCTGAGTTGGTAAGCGGTGTTGAGTGCGTTGGTCATTACTACCAGTTGCTGCTTGTCACTCAGGTACTGAGGCATTAAACCGATGGTAGAGCCGGAATCTAGGATGATAGCTTCGCCGTCTTTCACTAGTTTGGCTGCGGCCAAGGCAATGCTCTGTTTGGCGTTGCGGTTGATTTGATCTTTGCGGTAAAGAGGCTGATCGAATGCGAAGTTTGGGTTCAAACTAGCGCCGCCGTAGCAGCGGAATACGCAGCCTTCTTTCTCAAGTAAATTCAGATCATGACGAATGGTTACCGCAGACACATTAAATTGGTCGACAAACTCATCCACACGGCCTGAGCCATGAGTGCGAATATGCGCCATTATCTTTTGTCTTCGTTCTGCACTGGTCATTACCAATTCCTCTTTCGTTACATTTCATTTGTTCTTAGAAATGTTTCGATTTCTTTTGATTGGTATTAAAGCAGGGCAAACAAAACAAAAGTGAAAGTTAGATCACACCCTATTGTCTTTCGGTTTTTGCCCAAAAACCCTTTCGTTCTCATTAAAGTGAAAGGTCAGTCTTTCGGTTTTTGTGGTGTGTTATGAATTGAAAGCCGCTATTTTGCTGACAAGTGTTAAATTGAAAGTGAAAGAGGGAAAATTGTGGCAATGAAAGTAGGGGTTTCGGAATGTCACCTGCGCGAGATCACACTTTGAACAAGTGAGTAAAATTTGTGCAGGGTGAAATGAAGAATAATCGCGACCAAGCGACTATTCATTCAGTTGAAACCAGTCAGTAGATGATCGCGATAAAAAGCGAAATAAGAGGTGTAGTGAGATTGGTCTATGAGACATCAACAATTCGAACATCTACGCCAAGCGCGGTTAGATGATCGAGGTAATCTTGTGGAATGCCGCCATCTGTAATCAACATATCGAGTTGCTCAGGGCGAGCAATCAAGCAAAAGCTTTGGCGATTAAATTTAGAAGAGTCGGTGATCGCGATAACGGTTTGGGCGGCTTCAACCATTTTACGGTTAATATCCGCTTCCCCTTGATGCGGGGTCGTGACGCCAGTTTGTTTATCAAAGCCATCCACGCCTAAAAATAGCGTATTAAATCGAAAGCCTGATAAGAGCTCTTCACCACCTGAACCGTGCAAAGAGTATGAGTTCTTACGCATCATGCCGCCGGTGACCATCACCTCGACCTCATCTTGATTTGCAAGGTGATAAGCGATGTTGATCCCGTTGGTCATTACGGTCAAATCACGTTTCTCGTGCAGGTGATGGGCAATTTGCTCAGTGGTCGAGCCTGAATCGAGAATGATGCGATCACCATCTTGTATGAGCGAAGCAGCGTATTGGCCAAGTTTGGCTTTGATACTGGAGTGTATTTGCTTTTTATCGTTGAGTGGGCGCTCAAACGCAAATTGATTATTGATCAGCGCGCCGCCGTAGCAACGAGTTACACAGCCTTTCTTTTCAAGGAAGTTAAGATCGCTACGGATGGTCACTTCTGAAACGTCATACAGCTGGGAAAAGTAGTTCACATCGCCTTTTTGATTGGTTTGTATGTATTGCAAAATGGCGTCGCGACGCTGAGCGGTGGTGGTCATAATTTATACTGTGCAACAAGATGTTTATAAACGAAGAATATCAGTGTTTTAGTTTGGCCGAAAATCAATAGATTAGGGAGTGCGACTTAGCGTCCACTTTTGTAAAGCGGATATGAGACGAGTGCGAATATTAAGCCACTGACCACACCGCACAAGTGAGCTTCAATCGCCACTCGCGCTTGAATCAGCTCGGCCGTAGAGGCTGAAGGGCCATAAACAAGTTCCCATACCACTTTTGCTACCACGCCAATTACCAGTAACCAGCTAGATGCTCGACCTTGCAAGGCCTCTCTGAGTGCGTAGTAAGCGAACAAGCCATGTAACGTGCCCGACAGCCCAACGTAGCTCTGAATATTAGTATAAAGAATGCCGATGCCTACGCCTAAACTAACGAATACCAATAAAGCCAGTAGTGATCGAACACTCGGTTTAAAAATGAAAGTGATGATCCACAGCGCGGCAAGATTCATCGCTAAGTGGTTAAAGTTGGTATGAGTGAAGTTTCCTGTTAGGATGCGCAACCACTGCCCTTGTGGGATAAGGTCCGCTTGCCAGTTGGCCACGGATGCCAAGGGTTCAAACTGCAACGCAAAGCAGACTGCACTTACCGCTAACAAACTAAAGATTAATTGCCAGCCATGTCTCGTTATTGTTCTCAATGTGGAAAATCACTCAAAGCGTGTATTTGTCAGTGGGTACAAAGCCTACCATCGAACGTCGAGTTAATCATCCTCCAACATCCAAGTGAAGCAAAGCGCCCTATGGGGACAGCTCGCATTCTTACCCTTTGTTTGTCAAACAGTTATTGTTTTGTCGGTGAGAACTTTACCGACCATTCGCAGCTAAATCAGCTATTGTCAGAGAGTGATTATCGTCATTTTGTTTTGTACCCGGGTGAGCAGGCGATAGAGTTGATTCAGCTTGAAAGCCAATCGACATCAACCAAGCAAAAGTATCGGGTTATTTTGTTAGATGGCACGTGGAAGAAAGCCTTCAAAATGTGGCAGCTTTCAACCAATCTACATTCGTTAGCGCAAGTGAAACTGCCGAATGATTTGAAAGGAAACTATCGGATTCGCAAAGCGCCAAGTGACAATTCACTTTCTACCGTTGAAGCGGGCTATTATGTTTTGCAAGGCCTTGAGCCAGAACGCGACTTTTCACCCTTACTGGTGGCATTTGAACAAATGATAGAGTTTCAAATTGCTCAAATGCCAGCGGGCGTGTTTGAGAAAAACTACCGCCAATAGTCTCTTCCCCTAGCTTTACAGCGGAGAAAACAGTTGCTGGTGGAGGCGCTTAGCATGACCATCGGTAATGGATGAGATGTAATCTGCAATCACCCGCATCTGCGCGGCTTCATCTTTGGCATTACGCCAATCTGTTCTCACTTCTAATGGCAATAGGCGCATTGGGTCAGCACTCATGGCTTCAAAGATATCCATGATGATTTGTTGACCCTTGTATTCC
This sequence comes from Vibrio intestinalis, assembly GCF_025195085.2. Lineage (GTDB taxonomy): Bacteria > Pseudomonadota > Gammaproteobacteria > Enterobacterales > Vibrionaceae > Vibrio > Vibrio intestinalis. The sequence continues at coordinate 169,115 of NZ_JANAVY020000002.1, read as the reverse complement.
ATCACCTGTACGTGCGGCGCTTGAATCACATATTGACTCACAAAGCGTTTTAGAATTTCTAACGCTTTGGCCATGCTTGGCTCTAAGTAGGCATTGAACGCCAGTAGTTTAGAATCAAATGGGGCATCGACGGGTTTAATGGAAATACTGGTCAGCAGGGCATTAACCATGCCGCCAATCGCATCTTTGCGTTGGTAGTGTGTACCAGCAAACAACATTTCATTGACTGAAGCGATGTGCTTTTCAAACCATGGGTCACCACATTCTGCCAATTGGCTGGCTGCCGCTTCCAACCATTGGTGGCGATTCACCATGCCTAACACAATCGCATCTTCTAAATCGTGCACGCCGTAGGCGATGTCATCAGCTAGCTCCATAATTGAGCAGTCTAAGGATTTATAACGCGTTTTACTGTGTTGTTCAGGGCTAAGCTGCTCGTCACGCATCTGGGAGAAAACCTGTTTTTCCCCATCGGTGAGTGGTTGTAAGATCCAGTCAAATAATGCTGAGTCACAATCGTAAATGCCTTTCGCCGGAGTCCAATCGTGAGCACGTAACTTTCTTTGATGGGAGACAGGCTCTGCGCGCTGTTTAGCTTGCGTAGCACTAATAAGCGCAGGATATTTGATTAAGCCGAGTAGGGTGCGGCGCACAAGGTTCATTCCGAAGTTTTCGGTATAAGGCTCGAGTTTCGTTACGATGCGGAAGGTTTGCGCGTTGCCTTCAAAACCGCCATGGTCACGCATCATATAATTGAGTGCGATTTCACCACCATGACCATAAGGCGGGTGGCCGATATCATGCGCGAGACAGATAGAATCGATCAGGCTATCGGTAGGCAGTAAACTACGAAATTCAGGTTGCTTCTTTTTGATTTGGGCGACGATTCCCGTGCCTAGTTGGGCTGCTTCCAGTGAGTGAGTCAGTCGGGTTCGGTGGAAATCATCGATGCTGGTGCCGTGTATTTGAGTTTTCGCTTGGAGGCGACGAAATGCCGCGGAGTGGAGAATGCGGGCTCTATCGCGTTGATAAGGGCTGCGATGGTCATCGCGGCGGATTTTATGCTCATCGTCATGACGGCTTTGCCACATTGGGCTGAGATCAAAAGTCATACGCGCACTCCTTAACTTGGGCCAACCAACAATCAGTAATTAGAAATATTCACTCACCTGTATTTTCCGAAGAGGAATTTATCCGGATATGTTCAACTTATTTCATTACCATACAGTGTGTTAGCTGATTTCGTCTAGTGATAGTTCAAAGCTTGGCGCAAAAGTATTAAGAAAATAGTCCATTTCTGGGGTATGACGCTCTTTTAAGGTGATATCAAGGCGTTTTTTTGCCAAAGCATATTCGTGATTTCCGGCGCTAAGTTCTTCTAAACATTTAAGATAGGCGCAGATGGTATCCGCTTGTTTAACGATTTTTGCGTCTTCACTGTGGGCCGATTGAGAGACTAAATAAGGCGCAAAGTCCTCTTGGAACTCTTCTGGCAACATGGAAAGCAATTTTTGCTCTGCGGCGGCTTCAATCTTCTTATATTCTTTGGCGATCTCTGGGTTGTAGTATTTCACCGGAGTGGGTAAATCACCGGTTAATACTTCACTGGTGTCATGGTACATGCCCAATATAGCGATACGTTCAGGGTTGACGTTACCACCAAACTTTTTGTTTTTGATCAGAGCAAGGGCATGGGCAACAAAGGCGACTTGTAGGCTGTGCTCAGAGATGTTCTCTGTGGAGACAGAGCGCATCAGTGGCCAACGCTGTATTAGTTTCATCCGAGCGAGATGAGCGAAAAAATGGCTCTCTTTCATGACTTGTTTCCTTCCCTTTAAATCTTGTCTCAAGATAATGGCCTATTGAGTCACCATCAATAAAAAAGCAACCACCTGATTGCAGATGATTGCTTTAAGAATAAGAGACTTAGGTTTGAATTGCTACTGGCTATATGTCGACAAGAAGCGTTCAAAGCGGCCAATGGCGGTTTCTAAGTCTTCCACGTGTGGCAACGTCACAATGCGGAAGTGATCCGGCTTAGGCCAGTTGAAGCCAGTCCCTTGTACTAGCAGTACTTTTTCTTGTACTAAGAAATCGAGCACCATTTTTTGGTCATCGTGAATCTTGTACTTTTTCGTATCAATTTTCGGGAATAGGTACATCGCACCTTTAGGCTTCACACACGATACACCTGGGATTTGGTTGATCAGTTCCCAAGCACGGTCGCGCTGCTCAAGTAAGCGGCCACCCGGTAGGATCAGCTCATTGATACTCTGATAACCGCCCAATGCGGTTTGAATCGCATGCTGCATTGGCACGTTGGCACACAAACGCATCGACGACAGCATCTCTAAGCCGGCAATGTAGCCTGTCGCTTGATGCTTCGGTCCAGTCATAAACATCCAACCGCCACGGAAGCCACAAACACGGTAGGCTTTAGATAGGCCATTGAAGGTCATCACCAACACATCGTCAGTAAGCGTCGCCACAGAGGTGTGAGTTGCACCGTCGTACAGCACTTTGTCGTAAATCTCATCAGCAAAGATAATTAGCTTGTGCTGACGAGCAATTTCGATCACTTCCAACAAGAAGTCTCGGCTGTATACCGCGCCAGTCGGGTTGTTTGGGTTAATCAGCACAATGCCGCGTGTTTTTGGTGTGATTTTGCTGCGAATGTCATCGAGATCTGGGAACCAGTCTGCTTGCTCATCACAGATGTAATGCACCGCTTTACCGCCAGATAGCGCTACAGAGGCTGTCCATAGCGGGTAGTCAGGCGCAGGAACAAGCATTTCATCGCCATTATTTAGCAGGGCTTGCATTGCCATCACGATCAGCTCAGACACGCCGTTACCAATGTAGACATCTTCCACATCTAAAGAGCGAATGCCTTTCTTTTGATAATGCTGTACCACGGCTTTACGCGCTGGGTAAATGCCTTTTGAGTCACAGTAACCTTGCGAAGTTGGCAAGTTACGAATCACATCGACCAAAATTTCATCTGGGGCGTCAAAACCAAATGGGGCGGGGTTACCAATATTTAGTTTCAGTATTTTATGCCCCTCTTCCTCCATGCGCTTAGCATGTTTGAGTACAGGACCTCTAATGTCATAGCAGACATTATCGAGTTTTGACGACATCCCGATATTTTGCATTGTGTAAAACCTAAAAATAATTGAATTTCTTTATTAAAGTACACCAAAATGGGGTTTGGTAGAATATAAATCTGACTTTTAGCGCTTTTTAGTTCAACTACCATCTGGGCGTAATCACAGGATTCTGCAAAAGATTGCTTACGATCTTGATCTGCACGCAGTGTATAATTAGATTACTCATCTAAATCGATTGTCATCGAGGTTTATTTGTCATATTTCCAGCAAGCCATTACCGAACTGATTAACCGTGTAAAGGATGCAATTGGCGGGGAAACTCGTCTGGTTCAAGTTCTACCGCAAAAGCCTGATTTTGCGTGCATTGATTGGTTACAAGCTCAGCCTTTGTTTCCAAAGTTTTATTGGCAATCAAGAGATACCCAAGAAGAAGTGGTGGCATTAGGCCAACTACATACTTTTACTGAACCTGCACCTGCGTACGCCTGTATTAGTGGCGAGCAACGTATTTGGGGTGGACGCTCTTTTGATGGTCAAAGCGACAAAAACCTCGATTGTCCGGAATCTTTCTTTTTCTTACCGCAAATAGAGTTAATTCGTGAAGAGACGCGTTGGTCTTTGGCGGTTAACTTTCATCACGATAAGCAACTTGCCGTTAATGCTTTGAGCAGTTTGAAGCATCAGGTCGCGAGTTTATTGCCTTTGTCTGCCCACGTTAAGCAGATGAGCCATAGTCCAGAGCAGCCGCAATGGACGCAATTGGTCGAGCAAGCCCTTACAGGTATCGAGCAGCAAGCGTTTAAAAAAGTGGTGTTGGCGCGTAAGACAACTCTTGAGTTAGACGCAGCGATTTGCGGCACTCAACTACTCAAATCCAGTATTGAACATAATCATCAGAGTTTTCACTTTATGTTAGCCCTTGATGATACCCATTGCTTTTTAGGCTCGACCCCTGAGCGCTTATATCAACGCTTAGGCGCAGAGCTTTATACCGAAGCACTTGCGGGTACGATTGGTCGTGGTGACAGTGCAAGCCAAGATATGAAGCTCGCGAATTGGCTTTCTCAAGACAGTAAAAACCTCAATGAGAACCAATTTGTGGTGGATGACATTATAGAGCGCCTCACGCCATATTCAGATGTGGTGGAAGTTGAGCAAGAGGTGCGCTTGGTGCGCCTGCGTAAAGTACAGCACCTCAAACGCAGTATTCGTGCGCAGCTCAAAGCAGGCGTTAATGGTGTTCAGCTGCTGTCCTGCCTGCAACCGACAGCGGCTGTAGCAGGGCTACCAAGAAAAGAGTCGATGGCCTTTATTCAACAGCATGAGCCTTTTGCGCGCAGTTGGTATGCTGGCTCTATGGGTTACATTAGCCATGAAAAAGCCGAGTTTTGCGTTGCGATTCGCAGTGCGCAAGTCGCTGACGAACAAGTTCATTTGTATGCAGGCGCGGGGATTGTACCGGGCTCTGTGGCTGAACATGAGTGGCAAGAGCTGAATAAAAAGATGGCGACGTTGTTGTCGCTGATTACCGATCATCCACCGTTAGGAGTAGCCTCTTAATGGCTCAGCAAACTCCAATTTCAGACCAAGCGGTATTAAACCGAATTTGGTCGCAAACACTGCTAGAAGAGTTAACGCGTTTTGGCGTTGAACAAATTTGTGTGGCGCCGGGGTCGCGTTCTACTCCGCTCACTCTAGAAGCGGCAGAAAATACAAAGCTGACGCTTCATACACATTTTGATGAGCGTGGTTTAGGTTTTCTGGCGTTAGGGCTAGCCAAGGCGAGCCACAAGCCGGTAGCCATCGTGGTGACTTCAGGCACCGCGGTCGCTAACTTATTGCCCGCGATTGCAGAGGCTAAGCTAACTGGTGAAAAGCTGGTGGTGCTCACCGCAGATCGTCCTGTAGAGTTGGTGGATTGCGGCGCTAATCAGGCCATAGTGCAAAGTGGTATTTTCTCTTCGCATGTCACAGCAAGCCTCGAACTGCCGACACCGAGCACGCAAGTTTCATTGCGTTGGTTGCTGACATCTGTTGATGATGTGATGTATCGCCAGCAGCAATTTGGTAGTACGGTGCATATTAATTGTCCGTTTCCTGAGCCGCTTTATTCCGACCAAGATAAGTCTATCTATCAAGATTACTTAGCGCAGATATCAGCTTGGCGAGAGAGCCAAAAACCTTACGTAAACAAAGTGCTGCCACAGGCAAGCTTTGCATCCGACATCGACTTGAATTGGATGGCTCGCAAAGGCGTACTTGTAGTTGGCAGTGTGGAACTCAAACAGGCGAAATTAGCGCAGCAACTAGCAAAGTATTTAGGATGGCCTTTGCTGTGTGATGCACAATCTGGCTGCACCAGTGAGTGGGCCCATTTTGATATTTGGCTGCAAGATGCCAAGGCCAAAAATGATCTCAGTGAAGCGCAAGTTGTGGTTCAGCTTGGCTCTCGAATCGTTTCAAAGCGCCTCAACCAATGGCTGTGCAGTGCAGTGGAACAGGGCGCAGAGTACCACTACGTGAGTCCTCAGTTATCACGCAACAACCAAGCTCACTTGCCACAAATTCATCATCAGAGCGACTTAGAAACTTGGCTGGATACGCACATAGCGCGAAGTTACGATCTAGTTATTGATAATGCGGGTTGGGCAGACTCTCTCAAAGGACAAAGCCAGCGAGTTGCGAATATTGCCAAAGACGTGTGTGCGGAAAATGTGTCTCTGTCAGAGTTAGAACTCGCGTTAACGTTGCAGCAATTACCAAGTAAAGCTCAGCTATTTTTAGGCAACAGTTTATTTGTGCGTTTGGTCGATATGTTTGCCCAAATTGATGGCCGAGCTGTTTACTCTAACCGAGGAGCGTCGGGCATTGATGGCTTAGTGGCGACAACTGCAGGAGTGGTAAGAGCAAATCAACAGCCAAGTGTGTTGTATATTGGTGATACGTCACTGCTTTATGATGTGAACTCTTTAGCGTTGTTCACTGAGCAACAAACACCAGTTGTGATTGTGGTAACCAATAACGATGGCGGCGCTATTTTTGATTTGCTGCCAGTGCCTAAACAGCAAAAGCAGGCTTTGTATCAAATGCCTCATGGCTATGATTTTAGCCACGCAGCAAAGCAGTTTAAGCTTGGCTATCAATTGGTGGCGACTCGGCAAGAGTATCAACAGCAGCTAGAACAACATTTGTTATCTGGCAGTGGCGCATTACTGTTGGAGGTGCAAACACCTCCGGAACAAGCGTCGAATCAAATTAAACAGGTACTGAATCAGTTACATGCTCGCTTATAGCTATCATCCACCGAAAGACCCACAGACAGAAGCACCAGTATTGGTGTTTCTGCATGGTTTGTTAGGTGATGGCTACGATTGGCAAGCATGTATCGAGAACCTTCCTGAGTGGCCGTGTATTACCCTTGATTTACCCGGCCATGGCCAAAGCAAACACATTCAATGTGACGATTTTGCTCACGTTTGTCGGCTCATTTTTGACACTTTACTTACTCTAGTAAAGGGTAATTCTTCTATAGTATTAATCGGTTACTCATTAGGTGGGCGCATTGCAATGCATGGCATTGCTCATCATGCCTTTGAGGGATTGCCTATACCACTCGCGATAATTGAAGGCGGTAACTTTGGTTTACAGGCAGAAGAGGAAAAGCAGCAGCGTTGGCAAACCGATTGCCGTTGGGCAAACCGTTTCAAATCTGAGCCAATTGAACAGGTATTGAACGATTGGTATCGCCAAGCGGTATTTTCTTCATTAAACCATGCGCAAAGACAAACTTTAATTCAGCTACGCAGTGCTAATCTAGGCCCGGCGATTGGGCACATGTTGCAAGCAACATCACTTGCGAAACAAACGTTTTTGCTGAATCAATTACGCGATAGCAGCACGCATTTACATTATATATGCGGCGCAAAGGATCATAAGTTCAGCCAGATGGCACAGGCCAGTGGCTTAGCTTTCAGTCAAATCGCAAATGCAGGACATAATGTACATAAAGAACAACCTCAAGCATTTGCGCACCAAATTAAAGAACAAATTTGCACTCATTTCGACGAGTGAATAGCTAAAACAAACAGGAATCACCATGGCTAAAACAGTAGGTATTTCAGAACAAGAATTATACGCACCAGTGAACTGGCAAGATTGCAGCGAGCAATTTGAAGATATTCATTATCACAAGTCGGAAGACGGCATCGCAAAAATCACCATTGCACGTCCACAGGTACGTAACGCGTTTCGTCCACAAACAGTAAAAGAGATGATCAATGCACTGGCAGATGCTCGCTATGATGAGCAAGTGGGTGTGATTATCTTAACCGGTTTGGGTGAAGATGCGTTCTGCTCTGGCGGTGACCAAAAAATCCGTGGCGACTACGGCGGCTACCAAGATGATAGCGGTACTCACCACTTAAACGTACTGGATTTCCAACGTCAAATTCGCACTTGTCCTAAACCAGTTATCGCAGCCGTTGCAGGCTGGGCAGTTGGCGGCGGCCACGTACTTCACATGATGTGTGATTTAACCATCGCAGCTGAAAATGCACAGTTTGGTCAAACAGGCCCGAAAGTGGGCTCGTTCGATGGCGGCTGGGGCGCATCTTACATGGCGCGTATCGTGGGTCAGAAGAAAGCACGCGAAATTTGGTTCTTATGCCGTTTCTACGATGCGCAAGAAGCACTAGATATGGGCTTAGTAAACACAGTTGTACCACTAGAAGACCTAGAGAATGAGACGGTTCGTTGGTGTCGTGAAACGCTACAGCACAGCCCAATGGCACTGCGTTGTTTGAAAGCCGCACTGAACGCGGATTGCGACGGCCAAGCTGGTCTGCAAGAGCTAGCGGGTAACGCGACTATGATGTTCTACATGACGGAAGAAGGCCAAGAAGGCCGTAACGCATTCAACGAGAAGCGTCGCCCTGATTTCAATAAATTCCCTCGTAACCCATAGAGATCATTAGGATTCGCAGCAGCAATGAAAATAAATTGAGATTAGATTGAATCTTAGTGAATGAAATCGGGTCTATATCATTGCTGTCTGTTCGTTTTATGAGTCCCTTCAACGAGTGAAAGAGAAAGATTATGAGGTCAGCTAAACTGTACCGATACGCTCTGCCAATGGATAGCGGGGTGATATTGCGCGAACGTCGCCTGACGGAGCGCGAAGGGTTCATTATCGAACTCGCAGAAGAGGGCAAAATCGGCCGTGCCGAAGTTGCGCCTTTGCAAGGTTTTAGCACTGAAACCATGGAAGAAGCCTATTCTCAATTGGTCGAGCATTTAAGTGCATGGCAACAAAACAAAACGCTTGATCAAAGTGAGATGTACCCATCAGTCGCTTATGGTTTATCCATGGCTCAGCTAGAGTTGAACCAAGGTTTACCTGCTGAGGGTATCTATGACTCTGCGCCTCTATGTAGTGGTGACCCAGATGAACTGCTGCCAAAACTGCTTAACATGGAAGGTAAAAAAGTCGCCAAAATCAAAGTTGGCCTTTATGAACCGATTCGTGATGGCATGGTGGTTAACTTGTTCTTAGAGTCTATCCCAGAGTTAACATTGCGCCTTGATGCCAACCGCGCATGGACGAAAGAGAAAGCGCTGAAATTTGCTAGCTACGTGACGCCGTCGTTTAGACAGCGCATTGAGTTCATCGAAGAGCCTTGTAAAGTGCCGGGCGATAGCTTTTCGTTCGCCATCGATACGGGTATTGCAGTCGCATGGGATGAAACACTGCAACATGCAGTGCGTAAGCCAGATTTCAAACTGAACGATTTCACCGGCGCGAAAACCATCGTAATTAAACCGATGCTGATTGGTTCGGTAGAAACCTGTGCATCGCTCATTGAACAAGCGAAAGCGATGGGTATCAAAGCGGTAATTAGCTCAAGCATCGAAAGTAGCTTGGGCTTGAATCAATTAGCCCGTTTAGCTAAATGGTTATTGCCTGATGAAGTACCGGGACTGGATACCAATAGCCTGTTTGCTTCTCAGCTTGAAGTGCCGTGGCCGGGCAGCGATCTGCCTGTTGCCAAGCTCTCAGATCAAGCGTTAATCTGGCAAGCTTAATGGCAGTCAGCACACCTGTACAAAACTGGGCTCGCACGAGCCCAGATGCCCTCGCGGTTATCACTCCTCACCAATCACTCTCTTGGTTGCAATTACAATCTCGCATTGACCATCTTAGCGCTCAGCTGAAACAGCAAGGCATTAAGCAAGGTGATGTTGTCACTTGTGTGGGTCGCAACAGTGAGCAGTTATTGCTGCTTTACTTGGCGTGTATTCAAAGTGGGGTAATCTGCGCTTTTAGCATGCCAGAGCCTAAGCAAAAGCTTACCGATAAGCTCAAGCGTTTATACGCTGACAGTGCTCATGCGTTGATTTGGACTGTGGATGATGCCATCTGCTTAAACGCAGTGGTCAACGGGAACGTCGTCAAACTCGATTTTACCTGTCTTGAAAACCTATCTGGTTTAGAGCATCAAGCTGCGGGCGTATTTTCACCGCAGCAGTTGTGCTCAATAGTATTTACCTCTGGATCGACGGGCACGCCTAAAGCCGTCGCTCATCAATTCGCGCAGCATCAGGCCTCGGCGCAAGGTTTGTTGGAACAGTTTCAGTTTACCCAGAGCGATACTTGGTTGCTGAGTTTGCCTATGTATCATGTTTCCGGTTTAGCCATCGTACATCGCTGGTTAAGTGTAGGAGCATGTTTAAAGGTCGGAACGGGCGATCTTATGGCCGACATCCAAGGAGTTAGCCATGCTTCACTGGTCGCGACTCAGCTAGAACGTTTACTCGCTTCTAAGCAAGCATTGTCTTTAACTCATGTGCTGCTAGGTGGTAGCCACGTCGATTTGTCATTAAGTCAGGCTGCGGCTCAACGCGGCATTGAAACATGGCTAGGCTACGGCATGACAGAAGCCGCCTCGACGGTAACAGTAAAAAGGATTGACGCGAACTACAGCGCAGGGAAGGTTTTGCCTCAGCGCCAATTAGATATTCGCGAGGGGCGAATTTGGGTTGGCGGTAACACGCTGGCCAGTGGCTATTTCCAACAAGGTTCACTGACTCCGATTGTTGATTCAAATGGTTGGTTTGATAGTAAAGATCTCGGCCATTGGTCAGAGCATGGCGAGCTCATCATTGTCGGCCGCGCGGATAATCAGTTTATTTCAGGTGGCGAGAACATTCATTGTGAAGAGATCGAGCAAGCCCTTGCTCTGCACCCTCATGTATCACAGGTTATGGTTGTTGCAGTGGAAAATTCCCAATACGGCGCTCGTCCAATTGCACTTGTCAGTAGTGATATAAATTTTGAGTTGGGTGAACTCAATCAGTGGTTAGATGACAAACTCGTGCACTTTAAACACCCAGATGCTTACCTAGAGCTACCTCAGCAGTTATTGTCTGGCGGAATTAAACTCTCGCGACGAGATGTAAAAAACTGGCTGGCGGAAAACACGGATTGGGTTCCGGTTTAGGTCGTTTTTAGTGACTCAAAGTTATATCACAGAGCAAAAGTGAATTTCTCACTCTTATATCCATAATTCATAATAACTATTGTGAACTTGTTTATAAGGATATAAGAAGTGAAGTTAGCATTAATTGTGATTGCGTTGCTGAGTATCGTGGTGGCGACGCAAACTCTAGGTTTGTATCGCTCCATCGCTGAATTAGTCGCGTTTGTTTGCGTTGCTGCGGCGGTTATCCTTTATCGTAAGCATAAGCGCCGCAAAGAGGTGTTTGAGCCGGAAGAACTTTAAGCGAGCATTAACCAAGCTAACGAACTCGTTGAGACAAGCACCCAAAGAGTGACGCCATACATCAGCGGCTTTGCGCCTGCTGAACGCAGTTTTCCTACCGAAATACCACAGCCAATCAAGAACAAACATACCACTAGCGTTTTCTTCGCTAAGTCAAAAATGATCTGATATGCCGCTTCAAACTGAGGCAAAGCATCACTAATGCCGATTGCCGCACAGTAGAAAAGAATGAAATAAGGAATTGTGATTTTCTTTGAATCATTGCGGAATATAAACGCACTAATAAAGGCGACAGGGATAATCCACAATGCACGTGCAAGCTTCAAAGTAGTAGCGGTTGTTAGCGCTTCTTCTCCATACGCAGATGCCGCGCCAACGACCGAAGACGTATCATGAATAGCAATCGCTGCCCAAGTACCGAATGTGTGCTGATCTAAGCCTAGAGCGTGGCCAATGACTGGGAAGATAAAAAGCGCCACAGAGTTGAGCACAAATACAGTTGCCAGTGCTAAACCAATTTGTTCGTCTTCAGCTTTAATCGCCGGAGAGACAGCCGCAATCGCACTGCCACCACAGATAGCCGTGCCAGATGCAATTAAATAGCCCAACTTTTGGTCGAGTTTAAGAGCTTTGGTTAGCCACCAACCAACGATTAACGTGCCCGAAATCGTCGCGATGATGATGCCAATACCATCAGAGGTAACGGCAAGCGCTTGCTCGAAGTGAATACCAAAACCTAAGCCAACAATGGAGTAGGCGAGTAGCTTTTTGGTGATCTTGGCGAGGTTTAATTCGCTAGGCACTAAGCCTAAAGTCGCGAGTAAAAAACCAATAACAAGCGCGGTTGGGGAAGTAACATACGGTGTTAAACAAGCGATAAGAGCCAGTGCAAAAATGAAATAGTGTTTATAGTTGTTCATTATTATGGGTGGATTAAAAAAGTGTCGAAACAGAATGCTATTTTAGCCTAACGGCGTTGGTCAGTAAGTCTGAATGTTTTGAACGCCTGTTCAGAAAAACTGAACAGGCGCTCTTTAGTTAATAAGCTAAAAGGGTAGGGCTGTTAGCGCCAATCGCCTCGTAATGCTGATACCTTTTCATGCATCACCAAAGTGGTGGCGCTTTTGGGATCAACAGGTTCGCCAGCTTCAATTTCAAGTTTTGACCAGAATCGTTTTGGTCTGCCCTTACATGCGCGGCCTTTGTATCGGCTGAAATAACTGCCCCAAAGCCCTTTTAGTGCCATAGGAATTACTGGCACTGGACTGCGGCGTAAGATGATATCCATCCCGCGCATAAATTCGTTCATCTCGCCATCCGAGGTAAGCCTACCTTCAGGGAAGATACACACAATATGTCCTTCATTGAGTGCTTGTTCGACTTCGGAAAATGCGGTGCGAATAGAGCCTCTTCGTGTGGCAGAGATTGGGATAACGCCCGCGCGTTTCAGGAAGCGCCTTAACGGCGGCAAGTTGGCGTATTCTTCTTCCATTACAAAGCGAATAAGCCTCGGACATACCGCACTGAGCAGTAGCGCATCCATGTAGCTTACATGGTTACATACGATCAGAGCTCCGCCTTTCTCGGGCAAGTGATGTAAGTTCTTGTGATTAACGCGGTACATGGTGTGAGTTACAACCCACATTAAAAAACGCACCACAAAAATAGGCACTTGAAGGAATAGGTAACCCGCCACCAATAAGTTGAGCGCAGCCAGTAGCGCAAACAACTGTGGAATGGTCAGTTCAATGACACTTAGACAAATAATGCCGAGTATTGCGCTACCGACCATAAATAGTGAGTTATAGATATTGAGCGCAGCGATAACCTGCGCGCGCTGTGTGATTTTAGCGCGTTGTTGCATCATGGCGTATAAAGGTACGATGAACACGCCACCTGAAGCGCCTAATAAAAGCAGGTAAGCGAACACCGGCCAAAGTGGTTGATGGCTGATGAATTCGATAAAGCTACTAAACTCCGGCAAGGTTTCAGGCACGGAACGAGCCATTAACCAACCAAAGATGGTGATGCCTAAACTGCCTAATGGCACTATGCCTACTTCAATACGGTGGTTAGACAGTTTATCGCAGGCCAATGAGCCTATCGCAATCCCCACGGAAAACAGTGCGAGCAGAAACGAAACCGCACTTTCATTGCCATTGAGATAAATTTTGGTGAAGTTAGGAAATTGAGTTAGATAGGCCGCGCCCAAGAACCAGAACCAGCTAATTGCCATGATTGATTGGAAGATCACGCGGTCAGATTTGGCGATCGCAATCGTCTGTTTCGTCTGAGTAATAGGCTGCCAACGGAATTTAAGGTCTGGTGCGGCGGCAGGCGCTTCTGGAATGGAGCGGCTGGCAAGGTAGCCGAGTAGAGCAAATAAAACGACGCTGCCTGCTGCCACGTAACGTGCATGATCAATAGAGGCAATCACCCCTGCGCCTAGTGTACCCAGCAAGATAGCCAAGAAGGTGCCCGTTTCAACTAACGCGTTGCCCGGTACGAGCTCTTTAGGTTTAAGTTGCTGCGGCAATAGCGCATATTTGACTGGGCCGAAGAAGGCCGATTGCGTACCCATTAAAAAGAGTAGAAACAGCAATATCACGTAGCTTTGGGTCAAGAAACCTATCGCACCAAGACACATGATGCCAATTTCAGCCAACTTCACTTTGCGGATAAACCAAGATTTCTCATATTTGTCGGCTAATACGCCTGCGGAAGCGGAGAAAAGGAAAAAGGGTAAAATGAATAGGCCAGCAGCAAGGTTTATAAAGAGATTACTTGAGGCAGGCAAAGCCCCTGCGCCAGCGAACGCGACAAACAACAAGAGAACGTTTTTAAAAATATTGTCGTTGAATGCGCCAAAAAACTGGGTGATGAAGTAGGGTAAGAAGCGTCTCTGAGTTAAAAGCGACGCTTGATTTTGCTGTGGCATTGCATGTCCTTTTGCGTTACCAGTTGGCTAGATAGTTTGAAAGTAAGTTCTCAATGAGCTGGTTGCCATCAATTGGTTCTGCGGCGAAGAACTTGTCATCTACGCTCAGTAGCGTGATGCCATGAACACCAGACCACAACACACGGCTCGCTTGCAGCACCTCTGCATCAGAGCGCTGTGGTGCGAGCACGCGCAGTAAGCTTTCAAGCATCCCCGTCATATTATCAATACGCTCGCTTTGCCATTCAGGCAGCGTTTCGCCATTCATATTGTGCTCAAAGATCAACTGCCAACGATGAGGATGACGCTGAGCAAACTCATGATAAAGATAGGCTAACTGATATAAAGCCGTCTTTGGATCTTTGCTCTTATTCACGACTTTTTTCGCTTCAACAGAAAGCTCATCGATGGTTTGCGCGACGGCATGCAGCAACAAAAGATTGTAGTTGCCAAATACATTCACCAAGGTACTAGGAACGTAACCAATCATATTGGCGATTTTCCGCAGGCTGAGCTCATGGTAAGAGTTATCTTCTAAAAACTCTTTTACCGTCTTCAAAGTCAGTGCGATGAGTTGTTCGCGGGTGTGATCGTTTCTACGTGCCATAGTTATCTAGGAAATGAATAGCTTAAGTTAAAAGAACAATGTTCAATATTCTAATGAGGTACTACCACTAGCGTCAACCGCCTCGAGTAGCATAATTGCAATATTCTGATACATGAATTCAAGTATAGATTGTTCCAATCTTCTATAGAGAGCGCTAATATTAAAATTGAAAGTAAAGTACCCTAAGGAAAAACATGAAACGACTTTTTTCTCTAGTGGCGTTATTGATGGTCTCTGTTGCCATTACGCCTATAGCGGAAGCTAAAAAGTTTGGTGGTGGTAAGTCTTTTGGCAAGAGCTTTAAGACAGCGCCTGCACCTAAACAACAAAAACAAAACACCAACACCATCGGTAAAGACCAAACAGCAAAACCAAGCTCAAGCAAAAAAGGCTTGACGGGCGGTATTCTAGGCGGCCTATTGGCGGGTGGTCTACTTGCTGCATTCTTCGGTGGCGCGTTTGAAGGTATCCAGTTTATGGATATTCTTATCATGGGTTTGATCGCGTTTGTGATCTTTAAACTGATGCGCGGGCTACTCGGGGCGAAGCAAGGTAGTATGAACCAGCACCAACGCCAACAGCCAGCTTTTGGTGGTAATGCGCCTAAGTTTGAG
This sequence comes from Vibrio intestinalis, assembly GCF_025195085.2. GTDB lineage: Bacteria > Pseudomonadota > Gammaproteobacteria > Enterobacterales > Vibrionaceae > Vibrio > Vibrio intestinalis. The sequence goes on along the minus strand of NZ_JANAVY020000002.1, from coordinate 154,068 downwards.
CAACCAAACGTGCACAACTTCGAGCAGCAGCCAAATACTAACCAAGGCGGTTTTGGCTTCGGTTCGCAAACTGATGTACCTCACAACTTCCCACCGGGTTTTGACCAAGCGGCATTTGTGAATGGTTCGCGTGAGCACTACCGTATTTTGCAAGGTGCGTGGAACCACAATCAGCTTGAGACGATTGAAGAATACGTTTCACCAAGCCTATACCAAGACTTGAAAGATGAGCGTGCAAAACTAAGCGGTGACCAGCATACTGACGTGATGTACGTTGATGCGGAAATCGTACGTGCTGACTACGACGCCAATAAAGCGCAGCTTAGCTTGCAGTTTAGTGGCCGCTACCGTGATGCTGTTGAAGGTATTGAAGAAAATATCGAAGACATCTGGCATCTAGAGCGTGATCTAACCGTGCCAAATGCACCTTGGTTGATTGTCGGTATTCAAGGTTAATTGTTACCTACCTAACATTGCTAAAAACGCCCAAGTGAATGCTTGGGCGTTTTTTTATGGCTGGTTTATACTCGCTTAAAACTCATTATAAAAAGGAAAGTAAAGTGGCTGACTTTAAATATAAAAATCTAACCCAAGAGCAACAAGACAAGCTAGATGCACAGGTTTTTCGTCGTTTGTTAGCGCATCTTGATGACAATAAAGATGTGCAAAATATTGATTTGATGATTTTGGCAGGATTCTGCCGAAATTGTTTTAGTAAATGGTACAAAGCGGAAGCGGAGCAGCAAGGCTTAGATTTAGATATCGATGACGCCCGTGAGCGCGTCTACGGCATGACTTATGATGAGTGGAAACAAAACCATCAGCCTAAGGCAACGCCAGAGCAATTGGCGGCATTTGAAGCGCGCCAGAAAGATAAGTAAGCAAAGAGGCAGCCGATGGCTGCCTCTTTGATGTTTGTATGGGTAGATTCCGTTACTTTAATCGCTCAATTCTTTTTTAATCGCGGGCTTAATATCTATGACCGGCGTTCCGTCTAGGCAATCTAATCCTTTTACCGTGATACAACCATTATTGATCGACTCGATTGATAATACGGCCGCGCCTATTGGGTTTGGTCGGTGTGGGGAACGCAGTGCAAAAGTTCCTTTGGTTATCCCTTGCTTACCTTCTTGAACCATTTGATCTCGCTGCGCTTGCTCTAACCAATACAGAACCAAAATTTCTTCACCAGTTTTGAGCCCCTCTAAGCCTGATTTATATGAGTCAAACAACGTGATTTGACAACTAGGACCGCTCGCATCGATGTTATTAGGGCATTGGGTTAGTGATGTATAAGGTGTTGCGATAGTCCCGATATAAGTGATCTCTGTTCTCATGTAATTACTCCTATTGTTCGCCTTTCATTGATGTAAGGGTGTAAAGCAAAATAGTGATCAAAATAATTATGCCCCCGATCACACTGGTCAGTGTTGGCATCTCAGTAAAGAATAAAAATCCCCAGATAGGAGCGAGGACTGTTTCTAGCATCAACGTCATTGAAACCTCTGCTGCTGTGATATAGCGAGTCGCGACCATAGACATTACGCGACCGAGTGGTGCGCTGAATAATCCCATCGCTCCCATAATGACCCATGTACTGATGCTATAACTGCTTGGCTCAGCAAAAAACGCCATTACGATGGCGAGTAGAAGTCCCCCGAAGCCAACACTCGCTAATCTGCTCACTTGTTGATACTTGCGTAGCAAGGTAAACATAAGTCCAAGACAAATAACGGAAAAAAGTGCGAGAGCATCGCCAAACCAATGACCTGAGCTCATTGAGCCTGACACGACAATGCCGATCCCGACCATAACGGCGACAATCGCTGCGATGGTGGAGCGGCTGGTTTTTTCTCGCAATATAAGCCAGCTAAAGATAGCGGCAATCGCAGGTGATGCACTTAGGATGATAAAGGTGTTGGCGATTGAAGTATTTTTGATACTGAACACAAGCCCTGAAGCACTACCAAGCATCAGTATGCCTGCAAACAACAAGGGCCAACCGCTTTGAAAGACAGCCTGTTTTATACCTCTTTTATCGGTTGCTTTAAGCAACACTGGCATTGAAATAGCGCTAAATAGGCCGAACAAGAAAGCAGTATCAAAGCCACTTACTCCAGCAAAACGGATGAATACGGGGTCAATACTCATGAGTAACGCTCCAATTAAAGCGATAAGAAACCCACGAGTTCGGTAGTTGTTGTTGGCGAAAGCTCGGGTAATAAGAGTCGTCATAAAAGTTCTCCATTATAAAATCATACTGGCGAGTATGGTTTTATAATGATACTCTGTCAATAAAAATCATACTAACAAGTATGATTAATGATTTGAGGCTGATGATGAGTAAAATTGAACAAAACAGAGAAAAGAAAAGGCGCGCGATTTTAGATTCGGCAAAATCGATATTCTTATCAGAGGGATATAGCGCAGCCAGTATGGACGGGATTGCTTCACAAGCTAAGATAACAAAACAAACGCTTTATCGTTATTTTCCTTCGAAAATACAGCTTTTTCATGAAACTTTGCAGCAAATAGGCGCTAATTATAATGACCGTTCTTCTCAGCATTTAGCTCTACAAGATGCGCGTGAAGCTTTGATTACGTTTGCCACTGAATTCGTTCAATTTCATTTATCAGCGGAGCACATCGCAACGCAAAGATTATTGATAGCTGAGGCTGCACAAGCTCCAGAAGTGGTGGAAAGTTTTATGAGTATTGGTCCCAATGACACACGTCATGTGCTAGAGACATTCTTTGACGAACGATTTGGTCTTACGCGATCTGAGAGGAAAATAGAATTGTGGCTAGGTATGCTGTTAGCCCCGCGTTCGGGGGCTTTATTAGGACTGGCTGCTATGAGCAAAGCTGAGATAGAGCAGCACGCAATTGAGGCGACGGATTTACTTCTTGCCTCGATTAAATAGTGTTATCTATATACGACTGCTCCAGCTATTAGCTAACTAACTTCGCCACTTTTTGTGGCCACGGGTCGGCAAAAGGTTTGCCATTTTGCCAATCCACTAATTCACTTTTGGTGAGCAAACACTTTTTGAGAGCTTGAATAAAGCCATCTACTTCGTCGGTCTGGCCGATAACAGTCAACTTACAGCGGCGATCGCCAAAACGGCTGTCTGTACTATCGATTTTCTGCTGTACAATTTGTCTTTGTGCTTGGGTAAGGTTTTGTCCATCGTCTTCTAATGCTGCGGCACGCCAAAAGCCAACCACCTCTAAGCCAACACTGCCGTTGGTTTGGCTCCAAAGTAATGAAACATCATCTCTGGTGGGCAACCAAAAAAAACCTTTGCTGCGAAATACCCCTTTAGTTAAGTGCTGATGGCAGGCTTGCCACAATCTTTCTGGGTGAAAAGGGCGATCGTCTTCAAGTACTTTGGCGACAATTCTCTGATTCGTTTTACCTGAAAGATTCAATGGCGCGTTGGCTTGCGCTCTTAATTCTTCGGTGAGCTGCGCCACAAGATGGTAGTTGTATTCTTGGTTTTGCAATAAGTGTTGCGCTGAAATATTACCCCAACTCACACTGGTAATAGAGGCATAAGGGTTAATTGGATGGATGCTTTGGCCTATGGTTTGAATGGCCTGGGGATCTAATCGATCGGCTTTAGTGAGCAATATTTGATTGGAGAACATGATCTGTTCAACCAGCAAATTTTCTATTCCGCGTTTATCTTGCGCAAGATTATTTTGCCAGTTTGGGAGCAGCGATTTCCCAGCATTAAAGTCTTGCGCTAGCCATGTCGCATCAACCAGTGTAATGACACTGCTCAGGCGGAATTTGTTTTGGCCTTGGAAGTATTCCACTAATGGCAGAGGGTGGCTGCTGCCCGAGGTTTCTATCAAAATCCACGCAGGTTTTTGACTGGCAAGGGTTTTGAGGCTCTTGTGCAGTTGCTTAACGCCATTTGGGCTACTCACACTGTCACCACTGATAGTGACAAAGTTGCCTTGTTCTTCATTGACGGCATCAGTATTGGCGATGAGCACGCCATCAACATCCAATTCACTCATGTCATTCACTAACACAGAAGGGGCCGGATGCTCATCATTAGAGCGAGTGATAATGCTGCGAAGAAGAGTGGTTTTTCCTGAACCAAGAAAGCCGTGCAAAATGACAACGGGAATGCGAGCCACGGTGATATATCCTTTGTTTTATTTGACGTTATAACATAACAAAAGATAGCTAAGAGATCGAACTGTACCTTTAGACTCGGTACACCGCTAATCGGCGGGAAGTTTAGCGAAGTGTAGAGTGTTTGTGGTTTGGGATTAGGAGACAAGGAGAGCAAGGGAGTAAGTGATTTCAGGCTTCACTTACTCCCTTATGAGTTTTCAGATTGGTTAATCGGCGTTGAGTTCGCCAGTGGCTTCAAAGGTTTCTAGCTTAGCCATATATGGCTGTAAATCACCGATGTTATTTTCTACCCACTCAGGGTTGTAATAAGTATCTAAGTAGCGTTCGCCACTATCACATAGCAATGTGACAATTGAGCCTGTCTCGCCACGTTTTTTCATTTCGCTTGCTAGCTGGAGTACGCCATAGAGGTTCGTGCCGGTGGATGCGCCCACTTTTCTACCAAGGATTTTCTCAAGCCAATGTGCGGTGGCTACGGATGCCGCATCTTTAATGGTGCGCATTTCGTCGATAACGCCCGGAATAAAACTTGGCTCAACACGAGGACGGCCGATACCTTCAATCTTGCTGCCGCAATCACCGGTCAGGTTGGCATTGCCAGTTTTGAAGTAGTCATGGAACACTGAGTTTTCAGGGTCTACCACGCACAGTTTAGTGTCGTGTTTTTGGTAACGAATAAAGCGGCCGATGGTTGCGGAAGTACCACCAGTACCCGGGCTCATCACCACCCATGCAGGAACAGGGTGATCCTCTAGCTCCATTTGGCTGAAGATAGAATTGGCGATGTTGTTGTTACCGCGCCAGTCGGTTGCGCGCTCAGCGTAGGTAAACTGATCCATGTAATGACCGTTCAGTTCTTTCGCTAGGCGGTGCGATTCTGCGTAAATTTGGTCTGAGCGATCGACAAGGTGAGCTTGGCCGCCGTAGAACTCAATTTGCTCAATTTTCTTACGTGCGGTGCATTTAGGCATTACGGCAATAAATGGCAAACCTAGTAAACGTGCAAAGTAGGCTTCAGAAACCGCAGTGCTGCCAGAAGAGGATTCGATGATGGTCGTTTCAGGGCCTACCCAGCCATTACAAATCGCGTACAAAAATAGCGAGCGAGCTAAGCGGTGTTTAAGAGAGCCTGTTGGGTGAGTACTTTCATCTTTCAGGTAAATATCGATACCGGCAACGCTAGGTAAATCTAATTTGATTAGGTGGGTATCCGCAGAGCGTTGGTAATCCGCTTCAATTTTACGAACAGCGTTGTTAATCCAGTTATGGTCAGTACACATTAGACTCTCTCCAATTAATTATTATGTTAATAATCTACCTATAAATGGAGAGAAAACCTTTGCTAATTTGCCTTTGTTTTCCCTATTATGGAGAAAATTATTCTCTTATTGGGTGTGATTGAGAAATGGAATTGGATAAAACAGACAGAAAGATACTCAGTTTGCTACAAGATGACGCTACCTTGTCACTCAATGAGTTGGCTGAAGCGGTGAATTTGACCACCACGCCGTGCTGGAAAAGATTAAAAAAGCTAGAAGATCAGGGGATTATTCAAAAAAGGGTGGCGCTGCTTAATCCTGATAAGCTTGATCTCTCCTTTACTGCGTTTGTGATGGTGAAAACCAGTGATCACTCTCATGAGTGGTATAGCCAATTTGTCGAAACGGTCTCTGAGTTTCCTGAGGTGATGGAGTTCTATCGAATGGCGGGCGAGTATGACTACATGATGAAAGTGTTGGTCAAGGATATGCCATGCTTTGACCAATTCTACAAAAAGCTGGTTAACTCAGTGGCGGGTATTTCGAATGTGACGTCAACTTTCGCGATGGAGCCGCTGAAATACACCACAGCTTTGCCATTGGGCGCTAGTTGAGCCGCTCTAAAAAAGGGCTCTAAGAGCCCTTGTATAAAGTGGTTAGTTTAACCGGTAAAGCGCATTACGCCTTCTTGCACCGCAGAGGCGACTAAATCACCGTTGCGGTTGTAAATTTCGCCACGTACTAAGCCACGAGTATTGCTCGCCGTTGGGCTTTCAATTGAGTACAGCAGCCATTCATCCATTTTAAATGGGCGATGGAACCAGATTGAGTGGTCAATAGTCGCGACTTGGAATTTCGGTGTTAGCAATGAAACCCCGTGAGGGTGCAAGGCCGTGGTTAAGAAGCCCCAGTCAGATGCATAAGCCAATAGATATTGGTGAATCAATTGGTTATCTGGCATCTCGCCGTTGGCTTTAATCCAAAGGTACTGCTTTGGTTCAACCTTTTGTGGTTTTAATGGGTTAACCACGGTAACAGGGCGCATCTCAATGGATTTTTCACCACAGAAAGTCTTCTGCAATTTCTCGGGTAAGAAATCTTTGATTTGTTCAGCCAGTTGAGATTCTGACGCAAAATTTTCTGGTCCAGGAATATCAGGCATGGTGTTTTGATGTTCAAAACCCGGCGCATCACCATGGTAAGAAGCGGTTAAGTAGAAAATAGGGCGGCCATTTTGAATCGCTTTTACGCGGCGCGTGCTAAAACTGCGGCCATCACGCAGGTTTTCTACATCATAGATGATCGCTTTTTCAGGATCGCCAGGGTAGAGAAAATAGCTGTGAAATGAGTGCACGGTGCGATCTGGGTCTACCGTGTAACGAGCGGCTGAGAGTGCTTGCCCAATCACTTGGCCGCCATACACTTGCGGTAATCCTAAGTGTTCGCTTTGGCCACGATAGAGCCCTTCTTCTAGCTTTTCGAGCTGTAATAAACTTAGTAGCTCGGTTAGAGGTTTACTCATAGTTTTGATATTCCATTAAAAATTCTAAATCCATTTTACCTTACTTGGTTGAGTATAGAGCAAATACTCATTAAAAATTGACACAGTCAAGAGTGAGTCAATAGTTTGCGTGTCAGCATGACTTTAGTGAACCCCGTATCTATAATTGATTTAAAGGCTCATAACTATCTAATTTATAAAGGGGCACGTTATGAAAAAAGCACTGATGTTGGCCATGTCGGTATTGTTTGGCGCACTGCTTATTGGTTGTCAATCAAACTCATCTCAACAAGGTATTCAATTGCAAACTATTTCCGGTTCGGTTGCCTATCGTGAGCGTATTGCGTTACCTGATAACGCGGTGATCACGGTAAAACTGCAAGACGTTTCGTTAGCAGATGCACCTGCAAAAGTGATCGCAGAGCAAACCATTCAAACTAATGGCGCGCAAGTACCATTTGACTTTAAGCTGATGTATGACGCGAGCTCAATCATTCCCAATCATACTTACAGTGTAAGCGCGAGAATTGAAGTAGACGGTAAACTGCGTTTCATTACCGATACAATTAACCCTGCAATCACTGATCCAAGCAACACGACTGAATTCAACTTGATGCTGGTGGGTGTTCGTTAATTAGCATTAATTAACACAGGCTGATTAAAAGATATGGATGGTGATGGCCTTAAGGTTGCCATCCATATTGTTTCATCGAGACTTTTCCTGCTGCGCTAACTTGCACGCCTTCCGCAATCAGCGCTCTTTTCTGCCTTAATAAATCATCCCCTTTCAAAGAGATCTGCCCTTGAGCATTGGTGACTCGATGCCATGGCAAGGTTGCCCCTTCAGGTAAACGACTTAACGCTTTACCCACATGGCGCGCATAACCGGGGTAACCCGCCATTTTTGCTATTTCACCGTAACTTGTGACTTTTCCATGTGGAATTTGGTGAATTACAGCAAAGATTTGCACTAAAAACTGGTCCATACTTTTACTTGATGTGTTGACGATAAGATTCAGTAAACTGAGATGAATCTGAACATTGTGCAATGAATGCGCAATAGGTCAACACCCTAATTCGATGTTTCCAAGGATGGGATAAGGAGAGGGTATGCTGTTTTCGACTTTGCAGTTTTTTATCGCTGCTATTTTGGCCGTCATCTGCGCCAGAGTGATCGGACATAGTGATGGCGATATACCGTTGCTGGCGGTATTGATTCCGGTTCTGTGGTTTATTCCTCGCCGCAGCTTTTCTACTGTCATTTTCTTAGTGGCCTCGGCTATTTACGGCCTAACGTTACCTTATCAATCAATCACGCTCTCGGTCAGCTTATGGGTACTTTTCCCTTTGCTGATGGTGGTATTTTCTCATCGCAGCAATTTAGGGGTGATGGTGACCATAGGTTTGATTGTGTCGGCCCTATTGGTGGGCATTATGACCACGCAAGCAGCAGGCAAACTGGAAGGTTCTGCGTGGGTGACGGTAATACAAACGCTGGCTATAGCAACGGTTTGGTGGTCTATACGCTACTGGCAACCAAGCAAACAACATAGCTGGTGGGCGTTATTGCTCATCGTGCCGCTTTGGATTGCGCAGTTAGGTTATGCCGTTTTATTCGCTTTGTCTGTGGTGGGCATCATGGCTGCAATGGAGAGCTTGGCGAAGCTAAAGAACTTCCGTTGGAGTAAGCTGCTGTGTTGGACATTACCCTCAGTAGGCTTTGCGGCTTTGGTGCTAGCACCAAATGTTGACGTGCCGAATCCTGTGTTCGTTGTATGGTTATGCTTGTTGGGTACTGCATGGATTGCAGACTATATTTTGCAAAGTGTCGAACATCACGAAGAAATCTAACTAAACAGCATGCCATTTGTTGGCCTAGTGACAAAAATATGACAATATGTTCACATTATGTTCAACCAGTGGCACAGTTTACTTAGAGAAACAGCAAGCAAGTGAGCCAATGCCCTAACGGTAAACCGCAATTATTATAAAAGCTATGGTTAGGTTAAGCGTCTTTTGCTCTCTGTTTGTGCTGCTCGTTAGCTCGGCTTTTGCCATGCCTTCGTCTTCAGGTAAAGGCTATCGTGTTGCGATGGAAGCTGACGATGTAGTCAGTCGAGTGTTATTCGATTCATTGGCTGACGAGTTTAATTTAGCCATTGAATACGTCTATTACCCCAGTTTTAACGATATTCTTACGGCCGTTGAACTGGGCGAAAGTGACTTTGCCGCCAACGTGACTTACACCGACCAGCGCGCTCATCGATTTGATTTTTCTAGCCCTACCAACATCGAATATACCTACCTTTATAGCTTTTCTAACCATACCCTAGATTCCATTGATACCGTTGGTATTCCCAAAGGCACCATTTATGGTGATGTGATTCGTGAGCATTACCCTGCGATCAAACAAGTGGAATATTTAGGTCATGAACACGCGCGCCAACTTCTTAATGATGGCGTCGTTGATGGTGTCGTTGATGCCATCAATCAACTAAAACCTATGTTGATGGCTGGGCTAGATGCGCAGCTTCTTAATCACCAAATCTCAATTAAGCCTGTTTCTCTAATTGCTCCCAAAAACAAACACCCAGAGAAATTACAACAGTTTGAAAAGTATATACATTCAGCACCGGTGCAGAAGTTATTGCGCGAGACGATTCGCAATTACCAATTTGAGATCCGCCAAACCGCATTGAGAGAAATGGTTGTTAAGAGTGGTATTGACCGAGAAAAACCGCTTCGAATGAAGATTGAAAATGCCGCTCACTTTGCCAGTTATCAAGACAATGGCACAGTCACGGGCATTACGCCTGACGTGCTGTATTCCGCTTGTCATATTTTGATGTTGAAGTGCCAACTACTTAGCCACGCGGAAGAGTCTTGGGAAGAGATGTACGGCGATTTTCAATCGCAAGATATAGAAATTCTTTCACCACTTGCTAAATCTGAATCTCGTAAGCAGTTTGCCCATTTTAGTGATCCTTATGTCATCTCATATGGTGTGATGATTAAGCGCGAAGGGTATAAAGAGAATGTCTATAGCAATGTGTCCGAGCTAATTATCGAGCGCATTGGTGTGCAAAAGGATGATTTCTACCACGAACTGCTAGGGCAGATGTTGCCGCAAAAAGAGCTCTATACCTACAGCAATGCCAAACAGCAAGTCGCCGCATTAATGAACCGAGAAGTAGATTATATTGCGATGAGCCGCGCAAGCTATCACCAAGTGTTGAGAGATGCTAGGACACTGCTGCCTTTAGTTGAAGATGAGTTAATCGGTGAAATCTACTCTTCTGAATTGGCCATCGGTTTTTCTAAAAGCGAGCTGGGTGAGGCCCTTGTGCCGCTGTTTAACCGTGCAATCAAAATCATGGATCTGGAAAAAATCATCAGTCGTCATGATATGCAGCCAGACTGGAAGGCCACATTACAAACAGAGCAACGTTTCGCGCGCAGAAGCATCGCGTTATTTGTGCTTGTGCTGATGGTCGCGTTCATTTTCGTTATCTATCTGCACCATCAATCCAATACCGATAACTTAACTAAATTGCGTAACCGCCGTGCGCTTCAACGACGATTCAGACAAGGAATTAGCGCTAACCAGACGTTCATCTATCTTGATGTAAACAAGTTTAAGCCTATTAACGACACCTTTGGTCATGAAGTCGGTGATCAAGTGCTGAAAGATATCGCTAAAAAGATCCAGCAGTATTGGAAAGGGCAGAGCTATCGAATTGGCGGGGATGAATTTGTTCTGGTAGGAGCGGTCAGCTCTGTTGAGCTCAGTTACGCATTGATTAACTTGCAAAAGATGCAGTTTACTTCGCTGGACAATACCATCCAATTGGATGTTTCTTTGGCGTTTGGCGTATCTAAGCCGAGAGCGGAAACCATGAGCCTTGAAGATGTAATGCATGAAGCGGATCTCTCCATGTACTCAAACAAGCGCAAAATCGCCCAAAACGAAGTGCAGCTTAATCGAGCAGTATCGCTGGAAACACGCCTAGCTAATTAAATGATTTTGCTTAGTTAATTAGCAAAGGGGCGTTACTTTGTTTATTTGCTAGGCAGTTAAACTTAAATGAGCGCTTTAATTGCGATTGGCACTTGCAATAGCGCATGTGATACCTGATAATTCACGCACTCTCTGGTTAACAGAGATGCTCTATGGAGGCCCTGGTCCTCCCGCAACAATAGCTCGTGAACTCGGTCAGGTCCGGAAGGAAGCAGCCGCAGCGAGTGACTTGTGTGCCGGGATGTGGCTGGGGCTTCCACCCATCTAGCGCATGCAAATTCCTTTTTGTTCTCCTACTTTAGATTGTCTTATCTAGAGCGATTCGTCATATTCCTTTTTTGTTTGTATCCCTATTCTTACCAATAACACTTTCCGTGCTATGTCTTTCAGGTTTATTTGTACGGGTATCGTCGATATTTATCAGAGTCAGTTTCTCTCCGGCAAACGGTACATACAGCCGAATACGATAAGGCCAATCGCTAATAACATCAATTTTAGGTGGGGGTGAGGGGCAAGATAGATTGATAGCGAGAAGCTTAAAACAATCACAGCGAACGCTTTTAGTTTCACATCTCTTCTTATGCAGCGATGCTGCTGCCAATCGAGCAAAATTGGACCGAGCTTAGGGTGCTGTAACAATCTTTGATGTGCTGCCGGAGAAGATTTCATAAAGCAGCATGCCGCCAATAATACAAAAGGCGTTGTTGGTAACAGCGGTAGAATAACTCCTGCGGCAGCCAAGATAATGGCTAGCCAGCCAGTGGAAAGTAGCAGCCATCGTTTGAGAGAATAAGTGTGCATAGTCGACATCAGTATTGATTGAGCGATTAAGCGCAGAACAAGGCTCTGCGCTTAGTGATTTTAAAAGTGGTATGCCACGTTTAAGCCGAAGTTAACTAGTAGCTTAGGTTCGGGTCGATACAGTGATAAATTTGACCAATCGATGTTGGATCGTTGATTAAGGTAGATACCACTCTCGCCAACTCTTGACGAGAAATCACGCCATGCACTTCTGAATTTTGTGAAAGCTGCGCTTGATGAGTCACGTTGCCATCTTTGAGTCCACCTGGGCGCACAATTGTGTAATCAAGCGAGCTCGAAGTTAGCCATGTTTCTGCAAGAGACTTTTCTCTGACGACTGCGCCAAATCCTTGTTTCGCTCTTTCAGAGAGATATTGCCAGGTGTCGCCGCAACCAAGGGAAGTGATGAGAATCAAACGCGTGCATTGTTGTGCTTCCATGGCGTCGATAAGGTGGCGGTGGCCAAGGTAATCTACAGGCACATCAGCCATGAAACTACCCATACTTGAGACATGCAAAGTATCTTGAGGTAGTTGAGAAACTGCCGCATTCACCTGATCTTTGTCGGTCGCATCACAGCGGATAGAAGGTATGTTTTTTTGTTCTAGCTGAAGATTTTTTGAAGGATCTCTTGCGATGGCTGTTACCTCAAAGCCGAGTTGGTGAAATTGCTCGACCATTGCTGCACCCAGTCCACTTGCCGCGCCCCATATAGCTATTTTTTGCATTATTCCCCCTAATGGTTTGTTCTATTTTTGTGCTCAGTATTGGTTTCACACTGATGATATGACGTTTTCAAGACCAAACATTTTTACGTTCAATCGGCGCACGTTCATCTTATTTAACTCATCAATACGTGACGTTGCCTACATTATCCTTATATACAGTATTGTGTATTTTATTTGTTTTGTTTGATATCGATCAAATAAACATGAAAGAAAATGATAGTAATTATCATTTCAATTCGTATGATGTGCGGCAGGTGATATTTAAATGTTTAGGATAAGAAAATGCACAAGAAATCCGTATTGTCTATGTCGATACTGCTTGCTCTATCTACTCAAGTGATGGCTGAAGAGATCTTCACAATGGAGACGGTTACAGTAACGGCAACTCGTGTTGAGCAAAAAGTGGACGAGATCGCTGCAACCGTGAATGTTGTATCAGCAAAAGATATCGAACAAAACATGATGGACGATATCAGCAAAGTATTCGATTACACGCCAGGGGTTGATTTCAACGCAGACAAAACCGGTCGCGCGGATTCGCAGGATATTAATATTCGTGGTGTAGAAGGTGACCGAGTAAACATTATTATCGATGGGGTTACTGCTCCAAGCCGTTACGGTGACGGACCTGAGTTTGTTTCTTCAAGTCGTGTTGCTATTGATCCTGAAATGCTTAAAGCGGTGGAAGTTGTAAAAGGTGCATCATCGACACTGTATGGCTCAGAAGGTATGGGCGGTGCGGTTATTTTTGTTACTAAAGATCCTAAAGACTTTTTAGCTGAAGGAGATGACTCTGGTGGTTTAGTTAAAACTCAGTATTCCTCATCAGATGAATCGTTCAAAGAAACCGTAGTGTTAGCCAATCGAACAGGCGATCTGGAGAGCATGATTACTTATACTCGCAGAGATGGTCATGAGTTGAACAACTTCGTGGAAGAGAGTGACCGAATCGAAGCCGATTACCAACAAGACAATGTGCTTGCGAAGTTACAGTATCAAGTAAATGAAAACCACCGAGTAGAGTTTACCGGTGAGTATGTAGATAACTCGCTAGAGACGGATAGCCTAAATGCTCATCGTGCAACTGATGGCTCGCGCGAGTACCATTATTACGATACAGATGATAATACTCGTCGTGACCGATTGAGCTTTAAGCATATTTACGATGGAAATCTTCTCATTACCGATTCAATTTCTTCTCAATTTAACTGGCTTAATCAAGAGCGCAATAGCATTACTGACCGCCATAAATTAGGTAAGGATGCAAACTTTAAACACTACATCTACAGTGAAGACACGCTTCAAGCCGAAATTCAGTTAGACAAATCATTTTATCTTGGGGAAACCGAACACTACTTAATCTATGGTTTAGCGGCTAAGCAGTCTTCATTTGAAAACCAAAACAACAACTTTGATGGCGGAGTCGCTGATCCAAAACTTTATCAGCCTGATGCAAAAGATACGTCATTTGGTATTTTCGCCCAGGATGAAATTGCGTTGCTGGATGGTCAATTACTATTGTCACCGGGTGTTCGTTACGATTCTTATCAAAGTTCGCCAGATACGCTGACTCGCTCAGATGGCAGTGTGGATACCTACGATGATTTTTCTGGTGATGCCTTCACCGCTAAATTGGGTGCGTTGTACCAGATTACTTCTGAACTTTCGACTTATGCTCAGGTCAGCCAAGGCTACCGAGCGCCGACGTTCGTTGAATTGTATTACGCGTTTGAAGAACGCCCAATGTCGATGTTCGAGATCATCAATGTCGCTAACGATGATTTAGAAGCTGAAACCAGCATTAACTACGAGTGGGGCTTCAAACATAATACAGCGGCTACGGCAACGCAGTTTAATGTGTTTTATAGCGAATACGATAATTTCATTTCACAAGAGTTAGTGAACAGTACCTACGATGATAATGGTACTCGTAACCCTATCGATGATGTTACGAGCTTATTTTATAGCTATGTAAACATTGAAGAAGCAACCATTAAGGGAATTGAGTTAAGCAATACTGTTAACTTTGGTGCGCTCAACCCGAGCTTTAATGGCTTTCGATCTAATTTGGCTGCGACTTATACAGAAGGTGAAGATGGTCAAGGCGAAGAGCTGGTCTCTATCAACCCATGGAATTTAGTCGCAGGGCTTAGCTTTGATACGCCGCAAGGCAATTGGGGGACAAGCATCAAGGTCAAGTATGTAGCGGATAAAACCTCAGATCGCGTTTTAGAACAAGGTGGCATACAAGTCGATACGCCAAGTTACACTGTGGCTGATTTAACTATGTACTATAAGCCAATGAAAGATCTAACGCTTAGAGCGGGTGTCTTCAATCTTACCGATGAGCAGTACTGGAACTGGCACAACGTTCGTGGGCAAGACACATTGGAAGGCAGCACAACGCAACCAGAACGTAACTACTCATTAAGCGTCGCTTACGAGTTTTAAGCCTAGGGAGTGAATGCAGTGTCAGGCTAAACGCTGCATTCATTTCTTTTCAGAACCATGCCGTGTCGTGATCAATCTGGCTTAAAACTGGCGCTTTACCGCTCGGTTTACTCAAAAACTATTCAAAAAGATTGGCGCGCATTGGTAAGCAATTGCTGAGATACCCAATGTTAGATATTAACCAGTTCGACTCTGAAATTATTGGTGCTGATACACCAGATCCATTGCGATATTCCTTTGTCGCTAAAAAAGGAGCGCATGCGGCTGGCTCAGCCATGCCCGTGATGCCTGATCAAAAGCAACCTACGCTAGAGAAAATGTTTGCGACTCAAGGCGACAAAGCTAAAAAACGTTGCTTATACATTCATATTCCATTTTGTCGAGTGCGTTGTACCTTCTGTAATTTCTTTCAAAATGCGGCCAGTCGTAAACTGGTTGATGGTTATTTTGATGCTTTAATGGCTGAAATTAAGCAGAAAGCGGCAATGAACTGGACTCAAACCGGAACATTTCATGCCGTCTATATTGGTGGCGGCACTCCAACAGATTTGTCGCCTTTGCAAGTAGAGCAGTTAGGTAAAGCAATTCGTGCTCATTTCCCGTTAGCAACAGATTGCGAAATTACGCTAGAAGGGCGAATTAATCGTTTCAGTGATGAGATGTTTGATCGTGCACTTGAAGGCGGCTTCAACCGTTTTTCATTTGGTGTGCAGAGCTTTGATACGCAAGTTCGTCGTAAGGCGAAAAGACTCGATGATCGCGAAGATGTCATGGAGCGAATTGCTCAGCTCAGTGCAACTGAGCAAGCCCCAATTATTATTGATTTGTTATATGGGCTGCCTTACCAAAACCTCGATGTGCTTGAACAAGATCTTAAAGACTTTATGGACACAGGGGCGCACGGGTTAGACCTCTATCAACTTATTGTTGGTGGTAGTGCACCTATGATCAATTTACAAGAGAAAGGCAAATTACCCGCGCCGGCCAATACTGCCCAAAAAGCAGAAATGTACCAATTGGGTGTAGAGTTTATGGCTAAGCAGCATATGCGCCAATTGAGTGTAAACCACTGGACTAGGGACAACCGAGAGCGCAGTCAATACAACAGTTTGGCGAAAACCTATGCTGAGGTTCTACCAATTGGTAGTGGAGCTGGGGGCAATGTTGCGGGCTATAGCATGATGCATCACCGCTCATTGGATACCTATATTGATGCGATGAACACAGGCCAACCAGTGGTGGCGATGATGTTTAAGCAAAACCCATTAGAACCCGTTTTTGCAAGCCTGAAATCGCAATTTGATAGCGGCATTGTGCGCCGTAGCAGCTTGCCACAAGTGGGTGGGCAGTCGACATTTGATTTTCTTAACCCGCTATTTGAATTGTGGCAAAAGCGCGGTTTGATAGAGCTTGAGCAAGACTGTGCGGTATTAACGTTAGCGGGATGTTTTTGGTCGGTGAGCTTATCTCAAGCGTGTATTCATGTGGTTCAAACGACCTTTCAGGCGCAAATGCCAAAACCAAAAATGATGACAATGTAAGTGAGACAATAATGGAAAATATCCAACAGCAAGTGGCCGATATTATTGAACAAGATGCGTCCATGCTACCAGCAGCTATTGCCGCGCAACTGAATGTAAGTGAATTTGAAGTGGTACGCAGCTTACCAAAAGAGATGGCTACTTTAGTTGAAGGTATCAAGGCACAGCAGATTTTAGAGAGCTTGGTTGGCTTTGGCCCGGTGACCACGATTGTTCAAGCTGGTGGCTCAATATTTGAAGTGAAGGCCCCTTTCCCTAAAGGAAAAGTCGCTCGTGGCTATTACAACCTCATGGGTGAAGCAGGGCAGCTGCATGGTCATTTGAAAGTCGAAAATATGGTCAATGTTGCTTTGATCAGCAAACCGTTTATGGGGATGGATAGCCATTACTTTGGCTTCTTTGACGCGCAAGGTGACTCGATCTTCAAAGTCTATCTGGGTCGAGATGAGCAACGTAAGCTGATTCCTGAACAAGTTAGTATGTTTGAGCAGTGGAAATTAGATTTAGTTTGATTCTTAACGGCTTGCTCTTCGGCCACTATCGACGCAATTGAAAGGCTTTGGTAGTCTGCTAGCGAATAGTTTAAAACAGCGATATGAATGATTGCATTTGGCAGTTTATGATCAAAGCTGGTTTTAATTCGCAGCCTGGGACTGAGTTTCCTAAGAAGTCAGCTTTTGAGTATATAGCTAACCTCGACTACCCAAGTTTTGCTCCAAATACGTCTGAATCAATACTAAGCCGCCTATTGGGCGGCTTTTGTTTAGAACCCGCCGGCCCATTCATCAAATGATTGAATATTATCAATTTCTTGCTGAGTTCTTGGGGCAGGGTAGTAAGGCAATGCGAGCAACTTATCGGAAGGAAGCAATTCCCATTCGGGGCTCATTTTTAAACGGGTTAGTTTGCTTTGGCCTTGTTTGGTGACATACATGTAGTAACCGTCACTGTGAGTATTGGCATAGCTCGCTATTTTCACCACATCGCCTGTTGGCAATTTCACCTTGCGACCTAATGGATAAAGTTGATGCAGCGCGAAGCTGACATGGGCGTCTTCTAGATAACCATGTTTGAAGCGGTATAAACCAATCGCTGTTGAGGTATGTCGTACGCTCCATCCAGCAAGTTTTAAGCCTTTCAAAGAGTCCTTAAAAGGTTTTCCCGTTGGTTCGCCTTCGTTGGAGATGAACTGAACAATCACTTCATCTCCTTGCTCTTGTTGAATACTCAAGAACTGCTCACCGGTTTTATCAGCTAATAATTTCATTGCGACTTAGGTTGAAGTGAAACTGTTAGCCATAATACTCGTTCATATTTGGTATAACAAACGGTTTATTGTGATGTTCAATCGTGCAATTGTTGCAGGTGATTACGTAAAATTTGATTAAAGGCGGTGTGGTCTAGGGGACGCTCTAGACCAAAATCAGGCAAAGCATGAACTTTCTGTTGCAATATGTCTTGGCGTTGCTTAATTAGGTTGAGCAAAAATGCAGGGGTGAACTCAGGGTGCCCTTGGATTGTGAGTACCGTATTTTTGTAACGCGTAACAAAGTGAGGGCAAAAGTCGCTACCCGCGACCGATTCAAAATTTGGCGCAAGGGCGATGACCTGATCTTGATGTATCGACAATATATTTAGACCATCACCGTGGCTAAAGCTACCTAGCGACTGCTTAAACGTGACATCGTAAGCGCCTAATCCCCAGCCTTGATCGGATTTTTCTACTTGGCCGCCAAGTGCGTAATGTATCGCTTGATGGCCGAAACAAATACCGACCAGTGGTTTTTGCGCCTTAAATGCTTGTCTTATAAAAGTGGCGAGTGAATCTATCCAAGTGGCATTGTCATTAACGCCTGATGGGCTACCGCCAATGACATAGGCGTCACATTCGTCAGTAGATGAGGGGAGGGCATGCTGTTGGTATACATTCCATTCATGGATTTGCGCAATTTCATCAAGGCCAATGTGTTTAATAAGACAGTCGGAGTAATGACCAAACTGGTCAATCATAGGTGCAGCGACGTCGCCACATTTCAAAATACCAATTTTCATCGGGTTTCTCTTGAGATTTATCGTATGAGTATAGGTACGTTGGCCTACTCATGCAGACCAACGGTAGGGGGAAATTAGGAGCTGAGTGCAGTAAGTGACAAGCGCTGCTCTGACGGTATAAAAGTCAGTGCAGTGCCCGTCTACTTATTGGAGGATTAGATGACAAATTGAAATAGCACGCCGCCAATGACTGCTGTGGTTAGCACTATGGCCACAAATGCAAACACTGCTTTTGGTTTCAGTACCGAAGAGACTAAAGCAATCTCAGGCAAACTTGCCCCGGTACCACCGACGATAAGCGCCATAGCCGGGCCCATCCCCATGCCTTTGGCGATCAGCACGTTTAAAAGTGGGATGGCCATTTCGATACGTAGGTAAAGTGGCACACCAATGACCGCAGCAATAAAAATAGCGAGTAAGTTGTCACCGCCAACATATTTCTCTACCAATTCTGCTGGTAAATACGCGGCCGAAAGGCCACTAATTAGTGCACCTAATAGCACGTAAGGGATGATCTTCTTAAACAGAGCCAAAGCAAAACGCATTGCTTTAGCGCCTTTACTTGGCTCGACTTCATTGAGCTCAAGGATTGCACCGTCGCAGCCGGCAGCAACTTTCGGTTCAGTTTGGCTCACGTTGGCCGCACAACTTGCTGTCACTTGTGGCTGAGGTGTGCAACTGTTATTTACCGCGCTGCTATTTGCTGTGCCACAGGTTGGGGCTGATTTTGGTTCGATTTCTTCGCCGCGTTTGATCTCATTGCGCCAAGGCGTTTTGGATATTAGCCATCCGCCAAATACCGCCGAGGAGAAGGTCAGCGCTAGGTATACGGCAGTGGTTTTAAGGCCAAACGTGGCGTAGACCATGGCAAGTACGATGAAGTTACATAACGGCGCAGAAATAAGAAAGCTCATTACCGTGCTTAATGATACGCCCATGGTTGCCATGCCCATTGACACAGGAACCACGGAAGCACTGCAAAATGGGGTTAGCATGCCAAACAGTGCACCAAATAAAGGGCCATATTTCTCATGCTTGGTGAGTTTCTTTTGCAGCTTGTCTTGAGGAACGTATTCGCGCATAAATCCGGTCAGGATTGATACGACGGCGATGACGACCACTAAAGCGCCTCCAACGTGTATGAATTCATCGAGTGCGATGGAGAGTTTGTCCATGTTCACAATATCACCTCTAAAGATAGTTAATTAGTAAATGCTTAAATAGCGGTTGGATGAATATATGATCACTTGCACGAATGTGCAAGTATGAATTTGTGTGGTATTCTAAATTGAGTTTTCACAGGAACAGCAAGGATTGAGTATGAAGAATAGCCTTTTAGTGAAGGCAACCAAGTGGTGTGCTTATAGCCATATCGTGCAAGTCGTCAGAGTTTTAATTAAAGGCGGAGATCTCTCCAACCAGACTCGAACAGGTCGAAATATTGCGTTGCTAGGTTTGTTTTGTCCGTTTTTCTGGATTGCGTTATTTAACGGTGTAACGGGTGCTGAGCTAGCTTTTCATGCTATTCATTCGGGTATCGTTTTCTGCATAGGCATGGTTATAATGATGATTAGCCTTAGAAAACAAAAGTCTACGTAAATGGAAGAACAATACTTAGATGCTCTTAAAGCCTTAGCAGAGCCGCACCGATTGAAACTATGCTGGTTGCTGATTCATGTTGATCAGAAAATCACTGTTGCTGAGGCGATGGACGTGACAGGCGAAACTCAATATAACGTGTCGCGTAACCTTAAAATGCTGTTTAAATCAGGCTTACTGAGTCAAGAAAAGCGTGGTAAGTGGGTTTACTATACGTTGGCTGAGCAAACCCAACCTCATTGGCAAAGCTTGGTTGAGTCGGTTAGGAACTTACCACAACATGCTTTTGAGCAGGAGAAAGCGCGTTGCCAAATACGTTTATCAATGAGAGAAAATAACGAATGTACGGTCGGGCCTAACAGCCAAGAATGGTTGTCGAAAACGGTTTAGTTAAGTAAAAAGACGACGTAAGTATTGAGAATGATTGGCCTTGATGATGGCTGATTAAAAGAGTTGGCTAAAGGTTGTTTTGGTTGTCGTAACGACAAATAACTTGATTAGTTGCTCTGGGTGAAACCTGCTTCAATAGCGCCAACGATAAAATTCATCGTCAATTACTTACATTCAAGGTATTCATATGTTTTCTATTGGTGATTTAGTTGTAGCAACTAAAGGTATTGAGTTGGGTCAAATGGAAGTGACTGGCTTTAGCAGTGGCGGTTTTTACGTACACGTTCTAGTTAACGATATGTCACTGACTTACCCAGCAAAAGATCTTAAGAAAGCGTAATTAAGAACTCTTTTCTGTAAAGAAGGTAGCCAAATGGCTACCTTTTTGCGTTTTTGCTACCAAGCATCACTTTCTTCTATCGATTTTTACAGTATCTAAGTAGTACCAATGTATTCAATTGCTATTGGTGATAATTCGGCACGAATAATAATCGAACACTGTTTTAAAAATGTTCGATTAGGTGTATGCTGCACGGGTGTATAGTTAAATATCATTGCGAGTGATGTAAAATGGTTAATAATTTGATGGGTAAATGGTTGGTGATTCTGGCGTGTTCCCCAGCGTTAGCGTGGGCGAATACTCAATCTACTCCTTTGCGTACCTACGCTTCTTCGCCATTTCAATCAAGCTCACTGAGTACCCAGCTTCGTAGTGGTTTTGCGCCGCAGCAGACCGAACTATTTTCAATGCTGTCGGCGGCAAGTGTTTGGGCTCAAAGTGATGATTTTCAATTAGATTACTACCAAAACCAAGCACACTTAGGCATGCAGTGGCGCGTGAGTGACAGGCTCAGCGCTGAGGTGATGTACCAATATTCTTGGGCTGGCAACAACCATATCGACACCTTAACGATTGGTTTTCATGACTTCTTCAATATTGGCCAGAATGGTCGACTGGACGTTGATAAACACAGTTTTGATATTCGCAGTGATACCTATGGTATTGAAGTGACGGATTTTGAAGGGGAAACGTTAGTGAATGCGCTGCATGGTTATATGCAGTATCAACTTTTTGAAAATCAAAATCATGCCTTAGCGCTGGGTGGGTCACTTTACTACAACAGCGTGAATGATTCGCCGTTTGAAACCTCGGTTTTTGAGCAAGGGGTGCAGCTCAACTATTCATTTATTAATGGTAACCATGCGGTGTTTACGACAGTAGGCTTTACCCACCGTGACGATAATCTATTGATGAACATCATTCCTGTAGATAGTGGAAGCACAGCCGCATTTGCTATCGGCTATAACTATCGCTTTTTCGAGCGTCATGAGGTTGTGATTGAGTATCACGGCTTTGAAGGGGTACTCGATGATGGCAGCGAATTTGAGAAGCGCTCCCACGAAGTGGTAACAGGCTATCGTTACCATGGCGATGGTATCGCTTTTGAACTATTAGCCACTGAAAACGCCATCCATATGGATAATTCAACCGATATTATGTTCACTACGGGGTTACGTTTCTATCTCTAACTTTGTGGCTATCGATTTGGGTATAAGCAGCGAGGTTAAAATCGCTGCTTAACAAATTCAATAAACGCTCGCAGCCGTTTAGGTTGGTAGCGGTCTTTATGATACAGGGCAGAGAAGGGTACGCTGGCGATTTTCCAAGTGGGCATGACAGACGTTAACAGGCCTTGTTCGATCTCCTGCTCACAATACACTTTTGGTACACGGATAATACCGTTCCCCGCGAGTGCGGATTTGATCAGCGCGCGGCCGTTTTTGCACGTTAGTGCACCTTTCACGTGCACATCGTAATGCTGCGCGGAATCGGTCGCTTGATACGCCCATCGAGTCACCGAACCGGTAAGCACTCTATGCTGTGCCAATTGCTTTGGATGTTCAGGTGAGCCAAATGTCTCAATATATAGAGGGCTTGCCAAGGTTACCATTTCAACATCTAGTAAGTGTTTGGCGACAAAACCTGAATCTTCTAAATTGCCCATACGAAACGCTACATCAAATTGATCTTCAATTAAGTCGATTCGGTGACTAGAAAAGTCCAAATCAATCGTCACATTTGGATAAAGTGACATAAATTCTGCGATCGATTGAGCGATCACTTCTTCCCCTAAATAACCGCCAACACAATTGACTCTAATTAGCCCGCGCACTTGTTCTGTGTCATCAACGGCGGCGAGCAATGCTTGATCAATACTGTGTAGGGCGGATTCACACTGCTTGTATAATCGCTCGCCGGCTTGAGTAAGTTTGAGCGTGCGAGTAGTACGAATCAGCAAAGTCACGCCCATTTGTTTTTCAAGCGCACTGATCTGACGCGAAACGTGCGAGCGAGATACATTGAGCGCGTCTGCCGCTTTCGTAAAGTTGCCAAGCTGAGCAATTAAAACGAATGAGCGAATGTCTGCAAGCTGAATGCGATTAATCATATAAACAACCAGAGATATCAACCAGAACCCTAGCTTAATTTTATTGTTGCACCTGTGCAACAGTGATTGAACTTAAATGCTATATATCAACGATCATCAAATCCCTAAACTAGCCTCATTGCCACGTACAAGGGTACGGGTCAACTCAATCGAATTGGAGAATAATGATGAAAAAACTAATTGTTGTAACAGGTGCAAGTTCTGGTATTGGTGAAGCGATTGCTCGTCGTTTGAGCGCGGCTGGTCATCCTCTACTGTTAATTGCACGCCGTGTAGAGCGTTTAACAGCGCTAGAGCTACCAAACACACTGTGTGAAAAAGTAGACGTGCTGGATAAAGAAAGCTTCGAAGCTGCGATTGCGAAAGCAGAAGCTCAGTTTGGTCCAACAGATTGTATTGTGAACAATGCTGGCGTGATGTTGCTAAGCGAGCTAGATGTACAAGATCCAGCAGAATGGAAACGCATGTTCGACGTAAACGTTATTGGCCTAATGAACGGCATGCAAGCGGTACTAGCACCGATGAAAGAGCGTCGTAGCGGCACTATCATCAACATCAGCTCAGTGGCGGGTCGTAAAACGTTCCCGAATCACGCAGCATATTGTGGCACTAAATTCGCTGTGCACGCTATTTCTGAAAATGTACGTGAAGAAGTGGCAAACTTCGACGTTCGCGTAACCACCATTGCTCCGGGCGCAGTAGAAACAGAGCTTCTATCTCATACTACGTCACAAGACATTATTAATGGCTACGGTGAGTGGAAAGAAGAAATGGGTGGCGTGTTAGCCGCTGACGATATCGCTCGTTCAGTAGAATATGCGTACAACCAACCACAAGGTGTGTGTGTACGTGAGATTGTTTTGGCGCCAACACGTCAACAACCATAAGCTTAATTGAGCTTTTTTAAGCCCCGCATTGCGGGGCTTTGTTGCATTTGGGAGTTTAGTTATTTTTTATGAATATTTATTGATTTACGTAGGCGAAGTAGGGCGAAAATAGAGCAGTGATATGCATCACATATTGTAAAGGTCGAACAATGGATTCTGTTATTTGTTAAGGATATTGCGTGACGAGTGTTAATTTTGTTGCACAATGTTTGGCATAAGATGCTAAAAAAAAGTATCTTGGTAGACGATTTGGCACTTCAATCTAGACGCAAACGTTATCTCAATCCAAAATATCGTTTGTGTGACAAAAAATAGTGATTCTTGCCAGTTTGTAGAGGGATTTGAAGAATTATTCGATTTTCCATCACATTTTTATGGCAAATTACTTCAATGATTGCTAATGTGTGCCGCAATCTTTGTAAGGATTTAGGTTTTTCTGCTTGAAAATTGAGCAGAAAAAATCTAATTCACTACCGTTCGAGTGACCTTACAAAGTAGTCATGGATGCAAATAAAAAACTTGGAGTTTTACGCATGTATAAGAACAAAATTACACGCGCACTGTTCGTGGGCGCGGGCCTTTCTCTTGCACTTGTGGGCTGTGGTGACAAACCAGAGCAACAGCAAGCTGCAGCACCAGCACCTCAACCAGAAGCTCAAACAGATTCTACAGAAACAACACTGGCTGAAGTACAAGAGCTGGTTCGTGGTAACGGTACTGAAGTTGCTACTATCGACCCTCACAAATCTCAAGGTGTTCCAGAGTCTCACGTTATCCGTGACCTACTTGAAGGTCTAGTTAACCAAGACGCTGACGGCAACACTGTTCCAGCAGTAGCAGAAAGCTGGGAAACAACAGACAACAAAACGTTCACTTTCCACCTTCGTAAAGATGCAGTTTGGTCAAACGGCGATCCTGTAACAGCAGGCGATTTCGTATACAGTTTCCAACGCGCTGTTGATCCGGCAACTGCTTCTCCATACGCTTGGTACATGGAATACACCAAGATGGTTAACGCTAAAGACATCGTAGCAGGCAAGATGGATAAGTCTGAGCTAGGTGTTAAAGCGGTTGACGATCACACGCTATTGGTTGAGCTAGAAACTGCGGTACCTTACTTCGTAATGATGATGGGTCACACAACAGTTAAGCCAGTTCACCAAGCAACAGTTGAAAAATTCGGCGACCAATGGACTAAACCTGAAAACTTCGTGGGTAACGGTGCTTACGTTGTAGATCAGTGGGTTGTGAACGAGCGTCTAACGCTTAAGCGTAACGAAAAGTACTGGGATAACGAGCACACTACTCTAAACAAGGTAACGTTCCTACCGATCGAAAACCAAGTTTCAGAGATGAACCGTTTCCTAGCGGGTGAAATCGACTTCACTAACGAACTGCCAATCGAGCACTTCAAGCGCCTAACTAAAGAGCACCCAGAATCAGTATCTGTAACAGGTAACCTGTGTACTTACTACTACATCTTCAACACGAAGAAAGCACCATTTGATGATGCTCGTGTTCGTCAAGCGATCTCATACGCTATCGACCGTAACGTAGTAACAGATGCAATCCTTGCTCAAGGCCAAAAACCTGCTTACTTCCTAACTCCAGAAATCACAGCAGGCTTTGATCCAGAAATGCCAGCATACGGTGCAATGACGCAAGAAGAGCGTAATGCAGCGGCAGCTAAACTACTAGAAGAAGCGGGCTTCGGTGCAGATAACCCACTGAAATTCAGCCTTCTTTACAACACGTCTGAAAACCACAAGAAGATTGCAGTAGCACTTGGTTCTATGTGGAAGAAGACACTAGGTCTAGACGTTACTCTTGAAAACCAAGAGTGGAAAACGTACCTATCATCAAAAGACTCAGGTGACTTTGAAGTTGCTCGTGCAGGTTGGTGTGGTGACTACAACGAAGCTTCGTCGTTCCTAACTCTAATGAAGAGTAACAACACGACTGGCGGTATTCACTATGACAGCAAAGCGTACGATGACATCATGGCACAAGCACTTGCGTCTACTTCAGAAGAAGAGCGTAAAGCACTTTACCTAGAAGCTGAGAAGCTACTAGCGAAAGATATGCCTATCGCGCCTATCTACCAGTACGTGAAATCACGTCTACTTTCTCCACAGGTTGGTGGCTTCCCAGCAAACAACCCAGAAGAGAAAATCTACTCTAAAGATCTATTTATCAAAGCTAGTAAATAACTAAGCTCATAGAACTATAAAAATATTGACGCTGCATGTGAGAAATCACATGCAGGGTCTTGTTGTACTTAACTGTCACAGACTGAAAGAGTGAGTTTATGCTTAAATTCATCGCTAAAAGGATATTTGAGGCGATCCCAACTATGTTGGTTTTGATCACCGTATCTTTCTTTCTTATGCGTTTCGCACCAGGTAACCCATTTTCTACTGAGCGTCCTTTGCCGCCAGAAGTTATGGCTAACATCGAGGCTAAATACGGCCTAGATAAACCTGTTTTTGAACAATACACCACTTACTTATTTAACGTTGTACAAGGTGATTTTGGTCCTTCATTCAAGTACCTAGATTACTCAGTAAACGAACTGATCGCAGGTGCACTTCCTGTATCAGCAAAAGTGGGTGCTATCGCATTTATTTTCACTGTCATTTTGGGTGTTACCGTCGGCACCATAGCCGCATTAAGGCAAAACTCCTGGATTGACTACACCGTAATGTCCACCGCTATGCTCGGGGTGGTGCTGCCATCGTTCGTGTTGGCACCTGCACTGATTTACTTCTTCTCTTTGAAGATGAAGCTTTTTCCTGCTGGGGGGTGGAATGACGGTTCCTTCCAATACCTGTTCTTACCAGTTATCGCCATGTCGCTACTTTACGTTGCAACCTTTGCGCGTATTACGCGTGGCTCGATGATTGAAACCCTGAACAGTAACTTTATTCGTACTGCACGTGCGAAAGGTCTTAGCTACCGTTACATCATCGTTAAACACGCACTGAAACCAGCGCTTCTTCCAGTTGTTTCGTACATGGGCCCTGCGTTCGTAGGTATCATCACTGGTTCAGTTGTTGTTGAGACCATTTTCGGTCTACCAGGTATCGGTAAGCTATTCGTTAACGCCGCGTTCAACCGTGACTATTCGTTGGTAATGGGTGTGACCATTTTGATTGGTTTCCTATTTATCTTGTTCAATGCCATCGTGGATATTCTACTGGCAATGATCGACCCGAAAATTCGCTACTAACAGGGACGTTTGGTTATGTTAACGAAAAAAGAAAACCTAGAAGCGATTGAGAAGTTTTCTGAGAATTTAGAAATCGAAGGTCGCAGTTTATGGCAAGACGCTCGCATTCGTTTTATGCGCAACAAAGCGGCGATGGTGAGCTTAGCAATCTTGTTTGTTATGACATTGGCAGTGATTTTCTTGCCGATGATCGCTCCTTACACATTTGATAATACGGATTGGGGTTCAATGCACGTTGGCCCTAATGCTGACCACTGGTTTGGTACTGACAGCTTAGGTCGTGACCTATATGTACGTACTCTAGTGGGTGGACGTATCTCGTTGATGGTAGGCGTGATGGGCGCATTCGTAGCGGTACTGATTGGTACACTTTACGGCGCGGCATCAGGCTTCATTGGCGGTCGTACTGACCGTATCATGATGCGTATCCTAGAAATCCTTTACGCAGTTCCGTTTATGTTCCTAGTTATCGTACTGGTGACATTCTTCGGTCGTAACATTGTCCTAATCTTCGTTGCTATCGGTGCAATTGCTTGGCTAGATATGGCGCGTATTGTACGTGGTCAAACATTAAGCCTACGTAGCAAAGAGTTCATCGAAGCGGCACACGTTTGTGGTGTGAGCAAGTGGAACATCATCACTCGCCATATCGTACCGAACGTATTAGGTATTGTTGCGGTTTACTCGACACTGCTGATCCCAAGTATGATCTTGACAGAGTCGTTCCTATCTTTCCTTGGCCTTGGTGTTCAAGAGCCGATGACAAGTTGGGGCGCGCTGCTGCAAGAAGGCGCACAGACAATGGAAGTTGCTATTTGGCAGCTTGCGTTCCCAGCACTATTCATGGTTGTAACACTTTTCTGTTTCAACTATGTGGGTGATGGTCTGCGTGATGCGCTGGATCCAAAAGACAGATAATAACGACAGCTAGAAACTAGCAATAAATAAGCAATAAATTATAAAAAAATCGAAAAGATTATAGGAAGCAATGATGAGCTTATTAGATGTTAAAGATCTGCGTGTCGAGTTCACCACACAAGATGGTATCGTAACCGCAGTAAACGATCTTAATTTTTCACTAGAGCAAGGCGAAACCCTCGGCATCGTGGGTGAGTCTGGCTCTGGTAAGTCGCAAACCGTATTCGCAATCATGGGTTTGCTTGCGAAAAACGGCATTATTTCAGGTAGCGCAAAGTTTGAGGGTAATGAAATCCTTAACTTGCCTGAGAAAGCATTAAACAAAGTTCGTGCAGAACAGATCGCGATGATCTTCCAAGACCCAATGACTTCGTTGAACCCATACATGAAAGTTAGCGACCAGCTAATGGAAGTGTTGATGCTGCACAAGGGCATGGGTAAAGCGGAAGCATTTGAAGAGTCAGTGCGTATGCTTGAGGCGGTGAAAATCCCTGAA
Organism: Vibrio intestinalis; assembly: GCF_025195085.2. Lineage (GTDB taxonomy): Bacteria > Pseudomonadota > Gammaproteobacteria > Enterobacterales > Vibrionaceae > Vibrio > Vibrio intestinalis. The sequence continues at coordinate 125,595 of NZ_JANAVY020000002.1, read as the reverse complement.
GCGCGCAAGCGTATCACTATGTACCCGCACGAATTTTCTGGCGGTATGCGCCAGCGTGTAATGATCGCAATGGCGCTATTGTGTCGTCCAAAACTGTTGATTGCCGATGAGCCAACAACAGCGCTAGATGTAACAGTACAAGCTCAGATCATGGATCTTTTGAACGAGCTGAAGAGTGAGTTCAATACCGCAATCATCATGATTACCCACGATTTAGGCGTGGTTGCAGGCTCTTGTGACAAAGTGCTTGTAATGTACGCAGGCCGTACCATGGAATACGGCAAAGTGGATGATATTTTCTACAACCCAAGCCACCCGTATGCGGAAGGTCTACTTAAAGCGATCCCTCGTTTGGATACAGAAGGTGAGATTCTACCGACAATCCCGGGTAACCCACCTAACTTACTGCGTCTACCGACTGGCTGCCCTTACCAAGAGCGTTGCCACCGTGTGATTGACCGTTGTAAGCAGGAGTCGCCGATTCTGACACCATTTGGTGAAGGCCGTCAGCGCGCATGTTTTTCTGATTGGGAGGCTTGGAGCAAATGAGTGTAGAGAAATCGATATTACTAGATGTTAAAGATTTAAAAGTTCACTTCAGTATTGCTGCTAAATCAGCATGGCCGTGGACAAAACCATCAAACCTAAAAGCGGTTGATGGTGTTAACGTGCGCCTATACGAAGGTGAAACTTTGGGTGTAGTAGGTGAGTCAGGTTGTGGTAAATCCACTTTTGCTCGCGCAATCATTGGTTTAGTTGAAGCAACTGAGGGTGAAGTAGTTTGGCTAGGCCAAGACCTCACTAAAATGCAAGAAGTGAAGCGCCGCGAAACGCGTAAAGAGATTCAAATGATTTTCCAAGATCCTTTGGCGTCTCTTAACCCACGTATGACAGTGGGCGACATCATTGCTGAACCGCTGGAAACCTTCTATCCAGAGCTCTCTAAGCAAGAAGTAAAAGATCGCGTAAAAGAGATGATGGCTAAGGTAGGTCTGCTACCAAACGTTATCAACCGTTACCCACACGAATTCTCTGGCGGTCAGTGTCAGCGTATTGGTATTGCGCGTGCGCTTATCTTAAAACCTAAGATGATCATCTGTGATGAACCAGTATCGGCGCTAGATGTATCGATTCAGGCTCAGGTGGTTAACCTACTGAAAGAACTGCAAAAAGAACTTGGCTTATCGCTAGTCTTCATCGCGCACGATCTATCAGTGGTTAAACACATTTCTGACCGCGTATTGGTAATGTATCTAGGTAACGCAGTAGAGCTAGGCGAAGCTGACGCTCTATTTGCTGACCCGAAACACCCATACACGCGCGCACTGATGTCAGCTGTACCGATTCCTGATCCGAATCTAGAACGCAGTAAAAAGATTGAAATGCTAGAAGGTGATTTACCGTCACCAATCAACCCACCATCAGGTTGTGTATTCCGAACGCGCTGCCCTCAAGCTACCGAGGCATGTGCGAATCAAAAACCACACATCCAAGGGAATGATGTTCATGCAGTGTCGTGCTTGAACGTTAGCATTTAACCCATTCAGCCTGTGACGGGCTTAAGCGCGGCTTCTTAGTAGGTCGCGCTTTTTTTATGCCTAAAGGGAAGTGCTGTTAAATCAAGCGTTGTAATACCGCTTTCGCTTTCTCACAATGAGAAATATCACCAGTTAGGTGAGCTAATGTGATAGTGCCTTCTTTCATGGTGCAAATAGCGTCAAGTAGATGAGGGGGCTCACCACTTAGTTTTCCGCTAATTACTTCACGCACTTTAGCTTTATGCATCGCGCAGTATTCAATAATCTCACATTGGATATGGCTAAACTCTCCTGCAGTATTGATAAAAAAGCAGCCTCGAAAATCACCTAACTCCTCTGCCTTGCCAGCGAACCACTTTTCCAAGCTTGTAAACAATTGGTCGATAACCTCAGCATTAGAATGGGAGTGGGCTAATTGCTTGGTCAGCCAGTCGATGAATGTAGTATGCCTTTGCTGCAGAGCCGCTAAAAGCAGCGCGTCTTTACTCTCAAAGTGGCTATAGAGCGTTCTTTTAGCCACACCAGATGTCTTTAAAATTTCATTGATACCGATGGCATGCACACCTTGGTGATAAAAAAGGTTCAGTGCGGTGTCCACCAATAGCTGGCGTTTTTTACTCATATCCGTTCTCTACACATCCAATTCAGGAAACAGTTTGACAAAAGTAGACCGATTTGTCTATTTTAATAAAGGAGACAGATTGGTCTACTTTTTGAGAGGTAAATATGAATAAGATTGTTACGGCTTGTATTGCGGGTATTGGTGCGGCTCTTGCGATTGGTGTATTGTCGTTTTTGGATGCATCTTTGGCCCAGCTCACTTTGGTCATGGCACCGTTTGGTGCGACGACAGTGTTGGTTTTTGGCTTGCCTAATAGCCCACTGGCGCAGCCTAAAAACGTTATCTTTGGCCATTTGATTACAGCTGCGGTTGGCGTAATCTTCACGCAATATGTCGGGGTAACTCCTTTGACGCTTGCGCTTGCCACTGGGGTTGGGGTCAGCTGCATGCTATTGACTAACACAACCCATCCACCCGCAGGTGCAAACCCGATGCTGATTATGTTAGCGGGTCAAACATGGGGATTTCTTGTTACTCCGGTATTAAGTGGCGCAATACTGATTGTGTTGGTTGCTAAATTGTTTCACCAGCTAAAGCAGCAATGGACGCCAGTGGATTTATAGCAACAGGCGGTGGTGGATAAGAACTCACTTGCTCGAATTATTTGAACATCATGGCTTAATCCATCGTCTGTATTTATGACGCCCTCTATATAGACTTAAGTGATTAGAGCAAAGGGAGATAAACCATGGGTAAGTTAGTTGATGGCGTTTGGTATGATGTTTGGTACGACACCAAAAGTAGCGGCGGCAAGTTTGTCCGTGAAGATGCGGGCTTTCGTGATTGGGTAGAAGACACACCCGATGCCAAGTTTAAACCGGAGTCTGGCCGTTATCATCTATACGTTTCTCTCGCTTGCCCTTGGGCGCATCGCACCTTGATATTTCGACAGCTCAAACAGCTTGAGTCTCATATTGATGTCACCGTGGTTTGCCCGGATATGATGAATGAAGGTTGGCAGATGGGCTTGCCTGAACCTCTATTTGGCCACACGCGCATGCATCAAATCTATACACAAGCGAAGCCCGACTATACAGGGCGAGTGACAGTCCCCGTGCTGTGGGATAAGAAAACGCAAACCATCGTCAGTAATGAATCTTCTGAGATCATTCGCATGTTTAACTCTGCGTTTGATTCTGTCACTGGTAATCAACTCGATTTTTACCCACAAGAGTTACGTAGCGTGATTGATGAGTGGAATGATTACATCTACCCAGCCATTAATAACGGTGTCTATCGCTGCGGTTTTGCCACTACACAAGAGGCGTATGAAGAAGCGTATAACCAATTGTTTGACGCGCTAGATAAGGTAGAGAGCCACTTAGCAACGCATCGCTATTTAGCGGGCTCAAAGATCACTGAAGTGGATTGGCGATTGTTTACCACACTGGTTCGTTTTGATGCCGTTTATGTCGGGCATTTTAAGTGCAATAAGCAAAGAATCGCCGACTACCCGAACTTGAATGGTTATATGAAGGAGCTATACCAAGTAGAAGGGATAAAGGAAACCACCGACTTTTATCATATCAAGCGCCATTACTATTTCAGCCATAAAGGGATAAACCCAACTCAAATCGTTCCTAAGGGCCCAGATTTGGATTTAGAGTCAGCGCACGGGCGTGAAGGGATCTGACTATCAAAACGCTGTTTAAAAACGGATTTTTTTTACTCATTTGGTGGTGTAGTGCACATAAATGATTTAAATATGTGAGGTTGGCCGAAAATATTCTGTAACTATTAGTAAGCAAGGTTAAAATTAACACTATAAACAGGGCCGATAGCCACACAGTGAGCAAAGGCCCAACAAATATAATTTTAACTTTGCTTGCTTATGCTGCTATACGTGATTTTCTTCACTGGTTTTGCTTTCGTAAAACCGGTGATTTCTGCTATTCGATTTTCATTTTCGGATGCGTTTTCTGCTGTGGAAACGCCTCTGAAATTGCTGTCATCCGGTTTTTCTAGGGAGGCTGTCTGTCGCCTGAATTTGCGGCCTAGCCGCAAGGGGGGCTTATGACCAGCCACGCCTCTGAGAAAACCCAACCGCAAACCGGTTTCACTCTTGTTGAGCTGATTGTGGTTATTCTACTACTTTCGATTTTGTCGGCCGTCGCCGTTTCTCGATTTACCAGCAAACAGAGTTTTGAGGTCTTTGCGCTTCAAGAGCTGGTGGTTTCTGTCGTTCGTCAAGTTCAAGTTAACCGCATGCAATCGAATGTGGATATTGATGCGGTGAACAATGATAACTTCGTGCTGGCGGTAGCGAGTGATTGTCTTGGCTCGGTTGCAGCATGCAAGGATTATCAACTGGATCCAAATGCGCCCGCGAGGAGTGATAGGGTCACGCCGCCAGAATATCAATTTAGCATTGTCGGCGGAGACACTAGCGTCAGCTTTGATCTATTAGGAAATCCGCTAATGACGACATTACCGGTTGAAATATTGGTGACTTCCTCCGTTTCGTCAGAGGCCGGTAAGGTATGTATTAACTCTCAAGGTCATGTGACTGCGACAACCGGAGCGTGCTTATGAGCGTGAAAAAAGTACGTGCATTTACTCTTATCGAAGCTGTAATTGTGATCGTCATACTGGGTTTGGTGATGATCACCTACAGCGCTTTTTTAGCTCCGCAATTTGCTGCATCAAGTGACTCACAGTATTACACACGTAGCTCTGCTCTCACTCAAAGAGTGATGACTCAGCTGCTCGCCACTCAAGATAGTGACCTTAGCGCAGCGTTAGCGAGCGCGAAAGTGCTTGGCCCAACCTACAAAAACATCAACATTGATCAGAGCTTTATCAGCGTGGTTAGTGATGGCGCCGCGACAATACCGGTAGAGATGCAGCAAATTACGCTGATTATTGAGGCCGGTAACCAACCCCCAATTACGCTTACGGCATGTAAAGGGGAGTATGAATAATGAACAAGGGTTTTACTCTGTTAGAGATGGTTCTTGCGATTATCGTTACTTCAGTTTTATCGTTGGGTATGGCTGATCTGGCTGGAGTTGGGACACGTGGTTATTTTCAATCGATAGACCGGTATCGGGTACAGAATGAAGCGCGATTCGTATTAGAAAAGCTGTCACGCGAGGTGCGCCATGCGGTACCAAACTTATTCTCAAGCACCAATACGGCTAACTGTATTTCGTTTTTCCCTATTATTGATGGCGGGTTTTATGCGATATCTGGGGCCGATTTGAGTTTTGTGGTGAGCGATTACGATCGTGTAAATAAGCAGTCTGGTGCGCTCTCTATCGTGATTAACCCAACTCAACCTTATGAGAACATTCACAACATCGACAATACGTTTGATTTGGCCGATGCGACTACATCGGGGGGCGTTTATACCATTGCTAATGCGGCACGTCTTCTCGTCGGTGGCTCGGTAGGGCAACGTCACTATGTGTTTAACAAAAGTGGTGAGGTTCAATATTGCGTTAACGGTTCTCTCATTTCGCGAAACAGTGTTGTGGTCAGCGATCGGTTGATTCCTAGTAGTGAAAACTCACTCAATTATTCGGCAGCAACGGTGCAAAGAAATGGCTTAGTCGATATGACGTTAGTGTTTGGCATCAATGGCGAACAGACCCAGTACGAGCAAGAGGTGCAGGTGACAAATGTTCCTTAGTTCATTAAATAAGCGGGCTCTTTGCAGCGCATCAAACAATAAAGTCTCAGTGAGTAAACGTAAGCAGCAGGGCAATATGCTGATGGTGGTGATTTTCATCATTGTCGTGCTTGGTTTTCTTGCCACCAATCTTGTTCTGGTGAACTGGTCTGATAGTGATTCTAACAACCGGTCTATATTCGGTACTCAAGCGTGGCTGTTGGCACACTCAAGCAATGAGTACGTTTTATCAAAGATGTACCCGGCTTCTGATACTCGGCTTACACCAGTTGCAGACGTATGCACTGAGATTGGTGTTGGCGCTTACAACAATTTTATTACTAACACCATCATTGACAGCAGTGCCATTCAGTGTGAGCTGATAGCACTAGAGTGCCGTGATACCGGTGACCTCGATGGACAAACGTTTTATATCATTAATTCACAAATTAGTTGTGGCAGTGGCGCTTATGAAGTGCAGCGTAATCAAGAATTTTGGGTGAGAGAGTAGTAACCATGAATATTCGTAATGTACTCTGTTTTGCTTTTATCGCCTTCGCGACAATCTTACCTCCAACGATGGTCTATGGGGCGACCTACGATTTAGAAAATCAAAATCACTTTGATCAACTCTGTAAAAAAAAGAATGGTCAGCCAGCTAATGCACACATCAATGGTTCTTACTGGCAACGGGAGTATTATTGTGACGGCATTTTCACCGCGAGTAATGACATTATTGTGCTCTACGGTAATAGTACGATTAAAGCGGATAAAAAGTTTCAGCTATCTAATGTAACGATACAGCCTTATGACCCGTCTCTTCCTTGGATCGCAGATACCACAACGCTAACAACTAATAACAATCATAGTAATGCTAACAAAAGCACTTCAACCTTAGATAACGTCACGCTTGCCGGAAGCATTGACATGCAAGGTCACCTTGTTCTTCGTGACTCATTTGTTAATTCAATCAATGGGGATGGCGGTAGCGTAACAGTTAGGCGTGAGGCAGAAATACTTGGCTCGACGCTGCAAAGCTACGTGAAAACCAGTGATTATACGGCTCCCGTTTGGATTGAAAACTCAACGATTTTAGGACGGGTTGATGGTCGAGGCTCAATTGACATTTTAGGCTCAACGGTGGGCAGCGATGTCAAAGGGTTAGACAGTGGTTATCCGATCACGATAGAAAACTCAGTGCTCAAGGGGCGTGTCGATAGCCGCGGTAAGTTAGAAATTACCGGCTCAACCGTCGAAGATAATGTGAATAGTACCGACTACAGCTACTCAGTCGATATTGTTAGTTCGGAATTAAAAAGCCGAGTGGATGCTCGTGGCAAATTGACCATTACCGATTCAACCGTCGGCAGTGACGCTAGGGTGACCGATGTGGGTTATCGTATAGATATCTCTGGTTCAACCATTAGCGGCCGGGTCGATGGGCGAGGTGATACTGAGATATCAAGCTCGACTATTATGGGTAGTGTGCAAATACCGGAATCCGGCTATTCGGTGACGCTAGACAGTGCAACCGTGAAGGGTAGAGTCGATGGGCGGGGGAAAATAACCCTAAAAAACAGCTCAACGGTGACGGGTGACGTTCAGACAACTGATTATGGTTATAGCATTACCGCTGATGATTCAGTGGTAGAAGGTACTGCTCAAGCCAGAGGTGATGTGGTTTTGACCAACACCACCATCTATGGCGATGCGATAGCTACTGACCAATTTTATGTCAGATTCCCCGGTTACGTACAGAATCCAGCCAACAATACCAGTGAAGTCTATGGGCAATGTTTGTATAAAACCGATCCTGATCCGGTAGATATATGTGGTGTCGGTGCGATGCCCACACCGATTGCTCAATACCATCTGGAAAAATCAGGCTGGAATGGCACAGCAGGTGAAGTGATTGACGAGGTCGGTAATCATCACGGCTATACCGTGAATAATCCAACAGTCGGTACGTTTGATCCTGCGCTTGTTCCCGACGGGTTGAGTATGGGTACATGTGGCTATGGTGAATTTGTAAACAGTAATGCGTCGTTTATTGAAGTACCGGATGACAATGGTTTGGATTTTGAAGGCGAATTTGCGGTCACGTCGTGGATTAACCCAAGCAATAACCCGAGTAGCGACCTTTACACCATAGTGTCGAAAGATACCAACTACGAGTTTCATATCAATAGCGCGGGTAAAGTTTATTGGTATTGGGAGTATTTCAATAGTCGCGGCAATATCGAGGTTCAAACTCTGACGAGTCAAACGCCGATCAAGCATAATGAATGGACGCACGTTGCCATTAGTTACACGCCGGGAAGCACTAACAGCAAAGCTAAAGCTGAGATCTATATTGATGGAGTGCTAGATAATAGTTGGCAGGCATCATCCAAAGGTTACGCTAGGCTGCGTACTAACAGCGATACGTTGAGAATTGGTAATGATGCCAATTACACTTCGCGGGTGTTTAATGGCGCTATCGATGAAGTGCAAATCTTTGATCGTGCGCTCAATGTTCGGCAAGTCAGTGACATCCTTAATCAACGACACCTATGTTCAGATAGCGATATTCCAACCCAATGTACTCTGTTGCCAAAAGAAGACTTTAGCAGCGATTTAGATAACTGGTCCGTGACCTCTTATCAAAACAGTGTATTGCCGGAAATTTCTGATAAAGGCCGGTTGCAACTCAATGCCAATTTACAAAACCAATCAACGGCAGCAACCTACCAGTATATTTTCCCAGCGAAAAATAACTTAGTCACGATAGAGTTTGACCACTATGCCGACTCAGGTTCAGGTGCAGACGGCATGGCTTTGGTACTCTCTGATGCAGCGGTTCCGCCGCAAGCTGGGGCATTCGGTGGCCCTTTAGGGTATGGACAAAAATACGATCAAGACTATACGGGGCAGCGAGTTGAAGGCTTTGCTGGTGGCTGGCTTGGTATCGGCATCGATGAATATGGTAACTATTCAAACTCCAATCTTGATAATAATCCAGTGTTCACGCCAAACGCGGTCGCGGTTCGTGGTTCTGGGCAAAAAGTGTCAGGCAAATGGTTAGGTGGTTACGACTATATCCTAGGGTATTCTGGTTCTTTGCTTAATAAAGGCTTTTGGAACGCCTCAGAGCTCGATAATGGTGAGATACGTCGCTTTAGAGTGGTGGTAGCAAGTAGCGAGCAAAGAGTGCTGTTTTCGTTAGAAATTTTAGGTGATGACGGTGACTGGGACATGCTTATTCCGAGTACTAACATCATGGCAGGGTATGGTCAGGCTCAAATACCAGAAAATTTCAGATTGTCGTTAACCGCATCAACCGGTCTCTATACCAACTACCATGAAATTGATGATGTGCAAGTGTGTGCGGCCAAGTATGAACCAATAAACCAGAACCTACACCATTTTGAGTTTGATCATACCGGCATAGGTAACACCTGCTCACCGGAGAAGGTCACTCTAAGGGCGTGTGCAGATGATGCATGTACGCTTTACAATAAACCGGTTAGTGTGAAACTTGCTCCGGAAAGTAGTAATACGGAAACCTATTGGGTGGGTGGCGATGATGTTTCGTTTACTGGTACGACAGAGCTTGAACTTGGTAGCTACACCAATACGACTGCTGAGATAGGCATCAGTGAGTTCGCGCCGGATTCGGTACCGTCAAGTATTGAAAGTGTGCGATGCAGTGTCAATGGCTCTACTCATAGTCGCGATAATTGTGATATCCGTTTTGAACAAGGTAATTTGACTCTCGAAGTGAGCAATAAATACGCTGATAAATGGCTAGACGGGAGTGACGCGCAACATCCACCAGCAAGCATTGCTTTTTGTGGCTCGCAGAATATCGATTTTACGTACAGTAAAAACATCGACTTTTCGATTCAGTACGATAACCCAAGTGCAGCGGATCCGTATTTTAATCAGCAACCGGTTGAGATTGAGGTGCAAAATGCGCAAGGCAATTGGCAATCTTATACGGTGACTGAGTCCCCGGTAAGTGTTCCGGTTAAGTTTGATAACTCTGGTCGTGCTAACTTTAGATTAAATTACGCGGAAGCTGGGCGAGTAAATCTAAAGGCGTCTTATAACCGCGGAGCGGCTGAAGGAGTCAGTGCTTTCGTCAGTGTGCCGCTTCGCTTAGACGCGTCTGTTGTGATTGCTGATTATGCCGCGGGGTCGGAGTTTACTTATTCTGTTATGGCTCGTTCTTATACCGGTTCAATCATTAAGAACTATCAGCAGATGGGTAATAACTCCGAATATAAAATTGCTTTAGGTGTTGAAGTGGATTATCCCGACCCTGCACTGTCACGTACGCCAAATCTAAAAGAGGTCGAGTACGAGCATCCAATGACTAGCTCGGGACAGGTAGACATTGTTCAAACAGTGGACGATGTAGGTATATTTACCCTCACCGCTACCGCGCCGGAGTATTTGGGCGCGACAGATTATCCAATTGCGCCTGCGCGCTTGACCAATGTCGGACGTTTTTATCCGGCTCTGTTCAGAGTGACCGGTTCGCCTGCATGGACACCAAAAAATGGTCGGTTTGCCTATATGAACCAGCCTTTTGATGGCATTGAGTTTCAAGTTGAAGCTCTTAACCTAAATGGCGCTAGAGTTGCGAACTATGATTCAACAAAGGGCTATACCGAGCTTGCAGGGTTCACCTTGTTTGAAGATAACGCAGATTCCACATTTGCTGCGCGCTTAAATGTACCTACGTTTGATTCAGAATGGAGCGAAGGGCTTGGTACATTCACTTGGAATAACAGTGGCAGTATCGATTGCTCCTCAACCTTGTGCTGGGAAAAAGCGACCACGCAGGACGGTTATACCGATGGTCCTTTTAATGCAAGTTTGCCGAACCTAACCACCAACATTTCGGTTGCAGGCATAGCCAACCCTGACCCTGTAGTGGTTGATACCGATCATGCAGTCTTGTCCAATCAACCTGAAATCTGGTTTGGCCGTATCCGTTTAGACAGCGTCGGTGGGCAAACGTCGACCAATATTGGCATTCCTTTACATATTGAGCGCTGGAATGGTGCGAGCTTTGAAGTGGACGACATTGATCACTCGTCAAATATCCTAGGGATTGAGTCTCACTCTGAGCATCATATTTGGATAGAAGAGGGGATGACGGCAACCGGAGTGGGTCTCTCTGGCGGTGGTATGGTTTCAGGCGGTCACTCAAGCTCGATAACCGCAAACCGTGATGTAAGTTCTGATGTTCGACAGCAGAGTCAGGTTTGGTTGGATATGACCAGTTATCCATGGTTTAGATATGATTGGAGCGACGCTAACGCAACAGACGATGCAAGAGGAGAGCAAGACCCGTCCTCGGTGGTGACGTTTGGGATATATCGAGGTAATGACCACATAATCTTCCGCGGCGAATCGGAATTAATGGGTCAGTGATACGTCACTGACTCATTATTCGAGCAGGTAGGGCGGAGGTTCTGACACACCACGTTATTACGCCCTTTGCGCTTCGCTTCGAACAAGCCTTGGTCGACAAGTTGCAATAGTCGACCAACGCTTATCCACTCGGTATTAGCTAAAATTGGGACGTTTTTCTATGTGTTTCTAGTGGTTAGGCGAGAAGGCTTTTATCACGGTAGAGACAATAGTGTCGATTTTGCTGGCTAACTCAGCCCCTTCCGGTTTTTCATTAAGATCAAGCACCTGAGGCCAAAACATCAAGCCTTGAAATAGGCTAATATAGACGCTAGTGATGGTTTGCGCTTCGTCGGCCACGAGCCTCCCATCTGCGATAGCCTTTTCAAACCAACCATTCACGGCACGGGTTCGATACAACCTCTGAGAAACACTTTTCGCTAATTCGGGTTGGCGGAAGAACTCCATCACAATCGTGCGCGAGAATGCGATGCCATAGTTTTGATACAGCACTTCTATCTCACGTTGAGTAATTTCAGCAAGCTGCGCTTCAAGGGTTTGGTCTGGGTGATACGGGTAATCACCTTTGCGCTCTATCTCTTCTTGTACGATCGACAAAACCGCCTCGAACAGTAACTCTTTACTTTCAAAGTGGCGATATAAAGTGCGTTTAGAGACTTCGGCTGCCGCGCTGACATTATTCATATTGGCCGCGGCAAAACCATTCTCAATAAACTCTGTTTTTGCGGCATTGATAATGGCGCGTTTTTTTTGTTCTGAACGGTTCATTTCTTCCCTCCGTATTAAAGTCTAACAATCACACATCAAAAGGTAAACTTTAGAGTTTACTTTTTATAAATCTCACCATAAAATCCGGAAATAAACTCATGAGTTTACTTTTTGTTGATGACGTTTTTTCTATTTGGAGAACACCGTGAATAAAGCGCACCCAAATGCTTTTTGTTGCAAACGCTCGTTGCTAGCGTTGGCTCTAGGTTTAACAACCGCACTGCTGACAGGCTGTGGTGATGAGGCTCAAATTGCAGCGGAAAAGCCAAGTATTAAGCCGGCCCTAGTGGAAGTCGTAAAGGCACAAACTAACCAGAGTTTGAGCTTTAACGGTGAGGTGCAAGCGGCAAAAAGAGCCGAGCTTGCTTTCCGTATTGGTGGTCGTTTAAGTGACTTGTTGGTAGAAGAAGGCCAACGGGTTGAAGAAGGGCAGTTGCTGGCGAAGTTAGACTCTCGCGATGCAGAAACCAACTACGCCTCAGCCAATATTGAATTAGAGAATGTACGTGCGGAATACGTACGTGCAAAGGCGATCTATGACAAGACTAAAGCGATCTCAAAAAGCAGCTTAGATGAGATAACCGCGCGCTATAACTTGGCCAAAAACCGAGTGTCTGAGGCGAAGCGTCAGTTAGATTACACAAAAATTGAAGCGCCTTTTGCTGGCATCATCGGCAAAACATGGGTGGATAACCATACCCAAGTACAAGCAAATTCAGCGGTGTTTACGTTACATGATCTTAGCGACCTTGAGGTGGTCATCCACATTCCTGATAGTGTGATGCTTTCGAGTGTTCAAGGTACAAAAGCTCAAGCTGAGATCAGTGCGATTCCGCAAGTGACGTTTGATTTGAGTCTGCGCACTTACGCGACTCAAGCAGAGGCGGCAACGCAAAGCTATGCGGTCGTACTTGGGTTTGATGATGTTAAAGGCTACCGAGTTCTGCCGGGTATGGCGGTAAAAGTGTTTCCAGCACCATCTGATCTGACTGAAAACATGGCAGGTCAAACGCTGACTTTACCAGTAACGGCGATCATGCCGGATAACCAAGATAAGCAATTTGTTTGGGTTGTTGGCCAAAATAACGGCGTCACCAAGCGTTACGTTGAAGTAGGTCAGTTGAACAAAGAACGAGTGCAAATTACTGCTCACCTGAACCCAGGAGAGCAAGTGGTGATCGCCGGTGTGTCGAGTTTACGTGAAGGTATGGTCATTCGCCCGATGCTAAATGAAGAGGCTAAGTAATGAACATTGCGCGTTATACCATTGCTAAACGCACCAGTGTTTGGGTACTGATCGCCTTGGTTTTATTGGGCGGCTACATTAGCTACCTAAAACTTGGCCGTTTTGAAGATCCTGAGTTCGTGATTCGCCAAGCGGTGATTAACACGGCATATCCCGGTGCTACAGCGCAAGAAGTGTCCGATGAAGTGACCGACGTTATTGAAGGGGCAGTGCAGTCTCTACAAGAGCTCAAAGAGGTAAAGTCGGTCTCTAAGCAAGGCATGTCTGAGGTCACGGTTGAAATTAAACTGGAATTTGCAGGCAGTGCGGCTGAGCTACAGCAAGTGTGGGATAAGCTGCGCCGTAAGATTAGTGACGCCCAGCGTATGCTACCACCGGGTGCAGGTGCACCTATGGTCAACGATGACTTTGCTGACGTATACGCACTGTTTTTTGCTGTAACCGGTGAAGGTTACAGCGACAAACAGCTGCAAGATTACGTTGACCAGTTAAGACGTGATTTAGTGCTGGTGGATGGCGTAGCCAAAACCGCCACACTAGCAGAGCGCCAAGAGACCATTTTTGTTGAGATTTCGAGCGAACGTTTGGCTAAATTCGGCGTGTCGGCGCAGCAAGTTTTGCAAGTGCTTCAAAAGCAGAGCATGGTAACGGTGGCTGGTACTATCGATGCTAACGATATGCGTATTCCGGTTATTCCGAGTACTTCTGTGTTGTCGTTTGAGCACTTACGCCAACTGCCAATCAGTGTTGGACAAGATCGCGCGGTGATGCGTTTAGGTGACATAGCAACGGTTACTCGTGGCTACCAAGAGCCAGCAAGCATGCTGATGCGTTACAACGGCGAACGGGCGATTGGCTTTGGTATTTCCAACGTCACTGGCGGTAACGTGGTTGATATGGGTGACGCGGTAAAAGTGCGTTTGGCTGAGTTAGAAGATCAGCGTCCACTTGGTATGGATCTGCATGTTATTTCGATGCAGTCAGACTCGGTACGCGCTTCAGTTGCCAACTTCATTGATAACCTGATAGCTGCGGTCGGGATTGTATTTGTGGTGCTATTGCTGTTTATGGGCGTGCGCTCGGGCATCATCATCGGGTTTGTGCTGTTACTTACCGTTGCAGGCACGCTGTGCATTATGTTTATCGAAGACATTGCCATGCAGCGTATCTCACTGGGGGCGCTGATTATCGCGCTTGGTATGTTGGTGGACAACGCGATTGTCGTCACCGATGGCATTTTGGTTCGTTTGCAGCAAAATCCGGATGAAGATAAGCAAACTATCGTCTCGGAGGTTGTGGATTCGACTAAGTGGCCTCTACTTGGCGGTACTGTTGTGGGCATCTGTGCCTTTAGCGCGATTGGCTTATCCCCTTCTGATATGGGTGAGTATGCCGGCTCTCTCTTTTGGGTAATTCTATACTCAATGCTGCTTAGTTGGGTGTTTGCCGTCACGGTTACACCAATGCTTTGCTTTGATTTCTTGAAAGTTAAAGTAACAAAAGGCGGCGTGAAAGTTGGCAAAATGATGTCACTGTACAAAGCCTTGCTGGCATGGGTACTGAAATATCGCATGATGAGTTTGGCAATGTTAGTTGGTCTAATGGCGATTGCCGTGTTCAGTCTGAAATATGTGCCACCAGGCTTTATGCCAGACTCTCAGCGCCCGCAATTTGTTGTAGACGTCTATTTGCCTCAAGGTTCGGACATCAGCCGCACAGAGCGCGTTGTGGAGAGTATTGAGCAAGATGTAAAAGCGAAAGAAGGCGTGACCAATATTGCTAGCTTTATTGGCGGTGGTGGCTTGCGCTTTATGCTGACTTATTCACCAGAAGCGCGCAATACCGCTTATGGCCAGTTGCTGATTGATATTGACGATTACAAAAAAATCGCACCGATGTTAGGTGAGTTGCAAGATGAGCTATCAGCCAAATACCCAGACGCTTCAATCAAAGTATGGAAGTTTATGTTGGGTCGTGGCGGCGGTAAAAAGATTGAAGCTGGCTTTAAAGGCCCAGACAGTGCAGTGCTGCGCCAACTTGCAGAGCAAGCGAAAGCGATCATGCTAGCAGATGCGAATTTGATTGCGGTTCAAGATGATTGGCGTCAACAAGTGCCAGTGCTTGAGCCTGTTTACTCAGTGGAAAAAGCGCAGCGCTTCGGTTTAACCGCGCAAGAGATTAATCAAGCCATCGCGCAAACGCTGAATGGTCAAAATGTGGCGGTCTACCGTGAAGGTAACGACTTGATTCCGATTGTTGTGCGAGCGCCACAGGCTGAACGCGATCATCAACGCGCGGTGGAAAACACCGAAGTGTATAGCCAAGTAGCAGGTAGTTATATTCCGGTTAGCCAGTTGGTTGATTCAGTGGATGTGGTTTGGCAAGACGCGATGCTACGTCGTATCGATAGAATGCCAACCATCTTGGTGCAGGCAGATCCGGCTCCGGGCGTATTAACATCTGATGCGTTTAATCAGGTAAGAACGCAAGTTGAAGCAATAGAGCTACCACCGGGCTATGAGCTGACTTGGTATGGTGAATATAAAGCGTCGAAAGATGCAAACCAAGGCTTGGTGATTTCTGCACCTTATGGGTTTGCAGCGATGATTTTGTCGGTGATCTTTATGTTCAACGCTATTCGTCAACCATTAGTGATTTGGTTAACTGCGCCACTGGCGGTTATTGGTGTCACCTTTGGCTTGATTGTGTTCCAAACACCATTCGAGTTTATGGCGATTCTTGGTTTCTTGAGCCTGATTGGCATGATGGTGAAAAACGCCATTGTATTGGTTGACCAAGCAGATGTAGAAATCGCACAAGGTAAGGTGGCGTATCATGCCATTATCGATGCAGCAACCAGCCGTGCGCGTCCGGTATTATTGGGCGCGTTGACCACCATACTGGGTGTTGCGCCGCTGCTTGTCGATCCGTTCTTCAAGAGTATGGCGGTAACCATTATGTTTGGTTTGCTGTTTGCCACGATCTTGACGTTAGTGGTGATACCGCTGTTCTACGCGCTGTTTTTCAAAGTGAAAGTAGTGCAGTAGCTATCCGTATAAACGAACTAAGCCCCGAATTATCGGGGCTTTTGCTTAATATGGGTGGTGGTATTAGCTAATGGAAGTAGGTGAGGAAGTCAGCCTATTTAGCCAGTGTGGCTATTTTTTTCAAAAAACTATCACGTAGGTGCTCTTGATCATATTCAAGGTGGTAAGTGTTATGAAAGCCGACTTTGAGCTGTACACCATTACCGCGCAAGTAAACGTTATAGCCATCATAGTCTGAGAAAGCTTCAACGCCTTCGTATATCTTGCCGTGCTCGGTAGGAGATCCATTGTTCATCACACATTCGTAGGCGTGTAACACCTTGGTCGGATCCAGTTCGTTTTTCATATCGTTCGCCTCATAATTCCCTCAGGTTAATTATGGTTAAAGGTTCCTTTATTTGCTAAATAGATACGAGGAAAGAGAGAGTAAAGTTTACTTAATTTTATTGCTCTATAGCGTCATCAAAGCAGACTTGGTTGCGCCCTTGCTTCTTGGCGCGATATAAAGCTTTATCGGCAAGATGTAGAGTTGAATCAAATTCGGTATCTGGGCTTGAGCAGCTCACACCTATACTAACCGTAAAGTGGATTGCGGTTTGATGATATCGATAATGAGTGTCGTCAAAAGTTTTTCTAACGCGCTCTGCTAGCATAGCCACATCACTGCAATCTTCAGCTAAGACAAGACAAAGGAATTCTTCCCCACCAATACGGTATAGCTGGCTATTTCCCGTCACTGCTTTAAGCGTCGCTGCGGTTTGCTGCAAAACACCATCTCCTGCAATGTGGCTGTATTGGTCATTGATTTTTTTGAAGTGATCAATGTCGATGTAAAGCAAGTGATACTGACAACCAGACTTTTGTAAATGCTCTATTGCACGCTCTAGCGCTAATCGGTTTTGTAGCCCAGAGAGCGGGTCATGAGTCGCTTGATATTCCAACTGCTCACTTTGCCTCTGGCGAGTTAACTCATGCAGATGAGAAATGGTCCATATGGCGGCATAAACCAAAGCAAAGTTTATCAGTGTGAAATAGGTAGTCATCTTTAACCAGATGATCGGAACAATAGTGATAAACAGCAGGGCAGTAAATAGCGTTGCGTAGCGAAAGTTCAAAAAGATGTAGTAAATGGCAGGCAAGCAAATAAAAGCAAATATAACACCTGAATTTATTGGAACAGTAATCAAACTGTTTAACATCATTATGGTTAGATAAATAGTATTACCATAGAAATACCAACGCTTGAGATTATCGCGCTTAATTTGCAAATAGATGTAAATACAGAAGGAGCTATAGATTAGAGCACTGGTGCCAACTGGATAATTGTGAGTAATGAAAAAGTTTAGCACAACACTAAACATCATGATGATGCCAAAAACGATACTGGTGACTTGTAGAACAAGCGCTCGTTGACGATAAGGGGCGAGAGTGTCGGTATCAGGATTAGACATATCAATTCATTAACATTGTTGTTAAAGAATTGATGATATATAGATTAGAGTAATAAATCCAAGCGAAACTTAATTGCGTCGTGTTCTGCGGATAGTTTATCTACAGCATTATTGCTAGTTATCTTTAGCCTGCGGGCAGAATACAATGCGATTCTTACCTGCATTCTTCGCTTGATATGTCGCTTCATCGGCTGCTTTTATCGCGACATCTAAAGGCCAAACTTCATTAGCCGCTAATGGTAGCAATCCACCACTAAGCGTAACGTTAATGTCGCCATTGCTTACGTGGATAGTTGTTTCTCTAAGGGTTAAGCCCAAATTTTGTGAAAGCTCTAAAGCATCATTGTTGCTATCTGAACGGAATAGAAGACAAAATTCCTCTCCTCCAACACGATAGCATTGACTATTTTCTAGTACGCGTTGGGCGACTGAAGTGAATGTTTTTAAGGCTAAATCACCGGCTTCGTGCCCATAGCAATCGTTGATGGCCTTAAAATCGTCCAAATCTATATGAAGAAGGTACTGACCAGTATGTTGAGATATATTGTTCCAGTCTTGTGTCAAAGCGCGTCGATTTAGGCAGCCTGTAAGGTTGTCGGTTCGTGCAAGGTTCGCTAGTTCTTCTTGTATAGATAGGTGAATACCTTCGTGGTTATAAGCGACAGCCCAGATCATGATATAAGGCAGTATAAAGTTAATCAGTGAATGAGAAACTTCAAATTGGAAAATGGCTTCAGGGTAGTAGATAAGTATGATCCCACCTAACATAGAGAATGTACTTACTGCTCCAATTGTTCGGCTAAAAAACAGCTGGTATAAGGCTGGGAGGGGGTATGCCCAAAAAATAATGTTAGTATTCTCGGGGGCCGTATTAAAGCCATGTAATAACCCAAAGGTAATTAATAGTGCACCCACAGCAGGCTGCCACGTTAATGGCTGAAATTTGCATATTTTATAATGCATCCAAATAAACAAACCACTGATTGATGCCTCGACAGTAGCAAGTAAATAATTGTGTGTGATAAACAGGTTGACTATAGCGACGATCGCAACGAACGTAGCAATCATAAGGCTGACAGATTTGAGTACGCGCTCACGGATGGATGACTGACTGTTAATGGAATCTGACATAGAAGCTTATGTTAGTAGCGACTGGAACGATGTATTGTATATTTGCGTATTTATAAATTCAACAGTTAAGCTCAAGTTCTAGACAAACAAAAAGCCCTCGCAGTGCGAGGGCTTTCTCAATCAATCAAGTAATTGCAGAATTACTTTTGCTCTTGGTCAGCTTGGATTGCTGTTAGAGCGATTGTGTATACGATATCGTCTACTAGTGCACCGCGAGACAGATCGTTAACTGGCTTGCGCATACCTTGTAGCATTGGACCGATAGATACTAGGTCAGCTGAACGTTGTACCGCTTTGTAAGTCGTGTTACCAGTGTTTAGATCTGGGAATACGAATACAGTCGCTTTACCTGCTACTGGAGAGTTAGGCGCTTTAGAAGCTGCCACGTTTTCCATGATTGCTGCGTCGTACTGTAGAGGACCGTCGATGATTAGATCAGGACGCTTCTCTTGAGCAAGTTTTGTTGCTTCACGTACTTTATCTACGTCTGCACCTTTACCTGACTCACCAGTAGAGTAAGAGATCATTGCAACGCGAGGGTCGATACCGAATGCTGCTGCAGAGTCAGCAGATTGGATAGCGATTTCAGCAAGTTGCTCAGCTGTTGGATCTGGGTTGATCGCACAGTCACCGTATACCAGTACTTGGTCAGGCAGAAGCATGAAGAATACTGAAGATACGATAGACGCATTAGGTGCAGTCTTGATGATTTGGAACGGAGGAACGATAGTGTTCGCAGTCGTGTGAACAGCACCAGACACTAGGCCGTCAACTTCGTTGTTCTCAAGCATCATTGTGCCTAGGAATACTGAATCTTGTAGCTTCTCACGAGCAACAACTTCAGTCATACCTTTCGCACCACGTAATTCAACTAGGCGAGCTACGTAGTTTTCACGTACTGAATCAGCATCGATGATTTGTACGCCAGCACCCAGTTCAACACCTTGTTGAGCAGCAACGCGTTTGATTTCTTCTGGGTTACCAAGAAGCACACATTCAGCAATACCGCGTTCAGCACAGATAGCTGCCGCTTTTACTGTACGTGGCTCATCACCTTCAGGAAGAACGATACGCTTACCAGCTTTACGAGCGAACTCAGTTAGTTGGTAACGGAATGCCGGTGGGCTTAGACGACGAGACTTCTGAGTACCTTCAGTCATAGACTCGATCCAGTTACCGTCGATGTGACCAGCAACGTGCTCGTTGATGAACTCGATACGCTCTTTATCGTCTGCAGGTACTTCTAGGCTGAAGCTTTGAAGGTTCAGAGAAGTCTGCCAAGTGTTACCTTGTGCTTTGAATAGTGGTAGACCAGTTTCGAAAGCTGGCTTACATAGCGTTGCAATCTCTTCTGGCATGTCGTAACCGCCAGTTAGAAGTACTGCACCGATATCAACACCGTTCATTGCTGCAAGTGCTGCTGCAACGATAACGTCTGGACGGTCTGCTGAAGTTACAAGTAGAGAGCCTGGTTTGAAGTGCTCAATCATGTTTGGCAGAGAACGTGCACAGAAAGTGATGCTCTTAATACGACGAGTATTGATGTCACCTTCGTTGATGATGTCAGCTTTAAGATGCGACGCCATGTCTACTGCACGAGTAGCAATTAGGTCAATGCTCCATGGCACGCAACCTAGTACACGAATTGGAGAAGTGTTGAAGATTTCCATCACTTTCATTTCGTTTTGCTTCGCGCTGTCTGCATCGTCAAAGATTTCAGATAGGTCAGGGCGAGTACGGCCAGCTTCATCTACAGGAGCGTTAAGTTTGTTGATGATAACGCCTGAGATGTTTTTGTTCTTAGTGCCGCCGAAGTTAGAACATGCTACTTCGATACGCTCTTTAAGTTGTGCTGGGTTGTCAGTACCCGGAGTTGCAACCATTACGATTTCAGCGCCAAGTGTTGCTGCAATTTCAGCGTTCACTTGGTTTGCGAATGGGTGCTTACGAGTAGGTACAAGACCTTCGATAAGCGTTACGTCCGCATCGCTATTGATTTGGTTGTAACGTTCAACAACAGTTTCTAACAGCTCGTCCATGTTGTCGTTACCGATTAGGCTCTCAGCAACAGACATTTGCATAGGTTCGCCGATCTTCATATCGCTGTTTGCACCAACGATAGTAGAAGTCAGATCAGGCTGATCGCCACCGTGACGTGGTTGTGCGATTGGCTTGTAGAAAGAAACTTTAACGCCCTTGCGCTCCATTGCGCGAAGAACACCCATGCTTACGCTAGTTAGACCAACACCAGCGCTAGTAGGGATAAGCATAATAGTACGAGACATTCGTATAAGTACCTTTAGCTATTGTGATCAAAGCTTAACTACGTATTCCATGCACGGCAAAGAATAGGAGTTAAGCCCCTTATAATTCTTCTTATGAAGAAAACTGGCTAGCCATTAGGCTAGCCAGAGAAGTCATTAAAGACCTGTTAGGCGTGCAGTGTCTTCAGCAATTACTAGCTCTTCGTTAGTAGAGATAACCATTGCTGGGATACGGCTGTTTGCAGTAGTGATAGTACCTTCACCACCGAAACGTGCTTTAAGGTTTGCTTCGCCATCTACTTCGATGCCGAAGATAGCTAGACGGTTAAGAACCATCTCACGGATTGGGCCAGAGTTCTCGCCGATACCGCCAGTGAAAGTGATTGCGTCTAGACGACCTTCCATTGAAGCTGTGTAACCCGCTACGTATTTAGCTAGACGGTGACAGAACACGTCCATTGCGCGAGTTGCTTCTTCTTTCTCACCGTAGTTGTCTTCAACGAAACGACAGTCAGAAGTCACTTCAGTTAGACCAGCAAGACCAGACTCTTTAGTTAGCATGTTGTTGATTTGCTCAACTGAGTAACCTAGAGCGTCGTGTAGGTGGAATACGATAGCAGGATCGATATCACCACAACGAGTACCCATTACTAGACCTTCAAGAGGAGTTAGACCCATAGAAGTATCTACAGATTGGCCGTTCTTGATTGCACAAACAGAAGCACCGTTACCTAGGTGACAGTTGATGATGTTTACTTCTTCAACTGGCTTGTCTAGTAGGTTAGCAACTTCACGAGTGATGAACAGGTGAGAAGTACCGTGCATGCCGTAACGACGGATGCCGTGCTCTTTGTATAGGTTGTATGGAAGAGCGTATAGGAAAGATTCCTCAGGCATAGTTTGGTGGAACGCAGTGTCAAATACAGCAACGTTCTTAAGCTCTGGGAAGTTAACTTTAGCCGCTTCAATACCGATAAGGTGTGCTGGGTTGTGAAGTGGTGCGAAAGTCGCAGCGTCTTGAATACCCTTTAGAACATCATCAGTGATCAGTGCAGATTGAGTGAACTGCTCACCACCGTGTACAACGCGGTGACCGATAGCGCCTAGGTTAGCTTTAAGCTCTGGCTTAGAAGCAAGAATAGTTTCTACCATGAAAGATAGTGCTTCTACGTGAGCTGCACCAGCACCTAGTTGAGCTTCGTGTTTACCATCAAGTTTCCACTTGATACGCGCTTCAGGAAGGTGCAGACATTCTGCAAGACCTGATAGATGCTCGTCGCCGTTTTCCGCATCTACAACAGCAAATTTAAGAGAAGAACTACCACAGTTTAAAACTAAAACTAGCTTAGACATGTATGACTACCTGTTTATTCGTCTGACAAAAAATCAGTTAAGGGTGAAAAATTAATCACAAGAATAGCCGAGTCTTTTATCAACTGCGTACTATTCTTGGTCAAAAAAACTTCAATTTCCGTGTGAAAAAGAGGTCGCTTTACCAATAAAGCAACTTGTGCAATCCTTGCAGATATCTCTCAAAGTTGCCTAAATTGTAAATAACAGCAACAATGAGATTGAGGGTGTGCAAAGGATAGCGATAATAGACAAATATAACAAAAAAAATTTGAAAGAATATTAACTTTCGTCAATTTTTTACGCTATCAGTTGAAACTTTCAACTATTTTTTAGTTTGATGCCCTGTGCTGGAAGTGAGAGAGTGCTATGAATAATAAAGTCGGTATCGTTCACAGCTTACGTGATGGTCAAAAGTACATGGATACTTGGCCAATGAAGAAAGAGCTGGCTCCTATGTTTCCGGAGTTGCGTATTATCAAAGCCACGCGCTTTGGTATGAAAGTCATGCCTGCAATTGCAGCAATCAGTGTGCTGACACAAATGACGTTTGGAAACTATCAAGCTATGCCTCAAGCGGTCATCATCGCGATTTTTGCGATAAGTATGCCGGTACAAGGTATTTGGTGGTTGGGCAATCGCGCGAACACTGAATTACCGCGCCCTTTAGCTGGTTGGTATCGCGAGCTGCATCAAAAAATCTTAGAGTCAGGCTTTGCATTAGAGCCTTTGAAAGCTAAGCCACGTTATAAAGAGCTAGCGATCATTCTTAACCGAGCATTTAAGCAGCTGGATAAGAGTGCATTCGAACGCTGGTTTTGATAAGACTCACTAAACCAAATATTGATCTGACAGCTCTTTGAATTTGGAGCGGGAGACCGGAATAACATCACTAAAATCTTGTAACGTGATGAACTTATTTCGGTCTCGAGAGATGATTTTTTTTACTCTATCTAGACGAATGATATAGCTGCGATGAACTCTATAAAATTCTGTTTGCGGCAATTGTTCTTCAAAGCTTGAAATACTCTGTTCAACAACAATTCTCTCTTGTTCGATTGTTTTTGCTCCTAATGGCGTCAAATGTATCTGTTGATAGCGCCCTAAGCTCTCTATTAAGTTAATGTATTGGTAGTCTAAATTGTATGTGGTCGCTCCATCAGAGACTGCAAGAACAGTTTTTGTGTTAACCGATGACGAGCGTTTATGTATCTTTCCTATGCATTGAATCAAGCGAGACGGGCGAACAGGCTTTAGTATATAGTCGGTTACGTTCGTTTCAAATGCAGAGAGAGCGTGCCCGGGGTAAGCTGTGATATAGACTAAACTATATTCGATGTGCTCGGTTATCTTAGCGACAGTTAAGCCATTATGTATTGGCATTTCAATATCTAAGAAAACGACGTCTGGCTTGAGTTCTAATATTGCACTTATTCCTTCATCTGAGTTTGTATAGCATCCAATAATTTCAATGCCATCTAAGCTTTTAAGCGTGCTCTCTATTGCTTGAATCGCTGATGGTTCATCATCGATCAATATGACGTTAAGCATTCAGACCTCGGTTTGATTCTAAGTTAATTCTAATTGTAGCTATGGTGCGTTGATTTTCATTTTTGATGTCAAAACTCGCGTTGTTATACTCAAGTTCCAAAGTTTTAACGATGCTTGAAAGCCCGGTACCGTATCTAAATTCTATATCTTGACTGAGTGCTGTATTTTCTACAACTATAAGTAGTTGTGGTGTGTTGAATTCTGATTTTATATGCAGTTCAATGGGGTTGTTAGATTTGCTAACGACATGTTTTATGACATTCTCTACTAAGGTAAGAGTTAGCATTGGAGGAATTGACTGATTGGCACTGTGTCTTTCTACATCAATTTCATAAGTGAATCGCTGTTCAAAACGCACTGATTGAATGGCCAAGTAGTGTTCTACTATCTCAATTTCCTTCTTAATGGTTGTTTCGGTTTTTCCTGCAAATTCAATCGTGTTCCTAAGTAAGTCGCTCAAATCATACAGTACCTCTTTGGCTAATGTTGGACGATGCGTGATTTCATTAGAAATTAGATTCAATGTGTTAAAAAGAAAATGAGGGTTGGTTTGCATCCGCAACAGTTCGAGCTCAGACTTTTGCAGCGATGTGATCAAATTAGAGGATTTTTTGGTGAGGTAAGAGTTGGCTTTCTCTAGCGCTTCTGCACTTCTTTCTCGATTGCTTTCGTAAGTGTGAGAGACTCCCCAGGCGCACAAATAGGTCGAGATAAAATTGATGAGCAAGAAGGTAGGTGTGAGGTAACCCAACTGCGCGATCTGAAAAACTACATAAAACATGATTGTTAGGCAAGCCAAAGACCACAGAAAGCCTTTGATTTTTCCTAGAGCTAAATAAAATACGGTCGGCAAAGTCAGCGACCATATAAATAGTGACGCTCCTTCATTTATATTGAAGTATGCCCACCCTACAGTGAGCGTTGTTAAAGCAAAGCAATGTAGGTCTAGAAACCACCATTTCCTGGGTTTTGTGCGCATGTGATACAGCATATATACAGACAAAAAAAAGTAGACGATTTCCGCTATGCCCAAATAGATGTTACCGCCTTCAGATGGGGACAGATTGTGGATGCTTAGGAGCAGGGAAAGCGAACCCAAAGTGAAACACATCCCCTTAAGTACTTTGTCTCTTAGAAGTTGAGTCGATTCGTTGTCCATATGTGTTTGCCTGAGAGTTATTGCTTATACAGAAAAGCTTATTCTATGATGTTTTTCGCAAATAATATGCTTTAAAAACAACGATTAAAAGTAATACTTATATTAATTAGTTTGAATGGTGATAAGTTGATTCTTTTTTAAGTATGTTTTATGACGAAGTGCTCTGTTTGTACCATTCATTCCCTAAATAGTACCATTGATTACATTGATATGGATATGCCGTTTTATATAATTATCAATAGCGTAAAGTTTGTGTTAATTGGGGTATGGCGTTCGCCAAAGTGAGAATTCATGAAGGCGAATGAAATGCTCGACGTATAACGTAAGCTAACTAATGGTGCGCTATGATGAAGCCTTTGCTCAAAATTCCTATTTTGACACTCACCCTCGCGAGTATCTATTCTCAACATATTTATGCAGCAACAGAAACCGTTAAGTCTACACCATCAACTCCAAGCGGTGTGGAGTGGACGGATGGCGCTTGTATTGACATTAACCCTTGCTTAATTAGTAATCTTGCCGAGCTGCGTTGGTTAAGTGAAACCCCCGCTGCTTGGGATGAGTACTACGTGCAGACTGCGGATATTGATGCGTCTGAGACCGCTTCTTGGAATGAATCGAAAGGGTGGGACCCTATAGGGGATAAATCTACGTACTTTACGGGCTCCTATGACGGAAAGCTCCATAAGGTGGATGGCCTGACTATTAATGATACTGATCTTTACGTAGGGGGCTTTTTTTCGACAATTGGCACTGAAGCAGAGATCAAGAATTTAATGATCTCTAATGCAGATATTACTTCGGGTCAGGTCGCAGGGATACTCGCAGGAAAGAGTTTCGGTCGTATCGAGAGGGTAGCTACCACAGGATCAGTTGCCGGGTATTATTATATCGGAGGCCTATTAGGCTTAATAGAATCAGGCAGCATTGAAAATAGCTACTCATCAGCTTCAATCAGTGGGACATCACAATATAGCCAATATGCCGGTGGTGCTATTGGTGAGGCAAGAGCACCTTCAATAATCAACAATATTTACAGCACTGGTGCCGTTGACACTGCGCTTTACAAAGCGGGAGGTTTGATAGGTGTTTCTAAAGGCGTAATCAATAACTCACTCTTCGATAGTGATACCTCTGGGTATAACTCAGCCGTAGGTGATGAGTTGCCGATGTCAACGGCCAACATGCAGACTCAGTCTACTTACACAAATATAGGGTGGGATTTTGATTCGATTTGGAAAATCGAGAGCAATAACTACCCAACGTTTATAGTGTTACCTAATGAAGCGCCTGTTGCTATAGGGCCAAATAATGTAACACTTAGTGAGGACTCCTCTGTAGAGGTTAGCTTAATTGGCGGTGATGTAGATGGTGATACTCTCACATACGCCATTTCTACTCAGCCCACCTCTGGTAGTATCACGCTTATCGAAAACGTCGTAACTTACACACCGAATCAAGATTTCAACGGTCAAGACACGTTTGAATTTGTGGTGAATGATGGCACAGTAGATTCTGAGCCTGCATTGGTGACAGTTGATGTCTCGCCTGTTAATGATGCGCCCCAGCTCCAGACGGAGGAGTGGTTATCAGAAAGCCCTAGCTTAACTTATCCTGATTCATATCAAATAGATAAAAACTATTCATTTACTTCAAAAGAGGGGTATCCAGCGGTTATTGCTATTAGTCAAGCAGGTACGATTAATGTTCAGTTTTTGATTGAAAATGCTTGGGTTACTCAAGGAGAATTTACAACTACTACTGATGACTACAAAATTGGCACATTTGATTTTATTGTCGATGACTCAGGTAAATACCACTATTCGTTGATCGGTGAAGATAACAGGGTTGAGTATGGGGTCAGTGTCGAAGCTGGCTGGGATAGAATGTTAACCGATTTTATATCTTCTGGTAATGAGCATGTTGTAAGTATTGATAGTCATGATGGAAGTTTATATCTGGCTTACTTTACCACAAGCGATAAGATGGCAATCAAAAAGTTCAATGGAACTTGGAGTGATGCGGTGGCAGAGCGCTATATTACCGATGAACACGATAATCATAAACGCCCGGCTTACCATTTAGATTTGCAGATTTCACCGACAGGTGACTTACACTTAGCAATTTTGCAATTAGACTCTCGAGATTTACACACTACATTTTTATATTCATTTAGAGATTCTAGTTGGTCACAAAGACCCATAATGTATAAAGAAACTACTGTCAAAATGTGGGTTTTTTCTAACGACAAGATCTTAATGCTAGCCGAATCTGGAAGTGAGTCTAGCCCTAGTCTAGATCTGAAAACGATAACAGGGAATGCGATCCAGGGTAGTACTGTTAATGGAGCTTATAGTGGACATATTAGTACTGATACTCAAGGTGAAGTATATTTATCGTATGTTCTAAAGTCAGATCAAATTGGACAAGTCAAAAAGTGGGATGATCGTTATAATTCTTTCATTAATTTTACTCAGAGCTATATAAACTTGGAGCCTGAACAGCTTGTTTCCGAGATCAGTCTGACCTCGAATAGCAGCAGTGAACTATATGGTATCATTCTAGACGAAGCTTCTCCGACCGAATTGATGGTAAGTGAATTTCAAACTAACCGTTGGTTGGGGGATGATCTATCTATTTTAGAAGACGCAAATGCATCAAATGTTATAACTAACAAACTGGCTGTTAAGGATCCAGACTCTTTATATGAACCAGGAAAGGCAACGTTAATTCATAGTGATATCTCATCAGGAAATCTACAAGTAATCGAATCTAATTTCGTTGACGTAAAAATACGTTTTCTGGAAGAGAATGGAGAAAGGAAAAAGAAAATTATTACAATTACTGGTGATTTAGACGAAGTAATTGAAGCTCTCAAATCAGTACAATATACCCCTTCACTCAACTTTTACGGTGAGTCGACCGTAGAGGTGGATGTAGAAGATGATCATGCTGAAAAAGCAGATTTAGCGACAATGACTCTGAGAGTTAGTCCCGTAGATGATGCGCCTATCGGTAATGATGGCACATTGGTAGTCAATGAAGATGCCTCAGCAGCCTTGGACTTGTCTACACTAGTGACAGAGCTCGATGGTGACAACTTAGAGTACATCGTAGAGGGGGCGAGTGTAGGCTCGCTTACACTTAGCGGTTCGGTCGTTACTTATACGCCAAATTCGAATGTTAATGGCAGCGATAGCTTTACTTATACAGTTTTAGATGCTTCAAAGTCTAAATCAGCGACAGATCGTATTCTCGCAACCAACAGCATTGTTGTCACGATTCATTCAGTTGATGACGCACCAGTTATCTCCGGTACTCCTGCTACAACTATTGATCAAGGTGCAATTTATTACTTTAAACCAACAGTCGTTGACGCCGATGCATCCGATACTCATGAATTCGCAATTCAATATAAACCATCGTGGGCGACATTTAATGAGAAAACCGGTGAGTTAACCGGCACACCGAAAAACGGTGATGTCACATCTCTCTCTGGCATCGTTATCTCGGTTCGAGATAGCACTGGCCTGACGGACGCACTCCCAGCGTTTAATATTACGGTACGCAATGTCAATGACGCACCTGAAATAAGTAATAGCCCAACGTCAACGGTGCTGCAAGATGAAGCGTATCATTTCATTCCAACTATCTCTGATGTGGATATAAATGATAGTCATACCTTTACGATTAATAACAAACCGGAATGGCTAGCCTTTAATGATGAAACCGGACAGCTTTCGGGTACTCCGATCTATCAAGATATAGGTAGTTACTCCTCAATTACGCTGACCGTTACCGATGAAGGTGGACTATCAGACAGTTTAACTTTTGATATTGAAGTTCAGGTCTCGGAGCTGTCTGGTCAGGATGACAGTATAGAGCTTGTTAGTGTCGATTCTGAACGCTACGTGCTTGATGTGATGGCTAATGATGTTTATCCAAAAGGTTCCGAGCCTAAAATTGTGTCCGCTACAACAAACCATGGCCGTGTTGAAATTAACGGAAACCAATTGGAATTGGTATTAGACAGCTCAGTAAAAGAAGTAGTCATTGAGTACTTTCTTGAGGTGGTTTGGCCTGAAGAGCTAACAGTTAAGCAATCGACAGGACATGAGTCATTAAAAGATTCAGCAACGGTGGAGCTAATCATTGTTCGCAACGATGTTTTACTGCCAGTTATCGAAGTGCCTGCCGATGTCGAAGTTAATGCCGATGCGCTATTTACTAAGGTGGATTTAGGTACCCCTAGTGCAACGGATTCATCAGGTAACACATTGCCAGTGTCTTTGGTGGATGGTGTAACGTTATTTGCTCCGGGCACCAACAAAGTGCAATGGAAAGCGGTAGATGAGGAGGGGCGAGAATCGATTGAGACTCAAACGGTTCGCGTGCATCCCCTGGTTTCTTTGCCTAAGGATGCGGTGATTCAACAAGATCAAAGTAGCTATGTTGTTGAAGTGCTACTCAACGGTGAAGCCCCTTATTATCCGGTATTTGTTCCTTACGCAATCAACGGTGAAGCTCAACCTGATTTAATTATTTTTGAGGGCACAACGGGTTCTATTG
Organism: Vibrio intestinalis; assembly: GCF_025195085.2. GTDB lineage: Bacteria > Pseudomonadota > Gammaproteobacteria > Enterobacterales > Vibrionaceae > Vibrio > Vibrio intestinalis. The sequence goes on along the minus strand of NZ_JANAVY020000002.1, from coordinate 95,865 downwards.
AATTGTTGAGTACAGAACTAGCTTACTTTACCCAAGAAGTGTCGACTATAGAGGTTGTACTGGGTGACGGGGTCAATAAAGGTGATAAAGCGACGTTCGCGCTCACGCTTCAAGAAGCTGCGATGGCACCAGAAGTGTCTTCAGTGGTTATGCAAAATAGTATTGAGCGTCAGGTGGTAGATGTTGCTGGCGGTGATGTGACCATTACCGCGTCAGTGGACAATAAAATGGACGCAGCAACCTATGGTTTCGAATGGAAGTTAGAAGGCAGTGTGGCACCGCCTGAATCATCCGATACTTTTGTGTTCACTCCATCATTATCAGGGGAAGAGGCAGAAGTGGTTAAAGTAACTGTTGATGTCAATATGGAAGTTGAGGGAACAAAATTCACTACAGAACATGAAGTATTTATAGAAGTACGTAAAGGACTAGAGGCACTTGACCCTCTCAAAGACTCGGATGGTGATTCGATTCCAGATAGTGAAGAAGGGTATGCTGATAGCGATAAAGACGGAGTGCCAGATTTCCAAGATGCGATTGCGGAATGTAATGTTATGCAAGAGCGAGCGGAGATTGCTGATGGGTATTTAGTCGAAGCAGAGGCGGGACTATGTTTGCGTAAAGGTATCACGGTAGCCAATAACCATCACGGTGGCTTAGAACTAGATATTGAGCACGATGAACTGAAGTCTGATAGTCATAACCCAAATATTGGTGGTGTGTTTGACTTTGTCATTACTGGCCTTAAACAACCTGGGGATTACGCAAGTATTGTTATTCCACAAGTGAACCCAATCCCTGAGGACGCTAAGTATGCCAAGTACAAACGTATCGCTGATGATTGGGGCTGGGTAGACTTTGAAGAGCAGGATAAAGATGGAAATACTGATCCTGAAGGGAATGTGATTGTTCATGGTTACCTATCTTCAGCACCAGGTGAGCCGGGTTACTGTCCACCTCCGGGTAACCCTGAGTCGGCAAATTCAGGTTGGACATTGGGTTTAAATAAGGGCGACTGGTGTGTGCAACTGATCATTAAAGATGGCGGGTTGAATGATGCGGATGGCATTGCTAATGGCACTGTGGTTGATCCAGGTGGCGTTGCTATTGCTTTATCGGGTAACACCTTGCCGGTTGCGAATGAAGATAGCTTTGTGGTCTACCTAAATGAAGAACAAGAGTTGAATGTCTTGGTGAATGACGAAGATGCCGAAGGTCAAGTTATTATCACATCAGCATCAGCTAACTTAGGTAATGTGGAAGTACAACCTGATGGGATGAGCCTTCTATATACACCAGCAACGAACCAAATTGGCTCTGTAGAAATCACTTATTCAATTGAGGATACCGATGGTGCACCAGCGAGCGCTAGAGCACTCGTAGCTGTCGTTGAACCTAGATTGGTTGAGCCTACACCAGACAATGGTGGCTCAAAAGCCACATCAGGAGGTTCAATCGGCACCATGGTACTAGTTTTGTTAGGCGGTGTAGGGTGGTCGCGTCGTAAGCACCTAAAGAAATTAGCAGCATAAATACATGGCTTTGGCGAACCTTCTTCGGTTCGCCTTCATAGGTAAATCAATGAAAAAATAAATTATTCGCTCCTCTCTATTTATGTTTATGTCTTCCTTTTTCTGCAATGGCAGAGCAGATCGAACATGCAGAGAGAGAGGTGTATTATGTTTCGACTGGCTTTGGTGTTGCGACACAATTAGGCGTGTCGGTAGCGGATGTAAATAGCGCTCTTGTGAATCAAGGGCATTCAGCAGACATTAATATATTCGATACTCAAAGTGTTGGTTATAGCCTTTGGCTTGGCTGGCAGTTATATCATCACGTAGCGCTAGAACTAGGCTACTTAGATTTTGGTGCGAGCAGTGTCGATCTGAATACATTATCTAGTGGTGGGGAACGCGCGCTATTAGATGCAATGCCGACTGCAGGGCATGGAATGAGCATTGCGCTAAAGCCTAGTTACGAATTGTCTGATAATTGGACGGTTACAGGGCGTATTGGTTTAATGAACTGGGCATCTGATTTAGAGCTAGTCGATTTAAAGAGTGATAAATCTGGAACTGATTTGTTGTTAGGTGCCGGATTAAGTTATCACTTGAGTGAGGGTTGGGCGGTTGAATTGAGCTGGGATACAACCAAAATGGATCAAACTCAAAACCATTTAGTGGCGTTCAACATAGCCTATCAATTTAATTGGTGATCGATTTTAATTTCTAATCAACTAAACGCCAAGCATAATATAGCTTGGCGTTTTTTTTGAATATGATTCAATATCTGTTGAAGACAATTAGTTGAACATCGCAATCGCGTCTGCAGGGTCAACGTATTCTAGGTCGAAGCTTTCAGCCACTTCTTTACATGTCACTTTACCGTGAATCACGTTTAGGCCTTCTAGGAAGCCGTGATCGTCGAGTAGGGCAGCTTTATAGCCTTTATTTGCCAGTTTCACGATGTAAGGAAGCGTTGCGTTGTTAAGAGCGAAGGTAGAAGTTCGTGCAACCGCGCCTGGCATGTTAGCTACGCAGTAGTGCACCACGTCATCAACGATGTAGGTTGGATCAGCGTGTGTTGTCGCGTGAGAGGTTTCAAAACAGCCACCTTGGTCAATCGCTACATCAACCACAGCTGCGCCTGGTTTCATTTTCGCGATGTGCTCTTTCGTCACCAATTTCGGCGCTGCTGCCCCCGGGATTAGAACAGCTCCAATCACTAGATCTGCATCAAGAACATGCTTTTCGATAGCATCTTCTGTTGAATAAACAACTTTTGCACGGCCTTGGAACTCTTCGTCCAATTTGCGAAGCGTGTCAATATTTCGGTCGAGAATCGTTACATCTGCTCTCATACCGACTGCCATTCGAGCTGCATTTGCACCCACGACACCACCGCCAACAACGACGACTTTAGCAGGCTCAACCCCCGGCACACCGCCTAGTAGCAGGCCTCGGCCGCCATGAGACTTCTCTAAAGTTTGCGCGCCAGCTTGGATAGACATGCGACCTGCAACTTCAGACATTGGAGCAAGTAGTGGCAAGCGACCCATATTATCTGTTACAGTCTCATAGGCTATACAGACAGCTTTGCTCTTGATTAGCTCATCAGTTTGTGGAAAATCTGGTGCTAGGTGCAAATACGTAAATAATATTTGCCCCTCTTTGAGCATGGCTCTCTCGACAGCTTGAGGTTCTTTGACCTTAACAATCATTTCTGCTTTCGCAAAAACGTCAGCAGCAGTAGGAAGAATGGATGCGCCTACAGCGACGTAATCGTCGTCTGAGAATCCAATGCCCGTGCCGGCTTGGGTTTCAACAAAAACTTGGTGGCCTTGAGACACTAGCTCGCGAACGCTAGCTGGGATCATGCCTACGCGGTACTCGTGGTTTTTGATTTCCTTAGGTACGCCAATGATCATCCTGACTCCTCATTTTATTTTGGTTGTATTGACTATGTGTAGGGTAGTATTGTCGAATTAATATCTAGTATAGAGTTAAATGTTTAACATTTGATGCTAAATATTAAAAAGATGTAGTATATTTTTTTGCAAGGAAGTAATAAGGTGGAATAAAAAATGGCAGACAACAATAAGAAGCCGTCCAAGGATCTAGACCGTATTGACAGAAATATTCTGAATGAATTACAGAAAGACGGTCGTATTTCAAACGTAGAACTATCAAAGCGTGTGGGCCTTTCGCCGACGCCGTGTTTGGAGCGTGTTCGTCGTTTAGAACGTCAGGGCTACATTACGGGTTACACAGCTTTGCTGAACCCGCAATATCTTGATGCGTCACTACTCGTATTTGTTGAAATTACGTTAAATCGTGGTGCGCCAGACGTGTTCGAACAGTTCAACACCGCGGTACAAAAACTTGATGACATTCAAGAGTGCCATCTAGTTTCAGGTGATTTTGACTACCTATTAAAAACGCGCGTATCAGATATGGGTGCATATCGTAAGCTACTTGGTGACACACTATTGCGTCTACCGGGTGTAAACGACACTCGTACATACGTGGTTATGGAAGAAGTCAAACAAACAAACCAATTGGTAATTAAGACTCGATAATTTTTGACAGCAGAGCTGCATAACTTTGCCGATGAAGGCAGTTTTTGTCTTCTCGCAGACTCTTTTGCGGTAGCTTTGCTCAGTCATAGGCAACAAAAGGTATCAGAGGTGGAATCCCTTTCGATATTCTGACGTTAGACAATTGGGTTTTTACCTTTGATATGGTTAAATCTATAGTCCGGGCAGCCTGCGCTGCTCGGACTATTTTTTTAACTCCGATCTACGCAGCTCAACCAGTAGATTAGGACCAGAGAAGACAAGTTGGATATGTTCAAGAAGAACAACAATAAAGTAGAAACAATTATAAAAACGGGTGAAGAGCCTCAGTCTTCCCGTCTCAATGGCCCACAGAGGCTAAAAGAGTGTACCTTCATTGTTGCGGTGCTCGCTTCGATTTTGCTCTATATCGCTTTATTAACCTTTAGCCCGGCTGATCCGTCGTGGTCACAAACTGCTTGGGGCGGCAATATTTCCAATGCTGGCGGCATGGTGGGCGCATGGCTAGCGGATACCTTATTCTTTTCCTTTGGTTCTTTGGCTTACACACTTCCATTTGTACTGACAGCGACGGCATGGGTGCTATTTAGAAAACGCGGTGAAGATGAACCTCTCGACTTCATGCTGTGGGGCACCCGCTTATTGGGGCTCGCAATTCTTATTCTGACCAGTTGCGCACTCGCTGATATTAACTTTGATGACATTTGGTACTTTTCATCCGGTGGTGTCATCGGGGATGTACTAACAAGCTTAGCGTTACCGACACTGAATGTGTTGGGCACTACTCTTGTTTTATTGTTTCTTTGGGGCGCTGGCTTAACTCTGTTAACTGGTGTTTCTTGGCTGACGATTGTGGATTGGCTCGGTGCGACTGCGATTAAAGCGGTGACGGCGCTGTTCAATCGCATTCGAGGTGAGCAAGATGAAATGCTTGAGCCAGAGTTAACCATTCCTCAACCTGAGCCTGCTGCGCCAAAACCAGTGGCGACACCAACACCAACACCAGCAGAGCCGGTTCAAGCTGACGAAACTAAGCGTCATTACAATATTCATATGCCTCAAGCGCCAGTTGAGCAAACAGCCCCTGTGCACGCTGAACCAACTCAAGCGGTTGCAGAGCAAGTTTCTCAACCAGTCGAATCTCAAGTTGAATACCACTATGAAGGTGCTGAGCCAGAATCGGAGCGTAACCGTCAGTTGGGTGCGACGATAGAACAGCTTGAAGCCGATGCATTGAGCGTTGATGATTACGCTGAGCATGCGGAAGAAGTCGTGATACCTGCATCTGAAGCCGTAGTAGAAAGTGCACAAGTAGAACAGCCTGAAACCGAGCAAGTGTCAGCGAGCGATTTACCTTGGGCTGAAAGTGAACCACTTATTGATGAGGCGGTATTAGAAAGTATTTCTACTCAAGTGGAACCGTCACAACATGTTGAACCAGTGGTCGGTGACCTAAGCGTTGCAGAGCCCGAAATAGTCGAAGCTGAAATTGCAGTGCCTGCTGTCGAGGAAGAGCAACAATCAGAATCTTCAGAAGCAGCGACAGCACAGGATCAAGATGTAGAAGCGTTCCAAAATATTGTCGCAGAAGCGCAAGCTAACGTTGCTGCATCGCAAAATCCATTCTTGGTACAGCAAGAGGTTAATCTGCCTAAGCCTGCAGAGCCTCTTCCTACATTGGATCTGCTGTACCACCCTGAAAAGCGTGAAAACTTTATTGATCGTGAAGCGCTTGAAGGGATCGCTCGTTTAGTTGAATCTAAACTTGCTGACTACAAAATTCAGGCGACGGTGGTGGATATCTTCCCTGGTCCTGTGATTACACGTTTTGAGCTTGATCTTGCGCCGGGTGTAAAGGTAAGCCGTATTTCTAGCTTGTCGATGGACTTAGCACGCTCGCTTTCAGCAATGGCGGTGCGTGTGGTTGAAGTTATTCCGGGCAAGCCGTATATCGGTCTTGAGTTGCCGAATATGAGCCGTCAGACTGTTTACTTCTCGGATGTGGTCGGTAGTCAGAAATTTATTGATGCTAAGTCGCCAACCACAGTGGTTTTAGGCCAAGATATCGCGGGTGAAGCCGTGATCGCGGATATCGCTAAGATGCCACACGTATTGGTTGCGGGTACCACAGGTTCGGGTAAATCGGTGGGTGTGAACGTCATGATCCTGAGTATGCTTTATAAAGCTTCTCCAGAAGATCTGCGTTTCATCATGATTGACCCGAAAATGTTGGAGCTTTCTATTTACGAAGGTATCCCACACTTGTTGTCAGAAGTAGTTACGGATATGAAAGACGCATCGAACGCGCTGCGTTGGTGTGTGGGCGAGATGGAACGCCGTTACAAGCTAATGTCTGCGCTTGGTGTACGTAACATCAAAGGCTTTAATGATAAGTTGAAGATGGCCGCAGAAGCGGGGCACCCAATTCACGACCCTCTATGGCAACCGGGCGATAGTATGGATCAAGAGCCGCCATTATTGGAAAAACTGCCATACATTGTTGTGGTTGTGGATGAGTTCGCTGATCTTATGATGGTGGTGGGTAAGAAGGTTGAAGAACTGATTGCTCGCTTGGCGCAAAAAGCGCGTGCGGCTGGGGTTCACTTGATTCTCGCGACCCAGCGTCCATCGGTGGATGTGATTACAGGCCTAATTAAAGCAAACATCCCAACTCGTGTGGCGTTTACGGTTTCAACTAAGACTGACTCGCGCACTATTCTAGACCAAGGCGGTGCTGAATCACTGCTTGGTATGGGTGATATGCTGTATCTTCCGCCGGGTTCTAGCCATACAGAGCGTGTACACGGTGCGTTTGCTTCGGATGATGATGTTCATGCGGTAGTAAACAACTGGAAAGCACGTGGTAAGCCGAATTACATTGAAGAGATTACTAATGGTGACCAAGGGCCAGAAGGATTGCTACCGGGTGAGAAACCGGAAGGCGATGAAGATATGGACCCATTGTTTGACCAAGTTGTTGAGCACGTAGTGCAATCGCGTCGTGGCTCAGTATCAGGTGTTCAACGTCGCTTTAAGATTGGTTACAACCGTGCAGCGCGTATTGTAGAGCAGCTAGAAGCGCAAGGTATCGTGAGTGCTCCAGGCCATAACGGTAACCGTGAGGTGCTTGCACCAGCTCCCGGTAGAGATATGAATTAATCTACTGTTTTGCATAGTCCATATAGACGTAAACGCAGGTTGAACACCTGCGTTTTTTTGTGTCTGTATTTAGGGGAAAGCTTGTGGAGTAGTGCGGTTCTAATCTGTTTTGATGCTTCAGCGGAAAGGTTCAATTTGGCGCATGTAGAAACAGCAGCTACAAAAAAGCTGGCTTATTCGCCAGCTTTCTAAATCAGTAGGTTGAGAGCTATTTGCTTTTCACAAACTGAGCAATCACGATGCCCGCTAGCGCGACTAGGTTGGCTGCAAAGATAACCACAAGCCACTGCGGCATCGATAGGCCTAAGAACTGCCACACGACTTTAGAGCAATCACCGTAGGCTTCGAACATCCAAGGTGCCCATTGGTTCAATGGTGCCCAATCAGGGAAGGTGACAAACAAATCACAGGTCGCAAACGGAGACGGGTTGAATTGGTAATCCACATGCTGCATCGACAGGGCTAAGCCTTTGTAGGCACTAGCGCCCCATGCTGCAAGGCCAAGCCAGCGCGCGATAGGGTTGTTCGGTGCAATAAGGCCGATTACAGCGGCTCCGCCAATACCCATCATTGCCACACGCTCATAGATACACATCACGCACGGCGGTAATAGCATTAGGTGTTGAAAGCCGAGCGCGCAAAGCTCGAAGAAGACAATAAAGCCAAGAAGAAGTGCCCATGACAGACGACGTTGAGAAAACGCTTTAAGCGTTTGAAGAAAGTTCACTATTCCTGTTTCCCTGGTTGTTCTAGTAAAAATAAAAAAGCTCCAAAAGGGGCTATGGCCTTTTAGAGCTTTTTATCTTGGATTAGTTTCCTAATCAAGCGAAATTAATGGCCACCTGATACGGCGTGGCTCACATCTCCAACGTGATGTGAAATCCAACCCGCGTCATATAGCCATGCAGTTGCAGGCTCTAGGAAGAACATAATGCCCGCTAAGCCCACTAGTGCAAGCACGATAGTGTATGGCAACGCCATAATCACCATGCGGCCGTAAGACAGACGAATTAACGGTGCTAGAGCTGACGTTAGTAGGAATAGGAAAGCAGCTTGGCCGTTTGGCGTTGCAACTGAAGGTAAGTTGGTACCTGTGTTGATAGCGACTGCAAGCAGGTCAAATTGGTCACGAGTAATCATGCCATCAATAAGAGCCGATTTTACTTCGTTGATGTAAACCGTACCTACGAATACGTTATCCGATACCATCGAGAGCAGGCCATTTGCTACGTAGAACATCGCTAGCTGGGTGCCTTTATCTTCAACTGCTAATACTGCGTCGATAACTGGCTTAAATAGCTCTTGGTCGATGATTACCGCAACCACAGCGAAGAACACAGCAAGTAAGGCAGTAAACGGCAGCGCTTCTTCAAACGCTTTACCCATTGAGTGCTCTTCGATTACGCCAGTGAATGCAGTCGCAAGGATGATAACTGAAAGACCGATTAGACCAACTGCCGCTAAGTGAAGGGCTAGAGCGGCAATCAGCCAAACGGCGATGAAACCTTGAACCCAAAGTTTAGCCACGTCTTGATTAGTACGAGTCTTACGTTCTTCTTTATCGAACTCAACTAGGATGTTACGTACTGCGTCAGGCAGTTGCGCGCCGTAACCGAATACTTTGAATTTCTCAACTAAAGCACAAGTAATTAGACCACAGAAGAAAACTGGCAACGTCACTGGCGCCATACGCAGTAGGAACTCACCGAATAGCCAACCTGCTTGGTCTGCAATGATAAGGTTTTGTGGTTCACCAACCATAGTGGTTACACCACCTAGTGCGGTACCCACACCTGCGTGCATAAGTAGCGAGCGTAGGAATGCGCGGTAGTTTTCTAGGTCGTCACGGGTCAGCTCAGAGATGCTGCCATCTTGAGTGTGGTCATGGTCACCAATTGGGTTACCGGAAGCCACTTTGTGGTAAATCGAGTAGAAACCTACTGCCACGCTGATTACAACCGCGATAACCGTCAGTGCATCAAGGAAAGCAGATAGGAATGCCGCAGCAAAACAGAATGCAACGGACAATAGAATCTTAGAGCGGATGCCGAGCAGTATCTTAGTGAAGATAAATAGCAGCAACTGCTTCATGAAGTAGATACCAGCAACCATGAAGACTAGTAATAGCAGTACTTCGATGTTAGCCACTAATTCATGTTTAACTTGCTCGGGGGATGTCATGCCTATGGCGATGGCTTCAATAGCGAGTAAACCACCAGGTTGTAGAGGATAGCATTTAAGCGCCATCGCGAGGGTAAAGATGAACTCTGCAACGAGTAGCCAACCTGCAACAAATGGGTCGACGAAGAAGAAAACAATAGGGTTGATGACTAGAAAAGCGATGATTAGAACTTTATACCAGTCTGGTGCTTTACCAAGGAAGTTCTTGATAAATGCGTTTCCGAGTGACATCGGCATGATCAAATTACTCTTAAATGTTGTTACGAATAGACACTTCGTGTGCTTGTATCCGTTTATCGGCGATTAATTATTAGATACAACCCGAATCAACAGCGACTTAGAAAAACAACATTACGTGAAATGTGATGTGGCCTTGCCAAGTCACTCCCTGAGAAAGACAAGCACTCCGTTACTTTGGTCGCCACTCTACTCTTCGAAGCAATTTAGTCAATCATTATGTTTATATTGATAAAATGCTTACTGAGTTTTAGATTAAAAACGCGATCAAAGTTGGGTTAGCATAACATGATAGTTGTAAAAAAATCCATTATATACCTCAGCCGAACTGAAAGCAGAGAATAAGATAACTTATGAGTTATATATGAAGGTAAATGACATATTATTTTTGCATTTATAAAAACTTAGTTTTTACTGTTGGGGCTTTATTTATGGGCGGTGTGTTTAAGCGGATTCTACTAAATTATGGATTTATTCACTTTGCCTTACCTTATCGAGAAGGCAAACGTTCCTTTTAAATTAGTGTTATTACTCTAGTATAATTTTGCGAGGAGTTTACTGTAGGTTTGTTTCCGATGCGTTATAAGTAGTGGTATGATGAGTTTATCTGATCCCCCTATAACTAGAATATACGGACACAATTTAATGGTCATTAAGGCAAAGAGCCCTGCAGGATTTGCGGAAAAATACATTATCGAGAGTATTTGGAAAGGGCGCTTCCCTCCAGGTTCAATTCTTCCAGCAGAAAGAGAGCTTTCAGAACTTATTGGTGTTACTCGCACCACATTACGAGAAGTATTACAGCGTCTAGCGCGTGACGGTTGGTTAACAATTCAGCATGGCAAACCAACCAAAGTAAACCAATTCATGGAAACCTCAGGTTTACACATTTTGGATACTTTGATGACGTTAGATGCAGACAACGCAACCTCAATCGTGGAAGATTTGCTTGCAGCACGTACAAATATCAGCCCAATTTTCATGCGTTATGCATTTAAAGCGAACAAAGAAAATGCTGAAAGAACCATTATTGGTGTCATTGAATCGTGTGAGGCGTTATTAGCTGCAGAGTCTTGGGATGCATTTATGGAATCGTCTCCATACGCAGACAAGATTAAACAGCATATTAAAGATGACGGTGAAAAAGATCCTATTAAGCGTCAATCAACGTTAGTAGCGAAAACATTTAACTTCTACGATTACATGTTGTTCCAACGCTTAGCCTTCCACTCAGGCAACCAAATTTACGGCCTAATCTTCAATGGTCTTAAAAAACTGTATGATCGCGTAGGTAGCTACTATTTCTCGAAGCCAGAAGCTCGTGATTTGGCACTTAAATTCTACCGTGATTTGCTTGAGGTTTGTGAATCAGGTAACCGCGAGCAGATTCCAGTTGTCGTGCGCAACTACGGCGTAGAAAGTGCTCAGATTTGGAATCAGATGAAGACCACATTGCCAACCAACTTTACGGAAGACGATAGCTAATTACTCTGCAAAGTCGTTACTGTTGAGTTGAACAGATTAAAGCCCATCACTTGATGGGCTTTTTGTTTACTCTGCGCTTAGCTCAGTTCGAGCGCTAAATCCCCTTCAATGGTAGAAGAGCAGGCGAGTACATAACCTTGCTCTACCTCTTCAGCACTTAGCGGACCGACACTTAAAGACTTGACGCTTCCATCGGTCACTTTGCATTTACATGAGCCGCAGATACCGCTGCGACAAGCAATAATAATCGGGAGTTGCTCTGCTTCTAAGCTATCGGCGAGGGTCGCACCATGCTGAGCTTGGAATGTTTTGCCAAAGCTCTCGACCGTGACAGTGGCTTGGTCGTTTTGCACATGTTCTTGGTTTTGATTCGCTTCTGCAATCGGTGTGAAGCTTTCTTGATAAAACTCGTTCATATCAAATTGCAGTGCTTCTAAGTAGCCTTTACTGTCGCGCATGAATTGCTCTGGCCCACATAGATACACAGTCCTTTGCTGATAATCGGCGGCCAAGTTGACTAACCAATCCGCATCAAAACGCCCTTGGTGGTATGGTGTGTCTGTGGCGTCTTTTAGCAACAGATTTAAGTGAAAATTGGCATGCTGCGAATCAAGTTGAGCCAACTCTTCTAAGTAAATAGTTTCACTTGCAGAGCGAGCTATATGCACAAACGCTATATCAATGTTTACTTGCTGAGCTAACCAATGCTTCGCCATGGCGTAAACAGGAGTAATGCCGCAACCTGCACTGAGCAGCAGTGCCTTATCATTGCGCGCAGGATGGTCGATACAGTTGAAATTGCCCGTTGGTGCAAGGCAAAGCACCGTATCGCCAATTGATAGCTTATCAAGGATGTAGTTGGATACCTTACCGCTATCAACGCGCTTTATAGTTAATTGCAGGTAATCTTGCTCTGGCAATGAACTGATGGAATAGGCGCGATATTCGACTTTGCCATTTATCTCAAAGCCTAAGCTAACAAATTGCCCCGGTTTAAAATCGAACCTCTCACCGCTATTGGCACTCAGCTTGATGCTGAAGCAATCGGCGGTCTCTTGGATTTTATCGATGCACGTTAGTGTGGCTGGCAAACCTTGCGGCCATTCAAATTTCATACGATCTTCTCGAATAAGAAGGGGACGAAACGTCCCCTGATTGATTAGGCAGAAAGGATAGTGTTGAGATCGGCTTCAACGCTTGAGATAGCGCGCATATCAAATTTGTCTTGAATAATGGCAAGCAAGTTGTCAGTGAGGAAAGCCGGAGCCGTTGGGCCGGTATAAATACCTTTGACACCCAATGCGAATAGAGTCAGTAGAATCACAATCGCTTTTTGTTCAAACCAAGAAAGTACAAGTGTTAGCGGTAGTTCATTGATGTCGCAGTCAAACTCTTTAGCCAGCGCTAGCGCCAGTTGGATTGCTGAATATGCGTCGTTACACTGACCTACATCGAGCAGGCGAGGGATGCCATTAATGTCACCGAACTGATTTTTGTTAAAGCGGAATTTGCCACACGCTAGGGTCAAAATGAGGGTATCTTCAGGCGCTTGAGCTGTGAAATCTGTGTAGTAGCTGCGCTCTGCTTTGTCACCGTCACAACCACCAACTAAGAAGAAGTGGCGAATATTACCTTGTTTTACTTGGTCAATAACCGCCGGCGCTGCGTTCATGAGTGCATTGCGGCCAAAGCCAACAGTGATCATTTGCTCAATTTCGTTGTGCAAGAAACCTGCTTGAGCCTTCGCGCATTCAATCACTTGCGAGAAGTCGTCGCCTTCAATATGCGCAACACCTGGCCAGCCAACAATGCTACGGGTAAATAGGCGGTCGGCGTATTGACCGACATCTGGGCTAAGTAGGCAGTTGGAGGTCATCACGATTGCGCCCGGGAAATTGGCGAACTCTTTTTGTTGGTTTTGCCATGCGCTGCCGTAGTTGCCCACAAGATGCGGGTATTTGTGTAGTTCTGGGTATCCGTGAGCCGGTAACATTTCACCATTGGTGTAAACGTTGATGCCTGTCCCTTGAGTTTGTTGAAGGATTTTTTCAAGGTCATGTAAGTCATGGCCAGAAACCAGAATACACTTGCCCTGAACCGGTTTTACGTTCACCGCTGTTGGCTGCGGGTGACCAAAGGTTTTGGTTTCACCATGATCAAGCATTTCCATTACTTTGTAGTTCATCAGACCGATCTGCATTGAGCAATCAAGTAGTTGGCCTAGATCTTCTGGGTCAGTGCCCAGCCACGCCATGATTTGATGGTATTCGGCAAAAATAGCATCGTCGGTTTGTTCCAAAACACGTGCGTGCTCCATGTAAGCCGCTGCACCTTTTAAGCCGTACAAGCACAATAAGCGAAGACCAATTACATCTTCATGCACGCTGTCCTTACCACGATTCACCGCCACTTGTGGCGCAAACGCTAAGATCTCTTGCGCTGAGCTTGGTAGTTCGAAATGAGCGACTGCTGGTGCTTGCTCAAGCTCTTGATTCGCTAATGCTGCTACGGCGGTCACTGTTTGCTTTAATTTGTCTTTGTATCGAGCGGCTAAAGTAGCGAGCTCAAGAATGCGCTCTGGATCAAAGTTAACGTTAGTCAGGGTCGCAAAGAAAGCACGAGGCGCCCATTGGTCGATTTCTGCGTCAATGATGTCGAACTTACGCGCTTGAGTTGCCCAGTAAGAGACACCTTGAAGGGTGTAAACCAATACGTCTTGTAGATCGGATACTTCTGATGTCTTGCCACACATCCCTTGCGCGAATGAACAGCCTTTAATGGTTGGGGTTTGAATTGTCTGTTCACATTGAATACAGAACATAGTTGCTCTCCAGAGTTGTCGCCCATTTGATTGATTAAACTGGGCTGTTTGTTTTGATAACTCGGTAGAGCAGGGATTGTGCCAAAATATAAATTATTGAATTTAATGGGTTTTGCTGTTGATGAGAATGTGTTTAGTTGTAAAAAAGACAACGCCTTTGATGTCTTTTTTACAACGGTAAATAGGTTTACAGTTCGAACTTCTTGCCCATGCGATACAAATTACCGCGATCCATCTGCAGGAATTCAGCCGCTTTTGCCCAGACATTATTCGATTCGCTTAATGCATGCTCAATCAGTTGTTTTTGATAACTTTCAACCAGTTGGCGCATTGGCTTACTTTCCGGTGGGAATAAGTCTGATGTGTTTTTTACATCGTGATTTATATTGGGCAGATCGAAATGATGGCCTTCTATTGTTTCGCATTGCTGCTGAATAGCATGTAACGCGGCGCGTGTAAGCGTATGTTCGAGCTCACGTACATTACCTAGCCATGGCTGCTGCTCTAACATATCTAATGCTTTAGGGTGAACATGTAAGTTAGGTGCATTAAACTGCTGGCGAACTTTCTCTAGCAAATAACCGGCGAGCACAGGGATGTCTGAGTGACGTTCGCGCAGGGGCGGCACGTGAATCGGAAACACATTCAGTCTATGAAACAAATCAGAGCGAAAACGACCCTGAACTACCTCATCAGGTAATTTGCGATTGGTTGCTGCGAGAATACGCACATTCACGGTTTGGTACTTGTCACTGCCCACACGTTGCAGTTCGCCTTGCTGAATGACGCGCAATAGCTTGGCTTGCAGTACTAGTGGTAATTCTCCCACTTCGTCGAGAAACAGTGTCCCACCATCAGCGAGTTCAAATTTACCTGCACGATGGCTATTTGCGCCAGTAAATGCGCCTTTTACATGACCAAACAATTCACTCTCGGCTAACCCTTCTGGTAGCGCGGCACAGTTTACGTAGATCATTGGCCTGTCAGCTCGGTGTGAAAGAGCATGAACTTTGTGAGCCACGAGTTCTTTACCCGTGCCAGTCTCACCTGTAATAAGCACCGCATAATCAGAGTGAGCTACAGTCGCGATATTGGTGCTGAGTTGTGCCATCAGAGGGCTTAATCCAATCATTTCTCCATGCTGTGAGCGTGCTTGTTGAATCAGTGTTTGTGTGACGTATTTTTGTTTTCGGTTTTGCGTTCTTAACGCTTTTATTTGACCGATGTTACGTAAGGTTGCCGCTGTCAGTGCTGCGAAGGTTTCGACCGTAACCATATCTAAATGGTCAAAGGCGCCGACGTTAAGTGCATCCATGGTTAATACCCCAACTAGCGCGCCATCAACATACAAACTGCAACCAAGGCAATCATGCACATCAATGTTGTGTTCAATATTCAGCAGCGCTCCGTCAAATGGGTCTGGTAGTGGGCTGTCGGCATCAAACCGCACTGGCTGCTTGCTCGCCATGATCTGTTGTAGGCGAGGGTGCTGAGTTGGGCAAAATCTTCGTCCTAAGATAGCTGAAGTGAGCCCTTCAACGGCAACAGGGGAGAGGTAGCCGTTTTCATCCAGCACAAATAGAGCGCTGGCGTCACAAGGGAACACTTGGCTAATGCCTTGCAATAGTTTTTGGTATTGCTGCTCGGTCGATAAGCTTGAGCTTAAATTGAGGGAAAGTTGCAGTAGGACTTGTTCAACAGACAGTGACATGGAAATGCTCAATCAAAGAATTTGCTGAGCATGGTATCAATAGGATGTATTTTTCACATCGCCCGAAAGGGCATAAACGGCGTACGTTTGATGATGATCAAAAAGGCCTCGTCGAACGAGGCCTCATTGGAATTAGCAATCAGAGCAATCTTCACTGCCACCCGCTTCCATAAACCAACGGGTTAGGTGTGCTTTCAGGTCTTTAAGCTCATCAGGGCCAATTAAGGCTAAGCCAAGATCTTCTGCACGGGTGATGTCGTTGTAACGCAGCGGGCGGAAACTCACTAACATCGCACGCGCTTGTAGGCCGCCTAGTAGGTCGCGCAGTGATTCAAGCTTGTAGAGCGTATCGTCGCCATCATCGCGCATACCTTTAGTCTTACACTCAATGATATGCAGCTTGTTGTTAACTACAGAAGCAACATCAAGCTCGTTACGCACTTCGCGGTCACCCAACTGGCGATACACTTGCACGTTTAATGAACGATCTTGAATGGTTGGCATATCTTGCTGAATTTGGCGCACGGTACTGTGTACCAGCGTTTCTAGCCATTCACCATTTGAGAAGCGGCGCGCCTCTTCACTTTCAAAAGTAAGGATACCGTTTTCGTAAGTGGCGATGTTCGCTTCCACAAGGTCGCTCAGCAGCATATTTAGTTCGCGGTAGCCTTGTTGTTTTTCTGACAGCTCAACATCCAACTTTTGCTCTTTGCGACAGGTCGTTGCAAGGTAGTTGAGTGTCGCAAGACCAGGGCCAAGCTCTAATGCGTTGCTTGCCCAGCGCTCTCCAAGTTCATACAACTTTTGGTCTAGCTGAGGTGGAAGCTCTTGTTCATTAAACTCACCACGCGCGCCAAAAATGGTTAAATAGTCAGAGATGGTAATGCGGTCTTGAACTTGGGTGTCTTCTTTGCCGTCAGGGTAGAGCCAACATAGGCGGTCGCTGTTTGGTTCAACAACAAAAATTGCCCAGTGGTAGCTACGAAATACTTCATAAACTGAGAGCAAGCGGTGACGAAGGCCACAACTTGCGTTGAGTTTAACTTCTTCCCCGCGAGACTTAAGATCTTCCGCTAGCGCTGCCACAGACTGTTTAATCTTAGAGGTGTTTGCAACGTTTGGAATTTGGTAAAACTCAGACGTAATATTGCGTTGTTTCAATACACTGTGCAGACGTTCGTACAATTCTTTTTGGTTTTCAACGCCGATAAACACAATGTGCTGACTAATAGTTCGATTGTCCAATAGTGGAGTGATCAAGCGAATAGGGTCTTGATCTATGATGCCAACATGAACTGCCATAATTGTTCCTCATGTTTGGCTTGCAATACAAACTGGAAAAAAAGGTGAAACGCCGCAAGCCATAATAACCATATAATGTTGGCGCATATAAAAAACAAGGGCGATTAATAAAATTAATCGCCCTTGTTCAATTATTTACAACAAACTTGCGTGTTAAAGCTTGAAGCGATGTACCAATTCTCCTTGCTGATTAGCAAGTTGGGTGAGGTTATTACTGGTTGCAGCAATGTCTGCCATCGCAGTGTAGCTGCTGTCGGCAATGTGGTTGATCTCTTCAATGTTTTGCGCAATTTCAGATGCCGTTTGGTTTTGTTCAGCAGCGGCAGTAGAAATATGGCCACTCATTTGGCTAATTTCCATGATCAGTGATTGAATCTCTTCCATCGCACTGTTGGCGCTAGAAGCTTGATCAACTGACAAGGTCATATCATCCATACAGCTTTGAATAACGCTGTTGGCGGAGGTTGAACTGCTTTGCAAGTTACTGATCATGTTCTCAATCTCAGAGGTTGATTCTGTTGTGCGCTGTGCAAGCACGCGGACTTCATCTGCAACCACGGCAAAACCACGACCTTGTTCACCAGCACGGGCTGCTTCAATCGCTGCGTTAAGTGCAAGTAGGTTGGTTTGCTCTGCGATATTGCGAATCACATCTAGGATAGAGCCAATTTGGCTACTCATGTTTTGCAGCTCTTTCACCGCATCAACCGATTCATTCAAGCGAGTCTCAAGTTGGTTGATGGTAGTGATGTTGGTGCTCATGATCTGACGACCTTGCTCCGACGCTACTTCAACTTTCTCAACCATTTGCAACGAGCTTTGCGCACTTTGCGCCACTTCTTCAACGGAGTGAGTCATCTCAGTCATCGCGGTAGCAACACTCGCCGTTTGCTGGCGTTGTTGGTTAAGCTGTGACTGCGCGTTAGACAGTGTGCTTTGGTTGTTGTTAGCCGTTTGAGTCAGGTTATCTGATGCGTCATTGAGCCTAACAAGAATGTTGTGGAGGTTCTCAGCTAGGTCATTGATATGACCACTTACGCGGCTAAACTCGTTGTTGTAACGAACTTCAATGCGTTGAGTCATGTCACCGTCGCTCAGCCCTTCAAGCGTCTTCAAGATGCGAGTCAGAGGGTCACGAACGCTTTTCGCCAAGCTGTAGCCGATACCAGCAGCCAATGCGCCAATTACGATACACAAGAAAATTGCGCGGACTAGGCTCTCGTCGTACACGTTTCCTGCTTCAGCCAATGAGTTATTCAAACCGTCTTGCGCGGTTTCACTGAATGAGGCCAACAGAGTCATAGAGGTATCCACCTCTTTGGTTAGGTTAGCGATATTTTCATACAGCGCTTTGCGCGAGATAAGGTAGTTGTTGTGTTGGTCTAACACACCGCCTTTTTTACCGATATCCAATGTGAACTGTTTTACCGAAGAATCGAAGGTATTTTTTAGCTCTGGTAATTGAGCAGTAAGGCCACGGTATGCGTAATTTAGGTGAGTAACGGCTTTTTTGTTGCGTGCAACGGCTTTCGCCACGAACGCTGTATCGCTGCTTGCCAATGCATCAGAGGTAATCACTTCTGCATCTCTTAGCTTCACAAAGTAGCTCTTCGCCATCACCTTCACCGCGATCTTATCTTGATCGTCGATGTATTCCTTCATACCGACACTCAGTTCAGAGTGAAGACGTTGGAATTGGCGAGTTGATTTTTGAACTTGTGCTTGGGCGATGAACATATTGCGGTAGTTATCCATCGCAAGCTGTGCTTCATCAAAGTAACGTTGTTCGATTTGCTTAACTTGCTCTACACGCTCTTTTAACTCTGGATGATCAGCACTAGCTTGTTCTAGCTGCGTTAAAGATTGATCGTAACGGGTTTGAGCTTCGCCAAACTGCGCGCGTATCACATCCATGCGCTCAAAACTTTGAGTCGTTAAATAGTCTTTGAAAAGTTTGTCAGCAGAAAGCAAATCAACGTTAGTTTGATTTGAGTAAGACACAAGGGGCAGTGATGTATTGGTTACACTAGCAAAATTTTGATGTATGAGTTCCATACCACGCAATGCCATAAATGTGGAAATCGCGAACATCAAAATGATCAATGCAAACCCAGCGTACATTCTTCGAATCACTGAGCCTTTCATAGACCTCTCCTAAATTTAATAAATATATTATTGGTTATAAAGTACCAGACGCTAAGATATTGTATTGACTACGAGACACGCATTTTTTGACGCACAAGACAAAAATGACTCGATATAAGTTATTTTGAAGCGCAAAATATTAAAATTGAACGCTGTTTTTAATTGTGATTTAGATCGGCATGAAGCATACTCAATTACATAGCTAATCTTATTTCATGGAGTCCGGCATGGCTGAAGAAACCATTTTTAGTAAAATCATTCGAAAAGAGATCCCGGCTGATGTCGTTTACCAAGACGATTTGGTCACCGCATTCCGTGACATCAATCCACGTGCTCCAAGCCATATTTTGATTATCCCAAACAAGCTGATTCCAACTGTGAATGATATTGAAGCGGATGATGAGTTAACCATGGGCCGCATGTTTACCGTGGCAAAGCAACTGGCTAAAGAAGAAGGGATTGACCAAGATGGTTACCGATTGATCATGAATTGCAATGCGCATGGTGGGCAAGAGGTGTACCATATTCATATGCATTTAGTTGGTGGTCGACCACTCGGCCCGATGATAGTGAACTAAACTTATTTGAAAGTGATCTGTCAAAAAAGCACGATCAAAAGGATTGTGCTTTTTTTATAACTACAAATTTCAATACGGAGTACGAATTGAACAATACTCTTCGACTCATACTGGCCTCATTGAGCACCTTGACGCTTGCAGCGTGCGCGAATCTTTCTGCCGGTAATCTTTTTAGCCATTACAGCGCACAAACTCAGCAGGTTTACCAATCGGTAAAAGTTGGCCAGTACCAATTGGCCGAGCAACAATTGCCTGATGAAGTGGCTGGCGACATTTTAGATAATTTTGAAAAAGGCCGCGTGGCGTTGCTTAATCAAGATTATCCGCAGAGTCAGGCAGCACTGGAACTCAGTGACCGCGCGGTTCGTCAGCAGCAAGACCAAGCTACCATCTCTATTTCTGAAACCGCCGTCAACGTTGGCTCTATCGCGGTGAATGACAACTTAAACTTCTATCAACCCGCAGACTATGAGTTGGGCTTTCTCCACCTATACTTAGGATTGAACTACGTTAAAGCTAATAAGCTCGATGACGCTTTGGTTGAAATGCGCCGCGCTAACCAAGTTCAAGAGCGAGCACGCAAAGATAGAGAGCGCGATCTTCAAGACGCTGAACAACAAATGAAGCAGCAAGGGCTAACACCTAACTTGGGCAGTGTGTTAGCAAAATACCCAGACGCAGGGAAAAGCTTACAAGCGGTACAAAATGGCTACTTGCTTTATTTATCGGCATTGTTGTTTGAGGCGGATAATGATTTAAACAGTGCTTATGTTGATTATCGACGAGCGCTAGCGGTTATGCCGGATAACCGCAGTGTGATTGATAGCACAATGCGCGTCGCGAAACGACTGGGTATGCGAGAAGATTTAGCCAAGCTGGAAAAGCGTTATGGCACGTATCAACCGTTAGCAAAAGGCAAAGCGCGAGTCATTGTGTTGCAAGAGCAAGACATAGTAGAAGCATTACAAGGTTGGAAGCTTTCTTTGCCTTTATATGACAGTCGCGGTAACGGCGCGTTGTATTCTTTAGCGTTACCTTACTACCCAACCAGTGCGTCGATTCGCTATACACCTCTGGCTTTAAACCAACGTAGTGTGAATCAAGAACTGTTGGCCGATGTAAACTTGATGGCGCAAAAGAATTTGTCAGAAAAAATGCCGTCAATTGTTATTCGCCAAGCGCTGCGAGTGGTCGCTAAAGATAGGCTCCGTAAAGAGGCCGCTCAAGGTGACGATGTTGGTAATTTACTGTTCAATGTATGGAACACTTTAACCGAGCAGCCAGATACGCGCAGCTGGCAAACTTTACCAGCGAGTGTGTACAGCTCAACGTCGGTTGTAGCGCCGGGAGAGCAGCAACTCTTGGCAGGTTCTCAGGCGTATTCGTTTAATGCGCAAGAAGGTCAAACCGTGCTTGTGTGGTTATCGCGTCAAGGCAATAGCGCCACTATTTGGCACAAACAATTAGGGAAACTGTGATGAAAAAATGGGTTATAGCATTAATGGCAACCTTTGCCGTAGTCGGTTGCAGTTCCAATACTTCGGGGCTGCGTATTGATGGTGGTTCACAGAGCGTGTTATTCGCCAACTCATCGCTAGATCGTCATTTAGCGGTTGAAGATATCACCACCACTGAAATGGATGGTCATACTCGCGGCATAGTGAGTTTGGCGAGCAAAACCAGCGGCGATCAGCATCTGTTGTATCGATTCTATTGGTATGACGACCAAGGGCTTGAAGTTGATACCAAAGTGAGCAATTGGAAACGTTTGATTATCCGTGGAGAAGAGATACTCACTATCTCTGAAGTGGCGGTGAATCCAAATGCCACGCAATTTCGAGTACAGATTCGCGAGCAGGATTAGTACCTGCTAGATGAAACGGAGTGAGGTGTCTCGCTACACACCGTTAGTTACAAATTTTCTGAACCATTCCTACTGTGAGCGGGTCAGAATACGTATAAATTAATGAGAATACATTAAGGATTTTACAATGAAAAAGAGTGTTATTGCGCTGCTGGGCCTAGCGGTAATTCTAGGCGGTTGTTCAAACAAGGTAAGTTACGGTGACGCGCAAGCGGTTGAAACGACCACTATCGACTTTGGTTCGACTGATCTACAAACCATCGCAGCAGAAATGGTTGATAGCATGATGAACTCAGGTTCGGTTGCCGCTATTACTCGTGACTCTCGCCCGATTGTGTTTGTTGAGCGCATCAAAAACAAAACCAGCGAACATATTGATACAGAATCTATTACAGACACGATCAGTACGAAAATGCTGAACTCTGGCAAGTTCCGCTTTGTCGATATGGGCCGTGTTGAAGCGGTTCGTGATCAGCTTAAATTCCAAAACAATGATGAGCTTGTAAACCAAAGCAACGCGATTCAATTTGGTAAAATGGTCGGCGCGCAGTACATGCTTTACGGCAACCTATCGAGCATCGCCAAAGCTGATGGCAGCGATAAAGACGTTTACTACAAAATGACCATGCGTTTGATGGATCTTGAGACAGGTCTTATCGAATGGGCTGATGAAACGGAAATTCGTAAGCAAGAATCTAAGAGCCTACTAGGCCTATAACATAAGGAGCGTGATATGGCGCGAATGTCTTGGCAAGAAGCATGTCAATTAGATAGTTCATTGGTGTCATTAGAGCGCTTCTTTTCTATCCCCCCTGATTATGGGCAAACCTTAACAGGGGGGCTGACGAATCGTTGTTGGAAAGTCGTTACTCAAAGCGGCGACGCCTATGTGTGGCGACCGACCACACCCATTACTCAAGCTTTTTCTATTTCCCGCTTTCAAGAATATCAAATCTTATCCGCCATCCAAGAATCGCAACTTAGCCCCAAGCCTATATACATTAACGATCAAGGCTTGCTGGTGGAGTGGATTGAAGGCGAACCGCTGACTGACAACCTCAGCCTTGATCTGATGTTAGAGGCGCTTAAGGCGGTGCACAGCGTAGATACTACTCGCGTGCCTGTTGCGCCTTTCAACTATACCGCCCGAGTAGACCATTACTGGATGCAGCTAAAAGATCATCTTAAAACCGAGCGCTACCAAACCATTTATCGTGATTGGCGAAATGCGCCAAGCCTTGCTGATGTTGGCCATACCTTGTGCCATTTCGATTTAGCGGGCTATAACATGGTGAATACCTCTGCGGGGGCGAAAATCATAGATTGGGAATACGCGACGATTGCAGACCCGCGCTTGGATCTGACGTTGAGCCTTGAAGTCGCAGACGCGAACAGCATCGAAAACATCCATCGTTATTGTCAATTGCGTGAAATAGAAGGCGTTGATGATTGGGTTGAAGGGGTCTTAGCTTGGACGCCAAGAGCCTCGATGATGGCGATGTTATGGTATTTACTGGCGTATCAACTGTGGGGTGATGAGCCGTATTTACGCCAAGCAGAGCAGCTTAGCGAACAGTTTTGCAAATGAGATCACTGTTTCACGTAAAGTTATTATGAATTTTACAATGCGAACTTTAAAACCCTAATTTTCGTGTTAGATTAAAATTAGTTTGTTGCAGTTTAGTTAGTCACTCTCGAACTCGTGTTAAAACAAACAGTATAATAAATCGGGGAAACAACATGATAATTTACCTTCACGGCTTTGATAGCACTAGCCCAGGCAATCACGAAAAAGTTTTACAATTGCAGTTCATTGACGACGATGTTCGCTTCATAAACTACAGCACACTTCACCCAAAACATGACATGCAGCATCTGCTTAAAGAAGTTCACAAAGTGATTGCGCAGTCAGATGACCCAAATCCAATTATTTGTGGTGTTGGCCTTGGTGGTTATTGGTCAGAGCGAATCGGCTTCTTATGTGGTATCAAGCAGGTTATCTTTAACCCGAACCTTCATCCAGAGAAAAACATGGTTGGCCGAATTGATCGCCCTGAAGAATATGAAGATATCGCGACGAAATGTGTCTCTGAGTTTCGTATGAAAAACGCCAAACATTGCTTAGTGGTGTTATCAAGAAAAGACGAGATTCACGATAACTCTAAGAGCGCGGCAGAGCTTGAAGGCTACTATGACATCATTTGGGATGAGAAAGAGAGCCACAAATTCAAGAAAATCTCCCATCACCTTCAAGCAATGAAAGCCTTCAAACAAGCCAATTAATTCGATTCGGCATAAATTGTTGCAAAAAAGCGATACAACTAAAGTTGTGTCGCTTTTTTAGTTTTTAGACCACAAAAGTCGCAACTTAGCTGTTTATTAACCTGCTGAAAAGAATTAAAGCAAACTTTCCTGCCGAGCGAGAAAGGGGCATATTGGTATTGCTGCATAAACCCCTAACTTTTATGCAGAGATTCGTGCAATCTATGGTTGCGCAGTAAGTTTTGCTCTATATAATGAGCGAAGTAAAAATTATTTGATAAATATCAAAAAAAATTGAGAGTGAGTAAGAAACTTACCCAAATTTTTGCCAAACCGAGCAAAAAAATAGCCCGGAACGAGCAATCGGCTCAAATTGAGCTTTTAATCCAATACGTAACTCGAAGTACCTCTATCGCAAACGAAGGCGAAGATTGATTAAGAATTCCATCAAATCGCGTAACGCGGTTTGTATAAATTTAATGTTTATTGTTTTTAGAGGGTAGTTGCTGTGACACGAATTATCGTAGTAGGTGGCGGTGCAGGCGGTTTAGAGCTTGTGACTAAGCTAGGCCATACACTTGGCCGTAAAGGACGTGCTAGCGTAACTTTGGTTGACCGTAAGGCAAGCCATTTATGGAAACCATTATTACACGAAGTGGCGACCGGTTCGTTAGATGAAGGCGTTGATGCATTGAGCTACCGCGCACACGCGAAAAATCACCATTTTGATTTTCAAATGGGCAGCCTAGCGGACATCGATCGCGAGCGTAAAGTTATCACTTTAGCAGAGCTAAAAGATGATAACGGTGAGCTATTGATGCCGAGCCGTGAACTTGAATACGATGTATTGGTTCTGGCGATTGGTTCAACATCGAACGACTTCAACACACCAGGTGTTCGTGACAACTGTATTTTCCTAGACAGCCCTGAACAAGCGCACCGTTTCCGTACCAATATGAACAACGAATTCTTAAAGCTACACGCTAAGAATGGTCAAGGTACAGTAGACATCGCTATCGTTGGCGCAGGCGCAACGGGTGTTGAGCTTTCAGCTGAGCTGCACAATGCAGTGAAAGAGCTGCGTACATACGGCTTTGGTGATCTAGACTCAAGCAAGCTAAATGTAAACCTAGTTGAAGCGGGTGAGCGCATTCTTCCAGCTCTACCAACTCGTATCTCAAGCGCTGCGCACCAAGAGCTAACTAAGCTAGGTGTTAACGTGCGTACAGCGACTATGGTAACGCAAGCTGATAAAGATGGCTTAGTGACTAAAGATGGCGACAAGATCCCTGCACAAATCATGGTTTGGGCCGCTGGCATCAAAGCCCCTGATTTTATGAAAGAGATCGGCGGCCTTGAAAGCAACCGTATTAACCAGCTAGTTGTGAAAGACACGCTGCAAACCACTCGCGACGACAGCATTTTTGTTATTGGGGATTTGGCTCAGTGCACTCAAGAAGATGGTTCATTTGTTCCACCTCGCGCGCAAGCCGCTCACCAAATGGCGAGCCGTGCGTTCTCTAACATCATTGCTAAGCTAAACGGCCGTGATCTAAAACCTTATGTTTACAAAGACAAAGGCTCTTTGGTTTCACTTAGCCGCTTCTCTACCGTGGGCAGCTTGATGGGTAACCTGACTAAAGGTTCTATGATGGTTGAAGGACGTATCGCACGTGTGGTGTATATTTCTCTCTACCGTTTACACCAAATGGCGTTGCACGGTGTGTTTAAGACCGCTCTTATTATTCTGATGGGCCGCATTAACCGCGTACTACGTCCGAACTTGAAGCTGCATTAATTGATGCCAGTTTGAAAATGAAAAAGACCTCCGTTTGGAGGTCTTTTTGTATCTGCACTTTATGCTGAGGTTAACTTAGAGCGGTGACTTAACTGGGGATGATGGAATAGACCGCCCCTTGTTTTGGTTTTCCATTAAACACGAAACGATTGGCGGCGAGAGTTTCAAATTTGGCACCGCAGGCAATGGCAAGGCGCTGGCTCGCTTGGTTGTCTGGGTCACAAACAATTTCCACTCGCGTAAGCTTTAAGATATCAAAACAAAACTCGACTAAGGCGTTAACCGCTTGCTTTGCGTAGCCTTGCTGCTGGTAACTGTCACCAATCCAATAGCCAATACTGGCCATATTGAAGGTTTGATAAAGCTCGTTGATCGCCACCATACCAATCAGTTTGTCGTCGCTGCGGCGGAAAATACCGAATCCATACGCTTCAGATTTGACCCAATTCAGTCGAGTTGCGAGCAAAAATTGTTCGGCTTCAGAGTGAGTAAAGTCGCTATGACACCAGTCTATCCATTGATGCAGGCTAGGGGAGTGCGTGACTAACTGCTGGAGCTCTTCACTGCACTCGGCATCAATCAGCCTCAAGACAAACTGTTGGGTAATGATTTGATAATCAGGACTCATTCGGTATTCATTACTTAAAGCATGGCGCTTTGTTGAAATGACTTTCTATCAAGCGTTGAGTAATAGGGTGCTCTGGACAGGTCAAAATACTCTGGGTATCACCAGCTTCAACTACGTTGCCCTCATGCATTACCATTACTTTATCAGTGATGTGCTTCACCACGCCGATGTGCTGAGACACGTAAACAAAAGAAACGCCCATCTCTTCTTGCAGCTCTAGGAACAAGTTGATGATCTGCGAGCGCATTGCCATGTCTAAGCCGTTTAACGCCTCATCAGCCACTATGATAGAGGGTTGCAGAATCAGCGCGCGAGCGAGACATACGCGCTGCTTTTGGCCTGTCGCTAACATTTGCGGGTAGAAATACGCATGTTCTGGCAGCAAGCCAACCCGCAGCAATGTGTCTTTCACACGACGCATGCGAGCTTCTGGTGGCATGTTGGTGTTTCGCTTCAGTGGGCCTTCTAAAATTCGACCGATCTGAATTCTCGGGTTTAGTGAGGTATTCGGGTCTTGGAAGATCATTCGAATCAGCTTACAGCGGGTCGAGTAATCTTTGTGTTCTAACAGGTCACCATTGACTCGAATCTCACCCGAACTAGGCTCAACCATGCCCGCCAGCATACGAGCCAGTGTTGATTTACCTGAACCGTTTTGGCCGATAAAACCAATAGTTTGGCCTGCTTCTAACGTGAAGCTTACCGGTTTAACCGCATGTTGCTCTTTACGACGGAAGATGCCTGAGCGAGTGACAAACGATTTGGATAAGTTGGTCACTTCGAGTAAAGCATTACTGCTGGTCATGCTTTTTTCTCCGTATTGAGAGGGAAGTGACATGCATATTTATGATTTTTCACGCGTTTTGCCATTGGGATTTCCACACACTGCCTTTGCGCATAAGGGCAACGTGGCCCAAGACGACAGCCGATAGGCAAGTGCTGCAAAGGAGGGATGGTCCCCGGTAGTGATTGAAGTTTTTCTTTATGGGGAATCCACTCAGAAAAATCAGGCATCGCTTTTAGTAGCGCAACCGTATAAGGGTGCTTAGGCTTGGCTAAGATCTTGTCGGTATCGGCTGACTCTACCGATTGGCCGCAATACATTACTGTAATACGGGTCGCCCATTGGGTAATAGTGGTCAAGTCATGACCAATCAACATAATGCTGGTGTTGTGCAACTGATTCATGCGGCTGAGTAGACGCAAAATCTGAGACTGAGTGATTGGGTCTAAGTCATTGGTTGGCTCATCAGCAATCAGCAATTTTGGTTTTGCTGCAATCGCCATCGCAATCATGATTTTTTGGCACTCACCATCAGTTAGCTCATACGGGTAGCTACTCATGATCTGTTTGTGGTTTTTAATCCCGACTTTGTGCAGTAGGGCAATGGCCTGCTTTTTACGCCATTGAAAACGTTGCCACCAACGGCCTTCAAATGAACGCGAAGGAATCGCCTCAATCAGCTGTTTGCCTACTTCGTCTGATGGGTCCAAACAGGTTGAAGGTTCTTGGAAGATCATCGCGATATCACGCGCGATCACACGACGTCTTTCACGTGGTGTCAGTTGCAGTAGGTCGATATTGCCAAGGCGCATACGGTCAGCGGTGACCCGCCAGTTGTCTTTACAAACACCGACAATCGCCTTTGCGACTAAGCTTTTTCCTGAGCCAGATTCACCCACTAGGCCACGAATCTCACCTTCGTTTAAGGTAAGACTCATACGGTCTACCGCTTTGACCATACCTTGCGGAGTTTCAATCTCAATGGTTAAGTGTCGAATATCTAGTAATGGCATTATTCGATCCCCGCATTGAGAGCTCGGCGCACGCCTTCACCCACTAAGTTGACCACGATAACTGTACACATAATGGCTAGCCCCGGCAGGGTTACCGTCCAAGGTGCTAGGTAAATGAGCTCTACCGAGTCGCCCAAAATTGCGCCCCATTCAGCACTTGGTGCTTGTGCGCCAAGGCCTAAAAATCCTAAAGCGGTGATATCTAAAATCGCGATAGAGAGCGCAAGGGTAAACTCAGATGCGAACACCACTAAGATGTTAGGCAGGATAGAGTTCCAGAGCAGGTAGAAATCATTCGCGCCATCTAAACGCGCAGCGAGTACGTAGTCTTTTTCAACTTCGGTGTGCACGGCAATGTAGACTGAGCGAATAAAGCGCGGAATAAGCGCTAAGCAGATTGCCAATAATACGTTGAATTCCCCAAAGCCGAGGAAGGCCACGAAAATAATCGCAAGTAGCAAAGAAGGGATCGACATAACGGTATCGAGTAGGTGGTTCAAAATACTCGATAGAAGCCCTTTGGTCATACCCGCTAGGATGCCAATCAAACAGCCAATAGCCGCTGCAATTACTGTGATGATAACCGCCGCACCAAAGGTAAGCTGAGAGCCAACAATCAGACGAGACAAAATATCACGGCCTAAATCATCGGTACCTAAGAAGTACTCAACCGTACCTGCGGGGTTCCATGATGGAGGCAGTAAAAGTTCACCGGTTTGAGCCTGAGGGTCGTGCGGGGCAAGCCATGGTGCAATCAATGTGATCAGAACAATGAGTACAAAGCACCATAAGCCAAACATAGCGAGGCTGTTAGCGCGATAACTGCGCCAAAAACGCTCGAATTGCGTTGGGATACGCTCTTCTTGATAAACGCTATCGGTTAGCATACCACTCTTTCCTTACTAACGGATTGACCATCGCACCAATCAAATCAGACAAAATATTCGCCGTTAACACTAGGGTTGCGACCACGATGACACCCGCTTGAATGGCAACGTAATCTTGGTTAGACAGAGCATCGAGTAACCAACGGCCAATACCCGGCCAGTTGAAGATGGACTCGGTCACTATCGCTAATGTAAGCATACTCGATAACTGCACGCCGATCTTAGGGATGATAGGCGGAATCGCATTACGCAAAACGTGCTCGGTAACGATCTCATGTGTGGCTAAACCTTTGATTCGTGCCGCGCGAATATAGTTCTTGCTCATGACTTCTGAAACCGAAGCGCGCATCAAGCCAATAACCTGAGTAGTCGGGGCAAGCGCCAAAACCAAACAAGGCAAAATCAGATGGTCAATCACGCTTTGTAGTGCGTGAGCGCGGTATTCACCTTTGGCAAAAAACGCATCAATAATGGCAAAGCCAGTAATGTGGTCGATTTGATACAGTAAGTCATAGCGACCAGCCACAGGGAACACTTGGTAGTGCAGCGAGAACACCATGATCATCAACAGCGCGACCCAAAACAGCGGCGCAGAGTAACCCGACATGGAAGTGAAAGAGATGATGGTATCTAGCCATTTACCTTGCTTCATGCCCGCAACGGTGCCGATTGGAATACCAATCAACAGTGATAAAACAAATGCGATTAAACACAGCTCTAGCGTGGCAGGGAAGACGGACTTCAACTCATCGATGATAGGCACACCGTGCTTATTCACCCCAAAGTTGAGCTGCATAAGCTCACCAAGGTAATTAGACCAACCTTGCCAGTAATCTTGCAGTAACCAAGGGGAGGTTGGATCAAGACGCAGCAAGCTGTAACCGACCACAGTTAAGATCAGCAAAGTGATAATGAAAAGGTTGAGGCGACGAATCGTATACAACAGCATTTATTGCACCCTTTCCACTAAATCAAACGGTTGAGCATTAAATGGACTCACTTTAAAACCGGTCAACGATTTATCATGCGCTTGGAATTGCATGCCATGGTTGAGCGGAATGACAGGAAACTCTTGGTTCAAAATATTCTGGGCTTGCTTATAGAGATTGAGTCGATAGCGCGGCTTATCCACTTCCAATGCCAAATCAAGCAAGAAATCGAAATCAGGATTACACCAGCTAGATACATTTAATCCGGCACGTTCTGAATCACAAGATAGCAGTGGGCGTAAGAAGTTATCTGGGTCGCCAGTGTCCGCTATCCAGCCAGTTAGGTAGAGATCGATGTTGCTGTCGCTTGCTAGGTCATTGCGATTGAAACGATCATCAGTCATTAAATTGAGCGTAATGCCAATATCGGCGAAGTTCGCTTGGATAAGCTCAGCGGTTTTGCGCGGGCTAGGGTTGTAAGAGCGCGGTTCAAGAGGTACTGACATATTAAGCTCTAAACCTTTGCTATAGCCTGCTTCGCGCAGCAGAGCGATTGCGTAGTTACGATCGTAGCGAACTTGAATGTTGTCGCCGTTGTAGGCCCATGAATTTGGCGGCAATACCGAATACGCCTGACTGCCTGTTCCATAATAAACCGAATCGAGGATGTTCTGGCGGTTTATGGCGTAGTTAAGCGCTTTACGTACCCGAGGATCATTCAGGGCTGGATGCGAGGTGTTGACCGCAATAAAGGAAATATTCATCGCTGGTTTTGCGGTCAGCTCGATACCGTCATGAGCTTCAATGGTTGGAATTTGGCTAGAGAGTGGTGAGCTTAATACGTCACATTCATTACGGAGAAGCTTCGCCAGTGTACCTGTACCACGGTGCGAAATATCAAACACCACTTGTTCCATTTTAGCGCGACCTGCCCAGTAGCCATCATGGCGCTTCAAACGCACCAAATCGTTGATCTGATAATCATCAAGATAGAATGGACCGGTACCAACAGGGTGGCTGTCTAGCATTGATTTTTCGTCAGATACTTGCAGTTGGTTGCCATACTCTTTAGACAAAATTACCGCGTGGCTGGTCGAAATGTTCGATAAGAAAGTGTTATCAGGTCGAGCAAGCGTGAATTTTACCGTGTGCTTATCGATGGCCTCAATGTTGGTCAATAAGTTCTGAAAATCGATGCCACTGAACCAAGGATATAAGCCGCTTCCAACGTAGTGGAATGGATGCGAAGAGTCGATGATTCGGCGGAAACTGAATACGACATCGTCAGCGGTGAGGTGACGTGATGGCGTAAACCAGTCAGTGGTTTGAAAAGAGACGTCTCGTTTTAACTTAAAGGTATACTCTGTACCTTCATCGTTTACTTGCCAGCTTTCAGCGATATTCGCCACGGGCTGGAAGGTTTCACCATCAAGTGTGAGTATAGTATCAAACAGTTGAGAACTGAGAGTTTCTGACGTGATGCCACTATCCACAAGCTGTGGATTGAACGTAGTTGGCCCTGCTTGTCCACAAAAGACAAATCCAGATTGGCGCACTTTATTGTGGTTAATTTTTTCGCCACAGCCAGCCAGTAGGCTAACCGCAAAAAAACTTAACGTCAGTTGTGTGAATGCTTTCATAAGAATATGGGAATCGAAGCACAGCGGAACTCACCATTATGCCTCATCCCTCCAGTGTGTGACTACTAATTGTTTTTGCAAACCTAATTATTAATTTTAAACCTTTTAGCGGTACTCATTTGTTCAGGCCTGTGGATTGCTGCGAAATCTCGTTAACTCTCGCGAGTGAGTTCATATTTTCGCACCATTCCCCTTAACTGATGATAACTTAGGCCGAGTAACTCTGCCGCTTTGCGCTGATTAAATTTACTTTGTTTTAGCGCTGCGGTTAGTAATGCTTGGTCTTGTTCTTCTTGCCATGCTTTGTAATCGAGTGGGAAACTAAACTCTACACTGGCCAATTGCTGCGTTGTCTGTTCGCTTTCACTGGTGCTTGCGGATTCACGCTGAAATGGGTCAAAGATAAGATGATCAATTGGGTAATCTTGCACACCGTGTTGGTATACAGCGCGCTCAACCACGTTTTTAAGTTCGCGCACGTTACCCGGCCACGGGTATTCTAATAGTTGCCCCATTGCTGCATGGCTAAAGCCCACAAAGTACTCAAAGCCTAACTCTCGACACATTTTAATAGCGTAGTATTCTGCCAGTAACGGAATGTCTTCCAGTCTTTCTCTAAGTGGTGGCAAGTGAACCACGTCAAAGGCTAAGCGATCGAGCAAGTCTGCTCTAAAATCTCCGCTTTGCGCCATTTGCGGTAAATCTGCATTGGTGGCACATATCAAACGAACATTGGCATTCATTAACTGGTGGCCGCCGACACGTTCATATTGCCCGTATTCAATCACTCGAAGTAGCTTTTCTTGTACCAATAACGGTGCGGTGGCAAGCTCATCAAGGAATAGTGTGCCATTTTCTGCTCGTTCGAAACGGCCTTTATGACGTCCTTTAGAGCCAGTAAAAGCGCCGGACTCATGACCAAAAAGTTCAGAGTCGATCAAGCCTTCGCTTAAGGTTGAACAGTTAAGCGAGATAAGAGGTTGGTCCCAACGTTTGGATAAGTAGTGCAAGCGCTGCGCAATCAGCTCTTTACCCGTACCACGCTCGCCAATAATCAGCACTGGGCGTTCGATCGCGGCCAAGGTGGACACTTTATCCAATACCGCCAGAAAGGCTGGGGACTCGCCGATTAGGTTTTGCTGCATTGCGATTATCTCAGTTGGTAAATTTTACCTATAGTTGGTCAAATTCATCATAAAGGCAAGCTGATTGATAAGGAGTTATGACTAAAGCGCTGTTTTTATTGGGATTAAAACTTGGCATGCAACTTGTAATGTATCAAGCAGATTGATTATCTTCGTTCAGTTATTACCAAGTAAAGGAGTCACCCATGGGTATTTTTTCTCGATTTGCAGACATTGTGAACTCAAACATTAGTGCTCTACTCGATAAAGCGGAAGATCCTGAAAAAATGATCCGCTTAATCATTCAAGAAATGGAAGACACGTTAGTTGAGGTGCGTACTAACTCAGCGAAGGCGATTGCCGACAAAAAAGAATTGGCACGTAAGGTTGAAGCTATTGACGAGCAGGTTAGCGATTGGGCTGAAAAAGCAACGCTCGCATTAAGCAAACAGCGTGAAGATTTAGCACGTGCAGCTTTAATTGAAAAACAGAAGCTGCAAGATGTGTTGAAAGGCCTCCACACAGAGCAAACTTTGGTTGAAGAGACCATTGACAAGTTGACTGGTGAAATTGGCAAGCTGGAAAGCAAAATCACTGAAACTCGCGCCAAGCAGCAAGCGATTGTAATTCGTACTCAAACCGCAACAAATCGTCGTGACGTTCAAAAACAGCTACATACAGCACGAACTCATGAAGCAATGGCGAAGTTTGATCAATATTCACGTAAAATTGATGAGCTAGAAGCGGAAGCGGATCTCTATGCAAAAACAGGTCAAGGTAAGTCTCTAGACCAAGAGTTCGCAGAGCTGCAAGCTCAGGACGAAATTGAGCAAGAGCTAGCGAAATTGAAACAGCAAATGGAAGAAAAGAAATAAATTATTTTGCTGCGGCAGAAACCCACGTTTATCGGGTTTCTGTCATAAGAGCCATTCGAGCGGATTTTAGGAGTTGTTTATGTCATGGTTTTGGATTGCGTTACCACTGATCGTTTTTATGATTTTTGTAGCGCCTATTTGGTTGATTTTGCATTACCGTAGCAAGAAAACTTCAAGCAGCGGTCTCTCACAGGAAGACTACCAACGTCTAGAGAAGCTCTCTAAGCAAGCTGAATCGATGCGTGATCGCGTTGATACGCTAGAGCGAATTTTGGATTCGGAGTCTCCAAACTGGAGGCGTCGTTATGAGTAAAGAATTGTATCGTGATACGGCCAACGGCAAATTATCCGGTGTCTGTGCCGGTGTAGCCCACTACTTCGGAATGGAAGTATGGCTAGTACGTATTTTAGTTATTTCAGCCTTCTTGTTAGGTGGTAACTTTTTAGTGCTATTGGCTTATATCGCTCTGTCGTTTATGTTGGAAAAACAGCCAGCGAATTATGTTGAAAGTATTAAATCTCAACAAGAACATAAGTTAAAAAATAAGCCTTGGCAGGCAGGGCAATCGCCAGAACGTCTATTGGATACACTAGAGCGAGACATGGCGAGCCTTGAAGGAAAGGTGCGCGATATCGAAGCTTATGTAACGTCAGATACCTTTAAAGTGAACCGCGAGTTCAGCAAGCTGTAACCCTTCTTTTGAGAGATGCATTTGCATCTCTCAACTTGTTCATTTCTCACAACTATATCAATACCACGTGTGGCGGACTATTTAACGGTCAACTATGTTTGAAAGAGGCTTTTGCTCTCAAGCGATAGGGATGACCAATTATGCGCACAACTCTTCTGCTCTTTTTTGCCACTCTCACCCTGATAGGGTGTAGCGAGGAGCTTCCTCCAGTTCCTGAACCCGATTCTCGTCCTGCTAAATTATTCTCTGTTTCCGTCGGTAATTCTCAGTTTCAACGCCAGTTTCCTGCCACAACAGAGGCCGGAGAGCGCGCAGTGTTGGCGTATCGAGTGCCCGGACAAATGCAAACCATCGACGTGGTTGCAGGGCAAATGGTGAAAAAGGGCGAGGTGTTGGCAACCCTTAACCCTGATGAGTACCAATTGCTGGCCGATCAGGCGCAGGCCCAGTTCCGCTTAGCTGACGTTCAGTACCAACGCTCTAAAAAGCTGCGTCGCGATAAAGTGGTGTCAGAGCAAGATTTTGACCAAGCTAAAGCGAATCGAAATTCCGCTAAAGCCACATTGGATCAAGCCAAAGCCAATCTGCGTTATACCAAGCTTGTTGCGCCTTATGATGGCACCATCTCTTTAATTCCTGCCGAAAACTATGAATACATCGCCGCCAAGCAAGGGGTGATGAATATTCAGACTAATCGTTTAATGAAAGTGTCGTTCCAACTCCCTGACCATCTATTGACCCGTTTTACAGAAGGAGTGGATAGCGAAGCGTACATGACGTTTGATGCTTTTCCTGCCAATCGATACTCATTGACCTTTCAAGAAATTGATACCGAAGCCGACCCAAAAACCGGCTCTTATAAGGTCACTATGGTGATGGAGCGGCCGGAAAACGTCGGCATATTACCGGGAATGTCGGGTGCAGTAACGGTGATTGCAGCGTCTTCGACGGCGACCAGTATCCCTGTTTCGGCGCTGTTTGAAGAGAATGGCAAAACGTGTGTGTGGCGCGTTAGCTCTGAAGGCATTGTAGAAAAAGCTGCGGTTGACCTGAATGAAAAACGACAAGTGGTCACAGGGTTAGCCGATGGCGATCAAATTGTGATTTCCGGTGTCAGCGGCATTACGGCGGGCATCAAAGTGCGTGAATGGATTAAAGAGAGAGGGCTGTAATATGAAATCAAGAGTTTGGTTTTTACTCGCAGCCGCAGTGCTTTTGTCGGCTTGTGGTGGTGAGCCGCAATATGTGAATTTTGGCGACCCTAAAGTCAAAGTGGTGACACTATCTTCTAATCAAAAAAATGATAATTTGTATTTTCCTGCGGTGGCGCATGCGGCAGAAAAATCTCATTTAAGTTTTCGGGTTGCGGGTGAAGTCAGCCGAGTGTTCGTCAAAGAGGGGGATAAAGTGACCCAAGGGACGGTGATTGCTCAACTTGATCCGACAGACTACCAACTGGAAGTGGATAACGCTTCAGCCCGCTACAGCGTTATCAACAGTCAGTACAACCGCTCAAGCCCACTAGTTAAAAAAGGGCTGTTGGCCAAATCACAATTTGATGAGATCGCGGCTGAACGTCAAATCGCTTATGCGGAGTTGCAACTCGCTAAGCTGCGCTTGTCTTTCACGCAAATTAAAGCGCCGGTTGATGGCATTATTTCACGCGTATCGGTCGATCAATTTGAGAATGTGCAGGTAGGCCAACAAGTGGTGAATATCCATAGCCTCGATAGCGTGGAAATATTGATTCAATTGCCAGATAGAATTTACGTTAATCAGCCCGAACAAGATAAGTTGGCGAAGATAGATGCAGTGGTCAAAGTACCAAGCGGTAATGAATACCACGCCACCATCAAAGAGTTCACCACTGAGCCAGACCCAAGCACCGGTACGTTTAATGTGACTCTGTCACTTCCTATGCCGGAGAACGAATACATTCTTGATGGCATGGCGGTAGAAGTGACGTCGAAAAGTGAGCAGGTAGGGTTAAACCTCAAGCAAGGGGTGATGATTCCTATCGAAGCCATGTTTAACGCTGATGGCGATGATATTGACCGAGCGAATAAGTTTGTATGGGTATTGAACCCAGATAATACCGTGAGCAAAACCCAGATAGTGGTAGGGGCGGCGAGCCAAAATAGTATTCAAGTTTTGTCGGGATTAGAACAAGGGCAGCAGATAGTGACCGCGGGTATCAGCCGGTTGCGTGATGGGATGCGCGTTGCTCTAGCACAGGAGGCGGCTAATGAGTAATCAAGTAGAGCAGAATAATCCAGACGATAGCCAAACCGGTATTGCGGCGTATTTTATTCGCAATCGGGTGATTAGCTGGATGATCGCGCTAATCTTTTTGATTGGTGGTGTTGCCTCTTTCTTTGGTTTGGGTCGTTTAGAAGACCCTGCGTTTACCATTAAAGACGCCATGGTGGTGACTTCATACCCGGGCGCTACGCCGCAGCAAGTCGAAGAGGAAGTGACTTATCCACTAGAAAAAGCGATTCAGCAATTAACCTATGTGGATGAAGTCAATTCCATTTCTAGCCGTGGTTTATCGCAAATCAGTGTCTCAATGAAAAACAATTATGGCCCTGATGATTTACCGCAAATCTGGGATGAGCTACGCCGTAAAGTCAACGATTTGAAAGGCACATTCCCGCCCGGAGTGAACGACCCGCAAGTGATTGATGATTTTGGTGACGTCTACGGGATTTTGCTGGCGGTTACCGGTGAAGGGTACTCCTACAAAGAGCTGCTCGATTATGTTGATTATTTACGCCGTGAGCTGGAGTTGGTCGATGGCGTAAGCAAAGTGTCGGTCACAGGACAGCAGCAAGAGCAAGTGTTCATCGAAATTTCCATGAAACGGTTGAGTAGTTTAGGGCTTTCACCCACAACCGTGTTTGATTTGCTTTCTACGCAGAATGTGGTTTCCTCGGCGGGCGCGGTGCGAATCGGGGATGAGTACATTCGGATTCATCCAACCGGTGAGTTTCAAAACGTCGAGCAATTAGGCGATCTGATCATTACCGAAAGCGGTGCTCAGGGTTTGATTTACCTGCGTGATGTCGCCAGCATCGAACGCGGTTATGTTGAAGTTCCAAGCAACATCATCACCTTTAATGGTCGTTTAGCGCTTAACGTTGGGGTTTCGTTCGCACAAGGGGTCAATGTTGTTGATGTTGGGACGCGTTTTGACCACCGCCTTGCGGAGCTAAAATACCAGCAACCTGTCGGGATAGAAATATCTGAAATTTACAGCCAACCGAAAGAAGTAGACAAGTCGGTCAGTGGTTTTGTAGTCAGCCTTGGGCAGGCGGTTGCGATTGTTATTATTGTGCTGCTGTTCTTCATGGGGCTGCGCTCAGGCTTACTGATTGGCCTTATTTTGCTGCTCACCGTGCTGGGCACTTTCATATTCATGAAGTACTACCAAATTGATTTGCAACGTATTTCACTTGGCGCGCTAGTGATAGCACTCGGTATGCTGGTGGATAATGCCATTGTGGTAGTCGAAGGGATATTGATTGGTACGCAAAAAGGCCGAACGAGGATGCAAGCCGCGACGGATATCGTGACGCAGACAAAATGGCCTTTGCTTGGCGCAACGGTAATTGCTGTCACTGCGTTTGCGCCAATTGGGCTCTCTCAAGACGCAACCGGTGAATACTGTGGCACTCTGTTTACTGTGTTGCTGATTTCGTTGATGCTCAGTTGGTTTACCGCGATTTCGCTGACGCCTTTCTTTGCTGATCTGTTTTTCAAAGGACAAAAGCAGCCGCAGCAAGATGCGGACAGTGACCCATACAACGGGGTGATTTTCGTTGTGTATAAGAACTTCTTACAGCTTTGTATGAAGCGAGCGTGGCTGACGGTCATAGTATGTGTGGTTGGCTTGTTTGCCAGCATTTACGGCTTTACCCATGTAAAACAATCTTTCTTCCCGTCATCAACAACGCCAATGTTCCAAGTGGATGTTTGGCTGCCTGAAGGTACGGATATACGCGCGACCAATACTAAGCTTAAAGCGCTGCAAGCTTGGATTGCGTCACAAGAGGGCGTTGAGCATGTGACCACCACGGCCGGTAAAGGCTTACAACGCTTCATGCTGACATATGCTCCGGAGAAAAGTTATGCCGCCTATGGCGAAATTACGACCCGTGTGGAGAGCTATGAAATATTAGCCGATCTCATGACGCGTTTTCGGGTTTATGTCGAAGCGAGCAT
The DNA here is from genome assembly GCF_025195085.2 of Vibrio intestinalis. Lineage (GTDB taxonomy): Bacteria > Pseudomonadota > Gammaproteobacteria > Enterobacterales > Vibrionaceae > Vibrio > Vibrio intestinalis. The sequence goes on along the minus strand of NZ_JANAVY020000002.1, from coordinate 57,451 downwards.
GCCGGAGATCAACTACAAGCTGAAACAAATCGAACTTGGCCCGGGTGGCGGGGCGAAAATTGAAGCGCGAATCATAGGCTCTGATCCGACAGTGCTTCGCTCTGTTGCCGCGCAAGTTGAAGAGATCATGCATGCAGATCCCGGCGCGACGAATATTCGCCACGATTGGCGAGAACGTACCAAGGTGCTTGAACCACAGTTTAATGAAAGCCAAGCCCGCCGTTACGGTATCACTAAATCGGATGTCGATGATTTCCTAGCCATGTCGTTCTCAGGTACTTCAGTGGGTGTGTACCGAGATGGTACGACCCTAATGCCGATTGTGGCTCGTTTGCCAGAAGATGAACGGGTCGATATTCGCAACATTGAAGGGATGAAAATCTGGAGCCCAGCGCTGAGTGAATACATTCCGCTGCAACAGGTGACGCTAGGCTACGATACGCGTTGGGAAGACCCAATTATTGTGCGCAAAAACCGTAAACGTATGCTCACCATCATGGCCGATCCAGACCTGCTTGGCGAGGAAACCGCTGCAACCTTACAGAAGCGGCTACAAACTAAAATTGAGGCCATTGAGTTACCTGCTGGATACTCCCTTGAATGGGGCGGGGAGTATGAATCGTCTGGTGAGGCGCAAGCTTCTTTGTTTACGACCATGCCTCTAGGTTATCTGTTTATGTTCCTTATTACCGTGTTCTTGTTTAACTCGGTGAAAGAGCCATTAATTGTCTGGTTGACGGTGCCTTTGGCCTTAATTGGTGTAACGACGGGGTTACTTGCGCTTAATACGCCTTTCGGTTTTATGGCCTTACTCGGTTTCTTGAGTTTATCCGGTATGCTACTTAAAAACGGTATTGTACTGCTTGACCAAATTGAGATTGAGATGAAATCAGGTAAGGACCCTTACGTCGCAGTCGTCGATGCCGCGGTGAGTCGTGTTCGACCGGTTTGCATGGCAGCGGTGACGACCATTTTAGGTATGGTTCCTTTGCTTCCGGACATCTTCTTTAAACCGATGGCGGTGACGATTATGTTTGGTTTGGGCTTTGCGACCGTGCTGACATTAATCGTTGTGCCAGTGTTGTATCGTATGTTCCATCGATTAGACGTGCGAAAGTAACAGGGTAATATGACAACACAAACATGCGCATGGGCGCTCAATCACCCACTAGAAAAGGAATACCACGATAGTGAATGGGGTGTCCCGGTTTATGATGATAAAACGCTGTTTGAGTTCATCACCCTTGAAGGGGCGCAAGCAGGGCTAAGTTGGATAACCATCCTGAAAAAGCGTGAAGGGTATCGGGCGGCGTTTGAAGATTATGACTTACATGTATTGAGCCAACATGGTGAGGAGCGTGTAGAGCAAATTATCGCTCAGTTTGATGTGGTTAAGCATCGCGGCAAGATTGCCTCGGTGTTTACCAATGCCCAAGCAGCGTTGGCATTGATTGAGGAGTATGGCAGTTTGTCTAACGCGCTTTGGTCACAAGTCGGCGGCGAGCCAATCATCAATCACTGGCAAGAGATGTCTCAAGTGCCAGCGTCAACTGAAACCTCAAAGGCGCTGAGTAAGTTTCTAAAAAAGCGGGGCTTTAAGTTTGTCGGCGAAACGATTTGCTATGCCTTTATGCAGGCGGTCGGGATGGTCGATGATCATCTTGATGATTGTCCAAAAAAGTCAGGGGCTAAATAGCCCCTGTTTTTTTGTCTGTTAGCTTGTGGCTGCTTTTTCTAATATCAGCGCATTGTAGCGTTCAAAGCCCGCTTCTAAATCGGCAATTAAGTCATCCACATCTTCTAAGCCAATATGGACGCGGATGAGCGTTCCAGAAAAGTTAGGGTTGGCAACGGTGCGCAATGAGTTAAAACTTTTCGGTTCATTGGCCAGAATGAGGCTTTCAAATCCGCCCCACGAGTAACCCATACTAAAGTGTTTCATACCATCGAGCAGTACAGTCGTTGCGCGAGGGTAACTGGTTTTCAATACAAATGAAAACAGGCCATTGCCGCCACTAAAGTCACGTTCGAAAAACTCATGGCCGGGGCAGGTATCGAGCGCCGGGTGGCGAACATGGTCCACCTCTGGTCGAGATTGCAACCACTGCGCTACTTTTAAGCTGCTTTGCGCATGTTGACGTAAGCGCACATCCAAAGTGCGAATACCACGTAATCCGAGATAAGCGTCGTCTGGAGAGACACATTGGCCCATTAGGTAGCTTTGCTCGCGTAATTGATCCCAACATTTTTCGTTGGCAACCGCTGTACCTAGCATCACGTCCGAGTGGCCGATAATGTATTTGGTCGCCGCTTGAATAGAGATGTCAACGCCAAACTCGAACGGTGAGAAGTTAACGCCCGCGCCCCAAGTGTTATCGAGCATCACAACAATATCGTGCTGATGAGCAATACTCGCCATGGCCGGTACATCTTGTACTTCCATTGTGATTGAGCCTGGTGATTCGAGGAATAGCACTTTGGTATTTGGCTGAATCAGTTTTTCGATGCCAGCGCCAATCATTGGGTCGTAATAGGTGGTCTCTACGCCCATCTTCTTCATGATTTTGTCGCAAAAATCACGGGTCGGTTCGTAACAGGTATCCACCATCAAAATGTGATCGCCTGATTCAACAAAAGATAAGATGGCATTAGAGATCGCTGCTGTACCACATGGATAAAGGGCACAGCCTGCGCCGCCTTCAATCTCTACCATTGCGTCTTGAAAGGCGAAGTGGGTATTGGTGCCGCGGCGACCATAGAAGAGGGTTTTACCAGCACGGTTAACGGTGGCGTGATGTTTTTCTGCCACGGTATCAAATACGACGGTTGACGCTCTTTGAACGGGAGGGTTAACCACACCATTGGTCCATTTTTTGTCACGACCAGCGGTTACGTACTTGGTCTGCTTACCTTCTGACATAAGAATTCCTTGTCTCTGTTTCGAGTTGCTCTATTTAAACCACGCTGCATCATGAATAGCAAGGAAATGAACGGCTTGCCGCTGGATAAAATGTAAAACAAATTATTTGGCTACAGCAGTGGGTTAAACAGGTAGAACACTCTCTCAAGGAAACGAGAATATAAGGTGCGTTGACGCCACTGTGTCATATCGACAACGTGTGACTGCTCCATGTAGCTTTTTTGCAATTCATACATTTGCTGGGTAAAGGCTTGGTCATCAATGGCTAAAGTAAGTTCAAAGTTGAGCCATAAGCTGCGCATATCCATATTGACCGTACCCACTAAGCAGAACTGCTCATCAATCACGACAGATTTTGTGTGCAGTAAGCCACCATAAAACTCATAGATTTTCACCCCAGCTTCAAGCAGTTCACTGTAAAAGGCACGCGATGCCCATTGAACCATCAGTGAATCATTTTTGTGTGGGATGATCAGCTCAACCTTAATACCGCGCTGTGCGGTCATCTTTAATGTTTCCAGCAAATCGGCACTCGGCACAAAATACGGGGTAGTAATGCGCACCGATTGATTGGCTTGGTTTATAGCGAGTGTCAGTACTTGATAAATTAAATACTCTGGCATGCCGGGGCCTGATGGTACGACTTGTACCGGATGCTCAGAGGCTTGCACCTGACACTGCGGGGTAGGAGGAAAAGCACGTTCGCCCGTTTCGACTTCCCAGTCCCAACTGTGTACTGCTGAGAGAACGTTGACCGTTGGGCCAGTAATTCTGACCATAATATCAATCCATTGACCAACTCCTGAATCTTGCTTGAAGTAGGCAGGATCGACCATGTTCATTGAACCGGTATAACCGATAGTTTCATCTATCACGATGATCTTTCGGTGCTGCCTTAGATCAAGCCGACGTAAGAAAATACGCCATGGGCTTACTGCTAAGGCTTGTACCACTTTAATGCCAGCTGCTTTCATCTTGCCAACCCAAGGGCTGCGGAAAAAGCGTGGGCTACCTGCAGAATCAAGCAGGAGTTTGATTTCAACGCCGCGCTCGGCTGCACGGATAAGGGCGTTACCCACTTCATCGGCCATGCCACCAGGGTGCCAAATGTAGAAAACCATGCGGATGGAATGTTGGGCATGGTCAATATCATCGATCACCGAGCGCATGATTGCCTCAGGCGATTTTTGTAAAGAGAGTTCGTTGCCACTTAGCGCCGGTAATCCCAGTCGGTTGTTACATAGCTCATCAATACGATAGATGTGGCGACCGAACTTTTCTGGTGAGTGGGCGGCACAATCATTAAGGCTAGAGAACCATTCAGCAAAAGGCGCCAGCATTTCTTTTGCGCGCTCGGCTCGTTTACGGCCAAGATTTAACTCGCCAAATAGGAAGTAACAGCCGACACCAACAATAGGAATGATATAGATAACCATCAGCCAAGCGAGTGAGACGCTGACCGCACGACGCTTCAATACGACCCGCAAGGTGACACCCGCAACGAGAATCCAGTACAGCACAATGCTAGCAATAGTGACAAAGTGGTAAAACTGTTCCATATCTCAGCCTAAAAGTGGGGTGACGGTTGTCGGTAAGTGATTGTTAAATAGTAAGCTGTTTCTCGCAATCTTCACAGTAAAAGCTTGAGCTATTCATCAATTTTAAAGCTTAGGGATGAGAGACATTGAGCAATCGATTGCAAAAGAGGATTTATGTTATGTGAATGTAAAATGCGATAGAAATCGTTTTCTTTGCTTAAAAAAGCAGCATTTAACCGATGCGATAAGGGTTTTGGATAGAAAATAGAACTCTTGGGGTTTCAATTTTAATCTCAAACTGTTTTACTTGCTACAAATCGAGCGTCACTATTATTTTTTAAATGTGTAAATTTTAATTTACACCCACAATTTAGACGCCTACCTGCAAACACAACATTGGTAATAACACTATGGCGAGTAACTCAAGAGGCCATTTCTCATCGAAATTGGGCTTTATTATGGCAGCGGCTGGTTCAGCAGTCGGATTAGGTAACGTATGGGGTTTCCCAACCAAAGCGGCCAGTAACGGTGGCGCAGCATTTTTGGTCATCTACTTAGCGATGGTCTTTTTGCTTGCATTCCCTATGCTAGTTGCTGAGCTGACGATTGGTCGACACGGTCAATCAAACCCAATTGCCTCGCTACGTTCTGTATGGACGAAAAATCGCATGGCGGCAGGGCTGTTTGGCCTGATCGCGATGATCGCGGCGTCGATGATTTTAAGCTTCTACTCAATTCTTGCGGGTTGGTTGATGGGTTTCTCTGCCGCACCAACGCTTGAGTTTGTTGGGCTGCAATCTGCGGCAGATTGGCTTACTAATTTCAGTGGTGCTCGTAATGTCGTATTAGCTGCGCTGTTCTCTCTTCTTACAATTTACGTTGTGCAAAAAGGTGTCGCTGACGGTATTGAAAAATGGTCGACTCGCCTAATGCCGATGCTGTTCGTACTGTTTGGTGTCATGATCATCTACATCTTTACTCAAGATGGTGCGATGGAAGGTCTAAAAATGTACCTTGTCCCTGACGTTTCACATATGACGCCAAGCTTGATGGTTGATGCAATGGGCCAAGCTTTCTTCTCTCTATCACTGGGTGTTGGCTCAATGATGGTGTACGGCTCATACCTAAAGAAAGATGTGAACATTCCTAAAACAGCGGCGCAAGTAGCAGCGATTGACACCGGTGTTGCATTCAGTGCTGGTCTTTTGATTCTTCCTGCGATGTTCGTAGCGAAAAACAACGGTGTAGAAATCTTTAATAAAGCGGGTGAGCTAATGAGCTCTGGCGACCTAGTGTTCGCAGTGCTACCTGCAATGTTCGATACCATGGGCAGTGCGGGTGCGATTGTTGGTACGGGCTTCTTCGTCCTAATGGTTATCGCGGCGCTTACGTCTTCAATTTCGTTGCTAGAAGTACCCGTTTCGTGTGCTCAAGACGAACTTAAGATGGACCGTACTAAAGCCACTTGGGTTATTGGTGGTGCGATTCTTATCCTAAGTATCATTATCTCACTAAACTTTGGTTCGCTGTTCGGTCTTATTGCTGATATCTCAACGGTGTACATGCAGCCATTACTAGGTGTGGTATGGGCTATCGTAGTTGGTTGGATTTGGAACCGTAACAAGCTACTGAATGAGCTAAAAGAAGGTAACCCAGAAATTGAGCAAGGGTTGTTCTGGAAGATTTGGCCTTGGTATGTACGTATTGTTTGTCCTGTCGCTATCTTAGCCGTGTTCATCTTCTCGATTGTTTAGTGAAGTCTCTCGCAAAAAGCCTCTAATTTTAGAGGCTTTTTTTATATTGATGCAATTGCGTATAAAGTTCGTGAAATCTGTGACGATAACATAACACTGGTCCATAAAAATTTGGGCGAGCATAAGTCCCCATTCAAATAACAACAATTACAATTTAGAAGGTAAGCACAAGTGAATTTATCAGTAAGAAAGAAGTTGTACGCCGGCTTTGGAAGTATTTTGGCGATTCTTATGATCATGGTCGCTATCATCTGGAATGAAGTTTATTCATCGCACGCCGTAGCTGATGAGATTCGAACAGATGATGTGCCTGAGTTAGTCGGTTATCTAACCATGATCGATAACGCTGGTGACGTATACCGTGATGCGACTGGCGCAGTGACTGGCGTAAAAGGCGCTTTAGACGATTATTATGCAAACAAGCAAGAGTTTGCAGATGACGTAGCACTGCTTAAAACGCTTGAAACCAAAGGTGGCAGCGATTATCAGCAAGTAGAGAAAGTTGAAGGCTTGATGAATGCCTTTACTTCAGACTTTGAAAGCCAAATCGTGCCACTTTTAGAAAGTCGCAATTTCACTCTAGCAGCGGTTATCCCTCTTCTTCGCCGCAGCTATGAAGAAAACTTAGTACCGATTGAAACTATTTTGGATGAAGCGACCTCTTCTGGCGAAGTGAGCTCGCAAGAGGCGCTTGTTGACCTAAGTGATTCGTTTACCAAAATTGAATACACCATTCTTGTACTTTCTTCTATTGCGGTAGCGCTGACTTGTGTCATTGCCTACATTTTGTCTAACTCGATCACGACGCGTTTAACCAAGCTAGACGAAGTGGCGCAAAAAGTGGCAGATGGCGACCTTTCAACCGAAGAGATTAATGACAAATCCGGTGATGAACTGGCAAACCTAGCGCGTTCAATCAACCGCATGCAAGGCTCTTTGGTAACGCTGATTGGTTCAATCTCGTCAGTGGCGTCAGAAGTGAAGCAAGTGACAGGCGAACTCTCTTCTGTGAGTGGTGATATTGTGAAGGGCGCTTCTTCGCAAGCAGATAAAGCAAGCTTAATTGCCACCGCTGCTGAAGAGTTAAGCCTGACCATTTCCGAGGTGGCACAGCAAGGCTCTGCAACTTATGAAGAGTCGAAGCGTTCTGAGCAATCGGCGGAAGAAGGTCGCAACGTTATCGTGGAGATGGTTGCAAGCATTCAACAGGTTAGCCAACAAATGTCAGACATGTCTTCACAGATGAATGAATTGGGTACTCATGGCGAGAAGATTGGTAGTGTAATTAAAGTTATCGAAGATATCGCAGAACAGACCAATCTATTGGCGCTTAATGCGGCGATTGAAGCGGCGCGTGCGGGTGAGTTTGGTCGCGGTTTCGCGGTTGTAGCTGATGAAGTTCGTGCGCTTGCAGAGCGAACTACAAAAGCGACACAAGAAGTTTCTGGCATCATTCAAGCGATTCAAATGGGTACACAAGAAGCGGTTACCTTTACCGATGACAACTGCCGATTGGTTGAAATTGGCGTAAGCCAAAGCACAGGCGCGGTTAGCGCTTTGGAAGAGATTGTATCGGGCGCATCTGATGTTCAGCGTATGATCAGTTCCATTGCAACCGCAGCGGAAGAGCAAACCGCAGTAACTAAAGAAATTGCCGCTGACATTACTTCAATCAGTGATATTTCTGCTCGCTCGCTTGAGCTAGCTAACAGTAGTTCTAGTAGCGTTGCTGGCCTTAACGACCGCGTTTCTGAGCTTGAAGCTTTAGTTGGTAAGTTCCGCTTAGCGTAACCTTGCTTAATTTGCTGATATAGTAATCAAACAGCAGGTTTATATTAAATTGAATGAGCCAAACTCCTGACTGGGGTTTGGCTCATTTTGCTTTAGGTATATACTCTTGCACCCAAAGTGGAGTGGCTTCATGTTTGATATTCTTTTTACCCATCCTCAATTTGTTGTGATCAACAAGCATCCTAATGTGTCGGTGCATAAAGATGATGGTGACACCATGTTGGTGCAAGAGGTGGCTAACCATCTGGGTGATACTCAGCTATACCTAGTACATCGCTTAGATAAAATGACCTCTGGTATTTTGCTACTGGCGCGTAATGCGCAAGCTGCAAGCGTGTTATCTCAAGCTTTTGCCAACAGACAGGTAGAGAAGTTCTATTTGGCCATCGGCAGCAAAAAGCCAAAGAAAAAACAGGGATTGATTTCTGGGGATATGGAACGTTCAAGGCGCTCCGCATGGAAGTTACTCAACAGCCAAGATAATCCGGCTGTGACGCAGTTTTTTTCACTCGCGGCTGAGCCGGGGGAGAGACTTTTTCTGTGTAAACCTCATACGGGGAAAACCCATCAAATTCGCGTGGCGATAAAATCAGTGGGTTCTGCTATTGTGGGTGACCCTATTTACAATCCATCCTCTCAATCTGACCGTGGCTACTTACATGCATTTGCGCTTAAGTTTCCATACTTAGAGGATACATTCGAAATTATCTGTGACCCGCGTGACCATCAAGCGCTGGGCAGTAAATGGCATCAACCAACCACAAGCGAAGGTATTGACCAATGGCTGGAACCATGGAGCCTAACATGGCCGAAAATCAACAAATAATCGAGTCTATGCAGATAGACCAACTGCCGGTGTTTTTTGAACACCTTAATGAGCAGTTAGCTGAAGCTCCAGATGAAGTTCGCCGTCTTTTTCATGGCCGTGGTCGTCACTGGTCAGGGCTAGAACAACTCACTTGTGATTGGTTGCAAGGCCAATTGATCGTCAATCTGTTCAAAGCGGTTTCAGAACCGTTCTTAGATACACTAAAAACTGGGCTTATGGATTTAAGCACCAGCGCGCTGTGGCAACGAAAGCAAGGCCGTTCCATTGTGCTACAGCACCGTTACACCGATGGTGCGCCCTCTGAAGTGTTAGTGGGTGAGTTAGACTCTAGACCTGTGGTAATTGAATCTGGGCTTAAGTTTCAGCTCGATATCGGTCGTAACCAAAACTTTGGTTTGTTCTTAGATATGCGCTTAGGCCGAGATTGGGTAAAGCAAAACGCCCATCAGGCCAACGTGCTGAATTTGTTCGCTTATACCTGCGGTTTCTCAGTTGCAGCTATTGCTGGTGGTGCAGACAGCGTTGTTAACGTGGATATGGCGAAATCGTCGCTTTCAAAAGGTCGAGAGAACCACAAACTTAACGGTCATAACATCAATCAAGTCCGTTTCTTTGCTCATGATATTTTTAAGTCTTGGGGGAAGATTAAAAAAGCGGGTCAGTACGATTTGATTATTATTGATCCACCGTCATTCCAAAAAGGTAGCTTTGCCTTAACTAAAGATTACCAAAAGATCTTGCGTCGCCTACCAGATTTGCTGGCTGACGGTGGTCAGGTATTAGCGTGTGTGAATTCGCCAGTGGTAAATTGCGACTTTTTGATTGATGGTATGAAAGAAGAGGCGCCAACTCTTCAATATGTAGAGCGCTTAGATAACCCACCAGAGTTTCCTGATACCGATGAACAAGCTGCACTGAAATGTTTGGTGTTTAAAAAAGCTTAATCAAGACAACTAAAAAGCCCCGAAAGGGGCTTTTTTGTATTTAGAGGTGCGAGCCGAGTTGCTGTCTCATTATGTTCAGGTATTTGTCGTTCAAACCGCCTTCGACATTGGCGTGCTTGAGCTCTTCTGAGTCATTGGATAGAAACAAGAACTTTCTTCGATAATGGGTATTCAGGGGGACTTTGTTTATCTCAATTCCAACCGATTTGGCAATGCAATTGATCCAAACATCATCGGCGTTGGGGCAAAGACGGAGCGCAAGGTCGGTATCTTTGATTGATTTACGCTGTTCATTCGCTGGGAAAAAGGTACCGCCACCGGAGGTGATAAAGGTATCGCCTGTATTGGGCTGGTCAACTTCAAACTTCCAATTGGAGTAGGGCAGCGGTTCTTGGTTTTTCCCTCGTTGAATCTGGTGAGCTCGACAGCCAATGATTGCTTCAGGCTTTTTCTGATGTTGTTTGTAGAGACGTTCAACCAAATCGTATGGGTAAAGAATGTCATCATCCACGGTAATAATGTGCATATCTGGCGCAGAGTCGATGGCAGGGAATAGCTTTTTATACGAACCTGTATTCGGAGTGAATTTGACTGTTAGCCCTCGTTCCACTTGGCGTTTAAGCGTACCCGGTAGCGTCTCCATGGTAAATTCATTTTCATCTAACCAAAGCACAATGCTGTTGGGTTTGATGGTTTGCGCACCGAGCGATTCGATAGTGAGGTAGACCAAGCTTACTCGTGAAGAATAACTGGTCAAACTGATCATAATGTTATGCGTAGAGTCGGGGTTGATCAGTGAGGTTTCCGACTCTAAGCAAGAATGGGTGTAGCGATCGATTAAGACTTGTTCTTTTACTTTTGATTCAATTGCGATGCGTTTTGATATATGGGAGATAATTTTACTAATCACGGGCAATCCATTTTATTTACACTGACGTTTTAAAAGAAGATGTGGTTTAAAGCCGTTTAGTGACTTCTCTTCTGATACTAATCAGCGCATGTTCCCAATGGTTCGCTTGAAAATAAACCTCTGTACTATACCTGTTTAATATCAAATGAAACTTAAGACAGACCCTTTCACGCATTACAAATGACCGTGATTTAGATCACTGTTTGAGCGTTTGAAACCCAGAGTAAATTCGCGTAAAAGTGGTAAACCAACATGCTGCACCAAATAGGTAAGCGATGATGGCAAAGTGCTGTGGGAACAGACAGAACAAGATAAAACAAGCGATGGTCTCGGTGCCTTCGGTCAAGCCACTCATATAATAGAGTGATTTGTTTTGATAGGTCGGATTCTCTATTCCTCTTTTTCCTGCCATGACCGCAAAGGCTAAAAAGCTCGAACCAGTACCGATGAATGAGAAGATGAGAAAAGCGCCAGCAATGGCATTGCTTTCAGGATTGGCGAGAACAAAACCAAACGGAATCAAAGAGTAGAACAAGAAATCGAGGCTGATATCTAAAAATCCTCCAGCATCTGTTATGCCTTGTCGTCTTGCCAGCGCGCCATCAAGGCCATCGCAAATTCTATTGCTGACGATAAAGATCAGCGCAAGCCAGTATTGCTCAAAGATAAGTGCGGGCAATGCCAAGCAACCAATCGCAAAACCAAACAATGTCGTGCTGTTCGCGGTAACGCCCATTCGATCAAGCAGTGTAGCGGTTTGGGTTAATGGCCAGCGAATGGCTTTGATACTGAACTTATCAAGCATGTTGGCTCTCCTTTGGCCATAGGTAAATAGTACTGTTCGTTGGCGCATCAGCTTGATCATGAGTGACTAATAGGGCGGGGATATTCGCTTGGGTGAGCTGCTCAAATACCCAATCACGAAACTGCTTACGTAGTGATTGATCGAGTTTACTGAACGGTTCATCGAGTAATGCGACTTTAGGTTTAGCCAGTAACATGCGTATTAAACTGATTCGCGCGCGCTGACCACCTGAGATCTGTTCTGGGAATGCATTGGCAAGAGAAGCAAGATTCACGTTGTTTAAGCTCTCAAGAGCTAACTGCTTTCTTTGATTGCCTTTTACCTCATTCGGCAGAGCAAAAGCGAGATTTTGCCAAACGTTGAGGTGAGGAAAGAGCAAATCATCTTGAAATAGTACCCCGACGCCTCGCTCATGGGGTGTCACGTTAGTGATGTTCTTGTTGTTCAACCAAACTTCACCTCTGTAGTTGAAGTCTTTGTTTAAGTGGCCAGCAATAACGTTAAGTAGGGTCGATTTTCCACAACCACTTGGCCCCATTACACAGGCAACGTCTCCCGGCTCTACTGTAAGGGTAAAGCTACGAATGAGCGACTCTTCAGATCGCTTATTGATGGAAAGGTTTTTGAGACAAAGTGTCATGACCAAGCGTTTCCTTAATTGGTGTATAGGTTCGCAGTCTAGCTTTATGGCTAATGAGCATTGAAATCATAAAGAAAATCAGCGGTAGGATCGCTTGCCACAGAGCGTAAATCGCTGTGACTCGGCGATCAAACCCACTCGACAGTGCCACCGCTTCGGTAGTGATAGTGGCGACCCGACCTCCACCGAGTATCAGTGTCGGTAAATATTGCGCGAGGCTGACACTCGCTCCGATGGCCCATGCGTAAAGAAGCGCAGGCAGCAAGATACGCCCTTTGACCATAACAAATGTATACAGAGGCTTTTTGCCAAGGCTTAGCGCGGTTTTAGTAAAATTGTCATTGTAGCTTCGCCATGGCCCATCAAGCGCCAGATAGACAAAGGGAAAAGCAAAAAATAGGTGTGACCAAATGACCCACAGCATAAATTGGTCACTGTCTAAATAGAGCGTGGTAATTTGCAACCCAAACAATAAAGAGAGTTGAGGCACTAACATCGGCAGTGCAATGATGTAGTTGGGCAGAGCAAGGCGATGCTTCGCTCGATATTCTTGGGCGATGATCCCCATCAATAGAGCTAAAAAGGCAGTAACGACCGCGAGCAATAAACTCTGCTCGATTGTTGGCCATATATTCTGCCATTCGAACTGCCAAAAGCGCAGGCTGTATCGACTTGGTAATAAATCAGGAAAACGCCAACGATGAGCAAAACTCCACAGCATCATAATCGGTAACATTAATAGAGCCAACGCAGAGATAAACGAAATAAAGGACTTACCAGGTAAGGAGAAGCCGTAGCGGCCAGAGTATTGCCATTTGCTCAACTGCTGAGTAGCAAGTTTTTCTACGCCGACCACTAACAGCAATAGCGCACTGGCGATAGCAAACAGCACCATAGCCCCTGCAGATGCTCTAGGTAGCAGAGTTAAATCAGGGTCACTAAACCACTGCCAAACCAAAACCGCAAAGGTAGGCGGGTTGGTTGGGCCAAGGATCAAGCTTAAATCGACCACTGCCGCGCCGTAGGCGATAACGGCAAATAAGGCGAAGCGCATTTTGTTTAGCCACTGAGGTAGCACAATCTTCAACCACATTTGCGCTGGTGAATAACCTAAGGCACTGGCCACGTGATGCGTCTTCTCAAGGTTGAGTTGCATCAGTATCGGCAAGCTCATTAAAAGCAAAAACGGCACTTCTTTAATGGCCAATGCGAGAGTCAGTCCAACTGCGTAGGCATCATTTACAAACCAAGCTGTGGTTTGGTTGTTAGGTACTAGGTTAAATACTTCATGGGCAATACGAGCGAACACTCCGGTCGGAGCGAGCAAGAAGGCAAAGCCAATCGCGAAGGCGACATGTGGCAGTGCCAACAGCGGGGAGAGTAGGGTTTCTACTTTACGCCAATGGCGAGAAAACCAAAGCTGCTGAATGATAGCAAAGCATAAAAGCGCAGCTAAGTATGTGCTGGCAATGCTGCTAAATAAGGTAAGCAAAATCGATTGTGTTACCCCTGACCAACTGAATACTAAGCTATACGCTTTAATGGAAAAATCATTTAACCCAATCGGAGGGATATAACCAAATGAAGAGAGCGAGACGCCAATAAGCCCCGGGGCCACTGGCACAATACATACAACAATAAGGATGAAATAGCTCGCTCTAAACATCTGGCTCTCTATACTTCTTCTTTATGGGCTATTTATTGGCCGTAACGCTCTAGCCAAGCTTTTTCTAGCGCTGGTTGCCAGCTTGGGTGTGGCTCAGCGATAGATGAAAATAGCTTGGTATTTTTCGCTGAACCGGTCAAATATTGGTTATCAAGTACCGATGGGTCACCCCAAATGTTCAAATCGCCTTTACGTGATTGCGCTTCTGGGCTTAATAGGAAGTTAATCACCACTTGAGCACCTGCTGAAGCATTGGCATTCCATGGGATAGCGAGGAAGTGAATGTTAGACAATGCCCCTGCCTGCATTGCATAGGTTTGGGTTGTTTCAGCTAAATTGCCGCTCACTTGGGCAGAAAATACCGCGTTAGGGTTAAATGTAATCGCTAAATCCAGCTGACCGTCATCGAGTAACTGGAAGGTTTCTGTCGAACTGGCTGGGAACTGTTTGCCTTGACGCCAAGCTACTTTGTGGAACTGGTCAAGATATTGCCAAAGCGGGGCAGTCAAGGCAGTAAAGTCAGCTTGCTCAACAGGCTTGCTAAGAGCTGTGTTATTTGCCGTTAACTCAATGAGTAACGCTTTGAGGAAGCTAGTACCATGAAACTCTGGTGGTTTTGGATAACTGATACGATTAGGAAAGGCTTGCGCATAGCTTAACAGCTCGGCAAATGAAGCCGGAGGGTTATTGAGGGTTTGCGTGTCGTGAATAAATACCAGTTGGCCCACACCCCAAGGTGCTTCAAGTCCTAATGTTGGTTCAGAGAAGTCAGAGTCGACAGGAAGGGTTTTGTCGACATATTGCCAACTAGGTAAGCCTTCAACAAAAGGGCCAAACAGTAAATCGTTGTCCTTCATCGATTTAAAATTCTCGCCATTGATCCAAACCATATCAACACTGCCACCGCTGTTTTTGCCTGCGGCTTTTTCTGCGATCAATCGTGTAGTGGTTTCAGCAATATCGGTAACTTTAACGTGTTTGAGTGTGACGCCGTATTGTTGTTTAACTTGATTGCCAGCCCAGCGAATGTAGTTATTAATTTCTTGGCTACCGCCCCAAGCATGAAAGTAGACAGTTTCGCCCTTAGCTTGTTGTTGAGTGGCTTGCCAGTTGGTGTCTGAGGCAAACAGCGAAAATGAAGTAATTAATGAAGAAAAGAGTATCAACAGCCTTGTCATAATGATTCCTCGACGTTGTTAAATTATATGTCTGTATTGCTAGACCGGTGTCGTTCAGTTTTCTATTCATTATGACGGAAAAATTTTAAATTTTTTATGTATTTGGCATAATTGTTATTTAATTGTATGAGTTTTGTGCGTTGGCAATAAAAAAGCAGCCAAATTGGCTGCTTTATGCTGTGTTCTAATCAATTAAATGATGGATTAGTATTTCCAATCACTCAATTTGAATGTCAGTGTGTGCTTTTCACCAGTTAGCACTAGGCTGTCGTTCGTCAGCGTCATGTCGCTCCAGCTAGATAGCGTTGTAGAGAACTTTTGCTCGATTTCGTTTGCCGGGCCCATGCAAAGTTTCATTGTCATGCCCATTTTATCGATACGGAACTGGTTCATATCTTTAAGTTCAGCTAAGCCAAAGTAGTTATTGCAGCCAGCGTTGCCGTTTGCTGTCATCTTCTCGCCAACTTCTAGCGTTGGTGCTTTAGCGTCGTCACTTAACGCAAGCTCATTGCCGTCAATACTGACCAGTTCCCAATGATGATGTTGTAGATCTGAAGCAGTAATCTGTTGAACTTCATCACCTTGGCTTGCACATGCTGTTAGTAGAACAGGCAGAGTAAGTGCAGCAACCAGTGTTTTTGAGCTAAGCTTCATAGTAATAAACTCCAAAAAAGTGTTTGATGACATAGTGTCGTGGCGCTAATTATAGGCTAAGCAATTGGTATCGTGTCAGTTTTCGGTCATAGTTGTGTAGTGTTTTGTAGAGAAAATAGATGTAAATAAAACGGGGTAAGGTATGCAGCAGCTAGAATTTTTTACCATTCCTAACCCATGTGTTGGTGTTTGCTCGGTGGACGATAAAGGCTACTGCAAAGGATGCATGAGAAAACGAGAAGAGCGCTTTAATTGGCTCAGTTTCTCTCCTGCAGAACAGTTGCATGTCATGAAGCTATGCCGCCAGCGCTACAGAAGAAAAATGTTAGCAAAATCAAAAGACAACGCCACACCCACTGAGCCACAAAGCCCTCAGCAAGATCTGTTTTAACCTTAAATTGAACCTTGAGCCTACTTTAAGCCCCACTGATCGCTCACCCAACCCCCTGCATTTTCGTCAAAGTGACAACCGGAAAAACGATGATTACGTTCAATGCTTTTTTCACACTCAGGCTCTGAGTCAATTAGCTTTTGAATATGATTGGCCATAGGATCGCCGCTTTGCAGTCGTTGCTGCCTCGTCGCAACTTCTTTGATGAGTTGAAGGCGGTACGAATTGCTAGCACGTTTCATAGCGGATGTCCTGTGTTGGTTGACCTTTACAAAAGTTAGGACTGGAAAAGATCTTCGTCAAATCCACAGTAGACTTTTTTCTGATTTTTAACCTAGCTCGACTGTAATATTGAAATAATCGCTGCGTTAATGCCTTTTTAAACCATACATTTAACTGATTTTACGTGCCACAAATGTGCAATAAAAGATTCATCTTTGTTAAATTAAACCGTTTTATTGCTTAGCGCTATTACTACATTTGCTATTGGAAATTGTGGAGGCGGGATTATCGCTCTAATGATAATTGTTCTCATGATTTTACGCATTTGAACGCGCTATCTTGCGAGATGTCTGCATGATTTTGATATTTGGCACAAAATAATTATCTGGTCATACCTGTTCATTAGATCCTTTGCGTTAAACGAGAGCAATTACTCTAATTGATGTTTTTATAAAGTACTGAAGTTGTGAGACATTTACCGCGGAATAAAGTTCTGTAAAATGACAAACAAAACGCCGTAGGGATTAAGGCGAAGTGCCAAGGTTAGGCACATAAACTGACGTTTTACAGGCATAACAATGACTAAAAAATTCACGCTCTCTAGCTCTGCATTGCTTATCGGTGCAGCACTTATTTCTGCTCAAGCAAACGCAGCAGGTTTCCAACTTAACGCTCAATCTGCGACAGGTATTGGTCGAGCATTTGCCGGTGATGCCGTTATCGCTGACAACGCGTCTGTAATGGCTCGTAACCCAGCAGCGATGGCATTGTTTGATGAAACAGCGCTTTCTCTAGGTTTTGAAGCGATCATTACTGATATCGAAGTGAAGGATTCCACTTATACATATTTAGATTCAATTAAGCTTTCCAATCCAAATCGTGGTCCTCAGTACGTAACTGAAGAGTCTAATTATGATAATGCGGGTGGTACTTCCGTTGCTCCAAACCTACACCTAATCGTTCCAATTGATGATCAATTTGCGGTAGGTGCGAACATCTATTCGAATTTTGGTACAAGCACAGAGTTTGATTCTAGCTTTGCGGCGTCAGAATACGGCGGCACGACGGATGTGATGAGCATGAACATCGGTCTGTCTGGTTCATACCGCTTAAATCAACAATGGAGCTTTGGTGCCGGTCTTGATCTTATTTACGGTAAAGGTGAGTTAGAACGAACGCTAAACGATGGGATTATGATTTATGGTGGAGAGACTGGTGCATCAGCATCTGCAGATGGATGGGCATTAGGTTTTAACCTTGGAACCGTGTATGAATTAGATGCAAATAATCGATTTGGATTCTCATACCGTTATTCACCGGAGATCGAAGCGGAAGGTGATGTTGAGTATCTTCTTTCAGGCCTAGGCAAGGTTGAAGATACTCTATACCTATCACTACCACACATGATGGAATTCTCTGGTTACCACCGTATTGAAAACAGCAAGTTTGCGGTTCACTACAGCGTTCAATACATTGGTTGGTCGATATTTGAAGATTTAGAAGCTGAAAAGTCTGGCGTACTGAATGAGTACAAATGGCAAGATGGTATGCACTATGCGATTGGCGGTACTTATTACCTGAACAATGACTGGACACTACGTGTAGGTTATATGTACGACACAAGTGCTCAAGACGAGTTAACCTCTGTTTCTGTGCCAGACTCAGACCGTCAATGGTTTTCTGCGGGCTTTACTTACCACATCAATGCTAAGTCTAATATCGATTTTGGCTTCACTTACTTAATGGGTAAGGATGTGGATGTACACGAAAGTCTGGAACTTGATGGAATGTTAGTTTCAGAGATTACTGCGACAACTCGCGCCAACGCCATTCTTGTTGGCCTGCAATACAGCCGCACATTCTAATTTAGAGTCGGTAATAAAAACCTCGCGATTGCGAGGTTTTTTTAGCTTTGAAGTTACTTAGAGCAACTTGCTTCACTGATGAATTCATCAGCGGTCAATTGGCCGCGACTGTTTCTCATCTTAATGCGATAGCTTAAGCCTGCTGCAAGGTTTTGCTTGGTATCTTCGTTGGTGCAGTAGTAGTGCTTACTGGCTGACAAAACTTGATTTAGGCTTTTTGCCCCTTTCTGCTCTTCGTTATACACCATCATTATCTCAATGGTAGAGCCTTTAGCATTCGCGCGCATAATTGAGAGCGGGCCTGCTTCAATTGGCAGTTCTGCGGCTAAGATACTGGCGCGGTTATTGGCCAACAACTCTAATTGCTTTTGCTCATCAGAGTTAGAAGCGCAACCCACGGCAGTTGCCGCGATCAGCGCAGCGAGTAGTATGTTTTTTCTCATCAGAATACTTTTTTAAATGGTTTTACAATCACAGATTGATAAACACCGGCATCGACATACGGATCGGCGTCAGCCCATGCTTGAGCTT
Organism: Vibrio intestinalis; assembly: GCF_025195085.2. Classification (GTDB taxonomy): domain Bacteria; phylum Pseudomonadota; class Gammaproteobacteria; order Enterobacterales; family Vibrionaceae; genus Vibrio; species Vibrio intestinalis. The sequence continues at coordinate 38,813 of NZ_JANAVY020000002.1, read as the reverse complement.
GTTCTAAACTGTCAAATTGAGCGATGACTGTTGAGCCCGTAAAGCCTGCTTCAGCAGGGTTTTCAGTATCAATTGCAGGCATTGGGCCAGCAGTTAGCAATCGACCTTCATCTTGTAATTCTTGCAGGCGTGCAAGGTGAGCAGGGCGCACGCTCATGCGTTTTTCTAACGAGTTTTCCACGTCTTGAGAAAAGATTACGTACCACATCTGTTTGTCCTTATAAGTGGGCTTAGGCTAACACTCTACCTTAGCTTGCGTCGGTTTTTGAGTGCAAACCAGCAAAATGTGAAATATTCCCCGTATTGTCAGCGCGTTAGTAGAGTGACAGAGCAATAAAAGTCGATGACCCTAGCTTTCGATTTCTCTACGTATTTATAGCTCTAGGTTTGCCGTCACTGTCGATCGCGACATAGTTGAAGGTCGCATGGCAAACCATAAAGCGGTCTTCAAGGCCGTGCTCTTTTACAGGTTTTACCCAGACTTCCAATTCAATGCTCATTGATGTGCGGCCAATACGTGTGCATTCACCGTAGCAGCACACAACATCACCGACCTTTACTGGTTTTTTAAAGGTGATATCGGAGACAGAAACCGTAACAATACGACCACCAGAAATCTCTTTGGCCAGGATCCCGCCAGCGAGATCGAGCTGAGACATGATCCAGCCGCCAAAGATATCGCCGTTAGCGTTGGTATCCGCAGGCATAGCGAGCGTACGAAGCAGCAATTGGCCGCGAGGAGAAGAAATTTCTTGGCTCATTTAGACATCCACAACTTAATGATGTCAGTTCATGGGATGAACTGCAGGGTTTGATATAGAAAGAAAAAGCGACCTCTTGGCCGCTTGATGACGAATTATACTCAAGATGAAGCAAAAATCATCTGCTTGAATTAATCGTTTTATTGCTATTTCTCGTTTGGCGTTTGTTTGTAGATGTAGATACCGGTAAGCAGAGTAAAACCAAAGGTTGCTGCGAGTAGTCCAAACACTTTGAAATTAACCCAAACATCAAGAGGCAGCTCAAATGCCACATAGACGTTGAGCGCTGCACAGAAAGAGAAGAACAGCACCCACGCCCATGTCACCTTTGCCCAAACGGAATCAGGCAACGTGAGTTCTTTGCTAAGCATACCTTTTATCGCTGATCTTCCCATTAAATGGCTGACAGCGAGGCCAATTGCGAACACCGCGTAGACGATAGTGACCTTCCATTTAATGAAGTTATCGTCGTGGAGAAATATCGTCATACCACCAAAGATAGCGACCATGACAAAGGTAATTAGCTGCATCTTCTCTACTTTCTTATACACAAGATACGTAACGGCAATTTGAATCGCGGTGGCGACGATAAGCGCACCGGTGGCGACGTATATGTTTTGAAGTTTGTATAGCGCAAAGAAAACAATGAGAGGAAGAAAATCGAGCAGTTGTTTCATGATGTCTGTCTTTAGGGGCTTAATTACCTTCAGTCTAACCAATTCCCTACGCAATACAAAGGCGTTAATCTAACCGCTTAGCCTTCAACTTATCGATGTGGAACGAGTGAGTTTCGGGATCATACTCTTCACCTCTTCGAGATAACCTTCATCTCTCAAGTTGTCCACAGTACCAATCAGTTCATCGTCAGACATGGAAAAGCAGCTGGATTTTCCCGTCATCACATTCAAAGTTTGATGATACTCATCTTCATTGAAATGGCCCATTCTATCGACCAGTAAGCTTTTAACGCCTAAATGGATTAGGTGGTAGTAGGTCTGTCTTTCTAATTCCATAACCGTAACCTCGTACTGCTGGCTAGTGATATCCATTAGTAAGCATATTCAGTGCCAGTTGCGAAGTCTTGACGGGGTAAGGAAAAGAGGGGCGAAGACAAACAAGCCCTCAGTATGATTCTCAAAACGACAATCATACTGACAGCAATATATTACGCAGGTGTGCTATCTAAGGCCTTTTGCAGCGTCTCTTTAAGAGCGAGCTTAGTCGTAGGTTTTACTAAACGGCCATCCATCAGCTGTTTTATTTTTGCTACTTCCGGTTCGCCGGATTCGCCAGAGAGCGCATAAATCGGGATTTGCGGATAGTCCTCGCGGATAATTCGTGCCGCTTCAAACCCATTCATGATAGGCATTTGAATATCCATGAAAACCAAGTCGATGGCGTTGTTTTGGATGATTTCAACCGCCACTTTGCCATTGTTAGCCAATATCACATCATAGCCGAGTTGATTTAAATAGAGTTTGACCAGTTCACGTTGAACCTCTTTGTCATCGACCACTAAGATGGTGTGATAGATACGCTCAGCATGAGGCTCAGTACTCGCAATGGACGGTGTAAGTGTTGGGGAGGCTTCTTCTATGTTATGGCGATGAGACGTCGACAGCGTACCCACGGGGAAGGTTAAGTGGAACTCGGTAAATTCGCCTTCTTTTGAATAGCACTGGATAGAGCCGCCGAATGATTTCATCACTCGCTTACAATAGCCAAGTCCTAGGCCACTGCCGCCGCTTTTGTTGTGAGAGAAGAAATCGTCAAACACGCGGTTGATCAGTTTTTCTGGAATGCCGGGGCCGGTATCGCGGAAGATGACGTAATTCTCATACTTTCCTGCCATAGTACGAATTTCAATCTTACTGTCAGGGTAAGAGTCGAAGTAGTAAATTGCGTTGCGCAGTAGGTTGAAAATAACAAAGCTAAACAAGGTATCGTTTATCTTCGCGCGGAAGTCGTGAACGGTGACCAAACTGACTCGCTGACGAATCTCGTTGGAGGAAAACGCATAACGCTCGATAGCTTGGTGTATCGACTGCTTCATTGAGGTTTCAACAGACGGCTCTTGTTCTAGTGCTGCGTCGTTCACTTCTCGTAAAATAATATCGATTAGCTGGCGGCCACGTTCAATCGCCATTTTCCCTTTGGCCACTTCAAGTTCTAGTTCATCACTGCTCGCGCCCTGTTGAATCTTCTGACTTACCGATTCAAATTGCAGCTGAACCTGCGCAAGTGGGTTACGCATCTCATGGGCGATGGAGTTCGCAAGGGCCTGCGATTGACGAACTTTTCTATCGGCGTTGATATAGCCTTGGGCTGTTTTAAGCACTTTTTGCAATGCCAATACTTCTTCACAGTAGTAGAGGTGGCCATTACGCTTTTTACGCGCCAGCAATAGGTGGGTCATGTTGTCTTGGTAATCGAATATCGGCAGTACTAAGGCGACATTTTCATCCTTCATCTTTTGGTACAGGTGCTCAAGTACAGGGTTACTGTTTGATTCGGTTAGAACGATTTCTTCAATCTCTTCAAAGATTAATACGCTGTTTTGGTTAAACAGCTGAGAGGTATAAACCTTCTCATCATTTAGATTGGAGATCAGCTGCAGGTCGTGCTCGGAGATGTCTAAGGTATCGGCAATCTTACTGATGGCTGCGGATGTCGATCGCTGAAATTCGTTACTTAATGCGCGAATAGTCTGATGCGGCGCTTTCGTATTGCCGTACACCAATCGGCTGGTGTATTTACCTGTTTTACGTAGCAACTTGCGCCAAGCAAGGCCAGATATTAAACAACTGGCAAAGATAATGGCGGAGAAATCAAAAGTTGAGACGGAATTGATCACTAAGCTAAGCGGAACCGCAATGGCAATACTGGTAAAAAGCACCGAAAGCACAGAATAGAGAATATGACGATTGCTATAAAACCTCGAAGTTAATAGGGCATAGCCCATGAGCAGCATTTCTGTAATCGAGAGGGTTGGCGGTAGCCAAGTTAAAGAGAAGTTTTGCCATATTAGTGGAACAATGCCGTTGACCACTATGGTCGAGACCATGAAAACACCAATGCCAAATAACATATAGAGCGATTTGATGTGCTGAAGTGGCCTAGCTTTGCGTGAATAGAGTAAAACATTTCTTAGTGACATACCAAGTAAGGCGACGATAGATAAGAAGAACCAAATGGCTTGTTCGCCTAAATGCAGGTGGAAGTTACCAATACTTTGAATGGTGACACCTATGACCGTTGGGCCGACGTCTGAGTTCCAATACAGCGCAAGTATGGTTAAGGTGATGAATACAACGCTTTGAATGGCTTGAGGTACAGGCTTGTCTATATCGCGTATTAATTTATTGGTGACGAGAAAGGCAAATGAAAACGCGCAATAAGAGGCAAGGTTGGCAAACAGTGCCATATTGAGAATCAAGGATTCGTTGACTTCAACCAACAGCGGGGAGTAGAAAAAAGCGTTACTCAATACCCAGGCTAGGATAGAAAATGTATAGCATACATAGGGAATGCTGATGGTTTTTTCGTAGATCCCGCGCGAGATTTTGATGGAGTGAAGAAAATAGATTGCCCAGCCGAGAACCACCAAGCAAACGGCAGACAACAGTAAGAAGATGGGGTGCAAAAATGATTCAATCATAACCCACCTCGTAGGCCGATAGTGGCCTCGGAGATGCGATTGGAATCAACCTCGCCTGATAAATATTAAAACTGCTCAGCGCCAAGCCTGAGCATTGAGATACAACTTTCATTACGCCAACTATGTCTATTATTGTTTTAACTGCGATTTAGGGCGATCGCTTAGCGTAAGTTATCTAATAAACCATACGATTTGTAAATAGGTGCATAGCGCAGCTGAGGGCTATTTCGCGTTTAAACCGACATGATTTGTGCTAAGTGACTTGGTTTTTTGCAGCCAAATCAAATCAGTCTACGAAATAAAATTGTTCCTAAATCGGTTTGCATCGGAGAATGTGCACGTTCTCGAAGTCCCTATGGCAAGGATTGTGATACTATCTATTAAGGTATGTTGTTTGGTTAATAAAGATGAATTCGCAATCCTATTATTCAAAAGCCAGCACTCAAGCACTTGAAGTGTTAACAGGGCTGCATGGCAATCGTAATGTTGTCGCAGTGCAGCAAGCGCAGCAAAAAATCACTCAAATTGTTGAAGAAACCGCGGAAGAGCTAAGCCCGGTATTTGACCAGTTTCTCGAAGCTACGCTAAGTTATCGTCAAGGTGACTACAAAACTGCTATCGAGCAATATGAAGTCTTGCTTGGTGCGATCGAAAAACCAGACGAATTTGTCTTGTACCCGTATGTGTGTATTTATCTCGCCACCATCTATTCACGCTTAGGGCAAACCTTCCTTTCACAGCATTACTTCACCTTGGCAGAGAAAAACTTAAGTGACTCTGATGCTAAGTTGGTTCTGTTTTTAAATGTGAATCTAGGTGACATTTACCTGCAATTATCAGAGTGGGATAAAGCGTTAGCCCACAGCTTGAAAGCCGTCTCGGTAGGGCAGGAGTCCGACAACCAAGAGACGTATGCGTTAGCCATGGTGAACGCAGGTTTAGCTTATGCAAAACAGGGTATGCACACCGAAGCGGAAGAGATATTACAACGTGCGCAGCAATTCACCGAGCAATATGGACTGGATCACTCTCACGCTTATGTGAAGCTCTATCAAGCTCAGTGGCAAGAGACATTAGGTGATACCGCCGCGACTCAAGCCGCCTACCAAACCGCTTTTGGCTACATCAAAAAAATTGGTGATGCTTTTTTCCAAATCGAGTTCTTTGAAGCATACGCCAACTTCCTATATCAATCTGGGCAATACGCCAATGCGATTTCGTTTTGTCGCCAGATTTTCATGAGCCCGATGCTGCAATCTCATTCGCACAGCTTGTTGAAACTCTATCGCGTCATGTCGGATAGTTGCCATCAAGTGGGTGATTTAGCGCAAGAGAACAAGTATTTACGTTTGATTCAATCACTGCTTGACCAAGAGTTGGTGACACGTAAAAAGAATGAAGTTGAGTACATCAACAAAGTGGTGCGTTACGCCGAAAGCGAGAACCGCTACAAGCAATCTCTATTGGTGCAAGACAGGTTAGCGGGGCTGAGTGAACTAGGACAACTGATCTCTTCGTCACGCGAGTCAGAACAAGATTTCCTCAAGATTTTCAATGCGATCAACCAAGTGCTTCCTATCTCGGCGTTTGGTTTATCATTTTATGATAAGGCGAAAAACGAGTTGGAATATCGCTACATGGTGGAAGAGGGCAAGTTTTATGACCCGTTCACCGTGAGCTGCGAAAGTGTGTGTCGCATAGGTGTGTATAGCGCGCTCAATCGTAAAACGGTACGTTTAGACACCTCCAGCCGAGCGGAAGTAAATCAATATCTCGATACGCAATGCCATGATGAAGATATTTGGCTGCATCATAACGAGGAAGAACAGTCTCTTGCGTCGGTGATCACCACGCCTGTCATATTCCATGATGAGCTTTTGGGTGTAATGACAGTGCAAAAGAATCGAGGTTATGAGTATAACCAAGCGCATGAGCAGCTTGTTGAGCAGGTTGCGAGCTATTTGGCGGTTGCTATTAGCCATGACAAGCAAACCATTGAACTAGAAAACCAGAATCAATACCTAGAGCAAATTTATCACACCGACCATTTAACGGGGTTGAAGAATCATTACGGCTTGTTGCAATGGTTGGGTGAAAGCTGCGAACCTGCGCCGGATTGCGCACTGCTGGTGGCTCTTGATGGTTTCAAACGGTTTAACGCGGAACATGGCCGTCAGGCCGGTGATGAAGCGCTCGTAGAGTGTACGCGCTTACTCAAAGACAGTATTACTAGCGATCTACAGCTATTCCGTACTCATAGTGACCAGTTTTTAGTATTAGGCGCTCAGTTGGATAAACAACAGGCGCTGAAAATTGGTCACCAAATTCGTACTACGATTAAGCAGTACTTCACCATGATGTATGGTGACGGAGAGAAACCTGTGCTTACCAGTACCATTGGCATTACTTTCTTCACCTCAGATTCAAGCGGTGTACCGTATGAGCAACAGCTGTCTCATTTAGAAACCACCATGCATGCTGCAAAACAAAGACGCTGTGATGGTGTGTTTTGCGTAACAGGAAGCATGTAATAAAGTTAGTATAACCAACTGATTTATATGCATTTAGTCTAACTATGTAAAAAAATAATACGTGACTAATTAAGTGAATAATCCGTACATTTTATTGATGTGCGATATATCGTGCTGATTAGCGCGCGCGTTACTGGATTTAACTCTATGATTTGGCGGATTTTAGCAAAACTATCTGATTGTTTTTTATGAATAAAGTAAAAACAAGTTAGAAAAAAGTTGGCGAAAATCATGAGCTTGGCATACACTTTCCAAGTAATATCGATATGTCATTGATTGACGAGGCGAAATGCTTTGGCGCTGTCTTCTGACAGTGATGTTTAACACAGCTTTTGAGGAAAATTCTATGGCGCTCACAAAAGCCGAATTGGCTGAGAACCTATTTGAAAAGCTTGGATATAGTAAACGAGATGCCAAGGAGACGGTTGAGGCATTTTTTGAAGAGATTCGCAAGGCACTGGAAAGTGGCGAACAAGTGAAGCTTTCAGGATTTGGTAATTTTGACCTACGTGAAAAGAATGAGCGTCCTGGACGCAACCCTAAAACGGGTGAAGACATTCCAATTAGCGCGCGCCGTGTTGTTACGTTTCGCCCGGGTCAAAAATTGAAAGCTCGTGTTGAGAATATTAAGAAAGCTTAATAACACGATATCACAAGGATTTGAGTAGTAGCTGTATTCAGCTGCTGCTGAGTTAGTAGGCAAGGCTCCTTGATCAAGCTAAGCCTAATAACCAAGTATTGGTGAAATAGAGTAAAAAAATACCCAAGCATTGGCTTGGGTATTTTTTTATCTGCAACGAGAGATAACTCTCGCCTTTAGTCTCGTTTCCAGAGAATGTGACAGAACTTATGATCAGGGTCGCGACTCACGAGTAGTCGTGCGAACACGTCATCCAGCACATCATTATCTTCATTCACAAGACCAATACGAACTTCGGCGTATGTTTCTTTGTCGACTTCAAAGCCAACGTGCTCAACCCAGTCTTCGCCAGTTTCTACAAGCTCAGCTGCGCCACGATCTTCAAACTGAGCGGTGAATAAAATCACATCAGCGGCTTCAAGGTTATCTGGTGCCATCTCAAGAAAGATGTCGTATGCGGTATCGATAACGTCGTCGTATGAAATCAAATCAGACATTAGGCACGGCTCATGTATTTACGTTCAGTTGTGTTGACGATGATACGATCACCCGTCGCGATGTACTCAGGAACTTGAACTGTTAGGCCTGTTGCGAAACGTGCAGGTTTAGTACGAGCAGAAGCTGAAGCTCCTTTAATTGACGGGTCAGTTTCTTCGATTACAAGCTCAACCGTTGCTGGTAGTTCGATAGCCACTGCGTTGCCGTTGATAAGTACAACGTAAACACCTTTGATCTCTTCAGTGATGAAAAGTAGCTCGTCTTCGATATCCGCTTTCTTGAAAGTGAACTGAGTGTAGTCTTCGTTATCCATGAAGATGTACTCATCGCCATCAACGTAAGAGAAAGAGACAGCACGTTTGAACATGTCAACCGTCTCAACTACGTCATCAGACTTAAAACGCTCGTCAGAACGTGCACCTGTGTTGAGGTCAGTACAGCGAAGCTTGTAAATTTTAGCGCCGCCACGACCGCCTGGTGTGGTTACTTCGATATCTTTAATTAGCAATGTTTTGCCATTTGATTCAATCGCAAAACCTTTTTTAAGCTCACTTGCCTTAGGCATGAACAGATTTCCTTCATATAGGTTGTAAGGGCGGCATTATATACCTAACCCAAGTGTAGATGCTACGTTCACATTTCGTTGGTCGAATGAAAAACACAGCTTTGCAATTGCACGGTTTATCTTGATTGATAAACCTGAGTAAGCGAACATACTAGTTAATGACTTCTAGCAATTTGTTTATTCGTTTCAATGATTTTATCGCCAATAGATCCTAAACAGCCATTACAACCTGAGTATCAAGCCGCCATTAAAGAATTGGTTAGCTTTTTACGCAGCGGTGTGGGTAAAAATCTTCACAGTGTGTATGTTTATGGCAGTGTGGCGCGCAAAAGGGCTAAGCCTCATCGCTCTAACCTAGATATTATCGTGGTAACAGAGCGTGATTTTAGCGACACCCGCACAACGGTGTTCAATACCGTGCGCTGGCGTTTTCAAAAATCTTATCCTCATATTAAAGACGTCAACTTCAAAACCGGTTTGCTCAGTGATGTCGCCTCACTCGACAGTATTTTTTCTTGGGGTTTCCAACTTCGACACTGCGCCGTATGTGTATATGGTGAAGACCTTTCTGAGTGTTTTGGTGATTATGAACCAAGTTGGGAGATTGCCAAGCAATGGAATATGGATCTGGAAGATTGGCTTGCGGTTTATCGTAAGCGCATTGCCCAAGCAAAAGATGACACGGAGCAAGTTGTCGCTCAAGTTCAAATTGCAAAAAAACTGTTGCGAGCAAGTTATGGCGTAGTCATGCCGAGAGACCGTAATTGGTTTGATGATCCTATTGAATGTGGCAAGCAGTTTCTGCGCTATCACCCAGATAAACAAGTAGAAATCGAGAGATTGGCCATTTTGCTCTCAGGGCGGTTAATTGCTAAGCGATCAGTGCTTGGTATCATTGATTCATATGGCCTCTGGCTGGTCAAACTATACAAAAAAACTGAGTTTAGAATCGGTTAATTCGGACTATTTGCTTATAGCACGAATTAATAGCTTCGATTTGTGCTTTTTATCAATATAAAATGCCATTCGTTAAATCTGTACTGAAATTGACCTGCCTCACAACCGCGTCAGAATTTTTGTTTTATTATCAAGATTATAATAATTTTTTAATATTCTAGTTTGAAACGGAGAAGCGGTTATTTCGTTTATGAGCGTAAAACAACTCCACCAAGCAATGACTTCTCAACTGCAAGCGATTCGAGAAGGGCTGTTATGGATTTTGCCTTGTTTAATGATCTTGTCATTGATCTTGTTTGTCGCCTCTATCGGGGAGTTCGTTCTAGGAAGGGATGAGCCTTGGGTTAAGGTGTTGTTCGAGCTGTACTACTTTGTCAATGACTTGTTCCCAATCTTACTGACTGCTGCACTCGCATTTATTTTAGCCATGCGATGGCGATTGCCCAGACCGCCGATCGCTCTCGTTTCAATTGTCTACCTAGCCCTTTTTAATCAATTATTCAGTTTTACAGGTAGCACAGTTGTTTTCGAGCTCATCATCTCAATGGTGACGCCGCTCTACGCTGTTCCTTTGATCGCTTATCTATATAAGATTCGCTGGATGAAGTTTGTTACCAACAACCATCTTGGGCGAATTGTTAAAGAATCCATCAATCTCATCTTACCTACATTGATAGTGGGTGTGTTAGTGCTATCAATTAACGCCTCAATTATCTTCCTGATTGAAGCGAGCAACATTCTTAACTTGTTTACGATTAGCTACAGTGATTCACCGCTCGAGTTCGGTGTGTTGTTTGCGATGGTCAACTCATGTTTATGGTTTTTTGGTATTCATGGCTATTACGCATTATTGCCATGGGTCGACATTCTTCAAGGGGCAGTCGAAGTCGCCAACCAAGAAGTTCTGGCGACAGGTGTTACGACCAGTTTCGTTAACCACTCGTTTATGGCGGTGTTTACCTTTTTGGGCGGCGCAGGTGCAACACTAGGTTTAAGCTTTGCGCTGCTGCTGTTTAGTAATAACCGCGCATACCGGTTAATCGCAATGGCGAGCTTACCGCTTGGCTTACTCAACATTAATGAAGTTCTGCTGTTCGGTTTGCCGATTATTTTCAACCCACGGCTGTTTATTCCATTTGCTCTCGCACCCGTCGCAAATACCATAGTGGCGTATTTAGCGATAAGCATGGGCTGGGTTGCCGCGCCAGTAACAGGGATGCCATTTAGCAGCCCAGTATTTGTTAACGCTTGGATTGTGACACAAGGCGATGTTAATGCCAGCTTTTTACAGCTAGTCAATATCGGTGTGTCATTACTGGTGTATGCACCGTTTGTGTTGTCGTTGAATCGTACAACAAGTGACAAAACTATCTTATTCTCATCGCTCGATACTACTTACTCTCGTCGTCACGAGGAAGCGCTCACCTTGAGCGATGATCGTGTCACAAAGATAGTGAATGAAAACCATAAACAGCAGACCTTAGAGCAAAAATTACATAGCTTTAGTGACAAAGAGTTTTGTATGGAGTACCAGCCGCAGATATGCCGCGTCACAGGCCAAGTCGTTGGCTGTGAAGCTTTGATTCGCTCCGTAGATGCAGAAGGGAAAATCGAATACCCAGGAGCGTTCTTACCTTGGTTTGAGCAAGCAGGCTTAATGAAAGACATTGATCGCTGGGCCGTGGTGCAAGTGGTGCATGATATTAAAATCGCGATGGCAGAGGGATGGGCTGTACCGACGAGTGTTAACTTGACCCCAGAGACGTTGTTAGACGAAGACTTAATGCGGCAACTGGCAGCTTACATTAGCCGAGTAGGAGAGTACGTCCACGTTGAGATTACCGAAGAATCCCTGCTTAAAGATAAAGAACGAGTGACCAAGTCTTTGAACGCGCTGCACAAAGTTGGCGCCAAGATTTATATTGATGACTTTGGCTCGGGTTTCTCGTCGCTTAGTTATCTGACCATGTTTGATGTTGATGCGATAAAAATCGATCGCAGTTTTATTCATACTATCGAAAACACCAAAGGGCAGAAAGTGTTCAATGGCCTGATTAGTGTCGCGCAAGACCTTAATTTGGCCGTGGTTGTCGAAGGGGTTGAAACGGAAACTCAGTTAGAGCGTATACCGCTGAGAAACCATTTATCGATTCAAGGCTGGTACTTCAGTAAGTCGATTCCACTCGCGCAATTGCGTCATTACGTTACCCAACGTAAGAATCGGCATGAATCGTTAGAACAAACCTAACTGGGGTTCGCTGAGTGTTTTGAAGTCGATCCCGACAAAAGGAAGGATCGCCTCAGCAACCGGTTTTAGTTGTTTATCAATGTAGTGTTGATAGTCGATGGTACTCTTTAGGTACTCTTTAGGCTCCGGCCCATTTATGGTGATCAGGTATTCAATTCGACCTTTGTTTTGATACTGCAAAGGTCTACCTAGCTGGCTATTAATCTCATCCGCCAAACGTGCCGCGCGAACCTGTGGCGGCACGTTTTTTTGGTAGTCGTGCAATTTGCGTCTTAGGCGTTTTTGATACACCAATTGGTCATCAAATTTGCCCGCAAGGGTGCTTTCGACAAAGTCACGCACGTATTGGCTAGGATTTTCGCCATGAAATACCATGCGATACAATTTTTGTTGGAAAGCTTGCGCTAGCGGCGTCCAATCTGTGCGTGCGCTTTCTAATCCTTTGAAGATCAGCCTCTCTGATTCTCCATCACCAATTAAGCCCGCATAGCGTTTCTTCGAGCCTGTTTCTTGCCCGCGAATGGTTGGCATCAAGAATTTTTTGTAATGGGTTTCGTATTCTAGTTCGAGAATGGAGGTGAGGTTATATTCTTCGCGCAGGTGGGCCGTCCACCATTGGTTGATATCTTTAACCAAAGCATGACCGATCTCATCAGCTTGCGCTTGGTCATAGCTTCCATTTAGCGATACAAAAGTGGAGTCCGTATCGCCATAGATAACCTGATAGCCTTTTTGCTCAATCAGCCGCTTAGTTTGTTTCATGATCTCATGCCCGCGCATAGTGATACTTGAGGCTAAACGGGTATCAAAAAATCGGCAGCCTGATGAACCCAGTACGCCGTAAAAAGAGTTCATGATGATCTTTATCGCCTGAGAAAAGGCCTTTTCATTGTTCTTTTTCGCGACATCACGCGCTGCCCATAGTTTTTCAATCATCTCAGGTAAGAAGTGTTTGCTTCGATGAAATTGCCCGCCGCGAAAGCCCGCCACTGCTTGGTTTTCGCCTTGACCAAGTTCGAGTTTTAGTCCTTCAATTAACCCCATTGGGTCGATAAGAAATGAGCGAATGATAGAGGGGTAAAGGCTTTTGAAATCGAGCACTAACACTGAATCATAAAGGTTTGGAATAGAATCCATCACATAGCCGCCTGGACTAGCAAGCCAGTTTTCTGGATGCAAGTTAGGCGCAATATAACCAGCGCGATGCAAGCGAGGTAAATATAAGTTGGTAAATGCAGCGACAGAGCCTCCAATGCGATCAAGCTCGACACCAGTCAACTTAGAGCGCTCAATGGCAAACTCAATCAGGTGCGTGTGGGCGAAGATTTTGTTTACCAATACGCAATCTTGCAGGTTGTACTTTGCCAACGAAGGTTTGTCGTGACGGAACATATGATTAATTTCATCCATTCGGTCATGCACATTGTGAATCTGTTTTCCTTCGCCGAGTAATTCTTGAGAAACCGCCTCGAGTGACCAACTACGAAAGTGATAAGTCGCGGTTTTCAGTGTATCAATACCATCCATTACCACTCGGCCAGGAATGGAGATAAAGGCTTGCTGGGTGGTGTTTGAGGTTCTAAAAAAGCTCGCTTGTTGGCCTCTACCAAGAATGAGTTTTATCTGATGAAACTCAGCGCGCTTGTGCAGTAAACGAAAGTCGAAGTCGATGACGTTCCAGCCAATGATGACATCTGGGTCATATTGCTCAAACCAAGCCATCATTGCTCGTAATAGTTGTGCCTCGTTGGCTACCCACTCAACTTTAGTCTCACAAGGTTGCTCTTCGCCAACCAAAATGACGCGGCTATCCATTGGGCTATCAAGGCCAATGGAGTAGAGAATGCCTTTTTCAGAACATTCAATATCAAGTGATACCACATTAAGTGTTGGTGTGTAGTCGGACTTTCGGCACTGACTTTGATGAACGCGTTGATAGCGGGGCATTGTTTGGTGTTGGCCGGTAAACTCAACGCCACCCTGAATAAAACGCTCCATTAAATAGCGATCAGCAAGGCGAATATCGTTTTCGTAGCTGACAATATCGTGTTGTAACAATCGCTCTGCCAGCTGCTGAGATTGGCGGATTGTGTTGGTGTAACAAGCGGTGAGCGGCGTTTGATCAAAGTGGCGCAGCGGTAAGGTTTTAAATTCTGTCGCTATTGAATGCTGTTTGGCAATGTTCTCAGCGTTTTGCTGTTGTTCTTGGGCAATGAAAAATACGGGCTTCTCTTCGTTGATCAGTAACTGAGTTGGCCCATTGTCAGTGGTAAGCCAAAGTTCAATTTGGGTTTTGCCAGAAACATCGCGGGCTTGGCGAGTGAGTAAAAAGCCTTGCTGAATGGTCAACGAAAAGTCCTTGAAGAAATAAGAGGCGAAGCCAAAAAGAAAAAGAGCGGATATCACATCCGCTCTATTATTCTAGCAAGGGGTTAAAAGTAAATATAGCCAGTGAATTTGGCGGACACTTCTTCTTCCCCCCAATGTAGATAGCTAACTTGGCTTCTAAGCGCGACATTGCGGCTCAAACTCCAATGCCAACTGGCAGTGGCTTTCGCGTTTTGGTCGGCGTCAGAGTCCGCTAAGGCAAGGTATTGGCCTTCTAGCCCTAAGCGATGGTTATCGCCAACTTGCATCACCACACCGGCTTCAACACCTGCGCCAAATGTCGCTTGGTAATCCGTGAGGTCACCACTGCTCACTTCTGCCGAGAGTAAGCCATAAAAATGGAGGGACTGCGCGTCACCCCACGCTTTGCCATAGCCACCTTGTCCAAACCAGCGGCTTGCGAGTTTACCTTCGTTTGGCATACGGTCGTAACCCACGCGAGCATTCCATGCAAGGCTATCAAAGACGCGATTACTCGGTGCTAGTGCCATTGCATCAATGAGGTAGAGGCGGTCAAAACGACTCGTCCCTTCTTCATCCACGCTGATTTGAGTATCAAGGAAACTAATCTTCGCTCCTGGAATAAAGCCTTGCTGCGAGTCGAGCAGATCATGGTAGGCAATTCGCCATTCTAATGTTGCTTTGTCTTGGTAGTTATCGCTGTATTGATAACTCAAACCGGCACGCGCTGAGGCATGGCCTTGCTCTGGAGAAACTTCAGGCTGAGGCACTGGTGAAAAAGGTGAGTCGACTTTAATTCTACTGCGTTGGTAGAGCAGTTCGGTCAGCCTTTTGGCTGTGGGGTCGCGCTCTAATCCTAGGTCATAAAGCTCAAAGTTAAGCCACTCGTAGGCAAATTCCAAAATAGCAGCGCGCTGCTCCTCACTGTATTGCTCTGGTGATGGGAACTCGCCTTGTTTTGCTGCCACTGCTGCATCAAATAGGTTTTGGTCAATCTCATTCGCTTGGTGTAACAAGCGCGTACCGAATGACTCGCGATATTTCGGTGGCTCGATAAGACCGGCCTTGCTTAGCGCTTCAACGGTATCTGACGGAATAGCATGCATCGGGAATTGGTCTACCAACTGGATATCTTCGCGGGCGAGTTCAAGTAGCCCTAACAATTGGTACGAACAGTTTTCATCCAAGAAATAGTAGTCGAATTCGGCTTTTTGCATTTCCCATAGATGAAGTAGTACGCGCTCAACTTCTTGCTCGTTAAGTTTGAGTTTGTACTCCCAAATGTCTCTTGATTCAATATCGTTATACTCGCGTACTTTACGGTAGTAGGGCATAACGGTGAAACGACCGGGATAACTGCCAACCAAACCTTTGATGGCATAGAGTGCAGCGTTGTCTTGGGTTTCTGGCTCAGCAGCAAAGTTAATCGCAAACGCCACTAACTCTTTGTGGCGAGTTTGATCTTTAGCATCGATTCTAAGTAGCGAATGGCCAAACATCGACGAAGGGTTGTTCATGAATGCGGTTGGAAAAACCAGTGTCATTCCCTCTGGGTCAAGTACTTCACGCCATGTATCGAGCTCTTCACAGTTCAACTGGGCAACTCGGTCTTGTTTGGATTCTAGCCAAGTGTAACGAGCGGGGAACTCGCACCGCGCCGTTTGAGCCAGTTGTTCATCGGCTTGATATAACGTATCGATGGTGGCTTGAAGTTCTGCTTGAGGAGATGTTTTGCCTTTTTCAGCAAGGAAGAAGGCTTCGCTATCAACGGTACTTTTATAACTAGAAAGAGTCGCCGGAAGATAGTGACCAAGCTTTAGCCAATAGTTGTTTTGGGAAAGCTGTTCCACATCAAGCGAAGTCGCTTGAGCTAGTGAAGATAGCGTCCAGCCACAACCAAGAAGCAGGGCTTTAGAGAGAGCAGAATAGTTCATTCAATTCCGTGAGTATCAGTGTGAATAGGCAAGGGCTTTAACTAAAAGCCGTTGCCTATTGACGCTAGAGCAGAATGAAAAAAGTGCCCTAAAAAGGGCACTTTCTTAATTGAACAGAAATTCAATTAGATCGCGTAACCAGCTAGAGTAGCGTCAGCTGCAACTAGGTTGTTTAGGTTTGCGAAAACTTCTTCAGAAGTTACATTCTCAGACTTGAATACTTCAGCGAAGTTTTCTTGAGCTAGTGCGTTGAATGCTGCTTTGTCTGCTTCTTGTACGCCCCAAACTTCAGATAGAGTCGCAAGAGTTTCGCCTTCGCCTTTTGCGATGTCGCGAGCTAGGTTATCGATGTTGCCGTCGATGAACATTGCAAGTTTTTCAGAAGAAGTGATAGTACCGTTACCGTCACAGCCAAGAGTACCAAAAGTGATACCGAAAGTTTGGTTACCAGAAGTACCGTTAGTAGTAGCGCCTAGTACTTTAAATACTTTGCCTGATTTACCATCAAAAACCATAGTACCTAGACCACAACCGATGTCTTGGTCAGCTAGAGCAATGTTTGACATTGGAAGAGTTGCAGCTAGAGCAGCCACCGCTAGAAGCTTTTTCATAACATATCCTTAATTTATATTAAAACCAGCGTAAACCCGCTGGTATTTATAATTCGGCATTCAAAAAAACACCAAGCGCAAAAATAAATGAAAAGTGTTTCAGTTTCAATCCATCAGTTGAAATTAAACGAGTTGAATAATCACAAAATGAATGAAAACCAATGATATCGTCTAACGTATTGATTAGTCGCATATTTGCAATTAACGCGTCAGAAGTGAAAATTAGTTCTTGCTAAACTTTGCGTTTCGGCACATATTCGGACTAATGAAATTTTCATTTTTAGGTTAAACTAGGCAACCAAGTTGCTATCCGCCTAACTATCTAGGTGGGTGCAGAGCCAAGCCAATTAATAAGTGTGGAGATACAAGTTTGATAAGTGTTTTCCTTGTAGATGATCACGAGCTGGTTCGCACAGGGATACGACGTATTATTGAAGACGTCCGTGGAATGAACGTGGCAGGGGAAGCTGAAAGCGGTGAAGACGCAGTAAAATGGTGTCGTAACAATCATGTTG
The DNA here is from genome assembly GCF_025195085.2 of Vibrio intestinalis. Lineage (GTDB taxonomy): Bacteria > Pseudomonadota > Gammaproteobacteria > Enterobacterales > Vibrionaceae > Vibrio > Vibrio intestinalis. The sequence continues at coordinate 21,546 of NZ_JANAVY020000002.1, read as the reverse complement.
ACGTCATTTTGATGGATATGAATATGCCGGGTATCGGTGGCTTAGAAGCGACCAAAAAAATCCTGCGTTTCAATCCGGATGTAAAAATCATCGTTTTAACTGTTCATACGGAAAATCCGTTTCCAACTAAAGTGATGCAAGCTGGAGCTGCTGGTTATTTGACCAAAGGCGCTGGCCCTGACGAAATGGTCAATGCAATTCGTGTGGTGAATAGTGGTCAACGCTATATTTCACCTGAAATTGCTCAACAGATGGCGCTTAGCCAATTCTCTCCAGCATCGGAAAATCCATTTGCCGATCTGTCAGAGCGAGAGTTGCAGATCATGATGATGATAACCAAAGGCCAAAAGGTTACTGATATTTCAGAACAGCTAAGCCTGAGCCCGAAAACAGTGAATAGCTATCGTTATCGACTGTTTGCTAAGCTCGATATCAACGGTGATGTAGAACTGACTCACCTTGCTATCCGACATGGAATGCTAGATACCGAGACGTTATAGTGGGTTTGTCCTTTGACTCAGCTTCTTTTTTAAAGACGGTAACCAACCAACCCGGCGTATATCGAATGTATAACGCCGAGTCGGTGGTTATTTACGTCGGTAAAGCAAAAGATCTTAAAAAGCGCCTTTCCAGTTACTTTCGTAGCAAAGTTGACAGTGAAAAGACCCGAGCGCTCGTCAGCAACATCGATAAGATTGATGTCACGGTGACCCATACCGAGACAGAGGCGCTGATTCTCGAACACAATTACATCAAGCAGTACTTACCGAAGTACAACGTTCTATTGCGTGATGATAAATCATACCCCTATATCTTTGTCAGCGGCCATAAACACCCGCGATTGTCGATGCATCGTGGTGCTAAGCGTCGTAAAGGTGAGTATTTTGGCCCGTATCCTGATTCAGGTGCGGTACGAGAAACGCTTCATCTGATCCAAAAGATTTTCCCCGTTCGCCAATGTGAAGACACCGTTTATAGCAATCGCACTCGTCCTTGCCTGATGTATCAGATTGGCCGCTGCGCAGGCCCTTGTGTCAGTAGCATTATCTCGGATGAGGAATATCAGGAACTGGTCGATTACGTGCGCTTGTTTTTGCAAGGCAAAGATAAGCAAGTGTTAGAGACGCTGGTACAAAAGATGGAGCAGGCCAGTCAGCAATTGAAGTTTGAAGATGCAGCCAAGTTTCGCGATCAGATCCAAGCTATTCGCCGAGTTCAAGAGCAGCAGTTTGTGTCTGAAGACAGTATGGATGACATGGATGTGCTGGGCTTTGCTCAAGAGAATGGCATCGCATGTATCCATATCTTGATGATTCGCCAAGGTAAGGTGTTGGGCAGTCGTAGCCACTTCCCCAAGATTCCTAATAACACCACGTCAGAAGAAGTGTTCTATAGCTTTCTGAGTCAATATTACCTTAGCCACAATGAAGCGCGAACAGTGCCGACCCGTATTATCTTAAATTCGGGTTTGCTTGATGACACCGGCTCTTTGCAAGAAGCGCTTGGTTCTATTGCTGGGCGTAAGGTGCACTTCCACGTTAACCCGACTGGTACAAGAGGGCGCTACTTAAAGCTCTCAAATACTAACGCGTTAACTGCGATTACCACCAAGATTAATCATAAGATGACCATCTCCCAGCGCTTTAAAGAGTTGACGGAGTTGTTGGCGATGGATTCGATTAATCGAATGGAGTGTTTTGATATTTCCCACACTATGGGTGAAAGCACTATCGCATCGTGTGTGGTATTTAATCAGGAAGGGCCAGTAAGGCAAGAGTACCGACGTTACAATATCACTGGCATTACGGGTGGTGATGATTATGCTGCGATGGGGCAAGCGTTAGAGCGCCGCTATTCTAAGCAACTGGATGTGGATAAGATTCCCGATATTGTGTTTATCGATGGTGGTAAAGGGCAACTGAACCGCGCACATGAGATCATTACCCAATATTGGGGTGATTGGCCAAAACGTCCACGTTTGATTGGTATTGCCAAAGGGGTGACCCGCAAACCAGGTTTGGAAACTTTGATTACCACAGATGGTGACGAATTTAACTTACCGAGTGATGCACCAGCACTGCATCTGATGCAACATATTCGCGATGAAAGCCATAACCACGCTATTGCTGGTCACCGTGCTAAACGTGGAAAAACGCGTAGAACCAGTGCATTAGAAGGTATTGAAGGTATTGGGCCGAAACGCAGACAAGCACTGTTGAAATATATGGGCGGATTGCAAGAGCTAAAACGCGCGACTGTTGAAGAAATCGCCAAAGTACCTGGTATCTCTCGATCTTTGGCAGAAAACATTTATCAAGCATTGAAACAATAGCAAAAATCCCGCACCATAAGGGCCTGTTTTTAGGCAGCAAACAGTGCATACGCAAACAATAAGAGCCAAATAACTATGCGTTTCAATATCCCAAACATTCTTTCACTACTCCGACTGTTCTTAATCCCAGTTTTTGTTGTGGTTTTTTATCTCCCTTACAGCTGGGCTCCGTTTGCAGCGGCAATGGTGTTTTGGGTAGCAGGCTTTACCGATTGGTTAGATGGCATGCTAGCACGCAAGCTAGGCCAAACCTCACGCTTTGGTGCGTTTATCGATCCAGTGGCGGATAAAGTACTAGTGGCAACGGCTCTGATTTTGATTACTGAGCATTACCATTCGATTTGGATTACCATTCCTGCGGTGACCATGATTGGACGAGAGATCATCATCTCTGCACTACGTGAGTGGATGGCTGAAATTGGTAAACGCGCGAGCGTGGCAGTTTCTTGGGTTGGTAAATTCAAAACTCTGGCTCAGATGTTTGCATTGTGGGTATTAATCTGGCGTTATGACGATTGGATGATCTGGTTAGGTTACGGCGCTCTATACATCGCTACTGTGCTGACTTACTGGTCAATGGCTCAATACCTAATGGCTGCTAAAGATGACCTATTAAGCGAAGAGCATCAATAACGGCTTTGTGCTGTGACTGATTTGGTCACATTGCACTAAAAAGAATCCTACAAAAAGACCTGCTGTTTTCAGCAGGTCTTTTTTATTGGTTGAGAGTCGTATGACTAACTTTCAGCAATGGTTTCATGCGACGCGGACATCTTTTCATTGAACAGTTCCAGTGGCAGCGGTTTAGCAAAATAGTAGCCTTGCAGTAAATCGGCATTGAGCTGTTTGAGCTTGTCGAGATGTTGCTGAGTTTCAACCCCTTCAATGGTTACGCGTAACCCAAGTTGATGACCCATTAGTAGAATGGTCGAAACAAAGTTAAGTTGAGCGTCATCGTTGACAATATCAGCAACGAATGAGCGATCGATTTTTATTTCATCTACTGGCAAGTGGTGCAGTAGTGATAACGATGAGAAGCCAGTGCCAAAATCATCGAGCGATAAGTACGCGCCAGCTTTTTTCAGCTCTTCAAGAGCCGATAGGCAACGAGAAAAATCGGAAATGGCCGCCGTTTCCGTCACTTCAAAACAGAACTGACGAGCATCAAGCTGATGATGACTGATGATGCTCAGTACATCAGTGGCAAAGTGCTCTTGGATAAGCTGCTTGGCGCTGATGTTGATTGAAATGTGCTTGAGTTCCTTCAACTTTGGCGAGTGCTTAATGTCTTCACAAATCTTGTGCAGCAGATAACGGCCTAAATCATTAATGAGCTGGCTGCGCTCAGCAATTTCAATGAAACGGGTTGGCGGAATATAACCCAGCTGAGGAGAGTGCCATCTCGCGAGCGCTTCTACACCTTCGAACTTGTTACTGGTTGGGTTATATAAAGGTTGGTAATTAAGCTGAATCTCATCATTGCTGAGGGCGCGTTTTAGGTGATGCTCAATGGTCACTTCATCCAACAGCGCACTTTCTTCTTGGTGATTAAAGCAAACCGGAGAGGCGTTACCTTGGCGTTTAGCTTGATACATGGCCATGTCTGCACGTTTGATCAAGTCTTCGGCCGACTCAGCATCAAGTGGGTACATAGCAATGCCGATACTGCCTTGCGCGGTGATTTCGATGTTGTCACACACCATTGGTTTAGCAATGGTTTGCAGAATATCGTTAGCAAGCTGAGTGGCACTTTGATGATCGGCGACATCACAGAAAAAGAGAAACTCATCGCCGCCTAAGCGGGCAAGTTGATGGCGCTCACCCAAATAATGTTGAAGTTCTTTCGCCACGTGGATCAGTAACGCATCTCCAACATGATGACCAAAAGAATCGTTAATCATTTTAAAGCGATTCAAATCCATCATCATCACCGCGCGCGGCTGAGCAGGGCATTGTTCGATATGATGACTGATGTTTTCGATGATCATTCGGCGGTTGGCAGCCCCTGTCAGCGCATCATAATAGGCCATGCGATGAATCTTTTCTTGGCTGTTCATTTGCTCGGTAATATCACTGATCGATCCAATGATTCGCACCGGAGAGCCGTTTGCTTCATAGACAGCTGAGCCGCTCGCTTTCACCCAAATGTACTGGCCACAATTTTGGCGTAGTCTAAATTCAACCTTGAATGGATGGTGATCAGTTAAGTGCGCTTGAATACTATCTTCAATGCGAGAAAGGTCTTCAGCATGGATGAGTTCAACGAATTGTCTCAAGCCAAATATTGATGTGGTCTTAGATGACTTTTCACCGATGATCGACAGCATACGCGCATTTAAGCGAAACTTTTTGGTTTTTAAGTCCCATTCCCAAATTCCGTCATTAGAGCTATTCGATACCACTTCAAGCTGTTGTAAAAGTTGCTGGGACTTTTGTTCTTTTTGATTGCTGGTGGAGACTAATTCATCACGCTCGATAAAGAGCGCCAACATATCAAGATAGTTGTTAAACATATCTTGCGGATTAATCTTGTGCAGCTGTGAAACACCATCAATCACTGCCACCAGTTTCCAACGGTTATTTTGACCGGTCGCGATTGGCAAAATTGTTGCCACATAGTGCGGGCAACCTTGCAGAAAAGGAAACTCTTCAATTCTATCATTCAAGCCAGAATCTTGCGGGATAGGGGTAGGCTGGGTCATACCTGATTCCGCCCAACTCTCGATACAATAATCTTTGTCGCTGGATGAGGCTAAACAAGCCCAGTCTAAGCCACTGCCATAGAGGCTTTTGGCGTCTAAGATAGCATCGAAACCGCCCTTAGCTTGTGAATAGAAGTTATCAAATATCTCTGAGGTGGATGTGCGCGTACTTTGCGATATCGCTGAGCGAATCGAGTGTGTTGCTTCTGCATCATCGAGTGCTTGATTACCACAAGAGCTGCGTCGAATCAGCTTTTGCGCTTGGGTGTAGATTTGAGAAGAAAAAGCCACGCCATTAATGCGAGAGACTGCGCGGTTGAAGACATGGGTGGTCAAGGCCTCTAGCTGCTGATCAACCGTGGTTAGACTAGGGCTAGTGTGTTTACCCGCAAAGATATTATCGATGCCTACTACAGCAATATCTTCAGGTACGCGGTAGCCTAAATGAGTCAGCTGCTCAATCATGCCGATGGCATTGTGGTCAGTGGCACAAATGATTGCACTGCAAGGTTGGTTGCGCTGCTGAAATAACACCGCGCCATCACGACCGCCTGCTAAATAGCAGTTGTGAACTGAAAAGAGCAATTCAGGGTTAAATGGTTCAGCAATTTGATTGCGATAAGAGTTATAGCGCTCTCTGATATCGTTGACATTCAGATCACCACAAAAGCCTATTTTTTGATGGCCTTGCTCTGTGAGCCACTGGTAAAGCTCGGCGACGCCTTGGGTTTGGTCACTATAAAATTGTTCTACTGGAAGAGGGTTATAGCTAGCTCCCATAGAAAAAACGGGGATGTCTTGCTTGATGGCTTGTTCGACAAGCTTGTGAGTAGCAGAGTGGAGGACGACGATAAGGGCATCAATATGAGCGAGTGACACATTAAGAGAAAAGTCTCTTTTGTCACCGGAGCGAATGAAGATAAGGTTTACTTCTTGTTCACTGGCGAGTTTACGCAGAGTTGCGTTTATCTCACCCATATAAAAGCCACTTAACATTGGCATAATAATGCCGATCGTTGGTCTATAATCGTTTCGTTGATTTCTCATAACTGGAATACCAATCGAGCTCCCCACAAGCACTACTGTTTGGAATACCATTCTAAAGACTATTGAGTAATGCTGAATAACATTACTTTGAATTTGTAAACTCGCTCACGAAGCGCGTGCATGCGTGACCCAGTGGCAAAAGGCATTGCTTGAGAGAATCACACTTGATCTTTCTCTTTCTGATGACTAAGAAAAGTACAATTTAAAGCGCCTTTGAACGTAATTTGCTCAAACGATTAGAAAAATCAAAAATAGTGTTGACTCGTTAGAGCGAATCCGTAGAATGCATCCCGTACCCAAGAGGAACGCGATAAACGTTTCGGGATACGAAGGCGCCTTGGCAGAGTGGCTATGCAGCGGATTGCAAATCCGTGGACCTCGGTTCGACTCCGGGAGGCGCCTCCATTTTGCGACACTAGCTCAGTTGGTAGAGCGCAACCTTGCCAAGGTTGAGGTCACGAGTTCGAACCTCGTGTGTCGCTCCAAATTAAAAGATAGCGATTAACCAAAGTCGATATCTAGATGGTGTTTTACTTACTTCAGTAAAGGCCTCACAAATTTAGATTTGTGTGCCCTGGTGGTGGAATTGGTAGACACAAGGGATTTAAAATCCCTCGACGTTCGCGTTGTGCCGGTTCAAGTCCGGCCCGGGGCACCATCTAAACCTTACATTGCGACACTAGCTCAGTTGGTAGAGCGCAACCTTGCCAAGGTTGAGGTCACGAGTTCGAACCTCGTGTGTCGCTCCAAACAGAAAGCCTCGACTTATGTCGGGGCTTTTTTGTATCTTCCAATTAACCCTCCATACTTTGGTTTTAGCTGTGGCTACCACAGCATGATTAAGCGCCTAAATGCGAATAGTTAAGCAGATTCGTTCATGGTCAACGCCATTTTGACGCGGAAACTAATGAAACAGAGCGCGTTTTTTATGATTCAGCACACACGCTTAATAGTCACTGCCGTTTCCTGTGCAAAAACAATACTAATCACACATAGAATCGAATAAGATCATTTCTGCAATAGATGTAAATCTTTATTTCAATGAGATAAACATCAGCAAAACAATAATTACATTTGGCATTTCAGCGTGCATTGATAGGTTGAGAATGAAAGCACTGTCGATTTTTATCGTAGTACAGGCTCTTTTTCTTTCTCCGAGTTTAAGAGCTGAGTCACTCGCAAGTTATCCCGTCGGCTGGGAATCATGGGTCTTAGTAAAAGAGACCATGAACTACCCTGCGGATACCGTCTTGCCTGCAGACGCGTCACTCTTTTTCCAACAAACCGTTCAGGCATACAGTTGGATTAATGAAGGGCAGGGTTCTCCTGTCACTATTCGAGTCAACCCTGAAAAGCTGGATGAATTTTTTACCCAAGGGCCATACAGTGACGGCCCAACCGCGGTGGCTTTTACAGAAACCCCCGGTATTTTGTGGGTAACAGAGCATATAGGCGGCGAAGCTATATATGGCAGTTACAACCCCAAGGGTGAGGATATAAGCCATTCTCATCCCACGTTAAAACCCAGTTACTGCCAAAGTTGTCATAGCACTTATAAGGATATTTGTGTGAACGGAATATGTACTGACCTAGATCGAGCTGGAGTGAAGTAGGTAGAAGGTAAGCACAAATGATCAATGTCGTAAAAAGGCTGAGTATTAATCAGATGCTGTTGGTTTCGCATCTGTTATTGGCGTTGCTGATCATTAGTGGCCTGAGTATGGCGCGCTTTGACAGTGAATGGCATCGTCAAATCGATTATTCAGCGTCGCTTGCAAAACAATCCCTTCATCCTCACGTGAACACTTTCTCTACCGCCGTGTCTGGCATTAATTACGCCAACTTAACCATGCCACAAACCCTTGATTCGTTAGCCGTGGTAGACGATATTTTGTTTGTTGATATTCAAGGTACGTCAGATTACTCTGGTCAGTCTGTCCATGTTCGCTATTTGCCTGTTGAGCGTGAAGTGTGGCGTGCCGATGTTGAACCGCAAGAAATTGCCGCAGCGCAGCAACGGGTGGAAAAACTGACCGCGTTGCTCAAAGAAGTCGAAAGCTTCAATACCATCAAAACTCGTAAACTCAACTATTTACTTAATAAAGCACAAGCAGAGTACCAAGCGCTGACAAAAAGCTACGGCAAAGAAAATACTGCCACGGTAAAATGGCAAAAACCGGTTAAAACTCAAGAGCACTATTTCCTTCAAGAGCAAGAATACTTGTTACATGTGGTACTGCCACTAAGAAACAAAAACGGCGGTGAGTTGTGGGCGGTGATTGATGCCAGCAAGTTGGCCAATATCAAACACAAGTTGATGAAAGATATCATGGTCGAAGCCTTGTTTGCGGTCATATTGTCAGTGGCGGTGGTATTGTGGGCAACGCATTGGGTAGTTGCGCCATTGAAAAACCTCGCTAAGAGCATGAGCGGCGAGGAGACCTACAGTAACATCAAGGATCTACCGGAGCTTACGCGTTCCGATGAAATTGGCCAATTGGCGCAGGCTTACAAAGGGCTGCTGCTTAAAATAGACCGTCAAATGAACTCATTGCGGGCAAAATCCGATGCTGATCCTCTCACTGGGCTAGGTTCGCGTTACAAATATGCGCGCACATCACAGCCCTACATCAAAAATAACGTTTTGCAGGGTAAATATGTGGGCTTGATGATTATCGATATCGATAACTTTAAAGCCTTCAATGATATTTATGGTCACATGCAGGGCGATGCAGCATTGGCTGCGGTTGCTTGTAACGTGCAGAAGGCACTGACTAACGTCGATATGGCCTTCCGCTATGGTGGGGAAGAATTTGTGGTTCTATGCGCCCGTCACGACCGCAATGAACTTGAGCGTGTAGGAGAGTTGGTAAGGCGAGCAATTGAAGACTTGAACGTTGAACACGTCGGTAATGCTCCGTACGGGAAAATAACCATCTCTATTGGCGGTGCTTTAGCTCAAAAAGACGCCCTAGGCAGTGAAGAAAGTACTTATGAGCATTTGGTTGAGTCGCTGTTTGCGACAGCGGATAAAGCACTTTATGAATGTAAAAGCGCTGGGCGTAATCGCGTTGCGTGGGCCAATGTATTCAGCGCCGATCTCGCGGTAGAACCTGCTTAAATCACTCAGCGACTAAGCGGTATATCTTGCCGCTATCGGTACTGAAATATATCTCGCCGTCTTTAGATACTTCAATATCTCTGATTCGTTCACCGAGCTGCTGTAAAATGCGTTGTTCAGAAGCAATGTTACCCTGGGCATCAAGCTTAACCACATTGATATGAGTCAGTTTTAATGCACCAATCAATAGGGAGTTGTTGAGCGTGTTGTGCTTGTCATGGCGATATATGGCAAGAGAGCTAGGAGCGATTGACGGGATATAGACTTTACTCGGTGAGACAATACCTTGTTTCTCTTTCGCTTCCCCCACGGCAATTGGCCCCCAATACTCCTTACCGTGTGAGGTTATTGGCCAGCCATAGTTTTTTCCTTTGGCTATGATGTTAATTTCATCACCACCTCTTGGGCCATGTTCAACCGACCATAGCCTATCTAAATGTTTATCAAATATGAGCCCTTGAGGGTTCCTGTGCCCGTAACTCCAAATTGCGGCCTGCGCCTCTGGTTTCGTCGTAAACGGGTTATCGCTAGGAATTGTACCGTCAGGGTTCAGTCTAACGATGCTGCCCGCGTGAGTGGCTAAGTCTTGCCCATTGTCTCGCTCTGCGCGATCTCCTATTGAGAAGTAGAGATATTTGTCATCAAAGGCAATTCGGCTACCGAAATGGCGACCAGAAGTCGAGCCAGATTGTGCTGTGAATAAAACCGTGACTTCGCTTAGCGACTCTTTATTGAGCGTAGCTTGTGCCAGTACGGTCTCAATTGCTTTATTGGAGCGTTTCGCATACGTGAAATAAACTTTATGTGGTTCGAAAGGGGACAGCGCGATATCTAAAAGACCGCCTTGACCCGTCACCACAACATCAGGCAGTTGATAGATAGGTTGGTAGCGTTTGTCTGATATATAAAGTATGCCAATTTGCCCATTGCGCTCACTGACAAGCATTCGATTTGGATCGAGAGCGCTTAATCCCCATGGAACATTCAAACCGGTGTAAATGGTTTCTACATTCCAACGGTCTTCTTTTAAGTGATCAGATGTATCAGCGTATACGATGCTAGGTAAGGTGGTGATTAGGATCAATAGCAGCAGCCGGTGACGTCGAGACATAAATATCATCCTTGGTGTTTTCCCTAATTTATAGCTTAGCAAAATGTTCTAATGGAATAATTATTCGCTAATTTTATAAAACCACTTGATCTGCTCATTTGGTGAGCTATTATGACGAAGTGTCAAAAATGACGAGTCGTCATAAAAAACGAGTTCGGGGCGTGTTTCGAATCGTGTTACAATGAAATGGTTAGGGAGTAACTTAAGACATAGGCTTGGTAGAACATGTTTAGCTTTAGCTGTAAAAACAAAAAAGGTGAAGGTTGTTCATTGGGGTTAACCAAGAAACAACAAGCCATTGCAGATAGAGAGATAGAGCTCATATTACTGGCGAAGTCTCTTGTTCAAGAGCAAGGCTTTGGTAACTTAACGATGGATAAGCTCACCGCGATGAGCCCTTATTCTAAAGGTACCATTTACAATCATTTTTGCAGCAAAGAAGATGTGATCATTGCGTTATGCATTCATTCGCTAAAAACCGAATCGTTGCTGTTTGCGCGTTCAGCGGAGTTTGAAGGTAATTCGCGTGAACGGGTGATTGCGATGCATGTAAGTTATCGCATTTATGCTCGAATGGAGCCTGTGCTATCTACGTGCGCCATTATGGCTAAGAGTCCATGGGTACTAGAAAAAGCCTCCCCAGAGAGAGTAAAAGAACTGAATGAGTTGGAAGAACAACTTATTGATTACGCAGACGACCTGATCAATCGTGCTGTCGAATCAGGAGATTTAAAGTTCTCTCCTGGTATTGGTTCTGACTCTATTGTCTTTGCTAACTGGTCAATTGCATTTGGTTCAAATGCATTAGCTCAGAATGCATCGAACAGCCGTTGTATTAAGCGTATTCAAGATCCGTTTTCCGTATTACACAATGCCAATATGTTGCTCGATGGTCTCGATTGGAAACCACTGTCTACCGAGTGGGACTACCGCAAAACATGGCAACGTGTTGAAACAGAACTCTTTAACGATGAAATCGAATACTTACACTCAGTTGGGCGTTAATCTCTAAGAGAGATGGATAAGTCCTAACGAGTAGGTAATGAGGTCGAGTTGTCTATCTTCGACTTTTTATTTTGCCATTTGATGACGATTCGTCAATTTTTGATGCAGCTTCCTTGTTTAATAGGAAGATGATCGAGTTTACTTAAAATCCAGCGAATTGCTGGATTTTAAATAGACATAATTGACGAAGCGTCACAAATGGAGAGTGTGATGAACGCGACCAATCCCAATTCAAACGCATGGTTTACTTGGCCTACTCGATTCACCTGGTGGATAGTTACGGCCATGATAGGCTTGATAGTTGCTGCAACTATTGGAGGTAAAAACCTCTATTTTCGCGGTGATTACGACATCTTTTTCGATGGCCAGAATAAGCAGTTAATGGCCTTTGATGAAATTCAAACGACTTTTGCTAAATCCGACAACTTATCCATTATCATTGCGCCTAAAGATCGCAATGTATTCACTGAAAGCACTTTAACGCTGATTCAGCAGTTCACTTATGATGCGTGGCAAGTGCCGTATGCGAGCCGAGTAGATTCTCTGGCAAATTACCAGCATACCGAAGCGGAACAAGATGATTTGTTAGTTGAGGATCTTTTGTTCGAAGATTATCCGCTGACCCCAGAGCGTATTGAGCGAGCGAAAAATATCGCACTCAACGAGCCCGCTATTGTTGATTCAATGGTCTCCAAAGCTGGCGATGTCTCGGTTATCAACATTACCGTGCAACTTCCGGAAATCGACAAAACAGCGGAAACCATCGAGGCAGTAGTTTATACCGACCAACTGATAGAAAAATATCAGCAGCTTTACCCTCAAGTAGAGTTCCACAAGGCGGGCATCATTGCACTGAACGATGCATTTATGGTCGCAGCCCAAGAAGACAGTGCAACGTTAGTACCCAGTATGCTGCTAGTTATATTGGTGTTCTTAACCATCATGTTGCGCTCGTTTGTTAGCGTAATCGCCACGCTGATAGTCATCATTACATCTGTTAGCTCAACATTGGGGCTGTCTGGTTGGGCAGGCATGTTCTTAAGTACCGCAACGGTCAATATTCCTACCTTGGTAATGACACTGGCCGTGGCCGACTGCGTGCATGTTATTGCGACTATGCGCCAACGTATGCAGCACGGTGATAGTAAGGCTCATGCAATCAACCATAGTGTTGCGATTAATGCGATGCCGATATTGATTACCTCAGTGACCACTGCAATTGGTTTCTTGATGATGAACATGTCAGATTCTCCAGTGCTACGTGACTTTGGTAACTTAGCGGCATTAGGCGTGATGATTGCCTGCTTGTTGTCAGTTACCTTACTTCCAGCACTGCTTAAGATTTTGCCTATACGCGTTAAAGCATATGCGCAGGGCAAAGACGAACCTCGTACCTTTATGGATAGCTTGGGCGATCTTGTTGTTGCAAATCGAAAACTGCTCTTGCCTGTATCGGCATTGGTAATTGTCGCAGCGGCCGCATTAATCCCTCTTAACAAAGTGAATGATGAGTCGGTCAAATACTTCGATCAGCGTAGTGAGTTCCGTCAAGCGGCTGACTTTATGGAGCAGCGAATCAGCGGGATGACAAATATCAGCATTGCGATTAAGACAGCAGAATCGCAAGGCATCTCAGATCCAACGTTCCTCAATACTTTGAATAATTTTAGTGATTGGCTTCGTGACCAGCCTGAAACTGACCATGTAGCGACACTGTCAGACGTGTATAAACGCCTAAACAAAAACATGCACGGGGATGATGAAAGTTACTACCGTTTGCCACAAGAGAGAGAGCTAGCTGCACAATATCTGCTGCTGTATGAGATGTCCTTACCGTTTGGTTTGGATTTGAACAACCAGATTAACGTTGATAAGTCATCTGTGAAGTTGGTATTAACCACGGATAACTTGGGCAGTGTAGAGCTGGTAGATTTAGAGAACCGTATTTACGCTTGGTTTGCCTCTAATGCTCCTCAATACGAAGTGGTGGCGTCGAGCCCGACCTTAATGTTTGCTCACATCGGTGAGACCAACATGGCGAGTATGCTTTCTACCTTGCCAATCACTTTAGTACTGATCTCCGCTTTAATGATTTTCTCTTTGCGCTCGCTGCGTCTTGGCGTGATCAGCTTAATGCCTAATGTCGCACCAGCCATCATAGGCTTTGGTTTGTGGGCCTTATTGTCGGGCGAAATTAACCTTGGCCTATCGGTGGTGGTGACCTTGACACTCGGTATCGTTGTGGATGACTCAGTGCACTTCCTATCAAAGTATCAACGCGCTCGTAAGATGGGGCAGGATGCGGAACAAGCCGTTCGCTACGCTTTTCATACCGTAGGTAGAGCATTATGGATTACTACGGTGGTATTAGTGGCAGGCTTTAGCGTGCTGGCTATGTCTACCTTCCGCCTCAATGCCGATATGGGGCTACTCAGTGCCATTGTTATTTTTATTGCCTTAGTGGTGGACTTTGTATTCCTGCCAGCACTACTGATGAAGTTTGATAACAAAAGCTACCCGCAACCTTCGCAGCAACTGACACCTCAAGTAGAACCTAACATCACTCAACATGCTGACTCTCGCGCTTAAGCGAGAGTTTGAAAAGGACGACACACTATGACATTTACAATCAAATCAATCGTAAACAGCGTAGCGCTAGCATCGCTACTCACTATTACAGCAAGCTTTTATGCTATCGCAGATACGCAGCGAGGTTTAGAAATCGCTCAAGAACGCAAAGTGAGAGACCAAGGTTGGAGTGACTCGGTAGCAACAATGGAGATGATTTTGCGTAATGCATCAGGAGAAAGCAGCACACGCTTAATGCGTCTCAAGTCGCTAGAAGTTAATGGCGATGGTGACAAAGGGCTGACCATTTTTGATGAGCCTAGAGATGTGAAAGGCACGGCATTTTTAAACCACTCTCATGTGGTCGATGCTGATGATCAATGGCTTTATTTACCTGCGTTAAAACGAGTGAAGCGTATCTCATCACGTAATAAATCGGGCCCATTTATGGGCAGTGAATTTTCTTATGAGGATCTCAGCTCGTTTGAGTTAGAGAAGTACAGCTTTAACTTGGTTAATCAAGAGCAGTTTGAAGGACAGGATGCTTACGTGTTGGAGCAGGTGCCTACGGATAAATATTCTGGTTATACCAAGCAGATGGTTTGGCTAGACACAGAGCATTATCGTCCGCTTAAAATCGAATTTTATGACCGTAGAGGCGCATTGCTGAAAACGTTAGCGTTCAACGATTATCAGTTGTACCTCGATAAATATTGGCGCGCTCATAAGATGAAGATGGTCAATCATCAGTCGGGTAAAAGCACCGAGCTAAATACCAGTGATTTAGCCTTTCAGACGGGCCTTGAAGATAAAGATTTTCAAAAGAATATCTTGAAGCGAGTAAAATAGGTGAAAGGTATGGTGCAAAACAGCATTAAGGTTGGCGCAATGAGCGCTAGCCTTCTTATCGCCGGTGGTCTATCGCTTCCCTCATGGGCAATGGATATCGCTGGGCAGGTCAATCTCGAATATCGACAGTTTTTCCAACAAGGTCTGCAAGGACAAGATGAATATCAAACCTCTCTTGTTGTCGAGCCTGAGTTTTACTGGGAGTTACAAGAAGGGGACGCAAGTTTTACTTTTAGGCCGTTTTTTCGTTTAGACAGTCTCGATGAAGAGCGTACACACGGTGACATTCGGGAGGCTCTGTATTTAACCTATTGGGATGATTACGAACTAAGAGCTGGGATTGGTAAGGTCTTCTGGGGAGTAACGGAGTCTGCCCATTTGGTCGATGTAGTTAACCAAACCGATGAAGTGGAGTCTGTCGATGGTGAGCAGAAGCTAGGCCAACCCATGGTGCATTTTACCAGCATCAAAGAGTGGGGCACAGTTGATGCGCTATTGATGCCCTATTTTCGGGAGCGAAACTTTGCAGGTGTTGATGGTCGATTAAGGCCGCCGACCGCGTTAACGGGCGAGGCGAAATACGAATCGAGCCGAGAGCAAAAGCATGTGGATTTCGCACTGCGTTACAGCGTGATGCTGGATGATTGGGATGTAGGGTTGAGCTATTTTCAGGGAACAAATCGAGATCCTTACTATCAATTCAATGGCCAAGAACTCAGCCCATTTTATGCGCAGGCAAAACAAGTTGGGGTTGATGTCCAAGGTATTGCCGGCGATTGGTTGTGGAAGCTAGAGTCCATTTACCGAGATAGCTTAGACCATCACACTGCCTTGGTTGCCGGTTTTGAATACACCTGGGTTGGCGCACTCGATTCTGTGTGGGATGTCGGGTGGATAGCCGAATATCTGTACGATAGCCGCGGGGCCAATGCTCAGGGAATAGGGCAAAATGATGTTTTTGTTGGAACCCGTTTAGCGCTCAATGATGAAGATGGCACGGAGATACTGTTTGGTATTACCCAAGATTTAGATAACAGCGATGTGTATAACGGCAAGCTAGAAGCGTCGAGTCGATTAACCAATCAATTAAAATGGCGTGTTGACGCATGGCTATTTGAAAATGAAACCCCATCAGATTTACTCTACTTCGGCAGAAAAGATGACTTTATCCAAGTCGCTCTGGAGTTCTATTTTTAATCGATTACGACCAATGAGTTTACCGAATAACCGCGAGGCGAGCGTGCTTTGCGGTTTATGTGACGTTTTGTGCATAAGCCCCATGAAATAGAAGGGTATTTAAGGTAGGGTAAAAACCATAAATAATTAGTATTAGTTGGCTACGGCGTATTGCTGTCAGTACTCTAAGAGGTACTCGATGAACTCATTTGTGTGGGATAGTTGTTACGAAACAGGTATCGAAATGGTTGATGAGCAGCACCAAGTGCTGGTGGATATCATCAATCGATATGGCGCTTTGGTTAAAGACAACAGCATTTCAATTCAAGATATCCGTACAGTATTGTTTGAGCTCTCACGCTATTCTGAATTTCACTTTCGTGAAGAAGAAACCTTGATGCGCGAGAAGGGCATTTATCCTGAGCATCTAGACAAGCACATCAAAGTTCATCGCGCCTTTATGACTGAAATTTTCAGCATGCAGGCGTTTGTCAGTGAAGAGAACAAACAAGCGTCGGAGCTCCTGCTCAACTTCCTCATCCATTGGTTGGCTTATCATATCTTGGGTATCGATAAGAACATGTCGCGCCAAGTTGAGAAGATTGATCGCGGGGTTGACCCTAAGCTCGCTTATGAACAAGAAGAAAAAGCCCAAGACAATAGTACAGGGCCGCTTGTGAATGCCCTTACCGGTTTGTTCGATCAAGTTTCAGAGCGCAATAAAGCCTTACTTGAGCTAAACCAACGTTTAGAAGAGATGGTTGAAGAACGCACTCATCAATTATTAAAAGCCAATAAGCAGTTGGAAGAACTTTCTTTAACCGACTCTTTGACTCAGTTGCCCAATCGACGCTGCGCGATGCGTCAGTTGAGACATTTTTGGCAACTAGCGGAAGAGAAAAATGAACCTTTAGTCGCGATTATGATTGATGTTGACCATTTTAAAGAGGTTAACGATAGTGCTGGTCATGATGCAGGTGATCTCGTACTGCAAGAAATCGCACAGATGCTCAAAGACCACTTTAGAAACGATGATGTGGTGTGCCGGTTAGGCGGCGATGAATTTTTCGTTATTTGCCCAAATACAGATCAAGCGGGTGGGCTTAATATCGCGCAAAAAGTGCAGCAAAATATTGCCGAGGTACAATTGGACTTAGGCAAGGCATTTTGGCGCGGTAGCATTAGCGTAGGGATTGCAGAGCGTAATGATGAAATGAGCAGTTTCCACGACTTGATTAAGCTTGCGGATAACGCGGTATATCAAGCCAAATCGAGTGGTCGCAACCGGGTTTCAGCTTGGCTTAGTGTCGAGTAGTAAAGTCTGTTTGCAAAGATAACCCAGAGCTAGATTAGTCTAGCTCTTTTAACATCCACACATCGCAGCCATTATGCTCTGTTCCTGCAAGTGGCGCAGTTAAGTGCTCAAAGCCAAGTTTTTCATACAGTGCAACCGCCGCTTTCATCGAGGTGAGAGTGTCCAAATAACATTGCTTAAAGCCTTGTTGATTAGCGAACTCAAAGCATTGCTCGCTCAGCTTCCTTCCTAAGCCAAGGCCTCGACCTTCCGGTAATAAAAACAGCTTTTTCAGCTCACAGATACTGTCTGAACCTGCGAAAGGGGCCAGTCCACAGCCGCCAACGATTTTTCCATCAACAAGTGCAATGAGATAGCGGCTTTTGTTTTGCTGACTATAGTGTTGGCTCATTGCTTCAACTTCTGGGTCGGATGGGCCAAATCCTTCACCGACTGCGCCAAACTCAGCGCCTACCGCTTTGATTATTTTGCAGATTTCATGGTCATGTTGGGCTTCAATCGGAGTGATAACCAGCGACATAATTGCTTCCTTAATTGCTCTATTTCACACTGGATATGGGTACAAAACTGCGGACAATCAACATTAGAGCCGAATTTTTACACAAAGGCGGTGAGAATACAGATTTCAGATTGGATTTAGACACGGCATTCGTTACTATGTAAGGCTATTTGAAGACCCAAGATCCCGTATGGGACGCTTATGGACACTACCACTTATGCTAAGGCCAACCTTAGACATAGGTAGATGAGGAAACGATGCAACATCTAGAAGAGATCATTGCTAATGCGAACGCAGCAATCGAAGCTGCAGATTCGCTAGTCGCACTTGATGAAGTGCGTGTTCAGTATCTAGGTAAAAAAGGTGAGCTAACGGCTCAGCTTCAAAGCCTAGGTAAACTGCCACCAGAAGAGCGCCGCAGTGCTGGTCAAGAGATCAACAAAGCGAAAGGCGTTGTTCAGCAAGCTATCGCAGCTCGTAAAGACGCACTACAAAGTGCTGAACTAGAAGCTAAGCTAGCGGCAGAAACTATCGACGTAACATTACCAGGTCGTCGCATTGAAAACGGCGGTTTGCACCCAGTTACGCGCACTGTTGAGCGTATTGAACAGTTCTTTGGTGAACTAGGCTTTAACACTGAGTCTGGCCCAGAGATCGAAGATGCATTCCATAACTTTGATGCGTTGAACATTGCGGAAGATCACCCAGCTCGTACTGACCACGATACTTTCTTCTTTAACCCAGATTTGATGCTTCGTACTCACACGTCTGGCGTTCAGATTCGTACAATGGAAAATGGTAAACCACCTTTCCGTTTCATCGCTCCTGGCCGCGTTTACCGTAACGACTACGACCAAACGCATACGCCAATGTTCCACCAAGTGGAAGGCATGCTAGTAGACGAAAACGTAAACTTCGCGCAGCTTAAAGGCATCCTGCATGACTTCCTATGTAACTTCTTTGAAGAAGAAGTGGAAGTGCGTTTCCGCCCATCTTACTTCCCATTCACAGAGCCTTCAGCTGAAGTAGACGTGAAAGGTAAAAACGGTAAGTGGCTAGAGGTACTAGGCTGTGGCATGGTTCACCCTAACGTACTTCGCTCTGTAGGCATCGACCCAGAGAAATACTCAGGTTTCGCATTCGGTATGGGTGTAGAGCGTCTGACTATGCTGCGTTACGGCGTAAACGATCTACGTGCGTTCTTCGAGAACGATCTTCGTTTCCTAAAACAGTTCAAGTAATCCAGAGGCAAATCCTATGAAATTCAGCGAATCATGGCTTCGTGAGTGGGTTAACCCTGCGGTATCTACTGACGAACTGACACACCAAATCACTATGGCTGGCCTAGAGGTAGACGACGTTCTTCCTGTAGCTGGTTCTTTCACTGGCGTTAAAGTGGGCAAAGTTGTCGAATGTGGCCAACACCCAGACGCAGACAAGCTACGCGTAACAAAAGTAGATGTTGGTGCTGAAGAGCTACTAGACATCGTTTGTGGTGCGTCTAACTGTCGTCTTGGCATCAAAGTAGCGGTTGCGACTGTTGGTGCTGTACTGCCAGGTGACTTCAAAATCAAAAAAGCCAAACTACGTGGTCAACCATCACACGGCATGCTTTGTTCATTCACTGAACTAGGCATCGACGTAGAATCTGATGGCATCATGGAACTAGCAGAAGACGCAGTAATCGGTACCGATTTCCGTGAATTCCTAGGTCTTGATGACGTAACCGTAGACGTAGACCTAACAGCAAACCGCGCTGACTGTTTCAGCATCCGTGGTCTAGCTCGTGAAGTTGGCGTACTAAACCGTGCTGACGTAACAGAGCCATCTGTTGAAGCAGTTGCTGCATCAATCGAAGATACTGTATCTATCGAAGTGAAAGCACCTGCGGCATGTCCACGTTACCTAGGTCGTGTAGTTAAGAACGTAAACGTTCAAGCTGAAACACCACTATGGATGCAAGAAAAACTGCGCCGTTGTGGTATCCGCTCTATCGACCCAGTAGTAGACATCACTAACTACGTTCTTCTAGAGCAAGGCCAACCAATGCACGCATTTGATCTCGCTAAGATTGAAGGCGGTATCGTGGTTCGTATGGCTGAACAAGGCGAGAAACTTACTCTTCTTGACGGTAACGAAGCTGAGCTAAACGCAGATACTCTTGTTGTAGCAGACCACAACAAAGCACTAGCAATTGCTGGTATCTTTGGTGGCGAAGAGTCTGGTGTAACGACTGAGACTAAAGACGTGCTACTTGAGTGTGCATTCTTCGCACCTGACCACATCCGTGGCCGTGCACGTAGCTATGGTCTGCACACTGATTCTTCAATGCGTTTTGAGCGTGGTGTGGACTTCGCACTGCAAGCAAGCGCAATGGAGCGTGCAACTCAGCTTCTTGTTGAGATTTGTGGCGGTGAAGTTGCTCCAGTGGTTGGCGTTGAGTCAGAAGCTGAACTTCCAAAAGCAAACAAAGTATCACTACGTCGCACTAAGCTAGATAACCTACTAGGTCACCACATCGCAGATGCTGATGTTGTTGAAATCCTAGAGCGTCTAGGCCTAACTGTTGAAACAACAGCAGAAGGTTGGGCAGCAGTTGCTCCGACATGGCGTTTCGATATCGCTATCGAGCAAGATCTGATTGAAGAAGTTGGCCGTATCTACGGTTACGACAACATTCCAAATCAAAACCCTGCTGCAGCACTTAAGATGCACAACCACGTGGAAGCGGATCTGCCACTTAAGCGTGTTCGTAACCTACTGGTTGACCGTGGTTACCAAGAAGCAATTACTTACAGCTTCGTTGAGCCAGAACAGCAAAAACTGGTTGTTCCAGGTGTTGAGCCATTAATCCTGCCATTCCCAATTTCTGCGGATATGTCAGCAATGCGCCTAGGCCTAATCCAAGGTCTACTAAACACTGTGGTTCATAACCAGAAGCGTCAACAGCCACGTGTTCGTCTATTCGAATACGGTCTACGTTTCATCCCATGTGAATCTGCTGAAAACGGCATGCGCCAAGAGCCTATGCTTGCTGGTGTTATTGCTGGTACTCGTAGCGAAGAGCATTGGGACATTGAAACCAACACAGTTGATTTCTTTGACCTAAAAGGCGACCTAGAGGCTGTTCTTGAGCTGTCTGCTAACGAAAAAGCATACTCTTTTGCTGCACTAACAGCAGAAGACAAAGCGGCGAACCCAGCACTTCACCCAGGCCAATCAGCAGCAATCATCGTTGATGGTAAGCAGGTAGGTGTGATTGGTACTGTTCACCCAGAACTAGAGCGTAAGTTTGGTCTAAACGGCCGTACTATCGTATTCGAAGTTGAATGGTCTGCAATCAACACGAAAGTGATTCCAGAAGCGGTACAGCTTTCTAAGTTCCCATCAAACCGTCGTGACATCGCGGTAGTTGTTGACGAAGCAGTAGCTTCAGGCGACATCGTAGCAGCATGTCTAGAGCAAGGTGGTGAGTTCCTGAAAGATGCGAAACTGTTCGACGTTTACGTAGGTAAAGGCGTTGAAGAAGGTAAGAAGAGCCTAGCAATCGCACTGACGCTACAGTCAGTGGAACGTACGCTAGAAGATGCAGACATCGCTGGTGCGGTTGATGCTATCGTTGCTCACGTATCTGAGAAGTTTGGTGCGTCACTGCGTGACTAATCACTTCTGATTAGATAGAAAATCAAAGGCCTCGCATTGCGAGTAATGCCAGTCAGTTAAGCTGACTGGCATTTTTCCTATTTGTTGCGTACTTCTTGGGTTTCAACTTAACCCATCGAGGATAACTTCTATCTTCTCTTCGAGGCGGTAGGATAAAC
>NZ_JANAVY020000028.1 GCF_025195085.2 Vibrio intestinalis | reverse complement strand
GATAATCATGCACGAGTTTCTCATATTTTTAACTTCATGATCAGATCGTGATTACCTTGAAAAGTTCCCAATAAAATAAAGTCTTTTATTTTCAGTGGTTAAAGTTCGATCCCACCCTTGTGTGATCATACCGTTGGTTTGTACTGCTGCGACTTCCTGAGTACCACGGGAAAAGCTATAGCCCAGAGGCATATCTACCGGCATCAGCAGCCCATCACCAGTATGAATGGTTTTTAGGTTGAAATGCACATTACCAATGCGAATAGTACCTTGCTCAGTTTTGTCGAATCCAAGATCAATGGCGGTAGCCTTGGGCTCAATTCGGTATTCGCCAACAGGTTTATTGTCTTGAAGGATTTTACATACGTAAGGATCATTTCCTCCAAAATCTACGCCCATATAATGGATGGTTGAACCACCGCCGGTGCAAGAGAGCTGCCACGTTTCACCGTTATCTTTTCGGGTAATTTCAGCCCCCATCTCACCATCTTTAAAAGAGAAGGTGTTAAACCATGTCGAAGAAGAAGCGCTGCGAGAGTATTTACCTTGGTATTTTCCACCAATATCGAATGTACCCTCAGAACCAAAACCCCAAAAATCACCATCTGTTTTTACGCTAATTTCAGGTTGCATTTTTACTTGTGGTGATTTGTCCATAATGACGGTACTACCACAGGCTGAAAGGGTCATTGCAAACGCCGTTGCAGTTAAGATACGTTTCATTAGCTTCTCCAATTAACTAGAGCCTAGTTATCATCGTGATGAGTCAGTGGGCTGCATAGTAAGGAGGTCGATGCAAATGTCCATTTTCAAAACCGTAATGGCTTATATTTGTAAGCACGCGTTCAAATAGAAATACACGCCGTGGCTTTTATTGTGTTTTTTGTTAGTAGTATGTGATGGATTATTGAGCGAATTTAATCAATTCGTCTGACACATTTGGCTAATCTTCCGAATTTATGCCACTGAAGAGCATTATGTAAGGCTTTGTAAGCCTGAGCTTACATTTTGTCAAAGCCTTCGGAAGCTATAAATTGGCCGAAAATCGAGCTTGCGCGGTTGAAATGTGCGGCTTGGTCTATATACTGCGCGGGACTTTATAAATGGAGTGAATCTTTTATGAGCTTAGTACAAGTTTTGCTGATTGAAGATGATAACGAAATCGCGCGATTGACCAAGTTGTACCTTGAAGCGGAAGGTTATCAAGTAACGGTGATACACTCCGGGGCAACCGCAGTAAGTCAAATTATTGAATTGAAGCCTGATGTTGTGCTGCTTGATCTCATGTTGCCCGATAAAGATGGTGCGCAAATATGTCGAGAAGTTCGCGAACATTATCAAGGTATGATCCTCGTGCTGACAGCAGTGACTGACGAGCTCAGCGAGGTTAGCCTACTCAAACTCGGTGCTGACGATTACATTACCAAGCCAATTAGAGGCCATGTATTGGTGGCAAGAATTGAGGCACTGCTCCGACGTCTACAGCGTACAAATCTCACCTCTCCTAAATCTCCAACCCAACTCGAAGGTTACGGACTAAGCCTCTGTACCACTACCCAAAAAGCGTGCTATCGACAAAGAGAACTCGATTTAACTCAATCTGAGTTTGAAGTGCTGACGGTGTTACTTGAACGTTTAGACCAAGTTGTGTCTCGCGAAGAGTGTTGTCAAACCACCCGCGGAATCGAATACAGTTTCAATGACCGATCGATTGATATGCGAGTTTCAGGGTTAAGGAAAAAGCTGCAAAAGGCTGATGTAACCACAGCCAAAGTGACGACGATTAGAAATCGTGGCTATAAGCTAACGGCAGCTTAATATGCTTCGTTTAACTTTCGCGAGAACCTATACCACTTTAATGGCCGGCTTGGGCATTACCATTTCCATGTTTTTCTTTTTTGGTAGTGATTATATGGAAAGGACCAATGTGGAGATATTTCTCAGCGATGGTCGCTTTTTTGTTAATCAATACCTAGAACAGAAAGGCCAAGCCGACTCTCTATATAAGCCGTTGGAAACAACAGGGCACCAGCCCTTCTATATATTCGATTTAAAGCTGGTTAAAGCGCCTTTTGAAGTTTGCCCAAGCTGTAAAAAGATGTTTGTTATCGATGGCGTGCCCGTCTACCAATTTGATGACTATCTCTTTAGGGCGTATTTCCCGTTACCTGATTCTGACTATTATTTGCAGTTCAGCGAGAGAGATGAGTTTTTTAGGCCGCAGATTGAATGGTATGAAGACTCAGAGATACTGTTCGTGTTGACCTTGGTCAGTGTGATTACCGTCGCTTTAGCGCTGATGGTGTACTGTTATGTTCATCGATTGCACAAGCAAATTTATGGTTTAAACAGAACTCAACAAGAGTTCGGTCAAGGCCAACTGAGCAATCGCGCAGCATTGAGTGAATTCAAACTACCAGTGCGAGATTTGGCGAGTAGTTTTAACTCGATGGCGGAAGAGATTGAGCGCAGAGTTAAGCAAAATCAGATATTTACTCAAGCCATTCCACATGAGCTCAGAACTCCACTTTCAAGAATTCAGCTCGCTGCAGATTTAGCGCGTAAACATGCTCAGGTGGAGCACCAAGTCTTCTATCAAGATATTGACCGCTACGTTGAAGACATCGCAAGCTTTACCGACAGTCTAGTGACACTTTCAAGGCTCAATACCATCACGTCTGGCGTTGATAAAATTGATGCCAATGCGATTGATTTAGTCGAGCTACTTGAGCAAAGGATAGAACGCGTCGTCAACGCTCAATGCAGCCTTACGTGTAATTTAGAATCCGACACTGCTTATGTGATGGCTTCCAATACACTTTGCCATTTAATTATCGATAACTTGCTACAGAACGCGACTCGTTATGGCAAAGGGCAAATCTTAGTAACATTGACAGAATGTGAAGATCATTTTGTAATTGATGTTGAAGATAATGGCCTAGGTATCCCTGAAGATAAACGCCAAGAAATTTTCATGGCATTTACTCGCTTGGATAGAAGCCGAAACCGAGACCATAATGGTTTTGGCCTCGGTTTAACTATCGTTCGTAATGTCTGCCACACCTTAAACTGGACGGTAACGGTTGATGATAGTGCACTAGGCGGCGCGCGCTTTACTGTCATGATGCAAAAGCTTTAACGTCCACTTAAGCGGCTTTATGTAGGCATGCTTTGTTGGCGTTCGGCGGTTTTCGGCTGGCGGTTTATGACCAACAAAAATAGGCCAAAAAGAATAATCGCGTACAGCATTGACCAGCCCAAGCATACAAACAGACCTAAGCAGATGACACTGCCCAACATTGCCATGATTTTGTGCCAGCCACTAAAAAGGTACACCGCAGACAGCATCGCGATTAAATAAACCAAGACAAAAATACCATTTGCCAGTTTTACAAACACTTCTAAGTCAAACCCGCTGATTTCACCGACTACGCATGATATGGCTAACACAGTCGCTATGGCGAGCGTCGCGTTGGCTGGCACACCTTGCGCTGATAGATTCGCAAGACGGCTGGATGGACGATAGGCATGTGTTTGTGCCCATAACATGCGTGACAAACTCTGGGTATAGAGATTGATGCTGGCGAAACAGGCGGCAAAGCCAAGTAGACTGATTAACCAGTGAAATTGAGACCCAAATAATTGATCAGCAATGAAAGGGATAGAACCCGAATCAAACTGCGCGGAGCCATAAGCATGGTACTTCAAGATAACCACTGAACTTGCCCAATATGTCGCACCTGCAATCAGACAACCAATAATCAACGCAATCGGAAAGTCGCGCTGCGGGTTTTTAAACTCTTCCCCCATATGGGCGAAGGCTTCAATACCTAAAAAACACCAAAACATGACGGCGATAGCCGCAGCGATTGATGGCAATTTGTCTGCGCTGAGCGGTGGCATATGAATATCGCTCGTTGATACCTCGCCAAACCACGTAAGACAGATCACTAACGCGAAAATAGCCATCGCGATGCCAGCTTGTAATCGGCTTGACGATTTACTCCCTAATAAGTTCACCATCACTAACAATCCGATCGTTATTAGCTGAACCAGCAAGGGGTGGCTTAGTTGGCTTGGTAGCAGTGGTTGAAGAAAACCGGCTGCCAAGGCTATTGCAGCTGGGACGCCAACAGGAATGATACTTAAGAAAAGCCACGCGATGGTTTTTTCTAGTTTCGGGTTAAAAGCTTGTCTGACAAAAAACGCTGTTCCGCCTGCATTAGGGAATCGCTTACCTAGATGTGCAAAAGTCAGCGCGATCGGTAAGATGGCAATAAATAGAACTAACCATGCCCACAGAGAGTAGGCGCCCGCGATACCGGCAGCAATCGCAGGAACCATAAATAATCCTGTACCTAAAAGAGTGGTAGAGAGCTGTCCAATACCGGAAAGTAACGTAATCTCTTGTTTTAGTTTGGCCATCTTTGCGCTCCATGCATAATTATCCGCTTACGAGTAGCTTACCGAACTGCGCATCGCCTATCATTAAGCAAAATGTCTTAGTTGGCCGTCATATTGACGGTAATTTGTTGCTAAGCCGTCACTTTGGCGCTTTTCATTTTATGTGGTGCTCATGTAATATGTGAAGAATCAACAGGATAAGTTGACCTAACACTAGAGGTACTATGGATCAGTTTGACAGCAAAATAGTGGCGATACTGAAAGACAATGCTCGTATGTCGATAAGTGATATCGCAAGGCAGGTGAACTTGTCTCGTTCAGCCGTCACCGCAAGAATACAGAAACTGGAAAATGATGGCGTGATATTGGGTTACCACGCTAACGTTCGTCAAAGTGGTCCACAATCACAGATAAAAGCGTATTTAGCGCTGAAGTTTGATACCTCGAGTTCGACTAAGTTCTGCGAATCTTACGCGGCGAAAATCTATCAAATTGATGGTGTGAAATGGAGCCATGCCATAAGCGGTGAAACCGATATGATGTTGTATGTGGAGACGCCAACCATGGAAAGCTTAAATGATATTCGTAATCAGCTTCATCAGTTTCCAGAGCTTCGCCACCTAACCACTCATACTGTGCTGTCTGAATTTTTTAATACGTTAAGCAATGATTAGCCATATCAACTTAAATTTATTGCGCTCATTACAGGTGCTATTGCAAGAGTGCCACGTAAGCCGAGCTGCGCAGCGATTGAACCTGACACAATCTGCGGTAAGCCGACAGCTTGCGCAGCTACGTGAGCTCACCGCTGACCCGTTATTGGTCAGAGAGGGTAACCAACTTATTCCAACACCAAGGGCACTAAGCATTCAAACACGGTTGAATCAGATCCTTGGCGAAGTGGATGAACTCTTGAGTGAAAGGCCATTTGAACCTTCGCAGTGGCAACAAGAGTTTGTGTTTTCATCCAGCGATTATGTGGCTCAGTTTGTGGTTCCCGAGCTTTCATCTTTATTGGCAGAGCAAGCGCCAAATGTCGATTTCAGCTATCAGCTGTTTAAACCCAATTATCTCAACGAGCTGCACCATCGAGGCATTGACTTAGCATCGACCATGTTGCCACAACAGCCTGAGCATTTATCGAGTATCAAACTTGGGCAAGATCATTCGGTTGTGTTAATGCGCCAGCAACATCCGTTGAGTGCGGCCGATGAGCTAACCAACGATGCAATTGTCAGTTACCCGCACTTAAAAGTTACGGGTGGGGGAGATAAAGATAGCCACGCTGATTTGCTTCTAAAACAGCAAGGGGATCAAAGGCGAATCGCCGTGAAAGTGCCGTTTTTCAATGTGGCGGTCGATACACTTTTGGTGAGCGATCTACTAATGATTGTTCCAGAACACATAGCGATCACGCTATGTAATAAAGCGTCACTAACCTATAAGACATTGCCTTTTGCTACTGAACCTCACCAATATTGGCTGATTTGGCATCCTAAATTCGATGGGGATGCTGCCCATCAATGGATGCGAGAGCAAGTACATCAAGTGATGACCCATTCTAGCTATTCAATTGGTATGAAATGAAATCATAATATGAATGCGAAACTTTGATTTCATTTCATTATTAACTTCGCATAATCTGAACCCATTGTTTAAACGTTGGAAAGGAAAACACGGTGACTATTAGCATTTGGTTATCGCTATTTACGATTTGTCTATTGGGGGCTATGTCGCCAGGGCCTAGCTTGGCAATGGTTGCAAAGCACAGCCTAGCTGGAGGGCGAGCCAATGGCTTAGTTGCTGCTTGGTCGCATGCATTCGGCATTGGTATCTACGCCTTTATTACAATCATCGGTTTGGCGGTGGTTTTACAGCAGTCTCCAATGTTATTTAAGGTTATCAGCTACTCTGGTGCTGCTTATCTACTTTACCTTGGCGTGAATGCGCTCCTCTCTAAAGGTGGAGTCGCCGCAAAGCTTAAATCGGGCGAGAAAACCAGTTTATGGCAATCAGCCCGCGAAGGTTTTTTGATCTCAATTTTAAGCCCGAAGATAGCGCTATTTTTTATCGCGCTATTTAGCCAATTTGTCGCAGTGAGCAGTGGCTGGGGAGGAAAAGCGGTCGTTGTCGCAACGCCTTTGGTGGTTGATGGGCTTTGGTACAGCTTGATTACGTTATTACTTTCTAGCCCTAAGTTCATTGATAAAATTCGCACTAAAGCACAACTGATCGACAGGCTTTCCGGTATTATTCTCATATTGTTGGCTATTCGCGTTGTTATGACGGTTTAAAAGGATAATTTATGATTCGATTAGGGGTAATTGGCACAAATTGGATCACCGATCAGTTTGTACAAGGGGCATTGGAATCGGGTGAGTATCAGTTAGGTGCGGTCTATTCTCGTCAGATAAACTCTGCAGCGCAGTTTGCTGAAAAGTACCAGACAAAAACGGTTACGATTCAGCTATTTGATGACCTAGAGTTATTGGCAGCATCGAACGATGTTGATGCAATTTATATTGCCAGCCCTAACTCATTACATGCCCCTCAAAGCATTCAAATGCTTGCAGCAGGTAAACATGTGATTTGTGAAAAGCCTATCGCTGCCAATGCCGACCTTGCTCAGAAAATGTATCAGACTGCGCAACAGAATAACGTGGTATTGTTCGAAGCGTTCATGTCGTGCCATACGCCGAATTTCAAACTTATTGAACAGAAAATTCCACAACTAGGCAAACTGACCAAAGCGTTTATTACTTACTGCCAATATTCATCGCGCTACGATAAGTACCTAGCGGGAGAAAATCCAAATACCTTTAACCCTCAATTTGCCAATGGCTCTATCATGGATATTGGCTACTACTGCTTAGCATCGGCGGTATCTCTATTTGGAAAGCCCAATACGGTAAATGCTGTGGGGCAGTTGTTAGAATCTGGGGTTGATGGTAATGGTAGTGTTCTATTGGGCTATGATGGGTTTGAGGTGGTGCTACAACACTCTAAAACCAGTAACTCTTATCTGCCAAGTGAGATTCAAGGTGAAGCGGGTGCGTTGCTTATTGATATGATTTCAATCGCTGAGAAAGTCACTCATGTACGCAAAGGCAAGCAGCCACAAGATATTAGCCTACCTCAGTTTGAAAACCGGATGCGTTATGAGGCTGAAGCATTCGCCAAGCAAGTGAAATGCAATACAATAGATGAAAAGTGCATGGAGCGCTCATTGCTCGTTGCACAATTACTCACAGAGATTCGCCGCCAAGTGGGTGTGGTGTTTCCACAAGATAAGTAAAGAGAACAGTCATGCAAGCTGAAGTTAAATGGGTTGAAGGTTTTAAGTTTTTAGGTCAATCGCAATCAGGCCACTCAATTGTGATGGATGGCAACGGTGGAGAAACCGCGCCAAGCCCAATGGAGATGGTGTTAATGGCTGCGGGTGGCTGTAGCTCGGTTGATGTTGTTGATGGCCTTAAAGAAGCAGGCGAAAAAGTAGCAACGTGCGTTGCTAAGCTTTCGACTGAGCGCCGTGAAACTGCGCCACGTATTTTCACTCAGGTGAATATTCACTTTGAAGTTAGCGGTGAGAACCTATCGCCAGAAGTGGTAGAGAAGGTGTGTGCGGACTCTTTAGAAAAGTACTGCTCAGTGTGCTTGATGCTCGGTAAAGGCGTAGAGATGACCCATAGCTGGGAGATTGTCGCGTAAGCTCTCTAGTTCATTAATGCGATAACATTGATACTAAAAAAGGAGAAGCACTGTAAGGTGCTTCTCCTTTTGTATTATTCCGAGCTGTCAGCAAAATAAACTCGGTATTCCAGATAGCAAACGAAGGTGCTTTATAATTCTTACTTAAAAAGTACTACCGTTTGATCTTTGTGTAAATTCACATTTGCCATTTGGTTTTATTTTGCTAAAGAAAAGAATTTAAAGCAGGGATATTTCACGAATTCATGTAACAGATAGAAGTGTCATTAGCATTTAACGGCCCTGTAGTGACGGTATTTTGGCGAATAGTATGAGATTTATTAATTCACGATATACTGCAACGCTAAATATAGAATTATGATTCTAATCACATAGGGTTGGGCTATGTATGTTTGTCTAGCATGGCATATAATTTGTCTTTCTTGAGTGGTTTAGACAGATAATCGTCCATTCCTACCTCGAGACATTTTTTTATATCCTGATCGAGCACACTAGCAGTTAAAGCGACAATTGGTGTCGAAGGTAAGTTGTTTTTCTGTTCAAACTTACGAATCTCTTGTGTGGCGGTAAAACCATCCATTTCAGGCATCATACAATCCATCAGCATTATTTGATAACGCTTGCCTTGTTTGACCTTGTTGAGCGCCTCTAGGCCATTATGTGCGATATCGAACTGATAGTTGGCTTTGCGTAAAAACAGTGATACCACCTGTTGATTAACGTTATTGTCCTCAACAATCAATACTTGTTGTTTTGCATCAGCATCCGGCCTATTGATAGTTGTGTCTGGGTCTGCTTGGTGCAACTTACGCTCATAGAGAGCTTCTTTGGATTGCTGGATGGTAGACATTACTCGAGAACCAAGGATAGGGAAGCTGATTAGGCCATCTATTGTATCGTTGAAATCGGCATCTGAGGCTTCTAAACGTTGAATCAAAATCAATGGTGTATTTGGAGCCAATCGCTCTAGTTGAGCAATTTGCTTCTTAGTTTCATCAGCGACGTTATGATAAAGGAAGATAACGTCGGATGTTATCGTGTGACTAATATCTTGGACGACGGTTGTTCTCTTAACGCCATGGAATGCTAGGTTATTCGCAACTTGGTTGGCAACATGTTCATCGCAACAAACTATACAAGCGTGCGTAACTGCAATGTTATGGTTGCGCGGTGTTCTTTCTAGTACGTTGACTGGAAGGGTAAAGTAGAATCGGCTTCCTTGGTCTTTTTCAGATTCAACTTGTAGTATTCCGCCCATCAATTTAACCAACTGAGTGCTAATACTTAAGCCAAGCCCAGTCCCGCCAAACTCACGGGTGATTGAGCCGTCTTCTTGCTTAAATGGCTCAAAAATTGAAGCCTGCTTATCTTTATCAATGCCGATTCCGCTGTCTTGAACCGAAAAAGTTAATTCTGTTCGGTCAGCGGTAAATTTGGTGGTGACTGAAATTGTAATGCTACCTTGCTTGGTAAATTTCACCGCATTTGACATCAAGTTCATCAATATTTGGCGTAGTCGATGTTCATCGATTTCAACGCTATAAGGTGTGTCATCTGCAATATCAATATTAAGCGATAGACCTTTTTCGGTTGTTTTACCTGCAACCATGGATGCAATGTCGAAAATGGCTTCTCTTACATGCGATGGGTAGGGGGTGATCTCTATATGGCCAGACTCTATTTTAGACAAATCTAAAATGTCATTAATTAACATCAGTAATGTTTGTGAAGACGTTTCGATTGTGCCGAGATAGTCACGCTGACTCGGGCTCAAGTGAGTATCAGACATTATCTGGGACATACCAATAATGCCATTTAGAGGTGTTCGTATCTCGTGGGACATGTTGGCCAAAAACGCACTTTTGGCTTTATTGGAGTTACGGGCTTTGTTCTCTGAGCACAATAGCCTTTTCTCTAACTGTGCGATAGACCATGTGGCGTAGGTCATGATGATGCCTAAAGTGATCACCAAAGCAGATAATATTACATGGAGTTCATTGTCCAGAACATTAAGTTTTTGCTCAATTTGAACGGGTACAATTTTGTGTAAGGATTCCAGCTTATTTTCTACATTATGAATCTCTGCGCGTAGGCTTCCATGTAAGCCTGAATTATGGTCATAACCAAAATGTTGGTAGGCTTGTTGTAGCTGAGTAAAGGTATTCTGATAATTTAATATCGCATCTCGTATAACCTCATTATCTCCCGAAGAGAGAAGTGAGAGCTTAACTAGGTGTTGTTGGATAAGGGTGAGATGCTCGTTGGAAAAGTTACGGAAGAAGTAGTAGGTGCTTTCTTGAAGGTTTATCAAAGTTTCATGATATTTCTCACCCCCTTGCGCAAGGAGTACTCGCTCTAAGTTAAACCAAGAGTCTTTAACTGTTTCAATCAGGCCGGTCTTGTTTTGGCCTTCAATTAGGATTTTTTGTCGTGCAAGCTGATAGAGTGTTTGTGAGTAGTTATCTATAGCAGATTGAATTTGTGTGGTAGAAAATAGTGTTTCAAAATTATATTTATCCAAGTAGTGTTGGATTTTTTGAAGGTCACTTTTCAGAGTTTCAATGTTTTGTGTAGCACTTTGAATGTATTTAAGATCTACACGGCTGATGAAGTCTTTCTCTTGCCTTCGAATTTCAAGCATCATAGATTCTGAATCTGAAATAGAGACTTGAAGATCACGCAGATCGCTTTCTAGGCTTTTGTAATAATGGTTAATTGAAGCAAATGCGATAACAAGGCCAATAACCAAAGCACTGGCTATTAGCATTTGGAGTTTAATTGATTGCCTGACTGACATTGTAAGCCTTTATAAATTATCTATTGTTTTTATTAGCCTAGACGAGTTTTCATCAATCAGGGTAAAAGGTTTATAGAATTAGAGATCAGTAGGGCTTGTTTTTAGGATGGGTTGACTGCCATAACTTTTGTACCAAAGTGATACCAAAATGAGTGAGTTGGTATTGATATTGAACGCGGTATTACTTCCGCCATTTTCATATTGCCCAGTAGGCACACTACGCGAGTTCAGACTGTTATCTAGTACCGCCTGCCCGAGCATTTCACTGTAGTCATCTGAAAATAAAACGCTAAAACCAAATGCGACCTTATGACTTAGTATTTGCGGGTTCTCAATGATTTTTCCACTTGGGCTCACGCTAGTCCACGGTTTTCCATAGTAAAAAAGATTGTTGTAAGCAAACCAAGGGTTTTTGTTCATGGCATCTTCAGCGAAGCTATACAGCTTGTCTTTTTGCTCTGACTTTAGTTTATGCAGGTTATAGATGGTTTTCAGCTGATTCCATTCGCCCTTTTGCCCAAACTCAAGACTGCCGAGAATGTATGGGTCACTGGTCATAAAAGGCACGTTCCGAGTATCGACCTCTAGTGGAAAGCCATTTATAGAGACCGATGTTAGGTATTTATTGAGATCTGGCAACGGGACAGAGTAATCAAACATTTCGAACCCAGTCGCAGCGTATTGTAGATACCCGTGACGGCCTTCTTGTCGATAATATTCCTTACCTTTATACAGTTTTGCGCCGTATAACGTCCCTTTGTTAACAGCTTTATCGAGTTTCCAGTGTCCAATTAGCTTAAGAATTTCTGGTTCTAATTCTGGGTGTTGCTGGCACAAGATTTTAAGCCAAATGAGTAAGCGGCCAATGTCTAAAGCAGACCATCCATTGCCGTTACTTTCTGATTGGCCTAATCGACCTGAAGGAAGGCCTGTTTTGGTACTGTATTCTCGGTTAGGCAGCCAGTTTTTGTAGAGTGGCATGCTATTGAGAGTGGCGAGCGTTTTTTCTAGCTCTGAATGGGTTTGTTCTGATGTTTTTAAACCGAGGGCTTCAAGTGCTAGGGTGGCCGCAATACCACTTGCCACATCCCACATAGTCGTATGTGGGTAGCCTTGAACAGAGTCCCATAGACCTGTTTGGTCTCTTCTGTTTCTCTCAAAATAATACTGTGCTTTTTTAGCTAGTAGTTTTTCATTTCTGCTTAATGGTTTGATTGGCTCTCGATGGTGTTCTAGATCAACTTGAATGTTATGAACTTCGTTTATTTCATCATCATCTTTTTCCTCTGTGATTTGTGGAGCAATCACTCTGCGGTGAAAAGAATGTGATTGGGCAGGCTCTGCAATTACGCCTCCGATGCTACGTTGGCCATAGAAACTGATTTCAGGTTGTTCAATTTCTACGATAGCCTCTATCTCCGCTTCAGATGAAGCAGATAAAGAGAAAGTGCAACCGAGCAGACACCAAACCGCTTGTTTGACCATTAATATGCAATTCCATTCGCAAATGACTACTAAGGTAATGATAATACAAGATTTGTATAATGCGAGTTGTGGAAGAAATTAATCCTAGCAAGTAGATAGATGAAATTACTGTTGATAAATTGAACAATTTTCTTGAGCTTGAGGGTCATATAGGTAAAATAACCACAACAACGGACAGTACTGGCTTATTGGCCCTTTTTAACTAGGGATAGCATGAGTTAGGAATATACTGTTATGCGTAATTTTTGTGATTTTGTTCAGAGCTTGGGTTTTGGCCAATGTACTTTGCCCAATTGCAACTCAATTTCTGAGCTGTTTTTTCACTATCAATCTCCCCAATACCAACTCGAAGAGTCCGCTAAGCTGCGCATTCAAGACTACTTGTCGCGTGAAACCTTGTATTTGGATTCTTTTGCAACTGATGACGCGGCTGATTTCGCTTTAGCCTTCTCTTTTGGAGATAGCGAGTGCGTCAATATTGAATTAGCTGAGCAACTGGTTTTACTGAGCCAACAGCAACCAAACCTGCCGCTATACGCACAGCAAGAAATCGCAAGCCATTTGTCAGGTGTCACTCACCACCCGATTAGCAATGATGATTACCAGACTACGCTTGATGTGGCTAAAAGTGCTGCAGATCAGCAGCAAGGCACTAAGGTACTCGTCGTCGCGCAAGCATGGCATGCTAAGCGTTGTATTGAAACGTGTCAGTCTCTGGGGCTGAATGTGGTGGGTTTGAAGGTAGTAAATCAGTTTCCGAAAAATGACCCGCAGCCTTGGGTAAGAAATCCAATCAACTGGATTATAAAAGAAAGCCATCGCACTATCGCGACGGGTTATGAAGTAAGCCAACGTTATCAATTAGTGTAATTTTAATCGTCAGTTTGTTGATGAAAACAAATGAGATTTAAATCTAAGTCTATACTCAACTATATAATTATATGCAACTAAGTTGGTTGGGCTATGAAAGGCAAGGATATCAATCCGTTTGTTGCTGTGCGCAGAGAGTTCTGGGCGGCGATTTTCTTTAGTTTAGGCGTGAATTTATTGGTACTGGCTGTACCTGTGTATAGCTTGCAGTTGTTTGATCGAGTCATGGGCAGCGCAAGTATCGAAACGATGATTGCTCTTTTATGTATCACGCTGTTTTTAGTCACCTCGCAAGCGGTATTGGAACATATTCGTACTTTATTGATGCAGCGGTCAGCGTTAAAGCTCGATACGCAATTGAGTGGCGACCTACTGGCGAGCAGCATCGCAGAATCTTCAAAATCCAACCGAATTGAAAAGCATGCGCTGCAGGATCTTTCGATTCTACGTGGTTTTCTTGTTGCTCCTTCAACCTCATCCATTTTAGATCTGCCGTTTACACCACTCTTTTTACTGCTGTTGTTTGTTCTCCACCCATATATCGGTGTGGTTGCGCTTGTAGGCGTAATCCTCTTTATGGGGCTAGCAATGTTGATGATGTTTGGAGGGCGAAGACTCAGTGCCGAGGCGCAAGAAACCACAGCGAAAGTGAGCATGGAGTTAAACGACTACTTACGAAACGCGCCGACACTCAAAGCGATGGGCATGAGTGGTAACGTCGGTAAAACGTGGGAAAAAACTAACGAGGATGTGCTTAAGCTTCAATGGTTAGTCAATTCTCGTGCTGGTTTGCTTTTGGCGATTAGCCGTTACTTCAGAACCTTATTGCAGGTGGCTGTGCTGACCACTGGTGTATTCTTAGCACTCAATCAGCAGCTCGGTATTGGTTCTGTGATCGCAAGTTCGATTCTGATTGGTCGAGTGCTCAGCCCATTTGAAAGTGCCGTGAGTGGCTGGAAATCTTGGTACACCGCATATCGCGCATGGCGCAGTTTGAACAGCCGAGTGGAAGCGGGTTTTGAAGTGAGTAAAACTCTACTTCCTGAACCAAAGGGTGAGATTCAATTTAATAATGTCAGCTTGAAGTTTCCCAATACAAACAGTCCAGTCATTCAAGGGGTGAACTTTAAGTTAGGTGCCGGTAATGCATTGGCTGTGATGGGTAACTCCGGTTCAGGAAAATCTACATTGGCCAGTTTGCTGATGGGGATACATCAGCCTTCGGTAGGTGAGATAAAAATTGATGGTGCCACGATTGAAAAGTGGGACATCGACCAGTTTGGTCAGTACATAGGTTATTTGCCGCAGCATGTCGGGTTACTGGCTGGGACAGTCAAACAGAATATTTGTCGTTTTACGCAAGGTAATGATCAAGACGTTGTTAAAGCGGCCAAGCTGGCCTGTATACATGAGCTTATTATGGCGCTCCCAGAAGGGTACGACACCTACATTGGCGAAGGAGGGGTGTTGCTCTCTGGTGGTCAAAAGCAGCGCATTGGGCTTGCGAGAGCGATCTATTCCAACCCACGAGTATTGGTCTTAGATGAGCCGAACTCTAACCTCGACCCAGAAGGCGAGACCGCTTTAGCGATTGTTTTGCAACATTGTAAAGAACACAAAATTACCGTGGTAATGATCAGTCATCGCCCCGGATTTTTACGCCAAATGGATTGGGTGATCAAACTTAAAGATGGCCGTGTGGAAAAGGCTGGAACGTGCGAACAGTTCCTTGGCTTACAGGTTGAAGGTGACCTACCTCAACCAAGCTCAGTAAAAACAGCTTAAGGAGGCGTTATGGAAAATGGATTCAGTACAAGACGCCTGATTGTCATCGGTAGCCTAGTGGTTGTGGCGACTGTTGGCGGCTTTATTACTTGGGCGACTTCAATGCCACTTAGCTCAGCTTCAGTTGCTCAAGGCAGTTTAGTGGTTGAAAGTAAGCGTAAACAGATTCAGCACCTGCAAGGTGGTTGGGTAAAACAGGTGTTTGTTAAAGAGGGTGAAAAGGTTGAAAAGGGGCAGCCTCTGGTTGAGTTGTCAGATACTAAGGCAGAAGCGGATTATCGACGTTATCTATATCGCAGTTACTCTTTACTTGCCCAACAAGCTCGCCTGTCGGCATTGTCGAACCAGCAACCGACAATAAACTGGCCAAAAGAGCTGAAACAAACTGATGATGGTCTGGTGGTCGAAACGCTGTTAAGTAGTGAGTCTTTACAGTTTGAGCAAGCGATGTTGAGGCAAGAACTGATTGATTCGCAGTACAAACAGCAAACCGCCTTGTACAAAGAGAAAATCAAAGGCAGCAACTTTCAAAAACGCGCCATCACAACTCAACGAGATTTGGTGCAGCAAGAAATCAACATGACCAAAGGCCTGGTTGCTAAGGGCTATGTCTCGAAAACACGTATGCTCGAGCTAAAGCGTCACAGTGCCAGAATCAGCGCAGAGTTAGCGGAGATCTCTCTTGCCGTTGATGTCGCTGCACGTGAGCTCGATACACTTCACCAAAAACATCAAAATCAAATGCTCGATCTGGCGCGCGAGTATTCGAGTCAGCTTAAAGTGATTAATGATGAGCTAAGAGATGTGCAACAAGTGATCAAAACCGCGCAAGATATTCGATCTCGCATCTTGATTCGCAGTGAATTTGAAGGGCGTGTTGTTGGCTTAAATATATCAAGTATTGGTGGGGTGATTAAGCCGGGCCAAGTGCTGATGGAAATTGTCCCTGAAAGCGACGAGCTAATCGTTGAAGCCATTGTGTCGCCGAAAGATATTGATGTTGTAAGGCAAGGCCAGCAAGCTCGAGTCAGGCTAACGGCCTACAGCGCGCGTAACACCCCTCCAGTAGAAGGAGAGGTTTTGCACGTTTCTGCTGACCGAGTGCTACCAAAAGGTGAGGGTAATGAAGCCAGTCCGGGTTATTTGGTCACCATCAAGTTTGATAAAGAGGGCTTATCTTCGTTAGAGCAAAACCACAATGTCGAGCTGTATCCTGGCATGCTGACAGAAGTGTTGATCATTGGCGAAGAAAGAACGCTGTGGGATTACCTTGTGAGCCCTTTTTTTAGTGGTATGCAAAAAGCGATGAGGGAAGCGTAATGAATGAAGATATGGTGTTTTGGTTAGGTTTTTACGCCGTGTTCTTTGTATTAACGACCGCAGTCGGAATATGGAAAAATAACACGGTCGCGGGCGTACTACTTGGTTATGTGCTTGGCCCGATAGGATTATTGTTACTGTTGTTTAGCCATGATCGCCGCCACGGGAAGTGCCCTCATTGCGCGGCGAGAGTGGATCGCCACGCTTACCATTGCCCTCATTGCAAGCAGAAGTGTTACCGTCAATTAGTTGAGGAGTAAGCGATGAAAACGCTGGGTTATGTTGCGCTAGTTTTGGTCGTCGCCTGCTTTGGCGGGGCAGGTTATGCTTTGTTTCAATCAAGTAGTCAGCAGCAAGTCGAACTCTCTAGTGAGTTACAAGAAAAGCAGCAACAGATAGATGCATTGAACGAGCAAATGAATACTTTGACCACGGAGTTGATATTTGAGCAATCTATGTCGCAGGCTCACCAGCTTTCTTATCAGCGCCAGTTAGAAGGGTTGGCGGAAAAGCTTGAGCAAGAGTATCAGCAGCAATTGGCGCGGCTTACCCAGCAGTTAAATGATGAAATTACGCGGTCTGAGCAGTTAGAAACTAAGTTCTTAGCCAGCGAAAAATCCGCTAAAAATTACCGTTATCAGTACTTTGCATTAAAGGAAAACAGCGATAAGCAAGAGCAAGAATTGTTTCAAAAATATCAGGCTAAACAGCAATTGTTGCAAGCTGAATCAAGTCTAGAAATGCAAAAGCAACGAGCATTGTTAGAGCAGCAATATTCAGAGAGTGCCAAGTTGACTCAAGTAGAGCAGAGAGTGGATCAATTGATGACCTCTTTCTCTAAACTGAGGGTGGATATGGATATCGTAAACACCTGTGATAAACAGTATTTAGAGCGATATAGTGAAGCAAAAAGCTTACTAAGCCAAATGCGTACCTTCGTTCAAAATAATGAAATGAGCAACGAATATTATCAATTTGTGATTTCCAATGACGCTCAGCTGTCTCGAAAAACGAGGGAGATTTGTTTGGAGAATTAGGTATGCGTGTCTTATTAAAAATATGTTTTAAAAGTGACTGCTATTTAAATAATAAATTTACGTAAATTGATACGACTTTCATTTTTTGTTCTATATTTAATTCTGGCTAGTATAAATAACAAGGAAATTAAATTATGAATGAAACGTTAGACAAGTTTGATGTTAATGTGAAGTTAGGTTCGATAAATAACGTAATTGATTTGTCAGTTATTAAATCGATAATTAATGATAATTTTACTAAACAAAAGCTTGGGAGTGTGTCTTTGTGGAAGGGCGCGAACGTACTTTGTTAAGCTGATGTAAAGAGAACTTTTGCTCTATAATCTTTGTCCCACGTAGCCTTATTCATCTTCCTTGGTACAGACACGCTCCCTTCTGACTTCCTGAAG
>NZ_JANAVY020000027.1 GCF_025195085.2 Vibrio intestinalis | reverse complement strand
GCGCGCTCGTAGCTCAGCTGGATAGAGTACCTGGCTACGAACCAGGCGGTCGGAGGTTCGAATCCTCCCGAGCGCGCCATTATTTAGGCTACTGGCCTGATAGTGATTTTGTCATTATCGAAAACCCGTGCGTCCTTAGCTCAGCTGGATAGAGTACCTGGCTACGAACCAGGCGGTCGGAGGTTCGAATCCTCCAGGACGCGCCACTATTCTTTATGAATAAAAGGTCATTGACCTGATATTGAATATCAATATCGAACGCAGCGCGCTCGTAGCTCAGCTGGATAGAGTACCTGGCTACGAACCAGGCGGTCGGAGGTTCGAATCCTCCCGAGCGCGCCATTATTTAGGCTACTGGCCTGATAGTGATTTTGTCATTATCGAAAACCCGTGCGTCCTTAGCTCAGCTGGATAGAGTACCTGGCTACGAACCAGGCGGTCGGAGGTTCGAATCCTCCAGGACGCGCCACTATTCTTTATGAATAAAAGGTCATTGACCTGATATTGAATATCAATATCGAACGCAGCGCGCTCGTAGCTCAGCTGGATAGAGTACCTGGCTACGAACCAGGCGGTCGGAGGTTCGAATCCTCCCGAGCGCGCCATTACATTAAAGCCCTGCTAGAAATAGCAGGGCTTTTTTATTAACATTTTCTTATCAAGTTGTTTACCTATCATATACAACCGATTGTTTTATAAGACTTAATTGCAGAAGTTTTAAGCCAATCGCAGCAAGTGTCCTATTTTTCTAATAACGTCTGATAATCAGCAGTTAAATATTCTTCTAGAAGTGAATATTTCAACGATATGTGATTTGTGTGACGAATATTCCCCTAGAAATGTGCTTTATCATAAAGACTGCTTTAAACAAAATTGACAAAGTTTAACCAATCGAGATAATCCTAGACCTCTTGTCTGGATCACAGAGCGCATCTCAGACAATAGTAAGTACCAAGCGGTGCTTTAGATAGACAGACTGTGAGTCCATAGGTGGACGCAATATATTTGAGCAGTTTGCTATTGTCAGGATGACAAAGAAAGGAAGCAAAATGGACACTATCGGAAGCCAACTTATAGATGCTGCCACTCTCATGTTAACTGGGATGTCGGTGGTATTTATTTTCCTAACTATTCTTGTATACCTCGTTCGGTTAATGTCGAAATTGGTGCCTGAAGAGGTTCCTGAGCCGATCGCAAGCCCAGTACAAAATAACAAAGTTCAATCATCTTCTGCTGTAAGCCCTCAGGTAGTTGCAGCCATTTCCGCTGCTGTGCATCAATACCGCACATCTGCCGCAAAATAGCATTAAAGGATTAAAAGGAGTTTAAGAGCATGTCTAAACCACTAGCTTTAACTGATGTGGTACTTCGCGACGCCCATCAATCTCTATTCGCTACGCGTATGCGTATTGAAGATATGTTACCGATTGCCGCCGAGTTGGATAAGATCGGCTATTGGTCATTGGAAACATGGGGCGGCGCTACGTTTGACTCGTGTATTCGTTTCTTGGGGGAAGACCCGTGGGAGCGTCTACGTGAGCTGAAAAAAGCGATGCCAAACACCCCAATGCAGATGCTACTTCGTGGCCAGAACTTGCTGGGTTACCGTCACTATGCAGATGATGTCGTAGAAAAATTCGTCGAGCGTGCTCACGCCAACGGTATGGATGTATTCCGTATCTTTGACGCGATGAACGACGTTCGTAACTTCCAAAAAGCGGTTAAAGCGGCCGTTGATGTTGGCGCGCATGCTCAAGGCACGCTGTCATATACTACTAGCCCAGTACACAATGCAGATACTTGGGTTGATCTGGCTAAGCGTTTAGAAGATCTTGGCTGCCATTCGCTATGTATTAAAGATATGTCAGGGTTATTGAAGCCTTACGAGGCAGAAGAGCTCATTACTCGTATTAAAGCATCTTGTGATGTACCTTTGGCGCTGCACTGTCATGCGACCACTGGCCTTTCAACGGCTACAGCGGTAAAAGCGGTTGAGGCGGGTATTGATATTCTCGATACTGCAATCTCTTCAATGAGCTGTACTTACGGCCACACGCCAACCGAAACGGTAGTTGCGATGCTGCAAGGTACTGAGCGTGATACAAATCTTAAACTCGACCAACTAGAGCCAATTGCCGCTTACTTCCGCGAAGTTCGTAAGAAATACGCTAAATGGGAAGGTCAATTGAAAGGTGTCGATTCTCGTATTCTTATTGCTCAAGTACCTGGAGGTATGTTGACCAATATGGAAGGCCAGCTGAAAGAGCAAGGCGCAGCGGATCGCATTGATGAGGTATTGGAAGAGATCCCACGCGTTCGTCAAGATCTTGGCTTTATTCCATTGGTAACGCCAACGTCGCAAATTGTGGGTACTCAGGCTGTTATTAACGTGCTGACAGGTGAGCGTTACAAGAGTATTACCAAAGAGACGGCTGGTGTTCTAAAAGGTGAATACGGTGCAGCGCCTGCTGATGTGAATGCAGAGCTACAAGCTAAAGTGCTTGATGGCGCAGATCCGATTACATGCCGTCCTGCCGATCTTTTAGAAGCAGAGCTACATACACTGACAGATGATCTGTTAACTAAAGCAAAAGAAGAGGGTATCTCTTTAGCGGAAGATACGGTTGACGATGTATTAACTTATGCGCTCTTCCCACAAGTTGGCTTGAAGTTCCTTAAGAATCGCCGTAACCCAGACGCATTTGAGCCAGCGCCAGGCACAGAGCCAGTCGCTGCGCCAGCTCCGGTTGCACAGCCTGCACAAGGTGGTATTGAAACTTACAGTGTTAAAGTTGATGGCCAAGTTTATGATGTTGAAGTTGGGCCGCAAGGTCAATTGACATCAGTTGCGCCATCAGCGGCGGCTCAACCTGCAGCCGCAGCGCCTGCTGCTCCATCGGCTGATTCAGAAGCTGTACCAGCTCCTCTTGCCGGTAATATTTTCAAAGTGAATGTACAAAGTGGCTCGCAAGTAGCGGAAGGTGATGTTTTGTTGATCCTTGAAGCGATGAAGATGGAAACGGAAGTACGTGCTGCGCGCAGCGGTATCGTTCAAGATCTTCATGTAAAAGAAGGTGATAGCGTCACAGTGGGTGCTCCACTATTGAGCTTGGC
The DNA here is from genome assembly GCF_025195085.2 of Vibrio intestinalis. GTDB lineage: Bacteria > Pseudomonadota > Gammaproteobacteria > Enterobacterales > Vibrionaceae > Vibrio > Vibrio intestinalis. The sequence continues at coordinate 17,654 of NZ_JANAVY020000027.1, read as the reverse complement.
GTAAGGGAGTACCATGGAAGGACTATTAACTCTATGGTCAGAGACCGGGTTAGCCAATTTCGAATTTGGTCAGATCTGTATGATCCTTGTTGGTTGTACGTTGTTGTATCTGGCTATTCGAAAGGGGTTTGAGCCGCTGTTACTCTTGCCAATTGGCTTTGGTGCTATCTTGGCCAACATTCCTGTTGTTGGTCTAGCAAACAGCGCAGTGCTTAATGCAATTTATGCTGGTGATATTAATCTGCTGACTGAGTTTGCTTCGATTCTTGGCGTCACTGATATTTCAGCTGATGCCATTAAAGTCGCTTACAAAGCCGCTCAGCCAGATCAGTTAGTGATGCTTGAGCAACTCGCGACTAATGCGAAATTCACTGATGGTACTCTGTATACCTTCTATAGCGTCGCTGTTGCTTCTGGTGTTGCTCCGCTACTCATTTTCATGGGTGTAGGGGCAATGACTGACTTCGGTGCGCTTATCGCTAACCCTAAAACCCTGTGGTTGGGGGCAGCGGCTCAGTTTGGTATTTTCGCCACGCTATTTGGTGCGATATTACTTAACTTTGTGCCGGGTATGGAGTTTAGCATCCAAGATGCTGCCTCTATTGCGATCATCGGTGGTGCGGATGGCCCAACAGCGATTTTCCTCGCGAGTAAGCTATCTCCAGATCTACTTGGTGCCATTGCGGTCGCGGCATACAGCTATATGGCTTTGGTTCCTATCATTCAGCCACCAATCATGAAAGCGTTAACAACGCCAGAAGAGCGCCAAATTAAAATGGCTCAGCTTCGTCATGTTGGTAAAGTAGAAAAGATCCTCTTCCCACTCGCGGTATTAATGATGGCGATTCTATTCCTGCCATCGGCAACACCTTTAGTCGGTATGTTCTGCTTAGGTAACTTAATGCGTGAAGCGGGTGTTGTGGATCGTTTATCTAAGACAGCGCAAAACGAGTTGATCAACATTGTGACCATCTTCCTTGGTTTGAGTGTTGGCTCGAAGCTACAAGCGGCAGAGTTCTTGAACATTGAAACACTAGGTATTCTATCACTTGGTGCTGTGGCCTTTAGTATCGGTACTGCGGGCGGTCTATTAATGGCGAAGCTTCTGAACAAGTTCTCTAAAGAAGATATTAACCCATTGATCGGCGCAGCAGGGGTATCTGCTGTTCCTATGGCTGCACGTGTTGTTAATAAGGTTGGCTTAGAGGCTAACCCGCAAAACTTCTTGTTGATGCATGCTATGGGACCGAACGTGGCTGGGGTACTTGGCTCAGCGGTTGCTGCGGGTATCTTATTAGCACTTGTAGGTTAGATGACAGCTTTCTTTGCTTAGTTAACGGACGGTAACAACTTAAGCCTCTTACTTGGTTAAATTGCGATCAAATGGTTAACTTGAGTTAAAGAAATGGTATATATTCAAAGGGATGCTTCGGCATCCCTTTTTTCATCAATAAGGATCATTGGCATGGAAAACAAACAAATCGTCATTACTCAATTCGGTGAACCTAATGTGTTAGCTGTTCAATCGAGTCACGTACCAGAGCCGAAAGAGGGCGAAGTCGTGGTAAAAGTGGCGTTTGCTGGTGTGAACCCTATAGATGTCAAAACACGAGCTGGTTTAGGTTGGGCCGCTGCGCAGAATAAAGATAACTTGCCTTGGGTATTGGGTTATGACATTTCGGGGGAAGTGCTCACAACCGGCGAAGGCATAGAGAGATTTGAAGTTGGCGATAAAGTCGCGGGCTTTATTGGATTCCCTGTGGTTGGGGGCGGATATAGTCAATACATATCAGTACCTGAATCTGCGCTCAGTCTAGTACCATCTTCAATTACTTTAGAAGCGGCCGCTGCGCTTCCTTTAGCTGGGCAGACGGCTATTCAAGCATTAGATAAAGTGTTAGTTGCTGAAGGTCAGCGGGTACTCATTCTTGCTGGTGCTGGCGGTGTGGGCCATATTTCTGTTCAACTAGCGGTTGCGGCTAAAGCTGAGGTGTTTACAACCTGCGGTGAAGACAACCTCGATTACATGGCGACGTTAGGCGCTCATGCGATCAATTATCACTTTGCACCTGCTTCAGAAAGAGTTGAAGAGGTCGATGTATTGATTGATTTAGTCGGCGGCGATGTGGCATTGGATGCCCTAAAGTGCTTAAAAGATGGCGCTAAAGTGGTGACGGTGCCTACTTTATCTGCTGAGCTGATATGTGAGAAGGCTAAGCTGCTAGGGTTTGAAGCTACAGGTATGTTGGTGGACCCAAACAAAGAGCAAATGGATGCATTGCTTTATATGGTAAGTATTGGCTTGCTTAAAACAGAGATTTTTAAAGTGTATCCTTTTGAACAAGTTGTCGATGCACATATTCAAATTGAAACCGGTCATACAAGAGGAAAGATTTTGTTGGATATGCAATGCTAGAAACGTTTAACACTGCGTTTCAATCTATCGCGTTATGGTTTTCTGATTCAGCTTTATGGGTGTTATTTCTTAGCGGTTTCCTCAGTGCAACCTTATTACCCGGAGGTTCAGAGGCAGGTTTACTTGCTACTCTGAGCCTGAGTCAATATTCTGTCACTTCTATCATACTTGCTGCCACCATAGGAAACACCCTTGGCGGCCTAACCAATTATGCCATTGGTCTATGGATACCAAATCGAACTCACGATAAAAAACATGGTCATAGAGCCATACAGTGGCTAAAACGATACGGCTATTGGTCACTGTTATTGAGTTGGTTACCTGTGATTGGTGATCCACTTTGTTTAGCCGCTGGTTGGCTAAGAATGAAATTTTGGCCATCTTTTTGGCTAATTTTGATAGGAAAACTGGCTCGCTACTTGCTACTTACTGCACTGTTTTACGGCTTTTTCTAAGGAATCATGATGAGAAAAATCTGGTTTGGCGCATTATCTCTTGCCATTTTGGGTGGATGTTCTGCCTATATCGACTACGACGTACCGTTTTTTTCTTCTTTACCACAAGGGGTTACCTTGGTAGAGGAGGTAGAAGCCCAGCCAGGTAAGGCCACGATTCCTTACAGTAAATACCAATTGGAAAATGGATTAACCGTCATATTATCACCGGATCACTCTGATCCATTGGTGCATGTGGATGTTACTTATCACGTTGGTTCCGCACGTGAAGAAATCGGTAAATCAGGATTCGCACATTTCTTTGAACACATGATGTTCCAAGGCAGTGAGCATGTGGGCGATCAAGAGCACTTTCGTATCATTACCGAAGCGGGTGGTCGCCTTAACGGCACGACTAACCGCGACCGCACTAATTACTTTGAAACCGTCCCTGCGAATCAGCTAGAAAAAATGCTATGGCTAGAATCTGATCGCATGGGCTATTTATTGGATGCGGTATCACAGCGTAAGTTTGAGGTGCAGCGCGATACGGTGAAAAACGAGCGCGCACAGAATTATGACAACCGTCCTTATGGTTTGATTTGGGAGAAGATGGGTGAAGCCATGTTCCCTGAAGGCCACCCATATTCATGGCAAACCATCGGTTATGTTGAAGATCTTGATCGAGTTGATGTTAACGATCTGAAAGCGTTTTTCCTTCGTTGGTATGGCCCAAACAACGCGGTTCTTACAATTGGCGGAGACATTGACGTTGAGCAAACCTTAGAGTGGATTAACAAGTATTTCGCTCCAATCCCTCGCGGACCAGAAGTAGAGCGCGCGCCTAAGCAACCAGTGACGCTGGAACGAGACAAATTTGTCACGCTAGAAGACCGCATTCGCCAGCCGATGGTGGTTTTAGGGTGGCCAACAGAATATCGCGGTCATGAATCTCAGCTTGCACTTAACGCGTTGGCGACTCAGCTTGGTGATGGCGCAAACTCCATGCTGTACCAAAACCTAGTTAAAACCGAAAAAGCGTTAGATGTTGGAGCGTTTCAAGATTGCTCTGAGCTATCTTGCGCTTTTTACGTTTATGCGATGGCGCCATCAGGCGACAGCGCGGGCTTAAAGTCTTTGTATGATGACATCATGACGACATTGGCCGAGTTTGAACAACACGGCATTAGCCAGCAGCGTTTAGACCAAATCATTGGTGTGGCAGAAGCGGATTCTGTTTTTGCTCTTCAAAGCGTGGAAGGCAAAGTAACCCAACTTGCGTCAAACGAAACATTTTTTGCTCAGCCAGATCGTCTTCAATCGCAACTCGATCGTCTTAAGGCTGTGACTCCGCAATCAGTAATGCAAGTTTACAAACAATACGTCAACGGCCACCACAAAGTGACCCTGAGTGTTGTGCCTGTGGGTAAAACGCAATTGGCTGCAGCAACAGCAGATTTTGTTACACCTGCGCGCCGTTTGCCTGTTTACAGCAAAGTCTCAGAGCAAGACTTAGAATACCGTCGTCCAGTCGACAATTTTGACCGTTCAGTGATGCCTGAGATTGCTCAAGGCGTTCAGGCACATATGCCAGAATTGTATCGCATGTTCTTCGATAATGGCGTTGAAGTGCTAGGCACGGTGAGCAGCGAAACGCCGACGGTGCAACTTGATATTCGATTCCCAGCAGGGGAGCGTTATGTACGCGCTGGTAAAGAAGGGTTAGCGAACCTTACAGCCGCTCTGTTGCAAGAGGGCTCTCAGCATTCAAGCTTAGAAGAGCTGCACGCAAGAATGGACAAGCTAGGCAGTAAAGTATCGGTGAATGCGGGTAACTATACGACATCGGTCATGGTGTCGAGCTTAGAGAAAAACTTACCTCAAACCCTTTCAATTGTTGAAGAGGTACTGTTTGCACCGGCGTTTAAGCAAGAAGATTTTGACCGTCTGAAAAAGCAGATGCTAGAAGGTATGATGTATCAGCATCAAAAGCCAAGCTGGTTAGCGTCACAAGCAACTCGTCAGGTGTTGTTTGGCAATACCATTTATCAGCGCTCAGGTGAAGGTTCTCTAGCGTCTCTTGAGTCTCTGACCTTGGATGATGTAAAGCAGTTTTACCGTCAACACTACACGCCACAAGGCGCGCAAGTGGTAGTGGTGGGTGATATCTCCAAAAAAGAGGTCACTCAGCAGTTAGCATTCATTCAGCAGTGGCAAGGCGAGACTGCACCACTATTGCGAGCAGAGAAATTACCAGAACTGGGTAAACAGAAGATTTATTTAGTTAATAAGCCACACTCACCGCAAAGTATCGTGCGTTTTGTGCGACAAGGCTTACCTTTTGACGCGACAGGTGAGGCATATTTGACTCAGCTTGCTAACTTTAACTTAGCGGGTAATTTTAATAGCCGTTTAAACCAAAACTTGCGTGAAGATAAAGGTTACACCTACGGTGCGGGTGGCTATTTAGCAGCGAACCGAGAGATCGGTGCTTTAGTCTTCTCGGCTCAGGTTCGTGCTAATGCGACGTTACCTTCGATCATCGAGATGCAAAAAGAGCTGACGGAATACAGTGCATCAGGCATGACAACCAAAGAGCTCGATTTCTTGAAATTAGCGGTTGGCCAGCAAGACGCACTTAAGTATGAAACCCCAGGGCAGAAAACAAATCTACTGGGTAGTATTTTATCGTACAGTCTTGATGAAGATTATTTACAGCAACGTAATGAAATTGTTGATACTGTAGATAGAAACGTGCTGAATGGCTTATCGAAAAAGTGGTTTGACCCGAGCCAGTATCAGATTATTGTTGTAGGTGATGCTCAAAGCCTAAAACCTCAACTAGAAACGTTAAACATTCCTGTAGAAGAGCTTGAAATTGTCCATTAGAGGACACATAAATTAGAGCATTGAACTGGGTAACGTTCTCGTTACCCAGTCGTTGTTATTAAGCCAGTTCTTTGATATGCAAATAGAACAATAAACATAGGCGACTTCATTTTGACAGATTTTGCTGCGCGATTAGAGCGAGTGTCACGTAATCCCGAAGTGTTTAAAAACTTTGGTCGTGGTGTAGAAAGAGAAACCCTTCGCTATCAACAAGATGGCAAGCTTGCTAAGACGCCTCATCCTAAAGGTTTAGGTTCTGCTTACGCTAACGAGTGGATTACCACTGACTTTGCTGAATCACTGCTCGAATTCATTACTCCAGTATCACATGACATTGATACCTTGGTCGCTCAGTTAGAAGACATCCATCATTTCACGCAAACTCAACTGGGTGAAGAGAAGCTTTGGCCTCTATCTATGCCTTGTTACGTTGAAGATGAAGATGATATTACACTCGCTCAGTACGGCACATCAAACTCAGGTAAGATGAAAACGCTTTACCGTGAGGGCTTGAAACGCCGTTACGGTAGCTTGATGCAGATTATTTCTGGTGTTCACTTTAACTTTTCATTCCCTGATTCATTTTGGGATGGTTTGTATGGTGAACAAGATGAGCCTTCTCGCCAGGCGGCTAAGTCTGAAGGCTATTTTGCGCTGATTCGTAACTACTATCGTTTTGGTTGGCTGATCCCGTTTTTCTTTGGTGCATCACCAGCGCTATGCCCGTCTTTCATCAAAGGGCGAGATACTAAACTTCCGTTCGAGAATATTGGTTCGACGCTATTCTTGCCAAAGGCGACATCACTGCGTCTAAGTGATTTGGGTTACACCAACAGCGCGCAGAGTGTGCTAAAGATTGGCTTTAACAACATTGAGCAATACTTAGAAGGCTTGAACCAAGCGATTCGCACTCCATCAGATGAGTTTGCAGAAATTGGTGTGAAAGTGGATGGTGAATACCGCCAGCTAAACAGCAATGTTCTACAAATTGAAAACGAATTGTATGCGCCAATTCGACCTAAACGCGTAGCTAAAAATGGCGAAAAACCATCTGAAGCATTAGCTCGTGGCGGCGTAGAGTATATTGAAGTTCGCTCACTGGATGTAAACCCATACAGCTCGGTAGGTATCGATAAAGATCAAATACGTTTCTTGGATTTGTTCCTAGCATGGGCTGCGCTGACTGACTCTGAACCAATGGATTTTTGCGAGCAAGCATGCTGGAGAGAAAACTGGAACAAAGTGATCATCGAAGGTCGTACGCCTGGGCTTGAGCTACAAATTGGCTGCAAAGGTGAAGTTCTTACCCTTCAAGATTGGGCGAAACGAGTGTTTGAAGAACTGACGCAAGTCGCTGTTAAGATGGATGAAGTACTTGGCGGTAACGAATATCAACAAGTATGTCGCAAGTTAGTAAATTGGATTGATAACCCAGAGTTGACCATCTCTGGTCAGCTACTTGAAGATACCAAACGACTAGGTGGCTTAGGCGCATTGGGTTGTGAATTTGGTAAAGAGTACCGATTAAAGCACCTAGCGCATCAATATCGTATTTACAGCCAAGAGCTGATGCAGCAAGAAGCTTCTCGTTCTGTTGAAGCGCAAAAGGCTCAAGAGCAATCGGATAAGCTAAGCTTTGATGATTTCTTAACTCAGTATTTCTCTTATTTGAAGTAAACATTGATGAAAATAGAAAGGACTCTAGCGATAACACTCCTTTTGGCGGTCGTAGGGCTCAGTGGCTGTGCGACCCCGCCTCCTGCGCGGCAAGATAACATTTGTGAAATCTTCCGAGAGAACCCCGATTGGTATGATGATGCAGTAGACATGCAAGAAGAGTGGGGTACGCCCATCAATATTGCGATGGCATTTGTAAAGCAGGAAAGTAGCTTTCGACATGATGCGAGACCACCTAAAAATTATATCTTAGGTATCATTCCTTGGGGACGTGTAAGTAGCGCTTATGGTTACGCTCAAGCGCAAGACCCCGCATGGGAAGACTTTCAAAAAGCGACCAATCACGGTGGTTCAAGAACCAGTTTCGATGACTCACTGATGTTTATTGGTTGGTACACCACAGAGACCCATAAGCAACTTGGCATCTCTAAATGGGACCCGTACAATCAATATCTTGCTTACCATGAAGGAAGAGGCGGATATAAGCGCAAAACTTACCAAGGTAAGCCGTCGCTGATCAAAATCGCACGTAAAGTAGAGCAACAAGCAAAGGATTATGGTTGGCAACTAAAACAGTGCCGCCAAGAGTTGGAAAGTAATAGCAGTTGGTTTTTCTAATAACTCAGGTGTTGTTAGTGAATCGGCAGGAGAGGGAATATGCCATTATTAGATAGTTTTACAGTAGATCATACAAGAATGAATGCCCCAGCGGTTCGTGTTGCTAAAACAATGAAGACGCCAAAAGGGGATGTAATTACCGTGTTCGATTTACGCTTTACCGCGCCAAATAAAGACATTTTGTCAGAACGTGGTATTCATACTTTAGAACATTTGTACGCAGGGTTTATGCGCAAACACCTCAATGGTGACGCGATTGAAATCATTGATATTTCCCCAATGGGCTGTCGTACAGGCTTTTATATGAGCTTGATTGGTACTCCGCAAGAGCAGCAAGTTGCTGATGCTTGGTTAGCGGCGATGCAAGATGTACTGAAAGTAGAAAGCCAAAATAAAATTCCAGAGCTGAACGAGTATCAATGTGGAACAGCAGCGATGCACTCATTAGACGAAGCGAAGCAAATCGCTCAAGCTATTTTGGATGCAGGCATTGCAGTGAACAAGAATGAGGATCTCGCTCTTCCCGCTGAAATGCTAAAAGAGTTAAGTATCGATTAACGTAAAAAAGGAAGGCTTAGCCTTCCTTTTTTAATGTGGGTGTTGCATCAGTTTACTTTTGGCAGGACGACGACTTGAGTCTTGGCCCAAATATCATGAAAGCCACGCTTTTCTGGATCAAAAGGTACAGTGAAGTTAGCCAGCCCAAAGCCAGAGGTACCAATGCGGATCAGTGCTTGAGTGATCGTTAGTTTAGAGCCATTTTTATTACGAACTTGGATTTTCCATGCCCGCATCCCCAAAGTTTGCCCTGCACGTGTCCAAAAGAACACAAAGAAGTAAATCCAGACAAACGCTAGATACAGCGTATAGATTGGGCTCCAAATGGGATGATGAGTGAGTAAATCACTGACATCGAGATAAGGTGCAATAGTGATTGCATCTATCGCAAGCAAGGCGTGTAAAATCGCGATAATTATCCCCGCAGCCATCATTTCAATGGACAGAATTATCAAGCTATCATAAAAAAGAGCACCCAAGCGGCGCATTAGTCCTGCTGGTGGCAGGGACTGTGTATTTGTCATGGTTTATGCCATTTTATTTTGGTTTAGCTAGCAGAATAATACGGCAAATTGAGCGAGGGAAGAGAGCTTGCGCACAGCTTGCTGCTTTATGGTGAAATAATCAGCAAACGACAGCGCTTTCAATCTTTTGCACTTGCACGAACGACATTGTTACGTATAATGCCAATCATCAAAAGGCAATAGCCTTCAGATGCCGGTGTGGTGAAATTGGTATACACGACGGATTCAAAATCCGTTGCCTTCGGGCGTGGCGGTTCAAGTCCGCCCACCGGTACCATATTTAAACGACAAAGCCTCGACGAAAGTCGGGGCTTTGTTGTATCTAAACGATAGAAATTAAGCCTTTTGCTTGGTGTATTGTGTACAAGTTCGGCAATACCGAAAGATCTCTCCTGAAGACCAAATCGCGAACAATGAAATGCTTCATAGACTATTTACGTGTATTTATATTTAATTTGTTATTAAAAATAAATCTAGATAACTAACATCCATTTTTATTTGTTTGGTTTCAAATATTTAATACCTATTTATTTCGATATTCAAAAAATACTTTTCTATCACGAACTAATACTAATTTATTTTGCGCAAATAATTGAAGTATAAACATTTCATAAAATGGGATTCTGTTCACGCTTAACGCAACCGGTTGCGCTTTTTTGTTCTGAACAATTTTGATACAGTTTTCTTAGCTTAATTGTTAATCAAAAAGGAGCTGGGTGATGAAAAAGATTTTGCTTTGTTGTAGTGCAGGTATGTCTACAAGCATGCTAGTTAAGAAAATGGAACAAGCGGCGCAAGCACGCGGCATTGTATGTGAGATTGAAGCGCTGGCAGTGAATGCCTTTAACGATGCGATCAAAGAATACGATGTATGTTTGCTGGGCCCTCAAGTTCGTTTTCAACTTGAAGAACTAAAAAAGGTTGCAGATGAGCACGGAAAGAATATTGCTGCTATCTCACCTCAAGATTACGGAATGATGAAAGGCGATGAAGTGCTGACACAAGCATTAGGCCTAATTAAGTAATCTAATTTTAATTAAATATTAAATAACAGATTAAAGAAGTGATTACTCCACATTAAATTATGTGGTGTAGGGCTTTTTTGTTCCAAAAATAAGGATGGACACTATGAAGCTTTATGACATGGTATTAGGTTTCGTCGAAAAGCATATTGCACCGCTCGCGGTGAAAGTGGGTAACCAACCCCACGTTCGCGCGATGCGTGATGGATTTATTGTGGCAATGCCATTTATTATCGTCGGTAGTTTTCTACTCATTTTCCGTTTCCCTCCATTCTCGCCAGAAACCAAAATGGGTTTTGCGCGAGCTTGGCTAGATGCGGCTGAGAAATACGACCAAATCATCATGATGCCTTACAATATGACGATGGGGATCATGACGGTATTCGTTACATTAGGTGTGGGTTATAGCTTGGCGAAAGCGCACAAAATGGACGGTATTACCAGTGCTGCACTATCACTAATGAGCTTCTTGCTTGTTGCAGCACCACTAACAGATGGTGGCTTACCTGCTGCCAATCTAGGTGGTACAGCCGTGTTTACCGGTGTGATTTGTGCTTTCTTCTCAGTTGAGCTTTACCGCTTCATGAAAAAACACAACGTCACTATTCGTATGCCAGAGCAAGTTCCACCAGCGATCGCTCGTTCGTTTGAGGTTCTACTTCCAGTATTGGCAGTACTGCTTACGCTTTACCCATTCAGTGTTTGGGTTCAAATCCAGTTTGATATGCTGATTCCTGAGCTGATTCTTGAAGCGTTCAAACCTCTAGTAAGTGCTTCTAACTCTCTACCAGCCATTCTGGGCGCATTAATTCTTTGTCAATTGCTTTGGTTCGCGGGTATTCATGGTGCAGCTATCGTGGTTGGCTTAATGTCACCGTTCCTACTTTCTAACCTAAGTGTCAATATTGAAGCCTTTGTAGCAGGTGAGCCGATTCCAAACGTATTCACTCAGCCGTTCTGGGATTTCTACATCTTCCTAGGTGGTTCTGGTGCAACACTCGCGTTAGTTATTTTGATGGCATTTAGCCGCTCTGCGCACCTTAAGAGTATTGGTCGTATGAGTATCGTTCCTGGCTTCTTCCAAATTAACGAGCCAGTTATTTTCGGTACGCCAATGGTTCTTAACCCAACGCTATTCCTACCATTCCTGTTGGTTCCTTGTATCAATGCAACCATCGCTTACTTTGCTGTTCACTCTGGCTTAGTCGGTATGGGCGTGGCAACCACACCATGGACAACACCTGCAATCATCGGTGCTTCTTGGGGTAGTGGCTGGACTCTAGCGCCAGTACTGTTGGTAGTTGCGTTGTTAATTCTGGATTTGTTCTTGTACCTACCTTTCTTCAAGATGTTCGAGAAAGAAGTACTTGCAGGTCAAGATGCGACAGAAGAAGAAAAACAAGCTGAGCCAGAATTGGCAAAAGCTTAAGTTATTAAATAATTTAGATTTTTAGAATAAGTAAGACGTTAGATAGTTTTTATCGGGAGGGAACATGGATCAAGAAATGGTTGTAATGGAGATCATCTGTAATGCGGGTGAAGCGCGTAGCTTAAGTTACGAGGCGCTAAAGCTAGCAAGAAAGAATGATTTTGAACAAGCCCAGCAAAAGTTGGCACTTGGAAAAGAGTGCCTAAATAAGGCTCACTTGATGCAGACCCAGCTCATAGAAGCTGACGAAGGCCAAGGCAAAGTGCCCATGACACTCGTTATGGTTCACGCTCAAGACCACCTTATGACAACCATTCTTGCTCATGAAATGGCTACGGAAATCGTAGCCTTACATCAGCAGATAGTCGCTTAATGGAGATTTAGTATGTCAAGAGGTGCATTAAAGCTAGCCATCATCGGTGGTGGTAGTAGTTATACCCCTGAACTTATCGAAGGTGTGTTAAAACGCCGAGAGTTTCTTCCTGTTCGCGAAATTCACTTGGTGGATATCGAAGATGGAGAAGAAAAGCTCAATATCATTCATGCGTTGGCAAAGCGTATGGTTGAGAAAGTCGGCGCTGATATTGAAGTTAAGGCCAGCTTTGATCGTCGTGAGGCGATCAAAGGTGCCGATTTCGTAATGACACAGTTTCGAGTCGGTGGTTTGAAGGCTCGCGCATGTGATGAGCGTATTCCCTTGAAATATGACGTGATTGGCCAAGAGACTACGGGCCCTGGTGGCTTTGCAAAAGCATTGCGCACCATCCCGGTTATCTTGGAGATTTGTCGTGATATTGAAGAGTTGGCGCCTGATGCGTGGATGCTTAACTTTACCAACCCAGCGGGCTTGGTGTCTGAGGCCGTCAATAAACACTCTAACGTTAAGAGTATTGGTTTATGTAACGTGCCAGTCTCAATGCAGATGATGGCTGCTGAAATGCTGAATTGTGAGCCAAATGAGGTTCAGCTTGAATTTGCTGGCTTGAACCACTTGGTTTGGGTTCATAAGGCTTGGCTTAACGGTGAAGATGTCACAGATACCGTCATTGAGAAAGTCGGTGACGGCGCTAACTTCAGTATGAAGAATATCTTTGAAGAGCCGTGGGACCCTGATTTCTTGCGTGCATTAGGGGCAATCCCTTGTCCTTACCACCGATACTTCTATCAAACAGATGCGATGCTTGAAGAAGAGAAGGAAAGTGCCGCAGAAAAAGGAACTCGCGCAGAGCAGGTGATGAAAACCGAAGAGTCGCTATTTAAGCTCTATCAAGATGTGCATCTCGATGTTAAACCGAAAGAGCTTGAAGAGCGTGGCGGTGCTTACTATTCCGATGCTTCGCTGAATTTAGTCGATGCTATCTACAACAACCGCAATGGCATTCATGTGGTGAACGTGCCAAACAATGGCGCAATTAACACATTGCCTGATGATGCGGTGATTGAATGTAGTGCTGTGATTGGTAGTTGGGGCGCTAAGCCGATTGCCGTTGGTGAGTTATCGCCAAACATCACAGGTTTACTGCATCAAGTGAAGTCGTATGAACAACTGACTATTGAAGCAGCGGTTTATGGTGACTATGAAAAAGCGTTGATTGCTTTAGCGAATAACCCTCTTGTTCCTGATATCAAACGAGCGAAATCGATTTTGGATGATATCTTGCGAGAGAACGCTGCGTACTTACCGCAATTCAAACTAACAACGTTGTAGTTGGCAAATTAAAACGTTTGTAATAAAGCAGAGGAAGAGATGAAAGTCATTTTTAATGCGGACGATTTTGGACTAACAGAAGGCGTAAACGAAGGGATTGTTGAGTCTTTTAGAAGTGGAGTCGTGCGGTCAACAACATTTATGGTTGGAATGCCGGGAGAGGCACATGCGGTTAAGTTGGCTGCCGATGTGCCCGATCTCAAAATTGGGCTGCATTTGCGATTTACGGCAGGTAAGCCTTTAACCGGTCATAAATCATTGCAAGGTGATAAAGGTCTCTTCCCTGCTATTCCAGGTTTTTGGCAAAAGCGGGATTTTGATCCGGTAGAAGTGTATGAGGAAGTGGTGGCGCAAGTTGAACACTACTTAGCGCTTGGGCTAAGCCTAAGCCATATAGATGGTCATCATCATTGTCATACACATCCGCAGATCGCTCCGATTGTTTATGAGGTCGCGCAGCAATACAAAGTCCCTGTAAGAGGTATTGGTGTGGCTGGGGTAGATGAGCAGTCATGTCGCTATGTGTTTACCTCCCAGTTCTATGACTCGGCTATCTCGGTTGAACATGCAAAGCAGTTGATGTTGGAGCATGCAGCTCAGTGCGATGTATTAGAAGTGATGTGTCATCCGGCTAAGGTGGATTCGCAGCTTAAAGCGATGAGCAGTTATCTAATACAGCGAGAGCAAGAGCTTGAAACGCTCACGTCGTCAGAATTTGTCGCGTTTCTTGCTGAGCGTGATATCCAAGTCACGGATTATTCCGTATTAGTTTAGTCCTAGCATATTCCCTGTGTATCATGGCAGCTGTCAGTTTCATTTCCCCCTAACGTTTGGAAACTGGCAGCTTTTTTTCTCTTTTATATACCCAAACAACTTTAAGTGATGCCCATGAGGTTGTTTGGGTATAGATAATATTAAAGAAGGTCATATGGCACGGATAAAAGATGTTGCGGCTCTCGCAGGTGTGAACCGCTCAACGGTTTCCCGAATAATCAATGGCGAGGGTAAATTCAGAGAAGAGACAAAAAAGAAAGTTGAGCAAGCAATGGCTGAGCTTAACTATCGACCAAGTGCAATCGCTCGCTCACTGGCAACATCTTCAAGTAACATGATGGGATTACTTGTTACCTATTATACCGGTGGCTTTTTTGGCTCTATGATGGAGCAAGTTCAGTCTGAGCTTGATACACATTCTAAGTTTCTTATTACCGCGCAGGGCCATCATTCTGATGCTGGAGAGCAACAAGCGATTCAACGCTTTCATGATTTACGTTGCGATGGCTATATATTACATAGTCGGCATATCAGCGATGACACTTTATGTGAGTTTGCTAAGCAACATCCTCCTTTCGTCTTATTGGATCGCGTCGTACCGAGTTTAGAAGAGCGATGCATTACTTTCTCACATCACAAGGCCAGCTCGATTGCAGTGCAGCATCTATTGGATCAAAAACATCGATTAATTGGTTGTATTACTGGGCCAACTTGTCGTGAAAACAGTTTGCAGCGCAAGCAAGGTTATTTAGATACCATGGCTCAGGCTGGCATAGTGGTCGATGAGAGCTGGTGTGAAGAAGGAAACTATGGCTATCAAAGCGGTTATGAAGCAACGAAGTGTTTGCTCACTCGCCATCCTGAACTAACGGCTATCTTCTCTTGTAGTGAAGAAATGACAGTTGGTGCGATGCAATACCTACACGAGCATGGCATTCAAGTACCGCAAGATATTTCTATTGTCAGCTTTGATAGTGTTGAACGATGCGCTGAGCTTTACCCAGCAGTGACATCAGTATGCTTCCCGATCAACGATATGGCTCAGTCCGCCGTTCAAGTCTTGATGGATTTGATTGCAGGTAAAGCCGTGTCAAAAGTGCACGAATTTGAGCCAAAGCTGGTGGTTCGCGGAGCGGATCGCGCTCTTAGTTAACACTAAAGTCCTAATTACATTATTTGAAACTTGTCTATTCTTTAAATAAAACAATATATTGGAGATAGGCAATGTTTCAAGTTACCCCATATCTGTTCTTTTCCGGGCGCTGCGAAGAGGCGTTAGACTTTTATACACGCTGTTTCGGTGGTGTGACGCTCACTAAGCAATACTTTAAAGATGCTCCGCAAACAGTAGAGGGTGCAGACCCAAATTGGATAATGCACGCCGAGTTTGAAGCTTTTGGTATGAAGCTAATGCTCTCTGATGGAATGATGGTGCAAGAGTTAGGTGGCAACAATATTGCACTGTCTGTTGTATTGAGAGACCTTGACCAACAAGCGAAGCTTTTTGACCATCTGTCGCAAGGCGGACACGTGATGATGCCCTTAGCGGACACCTTCTGGGGGGCGCGTTTTGGTAAGGTTGAAGATCAGTTCGGTGTCCGTTGGATGTTGCATTGTGATTTAGTGAGATAATTTATTGTTATTGAGCATAATTGATAATGATTAGTAATAATGTATACGTCTCACTAATGCGTGTTATTGATGATCTCGTCATTGCTTTCTAATAGAATACTAGCGTTTTATTAATTTTCTAGTTGTATATAAAGCGTGTCGAGTATCAAGATCACGGTAGATCGAATTCAGCCTGGATTACACATTCGATTACCCGTTAAGTGGAAAGAGCATCCTTTCCTTTTAAATAGTTTCAAAGTAAAGACCCAAGAACAAATTCGAATTATTCGACATTTGGGGATAAAGCACGTCTATGTCAACGTCAACCAAAGTGACGTTGCGCCTCTTCCTGTCTCTGAAGAACAGACCGCAAATAACCAGGTAGCGAATGATGCGTTGGATGAGAAAGCGGAACAGCTGTGGAATGAGAAACAGCAACGTATTGAAAAGATGAGCTGTTATCGCCGTCGAGTGATTGATTGTGAGAAAGAGTTTGAACGCTCTCTTGCTAGAATGCGTGCGGTTATGACTAAGATTCGCAATCGACCAGAGCAAGCTGTCGATGAAGCTGCACTGCTGGTGGATGATATTGTAGATCGCCTGTTGAGCGATGATCATGTAACGCTTCATTTAATGAATGGTAAAAGTGAATTTGAAGATATCTATTTTCACTCACTCAACGTAGCGGTTTTATCAATGCTGATTGGTAAAGCAAAGAGGTTGGACGCTAAGACGATTAAAGATCTGTCTTTTGCGGCGCTTTTCCATGACATGGGGAAGATAAAAATACCCACGGCTATTTTGCGTAAAACTACTCCTCTGACCGAACCAGAAGTGAATTATCTAAAACTCCATACCAAGTATGGCTTAGATATGGCTGCTAATATTGACTGTTTCCCTGAGATAACAAAGACAGTTATTGCCAATCATCATGAACATAATGACGGCTCAGGCTATCCAGCAGGTTTGCAAGAAGACGATATTGACCAATTAACCCAAATAGTCGCTGTGGCTAATGCTTATGATAACCTTTGTCATAACACGGTCGTATCTGAGCAAAAGATTCCTTACGTCGCCCTTTCTCATCTATATAAGAACTGCAAGCATCTATATAACCACGACAACTTAAGTATTTTGATCAAGTTTATGGGTGTGTACCCACCAGGTACAGTAGTGCAGTTATCTAATAATATGGTTGGCTTAGTGATTTCCGTTAATTCAAGCAACATTCTTTACCCGAATGTACTGATCTATGATCCGGCAGTGCCTAGAACCCAGGCGCCAATAATTGATTTAGCTGAAAGGGATATAAAGATAGTGAGTGCGATCTTACCCCAGAAGCTACCGGAGAAAGTAAAAGAGTATTTAAATCCACGTTCGCGGATTTCTTACTTCTTTGATAGTGAGGATTAATACCCAAAGCACACTTATCAACAGGATTTTGTGAATAACTGGTGGGAAAGGTGAGGGTATGTTGAGTGTAAATGTACGGTTGGTTAAAGCCTGCTCATTCAATCAAAAAAACTAAAAAAATATGCATTTTACGCTTGCCTTAAAAAAGGAACTGCCTATAATGCGCATCCACTGACACGGCAGATGCCACAAGGCTTCAGCGGTTAGTGAATGAGGTGAAAGCTTCTGAGAAAAGAAATTTGAAAAAGTGTTTGACTCTTCAAATTATCTCGCTAGAATGCACCTCCGCTTTGAGAGAAACTTCTCGAAAAGCAAAGTTCTTTAACAATATAAACCTATCAATCTGTGTGGGCACTCGTTGATGATAATCCAATTAGATAGCTTAGCTATCAAATTAGGTTTCAATGATACGAAGTGACCATTGAATCGAAAGATTCAGCACAGTCAATTCAAACATTACTTATGTAATGTTCAGTATTCATTGAGCCGACAAAATCTTAAATTGAAGAGTTTGATCATGGCTCAGATTGAACGCTGGCGGCAGGCCTAACACATGCAAGTCGAGCGGAAACGAGTTAACT
>NZ_JANAVY020000026.1 GCF_025195085.2 Vibrio intestinalis | reverse complement strand
CAAGTTGGCTTTCTAAAGGCATAAAAAAATCCGATATTAGTTTCCTAATATCGGATTTTGAAGCTTTTTGAGGATCGGTCAAATGATCTCAAAAATTTCTTAACTGATCGGCATTACACCATAAAGGTGGCTTTGTCGTTTATTCAACAGTCCAAGTAATCTCTTCACCGGCTTTAATTGGCACAACAATATCTTGGCCAAATGGCATGGTTTGCGGTACTGGCCATGATTTATGAGTCAGGGTTACCGTATCAGTATTACGAGGAATCCCGTAAAAGTCCGGGCCATTGTGACTCGCGAACGCTTCTAGGTTTTCCAGCTTACCTTCTTGCTCGAACACTTCTGCATACAGCTCTAATGCTGCGTGCGCGGTGTATGAACCTGCACAGCCACAAGCGGCTTCTTTTTTGTCTTTTGCGTGAGGCGCTGAGTCAGTACCTAAGAAGAACTTCTTACTACCACTGGTTGCCGCCGCGACAAGCGCTTGTTGGTGCGTGTTGCGTTTTAGGATTGGTAGGCAGTAGAAGTGTGGTTTGATACCACCAACAAGCATGTGATTGCGGTTGTACATTAGGTGGTGAGCTGTGATCGTCGCCGCAACATTGTCATTTGCTTGAGCGACAAAATTAGCCGCATCCGCTGTGGTGATGTGCTCTAGAACAATTTTAAGGTTAGGGAAATCATTAACGATTGGTGCCAGTACTGTCTCTAGGAACTGTTTCTCACGGTCAAAAATATCGACATCGTGCGTAGTGACTTCACCGTGGATCAGTAGCAACATGCCCACTTCTTGCATTGCTTCAAGTACGTGATAAATGTTCTTTGCCGAAGTTACACCTGAATCAGAGTTGGTTGTAGCCCCTGCTGGGTATAGCTTAGCAGCCACAACGCGGCCTGAGGCTTTCGCTTTGCGAATCTCATCTGGTGTTGTGTTATCAGTTAGGTAAAGTGCCATCAGTGGCTCAAATTGCTCACTTGGCTTTTCTGCCATGATACGTTCGCGGTAAGCGAGCGCCATTTCAGTGGTAGTAACAGGTGGGATGGTATTTGGCATGATCAGCGCGCGACCATTGTAGCGGCTAATATCACGCACTGTATCTTTTAGAACCTCACCATCACGTAGGTGAACGTGCCAGTCGTCAGGGCGTGTAATCGTATGTGTCGTCATTGTAGCTCCCACCATTAATTCGTTGTCTGATTGGAGCCTAAACAGTTGGTCTGCATAGCAAACGCTTACGCTTAGGCGACAGGATGATAGTGGAAAGAGGGTAGGATTTCATCCCCTTTTTCACATTTGCTTTCGATTTGCTGATAAATCAGCCAAACGTTTGCGTTTGGTTTGAGCAGACAGGGGAGAAAGAAAAGATGAGTCGCAAATTGACTAAGGCCCTTGATGAGCAATTTCATCAGGGCCTTTAGTATGACTGATTAATATTCTATAGGGTCCGTTTAAGCCAACTAACGGTTAGTACAGTCTTATTAATAATAAAGTAGATTAGTGAAAATATAAGCTGCCCGATCGGACAGGTTGTTATCATTTCTATTAGTTTAGATGCTTATCCCCAGACTATATCTAAATGGGAGATAACAACAATGACACTGTCTGTACATTCTTACAATTACTCCTCTATTCCTGAGCGTGATTATCACAATTTGCTTGCACTGCGATACAAGGTATTTGCGAAGCGACTGAACTGGGAGCTAAAAGTCAGTCATAACTGTGAAAGCGATGAGTACGATGTCGAACGAGCAGATTACCTGTATGTGAAAAGCGATCATGATGGAATCGTAGGCTGCTGGCGAATTCTGCCCACTACGCAAGACTACATGCTTAAAGATACCTTCTCAGAGCTGTTAGGTGAGCAAGTCGCACCTCAAGCAAGCCGAGTGTTTGAATTAAGCCGTTTTGCAGTAGATAAAGATTTTTCAAAGAAAAATCCGGGGGTGAGTGATGTCACTTTAACCATGTTTCAGGCGCTATATCACTACGCAGAAAGTCATGATATAGAGTCGTATGTCACAGTGACTTCGGTGGGGATTGAGAAGCTGATTACTCGCATGGGTATCCCAAATCAAAGGGTAGGCGATCAGCAGGTGCATTTGCTTGGCAATACGCGTTCAGTGGTGTTGTCTATTCCTATGAATCAGCAATATCAAACGGCGGTAGGGTTACTGAAACGCGCTTCTTAATGGTATGCCATGATGTCGTGGCTAATAGTGGGGGAAAATATACCCCCCCACTATGGCTTTAGAGATTGCTTGATAGCGATTTACTGCTCCCAACTTTTGGCATACGTTGCTGAAGTGAAATTTTACCGTCCGTTCTGAGCAGCCTAATATTTTGCTGATTTCCCAAGTGCTTTTTCCTTCCGATGCCCAAGATAACACTTCCGTTTCACGATGAGTTAAATGCACTTTGTTACGAGCAAGCGGCTCACGTTGGGTAATGGCGGGAAGGTTTTGTGAAATAAGTGGGACAAACAATTGTGACAGCATGAACTTATCAATGTTGGCATTGAACGTTTCCACATCAGAAGTGGCAAAACTCAACATGCCAAACTCGCACTGAGGCCCATGGATAGGAATGCTGAATCCTGCATTTAACCCGTTGACACGAGCTTCCTCAAATAGGCTAGAACCATTTGGTACTAGATCGTGCGCATTTTCCCAATTAATCGGCAATGCGTTTTTGGCGCTGTATTGAACGATGGGATCAATATGAATGAATCCGGATTGGTCATATTGCTCTCGCCAGTCTGATGGGTAGCTATCGATGATCAGGGTATTGTTGTCGGCTAGTGAAGGGGATAAAGATAGACCGAGTAAGAAATACTCATTTTCCAACCTATAGTTTAGTTTGGTTAATAACCCAGTGAGCTCGCTGACTGAGTGAATTTTTTGGTTTTCTTGAACTAGGCGTAATATCTCTTTCATCTGCAACCCAATAAATAGCATTGTGTGTTTTATAACAAACTCCACCAAAGAAAGGGAGCAAGATCACTCAAACTACTTAGTGGGTCACATTTGCCCCTAAAACTCGCGTGCTAAATCGCCTCTTTATTGAGAGGTGGAGGGCTGAGTTTGGCTTTACGTTTAATTTGCGAAAGCAATACGCCACCGATTACCATCAACCCGCCGATCAGGTGATAACTGTGAATAGTTTCGCCTAATAACGTTGCTGCAAGCGTTACCGCCACTACAGGCAATAGGTTCATAAACATAGCGCTAGAATCAGCACCGATAACATCGATCGCTTTTACCCACATCCAAGGCGCGATGATTGAAGCGGCAACGGAAGCATAGGCAATTAAGGGGAGTGACGCTTTTGGCGCGATTAGCGTGTCGCTGGTTAGCCATAGTGGGGTTAACATCGCAACGGCAAATAAGCCTTGCATATATATCACCACCCAGTTGGAAAGAGGCATTTTCCAGCGTTTGAGTAAAACACAGTATGCGGCATAACAGATAGCTGCCAACACCATTAAACCATCACCTTGGGTGACTTGTTGATCAAGAAAGAACAGTACTTCCCCTTTACCCAACATGTAAGAAAGCCCAACTAAAGAGATCGCCCCACCGATAATGCTAAGCGGTGAAATGGCCTTACCTAGTAAAGGCAAGCTCATGAATACGGCGAGTAGAGGGACAAGCGAAGTGATCAACGACATGTTGGATGCGGTCGTTGTTAGCCCCGCGTAGTAGCCAAGAGACTGATTTAACACCATGCCCAACATTGCAAGAAACGCTAACTTTGTAAGGTGAGGTCGAACCTTGTCCCATTGTTTGATGACTTGCGGCAGACAAAATGGTGTTAATAGCAACATCGCGACGAACCAACGGTAAAAACTCATCGCGCTAGGTTCGATAGCCGATGCAGCAAGTTTGTTGACGATGGAGTTTCCGCCCCAAATACAAACAGTCAACAATGGTAGAAGGTAGATCATGAGAAGCTCGTCGCAAACAATAATGGCGTGTAGTGTCGCAGGTCTGTATAATTGCAAATATCTCTAGGAAGACATTGCGCGTTTTAGGAAGACAAGTTTGAGAAAATCAGCAAAACACCTCCATCCCTCGTTATCTATCGACGAAGCTCCATCTGATGTATTTATGAATTTTGAAGCGTTTCTGTCGAACACTGAAACTCGGGTTCATAGCCACCCTTGGGGGCAAATACAGCTGATCAGTGGCGGTATTTTAGAAATGGAAGCGGAAGATACGCGCTTTCTTGCTCCGCCTCATCTCGCCATTTGGGTGCCTGCTGGAGTTATGCATACCAGTTTCAACCGCAAACCTCTTTCTTACTGTTCACTGAATATTGCAGGCCATCTAACAGGGCAGTTTCCAGCGAAAACGAGCTTAATTCGGGTGACACCTATCGTATCCGCCATTATTGATGATTTTCGTTCACGCAAAGTGAATGTGGCGAAGAGCGAAGCGGATCAGCGCTTAGTGCAAGTTTTGTTAGATCAATTGGCGACGCGAGATACTCAGCATCATTTCTTACCATCAAGCGACCATAAGTATTTAGCACCGATCTTAACTGCAGTGGAAGAAGACCCGACAGATTCAACGCCATTGTCTGAATGGGCGGCCAAAGTACATACCACGGAACGAACCTTAGCCCGTCACTGCCAAACAGAACTTGGGATGAGTTTTACCGAGTGGCGCTTAAGGGTTCGTTATCTCTATTCAATGGATTTGTTGCAAAAAGGCCACTCAGTGAAAGATGTCGCTCTCACGTTGGGCTATAACCAAGCAAGCCCATTTATCTCGATGTTTAAGAAGTATTCAGGCCAAACACCGGAGCAGTACAAAAGTAAATTGCTCGGCTAATGAGACTCACGTCCCCTGTAATATTGTTAGGTATAGCCTAATAAAGACTTTGATAAAGACCATCTAATCCTAACGGTTAGATGGGAGTAATATGCTCTTAACCACTTTAGAACCATGTGAGATGAGTTATGAGCAAAACCCTAGTTATTTCAGGCCACCCAAACCTAGCCGAGTCTTATACCAATACGGTGATCATTGATTCACTGCAGGCTGAGTTAGATGATGTTTCTGTACGCTGCTTAGATGTCCTTTACCCAGACTACAACATTGACGTAGAAGCAGAGCAAGCCGCGCTGATTGAAGCCGACGTAATTGTACTGCAGTTTCCGTTCTACTGGTATTCAGTGCCTGCGCTGATGAAAAAGTGGATTGATGACGTGATGAGCTTTAACTTTGCCTATGGCCCAGAAGGCGATAAGTTAAAAGGTAAGGATTTCTTCTTATCATTTACGATTGGTGGGCCTGCTGAGTCGTACGATCCGCTTGGATACAATCACTTTACTGTTGAGCAGTTAGTTTTCCCGTTGCAACAAACGGCTTACCTCGCCGGAGTGAACTATCACAAGCCTGTTTATTCGCACCGTATGGTTTACATCCCAAATATCTATAATGAGTTGGAAGATGTTCAAGCGCGAGCGCGAGTCCATGCTGCTCAATTGGTGAGTGAGATTGAAAAAGTGACGCTATCGGATGAAAGCCGTTTACGTAAGTTTGTTGCAAATTGGTTTGCACAGTTTGATTTACTGCCAGAGCAGGATGATTTCTTTGTGCAGTCACTGGCTGAAGATGTTGTGATGACGATGCCTGAGGGTAACTTCGTTGGGCTTGCAGGATTCAAAGATTGGTACCAGCTTGCGCGTCAAACATTCAAGCCTGATTGTGTTCATGATATTGAGCAATTTGAACTGAAAGCGACAGAGACAGGTTATCAAATTGAACTGCGTATTCGACTAAAAGCGGAAACCTACCCTGATTCTTCAATGAAAGGGGAAACCATCGAATTGCCAGTAAACGAGACGTGGCATGTATCGCTAGATGAGGAAGGGAAGGTTTGCATTCATGACTATAAAGTCGTGCCAGTGGTAAGTTAAAGTCCAATGGGCTAATTACTCCGAAACCGCAGCTTAACTTTAGTAAGTGCTTCATCAAACGATGAAGCACTTTTGTTTTTGCTATTTATTGAGGTAGTTGATCACGTAGTCGAGGCCACCAGTAATGGCAGCAACTTGCGCTTGATTGCATTCATGATCGGTTACTTTAGGGCTGTCAGGGTACACTTCGGTCGTTGTACCAAATTGACAGTTTGTCACGCCACCACACAAGCCTAGCTTGACCATAGGGTAGAGAATTACGCCATTTTGTACCACATTAGAACCAATGATTTCACCATTGTCATCTGCAGGAGCAATGTGAGTCACTTTGGCCACAGAGTTAATAACAGCAGCTTGAAAATCTAGCTGAGGGTTTTCGCTATCACCAACGGTATAAAAGCCATCGGGAACGGCTTCTTCAATATAGGCTTCGCCGTCTCGAGCAGCCAATGCTGGGCGAAATTCCGATTCATCGGTATCTGTGGTTTCGTGTAGGTCAAAGTGAACCAATACATCCCCCAGTTCAGCTACCATTTTACGCAGCGAAGCCGCTTCTTCTGAAGGTGAATTAGGGTAAAAAGATCGATTTGGATCGATAGCGAGTGGGTTCCAGCGGTTAATGGTTTCATAACCCCAAGGGCTTACACACGGGGCAACTACAATATTGAAGTATTGGCTATAGTGTTCCATGCGCTGCTTTGCAAACTCCAACGCGCCTTGAACGCCGCTTGTTTCATAGCCATGAACACCGCCCGTGATCAATACTGTCGGTTTGGCTGGGTGCCATTGCTGCGATTTAATACAGTAAAGTGGGTATCGCTTAGGATCGTAGGATAGAGCGCCATACTGCTCGATAGTAAATGTCTCTTCCAATGCGTTAATTTTTGGCAGCACTTCTTCACTGTATTCACGGTGAATTTTACGCTCAGCACGCCACTGCGCACGTTCAGTGTCAGACCAAGGAGTGCCAGGTGTACCAATAGGGTAGCTAAATTCAGTTTTCATAGTGTTAGCGTCAATTCGTAGGGGAAGCATAGAGAATATCGAGCGTTGAGAGGAACTGCAATCAATTAAGGCTGAGGTCTACGCCTGATTTCTACTACAGCAAAAATTGATAAAAGGCTGAACAAATCCAAATACGCTTCCTTATAATACAATACCTTGGCTATATGGAGTCGGAATTTGAGGAGAAGGAAAGAGTCTATGACGTCCGCACTGCGCAGTAATGTCATCCTGCATGTATTTGATTGGCCCTATCAAATGGTGACACAGTACGCTGCTGAAATTAGTCAATTGGGATACCAATCGGTTTTGATATCTCCACCGATGAAATCGTTCAAGCACCCATCCGGCACGCCTTGGTGGCAGCGTTATCAGCCACAAGATTATCGCGTGATAGATAACCAACTGGGCAACCTTACCGAGCTGAAGGCGATGATTGCCGAGCTAAATCTGCATGATATTCAGGTTTATGTTGATGTGGTATTTAATCACATGGCGAACGAATCTGATTTGCGTGAAGACCTCCAATACCCAAGCCAACAAGAGATGTCGGATTACCAATCCAATGCGCAGTATTTCCAACAGCAATGTTTGTTTGGTGATTTAAGCCAGCCTCTATTTACTGAGGATGATTTTGTTGAAGCCTTTGGTATTGAAGATTGGCAAGACAAATGGCAGGTTCAAAATGGTCGCATTACCGGTGGGCCTGAAGACCCAGGATTGCCGACTTTAAGAGGTAACGCCCACGTTGTTTTGCAGCAGCAAAGTTATATCAAAGCATTAAGAGAGCTTGGTGTTAAAGGCTTTAGAATCGACGCGGCTAAGCACATGAGTTTGGATCATTTAGCTCATGTCTGGAATGATGATGTCTGTAAAGATGTTCACATCTTTGGTGAAATCATTACTGACGGCGGGGCAACCAAGCAAGAGTACGAAACCTTTTTGCAGCCGTATTTAGAGCAGACGCAGTTAGGGGCTTATGATTTTCCGCTATTTCAAACGCTATACGATGCGTTGCAAACCAAAGGAAGCTTCAAAAGCCTTATTGACCCATATAGCTTAGGTCAGGCTCTTGAAGAACATCGGGCAGTGACGTTTGCCATTACCCACGATATTCCTAACAACGATGTGTTTGAAAACCTAGTGCTTGAAGAGGCTGAAGAGTGGTTGGCTTACGGCTTTATTCTTGGCCGCGATGGCGGTGTGCCTCTGATCTATAGCGATTTGGACACCAGTGGCGTGACAAACAGCGAATCAAAACCTCGTTGGTTATCGATGTGGCGAGAGCCTAAATTGGCCGCGATGATTCAGTTCCACAATCAGATGCATGGTTGTGCGATGAAGGTAGTGGAAGCATCCGATGATCTCTTGGTATTTACCCGTGGTGAGCAAGGGATAGTGGTATTGAATAAATCGACTCGTCCACAAACTGTCTCTATAGTGGCGAATGGTCAATGGCGTGAGTGCCTATCGGACGCGCGATATGTGATTGATGGAGAGCGCTTAGAATTCAAAATTGCTGCGAAAACATGTGCGATGTTTATTGCCGAGAACGACTAGTTACTAATTGCAGTAGTGCACTCAAAACAAAGCCCAATCATCGCTGATTGGGCTTTGTCGTATCTAAACGGGTTAGCCTAAAATGGCGCTTTTTAATGACTGGTACGCCGCTTGATCGCCAGCAAATAGCTGCTCTATCACCTGATCTTCTTTCTTTCCAGAAAGTAGCCATTTACGCGCTTCGCGCAATTGCAGTACCAGTTGATAATCTTTCGCTAGGCTTGAAGGTTTGTTTACCGACCAATGGTTGATTTGTTGGCTTAAAGGGCTGTTTTCAAGCTTAGGCTTAAGCTGAGAAAGTTCATCAAGCATAACCGTCAATAAAGCTTGTTTCTGTTGATGCTCAGTTAAAAGCGCTAAGCGATTCATCAGCGCAGCGGCCAGCTCATTCAGCGCTACATAGCCGCCGTTAGCTGGCAGGCGCTTGGTGACACGGCAAGAGACTTCAATCGTGCTGACTTTCGTCTGCGGGAAGAAGGTTAGAGCGGTTAGGCTATCAAAAGGTAACCACAGGGTTTGCCCCTCTTCAATGGCATACTCTTGTTTGCCTAATCTCGCCAGCACTAACCCTTGCTCTACACGGAGCAATGTATGTTTTAACAATTTCTTACGAGAAGTGATTGATAAAAAGTGATGTTCTGTTGTCTGATGAGATATAGAGTAGTGCATGGAAAAACTCAGCCATTTTCGGGGCGCTAAGATTACCGCTAAATGGAGTAAAAAGCTATTGTCAGCCGTGGGTGGTCAGTGAATTCTGGTCTGACCTTATCAATAATGTGCTCACTTTAGCTGTCAAGAGCGGTTTCTATGCGTAGAATGGCGGCGATTCGAACCTAAGTTAGTGAAACATGACTGTAAATACCGACCCTTACATTGATATTCGTCCATACAATGACGATGAGATCCCAGCGGCAATCGATCGACTGATTCAAGATGATGAGTTTATTGATGCAATTCTTCAGCACCGCTTTTCTAACCATGCGCCTTGGTTTAAGGCCATGATGACGCCGCTTGTTAAAGTGAATCTCAAATTCAAATGGAGCAAGTTAAACTCGGTTGAAGCAATTCAATTAGAGGTGAAAAAATACCTCCAGCAGACTTTAGATAGCACAACCCGAGGCGTTGTATACAGCGGCTTAGATAAGCTTAATAAGCAAACTTCTTACCTTTTTGTCTCTAACCACCGTGATATCGCAATGGACCCTGCGTTAGTGAACTACGGTCTTCATCAAACTGAGCACAAAACAGTACGTATTGCGATTGGTGATAACTTATTGAAGAAACCGTGTGCCACTGAGCTGATGAAATTAAACAAAAGTTTCATCGTTAAGCGTTCAGCTAAAGGCCCGCGAGAAATGATGAAAGCGCTAGGCACACTATCGTCTTACATCAAACACTCTCTTGATACGGGTAACTCGATTTGGATTGCACAAAAAGAAGGCCGCGCGAAAGACGGGAACGACTTTACCGATCCTGCAATTTTGAAAATGTTTCATGTAGAAGGTCGCAAACAGAAAGTCGCGTTTCCTGATTACGTCAAATCTCTACGAATCGTTCCGGTTTCGATCTCTTATGAGAACGATCCATGTGATATTGCTAAAGCCAACGAACTGTATGAGAAAGCGGTGAATGGCAGCTACGAGAAGGGCGAGTTTGAAGACATCGAAAGCATTATCCAAGGTATCATCGGGGATAAAGGTCGAGTGCATGTGGCCTTTGGTGATGTGATTGACCAAGATTTTGATACGCCAGATGAGTTGGCGGCCGAGATTGACCGTCAAATCCATGAGAACTACAAGTTGTTTCCGATTAATCAACTAGCAGCCGGTGATGAGACGCTTGGTCCACAGGTAAGCGCTGTGTTAAATGAAAAATTGGCGCAGTTACCAAAGGGTGCGCATCAATACTTGATTGATAGCTACGCAAACCCTGTTAAGAATCAGCAATAAGAGTTAATTAGATAACAAGTAAAAGAGCAGCGATATCGCTGCTCTTTTTTATTGGATTGAGTTTAACGTCAGTTTAAGGTGCAACTGCGCCACCTAAGGTTAGATTCTCTGGCCACTGGCTGATACGATTGCCACCTAAGTAGATATTGCCGTTGACGGTCATCGTGGTTGGGAACGTTGTGATCTTCGACCCGCCAATAAACAGGTTGCCTTCAACGACAAGTCCTTCTGGCAGCTCGGTTATCGGGGCTCGAATTAGGCTTAAATCCCCTCTGACTCTTAATCGATTGGGTAATCTCTCTAGTGGCGTATCAGTAAAATTAATATAGCCGCCGACTCGAATGCCTCCCGGCCAGCGTTTAATCTGACTACCGAGAAAGTTTGCATAACCACGTATTTTTGTTCCCTTGGAAACGACAGTTAACTGGCTATTGGATGCGTCTAAACTGCCTTCTACCTGTAACCCTTTAGGTAGGCGCTTAATTGAGGTTTTAGCGATATTGAGGTTACCCTTTACCATTAGCCCATCAGCTAATTGGGTATAAGGTTTGTTGCGCAGGTCAAGATTTCCATAGTTATCAAGGTGGTTGAGCATACGATAATGATCAAGTACCTGAGCGCTGGCTGAACTGGCAATTAAAGTCAGTGCTAGTGATATCGCTTTAAACATATAACACGGCAAATAAGAAGACACCGCGACAGTATCGGTAACTGTTTTGGATAGGTCAATAAGTTAAGCGAAGGAATAAAACAAACTGGAAGTGGGGTTAGGCTTTGCGACAATAAAACCGCGGGCGATTACCCGCGGCTCTGAATTAGCGCGTTAGTGAGCGTGTTTTCAATTCGAAGATAAGCTTTTCAGCACTTACTTCAAACTTAAAGCGAGCAGTCAGCTCTGTTGAGTCAGCTTCAATCGGCGTTGATTCAAATTCTACGTTAGCGCAAACTTGCTTTGCTAGCTCTGCGTATTTTGCTAGTTCAGCATTTAGTAGTGCTTCACCTTGAGCCAAAATGGTCACTTCAGCGACATCATCACCTTCTTTGATGATGAAACCCATTTCACCTGCGCAGCCACATGCTTCACATACTTGAGCTTCTTGTTCTGTACTCATCTCTAAATCCTCTTACAAAAGTTGTTGTTATTTTATCGAGATATTTGAACTTAATCCATAAAAACGAGTCAATATAAGCTAGAGTAAGAATGGCATGTTGTATTGCGATGATGTTGTAAAAGACAGTAGTAGCTAGCTTTTTTGTGAGGTTCGAATGTGATCTTGCTCATATTGCGTTAATGCAGAATGTCATTCTTATGTCAGAATGCCATTCCCTTAGTTGTAACTAGGCTACATTTATAAGATTATCTGTTGTTCAATATAACAAATAGCCATAAATGACTCGTATTTTCATTTACGGTGCGTATGCATTATTTATGAGAATATTGTTGACCAGTTATAATTTGTCGCGTTGTGAGAGTTATCAATGTGATAGGATCCTCACCGTATAAGTAAGAGAACCATGATCCGCTAAGATACAGGGTTATCTAATATAAAGATAAAAGATTCGACAGTTTAACGAGTCTCTACTTTGACTCACATGAGTTAGATGGATTTACAAAGAGAAGAGCCTAAACATGCCAAAGCGTAGTAAAGAAGATACCGAAATTACGATTCAGAAAATAATGGACGCCGTAGTTGATCAGCTACTTCGTCTAGGTTATGACAAAATGTCATACACAACATTGAGCCAACAGACAGGTGTATCAAGAACAGGTATCAGTCACCACTTTCCAAAGAAAACTGATTTTAGTGCAGCACTAGATGGTCGTTTCTTTAAAATGTTCGTTGAACACTTAGACTTTGACTCAGACTTAAAAACATTTTCAGATAGCTGGGTAAAAGCACTAGATAACGAAGAGTTCCTTGCGATTCTGCGTTTGCTTTTCCACCACATTGTGACTTCAGAGAAAGCGAACGAATTCGCAGCAAAAGGCATCGATCGCCTATACAAAGCGGTTGAAGTGAAGTTCGGTGCTGAAAGCGGCAAAGAACTTGAGTGGTTGATTGGTAAGGCATTGATTCGTATGGCAGCTTAACCTTAAGCACCAGCGCAATTTAGTCCCCCTATAGAGAGCCAGTAGTGATTGACTACTGGCTTTTTAGTAGCCAAAAAGAAATAACACGTAACCGTATCTGACCCTATAACTATCTGTTACAATTTGGCTATTCGTAACGACAAAATAGCAGTAGGTAAACCGATGTCTTATCCCGTTTTAATCTGTGATGACTCTGCGCTTGCCCGCAAGCAGATGGCACGTTCTCTACCTGCTACTTTGAATGCCGACATTAGCTTCGCCGTTCATGGTATTGATGCATTAGAGCAACTAGAAAAGAATCAATTCAAAGTGATGTTCCTAGATTTGACCATGCCGGAATTGGATGGTTTTGGAACGTTAGAAGAAATTAAA
This sequence comes from Vibrio intestinalis, assembly GCF_025195085.2. Classification (GTDB taxonomy): domain Bacteria; phylum Pseudomonadota; class Gammaproteobacteria; order Enterobacterales; family Vibrionaceae; genus Vibrio; species Vibrio intestinalis. Next base: position 18,624 of record NZ_JANAVY020000026.1, on the reverse strand, counting down.
AAGCGCGGCTTACAAATCAACGTTGTTGTTGTTTCCGGTGATATTCAGCCTAAAGCAAAAGAACGAGTGATGGGGCTGGGCGCGAAAGCGTTTATTCAAAAGCCGATCGACAAAGAGGTCCTAAAGCAAGTTTTACGTGAGCTTGTCGACCCTGCCGATAAAGTTGTTGCTCCTGTGGCAGTGGCTCCGGTTCATATTCCCGCTCTGCGTCGCCGCGATATCTACATGGAAGTCGCGAACGTTTCGATTGGTCGAGCGGCAGATGCGCTGGCCCGTCACTTTGATGTATTTGTTCACTTACCACTACCGAACGTGAATATCTTTGAAGTGAGTGAACTTCACATGGCTCTGCGAGATTTGGCTGACAACGACCAAGTTTCTGGCGTGTGCCAAGGTTTTAGTGGTGAAGGCATCGCAGGCGAGGCGCTGGTTCTTTTAAGTGACTCAAGTGTGGCGGATCTGAAAAAGCTAATGAAAGTTCCGACCGATAGTGAAGAACTGGAAGAGTTAGAGTTATTGATGGATGTATCTAACATTCTTGTCGGCTCTTTCCTTAATGGCTTAGGCCAGCAAGCAGAGGTGCGTTTCTTCCAAAGCTCGCCTGTGTTACTTGGTCAGCACATTTCTATCGATTCAGTTATTCAATCAACATCGGGTTCATTTAAGAAAACCATGACGTTTGAAGTGAGTTACAACATAGACGGAACTGCGATTCGCTGTGACTTACTGTTTATGTTTGTTGATGAATCGCTACCACTGTTAGACAACAAACTTTCATACTTAATGGAGGACTTCTAATGTTAACTCTTCCAGCTGAGTTTGAGCAGTTCCACTGGATGGTGGATATGGTGCAAAACGTTGATCTGGGCCTAGTGGTGCTAGATCGCGACCATAACGTGCAAGTTTGGAACGGCTTTATGACCCACCATAGTGGAATTCAATCTCATGATGCGATTGGTAAATCTATTTTTGAGCTGTTTCCAGAGATACCGCAAGAGTGGTTTAAGCTGAAAACCAAACCAGTCTATGACTTAGGTTGCCGTAGCTTCATTACGTGGCAGCAACGCCCATACCTGTTCAAGTGTCGAAATGTACGCCCTGTGACCCAACAGGCTGACTACATGTACCAAAATATCACCCTTAACCCTATGCGCACACCAACAGGTGAAATTCGCTCGTTGTTCTTGTCTATACAAGATGCAACCGCAGAGGCGCTGGTATCGCAACGCGGATAATGACGGGTTGATCTCAACGTTAAAGGCTAGCTTCGGCTAGCCTTTTCTATATCTAATTCATAGAAAACTAAACGATCACGACGCGATGAACCTACCACAACCATTATATACCGCAGAGCAAGTAAGAAACGGTGAAAAACTCGCCGCCGATGCACTTGGCGTTGCAATGTATCAACTCATGCTTTCAGCAGGGCAAGCGGTGTTTGATGTGCTTACAAGCCATTATCCTACATCCACGCGGATGCTGGTGATTTGCGGGGGTGGTAACAATGGCGGAGATGGTTATGTGGTGGCGAGACTTGCGATAGCAGCGGGCTATTCGGTCAAAGTCTGGTCTTTAAATCCTGTTGAAGAGTTAAAAGGGGATGCACTTAGCGCTTATCAAGCATTTATCGCCGCAGGCGGTGAGGTTAGCGAACAGGATGACTCGTTGTTAGATCAATTCGATCTTGTGGTAGACGCACTGTTGGGCACAGGATTCAAAGGGGAGCTGAGAGAACCCTTTCAGCGTTTGATTAACGCAGTAAACAGCGCGAACTTAAAGGTCATATCCGTTGATATACCTTCTGGGCTTGAGGCCGATACGGGTAAAGTATCAAGCGTTGCAATACGAGCAGAACATACCGTTACGTTTATTGGCGTGAAGCAAGGTTTAATGACTGGCCAAGCGCGCGATTTTGTTGGGCAATTGATTGTTGCGGGCTTAGGTGTTGAGGATACGTTTTCACCGCTGGTGGAGTCTCATACTCAAATGATAGAGCCAGTACGGAAGATGACGCGTAGCGGCAGCGCTCATAAAGGCAGTCATGGTCGAGTGACCTTGATTGGTGGCGGCAAAGGCTTGGGCGGGGCTATTTTACTGGCGTCTAAAGCATGTTTGAGAACGGGGGCAGGATTAACCGCATGTTTAACACACAAGTCGAACGTTACAGCGGGTCTGATCCATAGCCCCGAAGTGATGTTCTCAGCGTGGAGCAAACAAGAGGCTAATCAGCGCTTAACGTGGAGTGATGTCATCGCTCTAGGGCCGGGATTAGGTTTTAGTGACAGCGCTAGGTGGCTTTATCAGCAAGTCTCGCAGATGAGCAACCCTAAAGTGCTCGATGCTGATGCCTTGACGATGTTAGCGCAAGCTCCAACGAAAGATGACAATCGCATTATTACACCTCATCCAGGAGAGGCAGCGCGGCTTTTAAACTGCACTACCGGCCAAGTAGAAGATGACCGTTATCATGCGGTGGCAGCATTGCAACAGCGTTATGGCGGGGTTGTTGTGTTAAAAGGTGCGGGGACATTAGTGTGTGACGGTGTAAAAACTTACGTTTGTGGCGCAGGTAACCCTGGTATGGCGGTTGGTGGTATGGGAGATGTATTAACCGGTGTTGTGGCTGCGTTACTGGCTCAGGGGTTCGGATTGCGACAGGCGGCTTGCTATGGAGTGATGATTCACAGCTTAGCAGCGGATCTCAATGCGAGTCAGTATGGAATGATAGGAATGAGCGCTACCGACGTGACAAGCAGTATAAGAGCCGTGGTCAATAGCGCTGATTGAATTAGAACAAGTAAGCACCGCTGATAGTAAAGGTCGAAATATCCCACACATCATCAGCTGTCTGCTTGTTGTAAGTCACACTTACGTTTAGGTTCTTATCCCACGGCGAAATCATACCGACACCCACTTCAAAATATGGGCTAGTAACGGTGTCTGACTCTTCTTTGAAATCAAAGCTGGCAGTATCCCAGAATTCGGTTTTAATTCTCAAGGAGCTAACACCACCTCTCGCGTGCATACTGACTGGTCCTGCATAGTGCTCAAGTTTCACACCAGCACCGAAACCATCAGCTTCTGCTGAAAAGTCTGGGCTATTCTGCGCCAAGTTCACATTAAGTGAGTTGGCACGGGTGTAGTTCAAATCCAGAGCAAAGAATGGAGTAAGGTAGTAGTTATAACCACCTTGAAAATAAAGACCACTCTGGCTATGTCCATCTTTAGAAAAAGTAGAGATACCAGTATGTCCATATACTGAGTGTTGGCCATTTGCGAAAGCTGTGGTTGAGCACACTGCACAAATGATCCCAGTTAACAGCGCATTGTTAATTGTTTTCATAGATACCAATACCTATTAGGTTAATTTGAAAGCAGCATAGCATACGTTCGGGATGGTGTTCTATATAAAATAAGGGTCTTCTTCACAAAATGCGGACAAGGATGTATTCAGCGCTTTGTAAAACAGAGGTGTACATTTAGTGATTCGAGTCATAAATCGACGAACAACGGCGTGGTTCGCTACTACATCAAAAGGACTAGGTTGAATGCCTGGCGCAAACCTTTGCGCAATCGTGCTGCTTTTGTGTTGAATAAGTTTTTGAATTATAAAGACTATTAAGAAAAAGTGTTGAATTGAAAGGAATTTGATTTGCAAGAAGTCGAAACTGTAGCATAAAAAAAAGTGAATTATCAGTCTTGCCAGAAAGAAATCACAGCCTATAATGCTGAAAACCGGAGCGTCTGCCAACGCTCCGGTTTTTTTGTGTCCGAAGAATAGTAATAACGTCTGCCAACGTGATTACAACGCACTCTGATGTGACACATAGCTATATGAATCAAGGAATTACACAATGCGTATCGAACAAGAACTTAAGTTAGGCTTTAAAGATGTACTGTTTCGCCCTAAGCGTTCAACACTAAAAAGTCGTTCTCAAGTAAATTTAACCCGCGATTTTACCTTCAAGCATAGTGGCCGTCAATGGTCCGGCGTGCCTGTTATTGCGGCGAATATGGATTCAGTGGGTAGCTTTGCAATGGCTAAGGCGCTTGCTGAGCATGGTGTGATGACTGCTGTCCACAAACACTACACCGTTGAAGATTGGGCTGAGTTTGTAAAAGGCGCGGATAAAGCAACGTTGAACAACGTGATGGTTTCAACGGGTACATCAGATGCAGACTTCCAAAAGACCAAAGACATCATGGCGCTTAGCGACGAGCTGATTTTCATTTGCGTCGATATTGCTAACGGTTACTCAGAGCACCTCGTGGAATACGTAGGAAAAGTGCGCGCGGCTTTCCCAGATAAAGTTATCTCAGCGGGTAACGTTGTAACAGGTGATATGTGTGAAGAGCTGATCCTAGCGGGTGCAGACATTGTTAAAGTTGGTATTGGCCCAGGCTCTGTTTGTACAACTCGCGTGAAGACTGGTGTAGGTTACCCTCAACTGTCTGCAATCATCGAGTGTGGTGATGCTGCGCACGGTCTAGGTGGTGTGATCATCGGTGATGGCGGCTGTTCATGTGCGGGCGATGTTGCTAAAGCATTTGGCGGCGGCGCTGATTTCGTAATGCTAGGCGGTATGCTAGCTGGTCACGAAGAGTCAGGCGGTGAAGTGATTGAGCAAGATGGCAAAACATTCATGAAGTTCTACGGCATGTCTAGTCAGTCTGCTATGGACAAGCACTCAGGTGGTGTAGCTAAGTACCGCGCCGCAGAAGGTAAAACGGTGTTACTTCCATTCCGTGGCAGCGTTCATGGCACTATTTCTGACATCCTTGGCGGTGTACGTTCAACGTGTACCTACGTAGGTGCAGCAAAGCTTAAAGAGCTAACTAAGCGTACGACTTTCATCCGCGTACAAGAGCAAGAGAACAACGTATTCGGTAAAGAATAACGTTTAAAACTGTTGTTTGAAATTGAAGAGAAGAGCCGCTTTAAGCGGCTCTTTTTTTATTCCTACTTTGGGCTAAATTTGTTGGTTCTCGGTCTAGATTGACTCTCATTAATGTATAGCGGTAGTAAGATTGATGGTTATGTTATAACATAACTATTAATTAAGGCGTGATGATACGTGCCATTCTACCTAAGCTGACATGAGAGGGATTGCATTTATGAGTTTCAGCCAAAGTATAGAAAAGGAAGTTGTTGAAGCAAGCTTTCCTCGAGCTGAGGAAAACAAAGCGTCTGTTTTATCTGAGATATATAAACCTGAGCATAATATTGCTATTTGGCAGAGAGAGTTACCTGGCGAGCTAGTAAAAGGCATAGAACAAATGGTTGAAGCTAATCATCAGCTTGCCGTTGTTAGTATTGTTACGCCCGATGATGCTGCAGAGGTGGTAAGCCGAAAACTTGGTGAACATTCTTGTACCGCTACGTTAAGTGAAGATATTGCCCTTATCGTTGATATGTTCTGCTGTTTATTCAATGTGAAAGAGGTTGGTTTACGGTTGACGGCCTTAGATAAACCTATGTGTCCGAGCTTTCATGTGGATCAAGTACCAGTAAGGCTGGTTACCACATACATTGGGCAAGCGACGCAGTGGCTAGAGAATCAAGATGTTGATCGTTCCACCCTAACGGAGAAAAGTGGTGCGCTTATCCAGCAACTAACGTCTGGAGATGTTGCGCTACTTAAAGGCGGCGGTTGGGAAGGTAATGAGGACAACGCGCTAGTTCATCGCTCTCCGCAGATAGTGAGTAATGAGCGTAGGCTGCTACTGACTTTGGATATGGTCTAAATGGTAATGCAAAAGTTTGATGCCATTATTGCCCATGTGGAGAAGCGCTGTGAGGCCAGAGGCCAGAGGCAAAAGGCTTACTCCTCAGCGCAAGTTGGTTCTTCGGGCTTTAGTACAAGCGAACAAAGCGTTGTCGGCGTATGAGCTTTCAGATTACTGTGACAAACACTTTGCTGAGCGTATTCAGGCTATGTCAGTGTACAGAATTCTAGATTTTCTCGAAGAAGAACACCTAGCTCATAAGCTGAATGTATCTAACAAATATGTGGTGTGCTCCCATATTCTTGATGGCCATGAACATGGTATCCCGCAATTTCTCATCTGCTCAAAATGCAACAAAATCAGTGAACGAATCATCGACCCGACCACGATAACGGATCTGCAATTGCACGCCCAACAAGCCGGATTTAACGTGGTTAGCCCTCAGTTTGAAATTAATTGTGTTTGTAACCAGTGTGCCGATTGAAGTGGATAGCGTTTGTTTAGCTACCATTCTCACCGAGTAGATTAATTTCATATTAACTAGCTTTAGTCATAAAGGAGACCAAGAACAGCTATGTCTGCAACACTTATTAAAAATGCCCAAGTGGTGAACGAAGGAACCGTCACCAACACTGATTTACGAATTGTTAATCAAAGAATTGCAACCATAGCAACTACCATCGAGGCAACTGAAAATGACACGATAATTGATGCCAAAGGTGGCTATCTTCTACCCGGAATGATTGATGAACAAGTCCACTTTCGTGAGCCGGGTTTGACTCACAAAGGGTCAATTCGCACTGAATCTCGCGCTGCTGTCGCTGGGGGGATTACCAGCTACATGGAAATGCCGAATGTGGCTCCAGCAACTACCACAATTGAAGCGCTAGAGAACAAGTTTGATATTGCTAGTGAGAGCTCTTATGCAAATTACTCGTTTTATTTAGGGGCAACCGAAGACAACCTTGAGCAGATAAAGCAACTTGACCCAACGAAACATTGTGGGGTGAAGGTCTTTATGGGGGCATCGACGGGGGACTTACTTGTCGAAAAGCCACAGGCATTAGAGGCGATTTTCAAGTACTCGCCAGTATTGATTGTGACCCACTGTGAAAGTGGCGCTGTGATTGCCGAGAACACGAAAAAGTTAAAACAAGAGAAGTTAGAGTTCACCATCGATGACCACCCAGTTTTGCGAGACGATCAAGCATGTTATGCCTCTTCTTCATACGCGGTGAGGCTGGCAAAAAAATACAATAGCCAATTGCATGTTTTGCATATCACTACGGCCAAAGAACTTGAATTATTTGAGGCCGGAGCAATTGAAGGTAAAAACATTACCGCTGAGGCGTGTGTACATCATTTGTGGTTTAGTAATAGAGATTACTCAGCTTTAGGAAGCTTAATTAAATGTAACCCAGCAATTAAATACTCAAGTGATCGCGAAGCCTTGCTCAATGCTCTAAATACAGGGCAAATCGATATCATTGCTACTGACCACGCACCGCACACATGGCAAGAAAAACAGGTGCCTTATAGTGACGCTCCAGCTGGCTTACCTTTAGTTCAGCATGCTCTGCTTAGTTTGATTGATCAAGTGAGTCTTGGACACATGACTATCGAGCAAGTGGTGGAGAAAACCGCACATAACCCAGCGGTTCGTTATGGGATCGATCAGCGTGGTTTCATTCGAGAAGGCTATTACGCAGATTTGGTATTAGTTGACCGCGAGTCCGTGACGGAAGTGACCCATGATAACTGCTTATATCATTGTGGTTGGTCGCCGTTTGTTGGCCATCAGTTCTGTGCAAAAATCGAAAAAACGTGGGTCAATGGTCGCTTAGTTTATGCGAACCAAAGCGTTATTGATGAGCCAACGTCAGCAATGCGTTTGTCATTTAAGCCGCGCAGTAAGTGATAGGAGCAAGCAAGATGAGTTTAAGCAAACCTCCTATTTTAGCGGTTCCGACTAACATTATTACCGGTTTTCTTGGTGTAGGTAAAACCACCGCCATCCTTAACCTTATGGCGAACAAACCAGACAACGAACGCTGGGCTGTACTCGTGAACGAGTTTGGTGAGATCGGTGTGGATGGTAGCTTGGTCAAGGGACAGCAAGGTAACGGTCAACAGGTGTTTATACGTGAAGTCCCAGGTGGTTGTATGTGTTGTTCTGCTGGCTTGCCTATGCAAATTGCGCTCAATCAATTGCTGAATGAGGCTAAGCCAGATCGCTTATTGATAGAACCTACGGGGTTAGGCCACCCTAAAGAAGTGCTCCAAGTCCTCTCAACCGAACATTACCGACAAGTGCTTTCATTACAAAAGAACATAACCTTAGTTGATGCGCGTAAATTAGAACATGCTCGTTATAGCCAGCATGAGACCTTCAATCAGCAAATTGCGATTGCCGATACCGTTGTCGGTAATAAGGCTGATTTGTATCAAGAAGGCGATGTGCAAAAACTGATCGATTATGTGGAAAGCGTCGCAGGCTCTAATACAAGGGTCATTATGGCTGAACATGGCGTTTTCCCGTTTGCAGAACTGCAAGGGCAGAGTTATAAACCAGAGAAGTTGGCTCATCATCACCATCATCATGGTCATAGCAAGACATTGGCTTCTGAAATGCCGATGCCAGCTTCTGGCATGATTAAAGCCATGAACAAAGGTGAAGGATTTAAAAGTGTGGGTTGGCGATTCTCGCCCGAGAAAGTATTCACCCGCAACAAACTGATTCCTTTGCTAGTGGAACTGGATGTTGAGCGAATGAAAGCCGTGTTTATTACCGAAAGCGGCATATTTGGCTATAACTTAACGCCTGATGGTTTAACAGAACACGAGCTTGATGATAGTGTTGAAAGTCGAGTTGAACTTATCGCTGCAAATATTGATGAGGCTTTTGAAGCTCAGCTCTTGAGTTGTTTACACTCGTAAAATGCTTATGAATTTTGGGTACGAATATCTATATTGAAATACGATGTGTTGTGTTTTTTGTATTGTGCCTATGAACAATAATATTCCCGTTAAAACTTGGCTGAGTCTCGCTGAACAATTTTAGTTGGGGTTATAAAGTTTGCTCTAACAAGCAACTAATTGTTTTAGCGGGCAATTAGTTGCTCGTTATAGTGATTTGTTATTTTAAGTTATTGATATTTAGGTGATAAAACTTGGCGTTATTCTTGCGCTAAAGCCTTCTGGATAAGGTTAAGAGGCCCAGGGATGACACCACTAAATTTTGATGTTCTAGTTGATGGTATGGAAGAAGGTGAGTTGCTGCTCACCAAATACCATGGCTTCGAGTCAATGTCGCAAGTTGCTTTGAACGGCAATGAACAATGCAATGGCTTTCGATTTGAACTAGAGCTTGCAAGCCGTATTAGTACGATCACCGCTGATCATGTTGTTGATAAGAACGTGACTATCAAAATCATCAGAGCGGGGCAAGACGCTCAAGTGATTCATGGTGTGGTAAAAAGCTTTACTCGCAAAGACACGGGGCATCATCATACTTTTTATTCCATGCTCGTGGTGCCAGCCTTAGAAAGACTCTCTTTAAGACAAAATAGCCGCATCTTCCAGCAGCAATCCGTTCCAGAAATCCTCTCAATTCTATTGCAAGAAATGGCAATAGAAGATTACGCATTCGCACTAAACGGTCAATTTGAAAAACGAGAGTTCTGCGTTCAGTATCGAGAAACTGATTTAGAGTTCTTCCATCGCTTAGCGGCCGAGGAAGGATTGGTATATAGCTTCTTACATGAAGAAGCTAAGCATACGCTATACATTAGCGACTCTTCTGATCAACTGCCTGCTTTTGCTATGCCAGTGCCATACAACGCAATGAGCGGTGGTATGGTCGATGAACCTTATGTTAATTACTTCAAACTCACCTCTGAAGCTGCACCTAGCCAAACTTCTCTGAAAGACTACAGTTTTAAAAAGCCAGCCTTTAGTTTTCAACAGCAAGAGATGGCGACCCAAGCAGAATATCAGTTAACCGATAAGTATGAACACTTCGACTTCCCAGGCCGCTTTAAGCAAGACGGTGTTGGTAAAAAGTTTAACCTAACGCGCTTGAATGCGTTGCGTCGTTCGGCGATTAGTGCGGAGCTAAAAAGCAACCACCCAAGTATCCGTGCTGGTTACAAGTTCGATTTAATGGAACACAGTAATGTGGAGTTGAATCGAGATTGGGTAATCGTACTGGCTTCACACCAAGGTGAGCAACCGCAAGCGCTTGAAGAAGATGGGGGAGAAGGTGCGACTACTTACGCAAACCAGTTTACTGTTATCCCTGCGGATACTAATTGGCAGGCTCCGATATGTGCAAAACCACAAGTCGATGGCCCGACAGTCGCTATTGTCGTTGGTCCAGCAGGCGAAGAAATCTTCTGTGATGAACATGGCCGAGTAAAACTGCATTTCCCTTGGGATCGCTATTCAAATAGTGATGAGCAAAGCTCTTGTTGGGTTCGAGTGTCTCACGATTGGGCTGGTAGTCAGTATGGCTTAGTCACTTTGCCCCGCATTGGCCAAGAAGTGATTGTGGACTTCTTAAATGGCGACCCTGATCAGCCAGTGATAATTGGTAGAACGTTCCACGCATCAAATACACCGCCATACCCGTTACCAGCCAACAAAACTAAGACTGTTCTACGAAGCGAAAGCCACCAAGGCCAAGGCTACAACGAGTTGAGCTTTGAAGACCAAGCCGAGAGCGAAAAAATATACCTCCACGCTCAAAAAGATCTCAATGCAGAAATCAAAAATGATGCAACCGCACATATTAAACACGATAAACATTTAACCATCGACAACGATCAGTTTAGTGAGGTCGTTAATCAGAACAACTTAACGGTTGAAGGTGAGTGTCGCCTGAAAGTCGTGGGTGACAAGATAGAGTTCCTTGATAGCAATTTATACCAAAAATCAGGTAAGCGATTTGCTTTAGATGCTGCCAATGCCATTCACTGCAAAGCGGGAAGTAAAGTCGTCATCGAAGCCGGTAGCGAAATTACGCTTAAAGCTGGTGGCAGTTTTGTCAAAGTAGATGGCGCAGGTGTTCATGTTTCAGGCGCTAAGGTCAATATGAACTCTGGTGGTGGCAAAGGCAGTGGCCAAGGCTTTAGTGGTCAAGCTGCTCTTAAACCGGGTCAACTTGAAGCTGCGCCACCACTTCCAAATCCTGTTTTAAGCCCTGCGCAAGTTGCAACGATGAGTGCGGCTGCTCCTTTCTGTGAAGAGTGCGAAGCGTGTAAGGATGGCGAATGTTCTGCGTAAAACAGTCACTCGATGAGCAAGATAACTGGTTCGTCATTTTTAATAAAACCAGTGAATCAAATAGCTTAGCTGAGTACTACCGCTTAGGTGGTGAAGACGCTTTACCCATTTGGAGTGGTACGCCTTACGAAGATTGGCAAGAAGTTATGCCATATATTGCAGCATTGGATAGAGACTCAGGCTTTGTGGAGTGGGCTATCAATGAAGCTGAAGAAGACTGGGGGATGTTTGTTGCCTCCAATGCCGAGATAGAGGAAGTGTGTGACCATCTACGCGGTCTCACTCAAGTATGGCTTTCTTCAAGCAACTATGCGTTTTTCCGCTTCTTTGACCCTAGGTCTTCCATCGATATCGCCAACTTCTGTAACGAACAACAGCGCGCAGAGCTTATGGGGCCATGTACGTCATGGCTGAGCACCCAATCCCACTCTCTCAATCAAGAAGTCATTAAATACAGGCCAGAACGCGAGTTTCCATGGTGGCAGGTGCCTGAGGAAGTAAAAGAGAAGCTTGCTGAGGATACTACGGTACTTGTGAATAATGTAATTCAATCGCTTAAAGAATTACGTCCAGGTTTAGCTGGGTGTTATTCAGATATGGTTTTACTTCGAAAAACGGAGCGTTTTTGTCAGCGATATAAAGGCGTTGAGAGGGAAGTTTTGTTGAGTTTTGTCAATCTTCTAGAGAAAGAGCAGACCATGTTAGGAACAGTCAAATGAGTGAAAAAGACCCGTTTTTTAATTACATCGATCAACAGATTGAGCACTTCCCTAAACTATTGACGACTTATCATGAATCAACGCGAAATCTATTTTTCCGAGCCGCTGATACGGCAACAGAAGCCATGGATGTACCATCGTTACTTTCTATGGATAAGACGTTGAAAGTTAATGGGCTAAGTAAGTCAGTAGGTAAGGACGACGAAAATTATGATGTTACGGCCGTTTGTCCGCAAAGCGGTGAACTAAACATTGTCAGTGTTTTTCAGTCTATTTATCACGTTCCATTGGGCGCAATAGAAGTCATCGTGGAAGCAAAAGACGGTTCCTACTCAAAACCTGTCACTTTAGATCAGAAAGGTGAGGCTACCGTCACCGGATTGGAGCCGGGAAAATCTTATCTAATTAACGTGAACCATGAGCCGACAGAAAGTGAACTTGACGCCCTGTTCTCAAATTATGATGCCATGGGACGTGATATTGTCTCATGGTTGGAAGGAAAATGGGTTGGCTTTAAACCACAGTGGAACACCATATTTCAGCAAACAGGCGCAGATAAGGTGCTCGAGACTATAGCGCACTTTGGTGAAGGGCTGTGGGATGGAATTAAGCAATTTTGGCAGGGTATTGTCGAAATATACAACATCTTAAAAGACCCAGAAAAAGCCATGAGCGGCTTGTTTGAAGGGGCTGACAAAATAATCGCAGCGATCAAAAAAGCGGCTGAAGATTCACCATCAACATTGGAAAAGGCCTATCTCTTTGCGACTGATGAGGCGGCGGCGTGGTTAGTGACTAACGCTATTTTAACTTACCTTTCAATGATCCCCGCCCAAACAGTCATGAACGATCTGGTGAAAATGGGCGGTACCGTCGTTGTCGACATAATACTAGGAATCATCGGTGGCATCATCTTAGCGTTCATAGCTGGGCCACAGTCGGGAATCGCCTTCTTATTGTATCGCGCGGCAAAAACAGCGGGCAATGCGATAAAAGCAATCATCACGCCTATCATCACCTTCTTTAAAGAGATATTTTCGTTTGTTGAGACCTTAATTAACAAGGCGTCCGATCAATACAAACGCATCGCGGTAAACAACGTGGGTGGGGGGCAATATCATAACGGTGTGGTGAAATTGACCACTGACAATAAACGTAATAGTCAACTAGTAGACAACAATACCACTCCTGACTCAAGTAAATCATCAACCAACGATAACGCCCAAGCGGTACAAGACACAAAAGACACCAAAACCAACGAAGACCCTATTTCCATGGTGACCGGAGAGGAGCTGCTCTCTATAACAGACGGTCACCTACCCGGATTGATCGCATTTGACTGGCAAAGATTTTATCGGACTAGCTCTGTCGATCGGAAAAGTGAGTTAGGCTATGGCTGGTCTCACGCTCTATCTCATTCTTTAACGATTACCAATGACTCTGTCATCTGGCAAGATCAAGAGAATAAAACAACGACATTTCCTAAGCCATCCAAAGTAAAGCCAATTATTACGAACACTTTGGCGAAATCGGCCATTTATCTTAGTGAAAACAGCGAAATTGTAATTCAAGATACTAATGGTCATTTTTACTACTTTGATGTTTTAGGTGAAGTTGGTCAGCTTAAGCGTGTTGAAGACAAATATGGGCATAAGTACACGCTAGAGAGAAACAAGTTTACTCAAGTTATTGAGTCTGTGACATCTCAATCTGGATTACGATTTAAGTTTAGCTATGCAGGGGAGCTAATTCGTAAAGTTGACTTATATCATCATAAGGAGGTCGATGGTGCCAAGCAATGGGTGTTCATACATACTCAAGCGACCTATGAATATAATGCTTCTCAACAATTGATACGAGCAACGAATGCTAATGGAGATTCAGAAACCTACACTTATGACCAACACAACGTTATTCAGTCTCGTCAGCTTGCAGGAGGAGTCGTTTTCTCTTGGGAATGGCAAGGTGAAGCTAAACAAGCCAGAGCTATTAGGCAATTCGACAGCTTAGGTAATGTCGATACTTCCTATGAGTGGGATGATGAATCTCATACCGTTGTTGTCAAAAACAACAATGGAACAGAGCAAATTTATCAGCATGATGAGAATGCTCGTTTAATCAAAGAGGTGGATGCTAGCGGTGGTGAATACCATAACAAGTATGATCTAAAAGGACGCCTAGTTGAAGAAACTGATGCCGTGGGTAATTCGACCTCATTTTTGTATGACGACAACGGCGATTTGCTTCAGCAAATCTCTCCCTCTGGTCTTGTTACTAATTTTAGTTATATCAAAGGGCATATATTCAAAGTCAGTCAAGGCAAAGCAACGTGGCAGTACTCACGAGATAAACATGGCAATGTATTGTTGCAGACAGACCCTCTGGGTAATCAAACTCACTATTCTTACAACTCTCATGGTCTCATCGAGCAGATACAATACCCCGATGGTTCTATACACAAATTATCTTGGAACAAGAACGGCGAATTAATTGAAGAGCAGACAGCGGCGGGAGAGCTTAAGCGTTATCGATACGACATTTTAGGTCGTTTGCGATATAGACAAGATAGTCTTGGTATTACTGAGTATCATTTTGACAAGCTAGATAGGTTGACCAAAATGGTCTGCCCAGGTGGCAAAACTCGTCTTTACGAATACAACGCTTACAATAAAGTCACTAAGTTCACGGATGAGCAAGGACGCACCACAGAGTATCAATTTGAGTTGCCTTACCATCAAGTCGGAAAAGTCGTTCAGCCAGATGGTAGCTCGATTAATTATAAGTATGACTCTGCTTTTAACTTTGTTAGTGAAATTACTAATGAATCGGGTGACGTTTACCAAATCGAATATGCGCCGACAGGACACGTTCAAAAAGAAATTACTTTTGATGGTCGGGAATTTGATTATGAGTATGATGCGCATACTCAGCTCATCGCTAAGACTGAAAAAGGCCTAGAAGGAAATGAGTTAACCACACAATACCAATACGATAGCTTAGGGAATTTAAGCGCCAAAACGTTACCTGATGGGCAAACCATTTCCTATAAATATGATGCTCATGGCCGATTGTGTGAAGTGGATGATGGTCACTGGCCTCTCGCGTACAAATACGATCTTTTAGGCCGCTTAGTTGAGGAGCACCAGAGCTGGGCCACATTAGGTTATCAGTATGATGCTATAGGTAATCTAACGGGAATGCTGCTACCTGACGGTCAACTGGTCACGCAGGCGTACCATCATGGACTATTGTCTGAAGTTGCATTGAACGGTGAACTGCTGACTCAGCATCAGTATCTAAATAATGGCTTAGAGGCAACGAGAAAGTCGGGTAACTTAAGTACATCGTTCTTGTATGATGAACTGGGGCGTTTAACAGAGCAGTCAACCTTTCAAAACAACAAACGGACATTCGCACGTAATTACAGTTACACAGATAGCGGCAACCTCGCCCAAGTCGATGACTTAATCCGCGGTACTAAAGAATATCACTATGACCCACTAGATAGACTGACTATAGTTCGGGGTGATATTGAAGAGCAGTTCATCCATGATCCAGCAGGCTCTTTGTTAAGAGACAAAAATGCCTTGTCTCGACAGAACCAAATCTTAATTCAAGGTGATCGTCATTACGCTTATGATGAGTTTGGTAATCTAGCGAGAGAATCTCGAGGTAAGAACCAAGCGATCACTTCTCACTTTGAATATGATTCTAGCCATCGTTTAGAGAAAATCTCTAAAAGTGACGGAAGCGAAGCTCATTACAAGTATGATGCGTTTGGGCGCCGCATTGAAAAGTCGGTCGTAGATAATAATGGCGTAGAAACGAAAACAGAGTTTTTGTGGTTTGGGGACAAGCTGCTCAGTGAGATCTGCGGTGAAGATTATAAGACGTACTTGTATGAGCCTGACACATTCAAACCATTAGCTCTTATTCAAGGGGAAGGTCCACAAGATTCTGAGGTTTATTATTATCAGCTCGATCACCTTGGAACACCATTAGAATTACGTGATGGCAATGGTGCGATAGCATGGCAGGTTGAATACAAAGCTTATGGTAATCTTGCGCGTAAATATGTCTCTCAGATAGAAAGCCCACTAAGGTTCCAAGGCCAATACTATGATGAAGAGTCAGGCTTACACTACAATCGACACAGATACTATAATCCCGATTCTGGAAGCTTTATCACCCCCGACCCAATAGGGCTTGCAGGCGGGTTAAATAACTATCAATATGCAGTGAATCCGACTGGGTGGATTGACCCGCTGGGGTTGAAGCAGGTTGAGAAAAAAGGTATTGAAGATGATACTGAAACTATTTATGGCCCTGACTTTCAAAAAATATTATCTGATTTGCGTGGTAAAAACTTTGCTACACCACATGATGGATCGGTTTTTTGGACAGGGTATCAGCAAGGAAATCAACAAGCAGCGATGAAGTGGGCGAAGGCGAATGGAAAGTCTACTATTGAAATGACTCCTGGTGGGAAGTGGCTTGAGGGGTTAGATTTATATGGACCAAACTCGCCAGTAAGTGTCGAAGAAGCCGATAATTTATGGAGAGCCGCTTCGGCACAATTTGCGCGCGGTGCATCAGGAGAAGTTAACGCGTTTAAGTCGGGAACGGTTTTTGACAGAACTCGTGTATTTTATGGACTGGAGATTAAGAATCTCGCTAAAAACCCCAATGTTTCTCTACCAATAAAATATCAAGGTGATTAATGTTAAAGTTTATTAATAAACAAGGTGTGGTATCGGCAGACGGCTGGGGTTTTCAACGAATAAACCGTTTTCACTATCATTATATTGAAGGGTTATATACTGCAGAACTTTTGGTTGAGAATAATCGAGTTTCTATTAGAAGGCAGTTATCTTGGTTGCCTCCAAATCAGGGTGAGAAAATCTCAATAGAAAAATTTGAGGAAATACTTTCAAGAGTTCAATTCGCTCTACGGTTTATGAACTTAAAGTATGAGTTAACGATTTATTGAACTAAGTAATTATAAAGACCCTGTAAATAATTCTGTGTAACTGTCAGGAAGCCTGGAACTGATTTTATTGCTAGACCAGCCCCCCAGTCGGCTCAAGTCCGGGAGGAGGTATTGAAGTTGTAGTCCCAGAGGGAGGAGTCATTATGAGGTCTTTTAATTATGGAGTGCCAATTGATGAGTGATAATTATGACCATTATGAAGAAGCGGAAAAACTGATTTCTCTATTGGAAGGTTGTCAAATGGAATCAACTGCAATTGCGCTTAGAAGGTGTTTGGACGAAGGTAGCACCGGAACTGAAATTTTTATGAGTTTACATTGGAATCTTGGAAAATTACTAAACGAAGAGCAGTGTCCCTCCAATGTATTTATTTCAGCAAATAAATTATGGAAAGAGCTAGATACGTCTCTAAAATAAATTTTGAGCAAGTGATGTGAAGTTGTAGTGGTCAACTAAAATTGGCCACGGTTTTAGAGTTTTCCCAATATAATCGTTCTGACTCATTGGGCGTTAGACCACCGTTATACTGATGTGGCCTGAGTTGGCAGTAATATCCAATGATGTAGCGAGTGATCTCTTGTTGAGCCTCTGCAAAGCTACGATAACCCACCGTTGGCACCCATTCCGTTTTCAGACTTCTAAAGAAACGCTCCGTCGGCGCATTATCCCAACAATTTCCTCGCCGCGATAAACTCTGCTTTATTTGAAAACGCCACAGTAACTGGCGGTATTTACGACTGGTATAGTGACTACCTTGATCGCTGTGGAACATGACACCTTTAGGCTTACCACGAAACTCATAAGCCATCGAAAGAGCTTTGCCTGTTAGCCTAGAATCAGGTGATAACGACATCGACCAACCAATCACTTTGCGGGCAAAAAGATCGATAACAACCGCTAAATACATCCACCGATTACCTGTCCATATATACGTAACATCGCCAGCCCAGACTTCATTTGGCGCAGTAACCGCAAACTGACGACCTAAGTGATTTGGAATTTCAATGTGTTCTTGTGAAGCCTTTCTGTAACGATGCTTTGGTTCTTGGCAACTCACTAAACCAAGAGTTTTCATAAGCTTTGTTGCTCGGTATCGGCTCAGCTTTACGCCCTGGTTTATGACTATATCGGCAATGGTTCTCGCTCCCGCTGAGCCATTGCTTGCGGCGTGAGCCTCGCTCACCAAGCTGCGAAGTTTTACTACTTCAGCATTGATTACCGTTGGGCGTTTATACCAATAGTTATAACTGCTTCGATGAACATTGAAGACTTCGCATAATGTTTTTATGCTGTAGCTCTGCTTGAGTTTCTTGATTATCAATAATTGTTCAATGAGTCCGACATCAACAGAGCTGTGGCTTTTTTAGTATTTCATTATGCTCTTCAAGACGAGCCAACTTCTTTTTCAATTCTCGAATTTCTATTTGCTCAGGGGTCATAGGTGAAGCTTTCGGTGCTTTCCCTTGACGCTCTTCTCTTAACTGGCGCACCCATTTATCCATCGTAGATTTGCCCACATTCATAGCTTGGGCAGCTTCAGTTACTGAGTAGTTTTGCTCTAGGACTAGCTGCGCTGCTTCTAACTTAAATTCTGCGCTAAATAGTCGTCTTGTACGTTTCGTCATAATGTCACCTGTTAACTTATGAGGTGATGATATCACCTCTAACTAAGTGACCAAATTCACTATGCCACTACAATCTTCTCTTCGAGGAGGTAGGATAAACATGGATACTTGCTCTAGTAATACTTCATAGTGTTTAGGGAGCTTTCCTGGGCTTGTTAAAGGCAACGCTGCAAAGTATTGAGTCACAGCCATAGCACTACTCGTAAAGCTCAATTGATTTGGCAAGACGCTGTCTAACCTACTTGCCGCTTTTGTCATAACCTGCCTGATAAGGTTATAG
>NZ_JANAVY020000025.1 GCF_025195085.2 Vibrio intestinalis | reverse complement strand
GTTTATCCTACCGCCTCGAAGAGAAGATAGAAGTTATCCTCGATGGGTTAAGTTGAAACCCAAGAAGTACGCAACAAATAGGAAAAATGCCAGTCAGCTTAACTGACTGGCATTACTCGCATGTGCGAGGCTTTTTCATATCACGTTTAGCAATTACAGCTCAGCGTTGTGGTAAACCTGCTGAACGTCATCACAATCATCCAGCATGTCTTGGAACTTCTGGAATTTCTCAGCATCTTCACCAGTCACTGGAGTATGTGTTTGAGGTACGAAAGTAATCTCTTCCACATCTAGAGTTAGATCAGGGAATGCTGTGTTAAGCGCTGTCTTAGTTTTGAAAAACTCAGTGTGCGGAGCGAATACAGTAATAACACCGTCTTCTAGCTCAACGTCTGTCACATCTACGTCTTCCATCATCAGCGTTTCTAGGATCACTTCATCGTCTTCACCTTTAAACTGGAATACAGCTTGGTGATCGAACATATGCGATACTGAACCTTCAACACCGATTTTCGCGCCACACTTAACGAAGCATTGGCGAACATCTTGGAATGTACGGTTGCCGTTATCTGTCAGACAGTCAACGATTACACTTGTGCCACCAGGGCCAAAGCCTTCGTAACGAGCAGGAGCGTAATCTTCACCGCCACCGCCTGTCGCTTTATCAATCGCTTTTTCGATAACGTGTGCAGGAACTTGGTCTTTTTTAGCTTTAGCAATCAGGTGCTTAAGCGACAAGTTCATATCTGGGTCTGCACCGCCATTTTTGGCGCACATGTAAATTTCTTTACCGTATTTGGAATAAACTTTAATTTTTGCGCCAGCAGTTTTAGCCATAGAGGCTTTGCGCACTTCAAAACTTCTTCCCATCGGGATGTTCTCTCTTAATTCAATTTAACGCGGTGGATTTTAGCAAAATGTCGAGGCTTTTCAATTTTGCCTGACAGCTTGGGCTACGCGATACCCATTATTCGTTTGTATTTTGCAACACACTCCAAAAACCAAATGCGCTCATTCTCATCAATTAGCTTGTTAGCTTGCAGATCAATTTCTTCAGGGCCGCCTTTTGCTTCCCTCATTTTCCACACCAAAAACGAAGCCTGCTTATCAAGCTCGACTCGGTTCTTTTCATCGGCAGGTAGAAGTGACAAGTTTATCGACATGCTGGATCTCGAATCAGAAAATACAAAGGCGCAAATATAGCACACAAGAGGGGGATGTTGAGAATAGTAACAAGCGAAAATAACTAAGGGTGGCTCAAATATTAGCCACCCACAGGTCAAACATTACGATACACATCAGTGCAGCAAGCCAAGTTCCTTTGCTTCCTCAATAGTAAGACCGCTTTCTCGAATCTCTCTCAACGCTTCGATGCGACGACGAGCTTCGGCAGATTTTACCGTTGTGGTTGGCTTATGCGATTCTACTTCTTCCGTGAAGTCCCACTTATTCGCAATATTTGTCATTTCATCATGGTCAATAGAATTGATGGACATTGTAACCTCCGAACAAACCATGCTAGGGACGCCTCATTCTTAACAAACCTCAATCAAGTTTGTTAAGCATATTTGGTGAAGAATGTGATGGTGATAATAGTTCAAATACCTGATGCAAATTTTGCTTCGATTCTCTTTGCACCGACCAAATTTCCAAAGTACATTTAAAAAATTCCCCCTCAGAAAGGCCATGCTGTTCTAGATCAAGTGTGGTACAAAATCTCACCAGTTCAAACTTGCTTTCCCCGCGCACTATCTGCGTTTTCCTGCGCTCATTTTTCGACCTAGTTCACTCTTTTTTGTCACTCTTCTTTTCTCACGCAAAATAAGAGTTAATGATAACCATTATCTTTATCAAGTGAGTGTCATTATGAGTGAAACATTGTTACAGCATGCCTTTCATGCTGACCCTATAATTAAAATCCGCGACCTCTGCGTCGACTACATCACAGACACTGGTGACTTTAATGCCGTTAAGTCGGTTAGTTTCGATATTGGCAAGGGCGAAATCTTCGGTCTTGCTGGCGAATCTGGCTGCGGTAAAAGTACCATTGCGTTTGCGATAAACCGCCTACATAAGCCGCCTGCGTTTATCTCTGGCGGCCAAATCCACTTCGAAGGCCGTGACCTATTGAAACTGCCTGACAGCGAGCTAAACACCGTTCGTTGGAGTGAAATAGCCATGGTTTTCCAAAGTGCCATGAACTCGCTTAACCCTGTATTGCCAGTGAAAGAGCAGTTTGCAGACGTACTTCGCCACCACAAAGGCATGAGCGAAGCAGAATCAACCAAACGCGCTGAGCAACTGCTTGATTTGGTCAACATCCCTCGCGAGCGCTTAACGGAATACCCTCACCAATTTAGTGGCGGTATGCGCCAACGTTTGGTGATTGCAATTGCACTTTCATTGAACCCGAAATTGATTGTTATGGATGAGCCAACCACCGCGCTAGATGTTGTGGTTCAACGTGAAATCCTGCAACAAATCTATCAGCTACGTGAAGAGTTTGGTTTCTCGGTGTTGTTTATTACCCACGACTTAGCCTTGATGAGCCAATTGTGCGATCGCATCGCCATTATGCGCCATGGTGAGATTGTGGAGGTCAATACCTCAAAGAACATCCGTAATAACCCGCAGCATGCTTACACGCAAAAGCTATGGGCGTCTTTCCCGAATATCCATGAAGGTAAACACCAAACTGAAGGAGAGCCAGCATGAGCGAGCCAATCATCCAAGTAAACAATATTGTTAAAGAATTCACTATTGGTGGAGGCTTCTCTTCGGTTGAGCGTTTTAAAGCGCTGCAAGGAGTAAGCTTTGATTTGTATAAAGGGCGCACGTTAGCGCTGGTTGGAGAGTCTGGCTGTGGTAAAAGTACCTGTGCTCGCTTAATGACTAAAGTGTACCCAGCAACGAGCGGTGAGATCCTTTTCAAAGGCAAAAACATTGACCAGATTACCAGCCGCAAAGAGCTGCTTGATTATCGCAGCAAAGTACAAATGGTGTTCCAAGACCCATTTGGCTCATTAAACCCAACCCATACCATTGAGCACCACTTAACTCGCCCATTGAAGATTCATAAGCAAGTCTCAGACAACAGTAAGATCCCTGGTCGCTTACAAGAGCTGATTGATTTGGTTGAACTTGCTCCGGATACCTTGAAAAAGTACCCACACGAGCTTAGTGGCGGTCAGCGTCAGCGTGTTAACTTAGCCCGCGCTCTTGCCGTTGGCGCAGAAGTGATTCTGGCTGACGAACCAACCTCAATGCTGGATGTATCGATTCGTCTTGGCGTGCTCAACCTTATGCAACGCATGAAGAAAGAGCTTGGTATTGGCTTCTTGTACATCACCCACGACTTAGCCACTGCGCACTACATCGCGGAAGAGACAGCGGTAATGTACAAAGGCCAAATTGTGGAATGGGGTGATACGCAAGCGCTTCTAACCAACCCGCAGCACCCATACACCAAACTGTTGATCTCGGCGGTACCGGATCCTGATCTTCCATTTGGTCATTTGGTGGAAAGTGAACCAGACTATTCTGTAGACGCAGATAAGATCCGCGCGACCAGTGCCATTGTTCGCGATGGATTTGATCAAATAGGTCCTAACCACTTCGTTAAGCATTGGGTAGACGCAGCATGATCCAACTAGACACCTGGGTAGAACAAATCAGCACTTGGTACAAAAACCGAAAGCATGATCAAGATGAACAATTACAAACGTTGATCTTAACTGTGCCAGATTCGGTTTGGGGGCCAGAGGTGACCGAGCTGCAAAGCAAGGCCATTGCATGCTGGTTAGATGGCTGCCTGCGTGTCTTTCAAGGTTTGCGTTTTCAAAACCCAAATCAGGCTTACCAGTACTTGCAGCTAGCAACAAGCAAGCTGCAAGCGACGGTTAGCCAACCCCTCGCCGACCTTGAACTTCAAGATTGGTCAATGAAACGTTTGCAGCATCTCACTGTATTAGGCCTTGAATTTTGCAGCCAGCAAGAGCAAGACAAATGGCAGAGAGAGTCAAACGTGCTGGTGGAGAGCCACGTTGAATTTATGGCCGCTCATTCTTGGAATGAAGCCAATGGACAGAATTCACGGAACAATGATCAAGGCTCAGTCACATTGCACTGATTTTTAATCGACGAACAATGGAACGATGATCAAGGTCGCTAGCTTGATCATCGTTCCGTTTTATTTGGCAGATCAACTTAGCCACTCTCCTACTTCCCATCGCAAATTATCGCTCGGCAAGCTAAGTCCATTCTAGGTTTGGCAAATTTCAGGCAAAAAAAAAGCGAGCTCTTTCGAACTCGCAAAAATATTCAGAATGAATGTAACAATATGAGCCAATCTAAAGGGAAGATACTCCCTTATTCATCAGAAAGGACAAAAGGTTGTCTATTCGTGATTAATCATACTGTTTGGCGGTTGGCTTATGTCAATTGAGTGTCAGCGCAATGTTGTAAGTATGTTTGAATTGCAAATAATTCAAATTTACAGCGGTACTCAACGGACTTCCCCTAAACCGCAACTTCATCTAACGCCCTAAAGACCGTCTCATCAATGTGGCCTTCAAGCACTTGCTTACACACTTTACGGCGAACCGCCAAGCCTGCGATTAAGCGCTCAATCGATAAGTGCTTGTTTTCACTTTGACTGTTATACAGCTCCACCATTTTGCTCAATGTCTCGTATGGGATTTTGCTCTCACCGACGCGAAGCCAATCAAGCTTGTCTATAAGCTCCAGACACTCTTCTTTGATTGAGCTATGGGAGTGCCCTGTCATAGCGGCTAAAGCCGTTATACTGCGTTCTAGAGCCTCTGGAGAGGTATATTTCGATAGAGTAATGGTAATCTCATCCGCATTGACCTCAACCAAGTGTTTACGTTGTTTAACACGACGCCCCAAATGGCCTTTTGGAGAACGTTCTTTACGTTGGATTGGTTCAAACTCACCATCTATAATTTGCGACAGCTCATCAAGCTGTTGACGTGAGACCATCTCATTGCGTAATGGGTTTGGCAGTGTCGGCGCCATGTTGCGCTTACCCGCGTTGGTGGTGCGAGCACGCGAATAACGCAGCACTTCTTCAACGTCACACTTAATATCCACTTGGTAATCTTTGATCTTATCTTTTTCGATCATCGCTGAGATCGTTAAGTGATAACCCCAAAGATTCACCACAAACAACTCATCACTGCCCTTGCCATCAGAAAGACGTTTTAATTCACGAATCAGATCCATCGAGAAACGACGCCATTCGATATTACGCGCAAGCTTTTGGTTCAAGTCACTCAACATCATCACATCAGTATGGCGACGTGACATACGACTACGGAAGTAACTGTAGAGCTGGAAGACCAAAGTGTGCTGCTTCAGAATTTCAGGCGGGAACAAGAAGAAATAATCGCGCGTCAGCAGCTCTTCGTAGAAGGATGGCTCCCAAACTAGGATGTATAGGTTCGGTTTAATGCGTATTTCGCCGTCAGCGCCCTCTGTAGGGGCTTCTTCCGATGCAGTAATGGTACGGGCCAAAAATCTAAAACGATCGCTCTTAAAGCCTTCTGGCATGTTCTCACTAAGCCATCGACCTGTCAGCTCGTGTAATTGAAAATCGGTAAACTCGATACGATCAATACTGTCGCGAATAGAATCACGCGCAGGGCCACTGTCTTTCTTGCCACGTAGCGAAAGAATGTCCGTGATGTACAGCGGAGTTTTATTCGGTACCTGGCTAGCATCAAGCTGATATTGGTGTTGGTGATGCTCGTGATATTGCACGGTCAGCGTAAATAGGGCGAACAGTGTCATCAGATCATCAACGGTCATGATGTTCTTTGATGATCGTGTTTCGATCACAGCACGAGTACCAGAGATCGACACCATCGACTTCTGATAGTTTTTACGTGTGCGTGGCGGAGCCAATGCTTGGTCAATTATACCGGCCCAATTGGTCGGTGAGACAATAAACTGATCCGCTTCATCTTTCATCGCTGGTGGCGTATTCAAGCCATACTCATTCAGCAAGCGTTTGTTTACTTGTGTTTGAGCCAGCGCTTTAGAACGTTTCTGTTTTTCCGTTTGTTTAACGCTTTCAGTGACTAAGCTTGTTGCGCCTAGCGCAGAGATGAGTAAGTTTGGATTAACAAACTTGTGCAACATGGTTTTGCCCGCTAAGCCTTCTTCAAACTTAACGGGTATTTGATTGAAAAGACCGATATTAACTGCTGCGCGTAAACGTTGCTGAATAGCTGCGCGAGTAATTTGTCCGTCTGTTGCGTCGATAAGCTCTGTGGTAGATACCAGACCATCTTTGCTTCTGAAGCCACGTAGGGAGATCAAATTCAGCAGTTCAACAATACTTTTGGTGACACCTTTAAAGTGTTGGTATTGCTCAATCCAGTCTACGGCAGCTTCTGATACTTCAAATAAGTGGCCATCCTTATGGCTGCGTGGGGCTTTAATCAGTATTTTTTCTTCTGAGCTCATTTCTTAGATCCGTATCACATAAGCCGTAATATCGATATTGTTCCAGAAGAATAAAGAAAAAAAGATCATAAATAAAGAAAAAACTTATTGTTTTTAATAACTGATCTTTTTGATTAAATCTGATCTAATTGATTATATGATCTATTGATCTGAAAGAAATTTTACTTGTAAGTGCATGATAAAAAAAGACAAAAAAAAACCACCTTTGAAAGCATGATCAAGTAAAGCTCGAAACGATGATCAACAAAAGCCCGAAAACATGATCAATAATATCTGAAACGATGATCATGTTTGACCTGAACGCATGATCAAATAAAGCCTCGAAGCATGATCAACATGACTTAACACCTTATCCACAGGCCGGTTGCGTTGGTGACTTGTCTTTACCCGCGTATTGTAATCAATTTTCGTATTGTTTCCGAAACGATGATCAAGGAATCGCGATCAAAGTAACCCAACTGAATAAACATTAACCGATGTGTAAAATCCAAATACATGTCGAATTGAGTTATCCACATCGCGCTGATAAGCGCTAAAGTGCCGAAAGCATGATCAAGTGTGATGTTTTCCGTTGTGCAAATATTGCCTGCAAGCCAATTAGTTCGTTGATATAGAGTCATTTTGCTTCAAGCCACGGTTCATCTACATTTGGCCGTAAATTAGCGATAGATTTACATGCTTCCGGAAGAATGGATTCCTTGATCATTGATCCTAAAAACGATCATTTTGAAGTGCCATTGAAATTGCTCGATAAACCCATTCAAATTCCTTGATCATTGTTCCGTATCGTCACTTTTAGCCCGAAAGCATGATCATCATGCACTCCTTGATCATGCTTTCGGTAATTTTGCTGTCTGGATAAAACGGATTGTTTTGTTCGCCCTACTCTCAAAATTTAATTTCCAATTCACACATTGCAAAATTGAATTTACACCTACCGTAATTTGTCTCTGGTTTATAATCGTTCCGAGATTTGTGGTGAAAACAGCCGTTGATTACCGTTTTTACATTGTAAATAAGTGACAGTGTGACATTTTAAATCTGTGGTGTAATTCGTAGTAAGTTAGTCAGAAAAAATAGCCAATTTTTACGCCTTTTTCCCGATTGTCACTAAAATGAGAAAATTATCTCGTTTTAATGTGATGTTAATCTATAAGTGCATGTTCACCTTTTTATTGTTTTGCGTCATTATTGCTGTACAATCAAACGCGATGACTAATAACGGAAATTGGCAATGAAAAGAGAACAAACAATCGAGAATCTCATTCAGCTAGCAGAACAAACCGCACAGGTTCAAGCAGACCGTATTGAGATTGTGTTAGAAGAGCGCAGTGATGAGCATTTTCCACCAATGTCGAAAGCATTGATGGAAACTCGTTCAGGTTTGACTCGTCGCAAGTTAGACGATGCAATTAGTAAGTTAGAGGCGGATGGCCATCAGTTTACTAAGAACAACGCCAACCACTATTCGATTTCTTTGCAAGAAGCCCACATGTTAATGGACGCAGCTGGCGTTCCTAAATTCCATGAGCGCAAAAAGAATAGTGAAAATAAGCCATGGATTATCAACGTACAGAACCAAAAGGGTGGTACGGGTAAATCGATGACAGCGGTACACTTAGCCGCTTGTATGGCACTTAATCTAGATAAACGTTACCGAATCTGTCTTATCGACTTAGATCCACAAGGCTCTTTACGTCTATTCTTAAACCCACAAATCAGTATTAGTGACCACGAGACCATTTACTCGGCGGTAGATGTAATGCTTGAAAATGTGCCGGATGGGGTAGAGATCGACAACGAGTTTTTGCACAAAAACGTACTGTTACCCACTCAGTATCCTAACCTTAAAACCGTATCGGCATTCCCTGAAGACGCAATGTTTAATGCAGAGGCATGGCAAAACCTGTCTCAAGACCAGTCTCTAGATATCGTCAAGCTTCTAAAAGAGAAGTTGATTGATAAGATTGCCGATGATTTTGATGTCATCATGATTGATACTGGCCCACACGTTGATCCATTGGTATGGAACGCAATGTACGCGTCTAATGCGTTATTGATTCCTTGTGCGGCGAAACGTCTTGACTGGGCATCTACGGTTAACTTCTTCCAGCATCTTCCAACGGTATATGAAATGTTCCCTGATGATTGGAAGGGCTTAGAGTTTGTACGCTTAATGCCAACCATGTTTGAAGATGACAATAAAAAGCAAGTCTCTGTGCTGACAGAAATGAATTACTTGCTTGGCGATCAGGTAATGATGGCGACTATTCCACGTAGTCGTGCATTTGAAACTTGTGCCGATACCTACAGCACAGTATTTGACTTAACAACCGGTGATTTTGAAGGGGGTAAGAAGACCCTAGCAACTGCGCAAGATGCAGTTCAAAAGAGTGCGCTAGAACTGGAACGCGTACTACATAGTCACTGGTCAACACTGAATCAAGGGTAATTAAGTAATGGCAATTAAAACCTCAGATTTAAATGCACGATTGTTTGGCAAAACCAACAAACGCCGAGCAACGACACCGCAAGAAGCGCAACAAGCGGCAAAAGAACAAGCGCAAGTGATTGAACTGGCTGTCGCGGGGGAAGAGTTAGTCTCTTTTGAATTAACGCGTATTGAAGCAGACCAAGTTGCCGAGCAAACTGTAGTGTTCGCAGAAAACGCGCGTGAGCAATCTTTCTTAAACGAGCACGCATTATCAGACGTATTGGTGACACTAAAAGAACGTGGTCAGCAATACCCTGCGGTGGGTCGTAAACGTGAAGATGGTAAGATTGAAGTACTCGACGGTAGTCGTCGTCGCATGTCTTGTATTTTGGCAGGCAAGCCATTCCTGATTTATGTCGCGGAAGAGATCAACGCTGAGCATGCTAAGTTTCTTTCAGACGTTGCCAACGCGCATAAACCACTTTCTCTATACGAGAAGGGCAAGGAGATGCAAGCCAAGCTAGAAAGTGGTGAAGCTGAAGATCAGAAAGCACTAGCGAAGATGTTCCAATGCAGTGAAGCTTTAGTGAGTGGCGCATTGAAGGCGGCTGATTTGCCTTTAGCGTTACTGCAAGCTTACCCAAATGTTGCCGACTTAGGTCGCCCAACAATCGTAAAACTGCATAAGCAATTTAGCGATCTAAGCCATGCGGATAAATCGCTACTGCTTAAGAAGTGCCAAGATGAGAAAGGTTTTGCGTGGCAACGTAGTGAAGCCCAAGGCGTTGCGCGAATAACCAAAGACGTATCAGAAATGATCGAAGCTTGGATTGAAGAACTCGCGCCGACGAAACGTCCTGCTAATACCAAGGTTGAGCTGGTAAAAGGCCGCGTAAGCTACAACCGTAAAGGTGCAAACTTATCGCTGAACCTTAAGAAAGTGGACGATGAGTTAATGCAGGATATTCTTAGCTATATCGAAAACAAACTTAAGTAATCTCTTATCGTTTCTCAAAGCCGCTGATAGCGGCTTTTTTTACGTCTACTGAAAAGCAAAGACGGCAAGTTGTTGGAAGTGGTCTAACAATCTTCTTAGCAGCATTTCAATCTCGACAAGGTATACTATGGCTAATTCAACCAAGGTCTACATTCGTCATGCTTAATCTCGACACTTATTTTGCGCGTTTATCTCAGCAGTCCCAGCTTATGAACCATCGTCAAGGCGTGGTGGTGCGTGGCAATAGTGAATGGCAAAAGCAATGTTTAGAAGCGATATCCAATGCTTACACTGGCAATATATTCCAGCTCGGCGGTTCGAATGGTAGAGATGATATTCGTGTTGTCGCTGCGAACAAAGGACAACAGTTACTAGGGCAGGAGTGCAAAGTACTGATTGTCGATGTTTCGCAAAACTTTGATGCCAACAGCTTTACCTCTGCGCTCGGCACGGTTGTCGGC
Source organism: Vibrio intestinalis (assembly GCF_025195085.2). Lineage (GTDB taxonomy): Bacteria > Pseudomonadota > Gammaproteobacteria > Enterobacterales > Vibrionaceae > Vibrio > Vibrio intestinalis. Next base: position 36,314 of record NZ_JANAVY020000025.1, on the reverse strand, counting down.
GGCGGTGTTATTGTGGTTATTGGTGAAAACCTAGCTTTAGATGGATACGCCTATAAATGGATGGCGCGCGCCTTTGAGCAGTTTCTGATGGTTGAACAAGGTGTTTGGTTACCTCTGCAGCCACCAGCATATGAGCCAATCGATGTTGATTGTTTTGCCCAGCAAAAACTTATCATCGACAAAATCCACAAAGTGTTGTCTGGCCATCGTAAGCGGCCTTTAGTCATTACTGCCGATCGAGGCCGAGGAAAAAGCAGCGCATTAGGCATTGCCAGCGCAGAGCTTATTTCACATAAGATGGCGAACAAAGTCGCGTTATCGATATTAGTGACCGCACCAACCATTCAGTCAGTGCAGCCGATATTTGAGCATGCGAAACGACTGCTTACTGACGCTGAAGTGAGTAAAACAAGTTTGACTTGGCAAGGGGCTAAAATTCAGTTCATCGCGCCGGATGAGCTGTTAAAAAACAAACCTCATTGTGACTTGCTATTGGTTGATGAGGCTGCGGCAATTCCTTTACCTCTGTTACAGCAGATGGTCGAGCACTATCATCGCATGGTCTTTTCGACCACGATTTATGGTTACGAAGGCTGTGGTCGCGGCTTTAGCATTAAGTTTAAAAAATGGCTTGGTGATAATCGTCCTGGTCACCAATTTTGTCATATGAGTCAGCCAATTCGCTGGGCTGAAAACGACCCAATGGAACATTGGCAATATCAAACGTTTTTGCTCAATAACGATTTAGCTAACAGCGCCTATTCAAAACAGGCTGAGCTCAAGTTAACCATAGTTGAAAAGCAGCAGTTATTTCAATCTCCCGAGTTACTCAGAGAGTGCTTTGCGTTGTTGGTCAATGCGCACTATCAGACAACTCCGAATGATTTAATCTTGTTATTGTCTGACGCTAGCGTTCATCTTTTTGCTGCCTTCAGCGAAGGCGTTTGTGTCGGTTGTATTGTCGCAATTGAAGAAGGGCAGTTAGACGAATCTCTGATTGAGGGAGTGAAGTTAGGAAAGCGTCGTCCAAAAGGGCACATGACTCCGGTCTCTATTTTGAACCAATATGGCTTAGTTGCTGCCGCTCAACAAGAAAGCCTACGCGTGATGAGAATTGCGGTCCATCCAGATTGGCAAAATGTTGGAATTGGCAGTGACTTGCTCGCGCAACTTGAGTCGCTCACAGACTACGATTATTACTCAACAAGCTTTGGTGCAACATCTGATCTGGTGCGTTTTTGGCAAGCGAATGGTTACGTGAATGCGCGTCTTGGCAGCCAGCGCGATCAAGCCAGTGGTTGCCATTCTTTTTTAATGGTGAAAGGCAAGCAGAGTTGGATCGATGAAGTCGCATCTCTTCAGCAGTATTCACTTTGTTACTTGGCCAAAGACGCATTTAGAAATATCGAGGTTGATTTATTAAAGCGTCTTATCGTCGCTGAACATCAATCGGTTGCTATCCCTAAAGCGTTAAACAATTACGTACAAGGTGGTTCTAGCTTTGACGCCGTTGCGCCATTTATTGAAAAAATATTGTTGGCTGATGGCAACGCCTTAGAACGCGCATCGGATCTGGTCATCCGTAAAGTTGTTCAGCAATGGTCATGGACTGAATGTGCTGAAGCATTTTCTCTTACCGGCCGTAAGCAAGTAGAGCAGCAATTGAGGAATGACCTTTCTCTCCTACGCTAGCTCAATTTACACTGTAAAACTGCGCGTCTATCAGCTTGCTAAATTTATAGCGTCTTCATTTACAGTGTAAACTGGCTAGTCGTTTACACTGTAAATTCATCGGCCTTATTTTTAAATTTGTCATTAGTTATTGTTTGATTAGACTTTTATCGCTAGTGACTTAACTAAAGCGAATATTTAACACTGCCTGTTGGTTGCTAATCAGCCATTTCTTTCTAGACTAAAACATAAGCAATCAGTTTTTTATGGCTAGGCAAAATAAGAATGCGGACGAGAGCACATTTCGCTTGTTTTTCAATACACCATGGATGGGTGTCGTACATACTCACAAAGCCCTACATCGTATTTAAGTCATCTGCGCTATCGCGGGTGGCTCTCTTCTCTCGTCTTTATGTTTTCATTCGTTGCCCTGTTGCGATTATCTACACCATCAAACAATACGAATTAGTGTGTAGCCAGTGAGTTTGCCTTTTTGCGATTCACGACCGCGGTGGAGAATAGCCTTTCATTGCCCTAAGTCAGTCTCTCAAGTATTGGCGAATGGGAATTAAAGGGGGAATTATGTCGGTTGAAACAGAGATAGATACCAGAGATAAGAAGGTGACGATTTTTGTCGATGGCGCATTTGGCTTTAACTTAGTCAACGAGTTTAAGCGCTGTTACTCAGACAAAAGAAACTACCGGTTTACCGTCGACTTACGCAAAGTTGACTATATCGATAGTGCCGGTCTTGGCATGTTGATCAATATGTATAATTACTTAGAGCAAGATGACGGCGCAATTCTGATCACCAATACCTTACCTCAGGTAAGAAAAGTGCTTTCTATTTCACGATTCGATCGTAAGTTTCGAATAGAGTAGGGGGCCGCAATGCGAATAATGATTGTTGATGACCACGCAACCAACCGTGAATTGTGCCGATTTATGTTGAGCCATATTGCGTCACGTATCGATGGGTTTGAAAACGGTGTTGGCGTTGTCGATGCAATGAAGCAGATGGAACAGTTGCCCGATGTGATTTTGCTTGATGTGATGATGCCGGTAAAAGATGGCTTTACTACTGCGCAGGAGATTCGCAAAGCGTTCCCGCATCAACATATCGCGATTATATTTTTAACCGTTCTTGATGATCATGATTCATTTGAGCGCTGCCTAGCGCTTGGTGATGATTTCATTCTCAAGCCAGTAGAACGTAGCGTATTGCTGGCTAAGGTACAGGCGCACTTTCGCATCGTACGAATGCACAACGAAGTCGCGGTGCAAAGAGATGAGCTTAGTCACTTCCATGAGCAAGTCAGTTATGACTATGCCATTGCCGAATCAATCTTCTCTAACCTGAAAGAGGAAATGAGCGGGCAAGTGAAACATGTCTACGGCGTTAATTATATTTCAACGCCTTCGACGGTATTTAATGGCGATCTCATTGTTGTTGCTAATCGTCCTCATGGTGGCATTTACGTCATGATTGCCGATGCGACAGGGCATGGTCTACCTGCGGCAATATCAGCCATTCCAGCAACTCGAGCGTTTTTCTCAATGGCAGTGAAAGGACTGTCGCTCGGTGAGATCGTCGCAGAGATGAACGAGGTGTTAGTACGATTTCTTCCGCCAGGAATGATGCTGGCGGCGAGCCTGTTTGAAGTGCGAGCCAATGGGTTTGAAGTGTCGTGGTGGGGCGGTGGTTTACCTGACGGCTATTTGATTGATCCCGATGGTCAGATTTGTCGCAAGCTGGTCTCAAAGCATATGCCTTTGGGCGTGTTACAGCCGCATGAATTCGAAACCGATTTGGTGCATTTTAAATTAGAGCCGAACCAGAAAATCGTGACTTATACCGACGGTGTCATTGAGGCGATGAACGAGCAAGGTGAACGTTATGGTCAGGAGCGATTAGAGAAAGTGCTGCAAAGCGGCCAAGCGGTGATTCCGACCTTGTTTGAATCGGTTAAAGAGTTTTCGTTGCGATCGGTTGATGATGATTTATCGATACTGGCAATGGAGTTTCCGATCTCTTGCGCGCAAGATCAGATCGTTAAGAAAGAGCTACCGGTGCTTAGTACCTTGCCATCCAACATTTCAATTCACTTTTCAGCGGAATTACTGCGTACGGTGAGCGTGGTTAATGAAGTTCGCGAATATCTGTCTGGCTTGATTAAAGGTGGGGCGCATTTAGATTTAGTCTGCTCAGTCTTGTCGGAGCTGTTTTCCAATGCGATTGACCATGGTCTGCTGCGTATGGATTCAAGCATCAAGGAGGAAGCTGACGGTTTCTTTCGCTTCTATCAGGTAAGAGAAGATAAATTAGCGGAGCTTGATGATGACGCTTGGATCAACTTAGAGCTTGATTACAATCCCAAAGACAAGCGGATTACAATGCAGTTAGAGCATAACGGTGAAGGGTTCGATTATCACGCCTTGCCGAAAGAGATCGACAACCCACTCACGCATGGGCGCGGTATCGTATTAGCGACAGAATTATGTGATTCGCTGAGCTATTCAAAGCAAGGTAAGAAAGTGACGGCCATATACAGTTTTGACGCGCCACATTGTTTTCCTAGCTCAGCATAGTGATGTGATTGGCCATTAAGGGATAAGAACGATTTTACCCACGTGGCCTTTTTCTAAGAACAAGTCTTGCGCTTGCGCGATATCTTGTAGTGCGAACGTCTTCGCGACTAATGGCACGATCTGTTTTGCTTCAATGCGCTTAACAAGGTTTGGGAACACTTGCGGTTCAAGGTGAGTACAGCCGAAAAAGCTCAAGTCTTTCAAATATAAAGTTCTGACATCCAGCTCTACAATTGGCCCACCGATTGCGCCTGAAACGGCGTAACGGCCATGGGGCTTTAAGACATCCAACAGTGCAGGCCACTGCGGCCCAGCGACTAAGTCTATCACTACATCGACGCTATTAGCGTTAAGTGCCTCCACTAAATCTGCATCACGCAGAATCACTTGGTCTGCGCCGAGTTGTTCTAGTTGAGAGACTTTGCTCGCGCTGGTGATAGCAATGACTTTAGCGCCGCGAGCTTTAGCAAGTTGCACTGCGGCAGAGCCTACGCCACCAGATGCGCCAGTAACCAACACGGTATCGCTGCTTTGCACGTTAGTTCGGGTAAGCATGTTCTCGGCTGTGGAGTAGGAGCACGGGAATGAGGCTAGCTCTACTGCACTTAAATCGCTGGTTACTTTGTGGGCATAGATTGCGTCAATGACAGTGTATTGCGCAAAGCCGCCATCACATTCAGAACCGAAATACCACATGGTGCTAAGTGGTTCGCCATTAAACTGATTCAGGCAAGGTTCAATGATTACCCGTTCGCCAATACGTGCGGCATCAACTTCACTGCCAACCGCGACTATCTCACCGCACACATCTGCGCCTTGAATTCTTGGTAGCGTCAGTGCGTTGCCTGCCCATCCTGCGTCTTCGCTATCGTTGTCGCCTTTAGAATACCAACCTGTACGAGTATTGATGTCGGTATTGTTTACCCCCGCAGCCAGCACTTTGATCATCACTTGGTGTGCTTGGGCGGTGGGTTGTGGTATTTCGTCGCTGTATTGCAATACTTCTGGGCCGCCATGAGCGGTAAGCAATACGCCAGACATTGTGTTTGATTTACGCATGGTTAGCGAGGCTCCTTAAAGAGAGTTTGAATTATGATGGTCGCCGACTCAATCGCTTGCTCACCCTGTATAGGCCACGCATTAACGATACCCTCAAGGATGAGTAACCACTGATTTGTTTTGGCGGGTTGTCCTGATATTTCACCCAGAATAGCACTCACTTGCAGCTTGTGCTTACTCACTGCGTGGGTGATTTCTTGAGTATTGGGAAAAGCGGTGCACGCTTAAGTGATATACAACGGTTAGGTCATCCCAGTCGCTAATGTTTTTATGACGTCTAGTAGCGCTTGTAGATTTACAATGTAAATGGTTTATGGCTGCTGGATTTCTATTCACTTTGGCTATGAGTGCGATGATCGACTGCTCGCTTTTGTGACCGATTACAGAACGTTTACTTGAAAATGCTACGCCATTCATACTTATATCGGCTGAAATTTTATAAACTGACCTTTGGATAAAACCAAGGTAGGTGAACCATGTGGAGTGATATTGTTGCTCGTTCTGAAGACGAGCAGCAGGTAATAGCGCAGCTGCCTAAAGAGCTTACACTCAGTGCTGATTTCGACCAAACAGGTTTGGTCGATGTACTGAGAGATTTAGGCGCCGATAAATTCTTCGTTATTGAAGAAGAGGTTTTGCGTTTTCTTACTTTGGCAAAAGAAGGAAAATCCGAAGGATTCCAAGGCATCGTCATTGCTGAAATGCGTGATGCGGCTGTCGAAATGATCTTAACCGAAAATGACATGCTGGCGACAATGAAAGTCACCGGCGCCTATGGGGGCAAACCGCTCTCAGGCCCGTTACTTGTTCACGCATTAGCTAAATCAACAGTCACTAAAGGTATTAACAAGCTCGCCTTAAAAAAGGTATTAGCAGTCAGTCAAAAGCTTGCGCCGGGTGAAGAGTTTTCCCAAGCGGTGGCGGCAGGTAAAAATCCTGTTCACGGTAGAGATGCTCGGTTTGTGCCTTTAGTTAAAGATGCATCTAAACAGGTGCTTGCTCCAGTAGAGGATGCGACGGGTAAAGTGGACATGCTTAACCTTGGCGAAACCATCAGTGTTGCGGTTGGCCAGCCTTTAATGCGTTATGAACCGCCTACCAAAGGCACGCCGGGCATTACGGTTCAAGGTCATGCTATTCCCGCGACTGAAGGTAAAGAGGGCGTGCTCAAAGAGGGCAAGGGCTCTGCGTTTTCTGAAAAGGATCAAAACGTATTAGTTGCCACTGTCGCAGGTATGCCCATTTTGCATGAGCGCAGTGTCGATGTAGACGAGGTTTTGGTTGTGCCATCAATCGGTGTCGCAACAGGCCATGTTCGATTTAAAGGCAGCGTAATAGTACGCGGCAACATTGAATCAGACATGGTGGTAAGGGCCACAGGAACCATCACTGTAGGCGGCTTTATTGAATCCGCCGATGTTCAAGCTCAAGGTGATATTGAAGTTGCTAAGGGAATTATTGGGCACAACGTGTCTGACGATGAGCAAAAATCCTGTGTGGTCAAAGCAGGCGGCACTATCAAGGCTAACTATGCGCAATTTAGTTTTCTACAAGCGGGGCACAATATTGACTTATCAGTGCACTGTTTAAATAACGAAATTCGTTGCGGTAATCAATTAACGGTCAGTGATGAGCCCGGTAGGCAGGGTACGCTAAGTGGCGGCCTAGCCAAAGTGGGTGGTAAAGTGGTGTGCGTTAATTTGGGTGTAGAAGGGGATACCCCAACTCATGTTCATGCGTTTGCCCGTTACCAAATGCATAAAGATCGCCAAGCGAAATTCAAAGAGCAGTATGAATTAGCGCAAGAAGCGACCATGAATGTCATCCGCAAAGAGATCGAATTTAAGAAACTGCCCAAGGCTGAACGCAGCGAAGAAAAGCAGGATGAGATTGATAAAACCAAAGTGGCAGCCAACACTCGGCTTGAAAAGGTCAAAGGCGCTCGTGACGAGCATGCTGAAGAGTTTGAACGTCTGCTTGAAGAAAATATCATCGAAGTGAAAAGCAAGGTCTACACGCACGTAACGGTACAATTTGGTGACGAGAAAGTCGTGACCAAGCGAGTCCACGGTGCGAGTTTGTTTACCTTTAACCAGTTTGAAATTAAGTGTTCTTCAATGTTTGATGACCAACTGCTCGAAGAAGAGGCTTAGTCGAAAGAGCCATTGTATTTACCAAGGGATGACAGTTATCGGTCATCCCTTTTTTGTTCGTAGCCCAGGCTGTATTTCAAAAAATAGGGAAGGGCGCTCTTATGAGCACTTCCCGTTTTGATGGCTAAGTATTCATTCCGGCCTGTTTTTGTCTTCCAGTTATCAAATACGGAATGAAAATCGCGTAAATCGCTCTCTTTTTCTTACATCATTATTTATCGATACTAGTTTTAGATTTGTGGCTCACTTATACGTGATTACTGTTAGTTGCTCGGTAGTTAGCAGAGATGAGTAGCAATTAATAATTGAATTGATAGAGGCTCGTATGACTAAATTTCCAGACAATTTCTTGTGGGGCGGCGCGATTGCGGCTAACCAAGTTGAGGGCGCGTTTCTAACCGATGGTAAAGGCTTATCAACCGCAGACATGCTACCAAATGGTATTTTAAGCCCGCATCAAACTCGTGAAGAACGAACTGATGGCATTAAAGACGTGGCGATCGATTTCTATCATCGCTACCCAGAAGACATCGCCTTGTTTAAAGAGATGGGTTTTACCTGCCTACGCTTGTCGATTGCTTGGAGCCGTATTTTCCCTAATGGTGATGAGAAAGAGCCTAATGAAGCGGGTTTAGCGTACTACGATGCGATTTTTGACGAGCTAGCTAAGCATGATATTCAGCCGTTTGTGACGCTCTCACACTATGAGATGCCGTATGCATTGGTTGAGAACTACAATGGCTGGGCAAGCCGTGAGTTGATTGAGTTTTTCGAGCGCTATGCAGTGAGTGTTTTTGAGCGTTACAAAAACAAGGTAAAGCTGTGGCTTACCTTCAACGAAATCAATATGTCATTGCATGAACCGTTTACCGGTGTTGGTTTACAGGAAGATGCCGACGAGCAAGAGATCTATCAAGCGATTCACCATCAATTGGTTGCAAATGCGAAAGCGGTTCAACGTTGTCACGAGATCATCCCAGATGGGAAAATCGGTAATATGCTGCTTGGCGCGATGACATACGCGTATACCTGTAATCCTGATGATGTGATTGCTGCAATGCACGAGAACAATCGCTGGTTATTGTTTGGCGATGTACAAACCCGAGGTCAGTACCCAGGTTATATTAAGCGTTACCTGCGCGAGAAAGGCATCGAGCTTAAAATGGAAGCAGGTGATTTAGAAGAGTTGGCCAAAGCGAGTGTCGATTTTATTTCGTTCAGCTACTATGCGAGCGGCTGCGCAAGCGCCGATCCAAAGAACAAAGAAGTCGGTAACATTGTAGAGAGTGTGCCAAACCCATACCTTGAAAAGAGCCAATGGGGCTGGTTGATTGACCCTCAAGGTCTGCGAGTTATCCTAAACTTCTTGCACGATCGCTACCAAAAGCCGCTATTTATCGTTGAAAATGGCTTAGGTGCCCGTGATGAAGTGAATGAAAATGGGGAGATCATTGATGACTATCGCATCAAGTACCTTAACGATCATTTAGTTCAGGCGAGAGAAGCGATTTTAGATGGTGTCGATCTTATGGGTTACACCAGTTGGGGGCCAATTGATCTTGTGGCTAACTCTACCGCTGAGATGAGCAAGCGCTACGGCTACATTTATGTCGACCGTCATGACGATGGATCAGGCACACTAACCCGCACTCGAAAGAAAAGTTTTCACTGGTATCAAGAAGTGATAAAGACCCAAGGTCAGTCACTTACAGTGAAATAGATTCGTCAGTTTCATTCAATACCAACCGATTCGGTTGGTATTTTTTTGCCTGCAATTTGGCGAGGTAAAATCAAAGTGATGTTTTAAATTCTTACTTAATGAGAAAGCAATGCTTAAAATCTTTATAAATTCTCATTAAGTAGGAATACAATTTGCTCAGTTCTTAATGAAAGCGATACAACATGAGTGTGAACTCGATGAAACAAAATTCAGGACAGGTTAACGAAAAACTCTTGCAGCTATTAATGCAAGTGGCCGTCAACGAAGAACCAGTAACCGCTAAAACACTTAGTGAGCAATTGGGTACGCCAATCAGCAGTCTTTATCGACATCTGAAATTGCTCAAAGAGTGGAACTTGATCGAAGAAAGTCCAAGTGACAAAACCTTGATCATCGGTCCGGCAGCTCTGCTGCTGATGCGCAGTTACGAAACCAGTAAACATGATTTGGATGATGTAGATGCGGTATTAAATCGCCTACAAAAACAAACCGGTGAAATGGCGGCTTACATGGTTCCGGTTGGCTACCGTGCTTTGTGCGTAAGCCGTAAGGAAAGTATGCAAGCATTGCGTTGTAGCTATGTTGAAGGACAAAGTCAGCCGTTGCTGCGTGGCGCATCATCAAAAGTAATGTTGGCATTTATGCCAGCTCAAAGACGGGAAAAAATCCTGCGCTACTTTGGTGAGGCTCATCGTATCAATGAATGGCAGCAAGAGTTAGATGAAATACGTGCTCAGGGTTATGCCTTAAGTACGTCAGAAATCGATTCAGGCGTATCTGGGATTAGTGCGCCGGTAATGAAAGGGAGCAAGTTGATTGGTGCAATTACGGTGATGGCTCCGGCCCATCGTGTGGTACAGAATCAGCAGCGTATCATACTTCATGTACTTCAAGCAGCGAGGGCATTGCCCCCGGAAAGGTAATTCATATGTTTGGGCTATTTCGACGCAACAAAACACACAGCATCACTGGCGTATCTTCATTTGCAATGTCGCTTTTAAGCGTGGCGCAGCATCTTAAGCCGATGAAAAATGTGGAGTTCGAAATGGCCAACCAAAGCCTTGAAGACGTCTTTGAATGGCTTGCCGAACAAGAAGCATCAAACTGGCTTAACGGCGGCCATTATCTACTTAATGATCAATCTATCGCACGTTACCAATTGCACTTAAGCCGTTACTTGGGGGCGCACACGCTACCTGTTGTGTTTAGTAATTGCAGTGAATCTATTTTGCACGCATTGCCAATGCTCAATATGGCCAACCAAGATTTGGGTATTGTGCATATCGGTAACCAGTTTGAAGTGAAAGCCAGTTTAGAGCCTGAGATAGGTTCGGCGTTTCATTTCTCTTTAGCAAGATTCAACGAAACCCGCTTGTTCTGCTTAGGTATCGACAGAGATAACCAAAGCGATAAAGTCATGGAGTATGCGGAAGATCTTGGTTGCGATTGGATGACGCTTAACGAGTGCCAGTTTAGCCATCGTTTTCAAGTTAAGCAGCAGCTTGCGAGTTACCTTGCCCATTGTGATCAGATAGTGCTGAATATCGACCTTGCCTCATTAGCGCCTAAATCGCGTTTGGAATCGAGTCGTTGTATCGATGTGCAATTGGTTAATCGTATTATTCGCCAAGCTTTGGTATCAGGTAAGGTGAAAATGATTCAGCTTGTCGGCTGGAAAGATAAGCACATATTCGCCAAATCAACGTTGAGCATCCTGCATGAAATAGCATCTATGGTGCCAAGCAGTGATAGAGCTGCCTGAACTGACCACAAATAAAAACGCCAAGCTTGTCGCTTGGCGTTTTTGTCTCAATAGCGTTAAGCCGTTTTACTGACCACTTCAGCCACAAGGCGGCCGATTTCTTGCCAGTTTTTCTGTTTGATTAATGCTGGTGAGACCATCCAAGTACCGCCACAACAAATCACACGCTCTATCGAAAGGTAATCATCCACATTCGCTTCGTTCACGCCACCAGTGGGCATTAGTGAAACATTCACATACGGTGCGAGTAAAGCTTTTACCATTGCTACACCACCGGATGCTTCTGCCGGGAAGAACTTCATAAAGGTTAAACCAAGCTCTAAGCCTTGTTCAATTTGGCTCGGATTATTCACGCCGGGTACGATTGGCATGTTGATACTTTGGCAATATTTTACCGTGTTTGGGTTTAAACCGGGCGCAACAACAAACTCCGCGCCTGCTTGTTTGGCGCTATCAACTTGTTGAGCGTTGAGCACAGTACCCGCACCAATACACATTTGTGGGTAAGCTTGGCGCATACGTGCAATCGCTTCTCGGGCGGCTTGAGTTCGAAAGGTCACTTCCGCCACTGGCAGGCCATTTTCTACTAGTGCTTTAGCTAATGGCTCGGCATCCTCTGGGTGATCAATTTGAATCACAGGAATAACACGAAATTGCTGCAAGCGTTCAATTAGAGATTGAGACATGAGTTTTATCCTGTTGCAAAGTTCGTCGAGGTATTTGAGGCTTTTACACTGTAAAGGAGGGCTCAAATACCAAAATTGATGGCTATGAGTTTACGAGGCTTGTAGGGGAAAATCCTATTCAATCAATAGATGCTTCGAGGCGATCACAGTTTGCCTGCGTGATTGGGATTGTTTGATTACAACGTGTACCGTTTATAATTTCTAACGGCCAGAAATACAAAAGCTGGCAATGAATGCCAGCTTAGACGTTGGTGATGCGCACATTAAGAGCTTTTCGTTTCTTGTTTATTCGCTTCTTTCCAGTATTGGATGCGAACACGATGCAATTGTGCTTTTCTCATTTTTTTCATGATATTTCCTCACTAAATCCTTGCTTACATATGAGCATATGTGAATACAGTTCCTCATGAACCCTTTGAATGTAGCGGCGATTATCTTATATAGCTAGGACTTTGATCACATTTTTGTGTTGAAATGTCGTGCTACACGAAATGTAATCTGAGCTACATCTCACTATAATATTTCTGACATCAAAGCGTCAGAAAAGTGCCATTCAAACGAAATCTAAATAAAACAAAAGGTTAAATTTTAGATTGCCGCCTAACAATAGTAAGCATATTTAATGCCAGTAAACATACGATTAGTTAGCAAGATATCGTACGTTTTTACGTGAGAGCCAGATCAAGAACTAGCGATGAATTGTGATGAAAATCTAAGCGATACAAAACTCTCAGTGAATAACCTTAGAATAAAAATGGAAATGGCATAATTTTTGTGATGTTAAGAGTATTTTACAGCTTGGATCATTGACGAATTCGTACGGTAACATTAAATTGGTAGCATATGTCCAACCGAAGAGAGGTAACGCAATGTTAGCACTAGGTATTCTTGCAATCGCTTTAGGCGTGTTTTTCGGCTCTTGGGTATGTCAGCATGGTTTGCCAATGATGGGCTTACATGTTGATACCGCCGACCCTCTCCTCGTTTCAGAAGTCAGTGGACAAGAAGTGCTTGAAGCATAGCACTTGAAATTGATAGCACTTAAATCGATAGAGTTTTAAATTGTGAGTAAAGGAGCCAACGGGCTCCTTTTTTTGTGCCTAGAATGGCTCTTTATTGGTGTCGGTGCAGTGTTGCTTTAATGGTGTCTATCACCGTTTTAAAACGTAGTGGTGTCGAGGGCTTTTGTTTAGACACCAAGTAGAGCGGTTGATCGACCACCTGCAAAGCTTGGTGAACATACACTTGGTCTTTTTGACTAAAACCATCCAGCGCGCTTTTGGGCAATACCGTGAACCCAAGCCCTTTGGCCACTGGCAACAGAATTTGGCTTAATTGGTTGACGTAGCCACTGAGTGGTAACTGATCGATTTTTATCTGCGCTAACTCTTCATCACCGCAGTGGGTTAAGTAGAGCGATAGGTATTGCTCAGCGTCTGGGTGCGCAATTAAACCGAGGTCAGATAGCGAAGAGGCGCTGAATGCTATTTCTTGATATTTGATGGGTAACATCAAACAGAGTGGTTCTCGGCTAAGCGGCTCAATAACATAGCGCTTATCTTGAGGTGCTTGCGTCACGATACCCAAATCGGTCTCTCCACTTAGTATATCCGCAAGAATCTTCCTATTGGGTGCAGCCTCTATTTGAGTGACCAATTCGGGATGTTTACATTGTAAATTGAGCAACTGAGGGTAGAGAAGCAGCGCAAGTGCGCCTGAGCAAGAGAGAGAAACAAAGCCGGAATAAGCGTGATCTGGCTGCAGCTGACTCAACATTTGCGCCTCTTGATTTTGCAATTGCTTTGCATAGTGATAAACCTGCCAGCCTTGCTCTGTCACTTCAAAGTTCTTCTTGTCTCTCTCTATTAACTTGTACCCACATGCTTGTTCCAACTTCTTAATGTGTTGGCTAACACCGGGTTGAGTCATAAACAGCTTTTCAGCAGTTCGAGTGAAGTGGCCTGTGTCGATCAGTGTTTGTAGCGTTCTAAGCCAGAGTGGATTGATCATCGGCTTAATTCTCATAACAATAAATTATTAAAATGAGAATAAACGATAATTTTAAATACTAAAACACCTGTACTACTATTTTCGTAACGAACAAGGCTATTTACCTTAAATATATGAGAGGTCGTTATGTCTATTCCTTACCCACGCACATTTAGCCATCTTGGTATTTCCGTACCGGATTTAGAAGCCGCAGTGAAATTTTACACTGAGGTATTAGGTTGGTATCTCATTATGGAACCAACAGAAATCGTCGAAGACGACTCCGCGATTGGTGAAATGTGTACCGATGTGTTTGGAGCGGGTTGGGAGCGTTTTCGTATTGCCCACCTTTCTACTGGCGACCGTATTGGGGTAGAGCTGTTTGAGTTCAAAAACCAACAAAACCCTGAAGATAATTTTGAATATTGGAAAACAGGCATCTTCCACTTCTGCGTTCAAGATCCAGATGTCGAAGGTTTGGCAGAGAAAATTGTCGCCGCAGGCGGTAAAAAACGTATGAAAGCACCGCGTTATTACTACCCAGGTGAAAAACCTTACCGCATGATTTACATGGAAGACCCGTTTGGCAATATTCTAGAGATCTACTCTCACAGCTACGAATTAACTTACGCAGCTGGCGCATACAAGTAGGAGCGAAGATGAAGGCGATCACTTACCAACCAGCAACAGACACTTTCAGTCTGTCTGAGTTACCACAACCACAAGTTCAATCAGACTTCGATGTCGTCGTAAGAGTGAATGCTGTCGGGCTCAATCCAGTGGATTGTAAAGTCAACTTATGGCACTCAATGGTCGAAGGAATGAACGATACATTCGTCGGGGGGCTAGATGTATCCGGAACTATCGTCGAGTTGGGTAGCGAAGTAACAGGTTGGCGGGTAGGTGATCGCGTTCTCTACCACGGTAACATGCGCCGCTTAAGTGGTGGCTTTGCAGAGTATGCAGTGCAGGACTCGCGTACCCTTATCGAACATCCTGATGTTCCCGCAGAGGTAGCTGCTGCAACCCCATGTGCAGGTTGGACTGCGTATCGTGCGCTGTTAGATAAAGTCGATATCACTCAGCATCGTTCTTTGTTTATCGCAGGTGGCGCAGGCGGTGTGGGTAGCTTTGCTCTGCAACTAGCAAAACATGCGGGTGTTGAAACCATTATTACCACCGCCTCAAGTGCTAAGCATGATTACGTGAAATCGCTGGGCGCGACTCATGTGATTGATTACCGAGAGCAGGACGTGGTTCAGCAGATCGCTGACATCACTGGCGGTGACGGTGTAGAGATTGCCCTTGACTGTGTCGGTGGTGACAACGACAAAACTTGCGCAGCCGTACTAGCTTATGAAGGCCACTTGATAGAGCTAGTGAAAACTCTTGAACCTTCAAATTATGATAATGCTTTCTTGCGTGGCTTATCTTTCCATCAGTTAAGCCTTGGTTCTGGTCATGTGAATGGTGAGCAAGCGCGTAAAGATCTTGTGCACGCCGGTGAAGCATTCTCTGCGTTGGTTGAACAAGGTCATATCCAAGTGAGTGAGCTTAAATCAATCCCACTAGACAGGATTGGTGAGCAGCTTGTCGCGATGCGCGATCAGCGCACCAAAGGTAAAATCGTCGCCATTGTGGCAGATTAAGTATTCAATCAAGCAAAAGCTCGCTCAGGCGAGCTTTTTTTGTCTGCAACATCTTTTCTTTTTTATCTCGATTTCTTAGTTGTGCTTCCTCTCACATCTAGTGAGATATTTCTTTTTCCTAATCTTCTCCACTGTGGACGAAAGTGTGTTGACCTGTCTATAACTTCATAGTTTATATTGCGCTTATTGAATGACGGAGCGATGGATATGTATCGAATCTCAGAGCTAGCTCAAAGAGTTGGGTTAAGCCGCTCTACCTTGTTGTACTACGAAAAGCTGGGGCTGATTTGTGGTGCAAGACAAAGTAACGGTTATCGACGTTATTCAGACAGCGATCTGCAACGGCTCAAACTGCTGCAGCAACTGCAAGCGGGTGGCCTGAGCCTTAAAGAATGTTTAGCGTGTTTAGAAGCTAAAGTGGATCGAGATACTTTGCTTCAACGGCTGAACGTATTGGATGAGGAGATAGCGCAAAAGCAAAAAGCACGCGCGTTGCTGTCCTCCATGCTTGGCCTTAACTCGATGAGAGATTGGCATCAATCGTTGGAACATAGTGCGCCATCAGCGCATTTGGATTGGCTAATGAAGCAAGGGTTTAGTGAAAAACATGCCCTAAGACTAAAGTGGTTATCGAAAGATATGAATGAACATCAACATTACATGGCGGATTTTGAGCGCATTTTTGAAGGTTTGGTGCACCTGGGGCCGACCTCAAAGCAAGACTCCCTCAAGGCGCTACAAATGCTGCCGAGCACACAAGGCAAGTTGCTTGATATTGGTTGCGGCAAAGGTGTGACCTCTATACTACTGGCAGAGCACAGTCAGTTTGAGGTGACTGCTTTGGATAATGATGAGTACAGTCTAAGTTGTTTGGCGGAATCAGTACGTAATTTAGGGCTAACTGATCGCATTGTGACTCAGTGTACCAGCATGACAGAGATGCCGTTTGAATCAGAGCAGTTTGATGTTCTTTGGTCAGAAGGCAGCGCTTACATCATGGGCGTCGAGCAAGCTTTGAAGCAGTGGCGTCGATTTATTAAACCCAACGGCTATCTCGTGGTGAGCGATTTGGTTTGGTTAACTGATGAACGAGACCAATCAGCACAAGTATTTTGGCAGCAAAACTATCCGCAAATGTCTACCGTCCAACAGCGTAAAGAGATGGTCAAAAATACAGGTTACCAATTGGTTGATAGTTTTACTTTGAGTGAAACGGCTTGGGACAACTATTTACAGCCATTAGCGCACAAAATGTCAACGGTGGAAGAGTCAGAGTTCATCTCAAACGCATTGGTAGATATAAAAACAGAGTTGAGCATCCACCGACAGTTCTTAGGTCAATATGGTTATCAGATGTTCGTATTAAAGAAATTAGGTCAATAGCATGCAAATTAGACAAGAAAAACAGAGCGACGTAAGCACAATTGAAGCAGTTACATACGCAGCATTTGAAAATCACCCACATCATGAACCGGGTGCAAAACCGACTGAACATCTCATGATTAACAAACTGCGTGATAGTAATGCTTTAACACTCTCTTTAGTTGCTGAAGATGAAACCGGTATTGTTGGTCACATTGCATTCTCTGCGGTAGAGGTGAATGGCGAGACGTGTCACTGGTATGGCTTAGGGCCTGTATCGGTGCTACCAGAGCGACAAGGTGAAGGTATTGGCGGCGCATTGATAAGACAAGGCATCGAGCACATACAGCTGATAGGTGGGAAAGGGGTTGTACTGTTGGGTGAGCCTGAGTACTACCAACGATTCGGATTCAAACCTCATCCCCAGCTTACATTACAAGGTGTGCCAGCTGAGTACTTTTTATCGTACTCGTTGGTTGACGAACCGTTGCCAACGGGTGCGGTTGTATACCACTCAGCGTTTTCCTAATTAAAAAAGGCATTCTTTATGAATGCCTTTTATTTGCGTGCTTTATTTGAATGCGATTATTAGCATGGGTGGTTAAGCATAACCTACGCGGTGAAGCGCGATGGTGCTTTTGCGTTGATCACTTGCGTATCCGCAATGAGATCATGCATGCAACGCTTGTCACCTTTAAAGATCATTAAGCCGTTAATCACAGTGATGATAGAGCCGAGAAAAGGAATCGCGGTCAGTAGAGTAATTGGTATCGAACGAAAGAATACAATTCTACGAAATGTCGCTTGGCGGCCTTCCATATCAACAATAGCGATATCGAGCATCTTTTTGCCAATGGTTTGACCGTGTTTGTAAATCAGCGAAAGATTAATATACAAAACGGTAATCACGGTGATGATGCTAAAAACACTCAAAGCCTCAGGTGACGTACTGTATTGAACGTACATAGGCGCAAATGCTACCGCGATTGTAAAAGTCCAAACAGCGAAATCGATCAGGCTAGCACCTAAGCGTGCCCATCTTGAGGCTAACTCATCGTTATTATCGTTATTCATGCCTTTTTGTCCTAATGTTGCTTTTTAATTTGTATTGCAAAAGAGTCACTTGCCGCAAAGTGGCAGAGGTTCTTAAATTGTTCTGTAGGGAATAGAGAGAAAAAAGGCACCCTAACCTTAGGTTAGGATGCCTTAAAAGATGGTTTATTGTGGGGTTATGCCATTTGAATCTCAGCGCCACGCACATAGCTGCGCTTGATCACTTGTGTACCAGCAAAAAGGTCGTGAATGCAGCGTTTGTCATCACGGAAGATCAGCAAAATGTTGACGATAGCAAAGATGCCGCCAACAAAAGGAATCGCCGAAATAAGAGCCACAGGTAGCCAACGTAGGAAGATCACTTTAAGTAAGCGAGCTTGTTGGTTATTCATATCTACGATGGTAATACCCAGCGCCATTTTGCCAATGGTTTGGCCACGTGAATAGAGTAAGAACATGTTGATAGCAAGGATAGCAACAACTGCGATACCAATCGCAATGATAGGGCCGTCAGAAGGGTAACTGCTGTAACCGTAGCCGTAATCTGGTGTTAATGAAAAGCTCGCGATGACGGCAACAAGTATCCATACAAGGCCATCTACGATAGCTGCGCCAAAACGTGCCCAACGTGACGCTAACGCACTGTTATCTGCGTGTTCCATAATTTGTTATTCCTGTTTAGGTAATGGTTTGGTTGTAATTTTATAGTGGCGCTCAACGTTTTTGCTGATTCGCCCCCAATCAGAGTTCGCAACGCGCTGTTGATGGAAGTCGAATGCGGCTTGATCAACAAACTCTTCATAGACGTCAAAACGATTCGGATTATTTGGGTCTTGGGTGACCTGAAAACAAAGGCATCCTGACTCTTGCTCAGTTAATTGGCAGTGTTTCGTCAGTGCCTGCTTAACGGATGATAAGTCGTTGTCTGCGACAATGATAAAGCCGCTTAATACAATGATGTCCATGAAACGAGATGTAGTGCTACTTTTAATTGGGGAGGTATTGTACCGTTGAATTTTATAATTCCAAGTGTTGAAATCAAAAATGGAAGGCTTATCTAGTCTAAATTTACAAATTTACCGTGATTGACTAACCCTATGAAGTGAAAGGAATGTTTACTAAGTAGAAAATGGTCAGCCAATAAATAAAACGCCCACTAATGTGGGCGTTGTCGATGAAGGCATTCAAATTATAATGATCAGCACTCAGCTATTTTTTGCTCTTCTAATTGCTTCTGTTGTTCGAGCTGCTGGTGGTGTGCACGCTCACCAAGAAACGCATAAGTTAAGCAGACAATCGAGGTGATACAAGAGCCGACTAAGATAATAAAGCCGCCATCCCAGCCGAAGTGGTCTACGGTGTAGCCAAGTATTGCATTGGCTGCTACCGCGCCGCCTAGGTAGCCAAATAAGCCTGTTAAACCTGCGGCTGTACCCGCGGCTTTCTTCGGTGCTAGTTCTAGTGCGTATAAACCGATCAACATCACAGGGCCGTAAATCAAGAAGCCAATTGCCACCAATGCCATCATATCGATAGTTGGGTTACCCGCTGGGTTAAACCAGTAAACCATGACTGCCACGGTAACGAGAACCATAAACAAGATACCAGCAGGGGCGCGGCGGCCTTTAAACAGTTTGTCTGAGATCCAACCACACAGCAGTGTGCCCGGTATGCCCGCCCACTCATAAAGGAAGTAAGCCCAAGAAGATTTATCAACTGAGAACTCTTTGGCTTCTTTCAGGTAAACCGGAGCCCAGTCGAGCACACCGTAGCGAATCAAATAAACGAAAGCATTGGCAATCGCGATAGACCAAAGCAGCTTGTTGGAGAAAACATACTTAAAGAAGATCTCTTTAGCGGTCATCTCTTGTTCGTGTGATTGATTGTAGTCATCTGGATAATCGTCTTTGTACTCTTCAATCGGTGGCAGGCCACAAGATTGAGGGGTATCGCGTAGTGTGAACCAGATAAAGATCGCCACTAAAGTTGCGAAGAATGCAGGTACATAGAATGCAGTGCGCCAGTCGTCATTGAAGGCCCAAAGACCAAGAATAAACAAAGGACCAATTAAACCGCCACCGACATTGTGTGCCACGTTCCAAACAGAAACGATCTCACCCCGTTCTTTGCGTGACCACCAGTGCACCATGGTTCGTCCACAGGCGGGCCAACCCATACCTTGGAACCAGCCATTTAAGAACAGCAAAATAAACATGGCGGTAATACTGCCGGTTGCCCATGGCATAAAGCCAAAGCAGAACATGACCAAGGCTGACATTAATAGGCCTGCACTTAAAAAGTACCGAGGGTTAGAGCGGTCAGAAACGCTACCCATTAAAAATTTAGACAGGCCATAAGCGATAGAAACGGCAGCCAATGCGACACCTAAGTCGCCACGGCTGTAGCCCTGCTCGATTAGGTATGGCATTGCCAGACTGAAGTTTTTGCGAACTAGATAGTAACCTGCGTAGCCGACGAAAATACCGATAAACAGTTGCCAACGTAAGCGGGAGTATGTGCTATCGACTTTGCCTGCCGACAAACGGTCGATGTGTGCCTTAGGTTTGAATATTCCAAACATGAGGTACCTCATTATGTTTTTGAGCGATGGTAGGGGGACAAAAAACACAAACGAGCAAAAAAGAACTTCGTTCGAAAGTGAGTGCATTCTATGAAATTCCATTTTTATTTCTGTGATAAATGTTGCACAGGGATTAATTTATATTAAATACATGTAATTAGAATTGGTTAGTTAGAGGAAGATTCGATTTCCCCCAGATTTAGTTACTGTCCATAAATTGTATAAACGATAAAAAACGAACAAAAAGAAGTTATGGAGATTTAAATACGCTCAAGGGAATGTTTGATATGTCGCGTAGGCAGCGTTTTTGCCTTTTGAATTTGCGTAACCTAGTCGGCTCAAGCAAGCTAATTGCAACTAAAATAAACATAAAAACAAAAGGGTTCTTATCATGAGTGAGCAAAAATACATTGTTGCCCTAGACCAAGGCACGACAAGTTCTCGCGCTGTCATATTGGATCATGATGCGAATGTGGTAGGTGTCTCACAGCGTGAATTTAGTCAAATTTACCCGCAGGCAGGGTGGGTTGAACATGATCCGATGGAAATCTGGGCAAGCCAAAGCTCTACCCTAGTTGAAGTGATTGCTAAAACAGGCGTTCGTAGCGATCAAATCGCAGCTTTAGGTATCACTAATCAACGTGAAACCACCATAGTTTGGAACAAAGAAACTGGTAAGCCTGTCTACAATGCCATTGTGTGGCAATGCCGACGCACAGCGGATATGTGTGAACAGCTAAAGCAGCAAGGCTTGGAAGAGTACATTCGTGATAATACCGGTTTGGTGTTAGACCCTTACTTCTCAGCCACCAAAGTGAAGTGGATTTTAGATAACGTAGAAGGCGCGCGCGAACAAGCAGATGCAGGCAATTTACTGTTTGGTACTGTGGATACATGGCTCGTTTGGAAGATGACCCAAGGCCGCGTGCACGTAACGGATTATACCAACGCCTCACGTACCATGTTGTTCAATATCAATACCCTTAATTGGGATAAAACCCTATTACAAGCGCTGGACATTCCGGCCTCTATGATGCCAGAAGTTAAGCGCTCTTCGGAGGTGTACGGCCGCACCAATATTGGCGGTAAAGGAGGCACTCGTATTCCTATCGCGGGCATCGCCGGAGACCAACAAGCGGCGCTCTATGGTCAAATGTGTGTGCAAGCAGGCCAAGCGAAGAACACCTACGGCACAGGCTGCTTCTTGCTGATGAATACTGGCCAAGAGAAGGTGACATCCAGTAATGGCCTATTAACCACCTTAGCTTGTGGCCCGAGTGGTGAGCCAGCTTATGCTCTTGAAGGTGCGGTGTTTATGGGCGGCGCGGCCATTCAATGGCTGCGTGATGAGCTCAAAATTCTCGCTGGAGCAGAAGACTCAGAATACTTTGCCACGAAAGTGGACTCATCTAACGGCGTCTATGTAGTACCAGCATTTACCGGGCTTGGCGCGCCATATTGGGATGCCTATGCGCGCGGCACGATAGTTGGCCTGACGCGAGGTGTTAACTCCAATCATATTATTCGCGCCACACTAGAAAGTATTGCTTATCAAACCCGTGATGTACTCGATGCGATGCAGGCTGACTCGGGCATTCGCTTGGAGACCTTACGAGTGGATGGTGGCGCGGTAGCCAACAACTTTTTAATGCAATTTCAATCGGATGTATTAAACACGGAAGTCCATCGACCAAAAGTGACCGAAGTGACGGCGCTTGGCGCGGCTTATTTGGCTGGCCTTGCGGTTGGTTTTTGGAGCTGTATTGATGAACTAAAAGACAAAGCAACACTCGATAGAACGTTTGAACCCCATGAAGATGAGCTAAAACGACAACGAAGATATAAAGGTTGGAAACGCGCGATAAAATGCGCGCAAACTTGGTCTGAACTTCACGATGAAGACGATTAATACTTGCGGTTTTATCAATAAAAGAGTGCTTCGGCGCTCTTTTTTTGGCTTCGATCGCGGATTCGCGTCAGCATTGTCTTCTCACATCGCGCTAATTCGAGCACAATAGAGCAAGTTCTATTTTCGAATTGAAGCATTGGCGATCAGCAAAGCCAAGGGAGTGCGAAGTGAAGCAGATACCACGACACCAACAAATCGTTGAACTAGTTAAAAAGCAAGGTTACGTCAGTACTGATGAGCTTGTTGAACAGTTTAACGTTAGCCCGCAAACCATTCGCCGCGATCTTAATGATTTGGCCGACGAGAATAAGATTCGTCGTTATCATGGTGGTGCTACCATTCCTTTGAGCTCTGAAAATACCTCTTACAATACGCGCAAAACGCTCAACTTTAACGAGAAAGACGTGATTGCCGAAGAGTTAGTCAAACATATTCCAGACGGCGCAACGTTGTTTATTGATATCGGCACTACGCCTGAAGCCGTTGCAAGGGCAATCAATAAGAACCACAAACAACTTCGCGTAGTGACCAACAACATCAATGTCGCAACGATTCTGTTTCCTAATCCAGAGATCAAAGTCATTCTCGCTGGTGGCGAAGTGCGTAACCGTGATGGCGGCATCGTCGGGGAAGCGACGCTCGATTTTGTAAAACAATTTCGCTTAGATTTCGGTATCTTAGGGATTAGTGGTATCGATTATGATGGCTCACTGCTCGACTTTGATTACCATGAAGTGAGAGTAAAACAAGCCATCATTGATAATAGCCGCAGCGTATTCTTAGCGGTTGACCATACTAAGTTTGGTCGTAATGCGATGGTTAAACTTGGCAATATTGCTCAGTTAAATATGGTATTTACGGATAAGCAGCCACCAGATGAAATTCGCTCAATTTTGAAAGAAGCGTCTGTGCCTTTAGAAGTGATCGAAACCAGCTCGTCGGACTCCGTTCAAGGCTAAATTCCGTCATTGATAACTGCTTAATGCTAACCTCTGCTGTTGATCAGTGGAGGTTTTTTTGTGTCTAAATCACACAAAACGCTCATAAACGAAAATATATGATGACCGCAAACGAAACTCGATCTACGCTCTAATGAGTTTCTAAAATGCTCGTTCGCTCATCGAGAGGTCAAATTTATGAGTATCCAACAAAATTCTTCTACGAATAACACATCTACGACTTTAGACTTGATCGTCATTGGTGGCGGTATTAATGGTGCTGGTATTGCGGCTGATGCGGCCGGACGAGGGCTAAGTGTCGGTCTATATGAAGCCAATGATTTCGCCTCGGCTACTTCTTCGGCAAGTTCTAAATTGATCCACGGTGGCTTACGTTACCTAGAGCACTACGAGTTTCGTTTAGTTTCGGAAGCACTCGCAGAGCGCGAAGTTATTCTACGTAAAGCGCCTCATGTTGCGTTGCCAATGCGTTTTCGACTACCTCATCGCCCATTTTTGCGCCCAGCATGGATGATTCGCTGCGGTATGTTCCTGTATGACAACCTAGGCAAGCGCACCACACTGCCAGGCAGTAAAACCGTGAATCTGGCTAAATCGGGTTTACTCAAACCTGAGATGAAAATTGGTTTTGAATATTCAGATTGCTGGGTCGATGATGCGCGTTTGGTACTGCTTAATGTATTGGCAGCGAAAGAGAACAATGCCGAGGTACGTAATTACTGCCGCGTGGAAAAAGCGCATCGTGTTGGTGGTGTGTGGAATGTAACCATTCATGATGTGATGACAGGGCAACGTTTTGAGCGCAAAGCAAGAGCGTTGGTCAATGCCGCAGGTCCATGGGTTAAACAGTTCTTTGATGATGGTTTAGAGCAAGTTTCGCCGCGCAACATTCGTTTGATCAAAGGCTCACACATTGTCGTGCCGCGTATTCATGATGAGCCTCAAGCTTACATCATGCAAAACAAAGACAACCGCATTGTGTTTATGATCCCTTACTTAGATAAGTTCTCCATTATTGGTACAACCGACGTTGAATACAAAGGCGATCCGCGTGATGTGGCGATCTCAGATGATGAAGTCGATTACTTGATTGATATAGTTAATCAGCACTTTGTTCATCAATTGACTCGCGATGATGTGGTATGGACATACAGCGGCGTTCGCCCACTTTGTGATGATGAGTCTGACTCGCCACAAGCCATCACGCGTGATTACACCCTAGAGATAGAAGCTGAATTTGATCATGCGCCATTATTGTCAGTGTTTGGTGGTAAGTTGACTACTTACCGTAAGCTAGGTGAAGCTGCGATGAAGAAATTGGCGCCATACCTACCTACTATGGGCAGAGATTGGACGGCAACACACGCGCTACCAGGCGGTAACTTTAGTTGTACACGTGAGCAATTGGCGAAGCAAATTCACGCACATTACTCTTGGGCATCTGTTGAGCTTATTCAGCGCTACGTTAATCAGTTTGGCACGCAAACGTGGGAGCTACTGTCTGGCGTGACTAGTCAAGCGGATCTAGGCCACTGTTTCTCAGAGCAAGCAGAAGGGGTATATCAACTTGAAATTGATTACCTGATTAACGTTGAAATGGCGCTAACAGATGAAGATATTTTATGGCGTCGCACCAAGCTTGGCCTGTACATGAAAGAGGATGAGCAACAAGTGCTAGGTGATTATTTAAAGCAAAAGCTTGAGCAAAAAGTGGTGAACATTTCTCAAGCAAGTTAAGCGAACATTTCTCTTAAAAAGCCTGCAATTGCAGGCTTTATGTTTATGGGTTGTGATGGAATTGACCCAGATTAATAAAACGTTAACTAATTGCGCATCACAAGGCTGAAACCCGTAAGATACGTGCCGTTTAGAATAATGGCCAAGATTAGAGACAGTCTGTGAAACGAGAGCAATTTGAATTGTTAGCCCCTGGGGGAGATTTAGAGTCAATTAAGGCGGCAATAGCCGCGGGCGCAGATGCGATTTACTGTGGTTTAGACCGTTTTAATGCTCGCAACCGAGCAACCAACTTAACTCTAGAGAACCTAAACAGCGTTCTGGCGCTTGCTCATCAGCATCAGTGTAAGATCTTTCTTACCTTGAATGTGCTGATTTTAGAAAGCGAGATCGCCGCAATTGTTCGTTTACTAAGCCAACTGAATACCACTCAGATCGATGGTGTGATCATTCAAGATCTGGGCTTAGGTTATATTCTTAAACACCACTTTCCTGATTTGGATGTGCATGCTTCCACACAGCTTAATACGCACAACGAAGGGCAGATCCTCTTTTTAAATCAGATCGGCGCAAGCCGAGTTAATCTTTCCCGCGAGCTCAACATCAATGAAATTGCCCATTTGGCGCAATTTGGTTATCAGCACAACGTGTTGATGGAAGTGTTCGTTCATGGTTCTTACTGCATTGGCTTTTCGGGTTTGTGTTATATCAGTTCTGCACGTAATGGTGCATCGGGCAACCGTGGCCGTTGTAGTCAGCCATGTCGAGAGCAATACCAAACCACTGACATGGGCAACCAATACCCGCTTAACATGAAAGACAACTCAGCCTTTGGTGATCTGACTGCATTAGCGGAAGCGGGCGTTTATTCATTGAAAGTGGAAGGCCGAATCAAGAAGTCACACTACGTTTATACCGTAGTGGATAATTGGCGTCAGCAGATAGATCGCTTATGCGATAGTCAGCCATTGCTTACCGATACGCGCTCCCTTTACACTGTGTTCAACCGAGATTTCACCAACGGTTTCCTCAATGGTGAAATCGGTAAGCACATGTACATCGATAACCCGCGCGATCATGCCGTTAAGCATTTTTCGACTATTTATCAATGCACTTCAGAGCAGCAAATCAGCGCTGTGAAGAAAGAGCTGTACGATGCCAAAACGGAAATCATCCAAAAAGTAGAACGTGAAACGTCGAGCTTTGATGTTGAAAGCGTTAAATCAGGTAGTAGCTTGAAGGGGGCGATTGATGTACCTGAAATGCCTCAGCTTGCTAAGGCAGAGCCCGTTGAGCAGACTCGATTATCCGTTTTAATCTCATCACTGGATGACTTGCCTGACTGTCAACACCCAGAGGTAGAGGTTTACCTGCAAATGCCAATGGACTTTGCCGCTCAGTGTGATGATTTAATCGCGGTATTTAAGGCGAATCCAGCGCTTAAACCGTGGTTCCCTGCCATTATGCTTAATGATGATTACCTTGCAGTAGAGCGTTTTCTTGCTGAGGTTAGGCCGAGTGTACTTATCACCAATAATGCTGGTGTGGGGCATCTTGCAGCGAAACTGTCGCTCAATTGGATTGCCGGTTCACAGCTTAATACAACCAACTCTTACGCGCTGCATTGCTTGCAGCAAGAGTATGGTGCTGCGGGCGCGTTTTTATCGGAAGAGCTTAACTTCAAGCAGATGCGTCATATTAAGCGACCGCAAGGTATGCGCACCTACTATAACGTGTATCGACCAAATACCTTGTTAACTAGCCGACAGTGTTTATTTCAACAAACCTCTGGCTGTAAGAAGATCAAGCTCAACAAAGGGTGTTTAAAGCGTTGTAGCAAGCGCACTTCCATCATCAACCTCAAAGATGCGCCTTATATTGTTCATAAACAAAAAGGCAGCCATAACAGTTTGTACAGTGAGCACAATGTACTCAACCTGCAAGTTATTGATCAGCTAAGCCACTTACTGACGGATGTGATGGTCGATTTACGTCAAATTGAGACAGAAACTAAAGTGACGGTGAGTAAAGCAGAGTTGATCGCGTTATTTCTTGCTGCGCTCAATAAACAAGAGCATCAAAGTAGCGTCGAGCAACTACATCAAGTGGTTGCGCCAACGCTCAACAAGCAGTATCAAAAAGGCTTGTAAGTAATTTCAGACAGGGGCGGGCGACTGCCCCTACTTTTAGTATTAGGCTTCCTTTCGCCAACAAAAGTAGCGCTCATTCGCTAGAGCGAGCATCGGCCTATCTTCATAGGTATCACCGTAAGCGTATACCTTTGGGTAATCATCGAGATTGAGCGAGCGTTGAATCGCTTTGACCTTATTTTCCAAACTGCAATCACCATACACATAGCGACCTGTATAGCGCTCACCTTTCTGTTCTAGCTCACTACACAGCAGTTTTACCCCATGTTGCTCACACCACGCTTGTAAGTAGGGGCTAAGCGATGCCGAGACAACGTAAACATCGTCCCCTTGTTGTTGGTGCCACTGCAAGCGCTCAAGTGCATTAGGCCGAATCACTTGCGATAAAAACTCTTGGTTGTAGCGTTCGGCAATTTGGTTCACCTTATTTACGCTACGCTGCCAAAACGCCACGCGTGACAATATTGGCCGAGTTTTGCTAGCGGGTAGCTTGCCCATTTTGTACAGCAACACCACAGGCCAAACCAACAGCATGCCCAATACTAAGCGGTATTTTGGCGTGGCATAAAAGAGAAATGCCGTATAAGCATCTTGGCTGGTCAGCGTGCCATCAAAATCAAATAGGGCTAAGTTGGCTTGTTTAGTCACTGTGCCTGCCTTGCTTATCCGCGCTGAGTTAGATGGGGTAATATCGCTCACATTTGTTCCTTGGGCATGCATATCAGTAATAAAAAGGCACTGTAACACGATGTTTATTGGTGATTGAAGGGGAAGTAGGAGGCAAGATGAGTCAACGCCCCATTTCTAACCCTATGATTTTTAATATAAATAAAAATAGGTAAAGAAAACTATATCTATTTAATTTACACCGTGTATAGTGTTAACTAGCTCAAACAGTGAGCTATTGATAACTTATAGTTCAAGACCTTCTCAGTTCCTTTCGATTTGATTCGTCATATCCTGCGATACCTTTTGCTTCAAGCCTTATTTAGTAGCTCCAATTTTTAATTAATCTATCGAGATATAATACATGTCTAATAAAACAACTGGCACAGTAAAATGGTTTAACGAAACTAAAGGCTTTGGCTTCATCGCACCTGATGACGGCAGCGCAGACGTATTCGTTCACTTCCGTGCGATTGTTAGCGATGGCTTCAAAACTCTAGCTGAAGGCCAAAAAGTAGCTTTTAACGTTGAGCAAGGTGGCAAAGGCCCACAAGCTGCTGACGTTACAGTACTTTAAGTATATAGGTGAGGTCTTGCTTTCTTGTGAAGGCGAGACCTCTTCTTTTCCAGCGCTAATCCGCGCATACACGCTCACTCATACCCTCAATAAACCTCTCCTGATTTATCTACCTATTTTTATTCTAATTTCCTCGTTTAGCCGATAACCATTTTTCATCAATAGGTTAGGTATTCTCGTATCTAGAAATTGCGCTTAAAAAAGAAACAGACCCAACAGTATGATGCATTTGGAGATGGATGCTCCGCTAAAGGTGCACTGATCGGAACAAACGTTAGAATGCTATTTAGGTAACTATAATCTTTATTCGGTTACGTGTGTTTTTTAGATCATTGTGCCTAGAGTGCGGCAGTATTTGAGAGCCTTGTTATTGGCAGTGAAATGTCAAAGAGAACATCTAAGCGCTTTTTAACATGGCTGAGTTTATAAATGATCACTCCACAATTGGTCGAGCTCACACCAACCGAAACCATTTAATTGCGCCCTGTTTATCTTCTCAGAAATCTCTAAGTAAAATGCTTCTTGTTTAAGAACAACAACTATACCCGCGTCATTTAACCAATGTTTGAGTGCTAACAATGCATTCATAGCTAGATCAAAGTTCGGTTCGTTTTTAATTGAGTACAAACTTTGTTCGACGGTTTCTAATATCTCTGGAGATAGTTTTAAGTCTTCAAATGGGAAGCGACGGAAGAACTTAAGCCAGGCTACAAAGCTGTCATTCTCATCAATAATACTGCATAGAGTGACGTCTTTTGTAGCAAGGTAGTTTCCATATTCCACACATGAGTGGTTATCACCAATCTCAGATAACTGATGGAATAGAGCTTGGCATTCAGAGGTATCTTCAATAGTGAATTCGCGATTTTGTAAAGACTGTGCTGGGTTTTGGATTTTTAAAAATGTTGAACTAAAACTCTGTAGAGAAGATGTACGATCGCCAGCAATAGTTGTAGTTTTTTCAGGTAGCTTCATGCACACCTGATTTTGGGCGCAAGCTTTACTTTGTGCCCAGTCAGGATAGACCCACAACTCGACTTGATTGAGGATTGGTGTTCCGTGAGAATACAAGCTATTGCGGCATAATCTCAGCATTTTGCTTGAGAAAATATCTAATGAATACGCGCCAGAGCCAATGAGTCTATCGGTGGTGGAGTAATCAAATATGGAAGCCTCAACTTGAGCAAGTAAGCGAGGTAAATACCAATCAGGTTGATTCAATCTTACTACGATCACATTACCAGATAAGACCGTCACCTCAATAATATGCTGATAACAGCGGTGCCATACTTTGCTTCCACATAGTGAGGAAAGGCAGCGTACTATGTCTTGAGGTTCCAGTGTTCGACCATTATGGAATTGAACGCCATTGCGGATTTGGAAGCGCCATTCTGTTGCATCTTGATTCGCTTTCCAATTGTAAGCCAAATCTCCACAGACCTTACCGTGTTGAATAGAGGTCAGGCGTTGGCAAATCTGCATCACCAAGAAACGCTCAGTACGTCTAAGCACGCGTCGAGGGTGAAGTTTTTCCAGCTCTCGGTGAAACGGAATATAGGCGATATTCTGAGCCGATTGATTGTTGCTGTTTAGAAAGGCTTGAAGTTCTGTACTAGCGTTTCGGCCATTAAAGCTTAAGGTATTGAATACTTGTTCTATATTG
Source organism: Vibrio intestinalis (assembly GCF_025195085.2). Lineage (GTDB taxonomy): Bacteria > Pseudomonadota > Gammaproteobacteria > Enterobacterales > Vibrionaceae > Vibrio > Vibrio intestinalis. Next base: position 6,379 of record NZ_JANAVY020000025.1, on the reverse strand, counting down.
CCAGCGTTAGTTTGTTCTTGGGCAAATCGGTAACATGCATCAATGGGCTCAACCAAACACGTCAATAGTGCTTTCTTGTTGCGCCCTGCGCTCGCTTGCCATTTTATCCAACCTTGTGCCGTCATTGCTTTGAGTAAGGTTTGTACGTGACGTTCACTTACATGCAGCAATGTTGCTAGTTGTTGAACCTGACAGTGTGAAACTCCAGGTCCAAACGCTTGAAATATTTTCTCATACAGTTCAAGTTTGCGCTTAAGGTTGCCCAATTTACTTTCCCTAACGACGAGGCTGAGTTAAATGCTGATAGCCAGATTCAAAGAGTGCTTTTTCCATTGTATCGAGAACTTGATAGGTAATCTCTGATTTTAAGATAGACGATTCAGTTTTGCCTTGTATAACCAGCTCTGAAAAGTGATCAATTTCAAACTCGAATCCATTTCCATTCACTCGTCGATTGATAGTCGATTTTTTTCCTAGATGCTCTATCTCAATACATTCAGGGTTCCACCATTTTTCTTTAATAGTAATGTTGATGCCTGGTCCTCTTATATGGGCAGATCTAGGAAGGTTTTCCACTATCGAGGCTGATATTTTGCCGCTTATGTCACCTGAAAACGTAAAATCGGCATCGGTATCGACTCTGGAACTCTCATGAAGGCATGACATGTGTGTCTGAGGCGCTGAAGGTGTCACGTCAAGCGTATGGCACAGATCATAGAAGAACCAAAGCCCGTAGACTCCTACATCGAGAGTTGCTCCTCCTGCCAATTCAGGATTGAAGATAAATAGCTCAGGATCAGGGTCATGTTCGTTACCAAAGCTAGCTTCTATGAAGTCAATTTGAATGTTGTTGTTAACCAAGAATGATTTGAGCTCGCGGTAAGCGGGAAAGACGACGGTTTTCATTGCTTCTAGCAACATCACATTATTTTTCTTCGCGAGGGCTTTCATCGCTATCCAGTCTCCAATATTGGTAAAAGCGGGTTTCTCGACCAACACGTGCTTGTTATGCGTTAGAAACAATTTGGTTAGTGGTAGGTGGTATGGGTGAACCGTCGCGATATAAACCGCTTCAACGTTAGGATTACTTGCCATTTCTTCATAAGAGCCATGAGCATTGACACAACCATATTTTTTGGCAAATTGGGCTGCTCTCGATTGGTCTCTTGCTGCTACCGCATAGAGTTCTCCATGTCGACAGTGTTCTGTTAATGCCGTTGCGAATCGATTGGCAATATTACCAAGCCCTGCGATGCCCCATTTAACTTTCGGTTGTGTATCTCTCATCATTTACTCCTGTTCGCTGTTTTGTATCAGTGTGCCAAGAGAAGCCACATACAAATAGAGAACAGATTTCTCAACCTGTTCTCTATTTGATTTATTTTAGAGCGCTGTGGAGTGGTTCTGAACGATTGAGGCTTTAAACATGGCTACCAACTGAGTCGTTTAACTCTCTGTGCTAATCAAATCCGATTGCTATTACACCGCCTTTGAAACTAACTCTCTAGCGCAATAGATTGCATCTTTGGTTTCAACGTCGACGACTTGAATTGCATCAAAGCGGTCGGCGTTTTTGACGGCGACATCGTGCGCCAAAATGACAAACTTGGCGTGAGCTATATCTTTAGCGGTAATTCGATTGGAGATGCCGTTGGCACCTTGGGTTTCGACTTTAATTTTAACTCCCAACTGCGCTGCGGCTTTTTCTAACGAGCGTGCAGCAAGAAAGGTGTGCGCAACACCAGATGGGCACGCGGTTACTGCGAGAACGTCAGCGACACCTTCTTCCGTAATTTGGTCGCCGACTGGTTGATTATCAAAGCTGCTATTGTCTTGCACGACGTTCTTTTTCAGGGAGATAACGATGATGGCCGTGGTCAAAGCACCAAAGACTGTCCCGAGAATGTAACCAATCAAGCCATCGACAACCGGCAACACAATCCAGCCGCTTTTTATTAAATTATCCACTCAGCGATAAGCGTGTAAGATTTTCTAATCTAGTTGTGCCTAAAATCAGCCAGAATCAATATTCCTTGACCTATCTAATACTCTATAGTTTAACCTTGGTTCTTCACCATTAATAACAGGTTATTTGATATGGACTTTATGCTTCTAAAGCACCCGCAGGCTGAATCACTAAAACAACTGTTCACGCTGACCTTTAGCGACTCTGAGGGGCCAGAAGAAGGAAAGGTAGTAGGTCAGCTGGCTAAAGACCTTCTTGAACAGACTAACAGCGATGATATTTACGTGTTTGCTGCGATGGAGCATGATGAGTTAGTTGGTGCAATCTACTTTACTCGTCTTTGGTTTGAATCAGATAAAGTGGCATTTCTACTCGCTCCAGTTGCTATACGTACTGACTTTCAAGGCAAAGGCGTTGGTCAGAAGCTTATTCAATATGGCTTAGAGGGGATGGCCGAGCGTGGGGCATCACTTGCGTTTACATATGGAGATCCAGCATTTTATGGCCGTATTGGCTTTGAACGCATTACAACAGAACAGTTTTCTGCTCCACGTCAATTGAGCTATCCCCATGGCTGGCTTGCTAAATCACTAACTCAATACCCTCTAGAGCCCATTGCAGGTCCTTCTAGATGTGTAGAGGCGTTTAATAAGCCAGAGTTATGGTAACGGGCGATCTTCTTCGAGATTGTGGGGTAGATGTTATGCTAACTCACAATTGCCCCAAAACGAGTTAGACCAATTGCACTTAGCGGGGCTGGAGCCAGCCCTTTTGGTATACTTTTCCTTATAACTCTATAACTCTATAACTCTATAACTCTATAACTAATATAGCCTAACCAAAAACCGAGGATGTACACCATATAAACCTATTTACTTCCGTCCCCCTGTATAGCGAATCACTTTCATCATCGCTCGGAGCATACAGTTAGGAATCGGAGCCATATAGGATTTTACACCTTGAATAAACGCAGGCCTTTTTTCTACTTTATTCATCCAGCGTGACACATGCGGATAATCTTTTAATGAATAGGCGAAAACTCTGCCAAGCAGATATACAGTTGGAAACCACGCAATATCAGCCAAGGAATAGTCTTTTCCTACTAAGTAACGCTGCTGGCTTAACCTTTGCTCAAGTTCAGATAATACGTGTGCTATTCTTTGCTCTGACTCCCTAAGAGTGACCATTGCATCTCCTGCAACACGGTCATTATGGAATTGAGACCGATGAGGTACATATTGGTCATAAAAAGCTTTTTGTTCTGGAGTTGGGAATCTCCCGAAACCCTTAGCGTATAACCATGGGACTATGTACTCCATATGCGATTTAGATGCCAACTCAAGCAAATAATCTATCTGTATTTTTTCCTGTAAATCACTGGACACAAGAGAAGTTTCTGGAAATGCTTCTTCTATATAACGAAGTATGGTGATGCTGTCCCCCATAGTTTTGCCATTGTGGACAATAGCTGGAACATCACAGGTGGGGTTTATTACTTGGTATTCAGAAGTTAATTGCTCACCTTTGAGTAGATCGACAATATGAACCTGCACATCGAGTTTTTTTTCGGCTACGGCAAGCATGACTCGACCCGCACAGTTGGAGTAAGGGTTACAGAATAAATGAAGACCTTGGAGTGCTGATACATTATTAGGGATCATAAGAATATTTATTTTTCGCTCTTGTTGGCTATCTTGGAATTTTTTAAGAATTAGTAACCCAGCTTAGGGAAATGAACGTGAACCGTGCCTACTTCATCATCCTCTCGGTGTAAAATAATAGTTTTATCATCTTCGCCTACAATAATGCCCTCGACACCGTCATTCATTTCCGCCATAAAACCTCCATTGCGATAAGTAATTTTTTCACCAATTCGGGAGGAATGCAGATATTGCTCACTTACTGGCATAGGTGAAGACTCCCGAGCAATATCGAGACACTTGCGACCATCAACTTCTGCAAACTTTCCAGTGCCCATCGCGGACATTCTTAAATACCACTGTTTTAGATGCTCTAACCCTTTAGCAATTTTTAACTTATTAATCGTGTCAAGATAGTAAATCATTGTGTAAGCGCTAAAATCAACGGATGTCGGCTGCTCTTCCGTCAACATGAACTTGTGGCCATGCAACTGGTCGTTCAATTCCTCCAGATAGCTTCTCGCAATCGCCACTTTTTCTTTATGTGATAGTTCTGCGTTGGGAATAGTGATCTTCTTTGCAAGTTTTGCTCTATCAGTAATAAAGTGCCACGCATGACTTGGGGGCATGTTTCTGAAATATGCGATAAGCAGTTCTAATGGTTGAATCGAACCAAATATTGAAGTATTTCCAGCCAATTCTATCCTTTCAGACCATTGCAGAGCTTCCCCTTCAGAAGGGTAAGTGATTAAAGAACTTTCATGATTATGCTTTGCCATCATTCGAAGGATCAGTTCTGAATCGCAATAAAGATCCGCTCCCATTTGTAGAATTGGAATTCTTCGGCTGTATTCACCCACTAGCGCCTGTTCGATAGGTCTCGGTATGCCTTTTGGAGCAATAAAAGAGAGGTATGGCTGTTCAAGGTATCCCATAAGTAACATGATTTTTTGGGCATAAGGTGACTTGAGTGAACGGTGCAGTATTGGTGTTCTCATAGAAAGACTCACTTTAATAAATAGAATCCATGGATTATATATCCATGGATGTAAATATATAGTCCATGGATTACACCTGTCAAATGGTTTATGATTTTGACATTGATAAGCAGGATACAACTACTGGCACCGACGGTTAGGGTGTGATACATGAGAACTTAGGAGTATAGGTTGGCAAACAAACAATCAATCATAGATGGCGACTTCCCAATAGAGTCGAAAATTCTTGCTTTGATAGCCTGCATCGGCCAAGAGCAAAAAATGGAAATGACAAGGCGTATAAAGCACACTGGGCTGTCGTTAACGCAGCTTCAATTGCTGCATATTCTTTCTCAAGCACCGCTGGAAGGATTAACGATCAATCAGTTAAAAGCATTGATGGTGGATGACAGTCCCAATGTTTCAAGGGCGGTCAACAAACTGGTTGATGGTGGTTATGCTATAAAAGAACGCAGTGAAACTGATCAACGAATTGTGCATGTTCAGATAACAGAATCTGGTGAGTTAGTTCACGTGGAATGTGACAAGAGCTTAATGGGGATTTCTTTGGGGCTAAGTGAAAGCGAAGTACAAAGTTTATACGAGCTTCTCAGAAAAATGTGACGTCTTGTAACCTGATATCCCAAAAAAATCCTCTCCATTCCTTATGTTTCTTTTCTATTCCCTAAAATAAATAGAAATATCGTGACATTTTCTTAGTTATATCTTGGTCTTACACAACTAACCCAGTTCAAGTGAGTTAGACTGTATGCTCTAACTCACTTCTGTTAGTCTTTAACTATTAACGCTGATTTATCTGAGCCTGTACAGAAGTTGCTCCTAACATCGTAATTCGATAAGGCTTTCCACCTTTTGAGCTGATCAATCTCTTACTTTTCAGCTTTTTAAAGACTTCCATATTGCAATTAGATAAACCATAACCTTCACGGGTGAAGCAAGTGATTTCAACTAATTTTTTATTCTCATTTCGGTAGCAACGAATTTCTCCGCCCAATGCTAGCGTATGAAGTACACGTTGTTCTTGTTTCGATATGTTCAAAGGATCTCTCCACTTGTATTTAAAAATTGTTCCTTATGGTTAGTTTGAATTTGTGCTTGTCGAACTCTGCGCCAAACACGGGTTTATACAATGCTAATTTGTGTTTTATTCAAAAATTACCTTGTTATTTATTTTTAATTTCATAACTACAAGTCGGTCGTGGCGACACTCAATCGCATACAGATCGCTTGCGGTATGAGGGGCGCCATATTAATTACACTTGCTCACTTGGATGTCCCCACATCACAGGTTCAGCGTAAGGACCTTCAAGAGTCGAAGTCGATTCGCCAATACCATCTAGTGCGCCTTGTGTTAGTTCTCTTGCAAACCAACACTCTAAAGGTGCTTGAGTTTTTACTGGTGGCAACACATTGTGAGGCGTGTTGTAGCGGTTTCCATAATGGAATGGTTCACCCATAACAAAGATCACGTCAGCGTCCAATTCTTTTTCTGCTTCTTCCATCAATCGTGTTGCGTAGCCTTTCCCTTGGTAGTCAGGCAATACTGCAAGTGGTGCTAGTACATAGCATTTAAGATGAGGTGCCTTATCAATCGTAATTGGTGTATAGCAGGCGTGAGCTACTCCCTCATACACAATCGAGTAACTACCATCTGCAATAAGGGTGGGATCGAACTTTAACCACTGAAAATAAAAGACTTTATTTTATTGGGAACTTTTCAAGGTAATCACGATCTGATCATGAAGTTAAAAATATGAGAAACTCGTGCATGATTA
>NZ_JANAVY020000024.1 GCF_025195085.2 Vibrio intestinalis | reverse complement strand
TGATAATCATGCACGAGTTTCTCATATTTTTAACTTCATGATCAGATCGTGATTACCTTGAAAAGTTCCCAATAAAATAAAGTCTTTTATTTTCAGTGGTTAAAGTTCGATCCCACCCTTTATCGCGGTATTGGTGGCACCACCACAATGAACAAAATTTACAATATTAATATTGATGGCGTGACCATTCCTTATGTTAATCCGAATATACTATTAGATGCGGCGCAAGTTGAAGTAATTAAAGGTGGTCAAGGGGCGCTTTATGGCCGAAATACACTGGCAGGTTTGATTAAAGTGGAAACTCGCCGCCCAATGGATGGCTACGAAAACTACATTCAAGCCGATTACGGAAGTTTCAACAGTTATGACGTTGAGGGCGCAATAGGTGGCGACATTGGCGAATACAGCGCAGCTCGTATTGCTGCGCAATATAAATCCAGTGACGGTTATTTTGAAAATAGCACGCTCAATAGAGATGATACCAATGACAACGAACAATACTCTGTCCACGCTAAATTTGATCTCTACAACACCGAAGAGCTTCTAGTCGCGCTTGATATTATCGCCGATTCTTACGATAGCGGCTTTGACAACTACGTTCTCGGTGGTGGCTTTACTCCATCCAATAATGAACCCGGCTACAATTCAGGGGATTTATTCACTGGTATCTTCACCATAGAGAAAGAGCTTTCAGCCAGTACTAAGCTAACTTCCATCACTAGCTACACCGACTCCAGTTATGGTTTTTTGCATGATTGGGACTTCTCGCAATACGATATCAGCTTCGCCGATTTTGATGAATCCACCCAATCTATCTCTGAAGAGTTACGCTTACACGGAACAACCCAAGGTGACATGAACTGGCTAGTCGGTGCATTCTTGATGCGTGAAGAGGTAGATACCAATACCAACGTAAACTTTGGCAGTGACGCTGGCATGTGGTTTATGCCACCCGGAGTGAAAATGTCCCAAGACAGCACCATAGAAATGTTTAACGCGGCGCTATTTGGCCAAGTCATCTACCCTATGGGTAACTTTGAACTCACTGGCCGCTTACGCCTCGACTACGATAAGAAATCGCTCGATTGGCAAGACAGCAACAGTATGGGCATGCCGACCACGGCACTAAACTTTGATGACGATTGGTTTGCGGTACTGCCTTCTGCGTCTTTAAGCTGGAAGCCAACCGATACCCGCCATAGTTACCTCTCTGTATCACGCGGCTATAAGGCCGGTGACTACAACAACGTAATGGTAGAAGCGCCATTAGTTAGCAATGCCGTTGACCCAGAGTACAGTACAACCTATGAACTGGGGCACAAAGAAAAGCTGACAAGTAACGTAGAACTCAATACCGCGATCTACTATATCGGATGGACAGATATCCAAGTAGACGTGCCTCATCCAAACTACCCAAGTGGTTACTTGAAGCAGAATGCTGCCGAGGCACATAGTAGTGGTATCGAAATGGAATTATTGACCAACCCACTCAACGGCTTATCCATGTTCATGAATGCTAGCTACTTGTTTGAATATGAGTTTGATGATTTCTCGAATGGTGCGGGCGGCGATTACACAGGAAATAAACTTCCTTACACTAATGAGTACACGGTTTCTCTTGGTGCTAACTATGGCCAAGCAGTCGGTGTTTTTGTTGGCGCTGATGTCTCATTTTATGGCGCACAGTTCATGAACGAAGCCAATACCTTCGAACAAGGAAGCTATGCAATTTTCAATGCGCAAGTCGGCTACCGAACTCATGATTGGGCGCTCTACTTGTACGGACGAAACTTAACCGACGAAGAGTATTCAACGTCAATGTTTAACGCAGCTAAAGCAGCAGGTGAACCTCGATTCGTAGGGGTAAAAGCAAAGCTTAACTTCTAACAAAAATGCCAGTGAGTTTGGTTAGTCGAACTCACTGGCTGCTTGAAATATTGAACTAAGAATTAATGCCTAATTCATACTGATTAAACTTAAAATCATACATTAACTCACGGCGAGCATTATTGGGTAACACACCATATTGCTTGCGAAAAGCCGTACTGAAGTGACTGATATTACTATATCCAAGCGCCACAGCGGTTTCAGTGACATTGTGGTGTTTCAATAGCTCCATCGCTCGCTTCATGCGCTCTTCTTGAAAGCAGGCATAAACGCTGGTTCCAAACAATTCTTTGAAACCTTTCTTCAGTTTACATTGATTAACGCCTACGGTTTTGGCGAGTTCAGCAATGGTCGGAGCGCAGCTCAAATCTGACAGCAAACAATCTTTTGCAACAACTAACTGACGCTTTTCGCGTGTTGAGAGAAACTCTTTTGAAACCGTTGTTTTGAGCGTATTTAAGTGCCAATAAAGGTATTCCAAAATAGCAGAATGAAGCAACAATGGATGCTTTAGTTGCTGTGTCATCAAGGAAATAATGCGGCTCAATGCCGAGTTCATTTGCTGACTAGAACGCCCCTGACGGATGAAAAATTCCATCTCTTTATCAAAGTTGATCCCTGTCAGCTCTTCGCCTGCTAATGAATGCAAAACCTCCGGGCGCACCATAATTTCTAAATTACAAAAATCATCACTGTCTTCGACATGGAACATCTCGCCGTCTGAGAACCCCATATTAATGTAGCCACTATCACAGTTAAGATTTTTGTCTTTCACTGTGGCGCTAAAATGGCCTTGAATAAAATGGTTTAGATGGATGTAATCCTTATTGCTTGGCAACGGAGATTTTGTATCCATATGCTCCATATCCGCGCGAGAAAACAAACCGACCGTCAGGCCCGTTTGCAACTCAATAAAGTTGCTCATTTCATTTTGCTCAGACATCGAACTGCCCACACACCCTTGTTCATCTTCAGCAAGCATCGTCGCTCTTCCCTCTCCGCCCCTTGGGATAGAAGCCACTCTATAACTACCCGAAATAAGGCGATTTTTTACTCAACGTGGTGATATTACTCCGCTCAACAATCACTGTAAACGATAATTGTTATCAATAAGATCCAACGAGATTGAGTCTACGATGAAAAGTACGATGTGCTTTATCAAGCTAGATATACTTATGGAAACGCAGCAGAAAGCCGAGGTCACTATGCAAGTTAATCCTGTATGTTGGTTTGAAATCTATGTTGATGACATAGAAAGAGCCAAAACCTTTTATCAAGCGGTTCTCAACGTCACATTGGAGAAGCTCGATAGCCCTGGAGGCATTCCCATTCAGATGTGGGCGTTCCCAGATATGGGGAAAGGTTACGGTGCTGCGGGAGCAATCGTGAAAATGGATAATGTCTCGGCAGGAGGAAATAGCACCTTAGTTTACTTCTCTTGTGACGATTGCGCGGTAGAAGAAGCAAGGGTTGTTCAAAATGGCGGTACGGTTCAAATACCTAAAATGCCGATTGGGCAATTTGGATTTATTAGTGTTATCAGCGACACCGAAGGCAATACTGTCGGCCTTCATTCTCAACAATGATTATTTGAATCGCGCAGGCGAGCGCACCCTAAACTCTCAATAAACGGAGTAGCTATGACAACGCAGCAAGAGAACAACAAACAAAATGCCATCAACTTTTACCAAATGGCCTATTTAGGAGACCCAAGCAAAGCCGTCGAACTCTATGTCGGTGACCAATACATACAACACAACCCGCTAGTGGGTGACGGAACGCAGCCCTTTATTGATTACTTTGAACGAATGAACCGCGAATATCCTAACAAGTCTATTCGTTTCCTTAGAGCCATTGCCGAAGGCAATTTGGTTGCACTGCATACTCATCAAACTTGGCCCGATGGCGATCAATACGTCACCATGGATTTCTTCCGTTTCGACGATAATGGGAAAATTGTCGAACATTGGGATGCAATACAAACGGTACCGGACGAAATCGCTCACAACAATACTATGTTCTAGCGTGAACCAGTATCACTCTCTGTATGTAACCAACTCATTAGAAGCAAAATTCCAGCGTGAAGTTGTTAACTCAAACATTAGTTGCAGTTAGGCCAAGTAATCAAGCTCCGAAGCTGCAACATTCTCTTATCTGAGACTCACTCAGCACTTTATTTCGCATAGATGTCAGTTTAGTGACTAAATTATTAAGTGTTTCATTTTTGAGGATCTTCCTATGGTACGGTCGCTGCTATCCAGTGATTACAAGGCTATAGACGCTGAAAACGCAGTTATTCTCCTGTCTACAATTTAATAAAACACAATATGACGGGCGAGTTTTTCGCTCGCTCTAGCTTGTCTCTCATTGGTAAGGCAATTTTTATGTGAACTTTTGTTTACGTATGGATGTAGCACTAAGTCATTATCAGGAGACAATCCTATGGTTGTTGAAGTAACACCGCGTAGAATCCTTACTACACTTCTTTCTATCATCACGCTGTTATTGTTCGCGAATATAGTCAGCGCACTATACAAAGCCCATTTTCCGCAACTCCATGGCATTGCGGATCTGTTTTATCTCAATGCAGAACGTAACATTCCTACCCTATACTCTTCTTGCGCATTGATCGTAGCGAGTATGTTGTTGGCCTTTATTGCCAATATTCACCGTTCAGCAAATCGTGCGTGGATACTTTGGGCGGTATTGGCGTGTATTTTCCTATTTTTGTCCATCGATGAAATGGCCTCTATCCACGAGAAATTGGGCAAAAAAGTCAAAGCCGACACTGAAACCTCAGGGTTACTCTACTACGCGTGGGTCATCCCATACGGTATTGCTCTGATTGGTTTTGTCGCCGCATACGCCAAGTTTCTTCTCGCATTACCTAAAAAAACCATGTGGCTATTCATTGTATCTGGCGGGCTGTTTGTCGGTGGCGCGCTTGGCTTTGAGATGCTTGGAGGCTGGCAAGCGGAGCAGTTTGGTAACCAAGGTTTGGTTTATACGATACTTTTCACCTGTGAAGAAGTGTTGGAAATGGTCGGCGTTGCACTGTTTATTTATACGCTCACCGATTATCTCTTGGAAATCAAACCTAAGCTGCAACTTGATCTGGTTCACGCGGTACACAGCTAATCTTCCCTTTCGGGCTAACGGGTTCCCTCACCTAGTTAGCCCGATATTCTCACCTGACCTTCACAGCCTATTGCGCGACGTTCTAAATTTAGCAACAGTATAAACCCCACACTAAAGTACTACGTACTGCTCAAGTTCGAGCATCAATCATATTAATTGCATATCAAGCATTTCCATACAGTGCTAGTATCTTCTGCCTAATAAAACCAACTAATAACACCGCATTCTGCATTATATACAAGGATATAGACTGTATGTTGTCGTCAAACTTTAACAAGTTAGCCGCTGCCATTACCCTCGCGACCCTTTCTGGTTGTGCCACTACGTTAACTCAACCTAAAAGCGTAGATGAGATTGAATTCCAAGACCTAAACTTCGCACAGTGTGTCTACAAATATAATGAGCCTTCACTGGACAAAATTGAAACTCTCGAGTGTAACGAGGCCAAGATCGAGTCTATCGATGAAATCAAATATTTCCCCAATCTGGCTCACTTGGTACTTCTCAAAAACGACATCACACACATCGATACCTCAAATAACCCAGAATTGGTTAGATTGATATTGGGTGATAACAAACTCTCTGAAATCGATGTTTCAGACAACCCAAAACTGAAGTACTTAAACATCACCAACAATGATTTGACTAAGATTGATGTAAGCCAAAACCCTGAGCTTGTTAGCCTTTACGCATACAAGATGCCAATTAATCACATTGATGTATCAAACCAGCCTAACCTGCGTGACCTTGGTTTGAGCCAACACGAGTTAACGGACATCGACTTAAGCCAGAATCCCAAACTGCGCCTCCTTAATCTCACTTCTGGCAAATTAAGCAAGATTGATTTATCGCATAACCCAAATATGGGCTTTTTGTATTTGTCCTCTAACCAGTTAGGCCAGCTAGACCTTAGCCGCAACCCTGAGGTTCAAGTGCTAAATGTACGTAACAACCAATTGCAGCAATTAGAACTCAATCAGCAAACTAGGCTGCGTGAGCTAAAAGCTGACTACAATCAGCTCAACCAAATCGATCTCAGTGACAATCTGGTATTAACCAAAGTAGAGCTGAACAACAACCAGTTGAGCACCTTAGATCTTACTGAAAACACTAAAGTTGAAAAACTGACCGCATTCAACAACCCACTGCACACGCTCACCGTTGATAGCCTTGAACAATTCAAGCTGCTATCGATCGAAGGTACGCCTGCCGGAAATGGCCTTAAAGCCGCAACGGAAGGAAAAGAAAGCAAAGACATCAGCAACCAATTTGCGCCGCGCGTCAGCGTTACAGAAGCGGGGCTAATTGAGAAAGAAGGCAACGAGTATACAGTAACGCCGAGCCAGTTCGTTTTTCCAAAGGTTGGCCATTTTATGGGATTCCGCTACTCCGTTACTCTGCCGAAAGATGCAAGCGGTAATGTACCGGCGAACTTAGCGAATCAGCATCAGTTCCCTATTACGGTGCGTATGACTCACCCTGAAATCACTGACCCAAACACGGGTCAAAGCTCTACGGTTTCTTCATGGACAGACACCATGTTTAAGCATAATAAAAATCTTGCTATGTGGTATTTTGGCGCAGAAAACGAAATTGTGTCAGGGAAATGGACGCTGGAACTGTTGTATCGTGACTCTGTCGTCGCACGCAAATCCTTCCAAGTATCAAACCTTGATGACCCTGAAGAGGTAGCGCAAATGACACAAGCAGTAAAGCTGCAAGAACTCGTCATTAATGCCGATAAATTCTTGTGTAAAGAAGATAAATTCCAAACTTGCTTTGAGTTTTCGAATGCACAGCAATGTGAGGCGAAACTCGCGCCATACAAAGAGCGCTGTCGCGGAATCGCAAGCTCATCGGTTGAGCAATTAAAGCAAGAGGGGAAAAATTCGGGTGACGGCCTACGCGAGTTTTTCAGTCACTTTGTTGTGTGCCTAGGCTCGCATTACATACCTCAGTCGAACCTCGACCCCGAACAAGTCGGGACGTGCCTGCAAAAATAACCCATCGATTTAAGTTATCATCACTCATGCTTTAAGGGGGAGGACTTCCTTGAAGCATGAGTTTATGGCGCATGGAATCTCGTCACATAAACAAGGAATTGTCATTTTGTTTGAATCTACTGTTGAACCCGCTTGCGAACCCGACCCAGTTCGCCTGTTCATTGTATTAGATGATCAACACTCTACCCTGCCAGATAAGCTAACCATAGAGAGTAAGTACTGGCTTACTTGGTCTGACATTACCCCTCAATGGCTTGATGACACTCAACCTGATCTATTGTTGGTATGGTCACCTAAAACCAGTCAATTACCTTTTGTTGATACCATCAGCGAAGAATACAACTTGCTCTACCTACAAGACGATCACAAAGACAAATGTTTGCAGTTTTACCAACGCCTCGCGCAAGCTTGCCTAGAACCTCATAATCACTTCGATGTTGCCGATGTGCGCAATTTCATTGGGTATTCTTCACGCTTCTATGTCACTGATGACCTCAAACAGGTCGAGCAATCTAAACCTGTAGACAACCTCATCGCCATCCTTTTTGGACGCTTACAAGTCGACGATATTCGCAGCACATCGGACTCTATTCGCCCATTACTAAAAGAAACGGCTTTGTTTCCTATGGTATGGCAATCAGAAGATTGCGAATTAGGTTGCTACTACTTACTCGGGTTGCGCTAAGTTATTCAGATGGCGAATCAGTATTAATGAGATAAGCCGAATAATAACAATCAATTTCAAGCTCAATGAAATCAGCTTGGTGTGAGCACTGTGCTTTTAGCGCTTGCACCAACAACTCAAAACAGTTTGCCTGACCAAAGCGCTGCTTTAAGCCAACGTATCTCTTTTCAGAGGAACAGAGCAAATGCGCCAGTTGAGTAACCTCAACCGGTAAAAGCAGCCGCTCTTTTTTAGTTGCGATTGGTGTAAATTCTGGGCAATCATCGAAGTTGATTGCATGGTTATAATCGGAGGTTCTCGGCGCCACTTCAACGCCAAGCAAATCTAACCATGTTTGATATTGCACTTCAAAGTCATACACCACTACCCTAGCATTAGGGCTGCATACGCGGCGTAATTCTTCAATCAAAGGCGCTGACTTTGCGTAAGGTAATGAGCCGGCAAACGTCACCAGATCCACGCTGCCGCTTGTCAAAGAGATATCATCGCCCGTCCCGACCAAATAACTAATGTTCTTGGCTGGCTTTGCTTGCTCGATCATCGCTTCACTTGGGTCAATGCCAACCACTTGCTGGCAGATAGGAGCTATAGCTAAAGTGGATGCTCCTGCACCGCAGCCAATATCGAGCCCCTGATTAAACGGTTCTAGCTGAGCAAGATACTGCGCTATGATCATGTTATGAATCGGCGGACGATAAGCCGCATAATGCAAAGAGATCTCGCGATCGTAGACATCACTCATCGATGGATATTACTCACTTAACTCATTCATCCAATTTAAAGGCGGTGAAATAGACCGCTTTTACTCGCTTACCGTGCATCTCAGTACTGACATCTTGAAAGCCTGCAGTCGCCGCTAGCTCATGGGCGAGCACGGGTGTCATCACGGCCGTGTTATTGCTCTTGAAGCCATACTTGCGCCAGTAGCGGTATTTAAGGCGCAGCTTATTGAAACAATTCATATTATGCAGAGTAAAACTGACACCAATCAGTTGGCCTCCGGGCTTTAACACACGTAAACACTCTTCAAGTGCGCTGACAGGGTTAGGAATGACATGCAGCAAATTCGCCATAAACACAGTATCAAAACTGTTGTCTTCATAGCGCAGAGCAAAGCAATCAGCTTGCTCAACGATCACTTTCGGCTCGTTCTCAAAGCGAATTTTGCTCACTTCAAGCATAGGTTGAGAGAGATCGGTAGCCACTATTCGCTCTGCTTGCTCAACAAAGCACTCTGTATAAGTGCCGTTGCCGCAACCCAGCTCTAACATGGCACCAACGTCGGTATGTTTTTTCAAGCGCTGCTTAACGCGCTTTATGTCTTTAATACCAACAACATAGTTGTTGCTGGTTTCGAAATTTTTGGCAAATTCTTCCCACTTGTTTTCCACTTTTCTCTCCTTGGAATACAACCGTGTTGTAGTTCGAAATCACCACATTGCTTTTCCAGACTGGTACTGTTTTTATTTTCGTTTTTTAAACCATATCAATCGGATACGGTTTTTATCTGTTGACCTAAAATACAACAGATAAAGAATAAAATACGCTCGGAACAAACAATTACGTCCAATTAGTGAGAAAAATCACTAAAAATAACATGAATTTATAGAGTTAAAGCCATGTCAACGCGGGAGACTATGGCAGCGCAAGGTGTTGACGCTTGAATCTACGCACTTTAGTGCGGACATTTTTCATTGGGGAGGAAGTATTGAACTGAATCATTCTTCCCATGGTCCATTGCTGATACCAAGGTTGATGATAAAGCTGATGATCGGTTTTGCTTTCAATCAGATCTAACAGAGCCTGAGTGGTGCATTCAAACTCGTAGAGTAAATCGCTGTATGCCCAATCGTGATACTGGCGGTGAAAATGCTCAGCCAACGCCCCAAGCTGATTCCATTTGTAACCCGTTTCTGGAAAGTCTACCTCAAGGCCTTGCGCTTCACGTTGGTGCCATTTTAAAACAAGTTGCCCCCAGCCAATTAGATAGGCCACCGTATCAGCAACCGAGACTTGTGTCCCTTTGATGTTGCCTTCGACACCGATTTCTCGGCAGAGAGCGTCGGGTATGGTTTGATAATCGGCCATCAGTTTATTAAATGCTTGATTGATGGCTTCTAGTAACTGGGATTTGGTGGTGGGGATGGTGCTCATGTTGTCTACCTCGCTAACTCAGTAGACAACTTAACTGGATAATATGAGTAAGTATTTGAACTTAGCTACAAAAATGAACTTAGATGCATAAACGTTATTTTTGTGCGCGTTGCCATTGCACTAACCACTTATCAAGTTGATTGGCAAACTGCTGTCGGTCGCTTTGGCTCAATGGCGCAGGGCCACCGGTTTGAATACCGCTGCTGCGCATCGTTTCCATAAAATCACGAATGTTGAGGCGAGATTTAATGTTCTCTTTGGTAAACAGTTCACCGCGAGAGCTAAGCGCATGGCCACCTTTAGTAATGACTTCATCGGCCAATGGAATATCACTAGTGATCACCATATCCCCTTGCTCAACGCGTTTTACGATTTCATTATCGGCAACATCGAAGCCCGCTTGCACTTGCATCATGGTGACATTGGGAGCCGCTGGCGTACGAATAAACTGATTCGCCACCAAAGTAACTTCTACGCCTGTTCTTTGCGCCGCTCGAAACAAAATATCGCGAACCACTACCGGACACGCGTCCGCATCTACCCAAATTTTCATCTACTGTCTCAACCATGATTTATTCTGTGCGCATTGTAACGAGAGCCGTCGTAAATAGACAGCCGCTTATCGCCTTGACCCAGCGTTATACATAGCAACAATAAAAAAACGGCCTTAGTGAGCAACTAAAGCCGTTTGATGCATTACTGTGAGTTGAGCGCTATAGCCAGAACAACATCGCAATAGCGGTCAGCGCACCAATACAGGCAATGTTCAGTAATATCCCGACGCGCATCATCTCACTTTGCTGGATATGACCAGAGCCGAACACAATCGCATTCGGCGGCGTGGCTACAGGCAACATAAAGGCGCATGAAGCGGCCACCGCAATCAACACTGACAAAATAACCGGTGACATACCAAAGGCTTCAGCAACACTGGCAAAGACCGGAATTAACAACGCGGCACTGGCCGTGTTACTCGCGAACTCGGTTAAGAACACCACAAAGATAGCGATCACGGCCACGATAAAGAAGAAACCAAGGTGAGCAATAAGCTCCGTTAAACCATTGGCTAAGAACACACTCGTGCCTGTTGCTTTAAGTACGTTACTCAAACAGATACCGCCACCAAACAGCAGCAATACGCCCCAGTCAGCGGTTTTTTCAATATCTTTCCAGTGAACCACTCGAGCAAAATTCACCGCCACAATAGCGCTTAAGGCAACAATGGTATCGAACTTGGCATAACCACCAATCATGGCATTAATTGGCTTACTGAAAATCCACAGCAGTACCGTGGCAGCAAAGATACCTAAGGTGACTACCTTGCCTTTATCCCAGTTAACTGGCTCGTAGTTAAGCTCAAACTCACCTTGCAGTTGAGGTTTTAAAATCACATACAAAATCAAAAGAGCAAGTGGCAGTAATATAGCGGCCGTTGGCACACCAAAACGCATCCAGTCAGTAAAAGTTAAACCAACTTCTGCCGCAGCAATGGCATTGGGTGGGCTACCGACGATCGTCGCAATACCACCAATACTGGCGCTGTAAGCAATACCCAATAACACGAACACATAGGTTTTATGGCCACTTTCTGAGTTCACTTTACTTAACACGCCAAGTACTAGCGGCAGCATCATGGCAGTAGTCGCGGTATTACTGATCCACATAGAGAGTAATGCCGTGACACCAAATAGCATAAATACCGCTACGCTCATTTTGCCTTTAGCCAAGATAAGCACTTTATCGGCGATGACTTTATCTAAGCCTTGGCGATGCATAGCAGCAGCGAGCGCGAAACCACCTAAAAATAGGAAAATAATAGAATTAGCAAAGTTGTTTAGTGCGGTTTGGGTATCAAATACGCCAAACAACACCGCCATTATCGGCACGAGAATCGCACTAACGGTCACATGTAGCGCTTCAGTTAACCACAAGATAGCGACAAAAGTGAGCATGCTAATGCCAAGTACAACTTGTGGGTCAAACGGTAGGGTAAAGTAAAGAGTAGCGAAGAGGGCTATGTCGGCGAGGACAATCAGACTATTGCGGTTTATCAACCACTCACGTGTATTGCTGGGTAATGGAACACTATCATTTCTATTCATTATTATTTTCCTTATGAGGGCCTTGTGGCACTTCAAATGATCCCACATAACCCTCTAAGGAAATATTTTACTTTGCGAATTTGTTAACCACATCAATAATGCGGTTATAGATGTTAATTATTTGATTTAAATAACGATTAACTGCTAGTTACTGTTCAAACTATCAAAGCTGTCCATCACCTGTTGACACTTCATCACTCGGCCATGGCCTTGCCCCGTCGTCGCGACCAATTGAACGTTCTCCATCTCATTAGCGGCACGTTGAGAAACATCAAACTTAGTAAAGCGATCGTTTTCATCGTGCACAATAATGGTTTTACCTTGACGAAGCTTTAGCTTGTTGTACGGATCAATCGACTGGATTGGGTAACGGTATTGCTCTTCAACTTCGGCTACAACCGCATTAAACAAACGCATGGAATAACCAGAGCGCGCAACACTGCCAAACAAGTTGTCCAGATAATCCAATACTGGCGCAATCAACAACAATGGCTTATCCACCAGCTTAATGTGGTGACATTCAATCGCCGATGCAGTCCCCATGCTGTGACCGACTAAACCCGCTACGTCATCTACGCTATCTAAAATTGCCTCTAACCCGCTAACAAATGCCGGAATATGGCCATAAACACCTTCACTGGTGCCGTGCGCAGGGTGATCGTAAGCCAACGCGGTAAAACCTTGGCTAGCGATATGCTCCATTAATGGAAAGTACTGGCTTGCCGTGCCTGACCAACCATGAGTCAACACCCATACTGGGCCGCTACCCAATTGGTATGTGGTCAATACCCCTTCGTTTGAGATCACTTCACCCTTCACTAACCCTTGCGGCTCAGCATTTTTAGGCTGAGTACGCGCTGGCGTCAACAGCAATTTTCGCGCGGTTTGCTTGGCATGGTTAGGGGCCAATACATGGTGCAGACGTGTACTGAGGCCGACTAAACTGCGCTTTACGCTGAACTTATTCGAGGTGTTAAAGTAAATTTTTTCACTCATGGTGCTGTCCTTAGTTCTCTAAAAAGCGAACGGTCGTGCTTTTTAGAGAGAAAAATTAAGCGATTGATTCAATCAACCGCTCCGATTCTTGCTCGCGAGCTTATCAGCTTGCGACGCGCCAATCTGTCAGTAAACGCTCAACCCCTTGCCAAAAATGTTGCTGGCTGATCGCTTCTCCTTGGATGGAATAAAACAAATGGGCACTTAAATAGAGGCCATACAATTCAAAACAAGCCTGTTTAGCATCCAGATCCTTGCGAAATTGCTGGTTCTCAATGCCTTTTTCAATCTGTATGGTTAGGTAATCTAGCCAAACCGCAATGGTCTTTTTCAGTACTACTTGCAATGGCGAACTGCAGCCACCTGTCTCTTTCCAAGCATCTAAAAACATACAACTGCCCTGAAAAGAGTGATTCCAACCCAACCAATTATCTAACAGAGCTTTTAACTTATGTTCGATATCTTCATCGCCAAGATCTCTCGCAGGCACAATCACCCGCTCTCTAAAAGTGAGGTTGGCAAACTCCAGTACCGAAATCTGCAAGTTCTCTTTCGAGTTAAAATGCGCAAACAGGCCGCTTTTCGACATACCACAACACTTGGCTAACTCGCCAATCGTTAAGCTTTCTAAACCGTGTTTGCTCGCCAAATCAAACGCTGTGCTTAATATGGCTTCTCTCGTGATGCGACCTTTGCTCATTATTTATCCGATCATCTCTGTTCTTGTTATTTTTAGCACGACCGTACTTTTTTACAAGTCCAACCAGTAAACTTGTTGCCTAAAGCGGAATCGTGATGCGCCTCTAGAATTAATATTTATTAATCTATTCAGGATAAAAATTTGATTTAACACAAGTTGCACAACCGGTTGTTTAATATACATTGCAGCCAGACTAATTACTCTAAATGTGTTGAAAATATGAACCATTCAAAATTTATCCCGAGCATTGAGCTGGGGCGCGTTATCGCCATATTTGCGGTGATTGTGCTCCACTGTGCTTTATTTACTACTTACTGGATTGACGGTGAGAGTGAGATCCCTTGGGTTGGCTACATAGTTAACCAAGCGACTCGTTTCGCTGTTCCTCTGTTCTTTATTATTTCAGGCTATCTCGTACAACCTAAGATGTCTCAAAGCCCAATGGCGACATTTGGCGCGTATTCTTCACCATTACTGCGCCTATTTGTCGTTTGGTCGTTGATCTGTATGGCAACACCTTTCTATTGGCAAGTCGTGTTTGAACACGGCTACATGGCTGAGCGCAGTGGCTATTTTGACTACTTAACCAGTCGCCCATGGGACTCTCTACTCGAAGGTGGTTTAGTCCACTTATGGTTCTTACCTGCTCTTATCATGGCGGCCTTTGTGACGGCGATATGCGTGCGATTTAAAGCATTAAACGTTTTGCTACCCATTGGCTTCTTGCTTTACTTTTATGGAGTATTGGCGGGCAGCTATCAAGGGCTTACCGAGATTCCATCGCCTTTCTTTACCCGCAACGGTCCGTTCTACAGTACGCTGATGTTCGGCCTTGGGTTTATGATTCGCCAGCATGATTTCAAAATCTCTTCTGGCAAAGCTCTGGGCATTGCTGCATTGGGTATGGCGCTGCACTTTGGTGAAGGTTTCTACCTACACTCACAAGCGCAGGCAATGAACTCTATTGACTACAACTTTAGTACTTTCTTATGGGGTACAGGTCTCTTCCTATGGTTGTTAGCGAATCCAAATATGGGTAATCAACCTTGGATTCAAAAGCTAGCCAAATGGACACTGCCTATCTACGTGGCTCACTTACCGCTTAACATTGCCGTGCTTAATATACTCGGAATGCTGCAAGTGCCGAATGGCCCTATGCGTGACCTAATTGTGTTCTCTGCGACCATCATTATCACAATTGGCTTTGTGAAATTAATCGAGATGACGCCGCTTAAAAAGGTGATATTCAGATAGTGAGCCTTACTATCTAAACCACACTCATCTAGCCCTCAATTGAGGGCTAGATTGTTTTCACGCTCTGCTACTATTCCGCTCTAAATCCGTACTAGCTCACCCTAATCAGCGTATGCCAAACACCTTCAAATAATTTGACCTAGCTTGTCTAATTGCTCCAATGTTCTTCATAGCCCTGCTCTTCTAAACTTCATTTCAACACATCGCCAAACGGTTAACTGCCTTAGACAGATAACAAACAACCGTGAAAACAGCGACTCAAACTAGACAATAAACGATTCAGGAACCATTAGGGGGCTCACTATGATTACGGTAAGACATGCTCAAGATCGCGGCCATGCCAATTTCGGTTGGTTGGATAGCAAACATACCTTCTCGTTTGGTGACTAC
The DNA here is from genome assembly GCF_025195085.2 of Vibrio intestinalis. Taxonomy (GTDB): domain Bacteria; phylum Pseudomonadota; class Gammaproteobacteria; order Enterobacterales; family Vibrionaceae; genus Vibrio; species Vibrio intestinalis. Next base: position 32,494 of record NZ_JANAVY020000024.1, on the reverse strand, counting down.
TATGACGCAAAGCATATGGGCTTTTCAGCACTGAGAGTGATCAACGATGATGTCGTACAGCCAAGCGCAGGGTTTGCCACTCATGGTCATCGCGATATGGAGATCATCAGCTACGTTTTGGATGGCAAAATCGCGCATAAAGACAGTGAAGGCAACATCCAAGAGTTGCCTGCGGGCGAATTTCAACTGATGTCTGCGGGCAGCGGCATCTACCACAGTGAATACAATGCTTCGACCACTGACAATTTGCAGTTTCTGCAAATTTGGATTCAACCCAATAGCTTTGGAAACCAACCGGGCTACCAACAAAAAGATTTTGGTAAACGCGCCGGATTGACCACCATTGCCACACCAACTGGTGAAGACGGCACGTTGCATATCAAGCAAGATGCCACCTTACATCAATTGATTCTTGAACCGGGAACAGAGCTAGAAATGGCTATTGAAGCGGGAAGAAATGTTTATGTTCACCATGTTGAAGGCACACTGAAAACCGACGACGTTCAACTTGAAAATGGTGATGGTGCGAAAATAGAAGATCAGACAAGTGTGAGATTTACGAATCAAGGCGAAAGCCGAGCGACAGCTTTGATATTCGATTTGCCTTAGTCGTCTTCACTAGAGTAATAATTGGGAGGCCGTTTGGCCTCCACTTGCGTAGCTAGTGCACTTAGCGGTTTCAACTAACGCACAGTTATATGTCAGTTCTAGAGTAGATTGATAAAATAGGAAACTTGCTGTAACCAAAACTCATCGTTACAGATTTCATCTCTTTACCATCAAAAGACTCTGAGAAATCGTTAGGATGAATACGCTCGCCGTTGGCTAAAATCGCCAACAAATGTTTATTAGTTAGTGTTCGTCGACCTGACGCTTCATTTTCAATCGTCACAACCGCCCAGCGCTCACCCTCATCATTGCTCATCAAGACATGATTCTTAATACCAAAATCACCGAGGCTAGGCTGAACGTTGTTTTCGTTTGGAAACGCTAAATCCATCGTGTGAATAGGAGTCTGATCGATAGAGAGCGCATCATTTGCTGCGCAAGAAGCTGAAAACGCAACACACAGTAGCGCCATAGTAAGAGATTTAGCCAATTGCCACTCCTTAATTATAAAGACCGTCGTATTAATTAAGGCCTTTTCACCATACATTGCGTGCAGTCTAACAAGTTCAGGTTTAAATTTAAAATCAGACAGTTAAAAACACCAAAATCGAAATACAATGCAGAATAGCTGCAATTCAAACCACATAGACCACCTACAATTAAACAGAATGGCAGACCAATAAAAAAGTATTCACTCACTAATACGCCTAAAGCAGCTCTCTCGCAAAAGCGCGAAAAGTACTGCAACTGCGCAATATGTGTACACACACATAGTAACGATAAGTGTTTAAAAGCCATAGCAGCACGCAAATTGTTGAAATTGCCGACTAATTTATCATTAGAATTTTGAATTCAATCACTTATAGGCGAGGCGTGATTTTATATTGTCGCGCGAAACCCTATCCACAATGTGAAAATAATGATGAAAAGACATTTCCTCTCCAGTGCGATCCTACTTTCTCTCGCATTCCCTACTTTTGCTGCTGATGGCGACATTCATGAAGTGACCATACTTGGCACATCAGACATTCACGGTCACTTTATGGCGTGGGACTACGCTGCAGACAAACTCAATACTCGCGGTAGTTTGAGCCAAATCGCGACAAAAGTGAGTGAAATCCGTGACGAGCAATCAAACATCATCTTGGTTGACGCTGGCGATACCATCCAAGGTAACTTTGTTGAAACCTTCAAAGATGAGCCAGTTGATCCAATGATGCTTGGTTTTAACCACATGAAATATGATGTGTGGGTATTGGGTAACCACGAGTTCGATTTTGGTTTAAAAACGTTAGATAGAGCGGTATCTCAATTCAAAGGCCAGTCTCTAGGTGGCAACATAAAGAACAAAAACGGCAACCCTTTCTTACCGGGTTACACCATCATCGAACGTGGTAGCATTAAGATTGGCGTGATTGGCATGGATACGCCAATGACTGAAGTTTTTGCCCAAGGCACCAACCGTTTAGAAGGAGTGACGTTCACCAATCCAACACTGGAAGTGAAGAAAGTCATCCAAGAAATCGACGATAAAGTCGATGCTATCGTATTGGTTGCCCACATGGGTATTGAAAACGAAAACGACATCGCCAATACCGGGGTTACCGACATTGCCAATGCTAACCCAGAGCTAGATGCCATTGTTGCAGGCCACATGCATACCCGTATTGATAAAGCCGTGGTCAATGGCGTCATCATCACTGAACCAGACAAGTATGGCCGAGCGTTATCTCGCGTTGATCTGCAATTTGAAGAGCGCGATGGTAAGTTCACTCTAGTTAACAAAGACAGCTTCACCTATAAAATTAAAGGCATGGACTCTGACGAAAATATGGATGCGCTCTACCAGCCATACCACAAACGTCTAAGAGAGATGGCGAATCGCCCTGTGGCTCAACTAACAGGTGTGGATTTAGTACCTGAAAATGAAATTCGCGGTATCCCTCAAGTTCACATTCAAGACACTGGCATTAGCGCGCTGTATCAAGAGGCGAGCTTCTTCTACGCGCCAAAAGCCAATGTGATTGCACTACAAATTGATAATGATAACGCCGAGCTTGATGTAGGCCCCATCAAAGCTAAAGACATCGCGTACAACTACCAGTACGCAGGTGGCGAGATCACGGTTTATCAAATGACAGGTAAAGAGCTTAAAACCTACATGGAATGGTCAGCGGATTACTTTAACTCTGTGACACCGGGTGATGTGACTTACAGCTTCAACCCTGAACGTCGTTCATCTAAATACTCCACCAACGATTTCTTCGCTGGCGTCACTTACACCATTGATCTGACCAAACCTGCGGGTGAGCGAATTACTGACCTTGTGTTTGCCGATGGTACACCAGTTACCGATAACACCGAGATCCGCATCGGTATGAACAGCTACCGCATGGGGCATCTAACCAAGAAAGGTGGCGTGTTAGAAGGCCAATCCTTCCCTGTTTTATTTGATACTGAAGCAGAATATGGCGAAGAAGCTGGCACTATCCGTAATTTGACCATCAAGTACCTAACCGAAGAGAAAAAAGGTCAATACCAAGGTAAACCTCAACAACGTTGGAAACTGCATGGCCTAGATAGCCAATACAACCCACAACGTGAAATCGTTAAAGTACTAATCAATGATGAGAAGATCTCAGTCCCTACCAGCGAAGATGGCCGCTACACCAACGTGGCTTCTATCAATGTGAAAGAGCTGATGTTCAAAACAGACAAAGAGAAGCAAGCTGCGATTGCAACGCGTAACGCCAAGTTAAGCGGAGCATCTGAGCATCAAAGTGAGCAAATCAAACGCGAGCTTGTACTGATTGAGGCGCTAAACTAACTCTCCATCTTCAATTGTGAATGCTTAGCCATGCCTAGTGCGTGGCTAACCCGTTCCCTTTCTGCTCGCAATAGACCTCAATCGCGCTTATTCATATTCACATTACATTGATCGCCGCAGCGAGAAGTGCCAGTGAATAAATAAGAAATTCGATAACGGTTATTGGCAAAATAGAGATAGAGCTTATCTGCCAGTGGCTTAATCCATCGCCAACGAAGCGGAGCATAGAGCCAGCCTCTACCCAATAAATCCCACGCCCGATAGGCGGCATCTAACCCCAGCCATAATTTGCCATCATCATCGACAGCATGAAGAATTCGGTTCGCTTCATCAGGATCAATATCGGGATAAGCGCTAAACTCATCGCTGTAAATATCAACGGTCTTAATCACATTTGCGTTGTCTCGTTGCCTGATCGCTTGCATCTCTTTCGCGCAAAGCGGGCAAGTGCCGTCATAAAACACAGTTAGTTTACTCATCAATGTGCTTTCCTTTTCATCTATGAATACCACTACGCACCGTCAATCAGTTCGATCAATACAAGCATAGCGAGTCGAGGCGCGTTGAACAGAATATCTGCAAACTTGCCGATTGGCGCACATTACTTCGTCTGAATTTATGAATACTAACCAGTTAAACCACCACATTAACCCTAATCACTGGTTGAATGTTTCACTTATTGATTGGGAAAGCGTTGTTTAACGGAGAGATAACCATGAATGTATTGCTATTTAGCAACGGTAAGATCGCGGGTAACACATCGTTGCTCGAATTTGGTGTGGAATGGGTAGCAGAAGCGATTGAGCGCACTGGCGCACGTAAGCTACTTTTCATTCCTTTTGCGATGATCCGTGGTCAATACGAAGATCGCGTCGCTCAACTTAATGATGTGGTTGCCCCGCTTGGCGCAACCGTTAACAGCATTCATCAAGCAGAAGACCCTGTAAAGGCCGTTAATGAGGCTGATGGCTTTATTGTCAGCGGTGGTAACACTTGGGTATTAAACAAGCTTCTGCACGATCAAGGGCTCATTGGGCCACTAAGAAATGCAGTTCTCAAGCAGGATAAACTGTTCATTGGCTGGAGTGCGGGCACCAACATCGCCTGTCCGACTATACGTACCACCAATGACATGCCTATCGTGTCAGCAGCAATTCTGCCCTCCCTTAACCTAGTGCCATTTCAAATTAACCCACACTACATTGAAGCTAATATCTCAGGCCATATGGGCGAAACCCGAGATGAGCGTATTGAAGAGTTCTTAATTCAAAACCCTCATGAAATAGTGGTGGGTATTCCTGAAGGCACAATGTTGAAAGTTGAAGGTGAAACCTTGAGCTACCACAGTGCCACAGGCGCACCTTTAAAACTGTTCAAACATCAACAAGAAGCGCAGTACTTCCAAAGTGGTGATGACATTCAGTCATTCATGCAACATAGCTGCTAATCATATGGGATAAAACGAAAAACCGCAGCTAACGATTTAGCTGCGGTTATCACTATCTAGGGCAATAACCCACGGAAGTTACATCTGCTATTACGGCTTTCTGGCTAGGTCTCGCGCCAAAATTAACGCCAAACCAAATACCTGCAAAAACAGCGCGATATTGCGATACCAAGCAATCCGCTCATTGAGAATATTCATCTCATCGCTAAGCGTTAAATTCTCTAGGTAATATTCATCAATCTGATCGCGATAGATTTGCTGCGCGTTGTCGATACGCTCCATAAGTTGAGTAACATTGGCAGAGTTTAATAAAGGGATTGGCTCAGCTACCCACTCTCTCAATTGCATCGCCATCGCATGGTCTAGCTCTTTAGATGGGTTGATTTCGGATAACTTTAAGTGGGTAAGTAGTACTTCTCGCTTACGCTCTAAGGTTTCAACGCTATTCCATGCCAACTGGATCGAGTAAACATTCTCTTGCTTGTTTTCATCAAGCATAGCAATGCTTCCACTTAGCTTTTCCAGCACGATGCTCGACATTAAAATCGCCAATACATTAAGCACCAAGCCTATCAAAACCAGTAGCCATGCGGGCGGCCACCCCAATCGCTTCACCATAACTTATCAAAAGGTAAGTAGATGATGTTGAGAACGGCTAAGGCAAATAACACACCGAATGTGAGCTTCATACCTGTTACGCGGCCTTTTAGTTTTTTGTCGAGAATCGCCCGCGCGTGAATCACTCGGCCGACCAAAAACAAAATCCCCAAGCCATGAATGATCAATACGTTCGCGCCGTTAAACTCCAGTAAAGCTAACAGGATTAACCCAATGGGAATGTTATCCACTCCATTACCCTGTGCGCTACGTGCCACTTGTAAGTCTTCTACTCCGCCATCAGCGTAAGCGATTTTATTTTTTCGTCTTTGCTTGATGACTTGAACCGACAACCACATCATCCATAAGCCAAGCAGTGCTGCGTAAAGTGCTGTAATCATGCATTTTCTCCTTTTCATCAGTGTAGAAGAAAATCTCTTGCATGCATGAAAAAGCCCTCGCTTATTCAACGAGGGCTTGATGTATTAATCGAGTTTGATTAGCACGCTAACTAAGGTGGTTACACCAACTTATAGAACAAGGTGCTTAGTGGCGGTAGGCTTACTAGCAGTGATTGCTCTAACCCTTCGCTCTCAACCGCCTCACTTTCTACCACTTCGCGAGTAGCGAAGTTAGAGCCGTCATAGTGACCCGAGTCAGTATTAAGCAGTAATTGGTACTTACCGCTAACTGGTACACCGAGACGGAAGTCATTGTGTGGCACTGGCGTGAAGTTAGTGATCACCAAAATACGCTCACCAGATTCACTGATACGCTCATGAGCAAGCACGCTCGCATCTGCTGCATCTTGCAGTCGCCATTCAAAGCCTCGAGGCTCACAGTCAAGCTCATGCAGCGCTTTCTCATTTTGATACAGCTTGTTCAAATCGCGCGTTAAGGTTTGCACGCCTTGGTGGCGTTCAAACTGCAATAAGAACCACTGCAATTGATCATCGTGATTCCACTCACCCGTTTGACCAAACTCAGCGCCCATGAAGTTGAGCTTCTTACCCGGCTGACCGTACATGTAGCCCATGTAAGCGCGTAGGTTAGCGGTTTGCTGCCATTCATCACCTGGCATCTTGTTATGAATCGAACCTTTGCCATACACCACTTCGTCATGAGATAACGACAAGACGTAATTTTCGCTGTGCGCATAAATCAGCGGGAATGTGATGGTATTGTGGTGGTATTTGCGGTGAACAGGGTCTTCTTGGATGTAAGATAAGCTATCGTGCATCCAACCCATGTTCCATTTGAAACCAAAACCTAGGCCACCAGCAAACGTCGGCGCAGAAACACCAGGAAATGCTGTCGATTCTTCAGCAATCGTCATGGCATTCGGGAAGTGTTTGTACACTTCTTCGTTCATCCATTTCAGCGTTGCTATCGCATCGTAGTTTTCGTTACCACCATCTACATTCGGGATCCATTGGTCATGGCTGCGCGAGTAATCCAAGTACAACATGGATGCCACGGCATCAACGCGAATGCCATCAATATGGAATTGTTCAAACCAGTAAAGCGCATTCGAGACTAAGAAACGTCTTACGTGTTCACGCCCCATGTCATAGATGAATGAGTTCCAGTCCTGATGCCAGCCACGGCGTGGGTCAGGATCATGGAACAATGGCGTACCATCAAAATTGGCTAAGCCATGATCGTCCGATGGGAAGTGCGCAGGCACCCAATCAAGCACCACGCCAAGACCCGCTTGGTGACAAGCATCGACAAAATATTTGAAATCATCTGGCGAACCAAAACGACTGGTTGGCGCAAATAAGCCAACAGGCTGGTAACCCCACGAGCCATAAAACGGATGCTCTGAAACCGGCATTAACTCAACATGGGTATAGCCCAAATCGACCAAATACGGCACTAACTGTTCTGCCAGTTGGCGGTAATTTAAAAACTGGCCATTGTCATCACGCTTCCAAGAGCCTGCGTGCAATTCGTAGAACGATAGCGCTTCTTTGCGTTTTTCTGTTACTGGGCGTTGCTGCCATTGATTATCTTGCCAATCGTAACGACTGTGATCGTAGGTTACTGAAGCGAAAGAAGGATGCTGTTGGGAGAAGAAACCCCATGGGTCAGCTTTATGCGGTAAGCCTTCGCCATCTGGGCCTTTTAATTCAAATTTGTATTCTGTGCCTTCCGGCAAGTTAGGAATGAAAATACCCCAAATGCCGTAATCTAGGCGCTGTAAAGGAGTGCGGCGACCGTCCCAATGGTTAAAGTCTGCCACTAAGCTACACGCGCTGGCATGCGGTGCATAAACCAAGAAGCGTGTGCCTGAAATCGTTTTACCATCACGCTCAACAGTAACAAACTGCGCCCCCATGTGATGATACATATTCTTAGGCGTATGAAGGTCTTCATACTCAGCATAAATGGTGTGGTATTGGTATGGATCGTCAATCACTTGCTCGTTGCCCGCCCAGTCCACGGCGAGTTGATAGTGAGTAAAGCGAAGGTCACGCTGCTCAGTTAAAACAAACGCCGAATCAGCCTCGCGAGTTAACGCGATGCGCTCTTCACCCTCAATCAATAAACTGACGGCATCAGCACCTGGCATCCATACTCTGAGCGCCCCATGCTTAGGGTCCAAATATGGGCCTAAAAAAGAAAATGGGTCAGCAAATGCTGCCTGAGAAAGTTGGCGATATGCCTGTTCTTTTTTATCTAGTGTTGTTTTATTCAAGTTATTATCTCCCTAACCTAACTTCCGTTCTGCTCTTAGAGCAGTACAACAAGCAAAAAACCCGCATACGGGACGGGTAAATCCTATACCTAACTTATGCTAGGTACAGCGTTTCATATCTTAACGAATTCCGCTAGCGCTTTGAGTGACCAAAACAGAATTTTGTTATATCAGCCACCTATATTTAGTCATACCCTAAAACGCGGAAAACCCAAGGGCTTAGCCGAGCAAAAAGCTCAACCAAACCGCTTGGGTAATTATCTCAATTAGCCGTTATTTACTGACTTTAGCGCGTACTTCTGTCAGTTTGTTCGCAATCTCATTCACCTCAGCTTTTGAGAATACTTCATCTAAGTTCATTGAGAGCTTACGACGCCAGTTAGGATATTCATTCACAGTGCCCGGGATGTTTACCGGTTTGTCCATCTCTAACCAATCTTCTAGCTGAACGCTCAACAACGTTGAAGAGCCTGCCGCTACGTGTAACTGCAGCGCCTGAGCAAGATGGGTGTCCATTGGCACATATTGCGCATCACGGCCAATACCTTCTGGTAGGTAACCATGCCACGCCACTGAATCTAAAATTCCTTGTTTACACTCAAGACGATTATCAAACAGCGTATTAAGCTGTGCTTGGTCTGGGTATAGGCCAAGCTCTTGACCCATCTTGAGATCGTCGCAGTGCCAGAAGCCACGTAATGTTGGCATATCGTGAGTACACAATGCTGACATTGACTGAGGAGCGTAATGAGCAGGTGAAATAAAACCACCGTCGTCTTCTGATGTTTCAAAGAAGAACACTTTGTATGAGTGCACGCCCGCATCACGCAGAATGTCGACAATCTCATCTGGCACAGTACCTAAGTCTTCACCAATCACACTACATTGATGACGGTGTGACTCAAGCGCAAGAATCGCCAGCATATCTTCTACTGGGTAGTAGATGTACGCCCCTTTAGTTGCGCCTTCACCTTTTGGAATCCACCATAGACGCAGTAGACCAAGAACGTGGTCAATACGCAGTGCGCCACAGTGTTTCATGTTCGCTCGCAGTAGCTTGATGTAGGCATCGTAGCTGGTGGCTTTTAGCACTTGAGGGTTAAGCGGTGGTAAGCCCCAGTTTTGACCCAGTGGGCCTAAAATATCTGGCGGCGCACCAATGCTTGCATCCAATACTAGGTTGCCATCATCAGCCCATGTTTCAGCACCTGAGTCTGCAACACCTACCGCTAAATCGCGATATAGGCCAACTGACATACCTTTCTCTTCAGCCAGTGCTTGCGCTTCTTTAATTTGATTGTCAGCAACCCATTGCAAGTACAGGTACAAGTTCACTTGATCTTGGTTTTCGCTGATAAAGTCTTGTACTGCGCTGTTTTCAAAGCGGCGGTATTGCTCAGGGAAGACAGGCCAACCCCAAACGCATGAATCTTGTTGATGAAGACTCACATGTAACGCATCAAACGCTGCTTGGTGCATCAAGCTCTCGCCACCGATTTCAACAAATTCTAGGAACGATTGTGCGCGCTCGCTGTTTTTATCTAGGTGACGTTTTTTAAATTCTTTGTACAACAGTGGCAACACGCTTAGCTTCAGCTCCGCGACCTCTGTGTAATTTACCCAGTGAGATTCACGCGCACGTTGCAAACGCTGCTGGAACTCTGCGCTGCCCACTTGTTGCTGCGCTTCAGCACTGAGCGAAAACTCAGGTACAGAGCTTACATCAATGTACAAGATGTTTAGCCAGCGGCGCGAAGATGGGCTGTATGGGCTTGCCCCTTCTGGGTTAGCAGGAAACAGTGAGTGAATTGGGTTTAGGCCAACAAAATCGCCGCCACGAGACGCAATCTCTGACACCAATTGTTTTAGGTCACCGAAGTCACCCATACCCCAGTTGTGTTGGGTACGCAGTGTGTATAGCTGCACACTTGGGCCCCACATCTTTTTGCCTTGCTCAATTTGAGGCTGCTTGTAGCATGAATCAGGCGTGTAGATTAACGTCGCAGTGTAAGGTGATTTGCGGCGCTTACGCTCGACAATCAGCTTGTGGTAACCCCATTCAATATCACCCGGTAGGGCAAACACTAAAGGGCCACCCTCGGCACGTTCATCACGAACGATCTGAGACTGAAGATAGCCTTCAAGTACCTCTCCCTGCTCTGTTTCTAAGCGCCAGCTGAAGTCACTTTCACGAGCGCTGCTACCTAAGTTCAATTCAACTTCAATCGGATAGCTTTCACGTACGACAACCACTGGTTCAAGCACATCTTTTTTATGCATTTTTTGCGCAGATGCGAGTAGATTTTTATCACTACTGGTGTCATAGCCTAATGAAGCAAGCAAACGACGAATAGTTTCATCTTCAACTTTGGCTTCGCTGCCCCAAGCACTTACATATTTGTCGGCAATTCTCGCCATTTCAGCGACTTGTTTTAATGGATTTTGTTGTGTCATCGCTCTCTCCGAAGGACTGCTTACCTTCAAACTAAGAAGCCTCTCTAGACAAAGCTAGAGAGGCACATAAATGGATTAACGTTTAACGCTTTCCAGTTTCCAAATGTTATTTACGTAATCACGGATACTACGGTCTGAGCTGAATTTGCCCACCAGCGCCGTGTTAAGGATGGCTTTCTTCGCCCAACCCGCTTGGTCTTTGTACTGTTTGCCCATCTCTTCATGCGCTTGCACATATGAAGCAAAGTCAGCAAGACATAGGTATGGGTCACCACCATCTAGCAGGCTATCAAACGTTGCACGCAGTAGACCTGGTTGACCTGGAGTGAACTCTTCACCTGTTAGTAGGTCTAGAGACGCTTTCAGTAGTGGGTCTGCGTGGTAGTAAACGTATGGGTTGTAACCCGCCGCTTTAACCGCTTGAACACCCTCTACGTCTAGGCCGAAGATGTAGATGTTTTCATCGCCCACTTCTTCACGAATCTCAACGTTTGCACCATCCATCGTACCGATAGTCAATGCACCGTTAAGAGCCATCTTCATGTTACCCGTACCAGATGCTTCTTTACCCGCTAGAGAGATTTGCTGAGAAACGTCTGCTGCAGGGATAATGATTTCAGCCATGCTTACGCGGTAATCAGGAATGAATACAACTTTCAGCTTGTTACCAATGCGTGGATCGTTGTTGATCTTGTCAGCAATCTTGTTCACCGCGAAGATAATCTCTTTCGCTAGGTGATAACCCGGTGCGGCTTTCGCTGCGAAGAAACATACGCGTGGTGTACATTCAAAACCAGGTTCGTTGATGATGCGGTGGTATAGAGAAAGAATGTGTAGCAAGTCTAGGTGCTGGCGCTTGTACTCGTGTAGACGCTTGATTTGCACGTCAAAGATAGCGTTAGTATCTAGCTCGATACCCATGTTTTCTTGAACCCAATCAGCAAGACGCTGTTTGTTTTCTTTCTTAACCGCCATGAATTCTTTTTGGAATTTCGCGTCTGTTGCGTATTGAGCAACGCCTTCTAGCTGCTCAAGTTTCGCTGGCCACTCAGAACCGATCTTGTCTGTGATTAGCGCAGACAGACCTGGGTTACAGAACTTCAACCAACGACGAGGCGTGATACCGTTCGTTACGTTATGTAGACGAGTTGGGTACATCTCATGGAACTCTGGGAAAAGATCTTTCTTAACGAGTTCAGAGTGAAGTGCTGCTACGCCGTTAACCGCGTAAGAACCAATTACACATAGGTTAGCCATGCGAACCATGCGGTGGAAACCTTCTTGGATGATAGAAAGCTTAGCTTGCTTCTCACCATCACCTGGCCACATTGCACGCACTTCTTTTAGGAAGCGGTGGTTAATTTCAAAAATGATTTCCATATGACGTGGAAGTAGGCGCTGAATTAGCGACTCAGGCCAAGTTTCTAGAGCTTCTGGCAATAGAGTGTGGTTGGTGTATGCGAACGTTTGAGAGCTGATTGCCCACGCTTCATCCCAAGATAGGCCGCGCTCATCGATTAAGATGCGCATTAGCTCAGGGATAGCGATTGTTGGGTGCGTATCGTTAAGCTGAATCGTTTCTTGTTTAGGTAGATCCGCTAGAGTAAAGCCAGCTTCTTCGTGACGACGTAAAATATCGCGAACAGACGCTGCTGAGTGGAAGTACTGCTGCATTAGGCGCAGTGTCTTGCCTTTCTCGTGGTTGTCGTTCGGGTATAGAACTTTAGTGATGTTGCCCGCGTCAATAAGTGCGTGCTGAGCTTCGAAGTAATCACCGTTGTTAAAGCTTGCTAGTGAGAATGGTGCAATTGCTTGGCACTCCCACAGGCGCAGTGGGTAAACCGTGTCAGATTCGTAACCTACGATAGGTAGATCCCATGGCATTGCTTTAACGCTCATGCCTGGTACCCATTTACGAACTTCTTTACCGTTTTCAGTGACAACTTCAACGTGACCGTAAAAACCGATCTCTTGTGCCAGCTCAGGACGAGCTACTTCCCAAGGGTAGCCTTCAACACCACGCCATGCATCTGGTGCTTCTTTTTGACGACCGTCTTCGAAAGACTGTTTGAATAGACCGTATTCGTAGTGCAAACCGTAGCCTATTGTTGGGTATTCTTGTGCTGCACAAGAATCCATGAAACATGCAGCTAGACGACCTAGGCCACCGTTACCTAGAGAAGGGTCACGCTCTTCTTCTAGTAGGTCAGTCAGGTTGTGACCAAGTTCAGCCATAGCGTCTGTGATCTGCTCGTACAGACCCATGCTGATTAGGTTGTTACCCGTTAGACGACCGATAAGGAATTCTAGTGAAAGGTAGTTAACACTCTTAGCATTTTTGATTTTTGGATCTTGCTCAGTTTCTAGCAAGTCAAAAGTTGTTAGCTCAGCAAGAGCACGACCCATTGCTAAGTACCACTCACGGCTGCTTGCCTTTTCAATCGTGGTTGCATAAGTCGCACTTAGGTGCTTCTTTACGCTGTTTTGAAATGACGCTTTGTCAAACGTAGTTTGTTGTGTAGGTTTCATCGGTGAAATCTCTTTTAGTTTCCTTGCTACTTATCCTGCATGGGCAGGGCAAGCTAAACATCCTCCTACCCTAGGTAGGAATTAGGAGGAGTCCTCAGGGCGTAGAGGGCGTAAAACCTCGCACTCAGTGATCTAAGTCGCATCAATGACGTAATTCCGACATACACCAGTGATTATGATCACAACGCCACCCCTCTAAAACTAGATGCGGTTTATTACGGTTGGATGAGAGATAATTTCATCAGATTACAAATATGCTCATCTGGTCACATAACTTTGGAAGCTAGTTAACAAGTTGCAGTGTATTTGGTAGGAGGCTCGCATGTGAAGAGGTTAAAAAAGCAACAAATAAAAGATCGCCATCACACTTTTGGGGCGTAGTTAGCCGTAAAATGTGAATTGTTCAAAAGTCTGACCTCTTATCACTCGGAGAAAAATAATTCAGCAGTAACATTGCATAAATACCGATGATTTTAATCATCAATATGACCCTGATATGTCCAACATTACATAATAAAAATGGACATGGGGTAAGACGGGTAAAGAACCAACTCCCCCAACCATTGGGATTGGTATCGAGGATATAAATACGATGTGGATTCCTTCTAAATTGACACGTCCCGGTCGTCTGCACAATGCAATCGTCCGTCCAAGAGTGCTTGATTTGCTGCAACAAGCGCCTTTTTACAAACTGGTTCTATTTCGCTCTCCTGCGGGGTATGGAAAAACAACAATGGCTGCGCAATGGCTAGCTGACAAACCTAATGTCGGTTGGTACAGCATTGATGACAGCGACAACGATGCTTTCCGATTTATTAACTATCTACTTCAAGCGCTAAACAAAGCGTGCGACAACGCGTGCCCAAATGCCTTGAAATTAGCCGAAAAACGCCAATTTTCTTCATTACGAAGCCTATTTAGTGAAGTATTTGCAGAGATGTCATGCTTCCACAAAGAGTGCTTCCTTGTGCTTGATGATTACCATCTGATCAATGACGATGAAATTCATGAAGCGATGCGCTTTTTCCTTAAACACATGCCAGACAACCTCACGCTGGTTGTTACTAGCCGTTCTGCACCGCCGCTTGGCACCGCGAACTTGCGTGTGCGTGATTTAATGATTGAAATTGGCAACGACCTACTGGCGTTTGATGGCGAAGAAACGACGCGATTCTTCAATCAACGCATCACTGATGGTATTGACGAAGAAATTGCCGGCAATCTGTGCAATTACGTCGAGGGCTGGCCTTCTGCGCTGCAACTGATCGCGCTGCAAGCTCAACATCAAAACAAAACGTTACAGCAATCGGCAGAGTCGGTCTCACAGTTCAATCACGCACATTTATGGGATTATCTAGTCGAAGAAGTGTTTGATTTGCTCGACCAAGAAACCCGCCTATTTTTACTGCAATGTTCAGTGCTTGATCACTTTAATGATGCACTAGTCAGCGCCTTAACTCAGCGAGAAGATGCGTTGGGTATGATTGAATCGCTTAACCGTTATGGTTTGTTTATTCATCCGCTGGAAGGTGAGCAAAACTGGTATCGCTTCCACAATCTATTTGCAGAGTTTCTTGCTCATGAGCGCCAAGCTCGCATTCCATTGCAAGAGCAAAACCTACATGAAATGGCCGCTCGTGCTTGGCTGAGCCAATCTGTGCCACAGCAAGCGCTGTCTCACGCACAGAAATCGGGCAATAGCCAATTAACCGCAGACATATTGCACCAATACGGTTGGCGCATGTTTAACAACGGTGAGCTAAGCGTCTTAGAAAGAGCCATCTGCTCTCTATCTAATGAACAGCTCTACAGCGCGCCGAAACTGTGCATGCTGCAAGCGTGGCTTGCCCAAAGCCAGCACCGCTATGATGATGTGGGTGATCTTCTCAAAAAAGCCGCAGAAGAGATGGACCGCCTCAATGTGAAGCTATCCACCATTGAGCAAGGTGAGTTCAATGCGTTGCGCGCTCAAGTGGCCATCAACCAAAACGAGCCGGAACAAGCGCTTGAATTGGCGGAGTTGGCGCTAAGCCAAATGGACAGCACGGTTTACCATAGCCGCATCGTCGCCACATCGGTCGTTGGTGAAGTAAACCACGTGCTGGGTAACTTAAGCCGCGCATTACCGATGATGCAGCAAACAGAAAAGCTGGCGCGTCAGTATCAAGTGCACCATCAAGCGCTATGGGCGATGTTGCAACAAAGCGAAATTTTAATTGCTCAAGGTTATGTTCAAGCCGCTTTTGAAGTGCAAGAAAATGCCTTTAAATTGATCGACGAACAGCAGCTTCATCAAGTGCCTTTACACGAATTCTTGCTACGTATTCGCGCGCAGATTTTCTGGTTCTGGAACCGATTAGATGAAGCAGAAGAGTGCGTGTATAAAGGATTGGATGTACTTGGTAAACATGATCCAAGTAAGCACTTACATTGCTACTCGATGTTGGCACGTATTGCGATTGGCCGTGGCGAACTCGATAAAGCTGCCAAGTTCATTAATCATATCGATCATCTGATGAAACAATCGACCTATCACGTCGATTGGACGGCCAATGCGTCACTTTCACAGATTCTCTACTGGCAAGCGCGCGGTAATACTGATGCCATCGATCAATGGCTAAACACAGCAACGCGACCAGAAAAAGCCTGTAACCACTTTACTCAGTTGCAATGGCGCAATATTGCTCGTGCGCAAATCAATCTTGGTCTATTTGACGACGCGCAGCAAACCTTGAGTTTCTTGCAACAGCAAGCCGATCAAAACCAATTGATTACCGACACCAACCGCAACATGATTGTGCAAGCAGTATTAGCCAAAGAGCTCAAACAAGATGACGTGGCTAAGCAGATGCTTAAAGACGCTCTTGAGCTAACCAATCAAACCGGCATTTTGGGCAACTACTTGGTCGATGGCGCGCGTATTGGCCATCTATTAGAAAAGATCAGCAACAAGTCTGAACTCGGTGATTTAGAACGCCACCGAGCGCAGCAGCTCATGAGAGATATCTCTACCACGCAACGTAGCCGCTCAGTGCACTTTGACGAAGAGTTTGTCGAGAAATTGGTCAACCACCCTAACATTCCTGAGCTTGTGCGCACTAGCCCACTAACTCAACGTGAATGGCAGGTACTTGGTCTGATCTATTCAGGCTTTAGTAATGAACAAATCGCGCAAGAGTTGGATGTGGCCGCCACCACCATCAAGACTCACATTCGCAACTTGTATCAAAAGCTCAATATTGCAAACCGCAAAGAAGCAATCAGTACCGCTGAAGATTTGCTAAAACTGATGGGCTACTAACCCCATCTATCAGATTAAAAGAGCAGCCATCGCGCTGCTCTTTTCAATTCACACTGTAAATTGTTCGCTCATGGCCTGATGAAAATCATCAAATAGCTCGCCTTAATCACAACCTGTGAAAAATCATTATTTAGAGTGAGCGGTATTGCCAACGTCCATCTCACTTTTCTACCAAAGCAGAAACCTAGCACTAAAGACCTTGTATCGATCCGCTTTTCTATCGCCAGATTAGATAAAAGTTAAATTGCTTATAAGCCATTGGTTTATAGAAAAATGGGACTTAAAACCGTACAAAAAACCATCCATTGTATCTCGATTATTGCAATGACATATTCGAGATTTTTCGAACAGGATGGACTCGATGAACACTCGAAATCTCGCACTGGACTGCCTCAAGGTTATCTTGGCGTTAATGGTTGTTGGAATACACTGTAAGATTTTTTCTGACACTCACATAGCCAGCTACATTCTCACCACTCAAGGGCTATTTCGTATTGCAGTACCGATTTTCTTTTTAATTGGCGGATTTTATTTTAGCCAAATAACCACGACGCAAAACTTGTTCAAATGGGTAAAAAGACTCATGATCCTTTATCTATTCTGGACATTATTTTACGTCTACTTTTGGCTCTACCCGCAGCCGATCACCCTCGGCTATATCGCCTACCTGATTAGAATTTGCCTATTTGGCTACATGCACCTTTGGTACTTGCCCGCGATGTTAGGTGCAGGCGTGATTTGTTACTTGCTGCGTAACCAACCGCAGCTTGGTGCAGTGGTCGCTTTTGTATTGTTTAGTATCGGAGTTTCAATTCAATACGCAGGGGCATACCATTGGTTTGAACACCCACTGTTAGCTCAATTAGCCAGCAGCTCACACACTCACCGCAACTTCCTATTTTTAGGTTTTCCGTTCTTTTTCCTTGGTCATCTCATTCGACGATTTAACATCGCCCAAGCGCTTCCGCGATACTATTTTGGCTTGGCGGCCATCTTGGGTATTGGCCTTCTGCTTGCCGAATCTTGGTATTACTTTCGCTATACGCTCGAACCGAAAGGATTTGATAACATCGCATCTCTGATACTTGTTTGTCCGGCAATTTTCTTACTTGCTGCATCAAGTAAACTGAGTACTCATCATTCATTTTTCACCGTATTGTCGAGCGCCATTTACTTTACTCATCCTTTTTGGATTAAGTTCAGCGGCCATTTCTTCCATTTCAATCTCAATACCTTAGCAATCATTACTGCGCTGTTGACGGTATTGTTCGCTCTACCATTAATGATGTTGCAAAAGAAAGTGAAATTTATCCTCTAAATACAGGCTGATAATCAAGTGGAGTACGGCTTCGCTTGATTATCAATATTCCATTGATAATGTTTCAATCAATCGCTAGTTTTTCCTTTCAGACCCGCTCGTTAGAATGCCTGCATCGAAACGGCAAATGCCATCTAACAATCATAAAGGGTACGAAAATGACTCATCCAATTATTGCTGACCTAGAATCTCGTTACACTGCTAAACGCTACGACGCAACCAAGCGTATCCCTCAGGCAGACCTTGATGTTATCTATCAAGCAATCCGTTTATCAGCTTCTTCTATCAACTCACAGCCTTGGAAATTCATTGTGATTGAAAGCGACGAAGCAAAACAAAAATTCCACGATAGCTTTGCTAACAAACACCAGTTTAACCAACCGCATGCAAAAGAAGCATCACACACGATTCTATTTGCATACGATCCAAAGCTAACCAAAGAAAAATTTGCAAAACGCGTGGACGCTGAAGTTTCTTCTGGTCACCTGCCAGCAGATATGTACGACATGTTCATGGGCGCATACGCTTTTGCAGAAGCTAACACTGACGAAACAGGTTACAACGGCAACTGGACTAAAGCACAAACTTACCTTGCGCTAGGTAACACGCTGCACGTTCTTGCGCGTCTAGGCATTGATTCTACTACGATGGAAGGCGTTGATTCAGAATTGCTTGGTGAGCTTTTCAAAGATGAGTTAGACGGTTACGTATGTGACGTTGCATTAGCGATGGGTTACCACAAAGATGGTGAAGACTACAACCACGGCCTACCTAAAGCACGCCTAGCGATGGAAGACATCCTAGCGGTTCTTTAATTTAAAACTCAAATTCACTGCCTTTGAGAAGCCCCGTTATCGGGGCTTTTTTTGTTGGCGCAGAGACATCGCTCTTCAACTGTTTACTTACTCACCCGCCCCGCAACTTACACATCCATCATCTCAAGACGCAAAAACTCTGAACCCGATCCAAATTTTGTGACTCACACCAAAATATGCGCATGACGTTCTGTTTAAAGTCCTACCTAACTTATTCCTTGAGATACTGATATGAAACATTCTCTTATTTACTCTGCCATAGCACTTTCTCTAGCGGGGTGCGGTTCAGACAGCACATCAAATGAACCAAATCAGACGCAGATTACTATTTCTGGTACTGCAATATCATCAAACGATGTTCTTGCAAATGCGACCGTATGTCTCGTCGATGACCTATTCTCTGAATGTTCACAGGAGTCATTCAAAACTACTACAGACGTGAATGGTCAATATACGTTAAACATTGCAGAAGATAGATACCAAAGTTTGGTGAAACCAACGATTTCAGTTACCCCTTTATCACCAACTACTTCGATATCTGCAACGCAAGCAGAGGTTACTTACGCGGCTTTCGTAGAAGCAGATACTCTCGTTTCACCGCTCACGACCAAAATTGTCGATGAAGTACGTTTTCTCAATCCTGTCGAAACAACCGACGCTATAGTTGCGGATGCCAAAATCACTATCGCTGAAAACTTGCAAATTAACGTGCAAGATTTAAATAGCAACTACATTCAAGAAAACGATTCATCGCTCATTCAAACGGCCCAGATGGCTAATGATGAGCTGACTCTACAAGCAGAGGCGACAGCCAACTTAAACTTAGCACCCGGCTGTACCGGTCAAGCATTAGTTGGATTCGAATATAGCTATAACCATCATTTGGGCGAGCTGATTTTCGTTAAGTACGAAGGTACCATTCAAAACTGTACAGACTCAAACGGCCATGACTATACAGAGGTTGAAAAAACTTATTGGAAGGCTAACCCTGACGATCGTTCTGATGTTGAAACTACAGTGTTTAACTGGTTCAGAGAGAAGAAAACATGGCTCACAGAAACTCAACAGCAAATTGAAACTATTTGGAAATATGATTATTCCTCATATCAAAATACTAGCCCAATTACTGGTCATGAACCTTTTAACTTTGTTGGAGAATTGATTCGTCGCTTGGACTTTAACGACAATAAAACACTAAGCAATGGCTACACAGTTTATGACGAAAGTGGCTGGCATGGGTGGGATGATTATAATCGCAAATATGACTGTCCAGAGGGTGAACTAGCTAAAACTTTGAGTCAGATTGAACGTGGTGAATCTGTCAAACTGAATAACTGTATCGATTTCTTCGAGAAAAATGAATTTGACAACCGATCAGTATCAAGTGAAAAAGTCCAATTCTTTGGCCCTAACAAGCTAAACAATAGTACTCCAAGTGATCCTACAGACGACTATAACGATTGGACTTTAAGTAATTTAGAAAAGCCATACCACTATGAAGAACGTGAAAGCTCTACCGCGAAAGACGGAACTTTCTCTACCACCAAGAAAAAAGATTGGAGTGCAAAAACATTTAACACCCTAAATCCACCTAAAAATGTGTTCAATTCAGTAGAGACAAATACCAGTTTTACTGACAATACCGAACTTAAGCAACAACATAATCCACAGTGGGGTAACTATACGCCAGAGTTGGACTTTGGCCTTAGCTCACTGCGCTATTTCGACCAAGTAAACCCTTCCAATTGGAAAAGCAGAACGAGTAGTTTTGTTCATCGTAGTTACGATTCTCGAGATGGAAAAAGCATCAGCGAGCAACACTACTTAATGGATGTTTCTCATTTAGAGCTATTCAACGGTAACTTTATCGAAACGAATCTTCCTTATCTCAACAACAATCAAAAAGTTGAATTAATTAATCAGAATATTCAATTGAGCACTGACAACACAACGCTTACAGCTCAAGTAGATATAAATCACTTTGAAGGTGCTTCTGATACATCTCCAACAAATGAAAATAGTCCATTTTTAGACGTAAGTATTGAATATACTATCAGCGGTTTAAATAGCACATCATTCGCGACAGATATGACAACTGAAGTCAACGGTAGCCAAGAACACCGCAAAGCATTTACAAGTAATGTATTTAATTCAAACATAACTTGGAATGTCATATCTACAGAACCTGTCTTAGACAGCTCCGCAGAGCCAAAATTAGACAAGGACAAACTAACCGCATTGTTATCAAGTATCTTTAAACAAGATGGTAGTTTTTCATTTAATAAAGAACTCAATATTCCTGATAGCACTAGCTGTGACTTTGGCTACCGCGACTACATCACGACAGTAAATTCAGCATCGTTAGATCTCACCTTCGAACCAGCAGGTGATCTCTACTTCAACGTCAATTGCAACGCAACGGGCAAAGAATGGGATGTAGAAGAACGTGTGATTTCGGCTGTCATTAAGATTACAGATATCAACGCTAATGATTCCATCAACGCAACTTTAAGTGCATGGGATTGGGGGCAAAATATTTTCATCGATACCCCTGTATTTACGCAAGAGCTGACATTTACGCCGAATCCATAATCAAAAATGGTGCCTAAAGCTCTTTGTTACCATTTCAAGTTCGTAATGTTGAGGGAAGATTTTTGCAGCACAATGCATATCCCATATTTCTATCCCCTTAATCAGTAGTTTGAAGCCCCATTATCGGGGCTTTTTTTGATCTAGAGCGAGAGCTAGGCATACAGCGCAAATTACCTTATTGTATCAGCTCACTATCGCAACCATGATTCACTCCATGAAATCCATACTCTGCTTTGGCGACTCCAATACATGGGGTTACGTACCACTCTCTGGCGGGCGCTACCAAACATCGATACGTTGGACATCTTTGCTTGCTAAACAACTGCCACAAGGCTGGCAAGTGATTGAAGAGGGGCTACCGGGAAGAACAACCGGTTTTCACCAGTCTATCCATAATCCACAATCCGGTTTGGGCGACTTTTTATCGTGTTTAGACAAGTACCAACCGAATATTGTCATCATCATGCTCGGCACAAACGATCTACAAAGCCAGCTCAATTTAACCGCTGCAGAGATTTCTCAAGGCGCTGCGCAACTGGTAAAACAAGCACTGCACAACACAAAACCAGCCAGCCCGAGTGAGCACGTACTGCTGGTATGCCCTCCGCCAATCTATGAGGTAGGTTTTGCCCAAACCGGTTTTGAGGGCGGTGCAGAAAAATCCCAGCAACTCGATAAGCACTACCAAGTGCGCGCGGCAGAGCTGGATGTGCGTTACTTCAATGCGGCGCTTGCCGCTGAATCAAGCCCACAAGAGGGGATTCACTGGCATGCAGAGCATCACCATCGGTTTGCTGATGCAATCGCCAAACCCGTGTTAGACATGATCAACAAGCAATCAAAATTCACACTGTAAATTGCCCTATCTTTGCCAAAAGTATCGAAAACAGATAGCAGAATTAATAACGCAAAGAGCCAGCATTTCGCTGGCTCTTGTTGTGTTTAAGTGATCGTTTTATCGAGACATCAGCAAAGTTAAGGCGCTACATAAAACTTCGCTGGCACTTGTTTCGCTGGGTCGCTAAATCCTGCACCTGTGTAGAAGTTTGAGTACTTGTTTACCTTCCCCACATTCCAGTCAGAGATATCTTGGTCAAAATCGGCTGCATCATAGAACATGTATTCCATGTCAGTTACGTTGCTAGTATCCCATTTATCACCGAATGGGTGGTTAAATGCGATAGCATCGCCAAACATTCCATTCATATCCGTCACGCTGCTGGTATCCCAGTTCAGTGGTTGGTCAAATGCATCTGCTCCAGCAAACATTCCACTCATATCCGTCACGCTGCTGGTATCCCAGTTCAGTGGCTGGTTAAATACGTCTGCGTCTTGAAACATCTGGCTCATGTCCTTCACACTACTAGTGTCCCAGTTAGAAATATCACCGTTAAATGCACTTGCCTGCCCCATAGGAAAGCGATGGAACATTCTACTCATATTGGTCACGTTGCTTGTATCCCAGTTAGAAATATCACCATTAAATGCAAGAGCGTCATAAAACATCATGCTCATATTAGTCACTTGGCTGGTATCCAAATCAAGTGGCCGGTCAAATGCCATCGCCCCGTAGAACATGCCACTCATATCCGTCACGTTGCTGGTGTCCCAAGCAGAAATATCACCGTTGAAAATAGTAGCAAAGAAAAACATCATACTCATATTTGTGACTCGACTGGTATCCCATCCAGAAATATCACCGTTGAAGTCACTAGTATTTATATACGAATCGAACATATAGGCCATTGATGTAAGCTCGCTCACATCATAACCTTTAACAAAGGTCCAATCGCCACTCATTTGTGCATCAATAATTGCCGCGTATAGCTCACGGTGTTTAGTGCCAGGTAGATAGTTTGAGTCAGCAATGCCCGTGCCTGAAATATAGGCGCTATCATCAATGGTGGCAGAAATCGTCTTATTCCAATCAGTTAGGTTTTGGTTGAAACCCCATGCTCCAGTCAGCATCTCTTTGATGCTTGTGACCATTGACATGTCCCATCCAGAAATATCCCAATTGAAGCTCGATGCCTCATAAAACATACGCTCCATGTTGGTGATTTTAGCTGTTTTCCATTCTGAGACATCTTGGTCAAAGTAAAATGCATCTGCGAAGAGGTAGGCGGTGGAAGTGAGCGTGGAACCATCATAATGACCAAGAAAGCTCCAGTCAGCGCCACAATTGTATTCATCATCGCACACACGGGCAGTAATAATGTTTTGATACAACCCCTGGTGTTTCGTCGTAGCGAGTTTGCTTACATCAACAATTGCGGTGCCTGAGACATAGGCACTGTCATCTATCGTAGGATCTATTGAGGTATCCCAAGTGGTTAGGTCTTGGTCAAACCGCTCTGCACCAGTGAACATCTCTTTGATGGTTTGCACCCTGCTCATATCAAAGTGGCTAACTGGCTGGTTAAATTTAAGCGCTTTGTAGAACATACGCTCCATATTGGTCACGCTACCGGTATCCCATCCGTAGAGATCACAGTTAAATCGGTTAGCATTAGCGAACATGTTGCTCATATCAGTAACACTGGTGACATCCCACTCAGAGAGTGAGCAAGCGTCGGGATTACTGGTAGAGTAGGTTGATGCCGAATTAGCGGATGCCAAATCAGCATCGGCCACACCATCAAATTTATGAGCGCCGGCAAACATGCCACTCATGTCAGTTACGCTAGAAGTATCCCAGCTAGATAGGTCGCCATCAAAATTAGTCGCACCAGCAAACATACTACTCATGTCAACTACGTTTGAGGTGTCCCAACCCGATAGGTCTGGGTTTAAATCGGATCCTGCGAACAAACCAGATATGTCGGTGATTTGTGAAGTGTCAGCGCTTTCAATCGCTTCAAGATTGCCGCTAGAGATAAGATTAGCTAACTCTTCTTGGGTAACTGGGCCAGCTGTGCCGCCATCGCTACCGCCACACCCAGCTAAGGTGATAATCGGCAACAGCAAGCTAATGTATTTGATATTCATACGTCTTCCTTGCACTAAATAGTACGAGTCATACTTATTGCATGCGCTACAAACGAAGCGATGCAACAGTGAGATTTGGACGTAATATAGCACGATATATTATATAAATATGGTATCAGTTTGGTATCAGTTGTTCATTCGGCCAGTCACTTTGAACACGTTGAAGTAAACCAACATTAACCGACCGCATGCAAAAGAAGCATCACACTGAACTAAAGCACGCCTAGCGATGGAAGACACCCTAGCGGTTCTTTAATTTAAAACTCAAATTCACTGCCTTTAAGAAACCCCGTTATCGGGGCTTTTTTTGGTGAGAAAACTCAAGAAATAGCGGCTTAGCTTTTACGTCTGATTACGTGGCAAGTTCTAAGCCGTAGATTAGGGAAAGGTTTAAACCATGAAAGCCATGGTCACTTCAGCGGTATCTTTGACAGATTCCGCGTACTCTTCATGTTCTGCCACCAGCTGATTAATCAGAATATCAACCAATAGCAAGGCACTGACTTTAGAGGCAAATGCACCGCCAGTTAATGGACCTTCAGGTCTTGCTGCCACTAGCACCTCATCAGAAGAGACCGACAACGGGCTATGGCGAATGTTGGTCAAACTCACTACAGGTGATTGCTGGCTCTTAGCTCGGGTCGCTGCGTAGACGACATCTTTGGTGGAGCCAGAGCTTGAAATCGCAAACCATAAATCACTTGGTTTCGATTTGATCGCACGCATTGCGGCGATATGAGTATCTTCAAACATGGTCGAGGTTTTGCCAATTCTAGTTAACCGAAACGACAAATAACGCCCTACAATGCTAGATGCGCCAACACCAACACAGTGGATGTTGTCAGCTTGGTGAATCATCTGACAAATACGGTCAATCTGTTTGCGGTCAATCAGTGCACTAGTGTCTTGCAAACTGGTAATGGCACTTTGGGTGGCATCATCAATTCGATCACCATCTTCTTTTGGCACATCGCTACTTTTCTTAGTTTGTGGTTGGCTTATTTCAATCGCCAACGCCATACGAAAATCAGAATAGCCTTTAAAACCTAAGTCTCGGCACAAGCGAATCACGGTCGCTTCACTGGTCATGGTATCTCTTGCTAACTCAGTGATAGTAAAGTACTGAGCACTATCAGCGTTAGATACGATAAAATCAGCCACCGTCTTTAACTTAGGACTGTAACCTTCCATGCCGTAGCGAAGGCGCGAGAGTAGATTAACTTGAGGTTGTGCGTTCATAGTGCTCTTGATTCCGTAACTAACGCTGGGAGTATAACGTAATTTCAAACAACAAGAACCCAGCGCTTGCTGGGTTCTGATCTCAATTATCTGTTATAACTGATATTTTTCTATTATCTGGTTCTTGTAGGTTTCCGCCTGAGTGCCGTATATCAACTGGATACCATTACCTGAGCGAATCACCCCTTTGGCATCAAGTGACTTCCACACTTCATCACTTGCTGGCAGTTCACTGTCTTTCACCGTGATACGAAGGCGAGTGATACAAGCATCAATCGATGCAATATTCTCTTTGCCACCTAAGTTTGTCACGATTTCATCAATCAGCGCATTCTCTTTACCGTTGTAATCTTTACGCGTGTATAGCTTGCTCTCTGCATCGTTACGACCCGGTGTTGAGTAGTTGAACTTGCGAATCATAAAGCTAAACACGAAGTAGTAAATCACTG
The DNA here is from genome assembly GCF_025195085.2 of Vibrio intestinalis. GTDB lineage: Bacteria > Pseudomonadota > Gammaproteobacteria > Enterobacterales > Vibrionaceae > Vibrio > Vibrio intestinalis. Next base: position 6,628 of record NZ_JANAVY020000024.1, on the reverse strand, counting down.
AGTAAAGAGGGCCAAGAATGAGAATCCATTGATAAGAAGTCTTCTCCATACCTTGCAACAAACCAAAGAAGGTAAAGTCGATGATACCGCGAGAGAAGGTAATCCCTACCGCTACGTCAAGCATGTGCATTAGCATGTAAGCCACACCTTCGAGTACCGCATGTACTGCGTACAATACAGGTGCAACGAACAAGAAAGTAAATTCTAGCGGCTCAGTGATACCTGTCAGGAACGACGTTAGTGCCGCCGAGAACAAGATGCCTTTTACTTTTGCTTTGTTCTTATCATCGGCACAACGGTACATAGCCAAAGCAGCAGCTGGTAGACCAAACATCATTGGTAGGAAGCCACCTGTCATTGTGCGAGTCGCTTCAGAGCTAAAGTGAACCGTTGAAGGATCGGCTAGCTGAGCGAAGAAAATCTTCTGACCACCTGCAACCATCTCACCTGCCACTTCTTGTACACCACCTAGTTCGGTGTACCAGAACAGTGGGTAAATCGCATGGTGCAAGCCAAAGACGTTCAATAGACGCATCAATGAACCGTAGAAGAAGGTTCCGATGTAACCCATTGCAGAGAAGGCTTCACCAGCAAAAACGATAGATTTAAAAATTGGTGGCCAAATGAATGGGAACAAGAATGCGAGTGGAATAAAGAACAACATGGTCATCACTGGCACTAAGCGGTTGCCGCTAAAGAACGCCAAGTAATCAGGCAGCGTCACGTTAGAAAAACGGTTGGTGATAAACGCTGACAATAGGCCACACGTAATACCGCCGAAGACACCGGTTTGTAGAGTAAAGATACCGAGCTCTTTGGTGTACATTGAGGCGAGACCTACCGCTTCATCGGCATTTGCACCAGCCGCAATCAACGCTTCTACACTAGTGGTATCTGGTGATAAGCCTTGGAAACCAAGCACTGAGCCAATCACGGTATGAAAGAGCAAAAAGCCCAATACCGCAGAAAGTGCCGCCGTTTCTTTATTGTTGTTTGCCATACCAATCGCAACACCAACTGCGAATAGTAAAGGTAAGTTCACAAACACGAATAGACCCGCTTGGAAACAAAGCACCAAAAATTGGTTAGCCAGAGTTCCCGGCGCAAGGAAGGTCAAGTTGTAGGTTTCAATCAGTGGCCCACTGGTAAATGCACCACCAACCCCGAGCAAGATACCCGCCATTGGTAATACCGCAATAGGCAACATGAATGCCCGACCGATTTTTTGTAGTACAGAAAAGATACTGTTCATGTATCCTCCAAACCCTTTGAATTATTAATATTGTATTTCAAACCGCTACGCAGCTTCCCTTAATCGAGTCAATTATCAACACAATAAAAATTTCCTTCAAACACCATGAAGAAAATCTGTGATCACTGTAAAAAATATTTTCTTTATTGTGGATGGAGATAATTTTCAGGAGTATAACTGCCTCACAAACAAGTTCTAAAAATAAAAATCATAGTAAGAGGCGAGTTATGAAGAACTGGGATATCACCGAAATGGCCAAAAAACTGGCCAACACAATTGTCGTTTCAATTCAACCAGTTGAAGGAAGCCCACTCGATACTACCGAGTTTGTTGTGGCTATGGCTAAAGCCGCAGAAATGGCTGGCGCCCCCGCTTTACGAATCGAAAGTGTTGAACGCGTTGCTGCTGTAGCAAAGGCAGTTTCGATACCGATCATCGGTATTGTAAAGCGCGATCTAGAAGACAGCCCAGTACGCATCACCCCCTTTGTTGATGACGTAAAAGCATTAGAAAAAGCCGGAGCGGCGATTATCGCGTTTGATGCCACCGATCGCGCCAGACCAGAAAACCGCCAAGCGATAGCCGATGCGATTGTGCAATCAAGCTGTATTGGTATGGCAGATTGCGCAGAGTTTGCAGACGGTTTTTGGGCGCACTCGCAAGGTATCGAATTGATTGGCTCAACACTTTCTGGTTACACTGGCGCGGTCACACCGGAAGAGCCAGACTTGGCACTTGTGACCGCATTTGCTCAAGCGGGTTACCTAACCATGGCTGAAGGGCGATTTAACTCTCCAGAGCTATGTAAACAAGCAATCCAAGCCGGCGCACTTTCCGTCACTGTAGGATCGGCCTTAACCCGCCTTGAAGTTGCAACCTCTTGGTATCTTGATGCCGTTGCCGATAAAGAAAAATAGCCCGAAGAGAAAAGGAAAGCCTCATGTTAAAAGCTATTACCGCCCACACATTGTTTGACGGTGAACGCTACTTAGAACAACACGCGTTAGTGTTTGATCAGACTAAAATTGTCGACATCATTCCTATCGATCAGCTCGATGCTAACATTGAGCGAGTCGACTTTGGTAAGGCAACGATTGTTCCTGGCTTTATTGATATTCAAGTGAACGGCGGCGGCGGTGTGATGCTCAATGACCAGCAATCAGTCTCAGCCATTGAAACTATCATAAAAGCGCATCGCCAAGGGGGGACGGCGTACTTGCTCCCTACCCTAGTCAGTGAAAAACCACCAGCGATGGCAGCCGCATTAGACGCTATCTCTGCGGGGATGGAGCAAAAAATCGATGGGCTACTGGGCATTCATTTAGAAGGCCCATGGTTAAACCCGGAGAAAAAGGGTGCGCACGATCAAAACAACTTCTACAGCCCAACCATTGAGCAGCTTGAAGCCTTCCCTTGGTTAAGCAACGGCGTGAACTTCATTACCTTAGCGCCAGAGCAAGTCGAGGCAGAATCAATCAAATGGCTGTCTGATAAAGGCTCCATTATTGCCGCCGGCCACACCAACCTTGTCGAACAAGATCTTATCGGTAAACGAGAAAGCATCAATGGTTTTACTCACCTATACAATGCCATGTCACCACAAACAGGCCGCGAATTAGGGGCAGTTGGGGTAGCACTAAGCGATGATGAACGCTGGGCATCTTACATTGCCGATGGCATTCACGTTCATCCACAAAACTTGCTTATGGCGATCAAACTCAAACCAAAAGACAAGATGGTGTTAGTAACTGATGCGATGGCCTCTGTGGGCAACCCAGATGAAAGCTTTGTGCTCGATGGCCAAACCATTCGTGTTAAAGACGGTAAATTGGTGAATGAAGCAGGCAGTTTAGCGGGCGCGCACATTACCATGGCGCAATCGGTGAAAAACCTCATCGATTGGGGTGTAGATGCTGCGCACGTTTATCAAATGGCAAGCAGCAACCCTGCGCGAGCCATGAAGCTTGATGATCAACTCGGCTTTCTAAAACAAGGTTATCGACCATCGGCAACGATCCTCACTGAAAGTGGCGATACGGCCTCAGTGTTAGTGGATGGCAATCTCTACCACTACTAGACCATTCCTACAGCGCTCAGCTTGGTTTCACTACTAAGCTGAGCGTTGCTCATTGTTAACTTCCCATCCTCTCTACACCTGCTAAAAGCGCTTCAATAAGCAACCTAAGCGCCTTAGGTTGATATTTCCTCTCACGGTACACTAAGAACGCCTGTCGAGCGCTACGATGATACTCAGGCAGTATTTGCACGAGTTGTGAACCTTGGCTGACATGTTTATGTGGCAACGAAGAGATGCCTAAGCCATTCTTTACCGCTTCAACGACCGCTAAAATATCGTTCACCACCAACTTAGGTGTTATGGGTATTGCCTCAACTAACTGACCTTGACGGTAAATGGCCATTTCATTGATATGTTCGACCGACACCCAATCTTGGCGGGTGAGATCGTCGATTTGCTTAAATGGTCCATGTTGCTCAACGTATTTAGGGCTCGCATAAAATCCGTGTTCGGCTGTAAATAATGGCCTTGCTATCATGCCCTGCATGTCGGTTAAATCAAACGTCATTAACAAGTCACGATCAGTTTGAGGAATCATCTGCTCTTGGCTGAGAACCAGATCTAATCGCACCTTCGGGTATTGCTGTAAAAACTCTTCAACCACTTGGCCGACAAAGCTGCGATAGAAATTATGCGGCAATGCGAGCTTGATATGGCCAACCACCTCTCGGCTATCTTCACTCAGTAGCTCAAAGGCGTTTTCAATGCTCTCCATTCCGCTCTTGAACTGCTCAAACACACTTTGACCCGTCGCTGTAGCCACCAGCCCCCTGCCCTGCTTTTCAAGCAAGCGAACGTCTAGCCTTTCCTCTAAAGCCGATAAGCGACGAGACATGGTCGAGATCGGCAGCTTTAAATGGGTCGAAGCCGATTGCAACGACCCCGCTTCCACCACAGCAAAAAACAAATAGAGATCGTCAATATTTCCAAATATGGAATTCATAGTTCTAAAACCGCATATTTTTCTCAGTATTGCTTGGTTATATAGTGTTTATCAACAAAAGCCAATCATTCACATCCAAGGAAGCGATACAGAGCAAGAGAACACACTGTGACTGAAAAAATATACCAATATACCCTTTACGCGGTTTTAAGCATTACCGCCGTTTTTTCACTTTTTCTGATTACTTCAGATAATTTATCTCCGTTTACTACCCAAGCCTCTTTGCATCGTAATATCGTCTCAATAGCCCCTGAAGTTTCGGGCGTGATTGAGCATGTTTCTGTCAGCAACGGTCAAAAGGTATCAAAGGGAGATCTGCTGTTCACGATCAACGCCGATAGCTATCAACTCAAAGTCGTTCAAGCACAAGCTGAGCTAAAGCAAGCGGAAGAGTCCTACAAAGCGACTCAGCAACAACTGATTGCCGCGCAACAAACATTAGGCCAGCGCAAAGCTGAATTGGACAATCAGAACAGTCGCTATCAGCGCGCGCAATCCATGTTTAAAAAAGGGCTATCAACGGCGCAGGAGCTCGACGACACCAAGACTAATGTCGATGTCGCTCGCAGCGCTTTTTCGGTTGCACAAGCTGAAATAGAAAGAATTGAAGCGCAGCTATCAGGAACAGAGACTAATGCCGCTATCCAACTTGCCAACGCAAAACTGGCAAGTGCGCAATTAGATGAGACTCATACTCGCATTGTTGCAAAAACAGATGGCGTCGTGACTAACCTGCAATTACAGCAAGGTAGCTATATCACACAGGGCTCGCCTGCTCTACTGTTAGTCAATGAAGCTCAAACATGGCTAAGCGCTGACTTTAACGAAAAAGGTATGGCCCATTTAGTGGCTGGGCGTGAGGTGAAAATCGCTTTTGATGCCTTACCAGGTCAGATTTTCATTGGTCACATCGAAAGCCAAGAGAGAGCCATCCATGATGCCGACAATAGCAGTGGCCAACTCTCTAGTGTGATTAACGACAGTCGCTGGATTCGCGATCAACAGAAGATCCGCGTGCGTATCACCGTTGAGGCACTGGATCCAAGTCTAATTGCGGGTGCGCGAGCCTCTGTGAGTGTCAGCGATCCTTCAAGCTGGATAAGCCCAATCAGCAGTGCCTGGATTCACCTTGTCTCTATGTTCAGATACCTATACTAGAGCGGAAATAGCATGAAGTGTTTTACTCAGCCTTCGCCGAACAATGAAGCGATTAGAATCACGCTCGCCATTACTGTCTGCATGATGTTGGGCAAACTGCTGGCACTTGATTCAGCAGTCTACTTGGCTCTTTACCCAACCATCATCATGACGAAGAGTAAAGACTATAGCTGGCGCGGACTCATTCGCACATTTATGCCAACATTGCTTGCTGCCAGTTCAGCCCCAGTGGTGAGTGAAGTATTTAGCGACCATCCATTTATCATTTGGACAATTAGCTTATTTTTCTTTGATTTCATGCGCCGAAAAGCGACTTCTCCAGCTAAGATGGGGGCGATGCTAATGCCAACCTTTAATTGGATTTTAATTGTCGTGTTTGCTCAGCATTCTAGTACCGATATGGCGATGCGCATCCATGAAATTCTCATTTCGATGGCCATCACTATTCTCGTTTGTAAGCTGGCTGTGTATTGTTTTCCTATACCGAGCGCAGGTAAGCCAAACCTACCAGCAGACAAAGCGGTGTCAGCGCAGCAAAGGTTGCTATTCATCGGCTTGGTTGGCCTAGGTGTCGGGTTTCTAATGCAAGTCGAAATGCTCTCTGCGACCTTCTGTTTGGTACCTGTTATCGCGGCGGCGTTACAAAACCAAATCACAATTTTTAAACAGGTCGTTGAGCGTCGATTTATTACTCAGGTGGGCGGCTGTGCCATTGCGGCGATATTTAGCTTGCTGCTGATGGGGCATCAAAATGTAATGGGAAGTTATACCTTACTGCTCGCGGGCTTAATTTTTGTTATCGCCACCATGATGACGAAATCCGATAGACAGCTGCGCGATCTTCATGCCGATGCTTTGCTGGCGACTATGTTGCCTATCCAGCTGTATATCTCGCATCAGAATTTGGGGCTTGAACGTACCTTCCTACGTGGTTGGCAATTAATGGTAACGCTGGCGATACTCTACGCACTGTGCCGCTTGGTCGCTCATTATGCTAGTAAACCCAAAACAATGAAGACATCACCCTCTCACAGTTAGAACCCACCTAACGAACAAGCAATAAAAAAGCCTCGCATGTGCGAGTAATGCCGATCAGTTAAGAAATTTTTGAGATCATTTGACCGATCCTCAAAAAGCTTCAAAATCCGATATTAGGAAACTAATATCGGATTTTTTTATGCCTTTAGAAAGCCAACTT
>NZ_JANAVY020000023.1 GCF_025195085.2 Vibrio intestinalis | reverse complement strand
TTTAAATTTAGACTCAAGAGTCTAACCAGTGCGGAGCGGTAGTTCAGTTGGTTAGAATACCGGCCTGTCACGCCGGGGGTCGCGGGTTCGAGTCCCGTCCGCTCCGCCACTTATTTCAAGACAAAGCCCTAGCAGAAATGCTAGGGCTTTTTCGTTTGCGTGGTATGTACGGAATGAATCTATAATTAGACATTTACCTATCTCGCATGCATTTAGAAACCCAGTCTTCGGACTGGTTTTTGTCGTTTTACAGCGCATCAAGTACCCCTTTCAGTAACAGCTTTTGTCTGTTTTAAATAACGACTATTCATATAGTTATCCAGAATCAGCCTTAGACTCTAGATCACTATACAAACGATGTGCGTCATCAACTAGTACCACTCGCAAGGCAAGACTTGCGGCCTTAGAAGCCTTGAATCGAACTATTTAACGGGATTTCGCGGTGCGTAATTGATTCTAATAGACTTGGAAGGCCTTTATCTTACCGTCGTGCTTAAGGTGACAAATAGGCTCATTTAGCCAACCTCTTCGAATCGACCTTCCAACACTATGTGACCAGTTCTTTATACGAAGACAAATAAAAAGCCCGCTCAATAGCGGGCTTAGAACTGCAATAACTCACTGTATTACTCGACAGAGTTTACAGTCTCATTACTCTCTGCTTTTTTACGTTGCGAACGGTAATGTAAGCGTTGGAATAGCCAACCTAGGGCAATGAGTGAACCACCAAGGCCAAGGAAGCTGATTGCACGCCAGATGCCTTCTAATGCCGCAGTATCAAGTAAGAACACTTTACAGACCGCAACACCAAGCATCACTAATCCAACTTTTTGTATGATTGCTTTGTGTAGTTTTACGCCCATGTAAGTTGTGCCTGCGCCCGCCACTATGATCGCAATGGAATAGCTGAACATCTCGGCCATTCCAGTTGGCTGATTGAGTGTGATGTCACCCTCTTGCCAGAATTGTCGAATAGAGCAGATAACCCAGACTCCGAGAATTCCAGCCGCTACTGAGTAAAGATGTAAAGCTTTGACTGGGGATGAAAATAACCCTTTGTGCGTTAACGCAATCAGAATTGTAGCGGGGATGACCCACCCAATGGCCAACCAGTTAATCAGAGGCCAATCTTGCCCTGTGACGTACGTATTAATTAGTGGCTGATAAACGGTATTCTGCACCAATATTAAGACACTTGCCAAACCTAGTAGCGCCATTGAATAGTAATGATAAAAACTCTTTAGCTTGGTTGTAATGCGCAGTTTGGCTTGATAAACACCATATAGAGTAAGCGCTTGGCAACTAAACAATGCAACGCTGTAGAAGCTTATTTCGGCGAGGAAGTTATAACTATCCAATAACCAGTAATTGGTTTGGGTAAAGGTAACAAGTACCGCTAGGTGCAAAATGGCTGCATCAAACCATTCTTCGAAAGTACGATCTATTGAATTAATCAGCTGTCGTGCGATGACTAAAATGATGATGGCTGGAACAAAACTGGTCAAGGCCCAAAGCCAATCAGGCAGTAATGTAATTTGTAGCTGTGGTATGAATGGAATCAGCGACATCTTAACAATCAGTAATGTCATGATCGCTTTAATGGCGGTGGTCCCTATTGAGCAAAGTTGGGTTTTCTGCTGCCAACAAGCCACTAAGGTCTGAAGCGCGATTGCCAATGGCAGCAGTTCGACGTTTAGGTAACAGTAACTAAGAACCAGGACTAATACATGAACGGCAATAGCACTTTCTTTAACTAGGTATTGAAGTTTATTTGCCGCAAATAGCGTAAGTGCCAAAACCGTGAAACTAAAAATAGCCCAGCTGTCTAGGTAAGGGATAAACTCAAAATTCAGATAGATCAGTGTCGTGGTCAATAAGGTTGGCAATGTGAGCGTCGCCATCCAATAGGCGATTTTGCTTTTGTCACCAAGTAAATGCTGACTATAGACTCGGCCACTGGCGATGAGTATTAAGAACGCGAATACCAGCCAAACTTCTCCGGTCAATGTCTCATTGGCGATGACGACTGCCGCAGCAATCATTTGTACGATCGCAACTAAAGTCACTCCATAGAAAACTCTTTGGGTTAAGCGACGTTTGAACGCGGGTATGAGCAATAAAAGTGCTGGGAAAACAAACGTCATCAGATAACCGCTGCTGAGAGTGAGCGAACGTTCAATGACTAGCGCAGTGATGCCAGCTAGCAATACTGATGGAATCAGTGGATGGAATAACGGCCAACGTGCATGTGGCTTGAAGCGAAGATCCAATTTCCAACCCATGACTGGAGTGAAAATCAGCAAGTAGCTACTAATCGGAATAAATAGTAAGAACCAAGAGATAATCTGCTCAGAGGGAATACTGGTGGCAATAAGGAATAGCCATAATCCATGAGCGACTGAAATGGCAGACGCAAGCCATTCAATTCTATTGCGGAATTTAGTCAGTAGCCCAGCGAGTGTAATGGTTAAGATATAGCTAGAGAGCAACAGATAATTGGGCTCGCTACCGCCAATCCAAAATGGTGCTGTGTATCCGCCAAATAGACCTAAAGCTGTCATCAAAGGGCCGAGGCGAGCAGTGAGTGCCAAACACAATAGTGCCAATGAGGCCATTGCTATCAATGCAATTGTCGGACTAAAAAACTGATATACCACGGTAGAGAAAATGACAGTCGCATAGAAGCCACTCATACCTGAGGCATATAAAGCTGCAGGGATATAGGCGTCAGCTTTGTCATTGATAAACGAGGTTGAGATAGCGCTGATCTTACGATGTGTCCACTCGCCAATCGCGACAAGACACAATGAGATTGCCGCTGCAGCCATCACGCGAGCAAGTGGCGGGAAGGTAAAGTTACTACCGACGACCTGTACCAAATAGCCCGCACCGATGACCATAGCTAAGCCACCAACCCAAACTAACCAGTTGTCACGCATGTGATCAAAGCATTTATCAAACCACTGATGAATGGCATTAGGCTCATGTTTTGGTTGAGCTGGAGCGATTTCTACCTTAGTAGTTACGACACTTGGCTGATTCTCTTCAGGAGTAGAATTGAATGCAGGTTGGGGTTCTGGCTGAGGTTCATTCGCAACGATGCTTTCTGGAACAGTCTCCTGAACCACCTCTTGCTTCGGTACTTTAATTTGTGATTTCAGCTGGTCTACTTCGCGATAAAGTTGACGAAGTTGTTGTTCTAGTCGGTTGGCTTTTTCATTCGCTTTAAAAGCAATGATAGGTGTGACAATGGCAAGCGCTATGATGGCCAGAGCGCCTACAAAGATTAATTCCATTTCTCAATCCATGCATCTTAGCGTACGAAATGGAGGCCTCAGTCAAAACGTCAGTAGTGCTAGAGTTTTTAAACAGGATCGAAAAAAGGCGAGCAATTACGCAGCTAACTATTTAGGTTAGTATTATTAAAGGTACAACAGAGTGCATAGAGTATAAAGCCAATCTCATTTTATGAAGTGACATTGGCTTTATTTGCAGAGAAATCACAGAGTTGGGGTTAATTATTTAGTTTGATTAATGGTCTGGATATAAGCGAAAATTTCTTTGACGTCATGTTCACCAAGAACGCTTCCCCAAGCTGGCATTCCTTCATTACCGTTTAATACGGTATCGATAAGCTCACCCTCAGATTCGAACCAAGAATTTAGACCATCGTAAATGTTGGATGGCGCTTCTGGTAGCGCTTCACTAGCAATGCCATCTCCGTGGCCCAATGACCCATGGCAAGAAGTACACATCATTTTGTAGTTTTGTTCGCCCCTTGTGACATCGAGAGGCTCAGCAATGGCTTGATGAGTTAACCCAAAGCTTAGGGCAATCGAAAATAATAGTTTATGCATGGCTTCACTCTCAAATCGTCTTGGAATGAAGTAATGGTATGTCATGCACTATGAATGAAAGGTGAATATTAAGTTCAAAAAAGCCGGCGCAAAGGCCGGCTAGTCTTTCTATCAGTGATTAGGCTTGGCTTACTAAGGTAAGGGCTTTTTTCGACACCTCATGTGCCGCCTTAGTGAGGTTCTGCTTTTCTAACGAATCTGCTAGGTAAGCATAGTCTGAGACACTCGAACGCAGCGCGAGCGCTTTCTCAAAGTGTTGCTGCGCCTCTTGCCATTTTTGACCACGAAGATGGAATTGCGCCAAAGCACTATGAGCTTCTGCATTTTGGCCATCTTTTCGCAATACGCCTTCTAAGAACACTTCTGCTGGATGGCTATCCGATAGGTTCATTTCTGGTAAGAGTTTGTAGAGGTTAGAGTTTGGATGCTTCTTGAGATTCTCTTTAATCACAGTAAAGGCTTGATCATCCGCTTTACGGGCTATTAATTGCTTGGCGAAGCACTCTACCAAATGCTGCTCGGCTTTGAGCTTACGATTCAAGCTATCCCAATGCAGTATAAGGCCTTCGCTGCCTTTCTGTTCTGCGATGTCTGCCATCAAACCACATTGCGCGCGCAAGGTCAGTTGCTGTTGCTCTTCTTTAGTGATGATTTTCGCCTTGGTTAAATTAGGCAATAGATTAAGCAGTAATTCCCAAAGGTTCAGTTCTAAATAAACGGTTTTTAATAGGTTTAGAAGAACGGGATTGTTTGGATAGTGACCTTTGAGATCAGACAGTGTCGCGAAAGCCGCTTCAAATTGAGATTCACGTAATTGCTGTTTTGCTCTTGTCAGTTCGACGGCAAGTCGCGAGTTTTCTTGAGCAGAGGCCATCTCTAAATAACGATCTCGCTGTTCTTTGTTGCCCTGTCCTTGCGCGGCCTCAGAGGCCACTAGGTAGCAAAGCAGTGGCATGTCGTGGTGATTTGACCAGCGAGTGACCTTCTTCTCTGCACCTTTAAAATCACCTTCTAATAACTTAATGATCCCTTCATTGGTGTAGCGACGAGAGCGGCGCATCTTGCGGATACTGAAGTAGTTCCAAGTTGCCGAACTGGCGTAAAACACTTTCTTAATTAGGTATTCAAGCGCAAACAGTGCCGCTAGAGTAGCGATAACGAAGATCACTAACGTAGTAACACTCATTTCAATCGTCTTGTTGGCGATTGAAATCAGCACATACCCTTGCTGACCGGAATATTCGCTGCCGACATATAAGCCCGCACCGAGTATCACGAATAGGAAAATGATTCGAAACATTATTTTTCCTCCGTGATAAGGGTGGTTACCTCTCGGCGTAAACGTTCAGAAATTACGTTAGATAGGATCTGCTGTGTTTCGAACTTAACCGGGTATTCAACTTGGATGTCTTGCTTGTTGAGTAACGCCAACGTGTTATTGAATTCAATTACGTTATTGTCATCTTGATTGAAGAACGACTTCGACCACTTGTCAGCAGTAGTAAGAGCAAGGCCATAAAGCTCTTGTTTCTCACCGTATACGGCTTTGATCGCTGTACTTAGCTGCGCTTTGATGTTTTCACGCAAATAGAAGTGCTGTTCTGGTGACAATAATGGGATGACGTTGCCATCGCGGGTGCGGAACGTAATAAAGTTCTCTGAGAAATCTTTTAGCGATGTTTTTAAGTTACTTTGCCAGTCATTGATATCTTGGCTTACAACTTCTGGTTCTTCTACTTTTGCTTCCGGAAGAATGGCATTAGCCAGTGGCAGTGCATCAACCTGTTGCTGCAAAGCGGTTAGGCGTAGCACTAGACCATCACGGTCAATAATTGGAATGCTGCGTAGTTTAGTAATGTCGTTTGCAAGTGCTTGGCGTAGAGGTGTCAGGCTTGGATCATTTAGGGCTGCGATACGTTGGTCTGCGCTTTCCATCAATTGCGTCGCGCTGACTGCGTCGTGCTCTAGGAACAGTTTACGCCCTGCCATCTTTACTAAGTAATCAGACTCAGCCAGTAGCCAGTCATTTGGACGTCGACCTTTTACGTCTGCAATCGCAACTTGTAGCCCTTTGATATCGGCTTTTTGTTGAGCAAGAGCGACTTCGGTATCACTTGCCACTTGATTGGCTTTCGCGACCGCAGATTGAGATGAGGCAGAAACATCTTGGCGTAACTGAGTTTGCGACTGCTTGAGTTGAGCTTTTAACTCATCAATTTGAGCTTGGTAAGACGCATCTTTTTGTTGGATAAGGTAAGTTAAACCGCCACCAAAGATGATCGATAATACGATAGCGACCGCTCCGAGTTTAACGCCGCGCTTGCCTTGTTTTTCTTCAAATTTGACTGGCTCGGGTTGCGCAGGTTTTGCATCAGGCTTTGCCTTTTGCTCTTGTTTTGGTTTCTCTTGTTCGGTTTTAGCCTGTTGCGTCTCCGCTTTAGGCGTATCCTTTACCACAGCCTTTTCTTTCTCTGATTCAACGTTGTCGTTGCTATTTTTATTGGTCATTGTTTTCGTCCTGTTTATTTGGCCAGAGAGTAGCCAATAAGTCTCGGTTTGAAGCACTTCCTGTACTAATGACATTACAGAAGCCAAAACGTCGCGCTTCAATAGCAATACGCTCACTCGGAACGTAAAGCGTTAATTGTAAAAGCCAGCCTTGGTATTTTGAGTCGATTTGTTGCCAAAAGTGCTCAAGTTGACCCGAGCTGGTAATAATTAATTGAGTAACGTGCTTATCTTGCCAGAGTGGTACCATCAAATCTGAGCGGAATGCGAGGTTTTTCCGTTCGTACACTGCGCAATATTCTACCTCGGCACCTCGTTCAATCAGTGTGTCATAAATGAGTTCTCGACCACCATTGCCGCGCAAAATCAGAATCTTCTTTCCAATTACATGCTGAAGTTGCGACATTTCGAGTAAATGCTCGCTATCGCTGAGCTGTGGATAGTGTACTGTCTGATGGCATGAGTTGCTTAAATTGTGCGCTGTTTTTTGACCAACGGCAAGGTAAGTGGCTGAAGTTGGCCAAGTTAGCTTGTGATTGCTTAGCTGAGTGTGAGCAAAATCGACGGCATGTTGGCTGACCGCTATGATGATGTCGAACTGATGAAGAATAGAACTGAGGCTGGAGAGTTGTTCTCCAGCTTCAATTGAGATCAGAGGATGGTGCAGGGCAGGTACACCTTTGTCGTTTAATAGTTGGCAAAGTGCCTGCCCCTGTTGTCCCGGTCTTGTTACCAACACCGCCATGCTAGATTACTCTTGATCTGCGTATAGTTTAGTTAGGATTTCACGTGCGCCATCATCAAGCAGTTGATTGGCGAGTTTAATGCCTAGTGCTTCTGCCTCAGCGCGAGGGCCCCGGATTTCACCACGAACGATTTTAGAACCGTCAGGCTCACCAACCAGCGCGCGCAGCCAAATGTTGTCACCATCTAATAACGAGTAACTGCCGATAGGTACTTGGCAGCCGCCTTCAAGCGTTAGGTTCATTGCACGCTCACACTTCACTCGGTCTGCAGTATCTGTATGGTTGAGTGGGGCTAATAGCTTATGTAGGCGTTCGTCATCTAAACGACATTCAATGCCTACTGCGCCTTGGCCAACGGCTGGTAGTGATTGTTCTGGCTCAATGAAACTGCGAATTCGGTCTTCTAGCTCTAAACGCTTTAACCCTGCCGCTGCCAAGATAATGGCATCGTAGTCGCCTGCATCCAATTTGCCTAAACGTGTACCCACATTACCACGTAGCTCTTTGATGATGAGGTCTGGGCGGTATTCTTTTAGTTGGCATTGGCGACGCAAGCTACAAGTACCAACGACCGCGCCTTGTGGTAGCTCGTCAATTTCGGCATAAGTATTCGACACAAAAGCATCACGCGGGTCTTCACGTTCACAAATGGTGACGAGGCCAAGACCTTCAGGAAAATCGACTGGTACATCTTTCATCGAATGCACTGCAAGATCGGCACGACCTTCAAGCATTGCAACTTCCAGTTCTTTTACAAATAGTCCTTTACCACCCACTTTGGCTAAAGGGGTATCCAAAATGATGTCACCTTTGGTTACCATGGTTACAAGCTCAACTTCTAAACCGGGGTGAGCGGCTTGCAAGGCATCTTTAACAAAGTAAGCTTGCCAAAGAGCAAGAGGGCTTTTACGAGTAGCAATGCGAATTGGTGATGATTGAGTCATATTTGCCTGCAATTTAAAGAGTTTGATTTTTACTAATCCTAACACTCAACGGCGAAAAAATTTACTGCTAGATGAAGTTGGATAAAATTCCCGTTGGGCGTAGTACATTATCCGCAAAATAGTGTGATGAAACTCTCGTTTATAAACTAGGTCATTATTAGAAAAAGCAGATACATACCAAACTATGTTACGGGTAAATGGCGGAATATGAACAACGGAACAATGTAGAATCGATCGTACAATTCTTTACCAATTCAAATAAAAATGATAGATTGATCACGTTTTGTTGGCTCTTTAGAACAAAATATAGTCACAACACCTAATAGGACTCAACCAAGGACTCACCTTGCAGGCTTACACTGAGAAGTTAATCCAAAGACTAGATAACTTAAACCAGCAGCGTATCGATCGCGCGCTGGCGCTTATGGATTTGCAAGCTCAGCGAGTCTTCCACCTTATTCCGACTCTTCTTCACTTCAATCATCCTGTTATTCCTGGCTTTTATGACTCACAAGTACCTTATGGTATTCATGGTTTCGAGTTAAATGAGCTGCAGAAGCAGTTTGTTGAAGATACTGAACTGACGATTGGTCAATCTCTTTCTACCAATGAATCGCCGGCTATTCTGGCGCTTTACACTATGGGTAGCACCTCCTCAATCGGTCAAAGCACTTCCAGTGATTTGGATATTTGGGTGTGTGTGTCTCCATTGATGTCGGGAGAGGATCGAGAAGCGCTAAACAATAAATGTTTGCTGATCACTGATTGGGCGCAAAGCCAAGGTGTCGAAGCGAATTTCTTTATTATGGATGCGGATCGCTTCAAGAGTAATCGTTCAGAAGAGATGACCGGTGATAACTGTGGTTCTTCACAGCACCTATTGTTGCTTGATGAGTTTTACCGTAGCGCAGTGCGTTTAGCAGGTCAGAGACTGTTGTGGCAGGTTGTGCCTCCAGAAATGGAAGAGTGTTACGACGAATACGTTCGCGATTTATGTGGCAAAGGCATTATTGATTGCAGCCAATGGATCGATTTTGGTCAGTTACATCGAATTCCAGCCGAGGAATACTTTGGCTCGAATTTGTGGCAACTGTATAAGAGTATCGACTCGCCTTATAAGTCGGTGCTGAAAGCGATTTTGCTCGAAGCGTATTCGTGGGAATACCCTCATACACAATTACTGAGTTTAGATACTAAACGTCGCTTCTTTGCCGATGAGCCTGATCTCTACGGTATGGATACTTACTATCTAATGCTAGAGAAAGTGACCCGTTACCTTGAGCGTATCGGTGATGAAACTCGCTTAGATTTAGTACGTCGTTGTTTCTACCTAAAAACGCACGAAAAACTGTCTCGTGAGCCGGGCGTTAATTCGCAAGCATGGCGTCGTGAAGCTTTAACCGACATGGTTCAGAAGTGGAACTGGGACGAATCTGTTCTGGTGGAGTTGGATGACCGTCGCAACTGGAAAGTTGAGCAAGTTAAGGTCGTGCACCATTCGTTGCTTGATGCTCTGATGCTGAGCTACCGCAACTTAATTCAGTTTGCGCGTCGTAACGACATTACTTCTGCTATTAGTCCGCAAGACATCAGTGTATTGGCGCGTAAGCTATACGCGGCCTTTGAGGTGCTGCCTAGTAAAGTCACTTTGCTTAATCCGCAGATTTCGCCAGATTTACACGAACCGGATCTTACCTTTATTGAAGTGCGCCCGGGACGGACTAATCTACCGGGTTGGTACTTGTACAAGCAGCCGCTACAACCGCAGCGTATTCTTGGTCAGCCGCATTTAGAGCACAATGAATACCTCAGTAAGCTGGTGGCTTGGGCTTTTTTTAATGGCTTGATTACGGAATCAACCCGTTTGCATTCTGTAGTGCGTGACGCGCATATCGATATCGATAAGTTCTACCAAATGGTGAGTGACTTACGTAACACCTTCTCGCTACGTAAACGTCGCCCAACGATGCAAGCACTGGCTAGCCCATGTGAGATAAGCCAGCTAGCGATGTTCATTAACTTTGAGAATGACCCAACTTCTGAGTTGGCCGCCAAATCTCTTAAAGTCGATTTGAAGAACATCGATATCTTCAGCTACGGCCCTGAGCAGAAATGTTTGGTCGGCAGTGTTGATCTGGTTTACCGCAACTCTTGGCATGAAGTGCGTACACTGCATTTCCAAGGTGAAACGGCGATGCTGGATGCACTGAAAACCGTGCTCGGTAAGATGCACCAAGATGCTTTGCCGCCAGAATCCGTAGACGTATTCTGTTACAGCAAAAATTTACGTGGCGTGATGCGTAATATGGTTTATCAGTTGCTGGCGGAATGTATCGATTTACGCTTGAAACCTATTGAGCAAGAAAAGCGTCGCCGATTCAAAGCACTGCGTATAGCACAGCAAATGTATGGTTTGTTCTTTGAGCGTCGTGGGGTTTCGGTACAGATGTTGGAAAACTCGGTCGATTTCTACCGCAGTATTTCAACCAATAAGCTGAAAGGCTCGCCACTGTTAATGCTCGATAAAGAGCAGGATTATCAGCTGCCAGAAATCGTCGATAGCTTCGCAAGTGAAGGTTTAGTGCAGTTCTTCTTTGAAGATACTGAGCAAGGTTTCAATATTTACGTTTTGGATGAGTCAAACCGCGTTGAGGTTTACCATCAGTTTAATGGCGAGAAAGATGAGATGATCGCTAGCGTAAATAGCTTCTACACGTCAGCAAAAGATGAAAACAATGTTGCCTCGAAGTTCATTAACTTCAACTTGCCTCAGTACTATCAAATCGTACACAACGAGGATGAAGACCCTTACATTGTGCCGTATCGCAATGATGGCGCTTCTTACGTAAAGCCTAATCGCGCGGTTAACGCGTAATTACAGAATCAAAAAAGAGCATGCCATGGCATGCTCTTTTTTATTGTCTGGACGTTGACGGTATTATTGCCAATCGATGCTCTCGCCAGCGTGTTTTTCACATTCTTGCTTAACCATGGCGAACAGCTCCATGCCTGTCTTAGAGCAAATCCATTGTTGGTCGACAAAAGCAAAGTGGAAACCGCCTGAACGAGACGCTAGCCAAATTTCTTTCATTGGCTCCTGTCGGTTAATAATAATCTGACTACGGTCATCAAACTCAAGAGTCATCACGTTACCTGTGGTCTCGTAGTCGATATCTGCGCCTGAATCATCAATTGCTTCTTCGATGATTTGCATTTGCTCATCCGCAAGTTGATGAAATTCTGTATCGTTCATCTTATCTATCCTATTGCTTTTCTTGAGTGTGGTGCGATTATAGGGGGCATTGAAAGAATAATCACGATAAGACCAATGAAAAAATCAATCATAGCTCTGTTTCTACTCTCGGTTTTAGGTTTGGCTGGTTGCGGTCAAACAGGTCCTCTTTACATGCCTGAAGATGGTCAGCAAAACGAGCAAACTCAGTAAACTTAAATCTGGTCACGGATACTGGATTAGTAAATAACTAAAAAATTAAGGGAAAGCACTTTGGATTACTTCAATTATCAGGATGATGGCCAACTTTGGGCCGAAGATGTTGCTCTTTCTGACTTAGCAGAGCAATACGGAACTCCGCTTTACGTCTACTCGCGCGCGACACTTGAGCGCCACTGGCATGCGTTTGATAAATCAGTCGGCGATCATCCTCACTTGGTTTGTTTTGCAGTTAAAGCTAACTCAAACATTGGTGTGCTTAACACCTTAGCTCGCCTAGGTTCGGGCTTTGACATTGTGTCGGGTGGTGAGCTTGAGCGTGTCATCGCCGCTGGTGGTGAGCCAAGCAAAGTCGTCTTTTCTGGCTTAGGAAAAACCGAAGCTGAAATGAAACGTGCATTAGAGCTAGGTATTAAGTGTTTCAACGTTGAATCAGAGCCTGAACTAGAGCGTTTGAACAAAGTGGCTGGTGAACTAGGTGTTAAAGCACCGATTTCACTGCGCATTAATCCAGATGTCGATGCCCATACTCACCCTTATATTTCTACCGGTTTGCGTGATAACAAATTTGGTATCGCTTTTGACCGTGCCCCAGCAGTTTACAAGTTTGCTAGTGAGTTAGAACATTTAGAGATTCATGGCATTGATTGCCATATTGGCTCTCAGCTTACTGAAATTGATCCTTTCATTGATGCAACAGACCGCCTATTGGCTTTGATTGACGATTTGAAAGCGCAAGATATTCATATCCGTCACCTTGATGTTGGTGGTGGCTTAGGTGTGGTTTATCGTGATGAATTACCGCCACAGCCTTCAGAATACGCGAAAGCACTACTTGGCCGTTTGGATAATCATCGCGATCTTGAATTGGTGTTTGAGCCGGGTCGTTCTATCTCTGCCAATGCAGGCGTTCTGCTTACTAAAGTGGAATTTCTCAAGCACACAGAACACAAAAATTTCGCCATTATTGATGCGGCAATGAATGATTTAATGCGCCCTGCGTTATACCAAGCATGGCAAGACATCGTTCCTGTCGTCCCGCGCCAAGGTGAAGCGAAAACTTACGATGTGGTAGGCGCGATTTGCGAAACCAGTGACTTCTTGGGTAAAGACCGTTCATTGGTACTTGAAGCCAATGACCTGCTCGCGGTGCGTTCTGCGGGAGCGTATGGTTTTGTGATGGCATCTAACTACAATACGCGTACTCGTGCTGCTGAAGTGATTGTCGATGGCAATCAAGCGCATCTTGTTCGACAACGCGAAACACTGTCTAGCCTTTGGGAGCTAGAGAGCGTACTACCGGAGTAATAGGCAATATATGCATTTCCATTTTTCTAAAATGCATGGTTTGGGCAATGACTTCATGGTCGTGGATTGCATTACCCAGAACATTTTTTTCTCGCCTGAGTTGATCCGCCGTTTGGCGGATCGACACACAGGGGTCGGCTTTGACCAACTGCTGGTGGTTGAAGCGCCTTATGATCCGGAAACGGATTTTCACTACCGCATTTTCAATGCTGATGGCAGTGAAGTAGAGCAGTGTGGCAATGGTGCGCGTTGTTTTGCTCGTTTCGTGCGAATGAAAGGGCTGACTAACAAGTACAGCGTCAATGTGAGTACCAAGAAAGGTAAGATGGTACTCAGCATTGAAGAAGACGATCAAGTGACCGTTAACATGGGCGTGCCTGAGTTCGAGCCAAGTAAAATCCCTTTTAAAGCCAAGCAAACCGAGAAGACTTACATCCTGCGTACAGAAGATAAAACTCTGTTCTGTGGTGCAGTTAGCATGGGCAATCCTCATGTTGTGACCGTGGTCGACGACGTCGCGACAGCAGATGTAGACACTTTAGGCCCGCTGCTTGAGTCGCATGAGCGATTCCCCGAGCGTGTCAATGCTGGCTTTATGCAGGTATTGAGTCGTAACGAAGTTAACCTACGAGTGTATGAACGCGGCGCGGGTGAAACTCAAGCTTGTGGTAGCGGTGCTTGTGGCGCAGTTGCTGTCGGTATTGTGCAAGGGTTATTGGATGAGGATGTCGCTGTACATCTTCCAGGTGGTACGTTACACATTCGCTGGAAAGGCGAAGGTAAACCGCTATACATGACTGGCCCCGCTACTCACGTCTTTGACGGTCAAATTACTTGTTAGAAAAAGGAACACCTGTGTCTCACATTGAAGCAGATGCATTAACTGCAGAAGTTGTAGCAGAGTATCTGCGCGATAACCCAGATTTTTTTAGCCAGCGTCGTGAACTGGTTGACCGACTTGCTCTTACTAACCAAGAGCAAGGTGCGGTTTCTTTAGTGCATGTTCAGTTGAATCGTCAACGTCAGCGCATTGAAGAGTTAGAAGAAGAGATCACGACTCTGATGTCGCTGGCGGCAAACAATGATAAAACCTTCCACGAGTTCATGGATCTGCAAGAGCAAATCCTGACGTGTGACTCTTTAATTGATGCAATAAAAGCGATTGAAGCGAAAGCTAAGCATCTTGGTCTACGCGCCTACATTCGTTTGTTTGACGCTGACTCTAGCTACTATCAACTGAGCTACGAAAGTTACCAGCGTTTTGCCACCAATCACCTCAATGGCAAACCTGCCTACTTAGGCCGTATGCGTAAAGCCGATCGTGAATTGCTGTTTGGTGAGCTTAATCGCTCTCCAGAGTTAGGCTCTTACGTTGTGCTACCTTTAATGAAAGGCAAGGCACAAGGTTTGATTGCGTTTTCAAGTGACGATGGTGGTCACTTCCAGCCACATATGGATACCTTGTTCTTACGACATTTGGCGTTAGTACTGTCGCACCTTATCGCGGCACTTCCATGGCATACAGAGTCCAATGACCGAATCAGTTCAACCTCTGCCTAGTGGCTTGCAAAAGCCACTAGAACGATTCTACGAATACCTCCGCAGTGAGAAAGGCTTAAGCCTTCATACTCAGCGAAACTACAAGCAGCAGTTAGAAACCATGGCGCAGCACCTTTTGAATATGGGGCTGCGTGAATGGTCGCAAGTGGATTCCGCTTGGGTGCGTCAGTTAGCGAGCAAAGGCATGCGAGATGGTATGAAGCCTAGCAGCTTAGCAACTCGTCTCTCATCATTACGCAGTTTCTTCGATTTTCTTATTCTTCGTGGCGAGATGTCCGCTAACCCAGCCAAAGGGGTCTCTGCACCGCGTAAAAAACGCCCATTGCCGAAAAACCTTGATGTTGATGAAGTAGGCCAACTGCTTGAAGTCAATGAAGATGACCCATTAGCCATTCGTGATCGCGCTATGATGGAGCTTATGTACGGTGCAGGATTACGTTTGGCCGAATTGGTCAGTATCAACGTAAAAGATGTCAGCCTGTTCAGCGGCGAAATCCGCGTGGTTGGTAAAGGTGATAAAGAACGCAAAGTGCCGTTTGCAGGTATGGCCAAAGAGTGGGTTGGTAAATGGATGAAAGTGCGCAGTGCCATTGCCAAGCCAGAAGAAAAGGGTCTATTTGTATCCAAATTAGGTGTGCGCATTTCCCATCGAAACGTGCAAAAACGCATGGCCGAGTGGGGACAAAAACAAGCGGTCGCCAGTCATATTAGCCCGCATAAATTGCGTCACTCGTTTGCGACTCACATGCTAGAGTCGAGTAACAATCTAAGGGCGGTGCAAGAGCTACTTGGTCATGAGAATATCTCAACCACACAAATCTATACTCATCTGGATTTCCAGCATTTAGCGCAAGTGTATGACCAAGCGCACCCAAGGGCGAAGAAGAAATCGAGTGAGTAACGCTTAGCGTCAGAGTAAGGAGAAAGGATGAAGTTTTATCGTGGTCTACAACCGATTAAAGCGATGAGTTTTGATTTGGATGACACTTTATACGACAACCGTCCGGTTATTCGCCGTCTCACGCGCGAAGTGACTGAGTGGTTTCATCTACATCATCCTGTTTCTGCTACTCGCCCTGAGTCATGGTGGCTTGAGATAAAAAAACAGCTCGCGCAACAAGACCGCTGGTTATTAAGTGATTTGGCTCAATGGCGTCAACGCACCACTCAAGAAGGGTTAGTGCGATTAGGTTACTCAATAGAGCAAGCCGAATGTGCCGCGAAAGAGCTGATGGAAGTGGTTTTGCAGCTGCGCAGTGATTTTGCAGTGCCCAAGCAAACGCATGATGTGATGGCGCAATTGGCTGAGCGGATGCCGTTGGTTGCAATTACTAACGGCAACGTTGATTTGAAACGTATTGGCATTGAAGACTATTTCTGTTTGGTGCTGAAAGCGGGTCGAGATGGCTGGGCAAAGCCTGCTGAAGATATGTTTGCTAAGGCGGCAAATCACCTCTCTTTACCTTCGCAGCAGATCTTGCATGTCGGTGACCATCTCACCACAGATGTTGCAGGGGCGAAGTTAAATGGCTTTCAAGCATGTTGGTTTAACGACCAAGGTGCTGATTTATTAAAAGATCGCCATGCTCGAACGCTACCAGATATTGAAATCCACCAACTCGATTCCCTGTTATTACTCTAATCTCTAGAGAGCATGGCCACTCTTATCGGCTTTAAAAGCTGCCATATAGTGCGTAAAGAACTGATTGAGCTGCTTAGCTTGTTCGACATGGCCTAGCTCTTCAACAATCGTACTGCCTACTTCGAATGTGCACAAATGGCCTTGCTGCTGATTACGGCGCAATTGGTATTGTGACTCTTCGCTTGGCGCTAAGTGAACACACTGCAATGCTTGTAACCATGGGCTCTTGTTGAGCATCTTTTTTGCTTCTTGCCATGTACCATCCAACACGATAAACAAAGGTTGTTTACCTAACTGAGTCGCGGCTTGTGTTACTTGCGGCAGCGGAAGGCTATGCTCGTTTGGGAACAGCAAATAGGGTTGGTATTGCTCATTAGCCATCATAGCGAGCAGCGCTTCACAAGGTTGGGTTCGCTGCCAGATGTGTTTGCTGGTTGAAGGGATGCTTTTTAATAGCCATTGGCCGGTATTAGTCTCTCGGCGCAATTCATTTTCATGCATCAGTAAGGCGAGGTGCGCCTCAATGTTGACGTGTGGCAATGAATCACACACACATTGAAAGCGCAGGCCACAGCCTGCGCAGGGAGCGTCAGATAGCATTAAAGAGAAAGACCTTCTTGATGTGGTGTTAACCCGTCGCTAAAGAGTTGCACCGGGCTGATTTGGTTAAATTCAGCGATGGGTGCCACGCTTGGGTTGAGTGGGTAGCTAACACCATCATATTGCAGAATATGTTGATTTGGCTGTGCGCCACCACCGCTGACAAATAATACTAAATCACGCCAACCTTGCTGTGTTTGGCTACCTAAGTTGAGCGGTGTGTTGACTAAGGTGATGCGGCTATTAAAACGCCATTGTTGCTGGTGGTTTTCAAAAATAAGCAGAGTACATCCGCCTGAACCACACCAATCTAACTGCGTCAGCAGTTCTTCTTGGCCATCGCCATTTAAGTCGTAAGTGAGCCAGCGATAACGTGTATCTGTTGGATCGGTTTTGTGCATCGCGAAGTAATCACGCAATGCGCGATCGACTTTAGGGTTGAACGTCGCGCTTGATACGATTTTTTTTGCTTCGGTCAGTGGCGCTGATAACGTCGCTGATGTGTCTGCCGAGACTGCCTCTGCTTTGGCTTTAAATAGCACTAAGCCACCATCGGCGATTGGATAGATAATGGTACCGACTTTCTCTTTTTCTGCAGTCAGCTCAAAACCATCGCGAGTGAAAATACGCTCTGAGAGTAATGGTTGTTGCTGGTGGTGAGTCATCACCACTTGAACTTGATTTGGGTTTAATTGCTGCCAGTAGCCATTTTCAACTGAGTCAGAACTGCCATCTTGATAGCTGTAGGTAGTGGTTGCAGTATGATCAGCCAGTAAATTCAACGTGACACTAAACGCGCTCGTTTTAGTCGAAACAGCGTGATAAATACCAATCCAATCTTGGGTTGCATCCCCATTCGCCAATGTGGCACAACCTTGGTAGTTGTTGTCATTAATGTTGAGCTTGGCTTGCCAACCGTAGAGGCTATCACTCATGCCATCATTACAACTGCGCATCAATAACTCTAATTGCCCTTGCTCGAGGTCGTAGCGGCGGCGCTGCGCGTCAATACGTGAAGAGACGATGTCCAATTTGGTTTTTTCATCGCCGAGCTCGGCAAATTCAATGTGATCGGCAGTAAAGTTTGCCGACCAAAATGGCTCAGTACCAAAAGCATTGGTTGATTGTGTTGCGCGGTTGCAGCGGTTTGGATTTTCTGCGGTAAGTAGATTGACTTTGTCTACCACAAAACGGGCGGTGTAGTCGGCTTCAAAGCCTTCTTGGCCGACAGTTTCTAAGTGGCCAATTACTTCACCATACATTGGCTGATAAGGCGTATGGGCCAGTTTTACCCCTTGTTGGAATTTATCGTTATCCAACTGCAACCAATATTGCTGCCCGCTGCCACAAGGTTGAATAGATTGCACCTCATGGCCAAGGATCACTTCGCCGCGCATCACGAAAGTTTGTGGCTTGATAGAGCTCGGAACATCAAGAGTCGCTGGTGCGATTGATTGTGTGTCACTTGTCGGTTCTGCAGCGCCAAAATCTAGTAGTGAACATGCTTGCAGAGCGAGTAGGCTAGCCAGTGCGACTGGGTTTCTTAGCGCCTTCATGCTATATCTTCCTTATCCAAACTTTCATTGTGAGACATTATGGCATATTGGCTGTTTAAAACTGAACCAGACACTTTCTCAATTGACACTCTGCGAACACAAAACACTTCTTGTTGGGAAGGGGTGCGCAATTATCAAGCAAGAAACATGTTACGTGATGAGGTGAAAGAGGGCGATTTGGTGCTGATTTATCACTCATCGTGCAAACATGTGGGAGTGGCAGGTATCGCGAAGGTCACTAAAGAGTCTTACCCCGATCATTTTGCTTTTGATATGGAAAGTGAGTACTACGATGCGAAATCGGATTCAGCCAATCCGCGCTGGTTTATGGTCGATATTGAGTTTGTGAGAAAAACAGACCGTGTTATTCCGTTATCGGTACTAAAAGCGATGCCCGAACTGGCGGATTTACCGTTAGTGAAAAGAGGAAATCGGTTGTCGGTGATGCCTGTGTCTGAATCTGAATGGCAGGCGATTCTGAGCAAAGAATCGTTGGTGAGGTCGTAGAGTCTTTATCTAAGTAAGAACAAAAAGGCAGCCGAGGCTGCCTTAAAGGTCGAATTATCTAATCAGATGATCATGCAAGTAGTGAGCAACAGCATCGTGCTCATTGCTACCAATCACTTCGTTATTTGGCAGCGCATCTTTCACGCGTTGGTGTGATGTACCCATCACTAGGCCTTTACCTGCGGCTTGCAGCATTTCAACGTCGTTCATGCCGTCACCAAATGCGATGCAGTTCTCTAACTCTAGCCCCATTGATTCTGCGACCACTTTTAGCGCATCACCTTTAGAGACATCTGCCGCCATCACTTCTAAACACCAAGGCGTAGAGAAGGAGACATTCAATTGACCGGCAAACTTTTCGTTAAGCATCTCTTCGTATTGCACTAGGTAATCGTGGTCTTGATCTGTGTGGATGAAGAAAACTTTCGCTACGCCTTCTTTCGGCGCATCATCAGCTTCGAAGCGCTGGTACGTAAAGCCAGAGTCTTCGTGGAATGTACGCATTTTTTCATCATCACGATCCAACAACCAATCATCATTACGGTACATGTGAATCATCACATTAGGATCGTGACGGATCGTGTCGATCACCGGCTGGACAAGTTCAACCGGAACATTGTTGCTGTACATCAGTTGATCATCTTGGTCATGCACACGCGCGCCATTCGAGGTAATCATATACGCTGGGATACCGACGATTTTACGAATACCGGCCACGTCTACGTGGTGACGGCCTGTAGCAAAGATAAAGGTAAAGCCCTGATCGTGAAGCTTTTTAAGTGTCTCAGTTGAGAACTCGCTCAGCTGGTGGTTAGGAGCCAATAGAGTACCGTCAAGATCAGATGCGACGATACGGAAAGGAGTGTCTTTGCTAATAGTTGTCATAGTGCCCTCAGTGTAAGATACAGCAGCATTGGAAGGGACCAATTGCGTAGCGCCTAGTCTACTTTAAACAGGGAATAAAAAAGAGGGTAAAAACCGAACACTCTTTTTCCGGTTTTATAAACCACTCAGTTTAATGTTGAGCGAAGAAGTTGAGAGTCGTATCAAGGGTTTGATTACGATATTGGTCTTGCTCAAATAGCAACTCATGCCTTGCGCCATGCACGATTTGTAGTGCGCATTGGTGGTTAGTTTTTGCCAGCTTTTTGATAAAGCGGATTTGGTCTGTATTCGAGACAATTTGGTCCTCACCCGCCTGCAGCAATAATAGCGGTACTTTAATTTGTCGAGTCAGCAATAAACATTGTTTAGAGGCCATTAACCCCTGCCATACCCAACGAGTGCTTGCCCCACCGATTTGTAGCTCGGGCATTTGCTGATACAACTCTCTAAACCAGTGATAGCGCACTGAACTTTGGCTTAATCGATTATCGATGAATGGCTTCGGATAATAAGCGGCTTGGCCGGGCGCGAAGGTCGGTTTTGAATTGACAGCGGTTAGCAACTGCCCAAGTAAAGAAGCAATTGGGCGCAGATACCAAGCCATATTTACTCCAAACATCGGCGCGGTAAGCGCAAGCGCGTCAAACGGGTGATCTGGGCGTGTTTGTACATAGCGAGTCACGATATTGCCACCCATCGAATGGCCAATCAGATAACGCTTTTTGTAGTGGTCGAGCTTAAAGCTTTTTACCAACAGTTCTAAGTCATCCACGTAATCTGCAAACTCATCTACGTAACCCATTTGCTGGTCTTCGATTAAGCGCTCAGATAAGCCTTGGCCACGATGGTCATAAGAATAGATGTCATAGCCTTGTTGAAATAGGTCGTAGAACAGCTCTTGGTATTTGTGGGTACATTCAATTCGGCCGTTAACGACTACAATTGCTTTAGTGTGTTGTGAAGAAGTTAGACTGATCCAAAACAGCTGTTTTTTATCTTTGGTCTTAATGAAACCTTCGTTTCGACGTTGCCAAAGCTCAGCAATATTGAGTTGGATTGCTTGCTCAAAATCTGACTCTTGAGTATAAGGAGGCGTAGAGTGTGCGCTCTGATTAGTCATGGTTAGTGATCCTAACTTCTTCTAGAGTGATACAACATGGGTAAATTATGTGTGGCTAAACGCGTTTAGTCGAGAGGAAATAAAGATGGATTTGCATGTTTGGTTCGCCTATGTGGTAACTGCGATCGTTTTTAGCTTAGCGCCAGGTTCTGGCACAGTAAATTCAATCAGTAACGGTTTGAGTTACGGTACGCGAAAATCACTTGGCGCCGTTGTTGGCCTGCAAATTGGCCTGACCTTTCATATTATTTTGGTTGGTGCGGGTATTGGTGCATTAGTCGCGCAATCGGCGATGGCATTCACCATTATTAAGTGGGTTGGTGTGGTGTACCTTGTGTGGCTGGGTATTCAAAAATGGCGCGATCGTTCTAGCTTAACCGCTCAGCAAAACCAAGAAACCTCATCCGGTTGGTCGCTGATGCGAAATGCAGTGCTGATTAACCTGACCAACCCTAAATCGATTGTTTTCTTGGTGGCACTGTTTCCGCAATTCATCAATCCAGAACAGCCACAACTGATTCAATTTGTGGTTTTGGGTGTCACAACTGTGGTGATTGACGCAATTGTTATGCTCGGTTACACGACTTTGGCATCACAAATGGGACGCTTTGTCCGTTCTGAGAAAGTGATGGGTAAAATTAACAAGGTGTTCGGTTCCATGTTTGTGGGTTGTGGTGCATTATTAGCAACAGCTAAGTCATAAATAACTGATAAACATAACAATGTTGTGAGATGAAAAATACGTATGTAGCAAGGCAACCCATATTAAATTCGAGGCGGCAAACTCTAGGTTATGAGCTGCTGTTTCGTGATGGGGAAAAGAATGCCTATCCTGCACACGTTGAAACCAATCGCGCAACCTACCGTTTAATTGCCGAGAACTTTTTGAGCGTTGGTATTAACCCTGCCATCGCTCACTCTCGCTGTTTTGTAAACTTCCCTTATCAAAGCCTAGTTAGGCGTCTTCCCCTCGCTCTGCCTAAAGAAAAGATCGTCATTGAGGTTCTTGAAACCTGCCAGCCTACAGAAGAGTTATATCAAGCCATTCGCGACTTGAAGCAGCAAGGCTACGTGATCGCCTTGGATGACTTTGCCTATCAGCCGGATTGGGAGCGATTCTTACCACTTGTTCATATCGTTAAGATTGACATCATGGCGATGGGGTTGGATAAAGCGTGTGATATCGTCAAACAGCGGATTGCCAACGGCAGTAAGCGCAAGTACCTTGCCGAACGAGTTGAGACTGAAGCCGAGTTTACTCAAGCTCGTGAAGCGGGTTTTCATTTCTTCCAAGGTTACTTCTTTAGTAAGCCCGAGATGATTCGTGATCGCTACATTAGCCCTGAGCAAATCATCGCGATGGAATTATTCAAAGAGGTTTGTCGGCCTGAAGTCGATTTTCATCGGGTTGAGGGTATAGTGTCACGCGATGTCACGCTCTCCTATAAATTGCTGCGCTTTGTGAATACTCTGTCCGATCGTTTAGAGGTGAAGATTTCCTCTTTCCGTCAGGCTTTAATTTATCTCGGGCAAGACCGTTTGAAGATGTTCGTTTCTTTATCGGTGGCTTCATTTGTCTCGACCAAAAAGCCCAAAGAGCTGTTTAACCTTTCATTGCAACGAGCGCAATTTTGCTCGCTGATGTCCCATGATGAGTTGTTTAAATCTCATCAAGAGCAGGCATTTTTAATTGGCTTATTTTCCATTCTTGATGCGATGTTTGATCTGTCGATAGAACATCTAGTCGAGCAATTGCCACTTAGTCAGGCGATTAAGTTGGCTTTACTGGAAAGGCAAGGGCCTTACGGTAGCTTGCTAAAAATCGAAGAATGTTATGAGCGTGCTGATTGGCATGGCATGCAACTAGAGTGTGATTTGTTGGATTTATCACTCGACGATGTGATGCTGAAAATTAATGAAGCTCAGCGCTGGAGCCGCACCGTCTATAACATCAAGTAACCACCAATCCTCTGGTGATTTCCTTTCCCTTTGTGAATCTTTTATGACAATTGAGAGTTGTCGCTTGATCTCGGCCTGATTTTAAATAAATATATACGCATATCCATATATGAGTATGTAGTTATGCTTCCACACCAGTTTTTTAAATTATTGTCTGATGAAACGCGAGTGCGTTGCTTAATGCTGGTCGTACGCCAAGAGTGCTTGTGCGTTGCAGAACTCACAGAAGCATTGCAAGAAAGTCAGCCAAAAGTGTCTCGTCATTTAGCGCAATTGCGCTCTCACGGGATTTTGACTGATGTGCGACAAGGGCAGTGGGTGTTTTACCGCTTGTCACAAGACTTACCCGGTTGGATGCGAAAATTGATCGATGACTTAATCGCGTCTAATTGTTTGAAAAAAGAATATCAGCAAGATATTGAGCGTTTAGAGTCAATGAACTCACGCCCAGTTTGCTGCGTTTAATTAGATTACAACTTATTGCCGAAATAGTTGGAGTTGCAGCTTCAAATATGAAGGCAGTTAACTGAGAGAAAAGAATATGACAGTCAAAGTAGGTATTAATGGTTTTGGCCGTATCGGTCGTTTAGCACTTCGCGCGGCTTTTGATTGGCAAGAACTTGAGTTTGTGCAAATCAATGACGTAGCGGGTGATACCGCAACACTGGCACACTTGCTTGAATTTGATTCAGTTCAAGGCCGTTGGCACCATGAAGTGAAAGCTGAAGGCGATGAGATTGTGATCAATGGTCAACGTATTAAGACAACTCAAGAGCGTGATATTGATGCGATTGATTGGTCTGGCTGTGATGTAGTGATTGAAGCAACAGGTGTGCACCGTAAGACTTCTTTCCTAAACAAATACCTAGACCAAGGCGTGAAGCGCGTGGTGGTTTCTGCGCCAGTGAAAGAAGACGGCATCGCAAACATCGTGGTTGGTGTGAACGACAACATCTTTGACCCAGCAGTACACAAAATCGTAACGGCGGCATCTTGTACCACTAACTGTATCGCACCAGTGGTTAAGGTAATCAACGAGAAGCTAGGTATCGAGAACGCTTCATTCACAACGATTCACGACCTAACTAACACGCAGACCATTCTAGATGCTCCGCATAAAGATTTACGTCGTGCTCGTGCATGTGGCATGAGCCTAATCCCAACAACAACGGGTTCTGCAAAAGCGATTGTTGAGATCTTCCCTGAGCTAGAAAATCGTATTAATGGCCACGCAGTGCGTGTACCGCTTGCGAATGCGTCTCTGACTGACATCGTCTTTGAAGTTAAGCAAGACACTACAGCAGAAGAAGTAAACGCAATGCTAAAAGAAGCGTCTGAGAATGAACTCAAAGGCATTCTAGGCTTTGAAGAGCGTCCACTGGTTTCTATTGACTACAAAGGTGACCAACGCTCAACGATCGTAGATGCACTATCAACCATGCTTGTTGGTAAGCGTATGGTGAAGATCTACGCTTGGTACGATAACGAAATGGGTTACGCAACACGTACAGCAGAGCTTGTGCGCACCGTTGGCTTAGCATAAGGAACAATTATGACACATCCAACATGGCAACTAGACCTTGAGAAAGGCGCACTCATCCTAACTCCATGCCCAGGCACAAAAGAGGCTGACCTAGACGCATCTCTAGCTCAACTCAAAGAGCAGGGCGTAGAAGCAATCGTAACGGCGCTGGATGATTCAGAGCTAGCAAGTAAAGACGTATCAGCGCTAGGCGAGAAAACGCGTGCTCTAGGTATGCAATGGTTCCAGATTGAAATCGAAGATGACTGTGCGCCAGGTGCTGAGTTTGCAGCAAAATGGCAAGCGGCAACGACGACGCTGCATAACGTGGTTGATAACGGCGGAAAAGTTGCGATGCACTGCATGGGTGGTTCAGGCCGTACTGGTTTGCTAGCGGCGCACTTACTGCTAGAGAAAGGCTGGGACTTAGATAAGATCATCCAAGAAGTACAAGCGCTTCGCCCGGGTGCATTTACTAAGCCTGTGCAAGTTGATTACATCTTAGCTGTGGCGGCTCAGTAACTCACTGTGTAGCTAAAAGAGCTTTTGGATCATCATGATCCAAAAGCTCTATAAACTGTTTCTATTTCGCTTTTCTTCTTTTTCATGGGTGTGAGGTTATGTTCGCAAGCCTAAGCAAAAGCGTTCGCCAATATATGTTGGTGACATTCAATTATTGGAACTTCACCATCACTGATGGCGCATTGCGTATGCTGGTGGTTCTGCATTTCCACGGTCTAGGCTATAGCTCATTAGAGATCGCTTCACTGTTTCTTTTCTATGAATTCTTTGGTGTTGTAACTAACCTGATTGGTGGTTGGCTAGGGGCGCGTCTAGGCCTGAACAAGACGATGAATCTAGGTCTTGGTATGCAGATTATCGCGTTATCGATGCTTGCTGTACCTACCGCGATGTTGACCATTCCTTGGGTCATGGCTGCTCAGGCCCTATCAGGTATTGCAAAAGACCTAAATAAAATGAGTGCTAAAAGCTCGATCAAGACTTTGGTTCCTGATGAGCAGCAAGGTGCGCTGTATAAATGGATTGCGATTCTGACCGGTTCGAAAAATGCCCTTAAAGGGGCGGGCTTCTTTGTCGGTGGTCTATTGCTCTCTTTGATTGGTTTTAAATACGCGGTATTGGCCATGGCTGCTGTACTAACGCTGGTATTTATTGGCAGTGTACTTAGCCTTGAGGCGGATATGGGCAAAGCGAAAACCAAGCCTAAATTTAGCCAACTGTTTTCGAAGTCAGAATCGATCAACATCCTTTCAGCAGCGCGAATGTTCTTATTCGGCGCGCGTGATGTGTGGTTTGTGATTGCACTACCTATTTATTTAGGCAGCGTGTTTGGTTGGGATCATTCGATGGTCGGGGGCTTCCTCGCCGCTTGGACTATCGCTTATGGTTTTGTCCAAGGTATCGCTCCAAAAATTACGGGTAAATCGCAAGGCAAAGTGCCTGATGGTCATGCTGCGCTATTGTGGGCTGGTGGCTTAGCGATTGTGACTGCGGGCATTGCTTATGCAGTTCAAATTGGTTGGCAACCAGAGCTGGTCATTATCGGTGGCCTGATGCTGTTTGGCGCTATCTTTGCGGTTAACTCATCTCTGCATTCCTACCTGATTGTGAGCTACGCGAAAGGCGACGGCGTATCGCTGGATGTGGGTTTCTACTACATGGCCAATGCAATGGGGCGTTTGATTGGTACGATTCTATCGGGTTGGGTATTCCAAATCGCAGGTCTCTCTGCGTGTTTGTGGGTCTCTTTTGTGTTCTTGGCACTGACAACCCTGATTTCCCTCAAACTCCCTAAGATTGAGCCAGTGGCGGCCAATTAACCCCTCAGGGCGCTTTATCTTGTCTAAAAGCTGACTGAAACGTAACGCGGTTATGGTTTGGTCAGCTTTTTTGTTGCTATAGTCAAACTAGGTTTATTCAGGTTTAACTTATTGATGGCTCAACGTATTCGCTTTTTTGATTTACTTCGATGTGTCGCTGCGGTTGCGGTTATTGCAATTCATGTTTTGGCGCCTTATCGCCATGAACTGGGGCAAATTCCATTTGATCAATGGCTAACAGCGGTGAGTGTTAATAGTGTTACGCGTTGGGCGGTGCCGGTGTTCATTCTTATTACAGGGGCATTGATGCTCAGTGATAAGCGTGATTTTGAGCTTGGTTATTACGTGAAACGCAGACTAGGAAAGGTATTGGTGCCGTTTTTAGTGTGGTCGCTGTTTTACGCGTATTTGTCAGGTTGGAGCGCGCTAGGGTTTGATGGCCAACAGGCTTTTGAGGTGCTAGCGGACAGCCCAAATCAAGCCACATATTACCACTTAGGCTTTTTCTATTATTTCATCCCGCTCTATTTTGTTATTCCGTTCTTTCAATGGTTGGTGAAACGTGGCAATCATGAGGCAATTTATGCTTTTGTCGCGATTTGGTTAGTGACCAGTTTGCTTTACTTGCTGCGTATCGATGGGCCTTGGAGCCATCAAATGTGGCTTTATAGTGGTTATCTACCGCTGGGTTATCTGTTGTTTAATAAAGTGCCGGTAACCAAAAATTGGCTAGCCGTCTTTACGGCGCTGGGAATCATCGCATTAGCAACAACGGTGTACATGGTCGTACAACTGAGTTTAACCAATGGTGAGTACACGGTTGGACGCTGGCTCTCATATAAAACCTTCAATGTGATTCTAGCGGCAAGCATGGTGTTTATTTTGTGTCGAGCGGTGAGTAATTACTTACCTGAAAGGGCACACAGCGTCATCGCCCTGATCAGCCGCCACAGTTTAGGTATCTATATCTTGCACCCGATTTTCCTTTGGCCGATGAAAGCTTTTGGCTGGCACCAAGGGCATCCTGCGTGGGTTATTCCGTTGTGGGTCGTATTAAGTGGGATAGGAGCGCTAGCGTTAAGTGGTTTGCTAGCGCGAAACAAAGCGACAGCTTGGTTACTGCCGTAAGGGTAAATTAGCGTTTCATTGCGAAGTGTAAGAACTTATCGCCTTGATAAGTTAGCGTTCCTTTATCGCCTGGATTCAATGCTTGGAAGTAGTGAATACCTACTTGAAACTCACGCTTAGGGCCAAGTTTGCCGCGTTGAACGTAAATCCAATATTCTTGGTCGTCTTCACCTGGTTGTGCATCTTCGACAGCGATAGCTTGTTTATCTAGTACTGTGATTTCGACAGTTTGCTCTGGTGCGTTTTCTCCCTGCATGTGTTTGCGGTAAAAGCTGGTAAACACCCAACCTGCTGCAAGCCCCAATAATGCAATCGCTACATATAATGAAATAGGCATTCGTTCCTCCCCATGAACTTAGCTAGCATTCTAGCTACTTTTTCCGAGCTGTGTTGGCTATGCTGTGAAAGATGAAGTAAATATTACTATCAGTGAAATAGATCTTCGACTCAAATCACAAGCCTTAGGCGAGTAAGCCGTTAATCTAACCAATCAATGGGTATCATTTTACTTGCAAGTGACTGATAGATCAGAGCAGTATTAGTATACTGATTGGTGTAAGGTAGGATTAATTCAACAAGGAAGGAGGGAGATTATGTCAGAAATTGATAGTGTCATTAAACGTACTCGTAAAATCGAACATCTCCTAAGAACTCAATATCATGCTCAGGGTAAAGGGCTACATCAGTTGATTACCAGTTGCGAAGAGCGTTTGCCGCACGATGTGGTGGGTAAGCTACGCTATATCGCGACCATTCGTAATAAGTTAGTGCATGAATACGATTACAAGCTTGAAAGCCGTAGCGAGTTTTTAGCGGTATGTGATGAGTGTGAGAAAGAGCTTACACCGCGCAGCAGTCGTTTTATTTGGCGAGTCGCTATTTCTTTAATGGCGTTGATTACATTAGCAGCAATGCTGTTCTACTACGCCCATTGGGATATATTATCTAAGCATTTCTGATAATTTGCAGCTAAAAGACCTAAAACCACACCTTGGTGGCAAGTTAATCAAAATCAGAGATAAGTCTATTTTCCGCGCTTTTTGAGCCTAAAAATTCGACATATAAATAAAAAGGGACGCCAATGGCGTCCCTTTTTATTTTTGAATTTTGACTTAGTACATCATCGGCAGAGTCATTAGGCCAACAACTACTGCGATCATTACAAGTCCTTGTTTCTGTGAAGATGTAATCATTATCCTGCTCCTTAAATTTGATGTCTTAACCTATGTTTTACAGAATAGCAGTGTTTTGATGGTTAGATCAACTAATTTGTATAAAAAGCCACTAAAAAACAAATTTATAGTGTCGATTATGGGCTTTTGTGATTGTGTTTTATGTTGTTTTTAAACTGTCACAACCTGTCACAAAGTGAGTTTGGTGCTTGTTTCTGTCTTTAAGTTATTGTTTTTAAACAACAATAACTTTGATTGTATATTGTTCTATTAAGTTTGTTGGTTTTATCGGTCTTTCGTTAGGTGAGATCGTAAATCTGGTTGTTTTTGGCTTTTCATTTGTTTTTATTCTGGGTAGTTGATATCTATTCTCAACTAATTGAGTGGTCACTAAAGAAAAAATAGGAAAAGTTGATAGTTAGATCTCCTTAGCTAGAATTTGCTACAATTTTTATCTGAACTTGTTGGCTTAAGTGTTTGATTTTTATAATTTAAAAGGGAGGGTGTTGTTTGGTTGATTATATGGAGTTTGCAAAAATACTCACTTTTGTCGGTTTGGGGTCTGTGTGGCGTTAATTTGACGTCAAAACTACATGATTATTGATGTTTTTGTTGCTATACAGGGTTTGTGACGGTAAGTGTGGCAGGCGAATGAATGTCGGGATACGGTCAAATAGCACAATCAAGATCCAAGTTTTACGGCGCTAATCTGGACATCTTTGCCTCTGCGCCTAAACTGAGCTTTCGGTTTTATAGAGGTATTACTATGTGGAGCTGGCTTTCAGTCGCGCTATCCGGATTCATCAGCATTTCAGCCAGTGAGAATAAACACAAAAAGCAGGCGATTTTCTTTTCTTCGTTCTCTCTATTTTTGTTGTTGGTGATGCTCTGGACTCAAGACTCGTTGGTCGGTCTTGGGGCTTGGTGGGTTTCTCTTGGCTTAATCATCTCTATCCTTGCCGATGCTTTGTATATTCGTAAAAAAGCGCAGCGCACCTGTTTCGCTTTTTTTCTCGCCGCGCAAATCTGCTATAGCACCGCTTTTTGGCTTCAGATATCGGGTGAAATTGTATGGTGGTTGCCAGCAATGTTGCTCGCCATGGGTATCGTGGTCTTCTTTCTGTTGCTGCCTAAAATCGATCGTTTGATTTTTCCTGTCGTCATCATGGGTATGGCACTGATTCAGCTTAACTGGGCGGCTGGCGAAGTATGGCTGTTACAACAGAACCATTTACTTGGCCTACTAGGCACTTTGTCTTTGACGCTCTCAGCAGCATTGTTAGCGATTCATGACTATCGTCACCCAATCTGGTGTGGGCGCTACTTGATTACGGGCAGCTATCTGCTGGCCCATTGTTTGATTACTGCGTCGTTCATTAATTAAAATCAAATTATCTTAGATATCGATCACCTATTCTTATTGAAAACACGACCAATAAGAGAGAACCATCATGTCTGAGATTCATGCTCACAATGTTTTAAATATGCTTGCTGATAACCCAATGAATGAACAAGAAATTCGCGCTGCAGTAACGCGTGAGTTTGGAGAAGATGCCAAGTTTCATACATGCTCAAAACAAGGTATGGATATTGAGACGCTACTTAGCTTTTTGATTCAACGTCAAAAGGTAGTTCAGGTAGAAGGTGATAAGTGGGTGTTAAACGCAGCTCGCATGTGTAGTCACTAGCTTAAAATACAACGTCAGTTAATTTGCCTATTTAATAAGCTAAAAGCGAGCATAAATGCCTGCTAAGGTATATACTTCGCCGACTTAGGTCTCATGCCCATTTTGGAGGTGAAAAACAATGGACATTCTTTCAGCTGCGACCATGCTATTTTTGATTATGGATCCGCTTGGTAACTTGCCTATCGTTTTATCGATCCTAAAGCACCTTGACCCAAAACGTCGTCGAAAAGTACTGATTCGTGAATTGTGCTTCGCACTCATGATTCTGATGCTGTTCCTGTTTGCCGGTAAGAGCATTTTGGGCTTCTTACACGTGCAGCCAGAAACCTTGAGTATTTCTGGCGGTATCATCTTATTTATTATTGCGATTAAGATGATCTTCCCAAGTGGCGGTAGTATTACTGGGCTAGCCGCAGGTGAAGAGCCTTTCATTGTGCCAATGGCGATTCCAATGATTGCAGGGCCTTCTGTGATTGCAGCTTTGCTGCTGTTGTCCACGCAACACCCAGATAAACTGCTAGAGCTTTCTGCTGCAGTATTACTTGCATGGGGTACGACCTTCTTCATTCTAATGTTCTATGGGTTCTTCCATCGCGTTTTAGGGGAGAGAGGGTTAAAAGCGGTTGAACGCTTAATGGGCTTATTGCTGGTTATGGTTTCAACTCAGATGTTCCTTGATGGTATCAAAGGATATTTAGGTTAAAGAAAAGCCGCTCAACTGAGCGGCTTTTTTTACATCATATGTTTACGTCGAATATCCAGCAGAGCAAAAATACCGAATATCAAAATAGACCACTTCTCCCATCGGCTCATAGTAATTTTGTCACCAAAAGCACCAATGAAAATCAGCATTTGTAAGCCGTGCATGAAGAACAAAAACGCGGTCAAAATGTAGAGTGCGATAGCCGCATTGCCCGGAAACGGCATGAAGAAGTTTAGGAACAATACCAACCAAACAAAACCAATCGAGGCTTTCGCTAATAGAATCAAAGCTTTCATGTTACTTCCTTATACAGATTGTCTTTCGTAGAGCCTAAAGCTGACTTGGCCTGCGCTTTTCTCGCGGTATAAATGCCAATGCTCAGGGATGCCTTCAAGCTTGAGCTCTTTCTCTGTTTCGATATAGATCATGGCGTCTTCAGCTAGCCAGCCATTTGTTTCCAATAAAGAGATCGTTTCATCTAGTAAACCTTTACGAAAAGGCGGATCGATAAACACGACATGGTGAGGTGTACCCGGTTGTTTGAGGTAACTGAGCGCATCGGTATTGATGGCTTGTAAGTTGTCGGCTTTTAGCGACGCAATATTTTGTTGTAACTGTTTGAAAGCCGATGGATTCATCTCAATCAGAGTCACGTTTTCTGCTTGGCGTGATGCTGCTTCAAATCCTAGGCCGCCAGAACCGGCAAATAGGTCAAGACACTTAGCTCTTGGCACATCTTGTGCAAGCCAATTGAAAACAGTTTCTTTTACTCTATCGGTCGTTGGGCGCAAACCTTCGGCGTCTTGCACGGGCAGTTTTCGTCCGCGCCACAAGCCGCTAATAATACGAACAAAGCCGTTGGATGGTTTATTTTGTGATGTGTTTTGTTGGCGACGTCTTACCATAGATTTTTTGACCGCTAATAAAGTGATACTATACCCAGTCGCTCATAGAGCACGCCCTGAGTACAGGCCGAATTTGATTGATGACAAAGTGTAACCTTAAACGCGTAAAGCGGGGAAATTTTTCACTCTGTTGTCATTGTTGTTTCCCAGTATGACATTATCCTGCCGGGAAGCAGTAAGAGTTAATTTAGATAATCTAGGATTGCCCCAGATGACGGAAAAAAAGAAGCGCGGATTGCTTTCCTGGCTTGGCTTCGGTGATGAAGAGCAAGCGAAACAACCAGCAGAAGAACAGCAAGTAGAAACACCTGCTGAGGAAGTGGAAAAAGAGCAAGAAACCGTTGCCGAATCCGAGCTAGCTGTTGAACCTGAACTAGCAGAAGCAGAAGCAGAAGCAGAAGCAGAAGCAGAAGCAGAAGCAGAAGCAGAAGCAGAAGCAGAAGCAGAAGCAGAAGCAGAGGTTGAGCCTGAAGTTGTGCAAGAAGCGCGAGTTCAAGAACAAGAAAAGCCAAGTGAGAGCTTCTTTGCTCGCTTAAAGCGTAGCTTAGCTCGTACTAAGACCAATATTGGTGCAGGCTTCTTTGGTTTGTTTAAAGGTAAGCAAATCGATGACGAGTTATTTGAAGAACTAGAAGAGCAGTTGTTGATTGCCGATGTGGGCATGGATACAACGCTAAAGATCATTGATAACTTGACTGAGAAAGCATCTCGTCGCGATCTCAAAGATGGTGAAGCTCTTTATGGTTTACTAAAAGAAGAGATGGCCGAGATCCTATCGAATGTCGAGAAGCCTCTTGAAGTCGATAGCAGCAAAACGCCTTACGTTATCTTAATGGTTGGCGTAAATGGTGTCGGTAAAACGACCACTATCGGTAAGCTGGCCAAACAGTTCCAGGCCGAGGGCAAAAAAGTCATGCTTGCGGCAGGTGATACCTTCCGTGCGGCTGCGGTAGAGCAGTTGCAAGTATGGGGTGAACGTAACGAAGTTCCTGTGATTGCTCAGCATACCGGCGCTGACAGTGCATCCGTTATCTACGATGCGATTGAAGCTGCTAAAGCGCGTGGTTACGACGTGGTCATTGCTGATACAGCGGGTCGTTTGCAAAACAAAGCCAACCTAATGGAAGAGCTACGTAAGATTGTGCGTGTCATGAAGAAGGTGGATGATTCCGCTCCACACGAAATCATGCTGAC
The DNA here is from genome assembly GCF_025195085.2 of Vibrio intestinalis. Classification (GTDB taxonomy): domain Bacteria; phylum Pseudomonadota; class Gammaproteobacteria; order Enterobacterales; family Vibrionaceae; genus Vibrio; species Vibrio intestinalis. The sequence goes on along the minus strand of NZ_JANAVY020000023.1, from coordinate 21,506 downwards.
GCTAGATGCAGGCACTGGCCAAAATGCGATTAGCCAAGCTAAATTGTTCAGCGATGTGGCGCCTCTAACGGGTATTACATTAACCAAGCTAGATGGTACTGCAAAAGGTGGTGTTATCTTTGCTCTGGCGGATCAGTTCCAAATCCCTATCCGATATATTGGTGTAGGTGAAGGAATTGATGATTTGCGTCCATTCGAGACACAAGAATTTATTGATGCATTATTTAGCCGAGACGAATAACTCGGCGCAGTAAACTATCTCAGTAAGAGGAATTACGGGTGATAAAGTTTCAGCAAGTAAGTAAGGCTTACCGTGGAGGTCGACAAGCGCTACAGAAAGTCGATTTTCATTTACGTCGTGGTGAGATGGCCTTCTTAGGCGGCCACTCCGGTGCGGGTAAAAGTACCTTGCTTAAGTTGATATGTGCCATTGAGCGCCCGACTGATGGGCGAATTAGCTTTAATAGCCACGATATTACTCGTATTCCTGCGAAAGACATTCCGCTGCTGCGTCGCAACATCGGTATTGTTTTTCAAGACCATCGCTTACTGATGGATCGAACCGTGTTTGATAACGTGGCTCTGCCAATGCGTATCGAATCAATTTCTGAAAATGAAATTAAGCGCCGTGTATCGGCGGCGCTGGATAAAACCGATTTGCTCGATAAAGCCCGCTGTTTGCCAAGCCAGCTTTCTGGTGGTGAGCAACAGCGCGTTGGTATTGCTCGTGCAGTCGTGAATCGTCCTACCTTACTATTGGCCGATGAGCCGACAGGTAACTTAGATCCGCAACTATCCAGTCGCGTGCTTAAATTGCTTGAAGAGTTCAATCGTGCGGGCGTGACCATTTTGCTCGCAACCCACGATGTGAACTTAGTGAATACCCGTCCTCAATATCGTCATTTGGAATTGAATCAAGGCTTTTTAAGTGAGGTGCAAGACTGTGGCCGCTAATACACGCAATAGAAAAGCTACCCAAAGCAAAGGGGCGAACCGAGTAAAGAAAGACGGTTTCTTTGCTATTCATTTCAAGCAGGCGCGCGCTTCCCTATCGGAGCTGCTTTCTCGCCCGTTAGGCAACTTACTTACTCTTGCAGTGATTTCAATGGCGCTTGCACTGCCTGCTTCGTTGTATTTGCTGGGCAAGAACATAGCGGTGGCTTCAAGTGATGTTACCAGTCCGGCGCAAATCAGTGGTTACATTAAGCAGCAAACACCAGAGCCACGCATCATGGTGTTGAAAGATGAGCTTGAGAGTTTAGATCAGGTATCAGCGGTGGAATACATTTCTCCGCAACAAGGACTTGCTGATTTAAGTGAATACTCAGGTTTTGAACAGGCCATTTCATTATTAGATGATTACGCGCTACCTGGCGTTCTTATCATTACACCAAGTAGTGATGATAAGTCGGTTATCCGCAGTTTAGTTACCAAAATGGAAAGCGAAGATGAGATTTCTGATGTTCGCATGGACGAAGATTGGCTAACTCGACTCGATGCCATTAAAAATCTTGTGGTTGGCATTGTTGCAACGCTATCGGTGTTAATGCTCGGCTCGGTATTTTTAATTGTGGGCAATACGCTGCGATTTAACGTATTAGCTAATAAAGATGAAATCCAAACCATGAAGCTGATTGGTGCAACCGATGGCTTTATTTTACGTCCTTACTTGTACTCAGGAATGTGGTTTGGCTTGCTAGGCGCCGTCACAGCTTGGATTCTTACAGCGTTAATCACAATTCTGCTTAATAGCAGTGTTGAACAATTAGCACTTCTGTATGATAGCCGCTTCAGGTTAATTGGCTTGAGTTGGGATGAATCTTTATTGCTTCTGATGCTTGGTACTTTCATTGGTTGCCTTGCTGCAAAAGTCTCTGCTCAGCGTCATCTAAAAGAAATTGAACCTGTCTAAACTCGAGCTGTCGAATTTTGACACAAACGAGACTTGCAAAAAGTAGACGCTACCGTATACTTTTTTGCTTGTATAGACGTTTTGTTTATGCATAATTACTTTCCCTTGCTTGAAACCTGTTCATTTTAGGTTCAAGATTGTTGGGCTAAAACACCTACTCCAGATCAGAGATTGATGAGGAATTGAATGACAAACCAAGCGTATCCAATGGCCGTTGTCTCCCAAGATAGCTTAGACAGCTACATTCGTTCAGTGAACAGCTACCCAATGCTGACGATTGACGAAGAGAGAGATTTGGCTGAGCGATTACATTACAACAGTGAAATTGAGGCAGCTAAAGGCTTGATCCTTTCGCACCTTCGCTTTGTTGTGCATGTGGCTCGCGGTTACTCAGGTTACGGTCTGCCAATGGCTGACTTAATCCAAGAAGGTAACATTGGTCTAATGAAAGCGGTGAAACGCTTCAACCCAGAAGTGGGTGTACGATTGGTCTCTTTCGCTGTTCACTGGATCAAAGCTGAAATCCATGAGTATGTGTTACGTAACTGGCGTATCGTGAAAGTGGCGACCACTAAAGCGCAGCGTAAATTGTTCTTCAACCTACGTAAGTCTAAAAAGCGTTTAGGTTGGTTCAACAACGGTGAAGTAGAAACCGTGGCGCGTGAGTTAGGTGTAGAACCATCAGAAGTACGTGAGATGGAGTCTCGTCTTGCGGCGCAAGATCCTACCTTCGAACTAAGCTCAGATGATGACGATAGCGGCACAGCAAGTTCTGCCCCGATGCTTTACCTAGAAGATAAAGCGTCTGATGTCGCAGAGAACGTAGAAGCAGCCAACTGGGAAGCGCATACCAATAACCGTCTAGGCCATGCATTAGCGAGCCTTGATGAGCGCAGCCAACATATTGTTCGCTCTCGTTGGTTACAAGACGACAAAGCGACACTGCAAGAGCTAGCAGAAACCTACAATGTTTCGGCAGAGCGTATTCGTCAGCTAGAGAAAAATGCGATGAAGAAGCTGAAAGTAGCCGTAGGCGAATTCTAAACTCTAGCCTCGAAAGAACATCAAAACCGAGATCAAATGATCTCGGTTTTTTTATGTCCGATCGAAAATTGCGATCCGTTTGCGCAACAAAGCCTGTGTATAACTCTGTGGTAAATTTCTTGGTTAGATGTCAGAAAGCAGGGTGAATAAAGGGGTGAAGCGTGATTATCAATTGGGGATATTATGATTCTTACACACATAAAAATAAGGATCATCACTACATCTTGTGGATCGAATTGTTACCAAACACTTTATCAACGTAATCCACAAACTTATCCACAAATGGTGAAGAAGTGATCGCAAGTGGATAACCTTAGTCTCGGCGTGTACTTGTCGGGCACTGGATAGGTTACAATGACGGCAAATAAACCTTTCACTCCAAACCGCTGAACCTGTGTGTAAAGAGAGTGTCTGAACAAAAAGAGAAAGTAATGGACCAGTTTCAACATATCGATGTCTTAGCAGCGCAGGCGCTGTTAGATAGAGGCGAGGCGCGAATGGCCGATATCCGCGATCCTCAATCATTTGCCACCGCACACCCAGAGCGTGCGTTTCACCTGACTAACGATTCGATCGTTGGGTTTATGAATGAGGTGGAGTTTGACCAACCAGTACTAGTGATTTGTTACCACGGCAATAGTAGCCAAGGCGCTGCTCAGTATCTGGTTAACCAAGGCTTTGATGAAGTGTATAGTGTTGATGGTGGCTTTGAGGCTTGGCAACGCGCTGGGCTACCTATCTCAACCAAATAGAGCAGTATAACCATGATTAGATTGATTACCTTAACTCAGCCAAGAGTGGCTCAGGCGTTTATTGACTATATGGCATCGCGCCAAATAGAAGTGAAGATGATGCCTGAAGGTGGTGGTCAATTTACCTTGTGGTTATTAGACGTTGAGCAGCAAATCGAAGCAGAAGCCGAGCTCAAACATTTTCTCGATAATCCGAATGACGCTAAGTATCAGGCTGCATCATGGGATATGGCGGAAACTCGTCAAAATCATTTCAAATACAGCTCACCAAGCATGATGACGATGATCAAAGCCAAAGCTGGCCCGTTTAGTCTATTGAGCATGGCGTTGTGTATTGGCATTTTTGTTTTGCAGCAAGTGGGTTACGGTGAAGCGGTATTTAGAGCGCTGCACTTTCCTGCATTTGCAGGGCAAGAGTGGCAGCTTTGGCGCTGGCTGAGCCATGGCCTGCTGCATTTCTCTATCATGCATATTGCCTTTAACTTACTGTGGTGGTGGCAGCTTGGTGGTGATATTGAGCAGCGACTAGGCACAGGCAAGCTGGTGCAATTGTTTATCTTCTCCGCAGCATTGTCAGGTATTGGCCAATACTGGGTTGAAGGGGCAAACTTTGGTGGCTTATCTGGTGTGGTGTATGCCTTAGTGGGTTACACATGGTTAATGGGTGTTAGAGCGCCGCAGTTTGGCTTATCAATGCCTAAGCCTGTGTTTGGCTTTATGATTGCTTGGCTAGTGCTAGGTTATATTCAGCCGGTGATGGCGATTGCCAATACCGCGCACCTTGTCGGTTTGATTGCGGGCCTATTGGTCGCGTTATTCGACAGTTCGAGAAAGTAATTTAGTGCAGAACTAAAAAAAGCGGCTTTAGCCGCTTTTTTCGTTTAGGTGGTCTGTTTTACTGATAGAGATATTTGGTAAACAGTAAATCAGCAATGATGGTTTTACCGGTTTCTGGTAGCAAAATAGAGTTCAGATGTTCGACCAAATGTTTACGTAAGTCTTCACGCCCTGCGAGTGACTTAATCGTATCTTCAGTTTGTTTGCCAAGCAGTTCGATGACTGCATCACGAATCAAAGGTTGGTGCAGTTCGATAAGAGGCAAGTCAGTATCGTTTGCCACCATGATGTCTATACGCACTTGGATATAGCCCAGTTGCTTACCTTTGGTGTAGAAGTTGGTCGTTAAGTCAGGCTCTAGAGTAAAGTACGCCAGCTTAGGTGCCCCTTCTTCTTGAGCAACTGATGGCACAGCAAGCAAGATGGCGAAAGCGGCAAATATTTGGACTATGTAACGTTTAAACATATTTCTAACTTTTCTTTGTTCGGATCGTGATACTCGAATCGCTTGAGTCTTGTTACAATAGAGCATCTATTTGTAATGAATTCTTGTTATCCGCTATTGAGCAGTTAACACGACAGATTGAGGCTTTATTGTACGATGATAAAGCGACTTATTGAATACTAATATGAATCAAATGATTACGCTTTATTTATCGGCGCTACGCAATGTTGAATGGCAACAGCCTGATAAGTTTAGCTTTCCTTCCCAGATTGCGGAAAAATGGTTGTTAGAACAGGGCTCGCTGTCACGTTTATTGGAAACTTGTTGTCAGCAATTGAACGTAGATCTATTTCATAACCATGTTGTTCCAGCAAGCGAGTTGGATACACAGGAACAAGCGCTGTTAGGCAGTGAAAGCTGTCTATTACGAAAAGTAGTGTTGAAAGGCGATGATGCGCCTTGGGTATTAGGGCGCACCTTGATCCCAAATTCTTCTTTGATTGATCAACCTTACGACTTATCTCAGCAGGGTGAGATACCACTTGGGCTAACCGTGTTCAGTTCAGACAATGTGAAGCGTGATGCCTTGCAAGTAGGCTGGGCTGAAACCGAGCATGGCTTGTGTTTGGCGCGTCGCTCACGTTTGTGGATGAATGATAAACCTATGCTGGTGGCTGAATTATTTTTGCCTGACGCGCCTATTTACTCTAAGGAGAGAGTATAAATGACCACAGCTAAAGCAATCGCATATTGGCAATTGATGCGTATGAACAGGCCGATTGGTAGCCTGTTACTGCTATGGCCGACAATGTGGGCATTGATCATTGCAGCAGAAGGAATGCCACGCTTGGACGTGTTGGTGGTGTTTGTGCTGGGTGTGTTTTTAATGCGCTCAGCGGGTTGTGTGATTAATGACTTTGCAGATCGTAAAGTGGATGGTCATGTTAAGCGTACCCAACACCGACCTATGCCTTCAGGATTAGTGTCGGCTAAAGAAGCAATTGCGTTATTTGTCCTATTAGCAGTAGTCTCTTTTGCACTCGTACTGAGCATGAATGCCCTGACTATTCAGCTGTCATTTATTGGTATTGTGCTGGCCTTTATCTACCCATTTATGAAGCGCTATACCCATCTCCCTCAGCTGTTTTTAGGCTTAGCGTTTAGCTGGGCGATTCCTATGGCTTGGGCTGCACAAGCGAATGAACTGCCGCCTGTGGTGTGGTTTCTATTTGCGATGAATGCTTTATGGACCATTGCCTACGATACCCAATATGCCATGGTCGATCGTGACGATGATTTGAAAATTGGTATTAAGTCGACGGCGATTTTGTTTGGCCGCTTTGATAAGACCATTATTGGTGTGTTGCAGCTTGTGACTGTAGCGATGTTGATTGGTTTAGGCTCCTACTTATCTTTAGGCGCGAGCTTCTACTGGAGCGTATTGGCTGTAGGAGCCTTGTTTGTTTTCCAGCAGCATTTGATTCGTCATCGTGAACGTGACTTATGCTTCCAAGCGTTTTTAAACAATAACTACGTCGGTATGATTATCGCGTTGGGTTTACTTATCGCTTATTGGTAAGTATTCCGTTAAAGCGGAAATAGCAGTAAAACAAAAGGCACTCAATGAGTGCCTTTTTAGTCTGTATCGAAAAGAGTTGTCGTTAGTCTTCTGAGCAATCTTCTGTTGCTTGGCAGACGCTCTCTTTAATGGTTAAGCGCACTTCTGGATAAAGCATCGAGTATAGTAGCTCAGCCAAATCGAGCGTTTTAGCCGTATCGCAGTTACCATCATTGTCTAAGTAAGCTTGCTGTTTTAGCGTTGCAAACAGCGACGCAAATACACCTTTGTCGAAGAACTCTGGTGCATTGATACCATGTAGGCGACCAAGACGCTGAGCAATTTCTTGGCTCTTTTTCTCTAGATCAGATTTACCTAGCTCAGGATTCTTAACCAATAGGTTTAGAGCAATTGAGTAACGTTGCAGAGTTTCGCTAATCGTGCGGCCTAGAAGCACCAGCACTTGAGTGTTGCTCTCATTAATAGTTACCTGATCGTTCTCAATAGCGATATGACCTTGGCGAGCAAGCTCTTGTAGGTAGCTTTCGACGACTTCATCTAAACGCTCTTCATCCACACTCAAGAACAGTTCTTGCTTTAAGAACGGAACTACTTTGGCGACGTTACGTTTAACTTGCTCCACACTCATGCGGTGCTGACGAACCAGCATTTGCGCAATCAATGACGGAATCGCAAATAGGTGGATGATGTTGTTGCGGTAGTACGTCATCAAGATTGACTGTTCACGATCAAGCGAGACAATCTCACCGATGCTGTCGCGTTCCATGACAAATTTGTCGAGTGATTCCGCGTGTTTCACTAAAGACTCTGCATCTTCATCTGGCACTGTGAACGTTCCAGAGTAAGGTACTTCTTTCAGTAGTGATAGGTAGCAATCAATCTGCTGCACTAAGCTGTCGCGAGAAAGCGCACGTTGACGCGAAGCCAGTAGCGCCGTTGCGCACAAGGTGAGTGCGTTAGCTGCTGCGGCATCATTAATGTGCGTCATCATCTTAGTCGCAAGACCATTCACAACCGGTGACAACCATTGTGGCTTCGTTGCCCCCATAGGGTCGATGTCTTTAGTCCACTCTGGCGCGTGCTCGTTTAAGTAATGGTTCAGCGGGATTGGCTCACCAAAGTTAACGTAGCCTTGGCCAAAGTTGCGTAGCTTGCGGATGGTGCGCAGCACAAGGCCAGCGTTTTCTTTTTCTTTGCGTTTACCACGCAGTTCTTTTGCGTAAGTGCCGACTTCCATTACGTGCTCGTAACCGATGTAGACAGGCACTAAAGTCACTGGACGGTTTAGGCCGCGAAGCATTGCCTGAATGGTCATTGCGAGCATGCCGGTTTTCGCTTGCAGTAAGCGACCAGTACGAGAACGACCACCTTCGCTGAAGTATTCGACTGAATAACCTTTAGTAAATAGCTCTGCAAGATACTCACGGAAAATAGTCGAATAGAGTTTATTGCCTTTAAAGCTACGGCGAATAAAGAACGCACCGCCACGACGGAAGATAGGACCCGCCGGGAAGAAGTTTAAGTTAATACCGGCGGCAATATGCGGCGGTACCATGCCTTCATGGTAAAGCACGTAAGACAGCAGTAGATAGTCCATGTGGCTACGGTGACAAGGCACGTAAACAATCTCATGACCATCTTGTGCTAAGCGACGCACAGTTGCTGCATTGTTGATGTTTAAGCCTTGGTAGATTCGATTCCACAACCAACCAAGTAGGCGATCGCCATTTTTGACTAATGAGTAAGAGAAATCTGCGGCAATCTCATCCATGATGTCTTGCGCTTCTTTACGTGCTTTCTCTAGTGAGATGTCTTTAGTTTTTGCTTCATCTTCAATCGCTTTTTCAATCGCTTTTGATTTCATTAGGCGGTTGAACAAAGCTTGACGGCTAGGCAGGTTAGGGCCAGATGCGGCCAGCTTTTGGCGTGAGAAGTGGATGCGAGCCACACGCGCCAGTTTATGCGCGATAGAAGCGTCAGTACCGTGCGAGTTAGCCATGTAACGCAGTGATACCACAGGGCTAATACGCACCAAACAATCACGGCCAGCTAGTAATACAGCTTTGGCTTTTTGTGGGCCATTGAGTGATTGTAGATAGTTAGTACGCTTGTCTTCTTTACCCGGCTTACGGCCCCAAAGGACAGTGGCAGGGATAACCTGTACATCAAGTTCCGTGTCGTCTTTATGCAGCGCCAGCAAATCAGAAAATAGCGCGATAGATTCTGCCGGTACGTCTTGATCGTCACCCATTACAGTTTGGCGTGAAGAGGTAAAGACGTAACGGTTAAAGCTCTTACCGTTAATTTCGATTGGCTCTAAAGGATCAGGTAGACCAAGCTTAATGACTTGTTTTTGTAAGCTTAATAGATCAACACTAGAGCGATAAGGTAGTGCATAGATGATGGGCTTGTTAACATCAATGCTATGATCTTCAATTGGGTTTGAAGGAATAGCAGTTCCCTTCACTAGGACTGACATTGGCAGTTTCAATAGTGAGCGAGATAGAGAGCGTCCAGAAGACATAAAGGTTCTTTGCCTCAAAAATAGGTAATAAGCATAAGCACATTTCCAATTCTTTAAGTGTAGAAGTGGGGATGCGCCCAAGCAGTTATTTTTTTCGGCTGCAAGGATAACAGAAACTGGTCGAACCTTTTAATGCTAATTGAGTATGAAAACGTCAATTTCCCTACAACGCAGTCATCACCGCAAAAATAAATGAGAACACAACGTGCCACAAAAAACAGTCCATGGTTTAAAACGTATCATTAATGCCACACGCTATTCTTGGCAAGGTTTGAAAGCCGCGTTTAAAAGTGAGCCCGCCTTTCGTGAGGAAATTGCACTGGCGAGCATCATGCTGCCATTGGCCTTTTGGCTAGATGTTTCTCAAGTTGAACGGATACTATTAGTCGCGACCGTGGTGTTGGTTTTAGTCATGGAGTTAGTCAACAGCGCGATTGAGGCAGTCGTCGACCGCATTGGGACTGAGCAACACGAACTGGCAGGCAAGGCGAAAGACATCGGCTCAGCGGCGGTGATGCTCACCATGTTACTTACCGGATACACATGGTTAGAGATAATTGTGTTCTGATTTTGCTAAGCCATTAAAAAACCATCAATTCGCTTTTCATTTGCTCACTTACTGGATATACTCACAGTTAACTGTATAAAAAGACAGGTGACTTATGAAGCCGTTAACGCCCCGCCAGCAACAAGTATTTGATTTAATCAAAGGCAAAATTGAAGATACAGGCATGCCACCAACGCGTGCTGAAATTGCAAAAGAACTTGGTTTCCGTTCAGCTAATGCTGCGGAAGAACACTTAAAAGCGCTTGCGCGTAAACAAGCGATTGAGATCATCCCAGGTGCATCTCGTGGTATTCGTATCTTGCTTGAAGATGCTGCAAACGACGATCAAGGCTTACCTTTGATTGGTCAGGTTGCCGCAGGTGAACCTATCTTGGCCCAAGAGCATGTTGAAGCTCATTACCAAGTTGACCCTGGCATGTTTAAGCCACAAGCTGACTTTCTTCTGCGCGTTAACGGGGAGTCAATGAAGGACATCGGTATTATGGACGGTGACCTACTGGCGGTGCATAAAACTCAAGATGTGCGTGACGGCCAAGTGGTTGTTGCTCGCGTGGACGAAGATGTAACGGTGAAGCGTTTAGAGCGTAAAGGCGCGACAGTACTACTGCACGCTGAAAACCAAGAGTTTGAACCAATCAAAGTTGACCTGACTAGCCAACACCTTGCGATTGAAGGCATTGCAGTCGGTATTATTCGTAATACGGATTGGATGTAAGCCTAAATCGACAGCATTACAATAAATGAGAGATGATATCTATTCTCATTAGCTTGTTTTTGTAATTGATATTCATTATCATCTTTTTTCTGCCTATGGAAGGAAGATGATAATGGCCTCCTCTCGTCAAACCTCAAAGCAAAGCCACTTAAAACATGGCTACCAAATACCTGCAAACCTTTTGCAGCCTTTGTGGTTGCGCAGTCGAGAGAGCCTCGTAGACGATGGCCTCGTCTATGATCCTATTGCAGCAACAGCATGTCAGCGCTGTCAGCTCGCCCCTGAATGCTTATCTGGTGATATCGACCAAAAGCAGCTTCTTCACGCCACACTAACCCAACTCTGCGATGAGCAGGTAAGTGCATTTATCGCGCGTAACCCTGATGGTTGGATTCTCAATGTGGGTGCAGGTTTAGATACTCGCTTCTATCGGGTAGACAATGGCCGCTGTCATTGGCTTGAACTCGATGTCACAGAGAACCTGCTTTGGAGGCAAAAGCTTTTCCACAAAAGTGAGCGATACCACCACAAATGCGGCAGTGTCGAAGATCTTGCTTGGTTAGATGACTTACCGGTTCCTGAGAAAGCGCCGCTCCTGATTGTATGTGAGCATGCTTTATTAGATTGCGATGAGCCAAGGGTGGCTAAATTCATTCAAGCGCTAGGCCGCCATTTTGATAGTGCACGTGCTTGTATCGTACTTGCAGGCGACTTAACCAATACCAAGCTTGGGCAGAAGATGGGCTCAGGCCAATACGCTCATGGCTACAATGCTCCGGGTGATTCTGTGTTACGTTATTTACCGTGGGCGCGCTGGGCGAAAACTTACTCTCCGCTTGATAAACACTGTGGCCGTTGGAAGTTATGGCAACGTTGGGTCAATAAGTTTATTAAAGTTAAACAAAGATTCACTCCGGTAGTGGTTCAGCTTCGCTGGTGATCCAGTTACACTTTGCGCTCAAATTGATTAAAGAGTAGCAACGTGCAAATCTTCCAAACCCTTTCAAATCGAGCAATGCATAAGCAAGTGTTGTTGCTCGCGATTCCAATGGTGCTATCCAATATCACGGTGCCTCTACTTGGTTTAGTGGATGCTGCTGTGATTGGGCATTTGGAGCACGCTTGGTATTTAGGTGGCGTGGCCTTAGGTAGCACTATGATCAGTGTGACGTTTTGGCTGCTCGGCTTTTTACGCATGTCTACCACTGGCTTAACCGCTCAATCGTTTGGGGCAAAGAACCCACATCAACTTGGCCTTGTGTTCACTCAAGGTATGGCAATGGCGATGGCTTTTGCCGTGCTATTTTTAGCCTTGCATTCGTTTATTGCGGATTGGGTTTTCTCTTTCAGTGATGCCAGTGAACAGGTTAAATATTACGGACAGCAATACTTCACCATTCGCGCTTGGAGTGCACCGGCGGCATTGGCGAATTTTGTTTTACTTGGTTGGCTGCTTGGAACGCAAAATGCGAAAGCGCCAATGTGGATGGTGATCATCTCCAATGTCACTAATATCGCGCTGGATGTGTTGTTCGTGATCGGGTTTGGCTGGAAGGTTGAAGGTGCAGCATTGGCCTCAGTGATCGCCGACTACTCAGGTTGTGCCTTTGGCTTATGGTGCGCAAGTCGAATTTGGATCAAGCAAAATATCCCGTCGATTGTAAGCCTACTCAAAGATACATCGAATGGCCTGCTACGTTTTGTAAAACTCAACCGCGATATCTTTTTACGCTCGCTTTGTTTGCAAGCGACGTTCACCTTTATGACCTTCCAAGGTGCGAGCTTTGGCGATGATATTGTTGCAGCAAATGCGGTGTTAATGAGTTTCTTAATGATCATCTCCTATGGGATGGATGGCTTTGCTTACGCTATGGAAGCGATGGTCGGTAAAGCGATTGGTGCGAAGGATAAACAGCAGTTAAACCAATCTCTAATAGGGACGTTTTTTTGGAGCTTCATTATCTGCGCGGGGCTGACCTTTGTCTTTGCTTTGGCGGGATCGCAGATGATCAGTCTGATCACCGATATTCCATTAGTGCAATCGAAAGCAATGGAGTATATGCCGTGGCTGGTGGCGATGCCGCTAGTTTCTATGTGGTGCTTCTTGCTAGACGGCATTTTTGTTGGTGCAACGAAAGGGCGTGAGATGCGTAATGGTATGTTTGTCGCCACCAGTAGCTTCTTTGCTATTTTCTATTTGGCTGCTGGTTTGCTCAGCCAAGGCCAACAAAACCATGCATTGTGGTTGGCCATGCTCAGTTTTATGGCGATGCGCGGTATCACGTTGGCGGTCGTATTTATGTATCAATGGAAGCGACAACGTTTCTTCGCCTAATAGAGTAGGCAGGTAACTCACAATGAAATAGGCCACTCAATTGAGTGGCCTATTTGTTATTCGCATTGACCAAGTAAGTTAAAATAGGCGATTAAGCCCATTAAGCGCTGCAACACGATACGCTTCAGCCATAGTCGGATAGTTGAACGTGGTATTGACGAAGTATTCGATGGTATTGGCTTCCCCTTTTTGTTCCATGATGGCTTGACCGATATGAATGATTTCCGCTGCGCGTTCGCCAAAACAGTGGATGCCTAAAATTTCTTTGCTTTCACGGTGGAACAGGATTTTTAAACTGCCGATGTCTTTACCCGCTATCTGTGCGCGAGCCAGATGTTTGAATGAAGAACGCCCCACCTCATAAGGTACTTTCGCAGCTGTGAGCTCTTGTTCGGTTTTTCCGACAGAGCTGATTTCAGGAATAGTGTAAATCCCAGTAGGAATATCTTCGATGAGATAATTGTCCGCTTGGCCTTTGGTTATGGCTTGTGCGACAAAACGGCCTTGGTCATAAGCCGCGCTAGCAAGGCTAGGGTAGCCAATCACATCGCCGACGGCGTAAACATGATCAGTCTCGGTTTGATAGTTGCTGTTTACTTTGAGTTGGCCGCGAGAATCCCCCTCTAAACCAACGGCAGAAAGATTCAGTTTGTCTGTATTACCAGTTCGACCATTGGCATACAGCAGGCAGTCGGCACGCATTTTTTTGCCGGATTTTAGATGAATGATCACGCCATCTTCAGTGCCTTCGATTTTTTCATAAGTCTCATCGTTACGAATAATCGCACCGCTATTCCAGAAGTGGTATGAGAGCGCATCAGAGACTTCATTATCGAGAAAAGACAGTAGGCGATCTCGCGTATTGATAAGGTCAGTCTTAACCCCTAAGCCACGGAAGATAGAGGCATACTCACACCCAATCACGCCAGCACCGTAGATGATGATATGGCGCGGGTCATGTTTCAGGTTCAAGATGGAGTCGCTGTCGTAGATACGCTCATGTAAGAAGTCGACATCGTCTGGTTGATAGGGGCGAGAGCCTGTTGCGATAACAAATTTATCTGCGCTGTAAATCTCTTCTGTGCCATCAGATTGGGTTACCGCGACTGTGTATTTGTCGGTAAAGCGAGCTGTTCCAAAGATTAAAGTGCATTCGTTACGGTCATAAAACCCTTGGCGTAAGCGAGTTTGTTTATCGATCACTGACTTAGCATGGCCGAGGATATTGGAAAAGGTAGAATGCAGGCTAGAGTTGTTGTGGCAAAAAAGCGGGTTGTTGTTGAATTCTATAATGCGGCTAACAGCGTGTCGTAGCGCTTTCGATGGTATGGTGCCCCAGTGCGTACAGCCACCGCCAACACTGCTTTCTTTCTCGATGATGGCGACGTCTAATCCTGCTTTGGTTAACCCCATTGCAGCCCCTTCACCGCCGGGGCCACTCCCGATCACGATGACATCAAAATGATTGCTCTCGGCCATGACACTATCCTTGTTATATTGTTTTAACATTGCTTTAGCGCTATTTTAACTAAATTGTCTGTTTGGTAAATCTCGGTACTATCAGACAGTCGAGCTGATCACGTGAAGATGGGTAAAAATACGCTATCGTCAGGTTTCAGCTCTCTAATTCAAGCTGAAATGATTGAAAAAGCCGTTGATGCGCGTTTTATTGCCGCTGGTGGATGAAAGCTATTGGCTGTTGAGTGTATATTAGGGTTTGGTAAGTCAGTTGAACCAATCAAGAGAAGTAGAAATTAGAATATGAAAACCATGGGAATTCGCGCACAGCAAAAAGAAAAAACGCGCCGTTCTTTGATTGACGCTGCATTCAGTCAATTAAGTGCAGACCGTAGCTTTTCTAACTTGAGCCTACGAGAAGTCGCTCGAGAAGCGGGAATTGCTCCAACCTCATTTTATCGACACTTTAAAGATATGGATGAGCTAGGATTAACCATGGTGGATGAAGGTGGCTTGTTACTGCGTCAACTAATGCGTCAGGCTCGTCAACGGATTGTCAAAGAGGGAAGCGTGATACGCACCTCGGTAGAAACCTTTATGGAGTTCATCGAAAGTAGCCCGAACGTTTTTCGCTTATTGCTTCGCGAACGTTCAGGAACCTCATTTGCTTTTCGTACTGCTGTGGCGAGAGAGATCCAACATTTTGCCGCAGAACTGACCGAGTACTTGATCAGTACCGGAATGAGCCGAGATGAAGCCTTCACACAAGCAGAAGCATCGGTAACCTTAGTATTTAGCTCAGGTGCTGAAGTTTTAGATCTCGATCGACGTGAACGAGAAATTCTCGCTGAACGATTGATCATGCAATTGCGAATGATAGCCAAAGGGGCTTATTGGTATCGCAAAGAACGTGAACGTAACCGACTAAGAGGCGGAATTGATTAATGTCTAATGAAAATAATCCAGTTAATCGTGGTTCTGAGAAAAAAACACTGGTACTCGCGCTAGTTGCAGGTATGTGTAGTGATGCGTTGCTGTCGTGGCTAACGATGAGTGAAGTGGGTTTCTCAATTTTCCCTATCATTGCTCTAGTACTCGCTGTTCAGGCGTTGTACCAAGAGTACCTTAACAACCCAGTATCGGAAGATATTCCTTTGGTAGGCTTAGCCTGCTTCTTTGTTGGGGCATTTGGTCACTCAGCATTTATTAAAGCGGCGCATCCAGATTCAGGCTCCAACTTCTTTGCGATCCTTGTTTCCATGCTGCTGATGCTATGGATTGGTAAAAAGCTTGGCTATATGTCGAAGGCAGAACAAGTCCAAGACGAAAGCTAAACTTAATCAGAATAAAAAAACGAGCCAAATGGCTCGTTTTTTTGTTTTCTACAAAGTCGTATTTGACGATGCTTAAGCTTTACGCTCAAGCATGACGCCTGCTTCCATATGATGGGTATATGGGAATTGGTCAAACAAAGCAAAGCGAGTCACGTTGTGTGTTTCACACAATACGTCCAAGTTTTCTTTTAGTGTCTCTGGGTTACAAGAGATGTAAACAATGCGCTCATAACCTTGCACCATCTTACAGGTGTCGATATCCATACCCGAGCGTGGTGGATCAACAAAGATGGTATTGCAGTTGTAGCTCTGCAAATCGACGCCAGCATCTTTCAGGCGTCGGAACTCACGCTTACCTTCAATCGCTTGGGTGAACTCTTCAGCAGACAGTCGTAGGATTTGTACATTATCGATTTTGTTCGCGGCAATGTTGTACTGCGCAGATTCAACCGATGGCTTCGCCAGTTCGGTAGCCAGTACGCGGTTGAAGTTTTGTGCCAGCGCTAGTGAGAAGTTACCGTTACCACAGTAAAGCTCTAGTAGGTCACCTGTGCTGTCTTGAGTACAGTCGATAGCCCATTCAAGCATCTTAGTCGCAACCTTACCGTTTGGTTGAGTAAAGCTGTTTTCTACTTGTTGGTAGATGTATGGCTTGCCGTTGACATCAAGCTTTTCAACCACGTAGTCACGATCAAGCACAATCTTCATTTTACGAGCACGGCCAATCAGGTTGAGGTTAAAGCCCTCATCGTTTAGGCACTGCTTAAGTGCTTTTGCTTCTGTTGTCCATGCTTCATCTAACTGACGGTGGTAAAGCAGAGAAACAAGGATTTCACCACTTAGCGTTGATAGAAAATCAACTTGGAACAATTTGCGACGCAATGTGTCGTTTTGCTTCATTGCATCCATCAGTAGTGGCATCAAATCGTTGATCAGACGGCTTGCTGCTGGGAATTGGTCTACGCGGTACTTTTCACGAGTCTCTTGGTTGAACATGATGTAGTACATGTCGTCACCTTCGTGCCATACGCGAAACTCTGCACGCATACGGTAGTGCTGCTCTGGAGATTCAAACACTTCCAACTCTGGCACATTGTATTCAGTGAACATGCCAGTAAGGCGTTCAACCTTTTCAGCCAGTTGCTGTTGGTAGCGTTGTGGATTTACATCAAGAGTCGCCATAGTAATAACCTTTGTATGGTGCGTTTAATTTAAGAGCGCAGATTTTATTCAATCCTAACGGTATGTCCAGTTTTGCACGATAAATAGTGTCTGATTCTGCGCACAATATGAATTACAGATGAAATGAAGGTATTGATTCGCTTCCGAGCTTTGTGGCGCAGCAGCTATCAATAACTTGAATGTCACCCAGCATAGCGTTTCAGCCTGACACAGTTTTTTACCGAGAAAACGATAGCTTAGACGATTATTCGCTAGACAGTCAGTTAACAACTTTGTAGCATTCGCTCTCGCTGGTGTTATTTAGATCACAAAAATAACGCAATAGGGAATCTGGTGTGAATCCAGAACTGACGCGCAGCGGTAAGAGAGAACGAACGCTCAAGAGACACTGCATTAGTTTATGTGGGAAGTCGAGTTAGTAGGTATGTAAGCCATACGCTCTTAAGTCCGAATACCTGCCAGCAATGAGCCAAAGCAGTGGTCTGTATTTGATGGCTCATAGGAATTTACGCGACTTAGGATACGACAATGAACAAATCAATTTTAGCGGTGGCCGTGGCGTCGCTGCTTCCTTATGCCCCTTTCACACAAGCACAGCAATCATCAGCCGATGAAACCGTCGTCGTGACGGCAAACCGTTTTGAGCAAGTAGAAGGTAAGAGCCTATCAAACATAGAGGTTGTTACTCGCCAAGACATTGACCAAATGCAAGCGAAAACGTTGCCAGATGTTCTTCGTCGTTTAACAGGTGTTCAGGTTACTCAAAATGGCGGACGCGGTCAGCTCGCCTCCCTATATGTTCGTGGCACCAATTCAGACCAAGTTCTGGTACTTGTTGATGGAATCCGATTTGCTCGAGCTGCAAAAGGATCAGTCGATTTTAACCAGATCCCTTTAACTTATGTTCAGCGAGTTGAGTATGTTCGAGGCGCGCGCGCATCTTTGTATGGTTCGGAGGCTATAGGTGGTGTAATTAACATCATCACAATTGCACGAGCAGAAGATGAAGGTACTAAAATGAGCGCGGGTCTTGGTAGCTTAGACTATCAAGAGTTAAGCCTAGCATCTGGTATCAAAATTAGTGAAAGTGGTCAGTTAAATTTCGCATTAGGTAGGGAGTCTGATGAGGGCTACAATGTAAAACCAATCGAGGGCTTGAATGACGGCGACCGTCATGGCTTCGAAACCGTAAATGGTTTATTAGGTTATGTTCATCAATTTGACCAGCATTGGTCTGCTTATCTCAATGTCAGAGCTTACGATAATGTTTATCAGTATGACACGAGTAGTTCGAGTCGTGGGACTCATGGTTATTCTGAGGCGCAGAAAGATAACCTTGCATTGACGGCGGGTGGTAAATATCAGTCGCAAAAGCTTGTATCTGAGCTGCTCTATACAACCCAGAAGCAGAAAGAGTGGAATTACGTTCAATCAGAAGGCAAAGATTCTGGTTCTATAGGAGAGTTAGATCAGCAGAATGTTCAATGGACCAATAGTTGGCTCTTCACTGAAAGTGTTATTCTGGCTGGTGGCCTAGATTGGCGAGATGAGTCTTATACAGATAAAAATGCCAACGAGACATTTGACCGTTCAAATGTGGCCGCGTTTGGTGTACTGACAGCTCAATTTGATGATGCTTTATTTGAAGGTAGCCTGCGCTTTGATGACAACGAAGAATTTGGTGAAGAGTTTACCTATAGCCTAGGCGCGGGTTATCAGTTCATTCCACAATTTGGTTTGAAAGCTTCATTTGGAACTGCATTTAAAGCGCCAAACTTGTATCAGCAATACGACCCTTATTACGGAACAAAAGATCTTAAAGCGGAAAGCTCAGATTCATGGGAGCTGACTTTTGAAGGTGAAGTTCAACAAGTTAATTGGTCAATTACTGGATATGATTACAAAATTAATGATTTGATTGATTGGTCACCAAGTGGGTATGAAAATCTTCAGGGAGAGACTCACATTCAAGGTTTAGAACTTGTTGCTGAGTTTGGTACAGGTATTGTGTACCACCAATTAAGCGCTGACTTTAAAGACGCAGAAGATTCAGAAGGCAATCAGCTAAGTCGCCGAGCTGAAGAAATGTATAAGTGGAACGCACTGGTAAGCTTTGAAGCGATTGATTGGTCTATTGGTTATCAATATGTCGGAAAGAGGCCTGACGGAAGTGAAGAGTTGTATTCTTACTCTTTGGTCGATACAGCAGTAAGTTACTACGCCAATGAGTCAGTAACTATTAGTGCGAGAGTAGATAACTTGCTTGATAAAGAATATCAAACAGCAAGGGGCTATCCAGCCGCTGAACGCTCTTACTACTTGAATGTAAGCTATCAATTCTAATTTAAAGCCGCCTTCGGGCGGCTTTTTACTACAAAACATCATGCAAAAGAAAAACGTCATTATCAGTTGGTCGAGCGGTAAAGACTCGACTTTAGTGCTTGAGCGCTTAATGGAAGACTCTTCATATAATGTGGTTGGCTTATACACCACTTATGTAAAAGATGAAGTGCCGTTTCAAGCAACGCCTATCCCAGTATTACAGATGCAGGCCGACTTGCTTGGTTTACCTCTTATTCTTATTGAACTGCCAGAAGTGTTTCCAGCAAACCACATATATCAATCGCGTATTGTCGAGGCATTGAAAGCCAGTCAGTTAAAGATTGATGCCGTTGCATTTGGCGATATGTTTTGTAATGGCATTGAGCAGTACCGAAGAAGCTATATAGAACCAGCAGGCTGGCAAGCCGTCTTCCCTTTACTTGGTGAACCAAGTGATAGCCTCGCGAAAGAGATACTAGAGCGAGGTATTAAAACCTTGGTGGTGACAACCGATGGTAAGCAAATAAGCTCCGACTACTGTGGTAAATGGTACAGTGCGGAATTCTTATCTAGTTTACCAAGTAGCGTCGACCCATGCGGGGAAGATGGTGAGTTTCATACTCTAGTGACGCAAACTCGTAGCTTTAATGGCCGTATCGAGTTGCAAGCGACCCATCTAGATGTTGGAGAACGCTTCACGCACCAAAGATACACCGCGAAAGCATTGCCAAATACAAATCGAAGGGTATGATTTGCTCCATCTTAATTAGTGGAATAACTCAGTGTCGCAGCAAGCCAAAGTATTAATCTTTGATTCAGGAGTCGGTGGACTATCGGTTTATCAAGAGATCGAAGCAAGACTCCCACAGTTAGATTACTTCTATATCTTTGACAATGCCGCGTACCCTTATGGTGAGTTAGACCACCAAACACTATTAGCTCGCGTAAATCGTTTAGTGCTTAATATGGTTGCAAAGCACCAAATCGACTTAGTCGTTATAGCTTGTAATACCGCAAGCACCATTGTGCTGCCATCTCTTCGTGCTGAGTTGTCCATCCCTGTCGTTGGTGTCGTACCTGCTATCAAGCCTGCGTCTAATCTGGCCAACAAAGCCGTTGGCCTTATCGCAACACCTGCGACCATCAAGCGCGAATATACCCACGAACTGATCCGTGACTTTTCTCAAAGCAAACCAGTTGAAATGTTGGGTTCAACTCGACTAGTCGATATGGCTGAAGAAAAGCTACGCGGTAAAGCGATTAACATTGAAGAGCTGACCTCATTGCTAGCGCCAATTCAAAATAAAGTTGATGTCGCAGTATTAGGGTGCACTCACTTCCCTCTTATAAGAGAAGAAATTCAGGCCGTCCTCGGTGATCAAGTTTTGCTGGTGGATTCTGGTGAAGCAATTGCTCGTAGAGTGCAAGAGCTATTAGCGATTAAAGAGACGGAACAAGAGAAGGGAGGAAGGGAGATTTTTTCAAGTGCTCCCCCTTGGGAAGAAGGAGCCTTGAATCAAACATTGCAATTACTTGGTTTTAGTTCGGTCAATCCCTGTCAGATTGAGATTTAGGATCATTAGCAATACGAACCTTTAGTGTTCGCTGCATATAATCTTGCTCATTTAACCCCTCAATAGCAGTTGCTGCGTCAGCGGCTGCCATGACCACAAAACCAAAGCCTCTTCTTTTACCAGTGCGTTTGTCTTTCATTAAGCGTACTGCGAAAACCTCACCATGTTTAGCAAACAACTCTTTTACGTGAGACTCATTCGCCTTATATGGCAAGTTACCCACATATAATGTTTTGGTGGCTGGATCATTAATTGGTGTGGAGACTGTTGTCGTATCGGAAAATTTAAAAACAAAAGCGGTAACAACAACACCAATAACAAAACTTACAGCGGGTGAAATGGAAATCTGCGAAAAGGCAATTCCACCCAGTACAGCTAATGCGACAATCATTAAAGTCGATTTATTTGAACTCATATTGGAATACTACTTCTTAGTCAGAGAAATAAAGGTATCTACATTTAACAAAATAGACACACGGATCTTACGTATATGGTTGGTGTTTTTCCAATTCATTGATGTGACATGACTCAAATGTTGAAATTTTATTCTATTTAAGGCGATTTGTTTTCTTTTTGTCCAAACAAAAATTATTTTGCAAAAAACACTTGTCATAAATCTGAGGCTCCCTATAATGCGCCTCCATCGACACGGAGTGAGACGAAAGTCACAAACCGATTCGGTTGAGAGAGAAAAGAAAGTTTGAAAAAATGCTTGACTCTCAAAACGGGAAGCGTAAGATACGCACCCCTAACGACGAGGCGCTGAGCGCAACGGAAGTTAGAAAAAGCTCTTTAAAAATATAGACCTATCAATCTGTGTGGGCACTCGTTGATGATAATCCAATTAGATAGCTTAGCTATCAAATTAGGTTTCAATGAAACGAAGTGACCATTGAGTCGAAAGACTCAGCACAGTCAATTCAAA
>NZ_JANAVY020000022.1 GCF_025195085.2 Vibrio intestinalis | reverse complement strand
TCAGGAAGTCAGAAGGGAGCGTGTCTGTACCAAGGAAGATGAATAAGGCTACGTGGGACAAAGATTATAGAGCAAAAGTTCTCTTTACATCAGCTTAACAAAGTACGTTCGCGCCCTTAGTGTCTACTGCGGTTTGTACTGCTGATCAGGGCAGTAACATAACCGACAAGCAAATTTGTTTTAATGGTGCCAATGGCCCTACATATCGAAACGCGATCTGTTCTGGTGATTCCGGAGGCCCGATTTATGTGAGCCGCTCAGGTGGGCCGCAAAGTCAAGTCGGTATTGCGAGCTTTGGTTATACCGTGTGTGGTTTAAATTCTACTAACACGACAACGTCAGTCTTTACTGAAGTTTATGACTACAAAGCTTGGATCGATAACGTCATTGCTGATAATGCAACGCCAGCTTACGAAGTTAAGCTTGTGAATGGTTCTCGGACGTTGATTAATAACAATACAGTAGCTCAAGATAGCTCAGGCGACTCAGGAGGCAGTTTTTCTGTCAATTCTTTGTTAAGTCTTTTGTTTGTATCTTTTTTGGTACGTTTGCGTCGCAAAGCAGCATTGGGTAAAAAGTAAACCTCTGAGTTCTCATAATTAAGATGTGCAATATAACGCCATGAAAATATTAAGTTTTCATGGCGTTTTTTATTTTATGTGATCTGAGGTTAGGTTGACTAATTGTATCTAAACGATAGTTTTAAATGACAACAACAAAGTTGAGCTGGAGAACGTAAAGAAATGACCAATAACGACACCTACCATATAACCTTACTGTCTGATGTCAGTATGCAATCGAAATTATTTAAAGATTCTTTAGAGCGAGGAATTCAACTCGATGTCGAAATAGTGTCGCTCGATGACTTGAGAAACGGGCG
Source organism: Vibrio intestinalis (assembly GCF_025195085.2). GTDB lineage: Bacteria > Pseudomonadota > Gammaproteobacteria > Enterobacterales > Vibrionaceae > Vibrio > Vibrio intestinalis. Next base: position 56,101 of record NZ_JANAVY020000022.1, on the reverse strand, counting down.
GGGTGATGAATCGAGTTTAGGTGATTTTGTTCTAATTGATTTTAGCTACTTAGATGATAGTAATTTTGAACTATATAACCAAGCTAAGTCTGTAAGCGGTTTGAATGCTAAAGAGATTGTCATCAACTGCCCGAAAGATGTTGCCTCTACCCATTTGTTCAAATGGCGCAATTTAGTCGGCGTATTTTATGTTGATGATGACATCAGCCTGCTACTGAAAGGCATGGAAAAAATCATGCAAGATGAGATGTGGCTGTCGCGCAAAGTGGCACAAGACTATATCGAGCATTTTCGCTGCGCCAACTCGGTGACCACATCACAGGTGTACGCAAATCTGACTAAGCGAGAAAAAGAGATCATGCGCTTGCTTGGTCATGGTGCATCAAACTTGCAAATCGCTGATGAGCTGTTTGTAAGTGAAAACACCGTAAAGACCCACCTACATAATATTTTTAAGAAAATTAACGCCAAAAATAGGCTACAAGCGCTGCTTTGGGCCAATAATAATATCGCGCTAGAAGAGCGCGTATAGGCACATTTTCCTATTCCAATAATTAGCTGTTGTTGTCACTAAAAAGGGAGCCTGATGGCTCCCTTGTTACTTTGGATTGATCTCACGACCAAAGACTATACGTTGAACTGGCCAAGCTTTTGTTTTTGCTCTTCTGCGAGGTTAGATAACTCTTGGCTTGCTGTAGCCGCTTGAGTAATACCAGTGACGTTTTGGCTAACCAATTCATAAATGTTGGTCAGGTTATTATTGATGTCAGCAGTCACTTGGCCTTGCTCTTCCGATGCAACTGCAACTTGAGCGTTGATAGAAGTGAGTTCAGAGATAGATAAACTAATCGCGCTAATGGCATCGCGCACGGTTTCGGCTTGCTCTTGTGTTTCAGAAAGCATAGCCAAGCTAGAGTTCATCCCCTCATTAGCGCTGTTTGATTGGCGCTGTAACTCTTCGATTATGGTTTGAATTTCTTTGGTCGACTCTTGGGTGCGAGCAGCTAACATGCGTACTTCATCAGCGACGACCGCAAAACCTCGACCACTTTCGCCTGCGCGTGCGGCTTCAATCGCGGCATTTAGCGCCAGCAGGTTGGTTTGCTCGGAGATACCTTCAATAACCTCAATCACTTTGCCAATCTGCTCCGATTGATCTTGTAGCGAGTTGACCATTTGCGCAGCGTTGGTCATTTGAATCGCCATCTTTTCACTTGATTGTTTGTTTTGCTCAAACATTTCAAGGCTCTGTTTTGCTAGCTTATCCGCTTCTAGGGATGCACCATCGGCACTGGTCGCGTTTTGGGTGACTTCTTTGGCTGTGCTTTCCAGTTCGTTGATTGCTGAGGCGACTTGCTCAACTTGATTGCGCTCTTGATCTGAGTTGGCACTGGACTGAGTCATAACCGCAGCAAGCTCGGTTGAGGCGGATGCCACGTCCACGCTGATTCTAACGAGTGCGCCCACCGTGCTTTGTAACTGAGTAACCGTGTCATTGAAGTCACGTGAAAGCGCAGTAATTTCGTTATTGCCTTCTTCTTTTACGTGCACAAGTAAATCACCCGTAGCGACCTTTTTCATCGCAATTTGGATTTCTTTTACTGGCTTGACGATGATTCCTGCCAACAACCAGCTAAACAGTGCCGCTAGTGACAACACCGCAGCTAAGCCGAGCATGCTGTTTGTGATCACCGATGAATGCACGTCACCGTTGTGTTTCACTTCATTGAGACTCAGTTGATTGAGCTGGCTCGTTAAATTTTCAATCGCCACTACCATCTTGTTGCCTGCTTCTCGGTACTCAATGGATGCTTTCGCATACTCCGCTTCAAATTGGTTGTCAGTGGTTGTGATTGAATGCTTGCGGTTTAGCAGCGGGATCATGACCTGTTGAGAGTAAGCAACGTAGCCCTCGATCGCGATACGCATGGCTTGAACTTCATCTTCAAGGCCAGAAATCTTGTTTAGAGAATCCAATAACACATCGGTTTCAGTCTGCTTTTCGATAAGCAACTCTGATAGTTGATCGACATCCTGAGGGTTAAATAGGCTGTAGATCGCTTTGATTCGCATACCGTAAGTATTGTCGATGATGTTTGTCACCATCTCTTTATGTTCAACCAAATTCTGGGTTGATTGGTCAACTTGGCTAAAGACGTCTTCTAAGGAGTTTTTACTGTAAGAGATACCTGCTATGAGCAATAAGATAGTGAAAAGCACAGGCACCATGACCTGTAACTTGATGGAAAGGCCATTGAGAAGTTGGCGCATTGTGAGTCCTCTTTTAACTACAAGTGAGAATGGTAATTATTATAATGATTGGTTGCTCAGGTTATTCTAGAGAGCAAAGGAGATAATTCAACAAGAAAATTAACAAATTTATCAATTTTTAGAAAGAGTGAAACCTGTTGAATTTGAGAGTGAATTCAAATAGTTAAGTTGAAGTTTATAAATTTATTAGTCCTTGGGCGAGTTCCAATGAGGCGGAGTTTAGAAGGGTGGTTATTTATAGAAAGAAAGGAAAAGTTCATCAAATTGAAATGTCATATAGGCTTCAAGTAAGTGAAACACAACTGTCATATTCGCCCCCTAAAGTAACCAGCGTTCAAGACACACAACGGCAATAAAGCCATTCAAAGGAAATTGTGATGAAAAAGACAGTTATCGGTGCACTTGCACTACTTGGCGCTCTAACAGTGAATACAGCTTCAGCTAAAGAAACTATCTCTGTAGTTGGCTCTAACAGTGCATCTCCACTGGTTGAAGTTTTTGCAGAAACATACATGAACAAAGGCGAACCAGTATTTATCGAAATCCAAGCACCGGGTTCTTCTGCTGGTATCAAGGCGGCAAAAAATGGAAGTGCTGACCTAGGTATCTCTTCTCGTAACCTTAAAGCATCTGAAAAGTCTTCAGACCTGAAAGAGCTAGTCATTGCTCGTGATGGTATCGCTGTGGTTGTAAACCCAAGCAACAAAGTAACTTCACTAACGGCTGACCAAATTACACGCATTTACAAAGGCGAAATCACCAACTGGAAAGAAGTTGGCGGTGAAAGCAAACCTATCGTAGCGATCACTCGTGATACCGCTTCTGGTACTCGTGGTGCATTTGAAGACATCATGAAACTAAAAATGAAAATCTCTGGCAAAAAAGTATCAGCGATTTCTCAACGTGCTCAAGTTGCAAACGGTAACGGTGCACTGAAAGTATCAGTAGCAAATAACCCGTACGCAATTGGCTTTATCTCACTAGGTACTGTTGATAACACGGTTCAAGCTCTAGAAATCGATGGCGCAGCAGCAACAGTTGAAAACGTGAAGAACGGCTCTTACAAAGTGGCTCGTCCATTCCTTGTTCTTTACAAAGATGGCGCTCCATCAGCTGAAACTCAAAAATTCCTAGACTGGATGGTTGCAGACGAAGCGCAAGCTATCTCAGCTAAGAAAGGTTACATCACAGTAAACTAATCTGTGACTTCAACAATGATTACCCTTGCTCAGCCCGCTTTGGGCTGAGCCTTTTCTCACGTTCTACGCGGTGAGTACGCTGCAAAGAATGGAAGAGTTTTTATGACCATCGCAACAAATAGTGAAAAGATTATGACAACGGAAACGACGCAACTGTCAAAGCCGAGCCTACGTGCTAAGAAAGCCGTAGACTGGAAAGAGCGTTTCTTTCACGGTTTATTCTTAACCAGTGCTGTTATCGGCATTGTTTCCCTAGCAGTCATTGCTTACTTTATTTTCAAAGAGTCTATCCCTGCGTTCCAAGAAGCTGGCGTTGTCGGCATTGTGACGGGTACACATTGGCTACCGCCGGCGCTATACGGTGTTGCAACCATGATTGTTGCTTCTATCGTTTCGACATTGGGTGCGGTTATCGTTGGTGTACCAGTTGGTGTGTTAACGGCAGTATTTATTGCTGAGATTGCGCCAAAGCGTGTGGCAGATATTATTCGCCCAGCAGTTGAACTGTTAGCGGGTATCCCATCAGTGGTGTACGGCTTCTTTGGCCTAGTGATTATCGTACCGCTTATTCAAAACGTATTTGAAGTGCCAGCGGGTAACACCATTCTTGCGGGTATCATCGTGCTTGGCGTGATGATTCTTCCAACGGTTATTACCGTATCGGAAACGTCTATTCGCGCAGTGCCAAGAACATATAAAGAAGGCTCTTTAGCATTAGGCGCATCAAAGATCTTCACCATCTTTAAACTGTTAGTTCCAGCTGCTCGAAGCGGCATAATGACCGGTGTCATCCTTGGTATTGGTCGTGCTTTAGGTGAGACAATGGCGATTATCATGGTAATGGGTAATGCCCCAGCGATGCCAAGTGGCATTCTTGATTCCGCTCGCACACTGACAGCGAACATTGCAATTGAAATGTCTTACGCAAGTGGCGTTCACGCTAATGCTCTATACGCAACGGGTGTGGTTCTTCTTGTCTTTATTATGATGTTGAATGCGGCGCTGCTGTATTTAAATCGCGTAAAAGCGAAATAATGTGAGTGGATGGGACTAACATGAATTACGCAAAACTTAAAAAATCTCGCCAAAACAAAGATAATATTCTCAATGCATTTGTTTGGGCGGCAGCGGCTCTAACCGTTGGCTTTCTATTCTGGATCATCTGGTACATCCTGTCTAACGGCCTACAGCACGTAGATTGGAATTTCATCACCGACAACTACACACGCACTGGTGAAGAGCACGGTATCTTCCCGATGATCATCGCAACCATTTATATGGTGATAGCTTCCATTGCAGTTGCGGCGCCATTAGGCATCATGACCGCGATTTACCTCACTGAGTATGCCAAAGTGGGCAGTCGTTTAGTGAAAGTGATTCGCTTCTGTACTGAATCTCTAGCGGGTATTCCATCGATCATCTTTGGTCTATTCGGTATGACTTTCTTCGTAGCAATTCTTGGCCTTGGCTTCTCGATACTATCGGGTGCATTGACGCTGAGTATTCTGATTCTTCCTGTGATTATTCGTACCACGGAAGAAGCACTGATGGCAGTACCTCAAGCTTATCGTGAAGGTTCTTATGCCCTAGGGTCTTCAAAAATTTACACTATCTGGCGCTTGATTCTGCCAAGTGCAATGCCAGGTATCTTAACTTCGGTCATTCTAAGTATTGGTCGTGTAATTGGTGAGTCAGCACCGGTATTTCTTACCGCAGGTATGGTGGCGCGTGTACCGGAATCTCTATTCGATTCGGGTCGTACGTTAACCGTTCACCTATATAAGCTGACAACAGAGCTCTTCACCATCGATGAGTGGAACCAAGCCTACGGTACAGCGACAGTGCTGATTGTAGTGGTACTTCTTATCAACATGGTGACCAAACTTATTGCTAAGCGTTTCAATACAGCAACTTACTAATTTGACTCATGCTGACGCATTAGCAACACGATTAAGAACAGAATTTAAGAGATTAAGAACATGAACAAATTTGATATTAAAGAACTAGACCTATTCTACGGTGAAAACCAAGCACTGAAATCGATCAACTTGCCTATTCCAACCAAGCAAGTAACAGCATTAATTGGCCCTTCTGGTTGCGGTAAATCAACGCTTTTGCGCTGTTTGAATCGCATGAATGACTTGATTGAAGGGGTGAAGATCACTGGTACTCTTGATATGGATGGCACAGACATTTATGGCAATATTGATGTTGCTGACCTTCGTATTAAGGTGGGCATGGTATTCCAAAAGCCAAACCCATTCCCAATGAGTATTTATGAAAACGTGGCCTATGGTCTGCGTGCTCAAGGCATCAAAGATAAAAAGCACATTGATGAAGTGGTAGAGCGCTCTCTACGTGGTGCTGCACTTTGGGATGAAGTAAAAGACCGTCTTAAATCTCATGCATTTGGCCTTTCAGGTGGTCAGCAGCAGCGTTTGTGTATTGCTCGTACTATCGCGATGGAGCCAGACGTTATCCTAATGGATGAGCCAACCTCAGCACTTGACCCAATTGCAACTCATAAAATCGAAGAGCTGATGGAAGAGCTAAAGAAAAACTACACCATTGTTATCGTAACTCACTCCATGCAGCAAGCACGCCGTATTTCGGATCGCACCGCATTCTTCCTGATGGGGGAGTTGGTTGAGCATGATGATACTCAAGTGATATTCAGCCAGCCAAAAGATGACCGCACTCAAGGCTACGTAAATGGTGACTTTGGTTAATTAATTTTACTGGCATAAGATTATAACTATAAGCGATGGTAACCTTTGCCCCTCATATTTGAGGGGCTTTTTTATGCCAGTAACTAAGCATTTAATATGTGTGTTAATTTCCCTTTATTTATAGTGGGATTTTAAGGGGAGGATATTCTAATCAAATCTGACTCAAAATTAATTAAACAACAGTACTGTAAATCAGTATTACATTCCTCCAGAGTTTAGAATAGCTATTAATACTTTGGTTTATAACCACAAAATAAAAGAGGAATAAAGTGCTAAGTTTATAGTTAGATACGTTGCCTTTTCTTTTAACTGTCTGTGTTATATGGCTTATTCGATATTCAAACTACGATCCCTATCACGCCCTTCTCATATCTAAGAAATATTGCATTCTCATATTATAGATCTCAGTAAATAAGCCTCTAATACTAGTTTGTTTTTAGCGAAAAAAAATTCAGACTATGTGCTCGCAGAAAGTAGTCGCACAAAAATAATTATTAGAAGTCAGCTCAGGTATCCAATTGGTGAAGGCCATTGGAGAAATTCATCGGCAAGGAAAGTCTGTCATGAGAGACATAGGATTAATCAAAAGTCACGGCGAAGAGTTTATTATTGCTTATCGCGTGCTCGACATCGTGATCATCGCGGCAACGGTTTTGATCGCAACGAGCTTATATGTAGGTGATTGGGGAATATATTACGTACTGGCAACCTGTGTGGCAGTTGTCTGTTTTAGCATAATGGCAGAGTTGCTTGGCGTTTATAATGCGGCGTTTGTCTCTTCATTTAGGCAAACATTTGCTCCCATTTTATTATCATGGTTTTGTGCGATTGGCTTAGTTCTAATACTGGCCTTTGGTTTAAAGATAACTGACCACTTTTCTCGTGTAGCGGTAACCATTTGGTTTGTAGCTACCCCTGTTTTCTTATCAGTGTATCGACTTGCTTCCAATAAAGTCCGCCACTCTGGCCGATCGAACTCCTATACGCAAAAAAGCATTATCATTGGTGCGACACCTGCGGGTTTAGCGTTAGCTGAAGAAATACGTTCAAGCCAACATCACGGCATGAGCTTGGTTGGTATTTTTGATGACCGTAGCAGTGATCGTTTACCAACCGAAGAGCTTTCTGATCCAGTATGTGGGTCAATCAATGATGCGCTGGCTATGGCGAAAGAGCGTAACTTCCGACATGTATACGTCGCGCTACCCATGCAGGCGTCTGAGCGAATCAAACAGGTGATCAATTACTTCTCTGATAGTACGGCGCGTGTCTATATTGTGCCTGACTTCTTTACCTATGATTTGATTCAATCACGTTGGCGCAACGTCGGTAGTGTACCGACATTAAGCATCCATGATACGCCGTTTTATGGCATGTCTACATTCGTAAAACGCCTGGAAGATATTGTTGTCGCTTCGCTAATTCTACTCATGATAAGCCCTGTGCTACTTGCTGTAGCCATAGGGGTTAAACTCTCTTCACCAGGGCCGATTATTTTCAAGCAAGATCGCTACGGCATGGATGGTAAGAAAATCAAAGTGTGGAAGTTCCGCTCGATGAAGGTGATGGATAACGGCGGTGTGGTTAAACAGGCCACCAAAGGCGATCCGCGAGTCACTAAATTTGGTAACTTCATTCGTCGTACTTCTCTGGATGAACTACCGCAGTTTTTCAATGTTATTCAAGGTCGAATGTCTATTGTTGGCCCGCGTCCACACGCCGTTTCGCACAACGAAGAATATCGCCAAATTGTCGATAAATACATGTTACGTCATAAGGTCAAACCGGGGATTACGGGCTGGGCGCAAATCAATGGCTACCGTGGAGAAACCGATACCCTAGATAAGATGGAAAAGCGCGTCGAGTACGATTTGAACTACATCCGTGATTGGTCACTTTGGTTAGACGTGAAGATTATCTTCTTAACCATATTCAAAGGCTTTGTCGGTAAAACGGCGTACTAGTTAGGCAAAATGGCAGGAAACGAAGTGAAAAAACAGATATTGAAAGTTGTACTGTTAGTAATGGCATTTTGGGTAACAAGCGCAGCACAAGCGAACCCTTTATACAAATTGGCCGCCGGTGATGTGATTAGCATTAAGGTCTATGGCGAAGAAAATCTCTCCATTGCAGAGCAAAAAATCGATAACCGTGAAGTGATTGATTATCCCTATCTCGGCGAAGTTAAACTCGGTGGAAAAACGCTTGAACAAGTGCAATCAGAATTGGTTGCAGGTTTGAAAGGGGACTATTTAGTTAACCCTAAAGTCAACGTTGCCATCGTTCGCTATCGCAATGTTTATATTAATGGCTTGGTGAATAAACCTGGTGGATACGAATATGAGCCGGGGCTGACGGTACAAAAAGCCATCTCTCTGGCAGGTGGGGTGATGAGTAAGTATCGCCGCAGCGCGAAAGCCTACAGAACCAAATCAAGTGAATCGAATAAATACCAAAATTTGACCGCAGATCAGTTATCACGAGAGTTCGAAAAAAACACTGAAATCGAAGCGGAGCTATATCAAGTGATTCAGCCTGGAGACACTATTCATGTAGTGGCTTCTTTTTGGTAACTGCGGTGTCAACGCACGAAGTATTGACGTTTAGGGATAATATGAAGTTATTAAGTGAAGAGCAGAACGCCGCAGCGAGCGAGTCTGTAGATTTTGGTAAGTATATTGTCTTACTGAAAAAGAACTGGTTGAAAATCGCTTTGTTTACCGGTTTGGCGACCATATTGTCAGTGTTGTTTGCGCTGTCGATTAAGCCGACCTATGAGGCGACAGCCACATTGCTGATTGAGTCCGAAGCCAGTAATGCTGTTTCTATTGATGAAGTGGTTGGAATCGATTCAACGCAAAAAGAGTACTATCAAACCCAATTTGAAATTCTCAAATCACGCACAATCGCAGAGCGAGTGGTTGATAGACTCAATCTAATCGAAGTACCTGAGTTTAACCCGTATCTAGAGCCAAAGCAGTCGCTGTTAGGTTCTTTGAAGCAAAGTATAAAATCGTTACCGATCTTTAAATCTGAAGAAGTGGTGGTGCAGCTTTCAGAGCAAGAGCAGGCAGTTAAAGTCAGACAGGCTGTGGTTAGAAAGTTTCAAGGTCGCTTGTCGATATCACCTATTCGTAAAACTCAGTTAGTACGAATTACTTTTGAATCCCTAGACGCGCAACTTGCGGCAGATGTTGCTAATGCGGTTGGCGAAGCTTATATCGATGCAGGTTTAGAGGCGAGACTAAGTGCAACTGAACATGCTTCGAGCTGGATCTCAGGTCGTATGCAGCAATTGCAAGAGCAGCTCAAACAATCTGAAAATGCGCTGATTGAATTTCTTGCTAAAGAAAAGTTAGTCGATGACAGTGGCATTGATGTGCAAGCCAGTACGGTGATCAATGACTTGATTCTACGCTTGAGTGAAGCTACCGATCGCCGAATTCAACTGGAATCCGCATACAGCACCTTAAGTAGTGGCGGATCGCTTGCTACCAGTGATGTTTCGTCTGTACCGGAAATCTCTAAACACCCACAAGTCGTTAATCTACGTAGTTTGTTAGCGGATGCGAACCGTGAGTTTACTGAATTTTCTAAAACCTACGGGCCAAAACATGAAAAGATGTTGGCGGTTTCGGCTAAGAAAAATAATATCACTCAGCAACTTGATCAATTGATCGCTCAACTTGTTGGTGGCATAGGTAAAGAGCTCCAAGCGGTTCGTTCGCAAGAGCGTTTAATCTCACGTGAGTTAGAAAAGCAGAAGCAGGCGTTCCAAAGCCTAACGGTTAAAAAACGCCAATATGAAGCGCTTGTGCGTGAAGAGGAGACCAACCGTAATATTCTTAATATCTTCTTGAATCGCCAAAAAGAGACCACAGCAACCAGCGATTTTGAATCGCGCAATGCTCGTTTTACTGACACCGCTATTGCTCCTCATAGCCCGAGTAAACCGCGTAAAAAACTGATTGTAGGTTTTGCCATGATTGCTTCCATGCTGGTCGCGGTTTCTGTGGTGCTTCTGCTCGATGTATTCAATAACACCATTATCTCAGTGAAACACTGTGAGGAGAAACTCGGTTTAATCCCACTTGGTGGCATTCCTAAGCTGAAAAAGTTTAAGAATAAATCGGTGAGTAGTGACGTCTTCTTCGATGATAAATATATGACGTTTAATGAATCGATACGTTCGGCGCGAACGACAATTGCACTTAATAATCGCGATTCTAAATTCGTTACGATCTCTTCTTCACTTCCAAATGAAGGCAAAACCACCTGCGCAGTTAACCTTGCAATGGCATTTGCTAAAGTCGGTAAGACCTTGCTGATTGATTGTGATTTACGTAAGTCTTCTGTGGCGGAGCGCTTTGGACATAAGCGGTATAAGCCGGGTTTGACCAACCATCTACTTATGAATACTGAGTTAGAAGATTGCTTGTTTGAAGATGAAAAGTCGGGTCTAACAGTACTAGCGGCTGGCATGCCGACACCAAATCCGCAAGAGCTTTTAAGCTCAGAGCGGTTTGAGAAACTGCTTCACCAATTAGCAGGCCAGTTTGATAAGGTGATCATCGATACGCCACCAGCTCTGTCTGTCAGTGATTGCATGATTGTCAGTAAGATCACAGGCAAGGTAGTGGTGGTACTTAAAGCGTCGAGTACGCGAGTGACGTCACTGCGCAACACCATCTCTCGTTTTATGACTCATGATGTTCAATTAGACGGCGTACTACTTAATCAGATTCTCGATAGCAAAGATCACCAAGAATATGTGTATGGCGATTACATCTACCATATCGATGATCATTCTGAATTAAAAAAGACAGCTTAGTGGGGCGTTCAGGATGAAATTCAAATATGGGATTGTCGTGCCGCACTTTAACAGCTTAGAGGGATTAACTCGGCTGCTTAACTCACTACCTGAACGATCAGATATTCAGGTAGTGATTGTCGATGATAAAAGTGCTCAGCCTCCGTGTGAAGAAACCTTGCATGCTGCTTTCCCTCATTTGGCTTTGCAGCTGTTTGATAACGACTCTGGCACGAAAGGAGCAGGGGCTGCACGTAACATTGCACTGCAATATATCGACGCGACTTACACCTTGTTTGCCGACGCGGATGATTTTTTTACTCAACAAGCCTTTGAGCAAATGGATGAGAAGCTAGCACAGCATGACATTACGTTTTTCTCTCCCATCAGCCAGTGCGATCTAACCGGTGAGCCTTCAGATAGACATCATTTGTACGCCAATCTGGTCAGTGAGTATTTAGCTAAGGGGGATGAGGAGATTCGCTATCATTTCTCAGTGCCATGGAGCAAAGTGTATCTCAGCGACTTTATTCGTCGTGAGTCGCTCTATTTTGATGCGGTCATTGCTTCGAATGATGTCATGTTCTCGCTCGTTGCGGGGTATAAGGCGCAATCTATTGCCGTACATCAGAACAGCATCTACTGCGTGACTCGTGGTCAAGGCACTTTAACGGTCAACTTTAATCCTAAAGTGACTCGCTCAAGGTTTGATGTCGCGATGCGTCGTATTGATTATCTATCGAATAAGCAGATTCAGACTGAAACCGCTTCGCTTTACAAATTAGTGCGAGATTTTCGCGCGGTGTTGGGCACGAGTGAGCTCAAGCATCTGTTCAAATTGTTGGTACAACGAAAAATCACTCTAATGCCGAAAAGAACGTGGTTTTACTTACGAAACCCGCAGCAAATCATCACTAAGTTGGCCAAGCGTAAACAGTCATTGAGCAGCGCCAAATATCAAGTCTAGTGGCGTACCAAAATCGGATTTTAAATTATTTAATATGGATTCAGTTATGAAAATTACCGTTGTAGGAACAGGTTACGTTGGCCTTTCAAATGCGATTTTATTGTCTCAGCAGCATGAAGTTGTGGCACTCGACATTGATGCGGATAAAGTAGCTAACATTAATCAGCGTATCTCACCAATTTCTGATCATGAAATCGAACTCTACCTTGCTGAGAAGTCATTAAATTTGACTGCAACGATCGATAAAACTCACGCCTATCAGGATGCTGATTTTGTAATTGTCGCGACGCCAACTAATTACGACCCCGTGACTAACTTCTTTGATACCAGTTCGGTAGAGTCAGTCATTCGCGATGTAAAACAGTTCACGCCAAGCAGCACGGTTATTATTAAATCAACTATCCCAGTGGGCTATACCGAGCGTGTTAAGCAGGAATTAGAGTTTGATAATATTGTCTTCTCTCCTGAGTTTTTACGAGAAGGCAAAGCCTTATACGATAACTTACACCCGTCTCGCATTATCGTCGGTGAGTACTCAGAGCGAGCTGAGACGTTTGCTCAATTGTTAGTGGAAGGCGCGGAAAAAACCGATATTCCGGTGCTATTCACCAATTCAACTGAAGCGGAAGCAGTAAAACTGTTTTCAAATACCTATTTGGCTATGCGCGTGGCCTACTTTAATGAGTTAGATTCTTACGCAGAAAGCCATGGCTTGGATTCGCGTCAGATTATTCAAGGGGTTGGCTTAGATCCTCGTATTGGCTCACACTATAACAATCCTTCGTTTGGTTACGGCGGTTACTGTTTGCCAAAAGACACCAAGCAGCTTTTAGCAAACTACCAAGATGTGCCGAACAACATCATTCGCGCGATTGTTGACTCAAATACCACCCGCAAAGACTTCATCGCTGATTCGATTATCGCTAAGCAGCCGAGAGTGGTGGGTGTTTATCGACTTATCATGAAGTCTGGCTCAGATAACTTTAGAGCCTCAAGTATTCAAGGCATCATGAAACGTATCAAGGCCAAAGGTATTCAGGTTGTGATCCACGAACCTTTGCTTGAAGATGCGACATTCTTTAATTCGGAAGTTGTTAACGACTTTGAAGCGTTTAAGCAGATTAGTGATGTGATCGTTAGCAACCGAATGGTCGAAGAGCTGCAAGACGTAGCGGATAAAGTGTACACCCGTGATTTGTTTGGTAGCGACTAACGTTTCAAGGAATAGTATCGATGAAATTAGTCACTATTAACCCGCAAAAATCGACCACTATGGGTGGGGTGGAAACCCTTATTCGTAGCTTGCATGGCTTGTTCCAATGTGAAAACTACGAATTGTATGAACATTCTCCAAGTAGCGAACATTATCCAGAGAGTGGGCATATCAACTATATCCAATACGGGCAGCCAGGTAAGTTGGCATCCAAGTTGAGCCAAATTAGCTCAGTGCGTAACTTGCATCTAAGCTCGCAAGATGTGGTGATCTTGTTTCACCCTAATGACCTACTGTACTTACCTTCTGAAGTACAAAAGAAAGCCAAAATTGTGCTGGTGCAAACTAATAAGTTTTCGGTGTTCTTTAAGCCGTTTTCTAAGTTGGTAATGACGCTACTGCATAGAAAGGTCGATGTCTTTACCGTCTATACCGAGCAAGATAAGCATGCATTGTCCGGATTGTTTCCTAAGCTAGCGCGTAAGATTAAGGTTATTCCTCGCGGTTGTAAGCTCGACACTGCCAATACACATAAGCAGGTTAGCAAGAAGCTAGTCACCATTGCCCGTATTGATGAAGGGCAGAAAAACTTTTCCGGCATGATGGACATTATGGCCAAGTTGCCTGCTGGCTACCATTTGGACATATACGGTGATGGAAGTGAGCAAGAACTCAGTGCTTTAAAGCAGCGCGTTAGCCAATTGAGTAATGTGACGTTTCAAGGGGCGACCAGTGATGTGGCAGCTACGTTGAAAAACTATGCTGTGTTTCTTATGACCTCGCGCTACGAAGGCTTTGGCCAAACCCTCATTGAAGCGCGCAGTCAAGGGCTGCCGATTATCGCCTATCACACCTTTGATGCACTTGCTTGGATTGTTGAAGAGGGCGTTAATGGTTACAAAATTGATGACGGTGATAGTGAACAGTTTGCTCAACGAATTATCCAACTTTGTGAAAATGAACAGCTGTACAGTTTGCTATCGACTAAAGCACTCGATAAAGCGCAAGAAACGGAATCTAGCGTGGTTAATCGTTTATGGCAGGAGGCCGTAGCATGAAGTACTCAGTGATCGTTCCGATTTATAATACCTTTGATTACGCGAAGAAAATCATTGAATGGTTTGAGGCTGAGCAATACCGCCGCGAGGCTGATGACATTGAGTTGTTGCTAATTGACGACGGCTCACAAACTGGCCCAGATTATCAAATTGCTTCTCCTTCGATACACATGTATCGCAAAGAGAACGGTGGCGTATCGAGTGCAAGAAATCATGGTATCGATAAAGCCAATGGCGACTACATTTTGTTTTTGGACTCCGATGATGCATATGAAGCGGGGCTATTTAGTCATCTAGATCAGTGCCTGGCGCAAAATGATATCGATTCGGTATTATTTTCATTTAAGAAAATCTCGGATCATCAAATTGATGAGGCACATAATCGAGCAGAAACAGTCAGCGGCCAAATGGCACTGTCTAAGTTTTTGACCAAAGATATTCGCGTTCATATTTGTAGCATGATGCTCTCTAAATCGGTTTTAGAAGCGCATCAATTGCGATTTGATGAATCATTGCACTTTAGTGAAGATGTTCTGTTTATTATTGATTACTTATCGGTAGCTAAGTCGAGCTATATCACCGATCTATTTTTGTATAACCATATTATGCGCAGCGGCAGTGCTATCAATAGTCCATTAACCGGTAAAGATACCACTCACATTGATGCGTTTGATCGGATATCTCTGCAAGCAAAGAAAGTGGCTGCGGATAAAGAAGTTAACTTTTTTATCTCTACTTGCTACATCAACCTCATTAAGTTTTTGATCAAAAACAAGACCCAAGATGAGCAAGTGTTTAGCAAGATCATCGCTCACCGCCATTTTTTGTTTGGTTCGATTGAGCCCAAGTTAAACAAATACTCTCTGATTGTCTTAATACTTCGCATGGCATTTAAGGTGGATGGCCTGATCAACTATCGCTTGCTGCGTAAATTGAGCGTGGTGGCTTAGGCATGAAATCACTCAATATTGCAGAAACCACCCAAGGCGGAATTGAAACGTACTTTGAGTCGCTATCTCGTTCAACATTAATGCAAAACGATTTCTTAGCGGTTAATTATCATCGTTCGCTATTACCTTTGGCAGCGAAAGGTTTTCGTCCACTGAATGTATTGATACTGCTCTACACCATCTATTTTAAGGTCGGTATTAGTCGCTATGATGTGATTTTTTTGCACAGTTCATTTGCCGGTTTACTGCGCCCATTTTTGTGGCCGCTTGCGAAATGGCACAAGATTAAATTGGTCTACTGTAGCCATGGTTGGGCGTTTGATATTCACTACAACCAAGCATGGAAAAATAGAGTCTATAAGTCGATCTACGTTTGGGCCGAAAAACTGCTGACCCTTTTCACCGACCAAGTGTATTGCATCTCAAAATATGAGTACTCATCGGGGCTCGCCATCGGTCTACCAGAGCGAAAACTCACCATGGTTTGGAATGGAGTTCAAGGCAGCGAGCTTGCGCGGGTTGATGCAAAGGAAGACGACAGCGTAATCCGGTTATTATTTGTCGGCCGTTTAGATAAGCAAAAAGGGCTGGATAAATTTCTGAGCGCACTGACTCAGTTGCCGAGCATTTCTACTCAAGTTGAGCTCTCCGTGATTGGTGAACCAGTCAGAAATGATTGCCCAGAATTAGCTGAATTGCTGACCAAGCCCATTACCAATGTTCGGGTTCGTTCTTTAGGGTGGGTTGCCAACAATCAACTCGACCAATACTTTGCTCAAGCGGATGTCGTTATCGTGCCGTCATTGTGGGAAGGGTTTGGTTTGATTGTGGCCGAATCTCTAAGAAATGGCACACCAGTTCTAGCATCTAATGTCGGTTCACTGTCTGATATGGTGACAGAGAAAACGGGTTGGATATTCGATTATCAACAAGCTAACTCGCTTGAGATGTTGCTTGATAACGTGATCAATCAAAGGCAGTACCAAACGATTGATCGTGCGGAGTGTATTAAGCACTTTGAACAGAACTTCCATGAAGATGTAATGAACGGACACTATTTTGATTCGTTAAGGCAGTTAGGGTAGGTAAGGTGAAAAAAGGACTGTTTCTCCTCTTTTGTTTTATGGTGCCGTTTGAAAATACCGCTCTGGCATCCATTGCTGGTGTGTTCACCGCGCCGCTTGGTATTACAGTTATTCCACTGCTTGGTTTGATGATCGTGCTGTCGTACGCCAATTTAAGCAAAGTTGAAATTGGGGCGCTTAAATTACTGTTTGGCTTTTTCGTCTACTCATTTGTGCTGCTAGCGCTTTTCTATGGTGATTATGACAAAACTTTCTTGCTTGATAGAGGGCTGAGATTTGTCTTGTTGATCATTCCTTTGATTGTGGTGTTCTTAACCGTTGCTCGACAGGATGAAAAGCTAGTCTATCAAGGTGCGATGGTCATTGCTGGCGTAGTGATTTTCGCCTTTGTGCTTAATTTGGCGGCGCGTGGTTTTATCAATAGCCCATCGTTCATTCAGCAAAATTCAGCCTTATCGCCACACCGAATGCGCGGCTTTACGTTGGAAGCCAGTACCTTTGGCTTTCAGTTTGTGTTGGCTGTGCTTATGCTCGCAGCGATCTTCCGTATCAATCTATTCTTCATTTCTTTGGCGGTTATCCCGTGCTTATTAATGATCACCTCCAAAGGAACGCTGGTTTGTTTCTTGATCACCCTGTTTTTGACCTTTGTGGTGTTTAGCCGAATAAACCTGTTCCACAAAGGGCTTGGCGCTGTGGTGTTGTTAGTCATAGGCTCCGCGTTTTTATATAGCTCGCTGGGAGATTCGGTCATCAACGATGTTGAACGATACAGCAGTATTGCTACTCGGGGAACTGCAATCATGACCGCTATATTCGCGGTTATTTATAATCCTTTAGGTGGTGGCTTCTTCGGTTATTTCCCTTCGATATACGAGTATGGCGCAGTAGCGTTGGAGTTTGTCGACAGTTTGGCGCCGGGCTTACTTAACTTTAGAGAGTTTTCCTTATATCTAGTGGTTGGGGAAACTAAAAATGTCTCGACTAAATCGTTCTTTTTCGATTGGCTGATTTATGGCGGGGTGTTTTTTTTGTTCATTTACGTGAAGTATATGGCTCGATTGTTCCGCAGTATGGTGGCGCATCGAATGCATTATGACTTCGCTCTATTGGTTTTTCTAATTTTAGGGACCACCTTCTTCATGTCGATAGAGGTGCGTTATATCGCGCCGTTTGTGTTGGGCTTTGTTTACCTTCGCTATCAAATAGTGTCGAAACGAGAAGCGAATACGTCACCGGTTAAGCAGAATAGGAAGTCGCTGAATGAACTCGCAATTTAAGCTTTATCTCTGTGCTGCTGCAATTTCGGTTCTACTGCTGCTATCTGTGGCTAAAGGGTTGGATGATATGGCTCAACTCTCTTTGCAAAATCAGCTAACAGAGATTAAGCGCAACACGGTAAAACATGGCCCAACGGATGCGAAGTTAAATCATCATTATCAACCTGTTTCAGCAACACCATTTGATGATAACAGCACCTTAGCGCTCTATTTTTCATGGCTTGCCTATCAAGAACGGTCTGATCAGATTCAATCACAACGCTTTTCTCAACGAGCGCAGGATTTATACACTGCGCAGTTAAAACTGAGACCATTAGACGCGAGTTTAGTTGTGCAGCGAGCGAATGAGAAATGGCGCTCAGGCGGCACGTTTGAAAGTACATTAGCGGATTTTCATCTTGCTCAAGAGTTAGGCCATTTCGAGCGTTTTACTCTAATGCACACATTGACCTATTTTCTTGCTCATTGGCCACAACTTAGTTTGGATGATAAGAAAACAGCGATTGCTTATCTGCTTGAGCATGATAAGTACGCGATGAAGTTGTGGCAGTATGATTCTTTGCTGCAAAAGCCAGTGGCAGGTGAGAGAGCGTGTTCGATCTTCAAGTTCAATGGCATTACGCCTTACTTTTGTCGTCGCTAAGTTGAGACTTAAAGAGATTTAATTAAGTAGATGATTGCTTCAATAAATAGCCTAGGCTAGCGTTGATGAAAAGCTCAACAAATATAGCTACTGAAGATATAAATAATTAAATTAGACGAAGAGAAAGATATGCGTAAACTACATCGTTGGATGCTCGCAGGAGCGATTTTCATCTCGCCTATAGCGGCAGCCGAAAGCCTAACCTCAGAGCAGTGGGGGGAGCTGTTTGCAAATTCAGAGACATCTGCGCAGTTGGTTGATGGTTTTGCTCAATATACTTTTGCCGACAACGTGGCGGAATTTTTAAGTGAAGTGGCACTAACTCGTCCTGAACAATTGCTCGAAGTACTCACATTGCTTTATCTCCAATTTCCAGATCAAGTGACTCTACTCACAGAGATCGCGCGTACGCTCGGGTTAGAAAACCAAGCCATTACGATTGCCGCCATCGAGGCTGGTATTGACCCTACCGCTATTGCTGAAGCGACCGCAGCAGGTGAAGAGAGTATTGCCGCTGCTGATCCCGTTCCAAATGCCCCCACCCGAAAAGATCCTGTTTCCGCCAACTAAGACTCTCAGGCCTTGATTAACAAGGCCTGATTTTATTTTATCAACTCGTAGCTAATGACATAAAGCAAATCGGTGCTTGGGTAGATTTTCCTGATTAGGGTTTTGAGCTCATCCAGTGGCAGATATTCTTGTTCTGCGTGGAACTGATTGATGTCGTTATAGTGCAATGGCTCAACCGACAGGATCTTTATGTCACATACTTTTTGATCTGTCTCTAGGGTGAACACTTCCACTTCTGTGCCGGGAACATAGTGATTTTCAGATTCATCACGAATGGTGATGGTTTTCTTTCCAGAAGCAATCAGCGGTGTTAACACCTCAAAGAAGGTGATTTTGGTTGGTGCGGAAGTCATGGTGTTTTGCCTCAAATAGCCAAGTTATGCTGTATAGGGTTCTACTCTGGCGAATAAGCGCATGCTCGGTCAAAGTTTTGCTAATTCTATACTCAGTTCACTATCGCGAGTAGCAGAATATTGGTTATAAAGAGCGAATAATTGGCTAAACGGTGAATCACATGACAATCAGCGAAAAACAAAAGATGTTAGCGGGCGAGCCTTACGACGCGTGGGATGAAGAGTTATATGCGGAGCGCATAGCTTGTCGAAAAATACTTCAACGGCTGAATAACGCCATTCCTAACTCGCCTGAATGGCAAAATGCACAGGCAGAGCTGATCCCTGATGCTGTCAATCCTCACTTAGAGCCGCCTTTTCGCTGTGATTACGGTAGCAACATCAAGTTAGGCAAGAACTTCTACGCCAATTTCAACTGTGTCATTTTGGATGTGGCTGAAGTGAAGATTGGCGATAACGTTCTATTTGGTCCAAGCGTTCAGTTGTATGCTGCCGGACATCCGTTAGACGTTGAATCTAGAGTGGAGCAGGGGATAGAGTTTGGAGCGCCGATTGTTATTGGTAATAATGTATGGATTGGTGGTGGCGCGATTGTGTGTCCTGGAGTGAAGATTGGTAACAACAGCGTGATCGGCGCAGGAAGCGTGGTGACGAAAGATGTTCCCGATAATGTCGTGGCGGCAGGTAACCCTTGCCGAGTCATTAAGTCGCTAGAGAAAGCGACAGATTAACGTAACGTGTAGTTAATGGTACAAATCTGGTTTCGGCCAGATTTTTTTGCTTTATACAACTGTTCGTCTGCAACGGTAAAGAGCGAAGCAAATGGGTGATCAGAATGACTGATATGAGTGAAGTTTGCTGCGCCAATGGATAGTGTCACGTATTGGTTGCACTGCGATAGAGGGTTTCTTAACGCAAGCTGTTTTACACCGTTACTTAGTTGCTGTAGCTTAGTCTCTAATTGCACTTGGCTTAGCCCTGAGCATAAGATCAAAAATTCATCGCCACCGTAGCGAAATAGGTAATTGTTCTCCTGAGAAAAAACTCTCGTCATCTGCTCTGCGACAGCTTGCAACGCAAGATCACCTTTATGGTGGCCGTGGAAGTCGTTGTAGCCTTTGTAATAATCGATATCCAACACGATAACCGCAAGGTTACTTTTTGCTTGAGTCGAGTGATCAATAAGCTCGGGCGTAATATGATCAAGTTGATAGCGGTTATACAAGCCAGTCAACGGATCGGTCTTCGACATGGTATCCAGTTTCAAATTGGCTTGCTGCAAGTGTTGGCGCTGTACGTGGTTTTCTAGTGCGATGGCAATAAAGCTCGCCAACTGCTCGAATAAGTTGCAATGGTACTGATGGTATTGATCGGTCAAATGGTGCTGCAGTGACAATACTCCGAGAACTTTATCTCCCAAGCATATTGGTGCGAGAATCAGCGATTGAATCTGCTTTTCAGGAATAAAGTGAACGCAGTCTTTTTCTTGTCGTTTATCAGCCGAAACAAACGCGTTAATTGACGATTCATCAATGCGATTGAGGTGCACGGTACGCTTGTGTTTGACTACGTAGCTGCCCATCGATTCTTCATGAGCACAATCGACTTTATAATTAGGTACAGGCCCATCGTAGTCGTAGAAATAACAGTAATCGAGCCACTGAGTTTCTTCATTGTACAGCGCAATACCAAACTCATCTGTTGGGAAAATAGAACAAACTTTTTCGTATATCACAGCCAAGTTGTCGGTCAGATTGGCTGAGGTCGCAATGTATTGGCCTACCTCGGTCACGACTCCCATATGTTGCTGGATTTTTTTCGCGACCAACTGATGATTATCGGTGGTGGCCTGCTCGATTTGCTTTAAGAACGTTAGGTTTTGTTTTTGCTTAATGGCGTTCAAATGAGCTTTGCTTGCTTGCAGGTATTGCTGCTGAACGTAACTGAGGCGCTGCCATGCTTGCTGCTGTTGTAGCAGACGTACTAAGCTTTCACATAGCTTGGCGTATAGTCCATAGTTATCGTCTGGTGCCAACTGTTCAAACCAATATTCTGCGCGGTTGAGCGCCAACTCTTGATTGCCGTGCTGGCTGATAAACTCGATGTAGTAAACTTGGTTTTCGCTGCGGTTATGGCTGTCGAATAGCGATTCATACAGGTGTTCCGCTTGTTCGAATAGGTCGATGATTTCTTGTGGGTTGCCACCCTCAAAGTGACTCGCTTTAATTTGCGCCATATAACCGTAGGCGATCGCCTGAACACGCACATAACCAAATTCTAAACCCAGTTCGAGCGCTTGCTGACAATGGGAAATGGCTTGCTGCTGCTGTTTCAAGTGACCAAGGGCATAGCCCATGTTTAATAGGCAAATTGCTTGATTAGCTCGATGAGATACCTTATCCGCGCACTCTGTGCCTAGGCGGCCGATTTCGAGGGCTTGTTGGTATTGCTCAAGGCAGAGGTGAAAATCACTGATGTTGGTATAAGCAAGAGAGCGATAGTTGTCGTCTAGGCAATGAATATTGTCCAATAACTCTTTATACACTTCGTGGGCGCGGTAGTATTCTTCGCGATCAGTGTAGAGAGAGCCTAGCAACGATAAGATGTGCAGCTTTTGCACCATGTCGTCGTCGCAATGGTCGATCGCCGCTTGAAATAGCTCAATGGCTCTTTCGAGTTGATCGTTGCGGTCACACTTGGTGGCTTGTAGGAAAAGTCGCTGAGCTGCGGGAAGGGTGTAATCAAACTCTTTACATACTAGAGCGATTTTTTGTTCAGCCGCTTCAATACCTTCAACCCCTTGAAATAGGGGCATTTGAGCAAGAATAGCTTTTATTTTTCTTTGGGCTTCTGAACTCATAACCTTCCCCTATAAACTGCAAATCATTATACAGCACGCCTTACGGTTCTGAAAAGAGAGCTAAGCCAAATATCGCATAAATTTGATAGTGTATTAGCTCTATTTTCGTGCGTATTTTTGCAAACTTATCTTATTTTTCAATAGGCTTAGAACTCGACATTCGCGTGGAATTTCAGATGCTTTTTACTGTATGGATGGTCAAACTCCAATTGCTCCGCATGTAGGTGGAGTCGATCACTTTTTTCACCATATAGGCCGTCGCCCACCATAGGTATATTTAGGCCTAGATGGTGCGCGCAGTGCACGCGCAATTGATGGGTGCGGCCTGTTCTTGGATACATATGAAGCTTACTTTTCCCATCCACGACTTGGATCAGTTCCCAATCTGTATGCGCAGGCTTACCATGTTCGTAGCAGACCAATTGGCGAGGTCTATCGTCTGGATCACCGCGCATCGGCAGCTCAATAGAGCCTTGCTGCTCTGTTACAATGCCGTCAATCAATGCCACGTAACGCTTTTGAACTTGGCGAGTAATAAACTGCTTTTGTAAGTGTTTATTGGCGCGGCGGGTAAGAGCAAACACAAGTAACCCCGAGGTCGCCATATCTAACCTGTGCAACACAAATGGGCCTTCAACGTCAGGGAAAAGCGTTTGCAAACGGGTATAGGCCGAGTCTTTGATTGTTTTGCCCGGAACGGACAGTAGCCCGGATGGTTTATTAACAACCACGATGGCTTCATCCTGATAGATGATTTCTAACGGTTTATTTTCACCCCAGTTATCTTCTAGCGGATTTGGTTCAACGTCTAAGCCTTGCAGCATATGGCCAAGGATGGGTTGGCATTTGCTATGGCAAGATGGGTAAAACTGTTTATGTTGGCGAATTTCTGATTTCGGCGAAGACCCCCACCAAAATTCAGCTAAAGCCAATGGTTGATACCCATGCAGGTAAGCGTAGTGCAGTAGCTTAGGCGCGGCACATTCGCCAGCACCCGCTGGTGGAGTAGGCGTTGATGTTTGGGCAAAAATGGCCTTGAGCGATTTGTTTTGACCATCGGCGTTTAAGAAGCAATATTGCTCAAAGAGCTTGTTTTGCAAGCGGTTTGAGAGTGTTTTTCGTTGCTGTTTCGCGTTGGTAATCTCATGGTTAATTGCGTTGAGTTGGGTTTCTAATGTCGCAATTTTTTCATCCCATTCAAGCTTGAGATATTTGAGTCGATTCTTATCGGCAACGCTCTGTTTGGCCAATTGGTCCAACACATTCTTTATTTGGTCACCACTGAATGTGCTATGTGCTGATTCTCGTTCTGATTTGCGTGCAGCGCGATTTTCAATCAGCTGCTGACGCAGGGTTTGTTCAAGATGTTTATATTCGGTTTTGCTCTGTTTAAGCTGCTCGCTTAACTGCGCTTTTTTCGGGTTTGCGCTTAGCGTTGATACTTGATGGTTTAGCTGGGTAATTTCATCCAGTTCTGTGCGAAAGAAGCATTCTTCGGCCAGCATGTCGAACACAGGCGGAACGAATCCAGCATGCAGGTTTTGATCGGCTATCTTGCCTGAGAACGCGCTGAAATAACCAATATCCCCCTGCGGTGAGCGAACCAGCAATACGCCAAACATCTTACCTGTGCCTGCGTGACTATCATCCAAACCAAAGTCATGCTGCCACTGAACATTGTTGGTCAATTGCTGTTGAAGTTGCTGTGCGGCCTCAACACAAAAAGGGTGCGGCTGATAATAAAAAGGGAAGGTAAACGCTTTTGGCAGTTGTTGGGGATTAACTGATAAAGGTTGAAACAGTTGTTCTGGCTTGTGCATGTAAATTCTAGCGAGCAGTGAGCGAAGCGGAGATTTTACCTGTTTGGTCAATGAATGCCACCATACAATAAGGTGGCATTGATGGGGTTGAGCTTTTTAGCGCTACTTTAAGTATCTTGCTTCTATGCTGATTAACCAATGTTCAAAAGTGCCGTCACTTTTTTCTATCCAAAGATCGTTACGAAAACTCTCGATACGTCCGTTAATGGTCAATGCGAGTGTGTTGTCTTTAACTGTTTTAATACGTAAGAACTGATCTGAGGTGGTTAAGAAAGGCTCTGCTTGCTTTACATCGCTGCCATTGGCAATCAGAAAGTATTGGTTGAGTTTGTCGAGCTTGCGCTCGGTCGAGTAACTTTTGAAGCCGACCAGAGTGAGGTTGTCTCCCACTGGTAACGACAATACCTGCTTACCTAGCGTGGTATGAACCGGGATAAATACGTAAGCTGCAACAGCAGAGCAGATAAGAATTAGGGCGATAAAAGCTATTTTAATTTTAGACATAATGACAAGCGATTTGTTAAACAGTCTATAGAATAGCACGCTCGCCCTAATATTCTCACGTGAAGATGATGTGGCTACGCGAATAAATGCTTAGCGTGAAAACGCAGATGATCTTCGATAAAGCTAGCGATGAAATAGTAGCTATGATCGTAACCAGGCTGCATGCGCAGCGTTAAGTTGGCTTGTTGTGACTCAGCGGCTTGCTGCAGCGTATTGGGCATTAGCTGCTCGTCCATAAAATTGTCAGCGTCCCCTTGGTCAACCAACATAGGTAAGTGACAAGCGCCTTTCTTTAGTAACAAGCAAGTATCATAATCTACCCAGTCTTCGCGGTTGCTGCCAAGATAAGCAGTGAAAGCCTTTTGTCCCCAAGGAGCTTGCGTTGGGTTACTGATAGGGCTGAAAGCTGAGATAGAGCGATAGCTATCAGCGTGCTTTAAACCAATGGTAAGTGCGCCGTGCCCACCCATACTGTGTCCAGAAATCGCCTTGATATTGGATACTGGGAAGTTAGCTTCGATCAGTTTTGGCAATTCTTGCTGCACGTAATCATACATGTGGTAATGCTTTGCCCAAGGTTGTTGAGTCGCATTTAAATAGAAGCCTGCGCCTTGGCCAAGGTCGTAGTTTTCATCGTCAGCGACACCTTCACCACGCGGGCTTGTATCTGGTGCAACAATAGCGATGCCAAGCTCAGCGGCAACTCGAAATGCGCCCGCTTTTTGCATGAAATTCTCATCGGTACAGGTTAAACCTGAAAGCCAATACAGCACAGGTACAGGGTTTGATGGTGTGGCGTTGGGTGGCAGAAAAATCGCAAAGCGCATAGTGCAATTAACGCTTGTTGAAACGTGGCTATATTGTTTGTGCCAACCGCCAAATGTTTTTGTTTGGCTCACTAATTCGAGGCTCATGGTTTTCCTTTCAATCAATCTTCGTTATTGCAAGCTGCCCACTTAAATTGACTCTAAGTGGGCATAGTTGTTAAGTGTGTATCGTTATTTTAAATGGACATTGCTAATTAGGCAGTGGATTAGTATTAGCGGTCCATGTGAATAACGGTACGGATACTTTCACCTTTGTGCATTAAATCGAAAGCTTCGTTTACTTCACCTAATGACATAGTGTGAGTAATGAACTCTTGTAAGCCAAATTCGCCCGCCATGTAGCGTTCTACGATTTCTGGTAGCTCTGAACGGCCTTTTACACCACCGAATGCAGAGCCACGCCATACGCGACCAGTAACCAATTGGAACGGACGAGTTGAGATCTCTTGGCCTGCACCTGCAACACCAATGATGACTGACTCACCCCAACCTTTATGGCAACACTCAAGCGCTTGACGCATTACGTTAACGTTACCGATACACTCGAATGAGTAATCCACGCCGCCATCTGTCATCTCAACAATCACTTCTTGGATTGGCTTATCGAATGTTTGTGGGTTGATGCAGTCAGTTGCGCCTAGCTGTTTTGCTAGTTCGAATTTGCTCTCATTGATATCAACACCGATGATGCGGCTAGCACCAGCCATGCGAGCGCCAATGATTGCAGATAGACCGATACCACCAAGGCCAAAGATTGCAACAGTATCACCTTGTTTCACTTTAGCAGTGTTAAGTACCGCACCCATACCAGTAGTAACGCCACAGCCTAGTAGGCATACTTCTTCAAGAGGCGCTTCTTTGCTTACTTTTGCTAATGAAATTTCTGGTAGCACTGTGTATTCAGAGAAAGTTGAGCAACCCATGTAGTGGAAGATCGGCTGACCATCTTTGTAAAAACGCGTTGTGCCATCTGGCATTAGGCCTTTACCCTGTGTTTCACGTACTGCTTGGCATAGGTTGGTTTTGCCTGATTTACAGAACTTACATTCGCCACATTCAGCTGTGTAAAGTGGGATAACGTGGTCGCCGACTTCAACGCTTGTTACGCCTTCGCCAACCATTTCTACAATACCACCACCTTCATGACCAAGGATTGAAGGGAAGATACCTTCTGGATCGTCACCTGATAGTGTGAATGCATCAGTGTGGCAAACGCCTGTCGCAACGATACGAACTAATACTTCACCTTTTTTTGGAAGTTGTACGTCCACTTCTTCCATTTTTAGAGGTTCGCCTGCTGCCCATGCGACAGCCGCTTTAGATTTGATAAATTCTTGACCAGGTTTGATTTCTAGTGCCATTGGATTGCCCTTTTTATTGCCTCGTATCGCTTCAGTGTACGAGTGTTTTTAATACCATTAAGCGTAGTCGTTATTGCTTGTTGAGCGAGTCGATTTACGCCGTTGTTTCGATGAGGTGTATTCTAGGTATTTCCCAAAAAATGATAATCCTGTTAAATTGAAAATGATTTTTACGTATTTGTAATAATGGCTAAGTTGGAAGAGGTAGCTAGTGGCAAGTTGGGAAGGGGTGACAGAGTTTGTGGCGGTGGCAGAAACCATGAGTTTTACTGCAGCCGCAAAAAGGTTGGATACGTCCGTGGCTCAAGTCAGCCGCAGAGTCTCCGCTCTTGAAGAAAGACTAGCGGTGAAGCTGCTAAATAGAACGACTCGAAAAGTCACCTTAAGCGAGGCTGGGCAGCTCTATTTTCAGCAATGTAAAGCATTGGTTGAAGGTTTAGAGCAGGCTGAACTGGCGGTGACGCAAATGCAGGCGGAGCCTAAAGGTAAGCTTAAAATTACCGCGCCAGTGACTTACGGTGAGATGCATATTGCTCCGTTACTGAATCAGTTTTTACTGCAATACCCTAAATTAGACTTGGAGCTAAGCTTAACCAACCAAACGGTTGATTTGATTGAAACAGGCTGCGATGTGGCTATTCGTTTAGGCCGATTGCAAGATTCAACTTTGATAGCAAAAAAGCTGTCTAGTAGACAACTGTTTGTCTGTGCCAGTGAGCACTATCTATCCCGTTTTGGTGTGCCCCATACGTTGTCTGAAATTCATCATCACCAATGTTTAGTCGGTTCTATTGATTACTGGCATTTCCGTGAGCAAGGCAAGGAGCGCTCGATTCGAGTATCAGGTCGGATTCGATGTAATTCGGGGTACGCGTTGCTCGATGCGGCAAAGCAGGGTTTAGGACTTGTTCAATTGCCCGATTATTATGTTCAACAAGCAATGCAGCAGGGAGAGTTAGTCGAAGTATTAGCGGATTATCGAGATGAGCGAGAAGGGATATGGGCGCTGTATCCGCAGAATCGAAACTTGTCGCCTAAGGTAAGATTGTTGATTGATTTCTTAGCTGAGAAATTAAACGAAGCCTAATAGTAAGGAGAGCCGAGGCTCTCCTTAATGATTGAATTAGCTATTTTCTTCAGCGTCTTGACGCTTAATGACTTTATGCCCGTCTTCCGAAACGCCTTTTTTCCAGTAACTGCTTAGATAAAGGTTATCTTTCAATACTTCTTTTTCATTGCGGAAGTATTGGCGAAGTTGTCGCATCGAATCAAATTCACACGCGCACCATACTGCAGCATGGCCTTCGTACCATTCTAAGCTACGTGCCTTATCCGCTAGCCCTTCAGTTATCCAATGGACCTCGATGCCATCAGGCGCCTGCAGTTTTTGTTTATCTTCAAGCGATTCAACTTGAATTACGGCGTAGCCTTTTGCGTTTTCGGGTAGCTGCTTAATTTTTGCTGACAGCGCAGGCAGTGAGGTCATATCTGCAGTGAGGAAAAACCAATCAGCCGCGGTGTTCAAGTTGGCAATAATTCCAGGGCCGCGCAGGCTAATGGTATTGCCAACTTGTGCGTTCATAGCCCAACGAGAAGCAAAACCACATTGGTTGTCTTGAGTAATATGACGCACAAAGTCAACTTCGATCGCCTGTTGCTCTGCTAAAAATCGACGAATGGTATAGGTACGCATTACTGGGCGATTATTCTCATCCAAGCCAGTTAAATCAGTACCACCAACCGCGTTGAAAAGCAGTTTGATATAGCCCCCTTCGCAATCGCTTGGAAATTCTGCTAGGCCTTGCCCTGCGAGAGTTAAGCGCTGCATATTGGGAGTGATCTGTTGAGTTGAGATAACCGAAACGGTTTGAAAGGCTGGTTTTTGCATGTGTCTACTCGATAAATATTATTCTTCTCATTTAGAAGTAAGACTATCAGCATATCTCTTTAGCAGATAGTCAATTTAACTAAATTTACAATTGATACTTAGAGCATTGTCCCTTTTAAAGAATAGGTATCTCTTAAAGTGTAGTTGTCTGTTAAAGCATCGGTATTGTTGACCCAACCAGCAATAATGCCATTGACCAATTAAACACGGTGATGCGTTTAGGGTTAGTTAGAAAGCGCTGTAATTGCTGGCCAGCGACAGTCCAAAAGGATGCAGAAGGGACATTAGATAGCGCATAGATGACAGCAATTGCGGCTAATCCGATTAAACTATTCGATGGGTTGTAAACAGAGACCGCCGTGAGTGCCATTGACCACCCCTTAGGGTTCACCCACTGAAAAGCCGCCGCGCCAATAAAGCTCATCGGCTGGTACTGCTCGGTGCGAGTGTCCGGTGATTTGCTGGTGGCGATTCGATAAGCAAGCCAGAGTAAATAGCTGAGGCTAGCGAATTTAAGAATTTGATGAATGATAGGGAAGGTGTCGAACACGCCTACCAATCCAAAACCAACGAGTAATACCATTAACGGGAAACCTAACGTGATGCCAAGCATATGTGGAATGGTTCTAATAAACCCGACGTTTGCTCCTGATGTCATCAGCATTAGGTTGTTTGGACCGGGGGTAAAAGTAGACACAAAGGCAAATAGTGCCAACGCCGTAAGTTGTTCCCATTGCATAGTAATATCCTCGTCATTTGTATTTGTTAGATGATGTTGGTGACCGGTCAATGACAGTTTACGTAGCAAATGATTAAATTTTATGCTTTTATTGAGCTAAATGAAATCAATATGGCAATAAAATTCACTTATGGATAAGTTTGACGAAAGAATATTGCGCGAGCTAAAGGTGGACGGCAGAATCTCCAATGTTGAGCTTGCTCAGCGAATAGGCCTTTCCCCCTCGGCAACACTGCGACGAGTGCAAGATCTAGAACGCGCGAATGTCATTACTGGCTACAGCGCCAAGCTCAATGCTAGTCAACTAGGTATTGGCTTTATCGCTTATGTCTCTATTGGTCTATCGAATCACAGAAAGCAGTCACAGCTTGAGTTTGAACAACATGTTCAGTTTATCGATGAGGTTGTGGAGTGTCATAACATCACAGGTTCAACCGAGTACCTGTTACGAGTAGAAACCAAAGATCTCATCAGCTATAAAAAGTTTCACGCCGATGTGCTGGGTGAATGTGCTCATGTCGATTCAATTACCACTATGGTGGTGATGGGGTCACCAAAAGATCAACGTTAGTGAATACTTACTGGCAACAATTCACTTGTGAATAAGCAGTATTTTGCCTGTATAGGTAATAATTGACCGAAATTTGCGCGTAAAACGGGTTTTTAGGGTAGGAACGCTTCTTGCTGCTAAGTTTGTGAGTCAGTGTCGCAAAACTGTGTCGCGATACTTAATGAGTTTGTAAAGTTAAGGAGATTTCATGGGTAATCGAGTTGTTGTTGGTGATATTGGCACGGCGCATGACGGTTTTCCACCTACACCAGTGGTTGCTGGTTCTGGCACTGTCAAAATGGATGGTATCCCTACAGCGCGAGTCGGTGATCCTTTAGTGGCTCATGCTAAACCTAAGCATCCACCTCATGGTCGCTCCATTGCCGTTGGCTCTGGCACGGTATTTGCCGATGGAAAACCAGTCGCTCGAACCGGTGATGCTGTCTCTTGTGGCGGTGTTGTGGTTGGTGGTGGCACGGTAAATGTAGGGTGATTCCTATGTGAAATTAATCTTAAGTTATTGATTTTTAGAAAACCTTCCTCTGTCTCACTTATGTTACAAAGCCGCATTAGTAAAGAGTGCTTTTGATCGGCTCACTTCAAACTTTTTTTTCGCGGCGAATGATTTATTAGCCCATCTCTCTAGACTGCATCCCATCAAATTAATCCCCCAAAGTTACATCGCAATGCACGATAGGGGGCTTACGTCAGAATGAATCTATTCGCGGTGAATTCCGCATGAAGTGAATCGTGGTTATGGCTTTCGCTATAGCGGCATTTTTTAACTATGGCATAGGTGATCGAGGACATTTGCATGTCAAAAGAAGGTAGTGTAGCGCCTAAAGAGCGTATTAATATCAAATATATCCCAGCAACGGGTGACCAGCAGGAAGAGGTCGAACTTCCACTGAAAACCCTAGTCGTTGGTGATTTTGTTGGTGGTGACAATGATCAACCGATTGAAGAGCGTGAAGCGGTTTCAATCAATAAAGATAATTTCGAATCCGTAATGGGCGAAAGCAATCTTCACATCACAACAAGTGTACCGAACAAACTGGGTGAACAAGAAGGCGTAGACTTACCTGTTGAGCTTAAATTTCAAACCCTAGCCGATTTTTCTCCTGATGCCATTGCAGAACAAGTGCCTGAACTGAAAAAGTTAGTTGAGCTGCGCGAAGCGCTAGTTGCACTTAAAGGCCCACTTGGCAACATCCCTGCATTTGGTGATCGCCTACAAAGCCTACTAGCGGATGATGAGTCACGTAAGAAGCTTCTCGAAGAGCTCGATCTTGTTGGTGACAAGAAATAATTTAGTAGAAATGTTGACTAATAACATTTGTTATTTTTTAAGGGAATGAAATCATGTCCACTACAGAAACCGTATTGGAGAAGCAATCCGCTGAGCAAGGTAACTTGCTTGATGAAATTATGGCGCAAACTCGCATGGCGCCAGCGGATGAAGGTTATGAAGTTGCAAAGCGTGGTGTGTCTGCGTTTATCGAAAATCTTGTTGGTTCAAGTCGTGAATCTCAACAAGTAAATAAAAGTCTGGTTGACCAAATGTTGGTTGAACTGGATAAAAAAATTAGTGCGCAGATGGATGAAATTCTGCACAACGATCAGTTCCAGAAGCTTGAGTCTTCTTGGCGTAGTTTAAAGCTACTCATTGATCGTACTGATTTCCGTGAGAACAACAAAATTGAATTGCTTCACGCAACTCAAGAAGAGTTGCTCGAAGATTTTGAGTACTCTCCAGAGATCTCTCAATCGGGTTTATATAAACACGTTTATTCTTCTGGCTACGGTCAATTTGGTGGTGAACCCGTTGGTGCGATCATTGGTAACTTTGCCTTTACGCCTTCTACGCCAGATATGAAGCTACTTCAGTATCTTGGTAATGTTGGTGCAATGGCTCACGCGCCATTCCTCTCTTCTGTTGGTCCAGAGTTCTTTGGTATCGATTCGTTTGAAGAACTGCCTTACGTTAAAGATCTCAAGTCGATTTTTGAAAGCCCGAAATACACTAAGTGGCGTAGCCTTCGCGAATCAGAAGATGCGCGTTACCTTGGTTTAACCGCACCACGTTTTCTTTTGCGTGTGCCTTATGACCCAACAGAAAACCCAATCAAGTCGTTTAACTATGAAGAACGCGTTAGTGCTTCTCATGACCACTACTTGTGGGGTAATACAGCGTTTGCATTTGCAACTCGTTTGACTGACAGTTTTGCGAAATACCGCTGGTGTCCGAACGTGATTGGCCCGCAAAGCGGTGGTGCAGTGGAAGACCTTCCTGTACACGTATTTGAGTCAATGGGTGCACTGCAAGCTAAGATCCCTACAGAGGTCTTAGTGACTGACCGTAAAGAGTTTGAATTGTCAGAAGAAGGTTTCATTGCACTTACTATGCGTAAAGGCAGTGATAACGCCGCATTCTTCTCGGCTAACTCGATTCAAAAGCCGAAAATCTTCCCTAACACTAAAGAAGGTAAGATGGCTGAGACCAACTACAAGCTTGGTACTCAAATCCCGTACATGATGATTGTTAACCGTCTAGCACACTACATCAAAGTGCTGCAGCGTGAGCAAATTGGTTCTTGGAAAGAGCGTCAAGATCTTGAGCGCGAGCTTAATGGTTGGATTCGTCAATACGTCGCTGACCAAGAGAACCCACCAGCGGACGTTCGTAGTCGACGCCCATTGCGCGCAGCGCGCATTGAAGTGAGTGATGTTGAAGGTAACCCTGGCTGGTACAAGGTTTCTATGGCAGTACGTCCTCACTTTAAATACATGGGTGCGAACTTTGAACTGTCACTAGTTGGCCGATTGGATCAAAGCTAATGACTTACATTGCTCCAGAAGAAAGCACTTTTGGAGTAAGTTTCTTTGAAAGATTGGGTTCGAGCGACAAAACCTTTTCAGTAACCCAAGGGCCTGATTTGGTGGACGTGCTCAACTCAATCAAGAGAAACGTATCCAATGTGCTTAATACGCGGATGGGTGAATCATTAAGCTCTCCAGAACTCGGACTTATCGATTTTAACGACGCGACATTAGAGTCTCTCGATCTATCACTCAAGATAAAAAGAGCGATTACTCATTGCCTAGAACGTTATGAACCTAGGCTAGCTAATGTCAGAGTGAACGTGATGCGTGAAAGCATCAGCACGCTTTCGTTGAAGTTTCAGATCGATGCTGAGCTCAATAGTGAAATGCTTCACCGTAAAGTCCAACTTCAGCTGATGCTGGATCAGAACAAGCAGTACAGGGTGTATTCTTAGATGGCTCAAGATAAGTATTTTCGGGAAGAGCTTTCGTTCTTAAAAGAACAAGGAAAGCAGTTTACCCAAATACATCCCCAGCTTTCACGCTATTTGCAGGGTCAGCATGCTGACCCTGACGTTGAGCGTCTACTTGAAGGCTTTGCGTTTTTAACTGCTCGCTTAAGGCAGAAAGTTGAAGACCAGTTCCCTGAGTTAACCCACTCGATGATCAACATGCTGTGGCCGAACTATTTGCGTCCTATCCCAAGTACAACGGTCATGCGCTTTACGCCCGACCGTAGCTTGAGTGAGCGCCAAGTGATTAAAAAAGGCACTCAGCTTGATAGCAATGCTGTTTTCGGTACTTCTTGTCACTTCCGTACTTGTCGTGATGTTGAGATTTATCCTCTCGTTTGCGAGGACGTGATTACCCATCGAAGTCGCAAAGCGACCACCATCAATATTGAGTTAAATCTTTTAGGTGGCGTTACTTTTGGTGAAGCGGGAATCGACAATCTAGGCTTTTATCTAGGTGGCGATGCGTTTAGCGCGCAAATGATCTACTTCTGGATCAATCACTACTTAGAATCGATTGAAGTGGACGTGCAAGGAACTAGCTTTAATATTCCTGTGCATGGTATGGGCGTGCTTGGCTTTGATTCGCAAGACAGTGTGCTTCCTTACACCAAAAATGCCCACGAAGGCTATCGAATTCTCCAAGAGTACTTGTCATACCCTGACTTGTTCAACTTTGTGAAAATCAATGGTCTAAGCAAGTCTGTGGCAAAAGGGGTCACTGGCAATTTTACCCTCAAGCTACATTTTAATAAGACGATCCCAAGCAATATTTATGTTTCTGATGAGCAGTTTCAGCTGTATTGCGTGCCTGCAATCAACTTGTTTGAACATGATGCTGATCCGATTGATTTGAGTGGTAAGAAAGCGGAATACAAGTTGATTCCATCAAGCCGCACACCTTCGCATTATGAAGTGTTTAGTGTCGACCAAGTGTTTAGTTGGCAAGACTCCAAAGATTCGAAGGCTCGTCATCGTGGTCAACGTAGAGATTACAAAGCATTTGAGAGTTTTCAACATGAGATTGAACGTGTGCAAAGCCGTCAGTCGCTTTACTACCGAGTGCGAGTAAAAGATTCGATCAGAAGTGATGGTTTTGACCATTTTATCTCATTCGTTCGCGCGGACGAGACATACGCGGTCGATATGGATGAATCAGTGTCGCTGAAGCTGACTTGTACCAATCGTCAACTACCGATGGAGTTGGGTATTGGTGATATTTGTCAGCCGACAGATACATCACCGCCGTATGCAACCTTTGAGAACATCACACGGCCAACGCAAACACTGCGCCCAATGCTTGATGGTAGTTTGCAGTGGATGCTGATCAGTAATTTATCGCTCAACTATCTATCACTGCAAAGTAAGGAAGCATTGAGCAGTATTTTGCAAGTGTACGATTTCAAAGCGCTGGTGGATAGACAAGCTGAAAAGGTTGCGAACTTACGTTTGGCGAGCATCTTAAAAGTCGAGTCTCAGCCTGTTGATCGAATTGTAAAAGGCTTATCTGTGCGCGGGCTTAAAACCATATTGGTGCTTGATCCTAAGTGCTTTGTCTCTGAGGGAGAGTTGTATCTATTTGGTACGGTGCTAAATCACTTTTTCGCACTGTACGCCAGTATTAACTCTTTCCATCAATTAGAGATTGTGAATTCGCAAAATCAAGAGAGATACACATGGGATATCCGTCAGGGTCAACAACCACTTCTGTAAACGGTGCGTTGGTCCAACAGGAGTGGCCAAGTAACGTTAAGGATTACAGCTTTTATCAGTTGGTTGAATTGTTACATCGCTTGGAGGGGATCAATCCTGAGTGTCATGAATGGGAAAAACGTTGTCAGTTGGTGTTTAGTGCCAATCCAAGCTTAGGTTTTTCACCTTCAGATATCTCAAGTATTGGCCGTAATCAAGCCAACAATCTGTATCTAGAAACCAATTTTTTTGGTTTGTGTGGCGCCGAGTCGCCATTACCTGGGTTTATGTTGGAGCAGATTGCCACGGAAGGCACTCAAGGGTTCAAGCGTCCGTTTCTTGATTTTTTTAACAATCGATTGATCAGCTTGGCGTATCGAGTGTGGCGAAAATATCGCTACTACATTCGTTTTCAAGAAGACGCGCAAGACAGTTTCTCAGCCCAGTTGTTTGCGCTAGTAGGTTTGGGCGATCCATACCTGCGAGGTGAGACACCAATCAACTGGTGCAAAATGCTGGCTTACTCAGGTTTGCTTGCCGGGAAAAGTCGCTCACCTCAAGTGGTGGCGGGGATCATTGCTCACTATTTTGATTTACCACAGGTGTCGATTAAGCAGTGGCAAGTGCGCAGAACTCCGATCGTCACTGAGCAACAACAGCAACTTGGTCAGCGTAATGCGCAGTTGGGTGTCGATACCATGCTCGGCAGCAAGATTCGAGATGCAAGCAGCAAGTTTGTCATTGTGATCTCTGGACTATCACGCCAGAGATATCGTGATTTCTTGCCATCAGGGGAAGAGTTTCACCCTCTGTGCAAACTGGTGGAACACGCACTCAGAGAGCAATTTGCATATGACATCGAGCTGTCAATGACGGAAGAAGAACGACCGCAGTTAACACTTTGTTCAGACAATTTAGTCGCGTTGGGGTGGGATTCATTTTTAGGTGAAACGCCAGTGAAAGATAGCGTCACTATTCAAGTGAGGCAGTAAGGTCAGATAAGGCAGTAGGGATTAGAGGTAAGGCCGTAGGTATGAATACCATTCAATTTTCTGTATCGAACCCGTTTCAATTGAAACCTGGCGTTCATGTTCAACATCAGTTTACTCGTAGTGGGGGAACCATAGGTTCGACTGCCAATGCGGGGTGGCTGCTTAATGATATGGCTAACAGTATCGAGCCGATTCATTGCGAAATTATTTGGGTTTCTCAGCAGTTTTGTTTGCGAGATAGCAGTAACCAAACGCGCATTAATGGCAATAAAGTGCCATTAGGTAGCAGCCGTTTGATCGCATTGAACGATCTTGACGAAATTCAGTTAGGTGAAGTGAACATTCGTGTTCATTTTAGCTTCGCGACCATGTGGCAGTTTAGAGACGAAAACCTTACTCTGATTGATTCCTATGAAGGGCAAGGGACACCACATCAAGAGGAAGCGGTCTCATTTCAGATAGAGCCGGTTGATCAATTGATAGAAAACCGTGACCACAGTTTGTTGGAAAATCCGGTCGTCTCGACGACAAATAATGGAGCAGCACAGCAAGCCTTGATTAAAGGCGATTGCTCAGACTCAAGAATTTCAGAATCCGAGTTTATGGAAGATACGCAGTATATGGAGCTGCCCAATGTGCCTAAGCCTACACATTCAACAAACGAACAAGGTGAGAAACACAACGATCACATTCTAACGGGGCCAATGTTTCAAGGCTTAGGCGTCGAGTTAGATCAGAGCAAGAATGTTGACCAATTACATTTGCTATCTCAAGAGCTCGGCCAATGTATGCAAAATGCCATTCGAGGCCTGCAAGATGTGCATCAGCAGCTTAATCAAGGACGCTTTAAGGTCGCCAGCCGAAACCTGCGTCCAATTGAAGATAACCCGATCAAACTCGGGCTCGATTATTCCGAAACAGTTAAAACGCTGTTCGATAGTCAAAAGAGTTTTGTTCATTTATCGGCGCCAGCTGCGGTTGAGGAAAGCTTACAAAATGTCATTGAGCATAACGACGCAACGCAACATGCCATTTCAGAGGCTTTGTCGCAGCTGTTAGTCGCTTTATCACCACCAGTGCTTCATCGCCGCTTTCAGCGTTACCAAGGTGGTAAGTATCAACACGATAATCAGTTAGGTGATAACGCGGCCGATGCTTGGTCTTGGCAGATGTATCAGCACTACCACCAAGAGTTAACCGCCAACCATCAACAAGGTTTTGAAAAACTGTTTTGGGAAATATTTGAACAAGCGTACGACAAAAAAATCCGTACCCAACAAGTGGAGAGTAAATTGTGAAAGGATATCTATTAATTTTGGCTAGCGCGCTCGCGCTTGTTGGTTGTTCATCTTCAGAGCCGGTCGCGCCGCATGAAGGGCCAACGACGGTCAGCTTTAGCCTTGTTAGCGATGATGGCGTGAACCCTAATGTAATGGGAGAAGCCGCACCCATCGAAGTGCGAGTGTTTGAACTAGAAGATGACTCAATGTTTATGTCTGCTGACTATGACCTTATCTCTCGTAGTCCATCTAAAGCGCTAAAAAGTAACTACGTAGAAAACTACGATTACATGCTTGTTCCAGGGCAGTTCAAATTTATCAATTCGTTTGAAATCAGCGAAGACACCAATTACATCGGTGTGATGGCCCATTTCTCCGAGCCAGAACTGAGTGATTGGAAGAAAGTGGTCAAAGTGGTGAAAACCGGGCGTCAATATCACCTATTGATGTTGTTCAAAGATTATGACGTTAAGTTAGAACGAGTGGAGTAACCGATGTTTGGTCGTAGTCGCGTAGTTTGGAATGAAGGACTGTTCATTAAGCCACAGCATTTCCAGCAGCAACAGCGCTTTCTTGAATATCATATTGAAGAGCGAATTGCCTCAGGAAACCCATTTCAATATGGGTTAACAGAGCTGTCTATTAATCTTGAGTACTTAGCCTTTGGACGCATTGCCATTGAAAGGGCAACGGGTGTTATGCCTGATGGTTCGGTATTCCGAATTCCTCAAGAAGACACCATGCCAGAGCCTCTTGATATAGAAGATGCGTCGTTGGTCAATCAGATCATCTATTTGGCGGTTCCGCTTCGCAGTCATGCTTTAAGAGAAGTGGATTGGCCAAGTGAGCCAGGTACGTCTCGTTTTGAATCACATCGATTAGAAGTACGTGATGTTCACACTTTAGAGGGTGATAGCGCACAGATTGATGTCTCGCCCTTGAAAATGCAATTACTGCTAGAGCGAGAAGATCGCAGCGCATTTGCGTCGGTAGCCATTGCCAAAATTATAGAGAAGCGACCTGACGGTAGCATCGTGCTAGATGAAGAGTTCATTCCTTGTATGTTGGATGTTGGTTGTCATGGCTCACTGCACCGCTTTGTCAATGAAATTGCAGGCTTGATGAGTGAGCGAGCAAAAAACATTGCGCAGAGAATGGCAGCGCCCGCGCAAGGCGGGGTCGCTGAAGTGTCAGACTTTATGTTGTTACAAGCACTCAATCGCTGGCAACCCAAATTGAAGCACTTGTCTGAGATGCGACGCCTTCACCCAGAGCGTCTATTCGAAAACCTGATCAGTCTGAGCGGCGAGTTGACCACGTTTACAGATGAAAGCCGCTTACCCGTGACGATGCCGAACTATGACCATGCTCACCCTAATTTGGCGTTTGGTCCGGTCATTCGCGTACTGCGCCAAAGCTTGTCAATTGTGTTGCAGCCAAAAGCGATCTCGATTCAGTTGGACGTACAGAAGTATGGCTTACGTGTCGCACCTATTTTGGACTCGCAATTGATCAAAGAAGCGGAGTTCATTGTCGCAGTCAAAGCAAAAATGCCAAGCGAAGAGTTGCAACGTCTCTTTATTCAGCAGACCAAAGTCTCTTCGGCGGAAAAAATTCGCGATTTGGTTTCATTGCAGCTACCGGGTGTTCCGCTATTGCCTATTCCGGTTGCGCCGAGGCAACTGCCTTATCACGCAGGGTTTAGTTATTACAAGCTGGATAAAAACAGCCCAGCGTGGGAGCAATTATCCGGTGCTAGCGGTTTAGCGTTCCACATCGCGGGTGAATTTGAAGGTTTAGATATGCAGTTCTGGGCAATTAGGAGTTAATCATGAGTTCGTTTGATTCAACACAACACTACCAAGATTTGCTGTTCGATAGCGTTGAAAGCATAGAGCAAGACCAACAATATTGGTTTCAAATCAATGGCGATCATCCTAACAGTCTGATTGATGCCGCAATCCCTTTGTTAGGGCTTGCGACCCGTGTTCGTACTTTATCGGATTGTTATAACGTCGATGACGTTTATCAGCAGGTGGTAGAAGAAATCCAAGCGATTGATGCCGAGCTTGAAGGTAAATATGAAGAGGCTCAGTTAAACGCCTATCGCTATGTCTTGTGCGCCACATTAGATGAGTCGATTTTAAGTACCCCTTGGGGTGGCCATAGCTGTTGGTCGCAACAATCGTTGCTTGCCAAGTTTTTTAACGAAACATGGAGTGGCGAAAAGGTTTACCAGATTCTTGAACGCCTCTCTAGTGAGCCTGAAAAATACCGCACATTACTTGAGTTTATCCACCTCTGTTTAGCGCTTGGCTTTGAAGGTAAATATCGAGTCATAGAAAACGGCCAAGCAGAGCGCGATAAAGTGATCGCTCATCTACACAAGCTACTGGGCTTTGATGAGTTGCAACACAGCTTATCGCCGTTGGTTGCAAACCCGAAACACAGTGCAAATGTGCCGATCAAATTGAAGCGCCGTCTCTCAACATGGCAAGTGTTGTTCTTAATTGGCGGCGTTGTATCTGCGGCGTATGTGACGTACTCACATCTACTCGCGATGAACACAGACCACGTATTACAACAACTTCAACAATTACTTTAATTAGCTAGGTGACTATCGTGATTCGTATTGAATTACCCACATTGATTTCAAAACTGAACGAGCAGAGCAAGCTTGCGCTTGAGCAAGCAGCTTCGCTTTGTATTGAGCAGCAGCAGCCAGAAGTAACGCTCGCTCATTACATGGATGTATTGCTTGATAATCCTCTGTCTGATCTGCGTACCATTCTTCAACATGCCAATATCGACCACAATGCTCTCAAAGCGGCGATTAAAGAAGACTATACTCGCGAACATACACTAGACACATACCCACCATTCTCTCCATTGTTGGTAGAAGCGCTGCAAGAAGCGTGGCTGATTTCAACTACAGAGCTAAATCAGCATGAGCTGCGTTCTGGCGCCATTTTTGTTATTGCGCTCGCAAGCAAAGAGCGTTACCTCAATCTTGCCGTTAGACGTTTACTTGAGCCACTAACCGCGGAAGCGCTTAAGCGTGAGTTCGAGCTTGTGGTGGCCAATTCATCGGAAACGCCAGTCGTATCTGATGATAAATCAGTCAAGCAGCCGATATTGGCAAGTGGTCAGCAATCTCTAGAGAAGTACTGTAAAAACATTACTCAAGATGCGGAGCAAGGAGAACTTGACCCAGTTCTGTGCCGAGATAACGAAATCAATTTAATGATTGATATTTTATGCCGTCGCCGTAAAAACAACCCTATTGTTGTTGGTGAAGCTGGGGTAGGTAAAAGTGCGCTAATTGAAGGATTAGCTCAGCGTATCGTAAGTGACAATGTGCCAGAAAGGCTCAAAAAAGTGACGATTATGTCGCTTGACCTTGGGTTACTGCAAGCTGGTGCATCGGTGAAAGGCGAGTTTGAGAAACGCCTAAAAGGAGTGATTGAAGAGGTGAAACAATCACCTCAACCGATCATCTTGTTTATCGATGAAGCGCATAGTTTAGTCGGTGCTGGTGGAGACAATGATGCAGCGAACTTACTCAAGCCAGCCTTAGCTCGTGGTGAAATTAGCACAATCGCGGCGACGACATGGAAAGAATACAAAAAATACTTTGAAAAAGATGCCGCGTTAACGCGCCGTTTTGAAGTCGTGAAAGTGGATGAACCATCGGTTGAACAAACCATTGATATTTTGCGCGGCCTGCATCATGTATATGAAAAATCTCATACAGTTCTAATTTCTGAAACTGCGCTACAAGCAGCTTCACAGTTATCAGCGCGTTACCTTTCAGGCCGTCAACTTCCAGATAAAGCGATTGATGTACTTGATACAGCATGTGCTCGAATTGCGATTAACCTTTCATCTCCACCCAAGCGTTTAGCGCAGTTGGAAACTCAAAGTGTTCAGCGTCAACGAGAAATCGATATGTTGGAGCGCGCTAAGCTGCTCGGTGAAGATGTTGATGGTGTTCGCTTAGATGAATTGCAAACATTGCACGATGTTGAAAGCGACGAATATCAATCGCTTCATGACGCATGGCTGCATCAACAAGAGATGGTACAAGGCATCATTGAAGCGCGACAAACTATCTTAGGTTTTGATAGTGATACTGACGAAGAAGAAACGCTGTTAGAAGCCCAGCAGACATTGCGTGATTTAACCCATGAGTTTGAAGTGCTGTCGGCCAAAGAGACTTTGATTCACCCACAGGTGGATGAAGAACAAATCGCCGAAGTCATCGTTGACTGGACGGGTGTCCCGATTGATCAGATGAAGTCTGATGAACTCAATAAAATTACCCAACTGGCTGATACCCTGCGTGAAACCATCAAAGGTCAAGACATCGCGATTGAGCGTGTACATAAAAACCTACTTACTGCGCGAGCAGATCTACGCCGTGCTGGTCGCCCTAAAGGGGCGTTCTTATTGGTGGGTCCAAGCGGCGTCGGTAAAACCGAGACGGTTGTTCAGCTTGCGAATCAACTGTATGGCGGCAAGCAGTTCCTGACCACGATCAACATGTCTGAATACCAAGAGAAACACACGGTATCGCGTTTAATCGGCTCGCCTCCAGGTTACGTCGGTTACGGTGAAGGTGGTGTGCTAACGGAGGCCATTCGTAAAAAGCCTTATTCAGTGGTGTTATTGGATGAGGTTGAAAAAGCTCACCCAGAAGTTCTGAACTTGTTCTATCAAGCTTTTGATAAAGGCGAGTTAGCCGATGGTGAAGGCCGTCTAATTGACTGCCAAAACATCGTGTTCTTCTTAACCTCTAACTTGGGTTATCAAGCCATTGTTCAGCACAGCGAACAGCCAGAAGTGCTGGATGAAGCGCTCTACCCGATCCTTGCTGATTTCTTCAAACCTGCGCTTTTGGCGCGTATGGAGACCATTCCATATCTACCATTAGACAAGGGCGTTCTGGCAGAAATTGTTGCTGGCAAACTATCGCGTCTCGAACAGATTTTCAGCCAGCGTTATGGCGCAGAAGTGATTATCGAAGAGAGTGTTATTGAATTGATTCTTCAGCGAGCAAATCGCTCAGAAAATGGCGCTCGTATGCTTGAAGCGATCATTGATGGCCAAGTGTTACCGCCTATCTCATTGGCATTGTTGACGCGCTTGGCAAACCAAGAGTTGGTCAATCAAGTCACGATTCGTGTCGAAGATGATGAATTTGTCGGAGAGGTGAAATAGATGAAAGGCTGGATGGAACACAGTGTAGAGATTGTAGCAAAGCGAGACCGTCAGACTCTGACTGCCAGCTTTTTAGATTCGATTTCTCAGCAACTAGCGCTTGAAAAAGCGTTTGTACTGACTCCCAATGCGGAAGGGCGTACTTTGTCTTCCACCGGCCTTAATCCACCTTTGGTTTGGTCGGTGAATGATTTCAACGTTCCTTTTAGCCATGTGATCAATAAATCCGAAGTAAAAATACTGACCAGTGATGAACTTATCTATTGGCAAAATGATGCTCAGTTTAGTCAGCTAGCACAAAACGTTGGCATGTTCTCTAGTATGGCGATTTACCCCCTACCGCTGAAAGAGAACAAGGTCGCCAATCTATTGGTGATGGTCGGAGATAGCGACAAGCTTATGGCTTTGCGCTCCGACCGAGCTTTTCTCCAATATTTAGATTTGTTCTCAAATCAGTTTGCCCTTCTTGATGAGATGGCATCAAGTAAGCTCAATCAGCAGGTGCTGTCTGATTCACTGCAGCAAGCAGAGACGCGCTGTCAGCGTCAACGTATGCAAACAGACATCAGTAAAAATCTCGTTGGGGCAAGTGGCGCTATGCAGCGCCTGCGTGAAAAAATCGTCAGTGCTGCAAGCTCACATTTGGCAGTGATGGTGCAGGGCGAGACAGGCACGGGCAAAGAGCTTGTCGCGCAGGCTATTCACCAAGCATCAAATCGCAGCAATGAAGCGTTGATTGCCATTAACTGTGCCGCGATCCCGGAAAATCTACTGGAAAGCGAACTGTTTGGTTACTGCAAAGGTGCGTTTTCTGGCGCGGATGGAGATCGCAAAGGACTCATTGCTCAAGCGGATGGCGGCACATTATTTTTGGACGAAATCGGCGATATGCCGCTAGGCTTGCAGGCCAAATTGTTGCGAGTACTAGAGACTAAAAAGTTTCGACCTCTAGGCGGAAAAGAAGAGCAATATTCTGATTTTCGCCTTGTATGCGCCACGCACGTCAATCTCATTCAGCAAGTGAGAGAGCGACAGTTCCGACAAGACTTGTACTATCGTTTATGTCAGTTCCCATTATCAATCCCAACGCTTAGTCAGCGCATTGAAGATGTGGATGAACTGGCTCATGGCTTTATTAGGCAATACAACCGAGAGCATCACGCCAATATTGCGGGAATCGACTCGTTGGCGATTGATCGCTTAAAACAGTATGCCTTCCCCGGTAATGTTCGCGAGTTAAAGCATTTAATTGAGTTTGGTTGTGCGCAAACCATGCATGGTCAGCCGATTTCGCTCAATAGTGTTAAAGACAGGCTGCATATTTTAGCCAATCTTGGTGAGCCAACCTTCCCATCAGCCACCCTTAATGAGCATACGCCATCGACCACTCAAGAAATTGAAGCGATTGATGACCTCAAGCATGCCATCCGCTGTTATGAAGCGTCCATTATTCAAGCTCGTTTAGATAAATATCGTGGTGATCGCGCCAAAGCAGCGCGT
Source organism: Vibrio intestinalis (assembly GCF_025195085.2). Lineage (GTDB taxonomy): Bacteria > Pseudomonadota > Gammaproteobacteria > Enterobacterales > Vibrionaceae > Vibrio > Vibrio intestinalis. Next base: position 12,405 of record NZ_JANAVY020000022.1, on the reverse strand, counting down.
AGCTTAGGCATTCCTAAACGCACGTTGGCGTATAAGTGTCAGAAGTTGGAGCTAATAGGATGAAACTATCACTCTTGGGCTTGTTAATTGGCTTAGTTGCTTTGCCAAGTTATGCCAGTGATCAACTACGAGACGCGTATCAATGCGCTGAAATTACCACTGCAAACCAAAGACTGACTTGCTTTGATCGTGTGTTTGATTCAGCCAAAATTAGCTCGGGTGAAAAGCCTTTGTCCTGGCTGTTAGTCAATCAAATCGAGCAGCAACGTATTGCCGGCGATGTTGCGCCGCGAGTGGAAGTCGATGAAGAAAATAAGCGTGCGCTAATTACTTTGCCATCACAGCAAAAAGGTAAAGTATTGGTGATGAGTTGTATCGACAACATTTCGCGTGTTGAGCTTTACCTGCCCGCTCCCGTTCCTGCGGCTCGAGTATCGATTTCTATGTTAAATGGTGAACGTCAGGCGTGGCGAAGTGATGATTCTGGAATGATCTTTGAGGCATCTCGAGGGCTCCCCGCGATTTCACTAATGAAGCGCTTAATGAGCCGAGACAGTATTACGCTGCGTTCAAGCGCACGTGGGTTTGATGGATTAAGGTTTGATACTAGTCAGGTTGCCGGTGTGATTGATGCACTGCGCGATCCGTGTCGTTGGTAGGAGCAGATAATGGATATTGCGGATTTTCGTCAAAAAGTTACTTCTGCGATCAGTGAGCAATCACCCGCAGGCGTTCGACTCGAAGACGATGCAGAGTTCGAGTTCATCGAACAAGAGATGATGAAGTATGGCACGCTTAATCACACTGACATTAAGTGGAGTGACGTAGAGAGCTTATGTCTCAATATTTTAGCTACGAAGAGTAAAGATATTCGTGTGTTGGGTTTTCTACAGCTTTGTTTGCAAAATCATGCAGGGCTTGATCACTACCTTATTTCGATGCGGGTTTGGGTCGATTTTGTCAGCCATTTTTGGGAAAGTTGCTTTCCCGCGCCAGGCGGAAAAGGTAAGCGTATTCGATCTAAGTATGCGCAATTGCAACTGCAGCGCTTTGAGCAGGCCATTGATAAGCTTAACTTTGATGAGCTAAATGAATCGCGTCATCATAATTTTACTCACGCCCTTGAGCCTTGGGGACAAGCATTAGAAACGATAGAGCTTGCTGAACAAGATAAAGTGACGCCGCTGCTTAAAAGTCGTTTGAACCAATGGCAAGAAAGAAAAGCAGCGGAAAGCGAACAGAAAACTCAACCAATTCCTAAGCCGCTCACTACTTCATCTGCTCGTTCGGGTGACAAGAATTTAAAGCAAACGCTACAAGAGATTGCCGAAGAAGTCGCCCAGCAAGAGATGGGCGCTTTGTTGGCTATTTCGATGCGTCGCTATGCCGTTTGGCATGGGATTACGTCTGCGCCAGATCATGATGGTGAAGGGGCAACAGCGCTGCGCTTTATGTCAACGGAGCGAGCTCAAGAATATCAAGAGCGAATGAGCGCCCCAGATTTAGCACTTTGGCAGCAAGTTGAAAATAGCTTGTTGATTGCCCCTTATTGGTTTGAAGGACATTACATGAGTGCGCAAATCGCCCTCAAACTAGGCCATCGAGATTGGGCAGATTGTATCGCCAGAGAAGCGAACGCTTTTTTGGAGCGATTACCCATTATCAGTGACTTGTCGTTTAAATCTGGAGAGCCATTTGTCCCAACTAAGGTTCAGCAGTGGTTGCAAAGCGCCAATACTTCTACTTCTGGAAATACCGCCAATACATCGATTGCGCAGTCAGTGACTGAAAATGATGATTTTGAGCTTGCTATGGCTGAGCTTGATAAAGGCTTAGCGTCGGCAAGAGAGCTTAGAGAGCAATCATATTGGCGCTATCAAATGGCGGAGCTACTTAGCCGGTCAAAACTTTCTTCTTTGGCTCGGTCCCATAGTCAGGATCTGGTCGAAAAAATAAAACACGTGACGGTAGAAGAATGGGAGCCGTCATTGATTAAAAAACTACAAAACTTATCAACGTCGTAGGACAAAGGAAAAACACATGTTGACGTCACTAAGTCGAATTTTAATGCCGATCAGAATGTTGTGGTCAGCGTCAAAACCTACTTTATTCTTGTTATTGTTTCTGTTTCCCATCTTTGCCGTTTGGTGGTGGGGGCCAGAATGGACACTCGATGGCGAGCAGCCGCTAAAAACGACTACGTCGCGAATCTTTTGCACGGTAGCCTATTTATTATCGTGGATTTTAGTCTTCTGGGCATGGCAGTGGCGAAAACTGCGCGTCACCATGCAAGCGGATCAGCCCGCTAAACCCGATCCGAAAGAGATAAAAAAAGCGGAGCAAGAGCAGCAGCGTTGGTATGAGCGTTTCCATTTTCAACTTGATGGTGCAATGGAGTCTGTGCGCTCTTCTTCAAAACAGAGCCAGTTCCCATATCAGACGCCTTGGTATTTATGTCTTGGCGCTTCTGAATCAGGCAAAAGTAGTTTGGTAAATCGCAGTGGCGAAACCTTTAAGCGCCAGAGAATTACGACTGACGGCCATGAGGTAGATCTTGATTGTTGGGTGGGTGAAAACTCAATGATTTGGGAGCCGAGCAGTGATTTACTCAACGCAGAGTTAGAGAATAACGGCGCGGAAGAAAAGGGGACGCAGCAAATTTGGCAAAGCTATTTGCAGTGGCTAGCACAATATCGTCAGCGTCAGCCTCTTAATGGTGTCATTATTGGTGTTGATGCTGCCAGTCTGATTACCCGTTCAGAAACAGAGCGCAAGGCGCAAGCGGCACTTATTCAAGCGCGTTTAGTTGAAATCAATCAAACGCTTTCTAGCCGTGTACCTGTCTATTTAGTCGTGACAAAACTCGATTTACTAGAAGGCTTTGAACATACGTTCGCTTCTTTGTCAGCGAAAGAGCGTGCTGATGCGCTAGGCTTTAGCGTCGATATTTCATCTCAAGATGCGAAAACGACCATAGCTTCGATTGAGTCTCAGTTTGACCACTGGGCGAAAGATCTCGCTTATCGCGCCAGTGCCGGAATGGGCGAGTCGCGTATTGCAGAGCGTGGTCAACAACTGTTTGCCTTCAGCCGTCAAATGAAAGGCCTGAATGAAATGGTGATGAGGCTGCTCAGCGAAACCTTTACTGGTGAGGTAGCGCCAACAGACCTGGGTTTGCGTGGGGTATTTCTAACCTCCGCTTTTCAGCAAGGGGTGATGGTTAATGCGTTTTCTGATGCAACGTCGCGCCGCTACGAAATTGATAATCCGATTGGTAAAACGGTTCGCAGTAAATTGTCACAAGCGTACTTCATTGAGCAACTGTTTCAATCGGTACTCTATAAAGAGGCCGGTTTAGCGTCAGGAAATCTAAGTTCATTGAAAAAGGCGAGCCGTAAAACCCGAGTGATTGGCGGGTTAGGTATCGCAGCGGCAGCAGCCATGATAGGCATTTGGCATATTAACTATCAGCAAAATATTGAGCGCTCTAACAGCGTAGTGGCAAGAGCAAATACGTACCAACAGATCAATCAAGTTTCATCATCCACTTCGCTTCGTTTCACCATCCAAGCGCTTAATGAGTTACGCGACTCAGCTAAAGTGTTTGGCGACTACAAAGGCGACATGGCCGCGGTAAAAGATTTTGCGCTCTACCAAGGCCATAAAATTGCGCCAGAAATTGAGCAGACTTATCACGAAGTATTGCAGAAGCGTTTTGTACCACTGCTGCTTGAGCAAGTGGTCTACGAACTCAAACATGCGAAAAACGATGAGCAAAAACTCGAAGCCCTTCGCGTGTATAAGATGGTAGTTGATAGAAGCGGCCGCATTACGCCAATGGTAGAAGAGTATTTCTCGCAGCTATGGCAGGAATATTACGTGGGCCGCGCTGCGATGCAAAACGATCTGATGGATCACTTGCTGGTGGCAATGGAAACTTCAGATCTTGAAACGGCCAAAGGTGACGCCGACGTTGATGCCATTATGGCGCTCTACCCGCATGATGTGACCATTAAACATGCTCAGTATCAGCTTGGTAAATTACCGATTGAACAGAGGGTGTATCAAGGCTTGCGCCGAAATTCTCAATTTGTTCTAGGGCCAGCGCTTCATCTTGATAACCTTATCGGGCCAAGTTTTGCGTTGGTGTTTGATGAGCAGCGCGCTGCCAATCGAGTCTTTACTGTGCCGCAACTGTTTACCCCGAAAGGTTTAAATGAATATTTTATTCCTAAATTGGAAAGTGTCTCTGAGCTGGCTTTAATCGACAGTTGGGTTTTAGGAGAGACGGAATCAACCCAGTTTAGTGACGCAGACGTGCAAGCGCTGCGTGGTATGTTGCTTGACCTCTACATTACGGATTACGCCCGCTCATGGACAGATGTGCTTGATAAGCTCGATATGCGTTACTTCACTACTCTGAGTGAAAGCACCCAAGTGCTCGAAAATCTAGTGGCCAATGCAGAACCACTGATGCGTTTACTGCGTGTTGTCGAAGAGAACACCCAAATTGGCGGTGATAATCTGATTGACCAAGCGGTATCCATCACATGGCAAGCGCAATCGCGTGAGAAGGTGAATCTAGGGTTGAAACGCCATTTTGGTGAGCTTAACGATATGCTCACGCCAGTTGGTGAAAAGCCGCCGTATGTTCACCAAGTGATCGATTCAATCGATACTTTGCATCAATATTTGGTTGCGATGGAGAAAGCACCAAGCCAAGGTGGCGCAGCATTGGATGCAATCAAAGACAAGCTCTTGTCTCAACGTGACGATCCAATTGATGCGCTTGCGCGCATCGCAGAGGGGCTACCTGCTCCTTTAAACCGATTGATTGGTAAAGTCGCTGAGGAGTCGTGGTATGTGGTTAAGCAAGAGGCGACAGCTCATTTAGGCAAAAAGTGGTATCAAGATGTTTACTTGCAGTTTGAGCAGAAGTTGAAAGGGCGTTATCCATTTAATCCGCATGCGAGAAAAGAAGCGTCGCTACAAGACTTTGAAGCCTTCTTTGCACCAAATGGCACATTGGATGCGTTCTATGCGAGCCATTTGAAGCCTCTGATTGTCGCGAGCCGCAATAAAGATGATAGCTCGTTTAATCTGCCGATTAACCCGTATGTACTGCATCAAATCAATCAGTCACATAAAATTCAACAGGCCTTCTTTAATAAAAAGGGCATCTTGGATGTGAGTTTCTCAATTGAGCCGCGTAAGTTGACAAGTAATAAGCGCCGAGGCGTGTTAAACATCGATGGTCAGTATTTGGCTTATAGCCATGGTCGCCGAGACAGTGTTGAGCTTATTTGGCCGAACAGTTTAAAAGAGAGTGCGGAATCTAAAGTGACGTTGGTCCCGATTCAGGCCAACTCATCTCCGCGCAGTGTGGTGTTACGCGGGCCTTGGGCATTCTTTAGGTTGCTAGACCAAGGGGAAGTGGTTCGAGCGAGCGCGACCTCTATCGATTATCGTTTCTCATTTGATAATGGTGCAGTGACTTATCGCGTAGCCTCGGATGAAGATGATAATCCGTTTACTCAGGATGTTTTTAAGTCGTTTAAGCTAACACGCAATCTTTACTAGGCAACAGTTCAGCCTTGACTCCAAGCGGTCCTCGTTTTTACGATGGCCGCTTTGTTATTTGAGCGTTCAACTAAGCAACAGATTCCGCTGTATGTTTGCGCAAAAATGAATGGCGCTTGTTATATGGAACTTAATATTGTTTGTTTTCAGATAGTTGCTCTAACCGTCATTGCTTCGACTGTCTCTGTCGAAAAAATGGCACTCAATAATTACAAAATTATCTTAAAATTAATAGTTTATCAGGGGTAGACAGCTATTCATATTTTGTAATAAACTCCGCGCTTAACAAAAGGTTGGGACTATTCCCATAGCATGGATGCGAATAAACATTAACTTAGTTGAGGCATACATGCAGTTTTCCCTGAAAAACTTCTCTATCCGCACACAGGTACTCATCCCTGTGCTGTTTATCTCTGTTGCTCTGTTTATCGCACTTTGGGTCACTAAAAATAATTTAGAAGCAGAACAAGAATTGGTTGCTTCAAATACTGACTCGCTAGTGTTTTACAAAGATTCTTTAGCCAATATCTCTGATACCGTTTACCCGCTGCGTATAAGCGCGGTATATGCGATCTACGATCCTGAGCGTCGTGATTCATTTATCACTGAACTTCAACAAGGCGTTAAGAAAATTCATGCTGATCTCGACAAGATTAACGAGCGCGGTACGTTTAGAAGTGAAGCGACCAAAGTAAAACGCGCAATTGATGATTACGTAAGCTATTCAACCAATGCGGTAAGCTTCTTCGAGCGTCGTGATCAGGGCTTAGTGAGCCCGAAAGAATACAACGACTTTATCTCTCAATACCGTAAAACCGGTAATGTTATGGTCGCGGCCATTAACGAACTTTCTCAGCGCGTGAATACTATTTCAAGCGCAGCCATGGAAGAGAGCAACCAAGCGGCCGCTAAAGTACAAAGCCTTGCTAGTTGGACTGTGTTAAGCGTGTTTGCTGTATCTCTTGTAGTTGCTTGGGTTCTATCGGGTATGATCGTTAAGCCAGTACAAAAACTGCAAGCGGTAATGCGTAAAGTGGCACAAGGTAACCTTTCTGTTCGCGCTGATGCAGACGGCGACAATGAAATCGCTCAGCTAAGCAATGACGTAAACGTGACAGTTGAGCAGCTACATTCAACTGTTGATCAGCTAATCCGCATTAGTGAAGAAGTCGCGTCTGCTTCAACAGAGCTTGCAGCTGTAATGACTCAAGCAGAAAACAATGCACAGCAAGAGCTGGCTGAAATTGAACAAGTGGCTTCAGCGGTTAACGAGCTTTCAAGTACAGCAGACAACGTAAGTGACAACGCCCAGCTTGCTGACACAACAGCGCGCGATGCTGATCAACTAGCGCAATCTGCACTGGCAACGTTTAATGAAAGTAGCGAAGCAAGCGAACAGATGAACCATGCCTTAAATGATGCGGCAGTAGTGGTTACTAAGCTTAAAGAGCAATCTGAGCAAATTAATAACGTGATCGAAGTGATCAGCGGTATTTCTGAACAGACCAACCTACTAGCACTAAACGCGGCGATTGAAGCGGCACGCGCAGGTGAGTCAGGCCGAGGTTTCGCGGTAGTAGCGGATGAAGTTCGTATGCTTGCAGCCCGTACTCAAGAGTCAACAGGTGAAATCAAAACAATTATCGAAGAGCTGCAAAAACAATCTGGCCTCGCAAACGACGGCATGCAGCTTAGCTTAGATATGCTGAACAAAAACAACGAGCTTGCAAAACAAGCGAATGAAGCACTGATGGGTATCACCGAGTCGGTGGCCAACATCAATGATACCAATACTCAAGTTGCGACTGCAGCCGAGCAGCAATCGCAAGTGACGCAAGACATTAACCGAAACGTGGTAAACATGTCTGAACTAGTGAACCAAAACGTTACAGGTATTAGCCAAAGCGCCAGCGCAAGTACTGAGTTATCTCAGCTGGCCGAGAAACAAAAAGCACAGCTTTCTTTCTTTACCCTGTAAGCGCTAAGTCATACCCCCAATCAAATGCCGCTAGGAGCCTATTCCTAGCGGCATTTTTATTTCCTGTCGTTTGCTTTTCGTGTTTTGTTTGCAGTAATTGTGTGACTTTGATTGTTATTTTACTTGGTTGGGTTACAATGTGCGCTTGTCCAACCTGTGCATCCGTACTTGCGCAGAACGGACAACTAACTTTCATTTACTCGCTTAATGCCGCAGTTTATGCGTGCAATAAGTAAAAATGCATGTGTTGCTTGGTATGCAACACCACTGTAAAGGAAATTACATGCCTATTATTACACTTCCTGACGGCAGTCAGCGTCAATTTGACAACCCAGTTTCTACTCTTGAAGTCGCTCAATCTATCGGTCCTGGTCTTGCTAAAGCAACCATCGCTGGCCGTGTTGATGGCGTTCGCGTAGATGCGTGTGACCTAATCGAGCAAGATGCAAGCCTTGAAATCATCACAGTGAAAGATGAAGTTGACGGTCTAGAAATCGTTCGTCACTCTTGTGCTCACCTTCTTGGTCACGCAGTTAAGCAGCTTTTCCCTGATGCGAAAATGGCGATCGGTCCAACCATCGACAACGGCTTCTACTACGATATCGATCTAGAGCAATCTCTAACGCAAGAAGATCTTGAAAAGATTGAAAAGCGTATGAAAGAACTTGCTAAGACCAAATATCAAGTTATTAAGAAAAAGGTAAGCTGGCAGGAAGCGCGTGATGCGTTCGAATCACGTGGCGAAACTTACAAAATGGAAATCCTAGACGAAAACGTATCTCGTGATGATCGTCCGGGTCTTTACCACCATGAAGAATACATCGATATGTGTCGTGGCCCTCACGTTCCACATATGGGCTTCTGTCAGCACTTTACGCTGCTAAACGTAGCAGGCGCATACTGGCGTGGTAACAGCGATAACAAGATGCTTCAACGTATCTACGGTACAGCTTTCCACGATAAGAAAGCGCTTAAGGCTCACCTAACTCGCCTAGAAGAAGCGGCAAAGCGTGACCACCGTAAGATCGGTAAGCAACTAGACCTATTCCACATGCAGCAAGAAGCACCGGGTATGGTGTTCTGGCATCACAATGGTTGGTCTATCTTCCGTGATCTAGAAGTATTCATTCGTCAAAAACTGACTGAATACGATTACCAAGAAGTAAAAGGTCCACTAATCATGGATCGCGTACTTTGGGAACGTTCTGGTCACTGGGACAAATACGCAGACGCAATGTTCACTACGGCTTCTGAAAACCGCGATTACGCGCTTAAGCCAATGAACTGCCCAGGTCACGTACAGATCTTCAACCAAGGTTTGAAATCTTACCGCGATCTACCGTTACGTATGGCTGAGTTTGGCTCATGTCACCGTAACGAACCATCAGGCGCACTACACGGTATCATGCGTGTACGCGGCTTCACTCAGGATGATGCACACATCTTCTGTACTGAAAGCCAAATCCAAGACGAAGTAACGTCTTGCATTAAGATGGTGTACGACACGTACCAAACATTCGGTTTTGATAATATCGTAGTGAAACTGTCTACTCGCCCTGAGAAGCGTGTAGGTTCAGATGAAATCTGGGATCAATCTGAAGAAGCGCTAAAACAATCTCTTGAAGCGATGAACATCGAATACGAAATTCAAGAAGGTGAGGGTGCATTCTACGGTCCTAAGATCGAATTTACGCTACACGATTGTCTAGACCGTGCATGGCAATGTGGTACAGTTCAGCTAGACTTCAACCTACCTGGTCGTCTAGGTGCAACATACGTAGATGAAAACAACGAGCGTCAAGTGCCGGTAATGATTCACCGTGCAATCCTTGGTTCTCTTGAGCGTTTCATCGGTATTCTGATTGAAGAATACTACGGCTTCTTCCCAACTTGGTTGGCGCCAGAGCAAGCAGTAATCATGAACATTACTGATAAGCAGTCTGATTACGCGAAAGAAGTTGCACAAAAACTACAAAAATGTGGAATTAGAGCCAAAGCGGACTTGAGAAATGAGAAGATTGGCTTTAAAATCCGCGAACACACTTTGAAGCGTGTACCGTATATGCTGGTTTGTGGTGACCAAGAAATGGAAGCCGGTGAAATCGCAGTACGTACTCGTAAAGGTAAAGATCTTGGCAAGTTTAAAGTGGATGACTTTATTGCATACATCCAAGACGAGATCTCTACCCGTAAGCTCAATCTGGAGGAATAAGCTATTAAAGGCGGAAGACGCGGCCAAATACCGGCCAAACAAAATGCTCATCGTTTAAACGGTGAAATTCGTGGCGTTCGTGAAGTTCGTTTAACTGGTGCTGATGGCGAGTCTGTTGGTGTTGTTTCTATTCAAGAAGCCGTTGCAGCAGCTGAAGAAGCGGGCATGGATCTAGTAGAAATCAGCCCTAACGCTGAGCCACCTGTATGCCGTGTTATGGACTACGGTAAATTCCTCTTTGAGAAGAGCAAATCTGCGAAAGAGCAGAAGAAAAAGCAAAAACAGGTTCAGATTAAGGAAGTAAAATTCCGTCCTGGAACTGATATTGGAGACTATCAGGTAAAACTACGCAACCTGACGCGTTTCCTTGAAGACGGCAACAAAGTGAAGGTAACAATTCGCTTCCGTGGCCGCGAAATGGCTCACCAAGACATCGGTGTTGACGTTCTTAATCGTCTGAAAGAGGACACTGTTGATTTAGCAGTAGTAGAATCTTTCCCTAAGAAGATTGAAGGTCGTCAGATGATCATGGTACTGGCCCCTAAGAAGAAGTAATTAACGGCTTTACAAGTAAGAAAACCTAGCCGTCTTCCTTAATAAGGTAAGTGGCTGGGTTTTGTTCGCCCTAATTACTAATGTTTAACAACTCAACAATGCGGAGTTATTCATCATGCCTAAGATGAAAACCAACAAAGGTGCTGCTAAGCGTTTTAAGAAAACTGCTGGTGGTATTAAGTTTAAGCACGCTACTAAACGTCACATTCTGACTAAGCGTACTACTAAGAACAAGCGTCAACTACGTCCAAACGCAATCCTTCCTAAATGTGAAGTGGCTGCAGTTGTTCGTATGTTGCCATACGCTTAATTCTTTTTAGTTATCAATCGTTTAGTTTAGGAGAAGCATAATGCCTCGCGTAAAACGTGGTGTACAAGCTCGTGCACGTCATAAGAAAGTTCTAAAACAAGCTAAAGGTTACTACGGTGCACGTTCACGTGTTTACCGCGTAGCTTTCCAAGCAGTTACTAAAGCTGGTCAATACGCTTACCGTGACCGTCGCAACAAGAAACGTCAATTCCGTCAACTATGGATTGCACGTATCAACGCTGCATCTCGTCAAAATGGTCTATCTTACAGCCGTTTCATCAACGGTCTTAAGAAAGCATCTATCGAGATCGACCGTAAGATCCTTGCTGACATCGCGGTATTCGACAAAGCTGCATTCGCAGTTCTAGTTGAAAAAGCGAAAGCTGCTCTTTAATTAGAGTCAGTTATTAGGATTAAGGAAAGGAGAGCTTAGGCTCTCCTTTTTTATTGTCTATCTAATGGCGTTAATAGCTTATAAACTTGAAAGTGGGCTCAACACGCCGCTCGCGCCCCTATCTATCACATGAGTATATATTTGCGTGGTTCTCACATCGCTGTGGCCTAACTGCTCTTGAACCGTTCGTATATCCGCCCCACCTTCTAACAAATGAGTTGCGAAGCTATGCCTTAGAGTATGGCACGAGACACTTTTCTCAATACCTGCTAGTAGCGCTGTCTTCTTTACACTGCGCTGAAGCGCTGTTTCATTTATATGATGACGTTTGTACAAGTCCGATTCATCATCTCTACTAAGTTTTGCCGAAGGAAATAGGTAATGCCAACCAAACTCAAACTGTGCATTAGGGTATTTCGCCTTCCGAGCTTGATTCATTGATACGCCGCCATAGCCATTGCTTAGCATATCTCTATCGTAGTATCGTTTTGCAATAGCAATTTGAGCTTCAAGTAGAGGGTGGAGTTCTTTCGCTAATGTCACGGTGCGATTCTTACCCCCTTTTCCTTGCCAAATCCGCACTGCGCCGTAATCAAAATCGATATCTTGAACGCGCAACCTAACGCACTCCATTAGCCTTAATCCGCTACCGTACATAAGCATCAAATGAAGCTGAAATTTAGGGTCTATCTGTTCTACAAAGCGGCGCATTTCAGTCTTTGTGAGTACAACCGGAAGTTTTCGATCTGATAGTGATTTTTGAAAGCGCATATCGGGCTTGATTGGTATTTTAAGATAGTCGCGATACATAAACTGGACAGCATTTAACGCCAATGCCTGTGTTTTGACTGCTACCTTATGAGTTATTGCTAAATCACTGAGAAACGCCTCAACATCCTGCGTATCAAGCTTGCTCGGGTGTTGAAGATCGTGAAAACGGATATAACGCGATATCCAAACCAGATAGGCTTCAATGGTTTTGTTAGCATAGTGACGACTCTGCATATACTCTTTCAAACTGAGCAAAAATTGACTCTTCATGATTTGTTTTGATACTGTTTATCTATACATGAATATAAATATAGCAACACTAACGGAATTAACAGGCAAGTTTCAGTATAACTGCGCTATGCTCAACTCTAATTCAGACTAAATCACCCAGGATTTCATTAGTTTGTGTGATTTTGCTCAATCAAGCTAAATCACAAAACATGGCAGTATGTGAGTAGGAAAAAGGCTTTTGGTTGTATAGAAAGCGTTATATTTCTGGGGGGGACATGAGTAAAATTCGAGAGCAAGCTAAGGACAATTTGTATGCATGCCCCTGTTGTGGTTACGCGACGATTGGAGTACCTGCTGAGTATGAAATATGTGAA